>NZ_CP070975.1 GCF_017377875.1 Alcaligenes sp. SORT26
ATCAGGATGGCGCCGGACAGAACGGCGGTATCCACCAGCATGGGGTAGAGCTTGCGCCAGTCGAATTGGCGGTAGATCACCAGGCCCGCAATCATGGCGTAGACGATGCCGATGGTGGAAACTTCAGTCGCTGTGGCTACGCCTTTGACCACGGCGGCGCGAATAACAAAAGGCAAGGCCAGTGCGGGCAGGGCGATCAGGAACAGTTTCAGGGCTTCTTTAGCGGGGACGCGCACCACATTGGAGAGGTCCTCGTGGCGGTTGCGCCAGCCTACTACCACACACAAGCCGATACCCAGCACCAGTGCGGGCAACATGCCACCGGTGAACAGGGCAGCGATGGAAACGCTGGCTACCGAGCCAATCGTGATCAGCACAATAGATGGCGGGATGGTTTCTGTTTGTGCGCCGGTCGCTGAAAGCAGGGCGACCAATTCGCCTTCTTTTGCGCCGCGCTTGGTCATTTCAGGGAACAGGGCCGGGGCGATGGCGGCCATATCTGCCGCTTTGGAACCGGAGATACCGGACACCAGATACATCGCGCCAATCAGCACATAAGACAGGCCGCCTTTTACGTGACCCAGCAGGCTGGCCAGAAACTGCACCATGGCGCGTGCCATGCCCGTCATTTCCAGCAGCAGGCCCAGGAAAATAAAGGTGGGGATGGCCAGCAGCATCAGGTGTGACATGCCCTCGTCCATGCGACCAACCAAGGTCATCACGGGAACGCGGGTGGTCAGGGCCAGATAGCCCAATGTAGCCAATGCAAACGTGAAGGCGATAGGCACACTGCTCAGCACGCTAACGCCCACAATCAGCACAAAGAAAATCAGCAGGTTGATATAGCCCAGTCCTTGCAGATAGGGCTTGATCAGCCATACCAGCAGGGTTAAGGCCAGCACGCTCAGCACGGCCAGTATGGCTTTGGGCTGGCGTATGACTTCAGCCATCTTGCCCAGGCCAAAGATCAGCGCCAGGCCAAAGCCCACCGGCAAGGCCGAGGCACGCCAGGCGTTGGAAATTTCCAGGGCAGAGGTGGTGATGAAGGCCTCTTCCATCGCAAAATCAATCGCTGGATACAGGATCAGGGCGAAGAACAGCGTGGTGGCTGTGATGGCAAAGGCGGTAAAGAAGGGCTCCCATTCGCTACCCAGGCGCGAGACCACGGCGGTCATGCGCATATGGGAAAAGCGATACGTCGCCAGGGCGGCCCCAAAGGTGGTCAGCCACAGGAACAGAATGCCGCCCAGCTCGTCGGACCAGGTCAGTGGGGAGTGAAACACATAGCGCGACACCACGCCCGAGAGCAAAAGAACAATGACTAAGGCCAGCAGAATCGCACTGATAAAGGCCGTCGCTTTAAACAAGCAAGTTTCAAATTTCTGCCACAGTGGTGGCCGTTCCTGTATCTGCAGGTTCTGACTGTCATTTGTCATTGTGCTGTGCCCTTAACTTATAAACTTCCGACCACCGATTCCAATTGCTCCCAGCCTGCTGCCGGGAATTTCTTCTTCCATTCGGCATAGAAACCGGCATCAATCAGACGTTGCTTGAAGGCGGCGGTATCGGCCTGAACAAACTGCATGCCTTTGCCCTCCAGATCGCTTTGCAATTGCTCGGACAGGCTGAACAGGTCGGCGCGTTCCTGGACGGCGCTCTGGTTCAGGTTCTTGCGCACGATTTCCTGAATATCTTCGGGCAGACCGTCGAAGTTGCGACGGTTAGCCAGCAGCCAGAAACCATCCCACATATGGTTGGTCATGGCGCAGTACTGCTGCACTTCGTACAGCTTCAGGGTGGAAATCACGGCCAGCGGGTTTTCCTGGGCATCGACAATCTTGGTCTGCAAGGAGGAGTACAGCTCGTTGGCGTTGATCGTGGCCGGTGCTGCGCCCAGAGAGCTGAACAGCGAGGTCCACATAGAGGAGGGCGGAACGCGAATCTTCATGCCGCTGATGTCAGCGGGCGTGGCAGCGGCGCGGCCCGAACTGGTGATCTGGCGGTAGCCGTTGTCCCAAATTCGTTCAAAGGCGAACAGCGAACGGGTTTTAGCGATTTCAGCGCGAATGAATTCACCCAGGCCGCCATCCATGGCTTTCCAGACCTGGTCGTAGTCTTTGAATGCAAAGCCCAGACCACTGATAGCGCTGGAGGGAACCAGGGTAGAGAGCACCACACCGGACAGGCAAAGAAAATCAATCGCGCCTGAACGGATCTGGCTCATCACATCGGTCTGCGAGCCCAATTGGTCCGAGGGGAAAATGCGCAGGTCAAAGCGCCCGTTTGTTTGTTCCCGAATACGGTCTGCAGCTTCAACCAGGCGGATATGCAGGGGGTGATGGGTAGGCACGCTATGGGCAATGCGATACTCGAACTCGGCTGCTTGGGCGGATTTGGAAAAGCTCAATGCCCAAGGCAGGGCACTACTGGCAGCGACTGTTTTCAGAAATTCGCGACGCTTCATTTTTTAATCTCCCGTGGGGTCCATTTGATGGACCTATAGATTTATGTAAGCTGACCTTCCGCATTACAAGACAGGCCAGAAATTAGGACAACCTAGTATTTTTACCTACGGGATTTACGTAAATATTTAATATACTGCCCAAAATGCTTCGCTAAAGGGCAGTTCACGTATTCCAATCTGAATCACTAAATGGTCCAATATACGGACCTATATTATCAAGAGTGTGAAAAATGGATTCCAAAGAAAGCCCAGAGTCGATTTCTTCCAGTCAAACCCTGGATAGGGCCGTGCAGGTCATGCAGGTGGTCGTTGGCCTGCGTAATCAGGGCATAGGCTTGAGTGATGTCGTGAAAAAGGTCGAGCTGACCAAGCCCACCACCCGTCGCCTGTTACTGGCTTTGATGGGGAATGGCTTGATCGAGCAGGACCCGGTATCGCGCAAGTATTTCCCAGGCCCGGAGATTTATTCCCTGGGGCTGATGGCAGCGCATCGTTTTGGTATTCAGCGCATTGCTGAACGCAGCTTGGCGCGCATTGCCAAGGTGTCGGGCGACAGTGCCTTGCTAAGCGTGCGGCGTGACTATGAAACCGTGTGCCTGGCACGCGAGGAAGGGCATCACCCCTTGCGCTCGCATGTGCTGCAACCGGGGGATCGTCACCCTTTGGGCTGCGGGGCCAGTGGGATTGCATTTCTGGCTGCCATGAGCGATGAGCAGATTGGTGAGGCCTTGGAGGCGAATACAGAGCGTCTGCGCCATTACCCGCAACTGAGCACCGATATTTTGTGGGATCTGGTGGCCGAGACTCGCGAGCAAGGTTATGCCTTTAACCGTGGCTTTATTTTTGAAGGTTCCTGGGGGGTGGCGGTGTGTGTGTCTCATCCCACCAGTGGCATGCCCGCTTCTCTGGCGATTGCCAGTGTAGAGAGCCGTTTACGCAATAAGCGACATGAAGAGTTGGTGGCGCTGTTGATGGAAGAGAAAGCCGTCATCGAGTCCATGAAGATTGGGGAACAAGTTACAGGCCCTTGAGGTGCCGTTTTGGCTTTTCAGGGGTGAGTGATTCATTGATCAAATTTTTACGTTCAAGGAAAACTATGTCTGGACACGCATGTATTGTGGGATGGGCACATACCCCGTTTGGAAAGCTGGATAACATCGACATTGAAGAATTGATTCAAGCCGTGGTCAGGGATTCGATTGCGCACGCAGGCATACAAGCCAGCGATATCGATTTTGCGGCTGTGGGTGTCTATAACAATGGTTTGAATCCTCAAGGCTTCGAGGCCGGGTTGCTGTCCCTGCATCAGCCGGATCTGCGTTTCACGCCTGCCGTGCACGTGGAAAATGCCTGCGCGACTGGCAGTGCCGCGATTCATAGCGTGATGGATGCGATTGAAAGTGGCCGTGCCCGCATTGGTATTGCTGTCGGGGCAGAAAAAATGACAGGCGTACCACCTACTCGCATCCCTGAAATTCTCAGCTCCGGTTGCTATCGCAAGGAAGAGGACAATCCGCTGGGGTTTGCGGGAATCTTTGGTCAGATCACCCAGGCGTACTTTGATCGCTATGGTGATCACAGCCATTCCCTGGCGCAGATTGCCGCCAAGAACCACATTAATGCCTTGGCCAATTCTTACGCTCATGTGCGCCGTGATCTGGGGCTGGAGTTCTGCGATCAGGTTTCGGAAAAGAATCCTTTGGTTGCTGGACCGCTGCGTCGTACCGATTGCTCCATGGTATCCGATGGTGCTGCCGCTCTGATTCTGGCGGACGAAGAAACCGCCCGCGCCTTGCGCCGCGCGATTCGTTTCCGTTCCCGTGTGCAGGTGAATGACTTCATGCCTTTGTCGCGCCGCGACCCGATTGCGTTTGAAGGGGCGCATCGTGCCTGGCAGCAGGCCTTGTCCAAAGCCGGTGTGGGCATTCTGGATCTGGATCTGGTGGAAACCCACGACTGCTTTACCACCGCTGAAATGCTGGAGTATGAAGCCATGGGCCTGGCTCCGCGTGGCGAGGGCTGGAAAGTGATTCTGGAAGGTCGCACCCGTAAAGATGGTCAGTTGCCTGTGAACGTGTCTGGCGGTTTGAAGGCACGCGGTCATCCTCTGGGTGCAACCGGTGTTTCCATGCATGTCATGGCTGCCATGCAACTGGCCCAGGAAGCCGGTGACATGCAATTGCCGCAGGCTGAGCTGGCAGGCATCTTCAATATGGGTGGTGCGGCTGTGGCTAACTATGTCTCGATTCTGGAACGCTTGAAATGATGACAAACGCAGTGGTACAGCCCATGTCGAATCGGGCCATGAATTTGTCGCATCTGCTGACCCAGAATGCTCGCCGCTTGCCGGATCAGCCTGCGCTGATCTGGGGCGAGGAAAGCTGGAACTGGCAGGAGCTGGATGCTCAGGTATCAGCCCTGGCAGCGGGCCTGAAAGCCCGTGGCGTGCGGGCTGGCAGTGCGATTCTGGTGCACTCTAAAAACAGCAATGAGATGTTCCTCTCCATGTTCGCCGCCTTCCGTCTGGGGGCGATCTGGGTGCCGACCAACTTCCGCGTCAAACCGGAAGAGTTGCTGCATATGGTGGAAGTCTCCGGCAGTACGGTGTTTCTGTGTCAGACAGATTTTCCTGAACATGCGGAAACCGTCACCAAGCACTTTCCGGAAATGGATTTGCTGTGGTTACGCGGCACGCCAGAGCCCAAGGATTCACGTCCGCTGGTACGGGATTTGTTGGAGCAGCACAGCGGTGTTCACACTCCCAATCAGGATGTGTTTTCCAATAGCCCTTGCTGGCTGCTGTTTACATCGGGGACGACGGGCAAGCCCAAGGCAGCCGTGTTGACGCATGGGCAGATGGCGTTTGTGCTGACCAATCACTTGGCCGATCTCTTGCCAGGTACGCGCAGTGAAGATGGCGGTCTGGTCCTGGCTCCCTTGTCGCACGGGGCTGGCGTGCATCAGTTGAATCTGGTGCTGCGCGGTGCAAAAACCGTGCTCTTGCCGGGCGACAGCTTCAGCACCGAGCAAGCCTTTGCCTTGATCGAAAAGTACAAGCTCAGCACCTTGTTCACAGTACCGACGATTTTGAAATTGCTGGCCGAATGCCCGCATATTGATCAGTACGATCACTCCAGCCTGCGCCATGTGATTTATGCCGGTGCACCCATGTATGAGGCGGACTTGCGCCTGGCGCTACAAAAGTTTGGCCCGGTGCTGGTGCAGTATTACGGCCTGGGTGAAGTCACCGGAAATATCACCGTGCTGCCGCCTTTTGATCATCAGGGTGCCGATGGCAGCATCAGTCATCCTGCCAGTTGTGGCTATGAACGCGCCGGTATGCAAGTGTCCATTCAGGACGAGCAAGGCCGGGAAGTGGAGTACGGTGAAACTGGCGAGGTCTGCGTGATTGGCCCAGCCGTGTTCGCGGGCTATTACAACAATCCCAAAGCCAATGCCGAGTCCTTCCGCAATGGCTGGTTCCGCACGGGCGATATTGGCCATATGGATGAACGTGGCTATGTGTACCTGACGGGGCGCGCCTCGGACATGTACATCTCCGGTGGCTCCAATATTTACCCGCGCGAGATCGAGGAATACATCCTGCTGCACGGCGCGATTACTGAAGTGGCGGTAGTGGGTGTGCCAGATCGGCAGTGGGGTGAGGTCGGGGTGGCGGTTTGTGTGCTGAAAGAAGGGGCGGCTCTGACAGAAACCGAGCTGCGCACCTGGCTGACGGATCGCATCGCCCGCTACAAGATGCCCAAGTACATTTTGTTCTGGGACTCGCTGCCCAAGTCGGGTTACGGCAAAGTGCCCAAGCGCATGGTGAAAGATGAGCTGATGAAGTGCCTGCCCCAATTGGCACAGGAGGCGCCATGCTAAGAGAGGTCAAACATCCCGGAGTGCAGCGGGCTCAGCCGTATAGGCTGGCCGCTTGCCAGACGGAAAGTCATAGACAGACCTTGCGGGCTGGGCATTCCTTGCTTGATGCCTTCCGCCTGGTGGGGGAGGCCCATAATTTGTACAGCGCGGTCGGGCGTTTCAAGGGTGGGCAGTTTGCAGATCTGCATTATGTGATGCCTGCCTTGTCCTCTTCGCCCGATCATTCGGTGTACTACAGCCAGCATTACACCCATCCTGGCCCGGCTCAGATTGAGCAGGCCAGTGTGACCTTGGGGCGTAATCGTGAAGGTGAGCTGTGGCTGCATTGCCATGCAGCCTGGCGTGATGCTCAAGGGCAATTGCAGGCTGGGCATATCCTGCCGGATCAAACCATTCTGGG
This sequence comes from Alcaligenes sp. SORT26, assembly GCF_017377875.1. Lineage (GTDB taxonomy): Bacteria > Pseudomonadota > Gammaproteobacteria > Burkholderiales > Burkholderiaceae_B > Alcaligenes > Alcaligenes parafaecalis. The sequence continues at coordinate 6,750 of NZ_CP070975.1, forward strand.
TGGCTCGCCCGAGCTGGATATGACGTATGTGCGTGGCGCAGCCTTTGAGACTCTGCCTTGCCCGGAAACGAATTTCAGCTTGTTCACGCCTGTGGCCAGGCCCGAGCTGTTGTCAGCCCAAGCTCAGTCTGAAAGCCCGAAAAGCTGGATTGTGACTTTGGCTCCGAATCAGAATATCTCGGCTGTTTTGCGAGACATTTGTCAGGAGCTGGGCCTGACGCGTGCCCTCATTCGTGGCGGTGTCGGGAGTCTGGTGGGGGCGATTCTGGAGCCAGAAATCGTTGTTGAACCCTTCGTAACCGAAGTTCTGATCGAGGAAGGCCGTCTTGATCTGAGCCTGCCCGCCGAGCAGCAGGTGCAGTTGGATGTGATCATTGTTGATTACCAGTATGGCGTGCATCGTGGTCGTTTGAAGCCAGAGGTGAACTCGGTATTGGTCACCTTTGAAATGGTTCTGGAGGCAGCCTGATGCAACATTCCTGGATGGTAGTGACGGGGGCGGCGTCGGGCATTGGGCTGGCAACGGTTGAGCTGTTGCTGGAGCAAGGCGCATATGTTCTGGCTCTGGATAATAACGCCGAAAAACTGGCGGCCTTGACGGAGCAGTTCAAGCACTATGGTGATCATCTGGCCGCCGAGCTGCTGGATATTACCGATGAAGCGCGTATCGCTCCTGTGCTTGAAACGTATCACTTGCAGCGTCCCATAGGCGGCTTGGTGAATTCTGCCGGGTTTGGACGGGACGTTACTTTTTTGAATACGGATTCGGCCTTGCTGCGTGCCACTTTCGAGGTGAACGTGCTGGCGGCTTTCAGTATCAGCCGGGAAGCGGCTTTACTGATGCGAGAGCACAAGCAGGGCGCGATTGTGCATATTTCCTCCGTATCCGGTCTGGTAGGCAACCGGGGGCGTGCCGCCTATGGCATCACCAAAGCGGGTTTGATCAACCTGACGCAGGTAATGGCCAATGAGCTGGCCCAGGAAGGCATACGGGTGAATTGTGTGTGTCCAGGTCCCATCATGACGCCATTGGCCATGCAGGTGCATACGGAGCAGGTGCAGGAAACCTGGAAGTCTGCCGTGCCCATGCATCGCTACGGCACGCCGCGCGAAGTGGCGCAGGCAATCTGCTTTTTGCTGGATAGCGAAAAAACAGCGTATATGACCGGGCAGATCATCAGCGTGGACGGTGGCTTTGCGAACACTGGCTTGCTGGCCTGAGGATACTGCGGTGAATCTGACAGGCAGGAAAAAGGGGCTGTAAAAACAGCCCCTTTTTTTTGCGTGTACCGCACTGGGCGGCACGACGTCTTTCTTACATCACGCGGCTGCGGTATTCGCCAGTGCGGGTGTCGATTTCGATCTTGTCGCCGATGTTGCAGAACAGAGGCACGCTGATTTCGGTGCCTGTGTTGATCTTGGCGGGCTTGAGCACTTTACCGGAGGTATCGCCTTTCACAGCAGGTTCTGTGTAGGTGATTTCGCGCACGATGATAGTGGGCAGCTCAACCGAGATAGCACGACCTTCGTAGAAAACGGCCTCAACGGTCATGTTTTCTTCCAGGTAGTCCAGGGCGTCGCCCATGCTTTCGGCTTCGATTTCGTACTGGTTGTACTCTTCGTCCATGAAAACATACATGGGGTCAGCAAAGTAGGAGTAAGTACATTCGCGCTTTTCAAGCTGGACAACTTCAAATTTTTCGTCAGCTTTGTGCACGGCTTCGCTGTTCGAGCCGGTCAGCAGGTTCTTGAACTTCAGTTTGACAACGGCGGAGTTGCGACCGGATTTGTTGTATTCCGTTTTCTGAACGACCAGAGGGTCGCCATTGACCATCGCGACGTTACCAACGCGCAGTTCTTGTGCGGTTTTCATTAAAAAAACTCCGAATGGGACAGGCTCCGCCAAACGTAGTGTCAGGGAGCTTTTAAGAGGTAATCCGCTATTTTAGCGTTTTCGGGCGACTTGGGTGTAAAAACTCAGCAAACTGCTGGCCAAATCGGCTTGTTCAGCCAGTTTTGCACTATATGCACGGGCTTCTTGTTGCCATAGACGCAACACCTGGGGTTCCAGACAGTGGCGCAAGGCAGTGGTCGCACCCGCTTGGTCGCTGCTGCTCCAGGCCAGATGCAGGGCTTGAACGGGTTCAGGTAATTTGCCGGTATCCAGCCAGGCTTGCAGCTTGTCCAGATGGGCCTGTTCTTCCTGCACGTAAGGCTGCCACAGCATGGGCTGACCGGCCCAGATGGCGCGCACCAGAGAATCTTCGCCACGCACTATATTCAGTGCGCTGCGCCAGAGCAGAGCGTCAAAATCGGCCTGGTTCACAGCGGGGATGCGTTGGATCAGCAGGTGGCCTTTGGCTAATTCCGGGATGCGCTGGGCAACCGACTCGGGCACCAGCAGCAGGGTTTTTTGCGCCAGCGTGGACAGAACCTCAGGCAGGGCCAGTACGGGCGCATCGGGATAGCAGAACAGAAACATTTGCTGCATCTCGCCCTGGAGCAGGGCTTGGATGTGTTCCTGCGATACGCCCAGACGGCTCAGCATGGTCTGGTAGGCGGCATCGTCTTGCTGAAAGGCATCTCGGCGGGCCAGCAGATCCGTTTCGCGAAGTAGGCCGCCTGTTTGTGGGACAAAGCCGGGGAAAAAGAAATACTTGTTGGCCCCGTTTGCTTGCGGGGAGGGCAAGCCGTGGCAGCCTTGCACCCAGGGCTCGGCGCTCAGGTAATCCAGATTGAGCCACACATGGTTGTCTGCCGTCAGTTGCCTTGTCATGGCTTCGGGCGGCTCGCAGGCAAACGCTTCGATCACAAAGGGGTGTGGTGCGGGGTAGTCCTGACGCGCATCGTGCCAGTGTTCAATATCCACACCTTGCAATTGCTGGCTTTGCAGGCCGTTTTGTACTTCGGACTGAATGCGGGAGAAGCTGTGAAGGTCATCCACCCACAGGCGTAGTTGTGCGACCTCAGGCCGGGCGGCCAGTTGACGGGCCAGCCGCCAGCACACGCCTATATCCCCCAAATTGTCGATAACTCGGCAAAACAGGTCTATGGATACAGGCTGGGAAATAGAAGCGGTATTCAATTTAGTGCAGTTGTACTGGATCCAGATCGATTTCGTCCGGCAGTTCCGGATGCTGCATCTCGCCGTTAATGTCCGGGAAGAAGGGCGCGTTGCAATCGTCGCAGGTCTCGGTGGAGTGCAGGCCGGGCAGGCGTTGAATCTGGACCAGGCCCAGGGTGCTGAGCAGGGCCGCAATCACGTCCGGGATGTCGATATGATCATCGCTATGGAAGGAGGACTCGGCCTCTTCCTGGCTCAGAACAGGCCAGATACAGCCGTAAATCACGGTGGGCGAGGAAAGGGTGCTGAAACCCACGCGATACTCTTCGATCTGCTCTTCGCCGCAGGCCACAATAACGGCTCGCAAATGGTCGGGCGACAGTTTCACCGCTGTTTGCAACCAGGTGATGCCCGCGGTCAAGGCTAGCGGGCGGATTTCACGGTCCGACTCACGGTTGTTCACGTAATAGGCATTGGGAGCCAGGAACTGCAACTGGCAGCCAGTAAACAAAGGCGTGACGATGGCGGAGTAACGCTCCACCCATTGTTCTACACAACGCAGGTGATCGGCTTGCAGCGTATCGCTGGATTGCTGCCAGCGAAACAGTGGCTGGCCGACGGGGGCCATGACCACGCCAATCAGAAAGCGGGCATCGGCCAGCAGGCTGCTGGCTTCTTCGGGCTTGTTCAGGGGGACGGCTTCCTGGCTGCGGCCCAGGGCTTGCGCGGTCAGGCTGCGAGTCCATTCATAGGCTTGCTGATAGGTCTGGGGCATCTCGTCGTAATTGACCAGATTGGGCAGCAAGGTACACATCGTGCCTTCAGCCAGAACGGTGGCCCGCAAGGCGTCTTCCAGTTCTTTGTGCTGTTGTGGCTTGAGTGTGCCCTGGGGCAATTGATAGCGCGTCCAGGCGGTCAGCGGGGCCGAGAACAGCAAGGCATCGTACAAGACGCCCTCATGTTCGATTTGCTGGCATTCGGCCTGGGACTCGGCCAGTTCCATCAAAATTTCGTAATGCTGGTTTTGTTGTTGGCTGCCCAGCAGTTCCAGCGTTTGTTCAACGGCTGAATTGCGACGTCCGCTATAGAGCTTTTCCAGCAATTGAGCGGCCAGCCCTTGCCAGTAGCGATCTTCGATCTGCGAGCCAGAACGGACCAGCGCATCTGTGTAATTGATCAGACGCTGGATCTCTTTGGGTTGTTGGGCGAGCAGTTTGGAATTGAGTTGCGACATGGACATACAAAACCGGTATAGGGACAAGCTAGTTTACCCTTTGCCACGACCGGGGTGTGTGAATGCGGGAAGCTCCCTAGGCGTGAGGGGGAGAACGCACGTATTAATAAAATACAGACTGTTGACGAGCCATCGTGAAACGAAAAAGCCGCTGCATTCGGAAATGCAGCGGCTTATGCTGTGGCCTGCTCCTACCGGGCCGCAATCAGTACAGCACGCTGGGTAGCCAGAGGCCAATACCAGGGAAAAGGTACAGGATGATGATCGCCAGAATCTGAATGCCCATGAAGGGCATCATGCCCAGGAAAATCTGGTTCAGGGTGACATGAGGGGGCGAGACTCCCTTCAGGTAGAAGGCCGACATGGCAACCGGTGGTGACAGGAAGGCCGTTTGCAGGTTCAGGGCTACCAGCAAACCGAAGAACAGTGGATCGATCTGGTAGTGCGCCAGCAGCGGTAGGAAAATGGGCATGAAGATAATAATGATCTCGGTCCATTCCAATGGCCAGCCCAGCAGGAAAATGACAATCTGCGCCAGAATCATGAACTCGATGGGCGTCAGATCCATCGACAGCACCCAGTTATTAATCAGTTCCTGGCCGCCCAGCAAGGCAAAGGCAGCCGAGAAAATACTGGAACCGACAAACAGCCAGCAGACCATGGCGCTGGTCTTGGCGCTGAGGTACACCGACTCGCGCACCATGGAGAAATTCAAGCGGCGGTAGGCGAAGGCCAGCAGGATGCCGCCCAGCGCCCCCAAGGCTGCCGCTTCGGTAGGGGTACACAGGCCGATGACGATACTGCCCAGCACGGCGAGGATCAGGATGGTCAGCGGAAAGAAGGAGCTGAGCAGCATCTTGAAGATTTCCAGCCGGGCGAAGTTCAGCATGGCGTAGTAGCTCAGCAATGCCAGACTGCCAACGATCAGAAAGATCCAGAACGTCATGGGCGCTGCTCGGCGCTCTGCTGTGGAGACTTCGTCGGTGGTCCCCACTTCGGCGACAGGGGCCTCTGCGCCCAGTTCGCTTGCACCCAGCGCAGTGAGCGGTTCACTGCCTTCAGGTTCGGATAAACCGCCAGAACCCGGAGGTTCTGCCAGCCCGCCGCCGCTGTAGTCGCTGTCAAAACTATTGAAACCGCCGCCCATTTCCTGCAGCTCGTAGTGTTCGACAGCCTTGGGCGCGGTGACTGATTGATAGCTAAAGCCCATGACGCTAAAGAAGATCAGGGCAGGCAGCAGGGCTATCGCCAGGTTCTTGAGCAGCAGGTTCATGGGTACGTCGACGTTGCGAGGTCCCTTCATCGCGCTGATCAGGCCGGGCACGGCACGGTCCGTGATGGTTTCCTTGATGGTTTTTGCGAAGGCGGGCAGCGGTACGATCCGGTCTTCCGGAGAGAGAGGGGGCGCAACGCTGGGCCTGAGCTTGGCCAGGATGATCACATACAGCACATACATCACAGCCAGCATCAGGCCAGGGAAGAAGGCACCGGCATACAGCTTCACGACCGAGACACCAGCCACGGCACCGTACAGGATCAGGAGCACGGACGGAGGCAGCAGAATACCCAGGCACCCCCCGGCGGTGATGGAACCGGCCGTCAGTTGTACGCTGTAGCCCGCCCGCAGCATGGCGGGCATCGCCAGCAGCCCCATCAGTGTCACCACGGCACCCACGATACCCGTGGCCGTAGCGAAGATAGCGCAGGTGACAATAGTGGCCACAGCCAGCGAACCCGGGATTCGTGCCATGGCCAGGTGCATGCCCTGGAACAGGCTCTGGATCAGGTTGGCGCGTTCAACCAGGTAACCCATGAAAATGAACAGGGGCACAGCAATCAGTACGTCGTTGGTCATGACGGCGTAGGTGCGCAGGACCATCAGGTCCAGGGTTTGCTGGATGGCTTGTTGTGTGCCCATGTCTCTATAGGCAAGCCAGGTGAAGATCACCCCCATCCCCATCAGCGTGAAGGCAGTGGGAAAGCCCAGCATGATGGTGACGACGATCAGGGCCAGCATGAGCAGCCCCAGGTGACCGTTGCTCATGTCGGCGGGGGCGGGCATGAAGATGGCGATGCTCAGGACAATGCCGATCAGTATGGTGAGCCCGAACCAGATTTCTTTTCTCATGTGGGGCTCCCTTTCTTGCCGTCGCCTGTGACAAAGGCATCCAGCTTTTTAATATCGTCGCTGTTGACGTCCACCATATCCATCAGCTTGTCTACATCGACCTCTTCAACGTCCTTGTCGCGCGAAGGCCACTTTCCGTCCCGCAGGCAGCGTACGCAGTACACCATTTCCACAAAGCTTTGCAGCAGCAGGCACAGGCCAGCCAGCGGGATGATGGCCTTGAACGGATAGATGGGCGGCCCGTTGGCCGTGATATTCGAGTGCTCCGTGATGGCCCAGGACTCGGCGGCAAAGTGGTAGCCAGCCCAGAACATGGCGACCACACCGGGGATGAAGAACAGGATGTAGAGGATCAGGTCCAGGCCTGCTTGCAGGCGGGGCGGAAAAAAACCATACAGCACATCCCCTCGGACATGGCCGTTCTTGGAGAGCGTGTAGGCACCTGCCATCATGAACAGGCCGCCGTACAGCATGTTCATCATGTCAAAGGCCCAGGCGTGTGGGTTGGACAGCACGTATCGCGAGAAGACTTCGAAGGAAACAAACAGGGTCAATGCCAGGACTAGCCAGCCGAACAACTGGCCTATCCACGTATTGAACCGGTCGATAAAGACCAGGATTTTCTGCATGGTAGGTTCACCTTGCTAGCGTGGAAAAGGTTCTGATGCGTGTCGGCAGCGGCGTTGGGCGCGGCCGGCCTGGAGTGGGGGGAGACGTCATCCACATCCGGGAGGATGGGATGACGCGGGGCGATGGCCGATAGGGCTCAGCTCTTGGCTGGAGCAGCCTTGCGACCGAAGTAGTGGTTGTAGGCCATACGGCGGTTATTGTTGGTGTCCATGTCCCACGCCATGGCGCGTGCCGCGAATGCACGTTGAGAAGCGTCGATTTCTTTGAAGAGAGGATTGGTCTCGGCTTTCTTGGCGACGATCTGGTCCCACACGACCAGTTGTTGCTGCAGGATGGTGTCGGGCGTTTTGTAGAATTTGACGCCGTCTTCCTTTTGAAGGCGCTGGTAGTCTTGCGAGTAACGGTCCACCGCCTTCCAGGACATGTCGGCTGATGAGGCCTCGACGGCGTTGTCGACAATGGCCTTCAACTGTGTTGGCAAGGCGTTGTACTTGTCCTTGTTGAACATGATCTCGAAGGTTTCCGAGGCCTGGTGGAAGCTTTGCAGCATGCAGACTTTGGATACGTCAGGGAAGCCCAGAGCGCGATCCGATGCAGCGTTGTTGAACTCGGCGCCATCAAGCAGGCCGCGGTCCAGTGCCGGGACGATTTCACCACCAGGCAGCGCATTGACGGCAGCGCCCATTTCGGTGAACAGATCGATCGCCAGGCCATTGGTGCGGAACTTCAGGCCCTTGAGGTCTTCGGTCTTGGTGATGGGTTTCTTGAACCAGCCGAAGGGTTGCGTGGGCATCGGGCCAGTCAGGAAGGAGACGACGTTGCCACCGATGGCATCGTATAGCTTGGCTAGCAGCTCCTTGCCACCGCCGTATTTGTGCCATGCCAGCACCATATTGGCGTCCATGCCGAAGGCCGGACCCGACGAAAATAAAGCCAGGGCGTTTTGTTTGCCGTAGTTGTAGCCCAGTACACCGTGGCCGCCGTCCAGCGTTCCCTTGGAGACGGCATCGAGCAGGCCAAAGGCCGGTACGACGGCCCCTGCGGGCAGGACTTCGATTTTCAGATCGCCACCGGTCATGTCGTTGACCTTCTTGGCGAAATCAAGGGCGAATTCGTGGAAGATGTCGACGGTGGGCCAGGTGCTTTGGAAGCGGAAGTTGGTGGGACCCTGCGCGCGAGCGATGGCAGGAAAGCCCATCGTTGCTGCAGCCGCGGTGCCGGCTGCAGCACCGCTCAGGAACTTGCGCCGGGAAGCGCCAGTTTGTTCGTGTGGCGCGGTGCTTTTTTTGATCCTGTTTCTCATGGGGTGTGTCTCCGAAGTGGCTGTAAGCGTTCGAGAGCAAACTGCAGCAATCTGATGGTGTTTTCAGCTTTATTTCAGTCTTCTTTCAGTTTGCTTTCAGCTTTATAGGCGATTCAAACGCTAGCCGTACATAAGGAGTAACCACAATGCTGATAGGGGTATACCCGTGGACAAGTAGTCGTGGATGTGAGCACTGAGAACTGCGGGTAGCCCCTGAAATGAGGCTTTGTGCATGCACCTTGGGAGATAGCCATTTCAAACGGGCAAAGAAAAACGCCTTCGCCGCATGAAGCGGCGAAGGCGTTATTTGCAAGCGCTAGGGCTTACAGACCTACGGAGTCAGCAATTTCCTTGAACTCTTCGATCTGGTCGAAGTTCATGTAGCGATAGATGTCTTCGCTATTGGCTTGCAGTACGCCCATGTCGGTCAGGTACTCTTCGCGGGTTGGGATACGACCCAGACGCGAGCAGATGGCAGCCAGTTCAGCCGAACCCAGGAACACGTTGGTGTTCTTGCCCAGACGGTTGGGGAAGTTGCGGGTGCTAGTGGACATGACGGTGGCGCCTTCGCGAACCTGTGCCTGGTTACCCATGCACAGCGAGCAACCGGGCATTTCCATACGAGCACCGGCTACGCCCAGAACGCCGTAGTGGCCTTCTTCGCTAAGCTGTTGCTGGTCCATCTTGGTCGGAGGAGCGACCCACAGACGGGTTGGAATGTCGCGCTTGCCTTCCAGCAGCTTGGAAGCGGCACGGAAGTGACCGATGTTGGTCATGCAGCTACCGATAAACACTTCGTCGATCACGGTGCCGGACACCTCGGACATGGTTTTCACGTCGTCAGGGTCGTTCGGGCAAGCCACGATAGGCTCGTGGATTTCAGCCAGATCGATGTCGATAACAGCGGCGTATTCAGCGTCTGCATCGGGTTCCAGCAGTTCCGGGTTAGCCAGCCAGGCTTCCATGCCCTTGATACGACGTGTGATGGTGCGCTCGTCTTCGTAGCCATTGGCAATCATCCACTTGAGCAGCGTGATGTTGCTGTTCAGGTATTCGATGATGGGCTCTTTGCTCAGACGCACGGTACATGCGGCAGCGGAACGCTCGGCGGAAGCGTCGGACAGCTCGAAAGCCTGTTCGATCTTCAGGTTGGGCAGACCTTCGATTTCCAGAATGCGGCCGGAGAAGATGTTCTTCTTGCCTGCTTTCTCGACAGTCAGCAAACCTTGCTTGATGGCGTACAGAGGAATGGCGTTAACCAGGTCACGCAGGGTGACGCCGGGCTGCATTTCGCCTTTGAAGCGCACCAGCACGGATTCTGGCATGTCCAGAGGCATCACACCGGTAGCAGCAGCAAAGGCCACCAGACCGGAACCAGCGGGGAAGCTGATGCCGATAGGGAAACGGGTGTGCGAGTCGCCACCGGTACCAACGGTATCGGGCAACAACATGCGGTTCAGCCAGGAGTGGATGATACCGTCGCCTGGACGCAGGGAAACACCACCGCGTGTGCTGATGAAAGCAGGCAGTTCGTGGTGAGTTTTAACGTCAACAGGTTTGGGGTAAGCGGCGGTGTGGCAGAAGGACTGCATCACCAGATCGGACGAGAAGCCCAGGCAAGCCAGGTCTTTCAGTTCGTCGCGAGTCATTGGGCCAGTGGTGTCCTGGCTGCCAACGGTGGTCATGCGTGGTTCGCAGTAGGTGCCGGGACGCACGCCTTCGCCTTCAGGCAGACCGCAAGCACGGCCAACCATCTTCTGGGCCAGGGAGAAACCTTTACCGGAATCAACAGGGCTTTGTGGCAGGCGGAACAGGGTGGTTGGGGGCAGACCCAGTGCTTCGCGAGCACGGGTGGTCAGGCCACGGCCAATGATCAGGGGAATACGGCCACCGGCACGCACTTCGTCAAACAGTACGTCGGACTTGACCTGGAATTCGGAGATCAGCTCGCCATTCTTGAAGGCTTTGCCTTCGTAGGGACGCAGTTCAACCACATCGCCCATTTCCATATTGGAAACGTCCAGCTCGATAGGCAGCGCGCCAGCATCTTCCATGGTGTTGTAGAAGATAGGAGCAATCTTGCTACCCAGACACACGCCACCAAAGCGTTTGTTAGGAACGAAAGGAATGTCTTCGCCGGTGAACCACAACACGGAGTTGGTGGCCGATTTACGCGAAGAACCGGTACCGACCACGTCGCCCACGTAGGCAACCAGGTGGCCCTTTTCTTTCAGGGATTCGATGAAGCTGACAGGGCCTTGTTTGCCGGGCTCTTCAGGTTCGATACCTGGGCGCGGGTTTTTCAGCATGGCCAGAGCGTGCAACGGAATGTCCGGGCGGCTCCAGGCGTCAGGGGCGGGGGACAGATCGTCCGTGTTGGTCTCGCCAGTGACTTTGAAAACGGTGACAGTCAGGCTTTCGGGGACTTCAGGGCGGCTGGTGAACCACTCGCCGTCGGCCCAGCTTTGCAGTACTTCTTTAGCAAAGACGTTGCCCTTTTCGGCTTTTTCCTGAACGTCGTGGAAAGAGTCAAACATCAACAGGGTGTTTTTCAGGCCGTTGGCGGCGATCTGGCCCAGTTCGGGCTTGTCCAGCAGTTCGATCAGCGGGCTGATGTTGTAGCCACCCAGCATGGTTCCCAGCAGCTCAGTGGCACGCTCGCGGCTGATCAAGGCACAGGTTTCTGTGCCCAGCGCGATGGCGGCCAGGTAAGAGGCTTTAACCTTGGCGGCGTCGTCCACACCGGCGGGGACGCGGTGCGTCAGCAGGTCGACCAGGACGGCTTCTTCACCGGCAGGTGGGTTCTTGATGAGCTCGATCAGCTCGGCGGTCTGCTGAGCCGACAAAGGCAGCGGGGGAATGCCCAGAGCGGCGCGCTCGGCAACATGTTCGCGGTAAGAGTCCAGCATAGTGCAGGTGCCTATCGGTAAATGGTTGATATGAAAATGCAATAAATCGCTTGTTGCCCTAATTGTAATTTGAAGCGGGCAGCGAAGCAATGGTCTTATATCTTATATAAGACTTACAAGAAACTGAATGTTGCTGTGTTCAGGCCAGCAAGTCGGCGTATTCAGGGTGGCGGCGGAAATAGACCACGGCATAGCTGCAAACAGGGCGTACTTTCCACTGTTGGTTTTTTGCCGTTTCCAGCGCAAAGCGGGTCAGTTGCCCAGCAATGCCGCGGCCTTCCAGCTCGGGCGGCACGCGGGTGTGGGTGATGCTCATGATGGCATCGTCCAGTTCGTATTCGATGACACTGCGCAGGTTTTCAACGTCGCAAAAAAACAGACGCGCTTGCGGGTCGTGGTGGATCTCGGTGGTCATGGCAGGCTCCTTCAAGTGGGGTTGGAGTGCAGGGCAATCAGAACCCAAACAGCCAGCATGCAGATCATGCCCAGAAAGCAGCCGCCCCACAGTCCCATCAGGGGCCATTTGATGCCCATGGGAACATCTTCGGGCTGTACGTGCTTGAGCAGACGGTTGGCATTGCCAAACAGCGAGCTTTGGCGTTTGGGAAAGTTCAGGCGCAGGAAATAATCCAGTAGCACGCCTGCTTTCAGGGAAAAGCTGAGTTTTTCCCAGGGATACTGGTCCAGATAAGGGTGACGCAACACCTGATTGCTGCGGCGCAGATTAAAAAGTAGCAAATACGCACCGGAGACCAGACTGGTCAGGGCACAGGCGATCATCAGGGTTCCGGCCAGGGGCAGGGCATAGCGTACAAAATCAGAGAGCATGGAAGTCACCAGCAAGACGGCCCCGCCTGCGCAATGCAGCGGGGCCGTGAGTCAAATCACAGGCGAATAATAGCCCAGGATCTGTGACTTATGGGCGCTGATCCAGAGGCACAAAGCTCTGATTTTCAGGGCCAATGTAGTTGGCGGTAGGACGAATAATCTTGTTGTCCACGCGCTGCTCAATCACGTGAGCCGCCCAGCCAGCCGTACGCGCGATCACGAACAAAGGCGTGAACATGGCGGTAGGCACGCCCATGGTGTGGTAGGACACGGCCGAGAACCAGTCCAGATTGGGGAACATTTTTTTCACTTCCCACATCACGCTTTCCAGACGCTCGGCAATGTCGAACATGCGGGTGTTGCCATCGGCCACGGCCAGCTCTTTGGCTACCGATTTGATGACTTCGTTGCGTGGGTCGGAGATGGTGTAGACGGGGTGACCGAAGCCAATAATGACTTCCTTGTTTTCCACGCGCTTGCGGATGTCTTCTTCAGCCTGGTCGGGGTTCTCGTAGCGCTTCTGGATTTCAAAAGCCACTTCGTTGGCACCACCGTGCTTGGGGCCGCGCAGGGCACCGATAGCACCGGCAATGGCGGAGTAGAAGTCCGAACCCGTACCGGCGATAACGCGGCTGGTAAAGGTGGAGGCGTTGAACTCGTGCTCGGCGTACAGGTTCAGCGACACGTGCATGGCTTTCTCCCACTCGGCCGATGGCTTCTCGCCATGCAGCAGGTGCAGGAAGTGCGCGCCGATGCTGTCATCGTCAGTCTGCACATCAATCATTTCGCCGTTGTGGCTGTAGTGGTACCAGTACAGCAGGGCCGAACCCAGGCAAGCCATCAGACGGTCAGCGATGTCGCGCGCGTCGGGCAGGTTGTGGTCGTCTTTTTCAGGCAGCACGCAACCCAGAACCGATACGGCAGTGCGCATCACATCCATAGGGTGGCTGTGGGCAGGCAGGGTTTCCAGTGCGGTTTGCAGGGCCAGAGGCAGGCCGCGCAGACGCTTGAGCTTTTGCTTGTACGCGCGCAGTTCGTCGCGGTTGGGCAATTTGCCGTGAATCAGCAAATGGGCCACTTCTTCAAATTCGCAAGCCTGGGCCAGATCCAAGATGTCGTAGCCGCGGTAGTGCAAGTCATTGCCACTGCGACCGACCGTGCACAAGGCGGTATTACCTGCGACAACGCCAGACAGGGCCACCGATTTCTTGGGTTTGAAGCCAGTGCTAGGGGTGTTCTCAGTACTACTCATAAAGGTCTCCTGGTTGCTGGGCAGCCAGCACGAGGCTGGCTGCTGAATGGGGTTTTATCCGCGCCAAAGCCCTGTCAAAGGGCCAGGCGGGAGCCTGTGGCGGCTCAGGACTTCTTGTTTTTCTGGAACAGCTTGTCGAGGCTTTGCTCGTAAGCATGGTAGCCGATACGATCGTACAGTTCTTCACGAGTCTGCATCAAATCGATGACATTTTTTTGATGTCCGTCACGACGGATCGCCTGGTAGACAGTTTCGGCGGCCTTGTTCATGGCGCGGAAGGCGGACAGTGGGTAGAGCACCATGGCTACATTGGCCGAAGCCAGTTCTTCCACAGTGAACAAGGGGGTTTGACCGAACTCGGTAATGTTGGCCAGCACAGGCACATTCAGAGTTTCGGTAAAGCGACGGTAGGTGTCCAGGTCGTAGCAGGCTTCAGCAAAAATGCCGTCTGCACCTGCTTCCACGCAAGCCTGGGCACGTTCCAGAGCGGCGTCCACGCCTTCAACTGCAATCGCATCCGTACGAGCCATGATGAAAAAATCCGGGTCGGTACGAGCGTCGACAGCAGCTTTCACACGGTCGGCCATTTCGCCGGTGCTGACGATCTCTTTACCGGGGCGGTGACCGCAACGCTTGGCACCGACCTGGTCTTCAATGTGGCAAGCGGCTGCGCCGAACTTGATCAGGCTTTTAATGGTACGGGCGATGTTGAAGGCCGAGGCACCAAAGCCGGTATCAATGTCCACCATCAAAGGCAGGTCGCACACATCGGTAATGCGACGAATGTCAGTCAGCACGTCGTCCAGGGTGTTGATGCCCAGATCAGGCAAACCCAGAGAGCCAGCAGCCACACCGCCGCCCGACAGGTAAATGGCACGGTAGCCGGCGCGTTGGGCCAGCAAAGCGTGGTTGGCGTTGATGGCGCCAATGATTTGCAAAGGCTGCTCTTCACGCAAGGCCTGGCGGAAACGGGCGCCTGCCGATGTCAGTTGGTTTTGGCTCATTTGGGGCTCCAGATCACAAGATAAGAAAATGTCGTCAGCGCGAGGCTGCGATGGGTTGGTTCTACTAAAGCAAATGCTGTGCCAAGTTCAGGTATGGGGAGGATGAAACGCCTGAAGCCAGACTGGACGGGGGTCTCTTCCGTGGTTTGCTGTTGTCATTCCTTTCTGTGAATACTGCTTTTTCCTGTTTTGTGTTTCAATGTTGAAACGTAATTTGAAACAACGTCGCATTGTTGATGCCTGGGTGAAACTGCATGCCTTATTCTTCTTCTCCTCCTGCTCGTCTGCGTCTGGTGGCTTTTGGCCTGCATGGACTGCGTTCTCTACTGGAAGAACTGGTGCCGCAGTTCCGCGCCCAGGCTGAAATTCTGATCGTGGACAAAGCCTATGGCGAGGCCGTAGAAGCCGTGCAGGTTTTGCGACAAACAGGTGAAATCGACGTGCTGGTGTCCGCCGGTTCCAACGGTAGTTATTTGCGCGAGCATCTGGACTTGCCGGTGGTGCTGGTGCATCCCGGTGGCTTTGACATTATGGGCAGTCTGGCCTCGGCACAGGCCGAGCGCAAAGCCGTGGTGACCTATGGCGAAATGCCGCTGGAACTGATGGAGTTCGTGCAGCGTTTTGATCTGCCTGTAGAGCTACGGAGCTATCGTAGTGAAGCCGATGCACGTAGCTGTGTTCAGGATTTGAAAGAGCTGGGTGTGGAGTGGGTGCTGGCACCCGGTCTGGTGGTGGATTTGGCGCGCGAGAACCAGATGGAAGGCGTGCTGCTGTATTCACAAGGAGCAGTGCGGCAGGCACTGGAATCCGCTATCGAACTGGCCCGCGTTGCTCGCGCCGAAGCGGCTCGTCGGGATCGCTTGAATACGATTCTGGCGCAGTTGCGTGACGGTGTGGTGTCAGTGGACAGGGACGAGCGTATTGAAACCATTAACCCGGCGATGGAGGCCTGGTTGGGGCAACCGGCGCAAGCCATGATTGGCCGCCGCTTGGGTTCCTTGTATCCCGAGCTGGATCTGGCGGGCACGCTGCGCAGTCTGGAAGTGCAACTGGATACCGTGCAACAAGTGGGCGGCCGTACCGCGATCGTTACCCGTATGCCGATTCTGGAGCAGGGGCGCTTGAGCGGGGCGGTGTTGCTGTGTCAGGACCCGGCAGCGATTCAACGACTGGACCGCAGCTTGCGCTCGCGCAGTCAGCAAGCGGCATCGCGTCATGCCCGGTACGAGCTGTCTGATCTGGTGGGGCAAAGCTCGCCCATGCGCAAGCTGCGAGCTCAGGCTCAGGCTTGTGCACAAAGCACAGCGACGACCTTGATCATTGGCGAGAGTGGTACAGGCAAGGAACTGCTGGCCCAAGGAATTCACAGTGCCAGCGCCAGACGTGCACAACCTTTTGTGGCAGTGAACTGCGCGGCGTTCCCCGACAGCCTGCTGGAAAGCGAGTTGTTCGGTTATGTGGAAGGCGCATTTACAGGTTCCAGCCGGGGCGGCAAAGTCGGGCTGGTGGAAGCGGCTCACACCGGCACCCTGTTTCTGGACGAGATCGGGGAAATGCCCTTGCCACTGCAAACCCGTTTGCTGCGGGTGCTGCAGGAAAAAGAAGTCCTGCGCATCGGGGCGATTGAGCCAACGCCCGTCGATGTGCGCGTGATTGCGGCCACTCACCGTGATCTGGCCGCGCAAGTTAAAGCAGGCGTGTTCCGTCAGGATCTGTTTTATCGCCTGAATATTCTGGTGCTGCGCTTGCCACCTTTGCGTCTGCGCACACAGGACTTGCCGGAACTGGTGGAGCATCTCTTGGCAAAAGTGGCCCAGCGTCTGGGTGGGGCCGTTACGCTGAATTCCGATTGGCTGGCTGAACTGCTGGAACTGGGCCGTCACTACACGTGGCCCGGCAATATCCGCGAGCTGGAAAACCTGATCGAACGCTTGATGGTCTTGGGCACAGTGCAAGGTGATCAGGCCGTGGTGCTGGAAGATATTGCGCCGGAGCTGCGGGCGGTAGTGGCAGAGCCCGCCATGCCTGCGCTGCGTGATCAGCAAGAGCGCAGCGAGCAGGAGCATCTGGCCAAGGTGCTGGAAGAGTGTGGGGGTAATCGCGCCCTGGCCGCCCAGCAACTGGGGATTAGTCGTAGCACTTTGTGGCGGAAGTTGCGTAAAGGCTGAGCTGGCCGCTGTACAGGCAAAAAAAATCCCCGCCGATCAGGCGGGGATTGCAGACACTGGTGGCTTAATTAGCCCAGCAGGTCTTTCACACCGTCGCGCTCTTCCAGCAGCTCGTTCAGGGTGTGGTCCATGCGCTCACGCGAAAAGGCGTCGATTTCCAGGCCTTCAACACGCTTGTACTCACCGTTTTCGGTGGTCACAGGCACGCCGTAGATGATGCCTTCAGGAATGTCGTAGGAGCCGTCCGAAGGAACACCCATGGTGACCCATTTGCCGTTGGAGCCCAGGACCCAGTCACGCACGTGGTCGATGGCCGCGTTGGCAGCCGAAGCAGCCGAGGACAGGCCACGGGCTTCGATGATGGCGGCGCCACGTTTGCCCACGGTGGGGATGAAGGTTTCGCGGTTCCAGGCCTGATCGTTGATGATCGCGTCGATCTTCTCGCCGTTCACGGTAGCGAAACGGGTGTCAGGGTACATGGTGGGCGAGTGGTTGCCCCACACAATCAGGTTCTCGATGTCAGCAACAGCCTTGCCGGACTTGGTGGCCAACTGCGACAGGGCGCGGTTGTGGTCCAGACGCAGCATGGCGGTGAAGTTCTTTGCTGGCAGATCAGGAGCCGACTTCATGGCG
Organism: Alcaligenes sp. SORT26; assembly: GCF_017377875.1. GTDB lineage: Bacteria > Pseudomonadota > Gammaproteobacteria > Burkholderiales > Burkholderiaceae_B > Alcaligenes > Alcaligenes parafaecalis. Next base: position 23,903 of record NZ_CP070975.1, read on the forward strand.
ATGTAGGCGTTGGTGTTGGCAGGGTTGCCGACCACCAGCACTTTCACGTCACGGCTGGCCACTTTGTTCAGGGCACGGCCTTGTGCAGTGAAGATCTGGGCGTTGAAGGCCAGCAGATCTTTACGCTCCATGCCTGGGCCGCGAGGACGGGCACCGACCAGCAGGGCGATATCAACATCCTTGAATGCGGTTTCAGGGTCGCTGTGGGCGGACATGCCTTGCAGCAGCGGGAAGGCGCAGTCGTCCAGTTCCATCATGACGCCCTTCAGGGCCTTTTGGGCTTTCTCGTCGGCGAGTTCCAGCAACTGCAGGATTACAGGCTGGTCTTTGCCCAGCATTTCGCCAGAGGCGATGCGAAACAGCAGGGCGTAACCAATCTGGCCAGCAGCGCCGGTAACGGCGACACGCATTGCGGGTTTGGACATGAGAGTAAGACTCCGTTTTTGGGTTTGAAGACGGTGACGAAAAACACAGTTTAAATCTTTTGCTGACCGGTCGGCTGGCGTGGAAAACGGTTTTTCGCAAGAGGAAAAGCCTCTTTTTTCACTGCGCAGACTAGACCAAAACGATAGCGGCGTCAAACGTCTTATATCTTATATAAGACATAAGAGCGTTAGACATTCGGGGCCGGTCATGCGAAAATTAGTGCACTGTCTATTTTATGAACAAATGCGCGCCGCAGGCTGTATTGATCGCGCATTTTTTATGAGCCCCATGTCTGATAACGTGCCGCCGCTACGCACCCAGGAAATCGAAAAATCCGCTCCTAGCGCGGCCTATAGCCCTCTGTATCAACAGATCAAGGCTTTGCTGCTGCAAGGGCTGGATCGTGGCGAGTGGAAACCCGGCGAAGCCATCCCCAGCGAACTGGAACTGGCCGCCCGTTTTCAGGTCAGCCAGGGCACGGTACGTAAAGCCATTGACGAGCTGGCTGCCGACAATCTCCTGATTCGTCGCCAGGGTAAAGGCACCTTTGTGGCTACCCATCACGAAGCGCGTGTGCGTTTTCGTTTTTTGCGTCTGGCCCCGGACGATGGCAAGCCCGTCGCCTCCCAAAGCCGCATTCTGGATGTGCGCCGCATGAAAGCGCCTACCGATGTGGCCGTGCTGCTGGATCTGCGCACCTCGGACATGGTGGTGAACCTGCGTCGGGTTCTGTCCTTTGATCAGGTCCCCACCATTTATGACGATATCTGGTTGCCTGGCTCCGTCTTCAAGGGTTTGACCCTGGAAGCCGTCGAGCAGAACAAGGGTCCGATGTACGCCTGGTTCGAGAGCAAGTTTGGCGTCAGCATGGTGCGCGCCGATGAAAAGATTGGCGCAATCAGCGCTACCGAGGAGGCCGCAGCGGTCTTGCAGGTGGCGGCTGGATCGCCACTCCTGCACGTGGAACGCGTGTCCTATACCTATGGTGACCGACCGATGGAGTTGCGCCGGGGCTTGTACCTAACTGAGCGCTTCCATTACCGAAACACGCTCAGCTAGTGCGGCGGCATACGGTATTTGATACTGCACCGTAGTGTCAAATAGGTGAAAATACCAAGGTTAAAAATTTTATGACTTTTTTTTATCTACTTCGAGGCCATCATGTCTGATACCGCACCCAAGCAGCGCCCGCAGTATCGCAATATCAGCGTGCCGCAGATATTGAATTACCGCTTGCCCCTGGCTGCAAAATCGTCGATTTTGCATCGCGTCAGTGGCGCATTGCTGTTTCTTTGCCTGCCGCTCGTCTTATTGCCACTGTTCTCTTTGAGCGTCAGCTCTCCAGAGTCCTTCGAGACCTTGCGCAGCTACGTCGACAACCCCGTCTGTAAGCTGATCCTTCTGGTCCTGATCTGGGGCTACCTGCACCACTTCTGTGCCGGTATCCGCTATCTGGCACTGGACCTGCACCTGGGTAACGACAAAGAGTCCGCCAAGAAATCGGCCGGTATGGTGTTCGGGGTTAGCTTGGCGCTGACCGTTGTGTTTGGTTTGAAACTGTTTGGGGTGTGGTAATGGCAAATCGTGAGCGCATTGGCGCAAACCGCCTGGTAGTGGGTGCCCACTACGGTACCTTGGACTTTCTGGCACAACGCGTTACCGCAGTCATCATGGCCATCTACACCTTGGTCATTGTTGGCGGCATCCTGTTCAGCAGTGAATTGAATTTCGAGACCTGGCGCGGCCTGTTCTCGTTCACGGTCGGCTCCCTGCCTTTGGGTCAGTTGCTGGCAACCTTGTTCTTCCTGTCTTTGTCCTGGCACGCCTGGATTGGTGTGCGTGACATCTGGATGGACTACGTCAAGCCCGCTGGTTTGCGCTTGTTGCTGCAGGTGTTGACCTTGCTGTGGCTGGTTGCCAGTGTCGTCTTTTTTGCAAAAATTATCTGGAGTCTCTAAACCGTGGCTTCCATCACAAACTCTTTGCCCCGCCGTCAGTTTGACGTAGTGGTGGTCGGTGCCGGTGGCGCCGGTATGCGTTGTTCCCTGCAATTGGCTCAGGCTGGCTTGTCCGTGGCCGTGCTCAGCAAGGTGTTCCCAACCCGCTCCCACACCGTGGCTGCTCAAGGTGGCGTCAGTGCCTCTTTGGGTAACATGAGCGAGGACCACTGGTACTGGCACATGTACGACACCGTTAAAGGTTCGGACTGGCTGGGCGACCAGGACGCCATCGAATTCATGTGCCGTGAAGCTCCACACGCTGTGTACGAGCTCGAGCACTTCGGTATGCCGTTTGACCGTAACCAGGACGGCACCATTTATCAGCGTCCATTTGGTGGTCACACCGCCAACTTCGGTGAAAAGCCTGTTCAACGTGCCTGTGCCGCTGCTGACCGTACTGGCCATGCCATGCTGCACACGCTGTACCAGCGTAACGTGGCTGCTCGTACCCAGTTCTTCGTGGAATGGATGGCTCTGGATCTGCTGCGTAACGAAGCAGGCGACGTTCTGGGCGTAACCGCTCTGGAAATGGAAACCGGCGAAATCTACGTTCTGGAAGGCAAGCGCGTGGTGCTGGCTACCGGTGGTGCTGGCCGTATCTGGGCTGCTTCCACCAACGCCTTCATCAACACCGGTGACGGCCTGGGTATGGCTGCTCGTGCCGGTCTGCCTTTGCAAGACATGGAGTTCTGGCAATTCCACCCCACTGGCGTTGCCGGTGCTGGCGTGCTGATTACCGAAGGCGTGCGCGGTGAAGGCGGTATCTTGCTGAACAAAGACGGCGAGCGCTTCATGGAGCGTTACGCTCCCACCCTGAAAGACTTGGCCCCACGTGACTTCGTGTCCCGTTCCATGGACCAGGAAATCAAGGAAGGTCGTGGTTGTGGCGACGGCAGCTATGTGGTGCTGAAGCTGGATCACCTGGGTGCTGACGTCATCAAGAAACGCTTGCCATCGATTCGCGAAATCGCGATCAAGTTCGGTAACGTGGACCCGATCAAAGACCCGATCCCCGTGGTTCCAACCATCCACTACCAGATGGGCGGTATCCCCACGAACTACTACGGTCAGGTTGTGACCCAAACGCCAACCGGCGAGAACAAGATCGTCAACGGTCTGTACGCCATCGGTGAATGTGCCGCTACTTCCGTGCACGGTGCCAATCGTCTGGGTACGAACTCCTTGCTGGATCTGATCGTGTTTGGTCGCGCTGCGGGCAACCACATTGTGGATTCGCACCCCGAGAAAACTCACGCTCACCAGGAAATCAACGAGTCCTCCATCGAGTACTCGCTGGATCGCGTCAACCGTCTGGAATCCCGTACATCGGGCGAAAAGGCACAGGACGTGGGCAACAAGATTCGTGTGGCCATGCAGGCTCACTGCGGCGTGTTCCGTACCCTGGATCTGCTGCACAAGGGTGTCGAACAGATCGATTCCCTGGTTCCCGAAGTCAAAGACATTTACTTCAAAGACAAGTCCAAGGTGTTCAATACCGCCCGTATTGAAGCCCTGGAAGTGGCCAACATGATCGAAGTGGCTCGTGCCACCACGAAGTCGGCCGCCAATCGTACTGAAAGTCGCGGTGCTCATGCCCTGAACGACCACCCGGAACGTGACGACGAAAACTGGCTGCGTCACACCCTGTGGTTCTCGGAAGGCAGCCGTCTGGAGTACAAGCCTGTCCAGATGAAGCCTCTGACAGCCGAAACGATTCCGCCCAAGGCCCGGACTTTCTAAGCAGGATACTGATATGAGCCAAAAACGTAAGGTCAAATTTGAAATCTATCGCTACGATCCTGATAAGGACGAGCGTCCCTACATGCAGAAAATCGAAGTCGAGTTGGAACCAACCGACAAGATGCTGCTCGATGCGATTTTGCGCATTAAAAACGACATGGACGACAGCCTGGCGCTGCGTCGTTCCTGCCGCGAAGGTGTGTGCGGTTCCGATGCCATGAACATCAATGGCAAGAACGGTCTGGCCTGCACCACCAATATGCGTGACTTGAAAGAACCTGTGGTCTTGCGCCCACTGCCAGGTCTGCCGGTTATCCGTGACCTGATCGTGGACATGACCCACTTCTTTGATCAGTACCATTCGGTCAAGCCATTCCTGATCAACGATGCACCTCCTCCAGAGAAAGAGCGTTTGCAAACGCCTGAAGCCCGTGAGGAGCTCGATGGTCTGTACGAGTGCATTCTGTGCGCCTGCTGCTCGACCTCTTGCCCATCGTTCTGGTGGAACCCCGACAAGTTCGTCGGTCCTGCTGGTTTGTTGCAAGCCTATCGTTTCATTGCTGACTCGCGTGACGAAGCAACGGGCGAGCGTCTGGATAATCTGGAAGATCCATACCGCTTGTTCCGCTGCCACACGATCATGAATTGCACGGACGTCTGTCCAAAAGGACTGAACCCGTCGCATGCCATCGGCAAGATCAAAGAAATGCTGGTGCGTCGCAGTATCTAAAAAGGTGGGTATGTACCGATGAGAACATTGACGGAATTGGAGCGTGCGCGTCTGCGTTGGCGTGCTCGCCGGGGCTTGCTTGAAAACGACTTGATGATCACCCGTTTTCTGGATCAATACGAAAACGAGCTGACTGATCAGGACGTGTCGGCCCTGACCCGCTTGTTCGAAATGGACGATACAGTTTTGCTGGATGTCCTTCTGGCTCGCTCCGAGCCAGAAGGGCAGTACGCCACACCGGACATTCAGCGACTAGTAGACATTATGCGAAAGCTATAACCATTGAGGAAAAAAGTGATGGAATTGTCAGATAAAAAAGCCACGCTATCCTTCTCCGACGGAAGCCCTTCGGTTGAGTTCCCTGTACACAAGGGCACCGTAGGTCCGGACGTGATCGATATCCGTAAGCTCTACGGTCAGACAGGTATGTTTACCTATGACCCCGGCTTTATGGCGACGGCGGCTTGCGAATCCGGTATCACCTACATTGACGGCGACAAAGGCCAGTTGATGTACCGTGGCTACCCGATCGACCAGTTGGCACAAAAGTGCGATTTCATGGATGTGTGCTACCTGATCCTGAACGGCGACTTGCCGAACGCAGATCAGAAGCAGGAATTTGATTCCCTGGTCACGAACCACACCATGGTTCAGGAACAGATGCAGCACTTCCTGCGTGGCTTCCGTCCGGACGCTCACCCCATGGCAATACTGACTGGCCTGGTCGGTGCCTTGTCGGCGTTCTATCATGATTCCACGGACATCACGAATCCTCATCACCGTCATGTGTCGGCTATTCGCTTGATCGCCAAGCTGCCTACTCTGGTTGCGATGGCGTACAAGTATTCTTTGGGACAGCCTTTCATCTATCCCAAGAATGATTTGTCCTACACCGGCAACTTCTTGCGCATGATGTTCGCTACCCCTTGCGAAGACTACAAGGTCAACGAAGTGGTTGAGCGCGCTCTGGACCGTATCTTCATCCTGCATGCAGATCACGAGCAAAACGCCTCGACCTCCACCGTGCGTCTGTGCGGTTCGTCCGGCACCAATCCTTTCGCTGCGATTGCTGCGGGTGTTGCTTGCTTGTGGGGGCCTGCCCACGGTGGTGCAAACGAAGCTTGCCTGAACATGCTGGAAGAGTTGCAAGCCAACGGTGGCATCGACAAGGTTGGCGAGTTCATGGAGAAGGTCAAGGACAAGAACTCGGGCGTTCGCCTGATGGGCTTTGGTCACCGTGTCTACAAGAACTACGACCCACGCGCCAAGCTGATGCAAGAGACTTGCAAGGAAGTTCTGGAAGCCCTGGGCCTGGAGAACGATCCTCTGTTCAAGCTGGCCATGGAAGTCGAGCGCATTGCTCTGGAAGATCCATACTTCGTCGAGCGCAAACTGTACCCCAACGTGGACTTCTACTCGGGTATCGTTCAGCGTGCTATCGGCATCCCGACGTCCTTGTTCACAGCGATCTTCGCTTTGGCTCGTACCGTAGGCTGGATTGCTCAGTGGAACGAAATGCTGTCCGATCCAGATTACAAGATTGGCCGTCCACGTCAGTTGTACGTGGGTCCAGTCCAGCGCGACGTACCTGCTCAGCGTTAATCGCTGATGCTTTTCCCCTGCGGCATCAGCAGTAGGGGAAGGCAAAAGTACGCACTCCTTGATGGGGTGCGTTTTTTTTTGCCTTGCCAACTACTATACGGATTGAAATCAAACGACAGAGGTGGGGTGATGGAAGAGTCCAAGTTCAAAGATCACTTTTCTACGGTTGCAGCCGACTATGCCAGCTACCGCCCCAGCTATCCACAAAAGCTGGTTGATGTATTGGCTGAGCTCAGTCCCGCACAGGATAGAGCGCTGGATTGCGGCTGCGGGACAGGGCAGCTTTCTGTGCTGTTGGCCAAGCGATTCAAGGAAGTGATCGCCACGGATGGCAGTGCTGATCAGATTGCCCAGGCGCAGCCGCAAGAGGGTGTGAGCTATCGGACTGCCCTGGCTGAAAACAGCGGTCTGCCTGATGGCAGCGTGGATTTGATCACCGTTGCGCAAGCAGCTCATTGGCTGGACCTGGAGCTTTTCTACGCCGAGGTTCAGCGTATTGCCCGACCTGATGCCTTGCTGGCATTGATCACCTACGGCGTGCTGCACGTGGAAGGTGGGGTAGATAGCGTGATGCAGCACTTCTACTATGAAACCATCGGTGCTTACTGGCCACCGGAGCGTCGCCATGTGGAGGAAGGTTATCGTAGTTTGGACTTTCCTTTTCAGGAGCTGAGCTTGCCTTCTTTGGCGATAGAAGTGGATTGGAATCTTCCGCAGTTATTGGGATACATCAGAACCTGGTCTGCGGTGAAAGCAGCAGAGAAGGCACTGGGCAGTAGTGTCTTGAGTGAGGTGGAAGCAGAACTGCGTAAACAGTGGGGCGATTCTGATCTGCACCGTCGAATCAATTGGCCTTTGTCTGTGCGCGCTGGACGAGTGCGGAAGTAGGTCGCTCCTGCGTCGTGGTGCATGTTTAGCTGGGTTGAAATGAGTTCGGTACGACCGTGTGTGCTGATTCTGAGATTTAAGTTCTATGACCCATCAAATAGTCCCAAACAGATCAATTTGATTGGAAATGAAAAACAATTGATTGGATTTGATGCTTTTGAAGAGTGTTTGCGTCCTTAGAATGCTTATCTATTGTGCGCAGGTCGGTACAACAGCGCTTTTTCAACAATCACCAGAAGAAAACTCACATGCAACTCATCAGTCAAAGCTTCCAGGACGGCCAGGCGATTCCAGGCGAATTTGCTTTCGCCATACCCGATGCCAGCGCACACATTGCGCTGTCGTCGAATCGTAATCCGCATCTTGCCTGGAGCGATGTTCCCGCAGGTACTCAGTCATTCGTCATCGTCTGTCATGACCCGGACGTGCCCAGTCGTGGAGATGATGTGAATCAGGAAGGCCGTGACGTGCCTGCTGATCTGCCTCGAGTCGACTTTTTTCACTGGCTGCTGCTCGACATTCCTGCCAATACGACGCAGATCGCATCAGGCTCGCATTCCAGCAGTGTCACGCCGCGTGGCAAGCCCGGCCCTGAGCTTGAAGGCGGTTTGCGCCACGGCATCAACGACTACACCGCCTGGTTCGCTGGTGACGAACAAATGAAGGGCGATTACCACGGCTATGATGGCCCATGCCCGCCCTGGAATGACACACTGGTTCACCGCTATATCTTCACGGTCTATGCCTTGGCGACACCCGCGCTTGCGTTGGATGGTCCACTCACAGGTGTTAACGTGCGCGCGGCACTGGCTGCTGCTCCGGTGCTGGGGCAAGCCAGCCTGACTGGCTTGTACAGCCTAAACCCTTCCGTGTCGCTTGGCTGATTTGTGAGCCAGCGCAAGTGGGGCACTGCAGAGTCACGGCAAAGCGAGCAAGCAATCGCTCAGACAACTGCACAATCTGAGCCTGGCCGTCACTGGTCGCTGCCATCTGGCACGCCAGTGCTTCGGCGTGGCTTGTGCGCCTTGGCGCAGCCAGTACTGACTCAGGTGCAGTACACGCCGCGGTTTTTGTTCCATGATGCCACCGTGCTGCTTGTCGCTACGGGGCAGCTCGACTTGAATGATGATGCCCACCCGCTTGCGATTGACACTCCAACGTCGCTATTGCTCGTCGAACCGGGCACTTGCGTCGACTTGCTGAAAACGCCAGATGGCCCCGAGAAGCGTTTCTGCTCTATCTTCCTGACGCTCTCGGCAGACCTATTGGACGTCTTTCAGCGTGATCGCTCCGCTCAAACATTGGAGCGCGCGAGCCTGATGCCTTATCGGCTGGCATCACTGGACGCGGACCTCGAATCTACGTTCCATCGAGTTCTCGAAAGCGTGGATGCCAAACGTGTGAGCGATGAAAGGCTCCAGTGCCGACTGATGGATTTCCTCTTTGCCCTTGCCGAGCGAGGTCATGTATTCAAGGGCATCAAACAGAACGGTACTGCCGGGCGCTTGCGCACCTTGATAGGTGAGGCGCCGGATCAGAACTGGACAGCGCATGAGGCTGGCCGTGCATTGGCGATGAGCGAGGCCACCTTGCGGCGACGTCTTGCCGGTGAAAGTGTGCGTTTCGAGGAGCTGCTGATCGACACTCGTATGCACCATGCCCTGATGTTGCTCCAGACGACATCCTGGACCATTCCACATATTGCACAGGCTTGCGGATATCAGTCCCGTGCTCGTTTCTCCGACCGATTCCGCGCACGTTTTGGTTATTTGCCTTCCGCTGTTCGCTAAAGGACATCGGTCACTATGCGCCTGTGCTGTGTCTGTTGCGGGGTAAATGAGCTTGATCTTGAGTATTGATACTCTGTGGGATCAGGCGACAGATCTGTTTATTGAAGCAGGGTGCTGGAGTCAGCATGAAATAAAAAAACCGGATGCGGCGTAAAGCGGCATCCGGTTTTTATTCAGCTAAACAGGATTAGCTGTTTTGCTGGGCTTCTTGCTGAGCATCCACAACAGCCAGGGCTGTCATGTTGATGATGCGACGCACAGTAGCGCTGGTGGTCAGGATGTGGATGGGGCGAGCCGCACCCAGCAGGATGGGGCCCATGGCCACACCGTTGCTGCCTGTCATCTTCAGCATGTTGTACGTGATGTTGCCAGCGTCCAGGTTAGGAGTGATCAGCAGGTTGGCCGAACCGCGCAGCGTGCTGTCGGGGAAGGCTTTCAGGCGGATCTTCTCGGACAGGGCGGAGTCAGCGTGCATTTCGCCGTCCACTTCCAGGTCTGGAGCACGTTCTGCCAGGATCTGACGAGCCTTGGCCATCTTGCGCGAGGACTCGGTCTGGCGGCTGCCAAAGTTCGAGTGCGACAAGAGAGCCACGCGAGGCACCACGCCAAAACGACGAACTTCCTCGGCGGCCTGGATCGTCATGTCGGCGATCTGTTCGGCGTTGGGGTTCTCGTTAACGTGCGTGTCGCACACAAACAGAGTTTGTGTTGGCAGCATCAGTACGTTCATGGCGGCGAAGGTTTGTGCTTCTTTCTTCAGGCCAATGACTTGCTCAACGTATTGCAGTTGGCTGTCGTAGTTGCTGGCCACACCGCAGATCATGCCGTCCGCGTCACCGCGTTGCAGCAGCATCACGCCGATCAGCGAGTTGTGCTTGCGGATCATGGCTTTGGCGATGTCTGGAGTAACGCCTTCACGTGCTTTGAGCTTGTAGTAAGCGGTCCAGGTGTCGGTAAAGCGGTCGTCGTCTTCGGGGTCAACGATTTGCACGTTCTTGCCTGCTTCCAGACGCAAACCGGCTTTCTTGACGCGCATTTCGATCACGTTGGGACGGCCGACCAGGATAGGCTGGGCCAGCTTTTCGTCCACCACGGTTTGCACGGCACGCAATACGCGCTCGTCTTCGCCGTCAGCGTAAATGATGCGCTTGGGCGCGGCCTTGGCCTGCATGTACAACGGACGCATCAGCGGGCCGGTGTGGTAGGTCATGGCGATCAGTTTCTGACGGTAGGCGTCCATGTCTTCGATAGGACGGGCGGCAACGCCGGAGTCCATCGCAGCTTGGGCCACGGCAGGAGCGATCTGAACGATCAGACGGGAATCAAACGGTTTGGGGATGATGTACTCAGGACCAAAACGCAGATCTTCGCCGCCGTAAGCGGTGGCCATATCGTCGCTTTGCTCGACCTGGGCCAGCTCGGCAATGGCTTTCACGCAAGCCAGCTTCATTTCTTCGTTGATCACGCTGGCGCCAACGTCCAGGGCACCACGGAAAATGAAGGGGAAGCACAGCACGTTGTTGACCTGGTTCGGGTAGTCCGAACGGCCGGTCGCGATGATGCAGTCAGGGCGGGCAGCCTTGGCCACTTCAGGGCGGATTTCAGGCTCGGGGTTAGCCAGGGCCAGAATCAGAGGCTTGTCGGCCATGGTCTTGACCATGTCGGCACTCAGAACGCCAGGAGCCGAACAACCCAGGAATACGTCAGCGCCGACCATGGCATCAGCCAGAGTGCGGGCGTCGGTGTCTTGAGCGTAGCGAGCCTTGTTGGGCTCCATGTTCTCGTCACGGCCTTTCCAGATGATGCCACGCGAGTCAGCCACGAAAATGTTGCTCAGCTTCACGCCCAGGGCAACCAGCAAGTCCAGGCAAGCAATGGCAGCAGCGCCAGCGCCCGAGCACACCAGTTTGATGTCGCCAATGTTCTTGTTAACGACTTTCAGGCCGTTCAGAACTGCGGAGGACGAGATGATGGCGGTACCGTGCTGGTCGTCGTGGAACACGGGAATGCTCATGCGCTCGCGCAGCTTCTTCTCGATGTAGAAGCACTCGGGGGCCTTGATGTCTTCCAGGTTCACACCGCCCAGGGTGGGTTCCAGTGCAGCAATGATGTCGACCAGCTTGTCCGGATCGGTTTCGTTCAATTCGATATCGAACACATCAATGCCAGCGAATTTCTTGAACAGGCAGCCTTTGCCTTCCATGACGGGCTTGGCGGCCAGAGGGCCGATATTGCCCAGACCCAGCACAGCGGTACCGTTGGTGACCACAGCCACCAGGTTGGCGCGCGAGGTGTACTTGGCGGCGGCTTCTTCGCCTTCGGCGTGGATGGCCATGCAAGCAGATGCGACGCCGGGGGAATAGGCTAGCGAGAGGTCATCTTGATTGGCTAGGGTCTTGGTGGGAACCACCGAGATTTTCCCGGGAGTGGGATACGCGTGATAGTCCAGCGCAAGTTTGGCCAGATCGGCGTTGGCATCCATTTGGTAAAGCTCCTGATAGGATTTTTTATGTGTAAAAGTAAATCTAATTTATAAGAAATACAGTCACCAGGTAGGTGCTGATTTGTTATAGACAGCATATGTCATGGCAACGCTTGTTGCCTGCCTCAAGGTGACCAAGGGCAGGCTGGGCTCGGTTTGGTGGAAAAGGGGCCCGCGAAGCGCGTACTTGCTGCACACGATTAGCATATCGGAATTTTTCCTTCATGTGGGGCGCCACAGGGGCGTCAATCATGATTTGGAGCGCTTCTTTTGTAAGAATTCGCCCTTGTGATAGATCGATGTGTTTGTTAATGCCAACGGTCTGATGCAGTCGCCAAGCATTTTAGATGTCATTAATTGCGCCTTTTGTGTGCGGCGTTATACTAGATCGATACGGCTTGTATAAGGCGTCCTACGTTGCCTTCTGCTCCTGCTATCCGCTAACCGGCGAGGTCCGTGTCGCGGAAGGTTTTCCTGCATCTCAACACGAGTGAAACACTCGGCTAGGTGAAGCGTAATAATGTCATCGCAAAAAGAACTGCTCAGTAACTCTTATTTGTTCGGGAGCAATGCTCCTTACGTCGAAGAACTCTACGAGTCCTACCTCGACAATCCAGGCTCCGTCGCCGACCAGTGGCGCGAGTACTTCGATCAGTTGCAGCATCAGCCTGCTACTGACGGCCGCGACAGCACCCGCGATCAAGCTCACGCTCCTATCGTCGAGTCTTTCGCCCAACGTGCCAAAGCCAATGCCTTCCTGACCAGCGCGCAAGCTCCGGACCTGACAGTTGCCATGAAGCAAGTGTCGATTCAGTCCATGATTGCTGCTTACCGCTCCCTGGGTGCCCGCATTGCCGAACTGGATCCCCTGAAGCGCTCCGAACGCCCCAGCATCCCTGAACTGGACCCCGCTTTCTACGGTTTGACCGAAGCGGATCTGGACCAGGTCTACTCCGCCACCAACACCTACTTCACCAAAGCCGACACCATGACGCTGCGCGACATGCTCAAGGCCTTGCGTGATACGTACTCGCGTTCGGTGGGCGCAGAATTCATGTACATCTCCGACCCCGTCGTCAAGCGCTGGATTCAACAGCGCCTGGAGTCGGTGCATGGCACAGGTTCTTTCGACGTTGACCAAAAACGCAACATCCTGCAGCAGTTGACCGAGGCCGAAGGCCTGGAGCGCTTCCTGCACACCAAATACGTAGGTCAGAAACGCTTCTCCCTGGAAGGTGGCGAGAGCTTCATCGCTTGTATGGATGAGGTCGTCAACCACGCTGGCGAGAACGGCGTTCAGGAAATCATCGTGGGTATGGCCCACCGTGGTCGTCTGAACATGCTGGTCAACATCATGGGCAAAATGCCCGGTGACCTGTTTGCCGAATTTGAAGGTCATCACGCTGAAGGCCTGACCGACGGCGACGTGAAATACCACAACGGTTTCTCCAGCGACCTGTCCACCCGTGGCGGTCCAGTTCACCTGTCCCTGGCCTTTAACCCATCCCACCTGGAAATTGTGAACCCAGTGGTCGAGGGTTCGGTCCGTGCTCGCCAGGATCGTCGTAACGACGAAGAAGGCAGCCAGGTGTTGCCCGTGCTGGTACACGGTGACGCGGCATTTGCCGGCCAGGGCGTGGTCATGGAAACACTGAACCTGGCCCAGACTCGTGGCTACGGTACCGGTGGCACGCTGCACATCGTTATTAACAACCAGATCGGTTTCACCACCTCTGACCCCCGCGATACACGCTCCACGCTGTATTGCACGGACGTGGTCAAGATGATTGAAGCCCCTGTGTTCCACGTCAACGGCGACGATCCCGAAGCTGTTGTGTTCGTGACTCAGTTGGCTCTGGACTTCCGCCGCGAATTCAAGCACGACGTCGTGGTTGATATTGTTTGCTTCCGTAAACTGGGCCACAACGAGCAAGACACTCCCTCGATGACCCAGCCGCTGATGTACAAGAAGATTGGTCAGCATAACGGTACGCGCAAACTGTACGCCGACAAGCTGGTTGCTCAAGGCATTCTGGCCGAGAACGAGCCCGAAGATCTGGTCAAGGCCTACCGTCAACTGATGGAAGACGGCAAGCGCACGGTTGAACCTGTTCTGACTGACTACAAGAACAAGTACGCGACCGACTGGTCCGCTTTCCTGGGCGCCAAATGGACTGACCAGGCAGACACCGCTTTGCCTCTGTCCGAACTGGCACGCATCGGTGAAAAACTGACTACTGTGCCTGAAGACTTCACCGTTCACCCACTGGTCAACCGCATGCTGAACGACCGTCGTGCCATGGCACGCGGCGAAGCCCAAGTGGACTGGGGCATGGGCGAGCACTTGGCCTTTGCAACTTTGGTGAACAATGGCTACGCCATCCGTATTACCGGTCAGGATTCGGGCCGTGGTACGTTCACACACCGTCACGCTGTATTGCACGATCAAAAACGTGAGCGCTGGAATGATGGTGCTTACATTCCTCTGCAAAACGTGTCGGAAGGCCAAGCCAACTTCACGGTGATCGACTCGGTCCTGTCCGAAGAAGCCGTGCTGGCCTTTGAATACGGTTACGCCTCTGCAGAACCTAACATCCTGACCATCTGGGAAGCCCAGTTCGGCGACTTCGCCAACGGTGCTCAGGTTGTGATTGACCAGTTCATTACATCGGGTGAAGCCAAGTGGGGCCGTCATTGCGGTCTGACCTTGATGCTGCCACACGGCTACGAAGGTCAGGGTCCGGAGCACTCCTCGGCCCGTATCGAGCGTTTCTTGCAATTGTGCGCAGACAACAACATCCAGGTTGTCCAGCCTACCAACGGCGCCCAGATCTTCCACGTTCTGCGTCGTCAGATGATCCGTCCTTTCCGCAAGCCTTTGGTCATCATGACGCCCAAGTCCTTGCTGCGTAATAAAGACGCTACCTCGCCAATGAGCGATCTGGCTGAAGGTCATTTCATGCCCGTGATCGGCGAGACGGATCAGGCAATTGATGCAGCCGCTGTCAAACGTGTTCTGGCTTGCTCGGGCAAGGTTTACTACGATCTGGTGAACCACCGTAAAGAGCTGGAGCGCAACGATATTGCCATTATCCGTGTGGAGCAGTTGTATCCGTTTGCCCACAAGGCCTTCCAGGCAGAGCTGGCTAAATACAGCAACGCCAAGGAAGTTATCTGGGTTCAGGACGAACCTCAAAACCAAGGTGCATGGTTCTACGTTCAGCATCACATCTACGAGAACATGACCGAAGGTCAGAAGCTAGGCTACGCCGGTCGTGCCGCGTCCGCTTCGCCTGCAGTGGGTTACCTGGCCAAGCACCAGGAACAACACAAGGCGCTGCTGGAGCAGGCTTTCGGCGTCCGCAAAGGCTTCATGCTGACCAAATAACGCACCCCAAATTTTAAATACGGAAAATATAATCATGGCAATTACCGACGTTCTGGTTCCCCAACTCTCTGAATCCATCTCCGAAGCGACTTTGCTGGAATGGAAAAAACAACCTGGCGAAATGGTCCAGGCTGACGAAATCCTGATCGAAGTTGAAACCGACAAGGTCGTGCTGGAAGTTCCAGCTCCTGCTTCGGGCGTGCTGAGCGAAATCGTCAAGGCTAACGGCAGCACCGTTACCTCCGGCGACGTGCTGGCTCGTATCGACTCCGAAGGCAAAGCCGCCGCTGCTGCTCCTGCCGCCGCTGAACAAGCCGCTCCTGCTGCTGCCCCCGCCGCTGCTCCTGCTGCCAGCACTGCTGCTTCTTCCGTTGCTTCGCCTGCCGCTGCCAAGATCCTGGCTGAAAAGGGCGTGGAAGCCAGCTCCGTGGAAGGTTCCGGCCGTGGTGGTCGCATCACCAAGGGTGACGCACTGCAAGCTAACGCTCCTGCCACCAGCAAGCCTGCTGCCGCTCCTGTTGCACCTCCAACCCTGTCCCTGGACGGTCGTCCAGAACAGCGCGTGCCCATGAGCCGTCTGCGTGCCCGTATCGCCGAGCGTCTGCTGCAGTCGCAATCCGAAAACGCCATGCTGACCACGTTCAACGAAGTGAACATGCAAGCTGTGCTGGATCTGCGTAAAAAATACAAAGATCAGTTCGAGAAAGAACACGGTGTGAAACTGGGCTTCATGTCCTTCTTCGTTAAAGCCGCTGTTGCTGCTTTGAAGAAATACCCCGTGCTGAACGCCTCGGTTGATGGCAAAGACGTCATCTACCACGGTTACTTCGACATTGGTGTGGCTGTTGGTAGCCCACGTGGTCTGGTGGTGCCTATCCTGCGTAACGCTGATCAAATGTCGATTGCTGACATCGAAAAGCAAATCGCTGACTTCGGTGCCCGTGCTCGCGACGGCAAGCTGACTCTGGAAGAAATGACAGGCGGTACCTTCTCGATCTCCAACGGTGGTGTGTTCGGCTCCATGCTGTCCACCCCGATCATCAACCCACCTCAGTCCGCCATCCTGGGCATTCACGCCACCAAGGACCGCGCTGTTGTTGAAAACGGTCAGATCGTGGTTCGCCCCATGAACTACCTGGCTATGTCCTACGACCACCGCATCATCGACGGCCGCGAAGCCGTTCTGGGTCTGGTAGCCATGAAAGAAGCGTTGGAAGATCCTCAGCGTTTGCTGCTGAACGTCTAAGCACGCGGTAGTTTCGGTCTAGTTTGTATACGGCCAAGTGCTTGCTTCTAAGCCTTGGCCGACTTTGTTTAAGGACCTGGGGGTTGGCTGTTGCCACCTGATTGTTTCCCGTCTGATTCTTGGGCGGTCCAGTGTGCCTTTTCACATTTATGGGATTTTTTATGGCTAAGCAATTTGATGTTGTCGTGATTGGTGCAGGCCCTGGTGGCTACATTGCCGCCATCCGTGCTGCTCAACTGGGTATGAGCGTCGCTTGCGTGGACGCCTGGTCCACCGCTGAAGGCAAACCCGCTCCTGGCGGTACTTGCACCAACGTAGGTTGTATTCCTTCCAAGGCCTTGCTGCAATCGTCCGAACACTTCGAGCACGCCAATCTGCATCTGGCCGAGCACGGCGTGGACGTCAAGGGCGTGTCGCTGAACCTGGACAAGCTGGTCGGCCGTAAAGATGTGGTCGTCAAGCAAAACAACGACGGTATCTTGTACCTGTTCAAAAAGAACAAAGTTAACTTCTTCCACGGCACCGCTTCGTTTGGCGCCAAGGTTGACGGTGGCTGGTCGGTGAACGTGGCCGGTGCCAACGCTGAAGAGCTGGTTGCCAAGAACGTCATCATCGCTACCGGTAGCTCGGCTCGTGCCTTGCCCGGTGCCGAGTTCGACGAAGAACAAATTCTGTCCAACGACGGCGCATTGCGTCTGCCCAAGGTTCCCAAGAAACTGGCCGTTATCGGTGCCGGTGTGATTGGTCTGGAACTGGGTAGCGTGTGGCGTCGTCTGGGTGCCGAAGTGACCATTCTGGAAGGTGCTCCCGAGTTCCTGTCCGCCGTGGATCGCGACGTTGCCAAGGAAGCCCTGAAAGCTTTCACCAAGCAAGGTCTGAAGATCAATGTGGGCGTGAAAGTTGGCGAAATCAAAAAGACCGCCAAGCACGTGGCCATCAACTACGTAGATGCTTCGGGTGCCGAGCAAAAGCTGGAAGCCGACAAGCTGATCGTCTCCATTGGCCGTGTTCCTAACACTGCCGGTCTGGGTGCTGACACCATTGGCCTGAAGCTGGACGAGCGTGGTTTCGTGGTTGTGGACGACGATTGCGCCACCAGCCTGCCAGGTATCTGGGCTGTGGGTGACGTGGTTCGTGGTCCTATGCTGGCTCACAAAGCCGAAGAGGAAGGTGTGGCTGTGGCCGAGCGTCTGGCTGGTCAGCAACCTCACGTCAACTTTGACACTGTGCCTTGGGTTATCTACACCTCCCCTGAAATCGCTTGGGTTGGCAAGACCGAACAGCAACTGAAGACCGAAGGCCGTGCTTACCGCGCTGGCAGCTTCCCCTTCCTGGCTAACGGCCGTGCCCGCGCACTGGGTGACACCACCGGCTTTGTGAAGGTTCTGGCTGATGCCAAGACCGACGAAGTTCTGGGCGTTCACTTTGTGGGCCCTGTGGCTTCCGAGCTGGTGGCTGAAGCTGTTGCGATCATGGAATTCCGTGGCGCGTCGGAAGACATCGCCCGTATTTGCCATGCTCACCCAACCCTGTCCGAAGCCCTGAAAGAAGCGGCCTTGGCAGTGGACAAACGTGCTCTGAACTTCTGATAGACTTTCAGGGTGTTGTTGGAAAAGGGCGGGCACGGGCTCGCCCTTTTTTTCGTCACGAAAGGCTGATCAAAGCAGTCCGTAGCGGCTGCAGTGCGTGAGATAATTGACCGCACAGTATGCTCAGACCCTGCATCAGAAGCCGTACTGCTGTGGACCGCAGTGCATGCTGGCAGACCACTACCTGTCCTGGACAGGTTCTTTTATTTTCAGTGATATGAATGTTCGCGAGTATTACCATCAGGCTTTAGCGGAAAAAGGCTACCGTGCCGACGAGGCACAGGAGCAAGCTATAGACCGGCTGCAACGCTATTACGACGAGTGGGTGGAGTACCGCAAAATGCGCTCCAGTACCTTGCGTCGCATGTTTTCCCGCCCGGAGGTGCCGCGTGGCGTGTACCTGTGGGGTGGCGTAGGGCGTGGCAAGAGCTTCCTGATGGACGCCTTCTATCTGACGGTGCCGCTCAAGCGCAAAACCCGGATTCACTTCCATGAGTTCATGCGTGGCGTGCACAAGGAGCTGAATCAGGTCAAAGGCATGAGCGACCCGCTGGACGAAGTCGCCAAGCGTATCGCCAAGCGTTACCGCCTGATCTGTTTTGACGAGTTCCACGTCTCGGATGTGGCCGATGCCATGATTCTGTACAAGCTGCTGCTGGGTCTGTTCGAGCGTGGTACGTCCTTTGTCATGACCTCCAACTACGAGCCATCCACGCTGTACCCGGAAGGTTTGCATCGTGACCGGATTCTGCCCGCGATTGCGCTGATCCAGAAGAACATGGACATCATGAACGTGGATACGGGCGTAGATTACCGTCGCCGCGCTCTGGAGCAGGTCAAAACCTATCTGACTCCGCTGGGCCCTGACACGACGGCAGAGCTGCAATCCATGTTCTCGTCCTTGTCGGATACAGCTCCGCTGGAACCTGTGCTGACCATTGAGAACCGCGAAGTGAAGGCCGTGGCCTTGTCAGGTTCTGCCGTGTGGTTTGATTTCGAGACCCTGTGCGTCAGCGCGCGCTCGCAGAACGATTATCTTGAACTGGCCAACCGTTTCCAGACCGTGATCCTGTCTGATGTCCCTCGCATGACCGCCCGTGATGCTTCTGCTGCACGGCGCTTTACCTGGCTGGTGGACGTTTTCTACGATCACAAAGTCAAATTCATTATGTCCGCGGCGGTGCCCGAGGAAGAGTTGTATGTAGATGGCCCCATGGCCAATGAGTTCCACCGTACTGTCTCGCGTTTGATGGAAATGCAATCGCGCGAGTACCTGGAGTCAGAACGGCGCCAGGCAGTTATTTTGTAGGGCCTGGGCGCGGCCGGTGGCCAATGCGCCTGATCCCTGACCCTGACACGTAGTTTTATAAGCGTATTTTTTATCATGACGACACGAGTACTGACCGGCGTTACCACGACCGGTATTCCACACTTGGGCAACTATGCTGGGGCGATTCGTCCTGCTATCCGCGCTAGCCAGCAAGCCGATGTCGACGCATTTTTCTTCATGGCTGACTACCACGCCCTGATCAAATGTGACGACCCGGAGCGCGTAGCCATTTCGCGCCGTGCGATTGCGGCTACCTGGATAGCCTGCGGCCTGGATGTGGAAAAAGTTACGTTCTACCGTCAATCCGATATTCCAGAGATCCCGGAACTGTCCTGGATGTTGGGTTGTGTGACTGGTAAAGGTCTGATGAACCGAGCCCACGCTTATAAAGCTTCCGTGGATAAAAACGAAGCTGCTGGTATTGAGCCTGATGATGGCGTCACCATGGGCTTGTTCAGCTACCCCGTGCTGATGGCGGCCGACATCTTGATGTTCAACGCGCACAAAGTGCCCGTGGGTCGCGATCAGGTACAGCACCTGGAAATGGCGCGCGATATCGCCAAGAGCTTCAACCATTTGTACGGTCGGGGCAAAGAGCTGTTTGTGTTGCCTGAAGTGCAGGTAGAAGAAGACCTGGCTTTGTTGCCAGGCCTGGACGGTCGCAAGATGTCCAAGAGCTACGACAACACCATTCCCTTGTTTGAAGGTGGTGCCAAGGCACTGAAGTCTGCTATTGCCCGTATCGTGACGGACTCCAAAGGTCCAGGTGAACCCAAGAACCCGGACGATTCCCACCTGACGGCTTTGTACAAGGCCTTCGCGACGCCAGAGCAGACCCAGATTTTCCGTCAGCAACTGATCGAAGGGATGGCGTGGGGCGAGGCCAAAGAAGCCTTGCATCAGGTTCTGGAGACCATGATCGCTCCCATGCGCGAGCGTTACGAGTCCCTGATGGCTCGCCCTCAGGAAATTGAAGAGCTGCTGCAAGTGGGTGCCCGCAAGGCACGTGCCTACGCAACGCCTTTCATCCACGAGCTGAAGGCCGCTGTGGGCCTGCGTGATCCTTTGAGTACCGCTGCCAGCAAGTCCGAAGCCAAGGCCCGTAAAGCCCGTTTTGTGAACTTCCGCGACGAAGACGGCACCTTCCGTTTCCGCCTGCAAGATGCTGCCGGACAAGAGCTGTTCCTGTCCCGCTCCTACGCTGACCCTAAACAGGCTGGTGTAGCGATCAAGGCATTGCAGATCGCAGCGTTTGCAGAGGTGTCCAAGCAGGACGGCCAGGAGCTGCAAATCCATTGTGCTGGTGAAGAAGTCGCCCGCGTATCGGCAGATCTGCGTGATGCGGTCGAAGCTGCTTTGGATTCGATGCGTGACTAAGTAGTGTGTCTGCTGCAGGATTGATCCTTGACTGAGGATCAATCCCGCGCTGAATGCAGTGAGCTTGAGTCAGGAGCTAGACTGTGGACTTCTGGTCCCAGTCTTTGCTGGCCAGCTCCAATGCCGCAATATCTTCTGCGCAGATCACGTCGCGCAGAGCTGTGAATTTCTCTTCCGGCCATTCATATATCTTCAGGCCCAGCAATCGTTCAATGCTTGCCTCAGCAAAGCGCTTGCGCACGGGCACAGCCGGGTTCCCGGCCACAATCGTGTACGGTGCCACGCTCTTGGTCACAATCGCACCGGAGGCCACGACAGCGCCTTCACCAATCACTACACCGGGCATGATCATGGCCCGCATGCCGATCCAGGCACCGTCATGGATATGGGTGTCGCCTTTGCCAACATAGGCATCCGTAATCTTGTCCACGAAGGGATACAGGCTGAACCAGTCCATGCGATGGGTATGGTTACCCCCCATCAGAATCACGGCCTCGGCGCCGATACATACGTAGTCGCCAATATGTAGCTGGTCTACCGGCCATTGAGAGGTCCAGGCCTTGCGGCTGTATTCGTCTCCGTACAGGTAACGCACCACGCTTTCTTCAAAACTGCCGGTCCAGGCATGGCTGTAGTAGCTGTGTGTGCCACGCACATGGATATTGGGGTTGGATACGGTTTCGTGCAGGAGTTCGACCTGCGACCAGTGCTTTTGCACCATGCTTCTCCTTCTGGACCTTGCTGTGCTGGATCTGGCTTTGCGCCAGTGAGGGCAAGGTGAGATGTTCGTGTTTGGGCCAGGCAGTCAGGCGAGTGTAGGAAGCTCGCTTTGTTGACGCTGATGGCGGGACTAGTCTAATGCGCTTTGAGGCGCTTTGCATTCAGGCAGGCCAAAAGCATCAAGCCCCGCATGAATAATTCATGCAGGGCTTGATGATGGGCTTGGGCCAGAAATACCTGTCTTATTCGGCAGGCTGGGCGGGAATACCCAGTTTTTCACACAGGCTCAGAATTTCGTCCAGGTTCTCGCGTTTAACGACGATAAGCTGAAATTCCTCGTCATAGCTTTGGGCAAACTCCAGCAGGCAGTAGGAAGGATGAAACTCCTTCAATTGCTCGTTGGCCCATTGGAAAAAGCCGTCCACATCCTGAAATGGCATGTCCTCGTAGGGGAAGGCGGGCAGGTCCTGGCTTTCAAACGCGGCCAGGATTTCTTCCCACAGTTCGTCCACGGTATCGGCCAGGGCCAGGTAGTCGTCCAGTTCGTAGCTGATGGCCAGGATCAGAGCGCCATCAGGGTCATGCTCCATCAGGTTCTGGGCGTGCTTGCCATATGCTTCGCCCATCGCTGCCGGGCTGGCGCTGGCTGTCAGCACGGACTGGCTGATGGCTGCAATATCCTGTTCCTTCTGATCAAATCCGGTCAGCAGATTGAGCAGACGCGTCAGTTGGGAAAGGCGCTCGGTCTCAGTCATGGCTTATCTCCGAAGTTTGCTAAAGGCGGCTGCCATTGCACCTGTCGGTGCCGGTTCAGCTTGCCGGTTGGGGCGATTGTTACCGGAACGGCGCTGGGGAGCATTGCTTGTGCTGCTGGAACCACGCACCGGGGCGCTGTCGTCGTTCAGGCGCATGGTCAAACCAATACGCTTGCGGGCTACATCCACTTCCTGAACTTTAACCTTAACCGTCTGACCAACGCGAACGACATCGCGCGGGTCTTTCACAAAGGTCTCAGACAGGGCCGAGATATGGACCAGACCGTCCTGGTGTACACCGATATCCACAAAGGCCCCAAAGTTGGCTACGTTGGTAACCACACCTTCCAGAATCATGCCGGGCGACAGATCTTTCAGGGAGTCGATGCCTTCCTGGAACTTGGCGGTGGTGAACTCAGGGCGAGGATCGCGGCCGGGCTTTTCAATTTCGTTAAAAATATCACGCACGGTCGGTAAACCAAAGCGTTCATCGGTAAAGTCCGAGGGCGACAGGCCTTTCAGTGCGCCGGACTTGCCCATGACTTCACTGGCTTCGGTTTGCAGACGCTCCAGAATACGGGCCGCTACGGGGTAGGCCTCAGGGTGAACCGAGGAGGCATCCAAGGGATTGGCCGCACCTGGAATACGCAAAAAACCAGCGGCTTGCTCGAAGGCTTTTTCACCAAAGCGGGGCACATCACGCAATTGCTTGCGGCTTTGGAAAGCGCCGTTCTCGTCACGCCAGGTGACGATGTTCTTGGCCAGCGTATTGTTCAGGCCGGAAACACGGGCCAGCAGGGGAGCCGAAGCTGTATTGACGTCCACACCTACCGCGTTCACACAATCTTCCACCACGGCATCCAGGCTGCGAGCCAGTTCGCGCTGGTTCACATCGTGCTGGTACTGGCCGACACCAATGGATTTGGGGTCGATTTTGACCAGTTCGGCCAGCGGATCTTGCAGGCGGCGTGCAATGGAGACGGCACCGCGCAGGCTGACGTCCATATCAGGAAATTCCTGGGCGGCCATCTCGGAAGCGGAGTACACCGAAGCACCTGCTTCGGATACCACCACACGGGTCAGCGGCAATTGCGGGAAAGCGGACTGCAGGTCAGCGACCAGTTTCTCGGTTTCGCGCGATGCGGTGCCATTGCCAATCGCCACCAGTTCGACCTGATAACGTGTTGCCAGACCGGCCAGAGTGCGAATCGAGCCCTCGCGGTCACGGCGTGGCTCGAAGGGGTAGACGGTGGCGGTATCCAGCACTTTGCCGGTCGCATCGATCACCGCGGCTTTCACGCCGGTACGAATACCAGGGTCCAGACCCAACACGGCTTTATTGCCAGCGGGGGCGGCCAGCAGCAGATCGCGCAGGTTGGCAGCAAACACGCGGGTAGACTCTTGCTCGGCTTCTTCGCGCAGACGGCCAATCAGCTCGGACTCAAACGCCGTCAGCAGTTTGACGCGCCAGGTCCAGCGGCAGACCTCGGCCAGCCAGTGATCGCGTGGGCTGGCGTCGGCGGAGAAGTCTGCACCGATGTCAGTCAGCTCGGCCACTTTCAGCACACAAGGGTGTGGCAGCAGTTGATCTTGTTCGGGGTTCAGGCCCAGGCGCAAGTCCAGCGCCCCTTGCTGGCGACCGCGCAGCAAAGCCAGAACACGGTGGGAAGGCAGTTGACGCAGTGCTTCGTTGAAATCGAACCAGTCGCGGAATTTGTCACCGTCCTGCTCCTTGCCTTCGGCAACCTTGGAGTACAGGTGGGCAGACTTCCACAGATGGTCGCGCATGGCTTCCAGCAGATCGGCTTGCTCGGCAAAGCGCTCGGCCAGAATGTCGCGGGCACCGTCCAGGGCCGCTTTGGCCGTGTCGATTTTGGCCTCGGCATTCAGATAGCCTTCGGCCAGCGCCAGCGGGTCGGCATTGGCTTGTGCCAGGATAGCGTCAGCCAGCGGCTCCAGGCCCGCTTCGCGGGCAATCTGGGCACGGGTACGACGCTTGGGCTTGTAAGGGGCGTACAAGTCTTCCAGACGCTGCTTGGTGTCGGCCGCCAGAATGGCTTGCTCCAGCTCGGGCGTCAGTTTTTCTTGCTGGCGGATCGATTCCAGAATGGCATGACGACGCGATTGCATATCGCGCAAATAGATCAGGCGCACTTCCAGGTCACGCAGGACATTATCGTCCAGGCCGCCGGTTGCTTCTTTGCGATAACGGGCGATAAAAGGGACCGTGGCCCCGTTGTCCAAGAGCTCTACCGTCGAGGCGGCTTGTTGGATGCGGATGTTCAGTTCAGAGGCCAGTAGCGCCAGAATCTGTTGGTGATCCTGTTGCTGGGCGAGGGTTTCCACAGTCATTTCAGTTATGGGTCCATCGTTGTAAAAGGGTCTGCAAGCGCCGCATTTTGCCATAAAGACCGGCAGCGACCCAGAATTGGCAGGTATCATCTTGTATGTATTCCACTGTGATTGTAGACAGTTCTGTCATTCGTCACCTCTCCCTTAGCGGTTTTGCCCCATGTTGTTGCAGGATTATTCCGATATATTTTCCCCCCAAGGCCCACTGGCAGAGTCTGTCCCGCACTATCGTCCGCGGCAGGCTCAGTTGGAGCTGGCCCAAGCCATCAGCGAGACCGTCGCCGAGTCTGGCGTACTGATCGCCGAGGCGGGCACAGGAACGGGCAAGACCTGGGCCTATCTGGTGCCCGTGTTCATGCAAGGCGGTAAAGCGCTGGTCTCGACCGGGACGCGTACCTTGCAGGATCAATTGTTCCGTCGGGATATTCCCCATCTGCGTAAAGCGCTGGCTTTGCCGGTCGATGTGGCCTTGCTCAAGGGCAGAAGTAATTACGTCTGTCATTACCATCTGGAACGACTGGGGCAGGATGACCGGGCCCTGAAGTCCCGTGCGGAAATCGCTTACCTGCGTGCCATTCAGCTTTTTACCGAACGCAGCCGTAGCGGCGACAAGGGCGAGCTGGCCGAAGTCCCCGAGGATGCGGATATTTGGCACCGAGTCACTTCCACACGGGATAACTGCCTGGGTCAGGATTGTCCCTTTGTGCGCGACTGCTTTGTGATGAAAGCGCGCCGCCATGCCCAGGATGCGGATGTGGTGGTGGTGAACCACGCCCTGTTCATGGCCGATCTGGCCTTGCGCGAAGAGGGGGTGACGGACTTGCTGCCCAGCGTGGATCTGGTGGTGTTTGATGAAGCACACCAATTGCCCGACGTGGCCACCCGTTTTCTGGGTAGCAGCGTGTCCTTGTATCAATTGACGGATTTGTGTCGACAGATTGAAGTGGCGGGTCTGGCTCAGGCGCGAGAGACGGTGGACTGGAGTCAGGTCGCCCGCAAGCTGGAACAAGCGGCTCGGGACTTGCATCTGCGTACCGCCTCGCTGGCCGCGCAGGGTGGCCGTGCCACCTTCCAGGCCTTGCCCGAACCAGAACGCTTTGACGAGGCGCTGGAACAACTGCTGGAAACCTTCGACAAGGTCATCAAGATGCTGGCTATGGTGGCTGAACGCCATCCTGATCTGGCGGCTGCACATAAAAGTGCACTGGAATTACGGGCACGCCTGTTTCAGTGGAGTCAGCCAGATCGCCAGGGCCGCCACGCCTATCTGCCTGAAAGCGAAAAAGATGAAGATCAGCCTGACGAGTTTGTACGTTGGGTAGAAAGCGGCCAGCACTATCTGCGTCTGCATAGTGCGCCTTTATCCGTGGCCAAGATTTTCTCGCGCTACAGAGGCAAAGAGCAGTCCTGGGTGCTGACTTCGGCCACGCTTTCTGTACATGGTGATTTCAATCACTTCAAACGGCAGTTGGGCTTGTTCGATGCCCGTACCGAGTCCTGGGCCTCGCCTTTTGACTACCCCAATCAAGCGCTGTTCTATGTGCCCAGTACCTTGCCGCTGCCTAGTCACCCGAATTTCAACCAGGCCTTTGTCGACGCGCTGATGCCTTTGATCAAAGCCGGGCAGGGCGGTGTGCTGGTGCTCTGTACGACCTTGCGCTCGGTAGAGCGGATTGCGGATATGTTGCGTGATCGTTTTGATCAGGAAGACATAGAGCGTAATGTGCTGCGCCAAGGGGAGCGTTCACGGCAAGTGCTGCTGGACGAATTCCGTGCGCGCGGCAATGCCGTGCTGGTGGGTAGTGCCAGCTTCTGGGAAGGGATTGACCTGCCTGGGGATGCTTTGACCCTGGTGGCTATCGACAAGCTGCCCTTTGCGCCACCGGATGATCCCGTGCTGGAAGCGCGTATCAAGGAGTGCAAGGATCGAGGTGGTAATCCCTTTATGGAATACCAACTGCCAGAGGCTGCAATTGCCTTGAAACAAGGGGCTGGCCGCCTGATTCGTACTGAACGCGATTGGGGTGTGCTGCTGGTGGGCGATACCCGTATTGTTGAAAAACCCTATGGGAAATTATTGTGGCGTGGCTTGCCACCCTTTGCCCGTACCCGTGATCCTGCGCGTGCGTTGGCGTTTCTGCGGGAGCAGAAGGCCAAACGGCAGAGTGCCCAAGTAAGCGATGTGGAGCTGAATGACAGCTCGGAGCAGGCTTGAAAATATTCCTCGTATTCCGTCTATTAAAACTAGGGCAAGGACTCGTCTGCCACGATGTCCTCTGCCACCAAACCCCATAAAAACAGGCTGGGCGTGCCAGCGCCTTCCAGGCTGCCCTCTAGCTGCTGAAGAACGGACATGACGGCGCTGCGATTGCTGACTGCCTCAAATGCTTCCCGAGTGATAGGCGCAAACCAGCCTTTTTTGAGTACCGCCACTGCCATTGCCAGTGCGACGGAAAACACATGCTGGCCCAGCATGGGGACTTTAACCGTCTCACCTGCACGGTTGTACACATCAAACATCTGCTCTTCGTCGGGTAAGGCGGCACCCAGACGCCAGGCTAGTGCTAGCCCGAAGGCCTCGGGAATCATCACGCAAAGCTTGGTTGCTCGTACTTCTGACAGGCCGCTGGCTTGCAGTTGGGCGATGCACTCCTCGATGCTTTGATCTTTTGCCAGCACAGGAATGGCTTGCAGTACCAGCGTTTCTGCTTGTTCGTGATTCATGGTCTTGTGACTCAGTAACTCTGTATCAAGGCTTCTTGGCATCGTATGTTTGACGTGATGCCTGTATACGCGGAAGATTCTCTCTGACCCACACATTGACGCCTTTCAGTGCATCGAACATATTTTTTCCCATCTCCGTCAGTTCGTATTCCACACGTGGAGGTACCTCGGGAAAATAATGGCGTTCTACCAAGCCATCTCGTTCCAGGTTTCGCAGTGTCAGCGTCAGCATGCGTTGTGTGATTCCGTCCACCTCACGCTTGATCTCGGAAAACCGCAGCCTACGATCACCCACGATGGCAAGGCGCCAGATGACCTGCACGGTCCATTTGTCACCGAGGCGCGTGCAGACGCCATTCAAGGGAATCGGCAGGAAGGATGAGTCGCTGTCGTGCTTCTCCTTGAGAGAATCCGACTCTGCTGGATCTATGGGTTTCATTTTTGTGCCTGAGGTTCAAAAAAGTGCCGTCTTCCGCAATTCATGTATCGAGGAAAGAATACGACATTCTCTTTTTTTCGAGCTGAATCATGAACAAAGTACATCGTCCTATTCTGGTTTTCGGAGCCACTGGTCGGCAAGGCGGATCGGTAGTCAAAGCACTGCTGGAGGCTCACTGGCCTGTGCGCGCTTTTGTGCAAGCCCCATCCGGGCCCGCTTCAATTGCGTTGCGGGAGGCAGGCGCTGAACTCGTGCAGGGCTCATTGGACGATGCCAATCTTATCGCGTCGGCCATGAAGGGTGTATATGGCATTTTCAGCGTGATGCCTGCCAATCTATCGGCAGAGGAGGAGGTTTGTTATGGCACACGCGTTGCTGATCTGGCGGCAAAGAATGGCGTCGAGCATTTTATCTATTCCTCGGGGGCGAGCGCTGGTGAAGAACTGACAGGTGTTCCGCGCTTCGATGCCAAGCCTCGTATCGAGGCACACATCCGTGAACTGCCGATTACCGCAACGATCATCCGTCCGATGATCTTCATGGAGATGCTTGTGCGGCCAGGCTTTGGCCTGGATGAAGGGCGGCTGCTTTCCCTGATACACCGTGATCATTCGATTCAACTCACTGCAGTGCAAGACATAGGGAAAATCGTTGCCACCCTGTTCGCGGACAGAGCACGGTTTGCCGGAATGACCTTGAAGATCGCTAGCGATCGTGTGACCGGCCAGGAGCTGGAGGCCGCATTCTCGGAAGCCGCAGGTCGTTCCATCACCTATGCCCGATTCCCTGACGAAGTGTTGGCTGCCAACGCCGATTTGGGACATATGGCGTCAAGCCTGAAAGATGGCCCTCTCGCCGAGCGGGTGGACCTCGACCTGATGCGCGAGATCAATCCTGGACTTGTCTCCTTGCGCTCATGGTTGATGGGAGAGGGGCGTGGAAAACTGGAAGAAGCGCTGCGCTGGAAACAGGCGTAGAGAGGCTAGGCGAAGGAATGTGCGCAGATGGAGTCTGTTGCTTTCTCGCTGTGGCTGAAGGACTCCATTTCATTCGTGCGACCGAGCGATTGCTTGTTGAGTAGTCGCCACTGTCACGCGCTATTTCTCTTATCAGTAAGCCTGCTAAAAACAGCCAAAAACGCTGCGAAGAACCTTGCTCGCACAGCCTGTCACAAGGCCAATTAAATCATTTAAATGTAAAGCTCTCCTGCCCGGAACGCAGGGTAATCCCCATCTCTGAACGCATTGACGCGTCAAATTCGGCTCATTACCATCACAACATACAACTATGTATGTTCTAAAACCACTTGTGTTTGGTGATCCACATGACAACAGAAAAAACTTTGCCGCGAGTAATGCGTTTTGACGATTTGGTCTTCCAGCCCAGACAGGAAAAACCGGAGATGGCGCAGTTGGCGGAAATCGTGGGTGAGGAAGACGGGACGCCCTTGGGGGCGGGGTATGCACGCTTGAACCAGGCTCGCATCGAATGGACTGTGCTTTACGACGAGGTCGTGACGGTGATCAAGGGCAGTATTCGCATTCATACGCCACAGGGCATTCTGGAAGCCGGTCCACGTGATTGCATTTGGCTGCCAGCAGGCACTCCCCTGATCTACGAAGCAGAATCTGCCCTGATCCACTACTGCGTGCATCCCAGCAACTGGGCCAGCGCACGGACGGCGGCATGAGCATCAAGAAAATTACGCGCCTGCCGGAGAACGACAAGACCAATGGGTGGAGTCGGCTCTTGGCGCCCCGCACGCCCAAGCCCGCTTTGGCTAAAGACGTACAGGCTGATTGGGTGATCGTCGGTGGTGGTCTGGCCGGTTTGGCCGCAGCCCGTCGACTGGCAGAGAATCGCCCTGGCGATAGCATCGTGGTGCTGGAAGCTGATCAGGTGGGCGAGGGCGCTCAAGGCCGCAACTCCGGCTTTGCGATTGATAGCCCTCATAACGTCGGCAGTTCCATGGGCGAGCTGGATGCCGCTCGCTCGCATGTGCGCCTGGCGCGTACGGCGATTGCTTATCTGAAAACCCAGGTCGAGCGTTACGGCATTGAGTGCGATTGGAGCCCCATCGGGAAATTCCACGCTGCCGTCTCCGAGGAGGGCGTACGCACAACCTTGAAGCCTACGCTGCAAGTGCTGGAATCCTTGAAGGAACCGCATGAGTGGCTGGACGGCAAGGCCTTGCACGACAAGCTGGGGTTCAAGCATTTCCGCACAGGTATTTACACCCCCGGTACGGTGTTGCTGAACCCGGCGGGTTTGTCTCGCGGTCTGGCCGACAATATGCCTGCCAACGTCACTGTTTATGAAAAAACGCCCGTGCTGTCTGTGCAGCAAGGTGATGGCGTCACGCTGGAAACCCCCGGCGGCAAAGTTCGTGCAGGCAAGATGATTCTGGCCGTGAACGTCTTTGCAGAGCAATTCGGGTTTTATAGCGGCAAGCTGATGCCGATGGCTGCCCATGCCAGCCTGACCCGTTGTCTGACAGAAAGTGAACAGCGCGAATTGGGTGGTTTGCCTAGCTGGGGTTTGACGCCTGCCAATGCTTTTGTGGGCATCACCATGCGCCGCACCAATGACCAGCGCATTCTGATTCGTCAGCACATGACGTACGCCCCCAATTTGCGTAGCGATGACGAGAGCCGTCGCCGCGTGCGCATAGAGCACAAAACCTTGTTTGATGAGCGTTTCCCGAATCTGAAAAACGTGGAAATGGAGCACACCTGGACGGGCTTTATCTGCCTGTCCCGTAATGGTTCACCCGGCTTTGGTCAGGTGGCCCCGCATGTGTATTCCGCGGTGTGTCAGAACGGGGTGGGGCTGACCAAGGGCACGATCTCCGGCATGTTGGTGGCGGATCTGGCTTGCGGTGTGGATAACCCCTTGATTGCCGACATGCAGGCTTTGGGGCAACCCGATGCCTTGCCGCCACGTCCGTTTCTGGATGTTGGCGTCCGTGCCCGTTTGGGCTGGGAGTTGTGGCGGCACAGGGCGGAAGCCTGATATCCGAAGTTTGAACAATAAATTTAAAAGAAATACCCAGGAGGAGTTATGAAGCTTTTGAGCAAGACTTTGCTGACGGTGATGTTCAGCCTGAGTGCGGCCACGGTGTCCGCACAAACCTTGCGTATTGCCACGGATTCGGGCGCGCAGGGTTCGCCTAGTGGTGATGCCATCGAGAAATGGGCTGCGCTGATCAAAGAGGGCACGCAAGGCTCCTTGTCGCCACGTGTTTTTTATCAGAACCAGTTGGGTGGTCAGGAAGAGGTGTTCGACCAGCACGTGGCCGGTGATGTGCAGTTGATGTTGAACTGGCCCATGACGTCCTACGACAAGCGCATTGCGGTGATCTACACGCCCTATATGTTCACCACCTGGGAGGAAGCCTTGGCCGCTTACCAGCCCGGTGGCTGGTTGAATGAAACGCTGGACGGTATCTACAAAGAGAACGGCCTGAAGTTCTTTGGTGCATGGCCTGAAGGGTTCAATGGCGTTGCGACCAAAGGCAAGCATGCTTTGACGGTAGAGGATGCCAAGAGCATCAAGGTGCGCGTGCCGCCTATCTCCATGATGCAGCAGTCCGTGCAAGCCATGGGTTATCAGACGGCAGCCATTGATTGGGGCGAAGTCTTTACCTCGATTCAAACTGGCGTGGTGGATGGCGATGCAGCCAACGTCATTTATTACGACTACGAGTACTTCCGCGACACGCTGGATTTCTACGTGCGCAGCAAGCAGCAGTTCATTACCGGCGTGTTGTCCATGAATCTGGAAGCCTGGGAAGCCTTGAAACCCGAGCAGCAGGAAGTGGTTCAGTCCTCGGCCATCAGCATCATGCAAGAGCAGTTTGCCAAGGCTCAGGTAGCGGATGCGGACATTGTGGAGAAATGGAAGGCGCTGGGCAAAAACTATATTGAACTCGACAAGGAGCAACTGGCCGCGCTGGGTACGCATGTCCGCGCTAAAGTCTGGCCTGCGATGCACGCTGAAGTGGGCGACAGCATCATGTCTCATATCGAGAAAAATGCCTCGGCTCTCCAGTGAATACCTTCGATCAAGGGAGTATGAATGTGAGTGAGGACATCCCGATTAAGCGCGGGCCGACCCTGATCGCCCTGGAGTGGCTGGCCATTGTGTCCAGCATTGTGGTGGCGGCGGGCCTGGCCTATGTGGTGGCAGCCCGTTATTACCTGAACTGGCCGGCAACCGGAGTGCACACCATCGTCATGGTGGCGGCGATTTGGCTCTACATGACCGGGGCACTGATTGCCAGCCAGTCGCGCCAGCATCTGGTGGTGGATTACTTGTCGCATCGTTTGAAGACGCCGCGTGCCCGCGCCATTCACCGTTTGCTGGTCTCGATTCTGGTGCTGATCATTGTGACGGCCTTTGCGTATTGGACCTTGCGCATGTTCATGTGGGGTGCCCGTTTTTCGACCACGATGGCGGAGCTGGGGATTCCTGTCTGGGTGCCTCAGGCAGCGATTGGCTTGAATGCGGCGGGTAGCCTGCTGTATGCCTTGCGCGATGTTTATCAGTCTTTGATGGCCGTGCGCCATGGAGGCCATTGATTATGCATGCTGGATTTTCTGTTCTCTTGCTCTTGCTGCTCTTGGGTATAGGGGTGCCGGTGGCCTGGTCCTTTGCCGGTACGCTGCTGATGTTGACGCTGGTGTATGACGTCAACTTGAACACCTTGATGCTGCAGGGCTTTCGTTCCTTGAACTCACTGGTTCTGCTGGCTTTGCCTTTGTTCATCATGGCGGGTTATTTGATGCAGGCAGGCGGGATTGCGCACCGTTTGGTGGGCTTTGCCGAAATGCTGGTCAAGAATCGCCGGGGTGGCATGGGAGCCAGCATGGTCCTGGCATCAGGTGTGTTTGGGGCTATTTCAGGTACAGCCTCGGCGGCGGTGGCTTCTATTGGCACCATTCTGGTCGATCCCATGGAGCAGCGCGGTTACCCGCGTCAATATTCGGCGGCCTTGCTGGGAATTTCTTCCTTGTTGGGGATTCTGATCCCGCCATCCATCACCATGATTCTGTTTGCCGTGGTGACACAGCAGTCGGTGGTAGCTTGCTTTGCAGCCACTATCGGGCCAGGTCTGCTTTTGATGATCGGGCTGACGCTGTTCAACTACGTGGTGGCCGGGCGCTGGTTCAAGGAGTTGCCTGCTCAGCCCGTCGATGAGCAAAGTCGGCGATCTTCGTTGAAAACGCTGCTCTATGCCTTGCCAGCACTGTGCATCCCGGCCCTGATTCTTGGGGGCATCTACGGGGGCGTATTCACTCCTACCGAAGCGGCCGCCGTAGCGGTGGTGCTGGTGATTGGTATCGGCTGCTTTGTGTACCGCGAGCTGACGATGCGCACGCTGCGTGACAGCTTTGTGCGTACCGCAGAGACGACGGGCACAGTCATTTTGATCTTGCTGTTTTCCTTCCTGATCGGCCGTATTCTGGTTGCCCAGGGTGTACCGCAGGATTTGACGGCCTTTGTGACCGGACTGGTTGACAGCCCTATCGGCATTCTCTTGATGGTCAATGTCTTTCTTATTTTAGTGGGCATGATTATTGATGACGTATCACTGACGGTTGTGGTTGCTCCCTTGCTGCTGCCGCTGGTTGGTGTCGCTGATGTAAATCCGGTGCAGTTTGCTGCAATCGTGGCGTGCGCCGTGATCGTGGGTTCCAACAGCCCACCGATGGCGCCGGTGCTGTACATGTCCTGCCGCATCAGTAAAGTGGCGGTACACCGCTCCTTTGGTCCAGCGATTGCCATGATTGTTTTTGTGGCTATTCCGATTCAATTGATCACCACCTTCGTGCCCGCTGTTTCCTTGGCGTTTCCACGAATGCTGGGCCTGTTATAAGAGGAGCGCCGGTATACTTTGGCGACTAAAGCGACTCTACAAGCAGGTGATATGAGCGATAAGGAACTGATTGAACGCGTGGCCCAGGCTGGGGCGTTGTCTGAGCCCAATGTGCATTTGACGCGGGCGGACTGGCTGGAAGCAGCCATTCGCCTTTTTATGCAGGAAGGTGTGGAGGCGGTGCGTATCACCCGTCTGGCCCAGGTCATGGCCGTCACGCGGGGCAGCTTTTATTGGCATTTCAAGGACAGGGACGATCTGCTCGATGGGCTGGTCGGTTTCTGGGAGCAAAAGAACATGCGCTCCACCATGCTGGCGCTGGAGAACGTGGACAATCTGCAAGATGGCATGTTGTCCCTGTTCTCCACCTGGCTGGACGTATCCCGTTTTGAGCCCGGCCTGGATATGGCCATGCGTGATTGGGCAAGGCGCTCCGAGCGGGTGCGTCAGGCCGTAGCGCGGGCGGACAAGGCCTGCATGAATGCCTTGGCCAATTTCTTTCAGCGTATGGGTTTGGAAGAGGTAGAAGCGCAGACCCGAGCCCGGACAACCTACTTTTGTCAGATTGGTTATTACCTGATTGGTCTTCAGGAGGACCTGAAGGATCGGATGGTCTACCTGGATGACACCATGAAGATTCTGGGCGGCCAGCCTCTGGACCCCGCCAAGGCCAAGGCGTTTGCAGAGCGTATGTATAGCGTGCAAAAGGACAATGCCAAGAACGCAGGGTGATGTTTTGGATACCCTGAAGCCGGAAAACTGAAAGGGCCGAATCCCGTATGGGATTCGGCCCTTTTTTGGGCTGTGTTCTGTGAGACGTTTTATTGTCGCGTCACAAAGGCAGTCCGTGTTTTGCGCTGCTTTGCTTCAAGGCTTAGAACCAGTTAATCGGGTTCCAGTAGTTCACCTTGGTATCCAGGCCTTCCTTGAAGTAAACCGAATCAGGGAAGTTGTCGTCCATCACGCGTTTGGTGGTGTCACGCAGCTCGGTTTGACCCATCTTGTCGTAGGACAGGTACATCAAGTACAGAGCACGCTCAGCAATAGGTACACCCTTGAAGTCCGTAATCACGGTCTGCGCACGGTTCACCGCTGCCACGTAAGCACCGCGCTTGTAGTAGTACTCGGCCACGTGAACTTCGTTCTGGGCGATGGTGCTGACCAGCCAGGTCAAGCGCTTGGCGGCATCCGGTGCGTAACGGCTATTCGGATAGCGTTGCAGCAGATCGTTAAAAGCTTCGTAGGATTCGCGCAGGCCTTTGGGGTCACGCTCGCTGGGATCCTGTTGGGTAATGTTGGACAGGGCAGCGCTAGGAGGCGTAAAGGAGATCAGCCCTTTCAGGTACAACATGTAGTCGGTGCCGGGGTGGCTGGGGTATTGCTTCTGGAAGCGGTCGATAGCGGCCAGTGCTTTGGCAGGCTCTTCGTCTTTCCAGTTGATATAGGCTTGGTCGATCAGCGACTGTTGTGCGAAGGTACCAAAGGGGTAGCGGGACTCGACGGCTTCCAGGCGGGCACGCGCATCTTTCCAGTTGCCAGCGGACATTTCTTCGCGGGCGTCTTTATACAGGCGTTCGGCGGTCCAACCCGAGGTGGGGTCAACTTCTTTTTTGGTAGTGCCGCAGCCAGCAAGCAAAGTGGCGGCCAGCATTAATGCGGCTACTTGGGCCAGCTTGGTACCACGAATACGTGGCAAGTTCAGGTTCAGGCGAGTCACAAAAGCGTCCTTGGTGTTAGCATTGCTGCTCAATTATATGATTTGTCGCCATGCCTGACACAGATACTGAAAAAGATAGTGTTGTTTCTTCCGACGCACTGCGTTTTATCCTTCCCATCACTGCGTCCCCAGACCGTCTGGACAAGACTTTAGCGCGTTTACTGCCACAGCATTCGCGCAGCCGTCTACAGTCCTGGGTCGAGAGCGGGCATGTTCTTGTTAACGGCCAGGCCGTCAAGGTCAAGCATACGGTTTACCCCGGTGATACCGTGCTGGTCTGGGAGCAGCAAGCCCCCGAAGACATGGCCTTCGAGCCCGATGACGTAGACTTTGAGATTGTGGCCCAAAGCGATTCCTGGCTGGTCGTCAACAAGCCCGTGGGTCTGGTCACGCACCCCGGTGCGGGTAACTGGCGCGGCACCTTGCTCAATGGTTTGCTGTTTCGCTTTCCCAATTTGCGTCAGGTGCCCCGTGCCGGTGTTGTACACCGGCTGGACAAAGATACGTCTGGCTTGCTGGTCGTGGCCCGCACGGAAGTGGCTCAAACTCACTTTGTCCGACAACTGCAAGAGCGTAGCATGGGACGCCAGTATCTGGCGTTGGTCCATGGTGTCTTGCCGGGTCAGGGTTCGGTGGATGAGCCTATTGGACGCGATTTGCGTGTGCCGGTACGCATGAGTACCGGGCCCTCTGTTGCCCCCAAGGCCGCCGTCACGCATTATCAGATGCTGCGTCAGGGGTATGCAGGCGAAGAGTCCGTGACTGAGGTGGCGTGCCGTCTTGAGACCGGGCGTACCCACCAGATTCGTGTGCATCTAAGTTCGATCAAGCATCCCTTGCTGGCCGACACCTTATATGGTGGTCGAGTGGTCGCCGGGGCCCAGCGCCAAATGTTGCATGCCCATGTGCTGGAGTTTGATGATCCCGATACGGGCGAGCGTCGCCGTTTCTCGGCGGCACCACCGTCTGATTATCAGTCTGTCGTAGAGGCGATTGAATGGCACACTCAAAGCTGATTCCTACTGTTAGCGGCCCCGAACAAGCGGGGCTGCTTTATTTTTGTACGACCCGTGCCGGGGGCGTCAGCCAGGACGAGCGTAGCAGCTTGAACCTGGGACTCAACACGGGCGACGACCCGGAGCGGGTGCAGGCCAATCGCCAACGGGTCGCGGAGTTTCTGGATTCCGATCCCATCTGGCTGGCACAGGTGCATGGCACAGACGTGCTGGACGCAGACCTGGATATCTTGCCTGCTGTACCCCGCGAGTTTGATGCAGCGATCACTACCCGCCGGGATCGCACGCTAGCGATTTTGACCGCTGACTGCTTGCCAGTAGTCATCTGGGATGAGCAGAGCCAAGTGCTGGGCGTGGCTCATGCTGGTTGGCGCGGTTTGCAAGCCGGAGTATTGGAACGAACCTGGCAGGCGATGGCGGCCCGCTGCCCGCAAGCACAGTCCTGGCAAGCCTGGATTGGGCCTGCCATTAGTCAGGAGCACTTCGAGGTGGGGCAGGAGGTTTTCGATGCCTATGTTTCCAATGAGCCTGAATTAGCGCGCTTTTTTATTCCCGGTCAGCGTCCAGGGAAATGGCAGGCGGACTTGCCCGGTATTGCACGCCATCGTTTGGAAAAACTGTGCCCTGGAAAAATAACCGTGCATTTAAGTGGCCTGTGCACGTTTCAACAAAACGAATTGTTTTATTCCTACCGCCGCTCGCCCTTGACGGGCCGACAGGCCACCATTGCTCGCTTGAACCCGCTTTAACGGTTTTTTGATCGTTTGAAATACGATAAGGAATCTTTAATTCTGTCTATTGGCGTGCCAGCCTAATTAATTACCCCAATTGACTGCTTTTGTTACGAACGTCATGCTCTAAGCGTATTTGCAATTCGTTTACAGGTGGCAGATGTCGAGTAACAACAGTGCTTTTCAAGGTTTTGGCAAACCGATGGATGCCACCCGCTGTGCTGAACTTCAGGCTCGTTACACACAGCAGTGGCAGGATCTGTGGGACCAGGCTCAACGTGGCGCCTTGCCACCCCCGCAGGATAGACGTTTTGCCGATGCCGCCTGGCAGAGCAATCCTACCGCCTTGTTCAATGCCCATATCTGGCAGCTTAGCGTTCAGGCCATGAACGATATGCTGGGCCTGATGGATCTGGAGGCTGCGCAGCGCGAACGCCTGAGCTTTTCCATGATGCAGTGGGCCGAAGCCATGTCGCCCAGCAATTATCTGATGCTCAACCCCCAGGCTCTGCAGACCAT
Source organism: Alcaligenes sp. SORT26 (assembly GCF_017377875.1). GTDB lineage: Bacteria > Pseudomonadota > Gammaproteobacteria > Burkholderiales > Burkholderiaceae_B > Alcaligenes > Alcaligenes parafaecalis. The sequence continues at coordinate 61,342 of NZ_CP070975.1, forward strand.
GATGGATACGGGCGGCCAGTCTGTGCTGGAAGGCATGTCCAATTTCATGGACGACTGGCAAAAAGGACGTCTGACGCAAACGGATGAAAGCAAGTTTCAGTTGGGGCAAAACGTGGGCACCACTTCGGGTGCCGTGGTGTTCCAGAACGATATTTTTCAGCTTATCCAGTACGCGCCCACCACGACGATGGTGCATGCGGTGCCTTTGCTGATTGTGCCTCCCTGCATTAACAAGTTCTATATTCTGGACTTGCAGCCGGAGAACTCCTTTGTGCGTCACGCCCTGGATCAGGGGCTGACGGTGTATCTGATGTCCTGGCGCAATCCTCAGCCTGACGATGCCGCACATATCCATGCCCTGGGTTGGCAGGATTACCTGGAGCAGGGCGTGCTGGAGGCCATTCGCGTCAGCCAGGAGCTGTCTGGCCAGAAAAAAATCAATACGCTGGGCTTTTGTATTGGTGGCACCTTGCTGGCCAGTGCCTTGGCGCTGGCGCGTGACAAGGGCCAGGACCCGGCTGCGTCCATGACCTTGCTGACCACCATGCTGGACTTCACGGATGTGGGCATGCTCAATGTGTTCATTGACGAAGCGCAGGTGGCGTATCGGGAATGGCAGTTAGGGCAGGGCGGTTTGCTGAATGCTCGCGAGCTGGCCAGCACGTTTTCTTTCTTGAGACCGGCCGAGCTGGTCTGGAACTACGTCAACAGCAATTATTTGCAGGGCAAAAAGCCTCCGGCCTTTGACCTGCTGTATTGGAACTCTGACGGCACCCATTTGCCCGGTCCTTTCTTTACCTGGTATTTGCGTAATACCTATCTGGAAAACCGCCTGGTTCAAGAGGGCGGCGTGCCAGTAGGGGCTCACCGTGCTGATTTGAGCCAATTGGACTTGCCTGTGTACCTGTATGGCTCCAAAGAAGACCATATCGTGCCCTGGCAGTCGGCCTATGCCTCCTTGCAGGCTTTGCCTGCGGCCCAGCATCGTTTTGTGTTGGGGGCGTCGGGCCATATTGCCGGTGTGATCAATCCGCCTGCCAAGCAGCGCCGTAATTATTGGGTGTTGCAAGATGGGGAGCCGGTCGCCTCGCTGGATGCCCAGCAGTATATGGAACGGGCGCAGTCTGTTCCCGGTAGCTGGTGGTCGGACTGGATTGCCTGGCTGGCCCCTTTGTCCGGTTCGCGTCGCCGCGCCAAACGTAGTCTGGGCCATGCCCGCTACCCGGTGCTGGAAGAGGCACCAGGCAGCTACGTCAAAGTACGCGCCAGTTAAGACTTCAATTTTCAGGTTTCGGGAGCAGGGCGATTCGTCCGCTTCCTTTATCCCGATGTCGTTTGATGACATTGCCCAGGCCGGCATCGGGATTTGAGCTATGTCACCCCTTTCAGGAGATGTATATGAGCAGCAAAGTAGCTTACGTAACTGGTGGTATGGGAGGGATAGGGACAGTCATTTGTCAGCGCCTGGCCAAGGACGGTTTTACCGTTATTGCCGGTTGCGGCCCTAACCGTGACTATCAAAAGTGGTTGGGCGAGCAGGCCGAGCTAGGCTATACATTCCATGCGTCGGTGGGCAACGTCGCAGATTGGGATTCGACGGTTGAAACCTTTAAAAAGGTTTTTGCCGATTTTGGTCGTGTCGATGTGCTGGTCAATAATGCCGGGATTACACGCGACGGTACGTTTCGTAAAATGAGCCAGGAAGATTGGCGCATGGTGATCGATACCAACCTGAACAGCCTGTTTAACGTGACCAAGCAGGTCATTGATGGCATGGTGGAGCGTCAGTGGGGCCGTATCGTCAACATCAGTTCGGTGAACGGGCAAAAAGGGCAGTTCGGCCAGACCAACTACTCCACCGCCAAAGCCGGTATTCATGGCTTTACCATGGCGCTGGCGCAAGAGGTTGCCAATAAGGGGGTGACGGTCAATACTATTTCCCCCGGTTATATTGGTACTGACATGGTGCGTGCGATTCGTCCCGATGTTCTGGAGAAAATCGTCGCGACCATCCCGGTAGGCCGTTTGGGTACGCCTGATGAAATCGGTTCCATGGTGGCCTGGTTGGCCTCGGTGGACTCGGGTTTTGCAACAGGCGCGGATTTCTCCCTGAACGGCGGCCTGCACATGAGCTAAGGCTTGCCACTGTGCAATTCGTTTGTCTTTGTTTTATTGATTAGGAAGTAAGCACCAGCATGGGATCCCCTCGGCTCATCAAGAAATACCCCAATCGTCGCTTGTACGACACGCAGGCCAGCGCTTACATCACCATGGTCGATGTCAAGCAGTTGGTCCTGTCAGGAGAGGAGTTCGCGGTCGTCGATGCCAAAAGCGGCGAGGACTTGACGCGCAGTATTCTGTTGCAGATCATTCTTGAGGAAGAAAGCGGGGGAATTCCCATGTTCTCGACCCCGGTGCTGATGCAAATCATCCGTTTCTATGGCAATGCCATGCAGGGGGTGATGGGCTCGTATCTGGAAAAGAACATCCAGGCTTTCATGGAAATCCAGGAACGCATGACCGAGCAGTCCAAAGGCGTGTACGGCGGGCAGTTCGGTCCTGAAGCCTGGGCGCAGTTCATGAGTGTGCAGGCGCCTGTCATGCAGACCGTCATGAACAGCTATATTGATCAGAGCAAAAATCTGTTCGTGCAAATGCAGGATCAGATGCAGGATCAAACCCGGCAAATGTTCTCGGTCTTTCCCTTTGTGCCACCGGGCAAAGACAAGAAGGACTGATTTTTTTAGTCTGCCAGCGTTTTAAACGGGATATGGCTGCTTAAATTGTCCTGATAGCGGGCCACATGGCCCGCTTCTTCATGCAGGAACTCTTCAATGGCGTGGGCAAAGCGAGGGTCTGCAATCCAGTGCGCCGAGCAGGTGGGAGTCGGGAGCAAGCCACGTGATAGCTTGTGTTCCCCTTGAGCGCCGCCTTCAAAAAAACGCAGTTGCTGCGCAATGCAGAACTGAATCGCCTGGTTGTAGCAGGTCTCGAAATGCAGGCCAGGCACGTAACGAGTACAGCCCCAATAACGTCCATAAAGCGTGTGCCCGTCCCGTAGTGACAGGGCGCAGGCCACGTCTTGTCCATCTTGCTGGGCCAGAATCAGCACCAGAGAGTCGGGTAGTTGATCATGCAGGCGCGCAAAGAAATCCCGATTCAGATAAGGGCGTTGCCCGCGCTCCTGATAGGTGTTGGCGTAACACTGGTAAAAATAGTCCAGGTTCTGCTCGCTAATGTCCTGGCCCTGCTTGTGCTCAAAGGACAGGCCCTGCTCGTAGACCTTGCGGCTATCCTGTCGCATCTTTTTGCGTTTTTGCTGGGTCAGTGATGCCAGAAAGTCCTCGTAGCTGGCGTAGTCCTGGTTTTGCCAGTGAAACTGCACATCATGGCGAATCATGAAGCCTGCTTGCTCCAGGGCCTGCCTGTCGTCTGCGTTCGGGAACAGGACATGTACAGAGGACAGTTGATTGTTCCGTGCCAGCTCAATCAGTTGCTGAGCTAGCAGAACGCGATCTTTCTGCGTGCGGGCCAGCAGGCGGGGGCCACTGACAGGCGTAAAAGGGATGGCAGACAAGAGCTTGGGGTAATAGTCCAGACCGTGACGTTGATAGGCCTGGGCCCAGCCTTGGTCAAACACATACTCCCCCCGGGAGTGATGCTTCAGGTACAGGGGTACGGCACCACACAGCGTCTGTCCACGATGCATTAACAGGTAATGGGGTGACCAGCCTGTCTGTGGAGTGGCGCATCCAGCGGCGTCCAGCGCTGTCAAAAAAGCATGGCTGAGCAGCAGGTGATCGCCAGAGAGCGCGTCCCAGCCTGCCGCATCGAGCTGATTCAGTTGTGTGCAAAGTGAAAACTGGATGGGTTCAGTGCTGACCATGGCAAGGGGTACGTCGGTAAGTCTATTTTGAAACAGGGGTAGGGCATAGCCCCTGACGGCTTTGTATACTAGCCAGCGTTTCATGCAAAGGGAAGGCCTGCCTGGCATCGTTGCCTGTGCTGGCCCAATACGAGGAATCCATGAAGAAAATTGCTTTGACGCTGGGTGCCGCGATGGTGCTGGCGAGTTCGGCTCAAGCAGGACCTGCTTGTGAGTATTTGCGTAATCATGTCGCTTTGCAGTCGCAATCCGGCGACGAGCTGCAGATGCAGGATCAGGATGGAGCTTGTCTGGTTCAGAACGGACAATGGTCGGCCGGTTTTTCGTCGATGTTGCTGGCCTTTGATGAGCTGGTCTTGCGTGATGAGGGCTTGGAAAAACTGTCCGAGCGGCAAGCCATTCCTGACGCCATGGATCTACGAGTCGGCGGAATCTATGTTCTGACGGGACGTTTGCCAGGGCAGGACTATGTGATGCGCCTGCAGGCCAAGCCTATGGATTTCTCCCTGAAATACAAGTGGGACTCGGCCTCGGCGCAATTGGATCTGGAGCAGCTCCGGCTGCGCAGCAAGTACCTGCGTGAGGTTCGTGTTCAGGCTCAATTCGGAATCAAATCAGCAGCAGGGCGTGCCTTGGGCCCGGACGAGCTGGAGCAGGCAGAACTTAAAAGTCTGAATCTGTACCTGGATAATCAGAATCTGATCCAGACCATGATCATGCCTGCATTGGTGTTGAACATGAGCATGTACGAAGACCCGCGCCCCGCTGTCGAGAAGGCCTTGTTGGCAGCCCGCACGTCTGTGCAGTTGATGCCTGACTCGGTGGCGGATCGGGACAGTCGCAATGCCTTGCTGGCATTCATCGCTCAACTTCCCGCACCCGAGGGGCGTTTATCGCTGGAGATGAATATGGACCCGCCTTGGCCTGCGACTCGCCTGGAGTCCGGGCTGTCTGTAGATCAAATGCGTAAATTGATGTCTGGCCTGAAAGTGAAAGCCAGGTTCGATACAGGGCAAGAAGTCCCTTCAGCCTATATCTGGCTGCGTGATCGCCTGCGTTATGGTTTGAAGTTGTTTGACCTTGGCAAGGCCGACGCATCGAATTAATGGGCGTCAGTCGCTGCAGGTTTTTATAGCCGTAGGGTGCTTGTCTGGCTTTCGCCATCAGCAAGGCGGGGTACTCAAGGCTTACAGGTATGGCTCGGGATACGTCGAGTGTCCGAGCTATGCCAGGTGTTCAGGCCGTCGCTAGTAGCCTTCTATAAAGCAGGTGCCTGAAGCAGGACGAAAAAAAACCGCCGCATAAGCGACGGTTTTTTAAATTTGGTTGCGGGGGCAGGATTTGAACCTACGACCTTCGGGTTATGAGCCCGACGAGCTACCATGCTGCTCCACCCCGCGTCAGAAAAGTAACTATAACATAGTTTTTGATTATGTACATAGTGTGGCGAGTTTATTTCATTAATATTTGCCGATCAGTTCTTGGAAGGGCTCGGTGGCAGGATAAATCGGCCCTTCAATTTTCTTGCGTCTTGTTGGTCGCAATGGTGTAATAGGGCCTGTGCTTACAGGTTCAGCCAGACTGGCATTTCTAAAAGCTCAAACGCGCAAGCGGCTCCCTGTATAGCGACCAGTTCTTATTGGCTGGCATCTGGCTTTGATAGCAGTCGGCTCCCCTACTAGGCGGGATGTCCCGGCAAAACGAATTTCTCTGTTTCTGGCTTTGCTTCAGGTTTAGGCAATCGATGGCCCATGCTGCGGTCTTTGTTTGCCTTGATGATGGTGTGTCACCGTCCGGACCTGTATTGCCCCGATCAGTTATTGCCCCAAACGTTGTTGTGCTGTTTTCGCGTTCTTGAATCTGAAACGCCAATTCCAATCCGGCCCGATAGGGCTTGCGGACATACTCATCATCAGCATGTGTGCTTACACAACATTTTTAATTGTTTTTAAAGCTGCCGTTTCTGGTTTGGGCCAGGGCGATGGGGCTGCGCGCGCGTTCAGTCGTGCCGACAGCCTGAGTGCTCTGGTTGTAGGCTGCGCTGCGCGCAAGATTGAAGATCAAAGCAGCGGGCAACAAAAAAGCCAGCACATATTGGCTGGCTTGTTTGATTCTGCTAAGCAGTTCCGGGTGATGGTTGCGGGGGCAGGATTTGAACCTACGACCTTCGGGTTATGAGCCCGACGAGCTACCATGCTGCTCCACCCCGCGCCGGAAGAATTAAATATTAACATGGAATTTTTGCTTTATGCAAGTATCGCTACACAGTGAGGCTTCCCAGCAGTGACTGAAAGTGAAATAATCCGAGTCCTGGAGACGGCTTTGCTGTGTGCGCAGCAGCCCATGAACAGCGCCGAGTTGCGCAAAATGTTTGTCTCCCCGCCGCTGAGTGCGGATGATCTGCGCCGTTATCTGGCTATCTTGCAATTGGATTGGAAAGAACGTGGCTTGGAATTAGTCCAGGTCGCTTCGGGTTGGCGTTTTCAAAGTCGCCCGGCCATGCAGGTGTTTTTGTCTCGCCTCAGTCTGGAGCGTGCGCCCAAGTACTCGCGGGCCGTGCTGGAAACCTTGGCGATTATTGCCTGGCGGCAACCCGTTACCCGTGGCGATATTGAGGACATACGTGGGGTTAGCGTATCGACCCAGATTGTGCGTACCCTGGAGGATCGGGGCTGGATTGAAGTGCTGGGTTATCGTGATGCGCCCGGACGCCCGGCATTGCTGGGAACGACCCGTCAGTTTCTGAATGATCTGGGTCTGCGTTCTTTGGATGAGTTGCCTTCAGTTGAAACTCTGGACTCCCTGGATGTGCTGGCGTCCTTGCCAAACGGGCAAGCGGCTGCATCGCCTGATCAGGGGCCGGACCAGCAACAGGATCAACAGCAGGATCAAGGGCAGGGTCTGGATCATCAGGATCAGAGCCAGGAGCTGGCGGCAGAGCAGGGCGTAGAGCAAGAGTCTGCCTCTGTAGCCATGCCGCAGACGGGTTCCGAAGCAGGGCAAGAAATAGAACAAGAAGCAGAGCAAGACGCTGCTTTGGAAGTGAGCATGGAGCCGGTACTGGCTTCTGTTGCTCAGCTTGAGCTGGAGTCTGAACCGGATTCCGAGCCAGGCAGTCAGGAAGGTTTTCGCGAGGGGGCTCCTAGTGGGGAGCCGCCACAAGCTGAAGTGAATACGACACCGGACCCATTGGATGAGGCCCAGGCTGCGGCTGGCCTATCAGAAGCACAGGTACCGGACGAAATAAAAAACTCTGGAGTAAATGATTAAAAATGACTGATTCGCACGAGACGAACACAGCCTCTATGTCGGACGCCTCTGGCGCGGCCGATCCTAAAAACCCACGCGCAAAAGGCCAGGGACGTAAATTACGTACCCCGTTTCGCCGCCGTCGTGGTGATGCGACCCAAGAGTCCGCCCCTCGCCAGAATGAAGAAGCCCAGGCTGCCGCTCCTAGCGAAGCCAAGGCTCGGCCTGCTCGTCCAGCACAAAATCGCCGCAAGCCTGCTCCTGCCGGTCGTCGCCAGGATACGCGCGGTGGTGCCAGCAAGCGCCCAGCGACGCAGCAGGCTCGTTACACGAATCCGGCAGATGATGCTCCCGTTGTGGTGCTGGATGGTGACGATGACATCGCCTTTAGCCACTTGGACAAGCAAGGTCGCCTGTCGCAGCGTTTGGGTAAATACATGGGCAGCGAGCTGGTGCAGCCCAAGTTGCACAAAGTGCTGGCTGAGGCGGGTATCGGTTCGCGCCGCGATATGGAAGAGTTGATCGTCGCCGGTCGCGTATCGGTGAATGGCGAGCCTGCTCATATCGGTCAACGCGTCAGCGCCGAAGACAAGGTGCGTATCAATGGTCAGTTGGTCAATCGTGCCAATGCCAAGCGTCCGCCCCGTGTGATCCTGTATCACAAACCGGCTGGCGAGATCGTGACGCACGATGACCCTGAAGGTCGCGCCACCGTGTTTGGTCGTCTGCCTTCCCTGAAAGTGGGCAAGTGGCTGTCCGTAGGTCGTCTGGATTTGAATACCGAAGGTCTGTTGATTTTCACAACCTCCGGCGATATTGCAAATCGCATGATGCATCCTCGCTACGGTGCCGAGCGTGAATACGCCGTGCGCGTGCTGGGCGAGTTGAGCGAAGAGCAAATGCAGTCTTTGCGCGATGGCGTGCAGTTGGAAGACGGTGTGGCCAAGTTTGGTGCGATCGAGTTCCTGGGTGGTGAAGGCAGTAATCGCTGGTATCGCGTCACTATTCACGAAGGTCGTAATCGTGAAGTGCGTCGTATGTTTGAAGCCATGGGTGTCACGGTTAGCCGTTTGATTCGTACACGTTTTGGCGATGTGGGTCTGCCCAAGAGCCTGCGCCGTGGTCGTTGGGAAGAGCTGGATGCCGACCTGGTAATGGCCTTCATGCTGCGTTTGGGTCTGGTTAAAGAATCGGACGATGAGGGCTCGTATCAGCGCCGTGAGCGCCAGCCCTTGTCGCATGACAGCGCCTTGCCTCCCGGTTTCGGTACTTTGGAGCACAATGGTCTGAGCGGTGCCCGTATGGGACGTGGTGGCCGAGTCGCCAGTGGCCGTGGTCGTTCGTCCAATAATGTGCGGGTGAATGAGTCAGTCAGCGGCGCCCTGTTTATCAGTGGCGGTCTGGCGAATGGCCATCCTGATGGTGGTCGTCGCGAACACGGCAGTCGTGAGCACGGCGGTCACGGACGTGGTGCGCCACGTGCCGGTCAAGGTGCTCGTGGTCAGCAGCGCGGTCGCTCGGCAGAAGGTCGTTCTTCGGAAGGCCGTAGCCACGAAGGTCGTGGTCACGAGGGTCGCTCGCAAGAAGGTGCGCGTGTTCACAATGGCCGTCGTCCGGCGCGCGGTGAACAGGGCGGTCGCAGCGAGCAGGCTCGTGGCGGTCACGCACGTGGTGCTCAGGAAGGGCGTGCTCCATCGGCTCGTCGCGGTGCAACAGACCGTGCGGGTGCAGGGCAGGGGCCTAAGGCTCACGTGAAGAAAACAACAGTAGTGCGTCGTGTTAATCGACGTGATGATGACTGGCAGCCAGCCAGCTCGGCCGCTCACGAGTCCCATCTGGGGCGTGGGCGTCGATAAAGCCAAGTCGCACGGACTTTGAGTTTGTGGCCCGAACCCTGCGGTTTGGGCCTGTAAGGCCGTGTGAATGCACGTATTTTCCGGTTTTCTGGTAGAATATAGAACTTGGCTCAGAGACGATAGTGTCGGCTGGGTCTTTTTTGATGCTGCGCGCCAGCGAATAGGGCGGTCTTTCAAGGCAAAGACCGCGTGGATCATCCGGTTCGGTTGCGCCTGCAACTACCCGATTTGACGTTGGCAATGCGCAAGACCAGGGCCCGCTTGACTCTCAAGTGTGCATGGTGACCATGGGCTGGCGTACAGCCCATTTTTTTTGGATTTTATGGCAGACATTCTAGCTTTGGCACAAGAGACCCTGGCGGGTACCGAGTACGAACTGGTGGACGTGGAGCGTGCGCCGCTAGGCTTGTTACGCATCGTCATCGATCACCCGGAAGGGGTGCGTATCGAACACTGTGAATGGGTGTCTAAACAATTATCGCGCGTTTTCGAAGTGGAAAACGTGGAATACAACCGCATGGAAGTCGCCTCGCCGGGGATAGATCGCCCTTTGTTGCGCGTTGGCGATTACGTGCGTTTCGCGGGCAGTCGGGTGCAAGTGCGCCTGCACGAGGCAGTCGACAATCGGAAAGTGTTTGTGGGTACGCTCCACGCTCCTGAGGGGGCGCTACCGGCTAGTGTTCCGCTGGATACCGTTTTTAGGCTGGAACTGGACGAAGCATCGGGCAAGCTGACGCAGGTCGAATTCACCTATGACCAGGTGGATCGTGCCAAATTGGATCCCGTTCTTGATTTCAAGGGTAAGAAGCGATGAGTCGCGAAATTCTATTGCTGGTCGATGCGCTGGCGCGTGAAAAATCCGTAGCGCGTGATGTCGTGTTCACCGCGCTCGAAAGCGCCTTGGCCTCGGCCATGAAAAAGCGCTTCAAGGAAGATGTCGATATCCGTGTGGAAATCGACCGGGAAACTGGTGCCCATGAAGGGTTCCGGCGCTGGCTGGTCGTGCCCGACGAGGCCGGCCTGCAAGAGCCCGATAAACAGGAAATGTTGTCGGACGCCCAGGAAATCGATCCCGAGCTGCAAGTGGACGATTACATCGAAGAACCGCTCGAGCCTATCGAGTTCGGTCGTATCGGTGCCCAGGCGGCCAAGCAGGCCATCCTGCAAAAAATCCGTGACGCCGAGCGCGAACAGGTTCTGAACGACTTCCTGGAACGTGGTGAAACCATCGTTTCCGGTACGGTCAAGCGCATGGATAAGGGCGATGCCATTATCGAAATGGGCAAGATCGAAGCGCGTCTGCCACGCTCGGAAATGATCCCCAAGGAAAACATCCGCGTGGGTGACCGCGTGCGTGCCTGGGTACAAAAGGTGGATTACGCGGCTCGTGGCCAACAGGTCATCTTGTCGCGTACGGCCCCTGACTTTATTAAAGAACTGTTCGAGAACGAAGTACCTGAAATCGAACAGGGTCTGCTGGAAATCAAGGCAGCCGCCCGTGATGCGGGTGTGCGCGCCAAGATCGCCGTTATTGCTTACGACAAGCGTATCGATCCTATCGGTACTTGCGTCGGTATGCGTGGTTCGCGCGTCACTGCGGTGCGTAACGAACTGGGCGGCGAGCAGGTCGATATCGTGTTGTGGGCGGATGATCCGGCCGAATTTGTGATCGGCGCTCTGGCTCCGGCACACGTCGAATCCATTTTGGTGGATGAAGACAAGCACGCCATGGACGTGGTGGTGGACGAAGAAAACCTGCCCAAGGCGATTGGTTCGCGTGGTCAGAACGTGCGTCTGGCCTCCGAGTTGACTGGCTGGCAGATCAACATCATGACACCGGAAGAAAGCCGCAACCGTCAGGACGAAGAGCGCGAAGAATTGCGCGCCACCTTCATGTCCCGTCTGGATGTGGACGAAGCCGTGGCCGATATTCTGATCGACGAAGGGTTTACCGGTCTGGAAGAAATCGCTTATGTGCCTATGCAGGAACTGCAGGATATCGAAGCCTTTGACGAAGAAACCGTCAACGAGCTGCGCGCCCGCGCCCGCAATGCACTGCTGAGCGAGGCTATTGCCAAAGAAGAATTGGTACAGACTGCGGTCAAGGAACTGGCTGGAATCGAAGGCATGACGCCTGAGCTGATCGCCGTGTTGGCCGAAAACGAGATTACAACGCTGGATGAACTGGCGGAACTGGCAACGGACGAACTGTCCGAAATGAGCGGCCTGGCACAAGATGAAGCCAGCGAACTGATCATGCGTGCCCGTGCCCACTGGTTTGACGACGAGGCCTGATATGTCTAGCTAGGTCCCGCGCGTTGTATTCATTAAGAATAGTTGTAGTAAAGCAAGAGAGAGTCGAATGTCGAGTAACACTGTCGCCCAGTTCGCTCAAGAACTGAAAATGCCTGCGAATGTTCTGATGGAACAGTTGCGTAGCGCAGGTATTGAGCTCAAATCAGTTGATGACGCCATCACTGATTCGGATAAGGCGAAGCTGCTTGAATCGTTGCGCCGCTCGCACGGCAGTCAGGAGGGTAATAAAATCACCCTGACTCGCCGTCAAACATCGGAGATTCGTCAGGATGACGGGTCGGGTCGCTCCCGCACGATTCAGGTGGAAACACGCAAAAAACGTGTGTTTGTAAAGCGTGATCCGTCCGAGCTGGTGGCAGAGGCCAATGCGGCATTGGCTCAGGAAAATGCCAAGGAGCAAGCTGCTCAGGCCCAGGCGGCCAGTCAGGAAAGCCCCGCTGTTGAACAGGCGCCTGCCGCGCCTGTCAGCGAGCCGGTGGCCCCTGTTGCAGCGACCCCTGAAGCTCCTGTGAAGGTGGAAACCCCCGTCGAGTCCAAGCCTGCGCCTGCGCCAGAGCCTGAACCCGAAGTGGTCGCCGCCCCAGAACCGACTCCTGTTGCTGAGCCCGCGCCTGAACCTGCTGCTCCTGCAAAGCCCGTTGTGGCTGCCCAGGAAGATACAAAGAAACCCGAGCCTCAGCCTCAGGAACAAGCACCTGCTGCATCGGCACCGTCCGACGCTGCAGCGCCTGTTCAGGAAAAGGCCGATTCGGCTCCCTCTCCTACGGCCCAAGAAAAGCCGGTGGAACCTACTAAATCTGTAAACGACGCCCGTCAAGCTAACTCTGTGAATAAAAATCAGCACCCTCAAGGGACTAAAACGCCCACCTCGACTGGAAAACCTCGGGATATGGCCGCTACTAGCCAGCGTCGTGCCGTGCGCGGCCCGGTGATTCCGCCTGTTGCCGCCGATGTGGAGCAAGACCAGGATCGTGATCGCGCCCGTAAAGCAGCCGAGGCTGAAGCCGCTGCCTTGCGCGATATGTTGAACCGTCCTCGTAAAGTCTTGCGTGCTCCCGAGCCCGAGGCTGACAGCAAGGCAGGCGCCAAGGGCGCTCAGAAGAAAGACGCCAAAGGTTCCAAAACCGATAAAGTTCCAGGCAAACCGGTCAAGACCGATAGCACCCCAGGCTGGACCAGCGATGCAAGCCGCAAGAAGCAGCCCTCCAAGGCTGATGTGGCTTCCGCCGGTGCCGGTGGTGGTCGTGAAGGCTGGAAATCCAATTCCAAGGCCGGTCGTGGCAAGGGTGGCCGTGGTGGCCGTAACGCTCAGGCTGATCGTCGCGAACCGCAAGTGGCAGAATTCATCGCCCGTGAAGTTCACGTGCCTGAAACCATTTCGGTCAGCGATCTGGCTCACCGGATGGCCGTCAAGGCTGCCGAGGTGATCAAGCACCTGATGAAACTGGGCCAGATGGTCACCATCAACCAGGTGCTGGATCAGGAAACGGCCATGATTCTGGTCGAAGAGCTGGGTCACAAAGCGATTGCGGCCAAGCTGGACGATCCGGAAGCCTTCCTGGTTGATACCGATGCTCAGAACGATGCCGAACTGAAGCCACGCGCTCCAGTGGTAACCGTGATGGGTCACGTTGACCACGGTAAAACCTCGCTGCTGGACTACATCCGTCGCGCCAAGATCGCGTCGGGCGAAGCCGGTGGTATTACGCAGCACATTGGTGCTTACAACGTAAAAACAGATCGCGGCACCGCTACCTTCCTGGATACCCCCGGTCACGAAGCCTTTACGGCCATGCGTGCTCGCGGTACCAAGGCAACGGACATCGTGATTCTGGTGGTGGCCTCGGATGACGGCGTGATGCCTCAGACCCGTGAAGCTATTCACCACGCTCGCGCCGCTGGCGTGCCGCTGGTAGTGGCGATCAACAAGATCGACAAGCCCGAAGCCAACCCGGAGCGCGTCAAGCAGGAACTGGTTGCCGAGCAAGTCGTTCCTGAAGAATACGGTGGCGATGTGCCCTTTATTCCTGTGTCGGCCAAAACCGGCCAGGGCATCGACGAACTGCTGGAAAACGTGCTGCTGCAAGCCGAAATGCTGGAGCTGAAGGCCCCGGTAGACGCGCCTGCCAAGGGCACCGTCATTGAAGCCCGTCTGGACAAGGGCCGTGGTCCTGTAGCGACCATCCTGGTTCAGAGCGGTACCCTGAACCGTGGCGACAGCGTGCTGGTTGGCGCATCCTTCGGTCGCGTTCGTGCCATGTTGAATGAAACGGGCAAGTCGCTCAATTCCGCTGGTCCATCGATTCCGGTCGAAATCCAGGGTCTGACCGATGTGCCTGCCGCCGGTGACGAACTGGTCGTGATGGCTGACGAGCGTAAAGCCCGTGAAATCGCCCTGTTCCGCCAAGGCAAGTTCCGCGATGTGAAATTGTCGCGTCAACAGGCCGCCAAGCTGGAATCCATGTTCGACAACCTGGGCGAAGGTACACAGACTCTGTCGCTGATCATCAAGACCGACGTACAGGGTTCGCAAGAAGCGCTGGTGCAGTCGCTGGTCAAGCTCTCTACCGACGAAGTGCGCGTGGTGGTTGTACACGCCGCCGTGGGTGGTATCTCCGAGAGCGACGTCAACCTGGCTATCGCCTCCAACGCCGTTGTTATTGGCTTTAACGTACGTGCCGAGCAAAGCGCCAAGAAACTGGCCGAAGCCAACGGTATCGACATGCGTTACTACAACATCATTTACGATGCGGTCGACGAGGTCAAAGCAGCTCTGTCCGGCATGTTGGCTCCAGAGCAACGCGAAGAAGTCATCGGTATGGTTGAAATTCGCGAAGTCTACAACGTGTCACGTATTGGTAACATCGCCGGGTGTATGGTTACCGAGGGCGTGGTTCGCCGCGACTCGCAAGTTCGCTTGCTGCGCAACAACGTCGTGCATTGGAGTGGCTACCTGGAATCGCTGCGCCGCTTCAAGGACGATGCCAAAGAAGTGCGTTCCGGCTTCGATTGCGGTATCACGCTGCGCGGCAACAACGACATCCAAGTGGGCGACCAGCTTGAGATCTTCGAGATCAAAGAGATCGCCCGGACACTGTAATTTATGGCACGACACAAGTCCAAACCTAACCCAGGGCGCAATCTGCGCCTGGCCGACCAGATCCAGAAGGATCTGGCGGTCCTGATCCAGCGCGAGATCGATATGACCCGCGCTGGTCTGATCACCTTGACCGGTGTAGAGCTGTCTCCTGACTACGCTCACGCCAAAGTGTATTACTCGGTGCTGGGCGCCGAGCCCGAAGCCGCCCAGGCGGCTTTGACCGAGAAGGCCGGTTGGTTGCACTCGCTGCTGTTCAAGCTGCTGCACATCCATACCGTTCCGACTCTGCATTTTCATCACGACCGACAGTTGGAACGCGGCATGGAGCTCTCCAAGCTCATCGACAGCGCCAACCAGGCCGATAGCGAATTGAACGGCTCTGCCTCCAAATCGGACGAGCCGGACGAACAGCCCTGACGCGGCTGTTGTTTCTTCACGGATTGACACACAATGGCTACGCGAAAACGCGGGCAGTTGATTGATGGTGTGCTGCTACTGGACAAGTCCGACGGAATGTCCAGCAACCACGCTTTGCAGCGTGCGCGCCGCACTCTGGATGCCCGCAAAGCTGGCCATACTGGAACCCTGGACCCGTTTGCAACGGGTCTGCTGGTTTGCTGTTTTGGTCGAGCTACCAAGATTTCCGCCACCATGCTGGAAGCGGACAAAGCCTACGAAGCTACCTTGCTGTTTGGTCAGGAAACCGATTCAGGTGACTTGACCGGCAATGTGGTGTCTCAGGCCCCGGCAGAGTTTGCCGGTGTGACCCTTGAGGCCCTGGAGGCCGTATTACCTGCCTTTCGAGGCCCCATTACCCAGGTGCCGCCCATGTATTCCGCGCTCAAGCGCGATGGCAAGCCCCTGTATGAATATGCCCGTCAGGGTATAGAGCTGGAACGTGAGGCACGACATCTCGTGATTCACGATTTGCAGGTGCAAGACTTTACGCCGCAATCGGCGCGTTTGTTTGTACGTTGCAGCAAGGGAACCTATATCCGGACCCTGGCGCAAGACATTGGACGTGCTCTGGGGTGTTTTGCCCATCTGACGGCCTTGCGCCGGACAGAGTTAGGACCTTTTCATATCGACGACGCCTACACCCTGGACGGGTTGCAGGCGATGGAAGACCCGATGTCGGCCTTGCTGGCCATCGAGAGCTTGCCTACCGAGATTTTGCCCAAAAAACTTCAATCAGAAGGATGAGTTATGAGACGCGCATTGCGCAATGTGGCCATTATTGCCCACGTTGACCACGGGAAGACCACCCTGGTCGATCAATTGTTGAGACAGGCAGGTACGTTCCGTGACAACGAACATATCTCCGAACGTGTCATGGACTCGGGCGATATCGAGAAAGAACGCGGTATTACCATTCTGGCGAAGAACTGTGCCGTCGAATACGAAGGCACCCACATCAACATTATCGACACCCCCGGTCACGCTGACTTCGGTGGCGAGGTCGAGCGCGTGCTGTCCATGGTTGACGGCGTGCTGTTGCTGGTGGATGCGGTTGAAGGCCCCATGCCCCAGACCCGTTTTGTGACTCGTAAAGCCCTGGAACTGGGTCTGCGCCCGATTGTGGTGGTCAACAAGGTTGACCGTCCTGGTGCCCGTCCTGACTTCGCCATCAACGCCACGTTCGACTTGTTCGACAAGCTGGGCGCCACTGATGAGCAGTTGGACTTCCCTATCATTTACGCATCGGGCCTGTCGGGCTACGCCGGTTTGACCGAAGACGTGCGTGAAGGCGATATGCGTCCTTTGTTTGACGCTATTTTGCAGCACGTTCCTCAGCGTGAAGATGACGTCAATGCACCTTTGCAGTTGCAGATTTGTTCCCTGGACTACAGCTCCTACGTGGGCAAGATCGGTGTAGGCCGTGTGAACCGTGGTCGCGTGCGCGCTGCCCAGGACGTGATAGTCAAATTCGGTCCTGATGGCGAAGTTATCAAAGGCCGTATCAACCAGGTTCTGAAGTTCAAGGGTCTGGAGCGTGTGTCGGTTGATGAAGCCGAAGCCGGCGACATCGTGCTGATCAACGGTATTGAAGAGCTGGGCATTGGTTGCACCGTGACCGATCCTGCTACGCCTGAAGCACTGCCTTTGCTGCGCATTGACGAACCTACACTGACCATGAACTTCATGGTGAACACCTCGCCTTTGGCCGGTCGTGAAGGCAAGTTTGTGACCAGCCGTCAGTTGCGTGACCGTCTGGACCGCGAACTGAAATCCAACGTGGCGCTGCGCGTTAACGAAACCGACGACGACACCGTGTTTGAAGTGTGCGGTCGTGGTGAGTTGCACTTGACCATTCTGATCGAAAACATGCGTCGTGAAGGCTACGAAATGGCCGTATCGCGTCCACGCGTGCTGATTCGTGAAGAAAACGGCGTCAAGATGGAGCCCTACGAGCAACTGACCGTGGACGTCGAAGACGGCCACCAAGGTGGCGTGATGGAAGAATTGGGTCGCCGTCGTGGTGACTTGCAGGATATGGTTGCCGATGGCCGTGGTCGTACACGTCTGGAGTACCGTATTCCCGCTCGTGGCCTGATCGGCTTCCAGGGCGAATTCATGACCCTGACACGCGGTACCGGCCTGATGAGCCACACCTTTGACGAGTTCCGCCCCATGCGTGAAGGCACGGTTGGCGAGCGTCGTAACGGCGTGCTGATCAGCCAGGACGACGGTGATGCCGTGGCCTACGCGCTGTGGAAACTGCAAGATCGTGGTCGCATGTTTGTGTCCCCCGGTGATGCCCTGTACGAAGGCATGATCATCGGTATTCACAGCCGTGACAACGACCTGGTGGTTAACCCAATCAAGGAAAAGAAACTGACCAACGTGCGTGCTTCCGGTAAGGATGAGCACATTGATCTGGTTCCACCTATCCGCATGAGCCTGGAATACGCTGTGGACTTCCTGGATGATGACGAGCTGGTTGAAGTGACTCCCAAGTCCATTCGCCTGCGCAAGCGTTACTTGAAAGAACACGAGCGTCGTCGCAGCCAACGCGAAGGTTAATCTTTCGGGTTTAGCGATACGAGAAAACGCCTGCTTGATGCAGGCGTTTTTTTTATTCTATATTGTCAGAGTCAGGCCAGATTTGAAAAAGGTATTAGAGAGCTGGGGCGCTTTGATAAGCGCTCCAGCTTGATTTTTAAAATCATAAGCGGGTGGGAGATAAATAAAATTGATTAAGCAGCTTATCAATAAATAAACGGCTGTTTTAATTTCTGCTTAATACTTGTTCGTTCCAGACTGGCTGGACGCATTACCAAGCTCGCTTTGCGAAGTCTCAGTTATAACTGCGTATCTTCTTGTTTTTTATGGATTTTTATAAGTTTTATAAATTTTTATTTATACAAGTTGCTATGCGCAGTTTTCCATTTAAGGAGAATACTGATGGTGCAGCATATTGTGATTGTAGGTGGTGGGATTGGCGGTACGATGACCGCCAATCATCTGGTGACCAAGTTATATCCAGAGATTCGCTCTGGCAAAGTCCGTATTACCATGCTGTCCAATTCCCCCTGGCATTATTACAAGCCCGCTTTTATGTATGTGGCCTTTGATGCTTTTTTTCGGGATGAATTGCGCCGGCCTCAAATTTCCCTGCTACGCCCCGAAATCGATTTTCAGCTAGAGGAAGTCAGCGGGTTTGACTTCAAGGCCAGCCGCCTGCACTGTGCCAGTGGCAAGAAGATTGATTATGACTACCTGGTGCTGTCCACAGGCTGCGTACCTTCACCGGAAAAAATCGAGGGCCTGAAAGAAGGGGGAGACCACTTCTATCAGCACGCCCCCGCCCGACAACTGGCTGACCGCCTGAGCAAGCTGGAAAAAGGCCGTGTGCTGGTCACGGTGACGTTCCCCAAAACCCATAACGTGCCGCACCAGTGCGGGATCGCTCCGGTGGAAACGACCCTGATGCTGGACGAGTATCTGCGTCGTCGTGGGGTGCGTGACAAGGTGGAGATTGCCTATACCTATCCCACCACCTCCCAGCTTTTGCGTAATTGCCTGTTCATGCAGAACGAGGTTTGCCAGGTCTTGCCCCCCATTTTTGAAGACCGGGATATCAAACACCAACGTGGTTTTACCTTGAGCCGGGTGGACCCGGAACGCAAGATTGCCTATTCCGCCGAAGGGGCCGAGGAGCCCTACGACTTGCTGATGGCAACACCTCCGATTACGGCTGTGGCCGCAGTCCGGGATTCCGGCATTTCGCAGGCGGCAGATAACGAAGGCTGGGTGCCTACCGATCACCAGACCCTGAAAGTGCTGGGTCTGGACAATGTGTATGTGCTGGGTGACACCGTTGATCTGCCTATCAGCAAGGCGGGTGGCTCTTGCCATAACCAGTCGCCCGTGGTGGTCAATAACCTGGCCTCAGAGCTGCGATTCGGGCGCACCAGCGACGAATACGATGGCCGTGTGGTAGCGGTAGCCCAAATGGGTCTGGAGGGCGGTATGCCGCTCTGGTACGACTACAAGGAGGATGTGCATCCCACGCCGCCCACCAAGCTGGGTGGCTTGCTGCGCAAGGGCTTTAATCGGGGTATTTACTGGGCTGTGGCCCGTGGCTTGGTCTAAGTCAGGAGAGACAGATGAATTCGGTATCGGATAAATCCTTGAACCCCGAAGACGCGGGTGCGGCTCAGAAAAAACCAACAGCCCTGGAAGCTTTACTGGGAGAAGACCCTGGCATCAAGGGCCTGGACGAACTGATTGGCAAGATCGAGCCCTTGCTGGCCGGTGGTCGCCTGAATCGGGTGGTGGACGCGGTGTCCTTGTTGGCCGATCTGGTGGACATGACGGACGACTACATGCTGGAAAAGCTCATGAAGGGCTTTGAGGAGGGCATAGGAGCCGCCTGGTCGGTTGGAAATGCGGCACGCATGGCTTCGGATCAAGTGCGGGCCACGGAGACTACCCCGACTCTGATGGGCCTGATACGGCTGGCCAAGGAGCCGGAGGTGCGTCGCGGCCTGACCTTCTTCTTGATGATGGCCGGTGTCATGGGGCGCCAAATGCGCTATCAGAACCTGGATCACACGGGGGACTGATAGGGTTGCTGTATTGCTAAAGAAAAATGGGCCGCTTTTGCAAGCGGCCCATTTTTTGTTCAGCACTTCAGCGTTCAGTGATTCAAAAATGCCATCTGGCGCTTTTCCACAATACGGAAAGCACCGACCAGAATGAAAGATACGCACAGATAAATCAGTGCAGCAATCCCGTAGGAGGTAAAGGTCTGGTAAGTGGCCGCATTGGCATCACGCGCGATCTTGAGCAGGTCAGGAACGGTGGCGGTAAAGGCCAGCGAGGTGGCATGCAGCATCAGGACCACTTCATTGCTGTACGCAGGCAGCACACGGCGCAAGGCTTGCGGCAGAATCACGCGACGGTACAGGGTCCAGCCGGACATGCCATAGGCACGGGCCGACTCGACTTCACCGGGAGGCATGGAGCGGATGGCCCCGGCAAAAATCTCGGTGGTGTAGCCCACGGTATTCAAGGTCAGTGCCAGAATCATGCAGTTAAAGCCGCTCATGAAGAAGGCTTCCAGTGCAGGCACGGATTTGATGATGGCCAGCTTGTACATGGCGGTATAGATCAGCAAGATCTGCACATACAAGGGCGTACCACGGAAAAAGTAGGTAAAGGCACCGATAGGGCGCGACAGCCAGGCTTTGCCCGAAACACGGCCTATCGCCATGAAAATGGATAGGAAAAAGCCGATCACAACCGAGATCACCAGAAGCCACAGCGTCATGGCCAGGCCCGAGAGCTGACCATTGCTTTGGTACAGATAGGCGCGCCAGAATTCGTTCAGAACATCCATTAGAACTGCGCTCCTTTCACGCCGATGTTATAGCGTCGCTCCAGATAGCTCAGCCCGATATTGCTGACAGCAGTCAGGCCCAGATAGATCAGGGCGGTGATGCCGACAAACAAAAAGGAATTGAAAGTCGCGTTACCGGCGTTTTGCGCAATCTTGACCACATCGCTCAAACCGATCAGGGATACCAGCGCGGTGGATTTGAGTAGAATCTGCCAGTTATTGCCCAGACCGGGCAGGGCGTAGCGCATCATTTGTGGAATCTGAATGCGGTGCAGAACTTGCCAGGCGCTCCAGCCACAGGCTTTGCCTGCTTCCATCTGCCCTTTGGGGATGGCCATCAAGGCACCGCGGAAGGTCTCGGCAAAGTAGGCGCCATAAATAAAGCCCAGGGTGACGACACCGGCACCAAAGGGATCGATCTCGATCATGTCCCATTCCAGCCAGTCCGTCAGTTCGTTCAGCCAGATTTGCAGGCTGAAAAAGAACAACATCAATAAGACCAGATCCGGGACGCCCCGGATCAAGGTGGTGTACAAACCGCCCACCCAACGCAGCAGCGAGGTGCGGGACAGTTTCATCAGGGCAGCGACCAGACCCAGCACCAGGGAAACCAGCAGTGAAAGCACCGCCAGTTTGATGGTTTCCCAGGTGCCCGCCAGCAACTGCGGCCCATAACCGTAAAGCAACATGGTTCAGATATCCAGGTCAGGGCGCGATGCGAATGTTTTCTTTTTGGAAGTACTTGTCGGCAAAGGTCTGCATGGTGCCATCGGCTTTCATTTCGCGCAGAACTTCATCAACGGTTTTCTTGAGTTTTTTGTTGCCCTTGCGCAGGCCCATGGCAATAGGCTCGTTCAGGATGGGGCTGTCGTCCACCGTGCTGCCGGTCAATTCAAAGTCGGCACCGGCAGGTTTGCTCAGAAAGCCTTCGATGGCGTTCTGGGCTTCCTGGAAGGTCGCGTCAACACGGCCACCGGCCAGGTCGTTGAAGGCATCGGTGTAGCTGGGGTAAGCCACAATCGTGACGCCGTTATTGGCCCAGTTCTGGCGAGCATAGGTTTCCATGGTGGTGCCTTGCTGCACGCCCACACGTTTGCCTTTCAGGGACTCGACGGTGGGTTCCAGGCCACTGCCTTTGCGGGCGGCCAGACGAACCGGCACGATGTACAGGGGTTCGGTAAAGTCGATGACCTTGGCGCGCGCCTCTGTGGCGGTCATGGTGGAGTTGGCCAGATCAAATTTGCGGGCTTGCAAGCCGGGGATCAAGCTGTCAAACGATTGGTCGATCCATACGCACTTGGCTTCCAGGCGTTTACAGATCTCGTTGCCGATGTCGATGTCAAAGCCTTGTAGCTCGCCGCTAGGGTCCAGGTACTCAAACGGGGGGTAGCCCGCTTCAGTGGCAAAACGGATTTCGGACGGTCCGGCTGCATGGGCAGCGGGCACCAGGGCACTGCAAAAAGCCACCATCAGGAGGCGGGCAAGCATTTTGTTCATGGGTCACTCCGGCAAATATCGACTAGCTTGTGGCATTCAATACAAATTCGGCCCTGCTGATGGAGGGCCGAAGAAAGACTGCAAATTTAACCCGTACGCCTTACTGGGGCAATGCGGGTTCCGCCCTAGGCAGTACGCAGCACTGGTTGATGTAGCTCATGACCTCGTCCAGATCGTCGGTCAGAACCAGCAAATTCAGGTCTTTGGGGCCAATCAGACCCAGCTCCATCAATTGCTCACCAATCCAGTCGATCAGGCCGGACCAAAAGGAAGTGCCGATCAGTACAATGGGTGCGGGTGGGACTTTGCCAGTTTGTACCAAAGTCATGACTTCAAACAGCTCGTCCAGGGTACCGAAGCCGCCGGGCAGGGCAATATAGGCCCAGCTATGCATGAAAAAGGTGGCCTTGCGCGAGTAGAAGTATTCAAACTGCAGACTTTGAGTCTGGTAAGGGTTGTTGGTGGTTTCATGAGGCAAGCGTATATTCAGGCCGATACTTTGCCCGCCTGCTTCATACGCGCCTTTGTTGGCGGCTTCCATCAAGCCGGGGCCACCGCCTGCAATCAGGGTGACGCCCGCCTCGGCCAGACGACGGCCCAGTTCCTGGGCGACTTCGTAGTAAGGATGACCGGGTTTGATGCGAGCGCTGCCAAAAACGCTAACGCCAGCACCCATTTCTTTTAATGTATCGACCGCAGTTTGCAGCTCCTTCATGATGGTAGGAATCTGCTCAGAGGCCGGTAAACGGACGATTTTATTGTTAGACATGAAAAAAACCTTGTTGCTCGTTGATGGTTCCAGCTATCTGTACCGAGCGTACCATGCGATGCCCGATCTGCGAAACGCGCAAGGCCAGCCTACAGGCGCCTTGTACGGGGTCATCAATATGCTGCGCCGCCTGCTACAGGATTATCAGGCGGACTATATGGTATGCGTTTTCGATGCCAAAGGCCGCACCTTCCGGGACGATCTGTACGATCAATACAAGGCTAACCGCCCCTCCATGCCCGAAGATATGGCGGTGCAAATAGAGCCTATTCATAAAGCCGTGCGCGCGATGGGCTGGCACCTGATTTGTCAGCCCGGCGTCGAGGCCGATGACATCATCGGAACGCTGGCTCGTCTGGCGGCAGAAAATGGTATCGAGACCGTGGTGTCCACTGGGGACAAAGACTTGGCCCAGCTCGTCAATGAGCATGTGCAGTTGGTCAACACCATGAATAACGAGAAGCTGGATGTAGAAGGCGTCACCACCAAGTACGGTGTGCGCCCAGACCAGATTATCGATTATTTGATGCTGATTGGCGACACCTCGGACAATATTCCCGGCGTGCCCAAGGTCGGTCCCAAGACGGCGGCCAAGTGGCTGGGCGAGTACGACAGCCTGGATGGACTGTTGCAGCATGCCGACAGTATCAAGGGTGTGGCTGGCCAGAACCTGCGTGATTTCAGCTCCAATTTCGAGATGACCCGAAAGCTGGTCACGGTGAAGCTGGATTGTGAAGTGCCCGGGTTTACGGGTGATTTTGCCGCCCTGACGCCCGAGCCACGCGACAAGGCTGTGCTGCAGGACATTTACGAGATCTATGGGTTCCGCACCTGGTTGCGGGAACTGACGGACGATCCCGATCGTGTACCGGCCCAGGATGCCCGTGTGCAGCCTGAAACACCTGCCGCCCCCGCCGAGCTGGATTACCAGACAGTCACTACGCAAGAGCAGCTCAAGGAATTGCTCGCCGTGCTGGAGAGGGCGGAGCTGGTGGCGCTGGACACTGAAACCACCTCTCTGGATCCCCTGACAGCGCGTCTGGTGGGTTTGTCCGTGTCGGTCAAGCCTGGCCAGGCCTTTTACGTACCCGTTGCACACCGTGGTTCGCTGGATGTGGAGCAACTGGATAAAGGCTATGTGCTGGATACCTTGCGCCCCTGGCTGGAAAGCGCGGATGCGGCCAAGGTCTTGCACAACGCCAAATACGATACCCACGTTTTGCTGAATGAGAAGATCCATTTGCGCGGCATACGCGAGGACACCATGTTGCAAGCCTATGTCCTGCAGTCGCACAAGCGCGTCAGCATGGAAGAGCTGGCCTTGCAATGGCTGGGTCTGAAAGGGGCGTCTTACGAAGATATTTGCGGCAAGGGTGCCAAACAGATTTGTTTTGACGAGGTGGATATTCCGGTCGCGTCCCAGTATGCCTGCGAAGATGCAGACTACACCTTGCGTCTGCATCAGTGCCTGCGCCCCCAGGTGGCTCAGGAAGAGGGGCTGGAACGTATTTATCTGCTGGAAATCCAGGCATCTGATGTGCTGACCATTGTGGAGCGTAATGGCGTCAAGATTGATGTGCCCACGCTGGCACGCCAAAGCCATGAGCTGGGCCAGAAGATGCTGGAACTGGAAAACAAGGCTTATGAGTTGGCCGACCAGCCCTTCAATATGAATTCCCCCAAACAAGTGGGCGAGATTCTGTTCGGCAAGCTGGGTATCCCCGTGGTGCGCAAGACCGCCAGCGGCGCACCGTCTACTGACGAAGATGTGTTGACCCGTCTGGCACAGGATTACCCCTTGCCGCAGGTCTTGCTGGAATACCGTGGTTTGGCCAAGCTCAAGTCCACCTATACCGACAAGCTGCCCAAGATGGTGAACCCGGACAGTGGCCGCGTGCATACCCGCTATGCGCAGGCGGCGGTTATCACGGGTCGTTTGGCTTCGTCCGATCCCAACTTGCAGAATATTCCAGTGCGTACCGCAGAAGGCCGCCGTGTCCGCGCTGCTTTTGTGTCGGAATTGGGCAAGATCGTGTCGGCTGACTATTCGCAGATCGAATTGCGTGTGATGGCCCATGTCTCGGGCGATACCAATTTGCAGCAAGTTTTTGAACAGGGCGGTGACGTGCACACAGCCACGGCCGCCGAGATCTTTGGTGTTGAGGATGCCAAAGACGTCAGCTCTGATCAGCGTCGCGCTGCCAAGGCGATTAACTTTGGTCTGATCTACGGCATGGGCGAGTTTGGCCTGGCCAGCAATCTGGGCATTACTCGCGATGCGGCTCGTGCCTATATTGATCGTTATTTTGCTCGCTACCCCGGCGTGACCAGCTACATGACGCGCATCAAGGCCCAGGCGCACGAGCAGGGCTATGTGGAAACCGTGTTTGGTCGTCGCCTATGGCTGCCTGAACTGAAAGGCGCGAAGGGGCCTCGCATGGCTGGTGCTGAACGTGCTGCGATTAATGCACCCATGCAGGGCACCTCGGCAGACTTGATCAAGATGGCGATGGTTGCGGTGCAGCGATGGCTGGAAGAAAAAGGTTTGCGCGCGCAAATGGTCATGCAGGTACATGACGAATTGGTATTCGATGTGCCTGAAGATGAACTGGAGATTCTGCGTGAGAACCTGCCGGGCCTGATGTGCAATGTGGCCAAGCTGGATGTGCCGCTGGTGGCTGAAGTCGGCGTGGGCGATAACTGGGAACAGGCTCACTAAGGTTTCCTGGCAAGCTCAAGGAAAAGGCGACCTGATGGTCGCCTTTTTTTTAAGTAGCAGAGCGTTTTGTTTTCTCGGCCTGGCTGCAGTCTGCTTACTCCTCGTTAGTACGTACCCGATTTGGCAGCAGTTCGTCGTGCTTGGCCAGAATCGGATACGCCGCCGCGCTGACCAGATACGAGTTGATTGTGCGTACATCGCGCAAAATCTCCAGGTACAAGGAGCCTTGCTCGGCCGAATCCAATTGACCCGCCTTGATCTTGCGAATATGGCGGTCTGCCGCAGCCACTTCCAGCTCGCGGAAGAAGTCTTTTTCAAAGGCCAGGAAGCGGGCGGTTTTAACGTCCTCGGCTACAAACAGAGCGGCAGCCTGACGTTGGTTGCGAATCAGTCTGTCCATGACTTTACCGATTTCCGCCTGCTCTTCCGATTGCAGCGTCCAACCCTGTTTACGCAGCTTGGCCGTGTGACTAAGCAAGCCATTCACGCTGATCGTTGCCGCGTGCGAGATATTGGTGGAGAAAGTCAGAATATCGTTCAGGCGACGAGTATCTTTCTTGCTCAGGTTCTCCTGATCCATGCTGGCCAGATAAGTGGTGATCAGCGGCTCCAACCGGTTGACGGCATTGCTGATATAGCGCGCATGGTTAATGCTTTGGGCGCTATTGTTCAGCATGTTCTGGCGGGCCGTGTCCAGAATCTCCTGCAACATATCGGACAGGCGCAGAGCTTCCCGTGCTGCATTACCCAAGGCCACGGCAGGAACTTCCTGAGCGGACTGGTCCAGATACAAGGGCAGGCCAGGATCGTCCGGGTCGGTGCGACGGGGCAGATAACGGCTGAGCAAACGCGAATAGGGCTTGAGCAAAGGTAGGAACAGTGCTGCGACCGCCAGATTGAAGAAGGTATGGAAGTTGGCGACGGCACGGGCTGGGTCATCGGTAAACCAACTCATCAAGTCGGGAATCCAGGGCAGTACGATCATGCCGATCAGACAGCCAAACACACGTGTGCCCAAGTTGCCTATGGGCAGACGTTTATTGGCTGGGTCCTTGGTGCCACCGGCACCCTCCAGAATCGGGTTGATGGCCGTACCCACGTTCGCGCCCAGCACCAGCGCATAGGTCAGTTGCGGGTCCATATGCTGGTGGCTGGCCAAGGAAATGATCAGCACCACAATGGCCACGCTGGAGTGCGCCGCCCAGGTCAGCAAGGCGGCCAGCAACATGCCAGTCATGGGGCTGCCTGCCAAGGCTTCCAGAATGGTTTGCAGCAAGGGGGCGTCCTGAATGGGCGAGAACAAGCCCACCAGTTCATGCAAGGACAGCAGCAAGAGGCCCAGACCAATAAAGACACGGCCCAGGTCACGGCGGCGTCCCGGTTCCTGCGAGCGGAACAGCCAGACACCCAACAGAATCAGGGCAGGGGCCAATGCCGTCATTTTGAAGGACAGCAATTGCACGATCAGGGTCGTGCCCACATTGGCGCCCAGCATGGCGGCCAGAGCCGGAACCAGAGCCACCATGCCGGTGGCGGCAAAGCTGGTAATCATCAGTCCGGTGGCGGTACTGCTTTGAATGGCGGCGGTAATGGCGGCGCCAGCAAAAAAGGCGCGCCGGGGTCGGCCCAGAGCATGGCCCATCCAGACGCCTAGCTCGGCACCAAAGGCGCGTTGCACACCGCTTTGCACCATGTGGATACCCCACAGGAGCAAAGCGATATAACCCCCGAAATCGAGAAGTGCGAAGATTTCTTTCATTACTAAATAATAGCCCAGCGCATCTTACAAGCGTGAGTCTCAGGTATCAGTTAGACACATCTAGGTGTTGGAAGATTGCCGCGTCTGTCGGGCAGCCTGATCCAGCCTTTTTGCAAATTGCGTTTGTTCCTGATCGGAAAAGGCCGACAGGGACAGTTCCTGCACCGTGCTCTGGTAGATCTGCCACATCTGTTTGCGCAAGGCCCGGCCTTCATCCGTGATGCTGGCAAAAGCAGCTCGGCCATCCTCAGAAGAGCGACTGCGCTGAACCAGACCCTGGGCTTCCAGCCGGTTGGCCAGTTCATGCATGCGGCGTGTGCCTTCCGGTCCGCTTTCCAGCCCCCATAAAACGTCGTACCAGGCATAGGGCGGCAATTTTTCTGCGGCCAGTCGGCATTCTATTTCTTTGAGAATGCTGCGGTGCGCTCATAGAGTAATTGCAATTGCAATCGTTTGGGTGAGGTGCTTGTCCTGCCCTGCGTCTTGCCCAGGCCTTGAGGACACAGCGTGGCAGTTCCGGGCTATCCACCTGGAGATTATTATGAATCACGCTTTGCCTGCGGCGGACCTGGGTCCGCAAGAGACGGAGTCCCTGTCTGCCATTGCCGTCGGTGGCCGGTAAAAGCTGAATAACCTGATCTTTGTGGTCAATTGCAATATGCAGCGTCTGGATGGCACGGTATGTGGGAATAGCAAAGTTATTCAGGAGCTGGAATCCAACTTCCGTGCCGCGGGCTGGAATGTCATCAAAGTGATTTGGGGGCAGGCTGGGATGATATGCTGGCCAAAGATAAAATCGGCCTGTTGCGTCAACGCATGATGGCCTGAGTGTCTCCCCCTGTCAGGGCAGCCCTTTGTTGACTGGTCCCCTTTTGTAGCGACAGGTCCGCTATTTTCTCCATCAAATCTTCATCATTCTGTGCCACAGTGCGGGCATGGGTTTTTTACATTCACTGGCCCGCTTGGCGGGCTTTGGCATTTTTTTAGGCGTGGGTCCTTTGGCCCAGGCCCAGCCTCAGGCCCATGATTTGGCCCGTGCCAATGGCACTGCCATTCGCTATTACATCCAGCCCGCTGCGCAGCCCCAAGCCGGGGAGCGTGAGCTGCTGCTGATTGTGCAGGGCTCGGACTGCAATAGCGTGGCGCACAAATCCTTGCTGTGGGACACACTGGCCCAAGCCCGCCCTCAGGCTGATGTGCTGGCGGTGGAGAAGTATGCCCTGAATGCCGACTTGCCTGTGAGTGACAAGGCAGAACGCGCAGACTGTCCCGCAGACTATCTTCGTCATGACAACCCCAAGCAGCGTGTGGCTGATCTGGATGCGGTATTGACGCAGGTTCAGGCTCGACAGGCTTATGGCAAAGTGTTTGCCCTGGGCGGCAGCGAGGGGGCGGTGATTGTTCATTTGCTGGCGGCGCAGACCTCCCATCTGGATGTGGCTGTCAGCTTTAACGGAGGCGGACGCTGGTTCGAGGACGATGTGCTTTACAGCGCCGCCAGTGAAGAGATGCCTGCTGCAGACAAGGAGGTCATGCTGGATGGCTTGCGCAGCTTTCTGAAGCAGGCGCGTGCAGGCATGGAGATCACGATGAGTGATCATGGCGGCGATTGGTGGCAGCAAATGCTGAACCTGGATCAGGCGGCGGTGTTGCGGGGTATCCGTATTCCTGCCTTGCTGATTCAGTCCGGGCGCGATACCTCGGTTTCCCCGCAAGCGGCGGCGGAGATGTTCGCGCAAGTGAATAACCCTCATCTTGTATGGAACAGCTACCCGGAGTTGGACCATGCCATGAATCAGCCCGATGGCCACTCGGCGATGCCGCAGGTGGTGGCTGATATTGCGCGGTGGTTGAGTCAGGCCGAAAAGACCAAACCTTAGGAATTTTGTTGGGTGACAGGGCTGGCATGCCTGGCCATCACTAAAGAATGTGTGTTTTGGAGTAATGAATGAGCAAGACAGTTTTGCGTGCGGCTGTGCCCGATGATGCCCGCGAATGCCTACGTATCCGTGGCCTGACCCGTGAGAATGCCTTTTCGGAGCAGGATTTGGAGGCATTGGGTATTACGGCGGAAAGCTGGGGGGCGGGCATTGAAGACGGCAGTTGCCCCGGCTATGTTGCCTTGGTGGACAGGCAGATGGCGGGCTACTGCTTTGCGGATATAGAAAGTGGCGAAATCATGGTGCTGGCGTTGTTGCCGGACTATGAGAGCCTGGGTTTGGGGCGTCGCTTGCTGGAGCGGGTGGTGCAGGATATGCACGAACGTGGTTTTGCGCGCTTGTTTCTGGCCTGCAATAGCGATCCCCAGGTGCGTTCTTACGGTTTTTATCGTCACCTGGGTTGGACCGAAAGCGGCCAGCGTGACGAATTTGGTGACGATATTCTGGAATATCACTTTACGACCTGAGTGTGGAGTCAGTTAGAGCCTCTTTATGCCTTATCAGAACATGATTGATTTAAGCCAGGACATGGCGACGTTAAAGACGCTATATGCCCCTTTGCAGCATCATTTTCGGGTGGTGGATGTGCCGACCTTGCCCTTTGCCATTCTGGATGGCAAAGGGGCTCCTGATCCTGCCAGTGTAGGAGTGGCGATTCAGGCCCTGTCTACCGCGCTTGAGCCCATACGACGTGAAGCACGGCAGCGTATGGGTCGTACCTTTATGGAAGCCCCGGTCGAGATTCTGTATTGGTCCGATAATCCGCACGATCTGGCGATGGGAACCCGGGATCGTTGGCAATGGCGTGTGCAAATCACCTTGCCCGTCTGGGCAGATGCGGCCTGTTTTGAGCAGGCAGTTGCACAAATGCGTGCTGCCTTGGGCGATGGGCCCGCTCCCCGTTGGGAGGCGGTGACGGAAGGCAAGTGCGTGCAGGTCATGCATGTTGGCTCTCAGGCTGAGCTGTCTGCTTTATTGCATCAGTTCTATACCGAGTACCTGCCTAAAGAAGGCTTGGAGCCTTTGGGCGTATATCACGAGATCTATCTGGATGACTGGAGCAAGATGGCTTCGAGTCGACGCAAGATGATCGTGCGCCAGCCCGTGCGCTAACTCTGCCTGTGTCAGCCCTTGGTCGTCGTGATGAAGGGCAGGCAGTAATAAAAAAACACCCCAAGAGCGCAATGGCTGTTGGGGTGTTTTGTTTAAGCGGCGCTGCCTTGGGCAGCGACTCCGGTCTTAAACCGACTGAGCGCTTTGCAGGGCCTGGATACGGGCTGCAATCGGTGGGTGAGAAGCAAAGATGGCACTGATCGAACGGCCACCCGAAATGCCGGAGGCTTCAAAGTTTTTGGGCAATTCGCCGGGAGCCATGCCACCCAGGCGGGCCAGGGCGTGGATCATGGGCTGGCGTGAACCCAGCAACTGGGCGGAACCGGCATCGGCACGGTATTCACGCTGACGCGAGAACCAGGCCACGATGATGGACGCCAGCACACCAAAGATCAGCTCAAACACAAAGACCGAGGCGTAGTAACCCATGCCCACGTCGCGCTCGTTACGCAGCAGCACACGGTCTACAAAGTAACCGGCCAGACGGGCCAGGAAGATCACAAAGGTGTTCACCACACCCTGGATCAAGGTCAGGGTGACCATGTCGCCGTTAGCAATGTGAGCGACCTCGTGGCCCAGAACGGCCATGACTTCTTCTTCGGTCATGCCACGCAGCAAGCCTGTGGATACGGCAACCAGGGCGTCGTTCTTGAAGGCGCCGGTAGCAAAGGCATTGGGCTCGCCATCGTAAATGGCCACTTCAGGACGGCCAATACCGGCGCGGTCAGCCAATTGGTGAACGGTGTCCACCAGCCAGGCTTCTTCTGCATTGGCGGGGGCGTTCGGGTCAATGACGCGAGCGTTCACGCTTTGCTTGGCCATCCACTTGCTCATCAGCAAGGAGATGATGGCACCGGTAAAGCCGACCAGTGCCGAGAAAATCAGCAATTGGGTCAGATCCAGACCTTGTGCGTTCAGGTAACGTCCTACACCCAAAATATTCATGGAGGCGCTCAGCACCAGCATGACGGCCAAGTTGGTTATTAAGAAAAGGACAATTCGTTTCATGAATGCGGATTCCGGTATGACAGAAAAAATCGTGATCGTGTGAGCATGATCTGCGCGGATTTTAGCCTTGATTCCAGGCGTGAAAACAAAAGATTCAGCTTTTAGTCAGCTTTTGAGCCGGATAGTTTCTGGCTCTCTGTTTCAAGCTGTTGTGTAAGTGGTCTGGATATGGGGTTACAAGGCCACTTTTACAAGGCGGGGAGTATAGTAATGGCTTTCCCTTATTACTGATTTGGTCTGATCACATGCAGTCATTATGGATGCTGGTAGCCTGCGCCATGTTTGCCATTATGGGGGCCTGTGTCAAAGTGTCCGCCGATGCTGGGGCATCAATGGCGCAAATCGTTCTGTTCCGGGGTGTGCCCTCGGTACTGCTCTTGGCGTTCTGGGCGAAAAGCCGTGGCCTGCGGCTGGCTCCCCAAAGCTGGAAGCTGCATATTCGACGTAATGTCTCCGGTGTCAGCTCCATGTGGCTGGGTTTTCTGGCCCTGGCAAATCTGCCCTTATCAACGGCTGTCAGCCTCAATTACACCGCTCCCTTATTTATTGCTTTCTGGATGCTTGCCTGGGGCGGCACCCAGCGTGACCCTGTGCGCCTGATCGCGGTCCTCCTGGGGTTCCTGGGGGTCGTCGGCGTGTTGCGGCCCAGTATTACGCCTGACCAGTGGTGGGCAGCCATGTTGGGCCTGTGTGCGGGAGCCCTCAGTGCCGTTGCCATGATGCAAGTGCGCGCTCTGGGACGTTCAGGTGAACCTGAATGGCGCACCGTGTTACTGTTTTCCTGTTTTGTCGTGTGCTCCAGCCTGGTCGGCTTGCTGTGGGAAGGTTGGCGCGAGCTGAGCTGGCGCGCCTGGCTGGCTCTGTTGGGCGTGGGTCTGTCCGGTTTGTTCGGGCAATTGACCATGACGCGCGCCTTTGGATTGGGCTCGGCCCTGTTGACCGCCGCGCTGCAGTACACCACGATTATTTTCGCCGCCCTGATTGGGATTGCTTTCTGGGGCGATGTACCTGACTGGCTAGCCTGGGCTGGCATGGCATTGATTATTGGGTCCGGTTTGTTGTCGGCCTGGCGCACCTACAGCGAGGATCGTATCTTGCGAGGTCAGGCCACGGCGGCAGAGCAGGCGCCCGTCAAGGAGGCAGAACGTGTTTGAATTGTTGATTAGCGCAGAACAAGTCCAGGCCAATCTGGGTAATGAAGATTGGCTTATTCTGGATGTGCGCCATGATTTGGCTAACCATCAGGCAGGCCGCCAGGCTTACGAGCAAGGCCATATTCCGGGTGCCGTGTTTCTGGATCATGAAGTGGATCTGGCTGCGCCCAAGACGGGCCTGAATGGTCGTCATCCCTTGCCTGGCCGCCACGAATTGGCACAGCTTTTGCAGCAAAAAGGCCTGCGCGATGGCATGCAGGTGGTGGTTTATGACGCCCAAAGCTCTTTGTTCGCCAGTCATATGTGGTGGATGCTGCGCTGGCTGGGTCATCCCCAGGTCGCCATTCTGGACGGCGGCTGGCAAGCCTGGCAGCAACTGGGCGGAGCCGAAGAAAGCGGACCGGCCAAACCCGTCCCCGCGTCTGCCCAGTTGAGTGTGCCTGAACAGGCCGCCATGCCTACCGTACAAACCGAACAGGTCCTGAAGAACCTGTCCAAACCTATCTTTACTGTTCTGGATGCCCGCGCCGCTGAACGCTATCGCGGTGATGTGGAACCGATGGACCCGGTCGCCGGTCATATTCCCGATGCACTGAACCGTTCGCACCTGAATAATCTGGGCGAGCAAGGGCGCTTCAAACCCGCCGATCAGTTACGTCAGGAGTTTCAGGACGTGCTCGGAACGATTTCGGCAGAGATGGTGGTGCATCAGTGCGGCTCGGGTATTACAGCCTGTCACAATCTTTTTGCGATGGAACTGGCAGGGCTGTCGGGCTCCAGTATTTATCCCGGCTCCTGGAGCGAATGGGTTAGCGACGCCAGCAGACCAGTTGCGCGCAGCTAGTCGCACAGTATGAGTTTCTGGTGCTGAGAAAGCCGCTCCAGAGCGGCTTTTTTACTGTTGGGCTGTCCCAAGGCTCGGGGCCCCCGATAAAAGCTCCCCTTGGGGAGGGCAGCAAGCCGCAGGCTCCCGTACAATGCCACTTCCAATTGGGCCGCAGCGCGTTCTGACTGCCCTCATTGATCAGGAATAGTTATGGTTAAATCTCGCGAAGATAATCCAAGCGCCCAGGCGCCAGCCCAGCAGGATTTCGAGTCCGCTCTGGCACAACTGGAAGCGCTGGTCGCTCGCATGGAAAGCGGAGCATTGCCGCTGGAGCAGGCTTTGCAGGCGTATGAGCAGGGCGTGGAATTAG
This sequence comes from Alcaligenes sp. SORT26, assembly GCF_017377875.1. Classification (GTDB taxonomy): domain Bacteria; phylum Pseudomonadota; class Gammaproteobacteria; order Burkholderiales; family Burkholderiaceae_B; genus Alcaligenes; species Alcaligenes parafaecalis. Next base: position 94,749 of record NZ_CP070975.1, read on the forward strand.
CCCAATTGTGTCAGCGCAAACTGGACCTTGCGCAAGAGCAGGTCAGTGTGTTGCAAGGCAATTTGCTGCGTCCCTTGTCCGGGGATGAAGCCGTTGGAGATAGTTAAGATGAGTTCTACCAGTTTTTCTGATTGGCTTCAGGCTCGGGTTGAGCAGACTGAGTCCGTACTGGATCAGTTATTGCCCCCCGTCAGCCAGGAACCCGGTCGTTTGCACGAAGCCATGCGCTATTCCGTGTTGGGCGGTGGCAAGCGCGTTCGTGCCGCTTTGGTGTATGCCGCGGGCGAGGCCGCTCTGCAAGGCAAGCCTATGGCTGCTGCGCAATTGAAAGCGCTGGAGCTGGCTGCGGCGGCTGTGGAGCTGATTCACGCCTACTCGCTGGTGCATGACGATTTGCCCTGCATGGATGATGACAAGCTGCGTCGTGGCCGTCCCACCACCCATGTTCAGTTTGATGAAGCCTGCGCCATGTTGGCAGGCGACGCCTTGCAGCCTTTGGCTTTCGAGCTGCTGGCGCAAATGCCGATTGCACCTGCCCTGGTTGTGCAGGCGATTACTCAGTTGGCTCAGGCTGCGGGTAGTGCCGGTATGGCTGGTGGTCAGGCAATTGATTGCGAAAGCGTGGGCATTGCCCTGGATCGTGATCAATTGCAGGAAATGCACAGCATGAAAACCGGTGCCATGTTGCAGGCCAGTGTCTTGCTGGGCGGTATCGTGGCAGGGGCCTCCTCAACCGTGCGCAATGGTCTGGAAGAGTACGCACAGGCTGTGGGCCTGGCTTTTCAGGTTGTGGACGATATTCTGGATGTCACTGCGGATACGGCCACCTTGGGCAAGACGGCGGGTAAGGATGCTGCCGACAACAAGCCCACCTATGTGTCTATCCTGGGAATGGACGGTTCACGCGAGTTGCTGGGTGCGCTGAACGAGCAGGCTCAGTTGGCCTTGCGTCCCCTGGGGCCTGCCGCCGCGCGTTTGACGCAGTTGGCTGACTATATTGTGGGTCGAAATCATTAAGGTGTGCAGGACGGGCTTGCCAGGCGCTGCTTGTCTGCAGACGTCTTGATGGCTAGGGAGGCTGCCATATTGATTGGCGGCCTGTCCCTTGCTCTATAGCTTCAAGCCTTATAGGCCTTACTATTTTCCAGGCTGGTCCTGGTCGTTTTGTAGCAATGCTGGTGCTGGCTGCTCGTGTCACTTTGGCACAGGCCGCGAAGCGTTTTACAATAGCCGATTGGCGATTGTCTTTGAGACGGTCGTTTCACTTATTTGCCCGGATAGACGTCTTTTAGTATGACAACTGTTTCCCTAGAGCAGATCCAGTCTCCCGCCGACTTGCGCCAGCTTGATCAACGTGATCTTCCCGAGCTGGCACGACAATTGCGCGAGTTTGTTCTGCAATCCGTATCCAAAACCGGCGGGCATTTGTCGTCCAATCTGGGCACGGTTGAATTGACCACCGCACTGCACTATGTGTTTGAGACTCCCCACGACCGTATCGTGTGGGATGTGGGTCATCAATCCTATCCGCACAAAATCCTGACCGGACGCCGCGACCAGATGGGCGGCTTGCGTCAGCAAGACGGTATCTCCGGTTTCCCCAAGCGCTCCGAGTCCGAATACGACGATTTCGGCACCGCGCATTCCTCGACTTCCATTTCCGCCGTATTGGGCATGGCTGTGGCCTCGCGCAATGCGGGTATCGAGCGTCAGCACATTGCCGTCATCGGTGATGGCGCCATGACAGCCGGTATGGCCTTTGAAGCGCTGAACAATGCAGGTGTCACACCTGATGTGAATGTGCTGGTGGTGCTGAACGACAACGATATGTCGATCTCCCCACCCGTGGGCGCCTTGAATCATTATCTGGCCCGTCTGATGTCGGGTCGCTTCTACGCCGCTGCCAAGAATGTGGGCCGCGCTGTGTTGCAGCATGTTCCTCCCGTTCTGGATCTGGCACGTAAATTTGAAGGGCACGCCAAGGGGATTCTGTCTCCCGCGACCTTGTTTGAAGAGCTGGGCTTTAACTACGTCGGCCCTATCGACGGCCACGACCTGGACGCGCTGGTCTCTACCTTGAGCAATCTGCGCGAACTGGGTGGTTTGCAGTTCCTGCATGTGGTGACTCGCAAAGGGCAGGGCTACAAGCTGGCTGAGGCAGACCCTGTGCTGTATCACGGCCCCGGCAAGTTCGATCCCTCCGTGGGCCTGGTGACGCCGACGACCAAACCCCGTCCTAGCTTTACGCAGATTTTTGGTCAGTGGTTATGCGATATGGCCAAGCAGGACTCGCGTCTGTACGGTATTACGCCTGCCATGCGTGAAGGTAGTGGCATGGTGGAGTTCGAGCAGCAGTTTCCCCGTCGTTATTTCGATGTGGGTATTGCTGAACAGCACGCTGTCACCTTTGCTGGTGGCCTGGCCTGTGAGGGACAAAAGCCGGTCGTGGCGATTTACTCCACCTTTTTGCAGCGTGGCTACGATCAGCTCATTCACGATGTGGCCCTACAAAACCTGGATGTCACCTTTGCGCTGGACCGCGCCGGTATCGTGGGGGCAGACGGAGCAACCCATGCGGGCAATTACGATATTGCCTTCCTGCGCTGCATTCCCAATATGGTGGTGGCGACGCCTTCGGACGAAAACGAAACCCGCTTGTTGCTGACCTGTTGTTATCAGCATCCCGGGCCTAGCTCTGTACGTTATCCGCGTGGCGCTGGCATTGGCGCCCCAGTCGATCAGGAATTGAATACTGTTCCGCTGGGCAAAGCCAATCTGCGTCGTCAAGGCAAGAGCTTGGCCATTCTGGCATTCGGCCCTGTCCTGCATGAAGCCTTGAAGGCTGCTGAAGTGCTGGACGCAACGGTGGTGGACATGCGCTTTGTCAAACCCATGGACGAAGCTCTATTGCAGGAGCTGGCCCAAAGTCATCAGGCGTTTGTGACGGTGGAAGAGGGCTGTGTGATGGGCGGAGCAGGCAGTGCGGTGCTGGAGTTCGTCAGCCGCGACGCCTTGGTCATGCCCGTTTTGCAATTGGGCTACCCTGACGAGTTCATCGATCACGGCGATCAGAAGAAAATTGCCCAGGATCTGGGGCTGGATGCCGCCGGTATTGAGCGCTCCATTCGTGAGCGTTTCTCAAGTTTGCTTGAGGCATGATGCAATTGCGGCGTATTTGAGGCATTAAATACCTCAATATGCGTGTTGTTGTTAAGGTTATCGAACCTCGCTTGCGATAAGCGTAAGATAATAATTCATTATTGTTTTTATTTACGGTTGCGGCTCTGTCGTGGCTGAACCTGATGGATATGAATACAGTGTCGGAATCGCCTTTGGCCATGCCAGATGTGCAAAGCAGCATGGACACACGTCATGTTGCGATTCAGCGCGTGGGTGTGCGCGGGGTGCGGCATCCGATGATGCTGGACCTGCAAGGGCAGGCCGTGCCTACCGTGGCGCAATGGGAGTTGACGGTGGCTTTGCCACCTGAAGAAAAAGGCACCCATATGTCGCGCTTTGTGGCCTTGCTTGAGGAATACCGCCGTCAGCCCATGACGCCTGCCGGTTTCGTTCAGATGGCCCAGGCCATGTTGCCTTTGCTCAATGCCGGACGGGGCGATATGACCGCGTCCTTCCCCATTTTTCTGGAAAAAGTGGCTCCCGTGTCGGGTGTGGCCAGCCTGATGGATTACACCGTCAGTTGGACCGCGCGCGTGGCGGTGGACGCCCAGCCGGAGTTTGAGCTGTCTGTGCTGGTCCCGGTGACCAGTCTGTGCCCTTGCTCCAAAGCCATTTCGGAATACGGTGCGCATAATCAGCGCTCGCATGTCACGGTTCAGGCCGTGTTTGCCGATCCGGCTGCGCTGGACCTGCCTACGCTGATCAAATCGGTCGAAGAGCAGGCGTCCTGCCAGCTATGGGGTTTGCTCAAGCGCACGGACGAAAAATACGTCACCGAATACGCTTACGACAATCCCAAATTTGTTGAAGATCTGGTGCGGGACGTGGCCGTCAGCGTTCGCAGCTTGCCCGGAGTGTTGCGTTATAGCATCGAAGCCGAGAATTTTGAGTCGATTCATAATCACTCTGCCTACGCAAGCGTGCAGGGCTAAGGCTTTTGGCTTGTCAGCCAGCCTTTCTTGGTGCTAGTATCTATGGTTTCTTGCTCGACCCGGATTGAATGGGCGGGCTGTCGCGCTTGGTGCCTGGCTGTTTTTACGGCGGGTAGTAGGCGATATCCACAAGGAGTTGTTCCATGCGTCACTACGAAGTAGTGTTCATTGTGCATCCCGATCAAAGCGAGCAAGTGCCCGCCATGATCGAGCGCTATTCGGCGATTGTCACTTCCGAGGGCGGTACTATTCACCGTCTGGAAGACTGGGGCCGCCGTCAACTGGCTTACCCAATCCAGAAACTGGTTAAGGCTCACTACGTGTGCCTGAACATCGAATGCGGTCAGTCCATCCTGGACGAGCTGGAGCATTCCTTCCGCTACAACGACGCTATCTTGCGTTACCTCGTCGCTGGCACGAAGAAAGCCCCTGAAGGCGCTTCGGTCATGATGAAGTCCGTCGAACGCGAAGAAGCACGTAAAGCAAGCACCGAAGCCAGCGCCCCTGCGGCCGCTGAAGCCGAGGCTGAAGCTCAAGCTGAAGAGTAATAGTTCCGACTGCGTGAACCAGTTCACCCTTGACGGGCAACTTATCGACATCAAGCCCTTGCGTTATACGCCGGCGGGTGTCCCTGCTCTGGAATTGGTACTGGAACACGAATCTTCCGTCATGGAAGCCGGTCACTCCCGGCAAATCGCTCTGGCGATGCAGGTAGTGGCTCTGGGCAATAATGCTCTGGGTCTGGCAGACACTCCTTTGGGAGCCCGTTTGCAGCTACAAGGTTTTATTGCTCCAGCCCGTAAAGGCTCGACGCGTCTGGTGTTGCATGTACAGCAGTATCAGCGTCACTTTCCGGGACAAGGCTCTGTTACGGTCTGACTGGTCTGGATCGATCGTCGCGAAGTGTTCAACACCTCGCTTCACACTGAATTCTTCCGGGTATAGCCCGGTTACTAACGAGGCACAAAATGGCTTTCCGTAGAGGCAAAGACAAAAAACGCAAATTTGCACAACAGAACCCACTGTTCAAGCGCCGCAAATTCTGCCGCTTCACCGTCGCTGGCGTTGAAGAAATTGATTACAAAGATCTGGACACCCTGCGTGATTTCATCCAGGAAAATGGCAAGATCATCCCTGCACGTTTGACGGGCACTAAAGCTCACTACCAGCGTCAGCTGGATACCGCTGTCAAGCGCGCTCGTTTCCTGGCTCTGTTGCCGTACACCGACAACCACAAATAATCCAGAGGAACCTTAGTCATGCAAGTTATTTTGCTCGAAAAAGTCGCCAACCTGGGTAATCTGGGTGATGTGGTGCGCGTACGTGATGGTTACGCTCGTAATTTCCTGCTGCCACGCAAAGTTGCCCGCCGTGCTACGGCTGCTGCTCTGCAAGAGTTCGAAGCACGTCGTGCCGAACTGGAAAAGCTGCAAGCTGAAAAGCTGGCCGCTGCTCAGGCTCAGAACGAAAAACTGAACGGTCAAACTTTCACTCTGGTTCAAAAAGCCGGTGTGGACGGCCGTTTGTTCGGTTCCGTGACCACCATGGACATCGCCAATGCATTGCAAAATGCTGGTTTTGCCGACCTGGTCAAGACTCAGGTTCGTCTGCCAGACGGTCACCTGAAAGCTATCGGCGAGTACCCCGTTCAGGTTGTTCTGCACCCTGACGTGATCGCTGAAATCAGCGTTGTGGTTCAAGGCGACGTCGCCTAAGACTAGTGCGTTGACGCATGGTACATTCTTTCTTGGGATGTATCTGCCAAGCTCAAAAAAGCCGGTGCAAGCCGGCTTTTTTGTTTTCTCTTCATTTGTACGAAGAGGGCCAGCACACTGCCCGTGTGCTTGTGCTGCCGCTTCAGGTCCCGTCAGCTTAATTTCCTGTTGAGCCTGACTGTTCTGACCCCAGATACACAGACAGACTGTTTAAGACCGCACAACGTATTCTGTTGGCTGCGGCATCGATTTTTTTCCTTGATTTGAAGGTATATGCATGGAAAGCAAGTCAGCCAAATCCGATTCAACGCTGGACTATCTTCGGATACCTCCTCACTCCATTGAGGCGGAGCAGTCGGTGCTCGGTGGCTTGTTGCTCGATAATGCCGCGTTTGACCGGGTGGCCGATATTGTCACCGACGAGGATTTTTATCGTTTTGATCACAAGCTGATCTGGCAACACATTACCCGCTTGATTGGTCTGGCCCGTCCCGCTGACGTGGTTACCGTCTTTGAGTCCTTGTCGGTAGCAGGCAAGCAGGAAGAGGTCGGTGGTCTGGCGTATCTGAACGCCTTGGCCCATAACACGCCTTCGGCTGCCAATATCCGTCGCTACGCTGAGATCGTGCGCGAGCGCTCCACGCTGCGCAAGCTGGTTACCGTGGCGGATGATATTTCCTCGGCGGCGTTCAACCCGCAGGGCAAGGAAGCCCGCCAGATTCTGGACGAAGCAGAAACCCGTGTGTTTCAGATTGCCCAGGAAGGGGCGCGTGGTTCCCAGGGTTTTCTGGAAATTCAGCCTCTGCTCAGTCAGGTGGTTGAACGTATTGACGAGCTTTACCACCGTGAAGGTGACTCTGAAGTTACCGGTGTGCCTACCGGCTTTGCCGATCTGGACAAGATGACCTCGGGCCTGCAAGCCGGTGACCTGGTGATTGTGGCGGGTCGTCCTTCCATGGGTAAAACCTCGTTCTCCATGAACATTGGTGAACACGTGGCGATTGCCCAGGGCTTGCCCGTTGCCGTGTTCTCCATGGAAATGGGCGCGGTGCAGTTGGCCATGCGTATGGTGGGCTCGGTCGGTTTGCTGGATCAGCACCGCATGCGTACCGGTAAGCTGACTGCTGACGATTGGCCGCGCCTGACGCACGCCGTGCAGCAGGTGCAGGAAGCCCAGATCTATATTGATGAAACTCCAGGCCTGTCTTCCATGGAAGTGCGGGCACGGGCTCGACGATTGGCCCGGCAGTGTGGCCAGCTAGGCCTGATCATCATCGACTATTTGCAGTTGATGTCCTCAAGCGGTGGCGAGAACCGGGCAACGGAAATTTCTGAAATCAGTCGTTCCTTGAAGGGTTTGGCCAAAGAGCTGAATTGCCCCTTGATTGCCTTGTCGCAGTTGAACCGAAGCCTGGAGCAACGGCCCAACAAACGTCCTGTGATGAGTGACTTGCGGGAATCGGGCGCTATTGAGCAGGATGCTGACTTGATCTTGTTTATTTACCGTGACGAGGTCTATAACCCCGACTCACCGGATAAAGGCACGGCAGAAATCATTATCGGTAAGCAGCGTAACGGTCCTATTGGCTCGGTACGTCTGACCTTTGCTGGCGCCAGTACGCGCTTTCTGGATTACATGCCCACGTAATAGGCTAAAGGTCTGTGTTCATGTGTGTTCATACGCGCATGACGGGCAGCAGGGTGAAGAACAAAAGGGGAGGCATACATGGGTATGCCTCCCCTTTCAGTCCCCGCTGCGGGCAGCCAGTCGTTTAGCCAGCCACGCGCACACCAGTAGCTGCCACTGGTGAAACAGCATGATCGGCAAGATGATGGGCCCCACCATGGCGCTGGGGAAAATCACGTTGGCAATCGGGATGCCGCTGCTCAGACTTTTATTGGAGCCGCACATCAGCAGGCTGACACGGTCTTCAAAGGAAAAGCCCAGCCAGCGTCCCAGATTCCAGGCCAGCAATTGGGCCAAGGTCAGCAGAACGGCGTTGGACAGCACAATCAGCCCCAAGGCACTTAGTGGGGTGGAGGACCACAGACCGCCCACCACGGCGCCTGAAAAGGCCGTATAGACCACCAGCAGAATCGACCCCTGATCCACAACTTTCAGCAACTGCTGACGTTTCATGACCCAGGCCCCGATCAGGGGACGCAGCAGATGCCCGAAGACAAAGGGGAAAAACAATTGCAGCATGATTTTCCCGACGGCTTCTAGTGACACCGTGGCCTGGGCGCTGGTCGCGCCTGCCAGCATGATGCCGACCAGCAGAGGGGTGATGAACACCCCTAGCAGGGTGGAGGCCGAAGCGCTGCAAATCGAAACCGGCACATTACCCCGCGCCATGGCCGTCAGAGCCACAGCGGATTGCACTGTACTAGGTAGGCAAGCCAAAAACAGGATGCCTAGATACAGATTGTCAGTCAGCCAGGGGCGCAACACAGCCGCGACTCCGCTACCCAGAATCGGGAAAAGCAGGAAGGTGACCGACAGAATCAACAGGTGCAAGCGCCAGTGGGACAAACCGCCCCAAATCGCTTCGCGGGACAGGCGAGCGCCATGCAGGAAAAATAGCAAGGCAATGGCAATCTGCGTGGTGTGTTGAAACACGGCCACGCCCCAACCCTGGGCGGGCAACAGACTGGCCAGAGCAACGGTGGCAAACAGCTTCAGTAAAAACGGGTCAATCGGCAAACGCTTGATCATGCTTGATGAGCGCTCATGGAAAGAGCCATCCGGTAGGCATAGCCCAGGGAAGACGCATCTGCTTTGCCTTGTCCGGCAATGTCGTAGGCCGTGCCATGATCCACACTGGTACGGATAAAGGGCAGGCCGACCGTCACATTCACGCCTTCGTCCAGGCCCAACAGCTTGATGGGGATGAGCCCTTGATCGTGATATTGGGCCACCACAATATCGAACTCGCCCTGGCGGGCACGCATGAAAATCGTGTCGCCGGGCCAGGGGCCGCTGGCTTGTATGCCCTCAGCGCAGGCTTGTTCAATAGCTGGGGTGATCTGTTCTATGTCTTCCAAGCCGAACTTTCCGCCTTCACCCGCATGGGGGTTCAGACCGGCCACTGCCACACGGGGTTTGGCAATACCGGCTTGTGTGCAGGCCAGTTGGGCCAGCCGAATGGTTTGCAAGACGCGCTCTTTGGTAATCAGGGAGGGGACACGGGCCAGCGGCTCGTGAATGGTGACCAGAATGGAGCGTAAATGCTCGTTGGCCAGCATCATGGCGTAGTGCTCGGTGTGGCTGCGCTCGGCCAGAATCTCGGTGTGGCCGGGAGCATCGATACCGCCTTTTTGCATAGCCAGCTTGTTCAGCGGGGCGGTGACAATGGCACGGATTGAACCGGCCTGGGCATCATCGATAGCGTGGCACAGGTATTCGTAGGCACCACGTCCGGCCAGGGCGTGAACTTCACCATAGGGCAGGTCTTCGGGCAGGGCTTGCCAGCGATTCAGTACGGCAATCACACCCTTGGGCGTGCAAACGGCCTGCTCGACTTCCTCGACGTGCCAGTCTTGATCGGCGCCAATCAGCGTCAGAGCACGGCGCATTGCGCCTGCATCGCCATAGACGACGGCCGGGTGTGGCAAACCTTCAACAATCAGGCGGGCAATAATTTCCGGGCCTATGCCCGCGGCATCGCCCATAGTGAGCCCGATGGGCTGTGCGGTACGTTTCATAGTGGTCAATAAAAAGCCCCCACGCTGCGCTTTCGGCTTGCTGCCCCTCAAGGGGGCATTTTTACCTTAGGGCGGCCTGGCGGTAAAAAAAAACCGGGTCCAGGACCCGGTTTGAGTGAGTAGGGATTCGGTTTAGAGTGCGTCGCTGGCGTAATCTGCCAGACGGGAGCGCTCACCGCGTTGCAGGGTGATATGGCCTGCATGCGGCCAGCCTTTGAATCGGTCTACCACGTAGGTCAAGCCGGAACTGCCCTCGGTCAGATAGGGCGTGTCAATCTGGGCAATATTGCCCAAGCAGACAATTTTAGTTCCTGGACCGGCGCGCGTCACCAGTGTTTTCATCTGCTTGGGCGTCAGGTTCTGGGCCTCGTCGATGATCAGGAACTTGTTCATGAAGGTGCGACCACGCATGAAGCTCAGGGATTTCACCTTGATCTTGGAGCGCACCAGTTCCATGGTGGAGTTGCGGGGAGCCGCTTCGGTCCCTTGCGGATTGTTCAGGTTGCCAGAGGACTTGCCTGTGCCCAAATGCAGCACTTCCAGGTTGTCTTCCAGCGCACCCATCCAGGGCTGCATTTTCTCTTCTTCAGTACCAGGCAGAAAACCGATGTCATCACCCACGGGCACCGTGGCACGGGTAATGATGATTTCGTTGTAGCGCTTGGTCTCCAGGGTCTGGGTCAGCGCACTGGCCAGTGCCAGCAGCGTTTTACCCGTACCGGCGTGGCCCAGCAGGGAGACGAAGTCGAAATCGGGATTCATCAGCAAGTTCAGGGCAAAGTTCTGTTCGCGGTTGCGAGCAGTGATACCCCAGACATTGTTTTTGCCGTGGCTGTAATCGCGCAAGGTCGCCAGCACGGCTGTGTTACCCGCCGTTTCGCGGACCTGGGCGATCAGGGGATCATCCCCTTCGGTGAAGACAAACTGGTTGACCATGAACTGGCTGCACAGCGGCCCGCTGATGCGGTAGAAGGTGGTGCCGCCCTGTTGCCAGGACTCCATATTCTTGCCGTGTTTGGTCCAGAAGTTGTCCGGCAAGGGCATGACACCGTCATACAGCAGGTCGGAGTCATCCAGCACGTGGTCGTGACGGTAGTCTTCCGCCAGCAGGCCCAGTGCCTTGGCCTTCAGGCGCATATTGATGTCTTTGGACACCAGAACCACTTCGCGCTTGGGCAGGCTCTGGGTCAGGGCATTGACCACGGCCAGAATGGCGTTATCGGCTTTGCCCAGCGGCAACTGGATAGGCAGGCTCGTGTCCAGGGCGCTGGTCTGGAAGGTGACGGCACCCAGAGCTTCGGTATTGCCAATGCCATCCAGATTGATGGGCTTGTCCAGACCATGATCGCCCACCAAGCCTTCCAGGGAGCGGCTGACTTGACGCGCATTGCGCGCCACTTCAGACAGGCCCTTTTTCTGGTGGTCCAGCTCTTCCAGCACCATCATGGGCAGGAAAATATCGTGCTCTTCAAATTTGAACAGCGAATTGGAATCGTGCAGCAAGACGTTGGTGTCCAGCACAAACAGCTTGCGCTGAGTGGGGGCCAGACGAGTGCGCTTGCCCGCTGCTCTTGCGGCGGGTTTGGGGGCGGCCGGAGTGGCGGCGGCACTGACGGGGGCTGGCTTGGCTACGCTGGCGGGGGCAGGAGCCGGAGCTGCTGCGGGAGCCGCTGGCGCCGTTTTGGCAGGCGCTGTCTTTTTGGAGCGTGGCACAACAGCCGCTTTGCTGCTGGAGGCTTTGGGGCTGGCGGGCGGAGTGTCGGGTTCGTCTAGTGGTACGGGTGGATCGGCAAGGATGACACTGTCATCTTTTTCGCTAAGCAGGGTTCCCAGCTTGGTGGGCAACGTTGGTAGCGGCATATAACACGTACTCCTGGTTGTGTACCGACTTGCAGGTCGGCACGGTAAGGTTTCAGGCGGCTTGCTGGACAGCCTGCAATACAGCTTGGACGTGGCCGGGCACTTTAAGGCCACGCCATTCTTGAATCAACACACCTTGGGCGTCGATCAAAAAGGTGCTGCGCTCAATGCCACGTACCTGTTTACCGTACATGTTTTTCATTTTCATGACCCCAAACAGTTCGCACAAGCGCTCTTCGGTGTCGGCAAGCAAAGGGAAAGTCAGGGCTTGCTTGTCGATAAAACGTTCGTGCGAACCAAGCGAGTCGCGCGAAACGCCAATGATTCGCGCGCCTGCGGCCTCGAATTCGGGCAGGGCATCGCGGAAATTCTGGGATTCGGTGGTGCAGCCCGGCGTGTTGTCTTTGGGGTAAAAGTACAACACTGTCATTTTCCCTTTCAGGTCAGCCGCGCTGAACTCGCCCTGCGTGGAGGGCACGGAAAAGTCGGGGATGGGGGCACCAATTTGTACGGCAGTCATGCTTTTTCCTGTATCAGTAAGGCCGCAACGACTTTGCGGCCTTCAGCCATGAGGATATTGTAGGTTCTGGCAGCGGCCTGGGTATCCATGATTTCCACACCTATGCCCCACTGCAGCATTTCCTGCGTGACAGCCGGGTGCAAAAAGTGCTGGCGCTGGCCAGTACCGATCAAAATCAGTTCGGGGGCGTTGTCAGGGCGCGCCACGGGGGCGTCGTCCAGAAAAGCCATGGGGTCTTGCTTGACCGATTCCAGTCCGGCGATCCGGCGCAGCAGCACGGCTGTCAGCTCGGAGGCACTCTGAATGGCCAGGTCCTGCACGGGACCTTCGGGACTAAAGAAGATGGAATGATCGTGGTTTTGAAAATTGATCGCCACGTAGTCTTCACCATAGGCGGTGATGGCATTCATGGCTGGATTGTGTTCGCGTTGCAGTTGCACGATGAGTCTCTCCCGTTTTCAGCTTCGATGATAGCGCAAAGCGCCAGCGACAATGCGGCACCTGATCTGTTTGCAGTGATTCTCAGTAAGTCAATCATGGATTAAACTCTTTGATTAACTTTTACCTTCTGGTTTGGGTCAGCCGCTTTTTTCTTATCAAGGAATGTCATGATTCGCTTTCCGCGCATCGAGCGTTTGCCGCCTTATGTGTTCAACATTACTGGCGAGCTGAAAATGGCCGCCCGCCGTCGTGGCGAGGACATTATTGACATGTCCATGGGGAACCCGGACGGCGCGACACCGGCGCACATCGTGGAAAAGCTGGTCGAGGCGGCCACCCGCCCGGACACTCATGGTTATTCTGTCTCCAAAGGCATCCCGCGTCTGCGCCGAGCCGTGACCAATTGGTACGAGCGCCGCTACAATGTGCACTTGGATCCTGATAGTGAAGCGATCGTTACCATCGGTTCCAAAGAAGGTCTGGCCCACTTGATGCTGGCAACCCTGGACAAGGGCGACACCGTTCTGGTGCCCAACCCCAGCTACCCCATTCATATTTATGGTGCCGTCATTGCCGGTGCCAATATTCGTTCGGTGCCCATGGTCCCTGGCGTGGACTTTTTCGAGGAAATCGAAAAAGCCGTGCGGGAGTCCATTCCCAAGCCCAAAATGATGATTCTGGGTTTTCCCAGCAATCCGACGGCCCAGTGTGTGGAGCTGTCCTTTTTTGAGCGTATTGTGGCGCTGGCACGCGAGCACAATATTCTGGTGGTACACGATCTGGCCTATGCCGACATTACCTTTGACGGCTACGTGGCCCCCTCCATCATGCAGGTGGAAGGCGCGCGCGATGTGGCGGTCGAGTTCTTTACCATGAGCAAAAGCTACAATATGGCCGGTTGGCGTATTGGCTTCATGGTGGGGAACGCCTCGCTGGTCAATGCCCTGGCACGGATCAAGAGCTATCACGACTACGGCACCTTCACACCGATTCAGGTGGCGGCCATTGCGGCCCTGGAAGGTCCACAGGATTGTGTCACCGAGGTGGTGGAGCAGTACCGCCGCCGTCGTGAAGTACTGGCCAAGGGCCTGCATGAAGCAGGCTGGATGGTCGATGTCCCCAAGGCATCAATGTATATCTGGGCCAAGATTCCCGAGTTCTACAAGGACATCGGTTCGCTGGAGTTTGCCAAGCGCTTACTGAGCGATGCCAAAGTAGCCGTATCCCCCGGCATCGGCTTTGGTGAGTATGGCGACAACTATGTGCGCTTTGCGCTGATCGAAAACGAGCAACGTACCCGTCAGGCGGTACGCGGCATCAAAGAAATGTTCCGTAAGGACGGATTTGTTCAATGAGTCCTATCAAAGTAGGTTTGCTGGGTTTGGGTGTGGTTGGCAGCGGCACCTGGAACGTATTGAAACGCAATGCAGATGAAATCGCTCGCCGCGCCGGTCGCCGTATTGAGGTGGTCGCTATTGCTGTGCGTGACCTGGAAAAGGCACGCGCGCTGGTTGGGGACGAAGTCACCCTGACCACAGACGGCATGGACGTGGTGCGTAACCCTGATATTGATATTGTGGTCGAGCTGGTGGGTGGCGACACTCTGGCACGCGAGTGGGTGATGGAAGCGATTGCCCAGGGCAAGCACGTGGTCACCGCCAACAAGGCGCTGCTGGCCAAGCATGGCAACAAGATTTTTGCTGCTGCTCACGAGCGTAGTGTCATGGTGGCATTTGAAGCTGCTGTGGCCGGTGGTATTCCTATCATCAAGGCAATTCGCGAAGGCCTGACGGCTAATCGTATTCAGTGGCTGGCCGGTATTATCAACGGCACCACCAACTACATCCTGTCCGAAATGCGCAATCGTGGCGTCAGCTTTGCTGAGGCCCTGGCCGATGCCCAGCGTCTGGGTTACGCCGAAGCTGATCCTACTTTCGACATTGAAGGTGTGGACGCTGCGCACAAGCTGAGCCTGCTGGCCTCCCTGGCCTTCGGTATCCCTGTGCAGTTCAGCAAGGCCCACGTGGAAGGCATTACCAGCCTGGCACTGGAAGACCTGCAACACGCACAACGCTTGGGCTACAACATCAAGCTGCTGGGTATTACCCGCGCTCGTGAAGAAGGTATTGAATTGCGCGTACACCCCACACTGGTCCCGCTGCAAAGCATGCTGGCCAATGTGCAAGGTGCCATGAACGCGGTGCTGGTGCATGGTGATGCCGTGGGCCAGACCGTGTACTACGGTGCCGGTGCCGGTGCCTTGCCAACCGCTTCGGCGGTGGTGGCCGACCTGGTGGACGTGACTCGTCTGCAAACCGCAGAACCCGAACACCGCGTGCCTTACCTGGCTTTCCAGCACAACGCCATGTCCGATACCCCCATCCTGCCTATGGATGAAGTGGTGTCCTCGTACTACCTGCGCTTGCGTGTGGACGACCGCCCTGGTGTTCTGGCTGATGTGGCCCGCATTCTGGCTCAGGCTTCGATCTCGATCGGTTCCATGTTCCAGGAACCGGCTGGCGAACAGGCCGATATCATCTTCCTGACGCACGAAGCGCGTGAAGGTGCCATCAATGGCGCGATCAGCCAGATTCAGAATCTGCCTTTTGTACAGTCTGCCGTGACCCGTTTGCGCGTGGAGAATCTGTAATGAATTACGTATCCACTCGTGGCGGCATGAAGGCCCAGCCATTCTCGGACATCTTGCTGGAAGGCTTGGCTCCGGATGGCGGCCTGGCCATGCCAGAAAGCTACCCTCAAGTCAGTGCAGAAACGCTGGAATCCTGGCGCGCACTGAGCTACCCCGAACTGGCCGCCAAAGTGCTGGGCCTGTTTGTCACCGATATTCCGGCTGATGAACTGTCCGCCTTGACGGCACGTGCTTATGCACCCGGCGTGTTCGACAGCGAGCAGGTTGTACCGGTCAAGGAACTGGAACCCGGTTTTTCCTTGCTGGGCTTGTCCCAAGGTCCAACCCTGGCTTTTAAAGACATGGCCATGCAGTTTCTGGGCCAGGTTTTCGAATACGTGCTGACACAGCGCAACAGCACTCTGAACATTGTGGGCGCCACGTCCGGCGACACGGGTTCGGCGGCTGAGTACGCTTTGCGCGGCAAGCGTGGCGTCAGCGTGTTCATGCTCTCGCCTTACGGCCGCATGAGCGCTTTCCAACGCGCCCAGATGTACTCCTTGCAAGACGAAAACATCCATAACCTGTCGGTAAAGGGTGTGTTCGATGATTGCCAGGATATCGTCAAGGCTTTGGCAGGCGATTTGCAGTTCAAGTCCCAGTGGCACCTGGGTGCCGTGAACTCCATTAACTGGGCACGTATTTCCGCTCAAGTGGTGTACTACTTCTGGGGCTGGCTGCGCAGCACGAATCAGGCTGGTCAAAAGGTCTCGTTTGCCGTTCCTTCGGGCAACTTCGGCAATATTTTGTCGGGTCACATTGCTCGCCAGATGGGTCTGCCTATCGCCAAGCTGGTTCTGGCCACCAACGAAAACAACGTGCTGGAAGAGTTCTTCCGCACGGGCATTTATCGCCCGCGTGGTTCCGAGCAAACTTACGCTACGTCCAGCCCGTCCATGGACATTTCCCGCGCCTCCAACTTCGAGCGCTTTGTGTTTGATCTGCTGGGCCGTGATGGCAGCAAGGTCAAGGCATTGTGGGAACAGTTGAGCAAAGAAGGCCAGTTCGACCTGAGCGAGCATCTGCCACGCTTCCAGGAAGAGTTCGGCTTTGTGGCCGGTGCCAGTTCGCACCAGGATCGTCTGAACACGATTGCCCAGGTGAATCAGCAGTACCAGACTCTGATCGACCCGCACACGGCGGACGCCGTCAAGGTGGCTCAGAACTTCCGCGAAGAAGGCATCCCCATGCTGGTGCTGGAAACCGCGCTGCCTGCCAAGTTCTCCGAGACGATTGAAGAAGCGATTGGTCAGCCTGCGCCAGTGCCTGAGCACTTGCGTGGTCTGGCAGATTTGCCGCAAAAAGTGGTCGTGATGGATGCGGATGTTGCTCAGGTGCGCCGCTACATCGAAGAACACGCTCCCACCTGATGTCGCTCGCTGCGCCGGATGTTTGTCCGGTACAACCATAGCGGCCAGGTAGTAGTTTCAAACCCCGATTTTGATATTCCTGCTGGTCTGACTGATATTCAGTTTGCTACGCAGGAAAGCAGAAATCGGGGTTTTTGCGTTTTTGGCCGGTTTTCCGCAAGACTGGCAGAGCGGCGGTTTCGTCGCCAACTGAACTTTTTCTATCAGGCCTTCATCAAAAAAACACGATATGCGGGCATGATGTCTATGGCCTTTGGTATAGGCAGATAGGCGGCTCGTCTATCGAACATAGAGAAAGGATAGAAAGATCATGAGTAAAACGACTCACGTTAAATTACGCCCTCTGGAGCGCGAAGACTTGCGCTTTGTGCACTTGCTGGACAATAACGCCAGCGTGATGCGCTACTGGTTTGAAGAACCTTATGAAACCTATGGCGAGCTGGCGGCTCTGTACGACGAGCACATTCACGATCAGCGCGAATGCCGCTTTGTGGTGGAGTGGGAAGGGCAGCCATCGGGCGTAGTGGAGCTGGTGGAAATTGATTATGTACACCGCCGGGCTGAATTCCAGATCATTATTGCGCCAGAGTTTCAGGGCAAGGGGATTGCCTCGCGGGCGACCAAGCTGGCTATCGAATACGGTTTTGGGGTGTTGAACCTGTACAAGATCGTGCTGATTGTGGACAAGGAAAACCACAAGGCTATCCATATCTATCAGAAGTTTGGTTTCCAGGTGGAAGGCGAACTCAAGCATGAGTTCTTCATTAACGGCCAGTATCGGGATGTGGTGCGTATGTGCTTGTTCCAGCCGGAGTTTTTGGCGGCTCATAAGCCAGCGCAGACTTTGCTGACGCCCTTGGCGCAATAATGCCTTGCCGTAATAGCCCTTGTTTTGAAGGGATGCTAAGCGCGGTCCTGGTGTATGGCCGTATTCCTTGGCATGACTCTGTTTGATTGCCTGGGCGCGTGCTGAGCGTGTACCAGTTTGCTCAGTCGTGGCTCTTATAAATGTGCCGCTTTCAGACCGCTGCGCACAGCGCCTTCCAGCACACCGGGGTAGCCGGTATCGGTCCAGTCGCCCGCCACACGAATGGCTGGCCACGGTGTCGTTACCGAAGGACGGCGCAGGCCGGGAACGGCTGCAAAGGTGGCTCGCTTTTCGATAATCAGCTCGCTGGCTCGTACCGCTGGCATGGGTTTCAGATGCCGGGTTTGGCTGCGTACCTGTTCGATAATCGCGGCAATCGCTTGCTCGCGGTCCAGTGCTTGCAGGCGCACAGCGTCGCTGATGACGATTCCCACCAGCGTTTCGCCGCTACCCGGTTTCAGGGCACTGTGATCAAACAGCCATTGCCCGCCGCTGCCACTGCTATCGTCCAGCATCATCATGGAATGGGGCAGGTTCCAGGCGTGCTCCAGTTCCAGATACAGGGTGGCGATAGGGACATAGCTGAACGCCTCCAGATCCGCCAGCAGTTGTTCGCTGGCTGGGTTGCTGGGCAGGCTATGCAGCAGGCGCGCAGCTTGTACGGGCGGACAAGCCACAATGGCTGCATCAAATTGCAGGCCGTCAATTTGTACGCCCGCTTCTGTCAGTTCCAGCCTCTGCACCCGGTGGCCCAGTTGTAGCTGAATATCGCGCAAGGCGGATTCGCACCAGAGCTGGCTTAAGTCAGTCAGCGGGATCAAGGTTTGGCTGGCTTGTCGGGGACCGCCCAGGCTATCGCGCAGCACATGGGCGAACAGTTGAGCGCAGGCCTGCTCAATAGGCGTATTCATGGCGGCTACGCATAGCGGTTGCCAGAACAGGCGGATGACATGGTTGTCTTGCTTGTGCTGCTCTAAAAGCTGCAACACCGTCAGACCTTTCGGGGTGTGCCATTGTTGCTTCATCAGCCAACGGCAAAACCGGGCCAGCTTGATTTTTTGCGACCAGTCCAGGCCTTGGGCACCCAGCAGGCCGGTCAATAAATGGAAAGGGGCGGGCAGGGGGCGATTGCGCAGACGAAAATGCCCGTCGGCCGAGATCACGTCCAGATCCTTGCGTTCCAGCCGGGACGCTTCGTCCAGCCCGATTTCCCCCATCAAACCCAAAATGACGGAGTAGGCCCCCAGCATGATGTGCTGGCCGTTATCAGTATCGCGCCCCAGATTGGGGCTGTGTATGCGGCGGGCACGTCCGCCTATGTGACGCGAGGCTTCAAAGACACTGGCCTGATGGCCCAGGGTCTTCAGTCGCCAGGCGGCGGCACAACCTGCCCAGCCCGCTCCGATAACGGCGACCTTCATCGGCCCAGTTTGCGTTGCAAGCTACGTCCGCCTGAGACCCAGGTTTTCCAGGCCAGCCAGAACTTGCGAATGGGTGTCAGTGAAATACGCTGTTCCAGCACATGCCAGCGATCATTGGCAATTTCCACCAGCAGGGCATGGTAGATGGCCGCCATCAACAGGCCGGGGCGTTGTGCGCGGCGGTCAACAGCAGGCAGGGCGCGCATGGCTTGTCGGTACAGATCCTGGGCGCGCTCGGTTTGAAAAGCCATCAGGGCCTCGAAGCGCTCCGAGTGCTGCTGATCCAGAATCTCGTGGGGCGATACGCCAAATTTGTCCAGATCTTCCTGCGGCAAGTAGATACGACCACGACGAGCGTCATCGCCTACATCACGGATGATATTGGTCAGTTGAAATGCCAGGCCCAGCTTTTGCGCATAGTCGCTGGTCTGTTCCTGGGTTTGGCCAAAAATACGCGCCGACAGCAAACCCACCACGCTGGCGGCGTGCCAACAGTAGCGTTCCAGTTCGCTCCAGCTTTGGTAGCGCACCTGATCCAGATCCATTTCCATGCCGTCGATTACGGCCAGGAGCTCGTCCTGGGGTAGACCAAACGCTTCAATATGAGGCGCCAGAGCCTGCATCACCGGGTGATGGGCGCGGCCTTCGTACAGGTCAGCGACTTGCGTGCGCCACCACACCAGCTTCATGCGGGCGACGGACTCTTCGTGAACCTCGTCCACCACATCATCGACCTCGCGGCAAAAGGCGTACAGGGCGGTGATCGCGCGGCGGCGTTCAGGCGGCAGAAACAAAAAGGCGTAGTAAAAACTGGAGCCGCTTTGGGCTGCCTTGTTCTGACAATACTCGTCTGGGCTCATGGACGTTCAGGGTCGGTAAGGGGTACGGCTCAGGCCGCGGGCAATCAGGCGTAGCCAGTCCAGGCGGGACAGGGTGGGGCGATGGCTGAAGACATCAAACTGTACCGCTTCCAGGCGCTCCAGAATACGCAGGCCACCCAGGACCATCATTTTCAGCTCCAGGCTGATGCGTCCTGGCAAGTGCGATGCTAGCAACAGCCCGGCCTGCAGGCGCTGACGGGCATCCGTCACCAGCAACTGCATCATTTCCTGCCAGCGTGCATCAGCCTCGGGCTGACGCAGCAATTGGCTGCGGGCCTGGATGTAATCATCATCCAGATCGTATTGGGCCAACAGGTCTTGCGGGATGTAGACACGATTCTTGTGCCAGTCCAGCGCCACGTCCTGCCAGAAATTAACCAGTTGCAGCCCTGTACAGGTGGCGTCGGCCATCTCGACCAGCTCCGGGCTGTGGGCATCATATAAATGCAGCATCAGGCGGCCAACGGGGTTGGCCGAGCGCGTACAGTAATCCAGCACCTGGGCCATATCGCTGTAGCGATGAGTGGTGACATCCTGGCGAAACGCGGACAGCAAATCCAGAAACGGTTTAAGTGGCAACTGGAAGTTGCTGATGCTGCTGGCCAGGGGAACAAAAATGGTGCTGTGTGGGGTATCAGCCAGAACGGGCTGATGATATTGCAGTTGTTCTATTCCGGCTTCGAACTGCGCGAGCAGTTCCAGGCGCTCGGCAGCGCTTAAATCGCCTTCATCAGCAATGTCGTCGGCGCTGCGGGCAAAACGATAAATATCGATGACCGGTCGGCGTAGCCGACGAGGTAGCAGTACCGAGGCGACAGGGAAGTTTTCATAGTGCTCGATAGACATAGTCCGCCAGTATACGGCTTTCGTTTCCACTAGGGCTGGTTTAGACTTTCGTATTGCTTCGGGGAGAACCATGCCACGTCCTATCTCGGCCACCATTCATATTGCGTCACTGCGTCACAATCTCGATATGGTTATTCAGAGCCTGAATAACGCCACGGCTCCATCTGGCGTGAAACGGCCCCATATCTGGGCCGTCATGAAGGCCAATGCTTACGGTCATGACATCGAAAATGCCGTGCGTGCTTTCAGTGCCGCCGAAGGCATGGCGATGCTGGATTTGAAAGAGGCCATTCGCTGTCGCGCTGCGGGCTGGACCGGCCCTATCATGCTGCTGGAAGGTTTTTTCCAGCCAGAGGATTTAGAGGTGCTGGCCGAGTTTGGTCTGACCACTGTCATCCATTGCCACGAGCAGCTCAAGATGCTGGAGCAGTGGAAAGGCGGGGTGGCCTTGAACGCCATGGTCAAGCTCAATAGCGGCATGAACCGCCTGGGTTTCAGCGTGGACGATTACCCTGCCGCGTTCGAGCGCGCCCAGCGTTTGCAGAAAGCAGGCAAGCTGGGCTCGGTTGGGCGCATGACGCACTTTGCGCGGGCGGATGACAATATCGACGCCACGCTGGAGCAGATTCGCTGTTTTAACCGGATTACCGATGGTTTGCCCGGTCCGGTCAGTGTGTGCAACTCTGCCGCGACCTTGAGCCCCGATCTGGGTGCGTACATGCCCTCGGGCCCGGATCACTGGGTACGTCCCGGTATCTGTCTGTACGGCAGCTCCCCCTTTGCAGAGAGCAGTGCCGATGATTTTGGCCTGCAGCCGGGCATGACGCTCGCCGCTGAGCTGATCAGCGTGCGCGGCGTCAAGCAGGGCGAGGGCATTGGTTACGGCCATACCTATATTGCCGAGCAGGCCATGCGCATTGGCGTGGTGGCTTGCGGTTACGCCGATGGTTACCCGCGCCATGCGGGAACCGGCACCCCCATTACCGTCAACGGGGTACGTACCCGTTTGCTCGGTCGTGTCTCCATGGACATGTTGGCAGTAGACCTGACCCCGGTGCCCGCCGCCGGAGTAGGCAGTCAGGCGGTGTTGTTCGGTCAAGGCGGGCCCAGTGTAGATGAGGTTGCTGCAGCAGCGGGAACCCTGGGCTACGAATTGATTTGTGCGGTGGCACCCCGTGTGCCGCGCATCATCCAGGATTAACACCACCAAGGCATAGCCATGAAAAATAAATGTGTATTAATTACCGGCGCTACCAAAGGAATCGGCTGGGCAATCAGCCAAAGGCTGGCCGATGCCGGGGCCCACGTGGTGGGTCTGGCCCGTCACACGGAGAATATTGATTTCCCCGGTTATCTGTATTCCTGCGATTTGAGCAATGCAGGCGAGACCGAAGAAATGCTGCGTGTCATCCGTGAAAAGTATCCCGTGGATGCTGTCGTGAATAACGTCGGTGTCGTCGCCCCCGAGCCTATCGGCCAGGTGGACCTGGGTAATCTTTACCAGGTGTTTGACCTGAATGTGAGGGTGGCGGTGCAAGTGGCCCAGGCCTTCATCCCTTCGATGAAAGCGCGCAAGGAAGGCCGTATCGTCAATATTTGCAGTCGTGTGGTGCACGGCGGTTCCGACCGCACCAGCTATGCCGCCGCCAAAAGTGCCTTGCTGGGTTGTACCCGCACCTGGGCGCTGGAACTGGCACCTTATGGCATTACCGTGAATGCGGTCTCTCCTGGTCCGATCGAAACCGAAATGTTCCGTGCCAATCACCCCGTTGGTAGCGAGGCCGAGCAGCGTAGCTTGTCTTCCATTCCTTTGGGACGTTTTGGGCAGGCCGCGGAAGTCGCCGCTGCTGTCACTTTTTTGCTCAGCGATGAAGCTGCGTATATCACCGGCCAGAATCTGGGCGTAGATGGCGGCGGCAGTTTGGCCGGACGCTAAGGAAACATTATGGCCACCAGTACTCGTGCGGCCCGTAAGGCCAAAGTTGTATTTGTTTGCACAGAGTGCGGGGCAGATACACCCAAATGGGCGGGCAAGTGCCCGGCCTGCGGGGCGTGGAACAGTTTGCAGGAAACGGTGGAGGCCCCGGCTGCGGCAAGTGCCCACCGCTTTGCGTCTCTGGCCGGGTCTAGTCCGGTCCAAAGCTTGTCTGATGTACAGGCGCGGGAATTGCCGCGTGTGCCGACTGGCATAGGCGAGTTCGACCGTGTGTTGGGCGGTGGCCTGGTGGAAGGGGGCGTCATCCTGATTGGGGGCGATCCCGGTGTTGGCAAGTCCACGCTGCTGCTGCAGGCGATGGCGGCCTTGGCCCAGCAAACCAAAGTGTTGTACGTGACGGGTGAGGAATCCGCCGAGCAGGTTGCCTTGCGTGCCCGTCGTCTGGGCGTGCCTACTGAAGGCGTGGACTTGCTGGCCGAAATTCGCCTGGAGTCCATCACTCAGGCCTTGCAGTCGCATCAACCCAGTGTGGTGGTGATCGACTCGATTCAAACTCTGTATTCGGATCAGCTCAGTGCTGCACCGGGCTCGGTATCGCAGGTGCGCGAGTGTGCGGCCCAGCTTACCCGTTTGGCCAAGCAAAGCGGCACATCCATGATCTTTATCGGTCACGTCACTAAAGATGGGACGCTGGCCGGGCCACGAGTGCTGGAGCATATCGTGGATACCGTGCTGTATTTCGAGGGCGATACGCATTCGTCCTTCCGTATGGTGCGCGCGTTCAAGAACCGTTTTGGCGCTGTGAACGAACTGGGCGTGTTCGCCATGACGGAAAAGGGTTTGAAGGGGGTTAGCAATCCTTCGGCTCTGTTTCTGTCGCAGCATTCTCAATCGGTGGCCGGTTCCTGCGTGATGGCGACCCAGGAGGGCACACGGCCCTTGCTGGTGGAAATTCAGGCCCTGGTGGATACCGCACATGTCCCGAATCCCCGGCGCCTGTCTGTGGGGCTGGAAAGCTCACGGCTGGCCATGTTGCTGGCGGTGATGCACCGCCATGCAGGCGTGGTCACCTATGATCAGGACGTATTTGTGAACGCCGTTGGTGGCGTAAAAATTACCGAACCAGCCGCTGACTTGGCCGTTTTGCTGGCTATTTTGTCGTCGCTGAACAATCGCCCCTTGCCGCGAGGCTTGGTGGTATTCGGTGAAATTGGCCTGGCCGGTGAAATACGTCCGGCCCCGCGTGGGCAGGAGCGTTTGCGCGAAGCGGCCAAGCTGGGTTTCAGTATTGCTCTGATTCCTAAAAGCAATGCTCCGCGTCAGCCCGTTGAAGGCCTGGAAATCTGGGCGGTAGACCGGGTCGAAGACGCGGTCGAGCGTCTGCGCAACCTGTAATCGCCATGACAAGTATTGAATTGATCCTGGCCTGTTTGCTGGGAGGCGCGCTTATTGGCTATGCCGGGGGCGTCCTGGGAATTGGCGGTGGCTTGTTGGCGATTCCGTTGCTGGGGCTGATTCTGGGTATGGACCAGCAAACGGCTCAAGGCACGGCCTTGATTATGGTGGTGCCCGCTGTCTTGTTGACCGTGCGCCAGTACCATCGCCGCAACCATATTGATTTTCGGCGGGCCGCGCTGGGGGCGATCTCCTCCATCATCTTTACCTGGTTGGGGGCGCGTCTGGCATTGGGTATGGACGCAGTGTTGCTGCGTCGTATCTATTCCGTGTTTGTAATGGCGATTGCCCTGTACTATTTCGACCAAAGTCTGGGTTTTTCCCGCCGATTACGTCGTAGTACACGTCCACGTCCAGACCCCGAGTCTTTTGGCCAGGCTTGGTACATTGCTGTTGGCATGATGGCCGGTTTGGCCGGGGGCGTGTTTGGGGTGGGTGGTGCGGTATTGGTGGTGCCCTTCTTGACCAGTCGCATGGGCTACAGCCAAACGGGAGCACAAGGCCTGGCCTTGTCCATGATTATTCCTGGCACCCTGGTCGCTTTGGCGACCTACGCCTTCCATGGTCAGGCTACCTGGCAGGTCGGGATACCGATGGCAATAGGCAGCCTGATGCTGGTGCCTTTCGGGGTACGTCTGGCGTATCGCTTGCCCGAGAACCGCCTGAAGTTTATTTTTGCCTGCATGCTGGTACTGATCATGGCTTTGTTGCTGGCCCGTGCCTAAGGAGCTGCTGTGAACGCGACGCCCGAAACTGTTTACGCCTTGCCCGGTGGCGGCACTTTGTTAGCGCCGGAGCTGGCCAATCAACTGGACTTGGCACCCCAGGCTCTGCAAGCGTGGTTTGATGCAGCTTCCTACGGCGATCAGGCCAGTAAAGTCGGGCAGGGCGGTCGTCAGGCTGCCTGGTTTGTGAACGGGCCATTCGGGCAAGCGGTATTGCGTCATTACCGCCGTGGGGGGCTGGTGGCTCGCTTTAATGAGTCCACCTATCTGTGGCAAGGTGCCTCCCGTACTCGCAGTTGGCGAGAATTTCAGGTGATGTCTTATTTGCACAACAAGGGTTTGGCGGTGCCTAAAGTGCTGGCGGGCGCGTGGTGGCAGCAGGGTTTTTGGTACCATGCGGCCCTGATAAGCCAGCGGGTGCCCAATGTGCAGCCTTTGACTCTGTGCCTGGACCGCGCCTCCCCCGAAGCGGTCGCGCGCGAGATTGTCCGCATGCACCAATTCGAGGTTTGGCACGCTGACCTTAACGCCTACAATATTTTGCTGGATGCGAATGACAAAGTCTGGCTGATCGATTTTGACCGTGCACGACAGGGGCCAGTCAGCCCCGCCCAGGCGCTGGGGAATGTGCAACGTCTGAGACGATCTTTGCTCAAAGTGTGTGGGCCGCAGGGCGATCAGTGGTGGCAGCAGATGTTTTCTGCTTACCGTCACGAAACGCAGCGCTAATTACGACTACGGGCTTTAAAAAAGCTTTATCATCTCGCCTTTTGGGTTTTTCGCTTTCGATAGGAAGGGGACTCGTGATGTCTTTTGGGATGAACACACCACAGGTACTCGCCGGCCTGCTGGCCGCTGCTGCCATCATGCCTGTTGCACAGGCACAAAATCAGGTTGTTAACGTCTATAACTGGGCTGAATATACGGCCCCCGACACCTTGTCCGGCTTTCAGAAAGCCACGGGCATTACCGTGCGTTATGACGTTTACGACAATAACGACACCTTGCAAGCCAAGTTGTTGACGGGTAAATCGGGTTATGACGTGGTGGTTCCCTCCACGCATTACGCAGCGCGACAGATCGAAGGTGGTTTGTTCCAGAAGCTGGATAAGAGTCAGATTCCCAACTGGTCCCACCTGGACCCGGACATCATGGCCTTGCTCTCCGATGTGGACCCCGGTAATGAATACCTGATTCCCTGGGGCTACGGCACCAATGGCTTGGGCTACAACGTCACCAAAGTCAAAGAAATCATGGGTGAGCAGGTGGACCTGGGTAACTGGGACATGCTGTTCAAACCTGAAAATGCCGAGAAGCTGAAAGGCTGTGGTATCTCCATCCTGGACGAAGCCGCCCAGGTATTCCCGGCCGTGCTGCACTACATTGGCAAAGATCCCAACAGCAGCAATGAAGCTGACTACCGCGAGGCCCTGGACCTGCTCAAGCAGATCCGTCCTTACGTGCGTCAGTTCAGCTCTTCCGGTTATATCGACGAGCTGGCTGCGGGTGATTTGTGCATGGTCTACGGATTCTCCGGCGATGTCATGATCTCGGCCGACCGTGCGCGTCAGGCGAAAAAGCCATACGCCATCGACTACTACATTCCGCAAGGCGGGGCGCCGGTCTGGTTTGACACCATGGCCATCCCCAAGAGCGCGAACAATGTGAAAGAGGCTCACGCCTTTATCAACTACATTGAAACGCCGGAAGTCCATGCCGCGATTACCAACACCATGTTCTACCCGAACGCCAATAAAGATGCGCGCGAGTTCGTGGTCAAGGAAGTGGCCGATAACCCCATGATTTACCCTTCGCCCGAAGTCTCCAAGACTTTGTTCGTCATCAAACCACAGCCATTGAAGGTGCAGCGTCTGCAAACGCGCCTGTGGGCTGAACTCAAGTCTGGACGTTAAGGCATCATGCAAGATATCCGTACCGGAACCTCGCCCTGGATGGACGGCGAGGATGCATTCGTACGTGTGGACGAAGTTGTCAAAATCTTCGGCGACACGGTGGCTGTTCAGTCCGTCAGTCTGGACGTAGCCCGTCACGAAATATTTGCACTGCTGGGCAGCTCGGGCAGTGGCAAGTCCACCTTGCTGCGCATGCTGGCAGGTTTTGAAGAGCCGACTTCCGGTCGGATTTACCTGGATAACGAGGACATTACCGACCTGCCGCCTTATCGGCGGCCGGTCAATATGATGTTTCAGTCCTATGCGCTGTTCCCGCACATGTCGGTCGAGGCCAATGTGGCCTTTGGCCTGAAGCAGGAAGGCGTGCCCCGCAATGAAATCCACGAGCGCGTGTTCGAGGCGCTGGATCTGGTGCAGATGGCGGGTTTCTCACGCCGCAAGCCCAATCAATTGTCGGGTGGTCAGCAACAGCGTGTTGCCCTGGCGCGTAGCCTGGTCAAACGTCCCAAGCTGCTCTTGCTGGACGAGCCCATGTCCGCCCTGGACAAGCAGATTCGTCAGAAAACCCAGATTGAACTGGTCAAGATTCTGGAGCGCGTGGGTGTGACCTGCATCATGGTGACCCACGACCAGGAAGAGGCCATGACCATGGCCAGCCGACTGGCCGTGATGTCAGACGGGCAGATCATCCAGTCCGGTACGCCTTACGACGTGTATTCCTTCCCGAACTCGCGCTTTGTGGCGGGCTTTATCGGTTCCACCAATCTGTTCACCGGCGTGGTGACGGTGGACGAGCCTGACCACGTTCATATCGAGTGCGAAGAATTAAGCCGCCCCTTGTATGTCAGCCACGGAATCAGCGAACCGCTGGGCATGGACGTGTATGTGTCTGTCCGTCCCGAGCAGATCAAGGTGAGTCGTGAGTTGCCTTCCGAAGACACCAACTGGGGCCACGGCATTGTGACCCATGTGTCCTGGATGGGCAGCTACACCCGCTACCAGATTCGTCTGGATGCGGGCATGCTGATCGAAGCGCAAATGCCTAGCGGCACTTTGGCCCAGCCTGATGCCCCCGGCGTGGACGAAGAGGTCTACGTGTCCTGGTCCGACGACAGCGCAACGGTACTGAGCACATGAAGAACCTGTCCTGGCGCAAACTGCTGCCCACCAGTCGCACGCTGGTGGTCGCCCCCACATTCCTGTGGATGATCCTGTTTCTGCTGGTGCCGTTTTTGCTCGTGCTCAAGATCAGTTTTGCCGATCTTGATTTCGGGGTGCCGCCGTATACGCCCTTGGCCCAGTTTGCCGAGGAAAGCATTTCCTTTGTCCTGAACCTGCGCGGCTATATCCTGCTGTTCAGCGACAATCTGTATTTGGCCACCTACGTCAGTTCGCTGAAGATGGCCGCTGTCACCACGATCTTTTGTATTTTGATCGGCTACCCGGTGGCCTACTACATTGCGCGTTCCTCACCAGCCGTGCGCAGCCTGCTTTTGCTAGCGGTGATTCTGCCGTTCTGGACCTCCATGCTGTTACGCGTCTATGCCTGGGTAGGCATTTTGCGTGGCGATGGCCTGCTCAATCAGGTCTTGCTATGGATAGGCATTATTGATGCGCCGCTGGAAATCTACCGCACCGACCTGGCTGTTTATATCGGTTTGATCTACGCCTATCTGCCGTTTTTCATCCTGCCCCTGTACGCCAATCTGGTGAAGCTGGATATGCGCATGCTGGAAGCCGCTTATGACCTGGGCGCTCGTCCCTGGTCGGCGTTCTGGAACATCACCTTACCCATGTCCATGTCTGGCGTGATTGCCGGTGCCATGCTGGTGTTTATCCCGGCGGTCGGCGAGTACGTGATTCCGGAAATGCTGGGCGGTGCTGATACCCTGATGATGGGCCGCGTCATGTGGACCGAGTTTTTCAATAATGCAGACTGGCCCATGGCCGCTGCCGTGACCTGCGTGATGGTCTTGCTGCTGATCATTCCTTTGATTTTCTTCCAGTACAGCCAGATGCGACAAATGGAAGCGCAACGGGGAGGCCGCTCATGACCAAGCCTAATCCCTGGCTGCGTGCCATCGTCCTGACAGTGGGCTTCGGGTTTCTGTACATCCCCATTTTGTTCCTGATTGTCTTTTCATTTAATGAATCGGCCATCATGACGTCCTGGTCGGGTTTTTCCTTCCGCTGGTACGAGTCCCTGTTTCAGGACAAGGCTTTGCTGAGCGCTGCCAAGCTGTCTTTTCTGATCGCGGTGCTGACAGCGACAATGGCCGCTATTCTGGGCACGTGGGCGGCCTATGTGTTGGCTCGCATGGGGCGCTTCAAGGGCTTTGTGCTGTACATCGGTTTGGTTAGCGCACCGCTGGTGATTCCCGAAGTCGTGCTGGGTATTTCCCTGCTGCTGATGTTTGTGGAACTGAACTCCCTGTTTGGCTGGCCGGAGCAGAACGGTATTTTCACTATCTGGATTGGGCATGTGGTGCTGTGCACTGCTTATGCAACCGTGATTCTGCAATCGCGCATGCGTGAGCTGGATCGCTCTCAGGAAGAGGCCGCCCTGGATCTGGGTGCCACACCCTTGAAGGCGTTTTTCCAGGTTGTTCTGCCCTCGATCGTGCCAGCCCTGATGGCGGCCTGGTTACTGGCCTTCACCCTGTCGCTGGACGATGTGGTGATTGCCTCCTTCCTGTCCGGTCCGGGCTTTACCACTTTGCCGGTGGAAGTGTTTTCGCGCGTACGCTTGGGCCTCAAGCCCGAGATCAACGCTTTGGCAACCCTGCTTATTCTGGTGATCGGTATTTTTGTGGTGGTCGCCAGTCGATTGCAGGCACGCCGCGAGCGTCGCGCCTGATTGATAAGGAGTATTGCCGTGTTCACGATGTATGGTTTGAAAAATTGCAGCACCTGCCAAAAGGCGATGGCCTGGTTTGAGCAAAACGGTCTGCCCTTGAACTTTGTGGATTACCGCGAACATCCCTTGGATGCAGTCCGCTTGCAACAATGGGCGCAGGAGCTGGGTGGCTGGCCCAAGCTGGTCAACCGTGCTTCCATGACCTGGCGTAATCTGCCTGCGGAACGTAAAGAGCCCCAGGACGATGCCCAATGGCTGGCCTTGATTGCCGAGTTTCCGGCGCTGGTGCGCCGCCCCTTGTTGATCACGTCTGAGGGCGAGGTCAGTGTGGGTTTCAACGAAGGCAAATTTGCCGCTCGTTTTCTTAAATAAACCAAGGGGGGCCAAGCCCCCCGATTTTTATATCTGCCATGTACACACAATCCGAACTCAAACAACAGGTGGCCCAGGCCGCAGTTGACTACGTCCTTCCTTTCCTGACCCCTGATTCCATTCTGGGTGTGGGTACGGGTTCCACGGTGGATCTGTTTATTGATGCCCTGGCCGCCCATAAACAGGCCTTCAAGGCTGCCGCCTCCAGCTCGGAGCGCTCGACGGCTCGCCTGCAAAGCCTGGGCATTGAAGTGCAAGACCTGAATACCATCGAACGCATGGATTGGTATGTGGACGGTGCCGACGAAATCGATGCGGCTCTGAACATGACCAAAGGCGGGGGCGGTGCACTGACCCGTGAAAAAATCGTGGCCTCGGTCTCGGATAAATTCCTGTGCATAGTGGACGACTCCAAGCTGGTTGAACGCTTGGGTGCGTTCCCCTTGCCCGTAGAAGTCATCCCCATGGCCAAGAATGCTGTGGCACGCCAATTGCGCGCTTTGGGTGGCAATCCGGTGGAGCGTACGGGCTTTGTGACCGATAACGGCGGCCTGATTCTTGACGTGTCCGGTTTGTCGATTGCCGACCCCGCCGCTTTGGAAGCCCAGATCAACAATATGCCCGGTGTGGTGTGTTGTGGCCTGTTCGCGATTGCCCCGGCCAGCGTGGCGTTGATTGCCGGTCAACAGGGTGTGCGTACCCTGTCTGGCGACGGTTTCTGAATTTTAATGTCTCTGTCATAATCGGTGCTTAATCTATGCACGGATTAAGCGCTGGCGCGAGCCATTTTGCTGTTACAGAAGGCCACTATGAACGAACATACCAATAAGCAGTTTCACTCCGATCTGGAGGCCACCCGTTCGCTGTTTTTGCAGATGGGCGGTATTGTTGAATCTATGGTCCGGAGTGCGACCGAAGCCCTGCAATCCGGGGATATGTCGCTGGTCGATCAGGTTCGCGAGCGTGAAAAAGAAATCAACCGCCTGGAGGTGGAGATTGACGAGCGCATCACTAACCTGATCGCCCGTAATCAACCTACCGCCATTGACCTGCGCATGTTGCTGTCCATCTCCAAAATGCTGACCGATATGGAACGCTGCGGGGACGAGGCAGAGCGCATCGCCAAGATGGCTCGTCGTCTGCATGAAGGCACCGCTGGCTACGAGCCTGTGGTGGAGCTGCGTCACATGAGCTCCTCGGTCGCTGGCATGATCAACGATGTGCTGGACGCCTTTGCGCGCCAGGACGCCGTGCACGCGGCACAGATTGTGCGCAGCGACAAGGAAGTGGATCGTGAATGGAAGGGTTCGCTGCGTCACATCATCACGTACATGATTGAAGACCCACGCACGATCTCGCACTCCATTGACCTGATCTTTATCGCCCGTGCGCTGGAGCGCATTGGTGACCACGCCAAGAATATGGCTGAACGCGTGATCTACATGGTACGTGGTGACGATGTACGTCATACCGGTGTGAAGAACACCGAACGTACTGCACGTGGTGAGCCTTTGCCAGAACCGGAATCCGACGAAAAAATCTGATTCTGATCCAGGCCTTCTGGCTTCAAGCCCTGCATGATTTCATGCAGGGCTTGTTTGCGTTTGGAACGATGAAAACGTAGCTGCTCTTTGATTGACGGGCAGGACTAGATCTCAGAAGCCGAGGCCATAGCCTTGCAGTGCTTGCCCAGGGTGGAACTGGGTGCGGACGACGACTGCATCGTGCACCGTAATTGCCGCAGGCGAATCCAGCCAGGGCGGTGTCAGTGTGGGCATGGCCAGTAAAAAACCTTGTACGCCGTGCGCGCCAGATTGGCGAACGAACTCCAGATCAGCCTCGTCCTCTACGCCTTCAATCACCACGTACGGGCAGTAATCGGCACAGACATTCACCAGGTTGCGTAGCAAGTGCGCAGGCTGTCCAGGGCTGCGTGCTCGCAGCAAAATAGAGCGGTCAATCTTGATGATGTCGGCATGAGTCTGCGCCAGAAAGGCCAGGGTGCTATTGCCCGAACCCGTATCATCCAGGGCAATTCGTACCCCCAGATTCTGTAGCTGGGCAATCAGACGGAGCGCCGTCGGCTTGTGCGCAATCGTACCGGTTTCCGTGACCTCCAGAATCAGACGTTGGGCTACATCGGGACGGCTATCCAGATAGCTGAACAGGTCTTGCCACCACAAATCATCCTGCAAGGAACCGGCAGACAGATTGGCGCCCAGGCACAGAGTGGGCTTGGTGCTCAAGAGCTCAACCACACTTCCCAAGACGCTGCGATCCAGGCGGGAAATCAGTCCCAGTCGCTCCAGGGCGGCAATGGCCTCGGGCAAGGCGTAGTCGGCCCCGCTGGAGTGGCGAATCAGCGCCTCTTCATAAAAGTCTTTGTTCTTGTGCTTGTCACTCAGGTGGTAGAGCGGCTGAAAGGCCAGGGCCAGCAGACCGTTTTGCAAATCGTCCAGCATGCGGACCGCCAGGCACATATCGTCCCGGTAGGTCTTGGCCCAAACCTTGTGCCAGGAGGCCAGTGTCGCCGGATGGTTGTGAGAGCAGGGGTTGGGAGCCGGAGGGTGAAGCAGATCCGTGTCGTACTGACGGCTGTCGTAGTGGTAAGCCATCTGGGTATGCAGATAGATACGGTTTTCATCCTGGGTGATGGGGTCGCACTCCAGCGCTGCACCCAGCAATTGGGCCAAGGCATTGGGATGGGTGCGTTGGAAGCGATTCTGTTTACCCAAGTGCTTCAAGGCAATCAGGACAAAATCCCCCTGTATAAAGATCTCGTCTGCGCTCAGTCCGCAGTCCAGCAGCCTTTGCTGCACCGTATTGAGCACAAAAGCATGAAACTCGGACCCATACAAAGCCTGTAAGTAGCTGAGATTGACCAGCCACAGGCGTAAGTGGGTCGAGTACTGATCAATCTCGGGTAGGTCTAGGCGGCACATGAACTTCTTTTCCTGTGGGTAAAGCAAGTAAGCGGCTGTGCTGTACAGGGACACGTAATGGGGGCGTGCCGGGCTGCTCGGACAGGAGCTTCGAGATAAAGTCCGTCCGGCTATTGGGTAGCTCAGCCAGTATTGGGTCGGCGTAGGGATAGACCAGGGTATGGCGGCTGCATTCTGGAAGGGCATGCCCCGACCAGCGTTATTCCTGTGTTTGTACTGCGCTCCACCCCTTGCCTGGGCACCCCACGTGTCCATCAAGCCAGCCGTGATTTTGTGCCTTAGGAGTAGGAATAACTGTAGAAAACGCTCATTTCTTTTGATTTTTGACCAGTCGGAAACGAAAGTATCGCGATGCGTTTCATTTGTTTACGTATTGAGTGAGGTTTGTCGTGAAGGTGGCGACGCTGGGCAGGGGTAGGAAAAGAGCGCTGGAATAAAGAAACCCCTGAGCATGAAGGCCATGCTCAGGGGTTCAGACGTTTGATCTGGAAGGGGACTTAGGCGCTGGGAGCGGTAAAGCCGTCTGCTTCCACATCCTTGTCTTCAAACAGATACTGTTCCATCTGTTCTTTCAAGTACGAGCGGGCACGGGCGTCAGCCAGGTTCAGGCGGTTTTCATTAACCAGACGGGTTTGCACATCCATCCAGTTGGCCCAGGCTTGTTTGGAGATCGAGTGCCAGATTTTGGTGCCCAGTTCACCAGGGTAGGGTGGAAACTCCAGGCCCTCGGCTTCCTGTTTCAGCTTCACACAGTGAATCATGCGTGCCATATGTGTTCCTTTTCAATCAAATTCTTGGATGGGCGTATTGTACTGAGGGGGGCAGGAGGGTCAAACCGGCTTACAGCTTTTTAATAAAGACCATGCTGTTGCGCGAACGGTTGTAATGCGATTGCTTGCCCTTGGGCAGATCCGAGACGCCGCCCTGTACAAAACCACGTTTGATAAACCAGTGCGAGGTGCGGGTCGTCAGGACAAACAGACGCTTGAAACCCGCCGCACGGGCTTTGGCTTCGGTGTGACGCAGCAAAATTTCGCCTTCGCCCGAGCCTTGCCATTCAGGATGCACGATAAGACAGGCCATCTCGGCCATGCTCTCTGCTTCGTAGGGAATCAGGGCGACACAGCCATAAATAATGCCGTCGTGCTCCAGAACCGTGAATTGCTCCACTTCCCGCTCAATGACAGAGCGGCCGCGTGGCACCAGCGTACCGTCGATCTCCAGGGGTTCAATCAACTGCACAATAGCCCCGACATCGTCCAGATTGGCCGGGCGCAAATCGTCCAGGGTGTCTTCTA
Organism: Alcaligenes sp. SORT26; assembly: GCF_017377875.1. Classification (GTDB taxonomy): domain Bacteria; phylum Pseudomonadota; class Gammaproteobacteria; order Burkholderiales; family Burkholderiaceae_B; genus Alcaligenes; species Alcaligenes parafaecalis. The sequence goes on from NZ_CP070975.1 coordinate 128,675, forward strand.
CCACCATGGTGCCCACCCCATCGTGGGTGAAGATTTCCAGCAAGATGCTGCCGTCTTGCTTGTAGGGCACCAGATGCGCACGGGCAATCCCGCGTTTGACCGCTTGCGAGGCATAGCGCAAGAAGGTGGAGCAGTCCTCGTCCAGCTTGCCCGAGGCCAGCAGGCCATCGGCATCGGCACGGGCCAGTTCCGAATCAATATCCAGATTATTGGAGTGGCCAATATGTTCAGGCGTCAGGAAAATCAGTTTTTCCGCACGCAGCGCAATCGCGGTGCTGGTGGCCAGATCTTCCATGTCCAGGGTAAAAGCCTCGCCAGTTGGGGAAAAACCCAAGGGGGAGAGTAGAATAAGCGCTCCTTGATTCATGATGACGCGCATGGCATCCACATCAAGTTTGCGCACCGAACCCGAATGCTTGAAGTCCAGGCCATCAATGACACCGACCGGACGCGCGGTCACAAAGTTGCCCGAAATAATGCGAATCTGGGCGTGTGACATGGGGGTGTTGGGCAAACCCTGGCTGAAGGCCGCTTCAATATCCAGGCGAATTTCACCGGCGGCTTCTTTGGCGCACTCCAGTGCGACGGCACTGGTGGGCTCGGTACCGCGACCAAATTGTGTGGTCTCGCCTTTCAGGCGCAGTTGCTCGTTGACCTGCGGGCGTGAACCATGCACCAGCACCAGCTTGATGCCCAAGGCCGACAGCAGCGACAAATCCGGGATCAGGGTATAGAGCAGTCCATCGTTGATGAGCTCGCCCCCAAAGGCCACTACGAACGTCTTGCCACGAAAGTCGTGTACATAAGGCGCCACTTCCCTGAACCATCGCACAAATTGTGCCTGGGATTCATCCGGTGGTTCGATGGCGTTGTACGAGTCGGGGATGTCTGTGTTCATTGCGGGGGATCTTTGCGTCCAAATGGTTTCAAGCCAAAATTATAATGATGTCTGTACCAGAAACTACCTTTCATGCACGAGTCCGACGAATTGACTGAAAACCCACACTCTTTACCAACAATTTCCTACCCTGATGACCTGCCTGTCAGCGCCCGCCGGGCCGAAATTGCGCAGGCAATCAAAGACCATCAGGTGGTCATTGTGTGTGGTGAAACCGGCTCGGGCAAAACCACTCAATTACCCAAAATCTGTCTGGAGCTGGGCCGTGGCCTGCAGGGCAAGATTATTGGTCATACCCAGCCTCGTCGTCTGGCCGCTACCTCGGTGGCCAAACGTATCGCCCAGGAGCTGCAATCCGAGATTGGTGATTGGGTAGGGTACCAAATTCGCTTTAACGACAAGACCGGGCCACGTTCGGCCATCAAATTGATGACGGACGGGATTTTGCTGGCCGAGTCCCAGCGCGATCCCCTGTTAAGCCGCTACGACACCATCATTATTGACGAGGCCCATGAACGCAGTCTGAACATCGACTTCTTGCTGGGCTTTTTGAAGCAACTGTTGCCACGGCGTCGTGATCTGAAACTGATCATTACCTCGGCCACGATTGATGCCGACCGTTTTGCACAGCATTTTGCCCATAAGGGTAAAGCCGCTCCGGTCATTGAAGTCTCGGGCCGCCTGTACCCCGTCGATATTATGTATCGCCCGATTCAGGATCCCTCTTTGGTGGATGCCGAAGAGCGTCGCTCCGCCTCGGAAGAAGAACGCGATTTGATGCAGGGCATTGTGGATGCGGTGCAGGAATGTGCGCGGCATGGCATGGGCGATATTCTGGTGTTTTTGCCCGGAGAGCGCGAAATTCGCGAAGCCACTGAAGCGCTGGAGAAAGAAAAACCCATTAATACCGTGATCCTGCCTTTGTTTGCGCGCCTGTCGCAAGCCGATCAGGAACGTATTTTCCGCCCCAAAGGGAATGCCCGCCGCGTCGTGCTGGCGACCAACGTGGCGGAAACCTCGCTGACGGTGCCGGGTATCCGCTTTGTGGTCGATAGCGGCCTGGCGCGGATCAAGCGCTATTCCTGGCGCAACAAGGTCGAGCAACTGCGTATTGAAGCGATCAGCCAGGCCTCGGCCAGCCAGCGGGCAGGGCGTTGCGGTCGTATTGGCCCCGGTATCTGTATTCGTCTTTATGACGAGCAGGACTTCAAGAGCCGTCCTCCCTTTACCGATCCCGAGATTCTGCGTTCCTCGCTGGCCTCGGTGATTCTGCGCATGAAGGCTCTGCATCTGGACGATGTGGAAACCTTCCCCTTTGTGGAACCGCCTACGGGCCGCGCGATTGCCGATGGTTATCAAATCCTGCAAGAGCTGGGTGCACTGGACGAACAGCAGCGCCTGACCAAGGTGGGTCGTTCTCTGGCCAAGCTGCCGGTCGACCCGCGCGTGGCTCGGATGATTCTGGCGGGCCATGAGCATCACTGTTTGACGGAAATGCTGATTGTGGCCTCGGCCATGTCGGTGCAAGACCCACGCGATCGTCCTGTGCACGAGCGGGAAGCGGCCAACCAGGCCCACGCTCGTTTCAATGACGACAAGTCCGAGTTCCTGTCCTATGTGAAGCTGTGGAACTGGCTGGAGGAACTGGGGCAAGAGCAAAGCTCGCAGCGCAAGTTTGCCAATAGCGTCAAGCAGGCCCTGCTGTCACCCTTGCGGATTCGGGAGTGGCGTGATGTCCATACTCAATTGCGTAGCCTGGTACAGGAACAGCATTGGGTGGCGAATCCTTCGGCGGCGACCTACGAGCAAGTGCATCTGGCGCTGTTGACGGGCTTGATCGGCAATATTGGCTACAAGAGCGAAGAAACCGGTATCTATCAAGGTACGCGTGAATTGCGCTTTGTAATTCACCCCGGTTCCAAACTGGTCAAGAAAGCAGGCCGCTGGATTCTGGCGGGCGAGCTGATGGAAACCACGCGCCTGTTTGCTCGTTGTGTGGCCCGTATCGAGCCGCAATGGATTGAAAAAGTCGGTGCCCATTTGCTGCGCAAAACATGGGGCGATCCGCGCTGGGAGAAAAAGGCCGGTCAGGTGGTGGCCAATGAACGTGCCACGCTGTATGGCTTGCTGATTTACAGTGGCCGACGCATTCACTTTGGCCGTATTGATCCGGCACAGTCTCGCGAGCTGTTTTTGCGCCAAGCGCTGGTGCCCGGCGAGATTGAGTCCAACCTGCCTTTCCTGCGTCATAACCGTCAGCAGATTCAGGCAGTTGAACGTCTGGAGCATCAATCGCGTCGCCCCGACATTCTGGTGGATGAGGAGCTGATTTACGCGTTTTACGATCAGCGTATCCCGCAGGATGTGTACCAGACGGCCACGCTGGAAAAGTGGTTCAAGGGTTTGTCCAAAGAAGAGGCCAAAGGCCTGGAATTGAACCGCGACGAGCTGATGCAGCACGACGCAGCCGGTATCACCACTGAGGTCTTCCCGCGTTCCGTCGAATGGCAGGGCGTGAAGATGGCACTGGATTATCACTTCGAGCCGGGCTCGGTGCGCGATGGCGTCACCTTAAGCGTGCCCTTGTTTGCCCTGAATCAGATCGAGGCGGCCCGCTGCGAATGGCTGGTGCCCGGCATGCTGAAGGAAAAAGTACTGGCCTTGCTGAAGTCCTTGCCGCAGCGGATTCGTCGTCATTGCGTGCCCTTGCCGGATTACGCTGCCGCCTTCCATCAACGCTGGTTTGAAAAAGCCTCCGATCCGGGCATGAGCCTGCTGGATGCGATTTCCCAGGATATGTGGCAACAGCTCAAGCAACGGCCCCAACGCAGCGATTTCAAGCCTGAAACCCTGGCGACCCACTTGTTCATGAACTTCCGGGTCATTGATGAGCATGGCCGCATGTTGTCCGGTGGGCGTAATCTGGATCAGCTCAAGGCCGAACATGGCCGTCAGGCCCAGGCGTCCTTCCAGCAGATGGCCGCCAGCGACGAGCAAGTAGCGCAAGTGCTGGATCACGAGCAACTGACTGGCTGGAGCTTTGGTGAGCTGCCGGAGCTCATGGAAATCAAGCGCAAAGGCCGCAGTTTTATTGGCTATCCGGCCTTGATCGACAAGAAAACCCATTGTGATCTGGACGTGTTTGACGACCCGGCCCAGGCCCAGCGCCAGCACCGTCAGGGTTTGCGCCGCTTGTTCCGTTTGGCCCTGCGCGAGCAAGTGCGCTTTCTGGAAAAGAACATTACGGATCTGACCCGTATCAGCATGCTGTACATCAATCTGGGGACGCAGGAACAATTGCGGGACCAGATTATTGATGTGGCCCTGGAGCAGTCCTGCATGATGGAGCCTTGGCCGAAAAACCAGGCCGAGTTTGAGGCACGAGCGCAAGAAGGTCGCAGTCGCTTGGGTCTGGTGGCCCAGGAAGTGGCGCGTCTGGCCGGACAGATTCTGAATGAGTGGAGTGCTGCCCAGAAGAAACTGGCACAAATCAAGGCACATCCCGAGGCCTTGAAAGACATACAGCAGCAATTGAATGCCCTGATGCCCACTTTGTTTTTGGAAAGTAACGAATACGCGCAGTTGGCGCATATGCCGCGCTACTTGAAGGCCGTACAAACTCGGGTGGACAAATTGCGTGCTGATCCGGCCCGCGATCAACGCTTGATGCAGGATATGTCAGTCCTGCTGATGAAGTACCAGCGTGCCGTGGCGGCGCTGAAAGGTGCGACCGATAGCGGTTTGCGAGACTTCCGCTGGATGCTGGAGGAGTTGCGCGTGTCCTTGTTTGCTCAGGAACTGCGCACCCCCATGCCTGTCTCGGTCAAGCGCCTGGAAAAAGCCTGGGCTGCCTTGCAGCGCTAGACTGTTTGTTATTTTGGTATTGGTCGGCAGGGGGCGGGTGATTGTGCGTTTGTTGTTCAGCGAGATGTGAACCAATCGAAACATATTGCCTGCCCTTATTCACCCTGAGCATCGCTTCAGGGTCACCAATGTCTATTGGCTTAAGTACAATTCCATCATGAGCGAAACCACCCCTTCTTTTGTCCATTTGCGATCCCACTCGGAGTTCTCCGTGGTGGACGGCATCGCCCGTATTCCCGAAATGATCAAAAAAGCGCAGGCCTATGGGCAGCCTGCATTGGCTTTGACGGATTTGTGCAACTTGTTTGGACAGATCAAGTTCTACACCTCGGCGCGTAAAGCCGGGCTGAAAGCCATCATGGGTTGTGATATTTGGCTGCAGAACGAGGAAGACCGCGAAAAACCGTCACGCCTGCTGTTGCTGGTGCAAAACGAAGCGGGCTATTTAAGCCTGTGTGACATTTTGACCCGCGCCTGGCTGGGTAACCAATACAAGGGCCGCGCGGAAGTACAACGCGCCTGGCTGAAAGAGTGTAGCGGCCTGATTGCCTTGTCCGGTGGACGCATGGGCGATGTTGGTCAGGCCCTGGCTGACGGCAATCTGGAGTTGGCGCGCGATTGTGCCCGTCATTGGCAGGACTTGTTCCCCGGCGCCTTCTACATCGAATTGCAACGCAGCGGCGCGGACGGCGACGAGCTGTACGTGCAGGCGGCAATGCGGGTGGCGGCTGATCTGGACTTGCCGGTGGTGGCCACGCACCCGATTCAATTTATTGCGCCTGACGATTTTCGTGCGCACGAAGTACGGGTATGTATTGCCGAAGGCGAGCAATTGGCCAACCCCAAGCGAGTGAAACGCTTTACGCAGGAACAGTATTTTCTTAGTTCGGACGACATGCAGCAGCGTTTTGCCGATGTGCCGTCTGCACTGGAAAACACGCTGGAAATTGCCAAGCGCTGCAACCTGGAAATGGAACTGGGCAAGCCTTATCTGCCGGATTTCCCTACGCCAGAAGGGATGTCGCTGGGCGACTTCCTGATCCAGCAGGCTAAAGATGGGCTGGAAACTCGTCTGGTGCAGTTGTACGCCGACCCAGAAGAGCGCGAGAAACAGCGCCCCACCTACGAAGAGCGTTTGATGTGGGAGTGCAATACCATCATTTCCATGGGGTTCCCCGGCTACTTCCTGATCGTGGCGGACTTCATCAACTGGGGTAAACACAATGGTGTGCCGGTAGGACCGGGCCGGGGCTCGGGTGCGGGTTCCCTGGTGGCCTACAGCATGGGTATTACCGACCTGGACCCCTTGCGCTATGACTTGCTGTTCGAGCGTTTCCTGAACCCCGAGCGGGTTTCCATGCCTGACTTTGACGTGGACTTCTGCCAGGACAACCGCGAACGCGTGATTGACTACGTCAAACAGAAATATGGCCGTCAGGCCGTGAGCCAGATTGCCACCTTCGGTACCCTGGGCGCGAAAGCGGTGGTGCGTGACGTAGGCCGTGTGCTGGAGCTGCCCTACAGTCTGTGCGACGGCTTGTCCAAACTGATTCCCTTCAACCCCGCCGACCCCTGGACGCTGGAACGTGCGCTGGCCGATGAGCCTGCCTTCCGTGAGCGTTACGAGAACGACGAGGAAGTCAAAGCCCTGATCGACCTGGCCCGTCCTCTGGAAGGCCTGACTCGTAGCGTGGGCATGCACGCCGGGGGCGTCCTGATTGCGCCCGGCAAGCTGATTGATTTCTGCCCGTTGTATGCCCAGTCGGGCCCCGATGCCAACGCCGTGTCGCAATATGACAAGGACGACGTGGAGGCCGCTGGCCTGGTCAAGTTCGACTTTCTGGGGCTGCGCAACTTGACGATTCTGGACTGGGCCGTGCGCTATGTACGCCAGTTCAATGCGGACAAGCGTGATTTCGACATCATGGCTTTGCCGTTGGATGACGACGCTTCCTACAAGATTTTGTGCGACGGCAATACTACCGCCGTGTTCCAGTTGGAATCGCGCGGGATGAAAGAGCTGCTACGCAGCCTGCGACCTTCCACTTTTGAAGACATTATCGCCATGCTGGCCCTGTATCGTCCGGGGCCGCTGGAGTCGGGCATGGTGGTGGACTTCGTGAACCGGAAACACGGTCGCGCTGAAGTTGATTATTTCCACCCGGATCTGGAGAGCACGCTCAGCAGTACCTACGGGGTCATCGTCTATCAGGAACAGGTGATGCTGATCTCGCAGATTATTGGTGGCTATTCGCTGGGTGGCGCCGACTTGCTGCGTCGTGCCATGGGTAAGAAAAAGCCCGAGGAAATGGCCAAGCACCGCGTCTTGTTCGAGGAAGGGGCAGTTAAAAAAGGCCACGATCCCGAATTGGCGGTCAAGCTGTTTGACCTGATGGAAAAGTTTGCGGGTTACGGTTTTAACAAGAGTCACTCCGCTGCTTACGCACTGATTGCCTATCAAACCGCCTGGTTGAAGGCCCACCATCCGGCCGAGTTCCTGGCAGCGACCTTGTTGTCCGATATGGACGATACCGACAAGGTCCAGATTTTCTGGAAAGACGCGCTGGCTAACGGCGTGGAAGTCTTGCCGCCAGATATCAATGCGTCCAACTACCGTTTTGAGCCTGTTCAAGACAGCTACACCGAAAAAGGCTTGCCCCCTCGCACCATGCGTTTTGGTTTGGGTGCGGTCAAAGGCACCGGGCAAGCTGCGGTTGAAGCGATTGTGCAGGCTCGTAAAGAAGGCGGACCTTACTGCAGCCTGTTTGACTTCTGCCGTCGTGTGGATCGTCATCAGGTGAACAAACGCACTATCGAAGCCTTGGTGCGTGCGGGTGCCTTTGATTCTATCGACGAGAACCGGGCCGCCTTGCTGGCCAGTATTGGTGCGGCGACAGAAGCGGCTGATCAAGCCGAGCGCAGTGCCAATCAGTCCTCCCTGTTTGCGGACGACTCCAACGACATTGTGGAAGGCGAGGTGGCTAAAGTTGCCCCCTGGAGCCTGCAAGATCGTTTGCGTCAGGAAAAAACCGCGCTGGGCTTTTACTTCAGCGGCCACTTGTTTGATGCCTGGCGTGACGAAGTTCGTCGTTTTGCGCCTACGCCCCTGGCCCGTCTGGAAGCCTCGCGCAGCCCGCAATGGTTTGCTGGCGTGCTGTCGGCCGTTCGTGTGCGCATGACTCGTCGCGGCAAGATGTTGTACGCCATGCTGGACGATGGTTCGGCTCAGTTGGAAGTCGCTATCTTCAACGAGCTGTTTGAAGAACACCGTCAACGTCTGAAAGAAGACCAGTTGATCATCATTCAGGGCAAGGTCAGCAACGACGACTACACCGGTGGTCTGCGTATCAATGCCGATTCGATTTTTGATCTGCAGTTGGCCCGTGAGGCGCGTGCCAGTTGCTTGAGCATTGCTTTGAATAACAATGCGGACGCGCAGCGTTTGCAAGCCTTGCTGGCGCCGCATCGCGCCGAGCAGCAGGGCGGTGTCCCGGTAGAGGTGCAGTTGCAACGCCCTGATTACGAATGTGTGGTGCAGCTAGGCCCACAATGGCGTGTTCGTCTGGCTGATTCCTTGCTGGAGCAGTTGGAAGGCTGGGATGCCACACACGAGGTGGAGATCAGCTACCGATGAAGCCCTTGCGCATTTTGCACTCGGAAGCAGCCACCAGCTTTGGCGGTCAGGAAAATTACATCCTGCGTGCCATGCGTATCTTGCGTGAGCGTGGGCACCAGGTGGAGGCCGCGTGCCAGCCTCATGCCCAGCTTACCGAGCGTTTGCGTGATGAGGGCTTTGTGGTCCACACCCTCTTGATGGATGGCCCGGCCAACTATATGCGCGGCGTGCGTCAATTGCGTGGCGTTCTGCGTCAGGGCAAGTTTGATGTGCTCAATAGCCATAGCCGCCGGGACACCATGCTGGCCGGGGTGGCAGGGCGCTTGGCGGGGACACCGCTGATTGTGCGTACTCGCCATCTGGCCAAGAAAGTCGGCTCATTGATGTCGTACACCATCGTGCCCAAACGGGTGATTACGCCCAGCGACTATGTGCGTGATCATCTGATTGAGCGCGGAGTGAAGCCCGAGCATGTGCGGGTGGTCTACCCCTGTGTGGACCCCAGTGTGCTTGATTCAGCCCCCGCCCTGGATCTGCGTGCCGAGCTGGGTTTGGCGTCGGATACCTTGCTGGTGGGCTGTATCGCTGTGTTGCGGCGTGAAAAAGGCCATCATGAACTGATCGCTGCCATGCAGCCTTTGTTTGCTCAGTATCCCCAACTGCATCTGGTGCTGGTGGGGGGCGGCTCGCCCGGCTACGAGCAGTTACAGGCCTTGATTGCTGAGTCTGGCTTGCAGGGCAGGGTGCATTTATTGGGTGCACGCTCGGATGTACCATCGATTCTGCCCAATCTGGATATTTTTGCCCTGGCGACCCATATGGAAGCGTCGGGCACTGTGTTTGTCGAAGCCGGTAGCGCGGGTATTCCTGTGCTGGGCAGTCGCGTGGGCGGTGTGCCGGAGATGATGCAGGAAGGCCGCAGTGGTTTTCTGGCAGATTTGCAGGAACCCCAGCAGTGGCGTGCCGCTTTGGAAAAACTGATTCAAAGCCCCGAGCTGCGTCAGGAAATGGGGGCCGCAGGCCGCTTGTTCTGCCGCAGCGACGAGCGCTTTACCCCGCTTGCCATGGGCGATCGGCTGGAAGGCGCGTACTACGCTTGGTTAAAGGAGCTTCAGGGATGAAAGTGGCCAGCACTGTGCCTGTCATGATGTACCACCATGTCACCCCGGAAGGGGGCATGATCAATGCCAGTCCCGAGCATTTCGAGCAGCATTTGCAATGGTTGAAGAAAAACGGCTGGACCAGCCTGAGTACCGAGCAGTTTGTGGGCCATTTGCAAGGGCAGGGCGTACCTCCCAAATCGGTGCTGATCACGTTTGATGACGGCTACCTGGACAATTGGGTCTATGCCTACCCTTTGCTGAAAAAATATGGTTTCAATGCCGTGATCTTTCTGGTGACAGACTGGATCAAGGATGGTCCGGTGCGCCCTTATCTGGGGCAAGGCCAGGACGTACCTGAATGTCCGGTGCACCGCGAATGTGAAGCGCGTATTGAACAAGGGCGCAGCGACGAGGTGATTTTGCGCTGGAGTGAAATCCACGCCATGCAGGCCGATGGTGTGTTCGAGTTCCACAGCCATACCCACACGCATACCCGTTGGGATTTAAGCGATCAACGTGATCAAAAAAATGACAAGATGCGCTGGGAGCTGGAACAGTCGCGCAAGACTCTGCAGGCCAATATGGGCACGGTCTCGGACCAGTTGTGCTGGCCTCAAGGCTATTTTGATCCTGATTACGTGCAGATCGCGCAGCAAGCGGGTTTCCGCTACCTGTACACGACACGCGCCTTTGGCTCTAATCAGCCCGGCAGCGATCCCCTGCATATTTATCGTTTTGCCGTGCGCGATACCACGGGCGTATCGGTAGGCCGCAGGCTGAACGTAGCGGTACATCCCGTGATCGGTCCGATTTTCAATAGGTGGAAAGCATGGCGTCGTCGTCAACGACAGAAGTAGAGCAAAACGCAGTGTCTGGCTCTGGCAAGCGCCTGTCCGTTATTTTGATTACCAAGAACGAGCAGGCGCATATTCGTGCTTGCCTGGAGTCCGTGGCCTTTGCGGACGAAATCATTGTGGTGGATTCGGGCAGTACCGACGAGACCGTGGAAATCGCCCGCTCCATGGGAGCCCAGGTCAGCATTACCCCGGATTGGCCCGGTTTTGGTCCTCAGAAGAACCGTGCCCTGGACAAGGCGACTGGTGATTGGGTACTGTCCATCGATGCTGATGAACGTGTCACCCCTGCATTGGCTCAGTTGATTCAGCAGGAAATGGCCCAGCCACGCGGGACAGCCTACCGGATTGCCCGCCTGTCAGAATTTGCTGGCCGCTGGATGCGCCATAGCGGTTGGTGGCCAGACCGGGTTTTGCGTCTGTTCAAGCGCGGCACAGCCCGCTTTAACGACGCGAAAGTACATGAAAGCGTGCAGACCGAGCACCCCATCCTGATTCTGGATGGCCATTTTCTGCATTATCCCTACGCCAGCCTCGAAATCTTTATCGACAAAATTAACCGTTATTCCTCGGATGCGGCGCGCCAAATGCAGGCCAAGGGCAAAACCACCAGTCTGCCCGGTATTGCCGGTCATGCCAGTTGGACCTTTGTGCGCCACTACCTGGTTCGACGCGGTTTTCTGGATGGCCCGCAAGGTTTCATTCTGGCGTGCATGGCCGCTTCGGGCAGCCTGTTTCGTTATAGTAAGCTCTGGTATTACACCCGTCAGAAGTCAGATTAGCCCCTTATAATGCCGCCTATGATTCCGATTCTTATGTACCACCAGGTCGGGGTGCCCGCTCCTAAAGGCTCGCCGTATCGCGGTTTGACTGTGCACCCCACCGATTTCCGACGCCAGATGACCTGGCTGAAACGCTTGGGCTATCGTGGCTTGTCCATGGCACAGTTGATGCCGTATTTGCGTGGTGAAAAGCAAGGCAAAGTTGTGGGAATCAGCTTTGACGACGGCTACCGCAACGTCTTTCAGAACGCCATGCCGGTGCTGGACGAATTGGGCTTTACAGCCACCAATTACATCGTTGCCCGACATCTGGACGGCTCTAACTTCTGGGACCAGCCCAAAGGCGTGCCACATTCTGGTCTGATGTCTTTGCCCGAGCTGCGCGCCTGGGTAAATGCTGGTCATGAAGCAGGCTCGCATACCCTGGACCATGTCCATTTGACAGATGTGTCCTCGGAAATTGCTCATTACCAGATCGCGCAATCCAAAGCAGAGCTGCAAGATGCGCTGCAAGTGGAAGTCAGTGCGTTTTGCTATCCCTATGGCGACCAGAATCAAGCGATTCGTGAACAGGTGCGGCTGGCCGGGTATCTGAATGCCACCACGACCAATCGAGGTCTGGCGCGCTCGGATGACGATTTGTTTGATTTGCCGCGCGTCACCGTATCGCGTTCCACCAATATTTTGCGCTTCGTGCAAAAGTGCGTCACACGCCTGGAAGACAAGCGCAGAACGGTTTCCCGCTCATGAGTTCAGATCAGCCCCACGACACCCCCGTTCCCGAGCGCCTGCGCATTGCTTTTGTTGTCGACCGTTTCGGCAATCGCTTTGGTGGCGCCGAAGCCTATGGCGTGGAGCTGATGCGCGAGTTGGCCGAAAAACACGAAATCACCGTATTTGCGCGTGAATACGACAGCCGCTGTGATCTGAAGCTGGCTTATGTGCCGATCCGCCATTGGTCGCACTGGCCCGGCTGGATACGCGGTATTTTGTTTGCTCGTCAGGCCGCCAAGGCGACTTCCCAAGGCTTTGACATTGTGCATTCGCACATGAATGGCTGGTGTGGGGATGTGGAAGTGGTACATGTCACTCCGGTGCGCTTTAACTGGCGCGTGCGGCCTTTGCCTCTGCTGAAAAAACTGGGTTCCTACTTCAGCCCTCGGGTTTGGGGATACCTGGGTCTGGAAAAGCGGCGCTTGCGTCCGGGCCCTCATGCGGTCGTGGCGGTTTCTGGTCTGATTGCTGAGCAGTTGCAGCAAGCTTATGGCAGCGTGCACGAATATCCCGTTATTGCTCCTGGCGTTGCCTTGCCGCAAGTCGATCATCAGGGAGAAGAGCGCGCCAAAGTTCGCGAGTCTTTAGGTTTCACCAAGGAGCAGGTCGTTTGCTTGCTGGTGGCCCGTAATCCACTGCGCAAAGGCCTGAGTACAGTACTGGAGGCTTTGGCAAAACTGCCTTCCCATTACCGCCTTTTGGTCGTAGGCGGAAAACCGGGCCTGCGCGACCAGATGCGTCAGCAGTTGCAAGCCTTGAATATGCAAGATCGCGTGATCTTGCAGGGCGAAACGTCGAATGTGGAGCCCTTTTATCGTGCGGCGGATATCTATGTGCATCCGACCCTGAACGATAGCTTCGGTATGGCACCGCTGGAAGCCATGTCCTATGGGCTGCCGGTTGTACTCAGCCCTAGCCCCTGGTGCGGCTTTGCCCAATACGTTCAGGGTGGCTATCACGCCTTGTTGTTGACCCACCCGGAAAATGCAGAAGAGCTGGCTCAGGCCATAGAGAAAATTAGCAAAGATCCGGTGATGGCTCGCAATCTGGTCGAGAATTCGCGTGAATTATTGATCCAGTTCAGTTGGCCTGCGGTGGCGACTCGCTATCAGGAGCTGTATCAGAAAGTGTTGCTTCGCCGCCAAGCTTAAAGGCGTTTGTAAGGCTGTTTTCTCTGTTACTGGTATTAAATCCTCAAAACTGCTGTTCAGTCATTGTTCAGCTTGCTCAATAGCGGATACACTTTGTGGCCTGTAGATACTCGGCCTGAGTATTTACCTGTCACTCATAGTCGCTGACGGAGCGAGTTTTGAAGGTCCTGATCACTGATATTCACCATGGTAATGGCGGCGGCCATGTCACCTACATTTTGGGTTTGTTGCGCGGTTTGGCCCATCAGTGTGAATTCACTCTGGCGGCACCGGCAACGGGCCGACTGTATCGTGAAGCTTTGCAGATACCCGGTGTAAGAGTGTTGCCGGGGCTGTATACCGCCCGTATCGGGACGGCCTTGTCAGAAATCTGGAACTTGCGTGGCTTCCTGCAGCGCGAAGCTTTCGACATTGTGCATTGCAATGGCAGTACCGATCACCGCCATGTCATGATCGCCTGCAAAACGCTGCCTAATCCCCCCGTCATTATCTGGACCAAACACAATACCAACCGTTTGCACAGCCTAGGTAACCGTTTGCGGGCGCGCTTTGGGACTGATCTTTGTATTGCCGTCAGTGATTATGTAGCCCGCCAACTGGCTAATTCTGATTATCGGCGTTGCAACGTTGAACGGATTTATCACGGTCTGGATCTGGAGCATTACTCCCCGGTTTCCGCACAGGAAAAGCAGGCCGCCCGGCAGGCACTTTTCGGCCCCGAGTTGGCAGAGAACTGCCTGGTACTGGGCTCGGTGGGGGGGACGGATCTGGAAAAAGGCTGGTTGCTGCTGGTTGAAGCGGTGGCCCGACTGGAGCCGGAGCTCAAGCAGCGTATTCAGATTGTTGTGGCAGGTGACCCGCCCGTGGCGGCCGTGCGCGAGCAAGTGCAGGCTTTGGGCTGCGCTGAACAGCTTGTCTTCCCTGGCTTGGTCAAGGATGTGCGCTCAGTCCTGGCTGCCTGCGATGTGGGCTTTGTGCTCTCGTATAAAGAGTCCGCCTCTTACGCATGCTATGAATCCTTGGCCTTGGGTCTGCCCGTCTTGATCTCCAATGCTGGTGGTCTACCGGAAAGCATTGAGCATTTGCATGAAGGCTGGGTTGTGCCTTGTGGAGATGTGGCGGCCATTGAGGCGCATGTGCGAGACATGCTGTGTCAGAAGTACTGTTTGCACACGGTGGGCAAGCGCGCCAGGCAACGGGCAGAAAATCGTTTTGATGCGCAGCGCTTCTCGATTGATACCTATCAGGCCTATTTGAAGGCACGGGCGCTATAAGCGAGATGCTTGGCTCTTTGGTAAAAAGCGTTCTGAGTGTATTTCAGAACGCTTTTTTTATAGCTAATTTTTGAGAGCTGGAGCCGTGAGCGCTTCCAGCTCGCTCAGCCAGATCAAGGCCTCTTCCCGCTTTGTTCCACACATTTCCTGCGAGGCTTGCAGGCCGGAACAACAGGCAGGCCGTTCTGGCTGGCCAAAAATCCGGCAACGCAATTGTTCATCAAGCTGGATACAGGGCACGCCTGCCGGTTTACCGTGTGGCATGCCAGGAATAGGGCTGGAAATAGAAGGGGCGATGCAGCAGGCCCCACATTCAGAACGACAAATCATGCCCAGCCTCGGGACCAGTACACCAGAATCCCCACATATTCCTTGATGATGGAACGGCTGGACTGCAAGGCCATCAGATTGGGTTTCCACATGGAGAACTCCGGGCTGTCTGGCACGGTCAATTGAGGGGCGGCACCCGCGGCAATCACATTGACCCCTTGCTTGCGGAAAATGGCCATGGCGCGTGGCATGTGCAGTGCAGAGGTCACCAGCAAAACCTGCTTGGCCTGTTTTTCTTGTAATAGCTGTGCGGTGTATTCACCATTTTGCTGCGTGGTCAGGCTGTCGTTTTCCATCAGCGTGGCTGAAGCGGGCACATTCAGGCTGTTCAGTGTGTTTGCCATGACCTTGGCTTCGCTAACGCCGCCGTCCAGCGCGGCCCCGGACAAGACGATATAGGGAGCACGACCTGCTTTATACAGATCTGCTGCTCGCTCTACCCGCGCCGAGGTTTTTTGTGCCGTTTGCGGCAGGAACCAGTTGCTACGGTTTTGAGCTGTGTGGCCACCCAGAACCACAATGGCATCGGCCTGCGTCACTTGGTCCGCAGGTTGATAGGGATACATTCTTTCCAGATACCCACCCGCATACAGGCTGGTGGCAGGCAGGGACCAGGCACCGGTCCAGAGCAGACCGGCCAGAGCCAGAGCGGTCGCTGTTTTGCGCAGCCGCAATATAAAGAGCAGTACCGCCAAAAGTAACAGGGCGGCAAACAAATTCAGCGGAATGACCAGGCTGGTCAGGATGCTCGAAACATTCATGGGTGCTCCCGCTCTGACTCTAGAACCTGCACCACCTCGTCCAGCGTAGGCCATTGGCCGTCCCGTCCCAGGCAAATGGCCCGTGGGGACCAGGGGCCGGTGTCTTCCGGATTGGTAACGCCACACAGGGTCAACTGCTGCGCCTTGATGGCCGCCGCGACATGGGAGACGCCAGAGTCATTGCAAATAACCCACTGCGCCTGTTGGCAAAGCCGCGCAAAGGCCCCTAGCGGCAGGGGCGGCAAGCAACGTGCGCTAGGCGCATTTTGCAGAGCAGCCTCATGCTCGTTGGGCGGGGGGCACATAATGACGGTTTTGCCTTGGGCTTGCAGATGACGGGTCAGTTGGTCGAAATAGGGCCAGACTTTGACGCGGCCTTTGTGCAGTCCAGTTGCGGTGGGGGCGATCAGAATATAGTCGCCGGGGCGCAGGGCGGCTTGGCGCAGGCTGTTATCGCCTTCTTGCCGTTGCAGGGGGCTGAGCGTCAAATCCAGGGTGGCCGGGGCTTGTTCAGGGACGGGGCCCAAATTCCACAGGCCCAGCGCCTGTTGAACAATATAGAACCAGGATTGCACCGCATGCAACTGGTTTTGCGGCTTATTTAATGGCCAACGTAATAAAAGGCTACGGCCATCATCGCGGTAACCGCAGGCGGGTAAACCAGCCAGTTTGAAGCTGAGCGCACTGCTGAGCGAGTCGGGCAGCAAGAGGCCGTACGCGTTGCGGTGAGCATGCTGACGGCGATAGCGGCGTATGGCTCTGGCATCATGACGCCAATGGCTGGTCATGGGGATGAAACCATGCAAGGGGTAGGCCGATAGCAGTTCGCGGGCCCAGGGGCGGGCACAAACAACTACTGGTAAACCAGTGTCCAGCAGAGCCTGTAAACACGGCAGGCTCATGCATACATCGCCTAAC
Source organism: Alcaligenes sp. SORT26 (assembly GCF_017377875.1). Classification (GTDB taxonomy): domain Bacteria; phylum Pseudomonadota; class Gammaproteobacteria; order Burkholderiales; family Burkholderiaceae_B; genus Alcaligenes; species Alcaligenes parafaecalis. The sequence continues at coordinate 145,000 of NZ_CP070975.1, forward strand.
CAATTAGGCAATCGTAGATAAAGGGCAGAGGGATCAGACATGAACAGGACAACTAGACAGAGCGAACCAGAGCGGGGACGCTCGATTCAGGCAATGAGCGTTAGAATAAACACAATTAGATAGTATATAGGGTGTCCTCGTTGTCCAACGCCATAGAAACCAAAATCAAGCCTGCTGGGCACGATCCCGTCAAATCCGACCTCTGGAAGCGCATTTACAGCCGTTTGCTGCCTTATTGGAAGGTCGTGGTCGTGGCGCTTATCCTGGTCAGTATCTCGTCGGCAACGCAGCCGGTACTGGCCGTGATCATGAAGCCTCTGCTGGACGGCGGCTTTACCGGCGCTAATCCAGACTATATGTGGTCCATCCCTTTGGCGGTGATCGGGCTGATGTTCGTGCGTGGCGTCACCAGTTATGGCAGCTCCTACTTGTTTGCCTGGATCGCCAACAAAATGTTGCTGACTTTACGTGGTGACATGTTCTCCCGCTTGCTGGGATTGTCCGATTCGGAGTTCAAGCAAGGGGACACGGGTCGCTTGCTGAACCGCTTCACTATTGATGCAGGCACCATGACCGGAGTAGCCACTGAGGTGGTCACTGTCGTGGTGCGCGAGACCTTGACGGTTATTGCCTTGCTGGGCGTCTTGCTCTACATGTCCTGGCAGTTGACCGTCATTGTGTTTCTGGTCATGCCTGCTTCGGTGTTTGTCGCCAAGATGGTGTCGCGCCGCCTGCGCCGCATCAACCGCGATACCGTCAACATGAATGCGGAGCTGACTCGTGTGGTCAGCGAGGCCATTGATGCCCAGCGCGTGATCAAGCTGTTTGACGGTTACGAGCGTGAAAATACCCGTTTCATGTATGTAAACGCGCGTCTGCGTCGTTTTGCCATGCGTGCAGCCTCGGCCGATGCGGCTTTGTCGCCCATCACGCAGTTGTTTGTGTCTATTGCGGTGGCAGGCGTTATTTTTGTCGCCCTGTACCAGGCCAATACCGGGTCCCTGACTATTGGTAGCTTTGCTGCCTTTATGGCGGCGTTGGGTCAGATTTTTGATCCCATCAAACGTCTGACTAATATTACGGGCACCATGCAGCGCATGCTGGTGGCGGCGGAAAGCGTATTCAAGCTGGTGGATCAGGACCCTGAGCCTGATACCGGTACGCGAGAGTTCAAGCAGCCTGTAAATGGCCATATTGAGTTCGAGGCCGTTCGTCACCGTTTCCCCAATGCGCATCGCGACACGCTGTCCGACGTCAGCTTTGCTGTGCAACCCGGCCAGACCATCGCCTTGGTAGGGCGTTCGGGTAGTGGGAAAACCACCTTGGCCAATATGCTGCCGCGTTTCCTGATTCCGACCAGCGGTCAGGTGCGGGTAGATGGTATTCCTTTGGATGAGCTGACCTTGCGCAGTTTGCGCAGTCAAATCTCTCTGGTCAGCCAGGATGTGGTGCTGTTTGAAGCTACTATCGGGCAGAACGTCGCTTACGGTGCGGGTGCTGATGTGCCTCCCGAGCGCATTTGGGATGCACTGGAGGCGGCTAATCTGCGCGAGTTTGTGGAAGGCTTGCCCCAGGGACTGGATACCATGGTGGGCGAAAACGCCAACTCCCTGTCCGGCGGCCAACGCCAGCGTCTGGCGATTGCCCGAGCCTTGATCAAGAATGCCCCTATTTTGATTCTGGACGAAGCCACCTCAGCCCTGGATAACGAATCCGAACGTCAGGTGCAAATGTCTCTGGAAACTTTGATGAAAGGCCGTAGCACTTTGGTGATTGCGCATCGCTTGTCCACCGTACAAAATGCAGATCAGATTTTGGTGCTGGATGAAGGACGGATTATTGAGCAAGGCCGTCACGACGAATTGCTGGCCCGTAACGGTGTCTATGCCGGTTTTTACCAAATGCAGTTTCAGTTCAACGAATAAGCAGCCTGACGCTGCACGATAAGGAACATCATGAAGAAAATCATTCTTGCGCTGGCCGGGCTGGCCGTATTGGCAGGATGTGCCAAGCAGGATGCGGAGTTGCGTGAACAGGATCTGCGTCGTCCCAGCTACTTCAAGACCGAACGACGCATTAATGACGACTTTGTTGGCATTCAGCGCGCCTTGTTCAAGCATCAGGCCGCGTGTGGCAAAGCGGCCGTGTTCAAGATGGACGAGCGTCAGGCCAGCTATGGCACCTTGCGCTATGAACTGGAACCGGGGGCGGGCTGGGATAAATCCATTCTGATCGATCTGACCTTGATGCAAAAAGGCTGGGTGGATGCCAAGGTCTACAGCTACCGTGCAGACGTGAAAGATGTGATCAAGGAAATCTTTACGTCTATCCGCGCGCCGGGCGTATGTAATCCTGACGATGCGCCGAAAGAAGTGCTGCCTGAAGATGACTTTGTGCCGGTTGCGCCGCTATAAGTTCTTGGTTGCAGACAGGAGAAGGTTCGCTGTTGTCGGCAAGTCTTGAGTGCGCGACTGCTGGAACCAGCCCCTTGTAAACCTTGACCCGCCTTTTCAGGCGGGTTTATTGTTTATGGACCCTTTTTATTAGTCGAGATGATGATGGATTTTGCTTCTACGCCCACACCCCAGCAAACAGAGACGACAACCGCCAGGCTCTATCTGATTTGCGGCAAGATTGCGGCGGGCAAATCTACCTTTGCCAAAGAACTCTCCGAGCAATCAAAGACAGTATTGATTAGCGAGGATTTTTGGCTGGCCAGCTTGTATCCCGGCCAAATCAAATCGCTGGAAGATTATGCATGTTGCTCGGCGCAGTTGCGTGCCGCCATGGCGCCGCATATTGCAGGCTTGCTGCAAGCTGGCCTATCTGTCGTGCTGGACTTTCCATCCAACACCCTGGCTACTCGGGCCTGGGCGCGAGAGGTGATCGAGCAGGGAGCGGCGGCTCATGAACTGCATTATCTGGATGTGCCGGATGAGCTGTGCAAAGCCCGTCTTCATGCCAGGAATGCGGGGGGTGAACACCCCTTTGAAACCACCGAAGCGCAATTTGATTTATTCAGTCGTTATTTTGTGGCGCCTCAGGAGTCCGAGGGTTTTCATATCATCCGTCATCAGATTACGGAGTAAAGGCGCTAGCCTGTGTCGCAGGCTTTATAGAGCGGATGCGTGGTAGATAGTGAGATTGGCCATCTGACCAATCTCACGAGCAGCCATAAGGTTTACAGCAAAATAATGTCGTACTGTTCCTGGGAGTAGTGCGGGTCTACTTCCAGCGAAATCGGCTTGCCAATAAAGTCACCCGCTACCGCCAGGTGCTGGCTTTCTTCTTCCAGAAACAGATCCACCACTTCCTGGGCAGCCAGAATACGGAATTCTTTGGGGTTGAACTGCTTGGCCTCACGCAAGACCTCACGCAGAATTTCATAGCAAACGGTGCGGGCCGTACGCACTGATCCACGCGACTGGCAGGTAGGGCAGGGTTCGCATAACTGATGGGCCAGCGAATCACGCGTGCGCTTGCGTGTCATCTCAACCAGACCTAGCTGACTAAAGCCGTTAATCGTTACCCGCGTGCGATCTTTGGACAGGGCTTTTTGCAGTTCCTGCAAGACAGACTCCCGGTGAGCGGGGTCGTCCATATCAATAAAGTCCAGAATGATGATGCCACCCAGATTTCGCAGACGCAGTTGGCGCGCCAGGGCAATGGCGGCTTCCAGATTGGTCTTGAAAATCGTGTCATCAAAATTGCGGCCACCCACAAAACCGCCGGTATTCACATCGACGGTGGTCAGGGCTTCTGTCTGATCAATAATTAAATAGCCCCCTGACTTCAAATCGACCCGGCGCGACAAGGCGCGGTTAATTTCTTCGTCCACATGGGCGGTATCAAACAGGGCGCGGCTACCTTTGTGGTGACTGATGCGCTCCAGAACGGAGGGCGTATAGATTTGCGCCCATTCCTTCATCTCTTGCACAACCGTGCGCGAGTCCACAATGATGGACTGCGTATTGGGGGTGACCATGTCACGCAAAACACGTTGTGCCAGGCTCAAGTCGGTATAAAGAACCGAGGGGGCGCCTTGTTCGCGGATACGCTCCTGGATACGCGTCCATAAAGTGCGCAGATATTGCTGGTCAGCACTGATTTCTTCATCACTGGCGCACTCGGCTTGCGTGCGTACGATAAACCCGCCTTTCTCATCCTTGGGCATCAGGCGGCTGACGCGTTCGCGCAGCTCGATCCGGTCTGCATCCGAACCAATACGCTGAGACACACCAATATGCGGATCAAAGGGCAGATACACCAGCATGCGCCCTGCAATGCTGATTTGCGTGGAGACGCGCGCGCCTTTGGTGCCGAGCGGATCCTTGATGACCTGTACTAATAGAGACTGGCCTTCAAACAAGAGCTTTTCAATAGGCGTGGTCGGGCTACCTTGATTGCGCTCGGCACGATTCTGCCGCAAGTCGGCAACATGAATAAAGGCGGCGCGCTCCAGGCCAATATCAATAAAGGCACTTTGCATGCCGGGCAGAACTCGTGCCACCTTTCCCAGATAGACGTTCCCCACATAGCCACGTTGGATGCTGCGCTCGATGTGAATTTCCTGGACAGCGCCTTGCTCAACCAGGGCCACACGAGTTTCGAAGGGAGTAACGTTAATCAGGATGTCTTCATGCATAGTAGTTTCGCTCAGGAATATCTGTTCCGGGCTAGTGTAGGGCCAAGTCAGTGAGGCTGCTATGCCTTTATGACTATATAGAGTGTTTAGGTGTGATGAATGCTTTGCTTGTCTTTGGTCAGGAGGCTGATTGTGGGGGAGGTGTTTGTGGTTCCAGCCGGTCTATGTAGGTCGCCGCTCGGGGCTCCGGGACAGGGGGTTGGGGCGGACTACTTGCCGGCGCGTCGCGCCGGTTCCCTTGTCGGAGTCACAATCGGGGCGCAGTCTGAACTCGCCCAGTGATTGGTCCCCCGGACCAATCACAAGCCTTGGGCTCAAACAGCAGACTGCTTGCATCCCCGATTGTGACTCCGACAAGACAAGTCGTCTGACTCGCCCCAACCCCCTGTCCCGGAGCCCCGAGCGGCTAACAGCACTGCATAGTGCTCGATCCTGGAGGCCACTCAACTGTCCCTCTATATATAGACACTCTTGGTCGGGGGAGAAGGGGATGCTGTGTGTTTGCTGCTGCTATCTTGTTTGCCAACCAACCAACCAACCAACCAACCAACCAACCAACCAACCAACCAACCAACCAACCAACCAACCAACCAACCAACCAACCAACCAACCAACCAACCAACCAACCAACCAACCAACCAACCAACCAACCAACCAACCAACCAACCAACCAACCAACCAACCAACCAACTAGTCAGTCAGTCAGTCAGTCAGTCAGTCAGTCAGTCCATCCATCCATCCATCCATCGACTGGAGACTCCTTTTTTTGGGGGGATGCTCCCCCTATCTATATATAGAGGGGCGAATTGTTAGAGGATGGGAGGATGACTTAACGAATTTCCGTCAGGAAAACAGCGTCCAGTCCGGGTTTTGCTCTGTAGAAGGCTGAAGTCTTCTGCCATGAGGAAAAATCCAAAATTAATCTAAAAATTATTTTTATAGTTATTATTCATAGTTATCAATGTGCTACGACGTTTTACGGGGTTTTCTCTCCCCAAATACTAAGAAAAAGGGCGAAGAAGGCTTGCCAGTCTGAAAATCATCGTGCTATAGTTCTTTTCTCGCTGCAGCACACACAGGGTTTTCCCGAGGCGCCGCAGAGAGCAGTTAGCCAAGATTCACCGCCTTGACCAAGAGGTCCGCACCGAAGCTTGAATGACTGAGTCAGGTAACTGACACGGCGTAAAACCCGGAGCTTGACAAATCAGAAAATTCTGTGTTAAAGTTCTAGGTTCTGCTCCAGAGAACGCAACGTTAAGTTTTTAAGCGGTTTCGAAGGTTGAAACAGATTTGAAAATTTACCCTTGTTTGTGAAGTTGGATAGTTAGCCTTGCGGTTGATTGTTCGCCAGGTAGGACGGAACGAAAGTTCTGGTTAAGCGGGACGAGTTGGATGGTTTTAAAACTTTCTAACTTCTTCAAAAAAACGCTTGACACACTACCTGATCTGCTTCATAATCTCGTTTCTCTGCTGCTAACACAGCAAGGCACGAAGCGCTAAGCGCGACGAGCCAGCCGGGTTAGTCAGTAGAACGACAGGCAACTGTCACTGCTCTTTAACAATTAACAGCCGATAAGTGTGGGCGCTTGGAATGAGCGAGTCGAACCCTTCGGGGATCGCCACAAGTTTGTATCAAGTGCTCACAAACGAAAGATGAAGAATTACCTTGTGTAACTCTGAATTTTTCTTTGAGACACAATCGGTCTCGTCGCAAGACGGGACAACCACAGAGATTAAACTGAAGAGTTTGATCCTGGCTCAGATTGAACGCTAGCGGGATGCTTTACACATGCAAGTCGAACGGCAGCACGAGAGAGCTTGCTCTCTTGGTGGCGAGTGGCGGACGGGTGAGTAATATATCGGAACGTGCCCAGTAGCGGGGGATAACTACTCGAAAGAGTGGCTAATACCGCATACGCCCTACGGGGGAAAGGGGGGGATTCTTCGGAACCTCTCACTATTGGAGCGGCCGATATCGGATTAGCTAGTTGGTGGGGTAAAGGCTCACCAAGGCAACGATCCGTAGCTGGTTTGAGAGGACGACCAGCCACACTGGGACTGAGACACGGCCCAGACTCCTACGGGAGGCAGCAGTGGGGAATTTTGGACAATGGGGGAAACCCTGATCCAGCCATCCCGCGTGTATGATGAAGGCCTTCGGGTTGTAAAGTACTTTTGGCAGAGAAGAAAAGGTACCTCCTAATACGAGGTACTGCTGACGGTATCTGCAGAATAAGCACCGGCTAACTACGTGCCAGCAGCCGCGGTAATACGTAGGGTGCAAGCGTTAATCGGAATTACTGGGCGTAAAGCGTGTGTAGGCGGTTCGGAAAGAAAGATGTGAAATCCCAGGGCTCAACCTTGGAACTGCATTTTTAACTGCCGAGCTAGAGTATGTCAGAGGGGGGTAGAATTCCACGTGTAGCAGTGAAATGCGTAGATATGTGGAGGAATACCGATGGCGAAGGCAGCCCCCTGGGATAATACTGACGCTCAGACACGAAAGCGTGGGGAGCAAACAGGATTAGATACCCTGGTAGTCCACGCCCTAAACGATGTCAACTAGCTGTTGGGGCCGTTAGGCCTTAGTAGCGCAGCTAACGCGTGAAGTTGACCGCCTGGGGAGTACGGTCGCAAGATTAAAACTCAAAGGAATTGACGGGGACCCGCACAAGCGGTGGATGATGTGGATTAATTCGATGCAACGCGAAAAACCTTACCTACCCTTGACATGTCTGGAATGCCGAAGAGATTTGGCAGTGCTCGCAAGAGAACCGGAACACAGGTGCTGCATGGCTGTCGTCAGCTCGTGTCGTGAGATGTTGGGTTAAGTCCCGCAACGAGCGCAACCCTTGTCATTAGTTGCTACGCAAGAGCACTCTAATGAGACTGCCGGTGACAAACCGGAGGAAGGTGGGGATGACGTCAAGTCCTCATGGCCCTTATGGGTAGGGCTTCACACGTCATACAATGGTCGGGACAGAGGGTCGCCAACCCGCGAGGGGGAGCCAATCTCAGAAACCCGATCGTAGTCCGGATCGCAGTCTGCAACTCGACTGCGTGAAGTCGGAATCGCTAGTAATCGCGGATCAGAATGTCGCGGTGAATACGTTCCCGGGTCTTGTACACACCGCCCGTCACACCATGGGAGTGGGTTTCACCAGAAGTAGGTAGCCTAACCGTAAGGAGGGCGCTTACCACGGTGGGATTCATGACTGGGGTGAAGTCGTAACAAGGTAGCCGTATCGGAAGGTGCGGCTGGATCACCTCCTTTTAGAGCGAATGGCTCGCAAAGCGAAAGCGTCCACACTTATTGGCTGTTAGTTAATGTCATGACCATTGAAGGTATCGCCCACTGGTGATAGATGGGTCAGTAGCTCAGTCGGTTAGAGCACCGTCTTGATAAGGCGGGGGTCGTTGGTTCGATTCCAACTTGACCCACCAACGATTACCTCGGGGGATTAGCTCAGCTGGGAGAGCACCTGCTTTGCAAGCAGGGGGTCGTCGGTTCGATCCCGTCATCCTCCACCACCGCTTTTGTGGTTGGTAGATACAGCAAGGTTCATGACAGAGTATAGGGCACAGGCCAACAACGGTTGACCTGGCGTTAGATTCAACGAAGAGTGTTCTTTTACAAGAATACTGCTCGTTGGGTTATACAACCCACGAATTGCTCTTTAACAATTAGGAAGAAGCACAACGAAGGTGTGTTGTCTAATAAACGCAAAGCGATTTATCGCCTTGTGATGACAATACACGGGTTGTGATTGCAACAGAACAAATTATGTTCAACGAAAGTTCTCAAAAATATAGACGTTGTTCGATCTTCGGATTGAATGACAGCTAAGGATTGATGAACGGCAACAACGTATACTCATATTCCTATAACAGCACCAAGCGTTATAGGATCAAGCGAATAAGTGCATATGATGGATGCCTTGGCGATCACAGGCGATGAAGGACGCGGTAGCCTGCGAAAAGCTACGGGGAGCTGGCAAACAAGCTTTGATCCGTAGATGTCCGAATGGGGAAACCCACCGTAGTAATACGGTATCCCATGCTGAATACATAGGCATGTGGAGGCGAACCGAGTGAACTGAACCATCTCAGTAACTCGAGGAAAAGAAATCAACCGAGATTCCGGAAGTAGTGGCGAGCGAAACCGGATCAGCCTGGATGTTTTAGCGTATTGAATAGTCGAATGGAATGGAAAGTCCAGCCGTAGCAGGTGATAGCCCTGTAGGCGAAATTCAGTACGTGGAACTAAGCATCGAACAAGTAGGGCGGGACACGTGAAATCCTGTCTGAATATGGGGGGACCATCCTCCAAGGCTAAATACTCGTGATCGACCGATAGTGAACCAGTACCGTGAGGGAAAGGCGAAAAGAACCCCGGAAGGGGAGTGAAATAGATCCTGAAATCATATGCATACAAACAGTAGGAGCACCTTCGTGGTGTGACTGCGTACCTTTTGTATAATGGGTCAGCGACTTACATTCAGTGGCAAGCTTAACCGAATAGGGGAGGCGTAGCGAAAGCGAGTCCGAATAGGGCGATTCAGTCGCTGGGTGTAGACCCGAAACCAGGCGATCTATCCATGGCCAGGTTGAAGGCACGGTAACACGTGCTGGAGGACCGAACCCACTAATGTTGAAAAATTAGGGGATGAGCTGTGGATCGGAGTGAAAGGCTAAACAAGCCTGGAGATAGCTGGTTCTCTCCGAAAACTATTTAGGTAGTGCCTCGTATATTACTGCCGGGGGTAGAGCACTGTTATGGCTAGGGGGTCACAGCGACTTACCAACCCATGGCAAACTCCGAATACCGGCAAGTACAGTACGGGAGACAGAGCACCGGGTGCTAACGTCCGGACTCAAGAGGGAAACAACCCAGACCGCCAGCTAAGGTCCCTAACTATGGCTAAGTGGGAAACGAAGTGGGAAGGCATAGACAGTCAGGAGGTTGGCTTAGAAGCAGCCATCCTTTAAAGAAAGCGTAATAGCTCACTGATCGAGTCGTCCTGCGCGGAAGATGTAACGGGGCTAAGCCATAGACCGAAGCTGCGGATGTGTACTTTTAGTACACATGGTAGGAGAGCGTTCCGTAAGCCTGTGAAGGTGTTCCGTGAGGAATGCTGGAGGTATCGGAAGTGAGAATGCTGACATGAGTAGCGATAAAGGGGGTGAAAAGCCCCCTCGCCGTAAGTCCAAGGTTTCCTGCGCAACGTTCATCGGCGCAGGGTGAGTCGGCCCCTAAGGCGAGGCAGAGATGCGTAGCTGATGGGAAGCGGGTTAATATTCCCGCACCGTCGTAGAGTGCGATGGGGGGACGGATTGCAGAATGTTATCGGGGTGTTGGATGTCCCCGTTGGCGCATCATAGAAGGCACTTAGGCAAATCCGGGTGCGTAATTCAAGGGTGTGACTGAATAGAGCTTCGGCTCTAAACTAACTGGAAGCAGTTCCAAGAAAAGCCTCTAAGCTTCAGCTCTACGAGACCGTACCGCAAACCGACACAGGTGGACGGGATGAATATTCCAAGGCGCTTGAGAGAACTCAGGAGAAGGAACTCGGCAAATTAATACCGTAACTTCGGGAGAAGGTATGCCTCATTAGTGTGATGTGCCTGCGCACAAAGCATGAAGAGGCCGCAGTGAATCGGTGGCTGCGACTGTTTACTAAAAACACAGCACTCTGCAAACACGAAAGTGGACGTATAGGGTGTGACGCCTGCCCGGTGCCGGAAGGTTAAGTGATGGGGTGCAAGCTCTTGATCGAAGCCCCGGTAAACGGCGGCCGTAACTATAACGGTCCTAAGGTAGCGAAATTCCTTGTCGGGTAAGTTCCGACCTGCACGAATGGCGTAACGATGGCCACACTGTCTCCTCCTGAGACTCAGCGAAGTTGACATGGTTGTGATGATGCAATCTCCCCGCGGCTAGACGGAAAGACCCCATGAACCTTTACTGTAGCTTTGCATTGGATTGTGAACCGGCCTGTGTAGGATAGGTGGGAGGCATTGAAGCGTGATCGCCAGATTGCGTGGAGCCAACCTTGAAATACCACCCTGGTCTGTTTGCGGTTCTAACCTAGGTCCCTTATCGGGATCGGGGACCGTGCATGGTGGGCAGTTTGACTGGGGCGGTCTCCTCCTAAAGTGTAACGGAGGAGTTCGAAGGTACGCTAGAGACGGTCGGAAATCGTCTTGATAGTGCAATGGCATAAGCGTGCTTGACTGTGAGACTGACAAGTCGAACAGGTACGAAAGTAGGACATAGTGATCCGGTGGTTCTGTATGGAAGGGCCATCGCTCAACGGATAAAAGGTACTCTGGGGATAACAGGCTGATACCGCCCAAGAGTTCATATCGACGGCGGTGTTTGGCACCTCGATGTCGGCTCATCTCATCCTGGGGCTGTAGCCGGTCCCAAGGGTATGGCTGTTCGCCATTTAAAGAGGTACGTGAGCTGGGTTTAAAACGTCGTGAGACAGTTTGGTCCCTATCTGCCGTGGGCGTTGGATATTTGACGGAGCCTGCTCCTAGTACGAGAGGACCGGAGTGGACGTACCACTGGTGTATCGGTTGTCATGCCAATGGCATTGCCGAGTAGCTACGTACGGAAGAGATAACCGCTGAAGGCATCTAAGCGGGAAACTCGTCTGAAGATTAGATATCCCGGAGGCTTGACCTCCCTGTAGGGTCGTCCGAGACCAGGACGTTGATAGGCTGGGTGTGGAAGTGCAGTAATGCATGTAGCTAACCAGTACTAATTGCCCGTGTGGCTTGATCCTATAACCCTTGAGGTTGTAGTGAGTTAAGTTGTTGACCACAGAACGTAATATTGAAGTGCAGCGCAACCCGCGCTCGACACCTTCGCAAACACTTGCTGATTGATCCGTACTGATCACAGCAAGGTGCTTCTTCCAATTGGCTGGGGCGTCCCTTGAAAGACGACTCGGCAACCAGTTTACGCTTGACGACCATAGCGAGGTGGTCCCACACCTTCCCATCCCGAACAGGATTGTGAAACGCCTTTGCGCCGATGATAGTGGACGGACGTCTGTGAAAGTAGGTCATCGTCAAGCTCTTATTCCTCAAAACCCCCGCAAGCGACTCGCTTGCGGGGGTTTTGTTTTATGCGCGGCCAAATCGTAGAGGTGCCATCTGCTACCTGCAGGGTGGTAGCTCTGCCACTGTGCTCAGTCTGTAGTGCAGGTCCAAACCCCCTGGACCGATCAGGGCAGGCCCACGCCGCCTCTTCACGCCCGTTCTGGGCAGGATTATCTCCCATTACTACCCGATAGCCCCACTCTGCACCCTGCAGACCGCATCTCAACGCTCGTTCCGGGCAGGCTTATCCTCCCTTCTGTACAGTCCCTCCTCGCTCCTTCTATCTACATGGTGGTCGTTCGACTCTGACGTGCTTAGCGTTAGCTGCTGACGATCTTCAAATCTCAAATCTGTCAGCTAAGACTAGCGTAGCCATTACTCACATTGCTTTTGAGTAAGGCATCCACTCAAAGATGGCTTCACCCCTAATCTGATTGGCACCAACGTATACGCCCGCAATCCTTCTCTTAAATTCCTACTCAGTTCTCCCTTTGCACCGTAGAATACGGATAAATACTTTAGAGCTAAAGGAGTTGCCCGTGAGTGCAGAGACAGTAGTAGACGCGATTGTGGTTGGGGCAGGGCACAATGGCTTGGCAGCGGCAGTTGAACTGGCCAGCCGGGGCTGGAAGGTTCAAGTCGTCGAGGCCAAAGGTTCGGCAGGCGGTGCAGTCAGCACTCAGGAATTGACCTTGCCTGGTTTCAAGCATGATGTCTGCGCCATGAACCTGTCCTCCTTTGCGGGCTCTGCGTTTTTCCAGCGTCATAAAGATGCGCTCAGCCGTCATGGCCTGGCTTTCGTTCCTGCAGAACATTGCTTTGCCAGCGTGTTCCGGGATCAAAGCTATTTGGGCGTCAGCACAGATCTGGAAACGACCTTGAATCGTATCCGGGCGGTCTCTGAGAAAGACGCTCAGGCTTGGCAAGCCATGCTGGGCGACTTCCAACGTAAAGCTCCTCATCTGTTTGCTGTGCTTGGCAGCCCTATGCCTTCCTGGGGCCTGATGAAAAGCGCCTGGAAGAGCTGGCGCGAGCTGGGCAAGGATGGCGTCGCAGAGTTGATGCAATTGCTGCTGGCGACGCCTCGTGATTTTCTGGACCGTCATTTTGAGAGCGATTCCTTGAAAGCCATGATGGCAGCCTGGGGGTTGCATGTGGATTTCACACCAGATACGGCAGGCGGTGCTCTGTTTCCTTATCTGGAGTCCATGGCCAACCAAGCCTTTGGTATGGTGATCGGCCAGGGCGGGGCAGATACGATTATCCGCGCCATGACGAGCTTGTTGCAGGAACTGGGTGGGGAGTTGTTGTTGAATGCCCCTGTGCAAACGATAGAGCAAGAGAATGGTCGTGCCAGTGGTGTTGTTCTGGCCGATGGTCGCCGTCTGAAAGCACGCAAAGCGGTGATCGCTAATCTGAATCCTCAGCTAGTTTTTGGTCGTCTGGTGCAGTCCGCTGCCGTTCCCAAGGATTATCAGAAGAAGGTAGATGCCTTCCGCCCCGGTTTGGGCACCATGATGATTCACTTGGCGCTGGATGGTCTGCCTGACTGGAAAGCGGGTGCCGAGCTACAGCGTTTTTCCTATGTACATCTGGCACCCGACATGGCAATGATGAGCCGAGTCTATGCCGAAGCGGCTGCTGGCTTATTGCCTGCAGAGCCTGTTCTGGTCGTTGGGCAAGGTACGGCGCTGGATCCTTCCCGGGCACCAAAGGGCAAGCATACTTTGTGGATTCAGGTGCGTGTTCTGCCTGCACAGGTTAATGGCGATGCCTCAGGCCAGATAGCAGCAGGAGATTGGTCGCAGCTTAAAGACGCCTATGCGGAACGTGTCTTGGACTTGCTGGAAAGCTACGCTCCCGGACTGCGCAGCAAGATTCTGGCTCGCCACGTGATGTCGCCACAGGATCTGGAGCAATTCAACGCTAATCTGATTGGTGGTGATAACCTGTCGGGCAGTCACCATCTGGATCAGAACTTTTTCTTCCGTCCTGTGGCTGGTTATTCCAAATACAAGACGCCGATCAAGGATCTGTATTTGTGTGGCGCCTCGACCTGGCCCGGTGCAGGGACAGGGGCGGGATCAGGTTATATGTTGGCCAATCTTCTGGCGAAATAAGCTCGCCTACAAGCCATTCAGGCGCTGGCGGGCATGTTCTAGCCGTAATTGTTTGGCCTCCAGTTCCTGAAGCTGCCTGCGTATTCCATCAATATGTTCTTTCGCGGCCCGCCGTGCCAGGTCCGCTTGCCCTTGAGTGACGGCATTACACAAACGAGCATGTTGCCTGTCCAGCTTGCGTTTGGAGTCATGATCGGGATACAGATGCTGCACGGACAGGCGCACCGTGGAGAGCATCAAGTCGTTGAACAGGCTGATCATGTGCACCAGAACGGGATTGTGCGAGGCCTCACAGATTGCCAGGTGAAAAGCATGGTCAGCTCGTGCAATTTGCTCGGGGGCCGCGTTTTGCGTTTGTAGATCCTCCAGCTCCTGAAAGCGCCGTCGAATCATGATGTGATCGGCTTCAGTGCCTCTGGAGGCGGCTAGTTGAGCCGCTTCACGTTCCAGTAGCTCACGGACTTCCAGTAAATCATAGAGAGTGCGCCCCTGCGCTTGCAGCAGATGCTCCAGCGGTTTGCTGACAGCCGAATCAATCAGGTTGGTCACGAATGAGCCTTTACCGTGTTGGGTTTCAATCAGACCACGGACACGGAGTATCTGCAGGCCCTCTCGCAGAGCAGAGCGCGACACGGTCAGTCTTTGTGTTAATTGCCGCTCGGATGGCAGTGCTTGTCCTGGTTTCAGGACGCCATCCATAATCAAGGACTCAAGGCGTTGGGCGACCATTTCCGCAGTGGCTTCCAAACGCTTGGGATGCTGGGTCTTCATGTGTGGCTTGTCTCCAAACACCGGGACTTCTGTATTTCCATGCCTGACTGATCCCAATGTGCTTTAAAACCCCATTTTCGTTTCTGGTCAGACCAGTTCCATGCTTGTGGAAATAATAGCAGGCTGATTATCTATCTGTCTGATTTATAAGTATAAAGATAAACCCTGATAGGCACTTAGGGTAAAAACTGGTCAGACCAGCATCTCCGTGGCTGGACAAGCCCGCCCTCATCAAAGACCATCCGCTGTAGGAGACTTTAAAAGACAGGAGGTGTGATGAGCTTGCGCTATGACGAAAAACTGGATGGCGTGCTGCCCCGCGTGGACAAGATGCAGCTACTGAGCCGTCTGCGTGATGATATTCCCGGCCTGGATGTGCTGCACACCGATGAGCAACTGCATCCTTATGAATGCGACGGACTAAGCGTCTACCGCAGCAAACCTTTGCTGGTCGTGCTGCCACGCAATGTGGAGCAGGTGCAGGCCGTGATGCGCTTGGCCCATGAAATAGGTGTACCCGTTGTCGCTCGTGGGGCGGGCACAGGCTTGTCGGGTGGCGCCATGCCCTTGGAGCAGGGTATTTTGTTGGTGATGGCGCGCTTGAATCAGATCCTGGATCTGGATCCGGTCGCTGGCGTTGCCCGGGTACAACCCGGCGTGCGCAATATTGCGATTTCTCAGGCGGCTCAGCCTTTCGGGCTGTATTACGCACCGGACCCTTCTTCGCAAATTGCCTGTTCGATTGGCGGTAATGTGGCCGAGAACGCTGGCGGTGTGCACTGCTTGAAGTACGGTCTGACGGTCCACAATATCTTGCGTCTGGAAGTGATCACTGTCACCGGCGAGCGTTTGACCTTGGGTTCAGAAGCACTGGATTCTCCCGGCTTTGATTTGATGGCTTTGTTTACCGGCTCCGAAGGGATGCTGGGCATTGTCACGGAAATTACCGTCAAACTGCTGGCGCGTCCTCCCTGTACCGTGGTGCTGCTGGCCAGTTTTGATGAGGTAGAAAAAGCCGCTGATGCTGTCGCGCAGATTATTGCTCAAGGCATTGTGCCCGCAGGCTTGGAGATGATGGATCAAATGTCCATCCGTGCGGCCGAGGACTTTATTCACGCAGGCTATCCCGTCGATGCCCAGGCGATCTTGCTTTGCGAGATTGATGGTGCTCTGGAAGATGTACAGGACGATGTGGCTCGTGTGGAGCAGGTGCTGTTCAAGGCCGGGGCTCAAGAGGTACGAGTCGCCCGCGATGAGCAGGAGCGGCAACGCTTCTGGGCCGGACGTAAAAATGCCTTCCCGGCTGTGGGGCGTATTTCCCCTGATTATTACTGCATGGACGGCACGATTCCGCGCCGTCAGTTGGCCTATGTACTCAAGAAAACCGCCGAACTTTCTGAGGAGTATGGCTTGCGTGTCGCCAATGTTTTTCATGCGGGCGATGGCAATATGCACCCCTTGATCCTGTTCGATGCGAATGAGCCGGGTGAGCTGGAGCGCGCCGAAGCCTTGGGCGGCAAGATTTTGGAGCTATGCGTGGAAGTAGGCGGCACGATTACCGGCGAGCATGGCGTGGGACGAGAAAAAATTAATCAGATGTGCGTGCAGTTCAATGAAGACGAGCTGCAGTTTTTCCACGCGATCAAAGCGGCTTTTGATCCTAAAACCATGCTGAATCCCGGGAAAAATATTCCTACGCTGCATCGCTGTGCCGAAATGGGCGGTATGCATATCCATCACGGGCAACTGCCTTTCCCTGAGTTGGAGCGCTTCTGATGAGTACCTTAGAACATAAGAGTCAGGATCGCAGCGTTGAATTGCTGGAGCAGGTTCAAGACGCTTTGGCAACTAAAACGCCTTTGCGTCTTGTAGGCGGTAATACCAAAGCCTTTCTGGGCCAAGCCGTTCAAGGGCAAGACCTGAGCTTGGCGGGCCATGAAGGTGTCGTCGACTATGACCCGGCAGAGCTGGTGGTGACGGTGCGTGCAGGAACATCCTTGCAAGCACTGGAGGCGGTCTTGAACGAGCAGGGCCAATGTTTGCCTTTCGAGCCACCCGTGTTTGAGGGGCGGGCCACTGTGGGCGGTGCGACAGCCTGTGGTTTGTCGGGACCGCGTCGCCCCTGGGTGGGTGCCTTGCGTGACTATGTCTTGGGCTGCCGTCTGATTAGTGGCATGGGCACGCATATGCGCTTTGGCGGTCAGGTCATGAAGAACGTCGCTGGTTATGACGTATCGCGCTTGATGGTCGGTGCCCAAGGTTCTCTGGGCGTGATTACCGAAGTGTCTTTCAAGGTATTGCCGCGTCCACGTAGTCGAGCGGGTCTGGTTCTGGATGTGGCTCAGCAAGAAATGGCGGGGCTACTGCGTACCTGGCGTGATCAAAGCCGACCCATTACCGGTGCTGCTTGGCAGGATGGTCGTTTGCATTTGCGCCTGGAAGGTGGCGACAGTTCTGTGCAACTGGCTCAGGAGCAGATCGGCGGGGAAGCTTTGGACCTGTCGTATTGGAATGATTTGTGCGAACAGAGTCTGGATTTCTTCAAGCAATCCGGTACCTTATGGCGAATTGCCTTGCCGGTTGATGCGCCGGTACAAACATGGCCGGGTGCCATGCTGGTCGATTGGGGTGGGACACAGCTTTGGCTGAAGTCCGACGCCTCTGCTGAGCAGATCCATGCACAGGCGCAAGCGTTGAAGGGCCATGCCCGTTGCTGGTCGGGCGAGGGCGCCGGGCAAGATGAATTGCCCGAGTCTTTGCTGATGTGGCATCAACGCTTGAAACAACAGCTAGACCCTGCTGCCATTTTCAACCCTGGCCGTTTATTTCCCTCGGTGGAGTCCACATGCAAACACAATTGACACAATGGGCTCAAGAACTGCCGCAGGCCGAGCAAGCTCAGGCCATTTTGCGTTCCTGCGTGCACTGCGGATTTTGCAACGCCACCTGTCCGACCTATCTGGACCAAGGTAACGAACTGGATGGTCCCCGTGGCCGTATCTACCTGATCAAGATGTTCCTGGAAGGGAAGGCAACCTCGGAGCTGACCCAGCATCACCTGGACCGCTGCCTGAGTTGCCGTAACTGTGAAACCACCTGTCCGTCGGGGGTTAAATATCACAATCTGCTGGATATAGGCCGGGCTGCTTTGGAACCCAAAGTAAAGCGGCCTTTGAAGGACCGCGCCATGCGAGTGGCATTGACGCAGATTCTTCCGGAACCTGGCCGAGTCGGCGCTTTGCTGGGGGTAGCGCGAGCCATGCGCCCCTTGCTGCCGTCCTCCCTGCAGGAAAAAATCCCGCCCAAGCAAAATGCAAATTTGACGCGGCCTGCGCAGCGGCATGACAAGCGTGTCCTGATGTTGGAAGGCTGTGTGCAGCCAGCGATGGCACCGTCCATTAATGCCGCTACCGCCCGTGTGCTGGACCGCTTGGGAATTAGCGTCACCCCCATTGCCCAGGCCGGTTGTTGTGGCGCTTCGTCCTTTCACTTGGGCGCCCAAGAACAGGGACTGGAGCAGGCACGTCGCAATATCGACGCCTGGTGGCCGCAGATCGAACAAGGAGCGCTGGCGATTGTGCAGACTTCCAGCGGTTGTGGGGCCTTTGTCAAAGAGTATGTAGACCTGTTCAGGAATGATCCTGCCTATGCAGAACGCGCTCGTCGTGTCAGTGAACTAGCCAAGGATCTGGTTGAAGTGCTGGAGGAGCAGCCTTTGGAGGAGTGCCTGAACGCGCAAACTCGCCCACGCTTGGCTTTTCATTGCCCGTGTACTTTGCAGCATGCGCAGAAATTGGGTGGACGAGTCGAGGCTGTGTTGACTCGTCTGGGTTTTGATCTGGGGGCAGTGCCCGATAGCCATTTATGCTGCGGCTCGGCTGGTACGTACTCACTGACCCAACCTGAAATTGCTGGACGCCTGCGGGACCGCAAGATGGATGCGCTGGAAAGCAGCAAGCCTGATCTGATTGTTACGGCCAATATGGCCTGCGGGAATCATTTGAATGGGGCAGGCCGCACTTCGGTCAAGCATTGGATTGAGTTGGTGGATGAGTTCTTGAACTAGGAAAGAGCCGTAGCCAGATAATCTGTATAGAGGGGGCAAGTTGCCCCCTCTAATTGTTTGAGTGTCAGAGGGCGTTTTATGTTTCCGGTGCAATCCAAGGCTGCGGCACGTTGTTTTGAATGATGAGCCGCTGTCAGGGTAGTGTGCGGCAGGGGAGTAGCGAGTCTGTCTGGGGCTCTGGCATTACCCTGCCGGTTTCGGCCAATGTGCACACCGAGTTTCATTTTGGCGAGGGCTTTTATCAGTTGTCCCTTCGGCTTGCCGTGCAGGCCTCATTGAGTGAATTCCTGCATGACATGCTGCTTAATGGCCATCTTCCCAATTTCAGCGAAGCTTTGCGCCGTCCGAGTATCTATCGCAGTTCCCGCACTTTGCAACGAGTTTTCCCCAGTTCGTCTTCTTTGCAAGAAGTGGCAGCGGGGCCGTTGGAATCAAAATAAATCCCCATATTGTCTTTCTTGTTGTCGGGCGGGCCGAAGCGATTGGACGCTTTATTGTTCTGATCAAACTGAGGGCGGTGGTTACGCTCTAGCTGTTGTTCGCGGGCGGCTTGGCGTGCCTTCTCCTCATTGTTCAAAGCCTTTTGGAAGTTTCGGCTGAACTCTGAATCAAGGGCAGGGTCTTTCGACTTGGTCGATGCCGGGTTTGCTCCGTGAGGTGCAGTTGAAGCTGAGCGTAGATTTCTAAGATCCTCAGCCGTGACGGACAGATTGGGAGAAGCCGCATGGCTGGCCACAGCCAGGAGACTGAGCAAGCCAATTGCAATGGGATTCAGGTATTTGCGCATCAGAATTTACTCGATGTGGATGTGGCTTGATTATTTGTCTGGCCCGTAGGGGCTTGTATTGCGTACTGATACCCTGTGCTTGGCTTTACATGACGACATACCGGGCGATGGCAAGAAAATGCGCTGCGCTGCCAGCCAGGACAAATAAATGCCAAATACCGTGCCAGTGCCGAAAGCGCTCGTCAAACACAAAGAAAACAATCCCGGCAGTATAAATCGCCCCACCTGCCGCCAGCCAGGAGAATCCCTGCGAACCCAGACCGGATGCCAATGGCCCCAGTGCGATCAACACAATCCATCCCATAAGGGCATAGATCACTAGCGACAATATGCGAGCAGGCGAACGAGGGCGGATATCCTGAAGAATGCCAATCAGCGCCAAGCCCCAGACCACGCCGAACAGAGTCCAGCCCCAAGGGCCACGCAGCGTGACCAGGCAGAACGGCGTATAGCTGCCAGCAATCAGCAAATAGATGGAAAAGTGATCCATCTTGCGAAATACGTTCTTGGCCCGTCCCTTGAAGCAGTGGTACAGAGTGGAGATCAGGTAAAGCAGAATCAGCGTGGCACCATAGATTGCCGTGCTGGTGATGCGCCAGGGGTCTCCGGTAAAACTGGCCATGACCAGCAGCCAGGATACGCCGCTAACAGCCAGAACCGCGCCGACCAGATGTGACCAGGCATTGAAACGCTCACCGTAATACATGATTCTCTCTTCTCTCCGAACAGGCGGCATCCAGATTGCAAGACTGTTGCCGTAACCGGGAAAGCTTAGCGCATAAATCAAGATTTCGTACGGGTAGCTGGTTTGTCATTGACCTACATTAATGCGCTGCTTTGGAATGACGAATAGCTGGTCTCTGTGCTCAACAAACAAGCTCCGGAAGGGGCTTTTTTATTTGAGGTGCCCAATAGCATACAGTCGAGTAAATTATGCGTAACAAAACAATAGGGAGTAGAGGAAATGAGTAGGCAGAAACAAGCTCGCAGTGCATTTTGCTCGGCACAAACGGCAACCCTGTTGCTGGCACTATGTATGGGAAGTGCAGCAGCGAATGCTGCGGCAGTCACGTTTTCTCATAAGGATTGGGACCTGAGCTGCGATAACACCTTAACGTGCCGTGCGGCCGGTTATGCGGCTGATGGCGAAGAACAGGGTTCAACGGTGTTGTTGACTCGCAAGGCTGGCAGTGGGGAGCCGGTCGCAAACAAAGTCATGCTTGCTCACTATAGTGATGCCCAGTGGCAGGAAGGCTCACCTCCAGAATTGATCATTGCTGGTCGTAAAGCAGGCTCATTGAGTTTTTCGGGTGATGAGTCATGGCAAATGGATGAGGCACAGTTAAGCCGGTTTCTGACAGCGTTGAAAAAAGACGAAGCCATTTCTTTTCGTCAGAGTGGCAGTACTTATCTATTCTCAGGCGCAGGCTCAAGTGCCGTCTTGTTGAAAATGGACGACGTCCAAGGGCGTGTAAATACGCCAGGGGCCATTTTGCGTAAAGGAAAGGGGAGTGAGTCTTCGGTAAAGGCACCTGTTGCTGCGCCAGTTATCAACCGCGCCCCGGTTATGGATAAAAGCCTGCGCCCCATGACAGAGCGAGAGGACGCCTTGATAAGGCCTGTGCTTTTGAAGGTACTGGCCGCTGATGAAGAACAATCCTGCAGTGATGACATCTTGTCTGAGCCATGGGGAATCGCACGGCTGAATCAGCAGTACTCCCTGGTTGGCGCACCATGCTGGCTAGCTGCTTACAACGGCGGGTCGGCCTATTTTGTTATCAAGAACAATGTGCAGTCTGATCCGGTGCTAGTGAGTACGGGCGCTACTGATTACGATAACGGAACCATTTCGTCCAGCATGAAGGGCCGTGGGCTGGGTGATTGCTGGAGCTATGAAGCATCGGTCTGGGATGGAACCCGTTTTGTTGAAAGCGAACGTGGTGACACCGGGCGTTGCGCTCTGATTCGAGCGGGAGGTGCTTGGAATATCCCGGAGCATGTCAGCCAAATTGTTGAGCCGTGAGGTTTCACAAAAACAGGCTATCAAATGTGTCTGGTATGAAGAATCGAAACCATTGATTTGATTAATATTGATTATTTTATTTCAATGGTTTTAGATTAGCTGGTGCCGATGAAAGGAATCGAACCCTCGACCTTCTCATTACGAATGAGCTGCTCTACCGACTGAGCTACATCGGCTAACCTAAGACGATAAGTATATCCTGTTTTTTTCGGGTTTGTAAATTCTGCGCGCGCATTTAGGGTATGGCGTGCTATGTTGAATGTTTTCAGCCTGTGAAGGGGACGATGATGCTGGGGATCAAGATCAGTTTGGTGGTAGCGGCTTTCTTGCCTTGGTTGGCGGCGATTTGTGCCAAAGCGGGTGCGGCGGGATTTACGAATCATGACCCTCGTCCGTGGCTGGCCAGTTTGACGGGTTGGCGTGCTCGGGCCAATGCTGCGCAGGCGAATGCGTTTGAGGCTTTACCCTTCTTTTATGCAGCAGTCTTGCTGGCTTTGTGGTCGGGTGCGGATGCGCTGCGGGTCCAAAGCCTGATGATTTCCTGGATTGTGCTGCGCGTGCTGTACGTGTTGATGTACATATTGAACAAGGCTACCTTGCGCTCGCTGGTCTGGTTCCTGGCGCTGGCCGTCAATATCTGGATTGTGTTCCTGCCTGTGTTGCGGACCTAAGAAAAAGAATAAGGGCTTGTTCTGTGCTTTTGAAAAGCAAGGAACAAGCCCTTGGGGTTTGACGCGATCGGTGTCAGTGATTCGCAGGCCAGCATGATGCTGGCCTGTTTTTATTTGGCGGTGTGTTCTTGTTCTTCAGCTTCCACACGGGCGCTGACCGCCGAGGGGAACAAGTCCCAGCAAGCGATGAACATGGCAGCAATCAGCGGGCCAATCACAAAGCCGTTCAGGCCGAAAATCGACAAGCCGCCCAGGGTGGAGATCAGGATGACGTAGTCCGGGATCTTGGTGTCTTTGCCTACCAGCAGGGGGCGCAGGAGGTTGTCTACCAAGCCAATCACCAGGATGCCGAAGGTGGTCAGAATGATGCCGGGGACATAGTGGCCCGAGACGAAGAAGTAGATGGCTACTGGGGCCCAGATCAGGGAGGCACCTACCGCAGGCAGCAGGGACAGAACCGCCATCAGCACGCCCCAGAACAGGGCTCCTTGAATGTCCAGGAACCAGAACATGATCCCGCCCAGCGCACCTTGTGTGGCTGCTACCGCGATATTGCCTTTGACGGTGGCACGTACTACGGTCGTGAACTTGCGGAACAGGTGGGTCTTCTGGTTCTCGCTCAAGGGGATCAGTTGGCGATAGTGGCGACCAAGTTCCACGCCGTCACGCAGCAGGAAGAACAGCATGTACAGCATGATGCCCAGGCTGACCAGGAACTGGAAGGTGTTCTGGCCTACGTTCAGCGCTTGCTTGGTCAGGAATTGACCGCCCTGGACGGCAAATTGCGAGAACTTCTCTTGCAGGGAAGCAGAGTCATGCAGGCCAAAACGGCCAGCAAATTCATGCACGCTGGGGGGTAGGGCATTCAGAATCTTTTGCAGATAGGCACCAGGATTCAATTGGCCGCTATTCATCAAATCGTACAGAGAGGCGATTTGTTGAACCAGTGAAATGGAAACCAGGATGACCGGAATAATCACGATCAAAATAATGATCAGCAAACTGATCAGGGCTGACAAGGAGCGTCGGCCTTTGGTTTTAGCCAGCAGCTTGCGCTGCAAGGGGGCAAACAAGATAGCCAGAACGGCACCCCAGAATACGGCGCCATAAAAGGGAAGAAGTATCCAGACAAAGGCAGCGGATACGGCGGCCAGCAACAGCAAAAAAGTATGGAATTGTAGATTTGGCCGGGTGGACATGGAATTTTTCCATTAGCGTGAATTTGAGCCGATTGTAAGGGGGAATCCTTACTATGGGCGTGAATCTTGGTATCTGTTTATTGAGTTTCTGTCGGCTTTAAAACACGTCTGTTTTATATATTCTTGTCATATGAGTTTTATGCTGCGAGCGGGGCGTACGCCCCACCGTGTCACGCTTTGGGTTCGCGAGCCAGTTGTAAATAATGACTGCTGCGCCAGACGTGCTGGCTGCTGCGTTCAAACCAGCGGTGCGTGTCTGTGATGCGCAAGGTGCGCGAGGCATCATCATGACCTTGTGGCGCGGCCAGAAGCTGGCTGCGCACAGCGCTTAATCGTTCAGCCAGGGCCTGGGTTCTGGCTTGTAGTTGCTCCAGCCAGTCAGCAGGGGCTTGGCCGTGCAGGCCTTGTTGTGCCAGGGTGTTCAGCTCTGTGGCCAGGGTTTGAGCTTGCTGGTAGCGGCTGTCGTGCAGATCGGTGCCGGGTTGATGTTGCAGACGGCTACGCAGGCGCTGCATGTGGTCGATGGCGTGCAACAGCGCGCTGATACGGGCGGCAACAGTGGGATCATCGGCTGCGCTGGGGATACGCAGTACAAACTCATAGGCTTGATCCAGCACGGTCTCGATTTGCTGCAGGTCGGCGGTGGCGGTGCTGGGGCGGCTCATATTCAGGCTGTGCTGATACAGGTTCAGCAAGCGTCGGGCCAGCTCTTCCAGCGTGCGTTGCGTAGTTTCCAGGGCCAGGGCCGGCACTTGCAGCAAGCTGTCGTCCAGATGGTGCTGGGGGCGGGCAGAGCGATCCGGCACCAGGCGTTGCACCCAGCGGGCAAACTGTTGGGTAAAGGGCAGGCACAGGGCTGCGCCCAGACCGATGAACAGGCTATGGAAGGCCGCCAGCCCCACGGCGCCGGGCGGGACGTTGATGTACGAGCCGGTGGCGTACATGGCCTTCAGGAATAAGGGAAGGATCAGCAGCCCTAATAAACCCGCAATGACGTTGAAGAGAATGTAGGCAATGGCCGTGCGTTTGGCATAAATGGTGCCGCCTATGGCAACCAGCACGCCGGTCAGGGTGGTGCCTATGGATGCGCCCACAACAATGGCGGCGGCCTGATCAAAACTGACGGCACCGGCATCCAGAGCCGTCAAGGTCATGGCGATAGCGGCGGTAGAGGATTGCAGCACGGCGGTCAGGGCCAGGCCTGTCAGCATGATCAGCAGGTGGGAGCCGTAACCGCCCGCAGGCAGGTGGGCCAGGCTGAAATTGGCTGCCAGCCCCTGCATGCCTTCTTGCAGCATGCCCAGTCCCAGGAATAGTGTGCCAAACCCGGCCAGGGCGCGGCCCAGCTCTTTGTATCGACCCGGGGCCAGCAGTTTGAGCAAGGCACCCAAACCAATCAGGGGCAGGGTGTAAAAGCCCAGATTTACTTTCAACCCCAGGCCGGAAATGATCCAGCCGGTAGCGGTATTGCCCAAACTGGCGCCGATGACTACGCCTATGGTTTGTGTAAAGGAGATCAGGCCCGCACTGACAAAACCAATCAGTGTGACGGTGGTGGCCGTAGAGGATTGGGCCAGGGCGGTGATCAGGGCGCCGGATGCGAAGGCCTTGAAGGGCTTGCCGGTAAAGGCGAGCAGAATTCGCTGTAGGGAGCCGCCCGCAAAAGCCACCAGTCCTTCGGACAACAGCATCATGCCAATCAGAAAAAGGCCAAGTCCCCCCAGAAAGGGGAAAAGAGTATCAAGCATAAAAAAAGGCGAGTCGCGAAGGAGTTGGTGTGCCCTAATAAACAGGCATTCGTGTCGGGGGTATGGGATGGTGCATTATCGCCAGTTCCCGGGGGTGTGGGATGAATTTATTGAGTCCCCGATGGCAAGCGCCGGGAAGCGCGTTTTTTAGAGTACCGACCTGCAATTTTTTTGTGTATAAGAGCGCTTGGATTTATATCGCAAAAGGGAGAGGGACGTGGTTTTTCGTAAAAGCGTAACGCTGGCAGGTGCCGCCTTGTTAATGGGGACCTTGATGTCGGGCCAGGCTCAGGCCATTCAGATGTGGCATTCCGACACGGTGTGGGCGAATCAGGGCATGTGTGCGGCGAATTTTACTTTTGACAGCGGTCTGGACCGTGTGCAGCAGTTGAAGGTTCATATTCAGGTGCTGGATAAAAAGAGCAATAAGGTGGTGGCCCAGGATGTGATTGAGGTTGATGAGTTCGGTGGCTCCAGCGCGGATCGTTATGCCACCGGCTATTGGCACAGCGAAATCGCCTGCGATGATGATTTGCGTTTGGTGGTGACACAGGCCAATGCCGTGATTGACGACGAACGTATGGACTTGCTGGCCAGGCAAGCTCTGGATATTCGCCCGTTTGTGCCGTATGAAATCACCATTCAGGCGCCAGCAAGGGCGCAGGCTGCTCGTCCTGATGCCTGCTCGGCTGCCAAGTTCAATGTTCAGGCGGTGATTCAGGATAAGGACGGCTATAGCAATGTGCGCGCTCAGCCTAATGGCAAGAGCGATGTTATTGAAAAGCTGTTTGATAATGAGCCGTTCTATACCTTTGAACAGAAAGGTAATTGGCGGCAGGTGTGCACACCGAGCGGGCAGGTCGGGTATCTGTATCGCGACCGTATCCGACAACAGCGATAGGATGCATCAGACGTAGAAAAGCCCAGCTACTTGCGTAGCTGGGCTTTTGTATTTTTGGCTCCCCGACCAGGGCTCGAACCTGGGACCTGCGGATTAACAGTCCGTCGCTCTACCGACTGAGCTATCGGGGACCAGCAAAGAAAATGATTATAGGGTGAAGCTATCGAGCTTGTAAAGCAGTATTTTTCGAGAAACCTATTTTCATATACGCAAAACGGCTTGTGACCTTGGCAATAGGCGTAAATCCTGATTTTTTTGTTGGGAACATACCGTCTGGTCAATAAGGTCTATGGGCCTGGTTTGTAGCAAATGGTTGCAAGCCTTTTGTTTATTGGCTTTGCGCATGATTAGCCTGTTTTTTGCTGAATTCTCTGTGGGTGAAAAACTAGGGAAAATGCGTAGGAAACCCAATAAACACGCTGGATTTGCTTTATTGACATCAATATTGTTTATGTCTGAAATATAAATGCTTGCAGTATATGTCCTTCAACTATCAAGCCCCATTCAATCCCTGTTTCAGGGCGGATCGGTTAAGGAGTTTTGCTTCAAGAAATAGGAGGGAGTGCCGTGGCCTGGCATCGGGGAGTCATCCCTGAGGACAGCATGGCCCAGCACTTGAATATGAGTCGGACAACGATAAGAAATCCGGCATTCAGACGTTTACAGAGAACAGAGAACATGAAAAAAACTATCTTGGCAGCCTTGTTGATGCCTGTATTGGCGGTCCCCGCTTACGCGGCATCGAATGTGACCTTGTACGGCGTGCTCGATACTGGCTTGGGTTACGAACAATGGAAGGGTAGCGACCTGAAAGGCGGCGCAGACAAACAAAGCCGTTTTGGTTTGTATGACCAGGGTTGGATGGGTAATCGTTGGGGCCTGATGGGCAGCGAAGATCTGGGTGACGGTCTGAAAGCCAACTTCATGCTGGAAAGCGGCTTTGATCTGAGCGATGGCAATACGCGTCAGAACCGCTTGTTTGGTCGCCAAGCCACCTTGGGTTTGAGCGGTGATTCCTGGGGCCGTGTGGATCTGGGTCGTCAAACTACCATCACGTCCTTGTACGTAGCTGGTGTGGCCAGCCCCTTTGGCGGTAACGGCTACCAGTACGGTGTGGGTGCGGCATTTGATTCGGCCAACACGGTTCGTTATGACAATATGCTGGCCTACCAAAGCCCCGAATTCTCGGGCTTCCAGTTCGGTGCTGGCTATTCTTTCAATACCAACGGCACACAAAAGTGGAATCGTAGCGGTTTGACGGGTAACGCCATCAATAGCGACGAAGCCAACGTCAAAGCCTTCACTGTCGCCATGCGCTACAGCAATGGTCCATTGAAGGCGGCCTTGAGCTTTGACCAGGCACGTTACGGTTCTGCTCGTGAGCAGGGCGGTAACCTGGTTGCGGCTGATGACGGCAATGTCAGCGCCTGGAACCTGGCTGCCAGCTACAAATTCAGCTTTGCCACCGTACACGCTGCGTTTGGCCAAAGCCGTAATGGTTACATCGGTGGTTCCCTGCAAACCGAACAGTTCGGTCCTGGCCTGCATAAAGACCTGAAGGTCAATACGTATGCCCTGGGTGTGACGGTTCCTACCGGCAAGGCCGGTTCTGTTCTGGCTTCCTGGACGATGGCTGATCCACGCTCCACCCCACGTAGCACCGATGATGCCAAGACTCAGCACGTCTTTAGCGCTGGCTACCTGCACAACCTGTCCAAGCGCACCAATCTGTACGCGATTGGTTCCTACGCTCGCAACATCGGCTACTACAGCGATCTGAAGAGCACGGTTGCCACGGTCGGTATCACGCACCGTTTCTGATCTTTCTGACTGATTCTGCCAGTCCCGGGTCGACGTAGTGCGTTAGCAGCGGCGGCATCGTCCCGGGCAGGGGCTAGGTCAGGGGAAAAGAGCCACAGCGGGGCTGCATCAACATGCAGTCCCGCTGTCTTTTTTGGGTGTTTTTTTGTCCAAATGTTAGCGGCACCGTTTTTCGTGATGGGAAGGGTGCGTTTTTCGAGGACAAAAAAAATCAGCCCAAAGCAAATGCTATGGGCTGATTTCGATGGTTTTCTTGGCTCCCCGACCAGGGCTCGAACCTGGGACCTGCGGATTAACAGTCCGTCGCTCTACCGACTGAGCTATCGGGGACCAGAGAAAAAGAATATAGCACGTATTTTACGAAATGTGCAAGTTTTCATAGAGGGAAAGCACAAAAGTTTGTACTGATTCGGTCTTTCTTGCGGGTGTTTTTGAGCTAAGTTATTGTCTTTATTGAGCTAGTCCTGTTAAAGCCGCTTTGGCTGTGTTTGCAACGCTTGTTTGCTTTTTTGTCTGCTTGGTGACTGAGTGTGACGCAGCTCATTGGCATTCCTCAGTTGGCAGAACCTGTGGCCGCTGATGATCCGTAGCAGGGCGGGTGTGCCCACTCCTTCGCGTGCAACATGGCCGCCGCTAGGGGCAAAGAGTAGAATCAATAACTTATTGCCTTTATCGACTCTTTTTTCCGTCAGGGCCAGCGGCTTTTTTGCTGACCATCTTGCCCTGCAAAGTGATGAATCCCCATGCAAGCTAGTCAAGGCCCCAGTGCGCAGCGCAGTTCGTTTTTAATTGGACTGGCGTTATCGGGGGGCGGCTCTATTCTTTTCTCCGCCAAAGCGGTGGTTGCCAAACTGACGTACCAATACGATGTCACTGCGCTGACCGTGATTGGGTTCCGAATGCTCTTGTCGCTGCCGTTTTTTCTGGCCATTGCCTTATGGCAGATCAGAAAGGTACGCCAAGGCAAGTTGGCCGCGCTGACGGGGCGCCAAAAGCTGGAGCTGGTGGTGCTGGGTTTCCTGGGGTATTACCTGGCCAGTTTGCTGGACTTCATTGGCCTGGAATATATTTCGGCGGGGCTGGAGCGGCTGATCCTGTTTTTGTCGCCCACTTTTGTGCTGATGTTCTCCGCCATCTTCCTGAAACGACGGATTCTGCCCAAGCAGTGGTTAGCGCTGGCGTTGGCGTATCTGGGGGTGGGGTTGGTCTTTGTGCAGGACTTGAGCCTGACCGGGGATGATGTGCTGCTTGGAGCGCTCTGCGTGCTGGGCTCGGCTATTTCCTACGCTATTTATCTGATCGGCTCGGGTGAGCTGCTCAAGGCGATTGGCTCCACACGGCTAGTGGCCTATGCCATGTCTTTTTCAGCGGTTTATACCCTGATTCACTTCTTTGCGGTCTTTGGCTGGCAGGGGCTGGTGCAACCTGCTCCTGTATATGGCTTGTCCATGATTCACGCGGTCTGCAATACGGTCTTGCCGACCTTCATGACCATGTGGGCAGTGGAGCGTGTAGGCGCACCGATGAGCGCTCAAATGGGCCTGATTGGCCCGGTCTCGGTCTTGTTCCTGGCGAACTGGTTCCTGGGGGAACCGATTACGGCCATGCAGTTGCTGGGCACGGCCTTTGTGCTTAGTGGCGCGATGGTTCTAAGCCGCCGCTAAGTCCAGATACAGGCTGGCTTACTTGCCGTTGCTCGCCAGCCTTTTTTCGATCTCTTCGCGGTGTACGTCGTAGGTGGTAAAGCCTGCCAGGTTTTCCGGCATATTCAGCTTGTCACGGTGAATCAATGTTTGGCGGATATCATCCAGGCCACTGCGCCAGTGTTCGCGCATAGTGATGCGGCCAAACTGATAGTCCTTGTAATGCTGCTCGTAAGGCTGATTACGGTAGATCAGGTGCACCACGTTGTAGCGCTTGCTGCTGGCCAGTTCTTCAGCCAGGCGGCAAGGGAGCAGATCTTTGCGTTGATCTTCCGGGATCAGGGCAAGCAGCTCCGACAGGATATGGCGCATGTACTGCGAATGGCGCATGTCTTCCGTCACCATACGGGTACGGCTGGAATAACGGATCTCGTTCAAGCGGTCGCTGACTTCGCCCATATTGTTGGGCACCGGGCCACGCGCACTCCACAAGTCCACTTGAAAAACCAGGGTGTCCCGGCGTGGCGACTGGTCCAGCACATAGGACAGGGGCGTGTTGGAGACCAGGCCGCCGTCCCAATAATATTGACCATCAATTTCTACGGGTGCAAAAGCCGGGGGCAGGGCGCCGGAGGCCATGAAGTGCTCGGCCCGCAAGGTGGTGCGATGGTTATCAAAGTAAACAAAGTTACCGGTACCTACATTGACGGCGCCGACCGAGATGCGCTGGCGCTTGTCGTTGATGCGATCAAAGTCACACAAGCGTTCCAGTGTGCCTTTCAGGGCGCTGGTGTCGTAGTAGCTGGCCCCTTCGGGCACGCCTGGTGTGGCTTGCATCGGTGGGGGAAAGCGGGGGCGGAAAAAGCCGCGCTGCCCCAAGACCAGCGCATTGCTGGCATTGAAAGCGCTGATGGCCTCGCGCATGACATCGTTGATGCCAAACAAGGCATGTTCCAGGCAGGCGGGTGCCGACCAGCCAAAGTAGGGTTCGCAGATGGTGTTCCAGAACTCTCGCAGGCGCTCTACCTGACGCTCGGGCGGGTTGCCCGCAATAATCGCTGTATTCAAGGCACCAATTGAAATGCCGGACAAGCAGTCTGGTTCAATTCCCGCTTCCAGCAGCCCCTCGTACACACCGGCTTGGTAAGCACCCAGGGCACCGCCACCTTGCAAGACCAGGGCTACGGTTTCGTAGGGGGGCAGATAGGCGGGGCGGGCAAAGTTGGGGTCGTCTTGCGCTTGTGGCGTAGGAACAGATGAAGTGTTCATGGCGTCGCTCGGTTCAAGAGGTGGGCAGGAGATCGGGACTTATGATCCCTTCTGTTTGTGCTGCACTGCAGCAAGAATAGCACTGCTGCGGGTGTCAACCATCTTCAGAATGCAAACTTGCGTCAAGTTTTGAGCGGTGAAGCGCTGGCGGGAGGGCTTTGCAGGTGGTCGGCAAAGGCGCTTAATACCTGGCTGCGATAGCGTTCTTTATGCAACACCAGGGACAGACGGCGCTTTAAATCCAGAAATGGGGTGTCCAGAATACATAGTCGCTGATTGGCAACAGCGTCCAGGGTGGCTGCTTGGGGCAGGCAGGCCAGACCCAGCCCGGCGATGACGGCTTGCTTGATCGCCTCCACCTGGCCCAGTTCCATCAGCACATGTCCACCGGGCAGCACGTTCAGGGCTTGCTCTGTCAGGGCGCGTGATGCCGAGCCGCGCTCACGCATAATCCAGCTCATCCCGGCAAAGTCTGCTTTTTCCAGCGTGGTTTTGGTCGCCAGCGGGTGATCGGGGGCGGCGCAGACCACCAGCGCATCTTCGCGCCAGATCCAGGTTTCCAGTTGTGGATGGTTCACCGGGCCTTCCACGCAAGCAATGTCGCAGCCATGCTCCAGCAATTGATTGATGATGTTTGCCGTGTTGTCCACCGACACATGCAAGGAGACACGAGGGTGTTGGCGCACAAACTGGCCCACCAGATCTCCAATCAAATAATTGCCGACGGTATTGCTGGCCCCGATGCGGATCTCGCCGCGCAGTTCACTTTCTTCCTGCTGGCTTTGCATTTCCCGCAGGCGCTCCAGAATCTCGCGTGCGTGCGGCAACAATTGTTTGCCGCGGCTGGTGAGCTGCATGCGCCCCGGAGTGCGTTCAAACAAGGGGCAGTCAAGCTGCTTTTCCAGCTCGGCCAAGGCCATGCTGGCGGCGGGTTGGGACAAGTGAATCTCGGCTGCGCAGGCGCGCACAGTGCCCAGGGTGGCAATACCGACAAACACTTCCAGTTGTCTGATGCTGATCGCATTCATGATAAATAAAATTGATACTTACGATAAGTAATAATGAATTTTTTAATACTCGGGGTCAACCTAAAATTACTTTTAATTATTACCAATCTGGAATGACGAGATGAGCAGTGTGACTGATTTATCAGCAGGAGGCACCGCCCTGAAGGCGCAGGGGAAACCGGGTTTCTCTCTGAAGCCGTCGCGTTGGTGGGGCTTTTTGTTGTCGGTGGCCGTGGGCGTGGCGGCGATGGGCCTGGGCAAACTGTGGCCTTTGATTGGTGGCCCGGTGTTTGCGATTGTGTTGGGGATGGTGGTCCGTAACAGCATGGGTGTGGCCACGGTGTTTCAGCCGGGTCTGCGCTTTTCGTCCAAAGTGCTGTTGCAGTGGTCGATTATTGGCCTGGGTTTTGGCCTGAGCCTGCCGCAAGTGATGCGTACCGGGATGGACTCTCTGGCGGTCACGCTGGTGACGCTGACTGTCGCTTTTGTCACGGCGATTGTGCTGGGTCGGGCCTTGGGAATTCCTTCCAAGCTGCGCACCTTGATCGGGGTCGGGACGGCGATTTGTGGTGGCTCGGCCATTGCTGCGGTCACACCGATTCTGAAGCCTGAAGAACATGAAACCGCCCTGGCGATTTCCACCATCTTTATCTTCAATATTGTGGCGGTGCTGATTTTCCCGCTGGCCGGTCACATGATGAATATGTCGGACGCAGGTTTTGGCGTGTGGGCCGGAACGGCGATTAATGATACGTCTTCGGTAGTGGCTGCGGGCTATAGCTATAGCCGTCAGGCCGGTGACCACGCCACCATTGTCAAGCTGACGCGTGCCACCCTGATCATTCCTATTTGCCTGATTCTGGCGGGTCTGGAAATGTGGCGCTCGCGTCAGGCTGGCCGGGACTTTGACCTGATGCGCGTGTTCCCCTGGTTCATCGTCTGGTTCATGGTGGCTTCCGGTTTGCGCTCGCTGGGTTGGGTGCCGATGGAGTGGCTGGAGCCGCTGCGTTTCATGGCCGAGTTTTTGATGGTGCTGGCATTGGCGGCTATTGGTCTGTGTTCGGATTTGCGGGTGATGGCCCGAGCCGGAGCGCGGCCTGCCTTGTTGGGCCTGGGTGTCTGGATCGCGGTGGCCGTCAGCAGCTTGCTGGTGCAGCGCTGGATAGGCGTCTGGTAAAGCGGGGAATAGTAAAAAGCCCCCTGACAATGGAAGATTTCTTCCATTGTCAGGGGGCTTTTTTATATCTGGCTTGCTTAGACGAACCAGGAAGCAGGGCTACGATTCAGGGCCACGCCCACGATATACGCAAAGATGGCAATCGCGATGACAGCGGCCACGCCACGGCTGAACGGGGTTTTACCGCGTTTGATCGCAAAGCTGCCCACTACGATATAGACCACCAGCAGCACGATTTTGGTCAGCAACCAGGGCTGGTTGGCCGCTGCACCCAACATGCCGGCCAGGGCCAGACCACAGACCAGCAAAACGGTGTCGATCACATGCGGAGCAATACGCACGAAACGACTCTGCAAACAGGCAGACCCAGTGACTGACCAGAAGGCCCGAATAATAAAAAACAAGATGCTCAGCCCGGCGGCTGTCATGTGCAGATGTTTGAGGGCCATGTAAGTCATGCCTGGTATCTCCTTCTGAGGTTCAGGGTGCAGAAAAAGGCAGTATACGCAGGCTAAGCATTAAAGAGTTTGTTCTGCGTCTGATTCGGTGCAGCATCAGACGCAAAAAAACAGCCGGGTTTAAAGCAGGTTAAGCGGCAGTTTCAAATAGACCTGCCCATTGCTTTCAGGAGCAGGGAAATGACCTGCCCGGATGTTGATCTGGATAGAGGGCAAGATCAGACGCGGCATGCCCAGCGTTTTGTCGCGCTCCGTGCGGCGCTGACAAAACAGCTCCTGGCTGATGCCGTCCCGCACATGGATATTGCCGTCTTTTTGATCCTGAACCGTGCAGTGGTAGTCAGGCTCGCGCCCTTCAGGTGGATAGTCGTGGCACATGAACAAGACGGTGTCTGCGGGTAAGGCCAGCAGGCGCTGGATGGATTCATAAAGCTGGCTGGCACTGCCGCCTGGAAAGTCGCAGCGTGCGGTGCCTACATCGGGCAAAAACAAGGTGTCGCCCACGAAGACCCCCAGCCCTTGCACGTGATAGGCCATATCAGCCGGGGTATGGCCGGGTACATGCAGGGCTTGGACCGGAATGGCACCGATCTGAAAAGATTCCTGATCCTTGAACAGCGTATCGAAGGGCGTGCCATTGGCCTGAATTTCCGCCTCTATATTAAAGATGCGGCTGAAGGTGGATTGCACTTGCTGGATGTGCTCGCCAATGGCTATTTTTCCGCCCACCTGCTCTTGTAGCCAGACTGCGGCAGACAGGTGGTCGGCATGGGCATGGGTTTCCAGTATCCATTGCACTTCTAGCTGATGCTGGCGCACAAAATCCACGACCTTCTGGGCCGACACGGTGCTGCTGCGACCGGACGCGGCGTCATAGTCCAGCACCGAGTCGATGATGGCGCATTCACGCTGACCTTCGGCATAAACCACGTAGGTGAAGGTGGCAGTATCCGTATGAAAGAAGCTGGCGACCTGGGCTTGGAGCATGTCAGACCTCTTGTTGCTTATAAAATATGAAAAGATATTATATAATAATATATAT
Organism: Alcaligenes sp. SORT26; assembly: GCF_017377875.1. Classification (GTDB taxonomy): domain Bacteria; phylum Pseudomonadota; class Gammaproteobacteria; order Burkholderiales; family Burkholderiaceae_B; genus Alcaligenes; species Alcaligenes parafaecalis. The sequence goes on from NZ_CP070975.1 coordinate 179,458, forward strand.
TGTATTTTTGTAGAACGATATGGATCAAACCGAACTGGAAGCTCTGCGGCAGGTAGCAGGCCGAGCCAGCAGCTTGCTGGGCAGCCTGGCCAACCCCGACCGCCTGATGATTCTCTGCACCTTGGTGCAGGGGGAATGCAATGTGGGGGAATTGGCGCAGCGCAGCGGTATTGCACAGCCTACTTTATCCCAGCAATTAACCGTCTTGCGGCGCGAAGAGCTGATTGCCAGCCGCAAAGAGGGCAAATACGTCTATTACCGTCTGGAAAACCCGGCGGTGCTGGCTGTGATGCAGACTTTATATGGAATCTTTTGCGCCCCAGGAGGGACCGATGATCGCAATTGACTGGAGTTCCTTTACCCCGTGGAGCGCTTTGCTGGGTGGCGCTTTGATTGGTTTGGCGGCCGCCGTGCTGGTGCTTTTCAATGGCCGGGTGTTTGGTATATCTGGATTGCTGTCGGGCACCTGGAGCGGGGCTGTAGGGGACAGAGGCTGGCGCTGGATGGCCTTGCTGGGCCTGGCGGCGGCGCCCTGGTTGTACCGTTTGGCCGGGGAAACCGTGCCCGTCGTGCAAGCGCAGCCCTGGATGTGGGTGGTAGTGGCCGGTTTGCTGGTGGGTTTTGGTACTCGCTTGGGTTCAGGCTGCACCAGTGGGCATGGCGTATGTGGCTTGTCGCGTCTGTCGCCCCGTTCTTTGGTGGCGACGCTGACTTTCATGGCCAGCGGTTTTCTGACCGTGTTTGTTCTGCGTCACCTCTTCTAAGGAGCCCGCCATGCAATATTTCATCGCTTTAGTGTCTGGCCTGATTTTTGGCTTGGGCTTGTTGGTTTCCGGCTTGGCCAACCCCAGCAAGGTGCTGGCGTTTCTGGATCTGGCGGGCGCCTGGGACCCGTCTTTGGCCCTGGTGATGGCCGCGGCGATTGCGGTGGCGATTGTGCCATTCAGTATCGCGCGTCGCCGCCCTTGTGCTTTTGTGACCGGCCAGCCCATGAATCTGCCCAAACAGCGTCAAATCGACCGTCCTTTGGTATTGGGGGCCTTGATTTTTGGTGCTGGTTGGGGGGTGGCAGGTTTTTGCCCCGGACCGGCCATTGTGCTGGCAGCGTCGGGCGCGCCTTTGGCTATTTTGTTTCTGGTCGCGATGCTGATCGGAATGTGGGCGGCAGGGCGGGTGCGTGGCTAAGTGCTGTGCCACACAGCCTTAGCCCAAATGAGTGCTGGGAGTCGGGACTTGATCCGGCTCCATATTCACCAAACCCTGCAAAATACCGCAGTGCTCCAGGCCACCGGCCTGCCCGCAGCGGTGACGCAGTTCAATCAGTTGTTTTTGCAGATGTTCCAGTTCGGCAATACGCACGGCAACGTGCTCGATGTGCTCATCCAGCAAATCATTCACCGGAGCGCAGTCTTGCGCCGGGCCGTCCATAAATGCCAACAGGCCGCGAATTTCTTCGTGGGTCATATCCAGGCTGCGGCAGTTGCGGATAAAACGTAGCCGTTCCAGGTGGATATTGCGGTACAGACGGTAATTGCCTTCGCTGCGTTCCGGCTCGGGCAGCAGCCCGACCTTCTCGTAATAACGGATGGTTTCCGTGTTGCAGTGGCTTTTTTCCGCCAATTCACCGATTTTCATTGTTGTGCCTCCATAAGGCTTGACCTTGTAGTTACTTTAGGCTTTCTACTGGTCTCATGCAAGAAGCGAGGAACCGCTATGACATCAGCTAAGAATACTTCAACGCTCGGCGTGGGGCAGTGCGCTACATCCGCCAGCCAGACCGAGCATGCGCATGACCACAGTCATGATCACGACCATGCTGCGGGCGATCACAGTCACGATCACCAGCATGATCACAGCCACGATCATGCCGAGCCCGCGTCTCACGCCCATGAAGGTGCGTGCTGCTCGGCACCGGCCTTTGGTCCTTCGGTCGCATTGGCCGCCAGCACCTCTACGCGTCTGGTGGTACAGATTGCCGATATGGACTGCCCGGCAGAAGAGAACATGATTCGCTCCGGCCTGAAAAAGCTGGATCAAGTGCAAAACCTGGGTTTTGACCTGATGCAGCGAGTGTTGACGGTGGACCACACCGACGGCGCACGCGACAAGGTGTTGAGCGCTTTGCGTGGTCTGGGCTTTGAGCCCCGTATGGCCGATGAAGAGCCAGTGAAACAGGCCTCTCCCAAGCAAGGTTTGATTCGCATCGCCGGGGCGGTGGTCCTGGCCTTGGCCGCGGAAATCAGCCATTGGCTGGAGGCCCCGGAATGGCTGGTCGTTATTCTGGCCTTGGCTGCGATCTTGTCTGGCGGTGTGCAAGTTTACAAAAAGGGTTGGATTGCGCTGCGTAATGGTCAGCTCAATATCAATGCCTTGATGAGTATCGCCGTCACGGGTGCGGTGCTGCTGGCCCAATGGCCGGAAGCCGCCATGGTGATGTCCTTGTTCAGCCTGGCTGAATGGATAGAAGCCCGTTCTTTGGACCGTGCCCGCAATGCGGTGGACAGTCTGCTCAAGCTGGTGCCTGATGAGGTACTAGTCAGTGCGGACGGCAAGGACTGGCAGCGCGTACCCGCCAATCAGGTACAGGCCGGTTGGCAAGTGCGTGTCGCACCGGGTGAGCGCTTTGGTCTGGACGGCAAGATTTTGCAAGGTCAAAGCACCGTTAATCAGGCACCGATTACGGGGGAAAGTGCCCCCGTGGACAAAGCCCCGGGTGACGAGGTCTTTGCAGGCACCATTAACGGCATGGGCGAGCTGGTGTATCAGGTGCAGGCTGCTCATGATGAAACCTTGCTGGCCCGGATTACCCGTTCGGTTCAGGAAGCCCAGGCCAATAAAGCTCCAATTCAGCGTTTTGTAGACCAGTTCTCCCGCGTCTACACCCCGCTGGTAGTGATTGCGGCTGTCTTGATGGCGGTGGCCTTGCCCTTGATCTGGGGCTTGAGCTGGTCGGAGTCCGTATACCGTGCCCTGGTTCTGCTGGTCATTGCTTGCCCTTGCGCTTTGGTGATTTCCACGCCGGTGGCTGTCGTCAGTGCCCTGGCCAGTGCTGCCCGAGCCGGTATCTTGATCAAAGGTGGCGTGTATCTGGAGCGGGCTCGTCAACTGCGTTACTTGGCCGTGGACAAGACCGGCACCTTGACCTTGGGCGAGCCTTCCTTGAACGAGTACGGCAGCTTGCGTCAGAGCTTGTCGGATAGTGAAGTGCTGGACATGGCTGTGGCCTTGGCCGAGCGCTCTGATCACCCCGCTTCGCAAGCGATTGCCCGTGGTCGTGTCAGCTCGGGTTTGTTGAGTCTGGACCAGTTTGAAGCCTTGGCCGGAAATGGCGTGCAGGCTCAGGGTTCGACCGGCCAATTGCGCTTGGGCAAACGTAGCTGGGTGCTGGGCCAGAACAAGGCCGAGTCCAGCCAGGCCGAGCAGCAAGCGGTAGAGAGCGGTGCCACCATGGTGTATCTGGGTGACGAGAACGGTCTGCTGGCCTGGTTCGGCATGATGGACACCTTGCGTCCTACGACCACTCAGGCGATTCGCGATCTGCAAGCGCAGGGCGTGCAAGTGGAAGTGCTGTCGGGCGACCATGAGCAAGCTGTGCGCCATGTGGCCCAGCAAGCCGGGATCAAGGATTTTCGAGGTGGTTTGCTGCCCCAGGACAAGCTGGACCGTATCGAGGAAAAACTGGGGAATGGTCTGGTGGCGATGGTGGGTGATGGCATTAATGATGCGCCCGCCCTGGCCCGTGCAGATGTGGGTATCGCCATGGGAGCACTGGGTTCGGACATTGCGATCGAAACGGCCGACGTTGCCTTGATGGACGATGATCTGGGCAAGATTGCCTTGCTGATGCGTCAATCGCGAGCCTTGCACGCGGTGCTGTGGCAGAACATCAGCCTGGCCCTGGGCATCAAGGCCGTGTTCCTGGTGATGGCCCTGACCGGACAAGCCACCATGTGGATGGCCGTGTTTGCCGACGTGGGTGCCAGCTTGCTGGTGGTGCTGAACAGCTTGCGTTTGCTGCGCGCCCGCAACCCTTAAATTCCGTGTTCGTTGCACTCAAACTCCACCTTTTCGAGGTGGAGTTTTTTTTACTGGCGGCCGCGAGGTGGAGCGCAAGCCGCAGGCGCAGCGTGGGGGCTTTTTTATGTTTCATCAAATAAGGCCATCACTAACGTGAAGTTTGTTTGACACGCAGTAGTATCATTAAGGCTTCATTTGAGTGTAGGCCTTGCTTGTTTCTCATCTGTGCCGAGCAAGCTGGGCATGACAAGGACGCGCGATGATTGCACTGCTGGAAGCGGGTCGAGCCGGACTCCTGGGGCGAAAACATTGGCTAAATAACCTGCTGGCCGGTTTGGTGGTGGGGGTGGTGGCCTTGCCTCTGGCGATGGCCTTTGCCATTGCATCCGGGGTCAAGCCCGAGCAGGGCTTGTATACCGCCATTATTGCCGGGCTGGCGGTTTCCTTATTTGGCGGCAGCCGGGTCCAGATTGCCGGGCCGACGGGCGCTTTCATTGTCATCTTGTCCGGGGTCGTGGCACAGCATGGTGTCGCTGGCCTGCAAATTGCCACCCTGATGGCCGGGGTGATTTTGTTGCTGCTGGGCCTGTTGCGCCTGGGGGCGGTGATTCGCTTTATTCCCGACCCGGTGATCGTGGGTTTTACTGCCGGGATTGGCGTGATTATCTGGGTGGGGCAGTGGCGGGACTTTTTTGGGCTGCCCGTCGTTGAAGGCCAGCACTTTCATGAAAAGCTCTGGTTTTTGCTGCATAACCTGCCGTCGCTGGACTGGGCCACCACGGTACTGGGCGCCTTGTCGCTGGCCATTCTGATTCTGGTTCCCAAAGTTCCTGCCTTGGCACGCTTGCCGGGACCTTTGGTGGCCTTGGTCGTCATCACGCTTATTCAGGCTATTTTCCGCTTTGAGTCGGTGGCTACCATCGGCTCCAGTTTTGGCGCCTTGCCTAGCGGTTTGCCCTCGTTTCAATGGCCTGAAATTACCGTGACCCGTGTGGTGGAGTTGATCGGGCCTGCCTTTGCCATTGCCATGCTGGGGGCGATTGAGTCCTTGTTGTCCGCGGTAGTAGCCGATTCCATGACGGGCACCCGTCACGACTCCAATCAGGAACTGGTGGGGCAGGGGATTGCCAACGTGCTGTCCCCTTTGTTTGGTGGTATCGCGGCCACGGGGGCGATTGCCCGTACGGCAACCAATATCCGTAATGGTGGAACCAGCCCCATTGCGGGTGTGGTGCATGTGATCTTTCTGGTGCTGGTTTTGCTGTTCCTGGCCCCGCTGGCAGCGTATATCCCGCTGACTGTTTTGGCGGCGATCCTGTTCATGGTGGCCTGGAATATGAGCCAGGCTCGACTCGTTGTGCGTTTGCAGCGTCGCATGCCCCCGGCAGATCTCTTGATTCTGTGGGTCACCTTTGCCTTGACCGTATTTGCCGACCTGGTGGTGGCCGTCAATATCGGTGTGATTCTGGCGATGTTGTATGTGCTCAAACGGACTTCGGACGGGGTGCAGGTGCGAGCCTTGGAAGGGCGTCGCCTGCAACGTGCCTTGGACCTGTCCTTTAGCCAGGAGCTGCGTCAGGATATTTCGGTACTGACTTTGGAAGGGCCTTATTTCTTCGCCAGCGTGGAAGCGGTTAACCGCTCTTTGCTGACGGTGTCGGAGCCGGTCAAGGCGATTGTCTTGCGCTTGAACTACGTGCCTTTTGTGGATGCGACGGCTATGCAGGCGTTGGAAACGGCCTTGATGGAACTGGAGCAGCGCAATGTGATGGTGGCCTTGTGCGAAGCCAATGAGAAAGTCAGCCGCAAGCTGGTTCGTATGGGTTTGTTCAAGCAAATCCATGCGCAACGTGTCTTTGATAGTTTGCAGAACGCCTGGGAAAGTGTCAGCGAGACGCTGGATTATCGGGCTGCTGAGGAAGCCGCAAAGGAAGTGACTTTGTCGTCTGATAATGGTGGGGCTGCGCGAGCCGGGTAAGGCATGCTCAGATGATAGGAGGAGAGCCCTATAGGCATCTTCTCTTGTGCTGCGAGATAAACGACACCCCAATAATTGGGGTGTCGTTCATTACAGAAGCGGCAGAGAGTCTGATTGTGTAGCCATACCTTTTCGGAGCCCCACGCCTTGGTAAAGACGACAAGGTCAGGGCGTGGCAAAGGGGCTTCCAGCCTTACTTTGCAGGCGTATTCAGCACAGTACGAAACCCCACGTGCTGGGTAGACATCGTGGTTTCCTGTGGTTGGCGTGATGCGGGTCGATAACGTACGCAGAAGTTGGCAGCACACAGGAAAGAGCCACCCTTGATAACGCCTGTGGCCGGATTCCCCTTGGCATCTGTTGCTGCCGTGATAAGGGGTTTGGGAGTCTGTGGCCTATGCTGCGGCTGCCACACACTGCGCGTCCATTCCCAGACATTGCCAACCGAATCCCACAAACCATAGTTGTTGGCTGGAAAGCAGCCTACGGGGGCAGTGCCTTCGTAGCCATCACGAACCAGATTCTTGGCGGGGAAATTGCCTTGCCAGGTATTGGCCATCAAGCGGCCTCGCAACTCGGGGGTGTTGCCCCAGGGATAGGTCGCGCCCTCCAAACCGCCACGCGCAGCAAACTCCCATTGTTCTTCGGTGGGCAGGTCGCGGCCCAGCCAATGGGCATAGGCCAGGGCATCTTCATACGCGATATGGACGACAGGGTGGTTGTCCCGGCCATCCACGTTGGTATTGGGGCCGCCTGGGTGACGCCAGCTTGCTCCGGGCACCCACACCCACCAGTTGTAGCTGCTGGGCGATGCCGCCTGGTGTTGATCATGTCCCTCGTGATGGTCGTGATCTTGTGTCGCTGTCGGTGGTGTAAAGACGGCGGATCCAGGCTGACGATACTGTTCGGGAACCTGAACATTCGGCGGGAAATCCGGCACCCGCTCTGCCTGGGTCACATAGCCGGTTGCTGCTACAAAACGGGCAAACTGGGCATTGGTGACTTCGTGCTGATCAATCTGAAAAGCGCGGACCTCTACAGGGTGGACAGGTTTTTCCTCTGGATAGCCTTCGTCGGAACCCATCAGAAAGCGTCCGCCGGGAATCGCGACCAAACCCGACTGATTGGATATGCCCTTGGTGGCTGGGCCGAAGCCTGTGGGCAAGCCGCTATAGGCCTGGCAGTCGTGAGCGGGAACCGGAGGCGGGAGTTTCTCGGAGCCTTCAGCCGCTGCGGGCAGCGGGGCTGCTGCCAGCAGCCCGCATACCGCCAGTAGTGCCTTGGCTCGGGGGAGCTTAAAGGACTTCATCCAGATCCTTGTAGTAGTTCAGGCTGTTGCTGTAGCCAGGGCGCGAGGCCAGCCCTTCAAAGTCCTCGACGCCATTGCGCTTGGCATATTGCTCGTACTCGGCAATCAGCTCTTTGAGCTTTTCAGGATGTTTTTCAGACAGATCGTTCTGCTCGGAGCGGTCTTCGACCACATTGAACAATTCCCAGCGGTCTTTGCCCCACGGTGCATTGGCGTAGACGATTTTCCAGTCACCCAAGCGCATGGCGCGGCGGCCGTTCAGCTCCCAGCCCTGGCGGAAGGTTTCATGTACCTGATCGCTGCGACCGGTCAGCAGGTCCACCATGGAGTTGCCCTGCATGGGGATGACTTCACGACCACGGTATTCGCCTTTGGGTTGCTCGATCTGGGCCAAAGCCAGAATGGTGGGGGCGATATCGGTGACATGGGCCGGAGCGCGCACAAACTCGCCCTGACGCTTGCCACCGGGTACGCGCATGATGCTGGGTACCGAGATACCGCCTTCATACATAAAGGCTTTGTACAGGTTGAAGGGCGTGGAGCCGACTTGCGCCCAGCCTGGGCCGTATTCGACAAAGGAACCGGGGCGGCCGGTGTTCTCGTAGCTGTTGTCACGATGATTATGTGCCCAGGCGCGGGTTTCGCCTTCGTCCAGCACAGTATTGCCGTCGGCACCGTTGTCAGACATGAAGATCACTACGGTGTTGTCGTATTGACCCGTTTGTTTCAGGTGCTCAATAACGCGGCCAATTTGCGCATCCATCGCTTCCACCATCGCGGCGTAGACGGCCATGCGTTTGCTTTCGACCCGTTGTTGCTCCGGGCTCAGCTCTTTCCAGCGCGGCCAGGCAGGATTGCCGACGTAGCCTTGCATATCCTGTGGCACCAGGCCCAGTTTCTTCATGCGGGCCAAGCGCTCTTCACGCAATACGTCGTAGCCTACGTCGTAGCGGCCTTCATATTTGCGGATGTACTCGTCGGGGGCGTGCAAGGGCCAATGCGGAGCGGTAAAGGCCAGATAGGCGAAGAAAGGCTGATCCTTGCGCTTGTCGGCGTCGATATAGGACATCAGGCGCGAGGCAAAGAATTCACTGGAGTAGAAGTCTTTGGGTAGTTGTACTTGCTTGCCGTTTTCACGGTACAGGGCAACTGGCGCTTTATTGGCATCAAACGTGATGATGCCGCTTTGATCGAAGTGGCTGGCACCACCATGCATCAAGGCATAGGACTGGTCAAAACCACGATTGGGTGGGGCGACTTCTTCTTTCACACCCAAATGCCACTTGCCCGCCATATAGGTGCGGTAGCCGTTGTCTTGCAGGACCAGCGGAAAGGGCAGGGCGCGGTCGCTTAGAAAACCTTCATAACCGGGCAAACTGCGCTGCTGGGGTGTCATCAGCTCGGCCATGCCACCAAAGCCGACTTGGTGGTTATCGGCACCAGACATCAGCATGGCGCGGGTGGGGGAACAGAAGGGAGAAGCGTAAAAATCGGTCAGTGCCACCCCGTCTTTGACCAGGGCGTCCAGATTAGGCGTGGAAATTTCCCCACCAAAAGCACCAATATCCGAGTAACCCAAATCATCGGCCACAATCAGCAAAATATTGGGGCGTGTTGTCTCTGTGGCTGCGTGACTGCTTAGTGTGCAGGCGGCCAAAGCCAGGCCCAGCATGCTGCGCAGCAAATAGGTGTTTTTCATTTTCTTGTGTCTCAATCTAGTTATGTGTGTAGTGACACTTGCCGTCGGTTCGGCCTCTGATGCAAGTCAGCGATGTGCAGGCACATCAGGCCGTGGACGCAAGTGCCCTAGGGCATGTCTATTGTTTTTGTGTCGGGAACTACCGGGTAAACGGATGTGTAGACAGAGCCAGCAACAAAGGCTTCACACTTTTGATCTGAGCCGCCGCTGCCAGTCTTCGAGAGGCTGGCGTGTCTCCCCCAATTCGATTGAACACGAAGCCGCCCGGGGATTTCCAAGACTAAAAAGGTTTACTTGCATACCTGGAAGGTATGGTGGCTAATATAAGTATTGGAAATCAAGGGACTAGGCTTGTAAGCGGCGTGGGCTGTGGTTTTCCCTGATGAGGCCACAAAATGGCCCGCATGGAGCCTGGTTATTGGTGTTCGCGCGCCTTGAGCTGCGTGCCAATGAAGCAGCCATAAAAAAAGCCCCAGCAAGTGGGGCTTTTGTGAACGGTATGGAAATTAACGGGCCAGTTTGAATTCATCGTCACCCATAAAGGCGTAACGCAAGGCGTCGATCAGAGCCAGGAAGTAGGCCAGGGGCGACCAGATGGCAAACAACACCAGGAACAACAAGCCCATGCCGATCTGGCCCAGATAAAAGCGATGTACGCCCAACCACCCCAGGAAAATCGCCAGCACAATCGCGATTTTGCGATGGCTGTTGGGCTTGCTCATCTCATCTTTCTTGTTCTTGGAGATCCAGATCACCAGCGGGACGGTAATGATCAAGGCGATCAGTGCCTTGCCCCAGTGGATCATCAGGTATTGCTGAACTTCCCGCATCAAAGCGATGAAGTCCTCAAACAGAAATCCCAGGTAAGAGGAGATATAGCGGAAGATGGCCTCGCCAAAGGTCAGGCCCAACATCACGATCAGAAAGATGGCAATGCCTAGAATTATTTTTTGCAGCATGGTGTTTCCGTTAAAAAAACAGCAAGTTCAATAAGTTCGTGCCTGACGCACGGCCTGTTCCCAACTGAGCATCAGGCTGTGTGCCTCATCGCGCGACATGGCGGGTTCAAAAGTGCGATCGCACTGCCACAGCGCTGCAATTTCCGGCAGGCCCGAATACAGGCCGCTGCCCAGGCCCGCCAGATAGGCGGCGCCCAAGGCCGTCGTCTCAATAGTAACGGGACGCACGACGGGCAGGCCCAGCAAATCCGCCTGAAATTGCATCAGAAGATTATTGGCGCAAGCGCCGCCATCAACACGTAGCTCGTGCAGGGCGGGCCCGCCGTTGGCTTGCACGTCTCGATTCATGGCTTGCAGTACAGCCGCACTTTGATACGCAATGCTGTCCAGGGCCGCGCGGGCAATATGGGCCATGGTGGAGGCACGTGTCAGGCCTGTAATGGTGCCGCGTGCCTGGGCGTCCCAGTAAGGCGCTCCCAGGCCGGTGAAGGCGGGCACCAGTCGTACGCCCTGGGCGTCGGGTACGCTGCGTGCCAGGGCTTCTACCTGGGCGCTGTGCTCCAAAGCCCCCAGGCCATCGCGTAGCCATTGAACGACGGCGCCGCCAATAAAGACGCTGCCTTCCAGCGCATAGGCGGGTGTGCCGTCATGTTGGGCAGCGCTGGTGGCGATCAGGCCATTATGGGATTGGGGTACTTGCGAGCCGCAATGCATCAACAGAAAACAGCCTGTGCCGTAGGTGTTCTTGGCCATGCCCGGTGTGGTGCAAGCCTGGCCGAACAGGGCGCTTTGCTGGTCACCGGCGACACCGCAAATAGGAATGGGGCTGCCCAGAATGTCGGGGCTGCAACGGCCAAACTCAGAGGCGGAGCCTTGCACCTGGGGCAGCACGCTGGCCGGGATGGTGAATAAAGCCAGCAAGTCCTCGTCCCATTGTTGGGTATGAATGTTGTAGAGCAGGGTACGGGAGGCGTTGCTGACATCTGTGGCGTGAACTTTGCCGCCGCTCAAATGCCAGATCAGCCAGCTATCAATGGTGCCAAAGGCCAATTCACCCCGCTCGGCCCGTTCACGGGCGTCGGGAATGGTATTTAGCAGCCAGCGCAGCTTGGACGCTGAGAAATAGGCATCAATAGGCAGGCCGGTTTTGGCGGTGATGGCGGCCTCGTGGCCTTGTTCGCGCAACTGGGCGCAGAAGTCCTCGGCGCGTCGGTCTTGCCAGACGATGGCCTTGTGCAGGGCTTGTCCTGTGCGCCTGTCCCACAGCACCGTGGTTTCGCGCTGATTGGTAATGCCAATCGCATGAATGTCCTGGGGACGCAGGCCCGCCTGTTCGATGGCTTGTCGAGCCGTCTGGAACTGGGTATCCAGAATTTCCTGGGGATCGTGTTCCACCCAGTCTGTACGCGGATAGTATTGCTGGGTCTCTTGCTGCGCCTGGGCCAGAATGCGGCCGTCTGCCGCCACAATAAGGCTGCGCGAGCTGGAGGTTCCCTGATCAAGAGCAAGTAGGAATGTCATGCGAAGGGGCAGTAAAAGCAGAGCAGCACACAGTGTACCGGCTCTATGTGGCCTGTGTCTGGCCCGGAGGGGGCGCTGATACGTGAGCAAACAAGTTTCACTGGACGGTAAAAGTTCAGGGGCTAAAATCAGGGTAAATCCCGAGCCAGCCAGTGTTTTTGGGTGTCTGCTAATTTCAGGTCCGACTTCATCTTATGACTACATTAAGTTCCCCCTTATTGACTGATAGAGCCCAGATGTTGGGCGCCTTGGCGCGCACCACAGAGGTAGATATGGTCGTGGTGGGTGGCGGTGCTACTGGCCTGGGCGTTGCGGTGGATGCCGCCTTGCGTGGCCTGAGCGTGGTCGTTCTGGAAGCCTGGGACTTTGCCAAAGGCACGTCCTCGCGGGCGACCAAGCTGGTGCATGGAGGAGTGCGTTACCTGGCGCAGGGCAATGTCAGCCTGGTGCGCGAGGCCTTGCGTGAACGCATGCATTTGCTGAGCAATGCGCCGCACCTGGCGCAACGTCTGCCTTTTGTGATGCCCAGCTACAAATGTTGGGAGACCCCGTTTTATGGGGTGGGCCTGATGGCGTACGATGGCTTGGCGGGGCGCGAGGGGCTGGGTCATACCCAATTTTTAAGCGCATCCAAGATTCGTCAGCTTCTGCCCGGTGCGCGGCAAAGCGGCTTGAAGGGGGGCGTCAAATATTGGGATGGCCAGTTTGATGATGCCCGTCTGGCGCTTGCTCTGGCCCGTACCGCGGCCTTGAATGGCGCTTTGCTCATTAATTACTGCCCGCTTACCGAAGTCCTGCATAGCGAAGGCAAGGTGTCCGGCGTGCGCTGCCAGGACAAGGAAAGTGGTCAGACTTACGAGATCCGTAGCAAGTGTGTAGTTAATGCCACGGGCGTGTGGGTGGATCAGGTTCGACAACTGGATGCCCAGGAAGCCGGACGCGAACTGCGCCCTATGGTCTCGCCCAGTCAGGGCGTGCATTTGGTCGTCGATCAGGAGTTCTTGCCGGGTGAGCACGCTTTGTTGGTGCCACGCACCAAGGATGGCCGAGTGCTCTTTGCCGTGCCTTGGCTGGGCAAGCTGATTCTAGGGACGACCGATACCCCCCGTGACGATATTCCTCTGGAGCCGCGTCCCTTGGCGCAGGAAGTGGATTTCATCCTGAAAGAATCCGCCAATTATCTGCAAAAAGCCCCAACCGTGCAGGATGTACGCAGCATCTGGGTGGGCTTGCGGCCTTTGGTGCGTCCGGCTGCCGAGTCGGCGGCAGGGCAGACGCAATCCATCAGCCGGGAACATAGCATTACTGTCAGTGCCAACGGCTTGCTGACCGTCACTGGCGGTAAATGGACCACTTACCGTGCCATGGCCGAGGACGTTCTGGAACGCTGCCAGCAGTCCGGTTTGCTGGGCGCTTTGCCAGCCTGTCGTACGCAAGAGCAGCGCCTGGTTGGCGCGTCTTATGTGGGCGACCGTCGCTCCCTGGGGCGCACAGCAGGTCTGGATGCCTACGGTAGCGAGGCGGATTGGGTGCAGACCTTGCCTGGTGCTGATCAGGAATTGGCCCCCGGCTTAAGCGTGGCGATGGTGCGTTTTGCCTGCCGGTTTGAATATGCACGTACGGTGGAAGATATGCTGGCTCGCCGTTCACGATTGCTGTTTCTGGATGCCCGCCTGGCTCAATCGGTGGCTCCTGCTGTGGCTGCCATTATGGAAGAGGAAACGGGCCGCTCTCCTGAGTTGGACGCCTTTCTGGACCTGGCTGAGCAATACGCGACTGTGCCCACGCGATAAACGCATTCAAACTATAAAGGGCCCGCTTATCACGGGCCCTTTTGCTATTGATGCTCAATGAAATCGGGCCTTGAAAGACAAGGCCCAGTTTCATTCAATCCCTGCGCTGGCTAGCCGATGAATCAATCAAAGAAAGTGCGAGCCGTTTCAAAGCGTTTGGCGAAATAGGGATTATCCAACGAATCAATCCGTACCCGTCCACCACTGGAGGGCGCATTGATGAATTGTTGCTTACCTATATAGATACCGACATGCGAGTTTGGCGCGCCCAGCGTATTGAAAAACACCAGATCGCCGGGGCGTAGCTGCGCGCGGCTGACGCGACGGGCCGCACTGGCCTGATCGCTGGTGCGACGCGGGATAGGGGAGCTGGATTCCTGACTGAAGACATAGTGCACCAGGCCGCTGCAATCAAAGCCGGTAGACGGGTCGCGCCCGCCATAGCGGTAGGGCGTATCCAGCAGGGTCAGGGCGGACAGGACGACGGCTGAGCGGCGCTGATCATCCACCCCAATGGGTTTGCCGGCTGGCAGGCGGGAGGAAGGAGTGTGTGCACACGCTGCCAGGAGCAGTGTCAGGCAGAGGGCGAACAGACGTTGCGTAAAAGCAGCAGGAAGCATGGGCTGTTACAAAACGGAGAGGGTGGGGACGAGGAAAGTTGTCACCAGAAGAATATCCGATATTTCGCCCGTTTTTAGGCAGAGACTGAGTGTGATGGTCGAGATATGCATTAATTAATGGCTAATGTATGCAACAAAACATATTTTTGACACAAGCGTTTTGATCTTTGTCATGTTACATCTAGTTTATATCTACAACATTAAGTGAGCATCTGATAATATTCTGCTGTGTCTTGATACGTTTATTGCATAAATCCGACGTTTTCCATGTTTTTCGGGCATTCATAGACAGTATGTGTCGGAAGCGTCGATAATGTAAAAAATATATTCATGCAATAGATTGCAAGGCATGATACATATTTATGTAACTTTGACTATTTTAAATGTGTTTTGTTACAAGAAAATCGCTGATTAACAGTTTTACAAGGATGGCTGACATGCCCGTATCGGAAAATTCGCTGCTGAATGATATTCAGGAAGTCAATTTGTCGTACTTGTTACTCGCGCAGCGCCTGCTGCGGGAGAATTTTTCGGCAGGTATGTTCCGTTTGGGCTTCGATACCGATGTGGCAGAGACCTTGTTGCGTCTGTCACCGGCCCAATTGGTCAAGCTGGCCAGCTCCAGCTCGTTGATCTGCGGCTTTCGCTTCAACGACTACGACCTGCTCACCACCTTGACGCAGAATGTGCTGGGAGGGGTATTGCAGCAGGCTCACTCCACCATTCTTCTGTCACAGCGCGCGACGGCAGAACAAGCGGGTTAAACCGGCTTGGAACCTATTAAATCAAGAACTATGGCTATAAAAAGCGTCGCCAAAGAAGCCCAGGAAATTGGGCTTGCTTCCGACATGATTGAGCTGGGGGCGCGCTTGCAGGTTCTGCAAGCAGAAACATCACTAAGCTACGACCGGCTGGCCCGTTTGTACCGCGAAGTCAAAGGTTGCTCGCCGCCCAAGGGGATGCTGCCTTTTTCAGTCGACTGGTTCATGACCTGGCTGCCCAACATTCACTCCAGTCTTTTTTACAGTATTTACCAGTTCATGGCCGCGCATACGCCTTGCGATAAAAGCCGTGCCCTGGTGGAGGCGTATCGCCTGTACCTGGAGCAGTCTTCGGCGGGCCGTCTGGAAGTGGGGCCGGACGAGGAACCTGTTCTGAGCTTTACCCGTGCCTGGATGCTGTTGCGCTTTTTTGATAGTGGCCTGTTGCAGTTGTCCCAGTGCGAACGCTGCAAGGGCGGCTTCGTCGCTCATGCACACGATCCCGAAGCGGGCTTTATTTGTGCGATTTGCCGTCCGCCACCCCGGGCGGGCAAAACACGCGCCAGCAAGGCACGCAGCACACCTAAGTCTCCTGCCAGCAAAAGTCGAAAATCAGAGCCGGTCAAGGAGGCGCAAGCCAGGGCAGATGGGCACGTCATCACCAATGCGGACGTGCCCGTTTAAGTAGAGCTTTTACCGTCAGTGTGCAGCAAAGCCGGATGGATGCTGGTTTTTGATGTCGATCTGATAAGAATCTGAACGTGTCAAGGCAACTGGAAGCGTCGATCTAGGCTAGAAAAAGGCCTTTAACGCGTCGTTTTAGCCCGGTTGCTTGCCGCCATCATTAGCAGCGTGTATTTGAAGAAGGCGTATCCGTGCTTATCATCCTTGGATATATCATTGTTTTCGTCTCCGTTTTCGGGAGCTTTGTGGGCCTGGGTGGGCATTTAGGTGCGCTCTACCAGCCTTTTGAATTACTGCTGATTGGTGGCGCGGCCCTGGGGGCCTATTTTGCGTCCAACAGTGGCAAGTCCATCAAGCTGCTCGCGAAAGCCTTGCCGATTGCGTTCCGCAGCAGCCCCTATAACAAGCAGTTGTACATGCAACTGATGGGGATGTTGTCCGTGCTGCTGAACAAGGCACGCCGCGATGGCATGATGTCCATCGAAGCCGATATCGAGAATCCTGAACAAAGTCCCATCTTTGCCGACTACCCCAACGTGGTGAAAGATCCGGCCTTGATGAACTTTGTGTCTGACTACCTGCGTTTGATGATCAGCGGCAATATGAGCTCGTTTGAAATCGAAACGCTGATGGATCAGGACATCGAAACTCACCAGCACGAGCGCAACGTGCCTGCACGCGCCTTGCGTGAAGTGTCTGACGCCTTGCCCGCTTTCGGGATTGTGGCGGCGGTACTGGGTGTGGTGAAAGCCCTGGCGTCTGTGGACCAGCCGCCTGCGGTGCTGGCCGATCTGATCTCCAAAGCCATGGTCGGGACCTTTCTGGGTATTTTGCTGGCCTATGGTTTCGTGGCTCCCTTGGCTGCAACCATCGAGCGTCGTACCTCTGACTCGGTCAAGGTGCTGGAGTGCATCAAGGTGACCTTGCTGGCCAACCTGAACGGCTACCCGCCTCAGTTGGCGGTGGAGTTTGGCCGTAAAGTGCTGTTCTCCTCGGATCGCCCTTCGTTCCAGGAACTGGAAGAGCATGTACGTCAGGCCCGTTCGGGTGCTGGTCGCAAAGCCTAAGCGGATGCGTTCATGAGCAACCATAAGGACCGAGTCATTATCCGTCGCAAGAAGACGGCGCATGCAGAGCACCACGGTGGTAGTTGGAAAATTGCCTACGCCGACTTCATGACGGCGATGATGGCTTTTTTCCTGGTGATGTGGATTCTTTCCCTAGTTCCCAAGCAGGACTTGAAGGAAATTGCCGATTACTTTCGCATGCCCTTGATGGACGCTGTTTCCGGCGGCTATCAGGCGGACTACTCGCGCAGTGTGATTCCTGGCGGCCAGCCTAGCCTGGTGCCTAATCCTCACCCCGGAGCCAATCCCGGTCAGGCGGCCGATGACCGTCTGGATGTGGAGCGTCTGGAAGATTTGAAATCGGCTCTGGAAGAGCTGATTCGCATTGACCCCGTCCTGAAAGAGTTCCGTCCGCAATTGCTGCTGGACATGACCCAGGACGGTTTGCGCATTCAGATTATTGACCGTCAAAGCCGCCCCATGTTCTCCACGGGCAGTGCGCAGGTGCAGATTTACATGCGAGCCATTTTGCGCTCGCTCAGCGCTCCTTTGAACGAGATGCCCAATCGCATCCTGATTTCCGGCCACACCGACTCGCTGCAATACGCCAGTGGCGAGCGTTTGTACAGTAACTGGGAGCTGTCCGCCGACCGTGCCAACGCCGCTCGACAGGAACTGGTGGCTGGTGGTCTGGCCGAGGCCAAAGTCAAGCAGGTCGTGGGTTTGGCCGATAGTGTGAGCCTGGTTAAAGATAACCCTGCGGCAGCCGTAAATCGACGTATCAGCCTGCTCGTGCTCAATAGCCGGGCGGAACGACGCATGGACGAGCAAGCCGCAAGCGGTTCGGAAGAGTTCGATTTGCGCGAAGCCATGCAGGAGACCGAAGGACCTATCAGTATTCATATTCCCGGTCTGCCTGAGATGCCTTCTGCCTTGCCTGTGGTGCCTTAGGGCCTGACAAGCGGCCCTGAAGGCCCGGGTGTTTGGGCTGTGCTTTTTGTTTTGTTGTTCTAAGCCATAACCAAGAAGGAAGTGTTCATGAGCTCCGGCGTAGATCTGAGTCAGTTTTACGAAACCTTTTTCGATGAAGCCGATGAGTTGCTGGCGGACATGGAGCGCTTGCTGCTGGAGTTGGATCTGGATGAGCCTGATCGCGATCAGCTCAACGCCATCTTCCGGGCCGCGCACTCGATCAAGGGCGGTGCAGGCACTTTTGGTTGTTTCGGCCAGCTGGCTGAAACCACCCACTTACTCGAAAATCTGCTCGATCTGGTCCGTAATGGCGAGATGCAATTGCGCAAGGACATGATTGACCTCTTTCTGGAAACCAAGGACGTGCTAACCGGACAAGTCAATGCCTACCGCGAGGAACAGGAGCCTGACGAGGAAGCCTACACCCGCATCTGCGCGCAATTAAGGCAGTTGGCCCTGGAGCAAAAGGGCATTTTGGCAACCGACACGAAAGGAACCGAAGCGATCCTGCAAGCGGAACCCGAGCCAGCGCCGGAACCGGCTGCGGATGCCGACGGTTTGCCGCTATGGGTATCCATGGGGCCCGTGTCGGATAAAGATGCCGAGGCACTGCAACAAGAAATGGAGTTGATGGGCAATATCGTCCATCAAACCCGCGAAGGCGATCGCCTGGATATCTGGCTGGAAACCACGGGCTCGGCGGACGATATTCTGGCCGTGTGCTGCTTTATCCTGAATGCCGATCAGGTGGCGGTGAAACCGGCGGCGGCTCCTGGGCAAGCGGCTTCTGCTACAAACGCTGCTCCTGCTGTTGCGGTAGCCTCCGAGCCTGCCGCTCCTGTTGTCGCACCAGCCGCTGCCGCTCCTGCGGCGACTCCTGCTGCGGCTGCTGAGCCTGCAAAAACTGAAGTGGCTGCGCCTGCTGCCGCTCCCAAAGCCGCCGACAAACCGGCCAAAGCGGCCGCGCCCAAAGAGTCCGGCACGATCCGTGTGGGCGTGGAAAAAGTCGACCAGATCATCAACCTGGTGGGCGAGCTGGTGATTACCCAGGCCATGCTGGTGCAAACCGCCTCAACCCTGGACCCGGTTGTTCACGACCGTCTGTTGAACGGCATCGAGCAGTTGGAGCGCAATGCGCGCGATCTGCAAGAGTCCGTGATGTCCATCCGCATGATGCCGATGGACTACGTGTTCAGCCGCTTCCCGCGTGTGGTGCGTGAAAGCGCGGCCCGCATGGACAAGAAGATTCGTCTGGTCACCAAAGGGCAGGCCACCGAACTGGACAAGAGCCTGATCGAACGCATTATTGACCCGTTGACCCACCTGGTGCGCAACAGTATCGACCACGGTATTGAAATGCCCGAGGATCGTCTGGCCGCGGGTAAGGAAGAAGAGGGCGTGTTGACGCTGTCGGCCCAGCATCAGGGCGGCCACATCATCATTGAAGTGGTGGACGATGGCGCTGGTCTGAACCGCGAACGTATTCTGAAGAAAGCCATGTCCTCGGGCTTGCCGGTGACCGAGACCATGCCGGACGATGAAGTCTGGCAACTGATTTTTGCTCCCGGCTTTTCCACTGCCGACAAAGTCACGGAAATTTCCGGGCGTGGCGTGGGTATGGACGTGGTGCGACGCAATATTCAAAGCATGGGCGGTCACGTGCAGTTGTACTCCCGTGCGGGCAAGGGAACGACCACCCGGATTGTGCTGCCGCTGACGCTGGCCATTTTGGACGGCATGTCGGTGCAGGTGGGCAACGAGGTCTTTATTCTGCCTTTGGCCCACGTTACGGAATCCATGCAGCCTACTGAAGAGCAGTTGCGCCGCGTGTCCGATACTGATCACGTGATGTTTGTGCGTGGCGAGTATCTGCCCCTGATTTCCCTGCGGGACATCTTCTCGGTCGATGGGGCCGAGACCGATGTGACCCGCGCTATTGCCGTTATCTTGCAGGCCGAAGACATGCGCTTTGCCTTGCTGGTCGATCACCTGATTGGTCAGCATCAAGTCGTGGTCAAGAACCTGGAAGCCAACTATCGAAAAATTCCGGGTATTTCCGCTGCCACCATTTTGGGTGATGGCAGCGTAGCCCTGATTGTTGATGTTTTTGCCTTGCAACGTCTGGCGCGTGACCCCGCCTCGACGTGGGCCTGATTATTCGGAGATCTTTATGTCCAACGACTTTACTTCCCACTCCGAAGCTGCCGAGGCTGGCGGCAAGGAGTATCTGGTATTTACTCTGGGTGACCAGGAATACGGTATCGATATTCTGAAAGTTCAGGAGATCCGGGGCTACGACTCCCAGACCGTCACCCGTATTGCCAACGTACCCCAGTTCATCAAGGGCGTTACCAATCTGCGCGGCGTGATTGTGCCTATCGCGGACTTGCGTGTGCGCTTCAACATGGAACGCGTGGAGTACGACCACCAGACCGTGGTGGTGATTCTGAATCTACACGATCGCGTGGTCGGCGTTGTTGTCGATGGCGTATCGGACGTGCTGGTCTTGCAGTCGTCACAGATCAGCGCAGCCCCCAGCTTTGGCACCGCCTTTTCAACCGAATACCTGACCGGTATCGGCACGCTGGGCGAACGCATGCTGATTTTGGTGGATATTGAAAAACTGATGACCAGCGAAGAGATGGCTCTGGTTGACAGCGCAGTGGCCTGATCGCCCGAGTCTGTAAAGACGAGCGTAGCGGGGACTTGTTCTAACGGGTCCTTCAAGGATTGTTCGGGTCGGGGGAGGCGTCACAAGCGCCTCTGATGTTCGGATCTACTCTAGACAAGGTGCTTGCAATGCTGGATGGATTACGTTTGACCAATCTGAAGGTGCGGACCAGTCTGATTCTGGTACTGGTGTTTTTTTTAGCTATGTTGGTGGCAGGTGCGGCCCTGGGGATTTTGTCCCTGCGCGCCAATAACGGTGCGCTGCAAAGCATCGTGGTCAACCAGCGCGTAGGCTCGGCCATGTATCAGGCCATCGAGCGCTACAAAGAGACCCAAACCCTGATTGGACGAGCGGCCATCAGCTACGTGGTCACCAATGATCTGCAAAATCAGGATCTGATGGCCGAGTGGAGCGATGGCGCGCCCAAGGCCTCGGCGATCAGCACGGCGACCCGTGACGCGCTGGATGCCACGCGCAAGCAGTTTGAGCAGGCCCAGGAAGCTTTCTTTGAATATCAGGGTGTGGCCACTCAACTGGAAGGTACTAACGACTATTACCAGCGCGTGGATGCGGCCTTCATGTCCCTGATGCAAGGCGGTGTGCTGCCCTTGATTGCCTATCTGGAGCAGGGTGATATTGCCGGTTTCCGCAGCTACGTGGCCACGACGACCAAGTTCCTGGAAGAGGACTTGTACAGTGCCTTGAATACTTTGCAGGAAGCCCAGCAGCGCTCTATTGATACGCAATATCAGAAAGAAAATGATCAGTACAACATGGTGATTCGTCTGGTGGGTCTGGCCATGGTGCTCTGTCTGTTTATTTCGCTGGCCGTGTATGTGTTCCTGAATCGCATGGTACTGCGCCCCTTGCGTCTGGCCGGTGCGCACTTTGATCGTATCGCCAGCGGGGATTTGACCCAGCGCGTGGAAGTGAAGTCCACCAATGAAATCGGGGTGTTGTACGACGCGGTACGTCGTATGCAGAGCAGCCTGCAAGCCATGGTGATGACGGTGCGCCAGGGCGTGGAAGAAATTACCTTTGGCTCGCATGAAATCTATGTAGGCAATACGGATTTGAGCAGCCGTACTGAAGAGCAGGCCGCGTCCTTGCAGCAAACCGCCGCCAGTATGGAGCAGTTGGCCAGCACCGTGCGTCAGAACTCGGATAATGCGCAGCAAGCGGATCAGGTTGCCAAGAATGCGTCGGAAGTGGCGCTGCGCGGTGGTCAGGCTGTCTCTACCGTGGTGCAAACCATGGAAGACCTGTCGGCCAGTTCCGGGCAAATCGCCCAGATTGTGAACGTGATCGACGGCATTGCGTTCCAGACCAATATTCTGGCCCTGAATGCAGCGGTAGAAGCTGCCCGTGCTGGTGAGCAAGGCAAGGGTTTTGCGGTAGTGGCCGGTGAAGTACGTAGTCTGGCCCAGCGCAGTGCGCAGGCCGCGCGTGAGATCAAAGGCTTGATCGAGCAGTCTTTGGCCAAAGTCAAAGAAGGCACCCGTCAGGTGGATGAAGCGGGCAAGGTGGTCATGGAAGTTGTCAGCTCGGTTCAGAGCGTGACGACCATCATGGCGGAAATTTCCTCGGCCTCGAACGAGCAGTCCGAAGGTATTGAGCAGGTTAATCGGGCCGTTGCACAAATGGATGTGGTTGTGCAGCAAAACGCGGCTCTGGTGGAGCAGGCAACAGCAGCGGCAGGGTCCTTGCAGGATCAGGCCACCCGTTTGTCCGATGCCGTGTCGGCATTCAAAGTGGGCGCGCAAGACATTATTGATGATCCGTTTGATGCGTCCGAACCGGAGCGTTTGCGTTCCAGCGAGCGCTTGTCGACGGGGCCTTTTAGCGGGACCTTGGCCAGCCTGTAGTCATATGAGCACATCTGTGGAACCTTTTGTTTATACATTGCCCTCGATCCCGCAAGCCTCGAGGGCCGACTGTGAGCGAGCCGCGCGCTTGCTCAAGTCGTATGCGGGCATCATCTTAGGTACCCACAAAGAAGATATGGTGGCGCGCACCTTGGGAATGCGCAGTCAGAACGCAGGCATGCGGGAGGTACGTCAGTACCTGGATATTCTGGAGCAGGATACCCACAGCCAGGAATGGCAAGACTTCGTCAACGCGTTCACCATCAATCACACCGCGTTTTTTCGCGAGCAGCACCACTTCGATATCCTGGGCAAGTTTGTCAGCACCCGCGGCAAACCCCTGGATATCTGGTGCAGTGCCGCCTCGACCGGCGAGGAAGCCTATTCCATCGCCATGACGGTGCGCGAACACTGCCCGTCGCCCGATGTGAATGTCTCCATCCTGGCCAGTGATATCGATTCGGCGGCCTTGGACAAGGCCCGTCAGGGCATGTACACCCTGGAGCGCATTCAGCCCGTTCCCGATCTGTGGCTGCCGCGTTATTTTCAGCGTGGTGTGGGCGCTCGCAAGGGCTTGGCGCGTGTCAAACCCGTGTTGCGCAATATGGTGGAGTTCGAGGAGTTCAACCTGGTGGGTCCGGCCTGGCCGTCTTCCAGCCGTTTTGATGTGATCTTCTGTAGAAACACCATGATTTATTTTGACCGGGAAGATCAGACGCGCATCCTGGAACGATTCGCCGCGGTGACCAAACCGGGCGGCCTGTTGTTTGTGGGGCACTCCGAGAACTTCTCCTACCTGACCAAGGCGTTTCGTTTGCTGGGTCAGACGGTGTATGTCCGGAACTAGGGTCTGAAGAGTCTTACCAAGCCCTGAGCTCTGTTGGCGCTTGATATCGGGATTATGAGTAGCATGAAGAAAATTCGAGTTTTGTGTGTAGACGATTCCGCCCTGGTGCGCAGCCTGATGGTGGAAATTATCAATAGTCATGCGGACATGGAAGTGGTGGCAGTAGCCCCCGATCCGCTGGTGGCGCGCGAGCTGATCAAGGAACACAATCCGGATGTGCTGACGCTGGACGTCGAGATGCCGCGCATGGACGGGCTGGACTTTCTGGAGCGCTTGATGCGCTTGCGTCCCATGCCCGTGGTGATGGTGTCCTCGCTGACGGAGCGCAATTCGGATGTGACCTTGCGTGCTCTGGAGCTGGGCGCGGTGGACTTTGTGACCAAGCCCAAGCTGGGCCTGCGCGATGGTTTGCTGGATTACTCGGATCTGATTGCCGACAAAATCCGTGCTGCTTCCATTGCGCGCCCACGTCGTGCGGCACCGGCTACCGCGGGCTCGGCCCCGGCGCGTCGCCTGACACACAACTTCTCGACCACTGAAAAACTGATCATGATCGGTGCGTCCACGGGCGGCACTGAAGCCATTCGCCAGGTGCTGGAGCCTTTGCCCGCCAACTGCCCGGCCATCATGATTACCCAACATATGCCTGCCGGTTTCACGCGCTCGTTTGTGAACCGTCTGGATGGTCTGTGCTCCATGCAGGTGCACGAGGCTGAAGATGGTCAGCGCGTCTTGCCTGGCCACGTGTATTTGGCTCCCGGCGGCGTGGCCCATATGAAGCTGGCCCGTTCGGGTGCCAACTATGTGGTCAAGCTGGTGGACAGCGAACCCGTCAATCGCCACCGTCCCTCAGTCGATGTGCTGTTTCACTCTGCCGCCGAGCTGGCTGGCCGCAATGCGGTGGGTGTGATCCTGACCGGCATGGGCAAGGACGGTGCGCAAGGTTTGCTGGCCATGAAGCAAGCCGGTGCCATGACCTTTGCCCAGGACGAGGCTACCAGCGTGGTGTTTGGTATGCCGCGCGAAGCCTTGCAAATTGGCGCCGCGGATATCGCCTTACCTTTGGGGCAGATTAGCGAACGAATTCTAGCTAGTGTGGGGGCCTTTGGGCACCGTGTATAAACGGGCCTGAACGCACTGGCATGCTACTCATTTGGAGAATGTAAATGGTACAAAAAAATATAAAGATTCTCGTCGTCGATGACTTTCCCACCATGCGCCGGATCATCAAGAACCTGCTCAAGGATCTGGGCTACGAGAACGTGGACGAAGCAGAGGATGGTCAGATGGGCCTGGAGAAATTGCGTAATGGCAATTTCGAGTTCGTGGTCTCTGACTGGAACATGCCGAATCTGGATGGGCTGGAAATGCTCAAGCAGATTCGTGCCGATGCCAGCCTGGCTTCCTTGCCGGTGCTGATGGTCACTGCCGAAGCCAAGAAAGAAAACATTATTGCCGCCGCCCAGGCGGGCGCCAATGGCTACGTCGTCAAACCTTTTACCGCCGCAACCCTGGAAGAGAAGCTGAACAAGATCTTCGAGAAAATGGGCGGTTAATACGGAGTACGTCATGGATCCACAGCAAACACCGAATCATCCCGACCCCCAGAGCGTACCGGTTGATCTGGTCTACCGCATTGCCAACCTGACCCGCCTGCTGCGGGAAAGCATGCGCGAACTGGGGCTGGATCAGGCCATTAAAGATGCCGCGCACGCGATTCCGGATGCCCGTGATCGTCTGCACTATGTGGCTCGCATGACCGAGCAAGCCGCTAACCGCGTTCTGAACGCGGCCGAGCAGGTGCGTCCTTTGCAGGAGTCCTTGCAAGAGGATGCCCAGGCACTGGATGCCGAATGGGAACAGTGGTTTGAACAGCCGCTGGACCAGGATCAGGCCCGCGAGCTGGTCAAGCGCACCCGAGGTTTCTTGCGTGATGTGCCTGTCAAGGCCCAGCAGACGCAGGACAATCTGCTGGAAATCATCATGGCCCAGGATTTTCAGGATCTGACCGGGCAGGTGATCACGCGCATGCTGGGCGTGGTCGGCACCATCGAGACCGAGCTGGTCCAGGTGCTGGTCGATAACGTGCCCACCGAAAAACGCGAAGAAACTCAAAGCCTTATCAATGGGCCAGTGGTCTCGCCGGTGGCCTCGGAAGTGGTTACCAGCCAGGATCAGGTGGACGATTTGCTCGCCAATCTGGGCTTTTAATCCGCGTCCCCACTCGCATCCTGAGTTCGCTTGATAAAGGCGCTGCACCTTGCAGCGCCTTTTTGCTTGTGGGGAACAGCCTGCTTTTATCGGGCTTTCTCCGCGCTATCAGAGCCGCTGCGCTCTTTTAGAATGACCCCGCGGCCTGCAGTGCGAACGCGATATTCGTGCTGGGCGCGTGATTCATCCTTTCAATTCCTGCGTCTTGGCAGTCCATGGCAGAAGACAGCGATCTCGAAAAAACAGAACCGGCCTCACCCCGGCGCCTGGAAAAGGCGCGGGAAGAAGGGCAGGTGGCGCGTTCCAGAGAGCTGACGACCTTCCTGATGCTGCTGGCTGGAATTGGCGGAATCTGGGTCGGGGCCAGCTATTTGTACGAAACCTTTGGCGGCATTGTGCGCCGTAGCGTCTGGTTTGATCCGCGTGTTGCGCATGATCCCAGCGCGATGGTGGTGCAAGCGGCCGGTCTGGCCGGGGAGGCTTTGAAAGGCCTGGCGCCTTTATTCCTGTTGCTGGTGGTCGTAGCGATTTTTGCGTCTATTGCCTTGGGTGGGATGAGCTTTAGCGGCAAGGCCTTGCAGCCCAAGTTCGAGCGCATGAATCCGGCCAAGGGCATCAAGCGCATGTTTTCGATGCAGACCGTGGTGGAGCTGATCAAGACCTTGGCCAAAGCCGGTCTGGTGGGTTCCGTTGCCGTCTATGTGATCTGGACCGAGCGCGAGCAGATGACGGCCTTGATGTATGTGCATCCTACGGCGGCCATTGCCACGGGGATGACGCTGATCATCAAGTGCTGTGCCTTGATTGCCGCCAGCCTGCTGGTGATTGTGCTGATTGATGCGCCCTGGCAGTTGTGGAGTTTTTACAAGAAGCTGCGCATGTCACGCCAGGATGTAAAGGAAGAGCACAAGGAAAGTGAGGGCGATCCGCATGTGAAAGGGCGCATCCGGCAGCAGCAACGGTCCATGGCCCGTTCGCGCATGATGTCCCAGGTGCCCGGTGCTGATGTGGTGGTGACCAACCCGACGCATTATGCGGTGGCCTTGAAGTATCAGGATGGCAAGAGCGCCGCGCCGCGTGTGGTTGCCAAGGGAACAG
Organism: Alcaligenes sp. SORT26; assembly: GCF_017377875.1. GTDB lineage: Bacteria > Pseudomonadota > Gammaproteobacteria > Burkholderiales > Burkholderiaceae_B > Alcaligenes > Alcaligenes parafaecalis. The sequence continues at coordinate 205,530 of NZ_CP070975.1, forward strand.
GTTTGATTGCCGCCAAGATTCGTGGGCTGGCAGCAGAAAATAAGGTGGCGACACTGGAGGCTCCCGCGCTGGCGCGGGCTTTGTACTTCAACGTCGAACTGGAGCGCGAGATTCCGGTGGATTTGTACTCGGCCGTGGCCGAAGTGCTGGCCTGGGTTTATCAGCTTCGTAACTGGAACAAAGGGCAGGGCGAGCGCCCGATTGTGCCTACCCGATTGAAGGTGCCGACTGGCATGGATGAAGGTCCACTGCGTTCGCGCAAACACTAAAAGCAATGAACAATTTTTTTGCCTCACTGAAACAAAACGGTGGTCAACACGCCCGGCTTCTAGCGGGCCCGATACTGATCCTCATGGTCATGGCCATGATGATTCTGCCCTTGCCTCCGTTTCTGCTGGACCTGCTGTTTACCTTTAACATCGCCCTGGCCGTCATGATCTTGCTGGTGGCCATGTTCACCAAAAAGCCACTGGATTTTGCGGCTTTCCCGGCGGTGCTGCTGTTTGCCACCTTGTTGCGTCTGGCCCTGAACGTGGCCTCCACGCGGGTGGTGCTGATGAACGGCCACAAAGGCCCGGATGCCGCCGGTCAGGTGATTGAGGCCTTTGGTCACTTTCTGGTGGGCGGGAACTTTGCTGTTGGCCTGATCGTGTTTGTGATTCTGGTCATCATCAACTTTGTGGTGATTACCAAGGGTGCGGGCCGTATTGCAGAAGTGGGCGCACGCTTTACGCTGGACGCCTTGCCGGGCAAGCAGATGGCCATTGACGCCGATCTGAATGCTGGCCTGATCGGCGAGGACGATGCGCGTCGTCGTCGGACTGAAGTCTCGCAAGAGGCCGAGTTCTACGGCTCCATGGACGGTGCCAGTAAGTTTGTGCGTGGGGATGCGGTCGCCGGTCTGCTGATCATGGTGATCAACGTGATTGGTGGCCTGATTATCGGCGTCTTGCAGCACGGCTTGTCCTTCTCGGAAGCAGGTCGCGTCTATACCTTGCTGACCATAGGTGATGGCCTGGTCGCACAGATTCCAGCCCTGATTATTTCTACCGCAGCCGGTGTGGTGGTCTCGCGTGTGGCCACTGATCAGGACGTGGGCCAGCAGATGGTCAGCCAGCTTTTTAGCAATCCCATGGTGCTGTACATCACGGCCGGGATTCTGGGGCTGATGGGTTTGATTCCCGGCATGCCCAATCTGGTCTTCTTGCTCTTGGCCGCCATTTTGGGCGCGGGTGCCTGGATGATGAAAAAACATCAGGCCGAACAGGTGCAACAGGCCAACGAGCCTAATGATGAGGTCCAGGCTGCGGCAGATTCAGCGGCTAGCGAAGCAAGCTGGAATGACGTTTCCATGGTGGACCCTCTGGGTCTGGAAGTGGGCTACCGGCTGATCTCCTTGGTGGACCATGCACAAAATGGCGAGTTGCTGCATCGCATCCGCAGCTTGCGTAAAAAGTTCGCACAGGAAGTCGGCTTTTTGCCGCCCGTGGTTCACATTCGGGACAATCTGGAGCTGAAGCCCAACGATTACCGCATCTTGCTGGCCGGGGTGGAAATTGGCCGTGGCACCGCCACGCCGGGGCAATGGCTGGCGATTGATCCCGGTGGGGTGACCATGAAGTTGCCCGGTACGCCCACGACAGATCCGGCCTTTGGGCTGCCAGCGGTCTGGGTGGATGTCAGCCTACGTGAACAGGCCCAGATTGCGGGCTACACCGTGGTGGATGCCAGTACCGTAATTGCGACCCATATCAATCATTTGCTGCATCGTCATGGAGCCGATTTGCTGGGCCGTCAGGAAGTGCAACAGTTGCTGGATCACGTGGGTCGCGAAGCGCCCAAGCTGGTCGAAGATTTTGTACCGCAAACGCTTTCTCTCAGTCTCTTGCTTAAAGTCTTGCGCGGTCTGTTGGCCGAAGATGTGCCGATTCGCGATATGCGCAGCATTGTGGAAACCTTGGCTGAACATGCGCCTCGTATTCTGGCCCCCGGTGCGGTTGCTCCCGGCCATGAAGCGGGCGAGCTGCTCTCGGTTCTGCGGGTTGCCTTGGGCCGCGCCATTGTGCAGCAGTGGTTCCCCGGCGAGGGCGAGTTGCGTGTGATCGGTCTGGATGCCCGTCTGGAGCGGGTAATGACGCAGGCGCTGACCAGTAGCGGTGCCCTGGAGCCGGGTCTGGCCGAGTCCGTGCTGACCGATGCCATGCGTGCCGCCCAGTTCCAGGAAGAGCATGGGGACCCGCCTGTGCTGGTCGTCCCACCGATTTTGCGGGCCACCTTGTCCCGTTTCTTGCGTCATCACATTCCACAACTGGGTGTCTTGTCCAACGCTGAAATCCCTGAAGAACGCATCCTTCGGGTCACCACCATTATTGGTCAGTCTGAATGAATATAAGTCGCTTTTTTGGTAGTACCAGCCGTGAAGCCATGCGTCAGGTGCGCCTGGCGCTGGGGCCTGAGGCCTTGATTGTCTCCAACCGTCGAGTCAATGGCGGGGTCGAGATTCTGGCGACCGATTCCAGCTCTGTGCCCGGTGGTGCCACCGAGCGCGCTCCCATGCCGGGCAATGTGCCACATCAAGCGGCAGGTATTCGTCAGCAGGAAATGGCTGCGCCGCCTGCGGCTGATAATGTCATGGGCGCGATCGGGGCATTGCGCGGTGCTCTGGAAGGACGCATGGACGATCTGGTCTGGAGCCATCAGATGCGCCGCTCGCCTGTGGCCGTCAATCTGTTCCAGAGCCTGTTGTCGCAGGGTTTCAGTACCGCCTTGCTGCGTGCCATGCTCAAGCGCTTGCCTGAAGAACTGGGTGCGCGTGCCGCTTTGCAGTGGGTGCGGACTGAACTGGAAACCCATTTGCCGGTTTTGCGTTCGGAAGATACCTTGTGGCAGCCGGGTCTGGCTCTGGCCCTGGTGGGGCCGACAGGCGTGGGTAAAACCACCACTCTGGCCAAGTTGGCAGCCCGTGCAGTGCGTCGTTTTGGTCCCGATAAAGTCGTGTTGCTAACAACCGATACCTATCGAATTGGTGCGCACGAACAATTGAAGATTTATGGCGACCTGATGCGGGTAGCCGTTCATATCGTGCAAGACGTCGCTCAACTGCGCAGTGTGATGCTGGGCGTGAGGCCTGATCAGGTCATCCTGATTGACAATATGGGCATCAGCCAGCGTGACCGTTATGTGCGTGAGCAAGCCGCTTTGCTGGCCGGTGCCGGACGCCGTGTGCAACGACTGCTGGTGCTCAATGCCGCTAGCCAGGGCGATACGCTGGACGAAGTTGCCCGCAGCTACACCCAGGATGGCGGCACACCGCTAAGCGGCTGCATCATCTCCAAAGTAGATGAAGCGATCAAATTGGGCGGTCCTTTGGATACCGCTATCCGCTTCAAACTGCCTATTCATTACGTCTCTAACGGTCAAAAAGTCCCGGAAGATTTGCGCTTCATGAGCGCGGCTGAACTGGTCGACTCTGCTTTGCAAGTGCGCGAGAGCCAACGGCCCTTGTACGCGCCCAGCTCTGGTGATCTGGCGGCTTTGCTGGAAAGCGGTGGCCAATCGGCTCAAGAGCAACAAGCCGAGGAAGACCGTCGCGCCCGCGTTTTGCCGCGTCTTTTGTCGGCGGCCTCGGCTGGTGGGCCTATCGCTCTGGAACAGGCCCGTCGCGCAGCGGCGGATCTGGATGAGCGTCTGGCCTGCGCCGAAGCCTATGATTTCTGGCGCGACCTGCATACTCCCAATGCCCCCGTTCAGGACGGGGCAGCGGCGCAGCGGGCTGAAGGCTTGATGCGTGCTGCGTGCCAGGAAGTCAGTGAAGGCAATGTTTCCCGTCTGCTGGTGATCCATGCTGATCATCAAGCGGCGGACGGCCAGGAGCAGTGCTCGTTCAGCTTCTTGTTCAGCCCCAAAGGCCAGGCCTTGAGCGTTCCGTACTACCAACGTCAAACACCGTCGCAATGGTCGGATGTGCGTGGCGTGCGCAGCATGGAAAAGCCTGGCCCCACGCAGGCGCTGAACCAGGCCATGCAGATTTTGAATACCCAGGCCCAGCCTGTAAATTTGCTGCATATTTTCGAGGGCGGATCGCCCACCATGTGGCGTCAATGGGCCGATATGGAAGCCGATTGGCTGGCCCTGATTCCAGGTGCGACATCGCTGTGGCATAAAGATGGCAAGACCACACCCAATGCCTTGGGTAAACAGTTGTCTTTTCACGCTATTCCTGATCTGGCAGCCCGCCTGCATCTGGAAACCTTGGGCCGCGCCAAGCTGGGTGAAATTGCTTTGTGGTACGCCGTGGAGCCGGTGCAACTGCGACAACGCAACGCCGAGCCCGTGCATCTGGATCTGATCATTCTGCGCACGGTGCGTCGCCATGATGGCAAAGTGCTGAAAACCCGCTTTGCCCTGATGCACCAACGTGCAGGCTCCGAGGCCATCGCCCCGGCCAGCCTGGCCTGCTACATGATGCTGCGCAGCGAAGTACAGGAAATGGCGCGACTGCTGGGCACCGTACGTGGCATTTTGCCTGTCAGCAATTCCGAGTTTGAAGAAGAATTGAATCTGCTGGCGGCCGCACAATTAACCCTGGCTTCGTGGGACTTGTTACAAGCGCCCGATAATTTGGGTGTACGCCAACTCAGCGCGCGTTTGCTGGGCAAACCGGGTCTGAAGTCCGGGCAGTCGGTGGATGCACTGGTGAAGATGCTGGTGCTGAAAGAGGCGATGAGTTAAATCCAGCGAGATTGAAAAAGCCTGCCAAACGGCAGGCTTTTTTTATATCTGTCAGAGTAGGGCTTTGGCTTGGCCTGCTTCTCTTTCAGTATTCGGCATGACGCTGCTGGCGTTTGCTCAGTTCTAAACCTTCAAACTCAAGGAAGACTGCGTACTCTGAGTTTTGCCGGACGCATCGTAAAAGGTATTGCGTCCCGTGAAGGCTTCCAGTGCGTCCAGGTTTTGCTGGGTATCTGTCAGAAAGGTATCCACCAGGATGCGGTTGTTGTCGCTGGAGTTTCGGACCTTCTCGCTCAGTGCAATGAGCTGCTCCAGCTCTTCTTCCAGCTCGTCTTCTTCAACCGCGTAGCGCAGGCCTTGCAGATTGTCTTCCAGTTCGCGCTCTTGCAGGAGCTGGGCGCGGACCTGTTCCAATTGTTCGATGCGCTCTACCAACTGATATTTGCGCAAAGTGATCTGAGCCAGTTCGGGTGGCTCAAAGGCGCGTAACAGCAGCGTGTTTTCTTCTAGCAGAAGCTGCTCAAAGTCGAGCAGGGTCCGGGTTTGATCGGCAAGACAGGTTTGCAAAGACATGGCCGTTTCAGGTGATTACTTGAGAAGATCGCGCACGGAGGCAATCAGGGAGTCGGCAATCCGACTGGTATCAATTTTGAGCTCGCCTGCTGCAATGGCCTCGCGCAAGGCCTCGACTTTTTTCATGTCAACGTCGGCGCTGCTGTCTTGCAGCGAATTGAGCTGGCGTGCTGCAGCGCTGAAGTCCACTTCGCTGGTGCTGCTGCTGTTGTTGTACGCCTGGCGCGTACGAGAGGCTGTCGTGCTGCGCTCGGTGGCAGACGTTTCAGCAAGGGGCGTTTTGAGGGGGGAGGGGCTGATCTTCACGTGTTTCTCCGTGCGGCCTGTTCTTTGCGTTGATCTTGTAACGGCGCTCTGGACGCAAACTTTAGCATGCTCATCGGATTTAGTTTAGAGAATGACCTGAACCGTAGACGCATCCAGGACGGTGGCCGAAATCACTTGCCCTGAACTGGCCTTGATCTGAATCTGGGTGCCCGGGGCGCCGCTTTGCAGGGCCTGGCCCTCGCCAGTGGCAACAAAACCCATGCCACGCGCAATGGTGCGTACAGTTTGCCCTCGTGTGACTGACTGCGGATCGCGCAGGGCCGAGGCGCGTACGGCGTTGCCCAAGGGGATGCGCTGGCTGGCGACATACCCAATGATCTGGTTGGGATCAATGACCACGCCATTGGCCAAGCCCAGCAAATCTCCCTCGCGCTCAATCAGATCGTCCTGATTAATGGTCTCGCCCGGATTGATACGCCGGTTGGTGACGTAGTACTGCCCCTGAATTGAAAGCGTCGCACTAATAGAGGTGCTCCAGCTTTGCGGGCTCAGGCAGCGCACGCCAATACTCATGCGTGAGCGCAGGCGCTGGCCGCTGGGCAGAAAAATCTGGTTCTGGGTGCAGGCGGGCATAGCGCTCAGGCGCGAGCTATCCAGGGTGATCGTGGCGATGCCGGGATACATCTGCGCCTGCTTGAGCAAATAGTCCTGTGCCTGATCCTGCATGGCTTGCACGCTTAAGGGCTGGACCGTCTCTTGAGCGCGCACCGGCGCTGTCGCACCCAGGGTGAACAGGCATACGCAGATCAGGAGTCTATATAAGGTCATGGCTGAATTTTACGGACTCAGCCGCCAGGTCAAGAGCTGAACTGGCCGATAAATAGCGTTTTGTTCCCGGGTTTGTGATGGGGTGCCTCTGGCTACCATTCTGTTATGGCGGTGAAAAGGCGTGCGCGCGTTCACTGGATCTCAAACTTGAACACAGAATATTGGCTTGACTCCATGATTGATCGCATCGGTGAGCACCTGAAGTTTTACCAGACGGCCCTGGCTGTGCGCCAGGAGCGCCAGGAAGTGCTGGCCTCCAATATTGCCAATGCCGACACGCCTAATTACAAGGCTCGGGATATGGACTTTACGGCCACCTTGAAGGCCGCTTTAGGGGGGCAGGGCCAGATGGCATTGCCCAATACCAGCTTGTCCCTGACCTCGGCTCGCCATATTCCTGCCCAGGCAGCCCGCCTGCCCAGTACTGACGAGTTGCTGTATCGCGTCCCTGTGCAACCTTCCCTTGATGGCAATACGGTCGAGATGGATGTGGAGCGCATGCAATTTGCCGATAACACCTTGCACTATCAAAGCACGATCAACCTGGCTTCCCAGCGTTTGAAAGGCTTGATGGCTGCCTTGCAACAGTAATAGCGAGTCCTCATGTCCAGTTTCAGTATTTTTCAGATTGCCGGTTCTGCCATGACGGCGCAATCCCAGCGCTTGAACGTGTCGGCCAGCAACCTGGCTAACGCCGATAGCGTGGTCGGGCCGGATGGCCAGCCTTACAAGGCTCGCCAGGTTGTGTTTCAGATGACCCCCCAGGGCAATAGCCCCATTGGTGGCGTGCAAGTGGTGGGTGTGCAGGAAAGCGATGCCCCCGGCCGCCTGCAATACGACCCCAGCAACCCGTACGCCGACGCGCAAGGCTACGTAACTTTGCCCAACGTAGATGTAGTGGCCGAGACCGTGAATATGCTGGCCGCATCGCGTTCGTATCAGGCCAATGTGGAAGTGGTGAACACCTCCAAGAATCTGATGTTGCGCACCTTGACTATTGGTCAGTAAGCCGGATTACGGAAGATAAAGCATGAGCACAGTGAATAACGATCGCACGGCCCTGGACCCTACCGCAGGGGCGATGGCCGGGGTGGATGCCCGCAACAAAAGCGCCATGGCAGAGACGGAAGACCGCTTTCTGACCATGTTGATTACGCAGTTGCGCAATCAGGATCCTTTGAACCCCATGGATAACGCCCAGGTCACGACCCAAATGGCGCAGATGTCCACGGTAGCCGGGATTCAGCAATTGAATACCACCTTGATGGCTGTGGCCGGGCAGATGGATGTCAGCCAGTCCATGCAGGCCGCCAATCTGATTGGCAAAGAGGTCTTGGTGCCGGGCGAGAAAGTCGCACTGGGTACGAACCAGGAAGGTGAGAAAGTCGCGATGCCTTTTGGTATTGACCTGGTGAGCGGTACGACATCAACCAAGATCTTTATCAAGGATAGCAGCGGCAAGGTGGTGCGCGAGTTTGATGAAGGCCCGATGAAAGCCGGAGTCTATTCCAAAGAGTGGGATGGCCTGGATAACGATGGTTCACCGCTGGCCGATGGTGCGTACACCGTCAGTGTGCTGGCCAGTAACGATGGCACTGCCGTCACAGCCAGCCCATTGACGCATGGCAAGGTCGATAGCGTGGCTTACACCTCTAGCGGTTTGATGCTGGATCTTGGCCTGGCGGGTTCGTTCTCCCTGCTGGATATACGCAAAATCATGTAAGCGCCGCTCGCCCCATAAGCGGGCTGGGCCAACACGACATTAAAAGGAAAATTCATGAGCTTCGGACAAGGATTGAGTGGCTTGAACGCCGCCTCCCAAAACCTGGATTCTATCGGCAATAACATCGCCAACTCGGGAACCGTGGGCTACAAGGCCTCGACGGTGCAGTTTGCGGACGTCTACGCCAACTCGCGCGTGGGTCTGGGTGTGCAGGTATCGCGTGTCAGCCAGCGTTTTTCGGTCGGTAACGTCAGCAACTCGGGCAATATGTTCGACATGGCGATTGACGGCGAAAAAGGCCTGTTCCGTCTGGAGCAAAGCAATGGCGCGGTGCTGTTCTCGCGTAATGGCCAGTTCTATCCGGACAAGGCCGGTTACCTGATCAATGCGCAAGGGCATTACCTGACGGGTTACGGCGTGGGCGGCAGCCAATTGCAGCGCCTGCAAGTGCCGTCGGCCAACGTGCCTCCCAAGGCAACCACGGCTCTGGATTTCAAGCCCAACTTGCCTGCGGATGCCGCGGTGATTCCCACCTCCAAGACGCAGCAAAAAACAGATGCCAATGGCGATCTGGTTTTCAAGCCCAAGCTGGATGCCAACGGCAATCCTGAAATGGCGCCCAAGCTGGACGCCAATGGCGACCCTGTTCTGGACGGCAGCGGCAATCCTGTCATGGAGCCCGTGATGGAGCCTGATATGGAAACCGTCGCGATCAATACCTTCAATCCCGCAGACAACACCACCTATAGCAATTCGATGAGCTATTCGGTGTACGACTCGCTGGGTAATAGCCACGAGATCTCCCAGTACTTCGTCAAGCGCCCTGCCAATGCGGCGGGCGAAAGTGTGTGGGAGGTGTACTACATGGAAGGCAGCAAGCCTTTGTCGCCTGCCAGCGCCACCATGACCTTTAATGGCTCAGGCGTGATGACCAGCCCCAATCCCGCTACCGTCAATCTGACCTTGGCGAATCCGGGTGGTAGTGCTTCGCCTGCAGATGATCTGGTGTTTGACGTACGCTACACCGGCACCACGCAGTTCGGTGGCGAGTTTGCCAAGGGCAAGCCTTACCAGGACGGTTACGCCACGGGTGAGTACGCCAGCATGAGCATCGACAAGGACGGCACCATGGTCGCCGCCTACACCAACGGTGTTACTCAGCGTTTGGGTTCTTTGGTTCTGGCCGACTTCAGCAACTTGCAAGGTCTGCGTCCCGTGGGCGGTAATGCCTGGACTGAAACTGGTGAATCGGGTCAGCCTATTCTGGGTCGTCCTGGCGAAAACGGTCTGGCCTCGATCAAAGGGCAGGCGGTGGAAGATTCCAACGTGGACATGGGGCAGGAACTGGTCAATATGATTATTGCCCAGCGTACCTACCAGGCTAATGCCCAGACCATCAAGACGCAGGATCAGGTTCTGCAAACCCTGGTCAACCTGCGTTAAGAGCTGTCATGGATCGCCTGATTTATACCGCCATGAATGGCGCCCAGCGCACGCTGGAACAGCAAGACGTCATTACCAACAACTTGGCCAACGTCAACACCTCCGGTTTTCGCCAGCAGTTGGCGTATTACCGGTCCGTGCCGGTGACCAGTGATGTGGGTTCGCAAACTCGTGTGGCCACTGCCACCGTGACGCCGGGCAGCCGTTTTCAGCCCGGCGCCATGGCCGAAACCGGCAATGCGCTGGATGTGGCCATTGCGGGCGAGGGCTGGTTTGCCGTGCGTGCGCTTGATGGGCAGGAAGCCTATACGCGGGCAGGCGATCTGGTCGTGAACGCCCAGAACCAGTTGGTGACACAGGCCGGTTTGCCCGTGCTCAGCACCGATGGGCAAGCCATTGAAATCCCGGATCGCGGCACGGTCACTTTCTCCAGCGATGGTCAACTGACCGCGCTGGGCGCCGGTGACAATCCGCGCGATATCCAGGTCATGGGCCAGTTGAAGATGGTCAATCCTCCCGCTGCCGATTTGCTGCGCGGTCAGGATGGTTTGTTCCGCTTGAGTACTGGGGGTGTGGCCCAGCCAGACCCTTCGGTGAGCATGGTCTCGGGCTTTATTGAGAAAAGCAATGTGAACCCGGCTGAAGCGATGGTGGCCATGATTGCCAACTCCCGTCGCTTTGAAACCCAGATGAAGATCATCCAGGATGCCGGTGCACGCGAAGATCGGGCCAACTCTCTCCTTTCATTTAACGGCTAAGCCGCGCTGATTGCGCGTGTTTTAGTTCAAGGATTACACACACATGATTCGCTCTCTGTGGATTGCCAAGACTGGTCTGGAAGCTCAGCAGACCAATATGGACGTTATCTCCAATAACTTGGCCAACGTGAACACCGTCGGTTTCAAACGGACCCGTGCGTTGTTTGAAGACCTGATGTATCAAACCCTGCGTCAGCCTGGTGCTCAGGTTGGTGCGGCCAACCAGTTGCCTACCGGCTTGCAGATCGGTACCGGTGTGCGCACCGTGGCAACCGAGCGTATCCATACCCAGGGTGATATGAAGCACACGGGCCACAATATGGATATCGCCATTCAAGGCAGCGGCTTCCTGCAAGTGGAAATGCCTGACGGCACCTTTGCCTACACTCGTGATGGCAGCTTGCAGCGCGACCAGAATGGTCAGTTGACCACGGCAGGCGGCTACCCCATTCAGCCTCCTATCAACATTCCGGACAATGCGCTGGAACTGACCATTGCCCCGGATGGAACCGTGTCGGTGACGCAACCCGGCGCAGCCGGTGCCAGCGTGGAAGTGGGCCAGTTGCAACTGAGCACCTTCGTGAATCCGGCCGGTCTGCAAAGCAAGGGCGAGAACTTGTACATCGAAACCGATGCATCAGGTGCCGCCAACTTCCTGCAGCCAGGTATGGATGGCGCGGGTCTGGTCATGCACAAGTACAACGAAACGTCCAACGTGAACGTGGCCGAGGAACTGGTCAATATGATCAGCACCCAGCGCGCATACGAAATCAACAGCAAGGCCGTTTCAACAGTCGACCAGATGTTGGCTCGCCTGACACAGATGTAAATCTAAAGAGATCGTGACAATGTTCCAAGCTCTGATGAGCCGTCTTGCGCTGTGTGCGGTCGTGGCCCTGTCCGGTTGTGCGCTGGTGCCACCTGAAGATGTGGTGACTGGCCCCTTGACGGCGGCCCCGCCACCCGCCATTCCCGCTGCGGTCGTGGCCAATGGCTCCATCTACCAACCCTCGGCCTATGGTAGCTATCCGCTGTTTGAAGACAGACGGCCCCGTAATGTGGGCGACATTGTCACCATCATGATCCAGGAGCGTACCAACGCCGCCAAAAACGTCTCGACCAATACGGATCGGACGGGCAGCGGTGGTCTGGACTTTACTGGCGTCCCGGCCTTCCTGCCTAACGAAGTGGGCAGCAAGCAGAACTTTGAAGTCTCGGGCTCGAACAAGGCTCAGGGCAAGGGTTCCAGCCGTGCTGACAATACCTTTAGTGGCACTTTGACCACCACCGTGGTCGGCGTGTTGCCCAACGGGAATTTGCAGGTGGCCGGTGAAAAGCAAATCGCCATTAACCGGGGTAGCGAGCATATCCGCTTTTCCGGCGTGGTGGACCCGCGTTCCATTACAGGCAGCAATACCGTGTCCTCCACCCAAGTGGCGGATGCCCGTATCGAGTTTCGTAGCAAAGGGGTTATGGACGAAGTCCAGACCATGGGCTGGCTACAGCGTTTCTTCCTGAATATTTCCCCGTTCTGAGCCTTTTGCTTGTTATGGCCTTCTCCATGCGTCGTACTCGTTTTTTCTCTTATCGCCCTGTGTTGCAAGCAGCCTTGCTGGCGGCCGGTCTGTTGCTGGCATCAGCCAGCCAGGCTGAGCGCATCAAGGATCTGGCATCCATTCAGGGCGTGCGTGACAACCCGTTGATCGGTTACGGCCTGGTCGTCGGGCTGGATGGCAGTGGCGACCAGGTGCGTCAGGCGCCATTCACCCAGCAAAGTTTGACCAATATGCTGTCCCAGTTAGGGGTGACGATTCCCCAGGGCAGCAATATGCAGCTCAAGAACGTGGCTGCCGTCATGGTGACGGCGCGTCTGCCTGCCTTTGCCCGTCCCGGCCAATCCGTGGATGTGGTGGTGTCCTCCATGGGGAATGCCAAAAGCCTGCGCGGTGGCACCTTGTTGATGACGCCGCTGAAAGGGGCGAACGGCCAGGTCTACGCCATTGCCCAAGGCAACTTGCTGGTAGGTGGGGCAGGGGCTGAGGCCGGTGGTTCCAGTGTGCAAGTCAATCAGTTGAATGGCGGCACGATTCCCAGCGGCGCGACCGTTGAGCAGAGCGTGCCAACCACGTATGCACGAGATGGCGTGATCAATCTGGAGATGAATTCCTCAGACTTTGGTTCTGCCCAGAACGTCGTCGCGGCTCTGAACAAGCAGTTTGGTCCTTCTACCGCGACGGCTCTGGATGGCCGTCTGATTCAGGTGCGCGGTCCCTTGGACCCGCAGGCCCAGACCGCCTTTATTTCCCATGTTGAAAACCTGCAAGTGAACTTGCCGCCAGCACGGGCTCGTGTGGTGATCAATGCACGTACCGGCTCGGTGGTCATGAACCGCACGGTGACGATTGATGAGGCCGCGATTGCTTACGGCAATCTGTCCGTGGTCATCAGTCGCCAGCCGCAGGTCAGCCAGCCAGACACACCGTTTGGTGGTGGTCAGACCGTGGTGGCCGATAGCACGCAGATTGAAATGCGCAGTGACAGTGGTTCGCTGCAACGCGTGAAAACCAGTGCCAATCTGGCCGATGTGGTGCGCGCGCTCAATGCCTTGGGTGCAACCCCTCAAGACTTGTTGTCCATTTTGCAAAACCTGAAAAGCGCGGGCGCTTTGCGGGCTGATTTGGAGATCATCTAATGACGGTGCAGTACTTCCCACGTCCGGGCGCCAGTGCGCAGGTGTCGATTTTTGACCCTCAGCAACTGGCCCAGTTACGTCGGCAAGCCGGGCAGGACAGCCAGAATCAAAGCACGCAGTTGCAAGTGGCTCGTCAGTTCGAGTCCCTGTTTATTCAGAATATTTTGAAGCAGGCACGGGCTGCAAATCCTGAAGGTGGCATGTTCGATACGCAGTCTGTGCGTATGGCGCAAAGCCTGGGTGATGAGCAGTTGGCCATGCAGTTGTCCGACCCCGGTATCGGCTTGGCCAAGGCCTTGCAAGCTCAGATGAGTGGACAGGGTAGCGAGCCTTTTGGTGTCGCATCCCATGACCCGGAAGCCGCCCGTTCACGTCGTCCTGATCTGCGTTCGCGCATGCCGAATGACCGCTCCATTGATGCTGCTTCGATTGCCGAATTGATCGACAAGCTCAGCAACAACAATACGGTTCAGCGCGTGTATTCCTCGATTCAGGGTGCGCCTAACCATATCCGCCAGTTTGTGGACCGCATGAATACGGCGGCCAAAGTGGCGGCGCAAGACAGTGGCGTTCCCGCCAAGCTGATTTTGAGCCAGGCCGCCCTGGAATCGGGCTGGGGCAAGCGTGAAATCATGCACGCTGACGGCTCTACCAGCCACAACCTGTTCGGGATCAAGGCCTCGCCATCCTGGAAGGGCAAGACGGTAGACGTGATGACTACCGAGTATCAGAACGGGGTGGCGCGCAAGATGACGCAAACCTTCCGCGCCTATGACTCCTATGCCGAGTCCTTTGCCGATTATGCAAACCTGATTGGTAATAACAAACGCTATGAAAGCGTAAAACAAGCGAGCTCGCCCCAGGAGGCGGCACAGCGTATTCAGGATGCGGGTTATGCCACCGACCCTTCCTACGCGAAAAAACTGATCTCCATCATGGCCTACTTTGATGGCGGCAAGTCTTAATTATTAATGCAGGTCTAAATATTGCACCAGGGTGGTCGTTAAAAAGCAGCATGTTCATTTTTCGCCTTGGACACTACGGGCCGGGCAGGACAGAAAGGATTTGATATGAATCTCGCCAACCTTGGTATTTCCGGCTTGTTTGCCGCTCAAAAGCGCATGCAGGTGACGGGCCACAATATTAATAATATCGATACCGCGGGTTATAACCGCCAATCGGTCCTGGTTGAGACGGCTGGCTCGGTAGGGAGCAGTGGCGGTTACTACGGCCGTGGTGTACAGGTGGTCACCGTACAGCGCTCCCACGACAACTTTCTGTATCAGCAACTGGTGCGCTCGCAAACGGCCGGTGCTGCTCTGGTCAGCTACGGCACGGAAATTGCCCAGTTGGACAATCTGTTCTCGGACCGCACCGTGGGCATCAGCCCCGCCTTGCAGAATTTCTTCAATGGTCTGGAAGCGGTGGCTTCGCAGCCTGCGGATTCCTCGGCACGCCAGGAGTTGCTGGGCCGTGCGGAAAGTCTGGCAACCCAGATTCGTGACGCCACGTCCTACATGAACCGCGTCAACGAAAACATCAATACCCAGATTGGCACCACCGTTACCCAGATCAACAGCTATCTGGAACGTATTGATAACGTCAATAAACAGATTGTGGCTGCCAAAGGCACCACACCGGGTCATGAGCCTAACGATTTGCTGGACCAGCGCGAACAACTGGTGGCCGAACTGGGCCAATTGGTTGACGTGCGTACCGTCGAGCAGGATGGCCGACTGAGCGTCACCACCGTAGGCGGCCAGATGCTGCTGGGTGGCGGAAATGTTTACCCCTTGCACGCGGTGCGTTCGGCAGAAAACCCCGAGCGTATGGTGGTTGGTTTTACCTCCGCCTTGAACGTGGACGGCAAGATGGTCGTGTCCGAGTTCCGCGAAGGAACGGTTAAAGGCGGCACCTTGGGTGGCTTGTTGCAGTTCCGCCAGGAAAGTCTGGAACCGGCCATCAACAGCCTGGGTCGTCTGGCTGTGGGCTTGGCCCACGCGGTGAACGATATTCACCGCCAAGGCGTGGACTTGAAAGGTGAGCCTGGTAAAGACCTGTTCAGCGTCAGCGGTCCCAAAGTTCTGGCCAATGGCAATAACCCGGTCAGCAGCGGTGTTCCTGGTGTGTCTTTTTACAAAGACCCGATTGATCCGGCTGACCCCAGCAAAGGCTACACCCAGCCCGTCGACAAGCTGACGGGGGATAACTACCGTATCGAACGTGTGGATGGGCGTTTCCAGTTGCGTAACTTGACCAGCAATGACGTCACTGCCTTGAACGGTCCGGACAAGAACGGCGGCATTACGCGTGTGGATGGCCTGGAAATTGATGTGTCCAGCCTGAAAACCAAATCCCAGGATGGTGATTCCTGGTTGCTTCAGCCTACCGTCAATGCAGGCAGCAGCTTGCAGGTGGAAATCAAGCGCCCTCAGGATCTGGCGGCAGCGGATAAAGATACCGGCACGGCTAACGGCGCGATTGCCCAGAAACTGGCGGACTTGCGTAATACCAAAGTGCTGGCCGATGGCTCTTTGAGCCTGAACGACTCTTTTGGCCAGATCGTGAACCGTATTGCCGTGCAAACGCAGCAAAACGGGACGGCAGCCAAAGCG
Organism: Alcaligenes sp. SORT26; assembly: GCF_017377875.1. GTDB lineage: Bacteria > Pseudomonadota > Gammaproteobacteria > Burkholderiales > Burkholderiaceae_B > Alcaligenes > Alcaligenes parafaecalis. Next base: position 221,160 of record NZ_CP070975.1, read on the forward strand.
CAACTGAAACTGATCGAGCAGAACTACGCTGCCCAGCAATCCCTGTCCGGTGTGAACAAGGACGAGGAATACATCATGCTCCAGCGTTTTCAGGAGCAGTACCAGGCCGCTGCCCGCCTGATTGATGTCAGCTCGCAGATGTTTGACACCCTGTTGGGCCTTCGTAGTTAAGTACGGCTCTTTAGTCTTGAAATTGGAACCTTGCTATGCGTATTAGTTCTTCTCTTTTCTTTCAGACGGGCCTGAACTCGATCAACAAGCAGCAGTCCGATCTGATGCGTGTGTTTCAGCAGATGAGCACGCAACAACGGATGATCACGCCCTCGGATGACCCTTTGGCCTCCGCGCAGACCATTAACCTGGCGCAAGCTCAGGCCATGGACAAGCGCTACGGTGAAAACCGTGAAGTGGCCATGCGTTCTCTGGGTGAAGAAGAAAACTTGTTGAATGCCGTCAACTTGCAGTTGCAGGGCATTCAGACCCGTTTGGTAGAAGCATCGACCGGCACCATGTCTGATGCTGATCGCAGCACCTTGGCAACGGTGATGGAAAGTGCCTTGGAGACCTTGTTCGGTTTTGCCAATACCAAGGATGGCTCGGGCCAGTATTTGTTCTCCGGTGCCAAAGGCTCTACCCAGGCTTTCGAGCGTACAGGCAATACCTTTTCCTACACCGGCGATACGAATGGCCGCGATATTCAGGTGGACCAGACCCGTCAGATGGATTCGGCGGATCATGGCCGTGACATTTTTGAGCGTGCCAATCCCGGTTCCACCGCCTACTTCACGCAGGCCAATGGTAATACGGGTTCGGCGGTCGTCAGCGCCCCTAACGGAAACTCTTCCCTGCCAGGTGCAGAAGCCAATTACACCATTCGCTTTACCTCGGAGACCGAGTACGACATCGAGGTTAACGGTGCGGTGGTCAGTCAGGGCGTGCTGGATGAAAATGAGCGTCAGCGCATCAGCTTGCCAGGTGGCGTCAGTGTTCAGATTGAAGGCAAGCCTGCCGTAGGCGACAGTTTCGAGGTCAGCTCGGTGGATAGCACCAGCTCGGGCGACATGAATATGTTCAACACCTTGCAAACGGTGGTCGAGGCGCTGCGCAAGCCCATTAGCGGAGATCCGGCTGCCCAGGCCGAGTTCCGCAACGTCATGAACTCGGCCATGCAGCGTATTGGCGAGAACTTTGACAACGTGCAGACGGTGATTTCCTCGGTCGGTACACGCATGAACGAGATTGATGCCTTGAGCGCCAACGGGACGGCACGAGCACTGAGTTACACCAATGAGCTGTCGCGACTGGAAGATCTGAATCCCTTTGATGCGTCCACCCAGTTGCAGTTGCGCAAGGCGGCTCTGGAAATGTCAGCCCTGGCGTTCCAGACCATTCAGAGCATGAGCTTGTTCAATATGAATCGCTAGGATTGAGCTCCTTTTTTTTTGGGTGGTTTTTCCTTAATCGGCAGTCAAGCACCACGTGCAGGAATCTTCTATGCTTTTTAAGAATTTGAGTCTGAAGGTCGGCATGACCTTTTGTATTGCTGCTCTGATGGCATTGACCGTTGCCATGGCAGGCTGGGCGCTGTATTACTTTCACGGCTTGCTCGCGCTGGGCTCGGGTGACAAGGTCATGCGCACCTTGCAGGAGCAGCAGAGCACGTTCAATATCGTGTTGACGGTGGTGCTGGTTCTGGCGGTGTTGTTGGGTCTGGCTGCCATCAGCTATTTTTTCCGTCGTGTGGTGCGTCCCCTGGGCGACTTTGCCGCTTACTTTGATGCCATTGCCAAAGGCGACCTGACACAACGTATCCGCGTCTTGACGGCCAATGAGATCGGCGAGTTGTTCGAGTCTCTGGGCCGCATGCAGGAATCCCTGGTCAAGACCACCACCACGGTGCGTCTGGGCCTGGAAGAGATCCACGCCGGTGCTCAGGAAATTGCTCAGGGCAATACCAATATCAGCAGCCGCACAGAAGAGCAGGCCGCTTCCTTGCAGCAGACCGCTGCCAGCATGGAACAACTGGCGGGTACTGTGCGCCAGAACGCTGACAACGCCCAGCAAGCCAACCAGTTGGCCGCAACCGCCTCGGATGTGGCGCACCGTGGCGGCAGTGCCGTCAATGAAGTGGTGGCGACCATGCAAGGCATTTCGGCCAGTTCCAACAAGATTTCCGACATCGTGGGCGTGATCGACAGCATTGCGTTCCAGACCAATATTCTGGCACTGAATGCAGCGGTAGAAGCTGCCCGTGCGGGTGAGCAGGGCAAGGGCTTTGCCGTTGTGGCCGCTGAAGTGCGAGCCCTGGCGCAGCGTAGTGCGCAGGCTGCCCGTGAAATTACTGGCTTGATCGAAGACTCGGTACGCAAAGTTACGGAAGGCTCTTCGCAGGTGGAACGAGCCGGTGCCACCATGCAGGAAATTGTGGACTCCGTGCGCCGCGTGACCGACATCATGGGTGAGATTACCGCTGCCACCATTGAACAGTCCTCCGGGATTGATCAGGTGAACCGTGCCGTCTCTCAAATGGATGAAACCACGCAGTACAACGCCCGTTTGGTGGAGCAGGCGGCTCTGGCATCCTCCGGCCTGAGCGAACAGGTCACCAAGGTTAATCAGGCTATTGGCTTTTTCCGCTCGCCCGGTACGGAAGTGATTGATGTCAGCGCCCGCCGTGTGGCGAACCGCCGCAGTGCCGCTGCCACATCGTCCGAGTCCGAACAGCGTCGCAGTCCTTCCTTGAAAGGCAGCGCATCGGCGGCCAAGCCAGGCAGTGCGACCAAAGGTTTGTCGGCGCCTGCCAAGGCCGCACCAGCAGCCAAAGCCTCGGCGGCTCAAGACGATAGTCAGCGTCTGTTGCGCCCCGATTTGAGCGGCAAGCAAAACAGCGCGTCCTCGGACGATGATTGGGAGGAGTTTTAATGTCTTGCACCCGACTGAGTACCTGGGTCGGGCGGGGACGTAAGACGCTGATAGGCTTGTGCTTGTTAACCCTGGCAGCGTGTGCCACCCAGGGTTTCTCCTTCAAGGCCTCAGGTTTGAATGATCTGACTCTGGGCCAAAGTACTCGTGCTGATGCGGAACTGTCTTTGCAAGGCCGCCCGCATCAGGTCTACCGACAGCTCGATGGTAGTGAAATGGCCGTGTGGTTCCAGGGCACAACCCTGGCAACTGATGCGGTGTATTTCCGACAGGAACTGTGGCTTCAGTTCGATGCCCAGGGGCGTTTCCAGCAAGTGGTCAAACGCAGTCATATTCCTTCCATGTATCGCGAGCAGGCGCGTAGCGCCACCACCGGCTCGGTCACGATTGAGCACCCTGGCACGGACATGATCACCATCTTGCCGGTCAGCCACTAGAGTTTTCTTTGGATTTAGCCAATGCTGGGTATTGAAAGCAGTCTTCCCTCCGCGTCTCGCGCGTCTAAACGTCGTTCCTCCAAATCGTTCCGCCCCAGTCTGAAGTCCGCTTCGGGCATGAAAATCAGCACCTTGCTGATGATTTGCATGGGCTTGTTCCTGGTATTGATTGTGGCCGTGGGTGGCCTGGCTGCGTACTACCTGCAACAAAGCGGCGATGCGCTGCGTACGATCAATCGTCAGGCGGATCGTTCGGTGCAGGTTCTGCAACTGAACAACAATATGATGGAAGCCCGTGTCAGCCTGATGAGCGCCGCGCGTTTTTATCAGGAAGCCGGTATTGATAACGACCCGAATCTGGTGCAAAACGCCGATAATGCGGTGATTATGGCGACCCAGAAGCTGGATGAGGTACGCAAGGCTTTTGCCGATATCCGTGCCAATATGCCCACCGAGCCAGAATTGCGTCGTCTGGCCATGGGGCTGGTCGCTTCCTATCAGGCGTATCTGGATGATGGCGTTGAGCCTATGGTCCAGGCCCTGGAAACCCGCGACTACAGCACGTTCTACTTTGTCAGCGAAGGGTTTGGGGTACTGCGTGCCGCCACCTTCCAGTTCCGTATTGAAGAGCTGAGCAAGTTTTACAATGATCTGGCAGACCAGTTGCTGGCGCAGGCTGAGCTGCAAACCAGTGTTGCCAATACAGTGATTGCGTTGGCTTTGGTGCTGGGCCTGATTATTATCGTCGCGCTGCGTCTGGTCCTGGGCCGTACCGCCTTGACGCCATTACGTGAAGCAGGCGTGCATTTTGACCATATTGCCAATGGCGATCTGACCAAGAAGATTACGTACCGCTCGGCCAATGAAGTAGGCGTTCTGTACGATGCCATGCGTCGCATGCAGCAAAGCCTGCAAGGGATTGTGCTGACGGTGCGCCAAGGTGTGGACGAGATTGCTTCGGGCTCTTCGCAAATTTTTGCGGGCAATACGGATCTGAGTTCCCGTACCGAACAGCAGGCAGCGGCCTTGCAGGAAACCGCCGCCAGTCTGGAAGAGCTGGCCAGCACTGTGCGCCAGAACGCGGACAATGCGCATCAGGCCGACCAACTGGCTCATAACGCCGCCAAGGTGGCTCGTCAGGGTGGGGAATCAGTCGGCGCGGTGGTCAACACCATGAACCAGATTTCTGCCCGTTCGGGACAAGTGGCCGACATCGTCAATGTGATTGACGGCATTGCCTTCCAGACCAATATTCTGGCCTTGAATGCGGCGGTAGAAGCGGCGCGTGCCGGTGAACAGGGCAAGGGTTTTGCCGTGGTGGCCGGTGAAGTGCGCAGCTTGGCACAACGCAGCGCGCAAGCGGCCAAGGAAATCAAGGGTCTGATCGAAGCCTCGCAAAACGAAGTGCAGACCGGCACGCAGCAAGTTGCCAGTGCGGGCGATATCATTCAGGAAGTGGTGCGCGCCGTGAATAGCGTAACCACCTTGATGAGCGAAATTTCCTCCGCCTCCCAGGAGCAAACTGCCGGTATCGAGCAGATTAATACGGCCGTGGCGCAAATGGATGCTGTGGTGCAGCAAAACGCCTCCTTGGTGGAAGAAGCGGCCGCAGCGGCAGGCTCCTTGCAATCGCAGTCCGAGACCCTGGCGGAAGCTGTTTCCCAGTTCAAGGTTCAGGATGGCGATGTGATCGATATGGCGGAGCGCGACTACGAGCGTTTGCGTTAAGCTTTTTGGGGTCAAAAAAAGGCCCATGCCTATAGTTGAAATCCCCTAGAAAAAGGGGCTCGGCCTGGGTCATGCTGCATGGCACAATAATTCTATTGCCTAATAGCCAGCAGAGACGCTCATGTCCTTCGCGATTCCCGGTGAATCCGTGGCCAAGACGGCGGTGCGCCAAAAGGCGCCCGGCATCTTGGCCTGGTTGATTGCTTACCCGCCTTTTGATCAGATGCAGAGGCAGCACTGCGATTACCTGATCGAACATAGCGAACTTCGGTTTTTTTCAGCCGAACAGGTGCTGTTTGAAGAGGGCGCGCGGGTCGATCAGCTCTACATTATTCGTCAGGGACAAGTCTGCGCTCAGGAGCAAGGCGAAACCCATGAATACGTAGAAGGCGACTTGCTGCCCGTGCGTGAACTGGTCTCCGGCCAGCCGCTGGGCAGTGCCTATACCGTTCAGGAAGATTGCTTTGCCCTGTGCGTGGCAGGCGAGGCGGTTGCCCATCTCCTGACTATTAGTGAACCTTTTCGGGACTACTGTCTGCGCGGCACCAGCAGCTTGCTGGCCTCGGTCTGGCGCAGTGCCCAACAAAGCGCCAGTGCCGATTTGGGCGCCAGCTATACGCTGGACATGAGCCTGCAGGCGCTGACAGAGCGTGGCTTGCTGAGCTGCTTGCCGGACTGCCCGGTCGAGCAGGCCGTCAAGGATATGCACGAACGTCAGGTCAGCAGCATGGTGGTGGTGAATCCCGATACGCATCTGCTGGGTATCTTCACCTTGCGCGACTTGCGTCGTCTGGTGGCCGGGGGGCAATACGACCCCACCCAGGCCATGTCGCAAGTGATGACACCAGACCCGGTCTGGCTCAGCCCACAAGCTTCTGCCTTTGACGCTGCCTTGTTGATGGTGGAGCACCAGATCGGCCATATCTGCCTGGTTCAGGACCATAAGGTTGTGGGCATGGTGTCCGAGCGCGACGTGTTTTCCCTGCAGCGTGTGGATCTGGTGCACTTGTCGCGTGCTTTGCGCTGTGCACAGGACGTGTCGGTGCTGGTGCGTTTGCAATCGGATATCGGGCGGCTGGTGGATGCCATGCTGGCCCACGGAGCCCGTTCGGAACAACTGACGGCGGTGATTACCCGCCTGAACGATCACACCGTACAACGCACGATTGAGCTGACTTTGCCCGGTTCAGGTTTGGACGGTATCGAATTTTGCTGGTTGGCCTTTGGTAGCCAGGCCAGGGGCGAGCAAACTCGCCATACCGATCAGGACAATGGCATTTTGTTTCTAGCCAATTCGCCAGAGCAAACCAAGGCCTACCGTGCCTTGCTCCTGCCTTTCGCGCTCCGTGTGAACGAGGCCCTGGATCGCTGTGGCATGGCCTGGTGTACGGGCAATATCATGGCGAGCAATCCAGAGTTATGCCTGTCCGAAGCCGAATGGCTGCATCGCTTCCAGATCATGATTGAACGGCCTGCGCCCGAGCAGTTGCTGGAGTCCACCATTTATTTTGATTGTCGCGCTATCTGGGGCCAGAGCAGCTTGCTGCAACGCATGCAGCGTCGGGTTCTGGGAATGGTCAACGACAATCACGTCTTTCAGCGCATGCTGGCTCAAAGCACCTGTCAGACCCGTATTCCCAGCGGCAAGAAGCGCAGTCGCCTGGAAGCCCTGATGGGGCAGGGCGACGACAAGATTGATATTAAGAAACATGCCTTGGCACCGATGGTGGATGTCTTGCGTGTGCTGGCCCTGGCACATGGCTGTGAGCTGCCGTCCTCCCTGGATCGGCTGGCTGTCCTGACCCAACGGGGCGTCTTTACGGCCGAAGAGTCCGAGGGCCTGTGCGAGGCCTATCGTTATTTGCAGTTGCTGCGCTTGCAGCACCATCAAACCCAGTTGCAACAAGGGCAAGAACCCAACAATCTGGTGCGCGTGAGTAGTTTGGGGGCATTGGATGCACGTGTGCTGCGTGAGGCCTTGTCCCAAGTGCGTCGTGCCCAACGTATTCTGGCTTTCCGGTATCGCTTATGAAATTGCTTTCATGGCTTCCCTGGCGTCGAGCCTCTTTTGCCGCCCGCAGTCTGTCCTTGTCCTGGAGCGGGGTGGATGAGCTTTCCTTGGACGAAGCGGCCTTTACCGTACTGGATCTGGAAACCAGTGGGCTGGAGCCCAAGCGACATCATATTGTCCAAATGGGGGCTGTCCGTCTGGAGAATGGCTCGATTGCCTTGGGCAATGTCTGGTCTGGGCTGGTCCATACCCAGGGTGAGCGCAGCCCGGAAAGTCTGCTGATTCACGAAATCAGCCCGCAGCAACAAGCCGAGGGAGAACCTTTGCCGCAATTGATGCGGGCATTTGCACGCTATTCGGAAAACTCGGTGTGGGTTGCCTGGGATGCAGACTTTGATCTGGCTTTTCTGGATCGGGCCTGGCCGCAAGCGGGCCTGCAACAGGCACGTCCCCTGGCTCTGGATTTGGCCGAGCTGGCTGCCTGTGTCTTGCCAGAATGGCGGGGCCGCCGTCTGGGCCTGGATGATTGTTTGAAGTATTGTGGCCTGCCTGTCAGCGATCGTCATGACGCCTTGGGCGATGCCCTGGTCAGTGCGCAGTTAATGCAGTTGTTGATCGGGCGTGCCAAGCAAAAAGGGGTATTGACCATTGGGCAGGCCCGGCGTCTGATGCAGTCGCATAAGCAGCGACAGGCCAACGCCTTTTAAGAGCCTGCCAGCCCCAGAGCGACCCGCATCATGGCTTCGTAGCCAGAGTTGAAAAGCTGGGTCAGGAAGGGCGTGGTTTGGGGAATAACGACCGTCAGCAAGGTCAGGCCGATGGTTAGCGTAATCGGGAAACCCACAGCAAAAATCGTCAATTGCTGGGCAGTGCGGTTCAAGATCCCGAAGGCCAGGTTAATGGTCAGCAGCACAATAATTAGCGGCAGGGCCAGCAACATGCCCGAGACCCATAATTCACTGCTCCAGTCCAGCAAGGCTCCCCACCCATTCACGTGTAAATCTGCTCCGATGGGCAGCACATGAAAGGTGCGGACCAGTACGCCCAGGAGCAGCAAGTGGCCGTTCAGGGCCAGAAAGGTCAGTACCGCAATGACGTTCAGAAGACGCGACAGCACAGCGGTATTCGCACCCGTCGCCGGGTCAAAAAAGGATGCAAAGGACAGGCCCATTTGCAGGCCGATGAATTCACCTGCGGTCTGTACTGCGGCAAATACGATACGCATGGTCAGGCCCAGCGCCACCCCGATCAGCACTTGTTGCATGGCAATCAGCAAGGCTTCGTACGAGGCGGTAGGCAGATCGGGCAAGGGAGGCAGCGAGGGCGCCACAACCAGGGTCAGGACAAAACCCAGACCGACTTTGGCGCGCTTGGGGATGGCTGATTCGCTGAAAAAAGGAACGGTCGCCAGCGTGGCCAGAATGCGGATGAAGGGCCACAAAAAAGCGTTTAGCCAGGCATAGAGCTGGGTAGAGTTCAGGTCTAGCACGGCAAGCTTAGAGCCTGTGCAGACGGCAAGGCGTGGTGCCTTGTTCGTCAGGTATTTTCATACTCATGTGGGGCTCCTGGTTGTCGTAACGGGCCTTAGTTCACCAGCCCAGGAATTCCACGCAAGAGGCCCTGCATATAGTCGACCATATTGTTGATCAACCAGGGACCTAGCAGCACAACGGTAATCCCCATGGCCAGCAGCTTGGGGATGAAGGACAGGGTCATCTCGTTGATCTGGGTGGCCGCCTGAAAAATACTGATGCCCAGACCCACCACCAGCACCACAATCAACATGGGACCGGCCATGGACAGGGCCAGCTTCAGGGCGGTGTAAGTCATGGACATGACGGTTTCGGGAGTCATGGCGGTCCTTTATTGGTAGAAGCTGCGTGCCAGTGAACCGAGCAGCAGATGCCAGCCATCGGCCAGCACAAACAGCATGAGCTTGAAGGGCAGCGAGATGGTCACCGGCGGGACCATCATCATCCCCAGAGACATCAGGACGCTGGCAATCACCAGGTCGATAATCAGAAAGGGGATAAAGATCGTGAAGCCAATCTGGAAGGCGGTTTTCAGTTCGCTGGTGACAAAGGCCGGGACCAGAACACGCAGGGGAACATCTTCCGGGGTTTCCAGTTCGGCCACGCCCGCCATATCGCCAAACAATTTCAAATCTGCTTCACGCGTCTGGTGCAGCATGAAGGTCTTCAGGGGCTGGGCACCTTGCTCCAGTGCGGCCTCAAAACTGATCTTGTTTTCCGACAAGGGCTTGTAGGCGTCCTGATACACCTGATCCAACACGGGCGACATGACAAAGAAGGTCAGAAACAGGGCCAGGCCTACCAGCACGGTATTCGGTGGTGCGGTTCCCGTGCCCATCGCATTGCGCAGCAGACCCAGCACGATAATGACGCGGGTAAAGCCGGTCATCATCAGCAAGGCTGCAGGCAGGAAGGACATCATGGTCAGCATGGCCAGCGTCTGGATGCTGAGCGACCACGTTTGCGAGCCATTGGGGCCCGCGGTGCTGGTGATGGCCGGAACGGCCTGAGACCAGGCTTCGGCTGGCAAGAGCAGGCTGATCAGGGCCAGAAGCAGCAAGAGGCCGGTGCGCAGGGCAGGAGTGAAGGTTGCAGTCATGATGCGTTCAGCGCGGCGCGCGGTGCTGGTCCAGATGAGCCTGGAAGTCTGGCTCGGGCTCTGCAGGTGTTCTGGTATGCAGCAGGCTGATTTGCTGGGGGGTAATGCCAATCAGAATTTCGCGATTATCAATCTGGATCAAGGCCACACTGCTGCGTGGCCCCAGGCGTTGATTGTCCAGAATCTTGATGCGTTGCTGGCTTTTGCTTTTCAGCAACCCGCCTCGGCGGGCGACCCAGGCTGCTGCCAGAATCAAGCCTACGACCAGCAGCAGGCTAAGCATGATTCTGACGAGCTGGGCTTGTTCCATAGATTAGCGGCGGCCGTTCAGACGCTGGATGCGATCCGATGGCGTCACGATGTCGGTCACGCGGATACCGTATTTATCGTCTACAACAACCACTTCGCCTTGGGCAATCAGGTAGCCGTTCACGTAAATATCCAGTGGTTCACCGGCCAGGCCGTCCAGTTCCACGACTGAGCCCTGGCCCAGTTGCAGAATGTTCTTGATGGTCAGGCGGGTACGGCCCAGTTCTACCGACAGTTGGACGGGGATGTCCATGATCATGTCGATATCGGTGGTGGCGTTGGCCTGGGCGTGCTCCATGGGAGGGAACAGATTGCTGGCCGGGCTGGGTTCGTGCACAGGTGTCGCTGCGCTTTGCTCGGCCAGAGCCGAGGCCCAGTCATCCTCCAGGGGCTGTTCCAGTCCTTGGGCTTGGGTGCTGCTTTGGCTGCCGGCCTGTTGCTCAGCCATCGCGGCTGCCCAGTCGTCCTCGGGTGCAGACCGGTCGTTAGGGTTGTGAGGGTCGCTCATAGGGACTTACCTTTAGTCAAATCGCTGTCGTTGGTGGCCAAGATGTTTTCGACCCGCAGGGAGTAGCGGCCACCGGAGGTGCCGTAGTGGCATTCCAGAACCGGCACACCATCCACGTGGGCTTCGATAAGGGTGGGGATTTCAATCGGCAAGACATCATTGGCCTTGAGCTGGGTTAGCTCGGCAATAGTCATGTCGATATTGACGAAATTGGCAATCAGTTCGACCTCGGCGCTGCGCACTTGTCGTGACAGTTGCTGCGTCCAGCGCTGGTCAATGGCGTTGGTGCCTTTGTCCTGCAAGGGGCGGGTCAGCAGATCGCGCAGCGGCTCGATCATGGAGTAGGGCAGGCAAATATTCAGATTGCCGCCCTGAGCACCAAATTCAATATTGAAGGACGTGACCACCACAATGTCGTTGCTGCTGCTGATGCTGGCAAACTTGGTGTGCATCTCCGAGCGCATGTACTCCGCTTCTAGCGGGTAAATGGACTCCCAGGCACCGCAGTAGCTCTCCAGGGTCAGCGTCAGCAAACGCTGGATGATGCGTTGTTCGGTGGTGGTGAAATCGCGGCCTTCAACACGGGTGTTGTAGCGGCCATGACCACCAAACAGGCTGTCGATGATCAGAAACACCAGGTTCGGGTCGAAGGTAAACAGCGACACGCCACGCAAGGGCTTCAAGGCAACCATGTTCAGGTTGCTGGGCACCGGCAGGTTGCGCTCGAAGTCCGAGTATTTCTGAATGCGGATGGAGCCGACGGTAATGTCCGCGTTACGACGCATGAAGCTGAGCATGGTCGAGCGCAAACGACGGGCAAAGCGCTCGTTGATCAGCTCCAGGGTCTGCATGCGGTGACGCACCACCCGGTCTGGCGAGGTCAGGTCATAGGCCCGTACACCCGACAGGTTCTCGTTCAAGGGCTTGGTGTCAGCGCCTTCGCCGGTAACACCGGCCAGCAGTGCATCGACTTCGTCTTGGGATAGGAAGCTCTGATACGACATTTATTGGATGACAAAGGCGGTGAACAGGACATCATTGATGTACGGTACAGCGGGGTTAGGCGCGTAGGGCTCTTTCAGGCCAGCGCTAAGCTGTGCAACCAAGGCTTGACGCCCTTCGGAAGTCTGGATGTAGGTGGGGCGCTGTTCAGCCAGGATCTTGAGCACACGATCCCGCACCATCGGCATGTATTCCAGCAACATGGCACGCGAGCCATCATCCTGAACACGCAAGGTGATGCCTACGTACAAAATCCGCGAGCGACCGTTCTCGTTCAGGGTGACGGTAAAGGGATCAAGTGGCGCAAAAATAGGCTTGGCGCTGACTTTGACCACAGGAGGCTCGTCAGGGGCTTGAGCTGCTTCTACAGACTGGCCTTTTTCGGCCCAGGCCAACCAGGCAGGCGGGCTGCTTTGTTGCAAGGAGTAGTACAGCGTTGCGCCCACGCTAGCGGCGATAATAAACAGAACCAGCAGACCGGTTTTCATCAGGCGTGCAAGTTTGGTGGGTGCTTTTCGGGCCATGTGATGTGAGCGATGTATTTTCTAGCGTATGACAAACAGACAAACGCATGTCTGGCCTGAGCCTGACTGCATGCCTGAGCTATTGTGCCGGAGGTCAGAGAGGACAGGCCCGGCGAATAGACGCTGCTTTTCGAGCTTAATCATGCTTTTTGCCGGGCTGTCTGTGGGACTGTGAATCAGGCGAAGGTATCAACAAGCGCGTTGGGGGCCAGCGGGCGGGTCACGCTGCTGTTCACCAGGGGGCTGTTGTCCTCGGCAGCGGCCAGACCGTTCAGGCTGAAGGCGGGTTGATCACCCTGATTGCCTTTGGCGGCCAGTTGATCGTGGAAGGCCTGATGCGACGCGTTCTGGTCGCCCACATCGGCCTGCCCCAGGGTCAAGCCGTTTTCAGCAAACTGCTGTTGCAGTTGCTGCAAGGATTGTTCCAATGCCTGGCGAACCTGAGCATGCGGCGAGGTAATCATGGCGTGGGCCATGCCATCCTGCATCTGCAAGGTAATGCGCAAGGGGCCTAACTCGGGTGGGTCCAGACGGATATCGGCACTTTGAATACCCCCTTGGGCTTGTTGGGCCAGGGTAATCATCTGGCGACCCATGGCGGCTCCCCAGTCTGGCGATTGCACGGGGGTGGCAACGGTCAGCGTCATCGGGCCGACGGGCAGGAGGGCTGGACTGGGCAGCGGAGCCGGGGCACCTGGGCTTGCAGTGAGCTGGGCCATCAAAGAGGCATCCAGAGCAGGCAGACTCAAGTTCACGCCAGCGCGGGCATCTTCAGCCATCTGTCGGCCAAAAGCGGCCAGCGACGCGGCAGCTTCATCAGCCAGACGGGTCTGGGAGCTGCTCGCCTGAGTGGCAGCGGCTTGGGCCATCACATTATTCATGGCCTGCGTTGCATTTGCGATGGGCTTGCGGCTTGGCGTCGAGACCAGTGGGTTACTGGCATCAACAATGGTTTTGGGCAGGGCCAGTTCAGCTTTCAGATCAATATCCGTGTCAGCTTCAACAGCCTTCAAGGGCCCAGTCTGTGGCTGGAGACGGGCGCTGACCAATTCCGAGCTCAAGGTCTGCGCTGCGGCGCCCTTGGTAAGCGGAAGCTGGCTATCGTCGCGGATGGCTTTAGGATCGGTCTTGCTGTTTTTGATGGCCTGCACTTGCGACAGAATCGACAAGGCCATGGCGGGCAAGCCGCTCTCTGCCTGGGCATCCAGGGTTTCGTCCAGATCGGTTTCAGCAGCGATCAACAGGGCAGGGTGCTGAGGCAAGGCGTCCAGACTAGCCTGTTCAGCCAGCTCGGCCACGGACTCTGCCTGCTTGGGGCTGTCTGTGGGGGCCTGAGCTTTGCTGCTGTCTGGCTTGGCCGTCGCTGTCTTGCTGGCGCCTTTGTTCTGCACCTGTTGCTGTTGTGTCTGCAAGTGCTGGGCAAAGCCTTCGTCTTTGGATGCTGGCGCAGCCGCAGGCCCGGCCGTCTGGGTGACAGGAGCCGAAGGGGCGGCGGGGGCCGCTGGTAAAACCGAAAGAATGGGCGAAGTCATGGCGGCGCTTGTTTAATAGGCGGTCTGGCTACGGGTAAAGAGACGCGCAGCAATTTCATCGCTGCTGCGTTGTTCCCTTCTTTGCTGTTGGACTTGTTGGGTTTGGAGACGGCGGTCTATCAAGGTTTCGTAAGCCTTCAGACGTTGCTGATGGCCATACCAGACCTGGCGTCCCTGTTCCATTTGCTCTTCCAGCGATTGGATAACCGTATTTTGCTGGGAAATGGCCTGGTCCAATGTCACGATAAAGCGGCGGAAATTGTGGTAGTTCGCCATGGTTACCCCGGTTTGGCCTACATCCAGCAGGCGCTGGGCGTAGTCCTGGCGATAGGTCTGCAGCATTTCCAACTGCGACTGGGCTGCATCACGTTGGGTGCGCAGCTCTTGCAGCTCACGGGCCGCGTCGTCTACCTGATTCTGGCTAAGGTCGACCAGCGTATGTAAAGAGGCGTTGGCTTTCATGGCTATTGCTCGCTATTAAGAACGGCGTTCAATTCATCGAAGGCGCGTGGCACGTCCACACGTTGCTGCATGCCTTGTCGCAGATAGGCTTCCAGCCAGGGGTAGCGATCAATGGCCAGGTCAATGGCGGGATCATTGCCACGGGTATAAGCCCCCACGGCAATCAGGTCGCGGTTGCGTTGATAGCTGGAGAGCAGGCCCTTGAAGCGGTGCACCAGCTTGATTTGCTCGGGGTCCACGATGCTGGGCATGACCCGCGAGATGGACGCCTCGATATCAATGGCGGGGTAGTGGCCGGTTTCCGCCAGACTGCGGGACAGCACAATGTGGCCGTCCAGAATGGCGCGGGCCGAGTCGGCAATCGGGTCTTGCTGGTCGTCACCTTCAGTCAGCACGGTGTAAAAGGCTGTGATGGAGCCGCAACGCCCTTGTGCATTGGGCTCGCCATTGCCTGCGCGTTCTACCAGCGCGGGTAGCTTGGCAAAGACGGAAGGCGGATAGCCTTTGGTGGCAGGCGGTTCGCCAATGGCCAGGGCAATTTCGCGCTGAGCCATGGCATAGCGGGTCAGCGAATCCATGATCAGCAGTACATTCTGGCCTTCGTCACGGAAGAACTCGGCCAGACGCGTGGCGTAGACTGCGCCTTGCAAGCGCAGCAGGGGCGAGACGTCGGCTGGAGCAGCGACCACTACCGAGCGCTTCAGGCCTTCTTCGCCCAGATTGTGCTCAATAAATTCTTTGACTTCCCGGCCCCGCTCGCCGATCAGGCCCACAACAATAATGTCGGCCTGGGTGTAGCGGGCCATCATGCCAAGCAGCACACTCTTACCCACCCCGGAACCGGCAAACAAGCCCATGCGCTGGCCACGACCCACTGTCAGCAGGCCGTTGATGGCGCGTACGCCTACGTCCAGCACCGTATTGATGGGGCTGCGTTTAAGCGGGTTGGGTGTGGTGTGGCTAAGCGAGACGCAGGAGTGGGCGTCGATAGGGCCCAGTCCGTCCAAAGGGTTGCCGCTGCCATCCACCACACGGCCCAACAGACCGGGGCCGACAGGAACATGGCGGGAACGAGCTTGGGCGGGCAGGCTGTCGGGCTGATCCGAATCTGGCAGGGGAACCGGAGGCTGCAATTGCGCCTCGACGGGAACCACGCGTGCGCCAGGGGGCAGGCCGGAAATTTCGCTGAGCGGCATCAGGTACAGGGACTTGCCTTCAAAGCCCACGACTTCGGCTTCAGCCCAGATATTTTGTGCGGCGGATAATTCGACTTTGCAGGCGGCCCCTACCGCCAGTTTCAAACCGGTTGCCTCCAGCACCAGGCCGGTAGCACGCACCACGCGGCCACTACGCAAAGTCGGCTCAATGGCCTGTACCCGTTGTTGTGCAGACAGCATCTGGGCACGCCAGCGTTCGGGGGAGGAGGCCAGAAGGGGCGTCGCCATTTATGGCTCCGAGGGGACCGGCAAGCCCAGGCTGGCCAGTGCGCGTTTCCAGCGGGTTGCAAAGGTGGCGTCAATATCGCCATAGCTGGAGCGCACGCGACATTCGCCGCGCTGTAGCTGGGTGTCTTCTTGTAAACGCCAGGCACGGGGTTCGCCTTGCTCGATCAGAAACTCACGCACCAGACTGATGTCATCGGGATGCAAAGTCAGTTCCAGGGCGCTGCTATCGCCCGGATCGCTGCGCAGTACCTCGGCCACCAGATCGCGAATGCGGCCAGGCTCCGATTTGATGGTGCTTTGCAATACATGCTCGGCAACGCGGGTGGCAAGCTGAATCAGGGATTGGCCCATTTCCTGGTCCATCAGTTCGATGGACTGGGCGCAGTTCTGGTTCAGTGCCACAAATTCTTTGATGTATTGGTCTATCTGTTCTTGCGCCTTGGCCATGCCAGCAGCCATTCCGGCTTCATAGCCTTGAGCATGTCCGCTTTCCTGGCCTGCGGCCAGACCGGAGGCGTGGCCTTGGTTGAAACCAGCCTGATAGCCCTGGCTATGGCCTTCTTCCTGGGCCTGAGTACGCTGATTGTCCAGCTCGCGCTGCAGCTCTTCGTCCGTAGGGGGAACGAATTCAGGCTCATCCGGCTCGCTAGGGACGACGGGATCATCCAGCCCCTGCATCTGCCAGCGGCTCCAGCTTTCCTGAAGCTCCGAGTAGGCCGAGGCTTTACGGTGGCCGGACATTTACAGACTCCCGTACGGACGAAGGGGGCCCGACACCGGGCACCGCGTGCCAACGGCCTGGACGGGCGCGTGCTGTCCCCCGAAGGCCGTCTTAGACATACTCGTCCCCGCTCAAACCACCCAGCGTAATCTGACCGGCTTCGGCCAGACGGCGCGCCACTTGCACAATGGCTTTCTGTTCCTGCTCCACCTTGGACATGCGGATGGGGCCTTGGGCGTCGATATCTTCGCGCAGCATTTCGGCGGCACGGTTGGACATATTGCGGAAGAACTTGTCGCGCAATTCTTCGGGCGCGCCTTTCAGGGCAATGGTCAGTGCAGAGGTCTCGATTTCCTTGAGCAGCAACTGAATCGCCAGGTCTTCCACATCGGCCAGGTTCTCGAACACGAACATCTCGTCCACGATGCGCTGGGTCAGGTCGGCATCCATGCCACGCAGGCTGGTCAGCACGGACTCTTCCAGGCTGGCGTTCATGTAGTTCAGCATTTCCGCTGCCGTACGTGGGCCACCCATCTTGCTGCGTTTGGCGCCCTGGCCCGATAGCATGCCGTTCAGTACTTCGGTCAGCTCGTTCAGGGCCGTGGGTTGCACACCACCAAACGTAGCAATACGCAGGACCACATCATCGCGCAAACGATCCGGAATGAATCCCAGAATGTCGGCAGCGCGGTCACGCTCCAGGTGCACCAGAATGGTGGCAATAATTTGCGGGTGTTCGTCGGCAATCAGCTCGGCCACGCTGGAAGCATCCAGCCAGTTCAGAGCATCAATACCACTGCTGGAGCCTTCGCTGTTTTCCAGCAAGTCTTCGATCAGACCAGCGGCGCGGTCCGAGCCCAGGGCCTTGTTCAGTACGGAGCGGATGTAGGCATTGGAGTCCAGCGCCACGGCCATGAACTGGTCGGCTTCCTGACGAAAGCTCTCCAGAGCCTCGTCCATATCCGCGCGGGTCAGTTGTTTCAAGGCGGCCATCGCGGTACTGAGCTGCTGCACTTCGCGTGGCGAGAGGTGTCGAAACACCTCGGCGGCGGCATCTTCCCCCAAGGACATCATCAAAATCGCACTGCGTTCGATGGAATCGTCCGGTTTAGCCGTTTTCATTTTTTTCATCTTTGTTCAACCAGGAGCGCAGCACCATAGCCACTGCGCGTGGGTCATCGTGAGCCATCGAGCGGGCCGTGTTCAGATTATCTTCGTAGCGGCTCATTTCGGCGGCGCGCTGTTCAGCAGCATGCTCACGTGCCGTTTCTTCTTTCTGGCGCTCGACGCGGGCATCGGCCACCGCCTTGGCCTGAATCAGGCCCTGGATGATGGGGTTGATGACGATGCGCCATGCCATGAACAGAATGAATGCAAAGACTAGATACTTGACCAGTTCCATGGCGAGCTCGCGGTACTCCGGATTTTTCCAGAAGGGGGTATCAATATCGCCTTGCTCGTTGAACTGACCGTTCACCACGCTCAGGCTATCGCCTCGTTCAGCCGAATAACCGACGGCTTGCTTGACCAGATCGCTGATCTTGTCCAGCTCTTCCTGGTCCAGCGGCTGATTGTCCTTGTCGGTATTGCGGTAGTTCACCACCACGGCCACGGACAAGCGGTTTAGCTGTCCCATCGGGCCTTTCACATGGCTGATGGTGCGGTCCACTTCGTAGTTAACGGTGGAGTCATTACGTGCATTGCCGGTGTTTTGCAGCAAACGGGCTTGTTCGGCCAGAGAAACCAGCGACGGGTCATTGCTGGCTGCCGCTGTGGCGGCGTCGGCGGTTTGTGTCGCAGCATTCGTCGCTGGGTCACCGGCGGGTGTAGCAGGTGCCTGGGGCGGATTGGGTGCAGCAGGCGGATTGACCAGATTAGCCGTGGCATTGGCCGGGGCCTGATTGCTCAAAGCGCCGGGGACGCCTTGCGGTTGTTGCGGGTTGCGCTGCAAGGACGAACTGCTTTGCTGGCTGCGCACAGCGGCCTGACCAGGCTGCTGATTAGGTTTGTAGACTTCCGAGGTCTGTTCGCGGCGCGAAAAATCCACTTCGGCGGTCACTTGCGCCCGTACATTACCGGGACCCACCAAGGGGTTCAGCAAGGTCAGAATGCGTTGTACGGCACGGTATTCAATGTCATTTACAAAATTGCGCTGCTGATTGTCAGCACCCATCTCGCCAGTGGGCGCGGTCAGCAAACGGCCATTCTGGTCAATGATGGACACCTTGTCCGCATGCAGATTGGGCACGCTGGACGAGATCAGCCAGCTAATGGCCGAGACCTGGCCTTCGCTTAAGTCGCGGCCTGGATACAAGGACAGCACGACTGAAGCGGTAGGGGACTGGCGGTCACGTACAAACAAAGTTTCACGCGGCATGGCCAGGTGAACACGGGCTTCCTTGACGGAGTGGACCGCCTTGATGGAGTTGGCCAGTTCGCCTTCCAGTGCGCGTTGGTACGTAACTTGCTCGGTAAATTGGCTGGCGCCAAAGCGGCTTTGATCCAGCAGCTCGAAACCGGCATTGCCACTGCGCGGCAGGCCTTGCGAAGCCATTTGCATGCGCACATCGTGCACCCGATCCTGGGGAACCAGAATAGCGGTGCCGTTGCTGTTGAATTGGTAGGGCACGTTCATCTGGCCCAGGGCCGAGACAATCGCACCGCCATCGCGGTCGTCCAGATTGGAGAACAGAACCTGGTACGTAGGGCCACGGCTCCACAGCAAGAGGGCGACAATCAGAGCAATCAGTGCGGCACCCAGCCCGATCAACGCTACCTTGGGCAAGGCGCGTAGCGTGTCGTAGCCGGGAAGTTTATTCAGCAACTGTGCTGTCTGACTCATGGGCGAGGCAGAGGCAGGGTTCTGCATGGAATCAGGGGAGTTCAAATCAGGACGTGCTCAGGCAGCATTAAGGAAAGGGCGGTGGGCATGAATGGATCAGGCGCTTATACCGGCATACTGGCAATTTCTTGGTAGGCGGCCACTAAGCGGTTGCGTACCTGGACGGTGGCCTGAAAGCCAACGCTGGCTTTTTGCAGGTCAATCATCACGTCATTCAAGGCGATCCCGGGCTCGCCCATTTCAAAGGCCTGGGCCTGGGCATTGGCGGCATTTTGTGCCTGGGAAACCCGGTTCAGGGAGCGAGCCAGCTCGGCAGCAAAGCCACCAGGAGCGGCGCTGCTGGCCGAGGAGGACACAGAGCTGGATGCTCCGGCTGCCTGCGCAACTGCACGCATCTGGGCCAAAAGGTTTTCAATGCTTGAAAGATTGGAAATCGACATGTTCGCTTGCCAGAAAGTCAGGGTGGGCCACACGCACAGGTGCGGGCAGCTTGCCGTGCTTAATGTAACGTTTAGAACGCGAGGCTAAGCAGGGTATCTAAGCCCAAAAACAGGGGCTTTTCAGCCCTTATGAATAGGAGGCTCAGGGTTTTGGGGCGTCGTGCAGGGCCTGCAAGGCTTGTGTAGCTTGGGGATGGCCTTGTTCCAGTGCGTAGAGCCAGGCCAGTAATTCCGCCACGGCTTGATAAAGCTGAGGGGGAATATGGCGGTCCAGATCCACCTGCATCAACAGGCCCACCAGTTCGGGGGACTCGTGTACGTACAGGCCGTGTTCGCGGGCGGTCTCGACAATTTTTTCAGCCAGCGTGCCATAGCCTTTGGCCACAACACGGGGGGCTCCATCCTTGGGGTCGTAGCGCAAAGCCAGAGCCTGTGGGCGATGGGTGGGGGAATCAAGACTCATCGGACGGGTCCTGCGGCAGGGTCGGATCGGCTTCAATCTGCAATTGGCTCAGAATCAGGCCCTGGTCTTGCAGGCGCTCACGCAGGGGCAGGCTGTTCTCGTCCAGATACGGTGCGGACTGATCGGCCTGAATGTGTACCAGCAATTGCTGATTCAAGAGGTTGAGCCGCAGTGTGATCGGACCCAGGGTGGGCAGATCCAGTTGCAGCGTGCTGGACCAGTGCTCGATTTCTTCTTCCGATTGAGCTTCGTGGCGCTGCACGCTCCAGCTCATGTCGGCGTCGGGCCAGGCCTGACCTTGCCATTGCAGGTTCTGGTGGGCTAGGGTGTCCAGTTGCTGACGTACCAGCATGCTGTTGGCCGGGTCCTGGGTACTGGCCTGGGTTTGAGTGTTATGGCTTGCGTTCGTTGTTGTTTCAGCGACGGGGCGGTTCAGGTTTTGCGGCTCTTGCTGCAATTCGCCGACGCTGCGTTGCCCAAAGTGCAGATCACTAAGATGGGACTCGTAAAACAGCCCGCTGTGTTGCAAGGCCTGAGGCAGTGCCTGGGTGAAGTGCTGGGCCAACGCCGCGGTGCTGCCTGTGGGCAGCGCGCTCTGCGCCGTCGCACCGGTTGCGGGTGCTCCTGCGCCAGGCATTCCTGTAGGTGCACCCGTGCCAGTGTTACTGCCTGCTGCCGCCGAACTGGCAGAACCTGCGCTTGTTCCAGCCGGTGTTGTGCTGCCGGGCAAGGGCAGGCGTTGCTGGGCCAGGTTTGCAATGGTGCTGGCGGCATTTTGTGCCGTGCCGCTACGTCCACCCGCCTGCGTATCACCGCCGGGGCGTGTCGATTCATTGCCGTCCGCTTGCAGGTTGGGACGGCCGGGTAATAAAGCCTGTCGACCCTGTACAGCCGGAGCGCGATCAGGGAAGCGTTCCAGCAGGGCCAGAATCAGTTGGGCGGTGCGCCCCAGAGTTG
Organism: Alcaligenes sp. SORT26; assembly: GCF_017377875.1. Lineage (GTDB taxonomy): Bacteria > Pseudomonadota > Gammaproteobacteria > Burkholderiales > Burkholderiaceae_B > Alcaligenes > Alcaligenes parafaecalis. The sequence continues at coordinate 242,094 of NZ_CP070975.1, forward strand.
TGGGTGCCGAGCTGGTGGTGGCTGTATTGGGACCACGGGTATTCAGGGCAGGGTCGTTTGATGTTTGACCGCTTTGTGTACGCAGATTTCGGCTATCGCGGCCCTGGGTATGGGCGCGGGCTTGATCGACGCTTTGGCGTTGATCTCGAGCCGTCTGGTTTTCAGCGCGCTCAGGGCGCTGACTGCCCGGTGTCTGGCTGATCGCGTCCGGGCGGGCACCCGTGGCAATATTGCTTTGCTGTCCTGTGCTGATACCCAGAACGGCATCAAGCCGCTGAATAAGCAGCGTCCCCAGCGGAGAGGGGCCGCCTATGCTCATGGATGAACGCTAGGGCTGTAATACGCTTGCAATACGGTTTGCTGGCGTTTCATATTGCCCAGCAGTGCGCCCAGACGGCCCAGTTCGGGGGTGGCCAGATGACGGATCTGGGCATCATCTTCCAGAATTTGGGTCAGCAACTGACGGCGTGCCTGTTTTTCAGTCACCGACAGGTCTTCCATATTCTTGAGCTTTTCCACCGCGAGTTGATAGTGTTCGGATTGTTCAAACACATCCTCCCAGCGTGCCGTTTGGGCAAGCTCCAGCATGTGACGGGTAATGCTGGCGATAATTTGATATTGATCGACGATCGGGTTAGAGGTATCGCTCATGTTCGTACCAGGCGCTAAAGGCGCAAAGGAGGTTGGAGGTGCAGGTCAGGAACAGAACCTGTCCCGCGAGCCCCGGAGTCAAGCTGGCTGCTTGGCACGTTGTGTATCAACATTGCTGCGCCAGGCATCGGCAATATCGGTCAACAAACGCTCGGCCAGCGTCAGTTTTTCCGCGTCATTGCGAAGGTTGGCCAGCATCAGGTTGTGCAGGATCAAGTCGTAGGTTGCGACCAGATTACGAGCCAGCTCTCCGCCCTTTTCGGTATCGACCGCCATTTTCAGGCCGCTATCGACAATATCAATAGCTTTCGATAAGGACTGCCCCCGCCCGGCAATATTGCCTTGTTCCATGTGCAAACGGGCTTGCAGCATGGCTGTGCGCGCACCGTTAAACAGCAGGGTAATCAGGTGTTCCGGGCTGGCGCTCAGGACTTCGGTTTCCAGACCTACTTGGGCGTAGGCACGGGCCGATTGCTGACCAAAGCGACGGGAAGGGGCAGGATAGCTCATAGGGGTTTATTTACTGTTGTTCATATTGCCCAGCATGGACAGTTGCTGGCTCAGGTAATCACTGGTGCCTTTCATGCGGTTGATCATCACGTCCAACTGCACGAACTGTTTGCGGTAGGCTTCCATCTTGTTTTCGATGCGCTGGTCGGCGGCATCATACTGATCTTGCAGTTTTTTGCCGACTTTTTCAGCGCCTTCCTGGGCGTTATCAATACGGCCGCCTTTCTTGATGAACTCATCGGCTGCGGTTTGTACACGGCCCGCTACACCTTGCTCGCCCACGAACATGTTCTTGACGTCCGCCATATTGGTCTTCAGGACTTCGTTCAGCTTTTTTTCGTCCAGTTGCAGATCGCCGGTTTTCGGGTCCACGTTAATCCCCAGACCAACCAGAGAGCGGATTTCGCCTTCGCTGGGAACGTGGCCCAGGGTAGCGTCCCGCATGGCGTTCTGAGCTTCGCGGGCCATGGAGTCGCCGGTCAGGGCAGAGCCCTGCTTCAGGTCGACGTTGTAGGCCGTCAGGGCGCGAATCGACTTGTTGAACTTGTTGTAAGCCTCGACATAGTCTTTCACCGCTTTGGCGGCCACGCTATCGTCTTTGGCCACTTCCACATTGATGGGGTCGTCACCTGCTTTGTTTAGCGTGATTTCCAGGCCTTCAATGGTGTTTTTCAGCGTATTGCTCTGGCTGGTGATCTCAATGCCATTGACCGTCAGCTTGGCGTTGAGGGCTTTGGTTTCTGTAAAGCCGTTGGCACCAGGGTTAGTAGAGTCGAAATTGAGCACGTCAGCCAGCGCGTCATTGCCGCTTACGCTAATGGAGCTGATCGAGGCGGCTTCGCCTGTCGCGCCTGCGGACAGTTGCAGGCGGTAGGGTTCGTTTGGATCGCCGGTATTGATAATGGTGGCTTTCATGCCCACGTCGGGGTCGGCATTAATGGCGTTCATCACCCCTTGCAAGGACGTGTCCTGTCCTTTCATGTCGACGGAGTGTTCTTTGCCATTGGCCAGGCGAACGGTGATTTTTCCGCCTTCGCCGATGGCCTTGTCCCGCGACTCGTGGGCGGCGGCCGTCAGCGTCTGACGGGTGGCCAGATTATCGACCTTGATCACGTACTGACCGGCTGAGGCTTTGGAGTCGCCGGTCACTTTGATATTTTCGCTATTGGCCGTCACTTTGACTGCGCCGAACGAATCTTCCGAGTTCAGCGCCTTGGAGGCCGACTGCAGCTCAGCCAGACTGCTCTTGAGTTGACCGTAGGCCGAGATCTTGTTGGTATTGGCAACCTGACGGTTCTGGATAACGGCAAGGCTCTTCTTTTCCGTCTTGCGCAGATCTTCCAGCAACTCGTCCAGCTTCAGGCCCGAGCCTACGCCAATCGAAGAAATAGCCATATCAAATACTCCTTTAGTGTCCTATTTTGTCGCGAATGTGTCGCGCGCAAAGCCCATGTCAATGGGAGGTTTCGAGGCCAGTTTGGTTTTTAAACCTTCACACTGACGGCGTTGCCCTGCAACTGAACGATCATTTTGGCAATCTGGATAACGGCGTCCGAAGGGACGGTGCGCAGCACCTCGCCGGTCGAGTTGTCCACAATGGAGACCACCAGGCGTTGGGCTTCGTCGTCCATATTGAAGCGAATCCCCGTGGACCAGGCCTGCAGGGAATTGTTGATCTGGTCCAGGGTGTCATCCAGCGTGTTGACCATGCCGGGCACGGCTTCACGCTTGTCGGGCCAGCGTTGCTGTAGCTGGGTATCGGTACTGCTTTCCTTGATCGGGGTCACCGTGGTGGCCGCCGACGGGGTAGGGGTGCCGGGGTTTTGCTCCACAGGGGAAGCCAGGGGCACCAAGGCCGTCGTTTGAGATGAAACTGAGTTGATCATGACATCACTCCAGAAGGGGCTTGGTGGCAGGCCTGCACAATGGCTCGGGGCTCGGCACCTGTAACGTTCCAATTACGGCACCCTCGCGCGTATCTTTAGGAAGGATTTTGCTTTTCGCCCGGTATGAGCCCGGTTAAAGCCTGAATAAGATGGCGAAAGACTGTTTGATTTGGGGACTGTAAGGGCAGGCGGGCAGGCAAAATAGCTCAATCTTTATTGTCCGGATTCGTGCCCGTCCATGCCTCGTTCAGAAGACGTCCTGGTTGAGCAGTACGCCCCATTGGTGCGCCGCCAAGCGCTCCAGCTTGTGTCGCGCCTGCCCCCCAGTGTCGAGCTGGATGATCTGATGCAGGCTGGCATGATGGGCTTGCTCGATGCCGTACGCCGTTACCAGGTCGTGGCCGAGGCCCAGTTCGAGACCTACGCGGTTACCCGAATCCGCGGCGCCATGCTGGACGAGTTGCGTAGCCAGGACTGGCTGCCACGCAGCGTGCGTACCAAAGCCCGCCAGATTGAAGTGGCTGTCAGTGCCTTGCGTCAGGAACTGCTGCGCGAACCCACCGAGCCGGAAATTGCCGAAGCCCTGTCCTTGAGCATGGACGATTATTACGAGCTGCTGGATGAAGCGGTTGGGGTGCAAGTCATTCACTATGAAGACTTGAAGCGTCATGCCGATCCTTCAGCCGATGCGCTGGAATTCCTGGAAGACAGTACGCGAGAGCAGGCTTACTTCGATAACCCGCTGAACCTGCTGACCTCCCAGGGCTTGCGTCAGGCACTCATCACTGCCATCGACCAATTGCCCGAGCGTGAAAAACTGCTGTTCGCGCTGCAATTCGAGCAAGACCTGAATCAGAAAGAAATTGCTCTGGTGCTGGGTGTGACCGAAGGGCGCGTATCCCAACTGCGTAGCCAGGCCGTGGCCCGTATCCGTGCCAGTTTGGCAAAAGACCAGTGGGATGCCATCTCTGATAGCGCGGAATTTCAGGTGCTCTTGTAAGCCTGCCTTTCGCGGGCAGCCGACCTTTTCCCTTTTTCCGACTAACTATATAAGAGCCGTTTCCTGGCTCTTGTGTGTTTGCGGTCGTCTGGTGTTAAAATAGCTCTAAATTTGTAGCTTATTTAGGAGCCATTATGGATGCGATCTACGCTGATTACTCTATTAGCATGTCCGAGTTCAAGAAGAACCCGGCTCAGGTCTTGCGTACGGCGGGAGAAAAGCCCGTGGCTGTTCTGAACCATAACCGGCCTGCCTTTTATATGGTGACTCCCCGCTTGTTTGAGGCCTTGGTCGAGGAAATTGCTAATCGGGATCTGAATGAGCTGGTGCGTCGACGGCTGGCAGTAAAAGATACGGCGGTCGAGGTTGATCTTGACCAGCTCTGACCGTGCACCCACAAAATATAAATTGAAGTTTTTGCCCGAAGCCTTGCAGGAGTGGGCGCGGCTGGACGGTAGCGTCAAAACCACCTTCAAGAGCTTGCTTCGCAAACGATTGGATGTACCACATGTGCCGGGTTCTGCTTTGCGGGGTGACTTGCAGCATTGCTACAAAATCAAGTTGCTCAAGCAGGGCTATCGCTTGGTTTATACGGTAGAGGACGATGTATTGGTGGTCTTGGTGCTGGCGGTAGATAAGCGGGAGGATATGGCAGCTTACCGTGCCGCTGTTCAACGCTTAAGTGAAAACTTGGAGCGCTGAAGGAAACTCTTCGGGCCGTACTGAACACGGCGAGCTTGAAAATCTGGCCTTTCCTACCCTCCAGTGGCAGGAAAGGCCAGATTTGTTTTAGCGATAGTCCTGCTGGAAGGTCGCCTTCAAACCCTGCAATCGTTCCCGATTAAGCTTGGCCTTGATTTTGAACAGGCCTGCCGTCTCCACGGTTTTCTCTGCGTCCAGGAACTCCAGGACTGGCTTGTAGTAGTCGCGGTTCCAGAAGTCATGGATGAAGATCCGTGCCGAGCTTGGATCTCCTTTTTCGAGCACGTAGTCGATGCTCTCCAGTGTGCTGGCTACGCGGAAGCGGCCGTCGACCAGGATCAGGTCAAAGGGCAGGTCCTGGGTGTGGATGGATCGGCTGTAGTTGGGGAATTGATCCGCTGCGCGCAGGTCCACGGGGTAGCCCCATTCTTTGGTGGGGCCGATGTCTACATGGCTCACCTGGCAGGCATCACCCACTTCGGCGCGCAGTTGCTCCAGCCAGCGGCGGTCGCTTTCCACTCCGTGAACATTCAGCCCCATGCTGGCGGCCAGTTTGGTGGAGCCGCCGCTACCGAATTCGTAGTAGTGCTGGGCCTGATCCAGGCAAGACTCGAAAAACTCGATCTCGGCGGCGGTCATGGCCGGGATGTTGGGGATGGTCATGCTGGGCAGATTGCGCAAACGGGCCTGCTTCAGATATTCCTCGGCTTTGGGGTGCTGATGCTGTGTCAGCAAGCGCTGTGCGTAGTCCGGGGCTCCAAAGTACGCGTGAAGAATAAACGCCAGTTTTTCCAGACGCTCGACAGGCAGGTCTTGTGTATTACGCGGCAGGAATACGGCAATAGCCGAATGGGTGCGGCTGCCATTGTGGCTGTCTTTGAGCTGGGCGTCGGTGTAGCCGCTCTCGCAGTCAAAGGCCATGAGTGTGTAGAACTTCAGGCCATGCGGTGTGAGCAGATCACGGGCCTGCGACAAGTCCAATTGCTGGGCGTCACCTGGTGCAAAATGCACCTTGATGGAAACGGCCAGGACGTCTTTCAGGGTCTGACTGGCGTTGGTGAGCAGGGCGTGATTGTCGTAGTTGTCCGCCAGCATCAGCCAGTCGATGGGCGCGTCTCGCTCCAGATCGTCCAGGCGGATGGAGGGTAGATCGAACTGCGCCAGTGCCTGGCTGGCCTCCATGACGGGGGCTAGGGTGCCGCTTTGCCGATTGTCCAGACGGGCCTGAAAACTGACTGCGCCGCCATGTCCCAGCACGGCTTGCTGAACGATTTGCAGTCGGTTGCGGTTCAGGGGCAGGAGCAAATCTTGCGTGGTGGCGGCGGGATCGAAGCAAATCAGATGCAGGGCACCGGTTGCGTAAAGTTGCTCGAATTTAGCGTCCTGCACCAGTCTCGCGCCGTGATCAATGACGACAACAGGGTGCTTCAGCTCGAAACTGAAATCTTGTGTTCCAGAGGCTTCCTGCAAGGGCACGGCAAGTTGGGCTCTGTCCTGATCCTCAAAGCGAAGCTGGTGATCATGCTGAATGCTAAGGGCAGCGGGTGCCAGCCCGTCGCAATGCCGTTGCCAGATGGCGTGCAAAGCCTGACGCAGGGATTGAGCAAAAGCCTCGTGGTTGCAGACGGGAGAGTTCAGAAAGACCTGACGCATCTCACTGCGCAGGGAGGCCAGCAAAGCATGATCTTCAGCCAGCATGCAGGCCAGGGAGACGTAATGCTCCCAGGACTGGGCAACCAGTTGCGGATAACCGGCGTTGCTGATGTGGCTGGTGGAGTGTCGGCTGGCAAAGGTGGGGCCGGGCAAGGTAATGACCGGGGCACCCATCAACATGGATTCCAGTGTGGTCAGCCCGCCCGAGAAGGGCCAGGGGTCCAGAGTGATATCAACGCGGTTATAGGTTCTGAGCAGTTCCCGGTGATTGGATTGCCCCTCAAAGTCCAGGCGCTCAGGATCAACTCCTTGGGCTTTAAAACCGTCCTGGATTCTTTGCTTGAATTCCTCGCCTTCGTACAAAGAGCCTTTCAGCAATAGGCGTGCATTGGGCACCGCCGTCAAAATAGCCGCCCAAGCCTGAATGGTCGCTTCATTAATCTTGTTGGCGTTATTAAAGCAGCCAAAGGTAATGTGACCATTTTGTTCGATGGGGGCGGGGCCGACTTCTGGCACGTAGAACGGCGGCATATAGCTGATGTAGCCGTTGGGCATGCGAATCAGCTTTTCTGTGTAATCCGAGTCGGTGCCTTGCGGGCTCTCAAAGCGGTCCGAGATCAGGTAGTCGATATAGTCCAGACCCATGGAGTTGTTCAGGCCACCTACCCATTTCACAATCAGTGGAGCTGGCTTCATGGACAACATGCGCAGTCGAGTGCCTTTGTGATAGCCACTCATGTCGATCAGGATATCGATACGGTCACGACGAATTTGCTGATTGAGCTGATCATCGCTCAAGGCCGCGGTTTCGCGCCAGGCGTGGCAATGCGCACGGAGCTGCTCGGTGACGTCGTCAGGCTTGTCGGTGCTGCTGTAGGCGTACAGCTTGAATTCATTTTTGGATAAACGGGTCAGCGAGCCACTGGTCATGCGGGTGACGGGGTGATTGCTGAAACCATCAGAGAGCAAGCCGATACGCAGCGTACGTTTGGCGATGCGGCGCGTGTCTGCCGCCGCGTGCAGGGTGTAGGCGAAGCGCTTTTGCCAATCCTGTTGCAGTTGGCGAATATCGGCCAGATCCAGATTCGGGTTGAAGTGCTCATCGGTAATCACCTTGCCCAGAATCAGATCGTTCTTGGGGTCCTGGCGATGAGCCTGGCGCAGCAGCTTGCGCGAACCGTCCAGATCACCGCGTTTTGCATGCAGCTCGGCCAGTTTGAACAGGGCCACGGCGCTGGGCTTTTGTTTGATTTCTTCTTCAAGCAGCGCTTGGGCGGCCGTATAGTCCCGGCAAGCCACATACACATCAACTGCCAGATCGCGTGCTGCCAAGTCTTTTTTCAGTTTGAGTTGGGGCAGGTAGCGGCGTGCCTCTTGGGGGCGTTTGTCGTTGATCAGCGCCTTGATGATGAGCGACAGGCTGGCCTGATGCTCGGGATGGTGGGCAAGCAGTTCTTCCAGCGTGGCAATGGCGGCAGGGAACTGGCTGCCATTAAAAAGCTGGAGGGCATCTTGGTAGCGCGTATCGGGGGACACAGGGCGGGCAGAGGAGGACATGGCGTGATAGGGATCTGAAGTCTCGTTCAAATCTGGCTAGCATACCGGTCGGGCCTTGTGGTCAATGCGTGAAATAAGCCGGTTTTTCAGGCCTTTGCGCCAAAAAAAACCGGATATTGCAGGCAATATCCGGTTTTCGTGCAACTGGCCGACAAGATAAACCTGTCGGCCCGGCATGTAGCGGCTGAATTAACGCAGCAGCGACAGAACCGTTTGTGGAACTTGGTTGGCCTGGGCCAGAACCGAGGTACCAGCTTGTTGCAGGATCTGAGCACGAGTCATGTTGGAGACTTCGACTGCATAGTCGGCGTCTTCAATACGCGAACGCGAAGCGGACAGGTTAGTAACCGTGTTGTTCAGGTTGGCGATGGTGGACTCGAAACGGTTCTGCACAGCACCCAGGTCGGAACGCAGGTTGTCCACGTCTTGGATGGCGGCGTCGATCGATGCCAGAGGAGCGACCAGCGACAGAGTTTCTTTGTCGGTCACTTCAGCGCCACGAGCCACGGAGATGGTGTTGGCGGTTGCGTTGGCGGTGATGGTACCAGCAGCGTACACCTTGCCTTCGTGCAGGATGTAGTTGGTGGAAGTTGCACCGGTAGTTTGAGTCAGAACGCTACCACCGCCAGTGGCAGTAACCAGCGTGTTGGCGTTACCCATTTGAGCAGGAATGGGGTTGCTGGTGGTGCCCGCAGCAGCTTTCATTTCGTGCTTGGTAGCGTCGAATTTCTTGGCCAGCTTGGAAACGTCCAGATCTTTCAGGTTCAGCGTTTCGGAGTCAATCTTCTTCAGGTTAACCGAGATGGTTTCGCCGTCGTTGGCGCCAACTTGGATAGCCAGGGATTGGTCTTTGGCCAGAACTTTCACACCGTTGAACTGAGTTTGTTCGGAAACACGGTTGATTTCAGCCAGACGCTGGTTGATTTCAGCCTGGATGGAGTCCAAGTCAGTTTCGGAGTTGGTGCCGGTGGTAGCTTGCACGCTCAGAGTACGGATGCGTTGCAAGTTGTTGTTGATTTCGTTCAGCGAACCTTCGGTTGTCTGAGCGATAGAGATACCGTCGTTGGCGTTGCGGGAAGCTTGGCTCAGGCCGTTCACGTTCGATGTGAAGCGGTTGGCAATAGCTTGGCCGGCGGCGTCGTCTTTAGCGCTGTTGATGCGCAGACCGGAGGACAGACGCTCAATGGATTGACCCAGTGCGCTTTGCGATTTGCTCAGATTGCCTTGGGCAACGAGGGAAAGCGAGTTCGTATTGATAACAGACATGGTAACTCCCGATGTTGAGTAGAGCGGCGAAACGTTTCGCCCTTTGCCCAGGAAAGCGTTGGCGTTCTGCTAGGCCCCGGGGGGCTGATCGCGCATTCGACACACTGCGTTCTTCCTGTACAGCACCATTAACGGAAGGGGTAAAAAACTCTTTAGGGGCCTGTTGAGAAAATTTTCTCGATTTTGTCTTGAAGCCTTGATTGATGCGGCTTAAAGAAAAAGGCGAGGCCCTCTGTTGACGGCCCCGCCTTGCAATAACTTTAGAAAAAACGGACCAGGGCGGATTCAAACAGCGAAACCGCCCATGCTGTTACACAGCAATAGGCTTGCCATCCGCACGTTGGATGACGACGGTCGAAGAACGCGGGCGTACCGTGTTCATGCTCACAACCGTGGCGTCATGGGTGTCGTAAGCCGGCCAGTTCACGGGGTGCTGGATATTCAGAAACAGGCTGGTGTGGTCCGGGGTCATGGAAAAGCCGGTAATTTCGGCTTCGTTAGGCCCCACAAAGAATCGGCGCAGATCCGCCTGGTTGCTGGCATTGATGGCCGGGCCTGTACCACTGCTATCGGCCAGAGAGCCTGGGATAACGGCCAGCATCTGGTCGTTGGTTGCGCGGGCTACGTTGTTCTTGCGTCCGCCGTCGATGCCGTTGTCCGTTTGAATCCACAAGATGCCACGGCTGTCGAAACCCAGGCCGTCCGGGCTGGCCAGTTGGTTCAGGTCAGTCAGGCCGGAGCGGTTGGTGTCGGCGTCGGCACCCGAGTCCGAACCAAATACAAAGATGTCCCACTTGAACTTGGTGGAGTTGGCTTCGTCGTGCCAGCGAATGATGTGACCGTTGACGTTGTTCAGGCGCGGGTTGGCGGCGTTGGTGCCTGTGGACGCGTTACGGCTGGTGTTATTGGTCAGCGTCAGGTAGATGTCGCCGTTGCTGGGGTGGGTGGCCGTCCATTCCGGGCGATCCATTGGGGTGGCACCCACAAAGTCGGCTGCACCACGGGTGTTGATCAGGATTTCTTCCAGGGTTTTGAACTTGTCAGACAAGGTGCCGCCATCCTTGCCTTTGGTCGAGCCCGTCAGAGCCAGCCACTCGCCCGAACCGTCTTCGTTAAAGCGGGCTACGTACAGCGTGCCTTTGTCCAGATACTTGGCGCCGACGGCCAGGCGGTCTGTACGTGTGGCATCTTTCGGGTCCCAGTTGGCTTCGGACACGAAGCGGTACACGTACTCAAAGCGCGAATCGTCGCCACTATAGAAAGCCAGGGGTTTGCCAGCTTCCGGTTTGCTGTAGGCGCAGCCTTCGTGAGCGAAGCGACCCATGGAGGTGCGCTTGGTGGCAATGCTGCTGGGGTCGTAGGGGTCGATCTCGACCAGGTAACCAAAGCCGTTGACTTCGTTGCGCCAGTCCTCGCTTGCGCTGGCGCCGGTTTCGGTCACGTTGAAGCGGGCAAATTCGCCCAGGACTTCAGAAGGATCTTTGGCAGCCGTTTCCCATTGGTAGCGGCCAACGGGGCCAGCCGATACGCCAACGCGCTGCTGGTGTGCCGGGCGATTGCCGGTGTTCACAAAGCAGGCCGCCCAGTTCTCTTCAGCGGTGATGTAGGTGCCCCACGGTGTCGTGCCGTTACCGCAGTTGTTGTTGGTGCCGCGCACTTGCGTGCCGTTGGGCGAGAAGGGGGTCTTTACCCAGTCCGTGCCACCAACAGGGCCAGCCAGTTTCATGGCGGTGGCAGAGGTAAAGCGACGGTTGTAGCGCGAGTTCTTGACGATGTCCCAGCGGCCATTGCTGCGACGAATGTGGATGATGGCCACGCCGTGAGCGTTGATTTCCTTGCGTACTTCTTCAGCCGGGCGCTTGCCATTGACCAAGGTCGGGCCATTGGGGTGCAGGGCTTTTTCATCAATGTATTCGTGGTTGACTGCCAGCAGGCCCTCGATAGAGCTGCCTTCCAGGGGGAAGAAGTGCATGCCGTCATGGTGCATGCCCATGGAATTGAGCAGGTCGTTGGAGCTGTTATTGCCGTTCTTGTCCCAGGGCAGGGCATTGTCATTGATCGGCGTGCCCCACGGTGCCAGCACATGGGCGATGTAGCCGGGAGGCACCACACAGCCGTCGGTCATGGAGGTGGGCAGGGATTCAAAACCCAGTTTGACGCTTGCGGGTAGTTCCGGGTCTGGATTGGGGTTGGGATTTGGGTTTTGACCGCCGCCATTATCAGAGGAGGAACCCCCTGTGCTGCTGCTGTCACAGCCTGCCAGACCCAAACCGGTCATGGTGGCCAGAGCCGCTGCCAGACCACCACGCATCATGGCGCGGCGAGACAGGCTCTTTTCCAGGATTTCACTAAAAGGGGTGTTCTGACTGAGGTTGCGTACAGTCTTGTCGGAAATGTGTTTGCTCATAGTGATGAATAGCGCCAAGGCTGAGTTGTGGGGGGGAGCGCTCATCCTAGAGGGTCAAAGTGAAAGGTCTATGACAACTACCTGAATGCCATGAAGGTGATGTTTTTGTGGGGATAGGGCCAGGTGCTGCGTGTTCAGCCTGAAGGGGCTGGGCAGCGGACAGGGCGGCAGACTGGTGTGGATAGCCTCTTTTCAGCGGGGAGATGTGGCGAGATGTGGCATTACGTTTGATTCAAAAAATCAGTGATTTGGGTATTTGAATAATATCGGGTTTGTTTTATGTACAGGGCCGTACATTTTTTAGTTCTTTCATCCGAAAAGCAGTCCGGCCTTTCTCTATCTATTTAGTACACAAGGACTAAAACGACTTTTGTTATTTCACGGCGTTCAGGAATCTTTCAGCTTTGCGGCGCTGTTTTTCATTGTGTACACCCTATGAATGGGCATTTTCCTGGGGCTTTGGGACTTCCTATTTGATGTACTATGTTTCTTTTTTTTCTTCGGGAACTCAATGAAGCAAGGGGTTTTACTGCGCAGTGGCCGTGCCGATGCTTTTATGGCTTTAGGTGAGGGCGGCCGACCGGTATTTCGCTCCGCTTTACAGTTGCGAGAAGCTTTGCGCCGTCGGGCAGGCAACTTTGCCGACCATCTGGCGATTCCGCAAAGCAATGAAACGGGTTCCACGCTGGATTGGTACAGCCCTGTTTCGGGTCAAGTGGTTCCCTGGACTGCTGCCACCGAGCAGGAACGTGAAGAAGGCCTTAAGCAATTAAGCGCTTTTCAGGCTCGCCTGAACGAGATGGCGCCTGCCATGGATGCCGAAGAACAGGACGCCTTGGGCGACAAGGCTTTGTTTTCCAGCTTGCTGCGCCGCGTTCTGTATTTCCCGGACGACAACTTTGTTTATCTGGTCAACGGCAAGCCCGTGTTGACCTTCTGGGGCTTTTTGCACCACGGTGCCGATCAGGGCCAAGACCCCCTGCTGCCCTTGATGCCAGCCCCCAAAGCGGCTCCTGTTATCGCGCCTGCTGTTGTGCCGCCGGTCGAGCCTGTGGTGGCTCCTGTGCTTGCACCCGTTGCGGCTAGCTGGTGGTCTCGTTGGTGGTGGCGCCTGCTGGCTTTATTGCTGCTGCTGGCCTTGCTCTTGTTTGGTCTGCGCTGGTGCACGACTCCCGTGGTGCCAGATACACCCTTGGGCTCCTTGACCTCCAGCGTAGGCAGTTACTTGCCCGAAAAAGTCCGTAACTGGTTAGGTTGGTCCTTGCCCAAACTGGATGCTGGCGCGCTGCTGCCTACCGGGCGTGTCGATGGTACGGGTGTGGTGCCAACTGGCACCGTGCCTGTCGCGCCGGGTGCTGGCGTAGCGCCGGGCCTTGAAGCACCGGGGGCGGCCGCTCCCGGCCTGGAAGCGCCTGCAGCACCTGGTGCGCCAGATGCCGCACCGGCTCCCGATGTGAATCCGTCTGCTCCACCCGCCGAGCCCACGACCAATCCTGACGCTAACCCCACACCTCCAGAATTGCCCCAGGACCCAGCGGCTCCGCCTAGCGATCCTGCTGCGCCCCCAACGCCTGATACCAGCCCGGCTGCGCCAGGAGCGGCGGCCCCCCCTCCCGGTTCTTTGGTGGTTCCACCGGATGCCCTGCAGTCCGGCAAGATGGACTTTCTGAATGGTCAGTGGGCGGCCCGCATGGGTGTGCAAGACAGCCAGACTGGCAAACCCGTACAACTGCAATACCAGTTGAAGGACGGCGCAGGCAATGTGCAGATCAAGCGTGGCGACGGCGTTCAGTGTGAAGCCCCCGTATCTGCTTCGTCCGAGCAGGGCCGTTTGATTTTGAATGCCAATTCCGCCGCAAAGTGCACGGACAATGCCGCTTACGATATGCCCAAAATTGTGTGTGACCCCGGTGCAGCGGGCGCAGCCGCCCAATGTGCGGGCATGTACGGCTCCAATGCCTTTCCTTTGATCTTGCAGCAATCCGAATGATGAGTGCTTGAATCTTATGTTGCCTGAATTACTCAAACACGATGGCTTGGTTACTTTGATCGAAAACACCGGAGTCCAGTTTATGGACTTCGGTTTTGACATCAATGCTCCCACTTTGGGCAGCAAGAAACTGGGCACCCTGAGCCATACCTTTTTCAGCACGAACGGCCAGAACTGGCGTTTCCTGTTTGAAGGCCTGCAGTTCGGCCAGGAACAAACCCTGTTCCACCAGCCTGAAGGCGAGGTTGGGGTGTATCAGGGTGGGGCTCGCAATGATCAGGAATGCGATGTTTCCCTAAGCCGTACCCTGGACCTGTTCGACGGCCTGTGGCTGCCTGTGCCGTATGTGCGCTTTGTGGCACCCCATCGCTTTGACAATGGCCCAGCCAGTTGGAGCCGCTTGCGCGTGGTGCGTCTGGAAACGCCAGATCGTGATGGCAATACGCACCGCATTACCGTGGCCTGCGACACCAGCGTGGTGGATCTGACCGAAGGCGCAGCCTACCTTGCCCCCTTGCGTGAAGACATCAACGCCGGTGCCTTGTTCCGCATCGCCTGCGACAGCGCTCATATGGACTGGTTCCTGAACCGCGACTGGGTGCAGGAATGGCTGCTGGAAGTCTATAAAGACAACGTCAATAAAACGCGCAATATCGACTTTGGCGAAGACATTAACGCCTTGCGTTCGGCGCAGTTGCACTTCTTGAATCTGCTGGGCTTGTTCGCGCCACCGCATGAGTGTGTGGAAGGGCGTTCGGAAGCCTGGGTGCGTTTGCCAGACATCAAAGTGCTGGCCGCCAATTGGCAAAGCGAGCAGGTCATTCCTGTGGACTTGGTGCTGGACGTCGGCAACTCGCGCACCTGCGGGATTTTGATTGAAAACCACGGTCAGGACGACTCGGGCTTGCGGCAGAACTATGTGCTGCAACTGCGTGATTTGTCTCATCCGCATCAGGTGTACAGCAAGCCCTTTGAAAGTCGCGTGGAGTTTGCGCAGACGGACTTTGGCAAGAACCACTTGTCCCTGAAAAGCGGACGTCCCACGGCCTTTTCCTGGCCCACTTTGGTGCGTGTCGGGGATGAAGCGGCCCGTTTGGCTGCTCGCCGTCGCGGAACCGAGGGGACGACTGGCCTGTCCAGCCCCAAGCGTTACTTGTGGGACGAAAACGAATACAAGCACGGCTGGCGTTTCAGCCAGCAGTACGACCGCTCCGATGCTGAGCCGCGTGCCCTGGCAGCACCGTTCTCCCTGCATATCGACGAGCGTGGTGAAGCCCTCTACACATTGGAAGAAGACGACCGCCTGCCCGTTTTTGAGCCTTTCTATTCCCGCAGCTCGGTCATGACCTTCATGCTGACCGAAGTGCTGGCGCAGGCGCTGTTGCAAATCAACAGCCCCGCACAACGGGTACGTCAGGGGCACTCCAACAAACCCCGTCGCCTGAGCAATATTGTCTTGACCGTGCCTCCCGGCATGCCATTGGTCGAGCGCAGCTTGCTGGCCGAACGGTTGCGTCAGGCCATTGGCCTGCTGTGGACCAGCATGGACTGGTATCAGGGCGAAGAAGATCCTTACGGTCTGGAGCCGTCCGAGTCGGGTCGCATGCCAGAAAACTTGCGTGTGCCGCTGCCCGAGTTTCGCGTGGAGTGGGATGAGGCCACCAGCTCGCAACTGGTCTACTTGTTTACCGAAATTACGCAGAACTTTGCAGGCCATGCGGACGAGTTCTTTGATGCTGTTGCCGCTCCCTATAAAGAAGATCGTGAAACGCTGACGCTGGGCATTATTGATATTGGTGGTGGTACGACCGATATCGTGATCAGCGACTACACCTTGCGTCGCCCGGCCGGGGCGGGTGGTGGCAGTAATCTGACCATCTCGCCCAAGCAGCGTTTCCGCGACAGCTTCCGGGTGGCCGGGGACGATATCTTGCTGGATGTGATTCAGCGCTATGTTCTGCCTGCCTTTGAAGATGCCTTGAGCCATGTGGGCGTTGAAGACACGGACGTGTTCTTGTCGCGTCTGTGCGGCAATGAAAAAGCCGATGCTGATAAAGCCGTCTTGCGTCAGCAACTGGCCTTGCAGGTCTTTGTACCCTTGGGCCTGGAGTTCCTGAAACGTTACGAAGCCTACGATCCGCATGATGACCCGCGTGCCATCCAGTCCTTGCCGTGGGGCGAGCTGCTGGAGTTCGAGCACTTGCAGGGTGATCAGGCCAATGCACCGCTGTCCCATGCCTCCGCCGGGTCTGCCGATGCCTTGCCGCGTGTATCCAGCAAAGTCGTGCAGTACGTTCTGGACGAGCTGCATAAACATGCGGGCAAGCGGGTGGAGTTTGAACTGGCGCAGGTCGAGCAGCCCTTTGATCTGGCTCATCTGCATCAAGGTCTGGTCAGTGGTTCTCTGAACATTAATGACCCCTTGCGCGCCTTCTGCGAAGTGCTGAGCTACTACGATTGCGACATTGTGCTGATGGCTGGACGCCCCTCGCGTCTGCCCGGAGTACAAGCCTATGTGCGCTCGCAAATGCCGGTGTCGCCTGCGCGACTGCTGCCTTTGCACAATTACCGCACAGGTAGCTGGTATCCCTTTCATACCAATGGTCGGATTGACGACCCCAAGAGCACGGCCTCGGTCGGCGCCATGTTGTGCCTGCTTTGCTACAACATGAATATTGACCAGTTCAATTTCAAAGTATCGAATCTGCGTCCCCGTTCCACCCTGCGTCATATCGGGATTATTGACTCCAATAATCAGATCAAGGATCAGGACATCGTCTACAAGGACGTGCTCCAGATGGACCCCGATACGCGCGAGGAAATGGTCACGCTAGAAAGTGTCAGCAGCGAAGATTCCGACGGCTATCACCTCTTGATGCAGGGCAGTTATCTGCGTCTGGGTTACCGCCAATTGGATGTTGAGCGCTGGCCTGCTTCGCCTTTGTACTACCTGCACCTGAACGAAAAGGTGCGTCGCCAGATGGCCGATGCGCCCGACGATGATGGTCAGTTGCCTTCCATGGAAGTGACCTTGATGGTGGATAAAGCGTCCCAAGGCGGGCAAGGGCGTCGCTTGATTAGTGATCGATTGAAGATCAAGAATTCGGCACCCCGAGATTTCAAACTAAGCGGTGTGTCCAAAGGGGCCGTCCGAATCCAGCTCAACACCATGCTGGAAGCAGGCCTGGGTGATTCTCCATATTGGCTCGATAGTGGGAGCGTAGTGCTCAAATGATGGACATGACGACCTTACAGCAGGACCTGTGCCAGGACTGGCAGAACGCATATCAGAGCGCCGGGCAGGCCATTGACTGGGTGATGCAGGCTCGCGGCTCCTCGCAGCGCCTGAACGCACAGGCCGATAGTCTGGTGCTGGAACTGCGCCGCGCCCGCAATACCGCCCGCAGTTTGGGTGTGGTGTCGGGCCGCCCCATGACAATTGGCTTTTTTGGCCTGTCGCAAGCGGGCAAGTCTTACCTGATTTCCAGCCTTGCCGCAGGTGGCAACGGCCGTCTGGAAACCAATTACGGTGGTGAAACCATCGACTTCTTGCGTCACGTGAACCCACCAGGGGGCGGTAAAGAAGCCACGGGTCTGGTGACGCGTTTCAGCCGCAATGCCACCGCGGGCCCCGATGCGTTTCCTGTCGAACTGCAGATTTTCTCTGAAGTCGATATGGTCAAGATTCTGGTCAACAGTTATTTCAATGACTTTGACAAAGAGCAGATCGGCTACACCTTTGCCGCTGACCGTATCAAGGCGCTGATTGACTCGCTGAAAAGCCGGGCCGGTGCGAACGATGCAGGCTTAAGCGCTGACGACGCGGTCTCTCTGTGGGATTACGTGCGCAGCAGCTTTGGCAATACCACCCGTTTGCTGGATAGCACCTACTGGCCGGAGGTCATCAATCTGGCCCCCGCCTTGCGTCTGGAAGATCGGGCACAGTTGTTCTCGATTCTGTGGGGCGAGCAAGCCGAGCTGAGCGAGCTGTACATAGGCTTGGCTAAAGTGCTGCAAGCCTTGGGCCATCCCAGCAAGGTTTATGCACCGCTGACCGCCTTGATCCGTCGCGAAGGCGATGGTTTTGTGCAGCAAGACAGTATCATGAACGTGGATGTGCTCGAATCGCTGGGCAGCCCCACCGAGAAAAGCCTGAGCGTTTTGCCGGTGCGTGAGCAGGACGGCCAGCCAGTGATTGCCTCCCAGGCGGTGGAAGTGCCTTTGGCCCACCTGGCGGCGCTAACCGTTGAGCTGACCTTCCCCTTGATTGGCGAAACCCAAGCCGGTGGCGTAGACAAGGTGGATCTGCTGGACTTCCCCGGTTACCGCGGTCGTCTGAATATCCGTTCCGTGCAGGATGCCGGTGCGGCGTCGGAAAGCAGTGGTGGCAACCCCGCCTCGCAACTGATTCTGCGCGGCAAGGTGGCCTATCTGTTCGAGCGCTATACCGACCAGCAGGAAATGAATGGCCTGGTCATGTGTACCGCTTCGGACAAGCAAAGCGATGTGAAGGATGTTGAACCCGTGCTGACGCGCTGGGTCCATCGCACCCAAGGGGCCACGCCGCAGGAACGTCAGAACCGTAAAGTGGGCCTGATGTGGGCCATCACCATGTTCGACAAGCGTATTGGTGCTTCCCTGATTCAGGATGATGCCCAGGTGCGCGATAGCTGGGACGGCTTGATGAAGATGAGCTTCAAAGAGCGTTTCGGCCATTGTGAATGGCTGCAGCAATGGCGTCCTGACGAGCCATTCTCCAACACCTTCCTGGTGCGCAAGCCAGGCATGCCTACCCCCTTTATCGATCTGGATACAGAAAGCCGGGAGCTGTCGATTACCGCATCCGTGGCCGAGAAAATGGGTCGCATGCGCGGCAGCTTTATTGAAAACCCCTCGCTGGCACAGCAATTGAGCGATCCGGCTCAAGCCTGGGATGCCATGCTGGCCCTGAATGACGGTGGCATGCAGCGCTTGCGCGCGTATGTGGCCCAGATCGGTGGCCTGGATTTCAAGCTGATGCGTCTGCAAGAGCAGTTCCGCAGCCTGCACGACACCTTGGTCAAGAAGTCCCTGCATTCCTGGTACAGCCAGGATGGCGATCAACAGTCTGTGGTCAAGGAAGCGCTGGCTAAACAGTTCCGTCAGGAATTGCCTGCTTACCGTGCCATTGTGGGCGAACTGCTGGCTGCCTTGCACATCCCGCAAGACACCTTGCGTGACTTGTTCCTGAGTCTGGGTTCCAGTAAGTCCGAGCCGGATGAGCCGGGCGTCTTGACCCAGGAGCAGCCATTCGAGCAGCAGTATGCCGATCTGGTCTACCGCAGTTGGGTCAGCCAGTTGCGCGAATTACCCGCCAGCCGTACCAACCAGAACGTATTGCGCATGCCGGTGGATCTGCTCTCCAGCCTGGTCGAGGAGCTGATTGTGGCGTCGGACCGCTGGGCCTTGCAGGACAAGTTGCTGGCCGTGCTGACCAAGCGCCGTCAAAGCGGCGTGCGCCGCGAGCGACTGGCTGACCGTCAGGTTTGCAATGTGGCCATGACGATCAGCGAGTTCGTGACCTGGTTCTACCTGAAAGGCGGCAGCGAGGATGTCTTCAAGAATCCTAAAGCCTTTGGGGCGGATGGCATGCCTGCTTTGCCTGCTCAGCCTCAGGACCACGGTTTGATCTTTTTTGAACAATGGCTGGCCGCTTTGGCCCATACCACCTTGAATAACGCTGGTTATGAAGGTGGCCGTGAACTGAGCCTGGAACAGAACCAGGCTTTGGGACGCATTTTGGAACGTTTTACCGATAAGAGCGTGGCATGAAATTAAGATTTAGTTTGCAGGCTTTGGAGCCCGCCGTTCCTGGCCGTGCTCGTCTGTATGTGCGTGATCTGGATGATGAACTGGACCTGGGCGAATACGCTATTGCCATTCAGCGCAGCCAGAACAGCTATTACCTGCACTCGGCTCAAAGCTGGGATGCGTCTTTGCGCTGGTTGCCGCAACAAGGCTGGACCGAGCACGAAGAGGGCATCGCCGTTCTGTTGAACGCGGATATTGTGGATTCGCTGCTGGCCAATGCCAGCGATGCGTATCAAATTACCTTGGCCGAGGCGAGCGGTGAAGAACTGGGCAGAAGCCCATTGAAGCTGGACAAGGCCATTCTGCCCTCCACGGCAGGGGGAAATGCCCAGGCCATGGAATTGACCATGCCTGTGGCTGCGGTTCCTGAACCGCCTGCTCCCGAGCCCGTTCCTGAAACGCCACCCGTGGTTGAAGTAGTGGAACCTGTGCCCGAGCCCGAACCCGTCAAGGTAGAAGCACCCGCCCCCAAGGTGGAGGCGATTGCTCCTGCCCCCGTGGCTCCTCCGGTCAAAAAGGGCGGCATGGGTAAATGGATTGTCTTGATCGTCCTCTTGCTGATTCTGGCCGGTGCCGCAGGCTATTGGTTCTACAGCCAATCCGCCAAGGACGATAGCCCGGCCGTGCCGGAGGCACCGGAGGTCAAGCCTGCTGTCGTGGAGACGGACAACTGCACGATGGACAAGCTGGCAGACCGTCCCGGCCTGCAATTCGTGCAAGAGTGCGTCAAGGAAACCAAGACGTCCGAGCAATGGCTGGCCGTGATTGAAGAAGCCAAAAAGGCCGAGCAATGTGATGTGGCCCAGCGCTTGTACGTGAACAAGGCACAGTCCGGTGATGTGAAAATTGCCATGGCCTACGCCCGTGAATACGACCCTAAAGATCACCAGGCCCAGGCTTGCTTTAGCAAACCTAACCCCGCGACAGCCGCGTACTGGTACGAAACGGTCTTGCTGTCTGATCCAGACAATGCGCAAGCCAAGGCCCGCTTCCAGGAGTTGAGTCAATGATGATGCGTCCACTTGTTCGATTGAGTTTGCTGAGCGCGCTCCTTTTGGGCGCAAGTCAGGCCCAGGCGGCCGCTCCCTTGCTGCAAGAGGGCAAGAAGACGCTGTATCAGCGCGTGTTGACCACACCGTCCTGCCGTCTGTTTTCCTCGGAAACGGATCAGCAGGGCAAACCGGTTCCGGCCTTTAGCCGCTTTTATATTTATCAGCGCAACGGGCAGGGCGGGGCAGAGCGTGTGCAGGTAGGCCCGGATAGTCAGGGCAAGACTGTAGGCTGGCTGGACAAGGCCTGCACGGTGGACTGGAAAATGCAGTTGACCCTGGCCTTTACCAACCCGGCCAACCGTGACCGCATGCTGTTTTTCCAGGAACGCAGCTTGCTGGAAAAAGTGCTGGATACACCCGACCCCGCAACCCTGGTCGCTCCTATTCGCCAGTCTCTGCGTAAAGACTCGCAGGCAGAAGGCGTGCTGGCCCAAGAGCCTGAGTACTTTGTGGATGTGCAGGAACAGTTTTACCTTTTGCCCGTCTTGAGCGGCGAAGAGGTCATGACTGAAAACGGCTTCCGTACCCGTTTGCTGAATGTGGCTTCGGTCACCAAACACACGGCGGACCAGAAAGAGCCAGAAGCCGCCAAAAAAGAAGCGGAACCCGCTCAGGATCAGGATGCCGCCCAACGCACCTCCCAGATCAAAGGCTTTAGTGCGGCGGTTGTCTTTGTGATCGATTCCACCATTTCCATGGACCCGTATATCGACCGCACCCGCGAGGCTGTGCGCAAGGTCTATACCAAGGTAGAAGAGCAAGGCCTGTCCGATCAGGTCAAGTTTGGCTTGATCGCGTTCCGCTCCAATATGGAAGCCGCTCCCGGTATTGAGTACTTGACCCATGTGTATGCGGACCCCAACTCCGTGACCAGCAGCAAGGACTTTCTGGACAAAGTTGCTGACCTGAAACAGGCCAAAGTCTCGACCGTGGCGTATGACGAAGATGCTTACGCCGGTGTGCTGGAAGCGCTGGACAAGGTGAACTGGAATAATTTTGGTGCACGCTATGTCGTCCTGATCACCGATGCCGGTGCGCTGGAAGGCAGCAACAAGTATTCCTCCACCGGTCTGGACGCCCCGCAACTGCGTATCGAAGCGGCCAAGCCCGGCGTCGCTATTTACACCCTGCATCTGAAAACCCCTTCGGGCAAAAACAACCACGCCAAGGCGGAAGATCAGTACCGCGAGCTGTCCACATACAGCGGCACGCAGACGTCCTTGTACTACCCCGTCAATGCGGGCGATGTGAATCAGTTTGGCAAGATGGTCGATAGCCTGGCGACCGCCATTACAGAGCAGGTCAAAGTCGCGTATCAAGGCGGTGATGCCATTGGCAGCGCCGCGCGTGCTACAGAAACGGGCGACACCACCACTGATCAGATGATGTCCGATGCCGAGTTGATCGGCCACGCCATGCGTCTGGCCTATCTGGGCAAAACCTCCGGCACCACTGCGCCTGAGGTGTTCCATGCCTGGATCAGCGACCGCGATCTGGTACGCCAGAACATCCCCACCACGGATGTACGTGTCTTGCTGACCAAAGCGCAACTGAGCGATTTGAGTGATGTGGTCAAACAGATTCTGGATGCTGCCAACGAAGGCATGATCTCGCCCACCGATATGTTCAACCGCTTGCGTTCCGTAGCGGCTGCGATGGGGGCTGACCCCAGCACTCTGAAGCAGGAAAAGGGTACCAAGCTGGCCGAGCTGGGCTTGATGAGTGAGTACCTGGAAGACCTGCCTTACCAAAGCGCCGTGCTGACTCTGGACGAAGATACCTGGTCCAGTTGGGACGCCTTGAGCCAGGAAAAATTCATTCGAGACCTGAGCACCAAGCTGCGTCATTACGAGCGCTATAACGCCGACGCGGATCGTTGGGTGTCCCTGGCTGAAGGCGCGGATGCGCGTGATGACGTCTATCCCGTGCCTTTGGAGATGATGCCCTGACATGCTCCGCATCAAGCAGCTAGAGGTATCCCGGGGGCAAGGCCCCCACGCTTTTCGCGTGCAACTGCCCGAGCTTGCTCTGGATGCAGGCCAGATTGTAGCCGTCACGGGCGTCAGTGGCTGCGGCAAAAGCACGTTGCTGGAAACCTTGGGGCTGCTGCTGCGCCCTAGTCAGGCACAGGTTTTTAGCTTGGGTAAAGAGGCTCAGGATATCAATGCCTTGTACGCCAGCGGGCGCGAGTCCGAACTCGCACGCTGGCGGGCCAGAAACCTGGGCTTTGTGCTGCAAAATGGCGGGTTGCTGCCGTATTTGTCGGTATGGGAAAACATGGTTTTACCCCGCCGACTACTGGGCTTGCCTGTCAAGGCCGATCATCTGGATGCAGCTATTGCTAGCTTGAAGCTGGAGCGCTTGCTGAACCTGTATCCTGCCGCCTTATCCATTGGCGAGCGCCAGCGCGTGGCCTTTTCACGTGCCATTGCCCATGCTCCCGGTTTGGTGTTGGCAGATGAACCCACCGCCGCCCTGGACCCTGAAACCGCCCATAAGGTATTCCAGTTGTTTTTCAGTTTGGCCAAAGAATTGAATTTGGCGGTTTTGCTGGTCTCGCATGATTGGGACAGTTTGGGCGAATTTGCCATTCCCCGCCTGCAAGCCAAGTTGTCGCCGGGCTTGAGCATCTTTGTCCCCGAGGCCACGGCACCATGCTTGTAAACGTCTTTCGCCTGGCCTGGGCCGACCTGCGCTTTGACTGGCGTATTTCCTTTTGCATGGTCGCGGCCATGGTGGCGGTGGTTGCTCCCTTGCTGCTGCTGTTTGGCCTGAAGTACGGTGTGGTCACCCAGTTGCAGCAAGAACTGCTGCAGGACCCCCGTAATCTGGAAGTGAAGATGTTGAGTAGCGGCAGCTTCGACCAGGCTTGGTTGGATACGCTGCGCCAGACTCCTGGTGTGGGCTATGCCATTGGCATGACCCGCTCCCTGAATACCCAGGCGGATCTGCGCCTGGACCGTCGTCGTTTTCTGGAAAACGTAGAAGTACTGGCCAGCGCACAGGGCGATCCTTTGCTGCAAAACCAGGCTCGCGACTTGGCACCTGATGAAATCATCGTCACCCAGGAAGCGGCCCGCAGGCTCGGCTGGACACTGGGCGAACCGCTGCATTTACGCCTTAGCCGTCGTTTGGATGGGCGGCTGGAATATGGCGATAAAGCCATGAAGGTGGTGGATGTATTGGCGGAACACCGTTATTCCCGCCCGGCTGTCTTTGTGGCCCCGGAAACCTTGCTGGCGCTGGAGTACGCGCGTGATGGTTTTCAGATCCCCGATTTCTCCCTGACGACAGGCACTCCGCTGGCGGCCGACATGCCCGTGCTCTACGCCCGCGCCCGTGTCTATGCCAGCTCGATTGAGCAGGTTGGACAAGTGGCCAAAGGGCTGGAGCAACAGAACATTCCTGTTGCCAGCCGCTATGCCGACATTGAAAACGTACGCGCCATTAACCGCGTGCTAAGCCTGATCTTTGGCGTAATTGCCCTGACGGCTATTGTGGGCTGCGCTGCTTCCTTGGGCGGCGCATTTCTGGCGAATGTGGACCGCAAGCGTAAAGATCTGGCCGTCCTTCGTTTGCTGGGTTTTGATGGCAGTGGCGTCGTGCGCTACGTGCTGATTCAGGCCGTCATGCTGAGCCTGATCGCCTACGCCTTGGGACTGGGCCTGTATGGCCTGGGCAGTACCTTATTCAATCAACTACTGGTGGGAGATGGCCTCCAGACTGACTTTGTGTGCCGTATCACCGTGGCCCATGCCTTGTACGCCTTATTGATGGTGGCAGGCCTGGCGTGTGTGGTGGCGGCCATCGGAGCCTGGCGGGCCGTTCGGGTTCAACCTGCGGAGAGTTTGCGTGAAATTTAATCCATTGTTCGGTGCAGCCAGTTTGCTGCTGGGTGTCAGTGCCGTGGCGCAGGCCGCGCCCTGGGACGAGAAGTACTACAACCCCAAGCCTGCCGAGGGCGATGTGGTCCTGCCCATGCCTTGCGAAGGCTCCATGGTGTTTCGTCGTGTGGCAGTGCCGGTAGCCGGCCCCCTGGACGATATGCGTGTGGTGGTTGGTCAGGAAGCGGAAGAATGGGGCTATATCGAACACAAGCGTCCCGAGTTCATCGCAGGCAGCTTTACCGATAGTAAAGCCGGTTCGTCACGCTATTACTTGATGGCCAAGTACGAACTGAACAAATTGCAGTATCAGGCCATGACCGAGGCCACCTGCCCGACGCCTAAAAACACCCTGGTCGTACCGCAAACCGACATCAGTTGGATGGACGCGGTGCATTTCTCTGACCTGTACAACCAATGGCTGCGCGAGAACGCCGCCGACAAGCTGCCCAAAGAAGACGGTTTGGCAGGTTTTGTGCGTTTGCCCACTGAAATTGAATGGGAATACGCGGCGCGTGGCGGCTCGGCCCTGTCCTCGGCGGAGTTCCGTGATGTGCGCTACCCCATGCCTGAAGGCATGAACGAATACGAGTGGTATGCCGGTTCGCAGTCCTCTAACGGGGCGGTGCAGTTGATGGGACGCCTGAAAGCCAACCCGCTGGGCCTGCATGACATGCTGGGCAATGTGGACGAGATCATTCTGGAGTCCTTCCGCCTGAACAAGCTGGATCGCCAACACGGTCAGGCCGGTGGCTTTGTGGTGCGGGGTGGCAACTTCCTGTCCAAGCCCGAAGCGCTGCGTTCCTCGGCTCGCAAGGAACTGCCTTACTACGGTCCCAAAGGCCCAACCCAATCCAAGACCACTGGCATGCGTCTGGCCCTGGTCTCGATTGCCTTGACCTCGCGCGAGCGTGTGCAGGCGATTGAAAAAAGCTGGCAGGCATTGGGGACTGAGCAAGGGGCCGTCAACCCCAACGCACCGACGGAAGAGTCGGCAGTGCAACGCTTGAACTCCTTGGCTAACACCCTGGAGGACGACACCCTGAAAGCTCAGTTGAAGCAATTGGAAGGGGACTTGCGGGCAGCCAATCTGCGTCAGGAAGAAATGCGCGATCAGGCCATTCGCGCCAACCTGGAGTTGGGTTCTTTCCTGTGCACCAAGCTGAAAGACGATGTCTTGTTTGTCGAGCTGCTGCACCGCAATTACGACGCCTTGTGCGAAGCCGGAACGGACGATAAACAGTGTGCCAGCCGCAAGCTGAAACTGGATGAACAAGAAGACCGTGTCACGAAACTGGCGCGCTATTATGCGAGTAATTTAATTGACGCCTCGTCTTTGTACGGGCTGACCTTGCTGGAAAAACAGGTGCCGATAGAGCGCCAGATGATGGAACAAAACAAGAGCCTGAGCGCCCTGAAACCCTATTTGGAAGTGCATTGGAAAAATCAGAAGGATTATCTGAAAACAGATTCCATTGATATCAATGCCTGGAAAAATAGTTGTAAATCGACCCCCAACTCGTAAAGAGCGAGTCAATAAAAATAGACGTACTTCAAATGGAAGAGGAAGTTATGCAACACGTGCGCCGTTTTACCCCTAGAACTTTGCTGGGCAGCCTGATGCTGGGTGTCGCTTTGCTCTCGGGTTGTGCCAGTACGGGTAGTAGCTTGCTGGGCGGAGCCCAGGCCGATGACCGTCTGACCAGTGGTCAGGATGCGAAATTCTTCAGCCGTTCGGGCTTTCAGGCCTGCGCCGGTGCGGCAGCGGTGGGTGTGCTGGCGTGCATGCTGTCGAACTCCAGTAACAAGGCGGCTTGCGCCATTATTGCGGGTGTGGCTGCTTGCGGTGTGGCTATGGGTACGAACTACTACCTTGACCAGCGCCGTTCGGAATACGCCAACACCACGGATCGTCTGGCGGCCATGAAGGCGGATGTGGAAGCGGATACCGCCAATATCATTGAGCGTACCAATACGGCCCAGCAAGTGATTGCTGACGATAAGCGGCAGATTGCCGATATCGAAAAGCAGATGAAAGACAAGACGATGGAGAAAAAACAGGCTGAGAAGCAATTGGCCCGTATCGATAAAAATATCGATGTTCTTAATCGTGATCTGAAAAACATGAACGAGAAGGTCGCACTGTACCGTGACGTGGCTGATGCCGAGCGTAAAGATGGTGGCAAGAAATCTGAAGTCCAGCGCCTGGACCGCCAGATCGACCAGATGAATGTAAAAGTGGCCGTGCTGCAAAAAGAAGTAGACGACCTGTATTCCATGCGTTCCGCCGTAACTTTGGGTTAAAGAGCTTCTTATGCGAGTATTTCTGCGTTGGACCCCCTTGGCCGCCAGCCTCTTGCTGGCCGGTTGTGCCACCACCATGAGCGAGTGCGATCCGTCTGATCGGGACGCCGGTTTCTTCACCAAAATCAGTTGCGATACGTCCGGTGCGTATCGCCAGCATGTTGATGCAGGCGAGCAGGGCTTGTTAAGTGCCCAGGAAGCAAATGCGCTGTTTCATCAGGTCTATAAAGATATTCAGACCCAGCAGAGCCTGAGCAAAGCCAGCCTGGCCCAACAGCGTCAGGCCCAGACGGCACTGAATCGCTCCATGGGGCAGTTGGTGCGCAGCTTGCAGGCCAGCAAAGGCAAAGAAGCCGGTTTGCAAAACCAGCTCAAGGACCTGGATAAAGGCCTGAAGGACGTGAACCGCTCCACGGAAGACAATAGCCCGGCTGCCGTCGCCCAGAAGCAGCAGCAATTGCAGAAGCTGCAAAAAGACGTCAGCCGCCTGCAATCCAGTTTGGGTTACGACGAGTAAGCCTATGCAGCGCGTCATTCTTGATTCGGTTGGACCATCCTCTGCCTATCAGCAGCACCAGCATGCGCTGAACCTGCTCAAACGCCAGGATGAACCTTTAACGCATCTGTTTTCCACCTATCAGGCTGATGGTTCGGACACCACAGCCTGGTGGACGGGCATGCAGGGTCAGGCGGTGCCCAAGAGCAGTTTGTCGGCGGCACAGCAACAGGCGCTGGATGCGCGTTACCAGCAATCGCTGGACCGGATCGAGGCTTTGAGCCATCAGTTGGAGCAGCAGGGGGCGACGCAAGATGCGCAAGCCCTGCAAGCCTTGCTGAAAGACGTATCGGTTCAAGGTGCTGTTTACAGTGTTAGCGGCAAGCCCTTGCTGGTGATGAGCGAGAATCCGGCTCTATCGCCCGAACCCTTGTTTGCCGCGTATCAGAAACGGGTGGCACCGCCCACCCCACCCCCAGTCGTACCGGCTGCGGCTGCGGTGGGAGCAGGGGCTGCGGCGACGACCGTGGCCGCCTCCAAAGGTCGTCCGTGGCTATGGTTCTTGTTGGCCGCTTTGCTGGCTTTGTTGCTGGCGCTGCTCTTGTCCTGGTGGTTCAAGTGGCCTCCAGGTTGGTGGGACAAGGAGGTGGTGCCGGTAGAGCCGCCCGCCGTGGTCAAGCCTGATCCTGTAGTGGAAGAGCCTGTTGTCCCTCCAGCGCCGCCCCCTGAAGAGCCGGTGGTGCCTGTTCCTGAACCGGAACCCGAGCCAGTCAAAGTAGAGCCTGTGCCCGAGCCCGTGGTGGAAGAGCCGCCTGCGCCACCTCCTGCCCCGGAGCCACCGCCCAAGCCCGAGCCACCACCGAAACCTAAACCCGAGCCCAAACCTGAACCCAAACCGGGCCCGAAGGTGTCGTCCGACCCTAACTTTGTGTGCGCTCAGGACGAAAAGGGCGAAGTGCTCAAGCCCGAGGTCTACATCATTTTTGATTCCTCCATGTCCATGTTGCTGAGCGTCAATGCCAAGATCGAGGACGAGGAGTGGTTCTTCAGCCAGGACCTGGACGATATGGGCTCCTGGAGTGATTACGCGACCCAACGTGCTCAAACCCTGTTCCAGGGCACGTCGCGCATCAATGCGGCACGCAGTGCTTTCTCCAGCATGGTCGACAGCTTGCCCTCCGGGCAGGATCTGCACTTGGTCACCTTCGCACAACAGTGTGCCGCGCCTAATTATCAGGGCCGCTTTACGACAGCACAGCGTGGGCGCTTGAAGAGCCTGATTCAGAATATCGAGGCTAAAGACAGTACTAACTTGGTGCAGTCCCTGAATCTGGCCGCTAGCCGGGTGGACGGCGTGAACCGGGATGCCTTGATCGTCTTGTTCGTGGATGGCAATGATGGTTGCGACCAGGATATTTGCGCTGTGTCGCGCAGTATTGCCCGCGCCAAGCCACGTCTGCGTATCAATGTGGTGGATATCACCGGCCAGGGTCTGTCGGCCTGCGCGGCGACGGCAACCGGCGGCGTCACATTGGCTCCGAAGCAGTCTGGTCAGATTGCCAAAGCGCTGCGCGACGCTACAACAGACTTTGTGAAGCGCGCCGAGCAGGCCTGCAAATAAACACTGTTTGATGGTGTGCCGTGATCAGCCTGGGTTCGCCCAGGCTGATTCGTTTCTGGACAGGCAGAAAAAGACAGGGCCACAATAAGGTCCTGATGACTATGTGTGAACTTGCCAAGAGGGCTGAGGTTTGGAATTGTTTTCCCCGAGACTTGGCTCCGCACTATTCAATACCGCTTTTGCGCTGAACTACGCATAGACTGTGGAAATGTCTACATCATCCTCTCGCCCTGACTCGCCCGAACGCCGTCTGCGTCGCATGAAGCGCAGCGCATTGGCGTTACTGGTGCTGACTATCTGCCTGTTCCTGCTCAGCCACGCCATGATGCGGCAGGGCGAGGCTGCTCCCATCGCTGCATTCTGGCCCTGGCTGCGGGCCTTTAGTGAAGCAGCCACGGTGGGCGCTCTGGCCGACTGGTTTGCCGTGGTCGCCTTGTTCCGTCATCCATTGGGCCTGCCGTTTCCACATACTGCGATTATTCCCAACAAGAAAAACAGCCTGGGTGAAAGCTTGGGTGTCTTTGTGCGTGACCACTTTCTGGATTCGGCCATGTTGCTGGAAAAACTGCGTAGCCTGGACCCGGCGGCGCGCTTGGGGCAATGGTTGTCGAAGCCCGAGCAAAGCGAACGTGTCAGCCGCGCTTTGCAAACCGCCATGGGCGAAGCACTGCGTTTGCTGGACGAACGTAGCGTCAAACAAGCCTTGACGGACGGCGTGCGCGGCTACTTGATGCGGGTGGATATGGCCGGCTCCAGCTCCCAGATTCTGGGGCTGCTGACGCGCAATGCCCGACATCAGCGCCTGCTGGATGAGGTTTTGCAGCAACTGGGGGGCTATCTGTCCAACGAGGCGGTCAAGCAGCGTGTGGCTGATGTGCTGGTGCGCTACGCCCAGCGCGAATGGCCCAAGCTTCTGGCCATGGTGGGTGTGGTCACCTCTGTGGATGAATTATCGGGCAAGATGGCCGACCGTCTGGCACGCGCCTTGGTGGACGAGGTGCAAACCATTTTGAGTGAACCCGAGCACCCCTTGCGCAAGGACTACGAACAGTGGGTGCAAGACTATATACAGCGCCTGGGCCAGGACCCGGATTTGATGGAACAGGTAGAGGCCATCAAGCAGCGCTTCTTGCACCATAAAGATGTGGGCGAATACATAGACGGGATCTGGACGGATGTGATGCGCGTTGTGCGCAGTGATCTGGCCAAAGAGGATTCTTCTGTGGTGGCGCATCTGCGCCAAGTCGCGCAGGATCTGGCTACACGCTTGAATACAGATGCGACGCTGCGTGAAACCTTGAACGAACACATGCTGTCTGCCGCCGCAGGCCTAGCCGAGCAATTGCGCGAAGGGGCCAAGGAGCACATCTCCCGCACTGTACGCCAATGGGACGACAGGCAGTTGGTGCGCGAGCTGGAGTTGAGTGTAGGCACCGATTTGCAGTACATACGCTTTAACGGCACCGTGGTGGGCGGTCTGGTGGGGGTAGGCCTGCACGCCATCGTGTTATCAGGTCTGGTCTGAAAGGATAAGCAGACCGGAGTTTTGTGAGTGCCTTAGCTGTGCTTGGCAAACGTGGCATGGAGTCTCTGATCAGAATTAGCTGAATCCACTGCCTTGCCGAATGAGAAATATGAGAGGGCGGGGCAGCGAGACTTTCAGCTCTCTGCCCCCAATGCTTTTCTATCAGGCAACTTTCAGCAAGGGGACTGGCTCTTGGGTGGCGTTCGGATCAGGTACATAAGTAGAGCGGCCTGTCACCCCCGTATTCAGAAGCTGGATCGATAGTTTCAGCTCTTGGGCCTGACGGCTCAGTTCATGCACTGTCACGCCTAAGTTACGGGCCAGATCAGCATTGTCATTGGTATCGCTGTCCATGGTGGAGACGGCATCGTTAATCTGCGCCAAACCGCTGGCCTGCTCATTGGAAGCCGTGGAGATTTCACTGATCAGATGCGTCACGTCCGAGACGGATTGCATGATCTCGTCCATAGTGGAACCGGCCCGTTTGGCATGATGGGCGCCGGTTGCCATGCGTTTCAAGGAGTCTTCCACCAAGTTCTTGATTTCCCCGGCGGCCTGCGCACTTTTCTGCGCCAGACTGCGCACTTCACCCGCCACCACGGCAAAACCCTTGCCAGCCTCACCCGCACGGGCTGATTCCACCGCGGCATTCAGCGCCAGAATATTTGTCTGAAAAGCCAGCCCTTCAATAATCGACACAATATCGCCAATGCGCTCGGAGCTATTGTGGATGTCCTGCATGGTGCTGACCATGTCCTGCACCACCTCGCCGCCCCGGCGCGCTGTAGACAGGCTTTGGTCGGCCAGTTGATTCGCCAGCCTGGCGTTATCCGCGGTTTGCTGCACATTCATGGTCAATTGCTCCATATTGGCCGCGGTGCGTTGCAAGGAGCCGGACTGGGCGGCCGTGCGGTTGGACAATTGCCGGTTGCCGTCCTCAATCTGGGTGGACACATCCAAGGAGGCCTGAATGCCCTGATGGACGTCGCGGGCCAGGCTAAGCAGGCTCTTGCGCATCATGTCCATGTAGAAATACAGTTGCGCAATTTCCTGGCTGCGGGTGTGTTGCGGGTTCAGATCAATCAAGAGATTGCCAGTCGCAATTTGCTGGGCGATATGGGTGGCGCTGTGCAGCGGCTGCATCATGCGTTGGGTCACAATCCAGCCATAGGCCAAGGTGGCCAGGCTGACCACTCCCAGGGAGGCGAGCCCGGCGATCAGATAGGTGCCAGATGCGCCGCTACCCAGCAGCAAGCCCGCGCTTAAGGCGGCCAAAGAGCCAGTCAGGAAGCCAAAGCGCAGCAGGCTGGCACGCAGGCTGCGGTTCAAGGGTTGGAGCAGGGTGCTTAGGGCAGAGCGCCAGCCCCGGGCTTGCAACTGGCCTTCATGCAGACGAAAGCCGCGTAAACCTTGCTGCTGAATGGAGTGGTACAGATATTCTGCTTCTTTGATTTCTTTGGGCTGAGCGCGTACCCGTACGGAGGCATAGCCATTGACGCGGCCGTTTTCGATCAAGGGAATGACGCGGGCCTTGACCCAGTAAAAGCCGCCGTCTTTGCGGCGGTTCTTGATCAGCCCCGACCAGGATCGTTGTTGCTTGAGGGTCTGCCATAAATCCTGAAAAATTACCGCAGGCATATGGGGATGACGCACGATATTGTGGGCGGCCCCTATCAGCTCATCATGGCTGTAGCCACTAACCTCGATAAAGACCGGATTGGCATAGATGATGCGTCCCTTCAGGTCTGTTTTGGAGATTAAATAGGTTTTTTCGGGTACCTGTGTTTCATGAGACGTAATGGCTTGATTTTCACGCATGATCTGGCCCTGTTAAAGACGTAGGCGGAAAAGGACAGATCATTATGTTGCATATCGACTCAATTTTGTTACTTGGTATTTGTATTAGAGTCTAAATGTGTCATTGGGATGACAGCCAAAACCTGGGATCTATACGCATGCTTCCTGTGATCTACTGGCTTGATTTTATTATTGATTATTTTTTTCAAGCGTTCCGAGTATCAAGAGCGACCCCAGATTTATTGTTTTGTCTAGCTGTCAGTTGTGTCAGGGTCAGCAGAGCGGCTGCCGACCCTGATTTTATGGTTTAGCGGCGAATCGCTTCTAGACGGGCGTTCGCTGTTTTGGCACTTTGAGCCTGAAAAGGCTGTGTGTTCTGGTAAGACAGCACCTGCATGGTGGGCGCCTTGCTAAGCTGCGCCAATGCGGGGGCGCTATGAGCTGCGTCGACAGAGCCTGTGTTCAGCGCCTTGATAGCATCAGCCAGCTCGGAGGCTTCCGAGGCCAGATCGCTCATGGTGTTGCCCAGATCCTGTACCAGCGCTGCGTTCTGCTGGGTGACGCCATCCATCTTGGCCATGGCTTCGTTAATCTGATCCAGGCCGCTGGCTTGCTCGATCGAAGCGGTCGAGATCTCACCAATAATATCCGTCACGCGTTTAACCGAATCCACGACTTCGCCCATGGTGTCGCCCGCGCGTGCGGCTTGCTCGGCACCCACCGCCATGCGGCTCACCGACGCATCAATCAGGTTCTTGATCTCACCTGCGGCTTGCGAACTCTTTTGGGCCAGACTGCGCACTTCCCCAGCCACTACTGCAAAGCCACGGCCTGCTTCGCCCGCACGAGCCGATTCCACCGCTGCGTTCAGCGCCAGAATATTGGTCTGGAAGGCAATACCTTCAATGACGGTGACGATATCGCCAATGCGGCGTGAACTGTCGTGGATGCCTTGCATGGTCTGCACCACTTCATTCACCACGGCGCCGCCACGTTGGGCAATTTGCATGCTGGCATCGGCCAGTTGGCTGGCCTGGTTGGCGTTGTCAGCGTTCTGGCGCACGGTCACGGTCAACTCTTCCATGCTGGCCGCGGTTTCCTGCAAGGAGGCCGCCTGATCTTCGGTACGCGAAGCCAGATTGGTATTGTTCACTTCCAGAATACGGGCCGCGTGAATAGAGGCATCAATCCCGCTGCGGGCATCGCTGGCAATCCCCACCAGACTCTTGCGCATCAAATCCAGGCAGAAGTAGAGCTGGCCGATTTCCGAATTGCTCTCGCTGGAATTGGTATCAATATCCAGTTGCAGGTTCCCGGTGGCGATTTGCTGGGCAATCAGGGAGGCCTGATCCAGGGGGCGAATCACGCGTTGGGCAATTAACCAGCCATAGCCCATCATCACTGCGCTGGCCAGACACAAGGCACCTGTCAGCCACAGTCCGGAGCCTTGGGGGACACCGCCTGTCAGGGCGAAGTACAGAGCCGTGCCGGTCGTGGCCAGGGCCAGCGTACCCATGCGGAACAGGCTGGCGCGCAAGGAGTTGCTAAAGGGACGACGCAACTGGCTCAAGGCTTTGCGCCAGCCCGTGGGGACGGCACGGCCTTCATGCAGACGCACCCCTTTGGCGCGACCTTCATTAATCGCGTTGTACAGGCTCTCGGCCTCGTCGATCTGTTCCTGGCTGGGTTTGACGCGGACCGAGGCATACCCGGCTACGGTGCCATTTTCATAAATTGGCACTGCCATGGCATAGACCCAGTAAAAACCACCATCCTTGCGGCGGTTCTTGACTACACCCATCCAGGGGCGCTTGCTTTGCAGGGTGTCCCAGAAGTCCTGGAAAGCCTCGGGTGGCATGTCGGGGTGACGAACCAGGTTGTGAGCTTTACCAACCAGCTCTTCACGAGTAAAACCACTGATCGCAATAAAGGCCGCGTTCGCGTAGGTGATCCGGCCTTTCAAATCGGTTTTTGAAATAAGGTACTGATCGGCCCGGACACGAACCTCGTCCTGGGTAATGGGGAAATTCTTACGCATTCATCATCCTGGAGGAGAACAACAAAGGGGACGCGGGGGCCATCAAGCCCGCATGGGCCATGCAAAAAACGGCATTGGCTTCTGTCTGTCCGTGTTCGACCTGAATTGTCAGAAACCTTCTATTTTTGCGAATGGCGGAGCAGAACAAAGCGTGAAACTGTTGACTGATCCGGCCTCTGACTGAGCGCTTGCTTGTCATTTATGGCAAACACATACAGTTCAAACGCTTAACGGCAGCCGGAGGAATTTCTTTAGGCTTAGATGTTCATGGGTCATAATTTGATCATCTGAAAATAGTGATCCGACTGTATTTCCGCGTCGGGCTGTTCCAGCCAGCCGAAGCGGGCAGGGCCTCGCTTATAATCCGCCAGACGCGCGCTGGCGCGATTCAGAAGGAGAATATGTGATCTATACGCAGGAACCTGTAGTCAGTGCTGAACTGGTGGCCGTTTTGGTGGCCGTCAGCGATGGCGAACCCCGAGTCTTGACCACGGATGCGGGCCAAGCCTTGCCCGCCGGGCCGTTTCAGCACACGCACCGCTCTTTGCAAACGGGGCTGCGTGATTGGGTGGAAACCCAGACCCATCACCCGGTGGGCTATGTGGAACAGCTCTATACCTTTGCGGATCGGGATCGGTTTGACGCGCAGGGAACGCGTATTGTGTCGGTCAGCTATGTGGGCCTGACGCGTGAAGTAGGCCAGCCCGATGTGGCCCAGGTGATCTGGCAGGACTGCTACCGCTATTTCCCGTGGGAAGACCGGCGGGATGGCGCACCCCCTATTATTCAGGACACCATCGTGCCCGCGCTGTTGAACTGGTGCGAACAGGATGAATCCTTGCGCGCCTTGCGCCGTCAGCGTGTCAATTACAGTTTTGGGCTGGAAGGCGCGATCTGGAACGAAGACTTTGTCTTGCAGCGCTACGAGCTGCTGTACGAAGCGGGTTTGTTGCCCGAGTCCTGTCGCCGTCGTCAGCGAGAACAGCAAGAGCTGGGCAAACATTACGAGCTGGGTCTGGGCATGCGCCACGACCACCGCCGTATTCTGGCGACGGGCTTGGCGCGTCTGCGCGCCAAAATCAAATACCGCCCCGTGGTGTTTGAACTGATGCCGCCGGAGTTCACCTTGTTGCAATTGCAGCAGGCCGTCGAAGCCCTGGCAGGGCGGGGGCTGCATAAACAGAACTTTCGCCGTTTGATCGAACAGCAAGCCCTGGTTGAAGAAACCGGCGCCATGAGCGTAGGCGGATCAGGCCGACCCGCCAAGCTGTTTCGCTTCCGTGGTGATGTCTTGTTTGAGCGGGCGATCTCGGGCAGTAAATTACCGCTGGCGAAACAAGCGCGCTAAAAACCGGGCCTATGGCTTGACAGTGCTTATGCTCAGGAATAGCATAAGTGCACCGTGCCATTAGGCCTTATTTTTAGCGATTTAAATACTCATAATGAGCATAATTAATGCCCCCGAGCCGACAGCGCAAGCTGCAGAGACAACGGTTCACCGTATTCCTTCCTTGCCCGATGTCATTTTGGAACCCTTGGTGCGCGCCACCTTGCAAGAAGACCTGGGCCGTGCCGGTGATTTGACGACGGACTCCATTGTTCCCGCTGCAGCGCGTACACAAATGCGTCTGGTGGCCCGAGAAGCAGGGGTGTTGGCGGGTCTCGATCTGGCTCGTCTGGCCTTTACCTTGCTGGACCCCACGCTGCGCTTTGAGGCGCAACTGCAAGACGGCGATGACCTGATTCCCGGTGCGCAGATTGCGGTCATTAGCGGTTCGGCCCGTTCCATGCTGACGGCAGAGCGTTGTGCCTTGAACTTCCTGGGGCATTTAAGCGGCGTGGCATCGGCAACCGCTTCCATCGCCCGTGCAATTGCACCTTATGGCACTAAAGTTACCTGCACCCGTAAAACCATGCCCGGCCTGCGCGCCGTGCAGAAATACGCGGTTCGAGTCGGGGGCGGCAGCAATCATCGCTTTGGTCTGGATGACGCGGTACTGATTAAAGACAACCACATCGCTGTTGCCGGGGGCGTCAAAGCCGCGGTAGAAGCAGCCCGTGCCTATATCGGCCATCTGGTTTGCATCGAGGTAGAAGTCGATACCCTGGAGCAACTGGATGAAGTGCTGGAACTGGGTGTGGACAGCATTCTTCTGGACAATATGGACACCGCAACCTTGACCGAGGCCGTGGCCCGTGTCGCAGGCCGTGCCAAAACAGAAGCCTCTGGCCGTATAACGCCCGAAACGGCCGTCGCCATTGCTCGTTGCGGCGTAGACCGAATCGCAGTGGGCTGGATTACGCACAGCGCCCGTGTGCTGGATATTGGTCTGGATGCTTGAGTAGATAAACGTGTTTGCTGTGATGGCGGGTTTTCAGGTGGGTAAGCGGGCGGCAGCCGCCGCCTTGCTGGGCATGGTAGCGCTGGGCCTGAGCAGTCAGGCGGCGCAGGCAAGGGACGAGGTGGCCGATCAGGCCGTCAAGTACCCGGTCAAGCCAATTACCGTGATCGTTACCTTTCCGCCAGGCGGCGGAACAGACTTGCTGGCTCGCAAACTGGGCCCAAGATTGGAGAAAGCCTTAGGCCAGCCCGTCATCATCGACAACCGTCCTGGCGCCAGCGGCAATATCGGTGCACGTGCCGTAGCCTATGCTCGCGCCGATGGCTATACCTTGCTGATGGCCAATAGCTCCTTTGCCATCAACCCCGGTGTGTTCCGTAACTTGGGTTTCAACCCCAAAGAAGACTTTGCACCCATCGCTAATATCGGATTTGTGCCTTCAGTCATCGTGACTGGGCATGGCTCGGATATTCAGAATCTGGAACAAGTGCTGGAGCAGCAGTCAGAACCAGCCTTGGCTTATGCGTCCTGCGGGAACGGTACGCCCCAGCATCTGGCTGGAGAAATGCTGTACGACTTGCGGGGTACGGCTTTGCTGCATATCCCGTATCGTGGTTGCGGTCCGGCATTGAATGATGTGGTGGCGGGGCAGGTGCCTATCGGCATCGTGACCTTGTCCAGTGCTGCAACTCTGATTGAATCCGGGCACTTGCGCGCCCTGGCCGTCACCTCCGCCCAGCGCAGTCCCGTTCTGCCCCATGTGCCCACCGTGGCCGAAGTCAGCAATACCAGTTTCGAGCTGGATCAATGGCATGGATTGTTGGCACCGTCTCATACCCCTGAACACATCATCGATGCCTTGAACCGTGTTGTGCAAAAAGCGCTGACGGACCCGGCCATGCAATCGCAATTACTGGCATTGGGCTATACGCCGCAAGCAGCGGATGAGTCCGCACAGGCGAGTGGCTTCAAGGCCATGATCTGGAACGATATCGACCGGTTTGGTGCTTTGGCTTACAAGATTGGTTTGCAGGTGGATTAGGGCGGGGGGGAGTGGCCTTAAAGCAAAGCCTGATAGTGGATAGTGAGCCCTAGTTGTTGTTGCGGCTGTGTTTTTTGGAGCTAAGCAGCTCATGGCGGACTTGCTGATTGCTAGAACGCAAACGACAGGTTTTCCTTTGATAGTGGGCCAACACCCGAGTGCATCAGGTCCTGCTGAAATATGCCCAGTTTCTACATATAGAGTCTTGTTGGCCTTTCAGATAGTTTCAGGCCCAGACAGCCGTTTTAGCTTGCCTGGGCCAATGTCTATAGAGAGGGGCGGATAGCTGAGCTTGTGTCTGTCTAACAGTCAGTCAGTCGATTGTGAACTCACAGACAAACCTGCTTCTATTTAGAAGAAGCTGTCCTCACTGGGCGCCTCAGGAACCGGCTGGGTCGCAAACCAGTGTTTTTCCAGCAGCAGAGTATGAGTCAAACCATCCTTGCTGCAATTGGAGTCAATCTCGATCTGGCCGCGCTGGCTGCCATCCGCATTGAAATTATCAGCCTCCACCTCGGCAGCGGCGATATAAGCCTGCAGGTTCAGATCAGGCTGACCACGATCCAGAACAAACTGACGAATCGCTTCAGTGCCTAACTCATTAAGGGTGTAGGTGTAGTTCATGGTGTGCTCCTGATTATTGACCTTGATAATACGGGACCATATGCCTGAATCCTAGCACGCCGAGGGGCTATGTCGGATAGCAAGACGTTACGGGTTTTCGTGATAGAAAACGAAATACGTTGGTGGGTGATGTGAGGCCAATAAAAAAGCAGCTATGCGCGAATCCGCACATAGCTGCTTATATAGAGCCTACATCCTAAACCTGCTTAGAAGCTGCCAAAAATCGTACCCAGCGTAATCACCGTGATCAGCGCAAAGATAGGAGCGGCCATCGTCACCATAGCGATATTGCCGTAGGACTGACGGTGGTTCAGTTTGCAGATGGACAGCAAGGTAATAATCGCGCCGCAATGGGGCAGAGTATCCAGACCACCCGCCGCCATCACCGCCACACGGTGCAGCAATTCAGGACTGATGCCAGCTTGTTGAGCCATCGCCAAATAGTCCGAACCCAGCGTCTGCAAGGCAATACTCAAACCACCCGAAGACGAACCGGTAATCCCGGCCAGTGTCGTCATGGCTACCGCTTCCGAGATCAACGGATTGCCCGGAGCCACGTTCAGTACAAAGTCCCGAATAATTGCAAAGCCTGCCAGGCTGGCAATCACCGCACCGTAACCGACTTCAGACGCGGTATTGAACAAAGGCAGCATAAAACCAAACACACCTTTGTTAATGCTCTCGCGCAGGCTCTTCCAGTGGCCCAAGCGGCTGATGATCAGCACCAGATTCGCCGTAATCAAGGCAATAATCAGTGCCCACAGACCCGTAATCTTGGCAGGATCAACCTGAGGGAAACGCTCGGCCATGAACGCAAAGTTCGTGCCGGGGAAAATCCCATAGGTGAACAAGGCATTCACACCAATCACCAGAATCAAAGGCAGGATAGCCAGGAAGATAGGCATGGGTTTCTGACCATGCGTGCTGTCCTCAGCGCTGGCATCAAAATGATCCTGACCGTGATCGCCATAGGTTTCACCCTTGGCTGCTGCTTTGCGAGCACGCGACTGCAGCCACCACAGACCACCCAAAGCCATGATCAAACCACCAATAATCCCCAGCCCAGGCGCCGCAAACACGTTAGTGCCGTAGTAAGGAATAGGAATCGCGTTCTGAATAGCAGGAGTGCCGGGCAGAGCCGTCATGGTGAAGGTAAACGAACCCAAAGCAATCGAAGCGGGAATCAGACGCTTGGGGATGCCCGCTGCGCGAAACAGATCCTTGGCAATCGGGTAGATGGCAAAAGCCACCACAAACAAGGACACACCACCATAAGTCAGTACGCCGCACACCATCACAATGGTGGCAATAGCATGACGATGCCCCAGCTTGCGCGTAATCCATTGAGCAATCGCCTGAGCCGCTCCGGAGTCCGCCATCAACTGACCAAACAAGGCACCTAACAAAAAGATGGGCAAGAACTGCAGCACATAGCCGCTAAGCGCGCTCATGAAGGTGGAGGTGTAGATGGGCAACAAAAACCCGGAGTCCCCCGAGAGCAGCACAGCCAGGGCGGCCATCAAGGGAGCCAGCAACAGAACCGTCACCCCCCGATAGGCGAAGAACATCAGCAGCAAAAGCGAGACAACAATAGCAAGCGTACTGGCCATAAACAAAGTTCCTGTGGAAAGTCCGGATCACGGACGTCAGTCAATAAACAAAGACGGATCTAGCGCCGAGCAGGCAGTGTAGCAACAGGGGATGACAAAGAGACTTGATAGGGCGCAAGAGGGGGATTCGCTGGAGCGGCAAGGAGGAACTCTGGTTTTGCTTACGTTTTGTATCATTTGTTGAGAAAGGGGGAAAGGTGAGGAAAGAGGAAAACCTAATGAATACGAGGGCTTAGCGTTTTCATAGGGGAAAACTGTCAAAAAGAAGAAAAAAGATGGCGCAAAACGCTTGCCAAAAGATGAATCCTTGCTATAATTCTTTCTTCGGCGCATTAGCTCAGCAGGTTAGAGCGACGGAATCATAATCCGCAGGTCCCCTGTTCGAATCAGGGATGCGCCACCAGAATACCCCTGTTAAATCAGGACAAAAAAGCCACCCAGCCGGGTGGCTTTTTTGTTTTCTGCGGTTGGGAGGGGGCAAGTGTCAATGCAGCGAATAGGCTGTTGTCGAGCAGAACCCTGTATGGCAAGGACAAACCTCTTGGTACGCTGTTAGAATTCAGTATGGACAGCAAGCTTAATTCGATGTGTCTACGAGCATCTATGCTTATAGTGTTACGAATTGTTTAGCTTGAATAATAAAGAAACGCTAAGGGAGTTTTAAATGGCAACCGTTGTTGGATTTATTAGTGAAAAGGGTGGTGTAGGAAAGACAACAGCTTGTTATCACATAGCGGTTGCGCTGAATCGGTTTCATCACAAACGAGTTTTAGTGATTGATGCAGACTATCAACGTGGTGGAATTTCTGGACGTTTTTTTCCTCAACTTATTGAATCTTTTGGATCCAGTAATTCGAACGATGTAACTCTATTTAATAAATTTCAGCAAATTTATAGTGCAACGAATCAAACATCAGATGTAAATATTCATACTTGGGTGGATGGTGTTGATCTTGTTCCGGCAGATTCACGTTTGGCCACTGTATCTGTTGATAAGCTTCCAAGCACAAATAACATACGAGAGAATAATTTATTGCTTTTGTCTCACTTAAAGACTATTAGCTTTGTGCTTGAGCCCCTGCAGGGTAGTTATGATTATATTTTGATCGATTCACATCCGGAAGTTTCTGATGTGCTTAGGTCAATTATTTACGCATCTGATTATTGTGTGTCGCCTGTGAAGCTGGATAGGCAATCATCGATTGGGGTTGCTACTGTAATTGGCGAGATACAGAATGTTAACAATGATATTGCTATGATTAGGCGGTCGCTTAACTTGGAGGATGGATACAGGGATACCATTTTTTCAGGAGCGATGGGGATGATGGCTAGAGAGTATGGAGAGGTGTTAAAGCAGAGTGAAGAGCTGGAATATAATCGCCTTCGTCGCTCAGGAGAGATATTTAGCAGTTATGTCACTGAGGGCGATGGGCTGAGGCAAGCCGCAGCGAATCGGCAACCAGTCTTCGACGTGGGAGGGAACAATGCTGCAAAACAATCTGCTCAGTTTAGCGATTTGACTTCTGAGTTTATACAGGTGTGTCGATAATGGATATTGAAAAACTCATTGAATGGCTGGGAGTGAATGGGGCAATTGAAGGTATTGCCGCAAGCGACCTCACAACATTGGAAATCAGCGATTTGATTCCAAATTGGAGGCCTTCTGGTCATTCGAAATTAAAAAAAATTGACTTGATTAAGGCGGTGGTTGAGTATAAACGTCATGAAATGACTTTAACGCCAGAGGCTTTGATGGCGATGGATGCTAATTCATTAAAATCGTATTTTTTGAAAATTAAGGCGTCGCGTAAAGAAATATTGGATCTGCTGGATTCCCTTGATATTCGACCAGGAAGTGTTGCTCGACATAATTTAACTGAATTTGCCGCTCGCGAAATTAGCGATATTGGCATGTATAGGCGAGTTTCGAAAGGGGATAGAAATGAAGACTCGTAGCATGATTTTTTTATTGTGAGGATAGATTCTAATTTGATTGGCGTGTGATTAATAAGCCAGTGGATTTAATAATCTTGCAGCGTCCAGATATCCAGCTCAATGGGTGCGTAGCGCATCGTGGTTTTCCAAATCCTGGTGACCCAGGATGCGCTGTAGAGTGAGAATGCTGCCGCCGTTGATCATGAAATGGCTGGTGAAGGTGAGCCGCAGCATGTGCATCAGCTGACCTAGAGGCAGTTCGATGGCAGCCCTTCGATGGCTTCTTTGAGTGCTCCTGTGCAATCGCCGAAGATTATTCCCTCGTGTTTCGATTTTTTCGTAATGAGTAAAAATCTTGTCCTGTATTCCCTAGGTGAGCAAGGACCGCCTTCAAGGCGGTTCTTTTGTTGTTTGCTGTAAGTTGAGCACTTGTAGTTGGGGGACGGTACTTGTTGGGTAGTTCTGGCAATTATCTAACAGGAGTGAAGCGGCTCTACCGTTAGTTTTGCCCCAGCAGCTCGTGCTAATTTCAGGACAGTGTCATATCGTGGCCTGGCGCCAGGAGCAAGGGTCTTGTACAGACTTTCTCGGCCTATACCGGCATCTTTAGCCATTTTGGTCATGCCTCTGGCCTTGACTGCATCAGCAAGTGCAGAGAGAAATAAGGCTGGGTCGTCCTCTTCCAAAGCAGCCGAGAGGTACTCGGCGATAGCTTCCTCGCTATCAAGATATTCAGCGGCGTCGAAAGGGGCGGTTTTGAGGGCGGTCATGACTGATCCTCCTGAATTTGTTTCCACATGGCGATAGCAGTTTTTATGTCTTGTTTTTGAGAGGACTTGTCGCCACCGCTGAGTAGCAGATAGACCGCATTGTATCCAGCCGGATGCTTTCGTGTGTTGCGGTGGATCGGGTTTACTTGAGCCATCTTCACACCTCATAAATTCGCGCACTAACAATAAGCGAAATCGTTCTTTTGCCCCTCAAGTTCTTTTGTCTATCCTGATTCCTCGACCTAACGGCTTATCCGGCCGCAAAAATAATCGAGGAATGCTCCATGTCGTTGACGAGAACTCTGCAGCATCTGGGCCTGGCCTTGGCGGCCAGCGTCGTATCTTTGACAGCCCAGGCCACCAGCCTGACGGTCGCTTATCAGACCATTCCCACTCCGTCGAACGTGCCTCAGGCAGACGGTGTTTATGAAAAAGAAACCGGCGCGAAAATCGATTGGCGCAAGTTTGATGGTGGCGCTGAAGTCATCAATGCCGTTGCTTCCGGTGACGTGCAGATTGCCTATCTAGGCTCCAGCCCCTTGGCCGCCGCGGCCAGTCGTAAATTACCCATCGAGACCTTCCTGATCGCTGCCGAGCTGGGCACTAGCGAAGAGCTGGTTGTGCGTAATGGTTCCGGCATTGCATCCCCGCAAGATCTCGTTGGCAAGACGATTGCCACGCCTTTTGTGTCGACCAGTCATTACAGTCTGCTGGCTGCGCTCAAGCATTGGAAGATCGACCCCAAGCAGGTCAACATCATCAACCTGACTCCGGCCAATATCGTGGCTGCCTGGGCTCGCGGTGACATTGATGGTGCTTATACGTGGGACCCGGCCTTGAGCAAGGCCAAGGAAAGCGGCAAGGTGCTGATCAGTTCTGGCGAGCTGGCAAAACTGGGTGCACCGACGTTTGATGTGTGGTTGGTGCGCAAGGATTTTGCTCAGAAATACCCGGATGTTGTGTCGACTTTTGCTCGTATCACCTTGGCTTCTTATCAGAGCTACACGCGTGATCCTGCTGCCTGGGTGGCTAATGCCGACAACATCGACAAGCTGTCTCGTCTGACTGGGGCGACGCCTCAGGAAATCCCCAATGTGTTGGCAGGTAGTGGCTTTTTATCTGCATCTGATCAGGTGAAAACGCTGGCCCAGCCTACCGTTCAGGCCTTGGCTGATACCTCCGCTTTTCTAAAAGAGCAGGGCCGTATCGACGAGGTATTGCCTAGCTACGCAGATTACAGCACGGCCAAGTATGTTGAGGCGGCTGCCTCGCAGGCCAAGTAATTCTGATGGCGAAGTTAACACTGAGTCACGTCAGCGCACGTTATCCCGGTGCCGATCATTTGGCGCTGCGAGACGTGTCGCTGCAATTGGGGCCGGGGCAGTTGGTCGTGGTGTTGGGGCCTTCGGGTACCGGCAAGACGACCTTGTTGAACCTGATTGCTGGCTTCACCTTGCCCAGCGCTGGAACAATGACGCTTGATGGCGAACCGGTGCGCGGCCCAGGAGCAGATCGTGGAGTGGTGTTCCAGGACGACGCCTTGCTGCCTTGGCAGACGGTTTTGGAGAACGTAGCTTTTGGTTTGACGCTGCGTGGGGAGTCCAAGGAGCAGCGTCAGGCTGCGGCCCGTCATCAATTGGCTTTGGTGGGGCTGGAAGGGTTTGAGCAGCGTCGTATCTGGCAGTTGTCTGGTGGTCAGAAGCAGCGGGTGGGGATTGCTCGCGCTTTGGCGGCTGACCCGCGTGTGCTCTTGCTGGATGAGCCTTTTGGGGCGCTTGACGCTTTCACCCGGGAGCAGGCCCAGACGCTGTTGTTGAATGTTTGGCAGCGCAGCGCCAAGCCTGTTTTTCTGATTACTCACGATATTGAAGAAGCCGTGTTTCTGGCCACTGACCTGATCATTTTGGGCGGTACGCCTGGGCATGTGGTGGAGCGTTTGACGCTGGATTTTGGTCGGCGTCACACCGATGGGCAGCCGGTGCGTCAGGTGAAGTCCTCGCCGGAGTTCATCGCGGCGCGAGAGCGTGTGCTGGAGCATGTGTTCTCGGCGCATCCCGTTGCGGCTTCGGCCTGAATTTAGGAGACTTTTGATGAAATCCTCTGCTGGCAGTGACGTGTTGCAGCCTGGTGATGTTGCTGGCTTGTCGGGTGCTCCATCGGTGCAGGTGGGGAGTGTGTCCAGGTCTCAACAATCGGAGAATCCCAAGCCCAGGCAAGTGTCTATTGCTGTGATTAGTTTGCTGACTTTGGGTGGGGTG
Source organism: Alcaligenes sp. SORT26 (assembly GCF_017377875.1). Classification (GTDB taxonomy): domain Bacteria; phylum Pseudomonadota; class Gammaproteobacteria; order Burkholderiales; family Burkholderiaceae_B; genus Alcaligenes; species Alcaligenes parafaecalis. The sequence goes on from NZ_CP070975.1 coordinate 286,864, forward strand.
CTGTTCTTGTGGTGGGCAGTCACCGAGTTGGCTTATGTTGATCCGCTATTTTTGCCCTCGCCGCAGGCTGTGCTGAGTCGTGTTTTTCGTCTGTTCTCGGTGGGTTATATGGATGCCACGGTGCAGCAGCATTTGGCGGCTAGTTTGTGGCGGATCAGTTTGGCGCTGGTGGCAGCGGTACTGTTGGCGATTCCTACGGGTATCGCGATTGGCCGTAATCGTATTGCTCAGGGCATTCTTGATCCTTTGATTGAGTTCTATCGCCCAATCCCGCCGCTGGCGTATTTGCCGCTGATTGTGATCTGGTTCGGGATTGGCGAGCTGTCAAAAGTGCTGCTGATTTATCTGGCGATTTTTGCGCCGATTACGATTGCGACTGCAGGCGGGGTACGTAATGTAGACCCGGTGAAATTGCGTGCCGCGCAGTCTTTAGGAGCGACGCGCGGCCAGTTGCTGCGTTACGTCATCATCCCCAGTGCCTTGCCTGATATTTTGACGGGCTTGCGTATAGGTCTGGGAGTAGGGTGGTCAACCCTTGTGGCTTCGGAACTGGTTGCTGCCACGCGTGGGCTGGGATTCATGGTGCAGTCAGCGGGGCAGTTTCTGGCAACTGATGTGGTGATGGCGGGGATTCTGCTTATTGCCTTGGTGGCGTTTGCGCTTGAAATCGGTTTGCGTAGATTGCAGGCCAAACTTGTTCCGTGGTATGGGCAAGCGCGTTAACCCCCTTATTTAGTGTGAACACTGCAGCCCAAGCAGATTTAGCCAGTTCACACCGACCGAGTCAGCCCACCATCCACCTTGATGTTCTGACCGGTAATATACCCAGCGCCATCCGACAGCAAAAACGCAATCGTCGCGGCAATTTCTTCGGCTTTACCATAGCGGCCCATGGGCACACTTCCTCGCCGTTCTTCCGTCGCAGGCAAGCTATCAATCCAGCCGGGCAGCACGTTGTTCATGCGTACATTTTTGGCTGCATAGCTGTCTGCAAAAATCTTGGTGAAACTGGCCAACCCAGCGCGGAATACGGCGGAAGTAGGGAACATCTCCGCAGGCTCAAAAGCCCACGCTGTAGAAATATTCACAATAGCTCCGCCACCTTGTGCAGCCATGATGGGGGCGACCAATCGTGCCGGACGCACGGCATTCAGAAAGTAGACGTCCATGCCTTTATGCCAGTCTTCGTCGCTGATCTCCAGAACCGGGCCGCGTGGACCGTGTCCGGCGGAGCTGACCAGGGCGTCGATACGTCCCCAGCGCTGCATGGCCAGGTCAACCAGGCCTTGTAGATCTTCGTTGGATTGATTCGAGCCAGTCAGGCCCACACCGCCCAGTTCTTTAGCCAGTGCCTCGCCTTTGCCCGACGAGGACAGGATGGCAATGTGGTAGCCATCCTGAGCCAGTTTGCGGGCAGCCGCAGCCCCCATGCCCGAGCCGCCTGCGCTAATAAGTGCTACTTTTTCTACAGCCATGAGAGCCTCCATATATTGAGATTGATATTATTATTTCAGCCTGAAGCAGAAAAATCATGTGATAAATAAACCTTCAAGGGTGTAGAAAAACTACTGACAGAAATATGAGAAAATCCCGCCGCTCCTTGCCCCCGCTAAATGCCTTGCGTGCCTTTGAAGTGTCTGGCCGTCGCTTAAGTTTCCGTGCTGCCGCCGACGAGTTGGGTGTGACTCAAGGCGCTGTGGCCCAACAAGTCCGAGCCTTGGAAGAGCATTTGGGGTTGGCGCTGTTTCAGCGTCATCCTCGTGGGCTGCAACTGACTTTATCGGGGGCAGCGTACCTTGCCGACCTTACCCGTGCTTTTGACACCTTGGCAGAGGCGACAGGACGTTTGTTGGTGCGTCCCGATACGGTGACGATCAGTGTGACGCCTACCGTGGCTGCCAAATTATTGATTCCTCGCCTGGGGGATTTGCAGGCGATGTTGCCTGATGTGGAGTTGCGCACGGTAGCAAGCGAAGCCTTGTCGGACTTCGAACGTGATCAAGTCGATATCGCTGTACGCCTTACTCGTCCACCGTTTGCGGCGGACCTGGAGGCACAGTTGCTGTTTCGTCAGGATTTAGTGGCGGTGGCCAGCCCCCAATTAGTGGGTAATGCCGCTCTTCCTTTGTCGATGGAGCAGTTACGTTCTCTGCCCTTATTGCATGATGCACAAGGTCATTGGGCTACGTTTCTGAAAACCAGTGGCAAGTTACCGGGGGCGGTATTTAATCAGACAACATTGGCTTTGGATGCGGCGGTAGCGGGTCAAGGTGTGGCGTTGGCGTGCAAGGCTTTTGTGGCGACAGACCTGGCAACAGGCCGCTTGGTGCAGGTGGCGGATGCGGGGACTTTGGGGGCGGATTTTTACTTGGTGCGCAAGCGGTCGGTACCGGCCCGAGCGTCTGTCGAGGCTGTTTGGGACTGGTGTCTGCATAGACTGTTGTTGCCTCAAGATCTGGCTACTCGGGCGATTTGAAGTCGGAGGCTCTTGAGACTGCTCGGTTTACCGCTGATCGTAGTAGTGAACCTAGGCACATAAAGAAGGTGTTCAGTAAAAAACACTTACAATCGTTCTTCCCCTGTTGATGCTTCACTGGCTTGATTACGGTGGCCAGGCGCAGGATTTCCGTTTTCTTTTTCTACGTCTTTCTATGGTCGCTTCCGTTCTTGTTGGCATGCTGTGCGCACATCTTTTGTGCTTCTCAGTCATGTTCTTGTTGATCAGCCGACGCTTGCCTGGCAACCGGATGGGGATGGATTTCTTTGCGGCAGGTAATCTTTTGCTGGCCTTGGCCTACATCCTGCAACTGCTGGAGGGAGGCCCGGCCTGGAGCCTGCTGAGTGTCATCAATCACAACCTGACGCTGGCCTCACCCATTGCCTATTGGCTGGGTGCCATGCGGTTTTTTGGGCGGCCGGTTCCGTTGTGGCGCCCCTTGATTCTGTTTTTTGTGGCCTATGGTTTGCTGCAATGGCTGGTGCAGTGGGGCCTGGGGCCGACAGCCCGTTATGCCATGTTGGCGGCAATGGCGTCTTTGCTTTTCCTGGTGATGACGATCACGGTTGTGTATGGGGTACGCACGTTTGCCAAGGACCTGCACGGGGAGATGATTTTCTTCGCCTTGCTGATTGGCGGGATCTGTATTCTTAACGCGCTCAAGTTTCTGAAAATCCTGGATGGCGGTTTGGATGCGCTGCAAATGGATAGCCGTTTCCAACTGGTTTTTTACATCTATATGTCTACGCTGGCGACGATAGTGCCGCCTTCGATTGTCTGGTTGGTGCTGCGACGGCTGACGGATGATCTGCGTAATCGGGCTGCGCGCGATCCTATGACGAATCTCTTCAATCGTCGGGGTTTGATGGAGGCGCTGCACCTGTACTTCAATACGCGCAACGCGGTCCCTGCTTATCTGCTGCTGATCGATATCGACCATTTCAAGAAAATTAACGACAGTTATGGGCATCAGGCAGGGGATGGGGTGATTTGCCATGTTGCAGACCTCTTGTCTTCCACAGTGCGTCGCGGGGATTTGACCGGGCGTATCGGGGGCGAGGAGTTCGTGGCTATTTGCCTGGAGACCGATGAAGTCGGTGTCTGGCGTTTGGCCGAGCGTTTGCGCACCAGGCTGAAAAATGAAGTGATCAAGCTGCCAGGTCTGGAGCAGCCGCTGCATTGCACTATTACGATTGGGATTTCACCGGCGTTGCATGGTGCGCAAGGCTTGGAGGACGCGTTAAGGCAGGCTGATGTGGCGCTTTACAAAGGTAAGGCGGCGGGGCGAGATAGAGTGGAAGCGGCCAAGTGAGCACAGAGTCTTCCAGCAGGGCCTGTGTGCTTTTGGTCTTCCTGAAGCAAAGGGCTAAACTGGCCGCACTTCTGGTGCAGCAGCACCCAGCTTTTTTCAGGAAAAAAATATGAGCACACCGCTTCCCTGTCCCCAGTGCACCTTGGAAAATACCTACCATGACACGGAGCAATGGGTCTGTGCCGATTGTGGCTATGAATGGCAAGACGCAGACTCGAGCACCGAGGCTGAAACCGATGGTGATGAGCTGATCGTCAAAGATAGCAACGGCAATTTGCTGGCGGCGGGTGATGATGTCATTCTGATCCGTGACTTGAAAGTCAAAGGTTCCAGCACCTTGAAGAAGGGCGCCAAAGCCAAGGGCATACGTCTGGTTCGTGGTGACCATGAAGTCGATTGCAAGATCGATGGCATCAGCTACTTGCTGAAGGCCATGTATTTGAAGAAAGCCTAAGCGATCACACTTGGGTTTTGCAGGCGCAGCGTTGATACGCTGCGCTTTTTTATGATGCCTCTTGGGACTTGAGGTAGCGATGCCGCAGGGATACGGCATGCATGATTCAGGGTGGTATCAGGCGTATGTTCAAGTATGGCTTCATCTTTTTGCTGAGTTTGCTGGCTGGATGCTCGACGACGTACTCGCCAGAGAAAACCGACAACACAACCATTACGGCTATCGCAGAAGATCAAAGCGGGCTTTACGTGCTGACGGCGGATCAGCCCTCCTATCTGTTTCCCAAAGCAGAATTGGCCCCCTTTGTTCAGTTCTGGCAGTCCTCTTTAGGGGCGAAGCTTGCGCATCTTTCCAGTGGGATTCAAGTCTTTCCCAACAAGGAAGTGCGGGTGACTTTTTATATCTACATTGCTGCGCATCAGCTTAGTGATTCTGAGAAAACAGCCTTGCTGGAAGGCTACAAATTCCAGGTATTCAAACCTGATAGCGCCAGTTTCGTGCGCCATATCCCGGCCCTGGCTAAGGCGCTGGAGCACACCGATACGCTCTATATCAGGCAGGCAACGATGGGGCAGGGAAGTGTGGTGGAGCATCTGCCAGCAACGCACCCGGTGATTACGTTTCCTGCTCCGGTGCAGGCCAAAGTAGAGCAAATGAAAGGCAGTCTGAGCACGACGCCCAATCTGATCGAGTCCATCATCTGGGCGCCTTTCGTGATTCCTGCCTTGCCGCTGGGAGCCATCAGTAACTAGGGATGTAAGCACTCTGTTTGAACTATCCGTCCCCTGATTACAGTGTGGCAGTAGCAGAGTAGGGGCAATCGGTGTATATAATAATGAGAATGATTATTAATTAGATGCTCACCTGATTGTCTCTCTATGTCCAAGCTGACGGCGGCGTTCCTGACCCATTACCCGGATTTGATCCGCTATCTGCGCAGGCGTACTCATTGCTCTGAACTGGCGCAGGATTGCGCACACGACACCTGGCTGCGCCTGTTGGAAAAGGGCAAGCAAGTCACGGCAGACAACCACAGAGCCTATGTATTCAGGGTAGCGGCCAATATTGCAGCGGACTGGTATCGGCGTCAGACGCGCGAGCAGGCCGCTTTCGATGGCTATGCCTTGAGTGTCGCGCATCACCACGCTCCCGATGCGTACGAAGAGGCGCTGGCCAGAGAAACCTTGCAGCGGCTGGAACAGGCTTTGCTGGCTCAATCACAACGTAGTGTGCGGATTTTCATGATGCATCGCTGTGAGGAAATGAGCTATGCGCAGATCGCGCAGAAGCTGGCTGTGTCCGAAAGCACCATTGAAAAACACATGATGCGCATTTTGCTGGTGGCCCATCAAGTCTTTAACTCCGCCCCATGAACGCGATGCCAGATCCGGCCTGGGGCCGTGTGGATGAAGACGCCGCCAGATGGGTGGTGCGTAAAGAAGGCGCTAATTTGGAGCCAGATGCACTGGCCCAATTCGATGCCTGGTACGAGGCCGATCCCCTGCATGCGCAAACCTACGACGCCTTGGCCGCCAGTTGGCGGCGTCTGGACCAAGTGTCCGTCTTGCCCATCGCCCGTAAAAAGAGAAGATCCCGAGTCAAAGCCTTGGCCAGCGCCTGTGTGCTGATGGGGGCTTCCTTGTACGCCTGGAACATGTTTGATCAGCAGGGCGCAATTAGCAGCGGAGTCGCTATTACGCAGCTCAGTTTGCCCGATGGCTCCATCGCGATTCTGGACGCACAGACCCGTGTCCGACTGCATTTTGAGAACGGTCAGCGGCAAGTGCAGGTGGAGTCCGGGCGAGCCTTCTTTCAGGTTGTTCCGGCTGATAGCCAGACGGGCCCCTTTACGGTGCAAGCTGGCCCGGCGCAGGCGACGGCCTTGGGCACGCGTTATGAGGTCAGCCTGAAGGACCAGATCAGTGGCGTTTCTGTCTATGAACACACGGTGCAAGTGCAATGTTATTCCTGCGAATCTTCGCAGCAGGCGATTTTACAGCCGGGAGACAGTGCCACGGTAGCGGGTGGGCACCTGGCTGTGCAGCAGCAGGCGGATTCCGGGCAAACAGAAGCAGCACCTTCCTGGACTAATGGCTTGCTCAGTTTTGATGATGTCAGCCTGAGCGAAGTAGTCCGACAGCTAGGCGAATACACACACCGCGTCATCTGGATTGGCAGTGATCAGGCCGGTTCCACCCGCGTTTCTGGCGTGGTGCAAGCTGCCAAGCCAGCCGCCGCCTTGAACTTGTTGACCCTGGGCCAAGGCCTGCAAATTCGGGAGCTGCCGGGGCTTATAGTCATTTACTAATGATAATTATTATCAATTAAAAAATACGATGGCAATCAGGGGTGAGGGGAGAGGGGTAGCAGAGCGTCCTGAGGGTAGTTGTTTACATAGGATGCTCAATCATGAAGCGCGCTTTGCAGTACACGCCGTCCCTTTTTGCCTTGCGCAGGCAAGCCCGTCCCGGCGTGACGACCGATCATAAAACTCCTTATCACGGTTTGCGCCTGAAGCAGGGGCAGTTGGCTTTGTTGATGGCCAGTCTGCTGTTGGTGATGCAGCCCTTGTCTGTGCAAGCGGCCGGGCCTGTCGTGCTGGATATGGAGTCTCAGCCGCTAGCTGATGCCTTGTTGCAGATAGGCCGTCAGGCCCAAGTGGAAATTGCATTTTCACCGGGACAAGTCAGGGAGAAAAGGGCGCTTGCCTTGCAGGGCGAACTAACGGTAGAGCAAGCTCTGGAGACTCTGCTGGCCCCTTGGGGATTGGCCGCCCAAGCGCAGGGAGAGGGGCGCTACATGATTGTGACGGCAAGGGTAGCCAAAGGCCTGTCCGTGCTGGACCCGGTGCGTGTTCAGGGTCAGCGCGTGGGGGAGCGCATTTACTCCCGTGAAGATATGGATCAGCGTCCTGCCGGTAATCGCGACTTGTCTGGTCTGTTGGCGGATAACCCGGCTGTTCGGCAGAATGAGGCTGCAAAAAGCGGCGCGAACCGGGGCTCTATGGCGCTGGAGGACATCAGCTTTTATGGGGCCAGCCCTTTCCAGAATCAATTCCAGATCGACGGCATCAGCGCAACCAATCAGATCGACCCGGCCAGCCGCAATCTGAATCTGCAAGCAGGCAATGTGCCTGCCTATGCCCAGGCTTACAACCTGGACACCAATATGCTGGAAAGCGTGACGGTGCTTGATAGCAGCATCCCCGTGGAATACGGCCGCTTCACCGGGGGTGTGGTGGATGCCAAGGTGCGCGATCCCAAAGGGGACAATAGCTTCAGGGCAGACTTCAGCTATAACTCCTCCGGGCTGACCTCCCAGAAAATTGCACCCGAGCAGCAGAAAAAGTTCGAGGCGGGCGAGCCGGGTTTTACCCCTGCCTGGACCAAGCGATTTTCTTCAGCAATGGTGGATGTCCGGATCACAGAAGATACCGCTGCCTTGATCAATGTGTCGCGGCGCGAATCCACCATTGATCGAACCATGCGGGTGCTGCACTACAAAGAGCTCAAGGACGTCAGCACGAATTCCAAAGACCGTGTCGACAATGTGTTCGCCAAAGTCCATACCCGTTGGAGTGCCAGCACGGATTCTGCCTTGACCTTCAAGTACGCAGATCGACGCGAAGATCTGGTGGACTCCAGCATGTTGGCCAACGGTATTCAGTGGCAGCATCAACAGAAAGCCTATGGTTTGGGCTTCGACCTGAATCATGACTTCGTCTGGGGGCAGGGGCGTGTGCAGTTGGGTTACGACCAGATGAACAGCTATCGAAATTCTGACGATACGGCCTATATGGTTCATATGGTGTATCAGCCCAATGGTCGACTGGACTACAACTATATGAGTGGCGGCTTTGGGCAAGAGTCCACAGAGCAGCGCAACCTGACCTTGAAGTCCCGACTGGAATTCAAACCGTTCCAGACCGGGGCGATTGAACATGCTCCCTATGTGGGTGTGGATCTGGCCCATACCAAGGGAGAGTTTGTCCGTCATCAGGATGCTTATGGTGGTCAAACACGCCACTTCAGCAATGGGCAGCCCAGCAAGGTGCAAACCTTGAACTTTTACCGCGCTGGAGAGGTGGGTGTCAGCTACACCAATGCTTCTGTGTACGTGTCTGACCGACTGTCCTGGCAGCGTCTGGCCTTGACGACCGGCTTGCGCGTGGATAGAGACAATTACTTCGGCAACACCAATGTGGCACCACGCACTTTGCTGGAATGGGACGTGTTGGGCACCGGTGAAACCCGCCTGTCAGGTGGCTGGTCACGCTATTACGGCATGGACATTCTTGGAATCGCCATGCGCGAGCGCAAGAGCCAACTGCATACCTTGCTGATTACAGGCGGCAATCCGGTGGGTCGTCCTTCTCATACTGTGTATACGCTGGATGGCCTGCAAACCCCTTATGACGATGAATGGGCCCTGCGCCTGAACCAGCAATTAAGCAGCAATGTGGCCGCCGAGCTGGCGTATGTGCGTCGTTATGGTCGCCAACAAGTGTCTATCGAAGGGCTGGCCAAGACGGGCCACACCTACACCAATAACGGCAGCTCCAAAACCGATGCTGTCACCTTGAGCTTGATGAATACGGCCCCTTGGACCCTGGGCGAGAGCTTGTGGACCGCGCGTCTGGATGTGACCTATCAGCACAGCAAACGTAATACCAAGCTGGCCGATGGTTACGACGGCGAGGCCGAGGAGCTGGATGACGAGATCTATTACAACGGCGACTTGATACGCCGGGGCGATCGTCCGGTGGGGGATTACAACTTGCCCTGGCGAGTCAGCGCGGGTGTGACCGGCATGTGGGCGCGTTACGGCTTGCAGATGAATAACCGGATCAATTGGAACGGCGCTCGTACCGATGTGCACTATGTGGGCCTGAATCGGGGGGATGGGCTGGAGAAGTACGAGTCTGGTCGAGTGGGTTCGTACTGGACCTGGGATATGCGTCTAGATTGGGAACCCGCCATGTTCAAGGGGCTGGGTGTGGGTCTGGATGTGCTTAACGTCCTGGATAAACAAGCGCCTGTGGTGGTGGCTACCCCCACATCGGTATTGAACCAGAACCTTTATCGCACAGGACGAGAGCTGTGGTTGCGTGCTTCTTATCGATATTAAGAGGGAGGCGAGTCGGCGCAAGCCTGCTGATGGCGGCACTGGGAACAGGGCTGTCAGGGGCGGCTTGCGCGGCTGAGGGGGCTGGTGCAATGGCAAGCCAGAGCTTCGGCTCTGGCTCTGCTGTGTCCCAACTTTGTTGGGTCAAGGAGAAGCTTGATGCGGCCTGCCTGCGTATCCTTTATCAGCAGGTTCCGAGCCTATGGCCTGCACCGTCCATTGATCCGGGGCAGGCCTGGCAGGAATGGGGGCCAGTGCCTGGATCTGGCTCCATCGCACAGCCCGAGGCTGCTAAAGATGCCGAAAACAAGCAGATCGTTTCGCTGGGTTCGCGCTTGTTTTTCGACAAGCAGCTTTCCCGTAAAAAGCAGATCTCCTGTGCCTCCTGTCACCAGCCCGACAAGTCCTTTACCGATGGCAAGGCGTCAGCGGTAGGGGAGGATGGCTTGATGGGCAAACGTCGTACTCCCCCTTTATTTGCTGCGCCTTTTGCCAAGGATTTATTCTGGGATGGCCGTGCACAAACTTTGAAAGAACAAGTCGTCGGCCCAATAGAAAACCCGGTAGAAATGAACCATGCCTTGAGCGATTTAATCCCGCGTTTGCAGGAGTCAGAGGACTATCGACACGCGTTTCAGCAAGCCTTTGGTGCTTCATCCTCCAATCCCGTCGATGCCGAGCGACTGGCCCGTGCTTTAGCCGCCTATGTGGTCACCATCCGTCCGGCGGCAACGCGTTTTGATGACTTCCTTGCGGGGGATACAGCGGCTTTGAGTGATCAAGAGTTGATCGGCCTGCACCTGTTCCGTACCAAAGCGCGCTGCATGAATTGCCATAACGGCCCCATGCTGACGGACAATGACTTTCACAACATCGGTCTGTCTTTTTACGGCCGTCGTTTGCAGGATCTGGGGCGATTCGAGTGGACCCGAAACCCTTCTGATCTGGGGCTGTTCCGAACACCCAGCCTGCGCAATGTCTCCAAGGCTGGCCCTTGGATGCATAACGGTTTGTTCCCCAGTCTGGATGGTTTGCTGCGTATGTATGACGTGGCGATGGGCCCGGACCCTAAAGAAACCGGCCCTTTGGTGCCGCGCAAATCGGAACGGATCCGGGAGTTGAGTTTGAGTGATGAGGAAATTCAGGCTTTGCTGGCTTTCTTGCAAGTCTTGTAGTGATCAAAGCGGTTCAAACCTGAGCTGTTGGCGTACAAAAAAACGATAGTGGCGAACCACTATCGTTTTTGCGTTCACCGTAATGAGTACCGCTTTATTTCAGGCAGGCTTTGATTTTTTCCAGATCAGGGCCGTCAATAGGACGTCCCAGGTTGAAGGGCATGGAGGTCTCGCGCCAGTCCTTGTAGTCCTGCAAGTATTCCATCTGGCTGGCATATACCTTGGCGGCATCGGGATTGCTGCAGGCCATGGAAATCATCACCTCATTGGTCACTTGCTGAATGGTCTTCAGGCTTTCATCATCCATGCGGTGGATTTCTACCCCGGCTTTCTGGAATGTGCGCAGACCTTCCGTCGCTTTTTTCTCGGAGAAGGCGATGGACCACATCATGGTGGCGTCTGCGGCAATTTTCAGTTTCTCCTTGGCCGAATCACTGAGCGCATCCCAGGCGGTTTTATTGATCATGACGCCAAACACGGAAGCAGATTGGTGCCAGCCTGGTGTGGTCCAGTGCTTGGTGACCTGATGCAGCCCGGCAGAAACGTCGACGTTTGGAGTGGAGAACTCGGCTCCCTCGATCACGCCACGCTCAAGCGATTGATACAGTTCTTGACCAGCCATGGACACTTGCGTGCCACCAATCTTCTCAAGCACTTTGCCTTGCTCCAGACCAGAGAGCCGCAGGCGCTTGCCCTTGATTTCTTCCAGATTGCGGATCGGCACATTGGTATGGAAACCGGATTCGTTATTGGTGATGGCATAGGGGATGTACACCATGCCGTACTTGCCGTAGATCTCGTTATAAAGTTCGGCGCCACCCCATTCCTTGATCCAGTTTGCGTAGTCAACCGCGTTGAACAGGCTGGAGTGGGTGCCTAAAGGGGAGAAAGCCGGGTTGCGGCCCGCCCAATAGCCCGGCCAGTCTGCCCCAGCCTGGATGGTGCCGGATTCGACCGCGCTGAACACTTCGCCAGTCGGCACCAGAGCGCCACCTTCGTAGAATTCAATTTTCAGCTCGTCACCGACCAGTTTGTTGGCTAGTTCCACCCACTTCTTGTCCAGTTCGACCAGCTCGATCGAGGCGGGCCAGGTACTGGTCATGGTCCACTTTTGAGCAGCCTGGCTCAGGCCTGTCATGCCCAGCAGGGCAAAGCCAGTCATGGCGCAGAGTGCTTTTTTTGTGAATTTCATTGTGTCTCCTTGTTTTATTTAAGTTCCGTACAGGACGGTGGGTAGCCAAGTGGCCAGGCCAGGGAAGATGGCCAGCAAGATGCACATCAAAATAATCAGGCCAATGAATGGAATAACTCCGCTGATGATCTCCATGGTCTTCACTGATTTAGGAGTGATGGCCCGCAAATAGAAAAGTGCGTAACCAAAGGGCGGAGTGAGGAAAGAGGTTTGCAAAACAACGGCAACCAGAATCACAAACCAGAGCAGGCTGATGCCCATTTCCTGCACAATCGGCAAGAGAATCGGGAAGGACAGCAGGACAATACCGGTCCAGTCCAGAAAGCAGCCCAGCACAAAAATAATCAGCAGCATCACCACAATAAGCAGCCAGGGCTCCATATCCAAGCCACGCATCAGGTCTTGCGCAGCGCCCAAACCGCCGGTGATGTTAAAGACGCCGGTAAAGGCGGTTGCGCCTACCACGATAAATAAAATCATGGAGGAAGTACGGCCCGTTTCGTAAAGCGCATTCAGGAAAATGGACCACTTGAATTTGCCCCGGAAAATAACGATCAGCAGGGACAGCAATACCCCAATGGCCGAGGCCTCTGTCGCCGTTGCAATACCGGCCAGCATGGAACCCAGAATGCCCAGAATCAGAAAGATGGGGGGCACGGCCTCCACCAGCAGCATGCGGATCAAGGCGGGTCTGGAGATCTTTTCATCGGGCTCCACGGACGGGGCGCGTTCCGGGTGACGCCAGGCAACGAACACGACCCACACGGCATAGAGCAGGCCCAGCAGCACGCCGGGAATCAGCGCGCCTGCAAACAGCTCGCCAATAGACAGCGGGGAGTAGCTGGCCATCAGAATCAGCATGATGGACGGTGGGATCAGAATACCCAGGCAACCCGAGGCTGCAATCACCCCTGTGGTGAGCTTGGGGCAATAGCCGTATCGCAGCATCGGGCGCAAGGCCATCATGCCGGTTACGGTAATGGAGGCACCGATAATGCCGGTGGTGGCGGCCAGCAGAATGGAGATGAACACCACAGCCAGCGCCAGCCCGCCACGAACGCGGGACATCAGCAGCCGCAAGGCCTCGAACATTTTGTCGGTCACTTCGGAGTCAGACAAAAAGCGCGCCATCAGGATGAACAAGGGGATGGCGATCAGTGTGTAGTTGTCCAGGACATCGCCGTAAATACGGTTGACAACAATGCCCAGCACCATGGGCTTGCCCGCTACCAGCGCACCGATAACGGCGGTGCTGCCCAGAACAAAGGCCAAAGGATGGCCCATGAATAGCCCCAACAACAGAAAGCCACCCATGACAAGAGCAATCAATTCAGGCGTCATGATGGGCGGCTTCCTTCTGGGTCAACAAACGAACAACTTCAGCAATACCCTGAAGCAGCAAAAGCGCGGCGGCCACCACCATGGAGATCTTGAGCGGGTAAACAGGCAGTTGAACCGCGCCGTAGGTGGTTTCCCCCTGAGCTAAGGAGCGCATGGCGAAATCGTAGCTGCGAGTCAGAAATACCCAGGTAAAGGGGAAGAAGAAAATCAGATAGCCCGCAATTTCGGTCCATTTGCGGACGGTGGGGGAAAAACGGTTGATCAGCAAATCTACCCGGACATGGGCTTGGTGTTTAAGTGCGTAGGCACCCAGCATCAGAAAGTAAAAACCATATAGCTGCTTGGTGACGTCAAAAGTCCAGCGCGTGGGCTGGTTCATCACGTAGCGCATGAACACTTCGTAAATAATGATGGTGGAAAAAATAATGGCGATAAAGGAAATGAGCTTTCCTATCCATTCATTGATTGAGTCGATTAGACGCAAAACCATGCTTGTCCCTTATGTTCGTTTTTATGGGCGACATCTCTGTTTTAGTCTATGAGTAAGATCGGGCCAGTCACAACTTGGGTTTACCCTTACGTAAACCTGGATTAAATAATTAAGGGTAATAAGGCGTAAATAGAGATGATTTACTCATCTGATCATGCTTGGGTGGACATCTGTAAAAGCCTGGCGCAGGGAATTGAGAATAGCGGCTGAGTACCGTTTTTCTCTTGTGTGCAGTACGGGGTAGTAGCCCTGGTTTTGGCAGATATTCCACAGCATCTATCTGATAATGAGAATTATTGCTAATATCATGCACTTCCCGCGTCTCTCTGATTTGCTCCATGTCCCGTTCCCCCACGTCCAAAAAACCTTGGCTCGCCTACTATGGCGAGCTGATCGGCGTGTGGGCGCGGCGCTCGGGCAACCGGGCCGAGGCCGAGGACGCCACCCACGATGTCATGGTGCGCGCCCTGGAAGCGGACTGGCCCGGCCTGCCCAACCCCAATCCGAGAGCCTACTTTCATCGCAGCGTGCGTAATCGCCTGATTGATGTGCATCGTCATTCCAATTTTTTGGAGACCGTGCCATTGCATCAGTTGGGGGAGGACGAGCACCCCTTGGAGGGCGATCCCGACAGTTCCATACGCACTGCGCAGTTACTGTCTTCCTTGAAAGAGGCCCTGAGCGAGTTGTCCCCCAAATGTCGGCAAGTCTTCTTGTGGCATCGGCTGGAGGGATATACTCAAGCGGAAATTGCAGACAAGCTGAACATTTCCGTGAACATGGTCGAGAAATACATGATCCAGGCCATGCGCCATCTGCGCGAGCGCCTGAAAAATCATGCTCCCCATTAAGAGAACAAAGGGCACTTGGCCCGCGTAGGCAAGACTAACAATCCCGGCTGTCTGCTCTTTGTATTTTGCTGCTTCCCATGACCTCAGAATCTTCCTTACTTCCTGACAATCCCCACGATGCCGCTGCCTACTGGTTTGCGCGTGTGCACTCGGGCGATTTCAGCGTGGCGGAGGAGGAGTGTTTTCTGGAGTGGAGAAGGGCGGATAGCCAGAATGAGTCTGAGTACCGGGCTTTGGAGAGTATCTGGCAAAGCAGCTTGATGATTCCGGATGAGGAATTGCGGGAGATGTTGGAGGAGGCTGATTTAGCTTCGGCGGTCAGCTCTGCGGAGGTTTTGGGCGCTAATTTTAGTGCTGGTGCTGCTTCTGCTTCGATCCCGACTGCTCATACCAGCCCCGCTTCAACTCAGGTTTTTGACTCTGGGTCTGGCTCCCATCCTGTATGGATGCCTAACTCGGCAGAGTCTGTGAATTCGGGTTCCGGGTTGCCTACAGGCGCATATGGATCAAATGAGTCGTCCAGGACCTCCTTCGCCATACCTCCCAACGCAGCACGCCGCCGTTTTCTCTGGCAAGGTGCCACGCTTGGCGCCGTCGCCCTACTAGGCGCGGGCGGTGTTTACATCGCTCAACAAGATACTGTCAGCCATGCCCTGAGCTACACCACCGCCTTCGGTGAACAAAAAACCGTGACACTGCCAGATGGCTCCGAAGTCCATATGAATGTCTCCACGGAACTGGTACTGCACTATCAGGCCCACCGGCGTCAGTTGACCTTGCTGAAAGGGGAGGCGATGTTTGCGGTTCAAAGCGACAAGAACCGTCCCTTCATCGTGGATGCCGGGCAAGTGCAGGTTGAAGTCACAGGCACCGTATTCAATGTGCGTCGTCATGCCCAAGGAAATGTAGAAGTAGCCGTAACCGAAGGCTCCGTCCAAGTCTCGTCCGGGACATGGTGGAATCGCCAGCAAGTATCCCTGACACCGGGCATGCTGGCGCAGGGTAGCGAAGAACAGGCCTGGTCGGTGCAGCGCACGGATGTAGCGGCACGTACTGCGTGGAGACAAGGAAAAATGGTGTTCCGGGATCAGACTTTGGATGAAGTCGTGCAGGAGATGAACCGCTATCTGCCTGAACCGATTGAGCTGATGGACGAAAAACTCAAGCGCCTGCGCATGGCGGGTGTTTTTAATATCGAAGATGCACAGGGGTTTTTGTTGGCGTTGCAGGAGCAGTTGCCGGTGACGGTGGTGACCCGTTCGGATGGGCGGGTGGGAATAACTATAGAGCGGTGATGTAGATAGAGTTTTGCGGATAGGCTCGAGGAAGGATGTGGGTTTTATTTATGGCTGCTCTCGGCCCAGAGCAGACGTCGGGTACTAAGGTTTGAAGCAGTCACTTGCTCCGATAGTTCAGAGATTTTTGAACTCCATGTTTGGCTGTCTGCATGATCAGATAGCTTTTTTGCTAGTATTTTTTCTAATGAACATTACTCCTGAATGGGTTTCTGCTAGCGCATCGACTGTTGCCGCTGTCGGTGTGTTTTTTGCATTCTCCCAGCTGCGCATCTCAAGAAACATTGCCCAGTTACAATTTGAAGATAGCTTGGCCAAGGAGTACCGTGAGCTGGCTAGTCGAATCCCAACAAAGGCTCTGCTCGGGCAGCCGCTTTTGGAGGCTGAGTATCAAGAATCTTTTGACGAGTTGTATCGCTACGTAGATCTGTCCAACGAACAGGTCTCGCTTAGGCAGCGCGGTCGTATCAGCAAAGCTGTATGGAAATCTTGGTGTTCAGGCATTCAAGCAAATTTAGCGCTTCCATCTTTCAAGCGCGCATGGTTGGAAATCCAAGAGCAGTGCGTAAGCTTCCAAGAACTTCGTCGGCTAGAGAAAGAGGGGTTTAAACTTGATCCCAAGTGCTGGAAACGTGTTTAACCTCTGTATGTACGGTACAGCCACCGAGGGCTATTCACGACCCACAAGAGTCGATTAAGCGAACTCGCTGAGTAGATCTTGTCGGCATTGCCGGTGAATCAGAACCTGGACAATGATGCCCCTTATGCGAACAAACCCCAGGCGATTAAAGCGCTCCCGATCTCCCTCTTCACATAAGGCTCAGACCCCTCAGAGGTCATGGGTAGAGCGGCATGCTCCGATTGCAACGATCATCGCTGCGTATAGCACTCTACTGGCAGTGATTATTGCAGGCCTCGGCTACTACTTCACTGTTGTACCCCTATACCAGAAGGCTGCCGTCGATGAGCTGATTGCGAAACGCGAGGCCGAGCTTAAAGAAGCGCAGGCTGCGATTGTTATAGCGAGGCGCGAAGCTTATGAACAACAAAGAGAAAATTTTGGTCGCGCAATTGAGTTCTCTGCCGTCGAATGCTCGGACATACGGAACTCACTCATGCAGCCTCCACCCTCCTTCGAGGGGCAAGCAGTAGTCCGTGCTGACCATGAACGACGGATCCACTTAGGCGTCGAGGTTACGCCGTGCCTAGCCTCAAAGCTGACGAAGTACAACGCAGACAAGGTACTCACTAACACCGACTTGCGTCATATTGGGCTGATGTTTGCGACGAAGGGAGCCGAGTTGGATCAGAAGCGAGCTGAGGCCATAGATCGGATAGCAGGTGTGCCGGAGCTGGCTGTTCGTGATCCAAGCCTCCTCGTTCCAGTGGGACCATCGGTCAAGCGCATAGACGAATTTTTAGCAGCGTCTCAAAACCAACTATCTGAGCTCGACCTCAAGCTTCCTGAGCGAGAAGAGCGCCTTCAGTATCAAATCGGTATCACGCAGGTAAAGATTGCCGATGACTATCGGATGAGCGCGTCGGAATCAATTCGCGAAGTGATACGTGGCATGCAGTGGCCGAAAGAGGAAGCCTACGTATCGGTCAATAAATAGTTTTTGAAGCTAGCATGGCCTCTTAAGTTTCCGGAGGTCACGCTCACCGATGATTATTATTGGCCGAAAGCAGACAGATAAGAGTGCCTTCATTGAATAAGTTGTAGAAACAAGGTCGGCTCAACTGAACACGGAGCCCAGCCGACCTCTAATTTGAATGCCTCGCTGTTTTTTTTGCCCATCAGTTATAAGTTCCTTCAAACCTCCATTCAGGGTTTTCCGCCCCCCGTCCGTTGTACCTATGAAGGCAGGTTTTCCGCACTCCCCGTGCGACCTGCCCCCATCCTTTGGCCAAAGGGATACCCATTCGTACATCTACAGGACCTCTGTCTGTTAGGAAGACCTCTGTGACTCTCCGTTCCTCTCGTTTGTGCGCCCCGGCTGGGCGTGCGGCTCGTTTCCCTTTGGCTGCGCCTGCCTTGAAATTGGCGCTTGCCCTGGCTTTGTCGGCCACGTTTGTACCTGCTGTTTCCTTTGCCCAGCAAGCGGATGTGACGGTCTCCATTCCGTCCTCGTCCTTGGGTGATGCCTTGCTGCAATTAGGCCAGCAAACCTCTTTCCAGTTTATTTACACCTCCGACCTGGTGCGCGGTATCAAGGCTCAGTCCGTGTCTGGTCGCATGGCGCCGGAAGCGGCTTTGGACAAGTTGCTGCAGGGTACGGGCATTGCTTACACCCGTACTGGCAACACGATTCATCTGCGCAAGAAGGTGGATGTGGAGGAGCTGGCAGCCATCAAGGTGCGCGCTGCCAGTCCTGTCACTGAGGGCTCTGGTTCTTATACGGCCGCGGGCCCCAGCCGCACGGCGACGGGTTTTGACTTGTCGTTGCGCGAGACGCCGCAGTCCATCACTGTCATGACGCGTGAGCGTCTGGATGACTTCAATTTGTACAAATTGTCCGACGTGCTGGAGCAGACGCCCGGTGTGTCGGTGGACCGGCAGGGTGATGCCTTCAACTTCGCGATTCGTGGTTCGGCTGTGAATATGCAGACGGACGGGATGCGTCAGAAGGCCAGTGGCTGGCTGATTAATACGCAGACTCAGTACTCCATGGACGATATGGCCGAGATTGACCGTATCGAGGTCCTGAAAGGCTCGTCCGGTTTGATGACCGGGGATGGTGCTTATGGCGGCACGGTGAACATGATCCGCAAGCGTCCCACGGATCAGTTTCAGGCCAGTGTGGGTGCAGCCGCCGGCAGTTGGGATAACTATCGGGTGGATGCGGATATCAGCTCGCCCTTGAATAAAAGTGGTTCGGTGCGAGGGCGTCTGGTTGCGGCAGCGGCGGATGGCAAGAGCTTTCAGGATTATGTGAAAAACAGCAGCAAGACTTTTTACGGGATTGTGGAAGCGGACCTGACTGACCGCACCTTGTTGACGGTCAGTTTTACTCACAAGAGCCGTACACAGGATGGAGCTGCGGGCACGGCCATGATTCAGGCTTATGCGGCTGATGGGCAGTTTTTGGGTCTGAAGCCTCGGGGTTTTAATGTCGCGGCTCCCTGGTCCGGTTACGAGCAAAAGACCAATACGCTGTTTCTGGATTTGACCCATCGCTTCGAGAACGATTGGTCGGCCACGCTCAAAGGCAGCTTGGACAAGACGGTGAATCCGGGCGGTCAATCGGGTATCTGGTTTACCGGAGTTCCTGCTGTGGTGGACGTGAGCTGGGATCGTGATTATGAAACCCGCAACCGTAATCTGGCTTTAGAAGTACAAGGACCGTTCTCTTTATTGGGACGTCAGCACGAGCTGCGCTTCGGAGCAGACACTTATCGAACCACCACAGAGTCGTATGCAGGTGGTAAGCGTTATACCAATGTGGGGTTGGACTACAACGGCGGTGGCGGTGTGTTGCCAATGCCGGATTTCACCACCATGCCGATTAATAACCACAGCTACTTCAGCTCGCAGCGTAATTCCTTGTACGCTGCCGGTTTGTTCAGCCTGGCAGATCCGGTGAAGTTGATTGGTGGCGTTCGCTATACCGACTTCAAACAGTTTGATGAAACCCCGTACTCCTACAGCAATAACGATTTCAAGCAGCACGGTGTGTTGACGCCGTATGCGGGTCTGGTCGTGGATCTGAACGATCAGATTTCTGTTTACGGTAGCTACGCCAGCATATTCAAGGCACAAAGCGCCAAGGATATTGATGGCAATACGCTGGACCCGGAACGTGGTTTGACCTACGAGCTGGGTGCCAAGGGCGAGTTCTTTGATGGTGCCTTGAATGCCAGCGTGGCTCGCTTCTGGATGAAGACGGATAACACGGCAGAGTCCACCGGCGAAGTGCGTCCAACCGGGGAAACGATTTACCGTGCGGTCAATGGTGCAACGCGCCGGGGTTACGAGCTGGAGCTGTCGGGTGAAGTGGCCCCCGGCTGGCAATTGCAGGGTAGCTATGTACAGAACAGCAGCAGCTTGCAGGCCACGGATATTGTGCCCAAGCATCAGTTCAAGCTGGCCAGCAGCTATCGCTTCCGAGAAAACTTGCCGGGTCTGTCCGTAGGTGTGGCTGCACGTTGGCAAAGCAAGGCTTCGGCCCGTTTGATGGATCAGCCTGCTTACTGGGTGTTCGACATGATGGCCCGCTATCAGGTCAACAAGCATCTGAGCCTGGGTGCGAACGTGAATAATGTATTCGACAAGAAGTACATGTCTGGTTTGCGGGACTTTGGGCGTATTCAGTATTCCTGGGGTGCGCCAAGAAACTTCACGGTGAATATGCGTTACCAGTTCTAAGCTAGTTGGGAATCAAGGCTTTGAACGAAGCTGCATATACTTGAATCCCCCTTATGCAATCTGCATTAAAAAAGCCACCCGCTTGGGTGGCTTTTTGCAATCGGGCTCCAGCCTCGTTCCAGATCTGCTGCCCAAGGACAGCGAGTTGGAGTGTTGCCAGTGTGTGCCAGCCAGGTTTTGTAGAACGAGGCCAGACCCGACTGCTACAACACAGTTCTTGGTAGAACCGTGTTGTGTCCATCACGACTTAGCGTACGCTTTGTGCCGCCAGGCCCAATGCCAAGTCTTTCTTCATGCGTTTCTTGTAGAAAGGCAGGCAGATAAACAGAGCCAGGAACCAGAAAGGGGTCGCCATCAAACCAATCAAGGTTTCTTCTTCCTGGCTGAACAAGTACAGCGCAAAGGCAAAGAAAGCCAGGGTCAGGTAGCACATGGGAATCGCAAAAGGCATTTTGTAGCTCGATGTGGCATGGGCTTCAGGACGAACGCGGCGGTACTTCAGGTAGGTGATCAGAATCACGGCCCAGACAAAGATAAAGCAGATGCTGGCCACGGTGGTCACGATGGTGAACACGCGCATCACGTCGCCTTCTGCGTAAAGCAGGAACAGGCTGGACAGCAAGAGGGCGCAAGAGTAGATCAGACCATTACGGGGGGTGCCGTTACGCGACAACTGGCTGAACGCTTCGGGAGCCAGCTTGTTTTTGGACAGACCGTACAACATGCGGCCTGTCGAGAACATGCCGCTATTGGCGGACGACAGGGCCGAGGTCAGCACCACAAAGTTGATGATGGCTGCTGCGGCACCCACGCCAATCAGCAAGAACATGTTCACAAACGGGCTCTTGTTGGGTGCAACAATATCCCAAGGGGTGACGGTCATGATGGCGGTCAGGGCCAGCACGTAAAACACAATCACGCGAACGGGAATCTTGTTGATGGCTTTGGGCAGGTTCTTGGCAGGGTCAGCCGTTTCAGCCGAGGCGGTACCCACCAGTTCAATACCCACGAAGGCAAAGATGGCGATCTGGAAGGCGGCAAAGAAGCCATGCAATCCATTGGGGAACATGCCGCCGCGGTCCCACAAGTGGGTCAGGCTGGCTTTTTCGCCGGTCGGGCCGACAAAGCCGGTGAACAGCAGGTAAGCACCCACGCCAATCAGCGCAACAATGGCAATGATCTTGACCAAGGCAAACCAGAACTCCAGCTCACCAAACAATTTGGCCGACAGCAGGTTAAAGATCAGCAAGAAGGCGATACACGCCAGGCCGGGAAGCCAGAGCGGAATGTCCGGCCACCAGAATTGGGTGTAGCCGGTAATGGCGACAATATCCGCAATACCAATAACCACCCAGCAGAACCAATAGCTCCAGCCCAGAAAATAGCCCATGGTCGGGCCCAGAATATCGGCGGAGAAATCCACGAAAGATTTGTATTCCAGGTTATGCAGGAGCAATTCCCCCATTGCCCGCATAACAAAAAACAAAAAGAACCCGATGATCATGTAGGTAAACAAGACCGAGGGTCCGGCCAGGCTAATGGTGCGGCCTGATCCCATAAATAGCCCTGTACCGATAGCGCCTCCAATTGCTATCAGTTGCAGGTGCCGGTTTTTCAACGAGCGCTGCAGTCCAGATGAATGTTGCTGAGACACACTGTTCTCCTAGTTTTTTTTCGTTCAAATGCGTAATTATGACTGTGCTGCGAGAAAACAAAGGGCACAACCCGTCCTCAAGGACGGTTTTCTTGATGCCGATCTAAATAGGGTATGGAGCGCACAGCAGTCCTCCTTGTTCTGACGACATGAAATGTCAAAACAGACCTGTGTGCGAATGAAAATGGGAATAGGGATGTGGCGTGTCAGGCGGCCAGAAAATGGCACCCGACTATCTGCTCATAGATAGGCTCCGGACGAATAGGTGAACACAGGCCATATGGCCTCTGTACCCCCTCTGTCCGTTTACCTGAGAGCTTATCCATCGGTTCGCGATGGTCCCCTTCGGTGGGCACTGATGTGCCTCTCTCCAGAACGTCAAGGGTTCAAGATTCTTTTGCCTGAGAGATTCCGGGGTCGTTGCTCCGTCGGCGCTTCATCAAAGTGAAGACTCTCACCTGAACCGTTATTGACGCCGCTATTGTATAGACAGGTAAAAAGCGATGACTACTATCGTTAACCTGTAGGTCTTTAATGAGAATAATTCTTGTTTATTGATCTATTTTGTGGCTGGAAGGTCAACAGTCGGAAGGGGAAATCGGGTGGCAAAAGAGGCGGAATGGCTCTCTATCAGGCGTCTGCACAGGGACCGCAGTTTTTGCATGGTAGCTATTCTTGAATGCTTTTAAGCTGAAACAGAAATTGGCAGGCGCCAGCCTACAATACGCGCTATCTGGCAAATTCTGTGCGTCGTTCTATGGTCGAATCCATTCTGCAACTTATCGAGCAACACGGTCTGTTGATCGTGTTTTTTAACGTGCTGGTTGAACAGGCCGGTGCGCCTGTGCCTGCGTATCCCGTGCTGGTGGTGACGGGGGCTTTGCATGAGTCTGGCGGCTACAGCTTGTGGGGCTTGCTGGGCGTGGCGGTTCTGGGGGCCATGATTGCGGACTACGGCTGGTATCTGGCTGGAAGGCGTTATGGCGGCAGGTTGCTGGCTTTGCTGTGCAAGATTTCCTTGTCTCCTGACTCCTGTATCCGGCAGACCGAATCCATTTATATGCGTTGGGGTGCGCCGTCCCTGATGGTGGCTAAATTCATTCCGGGCTTTGCTTCGATTGCCAGTGTTTTGGCCGGTACGGTTGGCACTCCTAAACGTAGCTTTCTGTTTTACGACATCATCGGGGCGGCCGTGTGGGCGGGCTCTGCAGTGTTTTTGGGGTCTTTGTTCAGCTCTGCTGTAGACGAGCTCTTGAATGTCCTGGTCAGCCTGGGTGTGTTGGGCGGAATTCTGCTGGCGCTGGCCTTGGCGGTGTTTATTGCCAAGAAGTGGTGGCAGCGTCATCGCTTCATCAAATCCTTGTGCATGGAGCGTGTCAGCGTGCAGGAGCTGCATCAGATGCTGTCTTCAGAAACTCCGCCCGTTATTGTGGATGTGCGTTCGACCTTTATCCAGGCTCAAGGGCGCATTCCGGGGGCAATCAGTCTGGCCTTGGGCGAGGCTACGTTGAACCTGATCACCGACGGGGAAATCATCGTGTATTGCGATTGCCCCAACGAGGTATCGGCGGCCTTGGTATCCAAGCGTTTGCTGCAAAGTGGCTATAGCCGGGTGCGGCCCTTGGAGGGTGGTCTGGAAGCGTGGCGGGCTGCTGGTTTCGATGTTCAGCGTGACTCGAATCTGCCCGAGGCGGCCTTATAAAGAAAACGGCAGACAGCTTGTCTGTCTGCCGAAGCGGTGCTTGCCGGATCAGCGTTTGTGTTCAGGATCGTGCCTGACGACGGGCATGAGCCAATGCAGCCGCTACAGCCAGCCCTCCGATCACACTGATATGGTCCTGAACCAGAGCCTGTTCCAGAAAGGCTTGCAGGCCTTCCATTTCCCAAAAACGATGCGCTAGCGGGATAGTGGAAAGGGTAAAGACACTAAGCATCAATGCGCCGAGCCAGGCCAGACGACTTGCGCTGATGATGAGCCAGCTTCCCAGCAACTGCACCGTAATCGTCAACACCGCGAACAAGGCTTGAGGCTCCAGACCAAAGTGGGCCATTTCCATCTTGGCGGCATTGAAATCCCAAATCTTGCTCAGACCACTCCACCAGAATATATAGGTCAACAGCAGGGTGGCCAGTACGTAGAACATCCGTGAGCGCAGTATTTCTTGTATGAGGTGATTCATGATGCCTCCTCCTTGGGTATGCAGATCAGGGTTTGTGTACGGATGCTTCCAGCGTGGAGCGCGCCACGGCCAGGGTTTTTTGGCTCATCACCAGCCCACCCATGACCAGCGCAACACCCACCAGTTGCAGCGTGGTCGGCCAGACCCCTTTGATCAGCGCATCCAGAATGAACGCGGTGACTGGCACCAGCAGCATGAAGGGGGCCACGGTTACTGCACCAAGCTGTTTGATGGCGCTGAACCACAGCGCGAAGGGGCCAGCCGTCAGGACCGTCGCCAGCAGGAACAGGCCCAGCCAATGAACAGGAATAATCTGCGTTGGAATATCCTGGGTCAGCAGGGCGATCAGGCTCAGCTCAACCCCGGCAATCAGTAACTGCCAACCGGTAAAACCCAAGAGCGGGATGGGTGGTGCACCCCACTTGTTCATCAGAACCCCACCCGTTGCAATAGACAGCATGCTACCCAGCGCGGCGACAATGCCGACCATATCCAGGTGTGCCTGACTGGACATGACGACCAAGGACACACCCAGCGCACCCAAGAGGACAGCGCCAATCCGCATCAAGGCAGGGCGAGCACCCAGAATGCCCCAGGCAATAAAAATGGTGGCCAGCGGGGTCAGGGCCTGGAATATGGCGGCTACACCACCAGGAAGGCGAGTCGCAGCAATAAAGAACAGGCCAAAGAACAAGCCGGTGTTCAACGTGCCCAGCACCGCGAGTCGTCCCCACCAGGCGCGGGGAGGCAGGCTGCGGACCAGCATCAGCAAAACGATGGCGCCCCCCAAGGCCCGGACTGCTGCCAGAAACAAGGGGTTAGGCGGCAGCCAGGTGGTGGTCAGAATGTAAGTAAAGCCCCAGAGAATCGCGGCGGTGGCCGCAGCCAGTTTGGCGTTCATGTCGATGTACTCCCCATGATGAATTTCAGATGGGGAGACTATAGAAGTGCAACGATGGCTTGAATAGATGGGGATATGGTCATCAGCGTTCCATAAACAGAACGACTGTGTGTTTGCTGGGTTTAGCCAGGTAGCCGTACGAACTCAGGGCGAGGGAGCGTGCAGAATCGTCACGAATTCTTGCCCCAGAAAGTCCAGAAGTGCACGGACAGCAGGCACCAGACCGCGGCGCGAGGGAAAGACCGCATGCACAACCCCAGGACGGGGATTCCAGCCTGGGGCCACATCCACCAGCCTGCCATCCTGCATATAGGGGGCGACCAGCATGGCGGGCATTTGTACCAGTCCAATGCCTTGCAGTGCGGATTGCAACAAGGTCATGCGGTCGTCACAGACCAGCCGGGGCTGATACGGGATTTCTTTCAAGGTGTTTTCAGCAGTTTGCAGTTGCCAGACGGGATTGCGTAGCAGATGCTCGTCGCTGAGGGCGGGCCAGCTCCCCAACAGGTCCAGCGTTGGCAGCCCACCCATGCGCTCAATTAAAGCGGGGCTGGCGACCAGATACTGAATACTTTCACCTAATACTTTCATGACCAGACCGCTGTCTTCCAGTGGAGGGAAGCGGACGCGCAAGGCCACATCAAAGCCTTCCCGAATCACGTCCACACGGCGATTGGTACTTTCGATTTCCAGTTTGACGTAGGGGTACTTGGCCAGATAGCGAGCCAGCAATTCATTGACGCCGTAGTCGAGCAAAGCCAGCGGGCAGCTCAGACGCACCGAGCCTTGTGGTTCACTGCGATGGCGCTCGATAATTTCCTGGGCGGAGTCTGCCTCCACCAGCATGGCCAGACAGCGCTGGTAATACATCTGACCAATCTCCGTCACACTGAAGTGACGGCTGGAGCGTTGGATCAGGCGCACGCCCAGAGACTCTTCCAGGGAGGTGATGCGTCGGCTTAGTTTGGATTTGGGGATGCCCAAAGCCCGTCCGGCGGGGGCAAAGCCGCCGTGGTCCACGACCTGGACAAAGTAGTAGAGGTCATTCAGGTCGCGTGTGGACGGATATTTGGTATCAGGCATGTCGGTAGGGTATGGCTGGGTTCAAGCGGGGGCGAAGTCCTGGTCACCAGGGCTGTCCGCTAGAGAGGGTGCGGCTTGGCGAATGTTCAAGGCCCCGTGCTCGTGGACGGAATTTACATAGCCGGTGGAACCGGGCAGCTCATGTCTCCCTCTTGGCAGGACAGGTAATTGTTGAAGTTCTTGATACGGGCTTGAGTCAGTTCATTGCGGCAACTGGTGATCAGCATGGCATGAATGCTGCCACCTTGTGTATTGATGGCTGCAAAGTCGCACTCTGCGTCCCGAAAACCGATCCAGGCTCGTTGAGAGGTACGCAAGGCTTTGAGGGTGTCGGCATCGTCTTTCAGGCGCGTGCTGATTTCTTTGTAGAGCTTGTTCAGCTCGGCATCCGAGCTTTTGTACTCGTTGCTGATGCACTGGTTGATGGCGTTTTGATTCGTCAGGCTGTCGCAGTCGGCTGCCTGCACCAAAGCGGTGTTTGCCATCAGACTGAATCCTAAAGCGATCAGGCCGGTATTCAATATTTTTTTCATGAGGTTCTCCGCTTGTTGGGGCTTTGGTGAGCGTATGAGTCTGGGGCTAACAGTCAGGTGCTGGGTGTAAATCCTACTACATAAGGGAGACGAGCTTCGCGCCTTGCGATCTTCCTGCTGATCACACCGCTGCAGATGACATGAGCTTTCCGTAAATAGCATTGAGCCGCATCGGTTTGAACAGGCGGTGTGCCCAATTCAAACTGATGCGGCTCAATAGTGTCCTGCGATCAGGAGCTAGTGCTGCTTAATCGTCGTTGGCGTGCAGCAAGCGATACACCAGGGCACCGATGACTCCCCCTATCAAAGGAGCCACCCAGAACAACCAGAGCTGTTCCATCGCCCAGGTGCCCTGGAACAAGGCCACGCCGGTAGAGCGGGCAGGGTTAACCGAGGTGTTGGTGATGGGAATGCTGATCAGGTGAATCAAGGTCAGGGACAGACCAATCGCTACACCGGCCAGGCCTGCATGGCCGCGCTTGTGCGTGGCGCCCATGATGATGAACAGGAAGAAGGCTGTCAGCACAATTTCTGCGATCAGGGCAGCGTTGAGGCTGTAATTGTCGGGCGAGTGCTCACCAAACCCGTTGGAGGCAAAGCCAGCAACTGGATCAAAGCCGGTTTTGCCGCTGGCGATCAGGTACAACACGCCCCCGGCCAGAATGCCGCCAATTACCTGCGCGACGATGTAAGGAAGCGCTTCGCGGGCAGGGAAGCGCCCGCCTGCAACCAGACCCAGCGTGACAGCGGGGTTAATGTGGCAACCGGAGATATTGCCGATGGCATAGCACATGGTCAGCAAAGTCAGACCAAAGGCCAGGGCCACACCGGCAAAACCAATACCCAACTCCGGATACGCAGCGGCAAAGATCGCACTTCCGCAGCCCCCAAATACCAACCAGAAAGTGCCCAAGGTTTCTGCCGAGCACCGTTTTAGTAAAGACATGATATTGCCCTGTGAGTGATTTAACACGGCAGAGTCTATCTATAAGTGAGATTCATTAATGACTTGAAAGGAAAACAACTGTTAAAAGTTTTCCTTTGTTGAGGGTGGTGTTTTTTTTATTTTATTTGTTAGAAATATCGTTTAAATCGCGGCTTGTGTCAGATGTAGGATTCTGTCGGGTTTGTGAAGACAAAGCATTTTTACCCTGACTGCCGACCCGACCCGACCCGACCCGACCCGACCCGACCCGACCCGACCCGTGTCCGTAGATAGAGTCGTTTTAGTTTTGGGAAAAAAATAGGTTTTCAAGATGCTCTTGCTTTTTAAAGCTCCTTCTAGCTCACTTAATTAGAGGTTTTGCATCCTTTAAGCGACTTCGTTTGCTCGCGTATAGTTAAGGTGTGTTCTAAAATTTTCTACAAACCCACGAGCCATCAGCACAAGCATGATTCATTCCCTGAAAGCCCTGATTCTGTCTCTTGAAGAGCGCCTGTTCGATCGTTCCACCCGTCAGGATGTGGCCGAGCTAAGTGAGTTGCTGGCTGATGAATTCGTGGAGTTCGGTGCCAGAGGTGCTGCGTGGGACAAGGCGGAGGTTCTGGAGTCGTTGCCGGAGCAGCGATTTGAGCAGCGGCGCTTGAGTGATTTCAAGCTGACGGTATTGGCCGAGGACGTCGTCCTGGTGACTTACATTTGTGTTGTCCCAGATAACGAAGCTCAGCAACGTTCTTTGCGCAGTTCAATCTGGCGGCAAAGACAGGGCCGTTGGCAGATGGTGTTTCATCAAGGGACCCGGATCGTAGGGGACTAGGGCAAGGG
Organism: Alcaligenes sp. SORT26; assembly: GCF_017377875.1. GTDB lineage: Bacteria > Pseudomonadota > Gammaproteobacteria > Burkholderiales > Burkholderiaceae_B > Alcaligenes > Alcaligenes parafaecalis. The sequence goes on from NZ_CP070975.1 coordinate 315,077, forward strand.
ACTTGTATCAGGGTGCAGTCAAACAGACGGCCTTGGTGACCCGCAGGATCACTCAAGGCCGCAGAGCGTTTTTCTTAAAGGTTTTTCTGAATAAAAGGCGCTGTTGCAGGCGACACCTGGTGGAAGTCAAAAGCCTGGTGATAGAGTTCGCCGTTCTTGGCCTCTACCGTTAACCACAACTGATGCTCCAACTCGCTGTCATGCGGGATGGCAATGTCGACTGCGCGTGTCCAACGTACGCCGCCAAAGGCCTGCCGGGGTGAGGGCTTGCTATCCGGTTTGCGAATTTGCAGATAGGCGCTGCGTATAGCGGTATCGCAGCTTTCACAAAACCGAATCTGGAAGCCCTTGGTGTGGTGAGGGCCTGTGCCGGAGAGAACGGGGGCGTGCTCATTGGTTTCGGCCAGGACAAAGGACCATGGGCCAATCTGGCCTTGCAGAGCATCCGCCCGGAAGATGGGGGCGGGTCCCAGTTGAGCCAGGTAAATGACAAAGGCGGCAGGGATTGCCAGCAAGCTGCTAGCAAAAATCAGATTGCGTGGGGCAAGGCTGAGCGGTGCTTTGGCTGCTGAGGGGACCGTTTCCGGGGGAGTGGGGCTTGGCTCGGCTGCTCCCGCTTTGGCGACCGGGGCGGGGCGAGCCCGTACCGGTTTTTTCTCTTGCCAAGGCCACCAAGGTAGATAGAAGGTCAAGCCTGCGCCTGCTATGGTGAGCCAGCCCAACCAGGACACCACGCCCATGCTGGCGCCCCAGCCTTGTATGCACAGGACGAGCGCCAGCACCAGCAAAGGCCAGCCCAGGACACGAAAGAGCAGGCGTTCGCGTTGGGAGGGTGTGCGGTGCAGGAGAAACTCGCCTTGTCGATCACTGGCTAGCGCCAGGCAGATAAAGCCCGCCAGGCTGCTGATCAAGACGGCCAGATTCAACCACAAACTGGTGTTGATCATGACGCGGCTCCCGCAGGGATCAGCAAGAAGCTAAGCAAGGCAATCAAGGCGGTCGGTAATACCATGCCCACCCAGGCACGGGTGGCGCTTTTGGTGCTGAACACCCACATCACTGCGATGGTGTACCAGACAAAACCCAGCATATTGGTGGCCAGCACGGCCTGACCTTTAGGCAGGGGCCAGAGCAAGGTCAGCAAGACGGTCACGGCAGAAGCCAGGGCGTAGCCGCCAACGGTGGCCGCCACAATGCGCGATAGCACTTGCAGGCGATAGTTTGAGCTCAGTCCACTCACGAGTTCACTCCGGCGGTTTGCAAACGGGCTGGCGCAGTGGCTTTTTGCTGCAGGCTGGCAATGTGCCATTTGCGTTTCATTTTGATGGCGATGTAGGCAAAGGTGGCGGCCAGTCCCAGCATGGTCAGGTCAAAGCCTGCCAAACCCCAGTCGCCGTAGGGCAAGGTGATGCCCAGGTGACGATCGGTAGTCAGCATGTTCAGAACGGGGATCAGGGCATAGGCGGTGGTCGTTAGCCACAGCAGTTCCAGCCAGGCGCGTTTCAAAGGACGCCAGCTTGCGAACAGGAAGGACCAGCCCCAGACCAGAAAGAGTGCATGAAACTCCCAGGCAGCGCGGTCGGCCATGGTGACGGGCAAGAGGCGGTTGGCCCAGAAGTAGGCGGCAAGACCCAGCGGTAAACCTGCTAGCGTTCCGGCATTCAGGATCTCGACCAGACGCAGGCCAGCCGCATCAAAGCGCTCGGTTGCGCTTAGTGTGCTGGCCTTGGCCATACGTTTTTGATGCTGGGTACGGCGTTTGACGGTCCATAGCACCAGGCCTGTTCCAATCACGGCGCAGCCTAGCAGGCCAGAAATAAAGTACAGCCAACGCATCCACCACTCGGCGAACACGCCTTCATGCAAAGCCAGTAAAACGCGATGGGTATCCCCGGTCAGATTGCTCGTGTCCTCAGGCTCCATGGCGCGACCGTCGATAGCGTTAAAGCGCAGCGTTTCAGCACGGGTCCAATACACGCCTGTGACTCCAGTGCGGCGCAGCTCGACATAGGCCTGGCTGTCTTGCGGATGCGTAATCTGGATCGAGGCAATGCTGTTCTTGCCCCATTGCTGCTCGGCGCTGTGCATCATCTCGCCCAGCGAGGCCTGGGGCAGGGACACTGGCAGGAAAGCGCGGTTCTGAAAGCGAATATCCTGGAAGTAGGCTTGTCGGCCCGCTTCTGTGGGGCCATACATCACGTCTCGCCCGGTCGGCATATAAATGGACATGAAAAAGATCAGGCCCGTATAGGTAATCATCAGGAAAAAAGGCAGGGACATCACGCTGACGATATTGTGCGCGTCCAGCCAGGAACGCTGCCCCTTGCCGGGTCTGAAGGTGAAGAAATCGGTAAAAATTTTCTTGTGCGTGACGACCCCTGTGATCACGGCCAGCAGCATCAGCATGGTGCAGATCCCGACCAGCCAGATGGCAACGGGATAAGGCATGTAATGCAAGGCATAGTGCATGCGATACAGACCGGTGCCGCCAGCGGTGGCGCGAGGTTCGACCTCGGGCAGAATCTGGCCGGTGGTCGGGTCCAGGTTTTCACCCCCGCGACGTCCGCGTTGACCCGGCTGAGGCATTTCTTCCCAGGCAATCGACAGCCCCTGCGTAGCACGCGGGTTCAGGGCTTGATGGGGCAGGGTGATGGTCCAGGCCTTAGCTTCGGGCGCGTGCGCTTGAAGCTGCGTCAGGGCCTGATCCAGCATGTGGCTGGACTGCTCGGGCAAGACTTGCGCGGGCAAAGGGCGCTCGGGCTCCATCCAGCGGGTGATCTCATCATCCACATAACCGGCTGTGCCAGTGACAAAGACAAAAAACAGGATCCAGCCCACCACCAGACCGACCCAGGTATGCAGCCATGCCATACATTGGCGAAATGACTCTTTCACGCTGACGCGCCTCCTACTTCAACACCGTCTCCGGGTGCTGGATTGATGACCATAAAACCGAGAAAAGCCGTGCTTGTCTGGCAGCGATGGGTGGCAGATTGAGTCCGCCATTCTTGTAAGCTGCACTCATCACGCAACCCTCGCTTTTCAGGAAGCGAGTAGCGGGTGATAGAGAGAAAAAGAGGGCATCAGGCTTGAACGACCGCAGAATAATAGCAATCATTCTCATTTCGGTGTGGAAATATTCTCGGTTTCAAGGCTTTCTACAGAATTTAATGCGGCGCCATAGCTGTTTTGGCGTTTTGCATAGGGGGGCCAGGCATTCCTCAGCAAACCGGCCCCGGATACTGAGGCATCCGGGGCCGGTTTATACGCTGCTCGATCAGGTGCGTTTAGAGCACTACAAACAGCAGCCAGACGACGACCGGAGCAATAACGGTGACAGCAGCGCCGTACAACAGAAGTTGACGGAAGAAGGCATCACGCGAGACACCTTGCGCGTTAGCCAGCACCAATGCGCCATTGGTGGAGAAAGGGCTGACGTCCACAATGGTGGAGGATACCGCCATGGCTGCAATAAAGCCCACGGGACCCACGCCGCCATCGCCTTGCAAAAAGGGCACAGCCAGCGGAATCAGCGACCCCAGCACTGCCGTGGAAGACGCAAAGGCGGAGACCACAGCACCGACAAAGAGCAGCAGCAAGGCCGCCATCAAGGGAGAGGTCAACTGAGCAACGCTATGACCGACAAAATCAATTGTGCCCATGGATTCCATCACCCCGACATAGGTGCTGACACCCACAATCAGCATGATCTCGGGCCAGGATACTTGTCCGAGGGCACGCTTTTGCAGATTGGGAGCCATCAGGGTCAGGATCAGACCAATGGTGATGGACGTAAAGCCAATGTCCTGTTTGAAGAACAAGGTCAGGACGGCCAGCACGAACAGCCCTATCAAGGTGACAACCCGATACCAGTGCGGAGCTTCGCTGCCGCCATTACCGGCTTCCACCAGGGCATCGGGGCTTTTCTGGGCGGTTTTGCGTTCTTCGCCGAAGGCTTCGGCTTCTGCATCGCCAAACACTTGTGGGCCGCCTGAACCGTGGGCTACGCGAGCGACCTTGACGTCCGCGGAGCTTAAATCCACTTTCTGACGCATCAGCTTCAAGCCGCCCATCCAGATGAACAGCAAGATGGACACCGCCAGGTTGATGCTCAGGCTGGCCATCATGGTGGCCATTTCATTCAAGGGCAAACCGGCGGCGCTGACCACGCGGTTGGTAATGCCGCCATAAATGCTGATCGGGGAAAAGCCGCCGCCTTGTGCGCCATGAATCACCAGCAAGCCCATCAACAGGGGGTTGATGCCGTACTGGCGGGCAAAGCCCAAGGCAATGGGAGCAATAATGGCGACAGCGGCCGGGCTGACGGCACCGACAGAGGTCAGGGCTGCCGTGATGAAAAACATGATCCAGGGAATAGCGGCAATGCGCCCGCGTACTGCCCGTACGGACATGCTGACCAGCCAGTTGATAGTGCCGTTGTTCTGGGCCAGGGCGAACAAGTAGGTGATACCGGCCAATGTCAGAAACAGGTCAGCCGGAAAGCCGCCCATGATTTCTTTGGCGCCCATGCCTGCAACCAGTGTCCCTACTAAAAAAGCGCCTACGAAGGCAATCAGCCCCATATTGATGGGCAGGGCGGTTGCCAGCACAAACATGCCTCCTAATACGGCAATGGATAGCCAATGCATATGTCTCGTCTCCTTGTAGTTGAACCTTTTGCAGGTTTCTGGAGACGACCATATCAGCGGCGGGATAGGGCTATCAATAAAGCTTATGGCTGAATGATTACGCTAAACGTAATGATCAGTCAGGCACGGTATGGTTGAGTTTTCAACTAGCACGCTCTTCATGGCTGGTTCAACTCCGCGATCAGTTCACTGCTATGAATCGTGCGCCCGAAGTGGTGCTTCCATAGCTTGATGCCCAACGCGCCGGAGCGATCCAGAGACGAGCCCACGGTCAGGTCCGTAATCAAGGTGGGGTGTAGCCCTGCATCAAACAAGGCAAATCCTGCAGCCAGCACGCAGGTGTCAGTTTGAATGCCGCAGACCAGAATGCGATCGGCCTGGCATTGCTGCAGATACTCCATCGCAGCCGGGCTGGGCGCGTAGCCGTGTTTGATGAAGATTTGTTTGGCGTTCACCAGACAGCGATCGCTGCGCGGCGGGCTCCAGCCTAGTTGGCTGGAAAAGGGCGTTTGAGACTCATCGTGCAGTTCGATCAGGGCCGCGCAGGGCAGGCGGGTGCTCAAGGCGTTAATGCCTTCAATCAGCCACTGGGGCGGTGAAAAGCAGCTTTGCACATCGACAACTAGCAGGATCTGTCGCATCGCGAGGGTCTCGATAAGCACGTCTCAGGACTGCCGAACAGAGCTTGTTTGAGCAGCCTGATGAGTGAAAATTCAAGCCCTTATTGAAACACGGAGTCAGGCTGTTGGGCGGGTCCAGGTCAGACGGGAGCCGACGATAATACCCAGCACCGCCAGCAAGGAGGTCGCCGAGAGTGTAGACAAACCGCTTAAGCCCTGGCCTATGGTGCAGCCCAGAGCCAGCACGCCGCCCACTCCCATCAAGATTCCACCTGCGATAGAACGCAGCATCTGGCGGGGAGATTCAAAGCCTTCCAGCTTCCAGCGACGGCGCAGCAGAGCGCTGAGCAAAGAACCCAGTAACACACCAGCCACAATCAGGATGGTGAAACGGGGGCTCATGCCAGTGGAGATCATGGCGTATTGAATGCTTTCGCCAATGGGCGCGACAAAGCTGAGGGAACTGACGGGCAAAGGCTCGAAAGGATCATCGCCCAGCCAGCCGGTGGTCAGCCAGCCCGCCACAATCAGCAGTCCTACAAATGCTCCGGCCAACAGATCATTCAGGCGCTGGCCGTCCTGTCGGCGCAGCAAGGCAAAAGCGATCAAGGCGGCCACGATCACGGCAATGACGATAGAACGGACAGTGCCTGCAGCCAGCGTGACGGCGGGTACAGTCACGCTGCTGGCTTGGGCGATGCTCATGCGCAGCGGGGCCAGCAGGCCCGTCAAGGTGATATAGGCTGCAATCCCCAAGCAAAGCAGGACGACAAAGGAGCGCAAATTGCCTTGCCCCAACAAGACCAGGGCGCGTGCGCCGCAGCCGTTTGCCAGGGTCATGCCTGCCCCAAACAGCACACCGCCCACAGGCACCCATAGCCAGGAAAAGGTGGGGTTCAGGTACAGGACTTGATCCAGGCTGATCAGGCCATAGCCTGCCGCCAGTTGTGTCCCGGCCAAGGCCACGGCCAGCGCCAGGGCAAAACCCTGGAGCTTGTAGCCGCTGCGCCCGGACCAGCGCTCGGTCAAACCACGATAAAAGCAAAAACCACTGAGCTGGCCGCAGATGCCAAAGAGCAGGCCAATGGCCAAGCTGACCCACAGTACAAGTTCTGTATTCATCATGTGCGCTGGATGTTAGGACCGGGTTATGAACACTTAGCCTTTGGTGCCCCAGATGTCGCGGCTGATCGCGGCATACCAGGCTTCGCCGTACTGGGCTTCCTGCTTGCGGAAGGCCGGGCTGGCTTCTTTGGGGCTGACCCCGCCGGATGCTTCTGCCAGCTTGTCGTCTGCAAAGGCATACAAATGCCCAACAGAAATCCCGTAGTCGGGGGCGATCAGACTGTAGCAGGTATTGCTCAAGGTGGCTTGTGGCGAGGGCTTGCCGCTGAGCGCATTGATAATGGACGCTGCGGCCAGCTTGGCCTGCGTGTTGGCCGAGAAACCCGACTTGGGCATGGGCGAGGCAATCGTGGCATCGCCCACCACGTAGATGTCCTTGACCTGCTCGGACTCGAAGGTGTGCGGGTCAATAGGCACCCAGCCGCTGGCGTTGGTGACACCTGCCTGTTCGGCAATCGCCCCGGCTTTTTGTGGCGGGATCACGTTCAGTACATCGGCCTTGTGGATTTCGCCAAACTCGGTTTCCACGCTCAGTTTGGCCGCATCCACGCGGGTGACTTTGCCGTCTTTGGAGAAGGGCACCCATTCGATCATGTCGCCATAGACTTGCTTCCAGCCGTCCTGGAACAGGCCTTGTTTGGAGAAGTTGTCCTTGGCATCCAGAATCAGAATCTTGGATTTGGGTTTGTTTTGCTTGAAGTAGTGGGCCACCATGCTGGCGCGCTCGTAGGGGCCGGGCGGGCAGCGGAAGGGGTTTTCAGGAGCCACCATAATGAAGGTGCCGCCATTGGGCATGGCGTCCAACTGGCTTTTCAACAAGCGGGTTTGGTCGCCCGCTTTCCAGGCATGCGGAGCCAGAAAGGAAGCCGCTTCGTCGTAGCCTTCCAGTGTGTTCCAACGAAAATCAATACCGGGCGAGAGCAGCAGCTTGTCGTAAGACAGTTTCTGGCCCTTGGCCAAAGTCAGGGTTTTGGCCTGGGAATCAACAGCGGTGGCCAGATCGTGAATCACATCAATACCGGCTGCGCGCAAATCATCAAAACCGTGGCCTTGCTGCTCAAAGCGGCGCAAACCAGCCAGATACAAATTGGTGAAGGGGCAGGTGTAGAAAGTGGTGGCCGGTTCGATCAAAGTCACTTTCAGGGACGGATCGCCACGCTTCAGATAGCGAGCGGCGGTGGCGCCACCAAAGCCGCCACCGACCACAATCACATGGGCAGAACTGCTGCGTGCATAGACGGGCAGGGTGCTCAAGGCCAAACCGGCGACACCGGTTTTACCGACACGGCTCAGCCATTGGCGACGGGAGGAGTTTAAGGGTGTGCTCATTCTTAACGTCCTTCCGCAGCGCTGCGAGGGGTGGAGGAAACTTCAGAGAAATAACGGGCCAGGGCTTCCAGATCCGCGTCCTGGTAGCCTTTGACCAGGCGATTCATGATGGTGGTGCCAGCCGGTGGCTTGTCGGAGGCAAAAGCACGCAGTTGTTCCAGCAAGGTGGCTTCAGGGCGGCCAGCCAGGGAGGGGATCAGGGTCGTGGAACGCCCATCGGGGCCGTGACAGTTCGCACAGGAGCTGGCCACCGTTTTGATATCCAGTGTGCTGGAACTGGCCCAGACCGGGGCAGCGGCACTGCTGGCCGCCAACAGGGCAGGGGCAATAAGGAGACGACCTACCAGAGAGAGGGACATGGGCATTCTTCTTGTCAATGTGCATCGTTGTAGGAAAGGACGCCAAGCGTAGCATTCCCCTTAAGCCCCCCCTGTATGACTATATAGAACGCTGTTATGAACTCAGCGCCCGGGGTGGGCGCTGAAGAGGGGGGGAATGGGCGATGATGGCAGGCGGCGTGAATCAGCCGCTGATCGTCAGCTCCGTCTGGCCTTGGATGACGCTGCCCTGATCGTCTGTCCAGCTCATTTCCAGAGCCCCGGATTGCCGCGCGACAAAGGTGAATTCGATGTAGGGGTTTTGGGAAATCGCGGTTTCCGGCTGCCAGTTGAACAAGGGCTCACCGTTAAAAGTCGCCTTGAATTCGTTGATGATGTTGCGCGGTACAGCCTGGCCTTCTTTATTCAAGCGCAGGCCGCTTTCCATGCGGTGCTCGATCAGGGCGCGTACGCGCACAATATCGCCTGCTTTGGGTTTGGCATTGCTGATCCAGATACGTGGTTTGCTCATGAGTGCCCCTTGTTTACATGCCGCAGCCGCCAGCGGTCACGGTAATGTGATGCTGGGCGCTCAGGACGCGGCCATCGCTCAAGCGAGCCAGGGCGCGGATGGTTTGGGTTTCGATCAGACGCAGGCGTACGGCGACTTCTGTGGTGCCTGCCAGCGCGGTGAAGCTGAAGCGGCAAGCCAGTGGGTGCGGGTTGCCCTGGGCCAGAATGATCAGCTCCTGGCAATACACATCGTCGCTTAGCGGGGTATCCAGTACTACTTTCACCGGCACGGCAGCTGGGTTGTCGCCCAATGCGGGCATATCCAGTTTCAGGCCTTTGTCTTGTGGTGTGGCTCCTTTCAGGAACTCGTCCACAATGGCCTGCACCTGCGCCGCGGTGGCCGGTTTCAGAAGCTGGTCAAAGGCCACTTGCGCATGCAGATTGATGGGTAGCCAAGCGGCACCCAGTCCCGCTGCACTGCCCAGCAAAAGCTGGCGGCGGCGGACAAAGCGAGAGGGAAGTTTAGAGGAAGTCATTGAAACGGCTCTGGATCCACTGAAAGTCTTCTTGAACAAGGTCGGGGGTGCGTACATCCATATCAATCTGCGTTTGCAGAACTTTGCCGCTTGCATCCAGCTCGTATTCAAACTTGACCGAGATTTCTTCTTGCGGATCCCCGTTGACCATCATGTAGCACAGGTTGTCGGGCAGCACGGGCACTACTTCCTTGCCCGCGATGCGTTCGGCCAGATTCTGGGAAACAATCTTGGCAACGGCGTGCGCCACGTGGGCGCTCTTGGGGTAGTGGCCGAACTGGTCGGAAATAAAGCCCATGGAGTCCCCCACCACATAGACATTGTCGTCGTCGCGGGCGGTGAACAGACGCGGGTCAATATTGGCCCAGCCGGTCGGTTTGCCGTCGGGGCCGGTGCCGACCAAACCAGCATTCCAGACCATATCGGCTGCTTGATGGGGCGGCATCAGCACGGCGTCGTCAAAATCAAAGTCGCCTGCTGTGGTCTTGATGTGTTTCTTGAATGGATCAACTTCGCGTACACGGGCATTGGGCACGTGGGTGATGATGTCCGGGTACAGCTCCTGGAAGGCGGCCCGGTAGCCTTCGCCAATGGGGGCGATGGTGGGCTTGGGATCCAGAATAATAATCTTGCCTGGAATCTTGTTGGACTTGATATGCCAGGCCATCAGACAGGCGCGCTCATAGGGCGAGGGCGGGCAACGATGAGGCGGTGGCGGCAGTGTCATGACAATCGTGCCGCCCTTGAAGGCTTTGAGCTTGTTCTTCAGAGCGAACATCTCGGCATTCGGGATGTAGGCATTGGGGAAGTGCTGGCGGGTGTATTCAGCCGCGTACGTGTCATTCCCGAACCAGGCGTCGTAGGCGTTACGTATGCCGCCTGACAGGATCAGGTAGTCGTAGCTCAAGGCGCCCTGGGTTGTGCGTACGGTTTTCTTGTCTCGCTCGATGGCCGTGACTTCGGCATGCACCAGGTTGTACCCATACTTGATGGCGGGCGCCAGCATGTCGTGGTTCAGGAAATCAGTGTTGACGATATCAATCAGCCACTTGTTGCTCATGGGCCCGGACCAGAACGTGGGATTGCGCTCAATCAGGACCACTTGTGCTTGCGGGACCAGCTTGGACAGATATTTGGCAGCGGTCATCCCGCCCCAGCCGCCACCGCAAATCACAATGCGCGGCCCCTTGGTGTGGGGCGGCAGGATCTGGCTGGTATTGGTGATGATGGCAGGGGCAGAAAGGCTGGCGGAGGGGAGAACCAGGGTTCCCAGTGCGGCGGCTGGCGTGGCCAGCATGAAGCTTCTACGATTCATTTTTATGCTCCTCGTGATCATGACATGACACACGTCAATCAGGATTAGTAGCCCGCTTAGTGCGAGCCAGTATAGCCAAGAGTGCTTGAACTGCGTGGGGATTTTTATATTCGACTGGGGGTTCAAGAGTAGCGCGGGGCGCCAGTGCGGGCTGCCCGCTGAAGGGAACGTGAGCTAGCCAGGAAGTGAACCAGAACCGAGATCCTTGTATGCAGGTGCAAAGGTCTTGATGGTGCGATGAAAAGCGGAAAAAGGCCCCGAAGTGGTTCAGGAAACAACAGAAATGCCTTATTTTCGGGATTAAAAAGTAACGAAGCTATCTTTGTAGGCCTAATCAGAGGATAGTGCTGAAAGGGGAAATTATTTCCCTGATTATTATTACATTTAGGACTTATTTTGAAGACAGAAATTGGTATTGTGAAGTGGTTCAACAGCGAAAAAGGCTTCGGATTCATCGTGCCGGAGAACGGCGGCAAGGATCTCTTCGCACACCACAGTGAAATTCAGGGAACCGGGTTCAAAACTCTGGAAGAGAACCAACGCGTTTCCTTCGTGGAAGGTGCGGGTCAAAAAGGCCCATGCGCAACCAAGATTCAAATTCTTTGATGATTGGCTTGCCTGATTAGGCAAGCGCAGCGTCAAACTGAAAAGGCCGGACCCTTTATGGGATCTGGCCTTTTTTTATGGCTTCTTCAGCGTGAAGACGCCTAGATCTGACAGGGGGCAGGTTACGCAGCGCTGAGGTGTTTCGTCTTTAGACTGATTGGCAATCCGCAATCCGCAATCCGCAATCCGCAATCCGCAATCCGCAATCAGTGCACTGTGTACAAGGCACTGTGCTGACGGTGGGGTAATTAGTTGTACGGCGGTGTGGCTGTACCGATAGGCACAGTCAGCCGTGCTTCCAGCCCCCCGCTTTGGCGATTGAGCAGTTCCAGAGTCCCGCCATGCTGGGTCGCGATGGCGTTCACAATAGACAAGCCCAGCCCATAACCCGCCTGCTGCTGCGAGCCGCGCCAAAAGCGGTTCATGGCCAGATCGCGCTCGCGTTCACTTAAGCCGGGGCCGTGGTCCAGCACGCTGATACGTAAAAAGCCCGGTTCATCCGCCTCAATACGCAGGCTGATCGGTTGTACGGCCTGGGTGTAGCGCAAGGCATTATCAATCAGGTTTTGCACGGCGACAGTCAGCAGGGATTTCTCGATCCGCACTGGGCCGGGCTTGCTGCATATATCCAGAGTGATCTGGTCGATGGTGTCGCCGTAGATGGCTTTGAGCGCATGCAGGGCGGCGTACACGGCCTCATCGGCCTGGCTGCTTTCCATGCTGGCACTTTGACCGTCCAGACGGGCCAGTTCCAGCAGTCGTTGCAGAATATTTTGCAGTTGCTGCACGCCTTGATCTGCCTGGCTCAAGGCGGTATCCAGCGTATTGCGCTCGCCGGGCCGCTGTGCGGCCAGATGGGCGACTTGAATATGGGTTTTGATCCCCGTAAGCGGGGTGCGTAGCTCGTGGGCCGCGCTATCGGTAAAGCGGCGCTCGCGCATGATGGCGGCTTGCTGGCGCTCCAGCAGTTCCTCGATGGTGCGCAGCAAGGGTTGCAGTTCAACCGGCGCTTTGACCTTGGGCAGGGGGCTATCGTCCCCAGGGCGGCGGCGGGACAGCAAATCCCGAATCCGTTCCAGTGGGGCCAGACCGTGCGTAATCCCTATCCATAGCAGCAACAAGCTGCCAAACAGGGCCACCACAAAGGGCAGGCCTGCCGAGATCATGATTCCCCGCACCAGCGATTCGCGGATTTCGATGCTGTCCGCCGCAGCGATTTGAATATGACCTTCGCGCAAGACAAAGGTACGCCAGCGCTTGCCGCCGTGCATATGGGTACCAAAACCCAGCGCCACTTGTGACATATCCGGGCTGCCGGCCGTCCGGCTGACGGCTTGAATTTCCACTTCACTGCGTACCACGCTGATTTCGCAGGCCACACCATCACGGGCAATGATGTCCAAAGGCCGCTCGGCTGATTGGGCCAGTTCCTGCAAATTCGGAAATTGGGCGACCAGCCCGGCCACCATACGGGCCGACGCCGCCAAGCGGCTGTCCAGCGCTTCACGTAAGGACTGGCGTGCATCCATCAGCATCCAGGTGGCTACAGCGCTCCACAGGACTGTCAGGGAGATGCCGATAATCAGCAGCAGTCTAAGGCGTAAGCTCATGGTGTGGCGGACCTAACCGGCAGGCCCCAGCTTGTAACCCAGGCCGCGTACGGTCTCGACAATATGGCTGCCCAGCTTGCGGCGCAAATGGTAGATATGAACATTGATGGCGTTACTTTCCAGGTCCTGGTCGTAACCGTAGACGCTGTCACAAAGTTGTTCTGCACTCAAAATCGAATTGGGTTTATTAAGCAGGGCGCGCAGCAAGGACAGCTCGCGGCGCGCCAGATTGACCGGCTTGCCATCCAAAGTGACCTGGCCGGTGGACGCACAGAAACTCAGCCGCCCATATTCAATGCAGTCCGTGTCATGCCCGGCTAGACGCCGGGTCAGCACATGCAGGCGCGCCAGCAGCTCGTCCAGGTCAAAGGGCTTGATGACGTAATCATCGCCCCCGCCCAATAGCCCCTCGACCCGGTGATGCAGGGCATCGCGGGCCGTCAAAATCAGAATAGGCAGTTTGCGGCCTTGTTCGCGCCAGCGGCGCAGCAGTGTCAGGCCGTCCTGATCGGGCAAGCCCAGATCCAGAATACAGACATCAAAGTGGGAAGACAGCAGGGCGGTATCAGCCAGGCTGGCCGTGCCGACATGGTCCACCGTCAGCCCATGCAGTCGCAAGCCCGCCACAATTCCGCTGGCGACAAGCGCATCATCTTCAACAAGTAAAACGTGCATTCTCCCCCCTGTAGCGAATGCGGCTTGTGCAGGCAAAGCCTGATGTTTATTACGTTTCGGCGTTCATGTTAGCAGCCTTGAGGGCAGGGGCGAGAGGGAAAATTCTCTTAATTTGGCCTTAATCCTGATCCTCTACTGTGATGTAGATTGCATTGCATTTGTATCTCGGTACTTACTTTTTTAATAAAACCGGCTTGGGCAATGACGTTTCTCTAGGCTTAGCCGCATGACAGATATCGGGCATTTACTCACATGACTCCTATATTAGGAATATTACTGGCGACCAGTTTTGTCGCCTCTTTGGTGGCACTGGGCATTCTTGTCTGGGCCGTGGCAAACAAGCTGATCTTCGTTGGGAAGAACGAAGCTGAGACCATCTTCATGAAAGGTGAGCTTGGGCAGCCTGATGATAGTGCTTCCTTTGGGGGGGAGAACGAAGCACATACTCATCGTTTTGACGTTTTGCGTGCGGGCATTGACCGCAGTGGTCGGGGGCCGGTTCTGCTTCTGGTCACGGTCGGAATTACCTGGCTGCTGATTGGTTCGGTATTTGGCGTGATGGCCTCGCTGAAGCTGCACTGGCCGGATTGGCTGGCCGATGTGGCACAAGTGACCTTTGGTCGCGCACGTACCTTGCACCTGAACATCGTGGCCTATGGCTGGCTGTCGGTAACCGGGATTGGTGTGGCTTTATGGCTATTGCCCCGTATTTTTCATACCCCGCTGCGACGCCCGAATATGGTTTATGTGGGTGCGGCGCTGTGGACTCTGGGCGTATTGGGCGGCACGATTGCCGTGGCTAATGGCTGGTCCGATGGTATCGAGTGGCTGGAATTCCCCTGGCAGATCGATATTCTGCTGGCGGTAGGGGGCTTTTTCCTGGCCTGGCCTGCGATTGAAACCGCAGCCAACCGCAAGTCGCGCCATATCTATGTGTCGGGCTGGTACTTCCTGGCCGGGATGGTCTGGTTTCCCTTTCTGTTCCTGGTCTCCAACATCCCTGGCCTGCATATCGGTGCTCAACAAGCGACGGTGAACTGGTGGTTTGCCCACAACGTGCTGGGTCTGTGGCTGACACCGATGGGTGTGGGCGCTGCCTACTACATCATCCCCAAAATCATCGGCAAACCCGTGTATTCCTACAACGTGTCCTTGCTGGGTTTCTGGAGTCTGGCGCTGTTCTACAGCCAGGTCGGTATTCACCACTTGATGGGTGGTCCGGTGCCAACCTGGGCCGTCACCTTGTCTGTGGTGCACAGCATCATGATGTTTGTACCGGTGATTGCCGTGGCGATTAACCAGCACGTGACGGTTGCGCAGAACTTGTGGGCCTTCAAGCAATCCATGGCCCTGCGTTTCGTCTGGATTGGCGCGCTAATGTACACCTTGTCGTCTTTCCAGGGTTCGCTGGAAGCGATCCGTTCGGTGAACTCGGTCACGCACTTTACGCATTACACCGTGGGTCACGCTCACCTGGGTGCGTATGGCTTTGTATCCATGGTGATGTTCGGCACGTTGTATTACATGATGCCGCACATTCTGGGACGCCGCTGGCCCTTCCCGGCTTTGATCAAGACCCACTTCTGGCTGGTGACTGCAGGCTTCACGATTTACGTGCTGGCCCTGAGCATTGCCGGTGTGGTGCAGGGCATGGGCTTGATGGACCCTGGTTCAAGTTTTGGTGAGATCACTCACAAGATGGTTCCCTATCTGGAAGCCCGCTCCATTGGCGGCACCATGATGACCTTGGGCCATTTCATCTTTGCCGCTCACTTTGCCTTGCTCTTGCTGCGCAAAAATCCCGCAACAACAGCGACTCCAACACTTGCTCAGGCAGATGCGTCATGAATCGACTCTTACCATTACTAATCGGGGCTATCGGCGTACTGCTGCTGGCGACCTTGATGCTGGTGATTCTGCCAGCCTGGCAATTGCGCACGTCCGAGCCACCGGAGCAATTGAAGCCCTATACCGCCCAGCAATTGCTGGGGCGTGACGAGTACGTGGCCAATGGCTGTTTGTACTGTCACAGCCAGCAGCCGCGTTCCACCGGTCAAACCCTGTTTGATACGGCACGTGGCTGGGGCCGTGCGTCCACACCGGGCGATTACTTTTACGACTCGCCCCACCTGCTGGGCACCATGCGTACCGGTCCCGACCTGTTCAACGTCGGTGCGCGCATGAAAAGCCGTGACTGGCATTT
Organism: Alcaligenes sp. SORT26; assembly: GCF_017377875.1. Taxonomy (GTDB): domain Bacteria; phylum Pseudomonadota; class Gammaproteobacteria; order Burkholderiales; family Burkholderiaceae_B; genus Alcaligenes; species Alcaligenes parafaecalis. The sequence goes on from NZ_CP070975.1 coordinate 330,575, forward strand.
GACCCATCTGTATCAGCCTCGTGCGATTTTTGACTGGAGCCTGATGCCGTCCTACCCCTATATGTTCGAGCTGAAAGACCAAGTTGCCGAAGGCGATGTGGTGGTGCGTTTGCCGGAATCCTTGCAGCCTGCGGGCAAGCATGTGGTCGCCCGCAAGGAGGCCCTGGATTTGGTGGAGTACCTGCTGGCTTTGGACCGCACTTATGCGACCAGCGCCCAGGAGCTTGATAAACGTGACCGTGGTTACGACCGTCGCGCCGCAGAGGCCTCGACCGAGTCGGGCGCTAAATAGGACAAGTCATGACAATGGAAAAAGTTTCTAGTTCGCCCCAGGTCGAGAATATCGACCCCACCTTTGAGCCGTGGGAACCCCCGCGTCCCATTCCGATTTTCCTGCTCGCCGTTCTGGTGGCCTTGGCCCTGGCTGGTGTGGGCCTGTACCTGCACGATCTGGCACCGCATGCGGCACCGGATGAGCCTACGGCTCCCATCATCCATTCCAATGCGGGTGGCACGCCTGTGGTGCCTGCCATTCCTGCCCTGAAAGATGCACCGGTGCTGGTGCATTCCGGGCAGGGCAGTGTCTGGAGCTGTGCGTCCTGCCACGGCGAGGCCGGTGAAGGTGCGGGCATCACGCCACGTCTGGCCGGTATGCCCGAGGCGTATCTGCTCAAGCAGTTGGAGGATTTTGCTCAAGGTACGCGTTTGAACGAGTCCATGCAGTACGTGGCTCGAGGCCTGAAGCCGGACGATATGAAAGAGCTGGCTACCTACTACGCCAAGCTGCCTGCCCCTGCCATCAATGTGCCCAGTTCGGAAGCGAATCTGGCGCGTGGCGAGGCCCTGTTTCACAAAGGCGATTGGAAGCAGAACGTGCCTGCATGTATCAGTTGCCACGGCAGTCAGGGTGAGGGCGTTGGCACCTCTTTCCCACCCTTGGCCGCGCAACAGGCGGACTACCTGTTCAGTCAGTTGTCGGCCTGGAAAGGTGGGCATCGTCATAACTCGCCGCAAAGCCTGATGGATGACATCGCCTCGCGCTTGTCCTACGAGGACCTGTATGCGGTTTCCTACTACGCCGCCTCGCTGCCTGCTAATGGCAAGCAGGCGAAATAAGATCAAAACAGAGAGCTTCTTATGAAAGACACTCAAAACAATGGTCGCAGCAAGCCCGCCATGTCGGGCGGACGCAGACTGGCCTGGGGGGCCGGTATTGGTGTGCTGCTTTTTGCAATTGGCTATGGCCTGAATGCCAAGGGCTGGTTGTCGTTTTCGTTTGGGTCGCCCGATCAGGCGACGACTCAGATTGGTAATGCAGGCTATAGCCGCGAGGCGATGGAAGCGGACCGCAAAGTTCAGAGCAAGGATAAGCATGCGGTGACGGCGGGTATGCCAGTGGGGGCGGATGGCTACTATGTGCCGCCACCAGAAAGCAGCATTCCCGCTACGCCTTATGGCGAGGCGATTCGTCGTGGTCAGAAGATTTTTATGGAAACGTCGACCACGGTGTCCGATCACGTGGGCAATACGTTGGCGTGTGTGAACTGTCACTTGGACGGTGGTCGTCGTGAGCACTCCGCCCCGATGTGGGGGGCGTATGTCAGCTACCCGGCTTATCGCGCCAAGACCAAGGCCATCAGCACGCTGGAAGATCGCATTATTGGCTGTTTTACGTTTTCCATGAATGCGCAGGCGTCGCCCTCGGGCATTGCGCCTCCGGCTGGCAGCGATGTGTATCGCGATTTGATGACGTATATGTACTGGATGTCTGATGGTGCGCCGACGGGGCAGAAGTTACCCGGTGCCGGTTTCCCCAAGGTCAAAAAGACCGAGCTGGGTTATGACGTAGCCCGTGGGAAAGAGGTCTACACTAATAACTGTGTGCTCTGTCATGCGGTGGATGGTCAGGGGCAGAAGGATGCTGAAAGTGGAGTCGTGTTCCCGCCTTTGTGGGGGGCTAACTCCTATAACTGGGGTGCGGGCATGGCGCGTATTGATACGGCGGCCGGTTTTATCAAGGCCAATATGCCTTTGGGTAAGCCGTTCTCTTTGTCTGATCAGGATGCGTGGGACGTAGCGGCGTATATCAATAGCCATGAGCGTCCCAAGGATGCGCGTCAGAAAGGCACTGTTGAGGAGGCTCGTGTCGAGTTCCACGATGGTGAGGAAAGCTATTACGGTAAAGATGTGAACGGTGTGATTGTGGGTGGGGGCGTGGAGAAGTAAGCCTTTGGCCTATCCGCTGTTTGTTTGAAGATGAAATCGCCTCAGTTTCTTTTGGGAACTGGGGCGGTTTTGTTTTGGTTCTCTTCTTCTTCGTTTTGCGCCGTTGCTGTGTACGGAGCAGAAGGTTTGCTGAGTATGGGGACAAGGAGCGGAGAGGCTGCATGTTTAGATAGTGCCTCGTGAAAACGCCGGTCTGGGCCGGGGGGCCGTCCTCTGGGCTTGGCTCCTTGCCGGTGCTGCGCACCGGTGCCCTGGTCAGGCTTGCTATTCGGGCGCGCCCTGAACTCGCACGATAGTTTGTCCCCCGGACAAACTATAAGCGTCGTGCTCAAACAGCAGGGCGCTTGCACCCCGAATAGCAAGCCCGCCTGCGGCAAGAAGCCTGAATCGCCCAGAGGACGGCCCCCCGGCCCAGACCGGCTCACAATGACTATAAATATGCGGCCTTCTTCCTTTTGTGGACTGGCTGTGTGTGGTTCTCTTATTTGCTGTAGTTGCTTAGGGGCGATTGAGGGGGCGAGGGTTGCTTGTTGATCCTCACTTTCAATAGTTGGCGGTGGGGGAGTGGCGGATAGAAAAATCGGTGCCAATTATTAACTGTCGGGTGCCAGGTGCTTTATGGGAGCATGAAGCTTGCTGAGGATACCCAGACTTAACAAGCAGTCGCGTGTAATTTTGAGCTTGTCGTTTGTCTTTGAAGCCAAAGTCAAAGCGCTTGTCATGATAATTGTTGTTCAGGTAGCCATAGATAGCGCGAGAGATCTGTGCCGGGATTGATGAAGATAGGCTTGTACGTGATCAGAGGGGGTGTCATTAATTCCGTGTTCAGGGCAAGTTGAATATCAGCCATTTGCCATTAGCCTTCAGCCATCAGCACTCAGTAATCAACAATTAGCTGCGGCAGAAGGATTGTTTTTGTAAATAATCGCTGAGAGCTGTTTCGGTCCTGCTGGGGTGTCGGGGCGATTCAGAGTACTGGCCGCAGGCGAGGGCTCGATCGGGGGTGCAAGCATCCTGCTGTTTGAGCACGACGCTTATGGTTTGTCCGGGGGACAAACCATCGTGCGAGTTCAGGATGCGCCCCGATTGAGCCTTCGACAAGGGGACCGGTGCGTAGCGCCGGCCAGTGCTCAGCCCCGACACCCCAGCAGGACCGAAACAGCGTCTTCCCAGAGACTAATCCTGCAATCACAACCCGTAATCGAAAACAAAGCACACCTACAAAGCCACCAATCGCTTCAAATCCAGCAAGGTGAAATGCCCATGATCCAGCCACCCGCCGGTATCAATGAAAAACACATTCCCCAGTTGCCGCATTTGATGAGTCGTCTGATGCCCATGCACCAAGGCCCGAACCCCACCCACCATGCCATCGTAGCCAGTGACATATCGATCTCTGGACCACATACAGACATAGCGGTCATTCGCATCAAAACTCTCGGTATGGATGTGCTGCCAATCGTCGTAAGGAAAGTCGGCATGCACCACACCAACCATCCCTAAAGGCGTTTCAATTTCCATCGCCAAAGGCAGGGCCTGCAAACGTCGGGCGATAAGAGCTTGTTCGTCCTGCGTGCAGTCATCCAGCCACAGCCCACCGTGAACACGATGGTCTACCTCTTGAATCGGCTGCCCAATCGCCCGCCGCCAGGTTAGCTGCTCGTGATTGCCACAAATCGCATGAAACCAGGGCAGATCCAACCACTGCAACACATGGTGCGATTCCGGCCCACGATCCACCAGATCACCCACTGAAAAAAGCCTGTCCCTGGACGGATCAAAGCGAATCCGCTTCAAAGCCGCGTTCAATTTGGTGAAGCAACCGTGAATATCGCCCACGGCAATATCGCGCCCCAAGGTGTTCTGGCTGAAGTGTGCTACCTGCATGATGATGAAACCCAGACGAGGTGAAACGTGCCCATCACGGTACTCAGAGCAGCAGGTCGAGTCAAGAAAGACGCGGCCTGCCGCTGCACTCAGTCAGAGAAAGCCGTACTTGCCCGGCAAGACAGCCTCATGTCCAGCAACATGATTACCAATACAAATTCATGTTCAGCATCACTTCTCGCTCCATGCCACGGAACTGACCGGTGTAATACTTCTTGTTGAATACATTGTTGACGTTCAAGGCCACCCGGTAGCGGGAGGTCTCATAGGCAATTGCCATGTCTGCCAGTGTGAATGACGGGTTGTAGTTCAGGCTGCCATCAGGTCTTACATCATTAGGCGATTTGCCCCGGTAACGAACACCCGCCCCCAACATCAAGCCCTGAATCTGTTGTGGACGATAGTCCAGCCACAGACTGGCCGTCTGACGGGCTGTTTGTAGTGTTTGCCGATCAATCTCCGCCGGACGTTCGCTTTGTGTGGTCCGTGGGTCCAGATAGGTATAGCCTGCCATCACATTCAATTGGGAGGTAATGGGCAGCTTGGCTTCCAGCTCAATCCCGGTAGAGCGCACTTCGCCTGTCTGCACGCTGAAACGGGGAAAGTTGGGGTCGGGCGTTGTGACATTGGTCTGGCGCAAATCAAACACGGCGGCCGTAATCAGGGCGTCGGTGCCTGGTGGCTGATACTTCACCCCGGCTTCGTATTGCTTGCCTTCGCGTGGTTTGAACGCCGTGCCATCGGCGGCTCGGCCTGTCGTCGGATCAAAGGCCGTGGAGTAGCTGATGTAAGGGGCCACGCCATTGTCAAACAGATACAGTAAACCGGCACTACCAGTGGTGGCACGATCAGTCATGCGGGGTTGGGTCGCACTGCTTTGTACGGTTCGAGCGGTATCGTGACGCAAGTTGACATTAGCAACCCACTTATCCCATTTGAGCTGGTTCAGCATATAGATACCTGTCTGCTTCAGATCGCGCTCGGAGTAGTCCAGTTCGGGAGGGGCAATGGAAAGCCCGTAAACCGGGTCCAGCATATCCAGATCGGGTACGTTCCAACCAAAGCCCAAACCGTCATTTTCTTTGTAGCGCAGATAATCCACTCCGAATTCCAGAGTGTGTTCGACGGGGCCCCAGTTGAAATCTTTGCCAGCACGGCTATCGACCGTGAAGGTTCGGCCTTTGGTTTCTTGAGCCAGACTGGCCCGCGAGACGCTGCGCTGGTCGGCCAGAACTGCCATGGCGTAGATGTGCCGGTAATCAATTTCTATTTCTGAATAGCGCAGGTTTTGACGCAAACGCCAGCCGTTTTCAGTGTCATGTTCCAAGGCGTAGCCGATGGCTTTGGTATCGCGATTGAAGTAGTCAAAGGCGGGGTCCCCGGCTGTGCGCTTGAGCGGCAAGTCGGTGACTTCGGGGTAATAAAACAGATTGGGCCACCAGGATTTTGGGGTGCCGCGTTCGCGCGAGTAAGAGCCCAACAGCGTCAGGCTAGTGCGATCAGACAGCTTCCAAAGCAGGGAAGGGGAAACAGAGACGCGATCGTCGCGCGAGTCTATGGTGCGTCCATGGCTTTTACGGCCAGAAAAATTCAGGCGATACAGCAAGGATTGATCGTCGTTCAAAGCGCCGCCGATATCAGCCGTTAATTGACGGCGCTGGTAGCTGCCATAGCCCAGGCCCAGACTATTGACGTGGTCGGCGGTGGGGCGTTTTGACACTACATTGACCACTCCGCCGGGGCGGCCCTGGCCATAGAGGACCGAGGCGGGGCCTTTCAGTACTTCGATGCTGTCCAGGCTGTCCATATCGTCGTTCCAGGAACCGTAGGTTCCGGCCGAGAGCTGCTTCAAGCCGTCTTTGTAATAGGCGCTGCCGTCACTGAAACCACGGATGACCGCACCGCTCATGCGCAGATCGCCCGAGCCGGAAACATCGGTTTGTACACCGGGGGTATAGGCCAGGGCACGCTCAATACTTTGCGGAGCCAGAACTTTGAGCTGCTTTTGCGTAACGATGGAGATTGAGCGAGGGGTTTCGATCAAGGGGGTGTCCAGCTTGCCACTGCGGCTGTTCAGGGCGGTGTAGCTGTCCGAGGTGTCTGTCGGGGCGCGTCGGATGGTGACGGGGGTAAGTTGAGTGACGCCCGCCGACAAGGTAATGGTATTGCCATCCCTGGCATAGTTGATGCCGCTGCCGTCCAGCAGTTTACGCAGCGCCTGCTCGGGAGATAGACGGCCTGAGACTGCTGGAGCCTGGCGGCCAGCAACCACATCCTGAGAGAAAAATATCTGCAGAGAGGTTTGTTCGCCCAATTGCAGCAAGGCATCGCCTAAAGGCTGGGCCTGGATTTGAATAGAGGTGGTTTGTTGGGCCAATGCAGCCGAAGGAGCCAGGCTGAAAGCCAGACTCAAGCTGAAGGTCAGGGCACTCAGGTTCACTCGCAAAAGGGGCAAGCTGCGGCGACGTTGGGTAAAAGGGCTCACGATCCTACGTTTTCCAATGAAAATATGTCTCGCGCGATGGGCGCGCCAAGCCTTTGGCCAAAGGGACTCAAGAGGCTGACGCCTAATGCGTAGCCCCCTTCACCTACCTAGACGCGCAAGGTGGCAGATCACCGGAATGAGAATCATGATTATTTTGTAACAGGCACAAAAGCCGTGTTTTAGCGCGCAACGATGTGCAGCACCTCAGCCGCATCGGCTTGAATGCGGATCGGAGCAATAGCGGGCAGAGCCTTGATGACGGTCTCGGGCTGATCAATGTCGAAGATCCCGGAAATACGGTGCTGGCGCAGCGTTGGGGCGTCCAGACTTAAGGTCTGCGGCAGATAGCGGGCCATTTCCTGCACGACCGTCTCCAGAGGCGTATTTCTGAAAATAATCTTGCCGCGTTGCCAGGCTGTCAGGCTTTCTATATCGGCGCTTTGCACGGGGCTGGGTTCGGCGCCCTGGCGCAACAGAACTTGTTGTTGAGCACCTAACAGGCGTTCTTGTCGACGCCACCACGGCCCGGACTGCACTTTTACCGAGCCGGATTGAACGCTGACCAGAACGCTGTCTGTTTCGCGTCGCACGTTAAAGCGGGTGCCTGTAACGGTAATGGTCCCCAAATCGGTATGCACGATAAAGGGTAGGGTTTGGAAATGCTCGACGGAAAAAAAGACTTCACCCTGAATCAGTTCAACTTCTCGTCGGTCTACAGACAGGCGGGCTTGGGCGATGGTGTTGGTATTCAGGTCCACGATGGAGCCATCCGGCAACTTGATCTGTTTACGCTCACCTTTGGCGGTGACGAGCTGCACGGTTTCGTGAGCGGAGTCCATCCATCCAGACTGATACAAGGTTCCGGCGGTCAGGGCCAGGACGCCCAGCGTGCCCAGACCCAAAGTCAGGTAACGGCGCTTTGCGGATGGAATGGTCACTGGGGAAGTGGGCAGCAGGCTACGCAGACGCTCATCCGGTACGGCTTGGGTGGCGCGCCAAAGATACTCGACTTCCCGGTAGTGGCGCTCGTTTTCAGGGTCAGCGTCTCGCCAGGCTTGGAAGGCCTGATGATCCTGCTCGCTGGCTTCCCCCGATTGCATACGGGCGAACCAGTGAGCGGCATCGCTAGGGTGATCCAGATCGTCGGAGGAAGGAGGGCAGGTCATTGCGCGGGCTTTGAGTACGGCATGGCGTCAGTCAGGTACGTAATGGTGCAGTCGTTCGTGGATGTGACGCAAGGCGCGAGTCATATATTTTTCCACCATGCTGCGGGAAAGAGCCATGTCCTGGGCAATTTCGGTATGTGTCCACCCTTCCAGACGGTGCTTGATGTAAACCTCTCTGCATTTCGGCGGCAGGTCGGCCAAGGCAGTGACGAGTGCATCGGCCAGTTGTTCAAATTGCGCGTCGCTGTCGGCACCGGCCAGACGAGGGTGGTCGGTATCGCTTAGCTCGTCCAGTGGCAGCACCGTTAAAACGGTTTGATGCCGATGGCGGCTGACCAGACGATTGCTGGTGCCTCTGGCCAGATAGGCCCGTGGGTTGTCGATGATGCCAGTGTTGTTTTCCAGCATGCCGACTACGGTGTCATGCATGGCATCTTCTGCGTCTTCCCGGCTTTCGGCTTTACGTCGCCATACGCCAAATAGCTCGCTGTACGAGGCGAGCCAGGCTTTTCTGGGACGGGAAGGGTGAGACATGGGGCGGGCTGGAGAGGCAGGCTGAAAAATAATACAGAATAATAACAATAATTCTCATTAAGTTTTGCGTTGATGGGTTTACGCCTCAAAATTATGCAGACCGGAGTGGTCCTGGGGTCAAGCAGCCCCTGCAGAGCAGCTTGGTCTAAAATCCCCCGATCTTTATATCTTTCCTATCTGAATCCTGAGGTTTTCATGTCTCACACCAGCACTCCCGTTGATCCGGACGGCCTGCTTGAATACTCGGTGGTTTACACCGACCGCGCCTTGAACCATATGTCCAAGACCTTCCAGGAGGTGATGCGCGAAATCTCCCGTACCTTGAAGCAGGTGTATCAGGCACACTCGGCGATTGTGGTGCCCGGCAGCGGTTCGTTTGGGATGGAAGCAGTGGCCCGTCAGTTTGCAACGGACCGCAAGTGCATGGTGATTCGCAATGGCTGGTTCAGCTACCGCTGGTCCCAGATTTTTGACATGGGCTCCATCCCTGCCAGCACCACGGTGCTGAAGGCTCGCCCGATCGAAGAGGGTAAGCAGGCGGCGTATGCTCCCGCTCCTATCGACGAAGTGGTCGCTGCCATTCAGGCTGAAAAACCCGCTTTGGTGTTTGCTCCGCACGTGGAAACCGCGTCCGGCATCATGTTGCCCGATGACTATATGCGTCAGGTAGCAGATGCAGTGCACGCGGTGGGCGGTCTGTTTGTGCTCGATTGCATTGCCTCGGGCACGGTGTGGGTGGACATGAAGAGTGTGGGCGTGGATGTGCTGATCAGCGCTCCGCAAAAGGGTTGGACGGGTTCGGCATGTTGCGGCTTGGTGATGTTGAGCGAGCGTGCTCGCCAGCACATTGAAACCACGACCAGCACCAGCTTTGCTTGCGATCTGCGCAAGTGGCTGCAGATTATGGAAACCTACGAGAATGGCGCACATGCTTACCACGCGACATTGCCTACGGATTCCTTGAAGGTGCTGCAGGAAGCAATGGCAGAGACGGAAGCCTTGGGCTTTGACTGGATTCGCAATCGTCAACTCGAATTGGGCCGCAAGGTGCGTGCCTTGTTAAGTGAGCACGGTTTCCGCAGCGTGGCGGCGCCAGGTTTTGAAGCACCAGGTGTGGTGGTTTGCTACACGACGGATGACGGCATCCATTCGGCAGCGAAGTTTGCCAAAGCAGGTTTGCAAGCTGCCTCCGGCGTGCCTTTGCAGTGTGATGAACCGGCAGATTTCAAGACCTTCCGAATTGGTTTGTTTGGCTTGGACAAGCTGAATAATCTGGAACGCTCGGTGGAGCGTTTGGCCAATGCCTTGAATGCGATTGAACAGCAGTAAATTGCTTTAGTGCTTGTTGCTAAATGAGAAGGGAGCCCGGAGTGGCTCCTTTTTTTTATGTTGCAGTCACTTGTCTCTCTATGCCATTAAACGCGTTACTAAACCCTTGCTTGTTGTAATCCGAGCCTTACTTTGAGCAAGGGCAGGAACAATGAAGAAGTTTGTAGCGACGCTAGTGGTAATGAGTTTGTTGGCTGGCTGTGCAGGGCGCTCGGCTAATCCGGTGCCGATTCAGCAATATGGCGATGACTCCAAGTCGTGTGCAGCCCTGGAGCATGATCTGCGTTTTGTTGAGGGCGAGATTCGGCGTTTGATTCCCGATACGCACAAGGCGGGCAAGAATGTGGCTTTGGGCGTGACCGGAATCTTCTTTTTGGTGCCCTTGTTTTTTATGGATTTGAGTCAGGCCGAGCAGGTGGAGGTGAACGCCTTGCGTCAGCGGCATAATCATTTGTTGGTGCTGGCCAAGGACAGGGGATGTGAGATCAAGGAGCAAGCTATCGAGCCTTTTGAAAAGAGCTCGCCCCCTGCCGCTGAGTTTGTTGCACCGTGATCGTGTTGGCCTGAGGCTATTTGCTGACTGCTGACTGCTGACTGCTGACTGCTGACTGCTGACTGCCAAAAACGCTTAAGGCTGTTTAGGCGCCTGGTTGAGTTCACCCATTGCAAAGGCCAAATTAACTGAGCCGACCAAGCCTGCTGTATGGGCCATGGTTTGCGCTTCTTGCGCTCCCAATAAACCGCTGTGGGCTTCGGTCAGCAAGGTCATGCCCGTCAGGCCTTCTTTATAAGATTCCAGCGCGCCTTGATAGGTAATCTGGGCGGCTTCGACCAGGCTGCTGGCCGCGTGGTGGGACTCCAGTGCCGCCCGCAGTGCGTCGGCAGCGATGATCATTTGCTTGTAGGCGTCTTGCTCGGTTTTAGCGACGCGTTCGCGGGCCGTGTCGGCACGCAATTGGGCTTCTCGCACTTGCTTGTTGCGCAGTCCGGCATCGTAGAGCGGGATGCTCAGGGCCAGCACGGCTCCTCGGGAAGAGGATTGTGGGCTGATTTCTGGCATGCTCCCCACGCTGAGTGATCCCAGTCGTTTAGACATGAAACCCATTAGCGCCAGTTTGGGCATGAAGCTGGCTTCGGCTGAGTCGATTCCGGCCAGGCTGGCCTGATGGGCTGCTTGCAGAGCTTGTACGTCGGCTCGTTGGGCGATGGCTTTTTTCAGCGTGTCATTGCCGGGGATATTCAGGTCTTCGGGCAGGGGGCGGTTTGCACTATCCGCAACTTTTAGTTGGGTGTCCGGCGACAGGCCGATGGCTCCCAGCAAGGTTTGATAGGATTGACGCGCCAAGGTGCGGGCGTTGACGTGATGCAGGCGGGCCTGGGCTTTCAGTTGCCGTGCCTGGGCCACTTCAATATTCGTACCTAATCCATTGCGTTGGCGCTCCAGGGCGATGTCTTCGATCAGGGTGGCGTTTTTCAGGCCCTGAGCCGAGATTGTTTCGCGCTGGCGGGCCGAGTTGTAGTTGAAGTAGCTGATGGACACTTCGGCAATGACGGCTTGATGCACACCACTGAAAGTAATGCGGCTGGCCATGGCCAGCTTGTCGGCCGCCTCTTGCAAGGCAGCCCGTTTACCAAAGTCGAACAGCAGCCATTTCAGAGTCAGGGAGGGGACGGCTCCGCTCAAGTGGGTGTCGTAGTCCACATCGACGTCTCTGCCCAGAATATGCACGCTATCGTCCCGGTCGCTGCGCATATAACCGCCTACCACGCTGGCGGAGATCAAGGGCAGGTAGGCGCTTTGCACCATTCCGGCGGCTTCAGCGGCCTGTTGCGCTTCCCCCCAGGCGATGCGGGTGCTGGGGTTCAGGCGTTGAGCGAGGTCGATCAGCTCTGGCAGGCTGTAGTCATGATTGGCCTGGACGCTGGGGGCGGGCTGGGTTTGGTCTGGGCCTTGGTAGTCTGCCAGCGTCAAGCGAGGAGGTTCGGGGGCGTCTTGCTCGGGCATGGCTTGGGCCACAGGTTTGTGACTAGGAGTGGCGCAGGCCGCCAGAGCAAGGGCGGCCGTCACGGCCAGGGTGAGACGCAAAGCAGGCAAACAAGACATAGACATAAATTCAGGACGCGGCAGAATGAGTCAGCAGCGTAGCAGCATACTGCTGTCCGCCTTCCAGGACGAGCTGTACGGCCATGCAGACCAATAAAAATCCCATGATGCGGGAGATCGCATCGACTCCGTTATGGCCGATCACGCGCACGATGCTGAGCGATGAGCGCAGACAGATAAAGAAAATCAAACCGATCAGAATGGCCAGAATGACGGGGGTCGCCATCAGCACCCATTCGGCATAGTGCCCGCGCATGGTGGTCATTTTGGACGAGGCACTGATCACCAGTGCCATGGTGCCGGGGCCCACGGTGGAGGGCAAGGTCAGCGGTACAAAGGCGATGTTGTTGTGGGCGGCTGTGTTTTGATCCGCCGCCTTGGAGACGACTTCGCTGACATCAGGGGGGAACAGCATGCGAAAGCCGATGTAGGCCACGATCAGCCCGCCAGCAATACGCATGTCCACCATGGAAATGCCCAGTGCCGAGGTAATCCACAAGCCTGCGTAGTAGGTGATCAGCAAGGCGGCGATCACATACAAGGTAGCTTGACGCAATTGCTGCTTTTTCTCCTGGGCGCTCAGGGACTCTCCCAAAGACAGATACATCACCATCGAGGTCAGTGGGTTAGCCAGGGGCAGCAAAAATGCCAGCCCCAGGCCGACTAACTTGAATAACTGCATCAATTCGTTGGGCATGGGCACTCCTTGATGATGAGGTTTTAAGCGGGCAGGGCGTTCTTGTAGATTTTGCCGTCTTTAATGATCAAGAGCAGGTTCTGGGCAGGCTGTTCCAGAAAGTCCAGGCTTTGTTCTGGCTCGCCATCTACCAGCAACAGGTCGGCCAGGGCGCCTGGACGAATCACGCCCAGTTCGCCTTCATAAGGCTGGCGCATGCCAGACAGTTGCAGCAGTCGACCATTGTCGCCCGTTGCCATTTTCAGCACTTTGAGCGGATCGTAAAAACGCGTCAGTTTGGACAGCATGCGGCCGTGGTGTTGCAGGTGCGCGGGGGTAAACAGAATGTCTGTGCCCCAGGCGGTCTGGATTTGATATTTCTCTGCCAGCTCGTAGGCGCGCACCGTTCCGATAGCCACTTGTTGCTGCTTGGCTTTGCTGCGAGGGTCGTGCTGGACGTTGGCGTCTTCATCGGCCAGAAAGGGCTGCAAGCTCCACCACACGCCTTCGCCTGCCATCATGCGGGCGGTTTCTTCGTCGGCAAGCTGCCCGTGCTCGATGGATTTCACGCCTGCCTTGATGGCACGCTGAATGCCACGGGCGCAGTAAACGTGCACCATCACGTAAGTGCCCCAGTCGCTGGCGGCACCGACGGCAGCGCGCAGTTCAGCATCGCTAAATTGCAGTCCTTCCAGCGGGTCGTACAAGGACGTGACACCGCCCCCGGCCATTAGCTTGATCTGACTGGCACCCAGCATCAGTTGCTCGCGAACACGGCGCAGCACTTGGTCGGCGCCATCGGCAATGCAGGTGACGCCTGCCCGTTCGGTGTGGCTGAGTTCGCCCTCGGCACGCGGGACTTCGTAGCGCATCCGAAAGTCTGCATGGCCGCCGGTTTGCGCAATCATGGCTCCGCTGGGGTAGATGCGTGGGCCGTGCAGCAGGCCCATATCAATACCGCGTTTTAAAGAGAAGCTGGGGCCTCCGGCATCACGCACCGTGGTAAAGCCGCGCAGCAAGGTGCGCTCGGCTTCTTTGCTGGCAATTAAATGCAGATCGGCCGGGTCGGCCATCATGGCGGTCATCTGGTCGACAGCGCAAAGCAGGCTATGCCAGTGGGCGTCGATCAAGCCGGGCATCAGGACTTTGTTTTGGCAGTCCATTACGGTGGCGTCGGCTGGAATCTCGGCAACCGGCATCACGGCGGTAATGCGGCCTTGATCAATTTGGACAGCCAGGCCTTTTTTCAGCTCGGTGGTTTCGCCATCAAACAGGCGCAGATTGCTCAGAATCAGTTTGGGGGCCAATGCCAGCGGCTTTTGATCCAGGGCATTGTCGGACTGAAAGGCGGCCCCGGCTGCTGCGGTAGTGGGCGCCAGGCTGGCCGCGGCGCTTAGCCGTTTGTGGATATAGGGAATAGAAGGGTGGGCACAGACGCAGGCGGGTATACCGTGGCGGTAGGCTTGGCGTTGCTGGCGCAGGGCAGGGGACTGGCCCAGGTAAGAATGTGTCTGCATGACGTCCTTAAAAAGTCTGGGTCAAAAAAAGGGGGATTCAGGTGACTGCCCGGCACGCCAAGCGGTGGCGCTGCGTGCCGTGTGCTTGATGCGTCAAACGCTGTCTGACAACGGCTCTTACTATAGCTGCAATAAGGCCAAGTACCTACGGCGATGTGCACAGGAATAAACCGGGGATTGCTTGAGGGCTCAGGTACAATGGCCCGCATCGATTTAGTGCTGGATTCAGGCCCCAAGCGGGGCCTTATTGTGAACAAGAAATCGGGGAGATGCCACGCATGCGTGCGCCTATAGCCTGTCTGGCAGGTTTGCCCTTATTAGGGGGCTGTTCCCTTGCGCCTTCGGTCTATATGGCGGGTTCGTATTTTCCCGCCTGGCTGGTCTGCGTGCTGGGAGCCTTGCTGCTGACTTTACTGATACGTTGGGGGCTGATTCGTGCCGGTGTGGACGATGCCCTGCCCATGCGCTTGCCTGTCTATGCCTGCCTGACGCTGGCATTGACCTTCGCCGCACTTCTTCTTTTCTTCGAGTAACTGAGCCATGACACAGGCACAGAAATCCTCCCCCCGTAAAGGCGCTGCCCGCCTGCTGACTGTGGTGATTGTTGTCGCTGCGATTGGCTTGGCCTGGTGGTACTTGCAACGCTCTGCCAATAATCCCTTGTCTGAAGATGCCGTGATTGGCGCGGATGTGGTGCACATTTCCAGTTCCCTGCCGGGGCAAATTGAGCGCATGGTGGTACGGGACGGCCAGTTCGTTAGCCGTGACGAGCTGCTCTTTACCGTGGACCCGGTGTTTTATCAGTTGCGTCTGGAACAGGCTCAGGCTGAGCTGGCCTTGGCCCAGGCCACGCTGGATATGAAGCAACGTGCGGTACGGGCAGAAGGGCATAACGCCGTTATTGCCGATGATCAGATTACCCGTGCCAAAACCAATTTGACGATGGCTGCACAAAGCCAGCGCCGTTTGGCGAATCTGGCGGCTAAAGGCTATGTGTCCCAGCAGCAACTGGATGAAGCCAATACCTTGTTGCGCGATGCCCAAGTCACGCTGAAACAGGCGACCGAGCAATCGGGCGCTGCCCAGGCTTTGGTGGGCAATACACAGGCTGAAGAAGCCATGGTGCAGGCGCGTCAGGCCGGTTTGGCAATGGCCCAGCGCGATCTGGAACACACCCAGGTGAAGGCACCGCACAATGGCCGTATTGTGGGTTTGCGCACCGGTTCGGGCGAGCACTTGATGCCCGGCACGTCCGTCTTTACCTTGCTGGATACCGACTCCTGGTATGTCACGGGCATGTATCGTGAAACCGATCTGAAAGACATCAAGCCAGGGACATGCGCCACGGTTTATGTTTTGTCGGACCCGTCCCGCAAGCTCTCGGGCAAGGTGGAGGAAATTGGTTGGGGCGTCAGCAGCCAGGAGCAGATCAATCTGCCCCGCAGCTTGCCGTATATCCAGAAGTCTCTGAACTGGGTTCGGGTCGCACAACGCTTCCCGGTGCGTATCCGTGTGGATGCGCCGCCCGAGGACTTGATGCGCATGGGTGCATCGGCTACCACCATTATTCACCGCGATGGCAACTGCTAAGGCCGGCTTGTCGGGCTTGGCGCGGCTGGTCTGGCAAGACTTGCAGCCCACTCCCGGTCGTCTGGCGCAAAGCTGGCGTGTTGCTGCGCTGTGCGCCTTGATGGTCTTGCTGGCCATGAACTACGGTATTCCCGAATCCGCCGTCAGCTGTTTTGTGATCTTCTTTGTGATGAAGTCCGACGCGGGTGAAAGCTCGGTGCTGGCATTGGCCTTGGTCGTGTTGGTCTCGATCGTGGTGCTGTTGATGGTGCCACTGATTCAGGTCACGATTCAGTACCCGGCCTGGCGTTTGCTGGCCATGGTGCTTACTTCTTTTGTGCTGCTGTTTTTAGGGGTGGCCAGCAAGCTGGGGCCGTTGGGCGGCATTATTGCTTTGGTCATCGCCTTCGTGCTGACCTTGCTGGGCTATGTGCCCTTTGGTGAAATCGCCACCCGTGCGGTGCTTTATGCCTGGCTGATGACCTGCGCTCCCATGGGTCTGGTGCTGATCTTCAACCTTTGTTTTGGCCTGTATCCACACAAGGTTTTGCGCCGTGAACTGGCGGCGCGGTTGCGTCTGGCGGCTCAGGGTTTGATGGGGCAGGCCGATACTCAGGACTTGTGGGATGAGCTGGCTTTAGGCGTAAGTGCACAGCAAAAGCGCTTGGGCTGGATACGGTTATTTCATTTATTGCCCGCACAAAGTCAGGCCGAGCTGGATCAAGCGATTTTGAATAGCTATCGCGTCCTGCTAGCAGTAGCGGTTTTGCGCGATCAGCATCTGGATAATGAACAGGCTGCGGCCTTTGCGCAGCGATGCGAACACAGCGCACAGGCTATCGAACAAGGTCGCTTGCCGACAATGGATGATCTGCCCGAACTGCCACCTTCCAGCTCCTTGGCCGTGCAGGATTTGCGCGATGCTTTGCTGGCTTTGTCGGGCGCGGTGTCCATAGGCAAGGCGGACCCGGAGCATGGTTCCTTCATGGTGCCTGATGCCTGGCGCAACCCTGTTTATCAACACCATGCCTTGAAGGCCACAGCGGCCGCGGTGCTGTGCTACTTGATCTACAGCGCAGCCGATTGGCAAGGCATTCATACCGCCATGATTACCTGCTATGTTGCCGCCCTGGGCTCGACCGGGGAGACAGTACACAAGCTGGCCTTGCGGATTGTGGGTTGTTTGCTGGGGGCAGCGCTAGGCTTTATCACCATCCTGTTCGTGATGCCTCATTTGCTGGATATTGGTGGTTTGATGGCCGTGGTGTTCCTGGTGTCCTTGCTAGGTGCCTGGGTGTTTTATGGCCCCGAGCGTATCTCTTACGCTGGTATTCAAATTGCCTTTGCCTTTTATCTGGTGACCTTGCAGGGCTTCGGCCCCAGCTTTGATCTGGACTCGGCCCGCGATCGCGTGCTGGGTATCTTGCTGGGCAATGCCGTCATGTATGTGATGTTTACCCAAGTTTGGCCAGTTAGTATTGCGGGCTCGGTGCGTCAGCGTTTGAGCAAGGCTTCAGAAAGCCTGATGGGCCTGGGTGCCTTGTGGCAGGAGCGTCCGGCCCAAGCCGTGCAACAGTCGGCCAGCGTGGCGCAGGAGTTGTCGGCGGCCAAATATGGTTTGGCCCTGATGCATCTGGAACCAGAGCGGCTGCGCCCTGATGATGAGCAGACCCAGGCCATGCAAACCCAGTGGAACGCATTGCGCCAGCAATTCATTGCTCAGGCCTACCGGCCTGCCTCCAGCCACAAAAGCGATTGATAACCCTCATTACCCAGAGGTGATTTTCCCGGCTTTGACGGCTCGTAGAATGGGCCTCATTTCCCACTATTGGGATCAAAAGAAGCGCCGCAAAGGCCTCGGTTCGGTCGGAGACACCCCCGTATACCTTCTTCTTGCTGCTTATGCCTGCCATGTCTTGTGGGCAGGGAAAGGCACGTCTTTGCCCAGCGCAAACTTTTGATTCAGCGTGTGAGAGATCGCTTGCCCCTTGTGGGGCCGGACCTGTCCATTACTGATTCCTGATGACGGCAACGCACCGTTTCAGACATCACAATACTGATAAAGGAGCATGAAGTATGGCTGAGCAAGAATCCGCATTGCGGCCAGGGCAGGAGGCCCTGGTCCCTCCGGTTGCTGGCGGCTGGTTGCAACGACATTTTGCCTATACGGAGCGCGGCAGCTCTCTGCGTCAGGAGGTTCTGGCCGGGCTAACGACGTTTCTGGCCATGGTGTATTCCGTCTTTGTGGTGCCGTCCATGTTGGGCAAGGCGGGCTTTGATACTTCGTCGGTCTTTGTGGCCGTGTGTCTGACTAGCGCCTTTGGCTCTTTGTTGATGGGGCTGTGGGCGAATCTGCCCATTGCGGTGGGCTGTGCCTTGTCCTTGACCGCCTTTTTGGCCTTTGACCTGGTGCTGGGGCAGAAATTAAGCCCGGCCGTTGCCCTGGGTGCCGTGTTCCTGATGGGCCTGATCTTTACCCTGATTTCCGCCACCGGGATTCGTACCTGGATTTTGCGCAATCTGCCCTTGGGCATCGCGCATGGCACAGGCATCGGGATTGGCCTGTTCTTGCTGATGATTGCGTCCAACGAAGTGGGCCTGGTCACTCGCAATACCGGTGCTGGTCTGCCGGTTGCGCTGGGTGATGTCACCTCCATGCCGGTGTGGCTGAGTGTGCTGGGTCTGGCAGCGATCTTTGGCTTGGAGCGCCGTCGTGTCACGGGCGGTATCTTGCTGGTGATTCTGGGGCTGTCGGCGGTGGGTCTGATTTTTGATCCCAAGGTGCGCTTTACTGGCTTGTTTGCCATGCCTAGCTTGCTGGGCGAGAACTCCTTGATCGGGGCAATGGATATAGGCGGGGCGCTGAATGCCGTTGTCTTGCCCAGTGTGCTGGCTTTGGTGATGACGGCGGTGTTTGATGCCACTGGCACCATTCGTGCGGTGGCGGGCAATGCCGGGCAGTTGGACAAGGATGGCCAGATCATCAACGGCAGCCGGGCCCTGACAACGGACTCGCTCAGCTCTTTGGTATCCGCTAGCTTGGGCGCGTCGCCTGCAGCCGCCTACATTGAATCCGCAGCCGGAACAGCAGCCGGGGGCCGTACCGGTCTGACCGCCGTGGTGGTTGGCCTGGGCTTCCTGATGCTGATCTTCCTGTCGCCTTTGGCCGGTCTGGTGCCTTCCTACGCGACAGCTCCTGCCTTGATGTACGTGGGCTTGCTGATGCTGGGTGGTGTGCGTCATCTGAATACCGAAGATACGGTCGACACCATGTCCGGTCTGGTCTGCGCTGTGTTCATCGTGCTGACCGTCAATATCGTGACGGGCATCATGCTGGGCTTCTGCACGCTGGTACTGGGCCGTTTGTTCTCTGGTGAGCTGCGTCGCCTGAATGTAGGCACGGTTCTGATTGCCCTGGCCCTGGCCGTTTTCTACCTGGGTGGTTGGGCTTTGTAAAGCCGGACTTTGGAAGGGCTGGTGTTCCCCTTTACACTAGCCCTTTTTCTAAAACCGAAAGGGGCGCGTGTGCTGGTCGCATTTGATTTTGATGGCACGATTACAGACCGGGATAGCTTGCAGGACTTTATACGTCGCATGCGAGGCTGGCCGGTCTGTATTCGTGCCTATTTAGCGTGTGTGCCTCGTGTTTTGTATTGGGACCGTGGGCCGCAGCGTCGTCAGGCGATCAAGCATCGTTTTTTGCGTAGTGCTTTAGGTGGCTTGAGTCGTGCTCAGGTTCAGGCTTTGGCTGATCGCTATGTGCAGGATTACGTGCCGCAGATTGTGCGCCCGGACATGATGGAGCGAGTTCGCGCACATCGAGAGCGGGGCGATACGGTGGTGCTGGTCAGCGCCTCGCCATCTATCTATTTGCAACCCTGGGCCAAGGCTCAGGGCATGGTGCAGGTGCTGGCAACAGAGCTGGCCTTTGATGAGCAAAAAGGCTGTGTAGGGATGGCCAGTGCCAATTGCTGGGGGCAGGAGAAAGTGAATCGTCTTCAGGCCTGGCTGGGGGATAAACCCGTCGCACTGGATATGGCGTATGGCGATAGCCCTGGTGATGCGCAGATGTTGGCGCATACGCGCCAGCCCTGGTTGCGGGGACGTGATGCCGCATTGCCGGAACTGGAAGCCTAGTACGCGATTTTACGGCGTGCCCCGTTCAGCTTGAGTATCAGACTCAGGAGCCTGGGAGCAGGTCTAAAGCCGATAGTCAGAGATGCAAATAGCAAAATGCCCGAGCAGAATCAGCTTCTGGTCGGGCATTTTTTTGGAGTCATTGTTAATGACTCAGCAAGCAGAGATCAAACCAGGCAGGGGTTTGATCCTTGCCTAAGGTTTAGTTCTGATTGCGCTTGATCGCCATGCCAATCAGCAAGCTGGCCCAGCCTTGGGTCAGCAGATCAATGCCCAGAATCAGGCCCAGAATCCACACGCTATTGCCAGGCCAGCCAGCGGCAATAATCAAACCGGCTGCCAGGGTAATCAGGCCGGAAAAAGCGATCCAGCCGCCACCTGCCTGGGCCCGGTTCTGGAACCAGATCCAGAGTCGGAAGGCACCGGAAGCAATCAGGAATGCGCCAAAAACCAAGGTCAGTACGGTGGCGCCTACCAAGGGGTTGCTAATGGCAATCAGACCGGCGACCAGATACAAGACACCGCTCAGGCTCCAGAACAGAAAGCCGCGCCAGCCTTTGGCACTCCAGGCATGTGCCAGATGCAGCACACCGCCTATGCTCATCAAGATACCGACGTACACCACGCTGGCAACCGTGGCACCAACGACATAAGCCAAAGCAATCAGACCCAAAATGATCAGGCCTATGCCCAAACCAATAAACCATCCTGGTTTCAAGGGCAGTTGGCGTAGCAACTCAGAGCGATTGTTGTCATGTGGACTTAAGGCCATCTATGTACTCCTTGCAAGGTTAAACCGACGCTACGGTCTTAACTGTACTCCAGACCCGTGCAAGGGCCTAGTGATACGCAGGGGCAATGATGCTTTTTTCGGGTGGTCCAGAAACGCGAAGGCCCTACCGTTGCGGTAGGGCCCATGGCCGCTCTGGCGGCGATGAACTGCCATGATGGCAGTTTGGGAAAGCTGCGTTTCAGACAGCTTACTGACACTATGTCAGTGGTTTCACTGTACGTTAGCTAATCAAAATCAGCCAATTATGGAAAACCCGCAAACCTGAAACAAACCCCTTCAAACCCCTTCAAACCGAGTACCTCTGCGGTTCTCCGGGGTGGGGCTGTTCTTTTAATGGCCGTGAGTGCCCTGATGGCCTTGGGCCGCCTTGGTATTCAAGGCACGCACTGGTGCGTTGACTTTCAGGGCTTCTTTCTGGCCTGCTGCGTTCTGGATTTCCAGGGTGATCTCTACCGAGCTGCCTGCTTCAACCTGCTTGTCCAGGCCCAGCAACATGATGTGATAGCCACCGGGTTTCAGTTCCACCGCCTTGCCAGCAGGCAGTTCGATCTGCTGGACCTGGCGCATGCGCATGACGTCATTTTCCATGGCCATTTCGTGCACTTCGACTTGCTTGGTCAAGGGGCTGCTGGCACCCAGCAATTGGGCGTTTTCACTGGATTGCAGCACCATGAAGGCGCCGGTAGCCTGTTGGCCGGGGACCGTGGCGCGAACCCAGGGTTCTGTTACGGTGACTTCGGCCTGGGCCAGGGTGGGCAGGCTCAACAAAGCGGCCAGGGAAAAAAGCGAGCTAGCAATAGTACGTTTCATGTCGGTAATCCTGTTGGGGTTCACTTGCTCAAAGCCAGTACTTGGCGGATATCAGCCACGGCTTCTTCAGCCGTTTGCGTGTGACGCAGGGCGATCTGCAACTTGCCTTGTGCGTCGTACACATAGGTCAAGGCGCTGTGGTCCATGGTGTAGCTGGAGCCGGTTGGAACCTTTTGGTAGAAGACTTTGAAGTCGCTGGCGGTTTTGGCCAGCTCTTCTTCGGTAGGGCGCAGGGCCACAAAATTCGGGTCAAAGGCCTGCATATAGGCACGCAGCAGTTCCGGTGTGTCGCGCTCCGGGTCAATAGAGATAAACAGGACTTGGAGCTTGTCGCCGTCCTCGCCCAACTGCTCCTTGATGTCGACAGCACGGGTCAGGGCGGTCGGGCAGACGTCGGGGCATTGGGTAAAACCAAAGAAGATCAGCACGATCTTGCCGCGGTAGTCGGCCATGGTGCGACGCTGGCCTTCGGTATCCAGCAAGCTGAAATCCTTGGCAAAGTCGGCGCTGCTCATGTCCACGCCTTCCAGGTTACGGAAGGCAGGCTGCTTGGGGGCCTTGTCGCCGCAGGCGCTCAGGACCAAAGGAGTCGCCAGCAGGGCAAGCAAGAGCTGGCGGCGTGAGAAGGAGGCGTTCATAGAAATATCCCGCTAATTGACAACATGAAGTGGCAGCGCTGGGCGGCCGGAACTGGTCAGGAAAGCAGGGCAGAGGGTGGCCCGCGCGCACTCAGGGGCGGGCCCGTCAGGGGAAGAACGGGAGCCGCCGCCTGTTGGGCAGTGTCCCAGGTATGTTGTGGGATAGACACCGAGTCCCAGGCGGGACCGGGTTCATCATTCAGGGCCTTGTTGGCCTGGGCCTGGGCGAAGATACAGGCCGCATGCAGGCTGTGCTGGTCTTCATGTTCGGGGCCGGGAAGCTGACCGCTCCACTGTGCCAGAAAGGGGTCGCCCTGCACGCACAGGCTCAGGGCGGCGGCATTGGCAGGATTGGCGCTGGGCATGTAGCCATTGGGGATCAGGCCACGGATCAGCAGGGCGCATAGCGCCAGCACCAGTAAAAACCGGCTGCGTGTACCTGAGGAGGGGGATGCGCAGTGCCTGACCATGATCAGAGCATTCTAGTACAGATGGAAATCTGTTTGCCTGGATTCTGTGGCACAGTGAACACCTATCATCAAGGAGCTTGATATGCGACAGATTGTTGGGGTGCTCGGCGCCTTGGTCATGGTCTTGGGACTGGCGGCGTGTTCGACACCGGACCGCTCTGCTGACAGCAGTTGGAGCCGGCCTTCCGGCGTTGAAATCTATGGGGAAATGGATGCGGGGGTAGGGACGGTGCGGCAGTCCCGCTAGGGAAACTGCCGCCTTGCAGTGTTCAGGCCAGCGCTTGGCCTGCGCTGTCAGCAACGTCCTGTTTTTTCATGAGGTCTTCAGGATCCGCTTCATCATTCAAGTGCGACAAGGCTTTGCTCAGGCTGTAGGCCGGTTCAAAGGAGTCGGGGTTGGCCATGGGCCAGCCCACGCGGAAAATCGTTTGACGATAGTGACCGCGCAGCAGCTCGCCTTTTTTCAGATCCGGGAACAGTGCCGACATCACACGCACCTCGCCATTGCTGATACGACGGGCTATATGGTGAGGACGTAGCTGGTCCGGGTGCTCCAGACCTGCAGCACCCAGCAACTCAGCCAGTGCTTTCAACGTATTGCCGTGGAAACTGGCCACGCGCAGGGATTTGTCATCAACCACCAGGGCTTTTTGACGTTGCGGATCTTGTGTTGCCACGCCGGTCGGGCATTTGTCGGTGTGACAGGCTTGAGCCTGAATGCAGCCAACGGCAAACATGAAGCCGCGTGCGCTATTGCACCAGTCGGCACCCAGGGCCATGATGCGAGCCATATCAAAAGCGCTGATGATCTTGCCCGAGGCGCCTAGACGGATCTGCTCGCGCAAACCGATACCCACCAGCGTGTTATGAACCAGGCGCAGAGCCTCGCGCAAGGGGGTGCCGACGTGGTCAATGAATTCCACGGGGGAGGCGCCTGTACCGCCTTCAGCACCATCGACCACAATAAAGTCCGGTGTAATGCCTGTTTTCAGCATGGCTTTGGCAATGGCAAACCATTCCCAGGGGTGCCCGATACAGAGCTTGAAGCCCACGGGTTTGCCACCGGACAAGGTGCGCAGCTTGGCCACGAATTCCAGTAGTTCTACGGGCGAGTGGAAGGCGCCGTGGCTCGCTGGCGAGTTGCAGTCCACGCCTTCTGGCACACCGCGCGCCAAGGCAATTTCAGGTGAGACTTTGGTGCCAGGCAAGATGCCGCCGTGGCCGGGTTTGGCCCCTTGCGACAGCTTGATTTCAATCATCTTGACGTGATCCTGAGTGGCGCGCTCGGCAAAGCGTTCGGGCGAGAAATTGCCGTGTTCATCCCGGCACCCAAAATAACCCGAGCCAATATTCCAGATCAGATCGCCACCGTGGCGCAGGTGATAGGTGCTGATGCCGCCTTCGCCCGTGTCATGAGCAAAATTGCCCATCTTGGCACCTTTATTCAAGGCCAGAATGGCATTGGCCGACAGGGCCCCGAAACTCATGGCTGAAATATTCAGCACTGACAGCGAATAAGGCTTGGTACAGTCCGGCCCGCCAACATCAATGCGGAACTGCGAGTCCTTGATGTGCTTTGGGGTCATGGAGTGGTTGATCCACTCGTAGCCATTGTTATAGACCTCCTGATGGGTACCAAAAGGCTGCTTGTCGATTTCTTGTTTGGCGCGCTGGTACACCAGGGAGCGGTCAGCACGCGAGAAGGGCAGTTGCTGTTCATCGCCTTCCAGGAAGTATTGGCGAATTTCCGGGCGAATGGCCTCAAAAATGAAGCGCAGATTGCCAATAACCGGGTAGTTGCGACGAATGGCGTGACGAGTTTGAGTGATGTCCACCAAGCCCTGGATGCACAGGGCCAGCCCTGGTATCGCCAGCCATAGCCAGCTTGCGCTTCTGAACAAGGAAAGCAGCAAGAAAAGGGCGGTCAGGCCAATGATGATGTAGAAGGCGGTGTAGCGTGTCAGCCACTTTTGCATAAAGACTCCTGCCAAGAAAACGGGGTGACAGGCAGGATTTTGGGTACCTGCCCATCAGGCTGCCAACATCATAGAACGCTGCCGTACGGTTTGACCATGCCTGGACAGCGATAGTTTATGAAAACTAACAATGAAAAATTTTGTGACCTGAAAAGGCTTAATCAGGCCTGGAATGTTTAGCCATAAAAGGCATAGTGCAAAGCAGAAAAGCTGCTGCGGTGCAGCATTGAACAGGATTTATCGCTCTAGGGCTCACCTTGTATGCTTTGGGCGAAGACCCGCAACTGGACGGAATTAAGCTTCTTGTAATTGAATAGGTAGGTAAGCTATCTATATAATCATGCTTTAGCCTTTGTTCTGTCTCGTGCCCTTTATGTTTCCCTCTCTTTCCTGGATCCAGCTGGATCGACCTGCGCTCCTGCACGGCCTGAATTTGGCCTTGGCAGCGTGGCTGTCGTTCACCATCGCTGTTCTGCTGTCCGTTGATAATCCCTTCTGGGCCGCCATGCCGGTGTGGGTCTTGTCTCAAGCGTACCGTGGACTGGTGTACGAACGGGCCTTGTGGCGGATTCTGGGAACCTTGGTGGGAGCAGGGCTGGGGCTGGTGTTTTTGCATCTGCCCAATCCTTATTTGCAATTGCTGGGCATGGCGCTGGTGGTGGGGGTGGCGTCGGCCTTGACCCATGTGTTCCGGGGCGCCTTTTCCTATTTGCCCATGCTGGCGGGGATTACGATTGGCGTGGTGGTTTTGCCTTCTGTGCTGGCTCCGGATGCTTCATTGGATCTGGCCTTGTCGCGGGTGGAGTGCACCTTGATCGGGGTGCTGGTCACGACCTTGCTCTGTTCTCGAACCACACCGCACAGCCAGCGCAAGATCTATTACCAGCGGGTGCGCGTCCTGGCGGCGGATGCCTTGCGCATCGCTGCTCATGCTTTGGGTCCGTCTTATCAGCAGCCGGATCAGAGCTCGTGGAGTCGTGTTCGCCAGGAGATTGTGGATCTGGATGCGCAAGCTCGTATTTTGGCGGCGGGTTCCCTGGATGCTTATCGACGCCTGCCTTATGTGGATGCATTCCTGTACGCCGTGATCGAGCTTCTGGCCGCCAGCGCGCTGATTGCCCAGCAACGGGAGCGGGGCCTGTCGCCAGCCGCGGATTATGTACAGGACTTGCAGGAACAGGCGCAGCGTTTGCAGGATGGTCTGAGCTTGCGGGTGCTGGGCAAGACAGCCTTGCGGCAAGAAGGGCAGATCAGTCTGGCGCGCTTGCGCCGTGCAATGGGACAAATACAAAGAGCGGAGCAGGGCTTGTTCGCTGAACGGGTGCAGCCAAGACGGCACCGTTTTCTGACAACGCCCGCCATCTCGGTGGATTGGCCCCTGGCAATCCGTACTGGCCTGATCAGTGGCTTGGCTGCTTTCACGGCAGGTGGCGTGGCTTACGCTTTGGCCAGTCCCGCGCTGGAGTTGATGGCGATTGGCGTGTGTACCTTCTCCATTATTCTGGGTTCCATGCCGCGCCCCCAATTGATGAGCCGAACCATGTTTACCGGGATTGCGGTGGGCGTTCTGGTAGCCAGCTTTTATCGCTACTTTGTCCAGGCGCACCTGGTGGCAGACTGGCAGGTCATTCTGTCCGTGCTTCCTTTTTTGGTGATTGGCGGTTTGTTACGTGCCAACCGTCCTACCTCGACCTGGGCATTGGACGCGAATATGTGTTTCCAGTTGGCCAGTCAGGCCGGGATGGCCGCGGTCAGTTGGCCCATCATCATGAAGGAGTCCCTGCCTTTGCTGGCGGGCTCCGCGGTGGTGTGCAGTGCCTTCTTCCTTTTGCCTCGCCGTACTCATCCTCGTGGGCAAGCCTTGGTAAGGCGTGTGGTGCGTGAACTGTATCCCCTGATCAAGCGTTCGCGCCCACGCCTGTTCCGGGTCTGGCGTGCGCGAGTGGCGCGGCAATGGGTGCGCCTCTGGCACTGGATGGGAGAGCAGACCCCCCATGGCTTGCTGTCCTTGATCAACCTGGGTCATGGAGTGGTTGAGCTGAAACGGTTGGCCAAACGCGGACCGGAGCAGCAGGCCTGTGTGGTGCTGGTCTGTGAATTGCTGGAAGGGTTCGAGCATCAGCCCGATGAGCTGGCCCAGCAACTGCTGCGTATCAGCCAGTCGTGTACCGATACGGTATTGACGCAGGCGATTATGGATGTCGCCCAGTCCTTGCAAGGGGCGCAAGCGGTTTTGGTTTATGCTTACCCGCCTGATGCTACGCCGCGTGCTGTGGAGACCTTCTGATGAATCACCAACTTTATGAACGATTTGGCCTGTCCATGATTGTGCTGGCGCGCCTGTATCGTCGTGAATTGGATCAGACCCTGGTGCGTTACGGCGTGTCCGAGGCCACCATCCTGCCGATTCGCTATCTGGCTCAGTTGGGTGAGCCCATACGACAAGGGCAACTGGCCCGCATGATGCGTCTGGAAGGGCCAACGCTGGTTCGCCTGATCGATCAACTGGAGTCCGGCGGATTGCTGGAGCGCTTGCCCGACGAGCAGGACAAGCGTGCTCGCCTATTGTGTCTGACTGAAAAAGGGCGGGACTTTCACGAACGCCTACTGGAATTGCTGCGCCAATCCCGTGCACCCCTGTTTGAAGGGATCCCGGACCAAGACATAGAAGCGGCCTTGCGTTGCTTTGATGCGCTGGCCAGCAATCTGGGCTTGGAAGCCACGGACATGTCCAGCTTGTTCGGGGATTGAGATAGCATTTCTGATCTGATCATAGTGAATCTGGCACGGTGGATCAGCGGATCAAGTCACAAGACAAATTCAATTCTTTGCTGTCAAGGCGACAGTAAACAAAAACGCCAAGGGATTAACCTTGGCGTTTTTATTGAACCTGCAAAGCAGGCCGCTACAGGTCTAGCGGCTTAGCTCTCCAGGTACTTGCGCCAGACGCGTGGCAGGATGCCGCCATGACGCCAGTACTCCATGTCCTCGACTGTATCCAGACGAACGATCACCGGTACGGATTGAGTGCTGCCATCCAGACGCTGGATGATCAGCTCGGCTTGCGAGCGTACGCCCAGGTTTTCTTCCAGACCGTTCACACCAAAGATTTCTGTCCCATCCAGCCCCAGGGTGTCGGCATTGGTACCTTCCTGGAACTGCAGGGGCAGCACACCCATACCGACCAGATTGGTGCGGTGAATACGCTCGAAGCCTTCTGCCACCACTGCCTTCACACCCAGCAGAGCCGGGCCTTTGGCGGCGGAGTCGCGGGAGGAACCGCAACCGTAGTTCTTGCCTGCAATCACCAGCAGAGGAACCTGACGCTTCTGATAGGTTTGAGCAGCTTCAAAAATACGCATCACTTCGCCTTCAGGCATCACTTTGGTGACACCGCCTTCCACGCCGGGAACAATCTTGTTGCGCAGACGGATGTTGGCGAAGGTCGCACGTTTGACCACTTCGTGGTTGGCACGACGCGTGGTGTAGTTGTTGAAGTCTTTTTGCTCCACACCCTTGGACAGCAGGAAGTCAGCGGCAGGTGTACCCAGGCTGATCGAACCCGATGGCGAGATGTGGTCAGTGGTGATGGAGTCACCCAAAATGGCCAGCGGCCGCATGCCGTGCAAGTTCGCCACGGGGGCGGGTTCGCGCTGCAAGCCATCAAAGTAAGGCGGTTTGCGGATGTAGGTGCTGTCGGCTTCCCAAGGGTAATGACCGCCGTTGCTTTCGCGGGCCAGTGCATCCCAGGGTTCGCCGCCGTCGTACAGCTCGGCGTAGCGTTCGATGAACAGGTCGCGCTCGTAAGCACCGTGGATAGCTTCTTGCACTTCGGCGGATTTGGGCCAGATGTCGCTCAGGTAGACATCCTTGCCGTCCTGATCCTTGCCCAGCGAGTCGCGCGTCAGGTCCACATTCAGGTTGCCTGCCAGGGCGTAGGCCACGACCAGAGCCGGGGAGGCCAGGTAGGCGGCGCGCACGTTGGCGTGAATACGGCCTTCAAAGTTGCGGTTGCCCGATAGCACGGCGGTGGCAATCAGCTTTTCCGATTCAATCGCGTTGACGATATTGGTAGGCAAGGGGCCCGAGCCGCCGTTACACGTGGTGCAGCCAAAACCGGCAATGTTGAAACCCAGTACGTCCAGATCGTCTTGCAGTTGAGCACGTTCCAGCACATCGGCAGTGACCTGGCTACCGGGAACCAGCGAGGTCTTGACCCAGGGCTTGCTACGCAGGCCACGAGCCACGGCATTACGGGCCAGCAGACCGGCGGCCATCATATTGGCGGGGTTCGCGGTATTGGTACAGGAGGTAATGGCGGCAATGACGACATCGCCATCATTCAGAACAAAGTCTTCGCCTTCTACGGGCACAGCACGTTGCGGGTCGT
The DNA here is from genome assembly GCF_017377875.1 of Alcaligenes sp. SORT26. Lineage (GTDB taxonomy): Bacteria > Pseudomonadota > Gammaproteobacteria > Burkholderiales > Burkholderiaceae_B > Alcaligenes > Alcaligenes parafaecalis. The sequence goes on from NZ_CP070975.1 coordinate 359,282, forward strand.
AAGGACGGCCAGCAATTTTCTGGTGATGAGCGGGGAAGGATTGGGCAGCGGTATCCAGATCCAGGTGATCTTCCGGGTTGCTGGGGCCAGCCAGGCTAGGTTTGATGCTGCTCAGATCCAGTTTCAACACGGTGTCGTAAACAGGAGCGGGAGCGGCCGGGTCACGCCACAGTTTTTGAACCTTGCTGTATTGCTCGACCAGATCAATCTGCTCTTGTGGACGGCCTGTCATGTGCATGTAGTGCAGGGCAGCATCGTCGATAGGGAAGAACACAGCGGTTGCGCCGTATTCAGGCGCCATATTGGCGATCATGCCGCGGTCGCCCAGGGACAGCTCGTCCACGCTGGGGCCGAAGAACTCTACAAATTTGCCGACCACGCCCAGTTCACGCAGTTTCTGGGTAATGACCAAGACCAGATCGGTAGGCAGCACACCGTCATTCATCTTGCCGGTCAGTTCGATACCGACCACGGCAGGCAGTGCAATCGCCACTGGCAAGCCCACCATTACGGCTTCAGCTTCAATACCACCCACGCCCCAACCCAGAATGCCCAGGCCGTTCACCATGGGTGTGTGGCTATCGGTGCCCACACAGCTATCGGGGTAGACCAGATCTACATCCTTGCCTTCTTCGGTCCAGACCACCTGACCAATGTGCTCAATGTGCAATTGGTGCATGATGCCTTTGCCGGGCGGCACGACTTTCACGCCATCAAAATTGCTGGAACACCAGCGCAGGAAGGCAAAGCGTTCGCCGTTACGTTGGTATTCGCGGGCCAGGTTGACGTCGGCCGCTTTCGGGTTGGCCCAGCTATCCACTTGCAGGGAGTGGTCAATGATGACGTCGATAGGCACTTGTGGACGCACACGGCTGGCATCACCACCGGCCGCTTGTACGCCTTCGCGCAAGGCCGCCATGTCCAGCAGCATCACCAGACCCAGAATGTCCTGGCCAAACACGCGGGCAGGATAAAAAGTAATGCCGTCGCCCACTTTGCGCTGGAGCAGGGAATCAATTTCCTGGTCCACATCAGCGTGGCGCACGGCCTTTTGACGACAGAGGTTTTCCAGCAGAACGCGCAGCGAATACGGCAGTTTTTCAATGCCGGGTATGTTGGCGATAGGAACGTAACGTACGGAACGCCCGTTCAGGGACAGCGTATCTAGGGCAAGAGACTGAGACATGGCAAACGATTCATCCGTAATGAGAAGGTTGGAGGGGGCCGACCTGATGGCCCTCTGACTACGTCACCGCTTTATGAACCCTTGCGGATTCGCGCGATGTCAGCGGGCTTTCGACAAGAATAATCCCAACAAAATTATGCGTCTGGAGCCTTTGTAAAACAATTAAATTGTATTTTGTTTGTATATAATACAATAAAACGATCCAAGATCGCTTCGATTTTTAGGAATGTCGGCATGAACAGCCAATCTAATTCTTTGCATGTCACCCTGGCACATCGCCTGCTGGACTACGTGCGAGCAGGGCATTTGCAGGCCGGGCATCATTTGACGGAACAGTCGCTGGCCCAAGCGCTGGGCGCTTCGCGCTCGCCTGTTCGGGGAGCGCTGGCCTATCTGGCAGAAAAAGGCATTGTGGGTGCGCAGCCACCCCGGCGCGGTTTGTTCTTGTTGAAAGGGGCGGATCAGTTAGGCGTTATTGAAGAAGAACTGGGCACCAGCCAGGACGACCAGATTTATCTGCAACTGGCCCGTGACAAGCTCTCGGGCATTTGGGGCGACACCTTGTCGGAAAACGACGCCATGCGTCGTTACGGCCTGACGCGTGAGCGTGTGCGCCGCATTCTGGCCCGTGCCGCCAATGAAGGCTGGATGGAGCAACGTGCCAGCAAAGGCTGGTCCTTCCTGCCCATGATTGATGGCCCCCAGGCCTGCGAAGAAAGCTATACCTTGCGTCAGATGCTGGAACCGGCGGCCATGTTGCTGCCTGATTTCGCGATTGATTCCACCGTGTTGCGCCGTGTGCGCTTGCAACAGCAGGCCTTGGCCGATGGTGGCTGGCGTCACGCCGGGCACGCCGAGATGTATCAGGCCAATGCCACGTTTCATGAGGCCTTGGCCTCTTTGTCGGGCAACCGCTTTATTGCCCAGACGGTCACGCGCCAGAACCAATTGCGGCGCTTGCTGGAATATCAGGAAACCCTGGATCGGGAACGTATCCGTCGCCAATGTCTGGAGCATCTGGCGATTCTGGACTTGCTGGAAAAGGGCGAACGCGCCCAGGCTTCCGCACTGCTGGCCCGCCATCTGGGTAATGCCAGCGAGGAAAAAGTGCAGCAACTGGAGCGGCAACAGCAAAGCAAGACCCGATCTGCCTCTTTGAGTGAACCGATTGTCTCTCACGCCGACCCCATGGAGGAGACGGCGCAATTTTCTTTAATGGCGCAAGCCAAGAACCAGGAATGATGCGATGAAACAAAAATCCCTTCCCGCCGTGTTCATGCGTGGTGGTACCAGCAAAGCCTTGATGCTCAATATTGCGGACCTGCCTGCCGAGCGCGACGATTGGACGCCTTTGTTTTCGGCCGCCATGGGCACGCCGGACCCTTATGGCCGTCAATTGGACGGCATGGGTGGTGGTGTCTCCTCCCTGTCCAAGGTTTGTATCATGGGTCCGTCCAGCCATCCGGACGCGGATGTGGACTACACCTTTGCACAGGTTGCCATTAAAGAAGAGAAGGTGGATTACCGTGGTAACTGCGGCAATATGAGTTCTGCCGTGGGCCCTTATGCGGTTGAGCAAGGCATGGTCAAGGTAGAGGATGGCGAGGCTTGTGTGCGCATCCTCAACACCAATACCAACAAGATTATTCATGCCCACTTCACGGTAGAAGATGGCCAGCCTCGTTATGACGGCGATCTGTCCATTCCTGGCGTGGGTGGCACGGGTTCACCTATCCGTCTGGATTTTGTGGAACCCGGTGGTGCATCGACCGGTTCCTTGCTGCCCAGCGGCGAACTGACTGAATGGCTGGACGTACCCGGCGTGGGTCGTATCGAAGTCTCGCTGGTGGATGCGGCCAACGCGGCCGTGTTTGTCCGTGCTGCGGATGTGGGCCTGACCGGCCTGGAACTGCCGGATTGGCTGGAATCCCATCCTGAAGTGCTGGAGCGTCTGGATGCCATCCGTGTGCAGGCTTCGGTGCGCATGGGCATTGCCCCGGATGTGGAAGCGGCGCGTCAGATTCGTATTGTGCCCTTTGTCTGCATCGTGTCCCCGGCTCAGGACAATCCCACTTTGTCGGGGGATGTGGTGCCCGCCAAGGATATTGATCTGGTCGCCCGTGTGATCTCCAACGGCCAGCCGCACCGCGCTTTGCCATTGACCATTTCCTTGTGTACCGCTGTGGCTGCTCGTTTGACGGGCAGCTTGCCGTCCCAGTGCCTGTCCGACTCCGTCGCTCCCCAAGGCCCGCTGCGTCTGGGCATGCCTTCGGGTGTGCTGACGGTAGGCGCGGAAGTGGAAAAGAAAGACGGGCAGTGGTTTGCCAAAGCCGGTTCTTTCTACCGCACCGCCCGTCGCCTGTTTGATGGTCGCTTGTGGGTTCCTGGCAAGTCCTTGAAAGACTAATCCACGATACGCAAGTCCTGCGAGGGCGAACGCCCAAAGCGGGACTTGTAATCGGCACAGAAGCGGCCGAAATGGTTAAACCCGCAGCGCAAGGCAATCTCGCTGACCTGGGTGCCCGGTACAGCATGACGAATGGCCTGCTGGGCCGCTTCCAGACGAATCTGCTTCAAGAACTGCATGGGGCTCAGCCCCCGTTCAGTACGAAACGCCAACGTCAGGCTGCGCACACTGGCACAGGCGGCAGTGGCGATTTGCTCCAGCGTCAAGGCCTCGTCCAGGCTGGCCCGCATGAAATCCTCGGCTCTTTGTACTCGGCGTGAACTGGCCGGGCGCACGCTTTGCTGCAATTGCTGGCTGTAGTTACCCGGTTGGGTATGAAACAGATGCAGCAAGAGATTGTCTTCGGCCTGACGCGACCACTGATCCATTTCAGGCGGCAAATGCCCGCCATAGGCCAGCAAGCTACCAATCTGGTGCTGCCAGGCACAGCCATGTGGCGAATCCAGGGACATGCCTGCGGCAAACTCAATCGGCCGGTCCAGGCTCAAGCCCAGCGTCTGACGGGCTACTTCTTCCAGCCTGTGGCGTGGGATCTTCACTAAAAACTGCTCACAGCCCTGTTCCCAATCCAGTTCAACCTGAAGGGAAGGGGAGATCACGCTGGCAATTTTAGGGTTGGCCTGGACGTACTCCCGACCAACCCGAATACAGGATCGTCCCTGTATGGGGACTTGAAACAGCAAAAAGTCTTCCAGAATACCGGGCGATACCTGCACCGCCGCGCCATATTTCAGCAAGACAAAGGAAAAACTGTGGCTGCTGGCGTAGCGCAGGGACGCGTCGACCGGGCCGTCATTCCAGGTCAGACGGTGCTCGGTTAGAAAACCGGCGGTCTCGCTGCGTGTCTGGTCGGGGCAGCGCGATTCAAAGCGCGGCGTGCTGTGTTGCAAGGGGGCCAGCCCTGACATAAACCACGCTTGCATGATGTGTCTCCAAATTTTTGCCGGTTAGGGATAAGGCTTGCCGTATCTGGATAGCCGCCCGTTCCGAGCCGGTCTAATGTATTTCAAACCTAAAACAGTAGTCCTGTCCCCGGCACCTTAGCAGATTGGGATACGACTGGGAATTGATGTATTCACGTAGTCCCCTAGGCCCCGTCTTCTCTGGCCTGCAGGACAAGTGCCCATTTAGAGGCGGGCACCCGTGATTGACAGCTTCCAGCGTAGTGGGGGTGGTCCGGTACAGGCTGACAAGTCCAGTTTTTTAAAACACAGAGGACGGAGACAAACATGAAAAAACAAGTGGCGTTTTGTATGACCGCGCTGGCTTTGGCCCTGGCCTGTAGCCCTGCGTCCAGTCAGGAAGTATTCAAGGTTGGTTTGTTGACCACCTTGTCCGGCCCGGGCGCGGCGATTGGCACAGAAATCCGTGATGGTTTCGAGCTGGGTCTGAACCACGCGGGCGGCAAGCTGGGCGGCGTGGATGTGGCCCTGACAGTGCTGGACGATCAGCAAAAACCGATGGAAGGCCGTCAGGCTGTAGAGCGTCTGGTCAAGCGCGATCAGGTTGATGTGATTACCGGTATGGCCTTTTCTAATGTGCTGCTGCCCGTGATGCCTACGATCTTGAACAGCGACACGGTCTATATTTCGGCCAATAGTGGCCCTGCCGATTACGCGGGCGAGCGTTGTCATCCCAATTTTTTCAACGTGTCCTGGCAAACCGAGGACATCCCGGCCGTCATGGGCAAGTACGTGACCGATCAGGCCCACAAGAAAGTCTATTTGATCGCCCCCAACTACCCCGGTGGCCGTGAGTCCATTGAAGGCTTCAAGCGCCTGTTCAAGGGCGAGATTGCCGATGAAGTGTATGTAAAAGTCGGCCAGATGGACTACGCCGCCGAGCTGGCTCAAATGCGGGCTTCCGGTGCCGATGCCGTGTTCTTCTTCCTGCCGGGTGGCATGGGCGTGTCCTTTATCAAGCAGTTGATCAATTCGGGCCTGTCCTCGCAGTTGGCGGTGTACACCCCCGGCTTCTCCGCTGACCAGGACACAATTGCCGCGATTGGCGAGTCCATGAAGGGTATGGCCAACGCCGCCCAGTGGTCGCCTGATCTGGATAACCCGGTCAACAAGCGCTTTGTGGCGGATTTTGAGAAAACCTACGGTCGCCTGCCTTCCATGTACGCATCCCAGGGTTATGACGTGGCCTTGTTGCTGGATGGCGCGCTGAAGGCGGACCCCAAGGCCGCTACCGACCGCGAAGCCTTGCGTAAAGCCTTGCGCAGTGCACCGTTCGAGTCCGTGCGCGGGGCCTTTGCCTTCAACAACAACCAGTACCCGGTGCAGACCTACTACATGCGCGAAGTGGCCCCGAATGACAAAGGCCAGATGAGCAACAAGATTGTGTCCACCGTATTCGAGCAATTCCAGGATCATTTTGCACCGCAGTGCAAGATGGAAAAGTCATAAAGAGGGTGCGTCAAGCATCCGGCAGCAAGGAGGTAATGATGAGCTATAGCAACGAACAACTGTCCGCATTGGTGCGGGGAGACAGCGTCCATAAATCGGTCTATACCGACCCTGAAATCTTCCGTCTGGAGATGGAACGCATTTATGGTCGTGCCTGGATCTACATCGGCCACGACAGCCAGGTGCCCAATCCGGGCGACTACCACACTACCTTGTTGGGCGGCCAGGACGTCATCATGGTGCGTGGCAGCGACAAGAAGGTGTACGTGCTCTACAACCGTTGCCCGCACAAGGGCGCGAAAGTAGTGGCTGATGGCTGTGGCAATGCAGGCAAGTTCTTCCGCTGCCCATACCACGCCTGGACGTTCAAGCTGGATGGCCAACACTTGGCCGCCCCCATGAAGAACGGCCTGGAAAACACCTGCTTTGACCCCAAGCACCCGGATTTTTCCATGCGCCGTGTGGCTCGTGTTGAAAGCTACCGTGGCTTTGTGTTCGCCTGTCAAAGCGCTCATGGCCCGGACCTGAAAGAGTTTCTGGGTCCCATCATCACCTCCATCGACAACCTGTGCGATCGCTCGCCCGTGGGTGAAGTGGAAGTGGCCGGTGGCAGCTTCAAAGTCTGGCAGCCCTCCAACTGGAAGGTGTTCTACGAGAACCTGCACGACACCATGCACGCTAACGTGACGCACGAGTCGTCCTACGTGGCCGCCCGTGAGCAAGCCGAAGACTACGGCTCCATGCCGCTGGAACTGCACATCATGGACGGTAACGGCGAGCCTTATGGTTTCTGGGAAAAGCTGGACTTGTACGCCTTTGATAACGGCCATGGCTACATGGAAGGCATTTTCAACCCTGGTGCCATCGAAACCGACCCGATCACCAAAGCCCACTACGAAACGTTGAAAGAAGCCTACGGTGAAGAAAAAGCCCTGAGTGTGCTGGGTGAAAACCGTCACAACAGCATTATTTACGGCAGCGGCTCGCCACACACTGTGTTCCAGCAATTCCGAGTGATTCGCCCTGTAGCCGTAGACCGCACTCATGTGGAAATCCAGTTGTTCCGCCTGAAAGGCGCACCGGACGATATCTACAAGCGCGGCCTGATGTACGCCAACTTGATCAACTCGCCGTCGTCCAACGTGATGCCGGACGATATCGAAGTCTATGGCCGTTGCCAGGAAGGCAACAAGACCAAGGGCGGCGAGTGGATCAGCATGCACCGCTACGACGGTACCGACAAGCCTATTGAAGGTGGCATGGTCGCCACTAACGGCACCAGCGAACTGCCCATGCGCAACCAGTTCCGCGCCTGGAAGCACTTCATGACCACCAGTATTTATGACGCGCCTGCGCAGTCAGAAGAAAGTGGTAAAGCCACGGTGCGCTCGGCCTCCGGTGAGCCTATCGCCCCTGCAACACAGGCTTAAGCGGGCTGCTGTCCGAGCCAAGGAGAATTCTTATGTTGTTTGATATTGATTTTGACGTCAGCGTGGACCAGATCACGCCTGTGAACCTGAGCCTGGAGGCCATTCGCGAGGTGGAGCAGTTCATCTACCACGAGGCCCGTTTGCTGGATGAGCGCCGCTGGCAGGCATGGCTGGATCTGTGGACCGAGGAAGGCATGTACTGGATTCCGCATAGCTACGATCAGGAAAGCCCTTACGAGCACATTTCCCTGTGCTGGGAAAACAAGCTGCTGCGTGAATTGCGTATCCGCCGTCTGGAAAACCACCGCAACTGGTCCCAGCAGCCCATCACCCAGTCCTGCCGCGTGCTGGGCAATGTGATGATTGATGGCACAGATCCAGAAGGTTATCTGGTCGTGCGTTCCAGCTTCCACGCCATGGAATGGCGCGGTAAAGATCCGGTCTACCGTGTCGGCAGCCTGATTCACAAGCTGCAAGCTCAGGAAGGCGGTGGCTGGAAACTGCGCATGAAGCAGGTGAACCTGGTGGATCGTGACGCGGTTCACGGCGCTATTCAGGTGTACATCTAATGTCGGCAGCCCATCACACAGCGTTGCTGGCCCTGCATTATCAAAACGATGTCCTGCACGCCGATGGCCTGATCCGTGTGGGGGTAGAGGCCAATAGCCCCCAGCGTCAGGCCCTGATCGAGGCGGCAGGCCGTTTGCTGGCGCAGGCCCGCGCACAAGGTGTCCCTATTGTGCATGTGCGGGTGGGCTACCGGCCTGACTATGCCGATCTGCTGTGCAACGCCCCGATTCTGCACAATGTGAAACGAATCGGTGCCATGCAGACCGGCAGTTGGGGAGCCCAGTTCTTTGACGGGCTGGCTCCCTTGCCAGAAGAGTTTGAAGTCCATCACACCCGCATCAATGCGTTTTTTGGTTCGGCGCTGGAACCCGTGGTGCGCCGCCTGGGCGTAGAGCGTTTGGTGATCGCCGGTGTGGCCACCCATTCCGTGGTGGAAAGCACCGTGCGTCATGCGGTGGACATGGGCTATGAAGTGGCTGTGGTGGCCAGCGCCTGCGGCGCACCGCCCGCCATTCATGAAGCCTCCCTGGCCAGCATGAGCCTGATTGCTCATATTGATCGGGACGAAGACTGGGCGACCGTTTTTGGTGCCCCACACGCACAGTAGGAGAAGCACATGCAGCAGGACATGAAGGTGAATTTACAAGGTAAGGTCGCCATCGTGACCGGAGCCACGCAAGGGCTGGGGGCGGATATCGCCCTCGCGTTGTGTGCCTCCGGTGCGTGGGTGCTGATTGTGGGGCGTAGCCAGGAAGAAGGCCAGCGCACTGAAGCGCGTTTGCAAGCGGTGGGCAAGGCTCAGTTTCTGGCCGCCAATATTTGTGACGATGCGCAGTTGGATGCCTGTGTACAGGCGGCTCTGGCACAAACCGGGCGCATCGACATTGTGGTGAACAATGCTTGTTCCTATGGGGACGAAGGCCTGGCATCCAGCCGTGAGCTGTGGCATCAGACGCTGGATGTAAACCTGATTTCCAGCGCGATTCTGGCCCAGAAAGCCACGCCGCATATGGGGCAGGGCGGGGTCATCATCAATATGGGGAGTACCGGCGGCAAGTTTGGCGTGGCAGGACGCGCGCTGTACCCTGCTTCCAAAGCAGCCATCCTGCAGTTCACCAAGAGTCTGGCGGTGGAACTGGCTCCCTCCGGGATTCGCGTGCTGACGGTTTCGCCCGCCTGGACCTGGTCGCCATCCGTCGAACGCATGAGCGGTGGTTCGCGTGAGCTGGCCAATCAGGTGGGGGCGCAGGTTCATCCTTTGGGCCGAGTCGGTTCCGGCGAAGAAGTGGCACAGGTGGTCTTGTTCGCCGTGTCGGGCGCGGCTTCCTGGATGACAGGAATTGACTTGCCTGTGGATGGTGGCTTTTCCGTTCTGGGACCCGAGCAGGGCAAGTCGCCCCGTCACTGGTTTGAACGCTGGCAGGCGCAGTCGTCTGGCTCATAAATAGAAAAGTGCGGTAAAAGATGTCCAGGGCTTGTGAACACCTGTTTCTTGTTGTGTGTTCACAAGCCCTGACCCCGTTCAGGGCAATTTAAAAAAGGTGTGGGATGACAGACTCAACAAATAAAAAATCGTATGCCGTCATTGTGGTGGGCAGTGGCATTAACTCCCTGGTATGTGCAGCCTTGCTGGCACAAAAGGGCAAGCAAGTCCTGGTGCTGGAGCGTAATGATCGTGCGGGTGGCTGCATCCGTACCGAGGAGCTATTTCCAGGCTTTACCCACGAGTTGCTGTCGTCCTGGTACCCCTTGTTTACCTCCGGTGCTGCCTATGCACGCCTGAAGGATGATCTGGCTGCACAAGGTGTCGAGTTTCTGGAAAACGGCTATACCACTGGCGTGGTAGGTAGTGATGGCAAGGGCATGGCCCTGCGCCACGATGTGGGCGATTCGATTCAACGTATCAATGGCTTGCAAGCAGGCGATGGCGATGCCTTCGGTGCCATGTGCAGTCAGTTGTTCGAGCGCGATGCAGGTCTGACCTTTGGCTTGTTGGGTACCGAGCCTTACAGCCGTGGCTTGTTGGGTCTACTGTTCTCGCAATGGCGCAAGCGCCGTATGGACGGCATGGTGCAGTACGGTCGTGAGTCCCTGGAGTCTTTCCGTCGCTGGGCCGACCGTGAATTGAAGGATGACCGTGTACGCGGCATGATGGCCCCTTGGGTCTTGCACTCGGGCCTGGGCCCGGATGATGCTTGCTCCGCCCTGATTGGCAAGCTGACTTTTGCCGCTGTGGTGGCCGGTGGCATGCCTGTGGTGAAGGGCGGCGGCCAGAATCTGGTGCGTGCCTTGTGCGCCATTATTGAAAAGGCCGGTGGCCGTATTAAACTGAACACTGAAGTCGAAGAAATTGTGCTGGACGGACAAAAAGCCCGTGGCGTGCGCGCCGGTGGCCAAGTCTACGAAGCCAGCCATGTAGTGTGCAACGTCACGCCTCCGCAACTGTACGGACGCCTCTTGCCCGCTGCCCCTGAGCCTGTGCGTGAACAGGCCAATGCCTACCGCTTTGGCCGTGGCGACATGCAAATTCACCTGGCACTGGACAGCATGCCCAACTGGAGCGATCCGGAGTTGCTGAAAGTACCCTTGCTGCATCTGTCCGACAGCCTGGAAGACGTTAGCATGAGCGTGGCCCAAGCCAATAACGGTTTGATCCCTGCCAAGTTCACCGTGGCTATCGGCCAACCGTGCTCTCTGGACCCCAGCCGTGCGCCGGAAGGTAAATGGATTCTGTGGATGCAAATGCAGGATATGCCATCCAAATTGCGTGGCGATGCCGCAGGCAAGATCGATGTTCCCGCAGACGGCAAATGGACCGAAGAAGTCAGCAAGGCGGTGGCCGAGCGCATCATCGACCAACTGGAAGGCGTCATGCCCGGTTTGCGTCAACAGATCGTGGGCCAGAAAGTGCTGTCGCCCGCCGATCTGGAATCCATCAACTGCAATCTGGTGGGCGGCGACCCCTACTCGGGCATTTGCTCCCCCGACCAGTTCTTCTGGATGCGACCCTTTGCGGCTAGTAACGGTGCTCGTTCCCATGCAACACCGTACAAGAACGTCTACCACATCGGTGCGTCTACTCACCCGGGTCCAGGCTTGGCAGGAGCGTCTGGATTTATGGTGGCGGAGCAGATTCGTTAATCGTGCTTGTCAGTGAGCGTGGGGTTTGATGTTCCCAGGCTTGCAGAACCGGTAAGGGAGGGTGCTCAGCACCGAACCTTGCCGGTTTTTTTATGGGCCAGACTTTTTGTTTGACTCTGGAGTGAGCCGTACTAGCTTGAGGCAGTAAAGGTTCAGAAGTCGAAAAGTCATGAACGCAGAGGCGTTTATCTCTTAAAAAACAGCTTTCACGTGAATATGTCATGCGCCAAGCAGACAATAGTTCGGTATTCTGTGCATGTTTTCTGCTGCCCAGCCGGTTTCATGCGCGGGGCCTTCTTGTTTAGCCGGAGTTTTCTTGATGCACGCTTTTCGCCGTTCGCGCCTGTGTGCCTTTCTGTCGTTCTGCTTGCTGGCGATTGTGCTGGCAGTCGCTACTGTTCCCGCTGTGGCCGAGACGGTGGCGTTGACGCCTGCACAGGCCAGTGAATCTTTGAATGAACTGCGTGACACCTTGCAAACGGTGCAGGAGCGTTTGCAGAAAAACGAGGGCTTAGGGGATTCGGATCTGGTTGCTTTGCGTAATCAGCTATTGCTGGCCCAGGAGCAGGCGCAGGAGATGAGTGTGCGTCTGGAACCGGAACTGCTGAGCGTGACGGCGCGTTTAAGCCAGTTGGGGGCGGCGGATGATCCGGCCGGGGAGTCCGAAGATATTGCTCGTCAGCGCAGTCAGTTGCAGCAAGCGGCGACCGAGCTGGATGGCATGATCAAGTTGGCTCGCTTGATCGGGGTGGAAACGACTCAAGGTCTGGATCAGGTTTCCAAGCAACGCCGTGTGATCTTTCAGGCGGAGCTGGGCAGACAGTCGCAGTCTGTGTTGACACCCCGTTTCTGGCGCAATGTCTCGCGTGATCTTCCTGGTGATCTGGCTCGGGTCGAACGCATGCGCAAGGATTTGGCGCAGCGTGTGCTGGATTTGCCTGCCTATGTCTTGTGGTCGACCGGGGCCTTGGCCCTGGTCTTGCTGGGGCTGTCGTTTTGGGCGGTGCGGGGGCTGGAGAGCTTTACGATCAACCACACCAAACCTTCCCGTTTGCGACGCTCTTTTTATGCAACGGCGTTGATCGTGCTCTATTGCCTGACGCCGGGGCTGTTGGCGTCCTTGGCGGCAGGACTGTTTTACTGGAATGGCAATTTGGCGCCTGACCTGGCCAGCTTCGTGTCCAAGTCGGTCTTTGCCTTGTTTCTGGGCGGATTTGTGACCGGCATGGGCCGCGTGCTCTTGTCGGCACAACGTCCTAGCTGGCGCTTGCCTCCCATCCCCAGCAATGTCGCCTTGAAGTTGGCCTGGTTGCCGATTGCGCTGGGCATGATGGTGGCCTTGACCTGGATGTCGCAGCAATTGCTGGGCCTGATCAATGCCACGTTAAGCACGACCTTGCTGGTCAACAGCTTTAATACGCTGACCCTGAGCATCTTTATTGCCATTGCCGCCTGGAATTTAAGCCAGGGGCGCGATAAGACCCCCGTGCTTGAAAGTGGCGACGGGACGCAGAAAGCGGTGCCTGTCGAGCAGGGTGCGACGTGGCTACGCGCCATTCCCATGACTTTGGGTGTGGTGATTCTGATTGGCATGGTGGCCTTTTTATTCGGCTATATCGCCTTGAGCAGCCTGATTGTTCAAGAGATGCTGTGGCTGAGTCTGGTCATTTGCACCTGCTATGTGCTGGTGGCCCTGATTGCTGATATTGGCCAAAGCCTGCTGTTGCAGTTCAAGGAAAAACGGGCTGCCAATGTTTGGACCAGCACCCAGTTGCGCGGCAGCAGCCAGATCGTGATTGTGCTGTCCGGGGCGTTGCGTCTGTGCTTGATTATTACGGCGATCACCTTGGTCTTGCTGCCTTTTGGGGAAGACCCCACCCAGTGGCTGCAGCGCCGTCTGGGTTTCCTGGTTAAAGGCTTTTCTTTAGGGCAAGTTCAGTTAAAACCTAGCTCTGTCTTGTTGGCCGTGCTGATCCTGGTGCTGGGCATTTTGTTCGTCAAAGCCTTGCAGCGCTGGGTCGCCAACCAGCTTTTGCCCGCCACGCGTATCGACCCTGGTATGCGCGTGTCTACCGCTAATCTGTTCAGCTATGTGGGCTACTTCATTGTGGTGGCCACGGCGATTTCGTCTCTGGGCATCGGTCTGGAGCGCATGGCCTGGGTGATTTCGGCCTTGTCGGTGGGTATTGGTTTTGGCTTGCAAGCAGTGGTGCAGAACTTTGTGTCGGGCCTGATTCTGCTGGCCGAACGTCCTATCAAGATTGGGGACTGGGTCAGCCTGAATGGGGTAGAGGGCAATGTGCGCAAGATCAATGCCCGTGCCACGGAAATCGAGATGTTTGATCGCTCGACCCTGATTGTGCCGAACTCCGAATTCATTACCAAAACCGTGCGTAACGTGACCTTGAGCAATCCTTTGGGCGTGGTGAAGGTCAAGATTAATATGCCCATCGACACAGACGCTAAACGGGTGCGTTCTATCATGCTGGATGTGATGCAGAACTATAGCGATGTGCTTGCCGACCCCGCGCCGGATGTGACGCTGGATGGCTTTGATGCCAATGGTTTGCAGTTTACTGCGACCTGCTATGTGGCCTCGCCGCGTATCGGCAGCCGGGTACGCAGTGTCCTGATGTTCGATATTCTGGATGAATTGCGAAAAGAAGGTCTGGCGCTGCACCATACTCAAACCATGACGGTGCTGCCGACAACGCCGGTGACCAGCCAGACAGAAAGCACTAACCCTTTGTTGAATGATTAACCCCAGATAAAAACAATAGGCAGGGCCCAGGGAGACAGAAGCTATGAAGCCGCTACGACTAGGTGTGCAGGTCTTGCTCTTGTGTCTGGGCCTGATGGGGGTCTGGACGGGGGCGCAGGCGCAAGCGCAAGCGCTGTCCGAGGTAGAGCAAGAGCGTCACATGATGCGGGAGCTGCAGCAGGCTCAGGATGAGATCCGCCTGATGCAGTATCGCCTGGAAGGCAATCAGGTTGCGGTACGACGCGAGCGCAGCTACGAGCAAGAGCAAAAACTCCAGCAAACGCAGGAACTGGCGGGCCGGGTCGTGCAGTCTTTGGAGCGACGCAGCCGCTTGTTGCGTGCACGTCTGCAAGAGTTGGGTGAGGACGCGGGCGACGAGGCCGAGCAGCTCACTTTGCATAACGAGCGCATGCAACTGCGGCGAGCCGATGCCGCCTTGCGGGCCGATTTGCGTGTGGCCCGTTTAGTTCAGGTGGAGGCACAGCAGACCCGCCAGCTCCTTAAGGAAGCCACCGCACGCTACGATCAAGCCAAACGCTGGCAACGGAATTCTTCTCTGATCCTGTTGGAGAGCCTGCCGGAGTTGGCTGAGGCTTGGCCTGAAGACCGGCAAACGCTGTCGGACTTTGCCCAGCAGTGGCGTCAAACCTGGCAGAACAGTAGCTGGCAGCAAAGCGATGCCTCATTGTGGATGGCGGCTGCGGTATTGATTGTGACGCTTGTCTTGTTTCGCGCCATGCCGGTGTGGGTCAGTCGTTATTTGCCTGCCGGTCGCTTGCGTCGCTCCAGCCTGACGATTGCCAATTTCTTGCTGTGGTTTCTGCTTTGCTGGGTCCTGGCCGATCTGCTGGTCGAGTTGGTGTTTGATCGGCCAGATCTGCAAGCCTTGCAGTTTGAACTGTTGGTTCACTTCAAGGTAGCCGCCTGGGCTGCCGGCTTGGCGATAGCCTGCATTACAGGCATTGTGATGCAGCCTCGCGCGTCCTGGCGTTTGATTCCCATCTCTGACCAGACCCACAAGCGCTTGGGGTATTTTGCCTGTGCCTTCTTCCTGGTGGCGTATGCGGACGTCGCAGACAATTTTTTCAGTGGCTCTATCGCGGTATCGGATGCTTTTCAGTACTTGATTGATAGCGTGAGCAGCCTGCTGTATTTGCTTGTGTACGGCTATGGCTTGTGGATTGTGCGTGATGAGCTGTTTGGCAGGACCGAGGCATCGGGGCAGGGGGCAAAAACAGGACGTAGTTGGGCGCGTCTAGCCTTTAAAGGGGCTGTCGTCGTTTATGTTCTGGTGCTGGGCTTATTCATCGCGGGCTGGCAGCGTCTGTCTGATGATTTGATGTCCTACTTCATCACGATGCCCTTGGTGTTTGGCCTGATCGCTTATGTGTGCATGGTCTGGCTGCAGGATATCTCGGACTCTTTGCTGGCGTATTTGCACAATCGCAGCCGTGATCCCGAAGCCACGCCCATCCGTGTGCAGAGCCAGTTCATTGTGGTCTTCTTTGCCATCGCTCGCATGGCGGTGCTGGGTCTGGCCATTTGGATGGTCAGCTCGGACTTATTAAGCGAGCCCAAACAGTTGCTGGAGTCGGGGCTGGATGTATCGCGTGAAGCCTTGCGTCTGGGGGCGGTGCAGTGGCGCATGGACCTGTGGTTGATTGCCTTGGGCGTGTTGCTGGTGGGTGCGGTGCTGATCCACTTTTTGCGTGCCTGGCTGCGTCAGCATTACATGCCCAACACCACGCTGGAACCCGGTTTGCAAAATGCGATTGTGGGCATGGTGGGCTATGTTGCCTACTTTGTGTTGCTGGTGATTTGCCTGTCCATGCTGGGTGTGCCGATTGAGTCGGTGACCTGGATTTTCACGGCGTTGACGGTAGGTTTGGGTTTTGGCTTGCGGGGCATTGTGCAGAATATCGCCTCTGGCCTGATGCTGATGGTGGAGCGTCCCGTCAAAGTGGGGGACTGGGTGGAAGTGGAGGGCAGCGAAGGCAATGTGCGCCAGATCCGCTTGCGGGCCACCTATGTGGAGCGTTTTGATCGCACCATGGTGATGGTCCCCAACTCCCAGATGATGGGGCGGCAGGTGCGCAACCTGACCTACACCCCAACGTCCCTGGGCGCGATTGAGTCCCGCTTGCTGTTCCCGCTGGATGTGGACGCGGATGCAGTCATGCAGATTTTGCGTGAAGCCGTGCTGTCCGAGCCGGAAATTCTGGACGAGCCAGCCCCTATCTTGTCTTGCGACGGAATTTTTGGGGATGGGGTGGCGTTCAGCACCCGTTGTTTCATCAACACCATGCGAGTCCAGCGCCGAGTGCGCAGCAACCTGATGCTGGAAATCTTGCGCCGTCTACGTCAGCAAGGCATTAGCCTGCATCCTGCCCAACGCTGGGTTCATGAGGCGATCGATAAGGACAGGGCTGAAGAGCCCGATCTCTAGGGATTTCCCTGTGATTGAAAGCTGAAATATTCATCCGTATAATTTGTTTAGCCACACTAAACATAAAGGCGCGCTATGCGCATCAGGATGGATGAGACATGAGCAAGAAACAGTCCCCTCAGGGCGGGGCCCCCGTATCGCCGTGGCGTGCCGCCAGCGCTGCTGGCCTGGGCACCATGATTGAGTATTACGACTTCCAGCTATACGGCGTCTTGGCCGTTACGCTAAGCCTGTTGTTTTTCCAGACAGGCAATGAGAACGCGGCCTTGTTGTCTACGCTGGCCGTATTTGGCGGTGCTTTTCTGGCTCGGCCATTAGGCGGAATCTTCTTTGGCTGGTTCGGGGACAAGCATGGCCGTACTGCTGCCTTGATGTTCACCATCGTGGGTATCGGTGTTGCCAGCGCCTTGATGGGCATGTTGCCCACTTACGCGACCCTGGGCCTGGCTGCTCCTGCCTTATTGTTGCTGTGCCGTTTGTTGCAGGGCTTCTTTGCTGGTGGCGAAATTACCGGTGCGGCCACCTATGTGGCGGAGTGTTCGCCCCCCAACAAGCGCGGATTCTTTGGCGCCTTCAACCCGGCGGCGGCAACTTTGGGCTTGTCTTTGGCAACCGGTGTTGCCGGTTTGGTGACGACGCTGGTGGGCAAGGAAGCCATGGTGGATTGGGGTTGGCGCATTCCCTTTTTGCTCTCTATTCCTTTGATTATTCTGTGCGTCTGGGCTCGTTCGCGCATTGAGGATTCGCCGCGCTTTAAAGAAATGCTCAAGAGCCACCGCCCCGAGCATTCGCCCTTGTCCTTGATTGTGCGCGATTACCGTCGCCCTCTCTTGCAGGTGATTGCCATTGGTTTTGCCCAGAATGCGGCAGGCTATGTGGGCGTGGTCTATCTGAGCACCCATTTGATTCACACCCTGAAGTACGACGGTACAGCCGTGTTCTGGCTGATTTCCCTGGTGACCTTGTGCTCGGCCTTTGTGATGCCCTTTGCTGGTGGCCTGTCCGACCGTTTTGGCCGTAAACCCTTGTTGACCATTGGCTTGCTGGGCTATCTGGTGCTGGTGCCGCTGACCATGTGGGTCGCCTCCTGGGGCAGTTTCCCGCTGGCAGTGATTGCCGTGGCTGTGTCGATTCTGCCCTTTATTGTGGTGCAGGCCGTGGGCTACCCCTTGTATGCCGAATTGTTCCCCACACGCGTGCGTTATAGCGGCGTGTCGCTGGGTTTTAACCTTGCCACCATTCTGGGTGGAGCCACAGCCCCCTTCGTCGCGTCTTGGTTGACGGGCCTGACCGGGTCCAGCATGGCGCCCGCTTTCTATGTGATGGCCGCCGCCTTGGTAGGGATTGTGGCCCTGAGCACGGTGCAGGAAACCTCTGGCCGTCAGTTGGCCGATTGATTTTCAAGGAAGTTAATGATGTCCGGATATTTTCTTTATCACTCCATTGGCATGTTCGAGGGCAAAGAGGCCGCGATGCGGGCTGAGCTGGATCAGTTCAGCCAAGTCTGGTCGGCACAGGATGATGGCCAATGGGGTTACGCACTAGGCCAGAAACAGGCGTTCATGGATGCCTGGGCCAGTTTGATTGGCGCTGACTCCAAAGATATCGCCCTAAGCGAAAACGTCACTGGCGGGCTGTACAGCATTCTGGGCTCCTTGCCATCGCATGTGCTGAAAGGGCGTACCTTGCTGGTGGCGGCGGATTGCTTCCCCAGCCTGCATTTCCTGCTGCAGAAGCTGGCCGTGCGCCTGGGCTTTACCTTGCGTACGGTTCCTTTGAGCGCTGGCCTGTCCTATGTGACGGACGATGATTTCATCAATGCCTGGGATGACAGCGTGGGCGTGGCCTTGGTGACCTGGGTCAGCTCGACCTCCTCGCACCGGGTTGATGTCGACCGTATGGCCCAATGTGCTCGCGAACATGGCAGCCTGATGGCTTTGGATTTGACGCAAGCCGCCGGTCTGGTTCCGTTTACTGTGCATGAGGGCGTGGCCTTTACCTTGTCGGCTTCCTTGAAGTGGGCCTGCGGGGTGTCGGGAGCCAGCTTGCTGCACGTACGCGCGGATTTGATCGAGCAGTGCGAGCCTGAGTTCCGGGGCTGGTTCAGCCAGGAAAACCCGTTTAACTGGAATCTGGACCAGTTCAGCTATGCCGATGGCGCGCGCCGCTTTGATCATGGCACACCCGCTATTCTGGGCAGCATTGCCTCCTTGCCCGGCATGCGATTCGTGTTGGAAACCGGCGTGGAAAAACTGCTGGAACAAAACCGGGCCTTGACGGCCGTCTTGCTGGATCGGGCTGCCAAGGCAAACTGGCCGGTACTGACACCGCTGGCGGATAAGGAGCGCGGCGGCAGCATCATGTTGCGCGCCAGCAGTGCCCAGCGTGCCCAGGCCATTGTGGACCAGTTGCGTGAGCAGGAACTGTACTGCGACCAGCGTGATGGCGTCTTGCGTCTGTCCCCTGGCAATGTGAGCAGCGAGCAAGATGTACTGCGCCTGTGTGACACCTTGCAAGCCGCCTGGTAAGGAGTAGCGAGTATGGATAGCCAAACCTGGGCCCATCAGGCCAGCCGTCGTATCGAACGACCTGCCAAGGTCGTGATGGACTATATGGCGGACCTGGATGCCTTGGGACGCTGGTCCCTGGGCTGCTTTGATACGCAAACCGTGGAGCCCGGCCTGGTGGTGGGGACTTCTTTGTTTGATGGCGGTCAAACCCACGTCAGCGTAGAAATTCTGGCTGAGCAAGGGCTGATTCGCTATTGGGTCGGCAGTGCTACGCAGCGCACGCCGCGCATCAGCGCCATGGTGCAGCCACTGGATCAGAATGCCTGCATCTTGATCATGCTGGCGACACGCGGTGTGGATATGGATGAAAACCGTTGGCTACGTTTGCAACGCTGCCATGAAACCGAGCTGGATCTGATTCAGGCCCAGTTGCACAGCGCGGCGTAAATAACAGCAGTGCTTAATAGCTGGGTGGGGTGATCGCTACGATAAAGCGCACATCCTGATCGTAAGGATTGCGATAAGCATGGGGCAGGCTGGAGTTGAAATAACAGCTATCGCCCGTTTGCAGACAGTGCTGATCATCCCCCACATCCACCAGTAGCTGGCCTTCTGTGACCAGCACACATTCTTCGGCCGGGTGGCTCCAACGCTGCCCCACCGAACTTCCTCCCGGCGGCAAAAAGCCCGCCAGCATTTCAATACTGCCAAAGCCTGGTGAGACGCGCTGATACTGTACGCCCGAGGCGGACTGGATACTCATGCGTTCGTTCTGGCGCACGACGGCCACTTGCTCCACATTGTCATCCAGCAAGGAAAACAAAGGCGTATCCAGCGCACGTGCAATTTGGCGCAGGGTGTCAAGACTGGGCTGGGTCAGACCACGTTCAACCTGGCTGATCAAACCCGGGGAGACTTCAGCCAGCTCGGCAAGCTTGCGCAGAGACAGTTTTTTATGAAGTCGGACTTGGCGAATACGCAAAGCGGCCATGTAGGAGCGGGGGTAAGTGGCAAAGCTAATATTGTAAGACAAGCCCGCAAGACTTAGGAACGAGGAGTTCCAGCCTGCTTCAGCCTCGTTGTGGCTTGTATTGGATTGATCTATGTAGCTGGGTTTGAAGGGCCTCAATCTTGTTGGATTGGCGGGGCCTTTCTTTTGTCTCTGTCTCTATTTTTGTAGCTGTCTCAGTCTCTGTTTTTTTTGATTGTTTCTGCTTTTGCTTCTTCGCTTTTGTTTTCTTGCTGTGCTGTGCGCCGCCTCAAATCGTCATCAGCGTTGGATCATCGGCCCATTTTTCTTTGATATGCAGCATTTCAGGCAGGCATTTATCCAGCAAGGCCACCAGTTGCGGATCAAAGTGCTGGCCGGATTGCTCGCGTAGATAGCTGATGCAACGCTCCACACTCCAGGCCTTTTTATAGGGCCGGTCACTGGCCAGGGCATCGAACACATCGGCAACGGCCACAATGCGGGCGGGCAGGGGAATCTCTTCGCCTTTCAAACCATAGGGGTAGCCGCTACCGTCCCACTTTTCGTGGTGATACAGGGCAATCGTGCGTGCCAGCTTCAGCAAACCATGTGAGTGCTGGCCAATAATGCGGGCTCCAATCAGGGTGTGCGTGCGCATGATCTCCCATTCCTCGGGCGTGAGCTTGCCGGGCTTTTGCAGGATGGAGTCGGGGATGCCGATCTTGCCTATATCGTGCATGGGGGCCGCGTGCAGCAGATCGTCCGCCGCTTCGCTGGAGTAGCCCAGCCAGTGGGCCAGAATGCGGGTGTAGTGGCTCATGCGGATAACGTGGCGGCCAACCTCGTTGTCCTTGTATTCGGCCGCGGTGCCCAGGCAGCGGATAATTTGCAGGCGGCTGTCGCGCAGTTCCTGCATTTGCACCAGGGACAGGTGGTTGCGTATCCGGGCCTTTAGAATCGCCGGATTAAAGGGTTTGGAAATGTAGTCCACCGCCCCCATGTCCAGCCCCATCTGCTCATCGTGAGGCTGCGAGAGCGCCGTCACAAAAACAATGGGGATGTGGCGGGTTTTGGGGTCGGCCTTCAAGGCCCGACAGACTTCGTAGCCCGACATTTGCGGCATCATGATGTCCAGCAGGATCAGGTCGGGCAGATCCCGCAGTGCCAGCTCCAGTGCCTTGACGCCATCCTTGGCAAAGAGCAGCCGAAAATCCTGTTGCAGCGTATGGCGCAGAATCTGGAGATTGGCAGGCTCGTCATCGATGAGCAATAGGGTAGAGCGTGGTGACGTAAATTCATTCATGGCGTGGCGGATCCTTGGCCAAGCTGGTATTCAGGTCTTTGATCAGCTTTGACAAGATCAGGCTGGCTTGAACAAAGTCGAATACATCGATGGTTTTATTAAGATCATTCAGGGTGTCGATTTGCCCTGTGCTTTCCAGATACTGGCAGACCACCTGCAAGGCGGGCTCATCAAGTTCATTGAGCAGCACGCTGTTGTGCAGGATGTGGAGATAATTCAGGGCAACGTCGGGGGTATGCTCCACGACATTCTGTGGGTCTGAATAGAGTGTGGGCGAGCCGTTATGGCTTAATTCGTGGGCGATGCGGTTGAACATCTCTTGCAACTGTTCAATGCGGTCGCGCATTTTGCGGGTTTGGCCGTGGCGAATTTTTTCTTCCAGTTCGCCGCTCAGCGCCGAGACTTGCGGCAAGCCCAGGTTGCCCGCTGTGCCGCGAATACCATGCAGGCTACCCAGCACAACTTCCCAGTTCGGATTGTCTTGCTTGACTTCGTCCAGCGGATAACGCGTATGCAGGTCCGACAGGAAGCTCAGAATGGCCCGGCGCAAGCGAACTTGTGAACCCCAAAGACTCAAGCCCATATCCCAGTTGATCAGGCTGCTTTCCTGAGGGGGCACGCTCTCTTCGCCACGGTTTGTGGGGTCCAGCCCCATGACCAGTGCTATTTCCTGCAGTAGATAAGGCAGGTCCAGGGGCTTGGTGGCAAAACCATTCATTCCGGCCTCCTGGGCCGCACGGCGGTCGGATTCCATGACGCTGGCGGTCAGGGCAATCAGAGGCAGGGGCAGGCGTGCTTCGCGGCGCTCTTGTTCGCGCCAGCGCCGGGCGGTCTCCAGCCCATCCATGTCGGGCATGTGCACGTCCAGCAAGGCCACATCAAAATCTTCCGTACCGAGCAGTTCCAGTACCTTGTGACCATTGTCCACTGCTATGACAGAGTGCCCGTGCTGTTCCAGAGCCAGGGTCAGGAGTTCCTGGTTCAGGCTAACGTCATCTGCGACCAGAATCCGCAACGGGGGCAGTTGGGGCAAATGATGGTCGTCCGGGTTCAGGGTGGGCTCGTTGCCGGGCTCCAGCGGGATGCGGACTTCAAAAATACTGCCGGTGCCCAAGGTACTTCGTACTTCCAGTGTGCCGCCCATCAAGTCCACCAATTGGCGGGCAATGGACACGCCCAAACCCGTTCCGCCAAAGCGGCGGCTAATGGACACATCGGCCTGGGTAAAAGGGGTAAAGACATGGCGCAATTGCTCGGGTGTCATGCCGATGCCGGTATCTGTGACGCGGATGGACACGGCATTGCGGCCGGGTTCGGGGTTGACGTCCACTCGTACCGAGCCGCTTTGGGTGAACTTGATGGCATTGCCGATCAGATTGTTCAGCACCTGCTGGATACGCAGCGGATCACCCCGGTAAAAGCGATGCAGCTCGGGCGCACAGTTCAGGTGAAACTCCAGGTTTTTAGCATCTGCCGCCAGGCGCAGTGAGGCAACAACCTGCTTGCATAATTCGATCAGGGAAAAATCGACTTGTTCCAGCTCCACGGAACCACGCTCCAACTTGGTCGTGTCCAGAATATCGTTCAGCAGGCTCAGCAAGGAGCGGGCGGATTGATTGATGATGGCCAGATGCTTGTTTTGCTGTGCATTGAGCTGATCATTCAGCATCAAGTCGCTAAAACCGATAATTGCATTCAGGGGCGTGCGGATTTCATGGCTCATATTAGCCAGGAAAGCGCTCTTGGCCTGGGCGGCCTGCTCGGCTTTCTCGGCGCTTTGACGCAGGGATTCGGTCAGGGCCATATAGCGGCTCATGTCGGTAACAAAACCGACAAACAGCGGATCGCCCGGTTGGCGGACCTTGCCGACGGCCAGGCGCATGGGCATCAGGCTGCCATCTTTGCGCAAACCCGTCACATCCCGGCCTACACCAATGATTTTGGGGTCGTTGCTGCGCAAGTAATTGGAAAGATAGCCATCGTGGCGTGAACGGTCCGGCTCGGGCATCAGCATGTTCACATTGCGGCCCAGCACTTCGCCTGCCTTCCAGCCAAACAGACGTTCGGCAGAGTGGTTGAAGTCCAGAATTGTGCCGTGGCTGTTGATAGTAATAATGCCGTCAATCGCGGTGTCCACAATGGCGCGGTTGTGCGATTCGCTTTCTTCCATCTTCAAAAAGAGCTGGCGATAGCGCAACAGGCCATTGGCGGCGGTCACCAGCACCGTCACTGTAATGGTGAAGGTGGACAGCACCATAGAGGCAAAGGTGCTGTTGAAGATGATCATGTCATCAGGCGGGGTGGTATGGCCCATGAAGCGGGCTGCGGCCATGCCGGTGTAGTGCATGCCGGAGATGGCCAGACCCAGCACAATGCCGCTGATGACCACGCGCTGCAGCAAAGTCAGACGAGTACGGTGCAGACGGAACCGGATCCACAGCGCCAAGGTGGCCAGCACAACGGCCAGCACAATCGACAAGAAGAAGGTAAAGGGTTCGTAGCGCAGCACCGGGGCCATGCGCATGGCGGCCATGCCGCTGTAGTGCATGGTGCCTATGCCCAGACCCACCAGGACACCGCCCATGATCAGGTGCGAGCGCTGGACTCGGGCTTGCGACAAAATTTGCAGTGCCACCCAGGAAGCCCCCACGCTGGGCAGGACAGACAGCATGGTAATGGCCGGGTCGTAATGGACGCTGGTACACAGATCAAAGGCCAGCATGCCAATAAAGTGCATGGTCCAGATACCACCGCCCAGCGCAATGGCACCGGTACAGATGGCAATCTGGCGATGGATGCGCAAATCAGCCATACGGGCGATATGGGCCGTATGCAGTGCCATCCCTGACGAGAATATGGCAACCAGTAGCGACAGGATGACCAGACCAGTGTTATAGCTGCCAACCAAAAAGGGAGCCATCTGGTCCGCACTGATGAAGAACTGGTCGAGTATCCGCATAGGTGCTTATGTCCGAAGCGACCCCGCAGGGCCAAGTTAGACGAAATGTGTCAGGCTCCCTCTGCTCTATAGGAGGGATGTAACGGTTAAATCCGGATAGGTTACCGAGTTTGTCTCCTACTGTGCAGGTTTTTGTATGGATTCAGTAAAAAATTCATAGCTAAAGCAAAGTTCCTGTCAGCAACATGGCGGCAACCGAGAAATAAATGACTAAACCCAACACATCCACCAGGGTGGCAACCAGGGGAGCCGAGGCACTGGCCGGGTCAAAGCCGACGCGTTGCAGGATAAAGGGCAGCATGGAGCCAATGCAGGAACCAAAGGTCACAATGCCCACCAAGGCCAGCCAGATGGTGAAGGCAATCAGCAAAGAGTGCTCGCCATAGTCGTAAAGCCCCAGGTGTTGCCAGATTTCAATGCGGACAAAGCCAATCGCCCCCAGCATCGTGCCTAGCACCAAGCCCACCGGCAGTTCGCGTAAGAGGACACGCCACCAGTCGCCCACCCGGACTTCGCCCAGGGCCAGGCCGCGAATTAGCAGGGAAGTGGCCTGCGAGCCGGAGTTGCCGCCCGAGCTCATGATCAGCGGAATGAACATGGCCAGGACTACGGCCTTCTCCAACTGCATCTCGTAGTACTGCATGGCGCTGGCGGTGAGCATTTCACCCAGGAACAGAATCGCCAGCCAGCCACCGCGTTTGCGGATCATGGTGCTAAAGCCCGCTTGCAAATAGGGTTTGCCAATGTGTTCGGCACCCCCGAAGCGGTTCATGTCCTCGGCGGCCTCGTCCATCAAGGCGTCGATCACGTCGTCCACGGTCACAATGCCGATGATGGCATTGGACTCGTCCACCACCGGGATGGCCAGAAAGTCGTGACGGCGAATCAGTTGGGCCACTGCTTCCTTATCGGTCAGGGCCTGGACGGCAATGGGGCTGTCCCCACTCCACAGCTCCGTCAAGGCTGCTTGCGGGTCGGCGCAGACCAGCTTGCGCAAGGGCACCACGAATTCCAGTTGCTGTTTGTCGTTGACCACATAAATGGCGTAGACCGTCTCGCGGGTGCTTTCCACTTCGCGGATATGCTGCAAGGTCTGGGCCACGTTCCAGCTCATGGGTACTTGCAGAAATTCGGTGGTCATGATGCCGCCCGCCGTATCGGCCGGGTAGTGCATCAGTCGCATGATGGAGGTACGGGTAGGCTGGGACAGGCGGCCCAGGATTTGCTCCTGATCCTCGTGGTCCAGGTCTTGCAGCAAGTCGGCCATGCGGTCTTCGGCCAGTTGCTCCAGCACTGGCAGGCGCTCGGGACGTGTCAGCTCCGTCAAAAGCGCACTGGCCCAACGCAGTTCCGGTACTTCCAGCAAAGCCTGAAGACGTTCATTATCTAGTTCCTGAGCAGCGAGCAGCGCGGGGCGTTGCTCCAGCTGATTCAGGGCCAGAACAATATCGGCAATCGGGGTTTGGGGGCCAAGTAGCTCAGTTGATGGATGCGTGGACATGCAATACTCCAGTGGGCGTGCAGGTACAGGGTCTTGAATTCAGGAGGTTGGCACCGGGCCAACAGACCGTAAAGCGAATCGGCTCAGTTCGCACGAAACTCGCTAGGATAGCGTTCTTTGCGGATACGTGCTTCCCAGGCCGGGCGCAGGAAACGCCAGGCCGCTGCATTTTGTCTGGGAAATTGCTGATGCTGTGGTCTAAGTATGTCTGTGGATCGATCCATGATTTACCCATAGAACCGCTCAGTGCAATACCAGGCTGAAAATCAGCATGATGAAGAATATCGCCATCGTAGGGAGGTCTGCGCTGGAAGTCAAAGCGATTGCAATGATGCGCAAAAAAATGATTTGTGCTGTTAAGGTGAGGCTTGCCACCCTTGCATCGACCTTGAGACGGTTCAGAGGGTGCTATAGTGCCCGCTTTGCCGCATAACGGCGACTCGACCCAGGCGGGCCAAGGCCCACTACACGATCAGGAACAACCATGAGCAATGCGATTAATTTTGACAAAGGCAACTACCGCTTCATTCCGACCGGCGTGAACCGCTTTTCGGGCGGGGTGGCTGCTCAGCCCGGTTACGAGATTTGCCGGGTGGTGTTTTCTGCGCCTGTGCCACTGAAGGAAGGTTTTGATCTGATTCAGGCCGTGCTGGAAGCCGAGGAACGCCCCCTGACCGCCTTGTGCGCCTGCGAATTGCGCTCGCCCGAACCGGTAAGCGATAGCGACTTCAACCAGTTCAACGAGCTGTATCTGGAAACGCTGGAAGATTGGGGTCTGCTGAAAGGCAAGCATAATCCCGTGGCGCGCAGCAATGTTTCCCCCCTGGTCGGCGCGCCTGCTGAGCCCAGCTTCTATGCCTTCAGCTACACGGTTGAAACCGATATTGAAGAAGCCACCTTCGTGATTGCGGGAAGCTGCGAAGTGCCCGAAACCCCCGGTGACTATATAGAGAGCATCGTCGCTTATCAGGACGTGTCGCCTGAAGGTCTGCTCCAGAAAGCCCAATGGGTGCTGGGTGAAATGGAGCGTCGTCTGGAAGTGCTGGGCCATGAGTGGGCCGATACCACCGCCACCCATGCCTACACAGTGCACAATCTGCATCCCTTTATGGCCAGTGAGTTGGCCAATCGTGGTGCGATTAGCCACGGTCTGGGCTGGCACCTGGCTCGCCCTCCGGTCAAGGATCTGGAGTACGAAATGGATTGCCGTCGCGTTTTGAATGAGCGCGTGCTGACGATTGATTAAGTCTTCAGCCCATAAAAAGTCAGGCCCCAGCTAGCTGGGGCCTGTTTTTTTGTCTGGCTGCTTTTGCCTGGCTTTTGACTGGTTTATGCCTGGTTTATGCCTGGCTATAGGCTGCTTTGCTGGCAGATTGCTGATAACGACGACGTACGATCAGACCCCATGCCAAGCCCAGCACCGCAGAGGCCAAAGAGCCGCACAGCACGCCCAGTTTGGCCGCATCCAGCAAGACAGGTTCTGCAAAGGCCAGGTTGGCCACAAAGATGGACATGGTAAAGCCGATACCGGCCAGCAAACCAATCAGGGTGACACCGGCCCAATCCATGCCTGCAGGCAGTGTGCACAGGCCCAGACGGACTGGCAGCCAGGTGCCCAGCAAGACGCCAAGAGGCTTGCCCACAATCAAGGCAATGGCAACGCCAAACAGGGCGCTTTGCGCACCGGCGGCATCCAGATTCAAACCATTCAGGCTGACCCCGGCATTGGCCAGTGCAAAGACCGGCATGATGACAAAGGCAACCCAAGGGTGCAGCAGGGCAGGGATACGTTGCACCGGCGGCAGAATTTCAC
Source organism: Alcaligenes sp. SORT26 (assembly GCF_017377875.1). Lineage (GTDB taxonomy): Bacteria > Pseudomonadota > Gammaproteobacteria > Burkholderiales > Burkholderiaceae_B > Alcaligenes > Alcaligenes parafaecalis. Next base: position 386,750 of record NZ_CP070975.1, read on the forward strand.
GTTGGGCTAATTGCATCTTCTGCAGGGTGTGCATGATTTCCTGGGTGTCTTGCTGGCTCTCCAGCTTGGTTGCCAATTCCAGGTTCAGGTGGCGTGCCTTGCGCGGCAAGGGCAGGGCGCGTACGGGGCTCATCATGCCCAGTACGACACCGGCCAGGGTGGGGTGAGCGCCTGTTTTCAGCAGGCCGAACCATAAAATGGCTCCCGGCACTACATAGGCCCAGGCTGAGCCTATGCCCATTTTTTGCAGACCCAAAACGGCCACAATGCCTACACCGGCAATCAGAAAGGCGCTGTAATCCAGGCCGCCCGAGTAAAAGAAGGCAATGATCAGGATGGCGACCAGGTCATCAATGATGGCCAGCGCCAGCAAGAATACCCGCAAGCTGGGGGGCAGAGAGCGGCCAAGCAAAGCCAGGACCCCGACCGCAAAGGCGATATCTGTGGCGGTAGGAATAGCCCAACCCATAAGAACTTGTGGATCAGGGTTCAGGGCCGCATAAATCAGGGCGGGCAGGGTGATGGCAGATAAGGCCGCACAGATGGGCAACATGGCCGAACGCCAGTCTGACAAGGCACCATCATGGATCTCGCGACGGATCTCCATCCCGACGACCAGAAAGAACAGGGTCATCAAAATATCGTTGACCCAAAAATGCAGATCTTGCGAGAAGCGCCAGGTGCCTAGCTCCAGGGTGACCTGGGTATGCCACAAGGCGGAGTAGCTATCGGCAAAGGAGGAGTTGGCCCAGATCAGGGCCAGAGCGGCGGCCAGTAGCAAGACAACACCGCCCAGCGCTTCGATATGCAAAAGACGCTGCAATTGTGCTTGTAGCTGGCGGGTCAGAACATGGGCGCGTGGCAAAGGCGCACCGGGGGAAGGGTGGGACATGGTCGGCAAATCTCCACAAGGCGGCCCGACCTTGCGTATGTAATTAACCTGCCTTGCTGCACAATGCCAGCAAAACACCCTGCGCAATTATAGGGACGGAGCTTCTTTAAGGCAATCGTCAGCTTGGGTCGGCATCCGGGGCAATATGCAAGGGAATTGTCACAGGGCCATCGTTAGTCAGACTTAACTGCATATCAGCACCAAACACGCCGCATTGTGTATCAGGCAGGCGGGCGCGGGCCAGGGAAACCAACTCATCAAACAAGGGTTGGCTGATGGCAGGGGGCGCGGCGCGGCTAAAACCCGGGCGATTACCCTTGCGCGTATCAGCCGCCAAGGTGAACTGGCTGACCAGCAGCAGTTGGCCACCGGCTTGCAGCAGGTTCAGATTCATCTTGCCTTGCTCATCAGAAAAGATACGCAGGGCCAGGAGCTTGTCCAGCAAACGGATGGCTTGCTCGGTGGTATCGCCGTGTTCAGCACAGACCAGTACCGCCATACCCGCCCCGATTTTGGCGACTGTTTTGTTATCAATATCGACCTGGGCCTGGCGTACCCGTTGAATCAAGGCAATCATGTTTTTTACTCAGACTAATGGCCGACGGCTTTGGAAAACAGATTCACAATCAGCACGCCCACCACAATAAAGGCGATGCCAATCATAGCGGCCAAATCCAGTTTCTGCTTGAAGACCACCCAGCCAATCAGCGAAATCAGCACAATACCCACGCCGCTCCAGATGGCGTAGGCAATGCCAACCGGCATGACGCGCAGACTAAGCGACAGAAAATAAAACGCACCCGCATAAAACAGAATCGTGAATGCGCTAGGCATGAGCCGCGTGAACTGTTCAGAGCGCTGTAATAAGCTGGTGGCGATGATCTCGAAGATAATCGCGATAAATAAATGCAGGTAGGCGAGGCTTACAGGAGTCATTGAAAATCAGGGTTGGAAACTGAGCCAGCCGGGTAGCAGCAGGACGCTGGCCCACAAGGCGGCCGAGGCCCAGGAAGAAATATGAAAGCTGATGGGGGACATCGCGCAGGTGCCCGCAATCAAGGGGACCGTCGAGCGCAAGGGGCCCACAAAACGGCAGGCCACAATACTAAACCATCCCCAGCGTGCGAAAAAAGCCTGTGCCTTGGCATACAGATGCAAGCGTTTGCGGGCCCACTCAAAATGGAACAAATTTCCGCCATAGCGCTGGCCCAAGTAAAAGGAGATGGCATTGCCCAGCCCGGCACCCAGTGTGACTGACAGCCAGATAGGCAACAAGCTCATTTCACCGGCACCGACGAGCGCCCCGACAGACAAGAGAATGGCTGTGCCCGGAATGATCAGCGCCAAAAAGGGCAAGGACTCGATCATGCATAGGGCAAACACAGCCGGGGCGACCCATTGAGGATTAGCGCTAATCAGCGCCGTGGCTTGCTCTGCAAAATTGCTTAAAGTGCTTAGCATATCAACCAGAAGGAAGGGAGGGCAGCATGCCGTCCTTTAGTTCAGGGCAAGGCTCAGAATCAGGCGGTCCTTGTGCTGCAGACCGTCTTCAAACAAGGCCTCGTCGTAGTGGTGCAGAAAGTAGTCTGCTTCTACCGCCACGACCCGAAAGCCCGCGCGCTGATAGAAAAATAGCGGATAGCCAATCGTGCCGGTGGCGACATACAAGGTCTGCCCGCCTTGTTCGCGTACATAGTCAATAACGGTGGCCAACAGCCTCGCGCCGAGCCCATGACCTTGATACGAGGGCAGAACGGCGATGTTCATCAGCTCCCAGTCCTGAGCGTTTCTGGGCTGCAGAATAGCGGCCGCCACGGTTTGCTCTTGATCTGCAATGCGCCAGGCGTGAGGAGTGTTTCTATAACTTTCAATCAGGCGGGGGCTGGGATCGGCCTCCAGAAGCAAGGTCATGGGCAGACTAGAGCCGTGTACCTGTTCTGCTTGCCCCAGTTGGTGGGGCTGACTCATGAAAAGTTCCCATCCACATAAAACCACTGGCCCTGTTCACAGACAAACCGGCTGACTTCATGCAGACGATTCGCCCGGCCATTCAAGCGGTTGCGAGCCACAAATTCCACGGTTGCTTCCGTGTCGGAAATACGTTCATGACGACGTACTTCCAGCCCCAGCCACTGTAAACCTTCAGGATTGGGTTCCAGCGAATGAGGGCGGGTGGAGCTGTGCCAGGTGGCCAGCAGATAATCCAGATCGTCGCGTACAAATGCGCTGTAGCGCGAGCGCATCAAAGTAGCCGCATCGGGCGCTTGCAAGTACAGCGGGCCTTGGTGCCAGGGGCCGCAACAAGCTTCATATTTTTGGGGATTGCCGCAAAGGCAGGAGGTTTTTGAAGAGGAAGACTTTTTCAAGAGCGTAACTGCCAAGACCAGAAGAATGGCACAAGCATACCTGAAAGCAGGAGTCGGATTATGACGCCCCCCGCGACGAAAAGTAACGGGTCACCGCATAAAAAAACCCGCCCGCAAACGCGGACGGGTCATGTGCAGGCGTTTAGCTGCGTCGAACCGGCTTACTTGGCCGCGTCGATACGCTGTTGCATACGCTGGGCACGTTCTTTGGAGCCAGGGTGCGAGCTCATCGCGCTGCTCTCGCCACCGTCCAGGGCAGCCAGTTTCTCGAAGGCGCTAACCAGACCTTGGGTCTTGAGTTTGCGTTCGGTCAGCAGATCGAAGGAGTAATCGTCCGCATCGGACTCTTGCGATTGCGAGAACTGAGCATTCAGGAAAGCCTCGGACAGCTCGCCCAATTGGCTGGAGTTCAGTTGAGCAACCACACCGTTGCCGGTAGCGGCAGCAGCGTCACGAGCAGCGGATAAACCGTAGGCGGTTTGCATGGCTTTCTTGCTGTGGCCCAGTTCAACGTGGCCCATTTCGTGGCCGATCACGCCGCGCAACTCGTCGTCGGTCATCTTGTCCATCAGACCGGCGTAAACACGGATACAACCGTTAGCCATTGCCCAGGCGTTCACTTCCTGAGTCTGGTAAACCTTGAAGTTGGGAGTCTGACCATTCAACTGCTTTGTCAAAGGCTTGACGATGCGCTGCAGGCGCTTGTTGTACTTGCTGTTGGCGCTGGCTACTTTGTTTTCAGCATCCATTTGCTTGCAAGACTGATCAGACAGGGCAACCACTTCCTGATCGGACAAACTGAAAGCTTGAACAGCCTTGCTGCCCGCACCCACCATGCCACCCACATCCATTGTCTGGCAGCCTGCAGTCAGGCCAGCGACGGCCAGCATAGCGGCCAATGCACCCATACGAAAAGTCATGAACTTCCCCTTCTTCTTATATAAAAAAGAAGCGATTTTAATGACTAGGCGACGAAGGATTCCTATATAAAACAATCTTTAACAATTGTTGTTGATACATTTACAGATAGATAAAAGACGATCGGGAGCGGGATGGGCGGGCTTAGGCTTTTTTAGCCCCAAGATTGGATTTGTTCCTGAGGCGCTCCAGCTTCGTTGACAGGCGTAACAGTCTCGCCTGGAGTTAAACGCTAATAATTAGGCACCGATGCTACTATCCACCTCACAAAAACGAGAGGGAGGATGGGAAAATGACCAAAAAAATCATGGTGCTATTAGGGACGCTGGCGCTGGCTGGCTGTGCGACACATGCTTCGGTGGAACGTAGCCTGGGTGCTCAAGCCTCACAAAGTTGCGCACCGATCGACGAGGCAAGCGTCGCCGCCTTGTTTGCACGTTGGAACAAGTCACTACAAACCGGCAAGCCCGAGGTTGTGGTCAAGAATTACGCAGAGCGCTCAATTCTGCTGCCAACACTGTCAGGCGTGAATCGCATTACTGCGGCAGAAAAAGAAGACTACTTTGCCCACTTTCTGACAGCCCAGCCGCAGGGCACGGTTACAGAAAGACAGATCACCCTGGGTTGTAATATGGCGGTGGACTCGGGGCTGTATACCTTTCATATGGGGAGCAGCGGGAAGGACGTCGCGGCGCGCTATACGTATACCTATCAATGGAATGGCCAGGATTGGCTGATCGTCAGCCACCATTCTTCGCTCTTGCCTGTTGATAAATAACAGCGTTTCTCAGGCCTGGGTGACTGGCTTGAACAGCAGGCAAGCTGGGCTTGGGATTGATTGAGGCGTGATGGCCAGGCGGCTGGGTGCAAGCGAGTTCGGCCTTGTCATTATTGGTGTTAGCCGTTGCTTGAAAAGGAAATAAGATGGTGCCCCCCCCGTGAGTCGAACACGGCACCAACGGATTATGAGTCCGCTGCTCTAACCAAGCATGAGCTAGAGGGGCAACAAGTCCGCAATTATTACATAAAGTCCGTGTTTGTGCCTAGCGAAGGGGCATGCAGAGCACGAGTTTGGGGCGTTTAGACAGCAGACAATATGTGCTCGCGATTGGTAGCACCTTGTTGTTTATCCTTGGAGCACAATGAGCGCGTCTAAAACCCCGAGAATAATGATGAAAACACTTATTTTAGCTTTGACGATGACGGCCATTCTTTCTGCCTGTGCGGTTCATACACCCAGAGGCTCGGTTATTGTGGATCCGGATGGATACGGTGGATATGGGCAGCGCCACTGTCCACCCGGTCAGGCGAAAAAGGGCAATTGCTAAGCCACCCTCCAGGGCTGTGCACTTATTTGTGTTGAGAGCGTTTGCTGCCTGTGCTTGTTTCGCAATACCGCCCGCCGCGTGTGCCGGTGCAGTAGGCCCGACTGGAGCAATCAGGCACGGGAACAACCATTTCATCGGTGCCTTGTGTGGTTTGCTATAACAGGAATTTTACTTTGGATGATGCCATGCGAATCGTAGTGCTTGTTTCCACTTTATTGCTGGCCGCTTGCCAAAACACGGCACCAACCGAGAAAGTTGGCAGTGAGGCGTGGCTGGAAAAAGTGGATCGCCAGTTGGCTGTTTCCGATGGGCAAGGGCATGGCCCTGACTACGGCTCGCAGGAGTGGTGCAACGTGGTTCATATCCGCTTGTACGGTCAGGCGCCAGCACAAGCGGCGCCGTGTGATCAGGCCTGGATGGAGAGGGTCGATCAGGAAATGAAAAAACGCTGAGTCGCGCCGTGCTTGGCAGACTGCGCTGCCAGCTTTTACGAACGCCGGTAATACTTCCGGTGCTCCACCATCGTTCCAATAATTTCGATGGCATGCTGGTCGCTGCGAATGGAAGGATAGTCCTCGTTCAGCGGCACCAGCTCAAAGATTTCCTGCCCGCCTTCATCAATGCACAACAGTCGATATTTTTTGAAGGTGGCTTCTTCTTCGCTATTTTTGGCGACCACATAGTCCCCGGGGCGGGGCGTCAGCTCGCAATCCACAATAATCCGGTCGCCTTCCTTGAAGTCCGGCAGCATGGAGTCGCCCTTGATTTGCAAGGCAAAAGAGCGTTCTGACAGGCACAGGTCTGTGAGCAGATACTCCACTTCTTCAAATGTGAAGTTCTGACCTGGATCGCGAAATACGCCAGCCTGCACATAGTTCAGCAGGGGGATACGCCGCTCGCCCATCATGGCTTCTTGCACATTGCCGTCAAAACCAGGCTTGCCACCAAAGCCATAGCCTTGCTGATCCAGGCTGTGCGCGTCCAATCCCACTTCTTTTTCGATTGCCCGTGCGACTCGTTCGCCGATGCTGCGCCCGCCGTTGTAGGTGGATGACAGGTACTGGGCAAGTTGTGCCCGTGTACGACCAATCGAGCGCGCGAAGTCAGCCGCATTGCCGTGTGTGCGGTCTTCTATCAGGCGTTGCAGGTTTCTGCGGCGAATCGAGTAAATATCCATACCGCCATTAAAACAAGAAAAAACTAAACATTGGTTTAGATATTTCTTTTCTTTACGTTTAGAACTATCTATACTCAATGCATGAACGCTAAACACATCATCGAAGAAATGGGCGGACGCCGAGCCGTATTGCGTATCACTGGCTTGAGCAAAGGCCGCATCTCTCAATGGGAGAAGGCCGGTGTCATACCACGCGTGTGGCAGTTGGTCTTTCATTACATGAACCCGGTGGTGCCTGCCCCAGCACCGAAAGACAGACCCAGAAATATCTAAACCTTTGTCGCCGCTGGGCTAGTCAGATAGCGCCCGGCGGACATCTCGCGTCATGGGGTGACGCGGTTCTTGTGCCCTTGGGGCATTGCCTATTAATCGGATGCTATTGGCCTGTCCGGGCCAGGGGTCCTGCTGCGCGATCCATTTCCACAGAGAGGCACGGATCGCGCCGCATCGAAGGCGGGGTGACATGAAAAAACAGAGTGAAAACACGGCGCAGGCTGCTGGCCTGTGCCCACAGATGGGCCGTCAGTTCAAGGAGTCGGAGTGGGGCTTACTGCATCAGACATCACGTAATGACGGAGCGTGCCTATGAGCAATATGCCGTGGTTTCGTGCCTACACCGAGATGGTGGATGACGAGAAGTTGCGTCTGCTGGCCTTTGAGGACAGATGGCATTACGTGGCCTTGCTGTGTCTGAAAGGCCAAGGCGTGCTCGATAGCGGGGACACGCTGATGCTGCGCAAGGTGGCCGTCAAGCTGGGTCTGGATTTACGTACCCTGGACGATGTGGTGCGTCGTTTAAGCGAAGTGGGCTTGATTGATCAGCACACCTTGCAGCCGCTGGGTTGGGACAAGCGCCAGATGAAATCCGATAGCAGTGCGGAACGGGTAGCCCGCTTCAGAGCGCGAAAAAAGCAGGAGCAAGACGGTAACGAGGACAGTAACGCGTCCGTAACGTTACCGAAACGGCCAGGTAACGCGCTAGATATAGAGACAGATAAAGAGGCAGATAAAGAAACAGATACAGAGAAAACAACTGCACGTCGCAAGACGGCTGCCCTGGAGTTCTCTGCCTGGCCTGCTGAGCCCAGCTCTGAAGTGATCGCCGACTATCTGCGTCATCGTCGGGAAATTAAAGCGCCACTGACCCAAACCGCCTTGAACCGCTTGGGTGCTGAAGCACATCGAGCCTTGGACATGGGCTACAGCGTCGATAACTTTCTGGCTGAGTGCATGTTGCGGGGTTGGCGGGGTGGTAAAGCCAGTTGGCTGGAAGGGCGCAGCGATTCTCGCCCTGGGCCTGCGAGGGGCTTTGATCCCTTGGCTTATGTGAATCGTCATCGGCAACGCGAGGAGATCGACGATGTCATCGATATCTGATTTTTCTAATCCCTGGCTGCTGCGTCATACCAAGCTGGAAGGTATCAGCCTGATGGACCATTTGTACAACCGGCTCAACGGTATTTATCCCAACAAGTTCCGCTCTAACTTCCGAGACAAGCAAGCCATTGAAGACTGGAAACAGGCCTGGGCCGAGGCCTTTGATGAAGAGGGTGTCTCGCCTGGCGATGTAGCTCTAGGCATCAAGAACTGCCGTCGCATGTTTGACTGGCCCCCCAGCTTGCCGGAGTTCCTGCGGGCTTGCCGCCCTCAACTAGAGCTGGAAACTGCTTTCTTTCAGGCAGTGCGTGGGATGCAGGCCAGGGCGCGTGGAGAGATGGGGGAATGGTCCCACCCTGCAATTTATTACGCGGCAGTCAGTATCGGGCAGTTTGATTTGTTGAATCTGGCTTACACGCAATTGGAACAGCGCTGGCACAAAGTCCTGGGCGATCAACTGGCCAAAGGCCAATGGCCAGAAATCCCGCCGCCCCGATTAGCCCTGGCTTCGCCGCAAGACAGAGAGCAAGGGCGCCGGGAAGGGCAGCAGCGCGTGCGAGATCTGGCCCAGGTGATTGCCGGCGACAACAACAAGGACCCGCGAGTCTGGGCGAACCGGATTTTGGCGCGTCCTGAAGAGCGTTCCCTGGCGGTTCTGAAGATGGCTAAAGCCGCCTTGGGCAAGGAGTGAATGAGCTATGGATCTGACAATACAGCGTCATCAAGAAGTGCCTAGGGCTATCACTGGAACACCTGCCCGCCGCTACAAAGAGCTGCTGGATTTGCAGCAGCGCGGCCAGATCAGGCAGTTGGTGCAGCAGCCATCCTGGAGCGTGGTGCCACGGTTTTTCAGCCACCTGATACCTGCCTGCAGGATTTGCTACATCGCGGACTTTGCCTACACGGACAACAGCAGCGGCCATCGCATTGTGGAGGTAGGCCGCGATACAGAAGGCCTGCTCCAAGGCATCAAGCGTGTCCTGTTGACCAGGATGCACGGCATTACTGTCCACCGGGATTGAAGGAGGAATACCGATGACAATCAAAACAGAAAAAAAACAGGGCTTGAGTGGCGATGATCTGCTTTGGAACTGGGCCCGTTGGTGCTGGTCCGGGCAGACCGTGGGCAATATGGAACGCTACGTTCCCTGGCAAGAAGATTTTCGACCTATTCACCAGGACCACGCCTTGGCAGTGGATGCCTTGTACCAGCGCCTGCCGCACTATCAGGCCATGGTCATCCAGGCCGAGTACCCGCGCAAGAATGCCCAGTACGGCCATCTGACCGCCAGCGAACGCCAGGTCACAGCCCGTTTGTGGATCAAGAAGGTTACGGGCGCGGTCCTTCGGGATGAGGACTACCGCCGCCATTTGATGGATTTCAGAATCACAGTTGAGAAGGAGATTTTGCGGTGAAGTATGCAGCCGAAGTCATCGACCTGTTAGCGGCCTATCCGGGACGAGAGTTCCGCATGATCCAGATTGTGCGACATGTCAGCAAAGGCATGGAGCTGTCCACCGCACAACGCAACGCCATGCGCGAAGGCGTCAAGCGCGTGCTGGTGCAACTGCAGGATTCAGGCCAGGTGGACAAGATCAAAGAGGGCGAAACCTCTGCCTTCTACGCCTGGCGTTGCAGTCTGCAACATGGTCCGCTATGAATCTGCAAGCGCAATTGCAATAATGGGCGTGCAAAGTTGCGTCCAATGCAAACGAAACAACCCCGAGCAAGAAATTGCTGCGGGGTTTTTTATTGCCCGGTCGTAGCGCCAACGCACAGTCGTCTATTCGCCATCGAGAAGATGGCCAGGACCGTTCAGGAGAACTACACAAGATGAACTTTGAACAGATCAGTAAAGCCATTATTGATCGGATGGCGGCATTGACAGGGATCGCTCAGGAGCATATCGAGTACCCCAATGCCCACGCGACCTTTACCCCGCCGGGTACGGGCGTCTGGTGCCGTCTGCTGATCAAGAATACCGATTCGGAAATGTCGGGCATGGGTGCGAAACCCTACACCCGCAAATCCGGCGAGATTCTGATCGAGTGCTTTGATCGTTTGGGTCAGGGCCGTCAGGAGCTGGATCGCCTGAGCGATGCCCTGGATGAACACTTTTCCTTCTGGTCTGAAGGAGCTTTGGAATGCCTGGGTTTGAGCCAGGTTGATGTGGCGGCCGATGACCCGAAAAAACGGCCCCAACGCGAAGAGTTCTACCAGATCAACCTGACCGTCCCGTTCCGGGCCGGTTGATTTTTTACCTGTTTTTTTGTGCCGACCTCGTGTCGGTTTTTTTTGCCTGCATACAGGAGAGATGCATCATGAGTTCTGGCGCTAAAGTTACTAGCTACCTGGTTAAAGAAACCGTTCCCGGTGTTACCCCCGGTTCGGGCTGGCAGACGCTGCGCGTCACCGGCAACACACTGACTCCGACTCTGAACAAAGAGGAGTCTGAAGAAATCACCGATTCGCGCATTGGTCAGGGTTCGATCGTGACCAGCATTGATATTGGTGGCGACATCACGGGCGAACTGTCCTACGGCACCTTTGACGAGCTGCTGGCCGCCGCCTTCTACGGTGAATGGAAAGATAACAAGCTGAGCGTGGGCGAGACCCGCAGCACCTTCAGTGTGGCCAAAGCCTATCGCGACGTGGATGTCTACGCACTGTTCAAGGGTGCGCATGTCAGCACCTTTGCACTGGAAGTGCCGGAGGAGGGTAAAGCCACCGTGACCTTCACGATGTCTTGCCTGGATTACGAAGATAAGGAAACGCCTTTCGCAACCAATCCGGCCGAGCCTAGCCAAAGCCCTTTCATGTCCTCGATCAGCGTGGGCGATGTGAAGGCCAATGGCGTGTCCTTGGCCGGTCAGGCTTGCGTATCGGGCCTGACCCTGAACATCGACAACCAACTGCAGACTCAACGCTGCTTTGGTGCTGAGCGTTTGGGCCCCGGCGCCCTGATTGAGACCGCTGCAGCCATCACCGGTACGGTGACCCTGGCTTGGTCTCAGAAGGCTTGGGAGCTGTGGAAGAATCAGTTCAAACGCACCCCGATCGCCATTTCCTTCCCGATCACCGACACCCTGGGTAACAAGTACGAGATTGATCTGCCTGCCATTGAGGTCGATGGTGACCTGCCTAACGGTGCCAAGGGCGACATTCTTAAAGTGGAGCTGAACTTCACCGTGGCCAAGCAAACTCCTGTGCTGACTCGTAGCCCTGTTGCTGCGCCAGCACCTTAAGGAGCGATGGCATGGCTTTGAAGATTAATCGCCTGGAATCGGTTCTGAGTCAGGAGCGGTGGGAGGACTACACCGATGATGTGTCCTTCAAACTGACCCGACTGGATACCGAGGCTTATCAAATTGCTCTGGAGCGAGTGCGACGTTTGATTGCCCGTGAAGATGCGGGCCAATCCCTGAGTTCCATTCTGGTGTCCGATAGTGACGTCCGTGAGCATGACATTCAATGTCAATTGCTGGGTCGTTACATCATTCGGGATTGGAAGGGCCAGATTCAGGACGAGACGGGTCGTCAGGTTCCTTATTCGCCAGAGAATGCGGCGGCGTTGCTGTCTGGCGATAGCGATCTCTTTACCTGGGTTCTGCTGCACGCGGCTCAGTTGGCTAAAGAGGCTCAAGAGGAGGCCAAGGAAACGGTGGAAAAGTCCTCGCCCGGTTCCAGTGGGAAAAAGAGTGGGCCGGGCCAAGCCAAAAGCGCAAGCTGATCTATGCGGAGCTGGGGGCAGCCGTGCCGTCAGAGCCACCCTCGGACCCGATTACTGACCACATCATCATGACTTATCACGCGGCCAGTCGTTGCCGATCTGTCGTGATGGGGATGAGTGGCGTCTTTCCCTTGCCATTGAGTACGGCTGATATTTCGGCCGTGGTCGGTGCTTACGGGACGCCTTTGTCTCGTGCCGAGCTGGATGCTGCGGTATTGGCAATTGATGGCATGGAACGTCAGAAGTCCTAGGTTTGGCTTGTTATCCGGGCAGTCGAGCAGCTTGTGCAAGCCTGCGCGACTGCCCGATGTTCTGTTCAGGTGATGAGGAGAACAAAAACGAGTGATTGCTTCACATAGCTAGTGTTGACGGCCCCGCCTGGTTTGGCGGGGCTTTTTTGTAGGCGAGAGATGCAGCGCAGACAAGCCTATTTTCTATAGTCATGGAACCCAAAAATATGAAACAGCAGATCGCGGATCTGGAAAAGGCAATGAAGGCGCTTGATAAAGCGGGCCTTCGTCTTTCAGTGACCACTGTCAAAGCTGGCAACGCACTTGCTGATGCAGGGAACCAGTTTGCCCTGGCTGGGAAAAAGGCCAAAGCCAGTGCGCAAGCCATCGATCAGTTTATTCAGGCTTTGGATAAAGCCCTGCCCAAACGCCCTGTGGCGTCTCAGCCACCCATTGTGGTGGTGAATACAGTTGCCCCCCCTGCAGCAGCCCCCAGTCGACCTGTGAATGCACCGTCTACGGCTCCTTCCCCCGCTCCAGCTAGCGCAGCGCCCAAGAAGGCTCCGGCTCCCTCTGGCAATTCCAGCAAGAGTGATGAGGACAAGGGATGGAATGCAGGCCGTAAAGCAGCGATTGCCAAATACATCGAGGCAGCCTCTGATATGGCTACTCCGATGGAAAGCATTGTGACCAATGCTTTTACCAATCTGGAAAAAAGTCTGTTCGACTTCGTCAAGACAGGCAAATTCAACTGGAATACCTTGCTGGTTGGCGTAGCGGATGAGGCGCTGCGCATGTTGATCAAGGCCGGTATTGGAGCCGTGCTGGAGGCGATCAGCGGGCCGAAGAAAAAAGAAGATGATGCTGCCGCCAAGGTCACCAAGGCAGTTCAGGACAAAGCCGAGCAGATACCTGCTGCGGCGGTTCAGGAGTGTGTGCCTTGTTGCTGCACCCGTGGAAGTCCTCTTGCTCCCATGCCGGATCCAGGTACGAGTTTGTATGGTTTGCGGGTACCCGGCCTGACCCGGTTTGCGAATCCGAATGAAGACATGAATGCCCCCATGTTTGGCACCCGCTTGCCGGGCTATGGCAGCTATCCAGCCATGCCAGGAACCCCGACTCCCGGGTTTGGTACGTATTCCAATATGTTTGGTTCGCGCCTGCCCGGGTTCGGGGCAGACCCTTTCTCTTTGGATGGGCATGTGCCTGGTTTGGGGGGGATGGGTGGACCCGGTCCGACCTACGGTGGGAGTGGTTCATTCTTTGGACCACAGCCGGGGGCTTCACTTGGAGGCGGTGGTTCTTCGGATGCTGCGGGCACCTCTTTCTTTACCGATGAGCTGCGCAAGTTTTCGGAGACAGCAATTGATGTGTCCGCGCTGACACAGCAGGTATTTGAGACGGCTTTTGAGAATATCGAACAAACCCTGTTCAATTTTGTGAAAACAGGTGAGCTGGATCTACGTGGCCTGTTTATTGGGATCAGCGACGAGGTCTTGAAGATGTTGATCAAGATCGGTGTACGAATGGCGGTCAATGCGATGTTGGGTGAAAGCATAGGTGCAACAACTACCGCGACCAGTACCGCTCAAGCCGCCACTATTGCGGGGGCTTGGAGTGCGCCAGCGAGTTTGGTTTCTTTGGCTACTCAAGGTGCTAATGCTGTCCCGGCATCTTTAGGAATAGCAAATACTTTTGCTTTGACGAATCTTATGGGTGTTGCTCATAAAGGTATCGATCGTGTGCCGTATGAGGGAACCTGGTTGCTGGATAAAGGTGAGCGCGTGTTGAGCGCGCGTCAGAACTCGGATCTGACGGATTACCTGCAGGGTGCCGGTAGTGACTCAGGACAGGCCGGGGGCCAAGGATTCCAGATCAATGTGGCAGTCAATATGTCGCAAGGTGATGGCCAGACGCAGGTGGATGGCGACGATGCGCAGGGCCGACAGTTGGGGACGCTGATTGCTGCTCAAGTGCAGCAGACCTTGTCGCGTGAAATGCGACAAGGCGGCTTGTTATGGAATCAACGCAATGGATATTCACGATGATGGAAACATTTACTTGGCTGCCTGAGCAAAAGGCAATTTCTGAAGAGGTTCAATACCGTGTGCTCTCCGCTCGTTTTGGTGACGGGTATGAGCAAAGCGCAGGTGCTGGTCTGAACCCGCGACGGTCTGGTTGGTCTTTGATGTTTGTCGGTACCGAAGAAAAGATGGGGCCTATTCAGGAGTTCCTGGACCGCCATGGTGAGGGGCGTGCTTTTCTCTGGACTCCACCAGGCTGGAGTGAGGCTATGTTGGTGCAGTGTCGCGGTTACACCAAAAATCATAGAGGTGGCCCTGTTTGGCAACTGTCACTCAGTTTTGAACAAGGATTTCGACCATGAGCATAACGGCAGATATTCAAAAACTGGAACCAGGTGCCATTGTTGAAGTATTTGAGCTGGATGCGGAGGAAATCGGTGCTGGGACCTTACGTTTTCATGGCTATCCGCAAGAGACTCCGGTTTGGTGGCAGGGAGAGCGCTACGAGCCCTGGGCCATTCAAGCCAGCGGTTTTCAGCGTACGGGGGAGGGGCGCCAGCCAACGCCCAGTATTCAAGTAGGCAATATTGGTGTTGATGAGAATGGCAAGAAAATCCCGGGTGTGATTTCTGCCATGTGTCGCTTGTATGGTGATTTGGTAGGTGCACGGTTTATCCGTCACCGTACCTTGGCCAAATATCTGGATGCAGCCAACTTCCCTGAAGGTAACCCAACGGCGGACCCGACCCAGGCGTTTCCGCTGGAGGTCTGGTTGATTGAGCAGCGTGTTGCCAGCAATGCGCAGCTTGTGGAGTTTGAACTATCCAGTCCCCTGGACTTTCAGGGGCAGCAATTGCCAGGGCGCCAGATTATGACTTACTGCTCCTGGACGCGTGTGGGTGGCTACCGTGGCCCTTATTGTGGCTATACCGGTTCGGCCATGTTCGACAAGAATGATCAAGCTGTACAGGATCCGGCCCTGGATCGTTGCCCCGGTTTTGTACGCAGTTGCCAGTTGCGCTGGGCCAGTGTCCAGAATTGTCGGCCAGAAGAAGCAGAGATCTCTTTCGGTGGTGAA
Organism: Alcaligenes sp. SORT26; assembly: GCF_017377875.1. Taxonomy (GTDB): domain Bacteria; phylum Pseudomonadota; class Gammaproteobacteria; order Burkholderiales; family Burkholderiaceae_B; genus Alcaligenes; species Alcaligenes parafaecalis. The sequence continues at coordinate 401,871 of NZ_CP070975.1, forward strand.
CCCGCCGCTGACCGGGTGCGATAAGGATGAGCTTGGGCCCTTGTACTTGGCTTCTGGTCAGCAATAGTTGGCTGCTGGAAGGTGGGCAACAGGGGGCCAACCTTCAACAGATAGACGAGCCAGGTTGTTGTGTTCGGTTTTTTTAATTTGAGTAAAGCGTTGGACGACCGCCATGGGCGGTTTTTTTTATGGGTGTCGTATGAATAAAAAAACCATAGAAGCGATTAATGCGCACGCCTTGGCCGAGTATCCACGCGAAGCAGTGGGCTTTGTTGTGGCCAAGGGGCGCAAGGAAATGTATGTGCCGGGAGTGAATGTGGCCGCTGAGCCTGAAGACTACTTTGCCACCCGTCCGCAAGACTGGGTACAGGCTCAGGAGCAGGGCGAGTTGATTGCCTTTGTGCATTCACATCCGAACATGCCCGCAGTACCCAGTCAGGCTGATCGGGTGGCATGTGAGGCAATGGCCGAGCATATCAAACCTCTGGAGTGGCTGATTGTGTCCGTGATGCCTGGCGATGATGCCCCCCAGATTGAGGGCATAGAGTCTTTTTGTCCCGAGGGTTATCAGGCTCCCTTGATCGGCCGTCAGTTCTATCACGGTGTGCTCGATTGCTACACCTTGGTACAGGACTTTTATCGCCGGGAAAGGGCAATCGCTCTGCCAGACTTTGAGCGTGAGGATGGCTGGTGGGAAGGTGGGGACGAGTTGTATCTGGATAACTTTGCAAAAGCGGGTTTTGTTGAGGTCGAGGATGGCCCTAAAACAGGTGATGTGATCTTGATGCAGTTGCGCAGTGAGCGGGTCAATCATGCGGGGATTTATCTCGGGGCTGAGTCCTTGGCAGAAGCTTCTTATTTGCATCCGGTACCCGACGCCATGCTGCACCATGCCTATGGCTACTTGTCAGAGCGCGTACCTTACGGCGGTTATTGGGCGCAGATTACCCGCAAGATTATTCGACATAAGGAGTTGTTGTGATGATGACAGCATCAATGGATCAAGAGCTGCGAACCATACGGCTGTATGGCAAGCTTGGTAGCCGTTTTGGACGTGTGCATCGTTTGGCCGTCAATTCCCTGGCCGAGGCTGTAAGGGCTTTGTGTGTGCTGTTGCCAGGGTTTGAGCAGGAGTTGATGACTTCTTGTGAGCGGGGGATTTCGTACGCCTGCTTTCTTTCCAAGATGAACATCAATGAAGAAGCGCTTCATGCTCCAGTGGGGCAGGATGAAATAAGAATTGCTCCTGTCATTCAAGGCGCCAAGCGAGGGGGGCTGTTTCAAACTATTTTGGGTGTGGGGCTTTTTGTAGCTGGTTTCTTTATGCCCGCAAGCTGGGCACTTTTGGGCAAGGGTTTGATGATTGCTGGCGCAGGCTTGGCCCTGGGAGGAGTGTTCCAAATGATCTCTCCTATGCAGCAAGGTCTAGGAACAGCAGATCGCCCAGAGAACAAACCATCCTATAACTTTAATGGTCCAGTCAACACAACGGCTCAAGGAAATCCTGTTCCGCTTGGTTATGGGCGCAAGATTGTTGGTAGTGCCGTGGTCTCGGCTGGTATCTATTCAGAGGATCAGATGTGATGCGAATTCCTGACTACAACATTGCGGCGCCCGAGGGCGCCGTTCCTGTTTCTGGTGGCTACAGTATTAAAGGTCATAAAGGAGGCAAGGGCGGGGGTGGTTCAACTCGTACACCCGTTGAGGACGAAGATAATCTGCATAGCATTGCGTATGCCTCGATTATTGATCTGATCAGTGCTGGCCCCATTCATGGATTTGCGAATGCAGATAACCCCCTGCGATCGGTGTATCTGGACAATACGCCTATTGAAAATGAAGACGGTAGCCTGAACTTTCAGGATGTCCAGATGGAGTTCCGGGCGGGAACCCAGGACCAGCGCTATATACCTGGTTTTCCGGCCGTTGAGGCCAGCTCTGGTGTGAATGTGGAGCTGCGTTCGGATCAACCGTTTACGCGATCCATCCAAAATATTCATATTTCGGCTGTTCGGGTGGGCCTGTCCGTACGTGGTTTGAAACGTCAGTCGGCTACGACAGGAGATATTTCTGGTTATCGCGTTGAATACGCAATTGAACTGTCTACGGACAACTCAGCGTTTACTGAGGTTCTGCGTGCTGCCTTTGATGGAAAAACAACTCAGCAGTATGCGCGGTCACATCGTATTGACTTGCCCAGGGCGCAGACAGGTTGGACGGTGCGTGTGCGTCGGATTACGGAAAACTCCAGTAACTCTACCGTCAGCGATGTGACATTTGTAGATTCCATTACTGAAGTAACGGATGCCAAGCTACGTCGTCCTATGTCGGCATGTGTAGGCTTGCGTGTGAATGCCAAGCAATTCCAGAGTATTCCTTCTCGTGCGTTTGATCTGTATTTGCGAGTTGTGCGTGTGCCTAGCAACTATGATGCCTGGACACATACGTATGCGGGAAGCTGGGACGGCACGTTCAAGATGTCATGGACGAATAACCCTGCCTGGGTTTTCTATGACTTGGCCACAAATGCGTGTGATGGCCTGGGCCATCTCTTACCGGCCTCATGGTTGGATAAGTGGGCTTTGTATCAAATCGCTCAGTATTGCGATGAGCAGGTGCCGGATGGTAAAGGCGGGAGTGAGCCGCGCTTCTCTTGTAACGTATATCTGCAAGATAAAGCCGAAGCGTGGCGGGTTCTGCAGGATTTAGCCTCAGTTTTTCGCGGGATTGCGTATTACGCTCAAGGCTCGGTTCTCGCAGTGGCGGACATGCCACGTGATGCGGTTTATACCTATTCCAACGCGAATGTGATTGATGGCATTTTCCAGTATTCGGGCTCCAGTTTGGCGACTCGCCATACCGTCGCCCTGGTGTCCTGGAATGATGAAACCGACATGGGTCGAGCCAAGGTGGAGGTTCTTGAGGATCCGGACGGTATTGCTCGTTATGGCGTTCGTCAGCTTGAATTGACGGCATTTGGTTGTACGTCACAAGGGCAGGCGCAACGTATTGGTCGCAGTGCTTTGTTTACCTCACGTATGGAAACCGAAACGGTTACCTTTGCTGTGGGTTTGACTGGCACACTGGCACAGCCAGGGCAGGTAATTGAAATTGCAGATTCGCATTTGGCGGGGCGTCGCATTGGCGGCCTGATCCGATCAGCGACGAATGCCGTGGTGACGTTAGATGCTCCAGTTCGAGTATCTGTTGGTGATCGCTTGACCGTGGTGCTGCCGGATGGTGTGTCCCAGTCGAGGCCGATTATCGTTCAAACGGGGCAAACATCAGAGACGCAAACGTTGCAGGTAGACCCACCGTTTAGCCAGACTCCGGAGACAGAGGCGGCGTGGTCTATCAGCTCCACGGAATTGGCTACTCAGAAATACAGAGTCTTGAGCGTCGCTGAGGACGGGGATCTGCAGTACACCATCCATGCTGTCCAATATGTTGACGGCAAACATGCAGCTATCGACTATGAGACGCGTGTCGAGGTTCCACCGCTTAGTGTTACTCCGCCACCTGTTCAAGGTATTCCGGCTAATGTTCTGATCAGCTCTTATCACGTTATTGATCAGGGCCAGGCACGCCATAATGCGCTTGTTTCCTGGGATTCCGTACCGAATGCGGTCGCGTATGAAGTGCAATGGCGCCGGGATCATTCCGAATGGGTTGTGGTCCCGCGCACAGGTTCCACAAGTATTGAGATCCCGAATATTTACGCGGGTAATTACATTGCTCGTGTACGAGCGATTAACGTTCTGGATGTTTCCAGTCTGTGGGGAACATCCGCACTGACGGAGCTGAACGGTAAGCTTGCTGCGCCCTCACCGGTGAAATCGCTACGTACTGCATCGATGCCGTGGGGGATACGTGTGCAGTGGGGCTTTCCTTCTGATCCCAATATTGTTGAGCGTACGGAGATTCGTTACAGCCCGACGCAGGACTTTGCAAAAGCAGTCAAGGCGGGGGAGTTTGCGTATCCAACAGATTCGTTTGAACAAACCGGCCTGGCACTTACTACGCGGCACTTCTTTTGGGCTCGTTTGATTGACAAGAATGGTACGCCGGGCCCATGGTTTCCTGAGGAAAGTCAGCCTGGTGTCTTGGGTGAACCTGTGTCTAAAGCAGGAGACTATAACGAGCTGATCACCCCATCCATTGTTGAGGGCGGCCTGGGTGAGCTGTTGATGGGCGACATCCGCGACATCCCTAAAATCCGTGATTCCGTGGGAGATCTGACTCTTGAGCTTGGTGAGCTGAATCAACGGGTTGATGAGGTCAATGGCCAAGTACAAGAGCTGCTTCTTGCTGACAAATGGGATTCGAAAAAAGCCTATGCAGCAGGGGCTGTCGTCTTTGCCAATGACAAGATGTACCGCGCTAAGAAGGCCGTACCTGCAGGCAAGAAGATAACGGATGCGGCGTATTGGGTGCTGATCGGAGACTTCGCCTCGATTACTGATGGTCTTGCTGCTTTGGCGGTCCAGTCGCAGGAGACGATCAGCCGGGTGGAGAATGCGGAAGGCCGGATCCAGGCTAATGCTCAGCAGATCAATACAGTTGTAGGTCAGGTGAATGATCCGGCAACGGGTCTTGGCGCCTTGGGTTCCTCCGTGCAATCCATGCGCACTCAGGTCGAGCAGTTGGAGGGCGGCCTGCGCTCCTTGTCTGACTCCACCACGGCGCTGTCCAGCAAGGTAGATGGCCTGGATGCAGCGCAGCGTGGCTTGGCAACGGCTGTGAATTCCTTGGGTACCCGTGTGACTGCGGCTGAGGGCAAGCTTGATGCACAAGCAAACAGCATCACGCAGTTAACGAGCAGCGTGAACAGCGCCGATGCTAAAGCCGTTGCGGCACAGGATGCGGCAGCGGCTGCGGCCACTGCTGCTGGGGCGAAAGGGGAGGTGATCTTTGCAACAGCAGCTCCTGCGGCGGCCAAGCGCTTGGCACAAAATCTGTGGATCGACACTAAAAATAATGCCAATACTCCCAAGCGCTGGAATGGCAGTGCCTGGGTGGCCGTAACGGATAAAGCGGCAACGGACGCGGCCGCCGCCGCGGTGGCTGCAAAAGCTGCAGCAGATGCGGCGCAGGCTACCGCTAATCAGAAAGCGGATGCCAGTGCGGTACAAGCATTGAGCAATCGTGTAACGGCGACAGAGCAGGGTGTCAGTGCTCAGGCGCAGAGCATTACAAAGCTGGAGACCGGGTTTGAGTCGTTGACAGCCCCAGCCGGCAACTTGCTGCTGGCGTCGAACGTTGAGCAAGTTCGGGCCACACCTGTATATCTATTTGGACGTTACAACCTGACTGAGGACTTTGTTCCTGCCCAGGGCTACACCTTGGTGGTTTGTTATACACACAAGCCCGCAGAAGGTGATACGGAGTCGCGTATTGGTGTGTGGGCGGGGGGTAGTTCAAATCGGGTTGCTGATCTGGACCGCAATGTTGAACAGTCTGTACAGGTCGTCAGGTTCACTAAGGCTGCTGCCAATACATTGCCGCGTGAACTGCGGTTCTACTACGCACCGTCCCCGGGCAATCATGCTGGTCAGGCAACGATCCATTGGGCGGCTTTGTATCTTGGTGATGTTGTGCCCGCCATGCAATGGCAACCTAACCTGACTGAGTTGTTAGAGGAGACATCCTCCAACTCCTCGGCGATTCAAGGTCTGACTAGTACTGTCACACAACAAGGGAGCTCCATTTCTTCTCAAGGGCGTGACCTGACGGCTTTGCAAAATACCGTCAATGATCCCAAGACGGGTTTGGCAGCGACAGCGGGGGCCTTGAACGAAACCAACTCTCGGGTGACTAGCGTAGAGGGGCAGCAAGAGGCCTTGGCGACCAGTCAACTGGTGCTGAATGCAGAAATCAAACGCCAACAGGCGGGTGAGGATGCTGATCTGGAACGCGTGCTGAATCAGTTTGACACCCAGAAAGAGCAAACCCAAATCCGGGCGTCTTTGGCCGAGTTCAAGAATGTACAGGCCGACGAGAATCGTGCCCTGGCCGAGTCTATTACGACTTTGGAAACGGGTATTGGTAGCAGTTCGGCGGCGGTTGAACAGGTTGCTCGTTCTTTGACAGAACTGGATGGCAAGATCGCTTCCAGTTGGGGTGTGAAGTTGCAGGCGAATCAGAGCGGGGTGAAGTATGTCTCCGGTGTTGGTCTGGATTTGACCAACGAGTCTGGCGTCATGCAGTCGACCTTTGCTGTTTTGGCTGATCGTTTTGCCGTGATGCATGCGATCAATGGGAATCCAGCTACTGTTTTCTCGGTTCAGGGCGGAGCCAGTATTTTAAATTCGGCTTTGATTGGGGCTGCGAGTATTACGGATGCCAAAATAGCCAATGGGGCTATCACAACGGCAAAGATTGCAAATGCATCAGTAGGTAGTGCGCAGATTGCTGATGGATCTATTACTAATGCAAAAATTGGTAATGCACAAATCACCAATGCAAAAATTGGCTCTGCAGCAGTAGATACATTAAAGATTTCTGGAAATTCGGTAACTACTGCTGTGTTTGTAAGTGGAGGTGCAAGGGATATCAGTATTTACGCCGCTGTTCCTGCACAGGTTCTGGTTCTTTATTTGGATGTAAGAACTGGACAGACCGGTCAGAACTACCCATCTCAATTAGCTATACAGCCATTACCAGTAAAAATTAATTGGAATACTGTGTTGGAGTCAAGATTAAATGCATCTCTTATAGGTTATACAAATTCATCAGGATCGGGTGAGGGAGATAATCCCAGTTATCCTATCTATGCTCAAAGAGGAGAGGTGAATATGGCTATTACATCTTTGCCTGCTGGTAGTTCAACAATAAGTCATCCTGGAGGATTGTTAGCATGTTTGGTTTTGATGCGATAGAAGGACATTGTTCTATTACTTTCTATAATGAAAATGGGGAAATAACAGGGAGCCTGTCAGGTCCTCCTGGAATAATAGAGGCTAATAAAGAATTAAGCTCTGAGTCATGGGTCGAAGGGAAGTATTCTGATGAAAGCTATTATGTGATTGATGGGGCTGTGAAAGCTAGAGAGGAGATGAAGGCTGTTCTCCACGACACGACATTGAGACAGTTGCCAATGCCTTGTGAGGTGTTTATCAATCAATCAGTATACAAAGTCGAAGATGGTGCGGTTGAACTGGTTTTTGATCAGCCAGGTTTGTATAAGTTAAGGATATCTGCTTGGCCTTTTCTGGATAAGGAGTTTGAAATTGAAAATTAAGCATGTAGAGCCATATTCTCAATTGCGTAGAGATGCTTACATGAGTGTTTCTGATCAGCTGGATGTATTGTATAAGTTGGTAAAGAGTATGGAGGTCAGTGGTTTTAAAATGCCAATTGAGGTTCATGATTGGATTGAGAGTTGTAATGCTGTAAAAAATAGATTTAAAAAAAATTAATTTTGGTGAGGCTGAAATTTTTATATTTAAAAATTGATGTTTGCTATGAGTTGGAGGTTTTAAGGAAATGGTTGTTGAGAGTTTTTTTATGGGTCTTCAATGAATATGCATCGCTCTATCGCACAGAGTTTTGAGAACAATATGGGCAACTGCAATACACCAGGGTTGACGGGGGGAATGCTTCACCGACCGATTGATATTTTGGTGGATGGCATACACCAGTCAGCTACCACTGAGATAACGGAGACTGCCGTTCAAACCTTGAAAGAACAGCATCATGTCTTAAAGGAGGGCGACAGTGGGTTGGTATGACGTTGGGACGGTCAAAGTAGCGCTGAATAGTACGACTGTTACAGGAACGGGAACACAGTGGTTGTCAGGTGCTCGGCAGGGTGAGGCATTCGTAGCCCCGGATGGTCGGCTATATGAGGTAGCGAATATCGCTTCTGATACTTCGCTGACCCTGGTCAAGCCTTATTTGGGTGCCACTGGTGCGGCCCAGAAATATGCGCTTGCCCCGATGCAGGGGTATGTCAAAGAGCTGGCTGATCGAGCGGCAGGGTTGTTGCCTGTCCTGGCTGAGCTAGGAACGGCAGCCAAAGCCACTCTGACAGACTCCAACCAGGACTCGACTGCAGGGCGAGTTGCACGCATTGGCGACTGGGGGTTCGGTGTTGGCAGCTCAATCGAGGCTGATCCCAATATTCTTAACAATACAGTTAACGGTTTTTATCGCTCTGGCTCGGGAAATACGGAAGCTCCGGACAATAATACGGGTGCTGGCTACATTAAATTTGGCTGGAGCGGAGCCTACTATAGCTTGCTATATGCCTCTCCTATTAGTGACAAACTCTGGATACGAAACGTCCAGAATCGGGTTGCCAAGCCATGGCAGGAGCTCTTGACGCATCGGAATACGACAGTCGACAGCAATGGTTTTATTAAGAAAGCATCTCCTGTCATCCAGCTTGGTAATACAGGCATTCAGAAGACCCTGCATCCCGAAATTGCCACGGCCGAATTTGAACGTCTTGGAACAGGGCACTACGTCTTGCGCCAGGTACCACTACTGAGTCGTGCAGGCTGGTATATCGAAACCCCTAAAGATCGAAACGGCAATGTGTATTTCACCTTGGACTACGAAGAGTGCGAACAGGATGAAACACTGACTATCCGTACCTACGAGCCTGATTACAGTACTGGGCCAGTGATCAATGGGGAGGCCATTGATATTCTTCCCGACCGTTTTGTAAGTTTGCGCTTTGCCCAGGTGCCATTTCCGGAGTTACAGGATTGCGATCTTGCCAAATATCCAGCCGCTTGAATAGCGGCTTTTTTTATGGAATAGGAATCATGAACACTCAGCAATCTGATGTGCCGTTTTTAGCATGTGACCAAGTAGCGTCTGAGATGCATCGCTGTCAGCAAGGAGTCTGGAATGGCTTGGTATGACCTTGGCACTGTAAAAGTCACCGTAAATAGCAGCGCCGTGACCGGTACCGGTACGAAGTGGCTGGCAGGTGCTCGGCAAGGGGAGGCCTTTGTTGCGCCTGACGGTCGACTGTACGAGGTGTTGAATATCGCTTCGGATACTTCCTTGACGCTGACTAAACCTTATCGTGGTGCGACGGCCACAAGTCAGCCTTACGCATTGGCCCCTATGCAAGGCTATGTCAAGGAGTTGGCAGACCGTGCAGCAGAATTGCTGCCTGCACTGTCGGATATGGGGAGCGCCGCCAAGGGTACTCTGGCTACATCAACGATTGACCCTGTTCCAGGGCGCGTGATGCGCAATGCAGACTGGGGTTTTGGAGGTAATTCGGGAGCGGTTGCAGACCAAGATATTCTGAAAAACCCTATTAATGGGATTTACCGATCGGGCTCAAGCGATGTGGGTAAACCTGATGGCACTAACTCCGGATCAAGCTACTTCAAGTTTGGGTGGGGCGGTACGTATTACGGTCTATTGTATGCGTCGCCGGTTCAAGACAAGTTCTACATACGCACAGTCAATAACGCTAAGCCCAATGCCTGGAAAGAGCTTATGACAGTGGGGCAGTATGGCGTGGGCCGCTCGGGCGCAGACGCCAATTTAGACATATTTCCAGCAGCAGATCTGAATGCGCTGGGTGTGGGGGCGGGATCCTACTACTACGGCCCCCTAGTTGGCGATGCGTCGAAATTGCCCTTTGACCCTAACGTGACCGGATACAACGCTGGGGCTTTATTTCACAGGCAGGCGGGCACAGCCGGGGGCCAAGTGGTAGTCAGCTCTAGCAACAGATTGGGTTGGCGCGGTCGGCGTGCTGGTGCTTATCACACTTGGCGCGAGGCCATGTATGTAGGTGAATACGGATTTGGTGGTGCCCAAGTCAGCCCAACCTCATGGGATGCACAAAAGACAGGGTGGTATTACCGATCTGGAGCTAAACCGGCGTGGGGGGGCGGGGGGTTTTTCCTAGACCTGGCCTATAACACAACCGCCTTTAACTCTGGCCTGCGTATTTCGACGGATCCCTACACCGATAACTTCTATATGAATGGTGCGGTATCTGGTCAAAAGACGTTCCGCAATGCCTGCAAACTTGTTCACGATAAAAATATTGTTGGGGATGTTGCTGGTGGGTCCGTCGTGCAGAGTGGGAGCAATGCAAGTGGTCAATGGCTGAGATTTGCAGATGGCACCCAAATTTGCTACGGCAATCAAAATTTCCCTGGCAACGGATGGAATGCCAAGCCTTGGCACTATCCCTTGGCATTCATATCCAGACCTGTTGTTGCTGTCAGTGGTGGAGGGGACAATGGCGGATTTGCGGCAGCGCCAATTTTGGAGATCCAAAATACAGGAGTGATTTTCAGAAAAGTGACCGGTTCAGTTGAGAACGATAACTGGGCCGATTTTTTTGTAGTCGCTATTGGAAGGTGGAAAGCCTGACTTTTAAGGCCACGACAGTAGCGCTTAGTTTTGAGAATTCCCGCAGACGCGGGTTTTTTATTTAGTGCTGATTGTTTGTAGCTAAGCGGCAGGAATACGATACATAGGAGGATAACAATGGCTTGGTATACAGCCGGAACCGTCAAGGTCACCGCAAACAATGCCACAGTGACCGGAACCGGTACAAAGTGGCTCTCTGGAGCGCGTCAGGGTGAGGCGTTTGTGGCACCTGATGGTCAGCTCTATGAAGTAAAGAATATTGCGTCAGACACATCGTTGATGCTGACGCAGGTTTATCGAGGTACGTCTGCCAGTGGGCAGGCCTATGCTCTGGCTCCCATGCAGGGCTACGTCAAGGAACTGGCAGATCGGGTCGCTTCGCTGCTTCTGCTTTCTCAAACTGAATGGGAGTGGGATTCCGTTTTAAAAAAGACGGATCTGCAAGCCTCTCCTAATGATCCGACAGCATGGAAAATCCTTACCAATGGTCGAGCATTTGGGTTGGGGAGTTTTGGGGCAGCAACTTCGTACGACCATTGGCCCACTGCATCGCTTGACGAGGTAGATGTTCCGGCAGGCATGTATTACGTAAGCACGGCGATTGCAGACAGGCCGACCACTGCGCCTGGGGTTGTATGGCATCGGCAGACGGGTACGGTGGGCGCCCAGATTTATGTATCTTCAGATGGTGGTTTGATTCACCGAGGACGCCGATCTGGTGCATATCGAGCCTGGTTGACCGCTTTGAATGTTGGCCAGTTCGGGTTGGGCGGCTTCACGGTTACGCCATCAAATGGCAGGGATAGCTCCAATCCATTCGGCTGGTACTACCAAGCGCGAGCAGTAACGTGGGGCGGTGGTTCTTTCTTTCTGGATATGCCCTATGGCAGCAATATGAATGCGGGGCTGCGTCTTTCTACCGATCCTTACACCGATAATTTTTATCTGAATGGTGGGGTCTCGGGCAAGAGGGAGTACCGCCCGGCCTGCAAGCTGGTTCACGACAAGAATATTGTTGGCGATGTGGCAGATGGCTCCGTTGTCCAGTCGGGGACAAACTCAAATGGCAATTGGATACGGCTTGCCAATGGCACTCAAATTTGTCGTGGTCAGATAACTTTCAGCGGTAATGGCTGGAAGCCCACCAGTCCGGTGATCTCTTACCCCATGGCATTTATTGTGCCTCCTTCCACGGTGCTCCAGCCCATGTCTGATGGTTCTGGTTACTATGCCGCTCCTCAAATGGGGATGGGTTCTGGGTCGGGTAGTTTTTTTATTCGCGACACCCCCGGCATCGTGGATACAGGTACGAGTGTCGCAGTCGATTATGTAGCAATTGGAGTATGGAAATAATGAATTTCATCATCAAACTATGCCCCCAGGTTCCTGTGGGTACGGCCCAAAAGATAAGTCTTGAGCGTTCGGGCGCAATTCTGAGAATTAATGAGGAAGAGCTTGATTTGTCCTTTATGTCCCTTGGCGATGTCCTGCCAGCCGGTGCAATCGAGCACCCTTTGTTGAAGCAGGCCACGATTACCCGCCGTGCTGACAGTATCGAAATTGACCAGCTGCTTTTTCACATCACTGCAGATCAAACAGATCCGGCAGCATGTTTTCCGGAGCCTATCTTGATTAGTGAGGATGGGCCGGTCACTTTACCTGCACAGTTTCCACCTCCTGCACCTGCGCCGGAACTGCCAGCCGAAACTGATTCTGAGATAAACCCCGCGCCTGAAATGAAGGATGAAACCGATGCAGATCAACATTGATAGTAGCAAGGTCGTGACTGCAGCAGCTCAACTGCAGACCTATAAGAACAGCAGGATTGCAGTCTTGTCGGCGGCTTGCCGGACAGCAATCAAGGAGAACTTTGAATCCCGTGTATTGGGTGAGTCCCATACTTATCCCAGTAATGAGACTGATCAGTTGAACCTGGCCAGTAGCGTGGCTGATTCGCTGCTGCCTGGCCTGGCTGCAGACTGGGTAACGCCATTCTGGTGCTTGAACCAAGCGGGTGAATGGGCCATGCGTATGCATACCGCCGAGCAGATTCAGCAATTGGGTCGAGAGGCCAAGGCACGCATTGTGAGCCTGATGCAGCGTAATGCGCTTCTGGCCGAGCAGGTTCAGCAAGCAAGCAGTAAAGCTGAAGTGGATAAGTTTGAGTGGACTGTGTAGTCCAGATCGTTGTTTTGTGATTGTTGATGCCTCGGCCCGCCCAAGCGGGTTTTTTTACGTCTGCTGCATCCAGCAAAGGGATGCAGCAGACAGGGCAAGTTTGATTAAGGAGAAGGGCCTGTGCTAAATAACGACGCCGCTCACCTACCCATAAGCACCGGCTCGGCCCTGCTTATTTATGGTTGGACGATGCAGGATTTTGTGCTGACGCTGTGGGCGGCTTATGTGGTGATTTTGATTGTGACCAAGCTGCCCGAGTTCATTCGGGCAGCGGCCCGGATTGTGGGGGGCGTGCAGCGGGCCTGGCGCCAGCTCAAGGAGTGGAAGCATGGATCTAAAAACTAAGCTGGGTTCTGGGGTGGTCGCGGCAGCGATTGCGCTGGTGGCTGCCTGGGAAGGGCGCTCTTTGGTGGCCTATGTGGACCCGGTGGGGATTCCGACGATCTGCGAGGGCTATACGCAAGGGGTCAAGTTGGGTGATGTGGTGACCCCGGAGCGGTGTGATGCGCTGACTGAACAGGAGGTGCGCAGGGCGTTGGCGGTGGTGGATCGTTCCGTGACTTATCCCTTGCCGGATGAGGTACGGGTCGCTTTGAGCAGCTTTGTCTACAACGTGGGTGCCGGGGCTTATGCCAACTCGACCTTGTTGCGCAAGCTACGGGGTCGGGATATTGACGGTGCATGCCGGGAGCTGGATCGCTGGGTGTATGCCGGTGGCCGCAAGTTGCGCGGCCTGGAGCGCCGTCGGCAGGTCGAGAGGCAGTTATGTCTATCAAGTCTGCATTAGCCGGGGCTGCTGTTTTAGCGGCCCTTTTTTTATGGGGGGCGCTATATGGTCAGGAGCAGTATCGCAAGGGATATGAGCTGGCCCAGGCCGAGACCAGGGCGGCGCAGTTACAGGCCGAGGTTCGTGCGCGCCTGATGGAGCAACGATTACAAAAGGAGGTGGAGGATGTTCGAGTCAATTATCAAGCGCAGTTGGATGTGGCGCAGCGTGCTGCTGTGGCTGCTCGCACCGATCTTGACGGCTTGCGCGGCAAGCTCGCCGCCGCCAATGATCGTGTCGCCTCTCAGGCTGCCCGAGCCGGATATGCGTTGGATGAAAACGCCCGAATTGCCGCCGAACTGCGCAACGTGGTCGGCCTGTGCGCAGAGCGATATACAGAGTTGGCAGCAGCGGCTGATGGATATCGGGGCGCTTTAGGTAGTTTGCAGGGGTATGTGCTCGAGCTTCGGAAGTAGGGCGCTGTACGTAGCGCTGCTTTACGGAGCGGGCACAGTGTCTGCTTAGCGCTCCAGGCCCTCAGCTTGATAAAACTGCTGCAGTTCGCGGGGGCTGCCGAGTCTGACTTTAGGCAAGGTGCTTGCTTCAAAAATCCTCAGGTACTTCTGCCGATTGGGTGGTGTGACGACGGCGATATGGCGGATCATTTGCCATTTCACGCTATCTTTCCCGCCCTCCAGGGCTCCACGGCGATCGCGTTCAAACAGCGTGCGTCGAAAGTAGCGTAGCAGGCTGGTCGCTGTGGACACGTCCAGCAGGATAAAACCCGTAGCGCGCTCCAGGCGTGCGGGCAGGTGGCGGGTGTAGTTGCCTTCCATCACCCATTGTTCCTGGGCAATAGCCGCTTGATGCAGCGCGACAAAGTCTGCCTCGGGGCGGGGAACCCAGTTGGTATGTGGTTGATGGTAGAGCTGATCCAGGTGTACGGCGGGGATGGTCAGCTTGTGTTCGATCGCGTCAGCCAGGGTGGATTTCCCGCTATTGGACGGGCCAAGAATGCAGATGCGGGGGCCTAGATTCTCAAGAACGGGCATGTTGTGGTGCTGGTGTGATGAAGGTTCAGGAGCCGCGAGGCTGTTGGGTTGTGGTGAGGTGAGTCTATCACCGCCTCACTGTTCTCAGTCAGGCTGGGATGAGCGGTGTTTAGCCGTGATAGTCGGATCTGCTCACTGTCGGCGCAGATGGCAAGTGAATTCTGCCCGCCGTGTCGCGCTTGGTAACAAGGCAAGCCCAAAACCGCTGTTCTGATAAGGACACTGATGATATCTGCTGTTATGGTTGAATTTCCAGCCATGAACAATGGGAGTCATTATGTCCAGTTACGTCAAATTGCGCTCGGCCTTGGTGCTGGCTATTTCTTCGGCTGTCTTGTCGTTTCCTGCCTATGCTCAATACACGGGTCCTTCGGAGATCGGCCAGACGACGGTGGCGGAGATTTTGAAAAATCCTGTGGATGATCAGGATGTTCGGGTTCAAGGTCATCTGCTGCGTCAAACCGCCCATGACAAGTTTTTGTTTTCTGATGGTACCGGGGAGATCGTCGCTGAGATCAAGGCCAAGCATTTCGCGGGCCAGACTTTGGATGAAAAAAACAAGGTGGAGTTGATTGGCGAGGTGGACACCAGCTCCAAGCGAGCACCCGAGATCGAGGTGGATTTCCTGAAGATTGTGGACTGATGCGGCTTGCTTGATGCTTTGTCTTTCGGCTGCCTGATTATCCCCATATCCGCTGATTGAATGTGACGCTACACTGGCCGGGTTGCGGCATGGGCCGCTTTTTATCTCTGCGTCCAGAATGGCTAAGATTCTCCCAATCCTGATGTTGGTCGTCTCCAATGTGTTCATGACCATTGCCTGGTATGGACATTTGAAGTATCCCAATAGTCCTTTGCTCAAGGTGGTGCTGATCAGTTGGGGTATCGCCCTGGTGGAGTATTGCCTGGCGGTGCCTGCCAACCGTCTGGGGCACACCGTCTACAGCGCGGCTCAGTTAAAGACCATGCAGGAAGTAATTACCTTGCTGGTGTTTGTGGTGTTCTCGGTGCTGTATCTGAAAGAGAGCTTTACGCTCAATCACCTGCTTGGCTTCACGTTGATTGGTGCAGGAGCATTTTTTATTTTTTATGGGCCGCTGAAGTAAGGGTAAATTCCGCTGCCGTCCCTTTAGCTCAGGCTCTGTGGTTTACGGCAGGAAGAACAAAGCTCGGTGTGACGCAAATGCGATCCACCGGGCTATTTTTTTGTTCTGAGAGTATGTGCAGACACAAAAGCAGGCACAAAAAAAAGCCTCGCATGTCGCAAGGCCTGAAGCCGGATAAATAGGGAGGTGAAAAATGTTATCCGGTATTTCCATACTACGGATGGGCAGGCCCGCTGACTAGGTTCAAAGCATAGCAGTGAGTAACTATTTGTGGCTCTGGGCCTGCTGTTTCTTAGCTTGCTGGGCCAATCCGAGGCGGTTTTCTACCTGAATTTGGATAAAAAGCGGCCCTGAAAGAAACCACCCCCAAGGCCGGATGTCACTCCAGTCTTGGGGGTATTTGATCAAGCCGTCAGTGCAGATAAGGCTCCGACGGCGTTATGGTCTGGCTTACTTGCCGACTTGTTCAGACTCGACCACCATGTCCAGCACGTCGGCCTTGGAAGACGCATCGGCAGGAACATTCTTCAGTTCGTAGCGGTCGATACGCAGCACGTTACGAACGCCCGGGGTGTGGGTGTAGCCTTCAATGTCGCCGTAGTAGTACATCCATTCGCCTGTGTGGGTTTTGATACCAGAATCGTTGTACTGGATCTCGCGCACTTTCAAGCATTGGTAATTAGGCATCATGGGGTGCGAGCAGGCCTCGCGCTGAGCAGCTACTTCCAGGAAGACGCGGGTAGGCTCGCTACCATAGCGGGTCGTGGCGGTAGGCTCGCCCTTCAGGCGCCATTTGCTGCCGTCTTTGAAGCTCAGGGTCAGGACAGGGGCTGGGTTGTCCGGGGCCGAGTCGGCCTTGGCCATGCTCCAATTGCTTGCCGTAGGCAGCAGTTTGCCTACTTCTTGCTCGTTACGCATCAGCTCGGGGTCGGAACACATTTTCATGGTGCTGACTGGCGAGGTGAAGGTTATTTTTGAACCGCTGATGGTGTAGCCACTGCCCAGGACATTACACAGATTGTCCACGGACATCATCTTGTCGGAAAAATTCAAGGTAACTTGTTCGCCACCTGCGCCAGGAATGGCGGGGGCTGGCTGGCCGTCTTTACCGGTCGTGGCAAACAAACGCCAGTGATAAGCCTGCAAAGAGGTTTCTTTGTCCATTTGGCGCTCGGAAGTAGCGGTGTTGCTGTTATTTGGAGCCGCGCAAGCGGCTAGACCCATTAAGGCCAGTGAACCAATCGTCAACTTGAGGGTGTTTTTCATGGGTGGTTTCCTTGATGAGTCGTAGGGCTGCGTCGGGGGGACAGCCCTGGGTAAAACAAGATAATCCAGAGGGGACAATCGGGTCGATCGGCCCGGTACCGAATTTAGTTCGTCGTTAAAGCCTGAACTTGATTATCCAGACTTTTGCGCAAGGAGTCTGGCAAGGATAGTAAACGTGCCAGCTCATCCAGGTAGGCTCGTTCCATATAGCTTTGCTCATCGATGGCGATCACGCTGGTCAAATAGATCTCAGCCGCCATCTCCGGGGTTTGAGCCAATTGGGCCACGGCCTGAGGGTCGACGGGCTTGAGCAGCTCTTGAGACAACCAGTGGCGAGCCTGTTCGGGGGCCGACATTTTATTGACCTCCGCCTCGATCAATTCGCGCTCGGCATCACCGATGTGGCCGTCTGCTTTGGCGGCGGAGACCAGCGCGGCCAGAATGACCATGGCATGGGTATCGGCCTGGCTGGTGGCGGCTAAAGGAAGGGGGGCGGGGGGGACGGCTTGCACCGGCGTAGGAGCCGATTGCTGGCCCGCATTTTGTTCCTGCCAGTTTTGGTAGACCTTGATGGCCAGGGCACCCAGGGCAGCCGCTCCACCATAGGCGGCCATGGAGCCCCCCATCTTGCGGAATTTCTTGTTGCCCAGCAGGACGCCCAGAACGCCGCCTACGACGGCACCGCCGCCAAAGCCGCCAGCCTGTTCACTAATCTTTTTACCCAGGCCGGAGGAGTTCAATTGGCCCTGACCTTGTTTCAGTGCGCTTTGGCCGCTTTGCAGAATTTGTTGCAGCATTTGCTGAAGTGACATGGATTCGCTCTATCAAAGGTAAACAGTAGCTTCGTTATAAACTACTTTATTAGGCGTGCCCGCGTACAATTGTAAGCAGACCTGCCGGAGAAAATCGCCCAGCAAGGCGTGTAGGGCACGGGGAATTTGGTATCTTATGTCCAGATCAATCCATATAGGCGCGGCTGCGCTGATATCAAGGGGGGAAGGGCTTAAATAGCTCTGCATATTATGAAATTGACTCGAACTGCTTTCGCTTTGTCCGTTGTTCTGGCCGCCCTGGCCACACCGGCCCAATCACAGGTAAAGATTGGCGTTATTGCCTCGGCCACCGGGCCCACCGCGGTAGTGGGTTTGCCGCAGCGCAATACGGTGCCGCTTTTGCCGACCAAGGTTGGGGATCTGACGGTGGAGTACATCTCCCTGGATGACGCCAGCGATCCGAACCAGACCGTGACCTTGTTCAAGAAAATGATTTCCGAAGACAAGATCGACGCCTTGATCGGGCCTACCGGCTCGCCCAATGCAATGGGCTTGATTCAGTTTGCTGCTGACGCGGGTACGCCTGTGCTGGCCCCAGTGGGTGCGGCTTCGGTGGTTCTGCCCATGACGGAGCAAAAGAAGTGGGTCTTTAAAACCACGCAGAACGACGACATCATTGCTCAGGCGCTGGTCAAGCACATGGTGGCCAATGGGGTAAAAACCGCGGGCTTCCTGGGCTTTAATGATGCCTACGGCGAGAGCTGGTTAAGTGTGTTCAAAAACTTGGCTGACCAGAACAATATCAAGATTGTGGCCACAGAACGCTATGTGCGTTCGGACACCTCGGTAACCGGTCAAGCCTTGAAGATTTTTGCGGCTAAACCGGATGTGGTGTTGGTGGCGGGGACGGGTGCTGCGGCTGTGCTTCCCCAGGTGACTCTGGTTAAGCAAGGTTACAAAGGGCAAATTTATCAAACGCACGGTGCTGCCTTACCGGCCTTCCTGAGTCTGGGGGGCGAGCAGGTGGAAGGCACGATTTTGGCTGCCAGCCTGATGCTGGTTCTGCCGGAAATTGAAGATAGCAATCCATCCAAGCCGATTGCCCAGGACTACATTCAGCGTTACACCGAGCGCTATGGTTCGGCACCAGCAACCTTCGGCGCCAACGTGTATGACGCAGGCCTGTTGCTGGAAAAGGCGATTCCTGAAGCCGCCGCCAAGGCCAAGCCAGGTACACCCGAGTTCCGTTCCGCCTTGCGCGATGCTTTGGAGCAGACTCGTGATCTGGTGGCGACTCAAGGGGTGTACACCATGTCGCCCGAGGACCATAGCGGCTTTGATGAGCGTGGCCGCGAGCTGATTACGGTGCGTAATGGTCAGTGGCATTTGCTCAAACCGTAAATCGGATTTGATGCAGGCATAAAAAACGCGGCTCAGGCCGCGTTTTTTATATCCCCCTGATAGGGCGTAAAGGACAGACCATCTTGTTGGTCAGGCCTGGCTGGGTAGGCTGAGCAAAATGTGAGGCTCTTCAACTTCAAGCTCAGTTTTCAGGTACTTGGCACCAAAACGGCTGAGCGCCACGATCAACTTGGCAGGAATACCGTCCAGAAGAATGTAATAGTCTTCCTGACCTTGCTCTATGTGCTGGACCACATCGGGTTGTGAGCGCTGCCAGCCCGCGCCGCCCAAATGGGTGATTCGTTCGTAAGGGTCCCGACGCATATCTTTCGTGACGTATGCAACCTCGATCATTTGCCACCTCATGAAGTTCTTGTTGGGACCTTCATCATTGGGCATAAGACCGCTGGCAGCCATTAGGGATTTTACGAACCTTGAGGTTTAGACCTTCAAAGCCTTGATCAGATAAGGATCCAGGTCCGGTTGGCGCAGCAGCCAGTTCTTGTAATCCTGTGGCACATCCGCAATGGCCATGCCTTTGTGTTTGCCAAAATGCAAAATGGTGGGAATGCGGGCGTGCTCGGAGAGCTGCCACAGCTGCTCCCAACTGTGAATGTTCTGTGTCAGCCCCAGCAAGTGCTGCAGCAGTGACAGGCAGTTGTGCACATCAGCCAAGGCACTGTGCGCATTGCGCAGGCGCTCGCGGGCATGGGGGCGGTCAATGTGATAAATCAGGGCGGATTGGCTATAGCTGTCCAGCCCTGGCATTAGGTGACGGGCCAGCGCCAATGTACAAATGCGTTTGATGGCCGGGTAGCCCGCTACGCCCCAGTCATAGTCCACATTGTGGCCAATGATGTATTCGGTATCAGCGGGTAGCTTGAATTCAGTGTGCGAAGGGCAGTCTTGCAGTTCTTCGTCGTAGATATGATGAGTCGCCAAGGCACCCAAGGTATTGGGTTCGTCGGGGCGGTAGCGTTGCTCAAACTCTTCATTGATCATCAAGAAGGCAGGGTCGCTCAAACGCAGCCAAGCTGCCTCGATAATTTGAGGTTTGGCAGAGCCAGTGGTTTCAGTATCAAACAGCAGGGCAGACATACGAGAATCGCTAACAGACAAAGTCGTCATGGTAGTGCATGTGCCCCGCTTTGCCTATACAGGCTTCAGGCGGAAGCCCTCGGGGACGCCCCAGCGGTTGGTGCGCAGCAGCCAATGCGTCTCGCAGCTTAGGCAACGGTACTGGGTTTCGTGAGCTCCGTCTGGGGAGGGAGGGTGCTGACCGAGCAAACGCAAATCGGCATGCGCTTGGCTGGTACTTAATCCTTGTGGCAAGTTCAAACACGCTTGGCACAAGGGCGAGCCGTAAATTGACGCCATATTCCCGCTCCCTGATGTTTTGTTTCGTATTGAAACATCAGTATCGGTTTGCTTACGGATAGCGTCAAGTCCCTGTATGGGGCTCGGGGAAAGGGTAGGAATAACTTTGGTCACGACCAGCACGTTTTGCCTCGTACAAGGCGGTGTCGGCCTGGCGAAGCAGGGCATGCAGATCCAGGGTGGAGGGCTCCAGCGTGGCGACGCCCAGACTGGCCGTCATGGTCAGTTGCTGGTCGTTGTCCAGAGAGAAGGGAAGCAGCGCAATACTTTTACGGACGCGTTCGGCCACGGCATGGGCCTGGCTGGCACTGCAGTCTGGCAACAAGATGCCAAATTCTTCACCACCCAGCCGGCCGCATAGATCGGTATCGCGCAAGGCCAGGGAAATGCGCTGGGTGATGGCCGTCAAGGCCAAGTCACCCACATGGTGGCCGTGGGTGTCGTTAATAGGCTTGAAGTGGTCGATATCCAGAACAATCACGCTGACCGGGACTTGTTTCAGGCGGCATTGCGTCAGGATGGCCTGGCTTTGCTGATAAAACGCCTGCTTGTTCAGCAGTCCCGTCAAGGCGTCGTGGTGAGCCAGCCGCTGGAGTTTTTCAACGGCCAGGTTGCGGGCCGACATCAGGCTGGCACTGCTAATGGACGCCAGAGCAATAGAGGCAACGCCAATGCGCAAGGACAGCAGGTCCAGCGAGGTATGTAACTGACTGGGTAAAAAGTACACGGGCTGGCTCACGGCAAAAAGAGTCCAGAGCACATAGAACAAGGTTAATAAGGTTGTGGAAAAGAGCGAGTAGCTCAGGGCGCACCACAATAAAGGCAGAACAGGAAACGCCAGGGAGCCGGGGCCGTCAATCAGCAAGCTCAACAAGCTGGTCAGCAGCAGCGACAAGGCCGGTGCCAGTTGGGCCAGACTCATTAAATGGGGTTCGTTCCAGTATTCCTGAAAGCGGCGCCAGGGTCGGGCGGGGGCGGTCAGAATGACGGGCAAGATGGCGGTGTAGGAAATCAGGCCAGTCAGTATCCAGGACAGGATCGCCAGGGACAAGTCCTGATCCGTGTGCAGGTACAGGGCAAGGCCCCCCAGCAGGGCGGACAGGACACAGGCCAGGCCATAGTAGGCCGCCAGGATCAACATGGCCTGAGGGCGTCGCAAGGACAGATCCAGTAAGGGGTTACGGGTGATTAGTTGGTACGCCAGGGCGATACCGCTGACGTTGGCCAGGGTCAGTAATAGCGCAATAGGCAGGGGATTCTTCGCGATCAGTTCGGCGCAGAGGTAGGCCAGAACAATAATCAGCCAATTAAGTAGCTGACTGGCCCAATCCGGGCGACGAATGAACAGACCCAGAGCGACTGCTTCGGCTGGCCAAAAAATGGTCAAGGCGTCGTAATGGCGCAGCTTTGTGCCCAGCAGGGTCAGGATCAAGACCAGGCCGAACAGAAAAAAGCGGGAGAGATAGGAAGGGCGCCGTGACGGGCGCAAGCAGAAAGCCTGCTTTGGTTTCATATCCGTTGCCATAGGAGCGCATGCTCGTCGTGGACGCTTTACAGCGTCGGATAAGTTTCAAGCCGCCACTATTTTAGGATGAAAGCAGGAATATTTCTTACTAATTGTAATTATATGTTTTGAAATGAAATTAATACGGGGACTAGATTGGGTGCCCCGTATTAATTAGGGCGCAAAGCCTTAGTTCAAGGCGGGCAAAGGGGGGCGTGGTGCCACGTGGTGCACGTCTTGCAGGCGGAAGCGGAAACGCACGTTGGC
Source organism: Alcaligenes sp. SORT26 (assembly GCF_017377875.1). Taxonomy (GTDB): domain Bacteria; phylum Pseudomonadota; class Gammaproteobacteria; order Burkholderiales; family Burkholderiaceae_B; genus Alcaligenes; species Alcaligenes parafaecalis. Next base: position 423,914 of record NZ_CP070975.1, read on the forward strand.
GTCCTGGTTCTGGGCATCCGCTGTATAGGTGGTGCAGCCGTGTACAGGCGAGCTGAAAATCACGGTGCCCGCCATGCGAGGGCCGTTTTTAGGTTGCAAATAAACAGTGTCGCCAATGCGAATATCGGTTTTGTTCAAGGCAATATGCTCAGGGCGCGAGACCAAACCGGTTGGATAGATATTTTTCATAATTTTTTTCCTTATCGTGTGGCGTCATTACATCGTTTTTTTATTGAGATTTGATGACACCATGATGGACCGGTCTCCATACAGAGGCCAGGCCATTGCTATTTCAATGTAGAGCCGTGCTGGCGGACGCGTTATGCATCAGGCAGATGTGCTCGGTAGCAGCATGGACAGCGCCTTATTCGTTTGCCAAGCAAATGGACGGAGCGAGTCCGCTACGATGCAAAAAATAAGTCTGGATGTGGCTGTCGTCGCCGTTGTGAATGTAGACCCGCATGGTTGGGAACATGCCGACAGATCAAGAGGACCTGCTAAATAGCTACACTCAAAAAAAGGTTGATTGCACGTTCTTAATGTAATGGATATGTTGGTGCAATCAATCAACTATTTACTCATAAGCTTTGATCTTTGTCAAGCACTAGGGCCAGAAAGTTTTGAGAGGGCGATGTTTCTGGCCCACGCCTTTTCAATATGTCGCTAAAGCCTAGTCAGGTGAATGCCCTGGCTGCTCTAGAATAAGTTTCTTGTCTGTGCCTTTTCTTGTTGCGACTCATGATTACCATTACCGGTCTGTTTACCCATCCCATCAAATCCTGTGCTGCCCAGGCTCATCCGCAGGGCGTGGAGGTCAGTGTTGCGGGCCTGGCCTATGACCGCGAGTGGGTCGTGGTGGATCAGCAGGGCGTATTCATGACTCAGCGCCGCTGGCCGCGAATGGCCTTGATCCGGCCCGTGGTGCAAGACGGACAGATCACCGTGCAAGCGCCGGGTATGGAGCCCTTGTCCTGGTCTTTGGACGCTGCGGCAGGGGATAACGTGGCCGTGTCTGTGCGCATCTGGAGTGCAGATACGCTGGGGCGCGACGAGGGTGACCAGGTCGCAGCCTGGTTTAGCAATTTTTTGCAGACTCCTTGCCGGGTGCTGCGTAACCACAGTCGGGCGCGTCGTTATGTATTGACCGAGCGGGTACGCCCTTGGGAAGAGAAATCTCAAGGTTGGCGTGAGATTGGTGATCAGCAAAGAGGTTTTGGTTTTGCCGATGCACTGCCTTTTCTCTTTACCAATGAGGCGTCCCTGGACGAGTTGAATCGTTTGGTTCAGCAGTCTGGTGAACAGGCTGTGCCTATGGACCGATTCCGCGCCAATGTCGTGTTTGAAGGTTTGCCTGCCTACGAAGAAGACTATGTTCTGGGCGTCAGCAGTGAAGGTTTGAGCTTTGCCTTTATTCGCGGGTGTACGCGCTGCCCTATGCCTAATGTGAATCAGCTAACGGCCGATGTAGGCACGCAGCCCGGCTTGGCCCTGGCGCAAAGCCGTCAATTTCCACAGGGCACCTTGTTTGGCATGCAGGCTATGCTGGTCGAATCCAAGCCCCAGATGCTCCGTGTTGGCCAGAGTCTGGATGTGGAATACAGTTTTTAAGCGTTAAGCTGTTCTTGTCAGGCGCTTGCTTGGCGTCTTGATCAGGCGTAGTCCAGGGGCAGGCGGGTCGTGAATTTGATCTGCTCCATGGCAAAGCTGGAGCTGACATCCGTCAGCTCAATTTCAGAGATCAGTTGCTGGTACACCCGATCAAAGCTTTTGATATCGGGCACGACCACACGCAGCAAATAGTCGGTATCACCGCTCATGCGGTAGAACTCCACAATTTGCGGAATCGCCTCGACCACTGCAGAAAACTGGCTGTACCACTGCTTGTTGTGCTGATTGGTCTTGATGGCCACAAACACAGTTACCCCGACATTCAGCTTTTCTGAACTAAGCAGAGCCACGCGCTTTTCTATATAGCCTTCTTGTTCCAGGCGTTGTATGCGTCGCCAGCAGGGTGTGCTGGACAAACCCACCCGGTCGGCAATTTCCTGGATGGCCAAGGTGGCATCGTTTTGGAGGATTTCCAGAATATGTTTGTCGAATTTATCCAGCATAGAAATAATTTCCTAATAATTTAGATAATTATAGGTTTTTGTTCTATGGATTCTCGATCTTATAGGGCAAAAACGCAATAATTCACTGCAACCCCTTGCGTAGACTGTTTCCATTCATCCGTAGCGATCACGATCAGGAAAACAGCATGCAGGACTGCGACTACCAAAATACCCGTTTGACTCATTTAGGCCGCGACACCAGCGTGTCGGCTGGCTTTGTGAATGTGCCCGTTTGCCGTGGTTCGACCATTCTGGCGGACAATCTGGAGCAATGGGCGCAGCGCAAAGAACCTGACAATCCCTATGCCTCGTATGGCCGTTTCACCAATCCCACCTTACAGACTTTGACGCAGGCCGTGGCGGATCTGGAAGGGGGGCATCAGGCCAGTTTGTTTCCTTCCGGGCTGGCGGCTTGCACCCATGCTTTATTGGGCATGCTGGAAGTGGGTGACCATTTGCTTTTGCCAGATTCGGTTTATGGGCCGGTGCGTGCCTTCGCTCAACAGGTTTTGGCCTGCCGCATGGGAATTCAGGTGCAGTTTTATGAGCCGTCCCTGGGCGAAGGGATTGCGAGTCTGCTCAAGGCCAATACCAAAGTGGTTTATGTAGAGTCCCCCGGTTCGGCTACGTTCGAGGTTCAGGATATCCCCGCCATTGCACGCTGCGCGCATGCCGTGGGGGCGTATGTGCTGATGGATAACACTTGGGCGACCCCTCTGTTTTTTCAGCCTTTTGAACATGGCGTGGATGTCTCCATCCAGGCGGCTACCAAGTATGTGACCGGCCACTCCGATGCCTTGCTGGGCATTGCCACTGCGAATGAACGAGCCTGGCCTTTATTGCGTCGTGCTGCGCATGATTTTGGTCAGACGGCGGGGCCGGATGATGCATTTCTGGCCTTGCGGGGCTTGCGTACTTTAGGTGTGCGCTTGCGCCAGCACCAGGCCAGTGCCTTGCAGATTGCGCAGTTTTTGGAGAAACACCCCCACGTGCAGCAGGTGTTGCATCCGGCTTTGGAGTCTCATCCGGGTCATGCAATCTGGAAGCGGGATTTTACAGGCTCGACTGGCTTGTTCGGAATTGTGCTGAAACCCTTGAGTCAGGAACAATTATCCCGTTTTTTCAAGGCTTTGCGCCTGTTTGGAATCGGTCTTTCCTGGGGTGGGTTCGAGAGTCTGGCTCTGCCTATCGACATGCCTCAACGTAATGGACGGGCCTTGTTCGGGAAGGGGCAGTTGTTGCGCTTGCACGTGGGGCTGGAAGAGCCCCAGCACTTGCAGCAAGATCTGGCACAGGCCTTGGAGGTGGCTTATTCGGCTCCCTCATCCTGCCAAAACAGTGGCCTGCGCTTAGTTGCCCAGCAAGCTTAACTGCTGGTTTTCCTGACGGGCGATCAGACGGCGCGTTTGCTCTTCATTGATATCCAGGCTGGGATCGTCCAAAGAAGGTTGAGCGGGGCTGGAGATGCGCTCGCTTATCCGGTTCCAGCGCAAACCCAGTTTGCTGGGTTTGGCAGGGCGGCGACGGCTGCGTGGGGCCGTTTCATTCTGGTCGGGGGTGTACTGAGTCAGGTCAAACTGGCCCGTCACAATACCGACTTGCTTGAGCAGAACCATCGCCTGCAAGGGGCTTTTGAAACTACGCGGGTCTTTGCTGCGGGCCGTGACCAGCACGGCCTGGCCTGCCCGTGTCGCCACTTGTACAAAAAAATGATTGCCTTGTCCTTTGATGGACACACCCAAAATCCCCCCGGCTTGCGTGGCGGCACGCAGTTGCTGCAGGGTAAAGGTGACGATTGCGCCTTGACAGGGCAAAGAGGACATAAATTAGCGCTCAATAAAGAAAGCCCGCCGTTGCGGGCTGGTCGGGCAAATAGCTGCGTCCCCAGATAGGGGACTTAAGGGCGACATTATGCCAAAAAATAGCCTGCTCGTGGCTTGGGTCGCTGAAGACTGAAGGAAGTCGTGTGTGGGCTGACCGTCAGGCAGCGGCCTGGGAGCACAGGCGCGGGAGGATGTGATCGGCCAATAAAGGGGCCAGTGTCAAGGAGCGGATTTCCTGAGGGCTGACCCAACGTGCCTCTTCCAGTTCCGCCGCCGCCTGGATCTCGCGGTCCACCGTCAAGGTGAACACGTGGGCATGCACCACATGGTCGGGCTCATTGGCAGCAGGGCTTTCAAAATACGCCTCGTAGTGCGCATGGGCGGTTTCTTCCGCTCTCAGGCCCAGCTCTTCGTCCAGTTCGCGTTGCAGGGCTTGCAGGGGTGTTTCGCCTGCTTCCAGCTTGCCACCTGCCTGCATGTAATAGGCGCTGCCACGTTTGCGGACCAGGAGAATTTGGCCTTCAGAATTGGTGATGTAGGCGGCAGCCAGCAGGATGACAGGATTGGACATGGGTTTTTCAAGCTAAAAGGGGTCAAGCCAGGATCGGTTCAAGCAGGCTATTTTTGCACAGGGTCGGAAGGGGTGTCATCCAGGGTTTTGGCTCGTAGCAAATAGCGGGTGGCAAAAATGCCTGGAATCAGCAGGCCCAATCGATACCAGCCCAAGTGACTGGTCAGCCAGGCCGAGGCGGCCAGAGACAGCCACAACATAATAAGCGCCCGGCGTTTGGCCTGGCGGGTCAGCCCCTGGCCGTTTTCCCAGTTGCGCAAGTAAGGCCCCAGATGGCGCTGGTCCAGCAGCCATTGGTGAAAGCGGGGCGAACTACGCGAAAAACACCACGCGGCCAGCAGGACGAAGGGTGTCGTGGGAAGCAAGGGTAATAGGGCGCCAGCTACAGCCAACGCCACACAGATCCACCCGGCAAACAACAGGGCGTAACGCATCATGTTTAGCGGGGAACGCGTCCCAGCATGTAGAACTCGTCATTGCAGCGCATGGACATGAAGTTGGCCATGCGGTTGCTCAGACCAAAAAAGGCGCTGATACCGGCGATGTCCCAGGCGTCCTCGTCACTGAAACCGTGCTCGTGCAGGGTCTGGAAGTCGGCGTCTTCAATTTCCTGGGCGTTTTGCGAGACTTTCATGGCAAAGGTCAGCATGGCTTTTTGACGCGCCGGAATATCAGCCTTGCGCCAGTTTACGGCCACCTGGTCAGCCACCAGCGGGTTCTTGGCACGAATGCGCAAAATCGCTCCGTGGGCAATCACGCAGTAATGACATTGGTTGGCGGCCGAGGTGGCCACCACAATCATTTCCCGGTCTGCATGGCTCAAACCGCTGGGTTTTTCCATCAGCGCGTCGTGATAGGCAAAAAAAGCACGGAATTCGTCGGGACGGTGTGCCAGGGCCAGAAACACATTCGGAATAAAGCCCGATTTTTCCTGCACGGCTTCAATACGACGGCGAATATCTTCGGGCATTTCGGCCAGCGTGGGGACGGGATAGCGGCTGATAGCGGGTTGAGCATGTGTCTCGGGCATGACTTGTCTCCAGGTAAAAATGGATGTTCTAGTTCATCGGGTAATTAAATCCAGCTACGCAAGGGTGTCCAGGGTCGGTCAAGACGATATAATGACATATTGATCCTGCCACGGGCAGGGCTCTGCTAGAGGGCCTTGCGGGCGGAACCGAACTTGCACACCACTACTGACGCGATAATGACAACCATCCTTGAATCTCTTCCAGTCGGCCAGAAGGTCGGCATTGCCTTTTCCGGTGGCCTGGACACCAGCGCCGCACTTTTGTGGATGCGTAATAAAGGCGCGATCCCTTACGCTTACACCGCGAACCTGGGTCAGCCAGACGAACCCGATTACGATGCGATCCCCCGCAAGGCCAAGGAATACGGTGCCACACTGGCCCGTCTGGTGGACTGCCGTCAGCAACTGGTGGCTGAAGGGATTGCCGCTTTGCAGTGCAACGCCTTTCACATCACCACCGGTGGCGTAACGTACTTCAACACTACGCCTATTGGCCGTGCTGTCACCGGCACCATGTTGGTTGCCGCCATGAAAGAAGACGACGTCCATATCTGGGGCGACGGGAGCACCTACAAGGGCAACGACATCGAGCGTTTCTACCGCTACGGTTTGTTGACCAACCCTGAGCTGAAGATTTACAAGCCTTGGCTGGATCAGACGTTCATTGATGAGCTCGGCGGCCGTGCAGAAATGTCCGAGTACATGCAGGAAGCCGGTTTTGACTACAAAATGTCGGCCGAAAAAGCCTACTCCACCGACTCCAACATGCTGGGTGCCACGCACGAAGCCAAGGACCTGGAGTACCTGAATGCCGGTATCAATATCGTTAAACCCATCATGGGCGTTGCCTTCTGGCGTGACGACGTGGCCGTGCCTGCAGAAGAAGTGCGTGTGCGCTTTGAAGAAGGTCAGCCTGTTGCACTGAACGGCGTGGAATTCTCCGACCCTGTAGAACTGATGCTGGAAGCCAACCGCATCGGTGGCCGTCATGGTCTGGGCATGAGCGATCAGATCGAAAACCGCATCATTGAAGCCAAGAGCCGTGGCATTTACGAAGCCCCCGGCATGGCTCTGCTGCACATCGCTTACGAGCGTCTGGTCACCGGTATCCACAACGAAGACACTATCGAACAGTACCGCATCAACGGTCTGCGTTTGGGCCGTCTGTTGTACCAGGGCCGCTGGTTCGACCCACAAGCCATCATGCTGCGTGAAACCGCCCAGCGTTGGGTGGCTCGTGCTGTAACCGGTGAAGTGACCCTGGAACTGCGTCGCGGTAACGACTACTCCATTCTGGATACTGTCTCGCCTAACCTGACCTACAAGGCCGAGCGCCTGAGCATGGAAAAAGTAGACAGTATGTTCTCGCCACGCGACCGTATCGGTCAGTTGACCATGCGTAACCTGGACATCGTGGACACCCGCGACAAGCTGTTCACCTACACCCAGGTTGGCCTCTTGGCCCCTGCGGCTGGTTCGGCTGTTCCTCAGTTGAAAGACAGCAAGAAGTAATGTTTGTGCTGTGATCTGTGACGCCCCGATCCGGGGCGTGCAAGGGCAGATCCAAAGCAGCAGACATCAACACCCCAATGCCTGGTAGATCCGGCATTGGGGTGTTTTTTTTGTGCGTCCTGTTTGTGGTATCGACAAAAATGAATGCCACTTATACGAGCCCGGTTTCAAACAGATCTTTGTCTTTATGTGACGAGTTCTACATTGAGTTTTCCTGAACAAGCGGCCTGTCCAGTCAGGCTTTTCTGTCATGAAACCAATTGCCATTTTGCAGCACGAGGCCACGCAAGGGCCGGGCGTGCTGCTGGATCATCTGCATAAAAATGCCTTTCCATATCAACTGATTGCGGCCCCTTTGGATGGAATGGTGCCGCTATCGGCGCGTGAATACAGCGGCATTGTGGTGCTGGGTAGCGACCATAGTGTCAATGAACCCTTGTCCTGGATTGTGCGCGAGCAGGTGTTCTTGCTGGATGCGATTCAGCGCCATATTCCCGTTCTGGGGCACTGTTTCGGGGCGCAGATGCTGGCCCGTGTGCTGGGTGCCCAGGTCCAACGAAACCCCTATCCCAATATAGGTTGGGGCCAGGTCTGGAGCAGCCCCCATGCCCAGCGTGTGATGGGCTTGCCCCGGCGCGCCGTGCTGTTTAACTGGCATTACGACACCTTTCAGATTCCTGCAGGCGCCAGCCGGACTTTGTACGGTCCCCATTGCTTGAACAAAGGCTTTGCGCTGGGCCCGCATTGGGCTTTTCAAGGGCACCTGGAAGTGACCGCTGAAAGCATTCAGCAGTGGTGTGACTATGGCCGCCATGAGCTGGCGCAGGGGCATGGCCCGGCCGCTCAGGATGCGCAGCAAATTTTGGCTGGTCTGGATCAGCATCTGGGCACCTTGCACCTCATCGCCAAACACACCTATCAACGCTGGACCGACCAGTTGCTGGAGCGGGCCGGTCTTGCCCGTCCCCTAATCCATATGCCGTCTTTATACGCAGCTCAGTAAACACTGCTCTGAATTTATGTCGCCAATCCTAGACTTTAGATGTCTGCTGCACGTCAGCATTGCTTGGGAGTCTGGGATGAGTGCGTCCTTTTTTACGGTTCTGGCAGGAGGGGTTTCTCTGGGGCTGTTTATCTATTTGTTCTATGCCTTGCTGCGAGCCGAAAAATTCTAATTTCAGGCCAGGCAAGTGTTCATTGTTGGGAACAGGTGTGCATATGAGTGATTTTCTATTTTTAGCGGTGCTGTTCGCGTTCTTTGCGATGGCGACCGGATTCGTTTTTGGTCTTGAGAAACTGTAAGAGGGGCGGTCATGCTGGACGATCTATTGCAGTTCCTGATTATTCTGGCCGTCTCAACGGTCTTGTTAGTGGTGGTGGGCAAATGGATAGCCCATTTTTTCAGCAGCCCGAATCACAGCCTGATCGAGCGCGGCACTTATAGGCTGTTGGGGGTCAATCCCGAAGAGAAAATGTCCTGGAAGCGATATGGCTTGGCGCTCTTGTTAAGCAATGCCGCCATGTTGCTTCTGGGATATGTTCTTTTGCGTGTGCAGGGCTGGATTCCGGGAGACAGTTTGCAGCGTGCCGCGCAAACGCCCGACCTGGCTTTTAATACGGCCGTGTCCTTTACGACCAATACCAATTGGCAGGCGTACTCGGGCGAGTCCAGTCTGTCCAATTTTTCCCAGATGGCAGCCATCACTTTTTTGATGATGATCAGTGCCACAACAGGTCTGGCGGCGGCAGGCGGCTTCATTCGTGGTTTGAGCCGTAAAAGCTCGGCGGATATCGGCAACTACTGGGTGGACTTCACCCGCTCCTTGTACCGCTTGCTCTTGCCTTGCAGTTTCCTGCTGGCCTTGTTGTATGTCTGGCAAGGCATGCCACAAACCCTGACGACTGATGTGCTGGTCAACACCCTGGAAGGCATCAAGCAGCACATTATTCTGGGGCCGGTGGCCAGCTTTGAAAGTATCAAGCACGTGGGAACCAACGGGGGCGGTTTCTTTGGCATGAACGCGGCTCATCCTTTTGAAAACCCCACACCGCTGACCAATACCGTACACATGCTGAGCATGCTGCTGGTGCCCTCGGCCTTGACCTATGCCTTTGGTTCCATGCTGGCTCGTCGTCGTCAGGGCTGGGCCTTTTTTGCCGCTTTTCTGGTGATGTTCATCGGTTTTCTGTCCCTGATCTACAGCGCCGAGCAAGCAGGCAATCCTTTGTTGACGCCTTTGGGGGTCGATCAGACTCAAAGCAGCACGATGGGCGGCGGCAATCTGGAAGGCAAGGAATTGCGTTTTGGTGTGGCGCAAAGCAGCTTGTTTGCCACGGTAACCACCGCGGCCACGACGGGCTCGGTCGATGCCATGCATTCCTCGCTGACCCCCTTGGGTGGCTTGGTGCCGATAGCGCAAATGATGCTGAACAACGTCTTTGGCGGGATCGGAGTGGGCTTCATCAGCCTGGTCAGCTACGCCATTCTGACAGTGTTTCTGGTGGGCATGATGATAGGGCGCAGCCCCGAGTTTCTGGGCAAGAAGATCGAGGCGCGGGAGATGAAGTACGTGATGCTGGCCATGCTGGCGCACGCCTTCAGCATTCTGGGCTTTACGGCCTTGGCCAGTGTGCTGCCGTCCACTATGGATAGTCTGTCCAATATGGGACCCCACGGCTTTAGTGAAGTCCTGTATGCCTACACCTCGGGCACCGCCAATAACGGTTCCGCCTTTGCAGGCTTTAACGCTAACACGCCGTTTTTCAATACGACGATTGGGCTGGCCATGCTGATTGGACGCTACCTGACTCTATTGCCTTTGCTGGCCCTGGCCGGGGTACTGGCGGCTAAAAAAGCCGTCCCCGCAGGCCCCGGCACCTTGTCAACGGCTACGCCCTTGTTTACCGGTTTACTGATCTTTGTGGTCCTGGTCGTTGGCGGGCTGACGTTCATGCCAGCGCTGGCATTGGGGCCGATTGTGGAGCATCTGCTGATGCTCGACGGAATTACTTTTTAAGGTGTGATTGCCATGTCTACCCATCAATTTATGGTGTCGGCACCCGCTGCACCCACGATGAAAAGCTTGTTGCGACCTGTGTTGCTGTCTGCCGTGTTTTTTATGCTTCTGACTGGTATTGCCTATCCCTTGGCGACGACCGTGATCGGAACGGCTCTGTTCCCGGAGCAGGCAAAGGGCAGCCTGATCCTGCGTGATGGCCACCTTGTGGGCTCACGCCAGATTGGTCAGTACTTTAGCCAGCCCGAGTACTTTCATGGTCGCCCGAGTGCCACGGTAGGAGCGGACCCGGCTGATCCCTCTACGAGCATTGCCTTGCCGTATAACGCTGCCGCCAGTGGAGCCAGTAATCAAGGCGTATTAAGCCAGAACTTGCTGGATGCAGTGGCTGAGCGTAGCAAGGCTTATCGGCTGATGAATGGCTTGGCGGAAGATGCGCTCGTGCCGGTGGATGCCGTCACGGCCTCGGCGTCAGGTCTGGACCCTCATATCTCCGTGGCTAACGCCCGTTTGCAGGCTGCCCGTATTGCCAAGGTGCGCGGCATGTCCTTGGCCCAGGTTCAAGTCTTGATCGATCGCTTTACCAGCAACCGTCAATTGGGTTTCTTGGGCGAGCCGCGTGTACAGGTCTTGGAGCTTAATCTTGCGCTGGATATGGCTAAGGCAGTCCAGCCCGCTGTGCGTTAGGAACAGGTGTCATTATGTCTATTACTGATCTGAAAGCCCCACAAGAGGCCGAGCGCTCAACGGCGTTTCAGGCTTTGCCCTGGGGGACGGTGTGCAAGGAAGCCTTCAAGAAACTGTCGCCCCGGGTGCAGTTCAAGAACCCGGTGATGTGTGTGGTGTATCTGGGCAGCATTGTGACCAGCTTGCTGGGTGTACAGGCCTTGATGGGGCAGGGTGAGGCTCCGGCCGGGTTTATCTGGGCCATTGCCGCCTGGCTGTGGTTTACGGTCTTGTTTGCGAATGCGGCGGAGGCCGTGGCAGAAGGACGTGGCAAGGCACAGGCCGATGCCTTGCGTTCCACTCGCAAGCGAGTCATGGCCAAGGTTTTGAAAGATCCTGCCCGCGATAGTCGCTCCTGGCCCGTCCCCAGCGACGAGCTGGTGCCTGGCGCCTATGTGCTGGTCGAGGCTGGCCAGATTATTCCGGCGGATGGCGAGGTCTTGCAGGGCGCGGCCTCGGTAGATGAGTCCGCTATTACGGGTGAATCGGCACCTGTTATCCGCGAGTCAGGCGGCGACTTTTGTTCGGTGACGGGCGGGACGCGCGTTCTGTCGGACTGGATTGTGATGCAGGTAACCGCCAAGCCGGGCGAAGCTTTTCTGGATCGCATGATTGCCATGGTGGAAGGCGCCAAGCGCGGCAAGACGCCTAATGAGATTGCCTTGAATATCCTGCTGGTCGCCCTGACGCTGATCTTCTTGCTAGTCTGCGTCACCTTATTGCCTTTCTCCAGCTTTGCGACGACGCTGACCGGTGCCGGTTCGCCTGTCACGATAACGGCCTTGATTGCCTTGTTGGTGTGCCTGATTCCAACCACGATCGGAGCCTTGCTGTCGGCAGTGGGCGTAGCCGGTATGAGCCGCATGATGAAGGCCAATGTGCTGGCCAGCTCGGGCCGTGCGATTGAGGCGGCGGGGGACGTAGATGTCTTGCTGCTGGACAAGACCGGCACGATTACCTTGGGTAATCGGGAAGCATCGGCATTCTTGCCAGCGCCACAGGTTTCGGAACAGGCCTTGGCAGATGCCGCTCAATTGGCTTCGCTGGCGGACGAAACGCCCGAAGGGCGCTCTATTGTGGTGCTGGCCAAGCAGCTCTTCAATTTGCGGGGCCGTGAGTTGCACGGGGCGCAGACGATTGCCTTTAGTGCCCACACACGCATGAGCGGGATTGATATCGAGGGTCGCCAAATCCGTAAAGGGGCGGCGAACACGATGCGCTCGCATATTGAGTCTCAAGGCGGCGTGTTCCCTCGCGAATTGGATACCTTGGTCAATGAAGTGGCTCGACGAGGCAGTACGCCGTTGGTCGTCACGGAAGGCAATAAGGTGCTGGGCGTGGTGGAGCTCAAGGACATTGTCAAAGGCGGCATCAAGGAGCGCTTTGCCGAGCTGCGTGCCATGGGCATCAAGACTGTCATGATTACCGGGGACAACAAGCTGACGGCTGCCGCCATTGCGGCGGAAGCGGGCGTGGATGATTATCTGGCCGAAGCCACACCGGAGGACAAGCTGCAACTGATCCGACGTTATCAGGACGAAGGGCGTCTGGTCGCCATGACGGGCGACGGTACGAATGATGCTCCTGCTCTGGCGCAGGCGGATGTGGCCGTGGCCATGAACAGCGGCACGCAGGCGGCCAAAGAGGCGGGCAATATGGTGGATCTGGACAGCAATCCCACCAAGCTCTTGCGTGTGGTGGAAGTGGGCAAGCAGATGATCATGACGCGTGGCGCCCTGACCACCTTCAGTATTGCCAATGATCTGGCTAAATACTTTGCCATTATTCCGGCCGCATTTGTGGTGACTTATCCCGCTTTGGGCGCTTTGAATGTCATGCACTTGCATAGCCCGGCCTCGGCAATTTTGTCAGCGGTTATTTTTAATGCCCTGATCATCATCGCTTTGATTCCTCTGGCCTTGCGCGGTGTGAAGTATCGGGCTGAACCGGCCAGCCGTCTCTTGAAACGCAACTTGCTGATTTATGGTTTGGGTGGCCTGATCGCTCCCTTTATCGGTATTAAATTGATTGATTTGCTGCTGACGCCCTTCTTTGGATAAGAGCGTAAGATCAATAGCAATTTTCTGGATGGAGTGCGCAGATTCATGTCACTTGAGGATAGGCCGGACCCTGACGAACTGTTGCAGGTCATTGGCGAGGACCCGCATCAGCCTCGCCGGGGCCAGCTCAAGATTTTCTTCGGCGCTTGCGCGGGCGTGGGGAAAACCTACGCCATGCTCAAAGAGGCGCATCAGCGTCAGTCCGAGGGTGCGTCTGTGGCCATCGGCATTGTGGAAACGCATGGCCGCCAGGAAACTCAGGCCTTGATGGACGGTTTGCCCGTGCTGGCACGCAAGGAGTATCAGCGGCAGGGGCGGGTGGTGACCGAGTTTGATCTGGATGCCGCCCTGGCCTCGGGCTACCAGTTATTGCTGGTGGACGAGCTGGCGCACTCCAATATGGAAGGCAGCCGTCATGCCAAGCGCTGGCAGGATGTAGAGGAGCTGCTGGATGCCGGTATTGATGTGTATACCGCGCTGAATGTGCAGCATCTGGATAGCCTGAATGAGGTGGTCGGTGGGATTGTTGGGGTCAGGGTTCGGGAGACCGTGCCGGACCGGATTTTTGATCGGGCGGCCGATGTCTTGCTGGTCGATTTGCCACCAGACGATTTGCTGTCTCGACTGAATGCCGGGAAGGTCTATCTGGCCGACTCGGTTGCCCATGCTCGTCAGAATTTCTTTCGCCGTGGCAATCTGATTGCGCTGCGTGAATTGGCCTTGCGCCGCGTGGCGGATCGGGTCAACGCCGATGTGCATGTGTACCGGATCTCCCATGCAATACGGACAGTCTGGCCGACCCGCGAGCTCCTGATGGTGTGCGTCAGTGCTGATAGTGCCCAGGAAGCCTTGATTCGGGAGGGCGCACGCTTGGCACAGCAACTGCAGACGCCCTGGATTGTGCTGCATGTGGATACGCCGCAGGAAAGCGGGCAGATCAAGGCACAGGAAGCGCTGGTGCGTTTGGCGGCCAGTGCCCAACATGCAGGTGCCGAGTTTGCCAATATCGCTGGCCAGGATGTCGCCCATACGATTCTGGCCTACGCCCGTCAGCGCAATGCCACCAAGCTGATTTTGGGTAATTCTGCGGCGCGATCCATTTTGCCGTGGCGTACCAGTCTGTCGGAGCGATTGGCTCGCAGCAATCCTGAAATTGGTTTGCTGTTGCTACGCATGGATACGGTTCAGCGGCCGATACGCCCTTTGGAGCTGGAGCAGCCCATGGCGCAGGGCAAGGCCTTGTCGATTGCCTCGGTCATCTGTGTGGTGACGGCGGTGCTGGCCGAGAAGCTTTTGCCCTTTTTTGATCTCTCCAACGTGATCATGTTGTTCCTGATCATCGTGGTTTTTATCGCCCTGCGTCTGGGACGGCTGGCCGGTGTGTGGGCCTCTTTATTGTCGGTGGCCTTTTTCGACTTTTTCTTTGTCGAGCCGCGCTATTCCTTCTCGGTCACGGATACTCAATATGTTTTTACCTTCGGCGTCATGCTGGGAGTGGCGCTGATTATTGGTCAGTTAGCCGCCAAGCTGCAGGCCGAGGCCAGAGCGGCGCGTGATGGGGAGCGCCGGGCGGCAGCCTTGACGCGTGTCAGTCGGGATTTAGCGGGAGCCTTGGCTCTTGAGCAAGTCTTGGCCGTCTGCCGGGATACGCTGGAGCCTTTGTTCGAGATGCAGGTGGTGCTGGTCGTGCCCGATCAACAGAATCAGTTGGTGGCGACCCGCCATACGAGCTTTGTGGAGCTGTCGGTGGCCCAGTGGGTGTTTGATCATATGGAAGCGGCGGGTAATGGCACCGAGACCTTGAGTGGGGCCAGTGCCTTGTATCTGCCCCTGAAAGGCCCCATGGCACCGCGGGGTGTCCTGGTCGTGCAGTCCGGGGGCGCCGCGTCCTTGGGGACTCCTGATGGACGGCGTTTGCTGGATGCGTGTTGCTTCACCTTAGCCCAGGCCTTGGAGCGTATTCATTACGTGGAGATTGCCCAGGATACGGTGTTGCGCATGGAGGGGGAGAAAATGCGCAATACCTTGTTGTCGGCGGTATCGCATGATCTGCGTACGCCCTTGACGGTCATCCGGGGTTTGGCTGAAACGCTGGAGCAAGCCCAAGGCTTGAGCGAGACAGAGCGTAGTGATATTGCCCGATCCATACGTATCGAGTCCGACGAATTGCGCCGCCAAGTATCCAACTTGCTGGACTTGGCGCGTATGCAAAGTGAAGGGGTCAAACTGCATAAGGAATGGCACGCTTTGGGCGAAATCGTGGGTATTGCCGTTGGCCGTTGTGCAGCAGCCTTGCAGCCTCGAAAAGTCCTGACCGAGTTTGCGGCGGATCTGCCTTTGGTCGAAGTGGATGGTGTCTTGCTGGAGCGGGTGGTGACGAATCTGCTGGATAATGCCGCCAAATACACACTTGCAAACAGCACTATTTCCCTGCGGGGGCAGTGTTCGGGTCAGTCCATGTATCTGGTGATCAGCGATGACGGCCCAGGCTTGCCGCCCGGAGATCCCGAGCGTCTGTTTGATACCTTTACGCGGGGGCAGAAAGAGTCCTCTGTCGCGGGCGTGGGCTTGGGTCTGGGCCTATGCCGCACGATTATTGCTGCACATGGTGGTACGATCAGCGCCAAGCCGCGTTTGCCTCATGGGGTGATCTTCGAGATCCGCCTGCCCTGGAAAGCGGCTCCCCGTATGGATGGTGACGAGTGACGGACATGAATAAAGCCCAGATACTGATCGTGGAGGACGAATCCAATATTCGTCGATTCGTGCGGATTGCCCTGGAGCAGGAAGGTATGTCCGTGATCGAGGCGAGTACGCTGGCGCAGGCACGCATGGACGCGGCAACCCGTCGCCCTGATTTGATGATTGTGGATCTGGGATTGCCTGATGGTGATGGCAAGGATTTGATTCGTGATCTGCGTAGCTGGGTCTACTCGCCTATTCTGGTCTTGTCGGCACGGGACAGGGAGGAGGAAAAAGTGGCGGCATTGAATGCAGGGGCGGATGACTATCTGGTCAAACCCTTTGGAGTGCCGGAATTGTTGGCCAGAATTCGGGCCTTGCTGCGGCGCTCTCAATTAGTCCCTAATGTTCAGACGGCTTCGTCTCGGGTGCGCTTTGGTCGTGTGAGTGTGGATCTGGCCTCTCATGAGGTCATGCGTGATGGGGAGGCTGTGCATCTGACGCCTATCGAGTTTCGCTTGCTGACTGCCTTGATTCGAGGTCATGGCAAGGTACTAACGCATCAACACTTGCTGCACGAAACCTGGGGGGCGGCGTATTCTGATCGGCCCCATTATTTGCGGGTCTACATGATGCAGTTACGGCAGAAGCTGGAGCAGGATGCGGCGCAGCCCAAGCATTTGCTGACGGAGCTGCAGGTTGGCTATCGATTGGCGGGTTTGGAGGTCGAAGAGTAGGTGGGAAGTCTAGTCTTCCTGTATTCAGGTAGTTTTCAAGCACTTATTGGCTGACCGCTCAGAGGCTTGCCTATGCCGCTGCTGGATCAAAAAAGGGATGCCAAGCATCCCTTTTTCATTAATGGGCAGTCTGCCCCTGGGTAAAAGCGCTCAGGCCTCCAAACGACCCAGAATCAGGAATTCCATCAATGCTTTTTGTACGTGCAAGCGGTTTTCAGCTTCGTCCCAAACCACGCTTTGTGGGCCGTCAATGACTTCGCCAGTGACTTCTTCACCACGGTGAGCGGGCAGGCAGTGCATGAAGATCGCATTGGGATCAGCCACGTCCATCATTTCCTGATCGACACACCAGTCCGCAAAGGCCTTGCGGCGCTCTTCGTTTTCGTCTTCGTAACCCATGCTGGTCCACACGTCGGTGGTGACCAGGTGGGCGCCCTTGCAGGCTTCCAATGGGTCGTCGAATTCGCGCAGAATGCTGGAATCCGGGTTACCGGTGCGGTCCGACTCCAGGTGGTAGCCGTTAGGAGCCGACACGTGCAGGGTGAAACCCAGGATTTCTGCCGCTTGCAGCCAGGTGTAGGCCATATTGTTGGCATCCCCAATCCAGGCCACGGTCTTGCCCTTGATATCGCCACGATGTTCGATAAAGGTGAAGATGTCGGCCAGAATCTGGCAGGGGTGGAATTCGTTGGTCAGGCCATTGATGACCGGCACACGCGAGTGGGAGGCAAAGCGCTCCAGACGGGTTTGCTCGAAGGTACGAATCATGACGATATCGACCATGCGCGACACCACGCGAGCGGTATCTTCAATGGGTTCGGAGCGACCCAGTTGGGAGTCGGTGGTGGTCAGGTGAATGACCGAGCCGCCCAACTGATACATGCCGGCTTCAAACGAAACCCGGGTACGCGTACTGGCTTTTTCAAAAACCATCGCCAGGGTGCGGTCGTGCAATGTGTGGTGCGGCTGATAGCGTTTGAACTTGTCTTTGATCAGGCGTGCGCGTTCCAGCACATATAAAATTTCGTCGTGAGAAAAGTCGCGAAATTGCAGAAAGTGCCGAAGCGGTCCTGCTTGCACGATGGCATCCATAAAAAAATCCTGCGGATAAAGAAAGCCATCTTAACCTGTCCGGCTATTTAGAGCAAAGCCAGCCCGTGGCACAGAAGGTAAAACCGTTTGGTTTTGGAATAAAAAGAGGGCTCAACGTAATGATCAGCAATAAATTGTCAAGCGGCTAATTTATTGAATCCCAGGCTTTGCAGGGCTGCGATCGGATACAATGCGGAGCGAGAAAGGAAAAGGTGCAGCAGACCTGAACTGCACGATTAGCGATTAATTGTTATGACAGAGCCAGTGAAGCAACTTGTAATCCATGGTGTGACCCGGCAGGATCAGCGGTTTCGTCCCAGTGACTGGGCAGAACGCTTGGCCGGTGTAATGTCCCAGTTTCGTCCGGCCGGGGCGATGGGTGGTCATCTGACCTATTCGCCCTATGTGGTGCCGCGTTTGATTGACGGCGTGCGATGTGTGGTGGTGGATGCGCGCCTGCGCGAGCTGGAACCCTTGGCCTGGAAATTCGTTTGTGGTTTTGCCGACGACAATAATCTGAAAATGAGCGGCATTGATCCAGCGAATATGGATCCGGTAGATTCCTGATCCCCAAGCGGGCATAAAGTATGTCGCCACCGAATAGACGGTAGGCGACATTATTTTTTAGACGGCAAGCGGTGTCAGCACCTTGCCGGTTTTCTGATACTGCAACACATTGTCCAGCGTCAGCGAGAGCATGGCTTCGCGCGTTTCGTGCGTGGCGCTGGCGGTGTGCGGTGCCAGTACGACTTGATTCAGATCCCGCAGCGCCTGGGGCACATTAGGTTCGTTTTCAAAGACATCCAGCCCGGCTGCGCCCAGTCGCCCTTCCTGCAAAGCAGCGATCAGTGCACGCTCGTCGACCACACTGCCACGGGCAATATTGACCAGAATCCCTTTGGGGCTCAATGCGTTCAAGACATCGATATTGATCAGCCCGCGTGTTTCGTCGCCGCCGACGGCAGCAATCACCATAATGTCAGCCCAATCGGCCAGCTCGATCAAGGATGGCTCGTAGTGCCAGGGCACATCGTGGCGGGGGCGGCGATTGTGGTAGCGCAGTTCCATATCAAAGCCGCTGGCACGGCGGGCAATGGTCTGGCCAATGCGACCCAGGCCAACAATACCCAGCTTTTTACCGCTGACGCGGGTGCCTAGTCCAAAACCATTGGGGCGGTCCCATAAACCGGCACGCACATAGCGATCAGATTCGGTGACGCGGCGGGCAGCGTCCAGCATCAAGGCCCAGGCCATATCAGCCACGCAGTCGTTCAGAACATCGGGGGTCGTGCTGACTTGTATGCCGCGTTGTTTGGCGGCGTGGACGTCAATGGCGTCGTAGCCTACACCGACACTGCAAATCGCTTTTAAAGCGGGCAGGCGGTCCATCAGGGCGGCGGGGGTGGCGTTGACGGCGCTGGTCAGCAGTACTTGAACGCGTGCAATCTGTTGGGCAGAGAGCTGGTTCGGATCTTGGAGGGTAATGCGCTCGAAATGACGGTCGATTTCGTCAAAAGCAGGGTGCTGGGCCAAAGATGCCAGTTGCAGCACGATGGGACGTGTCATGGGGACTCACTAATGAAAAAGCAAATCCATAACTTAGCATGATTGGCCTGCATGTCCAGGCAATGGTTTTGTGGCTAATAAAAAAGGGGTGCTAAGCACCCCCTTTCTAACTGGTTTTTAGGCCAGAGCCGATTAAACCATTAAAAATCTTCAGCAATCAGGCCAGGGCCTTGATAGCAGCAGACAGGCGGCTCTTGTGGCGGGCAGCCTTGTTCTTGTGAATGATGTTCTTGTCGGCAACGCGATCAATGATGCTGGTCGCTTTGCGGAAAACTTCGTTAGCAGCAGATTTGTCACCGGCGTCGATGGCCTGGCGAACGCGCTTGATAGCGGTACGCAGCATGGAACGGATGCTGGCGTTGTGTTTGTTGCGAGCCACTGCTTGGCGGGCGCGCTTGCGTGCTTGTGCGGTATTAGCCATGTTTTTAGTAAAGCCTAAGTTTTAAAGTTTAATCGGCAAAGACAATTATTCTAGGACACTAAGACCGCTTTGTAAAGTAAGAGGGTCGAATGCCTACGATAAACAACATGCCGAAATAGGAAATGCCGCTGGCAAGCAACACGCCGCACAGGTAAAGCACACGCAACAAAGGCGTGGCTCCCAGGCTGATCCAGTCGATATAGCGGTCAGCCAGCAAGAGGACGGCGCCCAGGGCCAGCAGAGCGGGGATGATCTTCAGAAAGAAAGGTAACCAGTCGTGATTGGGCTGGTAAATCCCGCGTTTGCGCAGCATGACCAGCAAGGTCAGGGCATTGACGGTAGCCCCCAGTCCAATCGACAAGGCCAGACCGGCATGGGCGAAGGTGGGCACCAGGACCAGATTGAAGAGCTGGGTAATGATCAGCACGGCAATGGCGATACGCACCGGGGTGCGGATGTCCTGCCGGGCGTAAAAGCCGGGGGCCAGAATCTTGATGGCCAACAGGCCAACCAGACCGACGGAATACGCACCCACGGCCATTTTTGTCTGGGCGACGTCGGCAGCAGCAAAGGCTCCGTAGTGGAACAAGGTGGCAACCAGGCCATCAGACAGCAGGGCCATGCCTAGCGCGGCGGGCAGGCCCAGCAACAAGACCAGTCGCAAGCCCCAGTCCAATAGGGCGCTGTAGTTCTTGTCGTCCTTGCCTGCATGGGCGGCGGACAGCTTGGGCAGCAGGACGGTGCCCAGGGCTACGCCCAGCAAAGCGGTGGGGAACTCCATCAGGCGGTCAGCAAATGACAGCCAGGTCACACTGCCCGATTGTAGCCAGGTGGCGATATTGGTATTGATCAGCAGAGAAATTTGCGCGACAGAAACGCCCAGAATTGCGGGCAGCATCTGTTTCAGAATGCGCTGCACGATAGGGTCGCGGCGCGCCTCGCCCAGGCGTAATGAGAAGCGTGGCAATAGCCCCAGACGAGCCAGTGCGACCCACTGCACCAGCAATTGGGCCAATCCCCCTACCATGACGCCTACGGCCAAGGCATAAATCGGGGTTTCCATGTGTTGGGCCAGAAAAATACTGGCGCCAATCATGGACAGATTCAGCAGGATGGGGGTGAAAGCCGGAACGGCGAAACGGCTCCAGGTATTGAGTACCGCAGAGGCAAAGGCCACCAGCGACATGCAGATGATGTAGGGGAACATCAGCCGGGTCATGGTGATGGCGGCGCCAAATTCGGTTTGTCGCTCGGGGGAGGTCAGACCGCTGGCCATGGCGCTGACCACCCATGGGGCGGCCAGAATGCCAATGGCCGTGACTACCATGACGGCAAAGGTCAGCAGCAGGGCAACCCGGTCCAGCAATTGCTGGACCTTGTCTTGCTCGTGTTCCTTGCGCACTTGGCCCAGGATGGGTACAAAAGCCTGCGAAAACGCCCCTTCTGCAAACAGGCGTCGCAGCAGGTTGGGAATGCGAAAGGCAACCCAGAACGCATCAGTGAGCGGGCCCGCCCCAAAGGCGCGGGCAATCAGAATATCGCGTGCCAGTCCGGTAATGCGAGACAGCAGCGTCAGGCCACTAATCGTGGCCGCCGAGCGAAACAAACCCATTGGAGCCGATACAGAAAGTTATTTTGGTGCCATACGAATGGCGCCATCCAGACGGATGGTTTCACCATTGAGCATTTCATTGCTGATGATGCTATGCACCAGTTGGGAGAAATCTTCGGGTCGACCCAGGCGAGACGGGAAGGGGATGCTGGCAGCCAGCGAGTCCTGAACTTCCTGTGGCATGGCAAACATCATGGGGGTGCCAAAGATGCCGGGGGCAATGGTCATGACACGGATGCCAGTTTGCGCCAGATCACGGGCCAGAGGCAAGGTCAAACCTACCACGCCTGCTTTGGAGGCACCGTAGGCCGCCTGGCCGATCTGGCCGTCGTAGGCCGCAACCGAAGCAGTATTGATCAGTACGCCACGCTCGCCCGAGGGTTCCGGGGTGTTGCTGCTCATGGCAGCGGCAGCCAGACGGCACATATTGAAGGTGCCGACCAGGTTGATCATGACGGTTTTCTGGAACAGGTCCAGGGTGTGGGGGCCATTGCGTCCCACGGTACGCGAGGCAGGGGCCACACCAGCACAGTTAATCAGTCCAAACAAGGGGCGGGTGCTGTCCTGGCAGGCCAGATCCACGACCGCCTGGGCATCTTGCTCAGAGGTGACATCGCAGCGCTGATAGTGTTGGCCCAATTCCTGGGCCAGAGCCTGACCGGCTTCGTCCTGAATGTCGGCGATCACCACGCGGGCACCGTTTTGTACCAGCATACGTACCGTGCCTGCGCCCAGACCCGATGCGCCGCCCGTGACAATAAATGTTTTCTTATTGATTTGCATGAGCTTGTCTCCCTTGAATAATAAACAACCGGCCCTTTTGGGGCCGGCTGAATTCTTGACTTACTTAGCTTGCCAGTGCGTCCACAATGCGCTGGCGGATCTCATCGACGCTGCCCACGCCGGAAATCTTGCGATAGGCCGGAGCTTGTGGGTCGCCGGTGGCTGACCATTGCGAGTAGTAATCGACCAGAGGGCGGGTCTGCTCGCGATAGACAGACAAGCGGTGGCGTACGGTTTCTTCGCGGTCGTCTTCGCGTTGGAGCAGGGGTTCGCCCGTGACGTCATCCACACCGGGGGTCTTGGGTGGATTGAAGGTGACGTGGTAGCTGCGACCGCTGGCAGCGTGGATACGGCGGCCGCTCATGCGTTCGATGATGCTTTCTTCGGGTACGTCGATTTCGATCACGAAGTCCAGTTTGACCTGGGCATCCTTCAAGGCGTCGGCTTGAGGAATCGTGCGAGGGAAACCGTCGAACAGGTAGCCGGGCTCACAGTCAGCCGCTTGCAGACGATCGCGAACCAGACCAATGATGAGGTCATCCGACACCAGGCCACCGGCATCCATGATTTTCTTGGCTTCTACACCCAGCGGGGTTTGGGCTTTGACAGCGGCACGCAACATATCGCCCGTGGAAATTTGTGGAATACCAAATTTCTCGGTAATGAAAGCAGCTTGAGTGCCTTTGCCGGCACCAGGGGGCCCGAGCAGTATTAGTCGCATGAATTCCTCCAGGAAATGCGTCGGTCCGATTCTCGCTTCAGTATGATGCAATGCAGCATATTTCGCGCATTTTTTATTCGGACGGAGCAGAAAAAAGATCTTTTATAACCGATTTGCGAAGTGAGCGCGTACTCTTTCCAGGTCTTGCTCGGTGTCCACCCCCGCCGCAGGAATCTCCTGAAGACGGTGAACCATAATCTGGAAGCCGTTTTCCATCGCTCGCAATTGCTCTAGAGACTCGAAGTGTTCCAGCGGCCCACGCGGTAGCTGGGCGTACTGCTGCAGGAAGCGATTCCGGTAGGCATAAAGGCCGATATGGTGCAATGCGGGAAGGTCAGCCGCCAGTACCCGTTCACCACTGGCCAGGGCGTCGCGGGCCCAGGGCATGGGGGCACGGGAGAAGTACAGGGCGCGGCCTTTCAGGTCGCACACCACCTTGACGGCATTGGGGTTGAACAGCGTTTCGGCGTTCTTGATGGGGGCGGCCAGGGTGGCGATATCGGCCTGTTCACTGCGCGCCAGCAACTCAGCGGCGGCATTAATGTGTTCGGGCTGAATCAGGGGCTCGTCCCCTTGCACATTGACCACGATTTCGTCTTCGGACAGCTCCAGCAGGCGGGCGGCCTGGGCCAGGCGATCCGTGCCAGTCGGGTGCTCGGCATCGGTCAGCAGGGCCTGAAAACCATGGGCTTGCACGGCCTCCAGCACGGCGGGCGAGTCTGTCGCCACCCAGACCTGACGCGCGCCACTGCGTGCCGCTTGCTGGGCACAGCGCACAATCATGGGTTGGCCTGCAATGTCGGCCAGCGGTTTGTTCGGCAGACGGGTGGAGCCCAGCCGCGCAGGGATGATGACGGAAAAAGTCATATCAGTTGCTGGCTTGTTCCTGGGTGTCCAGCTTGCGCGCTTCGGTCACCAGCATGGTGGGGATGCCATCCACAACGGGGAAGGCCAGTTTGTCGGCCTTGCAGACCAGTTCTTCTTGTTCGCGGTCGTGGCGCAAAGGGCCTTTGCACAAGGGGCAGACCAGCACTTCGAGTAGGCGAGTTTCCATTAGTGGACTCCGGGTAAAGAGGGGGAGGTTAAGCGCCGTTTGCGCAACAGGCTGTCCAGTTCAGTAATCCAGTCCGGGCGTGAAAACACGGGCTGGACATCCACAACCCACAGTCGTGAGTCGTTCAGGTGCTGGCATTTTACGGCGTCTTTACGAGTAATGAGTACCGGTCCGTCATGCAGGGCTTGAAAGTCTTGGGCTTGCAAGGCGGCATGGTCGGGCAGGGGAAAAGTCTGGCTCAAGCGCAGACCGCAGGCGCGCAGCATGGTGAAAAACCGGGCGGGCTGGCCTATGGCGGCCAGGGCTTGCAGATCTTGCTGGCCGTATTGCTGGTACCAATCCGACCAGTCCAGACGACGTCCAGAGGCCAGATGCTCCAGTTGATAGGGGCGCAAGCTCATCGTGACGCTGCGACCGGGTTCGGCAGGCTGGGGGGTGGAAGGGGGCGTTTGATCCGCCACAATCTGGCTGATCAACCAATCTACCTGACGCAGGCGCTCGGGGCCTTCGCGCAAGGGGCCCGCTGGCAGCAAGTAGCCATTGCCCACACCACGGGCATCTTGCACCACCACTTCCATATCGCGCTGCAGGGCCAGATGTTGCAGGCCATCGTCAGAAATAATCAGGTCTACCGCTGGAAATTCCTTGAGCAAGGCCTGGGCGGCCAGGGCGCGGCGAGGATGGACGGCAATGGGAGCCTGGGTCTGGGCGGCAATCAGGGTGGGTTCATCCCCAAATTGTTCGGCGGCTAACTGTCCTTTGCCTACACGGGGACTAGGACCGATGTCTACGCCATAACCTCGGCTGACGATGCCGGGCGTCCAGCCCAAGGCACGCAATTGCTCGGTCAAGGCCAGGACTACAGGGGTTTTACCTGCACCACCTACAATAATGTTTCCAACCACAATCACCGGTACGGGGCTGCGGTAGGAGGCACTGGGGTCTTGCTCGTAGCGTTGCTGTTTACGCTGTACGAAGCGTGCAGCCAGCGCTGAAAGAGGGCGCATCAAAAGGCTGAAGCAGCCTTTTTTTTGCCATTGGCGGTGAAGCCAGTCCGTCAGGCGCACACGCACGCTCATGGGGCTTGGGTCGCGAAATGAATGCGGTGGATACCCACCTGGCGGGCGGCTTCCATGGCTTGCACCACGGCAAAATGGGGCGCTTGAGCATCCGCCAGAATCAGCAGGCTGCTGTTTTCATCGGTTTTTTCAGTAGACAGGGCTTGGCTAAGTGGCGCTGTGCTACTGGCATCCAGCCACATGCCATTCAAGGCGTAGCGCCCGTCCTGGCTGATGGCCAAGAGCAGTTCCGCCGCCTGGGCCGCTTGGGCCTGAGCCTGAGGCAAGGACACATCCAGTTGGCGATGACGCACAAAGGTGCTGCTGGCGGCCAGGAAAATCAGCACGACCAGCAAGACATCAATCAAAGGCACCAGATTCAGTTCCAGTGTGTCCTGGTCTTGGGCTCGGCGAAAACGCATCAGGCAGCCCTCTGACTCAACAAGCGGTCCAGCGTACCCGCTTCACTTTCCAGACAATGCAGCAGATAGTCGGCACGGCTGCGGAAGTAACGGTGAAAGATCATGGCCGGAACGGCAATCAGAATTCCCAGGGCCGTGTTGTACAGGGCGACGGAAATGCCACGGGCAATCAGGCTGGGGTCGCCACCAGCGGGATCATAAGCGGCAAAAATGTCGATCATGCCAATAACGGTACCAAACAGGCCCAGCAAAGGGGCGATCACGGCAATGGTGCCCAGTGCCGGAATGTATTTGTTCAGTTGGTAGCTGATGTCCTTGCCTTCTGCCTCGACCGCAGCCTCTCGCAATGCTGGCGTTTGATGGCGGTGTTTCAGTACGGTGGCTAATACTCGACCCAAGGGGGAGTTGTCGTACAGGCGGGGCAGGGAATCGTCCTGGATACGGTTCTGGGCCGTTAGCTCGTTGATCTGGCGCGCCAGCCCAGCCGGTAGAATTCGTTTGCTGCGCAGGGCCAGGAGGCGCTCCAGGATCAGTCCCAGAGCAAGAATAGAGCAGGCCAGCAGGAACCAGATGGGCCAGCCAGCGGCATGGATCAAAGTAAGCACGGGTCGATTATCCGGTCACGAAATAAATCAGCGCTTATTGTAGAGCCCCTGTTCGGATTGCGGGAATGTTCCGGCGCGGGCGCGGTACACTTTACGGTCTTTTCCCCAAAAGCAGCGCCAAACCTATGATGTATTTGAAGTAATAGGTGTAGTGCTAAAACTATCCACAAAATCTGTGGATAATTCTGTGTATAAAACATCCCATAGTGGCTCGGGTGGTGGTTTAGAGGTTCTCTGGCTAATTTTCGACCATCTTTGTGTTTTTATAAATAGCCTTTAATTTCAATGGTTTATCTTGTTTCGATAAAGTGCTGCATCAGGTATGGAGCGGAAGCCATTGTCTTGGCGTCTATTTGACAAAAGCATGACAGTTGTGGATACGGGCCGGTGGAAAACTCCCTTGGGACGAGTCAAAAACAAAGAATATGATGCATTATCAAGAAGCTAGAGCCCCTGCGGTATGGACCGTAGCCCAATTGAACCGCCGCGTCAGTCAATTGCTGGACGAGCATATGCCGGTGGTGTGGGTGAGCGGTGAAGTGTCCAACTTTACCCAGGCTGCCTCGGGGCATTGGTATTTCTCCATCAAGGATGACAAGGCTGCTGTTCGCGCCGTGATGTTCCGTGGCCGTGCCCAGGCCGTGGGCTTTGTACCGCGTGCAGGCGAACGCTTCGAGTTTCGCTGCTCGGTGACCTTGTACGAGGCCCGTGGAGACTTCCAGGTACAGGTCGAAGGCATGCGCCGCGCCGGTCTGGGGGATTTGCATGAAGCCTTTTTGCGCCTGAAAGGCCAACTGCAAAGCGAAGGCCTGTTCGAGCCGGAACGCAAACGTCCTATCGCCACCTTGCCGCGCAGCATAGGCATCATTACCTCCCTGGCGGCCGCTGCCTTGCGTGACGTGCTGACAGCGATGGAGCGAAGGGCTCCCCATGTGCGCATCATTATTTATCCTGCGCCTGTTCAGGGTGCCGAAGCACCGCCCCGATTGCGGCAAGCCTTGGAAACCGCCATTGAGCGGGCGGAAGTCGATACCTTGTTGCTGGTGCGCGGGGGCGGGAGCCTGGAAGATCTCTGGGCTTTTAATGATGAAGGTCTGGCGCGTCTGATCGCGTCCAGTCCTATCCCTATTATTAGTGGGGTTGGGCACGAGACGGATTTCACGATTGCCGATTTTGTGGCTGACCTGCGTGCGCCAACGCCGACCGCCGCGGCCGAGCTGGCCTGTCTGGGGCGGGAGCAACTGCTGGAGCAGGTATTTGCGCGCTTGAGCGCCTTGACTCATGGTGTGCAGCGGCATGTTGACCGTGCTTCCTTGCGTCTGGACAGGGCGGTGGCCAAGCTGGTGTCCCCGCATCAGCGTCTGGCTCAGCAGCAGCAAGGCCTGGATCATCTGACCCAACGGCTGGAACGTGCGGCCCGCAGTGTGCCTGATGCGGCCCGTTTGCGCCTGGCAACTGTCAAGGCGCGTTTGGAACGCAGCATTCCTCAGCTAACGTCAAGACAGCAAAATCTGAATATGCTTTTCCAGCGGCTGGAAAAAGGTCTGGATCACGCGCTGGTTTTGCGCCGTCAACGGCTGGCTGCGGCCCAGCAAACGCTGCAAGCACTGTCCCCCCGCCTTATCATCAATCGTGGATATGCCATAGTCAGGGATAGCGAGGGGAAAGTTGTAAAAAATGCGTTAGACTTAAAGATTGGTGAACGACTCGATGTCGAGTTGAGTCGCGGTCATGTGTCGGTGGATGTGGTGCGCACGCACGATCTACTCTAGGCTGCGTCGTCCTTGTTGGATACCAAACACGGTTTTTTTTTAGAAGGAATTGAAATGGCATTCACTCTTCCAGCGCTTCCCTACGACCTCAACGCTCTTGAGCCCCATATCTCCAAAGAAACCCTGGAGTTTCACTACGGCAAGCACCACCAAGCTTACGTCACCAACCTGAACAACCTGGTTGCTGGCACCGAGCTGGAAAACGCTTCCCTGGAAGATGTGGTCAAGAAATCCTCCGGTGGCGTGTTCAACAACGCTGCTCAGGTTTGGAACCACACGTTTTACTGGAACAGCCTGTCCCCTAACGGCGGCGGCGCTCCTACTGGCAAAGTGGCTGATGCCATCAACGCCAAATGGGGCAGCTTTGATGCATTCAAAGAAGCTTTCACCAAGTCTGCCGTTGGCAACTTCGGTTCGGGCTGGACCTGGCTGGTTAAAAAGGCCGACGGTTCCCTGGATATCGTCAACACCAGCAACGCTGGCACGACCCTGACTTCCGATGACGTCGCCCTGATCACCTGTGATGTGTGGGAACACGCCTACTACATCGACTACCGCAATGCCCGTCCCAAGTACCTGGAAATTTTCTGGAACCTGGTGAACTGGGACTTTGCCGCCAAGAACCTGGGTTAATCGCCTGAGTTAAGGGTAGCGCTCATTGGAGGGCTGCCCGGCAATAAAAAAACCGCCATGCAATGACTGCTGGCGGTTTTTTTGTGTTTGCAGCGCGGGAGCCTGTCCGGTTTGCGCTGCAATGTGTCTTGCCTGAAGACCTTACATTTGGGATTGCTGGTAGTTTTCCAGACCCACTTTTTCGATCAGGCCCAGTTGCTTTTCCAGCCAATAAGTGTGGTCTTCTTCCGTGTCGCGCAGTTGGGCCAAAATAATGTCGCGAGTGACAAAGTCGCTGGCGGATTCGGCCAGTTCAATGCCCTTTTGCAACGCAGCGCGAACCTCATATTCCAGCTCCAGGTCCTTGCGCAACATGCCGACCACGTCCTTGCCGGGCTCAAATGCATTGGGGCGCATATCGGGAATACCGTCGAGCATCAGGATGCGACGGATCAGGGCGTCAGCGTGCTGGGTCTCTTCTTCCATTTCGTGGTTCATGCGCTCGTAGAGCTGGGTGAAACCCAGATGTTCGTAGAAGCGGGAGTGGATGAAGTACTGGTCGCGCGCTGCAAGTTCGCCACGCAACAATTGGTTCAAATAGTCAATGACCTCTGGATTGCCTTGCATGATGAGTCGCCTGTATGAAGAAGATGTCAGCTGTAGAGTATAGGCCATCAGGACAGATTCTCTGTGGCACCAAATGGCAAGCCCGCGTGGAAACATTCTTATACAGTCTGTGTTGTGATTTCCCGGCTCCCGGTGCAACCCCTTTCCGATTGTCTTCATGATCAGGCTCGGGAGCAGGAAAAAAGAATAATTCCTCATCTGCTCAAGGGTTTTTATGTCCTATTCTTTCGCTGCTTGTGGCTTGGTCCTGGCCTTGTCGACTGTGAGTGCCGTTCAGGCTCAATCGGCTTCTGATGCTGCCGTACCGGTCAATGTCGACAACTTCATCCGTGCGGAATCTGACCTGTATATGGGAAAGATGGTGGCAGATGGAGCCTTGGGGCGCTTTGTCCACAGTCGTGAGCCGGTGTCGGTTGATGCTCAAAGCGTGATTCGCATGAATCGCGATACCTTGTATTCCTCCGCTGTGTTTGATCTGGATGCAGGCCCGGTCACGGTGACCTTACCCGAGGCGGGCGGTCGCTATATGTCGATGCAGGTTGTCAGCGAAGACCACTTTATTCCTTCCTTTAATTACGCGGCAGGCGATTACGTCCTGGACAAGGAAACTATCGGCACGCGTTATGTCTTTGTCTTGATTCGTACCTTGGCTGACCCGAACAGTCGCAAGGATCTGGATCAGGTCCATGTTTTGCAGGATGCCATCAAGGTGAAGCAGGCCAAGGTAGGCGAATTTGTAGTGCCTGAATGGGATGCAGTCAGCCAGAAAAAAATCCGTGATGCCTTGCTGGTCCTGGGTGATAGCAACCCTCATTACGAGCGAGCCTTCGGCCCCAAGGGCGATGTGGATCCTATCCAGCATTTGATCGGAACAGCCACGGGCTGGGGAGGGAATCCTGCCAAAGACGCTACCTATCTGGGTGGGGATGTACCGGTGAATGACGGCAAAACCTTCTACCGTCTGACGGTGGGTGAAGTTCCTGTCAAAGCGTTCTGGTCAGTCTCGGTCTACAACGCAGAAGGCTACTTTGAGAAAAATGCCTACGATGCCTATTCCTTGAATAGCCTGACTGCCAAGAAACAGGCGGATGGCAAGGTAGTGATTCAGTTTGGTGCGTGCGATGGCAAGGTTGCTAATTGTTTGCCCATTGTTCCAGGTTGGAATTTCACCATTCGACTGTATCAACCGGGCGAAGAGTTCCTGAGTGGTCGCTGGAGCTTCCCCAAACTTGAACCCCTGACCCCCTAAACGGAGAGCCATGCATGTTTAACGCAATGACGTGTCATCGGACTTGGTTGGGCGTAGCGGGCGGACTGTGCTTGCTGGCCTCCGGGGCTGTGCATGCCCAGGCTCAGCCTGCGGCGAAAGTGACCGATCCCCATTTCAAGTTGGCGCCCGGTTATTTGAAACCGGCAGATCTGCCCGATAGCTTGATGCTTCTGGGCGCGCCACCGGCTAAAGACAGTGCGGCCTTTGCGCGTGACGAGGAAGCGCGCCAGGCGGCCTTGGCGCTGAAAAAGTCTGCCCGCTGGGATCTCGCGTATCAGGATGCGGATTTGGTTTTTCCCCGACCCGCTCAAAACTACTCGTGTGCCTTGGGAGTTCGGATCGACGAGTCCACAACGCCTGTTATCTATCAAATGATGCAGCGCTTGCTGACGGATGCAGGTTTGTCCACTTATGGGGTGAAGAACAAGTATCAACGAGTCCGGCCTTTCGCTTTGCATCAGGAAGGCACCTGCACACCGGGGGACGAAGACTTGTTGCGCAATGACGGCTCTTACCCCTCCGGTCATACCGCGGCGGGCTGGGCCTGGGCTTTGGTGCTGGCGCAAATTAGCCCTGAACGCAGCAATGAGCTTCTGGCTCGTGGGCTGTCCTTTGGTCAAAGTCGGGTGATTTGCAACGCCCATTGGCAAAGTGATGTCGATGCAGGACGGGTCATGGGGGCGGCGACCGTTGCACGTCTTCAAAGTGATGCGGCTTTTCAGGCGGATATTCAAGCCGCTCGACAAGAGCTGGAAAAAGCGAAAGCAGCCCAAGGAAATGAGCCCCTTGATTGCGTGGCAGAGTTAGCCGCGCTGTCCTAAGGGTATCGATTCACCTCCGCTTTTGGTTATCCAGGCAGCCAAACAAGCGCTGTCTGGGTAAGCGTGCGCGCGTAGCAAGTGGGGAGTGACTCACAGAGGGGGGAAAAATGAAAGTTTTATACAGTCAAACGGTCCTGGCCGTCGTGCTGGGCTTGAGCTCAGGCATGGTGCTGGCGCAAACCTCGGACCCCGCCACAGGGCAGGTGGCGATGGCCTCACAGGCTGATGAGTCGCCCTGGCAGTTTAGTGTCAGTCCTTACTTTTGGATGGCAGGCATCCAGGGCACCTCGGGGCAGTTCAATTTGCCTCCGGCGGACATGAAGTCCGATTTCGGACAGATTTTTAATGAACTGGATTTTGCCTTTATGGGCATTGTGGAAGCCCGACGTGGGCCGTACAGCATTTTGGGTGATCTGTCCTATACCAAGACCTCATTAAAGAACGCAACACCGCAAGGGCTGCTGGCCGACAAGGTGGGCGTGACTTCCGAGGCTTTTTCAGCCTTGTTGGCGGGTGGCTACACGGTGTACCAGTCCGGACGTGACCATCTGGACGTGATCTTGGGAACGCGTGTCTGGAATGTCAAAACCACGATGCGTTTTCAAGGCGGTGCCTTGGATGGGCTAAAACGCAGCGACAGTGCCACTTGGGTCGATGCCGTGGCAGGCCTGCGTGGCAATTACTTCCTGACGGATAAGGCCTATATGTTGGCATGGGGAACCATAGGTGCCGGGCAAGCGGATCTGGACTGGGATGTGGCGGCCGGATTCGGATATGAAGTTCAGAAAAATCTGTCTTTGACTGCGGGCTATCGCATGCAAGGTGTGGATTACAGCAAGAACGGGTTTGTATTTGATGTCATCCAGAAAGGACCGATCCTTGGGCTGACGTATCGATTCTAAAGACGACCTGACGAAGAGCAGGGACGTTCTTGTAAAGCCATAACGACAACAGGGAGGTGGCATGAAATATAGACACATGGTGCTCGTAATGAGCGCACTGGGTTTGGCGGGTGTCAGTCAGGCGGAAGAGGCGGGGCTGGCCAAGCAATTGGCTAACCCGGTGGCGGCGATGATTAGCGTGCCTTTTCAATATAACTACGACTCGGGGTATGGCTCTGAAAAAGGTTATCGCTCCGTATTGAATATCCAGCCGGTTATTCCTGTTTCGGTCAGCCAGGATTGGAATCTGATCTCACGAACCATTTTGCCGGTGATCGATCAGCACAATATGGCGGGTGCGTCGGGTAGCCAGTCCGGTTTAGGGGATATTACGCAAAGCTTTTTCCTGTCTCCCAAAGAGCCGGGTTCCAGCGGCTTGATCTGGGGGGCCGGGCCAGCCTTGTTGCTGCCTTCAGCCACAGACTCCATGTTGGGCGGAAAAAAATGGGGGGCAGGGCCCAGTGCCGTTCTGCTTAAACAGGAAGGGGGCTGGACCTATGGCTTGCTGACCAATCATATTTGGTCGTTTGCAGGCAATCGGGACCGCAAGGATGTCAGCTCTACCTTTGTGCAACCCTTCGTCTCCCACACGACGCCTACTGCCTGGACATTTGGTGTTGATACGGAGAGTTCCTACGACTGGAAAGACAAGGAGTGGGCGGTGCCGGTGAACTTTACCGTCTCGAAGCTGGTGAAGATCGGGGTGCAGCCTGTCAGCTTTTCATTGGGGGCACGCTATTGGGCGACCGCGCCGGATAACGGGCCTAATGGTTGGGGCGTACGGGCTGGGGTGACGTTCCTGTTCCCGAACTAGTCCGGTTTCCGGTTTGGCGCAGCGCTGGGTGTAGCGAAGTCCACCCTCACACCTAATGTCCGTGAGCTGTTTCTGACCCGAGGTAGCGGGAGGGCGTGCTTCCTGTCCAGCGCTTGAAGGCGCGGGTGAAGTGGGCCTGATCGCTATAGCCAACCATATAGGCAATTTCTGTGGCGGTGTATTGGCCGCTAGTGATCAGAAGCAGGGCCTGGTTGCGCCGGGTTTCGTCACGAAGCTCATCAAAATCCAAACCGCAATATTTCAGCCTGCGTTGCAAGGTTCTGGCGGATAGTCCTACTGATTTTGAAATTGGCCCGAGCTTGGCGAGCTCCTGATCGGCGATATGCAGCAAGAGCTCATCGGCGGTTCGGGTGGTGGAGTGCAAGGCCTCCGTGGTTTTCCAGGCCTCGTCGCGCTTGTGGGTGAGGGGCTGCTCCATCAAGTCGCGATCAAATTCGATCATATTGTATTGAGCCCCCGTAATGATATCGGGGCCCAGGCACTCTTCCAGTGCGTCATCGCCTTTCTTTCTGTTCGCTTTGATATGGACGCGAATCGAGGAGGGGGCGCCCGCCATGAGCGGGACTTTGCGCAGCACCGTCAGGCTACCCAGAATAAACTGCTCCGGATCGGCCTCGTACTGGCCGGTGAACTGATGGATCATCTTGATGCGGCGGCCTTCTGTCACCACTTTGACTTCCCCGCCCTGGTGCAGCATAGCGGCATGGGTTGCCGCCAGGGTACAGGCCTGGGCGATACTGCCGGAGCGCATCACCATCTCCCCCCATGCCCCTAGCGAGCGAATTTCAGTCAGGTGGCCTACATAGGCGCCACTGAATGGGTCTTGGGCGATAGCAGCCATTTCATTGGCAATGCGAAAGCAGGCGGCGCGCGGGAGCCAAATATCAGGGCTTTGGAAAATATGGCTGGAAATGCCCATGCGCTGGAGAAATTCCAGCACGGATACGCCGCGCATGGCCAGATAGGGAGCCATTTGCAGCATGCTCCGCAGCTTGATGCAGGGTACGGTGGTAGTAGTCATGGGCATGCACACCTAGAGAGGGAGGTGATACGCTGAGCCGAGTTTGATGCCAGGAGCATAAGGTCTTGATATGACGTGTGCCGGATGCAGCTTATTGTTGGCGGTGTGTTCTGCAAAAGGGCGCGATGACCTGTTTATCTGCCGTAGAGTGTAGCGGAGCGTATCTAAAAGTCGCAAGCAAGTAAAAATAAGGATTGAATCCAGCACGAAAGTTCTGTTTAGTGTCTGGGTTCTCAGTCTCTGGTGCTTGATGTGCTTTGGTATTGCCAGCCTGGTTTTGGGTTGGGTGGGTGGGCGGCAGCGTGTTCTTTCCTGTCGTAAACAGAAAAGCAAATCGACCGCGTGGCGGACAGCGCTTGCTGCGGGTAAATCCCGCTCTGTACTCAAGCGCTACTATCAAATCAGTCTATTTTGAGCGTGTTTCATAGCGCTCTTGCGCGATTTTATTCAAGTTATCGGGGTGATTTTCATGAGTCAGGACGCCTTTATTTGTGACGCAATTCGTACGCCTTTCGGACGTTATGGCGGTTCGCTGTCCGCTGTGAGGGCGGATGACCTGGGTGCAGTACCTATCGCCGCGCTGATCAAGCGCAATCCGCAAGTCGATTGGTCCAAGCTGGATGACGTAATGTACGGTTGCGCCAACCAGGCCGGTGAGGACAACCGCAACGTGGCGCGTATGTCGGCGCTGCTGGCTGGTCTGCCCGTGGATGTACCCGGTGTCACCTTGAACCGTTTGTGCGGTTCGGGTCTGGACGCAATTGGTTCGGCTGCTCGTGCCATTCGTGCGGGTGACGCTTCGTTCATCCTGGCCGGTGGCGTGGAAAGCATGAGCCGCGCTCCCTTTGTAATGGGCAAGGCGGAAACCGCTTTCTCCCGCAGCGCCGGTGTGTACGACACCACGATTGGCTGGCGCTTCATCAATAAGGCGATGAAAGAGCAGTACGGCGTGGACTCCATGCCTGAAACGGCTGAAAACGTCGCTCAGCAGTTCAATGTGTCCCGTGAAGACCAGGACGTGTTTGCCTTGAACAGCCAGTTGCGTGCGGCTGCGGCTCAGGAAGCGGGCATTCTGGCGGAAGAAATTACTCCTGTGATCATTCCCCAGCGCAAGGGCGATCCCATTGTGGTGGACAAGGACGAGCATCCTCGTGCAACCACCCTGGAGTCGCTGACTCGTCTGAAGCCTGTCGTGCGTGCTGATGGCACCGTGACGGCTGGTAATGCCTCTGGTGTGAACGACGGTGCTTGCGCGCTGCTGGTCGCCAACAAGGCAACAGTGGAAGCTCAAGGGCTGACTCCACGGGCTCGTGTCGTGGCGATGGCCTTTGCAGGCGTAGAACCACGCATCATGGGGATTGGCCCGGCACCTGCCAGCCAGAAAGTCCTGGCCTTGGCCGGTCTGACTCTGGATCAAATGGATGTGATCGAGTTGAACGAAGCCTTCGCCGCGCAAGGTCTGGCGGTGACTCGCATATTGGGTCTGGCTGATAACGATCCGCGCGTGAACCCGAACGGGGGCGCGATTGCTCTGGGTCACCCATTGGGTGCCAGCGGTGCGCGTCTGGCGATTGCCGCCATTAACCAGTTACACCGTACAGGCGGACGCTACGCCCTGTGCACCATGTGTATTGGTGTCGGTCAGGGCGTCGCCTTGATTCTGGAACGCGTCTAACTAAGGTCGCGGGGCAGGCAGGCCGGTAATACGTTCACCGGCCTGTTTGCCTGCTTGCTTGAACCAGCCTTGCTCCATCTCCAAGGCGTAGCGTACAGGTCGCACCGGGCAGTGTGATTGAAGATCAAAGGGCTGCATGGCTTCAATATTGCTGATCGTACCGTCCTCGGTAAGGAAGGCAATATCCAGTGGCAAAGGCGTATTCTTCATCCAGAAGCAAGGCGTTCCGGTGTGCTCGAATACAAATAACATGCCGTGATCGGGAGCCAGGCTTTCTCGATGCATCAAGCCTTGAGCACGAGTCTCGTCGCGATCTGCCACTTCAGCCTGGATTTTTTTGGAACCCAGGGTCAGTGTCAGGGTGGGCAGAGTCTCATCCGCCTGGACTGGAGCGCTGATAAAAAGAGCCGCCAGGAGACAGGCAAAAAAAACAGGGCGCGCAGGCCCCGTAGTCGTAGTGCGATACTGCATGTGTTGCGAACCTGCTTTTGTTAGAATCGAGAGCGCAAGAGATACTAAGGCGCAGTAATATTGAGTGCCTGCTTGCCTTTGGGGCCTTGGGCGACTTCATATAGAACTTTCTGGCCTTCTTTCAAGGTCTTGAACCCGTTCATCTGGATGGATGAAAAATGAGCGAAGAGATCTTCGCCACCGTTATCGGGCGTAATGAATCCAAAGCCCTTGGCGTCATTGAACCACTTAACGGTCCCGGATAGTTTTTGATTGTCTCCAGTGCCTGCGGTGGTGGTAGTTTCCGACATGCTTGCTGCCTCTCAACTTAGTGTATGGTTGATACTTTTTTCGGCCCCTCCCTGGGCCTGTGATCGCGGCACCTCACTTTTTTTTGTGAAGTTGACACGATCAGTCGGATGATGCTGAATTTTGTTCCCCCCAGTCAACCTATGGAAAGCACCTAGTTCTGTATTATGGCCATTGAGATCGATAAGCAAGGCGCCACAACGGTAGAGCGCCAATCCGCGCGGCTTGCCCCACCTCCCATGTATCAGGTCATCTTGCTGAACGATGACTACACGCCCATGGAGTTCGTGGTGAATATACTGGAGCGGGTTTTTTCCAAGACCCCCGAGCAGGCCGAACAGCTTATGCTTAAAGTACATTACGAGGGCAGGGCCGTCTGTGGGGTGTATCCCCGCGATATCGCGGCCACCAAGGTGGAAATTGTGCGACAACTGGCGCAGTCGCGACAGCACCCTTTGCAGTGTGTGATGGAGCCGGTGCCTGATGCTTGACCATTTAATGGTTTACCGTATTGTTCAGATCAGGCAAATTAGTCATAGAATAGTCCTAACCCCTAGTTTTACTCTTGCCGTGTAGGAGGAAGCATGATCTCCGAAGAACTTGAAGTCAGTCTACACATGGCCTTTGTCGAGGCTCGTGCCGCGCGCCATGAATTCATCACGGTAGAGCATCTGCTGTTGTCCCTGCTCGATAATGCCTCCACCCTGGAGGTGTTGAAAGCATGTGCTGCCGATATTGATGCACTGCGCCAGAATTTGCGTAAATTCATCAACGAAAACACGCCCACCTTCCCTGGCGAAGGCGAGGTCGATACCCAGCCCACGCTGGGTTTTCAGCGTGTTATCCAACGTGCCATCATGCACGTATCGTCCAGTAACTCCGGCAAAAATGTGGTCTCCGGAGCCAATGTTCTGGTGGCGATGTATGGGGAAAAAGACTCGCACGCTGTTTATTACTTGCAGCAACAAGGTGTCTCGCGCCTGGACGTAGTCAATTTCCTCTCGCACGGCATCACCAAAGCCAATCCCGAGCCTGCTGCGCCTGAACCTCCCAAAGCCTCGGCTGCCGCCGAAGCGGATACCCGTTCGGACGCCCAGAAATCCCCGCTGGATCTGTACGCCACAGACCTGAACACGGAAGCTAGCCTGGGTCGTATTGACCCCTTGATTGGCCGTGAGAAGGAAGTGGAGCGTGTGATTCAGGTCCTGTGCCGTCGCCGCAAGAATAATCCCTTGCTGGTGGGTGAGGCTGGCGTGGGTAAAACCGCGATTGCCGAAGGCCTGGCCCTGCGCATTCAGCGTGGTGATGTGCCGGATATCCTGAGCGAAGCCCGAGTCTACGCGCTGGATATGGGTGCCTTGCTGGCCGGTACCAAGTATCGAGGCGACTTTGAGCAACGCTTGAAAGCAGTGCTCAAGCAGCTCAAGGAAACTGCACAATCTATTTTGTTTATCGACGAAATCCATACCTTGATCGGTGCCGGTTCGGCTTCGGGCGGGACCTTGGATGCGTCCAATTTGCTCAAGCCTGCGCTGTCCTCCGGTCAGCTCAAGTGCCTGGGTGCCACCACCTATTCGGAATACCGCGGAATTTTCGAGAAAGACCACGCCTTGTCGCGCCGCTTTCAGAAGATTGATGTGGCCGAGCCAACGGTGGAGCAGACCATCCAGATTCTGCGTGGCCTGAAAGCCAATTTCGAGGAGCACCACGGCGTACGTTACTCCGCGGCTGCCTTGACGGCGGCTGCCGAGCTGTCCGCACGTTACATCAACGACCGTTTCCTGCCCGATAAGGCGATCGACGTTATCGACGAGGCCGGTGCAGCGCAGCGTTTGCTGCCACGTTCCAAGCAGAAGAAGGTCATTGGCAAAACGGACATTCAGGCAACGGTATCGCGCATTGCACGCATTCCGCCTCAGACGGTTTCCAGCGACGATCGCAATAAGCTGGCAACCCTGGCTCGCGACCTGAAATCGGTGGTGTTTGGTCAGGATGTCGCGATTGACGCCTTGGCCGCTGCCATCAAGATGGCGCGTTCCGGTCTGGGTCTGCCCGACAAGCCCATTGGTTCTTTCCTGTTCTCCGGCCCGACCGGTGTGGGTAAAACCGAAGTGGCTCGCCAACTGGCCTTTGTGCTGGGCGTAGAGCTGCTGCGTTTTGACATGTCCGAGTACATGGAGCGTCACACTGTGTCGCGCCTGATCGGTGCCCCTCCGGGCTATGTCGGTTTTGACCAGGGTGGTTTGCTGACTGAAGCCGTCACCAAACAGCCGCACTGCGTGCTGCTGCTGGACGAAATCGAGAAAGCGCACCCCGACGTCTACAACATCCTGCTGCAGGTGATGGATCACGGCACGTTGACGGATAACAACGGCCGCAAGGCAGATTTCCGCAACGTCATCCTGATCATGACCACTAATGCCGGTGCTGAAGCGTTGAACAAAACCAGCATTGGCTTTACCCAGCCTCAGCGCTCGGGTGATGAAATGCAGGATATCAAGCGTCACTTCTCGCCGGAGTTCCGCAATCGTCTGGATGCGATCATTGGCTTCAAGTCCCTGTCGCGTGACATCATCCTGCGCGTGGTCGACAAGTTCCTGATGCAACTTGAAAACCAGTTGCACGAGAAGCGCGTTGAAGTGTCCTTCTCGGATGCCTTGCGCGAGCATCTGGCGGCCAAGGGCTTTGATCCTGCCATGGGTGCCCGTCCTATGCACAGGCTTATTCAGGACACGATCCGCCGTGCCTTGGCAGACGAGCTGTTGTTTGGCCGTCTGGTCGATGGCGGTCAGGTCGAAGTGGATCTGGACGAGAACGGTGAGGTTGTACTGGAATATCCATCTTCTGGACCTGATGAGCCCGGTAGCAAAACCTCGTCGCGTCCCGAGCCGGAATTAGTCGACTAAGCCGTGAGGGCATCGCGCCCCTTAATCGTCTGTACGCACTGTGACACCGTACATGAGAGAGTCCCCGCTCAAGGAGCGGGGCTCGCTCGTTGTGCACGCTGCGATAATGAACTTTACCGCCACAGCCGCTTCTCGCCTCGCGAATGGCAAGCGCTGGTTCTGGCGGTGTTCATTCTTTTTCTGATTGCCAATCTGTTTCCCGTTGTCCATCTCAGTATGGCGGGTAAAACAGTGTCGCCCACCTTTCCCAAAGCCTTGTTGCTGATCTGGCAGCAGGGGCATTGGAGCCTGTCTGTGATGGCAGGGCTGGTGGGTTTCTGGCTGCCCCTCTTTCAATTGATTTTCCAGTTCTGGGCCTTGGGCCTGTTGGCGCGTGGACGTCCTTTGCCGGGTGATTTTGGCTTCGGCCTGCGTGTGTTGGGACATCTGGGGCATTGGTCCATGACGGCTGTCCTGTTCCTGGGCCTGTTGGTTGCCATTGTGAAGTTTGCCGGGATGGGGCATTTAACAATGGCGCCGGGCATGTATGCCTTTTTTGCGCTGACCTTTCTACTGACCGGCTTGAGTCGTATTACGGCACACCGTCTGTGGCATTGGGCAGAGGACCGTGACCTGGTTCCTGTCGCTACGAAGCAAGACCTGAAAGAGAACCCAGCCTGGACGGCCTGTTCACACTGCGGTTTTCTGCAGTCCAGTCAAAACAAGAATTGTGATCGCTGCGGTGCTACCGTGCACAAGCGTAAACCCAATAGCCGCGCACGAGTAGCCGCTTTGGTAGCGACAGCCTGCGTCTTTTATATTCCAGCCAATGTCCTGCCAGTGATGGAACTGCGCAGTATCGTGGGTAACAGTGCGCATACGATTTTGGGCGGGGTTATTGAGCTTTGGCAGTTGGGCTCCTGGGACTTGGCTCTGATCGTTTTTATTGCCAGTATCGTCGTCCCGATTACCAAGCTCCTGGCCTTGATGGTCCTGCTCCTGGGGCGTCGTTGGCGCGGGAATGGCGTGCAGCGCCAGCGCAATCGAATTTACGATATGGTCGAGCTGATTGGACAGTGGTCCATGCTGGACGTGTTCGTCGTGGTTCTGATGGCGGCACTGGCCAATTTCCCTGGTTTGTCACAGATTATTCCGGGTCCAGGAGCGCTCAGCTTTGGCATCGTGGTGGTCCTGACCATGTTGGCCGCGATCAGCTACGATCCGCGCCATGGCTGGGATCAGGATAACGATCAAGAAAACACAGTAGAACCGCAACATAAGCCGTCTCGGCCTGCCTCGCAGGCGACTTCCTGAAGGAAACAAGGTGCACGATTCAACCACTAATCCGCCTGATGCTCAGCCCGAGCCTGCGCAGCCCCGGCTGATTCCCTCTCAGCGATCCCGTTTTTCCTGGATCTGGATCTTGCCCATTGCCGCCGCTCTGGTGGGGGCGTCCTTGGTGCTACGTAACTGGATGTTGACTGGGCCGCGTATCACGATCAGCTTTGACTCGGCCGAGGGTCTGGCGGTGGATCAAACCAAACTGCGTTATCGCGATGTGAACGTGGGCACGATCTCCGACATTCAAGTCACTCCTGACCGCAAGGGTGTGTTGGTGACGGCACAGTTGGAGCGCGATGGTTCAGAGTTCATCACACAGGAGGACACCCGCTTTTGGGTGGTACGTCCGCGCCTGGGCTTGAGTGGTGTGTCTGGCCTGGGCACCTTGTTGTCCGGCGTCTATATCGGTGTGGATGCGCCGTTCGAGGTGGATAAAAAGTCCGAGCAATTGGAGTTTGTCGGCTTGGAGAGCCCGCCTGAGGTCACCAGTGGCCGTGCCGGGAAGCGTTATGTGCTGACAGCGCCCGCCTTGGGTTCCCTGGATCTGGGCTCGCCCTTGTACTACAAGGGGATTCAGGTGGGGCAGGTCAGTAGCTACGAGTTGAATGACGAAGGCGATGGCGTACGCGTGCAGGTATTTGTGGATGCCCCCAACGATAAGTTCGTGACCCAAGGGTCGCGCTTCTGGAACGTCAGCGGCGTCAATATGTCCTTGGATTCCACTGGCTTTAATGTGCGTACTCACTCTTTGGTCTCTGCCCTGGCAGGGGGTCTGGCCTTTGATCAGATGGAAGGCGAGCCCACCGAAGTGGCGGTTGCGGATGCGCAGTACGAGCTTTTCCCCACCGAGGAACGCGCGATGGCCGAGCCGGATGGCCCCGCTGTTGAGCTGCGATTCCACTTCCATCAATCGGTGCGGGGTCTGGTGCCGGGTTCCAAGGTGGAATTCCGGGGGCTTGAACTGGGTCAGGTGTACGACGTCGATCTGGAGTTCGACTTCGAGCGCAAACGCTTCTTTGCTCTGGTCAAAGCCCGCATCTATCCGCAGCGCTTTGGTCGTTTGTACGAGCGGGTGGTACAGAGTCAGTCGGATGAAAAAGATCCTGTCATTGCCTTGTTCAAGCCTATGGTCGAACGTGGCCTGCGCGGTCAGTTGCGTCCTGCCAGCCTGATTACCGGCCAGCAATACATTGCCCTGGAGTTCTTCGACAAGGCTCCTGACGCTGACTTTGATGAGAACGCCAAACCCTTGATCGTGCCCGTGATTGCCGGTGATTTTGACCGTCTGCAAGAACAAGTCAGCGATATCGTCACCAAGATTTCCGCGATTCCGTTTGACCAGATCGGCAAGAATCTGCAAAGCGGTTTGAGCGAGTTGGGTCAGGTGCTCAAACAACTGGACAAGACGACGGTGCCGCAACTTAATGGCGCGCTGAAGTCCATGGACGCGGCAGTCCAGAAACTGGGTGCCATGCTGGATTCGGATTCTTCTTTCAATACCTCTGTGGATCAAACCTTGAGCGAGTTGAAGCGCTCCCTGCGATCCTTGCGTGATTTAAGCGATACCTTGCAAAGCCAGCCTTCGGCGGTGTTGCGAGGTCGTTCCCCTGATGTGCTGCCGGAGCCTGCACCATGATGTCCCGTTTCTTGATTCCCGTGGTACTGACCGCTGTGCTGACGGCCTGTGCTTCGACCACGCCCACGTATTACACCTTGCAAGCGTCCAGCGTAGCACCGGCGGTGGCGGCTCCGACCGCCCAAGCCTGGAAGGGCTTTCAATTGCGTCGTATGGATGTGCCTGCCCAGTTGGATCGTCGATCCTTTGTGCTGACACAGGCGGAGGGCGGGCAGGTCAAGTTGCTTAACGATAGTCAGTGGGCGTCGCCGTTGCCCGACGAGATGTCCCTGGCGTTGGTGTCAGGCTTGCAGGATCGCTTGGGTGTACCTCAACTGGCCAATGCCGCGGCTAAAACACCGCTTTGGCAAATTGATGTTCTGGTTCAGCGTTTTGAATCTGTTTACGGCCAACGCGCCACCCTGGAACTGAGCTGGACCTTAAGCCCGGTGGGTTTCAGCGCTAAAACTCAGCAGTGCCGCTGGCTGGATTCGGAATCGGCTGCTAGTGTGCCCGAGCTGGTGCAGGCGCATCGCCAATTGCAACAACGCTGGGCAGACGCCTTGGCCGCGCAAATGCAAGGTAGACCCGTTCCGGCAAACTTGAGCAAGGCCATGCTCTGCACAAGTTAACCTCTAAAGTTAACTTTTTCTTGTCCGGGTTAAC
Organism: Alcaligenes sp. SORT26; assembly: GCF_017377875.1. Classification (GTDB taxonomy): domain Bacteria; phylum Pseudomonadota; class Gammaproteobacteria; order Burkholderiales; family Burkholderiaceae_B; genus Alcaligenes; species Alcaligenes parafaecalis. The sequence continues at coordinate 466,357 of NZ_CP070975.1, forward strand.
CTGAATACAGATTTGGGTTAACCGTCAGTATTATTTCGGCTTATCGCAGTCAACAAAGCGTAACCGGGATAAGAAGCATGGCGAGCACAACCTTAGGGATTAAAGTCGATATAGAACTGCGCGAGCGTCTGCGGCGTGCGGCAGATCAGTTGCAGTGCACTCCGCATTGGCTGCATAAGCAGGCTTTGCTCTCCTACATCGAAGGGATAGAGCGCGGTGTATTGCCCAGTGAATTGGCCTTGCTTAGCGGGGGCGATGCTGAGGTTCCCGAAGACGGTGTGCTGATGCCCGCCATCCCGTTTTATGGTTTCGCTCAGGACGTACAACCGCAAAGCGTGTTGCGTGCCGCGATCACTGCGGCCTATCGTCGTCCAGAAACCGACTGTTTGCCTTTGCTGCTGAGCGCAGCGCGTTCCTCGCAAAGTGCACGTGCACAGGAGTTGGCTGCACGTCTGGTCAAAGCCCTGCGCGCCAAGCGCCGTGGCGGTGGTGTGGAAGGCCTGATTCAAGAATTCTCCTTGTCCAGCCAGGAAGGCGTGGCCCTGATGTGTCTGGCCGAAGCCTTGTTGCGTATCCCCGACCGTGCCACACGCGATGCCCTGATCCGCGACAAAATTAGCCATGGCGACTGGCGTGCCCACATGGGTGAATCGCCCTCGTTGTTTGTGAATGCTGCCACCTGGGGCTTGATGCTGACGGGCCGTCTGGTCAGTGTGAATAGCGAAAAGAATCTGTCCTCAGCCTTGACCCGCATGATCGGCAAGGGCGGTGAGCCTTTGATCCGCAAGGGCGTGGACGTTGCCATGCGCATGATGGGCGAGCAGTTCGTGACGGGGCAAACCATTGCTTCCGCACTGGCGAACAGTCGCAAATTTGAAGAACAGGGTTTCCGTTACTCCTACGACATGCTGGGCGAAGCGGCTACGACAGCCGAAGATGCGCAACGTTATTACCAGTCTTATGAACAGGCTATCCACGCGATTGGCCGTGCCAGCCAGGGACGTGGGATTTATGAAGGTCCCGGCATCTCCATCAAGCTCTCCGCGCTGCACCCACGCTATAGCCGTGCCCAGCGTGATCGCGTCATGCGTGAGCTGTTCCCACGCCTGCTGTCCTTGGCGCAATTGGCTCACCACTACGATGTGGGCCTGAATATTGATGCTGAAGAGGCCGACCGTCTGGAAGTGTCCCTGGACCTGCTGGACAAGCTGTGTTTCGACCCCTCGCTGGCAGGCTGGAACGGTATTGGTTTTGTGGTGCAGGCTTATCAAAAGCGTGCTCCTTTTGTGATCGATTACCTGATTGATCTGGCTCGTCGTAGTGGGCACCGCCTGATGCTGCGTCTGGTGAAAGGCGCGTACTGGGATTCGGAAATCAAACGCGCCCAGGTCGATGGTCTCGAAGACTATCCGGTCTACACCCGCAAAGTACATACCGATGTGTCTTACCTGGCCTGCGCCCGCAAACTTTTGCAGGCACCCGAAGCGGTGTACCCGCAGTTTGCGACGCATAACGCACAAACCTTGGCCGCTATTTACGTGATGGCGGGTCAGAATTACTACACCGGTCAATACGAATTCCAGTGCCTGCATGGCATGGGTGAAGACCTGTACGACGAAGTTGTCGGCCCCATCAAAGATGGCAAGCTGAACCGTCCTTGCCGTATTTATGCTCCTGTGGGTTCGCATGAAACCTTGCTGGCATATCTGGTGCGTCGCCTGCTGGAAAACGGTGCGAATACCTCCTTCGTGAATCAGATTGGTGATGCCGATGTGGATATGGATCAGTTGATTGCTGATCCCGTCGCTCAGGCCTTGAGTCTGCAGCCTTTGGGTCGTCCGCACGACAAGATCCCGCTGCCACGTCAGTTGTACTGGGACGCCGAGCAACGCATGAACTCTGCCGGTCTGGATTTAAGCAATGAGCATCGCTTGGGTTCCCTGGCCGCGACCTTGATGCAAACTGCCGCCTTGCCGCGTCAGGCTCAGCCCATCCTGGGGCAGGGTAGTCCGGTCTGGGACGAGTCGCAGGCAATCATCGTGCGCAATCCAGCGAATCATCAGGATGTGGTGGGGCAGGTCATGTACGCCACCGCTCAGGATGTTGAGCAGGCTCTGGAAGCCGCGACGCATTACGCGCCGATCTGGCAAGCCACGCCAGTCGAAGAGCGCGCAGCAGCCCTGCAACAGGCCGCCCAACTGCTGGAAGACCATATGCAGGATTTGATGGGCTTGCTGGTGCGTGAAGCAGGCAAGTCCTACGCCAATGCCATTGCCGAGGTGCGCGAAGCCGTAGACTTCCTGCGCTACTACGCCGGGCAAGTTCAGCGTGATTTTGATAATGATGAATACCGTCCAGTGGGCGTGGTGCTGTGTATCAGCCCCTGGAACTTCCCGCTGGCTATTTTCCTGGGCCAAGTGTCGGCAGCTCTGGCGGCCGGTAACGTCGTCCTGGCCAAACCGGCTGAACAAACTTGCCTGATTGCCGCGGCTGCGGTGGAACTGTTGCACAAGGCCGGGATTGCCCCCGGTGCCTTGCAGCTCTTGCCCGGTGATGGTCCCTCCGTAGGGGCCCCGTTGGCTGCCAGCGAGCAGGTCAATGCCGTCATGTTTACCGGCTCTACCGCCGTGGCAATGGGATTGAACCGTCAATTGGCCACACGCTTGACCGCAGAAGGACAAGCCGTTCCCCTGATCGCTGAGACGGGGGGGCTGAATGCCATGGTGGTCGACAGCTCGGCCTTGCCCGAGCAGGTGGTGTTTGACGTGCTGAACTCGGCCTTTGACTCTGCGGGACAGCGCTGTTCGGCATTGCGTTTGCTGTGTATTCAGGAAGACGTTGCCGAGCGTGTGCTGACGATGCTCAACGGCGCCATGCAAGAGTTGAGCGTGGGCAACCCTGATCTGCTCAGTACTGACGTAGGCCCGGTGATTGATGAAGAAGCCCGTGCCGGAATTGAAGAGCACATCACGAGCATGCGCAGCGCGGGCTTCCGTGTGACACAAAGCGAGCAAAGCCGCAGCCTTTTAGGTACCTTTGTCCTACCCACGATTATCGAGATTGAACAGGTTAAAGACCTGGAACGCGAGATCTTCGGTCCTGTGCTGCATGTGATGCGCTTCAAGCGTAGCGAGCTGGATAGCCTGATCGATCAGATCAACGAGCGTGGCTATGGCCTGACCTTCGGCGTTCACACCCGTCTGGACGAAACCGTGCAGCGCGTGGTTTCCCGCATCCATGCCGGTAATGTGTACGTGAACCGCAATATGGTTGGTGCCGTTGTAGGTGTACAGCCTTTTGGTGGTGAGGGCTTGTCGGGTACTGGCCCCAAAGCGGGCGGCCCTTTGTACCTGCGCCGTCTGTTAAGCCGTTGCCCCCAGAACTTGCCACTGCAAGGCTGGCAAGAGCAGGGTGCTGTATTGCCCGGCCCAACGGGCGAGGCCAATATTTATCAGTTGCACCCACGAGGTCGCGTCCTGTGCATGCCTGTTAGTGTGCACGGCTGGCAGGCTCAGCGCGAAGCCTGCGCACGCAGCGGGAACCAGGCCATTCTGCTGGATCGTTTGGGTCTGGGTAACTGGCAAGATGCACCTGCCGAACAAATCACCATGTCCGATTTGGGTGAGGCAGATTATGATGCTGTTTTGTTTGAAGGCGACAGCGACGAACTCCGGCAAGTACTGGGTCAAGTGGCTGAACGCCGTGGCCCTATCGTTGGGGTCCAGGGGCTGTTAACGCAGGAATTGGAGGGGGGCGCGGCATACGTGGTCGAGCGTTTGCTGCGCGAAGTCTCGGTCAGTACCAATACGGCGGCAGCCGGGGGTAATGCCAGTTTGATGATGGTGGGTTGATATCAAATGGCACCCGTTTCTATGCACACGTTTGGTCGCACATTTCACCTGGAGCGGCGGCCCTGCGTTCATTCTCACGGCAAGGGCCGACTTGTAGCGCGGCTATATTAAAAAACGAAGGAGAACAATATGCAGTCCATCACGACCTTTAAATTGGCCTTGGTTTCGACAGCGGTTTTCGGTGCACTGGCGGCTAGCCCCGCCTTGGCCGCTGACAAGGTAATCAAGCTGGGTTTTTCGGCTCCCTTGACGGGCCCGCAAGCTCACTACGGTGAAGACATGCGCAATGGTCTGGTGCTGGCCCTGGAAGAGGCCAATGCCCAGAAAATTGAAATTGATGGCGCAACCGCCCGTTTTGAACTGGTGGCCAAGGATGACCAGGCTGACCCCCGTACGGCGGTTCAGGTTGCTCAGCAAATTGTGGACGACGGCGTTGATGGCATTTTGGGCCACTTCAACTCGGGCACCACCATTCCTGCTTCGCGTGTGTACAACGACGCGGGTATCCCTCAGATCGCCATGGCGACCTCGCCTGAGTACACCCAGCAAGGTTACGACAACACCTTCCGCATGATGACCAGCGACACTCAGCAAGGTGCGGCTGTGGGCCAGTTCATCGTCAAGGATCTGGCGGCCAAGAAAGTGGCCCTGATCGATGACCGTACCGCATACGGCCAGGGTCTGACCGACCAGGTTGCCCGTGCGGTAGAAAAAGCAGGTGGCCAGATCGTGGCCCGTGAATACACCACGGACAAAGCCAACGACTTCACCTCCATTCTGACCAACATCAAATCCAAACAGCCTGATGCCATCTTCTTTGGTGGTCTGGATGCCCAGTCTGGCCCCATGAAGCGTCAGATGCAGACGCTGGACATCAAGGCACCGCTGGTTTCGGGTGAGATGACCCGTAGCGACACCTTCCTGCGTCTGGCCGGTGCCGCTGCTGATGGCACATACGCCTCCCTGGCTGGCGTTCCTTTGTCCACGATGGCGGCTGGCGAGAAGTTCGCCAAAGACTACCAGGCCCGCTTCAAGGCTGATCCCGGTGTCTACGCGCCTTACGCTTATGACGGTGCCTGGAACATGATCACCGCCATGAAAGAAGCCGGTTCTTCCAAAGCTGAAGACTACCTGCCCAAGCTGGCTGGTATCAAACGCAATGGCGCTACCAGCAGCAACATTGCCTACGACCAGAACGGCGACCTGAAAGAAATCGCCGTCACCATCTACGAAGTTAAAGATGGCAAATGGACGATGGTGAAAACCATGGTCAGCCAGGCGAACTAAGCACGCTTGATCCTGCAGTTTGAGCCCTTCGGGGCTCATCTTTACCGTGGCCTGCTGCTGGCAGGCCCACGCTCCCTGTTCTATCGCCGTGCGCCAGGGCAGGGAGCAATGACCACGAGTCCCGATCTATGGAAATCCTGATACAACAACTCATAAATGGCCTGACCGTGGGCAGTGTCTACGCCTTGGTGGCGCTGGGCTACACCATGGTGTATGGAATTATTGGTCTGATTAACTTTGCGCATGGTGATGTCGTCATGGTGGGGGCCATGTTGGCAACGACCGTGGTCTTGTCGCTGGTTGGCGCAGACCCGGCTGGCTTGTCCGCCTGGTTGATGGTTGGTTTGGCCCTTTTGGCCGCTATTCCCCTGTGCATGGGCATAGGCTGGACTGCCGAGCGCTATGCGTACCGTCCTTTGCGCCGCGCACCTCGTCTAGCTGCACTGATCACCGCCATCGGTGTGTCTTTTATTGTGCAAAACCTGGCCATGATGATCTGGGGCCGCAATTACTTGAGCTTTCCCCACATTATTGAACCCGTCGTCTTCCAGTTAGGGGGCGCACGGATCAGTCTGCTGCAAATTCTGATCATTGCCGGAGCGGCCTTGATCATGTCCGGCCTGATGGTACTGGTGCACCGTACCCGGCTGGGAACCGCCATGCGTGCCACCGCGCAGAACCGCGAAGTCGCCGGTCTGATGGGCGTGAATATCAATACCGTTATTTCGGCTGCCTTTGTGATCGGCTCGGCCCTGGCCGCCGTCGCTGGCGTCATGATCGTGACCTATTACGGCGTCGCGCAATACACCATGGGCTTCATGCTGGGTCTGAAGGCCTTTACCGCTGCAGTGCTGGGCGGGATCGGGAACCTGGGCGGTGCCATGTTGGGCGGCTTGCTGCTGGGCTTGATCGAAGCCCTGGGTGCAGGCTACATCGGTGACCTGACCAATGGGGTGTTTGGCAGTAACTATCAGGATGTGTTCTCCTTCATCGTGCTGATCTTGGTGCTGATTTTCCGTCCCTCGGGCCTGTTGGGTGAACGCGTGGGAGATCGAGCATGAGTTTGAATCAAACACTAAGTGGCGCTGGCTCTAAACAGCGTCCCGCAACCCCCGCTAAAGTCTGGGTAGGTGCGCTGCTAATTGGTGTGGTCCTGGCTATTTTGCCTTTTGTTCTGGGCATGGCCGGTCAAAGCTGGATTCGCACCCTGAACTTTGCCTTGCTGTATGTGATGTTGGCCCTGGGCCTGAACATCGTGGTGGGTTTTGCTGGTCTGCTGGATCTGGGCTATATCGCCTTCTATGCCGTAGGCGCCTATGTCTGGGCCATGCTGGCATCCCCGCATTTCGGTTTGCACTTGCCGTTCTGGATGGTGTTGCCTGCCGGTATTGCCTTGGCCGCCGTATTTGGTGTGCTGCTGGGCTTTCCGGTCCTGCGCTTACGAGGCGACTATCTGGCGATTGTGACCCTGGGCTTCGGTGAAATTATCCGCATCTTCATGAACAATCTGGATGCGCCCGTCAATATCACTAATGGCCCGCAAGGGATTAACCGGGTCGATACCTTCAAAATCGGTGATTTCATCTTCGGGAAAGCGGAAACCCTATTTGGTATACGAATTACGGGGCCGGAGAAATACTATTACCTGCTCCTGCTGATTACGCTGCTGATCGTGTTCATCTGCGTACGCTTGCAGCATTCCCGTATTGGCCGAGCCTTGGAAGCCATTCGTGAAGACGAAATCGCTGCCAAGGCCATGGGTATCAACACCCGTAACGTCAAACTGCTGGCCTTTGCCATGGGCGCGACCTTTGGTGGCGTGGCAGGGGGCTTGTTCGCTTCCATGCAAGGTTTCGTCAGCCCAGAGAGTTTCAGCCTGACAGAATCCATCTCCGTGCTGTGCATGGTGGTGCTGGGTGGCATGGGCCATATCCCCGGTGTGATCGTGGGTGCCTTGTTGCTGTCGGTCTTCCCGGAGCTGTTGCGTGCCGTGGTCGTACCCTTGCAGCAAAGCGTGTTCGGCGACGTCATCCTGGACCCGGACGGTATTCGTATGCTGCTGTTTGGCTTTGCCCTGGTGCTGGTCATGATCTACCGCCCTGAAGGCCTGTGGCCCTCGGCAGTGCGCCGTCGTGAACGCAAAATGAAGCAGGTGCAAGCATGAGTCTTACCATGAGCAAACAAATCCCCGATGGCGAAGTCCTCTTGCAGGCAGAAAGCTTGTCCAAACGCTTTGGCGGCTTGCAGGCTTTGTCTGAAGTCAGCTTCAGTATCCGCAAAGGCGATATCTACGGCCTGATCGGCCCGAACGGTGCCGGTAAAACCACGCTGTTCAACGTGATGACAGGCTTGTACATCCCTGAGTCAGGCCGTTGCACCTTCGCAGGCCGCAACCTGACCGAGTGCAAACCGCATCAAATCGCAGAATCCGGTTTTGCGCGTACCTTCCAGAACATCCGCCTCTTTGGCAGCCTGTCTGCCCTGGAAAACGTCATGATCGGCCGCCACGTCCGCACCCGTGCAGGCGTGCTGGGGGCGGTGCTGCGTAATCGAGCAACTCGCAAGGAAGAAGAGCAAATCGAGGCCCGAGCCTACGAGCTGCTGGACTATGTAGGCATAGCCCAGCACGCCAACGAGATTGCACGTTCCTTGTCCTACGGCGACCAACGTCGCCTGGAGATCGCCCGCGCACTGGCAACTGATCCCATGCTTCTGGCACTGGACGAACCTGCCGCCGGTATGAACCCGTCCGAGACAGTAGTGCTGCGCCAACTGATAGAAAAGATCCGTGGTGACGGCATTACCGTCCTGCTGATCGAACACGACATGAAGCTGGTCATGGGCCTGTGCGACCGAGTGCTGGTGCTGGAATACGGCAAAGTGCTGGCCGAAGGCAAACCCGCTGAAGTCCAACATAACCCACGCGTGATCGAAGCCTATCTGGGTGCAGGAGCAGCTAAAGAACTGGGCATTATCGTTGAAGAGGAGCAGGCATGAGCACAGAACCGTTGATGCTGGATATTCGGGGTCTGGATGTAGCTTATGGCGGCATCCGGGCGGTACGTGGCCTGGACCTGCGGGTGGGCAAGGGCGAACTGGTTTGCCTGATCGGTGCGAACGGTGCCGGTAAAAGCACGACGCTGCGAGCCATTACAGGACTGGTGCCTGCGGCTGCGGGACAGATCGAACACCAAGGCGAAAGCATCGTCGGCCTGCCATCGCACCAACTGGTGAGACGCGGCGTGGTCATGGTGCCGGAAGGGCGGGGGATTTTTCCGCAACTGACGATCGAAGAAAACCTGGCCATGGGGGCGTATACCCGCAAGGACCACCACGAAGTCCGCCAGGATATCGAGCGTATCTATACCTTGTTCCCGCGTCTGGCCGAGCGTAAGAAGCAATCGGCAGGGACTTTGTCTGGCGGGGAGCAACAGATGGTGGCAATGGGACGGGCGATGATTTCTCGGCCTTCATTGTTGTTGCTGGATGAGCCGTCCATGGGCTTGGCGCCGATCATGGTTGAACGGATTTTTGAACTGATCCAGACGATTGCTAAAGAAGGTGTGACGATTTTGCTGATTGAGCAGAATGCGCGCTTGGCGCTAGAGCTGGGAGATCGGGGATATGTGATGGAGTCGGGGCGGATTATCCTGGAAGGCCCGGCTGCGCAGTTGCTGCATGATCCGAAGGTGAGGGCGGCGTATCTGGGGGAAGAGGATTTTGCTGCGTAGGTGAGATTTAGGTTTAGGGAAAAAGCCAATCAGCTTGGGGTTGATTGGCTTTTTTGCCTTTTTTGCTATGCGTCGCGAGTACAGTTGCCGGTGTTAGATAACCTAGAGGCTAGCGGATACGTTAGTGACCAGATGATTCCCGCCAGTAGCCTTCATCGCTTCTGAGTTGCATTTCAGCTGCTCGGATATAGCCTTCGCCAGTTCCTTTAGTGAAGACAGAACCTTTCGCTCTCCACCGAAGCAGGGCAGGCCATCGCGAGGGCGTTGGAGAAAGCGCTTGGGTGTGAATGATTGCCTCTTGATGTGGTTTTGCGTAACTGCTGTCAACTACCCGGTATTGTTTATGTACTCCGTCTACACAATCGAGCACTGCATAAGTCATGCGAAATCGGCATGCAAGCCTTCGGTCTTGTACAGAGAGAAAAGAGTTGCGTACCCAATCACGGTCATTCCAATCGCGAAAGTACACGTTCCCAAAAGCGTTTAGGAACTGCAGTTCGTTAAACGCGCTGACGTCGTACTCCCGCCTTGCTTCTGTCCATCCATTCTCGTGCGGGATAGAGTAGACATCCCCATCGTACGCAATGCACATAACACGGTCACTCAGGGGTAGAAAAACGGATATTCCGCTTGACAACAAACCAGGTGATTTGTGACGGGCGCGGGGATCTTCTTTATGCCAGCGATTTGCAACCACTGCGGGGTCATCTGAAGTAATAAAGGGGCGTAAAGTTCTGTTCCGAACTAAACAAACCTTCAAGTCCTCAAAAATATGCATCACTTCACTAAATGAACGCATCGCTATTTGGACAGCCTCCTTTATGGACGGCTTGAAGTTGGTTAGAGAAGTTCCAATAGTGTGCTCCATGCCAGCGAACATTTCTACGGATCGTCGAGACGCAGCTTCCGTTCTCATGTGCTGGAAGAGCATAAATGTACGCAGCATTAGCCTATCAGCATCAGTAAGTTTATAGCTGGGAGTATGGATACGAGCAATGGTTGCAGCGTAGCCGCTTTCTATGCTTTGAATTGCAGTTTCGAGGAGTTGATCTTGCCCGTAAAAGTAGCTCCCAGAGCATTGGTTCTTCACTGGTGCTGCTGGAATTGCTCGTTGTCGATCCAAATTTAAAAGATTAATCGCAAGGTTTTCACCGCCTTGTGTGAAAGCTTTCAAGTAGCAGCGAGGGACGAAATGTTGATTTTTGTTTGTAGCCATTTCGCGAGCGTAACGCTTTAGATAGGCCCTTGCAATTGTGAATTCCACCCTAAAGAAGCTGAAGCAACTTGCTTTGTCTAGATGGTTGTAGGCCTAATGTAATTGAAAATCTTGAACTCTATGTTAGTCAGGCCATCTCCAGTTAGGCGTTTACTAGTTAACGGCTGGAGTTGATGCTGGTTGCTATTTATGCCCTGGCTCATCAATGGTTCAAATTAGCTGAGGCTGCCTCGTGTGGAAATACATCAAAAGACGTTTTTTAATTGAAGAAGATGGGGGGATTGATGAGAAGCGAATTTTATCTGCACATTTTAATTATTTAAAATTGCGGTTTTATAAATTCACATGATTTTTTCTTGTTGGTTGCTAATTTCAGTACGAAATTTATTGGTTTTTGAATCTTATGGTTCTGGGTGGATTAAAAATTTAGTGCGTTAAGTTTCTCCATTGTGAAAACCAATGCTGATCTATGGATTTGCAGATATATGTGCGGTAAATAACAGTTAGGAGTGTCGAACGAACTCTGGGCGGTTGTAAGTCTTTACCATAGCAACAGGATATAGCCGACAGGGTGTCATGTAGGCAGGGCTGGCTTGCGGCATCATCCAACAAGGTAATGGGTAGATATCGTATCCCGTTCTAATGACCATAGTTCTAAAGAGTCGCCAAGGAGAACAAAAAATGGATTTAGGAATTAGCGGACGACGCGCTTTGATCTGTGGAGCTTCGAGTGGTTTGGGGCTGGCTTGTGCCCAGGCCCTCGCCGCTGAAGGCGTACAAGTCACCCTGGTATCTCGCAGCGAACACAAGCTACAAGAAGCCGCTAAACAGATTGAAGCCTCTACCGGTGGTGCAGCTAAATGGATTGCCGCCGATCTTTCTCAGGCGGCAGGTAGACAAGCCGTAGCTGCCGCGTGCGTGGATATAGACATTCTGGTGACTAACGCGGGTGGGCCTCCGTCTATGCCTTTTGCTCAGTTGGAGACCTCTCACTGGCAAGCCGCGTTGGAACAAAATTTCCTGGCAGCGGTGGAGCTAATCCAGGCTGCGTTGCCAGGCATGGTAAACCGTTGCTTTGGCCGTATCGTCAATATCACCTCGGTTTCCGTTCGTTCGCCTGTGACCAACCTGGAGTTGTCCACTGCCGCTCGTATGGCCTTGACTGGCTTTGTGGCAAGTGTGTCTCGCGAAGTAGCCCAGCATAACGTCGCGATAAATAACTTGTTGCCCGGCACGATCATGACGGACCGCCTGCAGGAGTTGGGTCCTGTGGCAGAGAAAATGATTGCATCTGTACCAGCAGGACGAGCTGGAACGCCGAGCGAGTTTGGTGCTGCATGTGCGTTCTTGTGCAGCGAAGCCGCAGGTTTTATCGTAGGTCAGAATTTGGCTATTGATGGTGGCTTGGTACGCGCTACGATCTGAGTTATTGAGTTTCAACCATGAAGGGGCACACCATGAGCGGTAAGGCAGCATCGGCTACATCTACCAGCACAGCAGGGAACACGACAAAAAAACAAATCGGCATTGTGCTGTTTGACCAGTTTGAAACTCTCGATGTATTCGGGCCGGTGGAGATGTGGGGTGGGATGCCGGATTACGAGATGGTCATGGTGTCTCAGCAGGGTGGGTTGGTTCGTTCGTCTCAAGGGATAGAAACCCAGACTTCCTATAGTTTCGAGACGGCTCCGCAATTCGAGATTCTGATGGTTCCCGGCGGTATGGGGACGCGCAGCGAAATCAACAACCACGCCATGCTGGCCTTCATTCAGAAGCAGGACAAGGTAACGCAGTGGACGGTGTCGGTGTGTACGGGGTCGGCCTTATTAGCCAAGGCCGGTGTTCTGAAGCAGCGTCGGGCGACGTCCAACAAGCTGGCGTTTGATTTTGCTGTGGCTCAGGATGGGGATGTGCTTTGGCAAAAGCAGGCCCGCTGGGTGTTTGATGGCAAGTACGTCACATCCTCGGGTGTGTCAGCGGGGACGGATATGGCCTTGGCCCTGGTCGAGAAGCTCTATAACCGTGAGCAAGCCGAAAGCATCGCGCATTGGACCGAGTATGTCTGGAACAGTGATCCGACAATTGATCCGTTTGCGCGCTAAGGCGGGTGTTTTCTGGGCGTAGTTGTTGGGTGAAAGGTTCAGGAGTCGCGGGTCTTAGCGTGGGTAGCTGATTGCAGCTAATGTCATCAGCGTATCGAGCATTCCCACTTGATACGAACCTATTTCCAGCGCTCATTGCGCCAAGCCTCTTGTGCCGCAGCGTCCAGAAAAGTCCAGGCCACGAAACGGCTCTGCTTTTGTCCCTGCGTCATTTCTACGGTTTTGACTTTAACCGCCTTGGCCTTTTTTAAGGCATTCAACACACCGGGTACATTCGATGCTTTGGACACCAAGGTGCTGAACCAAAACACTTGTCCGCCTACCGTCACGCTTTCTTCTATCATGCGGCGGATGAAAAGCGCCTCGCCGCCTTCGCACCATAGCTCCGTATTCTGCCCACCAAAGTTCAGCACAGGAGCATTGTGCTTGGGTGCAGCTTTGCCCAAGCCGCGCCATTTACGTTGACTGCCGTTTGCTGCTTCTTCCTGCGATGAATGGAAGGGCGGGTTGCACAGCGTCAGGTCAAAGTAGTCATTGGCAGCCAGCAGGCCTTTGAAAATATGTCTGGGCGATTTTTGCTGGCGTAACTTGATTGCAGCCGATAAACCAGGATTCCCATGAATAATGCTTCGTGCAGAAGTCAGTGCATCGGCGTCTATGTCCGATCCTAGAAACTGCCACCCATATTCGGTATTACCAATCAATGGGTAGATCGCATTTGCGCCTATACCAATATCAAGGACACGTACTGCCTCACCATTAGGAATGGTTCCCTTATTGCTATTGGCCAGCAGATCGGCCAGATAGTGCACGTAATCTGCCCGACCCGGAATGGGAGGGCACAGGTAATTGGCAGGAATATCCCAATGCTCAATACCGTAAAACGTCTTTAACAGGGCACGATTCAGGGTTTTGACCGCGTTCGGGTCAGCGAAATTGATGCTTTGATCGCCGTATGGATTCAAGGAAACGAAAGCGGCCAGTTCGGGCGTCTCTTTGATGAGAGCGTCAAAGTCGTAACGGCCCTGATGGCGGTTACGCGGGTGGAGCTGAGCCGCCGTTTTGTTGGAAGTGGGCAATTCAGAGTTGGAATTACCTGTTTTTGGAGAGGGCATTGATGTCCGAAATTGGCCTGCGTGTGTCTGAATCGTGGTGCTAGTACTTTTTAAAGCAAAGTGCCAGGACTAAGGAAGGAGCGATGCTTGCTGTACTACGTCGCTCTGCATCGCATCCTTCCCTAGTTTTAATGCTTAGTTCTTGCCTGTGCTGCCGAACCCACCCGTGCCACGCTCGGTCTCGGTAGAGAACTCGTTCACAAACTGCAGTGCCACTTGCACCACCGGTTGGAACATTAGTTGGGCGATACGCTCGCCGGGTTGGATCACGTAATCTTGATCGCTGTCATTCGCCAGAATCACGCCGATTTCGCCGTGGTAGTCGGCATCAATGACGCCGATGCCTTGGGCAACACGCACACCGTGCTTCAGGGACAAGCCCGAGCGCGAGGCGACGATGGCCACCAGGCCAGGGTCCATCATATTGATGGCCAGGCCGGTTTTAACCAGCATACGGCCGCCTGCGGGCAGGGTAACGGCTTCGCTCAGGCAGGCGCGCAGGTCCATAGCGGCCGAGCCGTCCGTGGCGTAGCTGGGGGCTTCAATGGTCGTGCCCAACAAGTCATTGACGATGCGGGCTTCAATACGACGGTGCATAGACGGTATCCTGAAAAAAAGAGAGGCAGCGCACCAACTTCAGCGCTGCCCATCATCATAAAAGAGAAAAATGTTAAAGCCGTTGGGCGATGTTTTGTACCAATTGGCGGGCAGCCAGCAGCTTGTCCTGGGCAGGCCATTGCGTGTGACCTTGCTCATCAAACAGCACCAGCTCGGTATCGTCCGCATTCATGGCGCGTTGGGCCAGATTGGCGACTAGCAGCGGCACGTTTTTACGTTGACGCTTGGCCTGGGCGTGTTCGATCAAGTTGTCTGTCTCGGCAGCAAAGCCTACGCAGTAGGGCCCGTCTTTTAGCGCAGCAACCTCGGCCAGAATGTCGGGGTTGGGGCTGAATTGCAGGGCAGGGGTGGCCTGTTCTGACGTCTTCTTGATCTTGATGTCGCTAGCATTGCTGACATACCAGTCTGCCACGGCGGCAACGCTGATGAAGATGTCAGCGTCGTGGACTTGTGACATGACCGTCGCGTGCATTTGACGGGCCGTTTCCACATTGATGCGGCTGACCTGATAGGGCGCATCCAGGGCAACTGGACCGGAAACCAGCGTGACTTGCGCGCCTGCCTCTTGCGCTGCACGGGCAATGGCATAGCCCATCTTGCCGGAGGATCGGTTGCTGATAACGCGGATCGGGTCGATAGGCTCGCTAGTGGGGCCAGCAGTGATCAGGACTCGTTTACCAGCCAGCAGTTTGGGCTGGAAAAAGGCGGTCAGCTCGGCCAGTAGTTGGGCCGGTTCCAGCATGCGACCATCGCCGGTTTCACCACAAGCCTGGTCGCCGCTGCCGGGGCCCAGAATGTGTACGCCGTCGCGACGCAGTTGTTCGACATTACGCTGGGTGGCCGGATGCAGCCACATTTCCCGATTCATGGCCGGGGCGATCAACAGGGGGCAATGGCCCCGAGCAATACACAAGGTGCTGAGCAAATCGTCGGCCAGACCATTGGCCAGTTTGGCCATGAAGTTGGTGCTGGCGGGGGCGATCAAAATGGCATCGGCATCCCGGCTAAGCTGGATGTGGGCCATATTGTTGGGAACACGCGCATCCCACAAGTCGGTATAGACGGTGCGGCCCGACAAGGCCTGAAAGGTGACCGGGCTGATGAAGCGGGTGGCCGATTCGGTCATGACCACATCAATCCGGGCACCCAGGTCCTGGCTACGACGCAAAAGCTCGGCAGTTTTATAGGCAGCGATGCCGCCGGTGATGCCAAACACCAGTTTTTTATTGCTAAGCATAGGACATGATCCTTACAGACTCAGGAGCGCTGTCGTTTGTTGCGGCGCATGCGCATGAACTCGTCCAGCACCAATAAAGCCGCTCCGCAACTAATGGCAACGTCGGCAATATTGAAAGCTGGAAAGTAGGATTGATTCCAGTAAAACAGCAGGAAATCCACCACGTGCCCGTGCATCAGGCGATCGACCACATTGCCGATGGCACCACCCAGAATCAGGCTGAGCGACAGGCAAAACAAGGGCTGTTTGGCCGAACGACGCAGCATGGTCACGATAAAGACTGTAGCGACAGCAGCGATGCCTACAAAGAACCAACGCTGCCAACCCTGACCACCCGCCAGAAAGCTGAAGGCAGCACCGGGGTTGTAGAGCAGGGTGAAGTCAAAAAAGGGCAGGATGTTCCAGCGTTCCTGGTAGAACAGGTTGCTGTCGAAATACTGTTTGGTCCATTGGTCCAGGCCGACAATAAAGGCGGCCAGACCAATCCAGGCCCAGAACTGCCGCGAGGGCAGTCGGGCCTGGCCGGGAGAAGGGGCCATGTCCTTATCAGGCATGGTGACGCACTTCGCCTTCGCCAAACAGATTGTCCTCGCAACGACCACACAGGGTGGGGTGCTCGGCGCTCTGGCCTACGTCAGGGCGGTGGTGCCAGCAACGCTCGCACTTGGCCTGTTCGGTAGGAGTAACGTCGATGCGCAAATCGCCTTCGCCAGCGTGCACGTCGGCACGCGAGACGATTAGCATGAAGCGCAGATCTTCGCCCAGGGATTGCAGGAACTCCAGATCCTGGCCGTTGGCGTAGATGTCGATTTCAGCAGCCAGGGAAGAACCGATGGCGCCGGTGCTACGGACATCTTCAATGCGGCGCATCACGTCGGCACGGATGGCGCGCAGACGCTGCCACTTGGCGCTGAGTGCAGACTGTTCGCCTTGCTCGGGCAGAGCATGGAACAGCTCGGTGAAGATGGTGCCGCTAGGCACTGGGCCACCGTGCATGTCTACCCAGGCTTCTTCTGCCGTGAAGGACAGGATAGGAGCCATCAGCTTGAGCAGAGCCTGTGTCAGGTGATACAGCGCGGTCTGGGCCGAGCGACGTGGCAAGCCCTCTTTGGCGGTGGTGTACAGGCGGTCTTTCAGAATATCCAGGTAGAACGCACCCAGGTCTTCCGAGCAGAAAATCTGCAAACGAGCCACGATGGGGTGGAACTCGTAACGCTTGTAGTTCTCCAGCAATTCGGCCTGCATATCGGCTGTCATTTGCAGGGTGTAGCGGTCGATTTCAGTCAACTGCTCTACAGGTACGGCGTGTTTGGCGTAATCGAAGTCGGCCAGGTTACCCAGCAGGAACTTCAAGGTATTACGGATACGGCGGTAGCCTTCCACAACACGCTTCAGGATTTCGTCGGAGATGGACAGCTCGCCCGAGTAATCGGTAGAGGCGGCCCACAGGCGCATGATTTCGGCACCCATCTTGTCGGCAATTTCTTGCGGCTTGATGATGTTGCCCAGCGATTTGCTCATCTTGCGGCCATTGCCGTCCACCACGAAACCGTGGGTCAGCAGGGCTTTGTAGGGAGCGCGGCCGTACAGCATGCAGCCGGTCAACAAGGACGAATGGAACCAGCCACGGTGCTGGTCCGAACCTTCCAGGTACAGGTCAGCAGGCCATTGCAACTTGTCACCGTGCGAGCCGTGAGTGGTGTGATCCTTGCCGCCCAGCACGGTAGCGTGCGTGGTGCCCGAGTCAAACCAGACGTCCAGCGTGTCACGGTTTTTCTCGTATACATCGGCTTCGTCGCCGAGCAGGTCGCGTGGGTCCAGGTTTTGCCAGGCTTCGATACCGCTTTTTTCGATGCGCTCGGCAACTTGTTCCATCAGCTCAGGCGTACGGGGATGCAGTTCGCCGGTTTCCTTGTGTACAAAGAACGCCATGGGCACGCCCCATTGACGCTGACGCGACAAGGTCCAGTCTGGACGGTTGGCGATCATGGCGTGCAGGCGGGCACGGCCCCAGGCAGGGTAGAACTCGGTGTTGTCCACTGCTTCCAAGGCCATCTCACGCAGCGTGCGACCGCTGGTGTTTTCCTTGTCCATCCCCGCGAACCATTGGCTGGTGGCGCGGTAAATGATGGGCGTCTTGTGACGCCAGCAGTGCATGTAGCTGTGTGGATGCTGTTCGGTTTTCAGCAAAGTACCGGCATTTTGCAAGGCTTCCACGATTTGTGGATTGGCCTTCCAGATCATCTGGCCGCCAAACAGGGGCAGATTGTCGGCGTAATGCCCATTGCCCATGACGGGCTTGAGCATGTCGTCGTCTTTCATCCCGTGGGCTTTGCAGGAGATAAAGTCTTCAATACCGTAGGCTGGGGCGGAGTGAACCACGCCGGTACCGCTGTCCAGGGTGACGTAGTCGCCCAAGTAGATCGGGGAGCGGCGTTGGTAGCCTGCGTCCACGTGAGCCAGAGGGTGATTGAATTCGATCAGGTTCAGGGCTTCGCCAGTGGCGGTGGCCACGACTTGGCCGCTCAGCCCCCATTGTTCCAGGCAGGATTTGACCAGGTCTTCGGCCATGATCAGCATGGAGCCAGTAGAGCGTGGGCTGTCCAGCTTGACCAGGGCGTAGCTGATTTCAGGGTGTACGTTCAGTGCCTGGTTGGCAGGGATGGTCCAGGGGGTGGTGGTCCAGATGACGATGGCGCCATCGTCCACGCTGTCTACGCCAAAGGCGGCAGCCAGCTTGTCTTTCTGGGCGAAGGGGAAGGCCACGTGTACAGACGGGTCGGTACGGTCGGCGTATTCAACCTCGGCTTCCGCCAGGGCGGAACCACAGTCAAAACACCAGTTCACTGGCTTCAGGCCACGGAACACAAAACCTTTTTGCATGATCTTGGACAGCACGCGCAGCTCGTCGGCTTCGTTGCTGAAGTTCATGGTCAGGTAAGGCAGATCCCAGTCGGCCAGCACGCCCAGGCGTTTGAAATCCTTGCGTTGGCTGTCGATCTGCTCCAGCGCGTAGGCACGCGCCTTGGCCTGAACTTCTGCCACAGGCAGGTTCTTGCCGTATTTTTTCTCGATCTGGACTTCAATAGGCATGCCGTGGCAATCCCAGCCGGGCACGTATTGCGCGTCAAAACCCGCCATATTGCGGCTCTTGACGATGATGTCTTTCAGAATCTTGTTGACCGCGTGGCCAATGTGAATGTCGCCGTTCGCATAGGGAGGGCCGTCGTGCAAAATAAATTTGGGACGACCGGCACTGGCTTGCCGAATTGCTGCATAGACTTTGTTTTCTTCCCACTGGTTAATCCAGCCCGGCTCACGTTTGGCGAGGTCGCCACGCATGGGAAAGGGGGTGTCGGGCAAATTGAGAGAGTTTTTATAGTCCATTTGAAGCAAAGTAGTCGCGAGCGCGTTGTGCATCGTTGTCGATGGCGGCGATCATTGTGATGAGGTCCGGGAATTTTTCCTCGTCCCTGACAAATTCCAGAAATTCTATACGGGCAAGTTTACCGTAAGCATCCAGGCGTTGGTCCAGTAAATGCACCTCTAACAGCAGCCGTCCCTGGTCTATGACGGTTGGGCGTACCCCCAAGGAGGCAATGCCGGGCAGAGCCTGCCCGGTCAGTCCGTGAACTCGAACCACATACACGCCGGAACGGGCGGCACAGTGTTCGGGGACCCGCACGTTCAGGGTCGGGTAGCCAATGTCCCGGCCCAGCTTCTGGCCATGAATGACATGACCACTAATATGAAAGGGTTTGCCCAGCAGCGCACGGGCGCGGTCCAGCTGGCCCACGGCCAGGGCGGTGCGTACTTCCGAGCTGGAAATGCGGCGGCCATCGGCATCGGCCACATCATGCAGGGTCTCGACGCTGAAGCCGTGACGCTTGCCCGCTTCGCGCAGCATTTCGATGTCGCCCGCGCGTTTATGGCCATAGCGGAAATCTTCGCCCACCAGCAACCAGCCGGTGTTCAGCCCCTGGACCAGAATCTCGTCAATAAAGGTGGCGGCGGACATATCGGCCATGGCCTGATTGAAGCGAGCCAGATAAATTTGTTCAATGCCACACTGGTGCAGGGCTTCGACCTTGTCGCGCAGACCGCTGATCTGTGTGGGGATCAGTTCGGGCCGTTGGCCACGCTGCGCAAAAAAGGCGCGCGGGTGGGGCGTAAAGGTCATCACACAGGAGCTCAGGTCTTGCTGGCGCGCGACTTCATTGACGCGATGCAAGATGGCCTGGTGGCCCAAATGCACCCCATCAAAATTGCCAATCGTGACAGCGCTGCGGGCCGTGCTGTTGCGCCGCGGCAGAGAGCGATAGAGTTTTAGATCAGATTTCACAAGCGAGAGTTTACAATTTTGGATTCGTTATTTCTCGGGAAACAGGATTTTGACCGATTCCACCGTACCTTGTCGCCTTGTTGTGCTTATTTCAGGCCGGGGCTCCAATCTGCAGGCCATTAGCGAACTGATCAAGACAGCGGGCTTAAATGGCCGTATCGAGGCGGTCATCTCTAACAAGGGCGATGCGCCCGGACTGGAATGGGCGCAGCAGGAAGGGCTGCCTACCGAGACAGTTTCGCATCGCGAATTTGCAACACGTGAAGCCTTTGATCAGGCTTTGGCACGCGTGATCGACCGCTACCAGCCAGATTATGTTCTACTTGCGGGATTCATGCGCATCCTGAGCAGCGAATTTGTTCAGCACTATGCAGGCAAGCTCATCAATATACACCCATCCTTGCTTCCTAGCTTTCCCGGTTTGAATACCCATCAACAGGCACTTGACGCGGGCGTACAGTTTCACGGCTGCTCCGTGCATTTTGTGACCCCTGTGCTGGACGATGGCCCCATCATTGCCCAAAGCATCGTGCCCGTGTTGCACGACGATGATGCACAAACATTGGCAGGACGCGTTCTGGCAACCGAACATCATGTCTATACCGAGGCCGTACGCTGGCTGATCGAGGGACGGGTGCGTTTGCAGGCTGATGGCCGTGTCGAGGTTGCCGGACTAGCGCATCGCGGCTTTTATTTCCCCGCCTGATTGAGCGGGCTATTTGGAATTTTTGAATATTCATGTCTGATCACCAACAATCCCGCGGCCGCTCGGACCGCAAGCGCCCGTCCTCGTCTGCTCAACGTAACGAGTCCGGAGCGCGTGGTCGCCCCTATGCAGCACGCCGCGACAAGCCCTCGGGCCCACCCGAGCCGGGAGCGATGGCACAGCGCCGTCTGGAGCAGGTCTCCAGCGCCCTGGGTGAAGTTTTGCAGTGGAAGCATCCCGCCGACCTGGCTTTGACTCGCTGGGCGCGTACACGCCCCAAAATGGGCTCGCGTGACCGTGCCGAGATCCGTGAATCCGTGTTTGATGTACTGCGTCACCTGCGTCAGTACCGTAACTGGGCGGAAAGTGGCGTAGGCCCGTCCACCCGTCGTCTGGCCATTCTGGGCCTGTCTACCGCAATCGGTCAGGAATCTTTGTCTTTGGGGCTGACTGAAGAAGAGCGCCAGTGGCTGGGCCATATCCGCGCCTTGAATGTGGATGGTCTGCCTGTTGGCGTGCGCCTGAGCCTGCCCGAGTGGCTGGAAGAGCGTCTGAAAGAGATCCCCGATTCCTACAAGCTGATGGCCGCCATGAACGAGCAGGCCTTGCTGGATCTGCGCGTCAACCCCATGAAGGCCGAGCGTGATACGGTGCTGCGCCAGTTGCAAAATGGCCCTATGGCGCGTTTCAAACCGGTTGCCATGCCGTTTTCGCCTTGGGGTATTCGTATTGAAGGCCGCCCATCTGTCGCAGTATGGCCACAGTATGAAAAAGGCGAGCTGGAAATTCAGGAAGAAGGCAGCCAACTGCTGACCGCCTTGCTGGAGCCACGCCGTGGCGAAATGGTTATTGATTACTGCGCCGGTGCAGGTGGAAAAACCTTGCTGCTGGGCGCCCTGATGCGCTCCACAGGCCGTCTCTACGCCTTTGACGTGTCGGCTACCCGTTTGAGCAAGGCCAAGCCACGCTTTGCGCGTGCCGGTCTGTCCAATGTGGTGCCTGTCGTGATTCAGGGCGAGGGCGACCAGCGTGTTCGCCGCCTGCATGGCAAGGCCCAGCGTGTCCTGGTTGATGCCCCTTGCAGCGGTTTGGGAACTTTACGTCGAAATCCTGATCTTAAGTGGCGTCAACACCCACAAGCCTTAGAGCAGTACACTCAGATGCAGGCCGAAATTCTTGAGCAGGCCGCGGCATGTGTCGCACCAGGCGGTCGTCTGGTTTATGCAACGTGCAGTTTCTTGCCTGAAGAAAACGAGCATCAAGTGCAGGCATTCTTGGACAAACACCCCGAGTTCCGACTGCTGGACGCCCGGGAAATCTTGAAGGACAAATGTCCGGCTCTCGCGCTAGAAGGGCCTTACCTGAATCTGCGCACAGACCGTCACCAGACCGACTGTTTTTTCGGTGCGGCACTGGAACGAATCACTGAAAGTGCTTGATTTAAAGCAAGTTCGTCCTTAAATAATGTTAATGTTAACCAGTTGGGTGGGATACACTTTTCCGGTTTCCCTTAACAAAGTTCAGGTCTAAAAGGGTCTATGCAATCGTTTCTCTCTTATCTCGCCGATGGATGGCTGCAACTGTCTTGGTGGCAGTTCGTCCTTGTCGTTTTAGCACTGACACATGTCACTATTGTGGCAGTGACCGTCTTTCTACACCGTAGTCAGGCGCACCGTGGGCTGGATCTTCATCCGGCCGTCATGCATTTTTTCCGCTTCTGGCTCTGGATGACCACCGGTATGGTCACCAAAGAGTGGGTGGCTATTCACCGTAAACACCACGCCAAGTGCGAACGTGAAGGTGATCCTCACTCTCCCGTAGTCTTTGGTCTTGGTCAGGTGTTTTTCCGTGGTGCAGAACTGTACCGTAAGGAAGCCACCAACCCTGAAACTTTGAAGCGTTTCGGTCACGGCACCCCCGATGACTGGCTTGAGCGCAACCTGTACAGCAAATACAGCATGCTGGGCATCATCATCATGCTGGGTATTGACCTGTTCCTGTTCGGCCTGTTGGGCCTGACGGTCTGGGCTATCCAGATGGCCTGGATTCCTTTCTGGGCTGCCGGTGTGGTGAACGGTTTGGGTCACGCCATTGGCTACCGTAACTTTGCCAGCCCTGATACCAGCACCAACGTGTTCCCCTGGGGGATCATCATTGGTGGTGAAGAGCTGCACAATAATCACCACGCTTACGGTACCTCGGCCAAATTCTCCAGCAAATGGTACGAATTTGACTTGGGCTGGTGCTACATCACCGTGCTGAAAGCGTTGGGTCTGGCCAAGGTCAAGAAGGTCGCTCCCAAGCTGCGTCTTGAACCCAGCGTGCCTTCCAATGCCCCTATTGATGGCATCAGCCTGGCGACGTTGCAAGGTGTGATTACCCACCGCTACGAAATCCTGGCTCGTTACGCCGACATCATCAAGACGACTGCGTCTGAAGAGATTGCCCGTCTGAAGCCACAGGTGAACAAAGACAATCCGAATTGCTCTTGGTCCCTGCTGGAAAGCTGCAACGACTGGATCGGTCGCGGCGACGATGTACTGGCACCCGAGCAGCGCGCTGAACTGGAAACTGTGGCGGCTGGCGACTCTCGCCTGTCCATCCTGGTTCGCATGCAGCGTGAACTGGCCGGTATCTGGGAAAGCTCCAGCGCTTCCAGCGAGCAGTTGCTGTCTGACCTGCGCACCTGGTGCCAGCGTGCTCAGCAAAGTGGTATTGAAAGTCTTGAGCAGTTCGCCTTGCGTCTGCGCCGCTACGCGGCATGATGGATCGCTTAAACCCGGAACAGCGAGCCGCCGTTACTCTACCCTCTGGCCATGCCCTGGTGCTGGCCGGAGCCGGTAGCGGAAAAACCAGCGTACTGACCTCCCGAATGGCCTGGTTAATCCAGACCGGGCAGGTCAGCCCTCACGGACTGGCCGCTGTTACCTTCACCAATAAAGCCGCGCGCGAAATGCTGACGCGGCTTACTTCTTTATTGCCTATCGATACCCGCGGAATGTGGGTCGGGACCTTTCACGGCCTGTGTAATCGCTTGCTGCGCATGCATTACCGGGATGCGGGCCTGGTGCAGACTTTCCAGATTCTGGACACGGCCGATCAGTTGGCTTCCATCAAGCGTTTGGTCAAGGCCAATAATATTGATGACGAGAAATTTCCTCCCAAGGAAATTCAGAAGTTCATCAATGCTTGCAAGGAAGACGGCCAGCGTCCGGGAGACCTGGAGGCGCACGACCCTCACCGCCGTCGCCTGATTGAGCTCTATCAGCTTTATCAAGAGCAATGCGAACGCGAAGGTGTGGTGGACTTTGGCGAGCTGCTGCTGCGTGCCTACGAGCTGCTGTCCCGCAATGCACCGATTCGCGAGCATTATCAGCGTCGCTTCAAACACATTCTGGTGGACGAGTTTCAGGACACCAACGTGCTGCAGTATCGCTGGTTGCGTCTTTTGGCGGGTGATCAGGCCAGCATGTTTGCCGTGGGCGATGACGACCAGTCCATCTATGCGTTCCGTGGTGCGAATGTGGGCAATATGGCCGACTTCGAGCGCGACTACGCCCGTGGCAATGTGATCCGTCTGGAACAGAATTACCGCTCCTGCGGCCATATTCTGGATTCGGCCAATGCGCTGATCGAGAACAATAGTGGTCGTCTGGGCAAGAATCTGTGGACTGACAGTGGCGAAGGCGAACTGGTGCGCATTAGCGAACTGGCTTCGGATGCCCTGGAAGCGCAGTGGATTGTGGATGAAGTCCGCGCCCTGATTGCTGAAGGCAAACCGCGTCGTGAAATTGCCATTCTGTACCGCAGCAACGCCCAGTCCCGGGTGATCGAGCACAGACTGTTTTCCCAAGGCCTGCCCTACAAAGTGTATGGCGGCCACCGCTTCTTCGAGCGTCAGGAAATCAAGCACGTACTGGCTTATTTGCGTTTGATGGATAACGCGGACGACGATACGGCCTTTCTGCGCGTCGTGAACTTCCCGACACGCGGTATCGGTGCTCGTTCGGTGGAGCAGTTGGCTGATCTGGCGCGTGAACGTGGGACCAGCCTGCTACGGGCGATTCCTTATCTGCAAGGACGTGCGGCGGCCAGTTTGATGCGCTTTGCCAATCTGATTCAGGATATGGCCAGCCAGGCTCAGATTCTGTCGTTGCCGGAACTGATTGAGCATGTGGTCCACGACAGTACCTTGCTGGCCCATTACCAGGCCGACCGCGAAGGTGCCGAGCGGCTGGAAAACTTGCAGGAACTGGTTAACGCGGCCACGGTGTTTGTGGGCGAAGAAGGCTTTGCCGAATTGCCTGCAGGCCGAGTACCTGAAGCCGTGGCGGGCGAGTCCGAACAGGCCATGCAGAACCCGGATCAACCGACGGCGTCTGTGCTGGCTCCCATGTCTCCTTTGGGTTCTTTCCTGACGCATGCTTCGCTGGAAGCCGGGGATAACCAGGCTCAGGCAGGGCAGGACGCCATTCAGTTGATGACGATCCACGCGGCCAAAGGGCTTGAGTTTGATGCAGTCTTCATTACGGGCTTGGAAGAGGGCTTGTTCCCGCACGAGAACAGCTTGTTCGATCCGGGCGGTATCGAGGAAGAGCGCCGTTTGATGTATGTGGCGATTACGCGGGCACGCCAGCGCTTGTACATCACCTTGGCGCAAAGCCGCATGTTGCATGGCCAGACTCGTTACGCCATGCGCTCGCGCTTTCTGGATGAACTGCCTGAACAGCACATCAAATGGTTGTCGGCTCGTTACACCAGCGCACCCATGCAGTCAGAAGCCAGCTCGGGTGCATTTCGTCGCGGCCAAAGCTGGGAGTCCAAGGACAAAAGCTATTCGGCTCAACCGTATGGTGGCCGCAGTCACACCAGCGTGCTGGAAGTGAATGGCCAGACTTTCCGCGTGGGGCAGGGTGTGCATCACAACCGTTTCGGTGAAGGCACTATTGTTAACTTGACTGGTCAGGGTGACGATGCCCAGGCCTTGATTCAGTTCCGCGAGGTCGGAAGCAAGACCTTGGCGTTGGCAATTGCCAAGCTGGACCCTGTTAGCTAATCGCTCACTAGCCGCTGAATCAGCCCAAGGTAGTTTGAAAGCCCCCGGAGATTTCCGGGGGCTTTTTTCATGGCTAAAGCAAAAGGGGGTTGAGTGTTCTCTCAACGGCGTCATCCTTCCAAACAGGGTTATTCAGCTTGGAAATCTCATGAGAAAAATTTCAAACAGACTGGGGTTTGGACAAGTCTCTCGTCCATAAAAATGCGCACTCATCGTCGTTACGGCTCTTCTTCCTCCGTTGGGACAGGGAAAAAGCATGTTTTATTTCTTGTCTTGGAAAAAATGGAATATGTGCTTGAAGCCTTGTTTCATGCGATTTTTCACCGTATGTAGTCTATCTTTAAACCTCTATATAAGCGTTATATATAAGGGTTATATATTCTAGTTATAAAGCGGGTGCCCCCATAAAATCGAAGCCTAAATTAATTACAGATAACAAACACACATGGAGGCGATCATGGAACCTAGCAATCTCTCACGACGTCGTATGCTCTTGTCGACGGGCGGAGTCATGGCTCTGGCCGGTACCGCAAGCCTGACACCTTTGTCTGCCGCCCTGGCTCAGGAAAAGGCAAAAACGCAGGCTAAAGCCTTGCCTGCCTATGCATCCTGGAAACATGCCGACAGCTTGATCGTGCACAGTGCCAACACCATTGAAACCAAACGCGGTGCTTTTGGCTCGGGCTTGATCACACCGCTGGATCGCTTGTTCGTACGCAATAACGTCGCTCCTCCTTCCGAGGATATCGTGGCGGACCCGGATGCCTGGACGCTGTCGATCAAGGGCGTCAAGAACCCCAAAGACATGACGGTGGCCGAGCTGAAACGCTTGGGCTTGGTGGCCGTGCCTATGGTGCTGCAGTGCTCGGGTAATGGCCGTGCCTACTTCCCTGAAAAACCCAGCGGCACCAAATGGACCGTAGGTGCAGCAGGCTGTATCGTGTTTTCGGGTGTGCCTGTCAAGGCTGTTCTGGAAGCAACGGGCGGCATGGAAGCCGGTGCCAAATACATGACGGGCACGGGTGGCGAGGCGGTTCCAGAGGGTTTGGACCCCAATACCATCATGGTGGAGCGCTCTTTGCCGCTGGAAGCCATTGATGATGCGATCCTGGCCTGGGAAATCAACGGTCAGCCGATTCCTTTGGCCCACGGTGGTCCTTTGCGTTTGATCGTCCCCGGTTACACCGGCGTGAATAACGTCAAATACATCAAGCAACTGGCTTTCACTAAAGACCAGTCGGCCGCCAGCATTCAGCAAAACAGCTACCGCATGACGCCGATGGGCGAAAAGACCAATGTGAATCAGGAGTCGGTGTGGGAAATGCCGGTTAAGTCCTGGATCACCAGCCCGAACGGCGAACCTGGCGAGGATCTGAAAGCAGGTCGTGTGCAGATCCAGGGCCTGGCCTTTGGTGGCATGTCGGCTGCCAAAGAAGTAGAAGTGTCAGTGGACGGCGGCAAAAACTGGGTCAAGGCTAATTTTGTGGGCCCGGATCTGGGTAAATACGCCTGGCGTCAATTCGTAGTGGGTATGGATCTGAAGCCAGGCCAATACGAAATCGCCAGCCGTGCGACCAGCGAAGCGGGCACGGTTCAGCCTGAAGAGCGTGTCGCCAATAGCCACGGCTATTTGAACAATAGCTGGCGTGATCACATGTTGCCGGTCACCGTTGTTTAAGCATTGAATGCTGTAACCGCCCCACAGCGTCGGGGCGGGTTCGGAAGGAAATCATGAAGAAATACTTAGCTGTAGCTGCTGCCTGTTTGTTTGTTGTTGGGGGCCAGGCACAAGCTGATGAGCAGGGCAAAACCTTGTTTACCAGCAGTGCCAAACCGATTGCCTGTGCGGTCTGTCATACCCTGGCCGATGCCGGTTCTGCCGGTGCCATTGGCCCTGATCTGGATGAACTGCAACCGTCCAAAGAACAGATCCTGAAGGTCATGAAAGAAGGGATGGGTGCCATGCCTTCCTTCGCACAGACCTTAAGTGACGAAGAGCGTGATGCCGTCGCTACTTATGTCAGCTCTGTAGCGGGTCAGTAAGCCCCACGTTTACTGTCTTGGCCAGAGTAAAGCCGCCTTACCCATTTCCCTCCTGATCAGGAGCTGGAAATTCGGTAGGCGGCTTTTTGTTGGCGTTGTGGTGCAGGATGCGGGCAGGGCGGCCTTGCTCATCCAGCCAGATTTGCCCCAGCCCTGAACCATTCCAGACGCGTTCCCCCTGTTTGCGCTGATCGGGCAGGCGTGGGTTGATGCTCAAGTCCCGTCTTTGCGTAAACCAGTTCAAGGGCGAGCGTGGGGAGTAGAGCCAGCGGTTCAGACGATCCAGCCAATTCAATAGCCCTTCCGGAAATTCATTCTTGATACCGCTGCTGGTAACTTGCCAGATATGGGGGATATGCCCGCTATGGCGTACTTGCACATCGTAGACAAAGGAATAGTGCACATCACCGGACAGAATGACGTAGTTGCCAGGCGTACGTGAATGTCGAAAGATGTTCAGCATGGTGTTGGCAGCACCACGGTGCGCCATCCAGTTCTCTGCATCCACGGTCAGCGCAAAGCCTGCATAAGTGCAGATGCTTTGTATCACTTCGATCAGCTTGACCCCAAACATGGGTGTGGGCGACACAATGATGGCCGCACGCTCATCCAGTAACTCATGCTGCAGCTCGGTCAAGGACTCCCAGTCCATCAGCCCGGAAGGGCGATTGGGCAAGCGGCGCTTGTGCCAGCGGCGTGTGCGTGTATCCAGCACGATCAGAGTAGGCTGGGTGCGCAGCACGTAGTCCCATTGACGAAAGTCCAGTAGCTCTTTGATCAGCATGTCCTGTGCTTCATGTTCAAGACGGTGATGCTGATCTGGTTTGCCGGTCCAGATGGTGACGGTATCCAGTACAGACTCAAAAACCTCGGGCCGGTTGCCCCAGCCCTGGCACAACATATAGGCGATCAAGGCATTGCCGACAATCTGTCGCGAGAAGGGATGGCCGTAGGCGATGCTTTCCCATTTGGCGGACAGATTCCAGTCGTCGGTGATGTCGTGATCATCGAAAATCATCAGGGTCTGGACATGGGCCAGAAGGCGGGCGGCTTGGGGCAGATCCTGACGAAAGCCTGCCAGGGCACTGGCCTCGCGCAGCCAGCGTTGCTGGTGTTGGGGCTCCAGCTTGGGGGCTTCTGGCTCGGGGATAATCTGCCAGGCAATCGGCGACCAGACCAGCAGATACATGGCCAGCACTTCGGACAAGGTCACCAAGTGGTTATGGGCATTGGCCGTGGTGAAAATTGGTTTTTCCACACCACCAAAAAAGCGTTCGCGCAGGGCTTCGTTAGACTTGAAGGCGGGCAGCAGATCGGCGCGTCGGTAATAGCTGGCAGGATGGCGGTAAAGTGATTCGCTGTCCGATACCACTGCTCCTTCCAGATATTCTCCAAACAATCCCAGGCGATCAATCAAGGCATGAATAGCCGCCAGCATGGGACCGGCGACATCGTCGGCATAAACCTGGTCGCCGCAGAGCATGAGCAAAGCAGGCCGGGCATCGGCTTGAGTAATGTGCTCACTCAATACCGTGTCCGCCTGGGCCAGACCGTCGCGGGCCGGGTGATGAGGTTTGCGGCAAGAACCAAACATCAGATTATCGGCACGGCTGGCCAGGACCAGACTGGGTCGGGACTGACCCGTGTGCAATAAATGAGGGGCCCAATCTGCAATTCCTTGCTCGGCGCCAGAGTCTGTTCTGGTGATCAGATCGTAGTGAATGAGGGTGTCGCTGGGTAGGGCAGTGGGGAGTGACACATCAATAAGGTGGATGTGCGCGTGCGTGCCTATCGGTATGATGCGGCACTGTTCCGTATTCAGGGTGATCCGTTGGGGAGCCGCGCCTTCGGGCTCCAAAATCAGGTCCAGAGAAAGCGCCGAACTGCCGACTAGCCATAAAACCAGACGCTGGGAGTCGAGGCGACGCAAAATAGGGCCTGCTAATACAGGGGGCAAGCTGGGGGAGACGGGGGAGAGACTCAAACGGATGATAGTCAAAATCAGAAAAAATAATAGACAGCGTAGCAGGTATAAAGTTGCAGCCCTGATGCTGTAATCCTGTGCTTTTGCTCTATATCTGGTCTTGTTCCTGTCTCTGGGTCTACTTTTGTGCGTGTTCTTGTTCTGTATTCATGCGTCAGCACTAGGGTTTGCCACAGATATAGGGCTTCAGACTTGCTCAACAGAATCATTAAGGGCCATCTGATGAGAGATGGCCCTTCACATTACTTGTCGCCGCCAAGAGGTGACGTCTCACGATTTAGCTGTTTTCAACTTCCGGGCTGGCTTCCAGAAAGGCGGTGACCTGCGCGTCCAGATCGTCCTCATGTACAACGCGTACTGGAAAACCAAATTTCTTACTCATGGGGGCGACAAAGGCATTCAGGGAAAAGGCCATCAAGGCATTGCTCACGACCACCAGGCTGGCGGCACAGGAGGTGCTCAGGCGGCTGCGATTGTCCTTGATCCATTGCGAGAACTCCTCCTTGTCCGAACCTTCCTCTGCGCCCGGCAGTTCGCGGGTCAGCAAGACAAAGCGTTGTCCTTGATCCAGCAAGGCTTCCAGTTCTTCTTTCCAGTTGGATGGAGAGCTGTTCGAGATCCAGATTCGGGGAAATTCTTGTGTGGCAATGTGCATGTGCAGGTCCTGAGCAAGTCGATTAATGATTCAAGTCAATGCGCTGCTTTGTACCACTAATCAGCTTGCTCGGGCAGTCATTTCGCGTTGGGGCTACGCATCAGACGAAGTGCCACCAGCACAGACAGGCTCACTACGACGGCACTGAGCAGATAAATGGCTTCAATCCCCCACGTTCCCGCTACGGCACCCAGCGCTGGGCCGGTGATTCCAAGAGAGATATCCAGAAAGGCGACATAGGCACCCATGGCGACACCTCGGCTCTCGGGTGGTGCGCGGCGTACGGCTTCCACACCAAAGCCAGGGAAGGCCAGAGAATAGCCCCATCCGGTCAAGGCTGCACCCAGGTAGGCGATGGCAGGGCTGTGGGCACCCCAGATCAGCAACAGGCCCACTGCTTCAATCAGGACACACAACAAGGCAACGCGTGCTCCACCCAATTTGTCGGGAAGGTGACCGAAGAACATCCGGGCGGCAATGAAGGCGACCCCAAAGGCGGTGAAAGCCAGGGAGGCATTGCCCCAGTCCCGATCTGCAAACAGCAGGGCGACAAAAGCAGTCAAACTACCAAAGCCGACGCTGCACAGCAGCAGACCCATGCCAGCGCCCCAAACCAGGCTTAGCACTTTGTAGAACGGGGTACGACGCAAGGCGGTAGGGGCCGTGGCGCGTACTTTTAGCAGCAGGGGCAAAGACAATAAGGGCAAGAGCGTGACGGCAAGGGAAATCCCTTCAAAGCCATAGTCCTGATTGACGGTCACGCCCAAGGGGGCGCCAACCGCATACGCACCATACATGGCCACGCCGACCCAGGCCATGACTTTGCCTGCGTTTTGAGGACCAACCAGACCAATGCCCCAGCTCAAGGCTCCGGTCACGATCAGGCTTTCACCGCAGCCCAGCAGAATACGACCGATAACCAGCACCCAGACGGACAGGGTGGGCGTGCTGACAAAGCTTAAAGAAGCCAGATAGGCCAAGCCGGACAGACACATGATCATCAAGCCCAGGATCATGGCGTGCTTGGAGCCTTGCGTGTCGGCCAGATTGCCCGCCCAGGCACGCGAGAGCAAAGCCGCTGCGAATTGAGCGCCAATGACCAGGCCGACGACCAGGGTGCTCATTTCCAGGACATTATGTACATGCAAAGGCAGCACGGGTAAGGGCAGACCGATGCTCAGAAAACTGATGAACACGGCCAGGGTAATAGGAAGCAGCGTTAAAAAAACATTGGCAGCAGGGGGAGACTGCGCCGTGGAGGTGGCTTGCGCCGATTGAGGCACTGACATGAAGAAACTCCAAACATGAGTAATTGCTCGATATTTAAGATAATATGAATAATTGCTTACATCGAAAACTCGCATTCGGAGTCCTTATGCCAACGCTGCCTCAAGCCAGACGTATCCCTCGTCAAAGCCGTTCCCGGGCTTTGGTGGAAGCGATTTTGGAGGCTACGGCTCGCGTTTTGTCCGAGCGTGGCTATGCCGGCACCAATACCAATGTGGTCGCGGAAGTGGCTGGGGTCAGTGTTGGCTCGGTGTATCAGTACTTTCCCAATAAGGACTCCCTGATTGCCGCTTTGCACGAGCGTCATGCCTTGCAAATGAACATGGCGATGGAAAGTAGTCTGGCCGATACGCAGTCTTTGGGTTTGCGGGGGCGTTTGAGTGATCTGGTCCAAGCCTGGTTGGCCGCGCATCGGGTGGACCCGGAATTGCATCGGGTGCTGGAAAAGGATTTTCCCTTCTTTGATGCGCCCGCCACGGAGAGTCAGGCAGATCAAAGCATTCGTGATCGTATTCGTCAGTTGCTGGAAGAGCATCGCAGTGAGGTCGCTCCGCAGGATCTGGATTTAGCCACCTGGGTGGTGATGCAAAGTCTGGAGTCCCTGATTCATGGCGCGATCATTCCACCCGGTGTGCCGTATCCACCGGAACAGGTAGAAGAGGCCATTGTGGATTTGCTGTGTGGTTATTTGGGCTGTGCCAGCTCGGCTTGAGGTTTCAGACAGTCACTCCTGTGCAGTAAAAACAAAAGCGCCATCCCGATCAGGATGGCGCTTTTTTATGCTTCAGTTTGCTCGGAAACAGGATTGCGTGGTCTGTTTAGGCCTGCCGCCCAATTTCTTCCATCGCTTCCTGAATTTCCAGCCATTCTTCTTCCAGCGTTTGATGTGTCTTGGTGAGTTCACCATGCTCAGTCATCAAGGCGGGACGTTGGTCCTTGTAGCTATCCGAGTAAAAGTCAGGGTCCTGCATCAGGGTATCCAGCTCCTGCAAACGCAGTTGCGCTTTCTCCATGGCCGACTCCACTTTCTTCAAGCGGCTTTCCAGCGGTTTACGTTGCAAGGCCAGGCGTTGACGTAGCTCC
This sequence comes from Alcaligenes sp. SORT26, assembly GCF_017377875.1. Taxonomy (GTDB): domain Bacteria; phylum Pseudomonadota; class Gammaproteobacteria; order Burkholderiales; family Burkholderiaceae_B; genus Alcaligenes; species Alcaligenes parafaecalis. Next base: position 498,670 of record NZ_CP070975.1, read on the forward strand.
GCTTCCTGACGGCGTTGCGTTTTGCGGTCTGTGCCATCGCTGCCGGAATCCGCCCGTGCCTCCTGGCGAGCCTCTGAGCGTGATTGCGCACTGCGTGCCAGTAGCCAGTCGCGGTAGTCTTCCAGGTCGCCGTCAAATTCCTGAACCTGGCCATCAGCCACAATCCAGAAGGAATCAACAGTAGAGCGCAGCAAATGACGATCGTGCGACACCAGCAGTACGCTGCCGCCGTAATCGGCCAAGGCAGTGGCCAGGGCTTCACGGGTATCCACATCCAAGTGGTTGGTTGGTTCGTCCAGCAGGAGCAGGTTGGGTTTTTGCCAAACGATCAGGGACAGGGCCAGACGTGCCTTTTCACCACCGGAGAAGGGGGCGGTCAGGCTGGTGACCATATCACCGCTGAAACCGAAAGAACCCAAGTAGTTGCGCAACTCCTGTTCACGCACATCGGGAGCCAGACGCGCCAGATGTTGCAAAGGGGTGGCGTCCGGGTCAATCGAGTCCAGTTGGTGCTGGGCAAAGTAACCAATTACCAGACCCTTGGATTCCAGGCGTTCGCCCTTGATGGGTTCCAGCTTGCCAGCCAGGGTTTTGACCAGCGTGGACTTACCCGCGCCGTTCATCCCCAAGATACCAACACGGGCACCGCCGCGCACCATCAGGCGGACTTGGCTCAAAATGGGGTTTTCCTGACCGGGGTAACCCAGATCAGCCTGATCCAATGTCAGCAAGGGATCGGGTGTGTACTCGGGCGAGGGGAGGCGAATGGAAACGCTTGAGTCGTCGCGCAAGAGCGTGACGGTCTGCATGCGGGCCAAAGCCTTGACGCGGCTTTGCGCCTGCTTGGCTTTGGTGGCCTGGGCCTTGAAGCGGTCAATAAAGCTTTGCAGACGCGCAGCTTCACGGGTTTGACGTTCGTAGGCGATCTGGCTTTGTTGTACGCGCTCGGCACGCTGCACCAGAAAGTCGTTATAGCCGCCTTTGTAGCGAACCAGCTTGCCTTGATCCACGTGCAGAATCGAACGGGCCACGGCATCCAGAAACTCGGTGTCGTGCGAAATAAGCAATACGGTGCCGGGGTAGGACGTCAGCCAGCGCTCCAGCCAGAGCATGGCGTCCAAGTCCAGGTGGTTGGTCGGTTCGTCCAGCAAGAGCAGGTCAGAAGGAGCCATCAGGGCGCGGGCCAGGGACAGGCGCATTTGCCAGCCGCCGGAGAACTCGCGCACGGGCAGCATCCACTGATCGGGACGGAAACCCAGACCGGCCAGCAATTGCTCGGCACGCGAAGGCGCGGACCAGGCATCGGCTTCAATCAGGGCATTTTCCAGTTCGGCAATGGTCTGGCCATCGCTATCGGGCGTGTTGGCGCGTTTTTCCTGCAAGGCACGCAAACGCTCGTCGCCGTCGATAACGAATTCGCGGGCAGGGCGGTTACGGTCAGGGATGGTCTGACGCACACTGGCTACTTCCCAGACCTCGGGGATGCTCAGGTCACCCCCATCCAGATCCAGTTCGCCTTGCAGCAAGGCAAACAGCGAGGATTTCCCTGCGCCGTTCTTACCCACAATCCCCAAGCGTTCGCCCGGGTTGACGATGAAATCGGTATTGTCCAGCAGGACTTTGACGCCGCGACGCAGCGTAATTCCAGTTGCGCGTATCACAGAGCCAGTTGCTCCCGGCTAAGCAAGAGAATCTGGTCTTCAGCGGTTTCGGTGCTTAGCCAGATAGGCTCCAGCTCCGGGAAGGCGGCGACGAAATTGTCGTACTCATTGCCGATTTCCAATACCAGCACACCTTCGGGTGACAGGAAGTTGGGGGCAGCTTCCAGAATGCGGCGTACCAGGTCCATGCCGTCGTCACCGCCAGCCAGAGCCAGTTGTGGCTCGTGTTTGTATTCCTGCGGCAAGCACTGCATGGACTCCTCGTTGACGTAAGGAGGGTTGCAGATAATCAGGTCGTAAGCGGTCTGTGGAAGCTGGTCCAGCAGATCGCTTTTGTACAGGCTCATGCGGTCGTTCAGGTCGAACGCATCAATATTGGATTGGGCAACTTCCAGCGCCGCATCAGACAGGTCAACGGCATCAACCTGCGCTTGCGGGAAGGCCAGCGCGGTCAAAATAGCCAGGCAGCCTGAGCCGGTGCACAAATCCAGGGCATGGTAGACGGCGTCAGGGTCGGCAATCCAGGGTTGCAGTTGCTCGGCCAGCAGTTCGGCAATGGGAGAGCGCGGCACAATCGTGTCTTCCGTGACGCGGAAACGATGGCCTTGCAGCCAGGCTTCGCCAGTCAGGTAGGCGGCGGGCACGCGCTCGTTACAGCGGCGGGCGACCAGAGCCAGATAGGCAGCCCGTTCGCTTTCCAGCACGGTGGCGTCCAGATATGGGTCCAGCGTGTCCAGCGGCAGATGCAGGGTGTGCAACAGCAAATACGCGGCCTCGTCCCAGGCATTGTCGCTGCCATGGCCAAAGGCCAACTGGCAACGATTGAACTGGCTGACGGACCAGCGTAGTAAGTCGCGCACAGTGCGCAGTTCCTGCTGGGCTTCCAGCAGGGAGGAATTGTCGATGCAAGGGCTTAACAAAGCAGGGATTCCAATGTACGGCGATAAATGTTTTTAAGAGGCTCAAGATCCGCAACAGCAACGTGCTCGTTGATCTGATGGATGCTGGCATTGAGCGGGCCAAATTCGACCACTTGAGGGCAGATTTTAGCGATAAAGCGGCCGTCCGAGGTGCCGCCTGTCGTAGACAGATCGGTTTCCACGCCGGTTTCGGCTTCAATGGCCAGGCGCAGTGCCTGGCTCAAGGGGCCCGCTTCGGTCAGGAAGGGCTCGCCACCCAGGGTCCACTCCAACTGGAAGTCCACGCCGTGACGTTTCAGAATGGATTCGACTTCGGCTTGCAGACCGGCAGGCGTCTGCTCGGTGGAGAAGCGGAAATTGAAATGTACATCCAGTTGGCCAGGGATCACATTGCCCGCGCCAGTGCCCGCGTGGATGTTGGAGATCTGAAAGCTGGTGGGCGGGAAGTCGATATTGCCTGCGTCCCACATACGGTCTGTCAATTCATGCAGCGCGGGGGAAAACACGTGCAGCGGGTTGATCGCCAATTGCGGGTACGCCACGTGGCCCTGACGACCTTTCACGATCAGATGACCGGACAAGGAGCCGCGACGGCCATTTTTGATGGTGTCGCCCAATTGACGCGAGCAAGTGGGCTCGCCCACGATGCAGTAGTCCAACTGTTCGCCACGCTCTTTCAGAACGCGGCAGACATGCACGGTGCCATCGGTTGCGGGGCCTTCCTCATCCGAGGTCAGCAGCAGGGCAATCGATCCCTTATGTTCAGGATGCGCTTGGGTGAACTCTTCAACGGCATGAATAAAGGCGGCAATCGAGGCCTTCATATCCGCAGCGCCACGGCCATAAAGCTGGCCATCACGCACAGTAGGCTCAAAGGGAGGGGAGTCCCAAGCGGCTTCCGGGCCAGTGGGAACGACATCCGTATGGCCTGCAAAAACAAACAAAGGCCCCTGTGTGCCACGGCGGGCCCACAGGTTGGAGACCGGGCCGCTGGGCAGATGCTCCAGGCTAAAGCCCGCTTGCTCCAGCCGTGCGCCCAGCCATTGCTGGCAATGGGCGTCCTCGGGGGTGACCGAGGGGCGGGCGATCAGGGCTTTCAGGGTGTCTAGTACAGAAAAGTCAGTGCTCATGTTCAGGCGCGAAGTAAATCATTAATACTGGTCTTGGCGCGGGTACGGGCATCCACACGCTTGACGATGATGGCGCAGGCCAGGCTGTACAGCCCATCGGCCGAAGGCAGGGAACCAGGAACCACCACCGAACCGGCGGGGACGCGACCCTGGTAAATCTTGCCCGTTTCGCGCTCGTAAATTTTGGTGCTTTGCGACAGGAAAACGCCCATGGCCAGCACCGAGTTCTCTTCCACGATGACCCCTTCCACCACTTCAGAACGGGCACCGATAAAACAGTTGTCCTCAATGATAGTGGGGTTGGCTTGCAACGGCTCCAATACCCCACCAATACCGACGCCACCCGACAGGTGTACATGTTTGCCAATCTGGGCGCAGGAGCCGACGGTGGCCCAGGTGTCCACCATGGTGCCTTCACCGACATAGGCGCCGATGTTGACGAAAGAAGGCATCAGGACGACATCCGGGGCGATATAGGCCCCTTGACGGACCACGGCACCGGGAACAGCGCGAAAGCCTGCCTGGGCAAACGCGGCCTGGTCATGCTGCTCGAACTTCAGCGGCACCTTGTCATAGAAGGGAGCGGGTTCGCTGGTCATGACGCGGTTCTCCTTGATCCTGAAGGACAGGAGAATCGCTTTTTTGACCCAGTCATTGACCTGCCACTGTCCGTCGATCTTTTCCGCCACACGCAGGGAACCGTAATCCAGCTTTTCGATCACGGTATGGATAGCCGTGCGCAGTTCAATGCTGTGTTCTTGGGGGGAGAGGGAAGCTCGTTGTTCCCACGCCGATTCGATCAGACTTTGGAGGTCGCTCATAGGCTAGGCTCTGTGAATGCAGGCCGTCATTGGCAGTATCGGGATACAGAAGGCGCATGATGCGCGGTTTACCACCGCAGCGGCCGAGCTTGAATGGAGGCAACAGGATAACCGAGTCTGCCCCTTCCATGCACGGTTTTATGGCTTTCTTTGTCGCTTTTGAGGGCAGATGCGTGTGGGATGCAGGCTGTCAGCAAGGGCAGGAGGACGGCCGTGCTGACCGGGTGAGTTCCATATGTAGACGTGACGGTTCAGGTCACGAATAGCGGTTTTGGGATTTGCATGTTTACTTTATTACTGAAGTTTTTTTCTGTTTTCTTGTTGTTCGATAATTATTTTATTTTTGCTCTCGTTTTCCTTATCGCAGCTATTTCATTTTTTTATTGTTGCTGCTATTCAATTAAATCATTCGCGTAATCAAGTATTTCAAGATAATAAAAAATAAGCACAGATTGCCATGCAAGCCTTGTGTGAAATGCTTGGGTGAGGCCTGGCTTCGGGATGTGTGTCACCTGATGGTATAGCATGCTTCTTTCTCGTCTGCCTCTGTAGGACTCACGGATAAAGAATTTTAACCCTTTTGTATATGGGGTTATTTCTCTGCCCGTGTTGAGGGTGATAGGGCGTGCTGTCATGCACTTTTATTCGGTTGCGCTTTTTACATTTTATAAAATTTATTGATTTTTTATCTGCCTAGAATAATTACGAGGTTTTCAATTTTTGCCGTTTTTGTTCTTGTTTCTTCATTCAAACGGAGGGGTTATGAGATCGATTCTTTTATGGCTCTTGGGTGTCCCTATCCCTATCATCATTTTGCTGGCCCTGTTCTGGCACTAAGGTGCTTGCGATCACAATCTGAAATAAGGAATCATCATGGCTACAACGCAATTTGGTTCGGATGCAGGTTTGAGTACGCAGGCCGTAGCGGAGTCCTCGCATTCCGCCGTGTCTTGGGGCGCGATCATCGGGGGGGCCGTCATTGCTGCTGCACTGACGGTGACCTTGCTGGTGGGCGGGACAGGTCTGGGCTTCATGGCGATCTCCCCCTGGAGTAATGACGGCGCCTCGGGTACGACTGTGGCTATTGGCACGATTATCTGGCTCTTTGTTACGCAGATCATCGCTTACGGTATTGCCGGTTATGTCACGGGGCGCTTGCGTACCAATTGGACTGGCGTGCATGGCGATGAAGTGCATTTCCGTGACACGGCGCATGGCTTTCTGGTCTGGGCTGTGACGGCGGTTGTCAGTGTCTTCATGTTGGGTTCAGGCGTCGCCTCGCTGGTGTCGGGTACGGCACAGGCAGGTGCCAATCTGGCGGGGGCAGGGGTTGGTGCGGCGTCGGCTGTAGTGGGTCAGGCAGGGAAGGATCAGGCTCAAGGTCCAGGCCTGGGCTACTTCACGGATACCTTGTTGCGACCAGCGGATCCTGCCAATGCACCTGCACAGGCAGGCAATCCTGAGCGTGAAGTCAGCCGAATTTTGGCTCGTAGCTTGAAGGAAGGTGAGGTGTCTCAGCAGGATCAGGATTACTTGCTGCGTTTGGTTGCCAACCGAACAGGTTTGACCCCCGAACAGGCCAAGGAGCGTTTGGATTCGGTGCAGAAGCAAGCCAAGGAAACAGCGGACAAGCTGGAGCAACAAGCACGCGAAGCGGCAGACACTGCTCGCAAGGCAGCCGCTGCGTTTGCATTGTGGGCGTTTGCATCCTTGCTGGTGGGAGCCTTTGTGGCAAGCCTGGCCGCAACCATCGGTGGACGGGCTCGTATTACGCGTTAAGCCCTATATGTGACGTCAGGCCGCTTATCAGTTGAGGCGGGCAGTGCAAGGCCCCCGGATTTCAGAGCTCCGGGGGCCTTTTTGTCTCTGCTTCAATCAGAGGGCGGCTTAGGAAAATGTGTCAGGGAGCACGAATGAAGTTGCTGGGAGCCTGTCCTAAACGGCGACGAAACATGGTGGAAAAAGCGCTGGAACTGTCATAACCCAAATCCAGTGCAATCTGCGTTACCGATTGCCCGGCAGACAGCTTGGCCAAGGCGGCCAGCAGGCAGGCTTGTTGTCGCCATTCACTAAAACTCATGCCGGTTTGTTGCCGGAACAAACGGGTGAAGGTACGCAGGCTTTTATTGAGTTGCTCGGCCCATTGCTCGGGCGTGCTTTGAATATTGGGCTGACTTAGGAAGGCTTTGCACAGCTTGGCCAGGGATGGGTCTTGAGGGATAGGAGCAAAGAGCGGCATGGTTTGCGCCAGTCCGACTTCGTGCAAGAGCAATTGTGCCAAGGCTCCGTCACGACCATCCTCATCGTACAAAGCGGGCAAGGCCAGGGACGCCAGGAGCAAATGATGCAGCAAAGGCGTAATGACCAGGACTTCACAGTGAGAGCCAGGGCGGGGGGCCGCCTGCGGCTCTATATATAAGCTGCGCGTGCTGGCGCTTTGCATGCGTACGCGATGACGTTTCCCAGCCGGAATCCAGACGCCACTATATGGCGGTATTACCCAGGCACCATCGTCGGTTTCCACCTCCATCAAGCCTGTCATGGCATAGAGCATTTGCGCCCGTCGGTGTACGTGAAAGTCCAGCAGTGTGCCTGGGGCATAGTCCGTGCCAATGGCCAGCAATGGGCGGGGGGTGGTATCCACGCTATCCAGTTGTACATTGTGCATAAAACAGTCTCTGGCCGAAATGAGCATATTGTTGACCGGTTTTAGCATGCCAGCCATATCGGGGCGACCTATTCTTAGGCTTTGCAATGTCTTTTGATTCGTGGCCATGTATTTTCTATTGCTGTTTTTTGGTTTGCTTGCTGGGGTGACCACCGTGCTGTTTGGTTTCGGTGGTGGCTTTGTGGTGGTCCCTGTGCTGTATTCGGTGCTGATCGGCATGTATGGCGTGGACAGCCAGATGGGGCAGGCCGCCATGCACATCGCGGTCGCTACTTCTACCTGCGTGATGATTTTTGGTGCCGGTCTGTCCACCTGGCGACATCACAAGGCAGGAACGGTGCCTTGGGAGCAAGTGCGTCCTTTGCTCTTGTTTATTGCTTTGGGGGCGATTCCCGGTGCGGCGGCCGCCATGGCCTTGAGTGGTTCATGGGTGCGTTGGGTCTTTGTGGTGTATCTGGGCCTGACGATTCTTGATGGTCTGTTTCGCTCGGGTTTTACGCAGGAAGCGCGCAACGCCGTGCGTCCTTTAAGCAAGGCGGCCAGTACCGGAGCCGGTTTGCTGATTGGCGCAATTGCGGCCTTTTTGGGTGTGGGAGGCAGTGTGATTACGGTGCCCCTGATGCGCCGACGCGGTGCGAGCATGACGGCAGCGACGGCAGCGGCGAATCCCTTGTCCTTGCCGATGGCAGTCGTAGGGAGCCTGACCTATGCCATGCTGGCCTGGGATACGGACTCTTTGGGACCCTGGCATGTGGGGTATATCGATCTGCGTGCATGCCTGGTTCTGGTGGTCGGCTCCTGGCTGGGGATTCGTTTTACTTCGCGCTGGATTGGCAAAATCCCTGACAGTCTTCATGCCAAGGCTTACATCGCCTTATTAGGTCTGGTGTTTTTGGTGATGTTGCTGGCCTAAGCCTTGTCAGACCACGCTGTCTGTTATCTGCTGCCTTTTCCTGAATGCTGACGGGGCCGGGTCTCAGGCCCTGAAACTTGTGTTTTTTTGTTTACTGCGGCCAGCCTTACGCCTTAAGAAGCCAAATTCTTCCCTATACTGGGCAGCACAGAACAAACGGGAGTAGGGCAGCATGACAGCAGAAATTGCGGTGGTCTTGGGGCTGGCTTTAATAGCGATTGTTTTGTTTGCCACGGAAAAACTCAGAATTGATGCTATCGCTTTGATGGTCTTGAGCGCTTTGGCCGTTCTGGGCCTGGTGACGCCAGAGCAGGCGGTCGGTGGCTTCAGTAACCCGGCCACGATTACGGTGGCGGCCATGTTTGTCTTGGCGGCCGGGCTGCAAAATAGCGGGGCACTGTCGGGGATTGGGGATTTGCTTGGCAAAGCCCGCTCTCCGTTTCAGTTTCTGCTGGTCCTGTTTCTGGTCCTGGCGGTGATTGCTCCCTTCGTCAATAACACGGCGGTGGTGGCGGTGTTCATTCCCCTTGTGATGGCGGCCAGTGCGCGGATAGGCATGTCTGCTTCCAAAGCGCTGATTCCTTTGTCCTACGTTTCCCAAATGGCCGGTGTCTGTACCTTGGTCGGGACCTCTACCAACCTGCTGGTCAATGCCATTGCCCGTGATCTGGGCCATCCCGGTTTCACCATGTTCGAGTTCACCACGCTGGGGGTGATTTGCATGGTTGTCGGTTGTATTTACTTGCTGACGATAGGGCGCTGGTTATTGCCTGATGCGCGTGGGGGTGAACTGGTCGAACAATACGAGCTGGGTAAATACATTACCGAGCTGCGGGTGATGCCAGACTCCTCCCTAATCGGCCAATCGGTAGGGGATGCCAAATTAGGTGAGCAATACGGTGTTTTTGTATTGGAGCTGCTGCGTGGTGATACCAAAGTGTGGGGGCCACGCGAGCAAAAGATCGAACCGGATGATGTGCTGCTGGCGCGTGGGGACTGGACCAAGCTGGATGAGTTGCGTAAAGAAGCGGGCCTGGAAGTGGATCCGCAGTTCAAGCTGGAACAACAGTCTTTTGAACAAGTCGATCAGGTCTTGACCGAGGTGATGATTGCACCGCGTTCGCGTATCAGTGGTCGTACCCTGGGTAGCCTGGGGGCAGGCTGGCACAAGAACGCTACGGTGTTGGGGATTCATCGTCGTGGTCAGGTCTTGCGCGAGCAATTGCGAGCGGTGCGTTTGCAGGTTGGCGATATCTTGTTGATGTTGACCCCGGCGGCAGAGGCGGCCGATTTGCGGGCTGACGGGAATATCATTGTGCTCTCGGAGCGCGAAGCTGAAAAAGAAATGGGCTGGCGTGCGCCCTTTGCCCTGGTCACGATGGCCCTGGTGATTGTGTTACCGGCCCTGGGCTGGGTGCCGATCAGCATCACTTCCTTGGTGGGGGCGGTGGCCATGACATTAGCAGGCTGCTTGAAGGCGGATGAGGTGTACGACGCCATTGACTGGCGCATCATCATCCTGATGGCAGGCCTGTTGCCCTTGGGCATGGCCATGAGTGAAACCGGTGCTGCCCAGTTTCTGGTGGAAAACACGGTGGGTTTGGTGAAATCGTTCGGGCCCTTGACCGTGTTGGCCGTGGTGTACCTGATGGCCTTGATGCTGACGGAGTTCATGAGCAATGCTGCCGCGGCCGTGTTGTTGACTCCGATTGGGATGTCTACCGCCAAAATGATGGATGTCGACCCCACTCCCTTTCTGATCGCTGTCACCTTTGCGGCGTCAACCAGCTTTGCCACGCCTGTGGGCTATCAGACCAACACTATGGTGTATGGTGCAGGTGGGTATCGATTTACGGATTTTCTGAAAGTAGGCCTGCCCCTGAACCTGATTTTCTGGGTCTTGGGCGTGGCGCTTATTCCCATTTTCTGGCCTTTTTAAGCTAACCCTTATTGCTTGCTGTCACCATAAAAATAAAGGAGATTGGAACGATGACGAGTCATGCCACTTCAGCCATGCCTACCCTGGACCCTCAGATTGCCCAAGCGGTGCAAGACAGTTTTGCCCGCCAGCAAGCCATGAGTCTGATTCGCGCCACTATGCCTATTGTGGACACGGGCCTGGTCGAAATTCACCTACCGCACTGGGAAGGTGTACAGCAACAGCATGGTTTTGTGCACGGTGGTGTGGTGGGGATGATTGCCGATTCGGCAGGTGGCTATGCCGCCATGAGCTGTACGCCCCTGGGGGCCAGTGTTTTGAGCGTGGAGTACAAGCTGAACTTTCTGGCACCAGCCCAGGGCCAGTCTTTAATTGCGCGTGGCTCGGTGGTGCGTCAGGGTCGTAGTCTGATTGTGACGCAGGCCGAAGTGTTTGCCGTGCAAGAGGGCAAACACACCTTATGTGCGCTGATGCAGCAAACGATTATGGTCTTGCCCCAAAGGGCAGAGCAAACCTGATTACAGACTCAGATCGCCCGAGGAGTCACGCTGTTCTTTGTGATTTTTGCAGCGGTAACTAAGCAGCAATACCCATAAGGTCGCCATGCCCAGGCCATACAGCATGGCCCCGTAGGAGACCGAAATATCGATACCGCAGACACGTGAAAAACGGTCTGCCGTATCGCAGATATTTTTAATCGCCAGTACAAACAAGACCGTGTTGACGGCCATGGCCAGGCAAGCGGAAACGGCTCTTTCTGCCCAGATCAGACTGGCTACCGCCAGAATGGACAAAGGCATTAAAGAGTTGAGCACACTGGTGTGCCAGGCCGAATAAGCCTGGGAGGTGTTGAGCAAACTTTCGTTGACGTGCGCAAAGGGAAAGAGCCACAGAACAAGCAAAGCAGCGCACAGGAAAAAGATCAGTTTCCTGGTGGTGATGTTGAACACGATTAAGGTAAAAGTTTGCTTTATGAGGATTTTGAGTGTAACTGAACTGTTTTATGCTTAAAGACAAGTTATGTAAATTTCTCGACACAACTTGCGACAATTTAGTTACCTGAATATGACATAAACCGCAGAAAGTTCGAATTTAATCACGTTTTCGTGACAAATCGACCATTTTTGTTTGTAAGTGTCCGCGTGCTGCCCGCCAGAGGGCAGACTTGTATGATGGCTTTCATGATGAACAAGGCAGGAGTCAAGAAGATGAAAACTTCCGTATGGTGTTTGAGTGTCACCTTAAGCGTGTTGGCCTTGCCCGCCTGGGCGGCTAATCCGGCATGCCAATACCGGGCTGCCGAGATTCAGAACCAGATTGAATACGCCCGTCAGCATGGCAATACCCATCGAGAGCGTGGTTTGGAGCGCGCTTTGGTGAATGTGCAGATGCATTGCAAGGATGCGGATCTGCTGCGTGACAAGCAGGAAGAAATCCGCGAGCAAGAAGAGGATATTCAGGAGCGCCTTGAAGAGATCGCCGAGAAGCGTTCTGAGGGGCGGCAGGACAAAGTGCAGAAGCTGGAGAAAAAACTGGACCGTGACCGCGCCAATCTGGAGCAATTGCAGGATGAGCTTAAGGAGTTGCAGGAACTGGGGGCCCAATAAGGGGCTCCTTTATGTCCTGACCCTATTCTGCCCAGTTAGCTGTATGCGTCAAAAAAGACGGGCTTCAGAAGGAAATACGTGCTCCCTGTGGGGGCACGTCCTTTTGAAATAGAAAGGACTGCTTATAATTACAGGTGCAGCCGGCGCAATGATGTAGGCCGACCAAGCATAAAACAAGAGTGGTATGAGCAGAAAGAACACAGGTCGTAGCGTTAAAAAACCCAGTAGTAGAAAGAAGGCCGGGCAGGCAAGCCCGTCCCGATTTTTAAAGTCTGTCCTTGCCGCAGCCCTGACCAGCTTCGGGATTGCAACGGCCTGGCTTCACCCCCAAGGCCTGAACTGGCAAAGCCTTGAGCCGTTTTTGGTGTCTCTGGGTTGGCCCACGGCGATCCAGCAGGATAGTGCACCAGTACCGGCTTCGGTAGATGGCTATGTCCAAACCTCCTTTGCGCAATGTCCCCAGTTTTTTCCGGGTTCACGACCTGTGGTGCCGATGGCGTACACGCAAAGAGAGCTGTGCTTCAGCTCTTTTGCGATTTTGCATAGTGGGCAAACCAAAACCCCGGTGTTTGTCGCGCAGCGCTTGAATCGGCAACAGATTCAGTCTGCCAAAGGGTTGAAACGTACCGATCGCTTTTACGCGGAAGGCCGCTTGCCCCAGGCGGAGCGGGCCGAGTTGAATGATTATCGGGGCTCGGGTTTTTCACGCGGGCATATGGCGCCAGCCGGGGATATGGCTTCTGAGCAAAGCATGGCTCAAAGTTTTTCTCTGGCCAATATGGTGCCGCAGAACCAGATTCACAACGCCGGTCCTTGGAACAAGATCGAGGCGGATACGCGTAAATATGTCTCCCGTGCAGCGGGCAATGTGTATGTCTTCACTGGCCCTGTGTACGAGCGCAATGCGTCGACGATAGGCTCCAGTCAGGTTGCTGTTCCCAGTCATTTATTCAAGCTGGTTTACGATGCCACCACACGGCGTTCCTGGGTGCATTGGCAAGCGAATCAGGCCTCGACGCGTGTGGGGCCACCCATCAGTTACGAGGAGTTTGTACGCCGCACCGGTTTGCATTTGCTGCCCGATTCCAGCCTGAAAACCTCCGGCTAAAAATCGGGCTGCCACGTGGAGGTGCCAATCCACTTGAAGGCTGGAAGTTATAAATTGCAAATTAGGCACCCAAAGAATCGACTCGCTTCAGGGCCTCGGGGTACAGTGCGTCTAGTGTCCGCCATCTGCTTTGGTGCTGATGTGTGGTCAATGCAATAAAGATTTTTCGTGGGGAAAATAACATGATGGTTCGACGACTGTTTCAGAGTGCCGCGGTGCTGAGCTTGGCTGTTTTGATGGCGGCTTGCTCCACGACCAGACCCGGCGGCGGCCCCGTGTCAAAACTCTTTAACGAATGTACCTGGGATCGTGAGTCCTGCATGCACGAAGGCCGTTATGAACCCGGTGAAACCGAGTACGCCGAACGCGAAGCGCGGGACTTGAACCGCCAATCTGCTGCACGGTTGCGTCGCAGCGGTCTTTAAAACCTTTCACGGCAGTGCCGGACGTATGCAGTAAAGCGGGGTGCTGACCGTGATTCGTGAGCTTTTGGAACGCAGGCAAATCACCATTTATTTTGTGGCGATGTTGCTGGCCGCAGTGATGGCCAGTCTCTGGCCAATGTCACCTGGCCTGATCGACTGGATCAACCCGGCCTTGGCGTTCATGTTGTATGTCACCTTTTTGCAGGTGCCTATCGCTCAGTTAGGCAAAGCGCTGACTCAATTGCGCTTTCTGGCCGTTTTGCTCCTGGCCAACTTTTGCCTGATCCCTCTTCTTGTCTTTGCGCTGATGCCCTTGCTGCCAGATCACACCATGCTGCGTTTGGGTGTGCTGCTGGTCTTGCTGGCTCCTTGCATTGATTACGTCGTCACTTTTGCACAGTTAGGTCGCGCCGATGCTCGTGTGCTTCTGGCGGCCACACCGGTGTTGCTGATTGTGCAGATGCTGCTCCTGCCGGTGTTTTTGAAGCTGGCGCTGGGAGAGCAGTTTGGTGTGTATATCAAGGCGGGGCCGTTTCTGGATGCCTTTCTTTTTCTGATTCTGATTCCTTTGCTGCTGGCGGGGGCGACCCAATATCTAGCGGGTAAAAACCGTCGCTGGGCGCAGATCCAGACGGGTTTGGGATTGGCGCCCGTTCCGGCCACTGCTTTGGTGCTGTTCATTGTGGTGGCTGCTGTTTTACGGCAATTGGAACCTGCGCTGGATGTCTTGTGGCGCGTGCTGCCAGTGTATGTGCTGTTCGCCTTCCTGGCCCCCATCATTGGCTGGATGCTGGCGCGGCAAGCGCGTCTGGCCGTCCCTTTGCGACGTGCCGTGGCTTTCAGCAGTGCGACTCGCAATTCTTTGGTGGTGCTGCCTTTGGCCTTGGCGATTCCGGGTGCTTTGCCTTTGCTGCCAGCCATCATTTTGACGCAGACTTTGGTAGAGCTGCTGGCGCAGTTGGTCTACGTGCGCGTGTTGGCTCGCTGGGGCCAAAACGAGCAGGAGTGAGCAGTTTCTTGAATAAGCTGTTCATGGCTTGAGAGGCTTCATTTTTGGTGGTTTTTTCTTATAGAGCTTATAAAAAAAACCGCATGGCGATTTCGTAGCCAAGCTCTATGATCTGCTCCGCCTCCACGCTGAGTGCAACATCATGTTGCGGGCATGTTCTGTGTCCGCCTTCTATTCTTTAGGAACTCTTCAAAATGCTAGTTGCCGCTTTTCTGGCGTTTGCAGGCCTGTGCCTGTTCGTTAATGGTGTTCGTCTCTATTACTCTGAAGGCCATCAGGCTGGCAGATTGGTGGATGCAAAAGATGCTGCAATCGTCAATCTGTTCACAGCCGTGTTGGGCTTTATCTGCATGTCCCATATTCTGAATCCGGCTAACAGCACGGTGTACTCCCCCTTGTCGGCCATTTACCTGGGCCTGTTTGCCTTGACCTATTTCTGGGTGGGCGTGAACGCCTTCACTGGCAGTGATGGCCGTGCGCTGGGCTGGTACTCCTTGGTGGTCGCCTGCATCGCTGTGCCAGCGGCCTTGACCAACCTGAGCCTTGCCGAGCGTATTTTTGATTACTGGCAGGTCGTAAGCTGGCTGTCGTGGGCGGTGTTGTGGTTCATGTTCTTCTTGTTATTGGTCCTGAATAAGCCTATTGCTCGTTTGACGGGGCTAGTCTCGGCGGTGCAAGGCGTTTTGACGGCCTTGTTGCCTGCATTGCTGTATTTCTGGGGTGTCATTTAGCACGAGCTTGTGACTTTTTCCCCCTTTTCGGATGTGATTGGAATCAGAAACGGCTGCCAGATCTGGCAGCCGTTTTGTCATGCACACTCAAGCCGCTTGTTGCTTATTTGGCGTGATAAGTATTCAACAACACTGCTCCTTCGCCCACTAAAGACAACTGATCTCCCGGATTTCTTAGTGGACAGTTCGTCATGGACAAGCATCCACAGCCAATACAGCTCTCCAGCTCATCGCGTAGCTGAGTCAGGCTGTGAATTCGCTCATTGAGCATGTCGCGCCAGCGGGTGGAGAGCTGCGCCCAGTCTTTGGCGTTCAACGGTTTGCCAGTGGGCAAATCGTCCAGTGCATCCTTGATAGTGGCTAAGGGAATGCCAGCGCGTTGAGCAATTTTGATCACCGAGATTTTGCGTAATACCTCCCGGTGATAACGGCGCTGGTTACCTTCGCTGCGCCACCCCTGAATCAATCCCTTGGCTTCGTAATGATGCACCGTCGCAATAGTGACTCCACTGCGGCGTGCCACTTCGCCTACAGAGAGTGGGATCGTAATGTCGATTTTCATCGTGTCTGAATCTCTTGACCTCATCTATACATGAGGTTTTATAAAGGACGACTCCTGCCCATGCAAGCTCTTTGAGTGGCTGGGCTACCTTATCAAGAACGAGTCGAGATTTTATGAAGAATCAGCAAGCCCCTGTGGGCGAGATGCCCGTGGCAGACCTCCAGTTGCCTGACCATGAAGGGCAGGGCTCCCCTAGTCAGGCGGCTGCCTGGGGAGATTTACTGTCGGGTGCCAATGCCATGCGTGCCCTTGTTCTGGCAGGTGGCGTGGTTTTACATGCGGTGAATGTCTATATTGCGACCACCATTCTGCCGACGGTGGTGCAGGATATTGGTGGCCTCGATCTGTACGCCTGGAATACCACTCTTTTTGTTGTGGCCTCCATTCTGGGTTCCGCCTTGTCCCCCAAATTATTGGCGCTGACAGGTCCTAAAGGCAGCTACGGTGTGGCGGCGGTGATCTTTGCCGTGGGGGCTGTGATTTGTGCGGTGGCACCGACCATGTCTATCCTCCTGTTTGGACGTTTCGTTCAGGGCGTAGGGGGCGGTTTTCTCTTTGCCTTGGCCTACGCCATGATTCGTCTGGTGTTCGATGAACCACTCTGGCCGCGAGCGATGGCCCTGGTCTCAGGGATGTGGGGCGTCGCAACGCTGACAGGTCCAGCTATCGGTGGGATGTTTGCGCAGTGGGGAATGTGGCGTGCTGCGTTTGGGTCCGTGGCCGTGATTGCGGTTATTTTTGCAGTGTTGGCCTCGGGCGTGTTGCCCAGGCGAGAGCAGCAGGGTGGTGCTGCGGCCAAGGTATCTATCCCATTGATTCAATTGGCACTGTTGACGCTTGCTGTTCTGGCGATATCCACAGGTAGTACCTCGTCCGATGTGCTGCAAAATGTCCTGAGCCTGGGACTCGCCGGAATCCTGGGTGTGGCCTTGGTAGCGGTTGAGAAACGCTCGCCTAATAAGCTGCTGCCGTCGGGGACGTTTCAATTCCGTTCTGCGATTGCTACCTTGTACATCGTGATGTCTTTGTTGGTGCTGACAGTCACCAGCGGCGAGGTTTTTGCACCACTGTTTCTGCAAATCTTGCATCAGCAATCCCCATTGGTTGCAGGTTATTTGGCCGCCTTGATGGGGGCGGGATGGACGGTAGGGGCCGTCATCAGTTCCGGCTTAAGTGGGCAAGCCATTCAGCGTGCAATTTTGGCTGGTCCGATTTTTGGGCTGCTGGGCATGGTGGGGCTGGCAGTCTTGGTGCCTGTCACGAGTGGGGGAATGTATTGGGATTTGGCTCCGATTTGTCTGGCATTGGCCTTGATTGGCGTGGGCGTGGGATTAGCCTGGCCGCATTTGTTAATGCGAGTCTTGAAGGCGGTTTCCCCCCAGGAGCAGGAATTGGCGGGAGCCTCGATTACAACTATTCAGCTTTTTGCGACAGCAACCGGGGCCGCTCTGGCAGGGATGATCGCAAATGCGGGTGGATTAATTGATCCCGGTGGAATAGAGGGTACGAGTCAGGCCGCCAGCTATTTATTTGGGGTGTTTGCGGTGGCGCCACTTGTCGGGATTGTGGTGGCCAGGAACTGTCGGGGATAAATTCGGTCTGATGGGGTAAGTATTCCTTAACGTCTTTTATTCATGGCTAGCTTTTTAAATAATTCTTGATCTGGATAGCTATCTTTGTGTTTCGCTAGGGTTAATACTAGAGGGCTCGTTAATTCCCGCTCATTGATATAGTATTTAGGGCAATTAACGGCAGGCTCTGCATTTTTAATTCGCTAGTGAAGGAGGTTAGGACGTGAATGCCGTGCCCAATCCCAATCCGGCCCCCAAGCCCGATCCAGAGCCTAAGCCTATGCGCTGGCCTAGTGATTTCCCGGGCAAACATGACAGGCAGGAGTAGTTCTGTATTCAATTGAAAAAGCCGCTCTGATGAGAGCGGCTTTTTTTTGGTCTGTGGATTGCGCTTGAGTGGGGGCGTATCCGACTAACATAATTACTAATAGTGACACCAGCTGGCAATAACTTGTTTTTCGGAAACCTTCCAGGAAGGAACTTTGAACCCTTGACTTGATTGAGTTAAATGTTGGTTCCTTTAATAATTTTTTTTTATGGTTTGTACAGAGATAAACGGCTTTTTAAAAAACTGATGAATCTGGCTGGGTATGTGGGAAGGTGAAGCTTCATACGCCTATATCGTTTTTTGGTGCAGGCGATAAAGTCGTTCTGTGTCTTCAGGCTGATCATCTACGGGCTGGATTTTGGGTTCCATGACACGCTTTGCAAAGCGTTGTGGCTAGTGTCAGGGATGTGTGCTTGCCTTGATCGTGGTGGTATAGCCTGGCCCATCGCTCCCTGCACGGAACTACTCCGATCAGAGTCGCGTGCCTGTTCGGCTATTTAGTTTGTAACGGTGCTATCTATATTTGCAGATAGCGACCATAGTGTCGTCAGGGACATTTTTCCCCTGAATATTTAGGACATACATTGAAAACAGAAATTGGTATTGTGAAGTGGTTCAACAACGAAAAAGGCTTCGGCTTCATCATGCCGGAGGGTGGTGGTAAAGACCTCTTCGCACACCACAGTGAAATTCAGGGTTCCGGGTTTAAATCTCTTGAAGAGAACCAACGAGTTTCCTTCGTTGCAGGCGTCGGCCAAAAAGGCCCTTGCGCTACCCAGATCCAGATTATTTGATCCCGTGCTTGCCTGACTAGGCAAGCGTCGCGTTGATCGTTCAAGGCCGGACCCTTTGAAACATTGGGTTCGGCCTTTTCGTGTCTGTTTGCCTGTTCTCTTCATGCGGGTTTTGGGGCTTATCTGCTCTGAAGTGGTGTGTAGCTCTTGTGCTCTAAGACCCGGTCTCTCAAGTTAAAAAGGCAGTGAATGCCGACAAGCAGATTTACTTGCACTGCTTCTAGGCATTGAGAGGGCTGGGCGCTTCATAGGTATGGTGCCGTAGAGCTATCCGCAAGATGTATTGAAGTCTCGGATCGATTAGCCCTTGAGCACGAAGCCCGCTCTTTCGTAGTGCGGCTGAAATCTGCGCTTCCCGTGTAGTCGGAAGTATGTGACTTTCCCGATATGGGGGGCTAGTTTTGTTGCAGAGTGAGTTTTATCTGGGCTCGATACCCAGAAGAGAGCTTGGCAAAGCTGGCTAATGTCTTATTTTCGTGGGGCCTTTATGGAGCCTGCGATGTTGAGTACTTGAAAACAGGCTAGCAAAAGCCATTAGAGAGAGAAAGCCAAGCCGTTGATTTTGCTTAAAATTGATTTTTTTGAATCAACGGTTTTCATGCTCTGGTGCGAACGGAGAGACTCGAACTCTCACACCTCTCGGCGCCAGAACCTAAATCTGGTGCGTCTACCAATTCCGCCACGTTCGCAGCACGAAAGAAGTAGATTCTAGCGTGGATTTCTACCCCAGGCAAGTAATCCAGATGCCTGAACAGCAAATAGATTAGGTGCCATCTGCTGCATCTTCAAGCCTGATTCTGTACCGCCTTGTTTTAACGGCGTTTTGAGCTTTTTGCGATCAAGCCGCGTGCTTGCCAGTCGGCTTGCTGTTCGGCGCTGATGCCCAGCTTATCCAGTATTTCCTGTGTATCTTGACCGAGGTGTGGGGCAGGGCGGTGAATGCCGCCGGGGGTCTTGCTTAGCTTGGGAACAATGCCGGGGACCTTGAGGGGTGTGCCGTCGGGCAGCGTGCTGTCCAGTAGCATCTCGCGGGCCTGGTAGTGAGGGTCAGCAGCAATATCAGCGATGTCGTAGACACGGCCTGCCGGAACACCAGCCTGGTCCAGAATGTCCAGTACCTTGTCCAGTTCCAGCGCACTGGCCCAGTGGCCGATAGCTGCATCAATGACACCGGCATTTTTGGCGCGACCGTCGTTGTGGGCGTAGTCGGGATTTTCTGCCATATCGGCTCGGCCAATCGCGGTCATCAATCGCTTGAAGATACTGTCGCCGTTTCCGGCGATCAGGGCATATTTGCCATCCTTGCAGACATAGGCGTTGCTGGGGGTGATGCCGGGCAAGCTGCTGCCTGCGGGTTCGCGTATGGCACCAAAAGCGGAATATTCCGGTAGCAGGCTTTCCATCATATTGAAGACGGATTCATACAAGGCCACGTCAATATATTGACCTTCGCCTTTGTTCTGTTCGCGTTGACGCAAGGCCATCATGATGCCGATTACGCCGTGCAGGGCCGCCAGAGAGTCTCCAATGGAGACACCAACGCGCACGGGCGGGCGTCCTGCTTCACCACTCAGGTGACGCAAACCGCCCATGGCTTCACCAATCACACCAAAACCGGGCTTGTCTTTGTAGGGGCCGGTTTGACCGTAGCCCGAGACGCGCAGCATGATCAGGCTAGGGTTGATGGCTTTCAGGTCTTCCCAGCCCAAACCCCATTCTTCCAGCGCGCCGGGCCGGAAGTTTTCGATCAAGATGTCACATTCTTTGACCAGCGCACGCACCACCTCCTGGCATTCGGTTTGTCGCAAATCCAGAGCAAGTGACTTTTTGTTACGTGATTGCACCTCCCACCAGACCGAGTTACCGTCATGCAACAAACGCCATTTACGCAAGGGGTCACCGCCTTTCGGTGATTCGATCTTGATGACGTCCGCGCCAAATTCGCCCAGGATCTTGGCCGCAAAGGGCCCTGCGATCAGTTGGCCCAGCTCCAGGACCCGGATGCCGCCTAAAGGGGTGTTCATGTGCATATCAGTCTTGCGTAGGGAAGGTAAAGTAAGGGATCATAGTCCGGCACGGCTGTATTGTCTTGACAGGGAATTATGATTCAAAATACGTTTGTTTGGATTTACCGTGCCAGTTTCCGGTAAAATGCCGGATTACTCTTATCAATTACTCAATTTAATATAGGTCTTCAATGCAGCCCGAGGTTGAAATTCTGTCCGGCTTGGAGCGCCGAGTCGATGTGGTCGTTTCGGTGGCCGACGTAGAAAAACAAGTCCAGGCCCAGCTCAAGCGTGTGGCTCGTACGGCCAAGGTACAGGGCTTCCGTCCCGGTAAAGCGCCTTTGTCCGTCGTCGAACGCAGCCACGGCCCTGGAATTCGTTATGACGCCATCAACGAAGAAATCGGCAAATCCCTGGATAAAGTCATCCAGGACTCCAATTTGCGTGTAGCCGGTACCCCTAATCTGGAAGCCAAAGAAGGCGAGTCCGCTGAAGGCACCATGGCCTTTACCGCTACCTTCGAAGTCTACCCAGAAGTGGCCGTGCCTGATCTGTCCAAACTGGAAATCAAGCGTGCTACGACACCCGTTACCGACGAAGATATCCAGCGCACCGTAGACGTGCTGCGCAAGCAACGCGCCAACTACGAATCCAGCGCTGACCGTGAAGCCCAGGAAGATGACCGCATCACTCTGGACTTTGTGGGCACTATCGATGGCGTCGCTTTTGAAGGCGGTAGCGCTGAAGGCTTCCAGTACCTGCAAGGTCGTGGCCGCATGCTGCCCGAGTTCGAAACGGCCGTTGCTGGCATGAAAGCTGGCGAAACCAAAACATTCCCCCTGGAATTCCCTGCTGACTACAACGGCAAGGAAGTGGCTGGCAAGACAGCCGAATTCAAGATCACCGTGACAGACGTGGCCCAGCCCGTTCTGCCCGAAATGGATGCTGAATTCGCCAAGTCCCTGGGTCAGGCTGAAGGTGATGTAGCCGCTTTGCTGGCTGACATCCGTGCCAACATCGAGCGCGAAATCAAGGCTCGTGTGCACGCTCGCAACAAATCCGCCGTGATGGACGCTTTGCTGTCCGCCAGCGAATTTGAAGTGCCCAAGGCTTTGGTCGACAACGACGTGCAAGGTCGCATCGCTTCGGCTCGCGCTGAACTGAAAGACCGTGGCGTGCCTGATGCAGACAAGATGCCTATCCCTGCCGAAGCATTCCAGGAAGAGTCCACCCGCCGCGTGCGTCTGGGTCTGCTGGTCTCCGAGCTGGTCAAGGCTGCTGAACTGCAAGCCAAGCCCGAGCAGGTTCGTGCCCGCATCGAAGAATTTGCCCAGAACTACGAACAGCCCGCCCAAGTGGTGGCCTACTACTTGTCCGATCGCCAGCGTCGCGCCGAGATTGAGGCAGTTGTACTCGAAGACAACGTCGTCGAGCATGTACTGTCCCAGGCCAAGGTGTCCGACGAGGAGGTGGCGTTCGACCAAATCATGGGAACCAACTAATGTCGTCAACCTTTGTCGACTTCTACGCCTCAATGCATGGGGGGCAATCCGTTGCCCCTACGGGTTTGGGCTACGTGCCTATCGTGATCGAGCAGTCCGGTCGTGGAGAGCGGTCTTACGACATCTACTCCCGCCTGCTGCGCGAGCGCATTATCTTTCTGGTGGGCCCGGTTCATGACAACTCGGCCAACCTGATCGTGGCCCAACTGCTGTTCCTGGAGTCGGAAAATCCTGAAAAGGATATTTCGCTCTACATCAACTCGCCCGGTGGTTCGGTCTATGCAGGCCTGGCCATCTACGACACGATGCAGTTCGTCAAGCCGGAAGTCTCGACATTGTGTACCGGCATGGCTGCCAGCATGGGTGCTTTCTTGTTGTCTTCGGGCGTCAAGGGCAAGCGCCTTGCCTTGCCTAACTCGCGCATCATGATTCATCAGCCTTCGGGCGGTGCGCGTGGACAGGCTTCCGATATCCAGATTCAGGCCAAGGAAATCCTTAGCCTGCGTGAGCGCCTGAACAAGATCCTGGCCGAAAATTGCGGCCAGTCTATCGAGCGTATCGAGCTGGATACCGAGCGTGACAACTTCATGGCAGCGGAAGATGCTGTGGCCTATGGCCTGATCGACAAGGTGATGAACACTCGTGACGAGTAATCATCTGTCCCCACAGGGATCGATCTGAAGCAGTAATATGGCTGTTCGGGGGCGGGACTTGTTCCCGTCCTTTTACCATCCTGAAGTGAAATTTAAATTTATGTCCGAAAAGAAATCGGCCGACGAGAAAGTTCTGCATTGCTCGTTTTGCAATAAAAGCCAGCATGAGGTCAAAAAACTGATCGCTGGACCTTCGTCCGTGTTTATCTGCGACGAATGTATTGATCTGTGTACCGATATCATTCGTGACGAAGCGGCGGGCGCCACTCCTGATGGTGAACGTAAAGATTTGCCCACCCCCCAGGAAATCAAAGAGTTTCTGGACGGGTATGTTATTGGCCAGGAGACGCCCAAGCGCACCTTGGCCGTAGCGGTGTACAACCACTACAAACGAATTCGTAGCGGCAAAGCAGGCCGTGACGATGTGGAACTGTCCAAAAGTAATATTTTGCTGATCGGGCCTACGGGTTCGGGCAAAACGCTGCTGGCTCAAACCTTGGCCCGCATGCTGGATGTACCTTTTGTGATGGCCGATGCCACCACCCTGACCGAAGCCGGTTATGTGGGTGAAGACGTCGAGAACATCGTTCAAAAACTGCTGCAAAACTGCGATTACGATGTGGAAAAAGCGCAGCGCGCCATTATCTACATCGACGAAATCGACAAGATTTCCCGCAAGTCCGACAACCCTTCCATTACCCGTGACGTGTCGGGCGAGGGCGTGCAACAGGCACTGCTCAAGTTGATCGAAGGTACTGTTGCCTCTGTGCCTCCGCAAGGCGGTCGTAAACACCCCAATCAGGACTTTGTGCAGGTGGATACCACCAATGTGCTGTTCATCGTGGGTGGTGCTTTTGATGGCCTGGAAAAGGTCATCCGCGACCGTACTGAAAAATCCGGTATTGGTTTTTCCGCTTCGGTTAAAGCCAAGTCCGAACGCGGTGTGGGCGAGTTGTTCGCTGAAGCTGAACCCGAGGATCTGATCAAATTTGGTCTGATCCCCGAGCTGGTCGGCCGTCTGCCTGTGGTCGCCACCCTGGAAGAGCTGCGCGAAGACGCACTGGTTCGCATTTTGACCGAGCCGCGCAATGCCTTGGTCAAGCAGTTCCAGAAGCTGCTGAGCATGGAAGGCGTAGAGCTGGAAGTTCAGCCCGAAGCCCTGCGTGCCGTGGCCCAGCGCGCCATCAAGCGTCGTACAGGTGCTCGTGGTCTGCGTAGTATTGTCGAGCAAGCCTTGCTGGATACCATGTACGAGCTGCCCTCGCGCAAGGACGTCAGTAAAGTTGTGTTGACCGAGGACGCTATCGTTGGAAAGAGTAAACCCGAATTGATTTTGGGTCGCCCTTTGTCCGATAGTGAAGCCAGTGACACTGAGTCGCCCTTGAAGAACGCAGTAGCTTAGAGATATCTCCTTGTTTGTGCTCTGTCTGGCCCTGGCTGGAAGAGCGCAGGCAAGACAGGGCGACAGGCGAAGGCAAAGAGAAAGGAGTGGGTATCCATGATCACCACTAAGCATAGAAGCTTGTCTCTCTTTAACTCGGCAAAGTTCTGTTTTAATGTTCGTTCGGCCTACTTGAAATATCAAAATTCGCCACAATCTGAGCTACAACAGGTTAAACCGTGAAAGGGAAGCCCAGGCTTCCCTTTTGCGTCTAAGGACATTTATAGGAAATGACTATGTCTGCGAGCCAGATTCTTTCTACGGAACCTATTGAGCTGCCGCTGCTTCCTTTGCGCGATGTAGTGGTGTTCCCTCACATGGTGATTCCGCTTTTTGTTGGTCGGCCTCGCTCGATTAAAGCCCTTGAGTTGGCTATGGAGTCCGGCAACAACATTATGCTGGTGGCGCAAAAGTCCGCAGGCAAGGACGATCCTGCCCCTGAGGATCTCTACGAAATTGCGTGTGCGGCCAGTATTTTGCAGATGCTCAAACTGCCGGACGGCACCGTTAAAGTGCTGGTCGAAGGTTTGCAGCGTGCGCGGATTACGCAAGTTCAGGACGCCGAAACCCACTTTATGGCTTCGGTCGTTGAAGTGCCTGGCGATGCCGGTGATGCCGCTGAAACAGAAGCCCTGCGCCGTGCGGTGCTGGGTCAGTTCGAGCAGTACGTCAAACTGAATAAAAAAATCCCTCAGGAAATTCTGACTTCCCTGACCGGGATTGATGATGCTGGCCGTCTGGCCGACACCATTGCAGCCCACTTGCCCCTGAAGCTGGAGCAAAAGCAGGGCATGCTGGAAACGCCCAAGGCTCTGGAGCGTCTGGAAAGCCTGCTGTCGCAACTGGAAGGCGAAATTGACATCTTGCAGGTCGAGAAGCGCATTCGCGGCCGTGTGAAAAAGCAGATGGAAAAAAGCCAGCGCGACTACTACCTGAACGAGCAGGTCAAGGCGATTCAGAAAGAGCTGGGCGAAGGTGAAGACGGTGCGGATGTTGAAGAACTGGAAAAACGCATCGAACAGGCCCAGTTGAGCAAGGAAGCGCTCAAGAAAGCCGAGTCGGAGATGAAGAAGCTCAAGCTGATGTCGCCGATGTCAGCCGAAGCAACCGTGGTGCGCAACTATATCGAAACGCTGGTTGGCCTGCCTTGGCGCAAAAAGAGCCGTATCAATAATTCCTTGAGCAATGCCGAGGAAGTATTGGATGCGGATCACTTTGGTCTGGAAAAGGTCAAAGAGCGCATTGTGGAATACCTGGCTGTTCAGCAACGTGTCGACAAACTGAAGGCTCCAATTCTGTGTCTGGTTGGCCCTCCCGGCGTGGGTAAAACCTCGTTGGGTCAGTCCATCGCCAAGGCAACGAACCGCAAGTTCATTCGCATGGCTTTGGGTGGCGTGCGTGACGAGGCCGAGATTCGCGGTCACCGTCGTACCTACATCGGCTCCATGCCCGGCAAGGTTGTTCAGAACATGAGCAAGGTGGGTGTACGTAACCCGCTGTTCCTGCTGGACGAGATCGACAAGATGGGTGCGGATTTTCGTGGTGATCCTTCTTCGGCACTGCTGGAGGTTCTGGACCCCGAACAAAACCACACCTTCCAGGATCACTACCTGGAAGTGGACTACGACTTGTCCGACGTGATGTTCGTGGCAACCAGTAACACCTTGAACATTCCACCGGCCTTGCTGGACCGTATGGAAGTGATTCGTCTGTCTGGCTACACCGAAGACGAGAAGGTACGCATTGCTTTCGATTACCTCTTGCCCAAGTTGATGAAGAACAACGGCGTGCGCGACGGTGAACTGGAAGTGACGGAAGATGCCGTACGCGACATCGTGCGTTACTACACACGTGAAGCGGGTGTGCGTTCCCTGGAGCGTGAAATCAGCAAGATCTGCCGCAAGGTTGTTCGCAAGCTGCTGGTGGCCAATCCACAAGCCGGTACGCGCGCGGCTCGCAACAAGACGCTGACTCAGGAAACCCTGGTCGTGAACGCTGCGAATCTGAACGATTACCTGGGCGTGCGTCGTTTCTCCTTCGGCTTGGCTGAAAAAGAGAACAAGGTTGGCCTGGTTACCGGTCTGGCCTGGACTGAGGTGGGCGGTGAACTGCTGACCATCGAAGTAGCCGACATGCCCGGTAAAGGCAATGTGCTGCGCACGGGCTCGATCGGCGACGTGATGAAAGAGTCGGTCGAGGCTGCTCGCACGGTAGTACGTTCGCGTGCTCAGAAGTGGGGCATTGCCAATAGTGTGTTTGAAAAGCGCGACCTGCACGTGCACTTTCCTGAAGGCGCTACGCCCAAGGATGGTCCATCGGCCGGTATCGCCATCACCACGGCTATAGTGTCCAGCTTGACCGGTATTCCGGTTCGTGCGGATGTGGCCATGACGGGTGAAATCACCTTGCGCGGCGAAGTTCTGCCTATCGGTGGCTTGAAAGAGAAGCTGTTGGCAGCGCAACGCGGTGGTATCAAAACCGTGATGATTCCAGAGGAAAACGTCAAAGACCTGGCCGATATTCCAGATAACGTGAAGAACACGCTGGAGATCATTCCGGTGCGTTGGATTGATCGCGTATTGGAGGTGGCTCTGCAAGACGCTGTAACGCCTCTGAGCGACGAAGAAGTAGCTCGCCTGGCTGCTGAAGCCTTGGCAGCCACTCGTGCCGCTGGTACGGGTTCTGAGTCCTTCAAGCACTAAGCATCTAGCAGTAGCAGTCAAGATGTGAAGCAGGCTACCTTGGGTTCAAGGTAGCCTGTTTGCATTTGGGGCGGATTGATAATCTGTTGGCAGGCAGTCATATCGACTGCAATGAGAGAGCCAGTTTTTTGCCGGGCTGAAGGTGCTCGTAGTGGTGGGTGGCGAGCTCAAGCCTGTTCAGCTTTTGCCATATCGGGACAGGCACGGGCCATAAACTACAACCACGCTCTAGCTGAGACCGACACCATAGATTTGGTGGCAATCATAATCATCGTGGCTGTGGCTGTTGTTGGTGCGATGGTGCTGCTGCCGTGAGTCTGTGTCGGTCTGTAGGGGAGCGTGTCCTTCGAGCAATAAAAAACCCCATGCACCAAACGGTATATGGGGTTTTTCTCCTATCAGGTGTACCACACCTGTAAAACAGGCCTGGCAGCCCAGAGAGGCAAGACTTAATGCAGCGGGCTGGTACGAATCAGACCAACTGCAATGCCTTCCAGCGACAAGGAATCCGGGTCGGTAACGACGATAGGTTCAAAGTCAGGGTTCTCGGGCAAGAGGACCACTTGATTGCTGGAGCGCGACAGGCGTTTGACGGTGACATCGTCGCCAATGCGTACCACTACAATTTGGCCGTTACGAGCTTCAGTGGCTTTCTTGACGGCCAGCAGATCGCCATCAAAAATACCGGCATCTTTCATGCTCAGGCCGCGCACGCGCAGCAGGTAGTCGGGGGTTTGGGAGAACAGGGTAGGGGCTACGCCAATTTCGCGCTCGATATGCTCGGTAGCCAGAATAGGGCTACCGGCGGCGACGCGACCAATAATAGGCAACAAGAGGGCGTCAGCCAGATTAGCCAGCGCATTGCTGGGAGCCGCGTTTTCACGCGTATCTGTTCCCAGCAAGCGTATGCCACGTGAGGCACCGGCAGTCAGCTCGATAGCGCCTTTGCGGGCGAGCGCTTTCAAATGATCTTCGGCTGCATTGGCGGATTTAAAGCCCAGGACCTGAGCAATTTCTGCTCGTGTGGGCGGAAATCCCGTCCGCTCGATCTCGGAGCGGATGATGTCCAGCACTTGTTGCTGGCGTGCAGTGAGCTTGACGGTCATAGTATTGTCTGCTGAATATATATACAGTAAAGATTGTGCGTTACAGTTTGCGTTTTGGCAAGCAGCACAGGCCGTAAAGGCTTAATTTTTGGCTATCTGGGCCTGACTTGGGCTGCTTGTGGCCAATCCTGGCGGTCTTGTGTGTACAGCACATGGGGGACCAGTTTGTGGCCCTCAGGTACACCAGGATGGTCAAAGGTGCCGGGCTGGAGTGTCATGCCCAAACGCTGCATGACGGTTTGTGAAGGCAGATTGAGCTGGGCGGTATAGGCCACAATCTGTTCCAGGCCCAAGGTCTCAAATCCAAAGTCCAGGCAGGCTCGGGCCGCTTCAGTGGCATAGCCTTTGCCCCAGTACTCGGGTAGCAGGCGCCAGAGGACTTCGACGCAGGGTTGAAAGTACAGCTCTGTGGTTGGGCGGTTCAAGCCCACCATGCCAATGAAGGCAGCGTTTTCTTTCAGCTCTACGGCCCAAGGGCCCCAACCATGTTCTTCGATCAGGCTTTGGCTGCGATGAGCGATGGCGTCGCTTTGAGCCCGGTCCAGGGTGGCCGGGTAAAAGCGCAACGCTTCCGGGTCGCCATTCAAGCGGGCAAAGGGTTCCAGATCGGTGGCTTTCCAGGGGCGCAAAATCAGGCGCTCGGTGCTTAGGGAAACAGGGTGGTTCATAGGGGGCTTTAAAGGGCTGGAACGACAACGCCCTTCCGAAGAAGGGCGTTAGAGGCTTGAATCAACGGTTCGTTTACTTCAAGACTTGGGCGATGGCCTTGACGACAAAGTCGATATTTTGGCTGTTCAGTGCAGCGACGCAGATGCGGCCACTGCTGACAGCGTAAATACCATGCTCTGCACGCAGGCGCTCTACTTGCTCGGCAGTCAGGCCGGAGTAGGAGAACATGCCACGCTGCTGCAGCACGAAGTCAAAGTTCTGGGCCACGCCTTGCTCTTTCAGCTTGGCAACCAGTTGGGCACGCATTTCGCGGATGCGATCACGCATGCTGGCCAACTCGGTAGCCCAGGTCTGGAACAGCTCGGGCGAGTTCAGGACGGTTGCCACTACCTTGCCACCGTGTGTGGGTGGGTTGGAGTAGTTGGTGCGAATGACGCGCTTGACCTGGCTCAGTACACGGGAGGTTTCGTCTTTGCTGGATGTCACCAGGGTCAGAGCACCGACGCGCTCGCCGTACAGCGAGAAGGACTTGGAGAACGAGGAGCTGATGAACATGGACAGCCCCAGCTTGGCAAACAACCGCACCACGCTGGCATCTTCTTCCAGACCGGCACCAAAGCCTTGGTAGGCGATGTCCAGGAAAGGAACCAGTTGGCGTTCTTTGATCAGTTCAGCGATCTGTGTCCATTGTTCGGTGCTGGGATCAACGCCAGTGGGGTTGTGGCAGCAAGCATGCAGAACCACGATGGACTGGGCGGGCATGGCGCGCAGCGAAGCGATCATGCCGTCAAAGTTCAGGCCGTGAGTAGCGGCATCGTAGTAGGTGTAGGTATTGACCTTGAAGCCTGCGCGCTCGAACAGGGCGCGGTGGTTTTCCCAGCTAGGGTCGCTGATGTAGACCTCGGACTGGGGCAGCAGTTGCTGCAGGAAGTCGGCACCGATTTTCAGTGCGCCAGTACCACCCAGGGATTGCACGGTCAGGGCACGGCCTTCGGCAATAATGGGGGAGTCGGCACCCAAGAGCAGGGTTTGAGCACCCAGGTTGTAGGTATTGATCCCTTCAATAGGCAGGTAGCTGCGCGCAGCCGCTTTGCCCATCATGGCTTCTTCCGCTTTTTGAACGGCCTGCAAAATCGGGATACGCCCTTGATCGTCGTAGTAAACACCGACTCCCAGATTTACTTTGCCGCTGCGTTCATCGGCATTGTATTGTTCGTTCAAACCCAAGATGGGGTCGCGTGGAGCCAGTTCGACGGTTTCGAAGAGCGATGTCATGGTGATATGGGGGCGTTAGTGCAGAAAGGTAGAAAAACGAAGCATTAATGTGATAATACGGGCTTACCCTAAAGTGTGTCTAGCATGAAATTTGAGCCTGCCTTTCAAGAATTTCCGGGGAGTTCCTTCAAACTTTTCCAACCGTATTTGCCAGCGGGCGACCAGCCAGCGGCAATTGACCAGTTGGTTGAGGGGATTGATGACGGCTTGATGTACCAAACCCTGCTGGGGGTGACGGGCTCGGGCAAGACCTACACGATGGCGAACATTATTGCTCGCACCGGGCGTCCGGCGATTGTCCTGGCGCCCAATAAAACCCTGGCGGCGCAGTTGTATGCGGAGATGCGCGAGTTCTTCCCGCGCAATGCCGTGGAGTACTTCGTTTCCTACTACGACTACTACCAGCCAGAGGCCTATGTGCCTTCGCGTGATCTGTTTATTGAAAAGGATTCCTCCATCAATGAACACATCGAGCAGATGCGTCTGTCGGCCACTAAAAGCCTGCTGGAGCGTCCGGACACCATTATTGTGGGCACCGTGTCCTGCATCTACGGTATCGGTAATCCGGGTGACTACCATGCGATGGTACTGACTCTGCGCAAGGGCGACCGTATCGCCCGGCAGGAGCTGCTGGCGCGTCTAGTGGCCATGCAGTACGAACGTAATGACCTGGATTTCCAGCGCGGGATATTCCGTGCTCGTGGTGAAGTGGTCGATATCTTCCCGGCGGAAAACGCGGAGCTGGCTTTGCGGGTCAGCCTGTTTGATGACGAGATTGAAGAGCTGGAGTTGTTCGATCCGCTGACGGGCAAGGTTGTGCAGAAGCTGAACCGCTTTACCGTGTTCCCCAGCTCGCATTATGTGACGCCACGCGAAACCGTGTTGCGGGCGATTGAAACGATCAAGCTGGAACTGCGTGAGCGCCTGGAGTTTCTGACCCGGGAAGGGCACTTGGTCGAGGCACAACGCCTGGAGCAGCGCACCCGTTTTGATCTGGAAATGCTGCAAGAGCTGGGTTTTTGCAAAGGCATTGAGAACTACTCCCGACATCTGTCTGGTGCGGCACCGGGCGATCCACCCCCCACATTGATTGATTACCTGCCACGTAACTCCCTGATGTTTATTGACGAAAGCCACGTCACCATCGGGCAGTTAGGAGCCATGTATCGTGGTGACCGCTCACGAAAAGAAACCCTGGTGCAGTTTGGTTTCCGCTTGCCCTCGGCGATGGATAACCGGCCTTTGAAGCTGGAAGAGTTCGAGCGCCGTATGCCTCAAACCGTTTTCGTGTCGGCCACCCCCGCCGCGTACGAACAAGAGCATGCGGACAATGTGGTCGAGCAGGTGGTGCGACCTACTGGTCTGGTTGACCCGGAAATTGAGGTTCGTCCCGCTACGACACAGGTGGACGATTTGCTGGGTGAAATCAAGCTGCGTACGGCTCAGCAAGATCGTGTGCTGGTCACTACCTTGACCAAGCGCATGTCTGAAGACCTGACGGATTATTTATCAGAGAACGGCATTCGCGTGCGCTACCTGCACTCGGATATTGATACCGTAGAGCGAGCCGAAATTATTCGCGATCTACGCTTGGGCGTATTTGATGTGCTGGTCGGTATTAACTTGCTGCGCGAAGGGTTGGACTTGCCAGAAGTTTCACTGGTGGCGATTCTGGATGCTGATAAGGAAGGCTTTTTGCGCTCCGAGCGCAGTCTGATTCAAACCATAGGCCGGGCGGCCCGTAACCTGAACGGTAAAGCAATTCTGTATGCGGACAGGATGACGGATTCCATGCATCGCGCGATTGAGGAGACCGAGCGTCGTCGAGCCAAGCAGATGGCCTTCAACGAGGAGCATGGCATTACACCGCGTGGCGTGAACAAGGCGGTTCGTGAGTTGATTGATGGTGTTGTCGCCTCGGACCCAACTGCCAGCTTGCGCGAAGATGTGCCGGAGGAGTTGATCCGGGACGAGAAGGCGGCGGCACGCGAGATCAAGCGTCTGGAAAAAGAGATGATGGACCACGCTCGCAACCTGGAGTTCGAGCAAGCCGCTGCCGCGCGCGACAAGCTGCAAAGGCTCAAGGCCAAACTGCTGATGGCTTGATGACTCTTGGTTCTTGGTTGTTGCTTATATGCAACTATGTCTGGACGAAAGCATGGAAAAAACACGGTTCCGCTACCGGCTTTCATCACTCGGGTGTATTGCTTGATTTATCTCATCACGAGAATGCGGTCTATCCGCTAAGCAAAGGGTGCTGCGCCTTTGGTTTATTCCAGACTTCAAATAGCTGCGTACTGTTCTTATTTGCAGCCCCCAAACGATACGGATTTGCTGTTTTCAAGGCCGTTTTCGGGGCCTGTTTTGACCCCTGTTCTGTCTTGCCTTATTTGGGGTTTTCCCGCAGACTTTGTCGCATTATGAGTAAGGTTCTGTTTGTCTGTACAGGGAATATTTGCCGCTCCCCCAGCGCCGAAGGTGTCTTGCGCCAACTGGTCGACCAAGCCAGTTTGTCCGAGGCTATTTTGGTGGATTCAGCCGCCACACATGGCTTTCATGTGGGCGAGCATCCTGACACACGCGCACAGATAGCCGCTCGTAAACGCGGTTATGACATCTCTACCTATCAGGCCCGACAGGTCCAGCGCGAAGACTTTCGCAACTTCGACCTTATCTTGAGCATGGACTGGGAAAACCACGCTGCCTTGCAGCAAATGTGTCCTCCCATGTACCGCCACAAGCTCATGCTACTGATGCGCTTTGCCACTGATTATGAAGCGGCTACCGTGCCCGATCCGTATTACGGTGGGCAGGATGGCTTTAACAAGGTGATGGACTATATCGAGGATGCCTGCCAGGGCGTGTTCGAGCTGGTTCGCAAGCGCGTGCCTAATTATCGCGCTGCCTGAGTGGCTAAATAGCACTTCAGTATAAGTGTAAATTCACGCATTCAAGCACGGTAGTTTCCCCTGTATTTGCTATACTGGACCAAATTGGTCGGATTTGCTTTTGGCAATCCGGCCGCTTTCGCCTTTGGCAAGGAAACTATCATGCGTTTGACGACAAAAGGGCGTTTCGCCGTAACCGCGATGATCGATCTTGCGCTGCGCCAGCAAAGTGGACCGGTGACGCTCGCAGGCATCAGCCAGCGACAGGGTATCTCGCTCTCCTATCTTGAACAGTTATTTGGCAAGTTGCGTCGCCATGAACTGGTCGATAGCGTGCGTGGCCCAGGGGGTGGCTATACGCTTGCGCGTCTGGCCCGCCACATCACCGTTGCTGACATTGTGTTTGCGGTCGATGAGCCCGTTGATGCCACCCAGTGCGGTGGCAAGGGTAATTGCAAGCAGGGCACAAATGGGCAGAAGGGCGAGTGCATGACTCACGAGCTTTGGGCAACGCTTAGTCGTAAAATGGTCGATTATCTGGATTCTGTCTCCTTGCAGGACTTGGTTGACCAGCAGCGTCTGCGACAGCTCAAGTTGGCCGCTCAAGAAGCCGGTCAACCAGAAGAATGTACTTTGTAGTTGGCTCGCGCCACGACTGACCCGGAGTTTTGTATGAAGCGCGCTCAGCGTATCTATATGGATTATGCCGCCACCACGCCGGTTGACCCGCGTGTGGCCGACAGCATGATTCCCTGGTTGACGGAACGATTTGGTAATCCGGCCTCCAGCAGTCACCCCTATGGGTGGGATGCTGAAGAAGCGGTGGATCAGGCGCGTCGTCAGGTTGCCTCGCTGATTGGTGCAGAACCGCGCGAAATCGTCTGGACCTCGGGGGCAACGGAAGCCATCAATCTGGCTTTGAAAGGCGCTGCGCAGTTTTATCAGTCCAAGGGCCGCCATATTATTACCGTCCGTACGGAACACAAGGCAGTGCTGGATACCTGTCTGGCCTTGCAGGACGAGGGGTTTGAAGTCACCTTTCTGGATGTCCTGCCCAGTGGTCTGGTCGACCCCAAGGCCTTTGAACAAGCTATTCGTCCCGACACCATCCTGGCCTCGGTCATGCTGGTCAATAACGAAATTGGCGTAGTTCAGGACGTGCAGGCCTTGGGTGCCATTTGCCGTGAGCACAAGGTGCTGTTCCATGTGGACGCTGCACAGGCGACTGGCAAGGTCGCGATCAACTTGCAGGAATGGCCGGTGGATTTGATGTCCATGTCGGCGCACAAGACGTATGGTCCCAAGGGGATCGGTGCCTTGTATATCCGTCGTAAACCGGCCGTCCGCCTGAAAGCGCAGATCCACGGTGGTGGTCACGAGCGTGGTTTTCGTTCCGGTACGCTGGCAACGCATCAGATCGTGGGCATGGGTTGTGCCTTCGAGTTGGCAGCTCAGGAAATGGACCAAGACAATCAGCGCATCACCGCGCTGCGTGATCGTCTCTGGGCGGGTTTGCAGTCCATTCCTGATCTGTTCCTGAATGGCACGCTGGATCAGCGCGTTCCTCATAACCTGAATATCAGCGTGGACCACATTGAAGGTGAAGCCTTGATGATGGCGCTGACGGATCTGGCGGTGTCCAGTGGTTCGGCCTGTACCTCGGCCAGCCTGGAGCCTTCCTATGTACTGACTGCACTGGGTCGTAGCGATCAGTTGGCTCACAGCTCCCTGCGTTTGAGTCTGGGCCGTTTCACGACGGAACAAGATATTGATGACACGGTTGCCGCCATCCGTCGTGTGGTTGAACAATTGCGGGCTATTTCTCCTTTGTGGAGCGAGTCCGCTTCGGAGCCGTTCGCGCAATGATATATAGTGACGCTGTCATGGAGCATTTCCTGCACCCGCGTCATGTGGGTGTCATGAACAGCAGTGATGCTGACGTAGGCACAGGCGAAGCCGGTAGCCATGAAACCGGTGCTTTGATTCGCATCCAGCTTAAAGTATCCCCACAAGGCCAGATTCAGGAAAGCTGTTTCAAGGCCTATGGCTGTGGCTGTACAATCGCCGCCGCCTCCTTTGCGACACAGTGGTTGCAAGATCGCAATCTGGAGCAAGCGGCCCAGTTCTCGTCTGTGGATGTGCAACAAGCGCTGGAATTGCCGCCGGTCAAAGTGCATTGTGCCTTGTTGGCCCAGGAAGCGGTCCAGGCCGCGCTTGCCTCGGCACAGAACAAAGGCGCATTTTAGTTGTCCAAACCTGAAGGCTGTGAGTCTTCTTCAGGTTTATAGAAAGGAAAGGATTATGTCTATTTCTCTTACTCAGCCCGCCGCAGAACATATCCAGCGTCATTTGAAAAAACGCGGGGGTGGTTTGGGGCTACGTTTGGGCGTACGCCTGACGGGGTGCTCGGGTCTGGCCTACAAGCTGGATTTTGTTGATGAGCCAGTGGAGGGCGATCAACTGTTTGAAGAGCACGGCGTTAAACTGTTTGTGGATCCAAAAAGCCTGCCCTTTATTGATGGCACGCGTCTGGATTATGGCCGCGATGGCCTCAATGAAGGTTTCAAGTTCATCAATCCAAACGAGAAAGCCTCCTGCGGGTGTGGCGAATCGTTTACCGTGTAGGAACTCATGTCATTACGTTTCGGTTTGGCGGCCAATCAATTGCACCATGATTCGGCAGATGCGGCTTTGTTTCAGTGGTTGCGGCGCTCGGCCAGCGGTATTCGCGAATTGGAAATTGAGCTCTATACGGTAGGTCGTACCTGTAACGCGATCGAGCGTTCCGGCCTGCTGGAAGGCTACGGTGGCCTGGTCCGCTATCCGTATGGCCGTGACGGCGGTTTGATGAAGCTGGTTGCGCGGGTTACGCAAAACCCGGACGGTACACCGCCATTTGACGGCGCCATTTACCTGATTGACCCGGTGGACCCTTCCTCCATTTTTCCTGAAGCACTGGCGCTCAAGCGTCAATGCATCACTCATGGACGTCCTTTCATTTCGACCCTGATGGGTGCGATCGAATGGATTGAGGTGGAGCGTGTCAGCCGTGGCTTGTGGCCTGACTCTAGCTGCAAACGTATTTTTGACTTCCCTAATCAAACCTTGGCCATGATTGCGCACGATGCGCTCAAGGACAAGATGATTGAATTTGCCGACAAGCATTTTGATTTGCTGTCGCGTTTTGGTCAGCGAGTAGGGACGGGCACGACCAGTCGTTTGCTAAATGAGCTGGCCTGGTCCAAAGGCTGGCCTAGAGATACGCCCTGGATTCAGTCTTATCTAAGCGGTCCTTTGGGTGGTGATGCGCAAATTGCCGAGCTGGTGCTGGAAAACCGTTGCCAGCGTGTGATCTTCTTTGAGGACCCGCACGTTGCACGTCAGCACGAGGCCGATATCCAATTGCTGGAGCGTGCCGTGCGTGTGGTGGCAGACAAGGCTTCGTGCTTCTCCTCGCCTGAAGTGGCTCATAAATGGGCGCAGGCGGTGATGCGCTTGCCGGTGGATTGATTCACGGGATTGATCCAGCAGGCATACAGACACTGGCGGGATTGAATCAAGAAGACCGTTGGCGCAGGCGCAAGATCAAGCCAGTAGAGTCGAATCATCCGTACCGCTACTGCAAAGTGACATTGGCTCTCTGTAATGGCAATAAAAAAGGACGCTCAAGAGCGTCCTTTTTTTGTCCCTACCACGTGTGATTAGTCCTCGCGACGCAGGTGCGGGAACAGGATCACGTCACGGATAGCAGGGCTATCGGTCAGCAACATGACCAGACGGTCGATACCGATACCGCAGCCGCCTGTAGGAGGCATACCGTATTCCAGAGCACGGATGTAGTCCGCATCGTAGAACATGGCTTCTTCATCACCAGCATCCTTGGCCTGAACCTGTGCCTGGAAGCGAGCGGCCTGGTCTTCGGGGTCGTTCAACTCCGAGAAACCGTTGGCAATTTCGCGACCGGTAATGAACAGTTCAAAGCGCTCGGTAATGCCTTCTTGCGTGTCCGAAGCGCGTGCCAGAGGCGACACTTCTACGGGGTAGTCCACGATGAAGGTGGGGTGCCAGAGTTTGGATTCGGCAGTTTCTTCAAACAAGGCCAGTTGCAAGGCGCCACGGCCTGCATCACGCAATGGGGGCGAATTGACGTCTACCTTCAGGCGGGCCAGTTCGGTGCGCAGGAACTGGATATCATCCAGTTGCTCCTGGGTGTAGGACGGGGCGTACTTCATGATGGCGCCGGTAATGGTCAGGCGATCAAAAGGCAGGCTCAGATCCAGCTCACGTTCCTGGTATTGAAGGGTAGCGGTGCCACGGGCACTGATTGCTGCTTCGCGAATCAGGTTTTCGGTGAAGTCCATCAGCCACTGGTAATCCGTGTAGGCCGCGTAGAACTCCATCATGGTGAATTCGGGGTTGTGACGAGGGCTGACGCCTTCGTTACGGAAGTTGCGGTTGATCTCGAACACGCGCTCGAAACCACCAACGACCAAGCGCTTCAGGTATAGCTCAGGCGCAATACGCAGGTACATTTCCATGTCCAGCGCATTGTGGTGAGTGACGAAGGGTTTGGCCGATGCGCCGCCCGGAATCGGGTGCAGCATGGGGGTTTCCACTTCCAGGAAGTCGGCCTGGGCCATGTGCTGACGCAGGCTGCTCATGACCTTGCTGCGTGCCAGGAAAGTCTGGCGGGTGTCTTCACCCATGATCAGGTCGACATAGCGCTGGCGGTACTTCAATTCCTGGTCAGCCAGACCATGGAACTTGTCAGGCAAGGGACGCAGAGACTTGGCCAGCAGACGCACGCTGGTGGCGTGTACGGACAGCTCGCCCTTATTGGTTTTGAAGACAGTGCCTTCCACGGCCAGGATATCGCCGATATCCCAGCCCTTGAATTCCGCATAGTTCTCTTCGCCCAGCGCGGCTTTGTCCAGGTAGATCTGGATGCGGCCCGAGGTGTCTTGCAGCGTGGCAAAACTGGCTTTGCCCATGACACGCTTGAGCATCATGCGGCCAGCCACTTTCACGACCTTGCTGGTCGCGGCCAGGGCTTCTTTGTCCTGCTCGCCGTATTGGCTGTGCAGCTCGGCGGCGTGGGCATCAGGACGGAAATCGTTCGGGTAGGCGATGCCGTTTTCGCGCAGGCGATCCAGTTTGGAACGACGCTCGGCGATCAGGCGGTTTTCGTCTACGACGGGTGCGGAAGTGTCTAGCGGTTCAGTCATTGTGTCAGTACTTATTCGTAGTGGCGGATGTCATCCAGGACGTGCTGGCCAAAAGCGGGGCTGTCGAGGTGGCGCAAAATTCGCTGGGCGGTGTCGTCCGGGCTGCTTAGCTGACCTTGCTGATGCAGGTCGATAAAGCGGTTCAGGTTCGGGAACTGGTCGCGGGACTGGCTACGGATATGGCCTTGCATATCGGTATCCACCACGCCAGGGGCCAGAGAGCAAACGGCCAGCTCGGGGTTTTCCAGCTTCAGGGTTTGCGTATAGAAGTCCAGCGCTGCTTTGCTGGTGCCATACACAGACCAGCCCGAGACGGGCTTGCGGCCTGCACCTGAGGAGATATTGAGCACCTGTCGCCGTGCATCCTGGGGGGCGCCTTGTAAAAAGGCGGCGGTCAGGCTCATGACACTGGCGACATTCAATTGCAGTGCCTGTGTAATGGCCTGGGCATCGAGCAGGTGGCTGGCCTGCCCAACGGGATCAACAGTGCCTGCATTATTAATGAGGACGTAGCGTTGAGCCTGTGTCTGGCTGATCAAGGCTTGCAGAGCCCTGGCAGCCTCTTGTGCGCCTTCCGCGCTGGCCAGATCCACTTGCAGATGATGATGAGCCCCTTGGGGCGCATCCAGTTGCAGTTCGCTGCGGGCCAGAGTGATCAACTGATGGCCAGCGGCCAGTGCCTGACGGGCCAGGGACAAGCCCAGGCCGCGCGAGGCACCGCTTAGAACAGTCAGCGTGGAAGTGTGCATATTAAATACCTTGTTTCAGGCTGGCCTGAATGAAGGGGTCCAGATCGCCATCCAGAATTTTCTGGGTATTGGAGCTTTCGTAGTTGGTACGCAAGTCCTTGATGCGGCTTTGGTCCAGCACGTAGGAACGGATCTGGTGACCCCAACCCACATCGCTCTTGGAATCTTCCAGCTTCTGCTGTTCGGCCATGCGGTTACGCATTTCCAGCTCGTACAGACGCGATTTCAGCATTTGCATGGCTTCGGCACGGTTGCGGTGCTGGGAACGATCATTCTGACACTGCACCACAATGCCGCTGGGTTCGTGCGTAATACGAACGGCCGAGTCGGTTTTGTTAATGTGCTGACCACCGGCACCACTGGCGCGGTAGGTGTCGATACGCAAGTCGGCCGGATTGATTTCCACTTCAAAGGAATCATCAATTTCCGGGTAGACGAACACGCTGGTGAACGAGGTGTGACGGCCGTTGGACGAGTCGAAAGGGCTTTTGCGAACCAGACGATGCACGCCGGTTTCAGTGCGCAAAAAGCCGTAGGCGTAATCGCCTTCAATCTTGATGGTGGCCGATTTGATACCGGCAACGTCGCCGTCGGACTGTTCCAGGATTTCAGCCTTGAAGCCTTTGTGTTCGGCATAGCGCACATACATGCGCAGCAGCATGGAGGCCCAGTCCTGGGCTTCGGTACCACCCGCACCAGCCTGAATATCCATAAAGCAATTCAGGGGATCGGCCGGGTTGGAGAACATGCGGCGGAATTCCAGCTCTTCGATGCGGCTGGCCATGGCGGCACAATCTTCTTCGATGGCGGCGATGGTGTCATCGTCTTCGTCCATCGCGGCAAGCTCGAACAGGTCCTGCGAATCTTTCAGGCCCGTGTGCAAGGCGTCCAGCACATGCACCACGTTTTCCAGACTTTTCTTCTCGCGACCCAGATCCTGAGCGTGCTGGGGGTTGTCCCAGACGTTAGGGTCTTCCAGCTCGGCATTGACTACGTGTAAACGATGCGCTTTGTCATCGTAGTCAAAGATACCTCCGTAAGGCATTTTCCCGCTCCGAATAATCGGCAAGGCGGGCTTCCAGTTGATTAAGTCGTTCCGATTCCATGATTCAGCGGCTTTCCTATGTTTGGGGTGCCATCTGCGTCAACCAGTAAGGCAGCGCGCGGCAAACTTCCGATTTTACCCTTATCGGAGGTCTATGGCACGCATTGGCCGCTCAGGAACCGGACATTGTGCAGGCTTGTGTGCGATAGGCGGGCGCAGAACGGTAGGCAGGCCGGTTTGAGGTGGCCGCAAGGGCGGCGACGGGTTCCTCGGAAAGTTCGCTATCCAGGCTGAAATGGGCGACCACCTGAGCGAGCAGGGTGGTTTGTTCTAGCTGCTCCTGGGCGGTATGGGCGCTGTGTTCGACCAATTGACGGTTGGATTGACCTTGCTGGTCCAGTCGCGTCATGACCTGGTTCACGTATTCGATATGGCTTGCCTGGTCTTGGGAGGCCTGGGCAATGTCCGCCACAATGCCGCGCATTTCATTGACCTTGTGTTGTGTACTGGCCATGACTTGCGCCATGCTGCGGGCGGCAGCCGAGCTTTGCTCGGTTTGCTCGACCGAACTGGAAATAAGCGTGGCGATCTGGTGCAGGGCATCGGTAGAACGCAGGGCCAGATTGCGTACCTCGGCAGCGACCACGGCAAACCCATGGCCATGCACCCCGGCGCGGGCGGCTTCCACGGCGGCATTCAGGGCCAGGATATTGGTCTGGAAGGAAATGCTGCGGATCAACTTGGTGATCTCGCTCATTTTGTGTGAGCTGTCGGCAATCGCATTGATGGTGTCCAGCAGGCTGTGCACGGCCTGATTGCCTTGGGCCACTTGGCTGGACGTGTCCTGCGCCAGATGATCAGCCGTTTGAGCCTGCTCCGCGTTCTGACGCACGGTATCGGCCAGTTGATTCATGGCCTTGACGGTCTGATTCAGTTCGGTGGACTGGTCCAGAATCTGTTCGCTCAGGTTCTGGCTGCCCAGCACAATCGCGTGGGAACCATGCCGAATCAAGCCGGTTTGTTCCCGGATTTGATGCACCACCGTTTGCACGCCCTGGCCTATGCCGTTCAGGGCGGTTAACAAGGTGCCGAACTCGTCGTGACGGCGTACCGTCAGTTGCGCATTGAGCTTGCCTTGAGCCAGTTCCTTGGCCAGCTTGGCACCTTGGTCCAGTGGCTGCTTGATAGAGCGATACAGCAAACGTAGGGCCACGGTACTGGTCATGAAGAACAAGGCCAGGGCAGCCAGAGCCAGCCCAAAAGCACGATCGCTGCTGCGGCCAGCCTGCGCTAAAGAGCTGTCCAGGCGCTGGCTGAACTGATGCTCGAACTGATCCAGGGTCGTGGAAATCTGGGTTGAGGCTTGAATGTATTGCTGGCTGAATACCAGCACTTTCGCCATCAAGGCATTGGGCAAGGCAATGCGGATAGCGCCGTTGCTATCTTCAAACTGACCGCTGGCGGTTTGAATGGCTTCGGTCTGGACCAGGCTCAGTGCCAGGGTCTGTTCGTAGGCTGAACGCAACAAGTCCTGCTCAGCCGGTTCCAGCTCCAAATCCTTGAAGCGGTCCAGCATGGCTTGCGCAATGCCGTCTTGATCAGTCTGGGTGCCGGTGAAAACCGCCAGGAGATGGCGGAAACTATCCTGGAATTCGACTTGCTCGCTGGACACGAAGGCGATGGCCTGACGGCTGAGCAATTCGCTGATGCGCTTGAAGTCCTTGCTAAGCGCCGTGGTTTGATGGCGCTGCGCTTCCAGGTGTTTGCGTTGTTCGATGCTGCGGCTTAAGTGCTGCAAGGCAATAAGCATCAGGACTAAAAACAGGCTCAGGATCGCAAAATAGGCAATGAAGCCAGTTTTGAGCGTAAGTAGTTTTTTCAAGGCGACTCCCACAAAGTGCGGAGTGCGCCCGAGCGCTGATGGCTCTTGTCGCACCCCTGTCAGGCGCGCCTATCTTTGCATCTAATTGTGACAGGGGTGTGGCGATAGGTCTTAACGGCGCTGTGGGCTGCGACGAGGAGCAGGGTTTGGCGCGCCAACACGTTTGGGCAGGTGGCGGAAAATGATGCGGCCTTTGCTCAGATCGTAGGGCGACATTTCCAGGGTGACGCTGTCGCCAGCCAGAATGCGGATATGGTGCTTGCGCATTTTGCCGCCGGTGTAGGCGATAACGGCGTGACCGTTGTCCAGCGTGACACGAAAGCGTGAGTCAGGCAGGATTTCGGTAACGGAACCTTGCATTTCAAGCAGCTCTTCTTTGGCCATAGATCGGGACTCCTTTAAAAATAATAATTCCCGTCTGGCCCAGCAGGGCGGGACGGGGACAGGCTTGGCAACAGGGCAGATCGACAAACCGGACAAGCGGCGTCAGGAATCCAGCCTTGCATTAGGCCCATAAAAATCGAGATGAAACTGGGTCTGTCAGGCGCGGATGCATCCAGACAGGGTCGGGTTGATCAAGTTGAAAACACGCCCGCCGTTCGTAAGGGGATCTAGCCGGGGCAGATAGGGACTGCCTACCTGAAAAACGGGCAAAAACACGAATACTTGTCGAGAACGTAGACTTGCATAACAGCGCGCGGGGCGAGCCCATGCGGTTAAGAGTGCTGGTTGTGGTGCCAAGTAATGCACTTGGGGCGCTTGAGCGGGTCAAGCTTTATTCCCAAAAGTGGGGGTGTTTCAAGGTCGATTTACCCTGGATAGCTGCATCTGGTGTTGTCAAAGCCAGACGAGCGTGGATGGGATGGGCTAATAAATTCAATCAGCGCCATGACGTGACAATTGTATGATTATAAATAATATTTATGGATTGGTCAAAGATTGACCAGCCCAAGTGCTTGGAAGTGGTCTGGGAAAGCCATAGAGGGCAGGGCGTTCTTGGCTATATACTAGGCCAATCGTAACGGCGCAGTGTTGACCTGATGAAGGATCACATGCGCCGTTTCCGTTTTTTAGGACATGCTTGTGAGCACTCAGAAACTGACCCCCGGCACAACCGCTTTACTGGTGTTACCCACGATCCTGTGGGCAAGTAATGCGATTGTAGGGCGCCTGATTCATGATCAGGTTCCGCCTATTACCCTGAACTTTTTCCGTTGGCTGGTGGCCTTTACCATCTTGCTGTTTGTGGGGCGGCAGGTTCTACGGCGCGGCAGCAATCTGTGGCCGCAGTGGAAGCGGTATTCGATTCTGGGTTTGCTGGGCATAGGGATCTATAACGCGCTGCAGTATCTGGCCTTGCAAAGTTCATCCCCTATTAACGTGACGCTGGTCAACGCCAGCCTGCCGTTCTGGATGCTGGTGATCGGGCGCTTGTTCTTCAAATCCACCGTTAACGGGCGTCAGTTGATAGGTGGTCTGATGTCTTTGCTGGGTGTGATTCTGGTGCTGACCCGTGCGGATTGGCACGAGCTGATCGCTTTCCGGTTTGTGGCGGGCGACGTCTATATGGTGATCGCC
The DNA here is from genome assembly GCF_017377875.1 of Alcaligenes sp. SORT26. Lineage (GTDB taxonomy): Bacteria > Pseudomonadota > Gammaproteobacteria > Burkholderiales > Burkholderiaceae_B > Alcaligenes > Alcaligenes parafaecalis. The sequence goes on from NZ_CP070975.1 coordinate 541,578, forward strand.
ACTATTGCCTGGGCGGTGTATAGCTGGATGCTGAGCACGCGCCGTCACGAAGGCGCCATTGCCGAAACCTGGGCCACCGTGGTGATGGCACAGGTCTTTTTCGGCTTGATCTGGTCGGGTGCCTTTGCCGCGATGGAATGGAAATTCACCGATTGGCATATTGACTGGTCCTGGGCTTTGCTGCTGGCCATTTTGTATGTCGGTACAGGCCCGGCCCTGGTCGCCTTGCGTTGCTGGGGCGTGGCTGTCCAGCGAGTGGGCGCGGCAACAGCGGGTTTTTTTGTGAATCTGATGCCGGTATTCGCCGCCTTGATGTCTGTCTTTATTTTGGGCGATACCCCAAAACCCTATCACGCGGCTGCTTTCTTGCTGATTGTGGGCGGGATTTACGTGTCGTCGCGTAAAAGCTGAATGCCAAGAAGCTGTGGGTGTCTTGCGACACCCCGGATGCAAATTAGTCGATAGACCGCTGGGTTTGTTCAGTAGGGCGCTAAACTGCCGCTTATGGTCTGATTTGCATCTAAAAGAAACAAAATGAATTTATCCATTACGCGCTTTTTGTGGCCCCGACGTGGTCGTGGAACTGGTCGTTCGGCGGGCCCCCAGTCCGGGCCTTTTGCACAGTCCGTGTGGGGCACCATGTTAGCTGCCGAGTTCAGCTCACAAGGACAGATTCAGGCCTGCAGCCCGCTGTTAAGCCAGTTGTTGGGCAGGTCGGCGGACGAGGTAGTGGGCCAGGATTATGCCCAGGTCTTTCTGGGTGAAGAGGAATCCTCGCGTTTGTGGGGACAGTGGGCCAGTCAACAAGGCGGGAATGCGCGACTGTGCGTTCGCGCCCATGATGGTCGGGACCATTGGTTGCAAGCTACCTTTTCACCCCTGGTGAAACGCGCTGGACAGGACCGGATTCTGATGTTGGCAACGGATGTCAGCTCTCAGGCCGCCGTGGAAAGCAAACGGGCCAGTGTATTGACGGCCATTGAGCGTTCCACGGCTGTCATCGAGTTTGATTTGAGCGGCAAAGTGTTGAATGCCAATTCGAATTTTCTGACCGTGATGGGCTATGAGTTGGACGATGTCATCGGCCAGCACCATAGCCAGTTCTGCTTCCCGGAGCAGACCCGCTCCCCGGAGTATCAGCAATTGTGGCGCACCCTGAATCTGGGGCATTTTGTGTCGGACCAGTTTCGACGGCGTACCCGTGATGGACGTCAGGTCTGGCTGCGGGCCAGCTATAACCCCTTGTACGATGCTCAAGGCCATTTATACGGTGTGGTGAAATTTGCTACCGATGTGACGGCGCAAGTTGAACGCAATCATGCTGAGTCACGAGCTGCGCAGTTAGCGATGGATATTGCTCAGGATACTGACGCGGGGGCGCATGAAGGGGAAACCACCATGCAGCACACAGTAGGGGCGGTGCGGGGTATTGAACAGCACCTGGAGCAAGCCGGGCAGGAGATTGATGCCTTGAATGAGCAGTCTGCCAAGATTGGAGCCATGGTGCATTCAATTCAGGATATTGCGTTTCAAACCAATATTCTGGCACTGAATGCGGCGATTGAAGCGGCACGGGCGGGTTCGCAAGGTAAAGGCTTTGCTGTGGTCGCTTCCGAGGTCCGCAGTCTGGCCGGACGTACGCACCAGTTCACCGTGGATATTGCCGCTCTGATGCAGCAGAACCAGGAATTGGCTCAGCGGGCGGCCACGCAAATGCAGGGTAGCCTGGGTTATGTCAGCAATAGCCTGGAGTTGAGTGAAACGGCAGGCGGTTTGATGACCCGTATCCGGGAAGATGCGCGCCGTGTGGTCAAGGCGATCAGCCAGTTTCGCGATAGTGCCTCTGCGTGAGGCCTGCTTGTATCCATAGAAAAGGGGCGCCCGGTAGAGCGCCCCTTTCTGTATTGTCAGGCTTGTGTTCAAGCCTTCAAGCGTGGTAATCGATTATTGCTTGCCATCGCCCATGCGACGGAAAATCGTCGCCACCAAAGGACCGGAAATATTGTGCCAGACGCTGAAAATAGCGCTGGGCACAGCAGCCAGAGGGGAGAAGTGCGCGCTAGCCAGCGCCACACCCAGCCCGGAGTTTTGCATGCCGACTTCAATCGCCAGGGTTTTGCGTTGTGCCAAAGGCATGCCGCTTAAGCGGGCCAGAATATAGCCCAAGGCGTAGCCCAGCGTGTTGTGGATGACGACAACGGAGAAAACCAACAAGCCGCTGGTCGCAATCTTGGCCTGATTACCGGCAACGACGGCAGCCACAATTGCCACAATCGCTACTACGGAAACCAAGGGCAGAGCGGCCACACCGGCTTTGATCTTTTCGCCCAGCAGGGACTGCACGATAATGCCCAGGGCGATAGGCAGAATTACCACCTGAACAATGGACCAGAACATGGCCGAGGCACTGACCTCCAGCCATTGACTGGCCAGAAAGTAAATCAGGGCGGGGGTGACGATGGGGGCCAGCAAGGTCGTTACCGAGGTAATGGCAACGGACAGGGCCAGGTCGCCACGGGCCAGAAAGGTCATCACATTAGAGGAAGTGCCACCGGGGCAGCAACCGACCAGAATCACGCCAATAGCCAATTCGGGAGGCAGCGAGAAGGCGTAGGTCAGGAACCAGGCCAGACCCGGCATGATGATGAATTGTCCCAGCACACCAATGGCGACACGGCCAGGGCGTACAAACACTTCAGCAAAGTCCTGGCGCGACAAAGTCAGCCCCATACCGAACATGATGATGCCCAGAAGTGGAACAATATAAGCGCCTAACCAGCGATAGTGGTCAGGGAAGTAAAAAGCCAGAACGGCAAACAGTAGAACCCAGATGGCAAAGGTATTGCCAACAAAACGGCTCAGGCGGGCGATAGCCTGCATGATGAAATATCCTTCAAGGAGCACGGCTGGCCGGTAGGCCGGCGCGGTGCGGATTAGTCTGTTACGGGGAGCAGCATGTGTCGGGCCGGTTTGTCACGGCCGTCTATCGCAGACCTGCTTAAGGGCTGGCGACACGACTTTCCGAAGGGGTGGGATAAAGCGCTGGCAACACGGGGCCGTACGGGAAGATCTGGGTAAGGTCTGGTGTACAGGCTGGGGTGAGCGAAACGGACAACAGGGCAGCGCCTGTTTTTTATCCTGGAAGGCCGAGCTCGGGCGTATTGTAGACCTTGGTCGTCGTGGTATTTTGATTAGCTGCCTTGCAAATGTGTGTATTAGGAGATCGTGGGTGAATACAGCGGGATCACGTCTGGGGGCTTATGCCTGTTTGGCCTTGTCCATGACTTTAGTAGGAAGCTATATCGCGCTGACGCGGCCCTTGGTAACGGCATTGCCGGTGTTTTTATTGGCATGGCTGCGCTTTGGTATTGGTGGGGTGGCCATGTTGCGCTGGCTGCGCAAACCCGCCAACGAGCCTGCGCTGGATCTGCGTACCCGTGGTCTGATCTTTCTGGAGTCCTTCCTGGGCAACTTCATGTTCACCCTGTGCATGGTGACTGGGATCAGCATGACCAGTGCCGTGTCAGCCGGGGTGATTCTGTCTGCCATTCCCGGCATGGTGGCCTTGTTCAGTTGGTATTTTCTGAAAGAAAGCATAGGGCCACGCACCTGGGCGTCCCTGGCCCTGGGGGTGGGCGGGATTGCCTTGCTGGCTCTGGTGCAAGCGGACGATCACGGTGTGGAGCAATTGGACCCCGCCAAAATGTGGCTGGGTAATGCGCTGATTTTTTGTGCGGTCCTGTGCGAGTCTGCGTATGCAGTCATTGGCAAGCGTTTGACTGCCGTGTTGAGCCCCAAGCGCATCAGCGCGATTATCAATCTGTGCAGTCTGGCCCTGATTACGCCATTAGGTTTGTACGCGGCCTGGGATTTTGATTTCACGGCACCGGCTGGCTGGATCTGGCCTTTGCTGGTTTTTTATTCATTGGCAGCCAGTGTCTGGACGGTGTGGCTGTGGATGACCGGAGTGAGATTTGTGCCCGCCTCGCAGGCAGCCGTTTTTATGGTCTTGATGCCTTTAGGCACGGCGGCGGTGGGTGTGCTGGTATTAGGTGAAAGCTTTACCACCGTGCATGTGTATGCCTTCATCCTGGCTTTGGCAGGCTTGGTGCTGGCGACGTTGCCGACGCGGGTAAAGTCTTGAACGTCTTGCCCAAGGACACAAGCAAGGCGGTTTGCATCAAGAAACAGTCGCGGTCGTAAAAAAACCGCTGCATAAGCAGCGGTTCCGGAGGTGGGATGCCGGTGGCGGCGATAGGGCTTAATCCTGTCCCTGCGCAAACTCAATAATGAATTGCACGCTGACGTTCCCGTTCCACTCGTTCTGATCCAGGCGATAGGCCGCTTCGATATTTTCAGGCAGCAAGGTGTCGCGGTTGAACCAGATCGCGTCGAAGTATTCGCCGTTACGCTCCAGGCTTAATTTCAGGTGCTTGTTCTTGAGTAGTCGCTGCTGACGCACGAAGAAGTTGTCACGGAACACGGGGGCCGGGAAACCTGCTCCCCAGACCTGTTTTTGCAACAGTCCGGCCACATTGATGTTGATGTGCTCAGGCTCCAGCGACCCGTCAGTTTCGATGATGGGGTCAAAGTGATAGCGCCCCGTCAGCTCCTGAACGGCTTCTTCAAAAGCCTGTACAAAGACCTCGTAATTGTCCTCTTCGATGGTCAGGCCCGCTGCCATCGCGTGGCCACCAAATTTCAGAATCAGACCGGGATAGCGTTTGGACACCAAATCCAGCGCATCGCGCAGGTGTACATCGGGGATGGAGCGGCCCGAGCCTTTGATTTCACCCTCATCACCTTGGGCAAAGGCCAGGGTGGGGCGCCAGTATGTTTCTTTCAGGCGTGAGGCCACCAAACCGACCACGCCTTGGTGCCATTCCGGGTGATACACGCACACCGTGGCGCTGGTATCCGGTTCGGCCAGTTCGGCAGCACGCAGGGCTTCTTCGCGCATGGATTGCTCAATCGAGCGGCGATCCTGGTTCATGTCTTCCAGTTCGCGAGCCAAATTCGCGGCCTCGTCCTCGTCGTCCGTGATCAGGCAGCGTATGCCCAAAGCCATATCCGCCAGTCGACCCGCGGCGTTGATGCGTGGGCCCAAAGCAAAACCCAGATCAAAGGCACTGGCCTGACGGGGATCGCGGCCAGCAACCTGGAACAGAGCGCGCAGTCCGGCCTGCATCTGGCCTTTGCGCATGCGCTCCAGCCCTTGGGTGACGATCAGGCGATTATTGGCATCCAGGCTGACTACGTCGGCCACGGTACCCAGGGCCACCAGATCAGCCAACTCGTTCAAGCGTGGGCCTGCATTGGCTTCGTAAACACCACGTTGTCGCAGCTCGGCCCGCAAGGCCAGCATCAGGTAGAAAATAACGCCGACCCCGGCCAGGTTTTTGGAGGGGAATTCACAGCCGGGCTGGTTGGGATTCACAATGGCCAGGGCTTCAGGCAGCTCGTCGCCGGGCAAGTGGTGATCGGTCACCAGCACTTTCATGCCCGCCATATGGGCGGCTTCCACACCATCAATACTGGCAATACCGTTATCCACGGTAATCAACAGATCAGGCTTGCCGGATGGGTGCTGCTCGGCCAGTTCCACGACGGCCGGGGACAGGCCATAGCCGGTTTCAAAACGGTTCGGGACCAGAAAGTCCACGACTGCGCCCATACTGCGCAGTGCACGCAGACCTACGGCACAGGCGGTAGCGCCGTCACAGTCGTAGTCCGCAATGATCAGCATGCGATCGCGGCGGGCAATGGCATCGGCCAGCAATACAGCCGCTTCCCGTGCCTGGGTCAAGAGATTGGGGGGGATCATATTGCGCCAGGCCGGATCGATCTGGGCAACATCAGTCACACCGCGCGAGGCCAGCAAGCGGGCCATTAAATCGTGAATTCCGGCCTGCTTCAGGGCGTGGCTGGCGGCTTCTTGTTCGGGACGGTTTTTCAGGATAGGGGTGACCACCACTGACTCCAGTTAGAGGTTTGTTTGAGCAGAGACAGGGGCCAGATGCGGCGCGGAATGGGACCAACGTGAGCGTAGCGGTCCAGTCCGGTCAGTACCAAGTCTGGCATAGGCCCTGCGGCCAGGGGGGCGAGCACAGTACGATCCAGCTCGGCCAATTGTTGCAACCAAAGGCCCCAGTCTTGTCGTATCAGGCTGTCTTGCAAATCATCAATAATGCGTAGTTCGGCAGGCTCCGGGCCTAACTGATTACAGGCGGCTCCACCAAACAGCCATAAGCTGTTCACATTGGGCAGGCCAGCCTGTAGACGTTCCTGGTTATCAGGCAGCGCAAAGCTCAGCATTTGAAACTCATTAATCAGACGACGCCAGGGGCGGGTTTGCACATCCTGGGTCCACCAATTATTCAAATTGCTTTGGCTGACCAGTTCTGTGGAGGCCGCTTGCATCGTAAAATCAGCCGGTGGGGTGACGCGCCACAATTCTGGGCTGACATAGTCAAACTGAAAGCCCGTGTCATCCAGATAAGGACGAATGGCGTCCAGCAAGGCCAGGCTGTAGGACTCGGACAAGGCGAGCTGCTCGGCAGGTATCAGCATGGCACCCTCACGCGAGGGGGCAATATGCACCAGCTCTGCCAGCCAGACGGCTTCGTCCGGTGTCACCGAGTGGATTTGTTTCAACTGGCGTAGCCGCAAAGGGGCCAGACCTGCGCTAAGATGCTGGGCTTGGTGCGCCGTAAAGCGATGGGCGTGCAAAAGCCAGGATTGTGCTGGCGTACACAGGTCCTCGGACGGGTCACGTACCGACAGAGTGCCTTTGCCCTGAGTCAGCAAGCTAATCAGGTTTGGGGCCGTCTGGGGCAAGTGTTTAATGAGTTCGCGCGCGATGGCCGGTTCCGGCAGCGCACCGTTGATTACGATCTGCATGACAGCGATTGTAGTGTTTTCTTTGAGGCGATAGCAGCTCGCATGGGATACGAATTTTGGATAGGGGCGCGGTATGCCGGTCTGGCCAAGGGCCGCAAACGGCGCGGGGGACGAAAAGACCGTTTCGTCTCCTTTATTGCGGGCAGCTCCATGGCGGGGATTGCCCTGGGGGTTGCCGCGCTGATTGTGGTGTTGTCCGTCATGAACGGTTTTCAGACCCAGGTGCGTGATCGCATGCTGTCGGTCTTGCCGCATATTGAGCTGATTGTGCGTAATGCAGACCATCAGCAAGTTTTGAATGAATGGAAAACGCTGGCTCAAAAAGCGCAGACCAATCCGGCGGTGGTGGGCTCGGCTCCCTATGTGGCCGGGCAGGGCATGCTGGTGCGCAGTAACCAGTTGATGGGGGTACAGGTACGCGGCATTGAGCCCGACCAGGAAACCAAAGTGTCCGAGCTGGCCCAGCAAATGGTGATGGGTCGACTGGAAAACCTGCGTCCTGGCACCTTCGGCATTGTGTTGGGTGAGCAGTTGGCAAATCAACTGCGCGTCAGCACCGGCGATACGATCATGCTGATGGCTCCGCAAGGCTCGATCTCGCCCGCAGGCTTTTCGCCGCGCATGCGCCAGTTCACGGTAACGGGCGTGTTTTCCTCTGGGTATTACGAATACGATGCCAGCCTGGCTTTTGTAAACGTGGAAGATGCCTCCAAGATTTTCCGTGACAGCGGTAATAGTGGTGTGCGTCTGCGTATCAAAGATATGCAGCAAGCTCCCTTGGTAGGCCAAGAGCTGGCGAACAAGATGCCGCGTAATGTACTGGTGTCGGACTGGACCGCCAATAACCGCACCTGGTTTGCTGCTGTGCAAACTGAAAAGCGCATGATGTTCCTGATCCTGGCGCTGATTGTGGCGGTAGCCGCCTTCAACCTGCTGTCTTCCCTGGTAATGGCCGTGAAAGACAAGCAATCGGACATTGCGATTTTGCGTACCATCGGTGCCACCCCTAGCGAGATTGCCCGTATTTTCCTGGTGCAAGGCTCCTTGATCGGCGTGGTGGGCACCTTGTTGGGCGTGGGTTTAGGCACCTTGATTGCCTACAATATCGACGTCATCGTGCCCTTTATTGAGAACCTGATGGGCCGTAAATTCCTGCCTCAGCAGATTTACTTCATCAGCGATCTGCCTTCCAACCCGCAGGTTTACGACATTGTGTTGATCGCTATCGTTTCCCTGGTGCTGTCCTTCCTGGCCACGCTGTATCCAAGCTGGCGTGCTTCCAAGCTTCAACCCGCACAGGTGCTGCGTCATGACTGATCTTATCGCTCCCACTGTGTTGCGTGCGCGCGATGTCAGCGTGCAGTACGAGGAAGGCGGCAACACCATTCAGGTGCTCTCCGGGGTGAATCTGGAAGTGTGCCGTGGCGAAATGGTGACCATTATTGGTGCATCTGGTTCGGGTAAAAGTACCTTGCTGCATGCCTTGGGGCTGTTGGACAAACCCAATACGGGCAGCATCGAGGTCAATGGCACACAGACCGAGAGCCTGAATGAAGGCGAACGCAGTCAACTGCGCAATAAGGTTCTGGGCTTTGTGTACCAGTTTCACCATTTATTGCCTGAATTTGATGCGCTGGATAATGTGGCCATGCCCTTGATCGTGCGTCGCATGAAGCGTAACGAGGCGCGTGAACAGGCTCAGCAGATTCTGGAGCAAGTGGGCTTGTCGCAGCGTGTGCATCACTATCCGGGGCAGTTGTCGGGCGGCGAGCGTCAACGTGTTGCACTGGCCCGTGCCTTGGTCACTCGGCCAGCTTGCGTGCTGGCGGATGAGCCCACCGGTAATCTGGACCGCTACACAGCAGAAGGCATGTTTGAACTTCTGAGCCGGGTCAATGAAGAGTTCGGCACCGCTTTTGTGATCGTTACGCACGATCAGGCCTTGGCCGCCTTGGCGCATCGCCAATTGGTAATGGACAAGGGCTACCTGACTCAGGAAATCAAGGCGGATCGCCGGTCTTGATCGCTAGCAGGGACGTGGTCTTTCGCGCCGCGTCCCGTTCCTTGTCGGCTTGGCCTGGTTCCGGTGGAGAGTCTCGCTATGCTTATCGATACGCACTGTCATCTGGATGCTCCCGAATTTGCTCAAGACCGTGAGCACGTGATTGAGCGTGCCCGCTTGGCCGGTGTGTGCTCGATTGTGGTGCCGTCCGTGGGGGTATTCGACTTTCAGGCGGCGCGGGAGACAGCGCTGGCTGCGCCCGGCGGAGTCTATGCGCTGGGCATTCATCCTTTATTTACCCCCAAAGCAGGTGCTGAAGACCTGAAGGCTCTGGAACAAGAGATCCAGCTACGTCTGGATGATCCACGTTTTGTCGCTGTGGGCGAGATTGGTCTGGATTATTTCGTCCCTGAACTGAAAACCGAAGAAGCCAGCCGCCATCAGGAATGGCTGTACGAGGCTCAATTGGCCTTGGCGCAGCGCTATGGCTTGCCCGTGCTTTTGCATGTGCGCCGTTCGCAAGATCGGGTGCTGAAGTATTTGCGGCAGTTTCCGGGTGTGGGCGGAATCGCCCATGCTTTTAACGGTAGTGAACAGCAAGCGCAGATGTTCGTGCGCCAAGGCTGTGCGCTGGGTTTTGGTGGAGCCATGACGTTTGGCCGTGCCAAGCAGATTCGCCGTCTGGCACAGGATATGAGTCTGGCCGATATTGTGCTGGAAACCGATGCGCCGGATTTGGCACCGTCCTGGCTGGTAGAGCCGGGGACCCCGTTGGCGTCGGTTCGCAATGAACCGGCTGAAGTAAAAGGAATAGCAGCGAGCTTGGCGGAGTTGCGAGGGATGGAGGTGGCGCAGGTCATTGCCCAGACCGGTGCGACCGCTCGTCGGGTCTTGCCGCGTCTGGATGCGTTTCTGCTTGCTCAGGGGTTTTAGCTTCATTGTCAGGTTTTTTTGAGTCTGTTGAAGCTTGGCTCTTGTTGCCTCTACGAGTTCAGCATGCTTGCCCTTAGGTACAAGCCGAGGTGAGCAAAGCCAGCTTGGACTAGCTGCTTGAAATTGCCCGACCCCCTACGCTAGAGATTTGCGTGGAGGCTGCGATGGCAGGGCAGAGCCGATGATAGGGCGTGCATGTCTAGCCGCCTTTGTGGCTGCAGCAACATTGACCCATTTCCTGGCACCGTCTTATCTAAACCTGTCTATATGGTTTTGGCTGGGGGGCGTTTTGCTCTCCTTTCTGCTGGCGCTTCGTGTCCCTCTGAGCTATGTGCTGGTCTTTGCCTGCTTGGGGGCAAGTTATAGCGTCTGGCACATACAGGACAGGCTGAGCCAGGCGGTGCCCGCCGGTGATACCAATAAAGTCAGCCGCGTAGAGCTGGAGATTCAGTCCCTGGTGCAGATGGGTCCTGCCTACCGGCAGTTTCAGGCGCGAGTCTTAAGCTCGCAGCCGCCCGGCTTGCCCGAGCAAATTCTGGTGCGCTGGAATGCTAACCAGCGCCACTCCTTGTATCGTGAGCCTGCTGTGCAACGCTTTCCGGAGCTGATGCCCGGGCAGCGTTGGCGCATGTCCTTATTAGTCCGGCCCCCTCAAGGGGCCCGGAATCCCCATGGTTTTGACGCAGAGCGTCATGCCATCACACAGGGCTGGCGAGCCGTGGGGAGTGTGCGTGGTCAGCCCCAACAGTTGGACTTTGATCCGGCCCATTCCTGGGCCACCTGGACCGAGCGCCTGCGCCATTATTTGCGCAGTATCTTGATGCCTTACGTACAGGAACGGCGCTGGGGTGGGGTGATGCTGGCTTTGTCCTTGGGCGATCAAGCCAGTATCGCAGCGCCGGATTGGCTTGTTTTTAATCGCAGCGGCCTGACGCATCTGGTGTCCATCAGTGGGACTCACGTTACGTTTCTGGCGGTCTTGCTGGCCGGTTTAGTGTCATGGTGCTGGCGGCGTATTCGTTGGCGACGCTGGGTCTTAGCCGAGCAGATTCCAGCCCAGATCGCTGCTACCTGGGTGGGGATTGCCGGGGCGGGTGCTTATTGCGTGATTGCCGGGTGGGGCATTCCCGCTCAACGTACTTTTTTGATGTTGCTGGTGGTAGGGCTATGCCGCATCTGTGGTTTGCACTTGGGTGCCAGTCGGACTTTACTGATCGCAGCGCTGGTCGTGGTGTTGCATGACCCTTGGGCGGGGCTGACAACGGGTTTTTATCTGTCTTTTGCTGCCGTGTCCGTGTTGTTCGCCTTTACGCATTTGATGGGGCAGATACCGCAGGCAGGTTCCGTGTGGCAGCGCTGGGGGCGGCGGATTTGGTTTGCGACTCAGCTACAAGTGCTGATTACGCTGGCCTTGCTGCCCGCCTTGGCCCCGCTTTTCCACGAAATATCTCTGGCTTCATTGCCCGCCAATGCCTACGCCATCACCCTGATCGGCTCTGTGGTGACGCCATTAGTCCTGGTTCTGTTGATTTTGGCTGCACTCCAGGCTCCGTCAGAGTGGTGTGAACGTGTTGCCCAGTTCGCTCATGCGGTTCTGGATGCCACTATGCAGCCCACCGTCTGGCTGGCAGAGCGCAGTTTAGCCAGCGTGCCCGTGCTTGCTCAGCATTGGGCTTGGACCGTGCTGGCTTTGCTGGGCGTGTTGTTGATGCTTTTGCCCAAAGGCTTCGTGACTCGCCTAAGTGGCTTCTCACTGCTGATACCCGCACTGGCCCTGCGTCCCCCTTTGTTGCAGGAAGGGGACTGGGATTTGTATGCCCTGGATATCGGGCAGGGCAGTGCCGTGGTGTTGCGTACTCGCAGTCAGGTCTTGCTGTTTGATGTGGGTAATCGTTATGGCCCGGATTCGGATGAGGGCAAGCGCAGTATTGCTCCCTGGTTGAAAGCCAAGGGAATCGGGCATGTGGATACTTTGGTGCTGTCTCATGCCGATATGGACCATGTGGGCGGGACTCGCAGTGTCTTGCAGGCCGTCCCTGTGGGTCGCTCGTACAGCAGCTTTGATCTGGACGCGCATTTGAGCCGTGAAGAGCGTCTGTTAGGAGTCGCGTCTGGCTCCACTACGCGTCCGGATGAGGCGCTGCGTTGTGAGGAGGGGGTGAGTTGGGAGGTGGACGGCGTACGTTTTCGTTTTTGGTGGCCGCCAGCAGACGAGGCCCGATTCCAAGCCGCTTATGGCAGCGAGGAAGATAAAAACGCCATTAGCTGTGTGCTGGAGGTGCAGGGTGCGCGGCATAGCGCATTGCTTCTGGGGGATGCGGGTGTGGCGCAGGAGCAGGCCATTGTGGCCGCCGGTTTGAGGCCTGTCGATGTGGTCGTGGTGGGGCATCATGGCTCCCGCACGTCGTCCGGGGCTCATTTTGTGAAACACATTCAGGCCGGATTGGCGATTGCTCAATTGGGTTGGTGGAACCGTTTTGGCCATCCGCATGCTGTGGTTCAGGCACGGTGGGAGCGTGCTGGTGCTTTATTTCTACGCACAGACCAATGGGGCGCACTGACGCTTGAGTCGCGCCCCTGGGCTCTGTATTACTTTGGGGAGCGTGATCGTCATGCCCGCTATTGGCAGTCGCCAGCGCCACCCTGACAGCAGGACAGAAACGGCACAGTAAAGCCCCCCGGCTGGGCTACAATGCTCCTTTATTTGTCAAATTCTGGTCTGAGCGTTCATGACAACTGATCTTCAGGAACCGCGCCTTAATTGGGTTATGTGTGCCAGTGCTTCGGGCACGCACCGCATGGCGTACTGGGAGTGGGGCGATCCTAATAACGACCAGGTCTTGATGTGCGTGCATGGTTTGACGCGTACAGGTCGGGATTTTGATCCCTTGGCTCAGCGCTTGTCCAAACGCTACCGTGTTGTGGCCCCCGATATTGTCGGGCGCGGCCGCTCAGACTGGTTGATTGACCCTGCGGCTTACGCCATCCCCCAGTACGTTGCCGATATGCTGGTGCTGATTGCCCGCTTGAAACCTGCGCGCTTGGATTGGGTAGGAACGTCGATGGGCGGACTGATTGCTTTAGGGCTGCACGGCGCACAAGCAATGTCAGCCATATTGCGTCCCACGCGTCCCGGCCCGGGTTTGGCCCCAGCACCCATGCAGTTGCCTTTGGGTCGTGTCGTGCTGAACGACGTAGGCCCGGCTTTGGATATGACGGGTTTGCAGCGCATTAGCGAATACGTCGGCCAGTCCGTGTTGTTTGACACCTTCGAGCAGGCCGTAGAGTACGTACGTTCTGTATCCGCCTCGTTTGGAGAGCATTCCGATCAAGAGTGGGCTGATATGTCTCGCCATGTGTTTGTCGAGCATGAAGGCAAATGGCGTCGTCATTACGATTTGCGCTTGTCGCAGGCTTTTGCTCAGCAAGCAGATGTAGATCTGGAGGCGGCTCAGGCTTTGCTGTGGGGAGCTTACGAAGGCTTGCCAGACAAGGTCCTGATTGTGCGCGGGCAGGAGTCTGACCTCTTGCGGGCGGATATCGTCCAGGAAATGTTGCAGCGCAATCCCAATTCGCAGTTGGTGACCATTCCCAAGGTGGGCCATGCGCCCATGCTGCGCAATGCTGAACAAATCGACCACATCGACTATTTTCTAGCTGGATAGCCCCCTATGAGTGTTCAGGCCCGTTTGCCCGTTGATTTGCATTGCCACTCCATTTATTCAGATGGTGTGCTCAGCCCCGCGGAACTCGCCGCGCGTGCGCATGCTAACGGCGTGCAACTGTGGGCCCTGACAGATCATGACGAAATTGGCGGCTTGAAACTGGCCCGACAACATGCCCAGGACTTGGGCATGCGGTTTGTGGACGGGGTGGAAGTCTCGGTAACCTGGGCCAATAAAACGATTCATATTGTGGGCCTGGGTGTGGACCCGGATCATGCGGCTTTGCAGCAGGCTTTGCATGATGTGCGGGCAGGTCGTGAGCAACGTGCCCGTTTGATGGGCGAGCGCCTGGCCGAGTTGGGTTTCCCGGATGCCTACGAAGGGGCCGTTCCGTTTGCTGCCAACCCTGAACTGATCAGCCGAACCCACTTTGCGCGCTTTCTGGTGCAGAAAGGGTATTGCGCGGATATGAATGAAGCCTTTCGCCGTTATCTGGCAGATGGCAAGCCCGCCGCCGTGACTACTGTCTGGGCTAGCCTGGAAGAAGCGGTGGGCTGGATACGGCAGGCTGGCGGTAAAGCGATCATTGCTCACCCTGGCCGTTATGAACTGGATGACACCCGCAGCCATGCCCTCTACACCCAGTTTCTGGAATTGGGCGGTGTCGGTATTGAAGTGCTGACAGGCAGTCATTCCCCGCAGGAATACAGCGTGTATGCCCAAGTGGCGCGCAGCTATGGTTTTGAAGTGTCCTGTGGTTCGGATTTTCACGGTCCCAGCGAAGGGCGGGTGGATTTAGGCGGTTTGCCCCCTTTGCCCTCGGGATTGAAACCCGTTTGGCAGGAGTGGCTCTAGCAGGAGCCTTGAAATTATGAATAAAGCCTTTGTGAAAGAGTCCGATCAGGACGATGACGACGAGCTGGAGTCCCCCGACAGCGCTTTGCCCAGCGGCACCAAGAATTACATGACGGTGCTGGGCTACCGCCGTTTGCGTGGCGAGCTTAGCCATTTAATGAACAAAGAACGGCCCGAGGTCGTACAAATCGTCTCGTGGGCTGCCTCCAATGGCGACCGTTCCGAGAATGGTGATTATCTGTACGGTAAAAAGCGCCTGCGGGAAATTGACCGTCGTATCCGTTTTCTGACCAAGCGCCTGGAAATTGCCGAAGTGGTCGACCCGGGCTTGCAGCCCAATCCCGATCAGGTCTTTTTTGGCGCAACCGTTGTCTATAGCGACAGCCAGGGCGAGGAGTTCACCATCACCATCGTGGGTGTAGATGAGGCCGAGCCGTTGCAAGGCCGTATAAGCTGGATTTCCCCTGTGGCCCGAGCCCTGATCAAGGCGCGTGAGGGCGACACGGTAGTTCTGCGTACGCCAGCGGGCAAGGAAGAACTGGATATTCTGGAAGTTTCTTACCCTGAGCCTGCGCCCGCCCCAGATCTGGACGGAGACAGCCCGATTTGAACGCCATACCAGGTCCGTATTGGAGATTACGGGGCGCTAATCGCTCCGGCCCCTCAAGACGTCTTGCCGAACTTGCCGGTTTGAGTGCGTCTTCTGACCTGCTTGAGCTGTCTTTGTTTGAACTGAGTTTTCCCTTTTTGTGCACGCCATTTACCGATGTGACCTCTTGTGTCGCTTCCGGTTAAAATGGCGTGTTTTCTATTTCCCCCACCTTTTTTGCCCCTCCCGTATCGTGAGCCAAATCCTGTACTTCCCCGGTTCGTCCGTGCTCTCCGCATTTCGTCGTGAGCGTTTGCTAGAGCGTGTCGAGCAGCGTCAACTGCCTGTTGCCGACATTCTTGCCTTGCACGAATACTACGTCTGGACTGATGAGTCCGGCCTGGATGCCAGTGCGCGTCAGCACCTCAGCGATCTGCTGGACGATGGTCTGCCTGCGCTGGACCCTCAGCCGCCTAAAGGCGCCTTGGTTCTGCGTGTGGTGCCTCGTCTGGGTACCGTGTCCCCTTGGGCCAGTAAAGCAACTGATATCGCTCACAACTGTGGCTTGAATGCGGTCCGCCGTATCGAGCGCGGTGTGCGTTACATCATTACCCCCAAGCGTGGTCTGCTGGGTAACAAAGAGCTGGATCAGGCTCAGTTGGAGCAACTGGCTGCCTTGTTGCACGACCGCATGACAGAAACGGTAGTGGGCCTGGACTTTAATGGTCAGGACTTGTTTACGCAGTTGGACGGCAAGCCTATCCAGACCGTGGATATTCTGGGTGGTGGTGTCGCAACCTTGCAGCAGGCCAACGAAGAAATGGGTCTGGCGCTGTCCGAAGACGAAATTGAATACCTGATGGAGGCGTTCACCCGTCTGGGTCGTAACCCTCACGACGTAGAACTGATGATGTTCGCGCAAGCCAATAGCGAACATTGCCGTCACAAGATTTTTAATGCACAGTGGGTGATCGACGGCGAAAACCAGGGCAAAACACTGTTTGGCATGATTCGTGAAACTCACGCGGCTCAGCCTGAAAACACCGTGGTGGCGTATGCGGATAACGCCGCCATCATGACGGGTGGCCCTGCCACCTTGTTCCACGCCGGTATCAACGATCAGGCTAACGAGCCTGTATACCAGCGCCACGAAGCGCTGGTTCACACCTTGATGAAAGTGGAAACCCACAATCACCCCACGGCAATTGCGCCGTTCCCTGGTGCATCTACCGGTGCTGGTGGCGAGATTCGTGACGAAGGTGCAACTGGCCGTGGCTCCAAGCCCAAAGCAGGCTTGACCGGCTTTACCGTTTCCAACCTGTGCTTCCCCGAGCAGATGGAACCTTGGGAAAAAGATTCCCACGGTATCCCCGACCGTATCGCCAGCCCGCTGGACATCATGATTGAAGGCCCGATTGGTGGTGCGGCCTTCAATAACGAATTTGGTCGTCCCAATCTGCTGGGTTACTTCCGTACCTTTGAACAAACGGCTGGCGATCAGCGCTGGGGCTACCACAAGCCCATCATGATTGCCGGTGGTCTGGGTTCGATTGATGATCGCCTGACCCATAAAGATCCGCTGCCCGTCGGCGCCTTGCTGATTCAGTTGGGTGGTCCAGGCATGCGTATTGGTATGGGCGGTGGAGCTGCTTCCAGCATGGGCGTTGGTGCCAACCGTGCTGAACTGGACTTTGACTCCGTGCAGCGTGGCAACCCGGAGATGGAACGCCGTGCCCAAGAGGTTATTGACCGTTGCTGGCAGCAGGGCGAGAACAACCCTGTTATTGCTATCCACGACGTGGGGGCGGGTGGTTTGTCCAACGCTTTCCCGGAATTGGTGAACGATGCCGAGCGTGGCGCTATTTTTGAACTGACACGAGTTCCTCTGGAGGAGTCGGGTCTGTCGCCTGCTGAAATCTGGTCGAATGAATCCCAGGAGCGTTACGTCCTGGCTATTCTGCCCAAGGATTTGCCGCGTTTTGAGCGTATCGCTCAGCGCGAACGCTGCCCCTTTGCGGTTGTCGGTGTCGCTACTGAAGAACGTCAATTGCGCGTGACCTTCGGTGAAGGCCTGCCAGGCGTAGATGAAGTACATACCCCCAAGAGCATCGAGGAGCGTCCTGTCGACGTCCCTATGGATGTGATTCTGGGTAAAGCCCCACGCATGGAACGTGACGTCAAGCGCCTGGAAGGCGTTGCCGAGCCACTGGATCTGACCCTTATCCCTCTGGCCGAAGCCATGCACCGGGTGCTTCGTCACCCCACCGTGGCCAATAAAACCTTCTTGATCAGCATTGGCGATCGTAGCGTGGGTGGTCTGTGCAGCCGCGATCAGATGGTTGGTCCTTGGCAAGTCCCCGTGGCCGACTGCGCGGTGACCCTGGCCGATTTTGAAGGCGTACGTGGTGAAGCCATGTCCATGGGCGAGCGTAGCCCTAGCGCCATGATCGATGCCGCCGCCTCGGGCCGTATGGCTGTGGCCGAAGCGCTGACCAACCTGGTTGCCAGCGATGTGCGCGATCTGAAAGACGTCAAACTGTCCGCCAACTGGATGGCCGCTTGCGGCGTAGACGGCCAGGACGCCGCCTTGTTCGACACCGTTCAGGCTGTTAGCCAGTGGTGCCAGAGCCTGGGTCTGTCCATTCCCGTGGGCAAGGATTCCTTGTCCATGCGTACAAGCTGGGAACAGGACGGTGAATCCCGTCAGGTGATTTCCCCCGTTTCTCTGGTTGTGACTGCTTTTGCTCAAGTGGCTGACGTACGTCGCACCTTGACTCCCCAACTGAAGACCACTCAGGGCGACACGGCCTTGGTCTTGATCGATCTGGGGCAGGGCAAACAACGCATGGGCGCTTCGGTACTGGCTCATGCTTTCAATCAGGTCGGTCAGTCCGTCCCCGATATGCAAGATGCAGAAGCCATGTTGGCTTTTGTGAAAGTCATTCGCCAATTGGCCGATCAGGAACTGATCCTGGCCTACCACGACCGTTCCGACGGTGGCTTGGCCGCGACTGTGGCCGAAATGGCCTTCGCCGGTCACACAGGCGTGTCCGTGAATCTGGATATGTTGACCATTGATCCGCATGCAGCGGATTGGGGTGACTTCAAGATTCGTGCCGAACAAGTGTCTGTCCAACGTGACGAAATCACCTTGCGCGCCTTGTTTAACGAAGAAGCCGGTGCGGTTATTCAGGTGCCTCTGGCCAAGCGTGATCAGGTCATGCAAACCCTGCGTGAAGCAGGCCTGTCTGCTTACTCCCACGTTATTGGCAGCCTGAACAAGACCGATCAGGTTGAGTTCTACCGCGATGGTGCGTGCATCTACCAAGCTCCTCGTGTCGAATTGGCACAACAGTGGAGCGAAGTAAGTCGCCGTATCATGGAGCGCCGCGACAACCCCGCTTGCGCACAGGCAGAGTTTGATCGTTGGGAAGACGTACAGGACCCTGGCATTTCCCCTCGTGTCATCTTCAATCCACAAGAAGACATCGCCGCTCCGTTCATCGCCACTGGCAAACGCCCGCGCGTTGCTATCTTGCGCGAACAGGGTTGCAACAGCCAGGTTGAAATGGCCTGGGCTTTTGATACCGCCGGTTTCGAGGCCGTGGACGTACACATGACCGACTTGCTGTCTGGCCGCGCATCGCTGGAAGGCATGCAGGGCATGGTGGCTGTGGGTGGTTTCAGCTACGGTGACGTGCTGGGCGCGGGTGAAGGCTGGGCCAAGACCATCCGTTTCAACAGCCAGTTGTCGGATCAGTTTGCAGCCTTCTTTGGTCGCAGTGACACCTTCGGTCTGGGTATTTGTAATGGTTGTCAGATGATGGCGGCCCTGGCTCCCATGATTCCCGGTGCCGAATTCTGGCCACGCTTTACCCGTAACCAGTCGGAAAAATACGAGGCTCGCTTCTCCAGCGTGGAAATCGCCGCTTCGCCATCCTTGTTCTTCAAGGGCATGGAAGGCACGCGCCTGCCAGTGGCCGTGGCTCACGGTGAAGGCTTTGCCAACTTCCAGCGTCAGGGCGATGCGTCCAAGGTTGCTGCTGCGGTTCACTTTGTGGATCACCGTGGTCAGCGCACCGAGCAGTACCCGCTGAATCCCAACGGCAGCCCTTACGGTTTGACTGGTGTAACCACGGCAGATGGCCGCTTCACCATCATGATGCCTCACCCGGAACGTGTGACGCGCAACGTCATGATGTCCTGGACGCCCGAGCAGTGGGGCGCGGCTGATCAGGGAGCTGATCAGATGGCAAATGGTGGATTTACTCCCTGGATGCGGATGTTTCGCAACGCTCGGGTCTGGATTGCGTAATTGCTTACGCGTATAATCGATTTTTGGACGGAGTAATAAAAGCATGCGTCTCATCAAGAAAGCACTGACCTTCGACGATGTGTTGTTGGTTCCCGCTTACTCCGAGGTTCTGCCTCGTGATACATCCTTGCTCACCCGCTTCACGCGGGACATCACCCTGAATATCCCGCTGGTTTCGGCTGCCATGGACACCGTGACCGAAGCGCGCCTGGCCATTGCCATGGCGCAGGAAGGCGGTATCGGGATCATTCACAAAAACATGACGGCGGATGCCCAGGCACGTGAAGTTGCACGTGTGAAGCGCCACGAGTTCGGTATTGTGATTGACCCGGTCACGGTTACGCCCACCATGAAGGTGCGCGATGCCATCAATCTGCAGCGTCAGCACGGTATTTCCGGCTTGCCTGTGGTTGAAGCCGGCAAACTGGTGGGTATTGTCACCAACCGCGACTTGCGCTTTGAAGACCGCCTGGATCTGCCTTTGCGTGATGTGATGACGCCTCAAGAGCGTCTGATCACCATGAATGAAGGCGCCACGCTGGACGAAGCTCAGGCTCTGATGCACCGCCACCGCCTGGAGCGTGTGCTGATCGTTAACGATCAGTTCCAGTTGCGTGGTCTGGCAACGGTTAAAGATATTGTCAAAAACACCGAGCACCCGCTGGCCAGCAAGGACAGCCAGGGTCAGTTGCGCGTCGGCGCGGCGGTTGGTGTGGGTGACGGTACTGAAGAACGTGTCGAGAAACTGGCTGCGGCTGGTGTGGACGTGGTGGTGGTGGACACCGCTCACGGTCACTCTCGCGGCGTTATCGAACGCGTTCGTTGGGTCAAGAAAAACTTCCCGCGCATTCAGGTTATCGGTGGCAACATTGCTACTGCTGATGCTGCGCGTGCTCTGGTCGAGGCCGGTGCAGATTGTGTCAAGGTCGGTATTGGCCCTGGCTCTATTTGTACGACTCGTATCGTGGCCGGTGTGGGTGTTCCTCAGATCACGGCGATTGCTGATGTTGCCAAGGCTCTTGAAGGTACTGGCGTACCTTTGATCGCTGACGGTGGTATCCGCTTCTCCGGCGACGTCTCCAAAGCCTTGGCTGCGGGCGCTTCTGCTTGCATGATGGGCGGTATGTTTGCCGGTACGGAAGAGTCTCCTGGTGAAGTTGTGCTGTTCCAAGGTCGTTCGTACAAGTCCTACCGCGGTATGGGTAGCTTGGGCGCGATGGTGGATGGTTCGGCTGACCGCTACTTCCAGGACCCTTCGAACAATGCTGACAAGCTGGTTCCTGAAGGTATTGAAGGTCGTGTGCCTTACAAGGGCAGTGTTATTGCCATTATTTACCAACTGGTGGGTGGTGTTCGCGCTTCCATGGGTTACTGCGGTTGCAAGTCTATTGAGGAATTGCACGCCAATGCAGAGTTCGTGGAAATTACGTCCGCTGGTGTACGTGAGTCTCACGTGCATGATGTGCAGATCACCAAGGAAGCGCCTAATTATCGCGCTGACTGATCTTAGCTAGTCTCTTGCATGCCAGAAACCGCCAGCCTTTGGGTTGGCGGTTTTTTTTGTGCTCTTGTCTTTGTATTCGGGAAGGCTGTGTCTCAGAAGAGATGCCTCTTAGGGCCTGGGTTCAGGGCGCGGGGCGGACTACTTGCTGGTGCTGCGCACCGGTGCCCTGGTCGGTGTCTTGATCCGGGCGCGCTCTGAACTCACCCGGTGATTGGTCCCCCGGACCAATCACAAGCGTCGGGTTCAAACAGCAGAGCGCTTGCACCCCGGATCAAGACACCGCCTGCGGCAAGCAGTCTGACTCGCCCCGCGCCCCGAACCCAGGCCCTAAGAGGCTCAGATCGAGAAGGACATGACAGTGCTCCTTCCCTGTTCGACTTATTGAGGGGATGGCGTGAGAGGAGCATCAATTTCATCAAGGAAATGCTCGATGGCAATGATGGAGAAGGGGGGAGTGAAAGGAGTGGCGGGCGCGGGAGGGGTATTGTTGTTGTTGCGTGGTTATGCCTCATTGCAGGAGGGGTGGCTGTTAGCGGTAAATAGTCCGGGGAATGAGGTCGTAAGCGGTATCGAGCAATAAAAAGCGCCCTTTTTGGTAAAAGGGCGGCTTTACTTGCAGGAATGCGTGGTGCGCCTATCCTAGGATTGCAAGTCGGCAAGTCGGCAAGTCGGCAAGTCGGCAAGTCGGCAAGTCGGCAAGTCGGCCAATCAGCTAGCCATCTCGATAATTGCCTAGTTATTCAAACCGTTAGTTTGCTGCTGGTGACTTCCCAAGTAATTGACGTCTGGATGGGGAGTTAATACTCCTGATTTTTATTCTGCAACTGCAGGTTTGGTTTTGAACAACCATCGCTGTGGCGGCCATTGAGCCAGAATTACACCCGTCAGAGTCAGTAAGCCGCCGCTGACATGGTGTGCTCCCAGTGTTTCGCCCAGCAGAGGGATAGCTAGCATGGCCGTCATGAAGGGCAGGATGTTCAAGAACAGGCTGCATCGAGCAGGTCCCAGCCGTGTGATGCCTTGTATCCAGCAGTAGGGCAGCAAGACGGATGCCAGAATGCCTGCGTACAGAATCAAGGGAACAGTCTGTTCATTCAATTGGGTTTGTTCGGCGGGCAGCCAGAAAAACACAGGCAGTAAAGTGATTAGTGCTCCCCAAGCCTGAAGGTAGGTCGATTGCCAGGCGGGTACGGTGATGTGCCATTTTTTCAAGAAGACGCTGTAGAAGGCGTAGCTCAAAGCAGCCGTCAGCATCAATAAATCACCCGAGCGTACGCCTTGGCTTAGCAGTTGCAGGGGATGGCCGCCGCTAATTAACCAGACGGTGCCAAATAAGGCGATCAGTGCACCGGGCAACATGCCGCGAGCCCCCGTTTCGGGTAGTAGAAGGCGAGTCGTCATCAAGGTTAGCAAGGGTGTCAGAGCCGTAATCACCGCCATGTTTGTTGCGCTGGTGCTGGCTGCCGCCCAGTAGGACAGGCATTGATAAAACGCCATGCTCAGAAATCCCAGAAAAAGCAGTTTGGGCAGTTGAGGCCGAATTGAGTGCCAGTGACGCCAGACAGGGCGGGCTGCAAACAAGCTCATGATGGCTAGTGCCAGTACGACTCGGTAAAAACTCATGGCGGGGGCGGCGATCAGGCCGTGCGCCATTTTGGAAACAATCACGTTGCCGGACCATAAAAGCATGGTCACCAGTGGATAGGCATAGTTGCGCATAGGAAGCATCCGTTCAAAAGGAAGACGTATGCTCGCTGTAGACCGTTCTGCCTGTCTTTCGCTAAACTGACTTGCTTTAGCGCAAATGGGACAGCTTGTGGTCGACCCTCTTATTCATATGCCTGTCGAGCTGGCCAAAATGCCTATTAGTGGTTTGGCGGCAGACTATCCAGATGGCCATCTTATTGAAGAGCACCAGCACGTGCGCGCTCAGTTTTTGTATGCCGTGCAAGGTGTGATGGTGATTGATGCGCAAGAAGGGCGCTGGGTGGTTCCTCCCAGCCGGGGTGTCTGGCTGCAGCCCGGACGTTCTCATACGGTACGCATGCGCGGCCAGGTCAAAATGCGTACGATTTTTGTGGATGAGTATGCTGCTCCGGGTCTACCTACGCGTAATTGTGTACTGGATGTCAGCCCCTTGTTGCGGGAATTGATTCTGGAAGCCAGCCGGATTCCTTTGGTGTATTCGCTGGACAGCCGCGATGGCCGTTTGATGCGTCTATTGCTGGATGAACTGCGTGAATTGCCTGTGTTGCCGTTTCATCTTCCTTGGCCAGAGGAGCCACGTTTGCTCTTGGTATGCCGACAATTAGAAGCCTGCCCAGATGATGCTAGGGATGTGGATGCCTGGGCCAAACAACTGGCGATGAGCGTTAAAACTTTTCATCGACTGTTTCGTCGCCATACCGGCATCAGCTTCGGGCAATGGCGTCAGTTTGCGCGTTTACTGGGTTCTTTGGAGGGTTTGGCGGCGGGTGAGCCTGTTGTGCAAGTCGCGCTACAGCATGGTTATGCCAGCCAAAGCGCGTATGCCGCCGTATTCCGGCGGCATTTTGGGGTGACTCCCAGGGAGTTTTATCGCTCTAAAGACAGTGTGGCTCAAGCGGACTAGTCCGCCAGTTCCAGCAGCAATCGGGCCAGCATATCGGGGTGAGTCATCAAGGCACCATGTCCGCTTTCCAGCTCGCGGAACTCCCAGTCTTTTTGTTGCCGTGCCCACTCACGCGACGTATCCACCCCCCTGAAGGTCGGTTGCGTGCAGGAGATATAGGAGCAGGGGCGGCCATTACCGATGACGGGGTTTTGCAAGCGCAAAGAAGAACGGTAGACGCTAAGCGGCTGGGGCGTTAAGCGGTTGCCTACAAAGTGCAGGTCTTCCGTTGCATGCAAGCCCAGAGCGCTAAGAGGGGGAGGGGGGACGGCAGGGATTGTACTTTTCCCGGCGGAGGCCACCATGCTGTCGATGATCTTTTCAGGCAGGGTGTCAAATGTGCTGGTGCCGCTGGGCAGAATAAAGGCGTCCAGATAAATCAGTTGCCGAATGCAGCGCGGCAGTACATCGGCCACCCCGCTGATAACCAGCCCACCGAAGCTATGACCCACCAAAACCACGTTGGAAAGCTCCTCCCAACGTATCAAATTAGCGACATCATCCACAAAGGTATTCAGGGTGATGTCCGGGCTAAGCAAATGGCTGCGTTCGCCCAGGCCTGTCAGGGTGGGTGTATACACCTTATGACCTTTGGCTTGGAGTCGGGCCGCTAGCCGGGACCAGCACCAGCCACCGTGCCAGGCACCGTGAACCAGCACAAAAGTCAGGCTGTCAGATACCTCGTCGGTATCTTCCTGGCATTCATAGGCAAAACTGTGAGAGCGATCACCGGAAGGGCCGGAAGCAGGGATATAGCTGCTGCCGCCTTGCTGCTGACCGGCCTGTGCAGGTCGGGATTCATGGTGTTCATTGAGCTCGCTCTGACGAGGGGTACGACTCGAAGACATGCTGAAACTCCCAAAATGGCTGCATGTACTGTAGCTGCCTTGCCGCATGAATGCCAGTGATGCAGGACAATTTCAGCCTGGAGTATTTCAGCCACTCCCTAAGCGGCGCTACACAGCGTAAAATAGATCCTTTACCGCTTTATTATTGGCTCGATACTTTCATGCACCAGCGAATTCTGATTCTTGATTACGGCTCCCAGGTCACCCAGCTTATTGCGCGTCGCGTACGCGAAGCCGGTGCGTACTGTGAGATTCACCCCGGTGATGTTAGCGATGAATTCATCCGTTCCCAAGAAGGCCTGAAAGGGATCATTCTGTCGGGCAGCCACGCATCGGTCTACGCCGACGATGCTTTGCAAGTTCCCGCCGCTGCTTTTGACGCAGGCGTACCCGTTCTGGGCATTTGCTACGGCATGCAAGCCATGGCTCGCCAACTGGGCGGCGTTACCGAAGGCTCCGACAAGCGCGAATTTGGCTACGCTGAAGTGCGTGCCCACGGCCACACTAAATTGCTGGAAGGCATTCAAGATTTCGCCACGGCAGAAGGCCACGGCATGCTTAAAGTCTGGATGAGCCACGGCGACAAAGTCACCGCGCTGCCTCCCGGCTTCAAGCTGATGGCGTCCACGCCAACCTGCCCCATCGCCGGTATGGCCGACGAAGAACGTCGTTTCTACGCTGTTCAGTTCCACCCTGAAGTTACACATACCGTCCAAGGTGGTGCCTTGTTTGAACGCTTTGTGCGCGACATCTGTGGCTGCGTGGGCGACTGGAACATGCCTGACTACGTGGAAGAGGCTATCGCCAATATCCGCGACCAAGTCGGCGACGAAGAAGTCATCCTGGCTCTGTCTGGTGGTGTGGACTCTTCCGTTGCTGCCGCTCTGATCCATCAGGCCATCGGCGACAAGCTGACTTGCGTCTTCGTGGACCACGGCCTGCTGCGCTTGAACGAAGCCGAGCAAGTCATGAGCACCTTCGCTGACAATATGGGCCTGAAGATCATCCATATCGACGCATCCGACCGCTTCCTGGGCAAACTGGCCGGTGTGACCGACCCGGAAGCCAAGCGCAAGATCATCGGCCGTGAATTCGTGGAAATCTTCCAGGAAGAAGCCGCCAAACTCAGCAACGCCCGCTGGCTGGCACAAGGCACGATCTACCCGGACGTAATCGAATCCGCCGCCGCTAAATCCGGCAAAGCCACAGGCATCAAATCCCACCACAACGTGGGCGGCCTGCCAGACACGCTGAACCTGAAACTGCTGGAACCGCTGCGCGAACTGTTCAAAGACGAAGTGCGCAAACTGGGCGTAGCCCTGGGCTTGCCACCCGCAATGGTCTACCGTCACCCCTTCCCAGGCCCAGGCTTGGGCGTCCGTATCCTGGGTGAAATCAAGCGTGAATACGCAGACCTGCTGCGCCAGGCTGATGCCATCTTCATCGAAGAGCTGCGCAATACGGTTGACGAAGAAACCGGCAAGAATTGGTACGACCTGACTTCCCAGGCCTTCACCGTCTTCCTGCCTGTAAAGAGCGTAGGCGTGATGGGCGATGCTCGTACCTATGAGTACGTTGTTGCCATGCGCGCAGTGCAGACCACTGACTTCATGACTGCTGACTGGGCTGAACTGCCATACTCGCTGCTGAAACGGACTTCTGGCCGCATCATCAACGAAGTGCGTGGCATTAACCGTGTGACGTACGACGTAAGCAGCAAGCCGCCAGCGACGATTGAGTGGGAATGATTTTACGTCTGGCATGACCAGACATCTGATGGCATAGAAAGTCAAAAAGCCCGCAATTATGCGGGCTTTTTTGTTTTTGCGACTGAATTACGTTGACACTTCTTTCTATCGATAGAAAATCAGTTGAGACAAGGAGTCTGACGTAGCTAACGCGACTACAGTCTGGTTAAGCGAGCATGACCTTGCATGCCTCGCCCCCGTCCCCCGATCCGTCCAATCAACGATAGTACGATTCACCTCTCTCACCTTCTTTGACACAAGCGTCCGAAGGAAAATAATTACGCAATATCCCGAAACGCCTCCCGCAAAGCCCGCGCACCATTCGACAACACCCCGACATCAGACCCCACTGCGACAAACACGGCCCCTAGTTGCAAGTAAGTGCGAGCCATAGCCAAGTCACCGCTGAGAATACCCGCCGCTTTACCGGCTTTACGAATCTCGCCAATGGCTGTCGCTATTGCCTGCTGCACTTGAGGGTGTCCAGGATTGCCCAAATGACCCATCGACGCTGCCAGGTCAGCCGGGCCGATGAACACTCCATCTACGCCGCTGACCCGTGCAATCTCAGGCAGGGCTGCCAGACCCGCCATGCTTTCAACTTGCACCAGCGTACAAATCTGAGTGTCAGCTTTGGCCAGGTAATCGGGTACTTGTTGCCAGCGTGAGGCTCGCGCCAAGGCTGCTCCGACCCCGCGCACCCCAACTGGTGGGTAGCGTGTTGCGGCGACGATGCGTGTGGCCTGTTCGGCGCTTTCTACCATCGGAATGAGCAGGGTTTGGGCCCCCAGATCAAGTAAGCGTTTGATCTCTACAGTGTCATCACTAGAGGCACGGACAACCGCGTGTGCCGGTGTGCCCGCCAGGGCCTGCAGTTGCGCCAAGGTTGAGGGCACGGTATTGGGGGCATGTTCGTTGTCGATAACTAGCCAGTCGTATCCGGTACCTGCGAGTAGTTCGGCGGTGTAAGCGTTGGCCAGGCCCAGCCATAGGCCAATTACCGGATCGTTCTTGCCAAGCGCTTGTTTGAAGGTGTTATGCATAGCTAAATCTTGGTGAGTAAAGGATCAGACGAAGTGGCAGCCGACGCTGCCCAGTGGTCCGAAGTCAGCATGAAAGGTGTCGCCGCCGTTGGCATGCACTGGTCGAGTGAAAGAGCCGGAGAGCACGATGTGTCCCGGTTCGAGGCCACTGTCGAATGCAGCCAGGCGATGGCATAGCCATGCAACACCATTGGCAGGGTGGTTAAGAACACCTGCTGACAGGCCTGTCTCCTCGATGACGCCATTACGCATCAACAGGGCACCCACCCAGCGTAAGTCCAGATCATCTACACGCACTGGACGCCCACCGAGGATCACCCCGGCATTTGCCGCATTGTCGGCAATGGTGTCGACCACCCGACGTGGTCGCTTAGTTTCACGGTCTAGCTGTTCGGAGCGTGCATCGATGATCTCCAGTGCGGGTACCACATAACGGGTGGCGTCCAGCACATCTAATAGTGTCACTTGCTCACCCGCCAAGCGGCGGTTCAGGATGAAAGCCAGTTCCACTTCTACCCTGGGAAGGATTAGCTGCTCGCGTTTGATTTCACTGCCATCGCCCCAGAGCATGTCATCGAGCAGTACGCCGTAGTCTGGCTCATCAATCTGTGAAGCCATTTGCATCGCCCGCGAAGTCAGGCCGATTTTGTGGCCGATAATTCGCTGACCACGGGCAAGCTTCATCTGTACCCAAGCGTGCTGGATGGCATAAGCATCAGTGATGCTCATCTCGGGATGGCTCAGCGAAATCTGACGTATTTGCTCGCGAGAGCGCTCGGCCTTATCCAGGTATTCAGCGCTTTGGCGCACTTCATTTGCATTCAACATCTTGGCCTCTGGAATGTGTCGGGGCTGGGGCTTGCCAGTTCAACAACTGCTGCGCCTGTCCCTGATCCTTCAGGGCCTGCCATTGCTGGGGAGAGGGCGTGGAAAGCTGGAAATCGGCTGATACTTTGCAGTACCAGCCCGGACTGTGAAGACGCCCGATCAAGGCCATTGGCAATGGGTCGATGAACATCTTGCTGACGTCGGTAACGGCCTCGTCGCATAGGTGTACGCCGACGATGTCTGCGAGTACAAAGGTTCGTATACCGTCAATATCAATCAACTGGCGGACCTTGCACTCCATCGAGCATGGGCTCGATCCGATTCTTGGCACAGTCACCTGCTGGCTTGGGAGCATTTCAAGTCCCGCCTCTTGCGCTTCATTCAAGTCGGCATCGAAGTCTATAGAGGTGATAGTCATGCGTCCGGCCATATTTTCCGAGACCAGATTGACTACAAATTCGCCTTGGTCGACGATGTTGCGTGCTGTGTCTTTGGGCTCACCCGCGCGCGAACCGATGCAAAGGCACAGCAACGGTGGGTCCCCGGACATCACATTGAAAAACGAAAATGGTGCGACGTTGACCGCACCCGAAGCACTGCACGAACTCACCCATGCAATAGGCCGGGGAATTACCGTGGAGTGCACCAGCTTGCTACGTTGCGAGCTGCTTAAAGCTTTCATATCGAAATACATGTCTCACTCCTGCTAGCTATACATTTAGCGATTGGCGCTTGGGCCCGGTTGCTGCTCTTCTACTGCGACACCCGCGCTACGAGCCGTGGCCTGATGCAGCTCGATAAGGTTTCCTGCGGGATCGCGCAGGAACAACTGTTTCAGGTTGGGAGAGGCAACATTGTCGAGGGTGAAGTACTCGATGCCTTGCTCCACCAGCTCTTGTTCGGCGGCAAGTATGTCCTCGACGGCAAGGGCAAAGTGATTCGAGACCGGGTCCTGATCTGGTCCTTTGGCGTACTGGGAAACGCCTTCGCAACCAAGAATGTGCAGTTGGGTGCCATTGGGTAGGTTGAACCAAGAACCGTAAATGCCAGGAATCTTCCAGCGAGACGGGTCTTGTGGCAAAGCCAGCACGTTGCGATAGAAATCAAGCATGGCATCGGCCTGCGCATGATTGACGCCGAAACCAACGTGGTGCAATTCAATTACTTTCATGGTGTATAGGCTCCTTCGGGATTTTTAATTGAGGCTTGGCCTTTGATTGTTGTGAAGCAATAGAAATATAGTACGGCTATCGTATTATACGCAAGTGGTACTATTTCTTTGCGCTATGATTGCCAACCTTCCCTTTGGTATTGAGCTTGACCCATCATGCACCGGTCCAAAACATCCGCTTCTGCGCCATCTCTCACGGCTCTTAAGGCAGTACGCCCTCACTTGGAGCTGATGCGCGCTAGTGCCGCCGAAAACACCAACCCAAGCCGTGCAGGGTTAGGCTTGTTGATGCTGTGGCTGTGTGACGATATCGAGCAGTGTGCGAACAGCCGTCTCGCGCCGTTCGGCCTGTCAGAGAACAAATTCGATGTATTGATGTTTTTCAGTCTGGCAGAGCGGGGATTGGTGGAGAGTCAGGCGATCACGCCGTCCAACATCGCGGAGTATTTCGGCGTGACGCGCTCTACAGTGACATCCTTGCTGGACTGGCTGGAAAAACGAGATCTGTTGCGCCGCAAATTAAGTACCGAGGATCGACGCAGTTTTGCTTTGGAGTTAACGGATGAGGGCCGTAAGTTGGTGGACGAAGCCCTGCCTGCGTTCTGGCAGATGTGCGAATCGCTGACCAGCAGCCTTGATGAAGCGGAATGCCAAGTACTACAAAAGATGCTCGCCAAACTCTGGGCCCAACTTAAGTCCGGCGCTAAGACGGGCCGTCGCTAGGTAAGGCTTGGTCCTGTACTCGGCCCAGACCTCCGAGCCAGATCCATAAACGCCTGCAGATAATCAATCACGGCCTCCGTCTCCCTCATCCCCAAGAAAATCTGCTTGGCGATGCCATGCTTGCCCAACCTCACCGGCACCACATCCAGCTTTTCTGCATACTCCTCCACTAACCATCGGGGTAGGGCTGCGACCCCGCGCCCGCTGGCCACCATCTGCATCATGATGTCTGTTGTCTCAATCGCCTTGTGGCGTCGGGGGGCGATGCCTGCGGGCAGCAAAAACTGGTTGTAGATATCCAGCCTGTCTATGTCGACCGGATAGGAGATCAGCACTTCCCGGTCCAGGTCCTTGGGTTTGGCATAGTCCACCTTAGCCAGTGCATGAGCTTTATTGACCACCAGCACCTGTTCATAGTCGAACACAGGCTCGAACTTCAAACCCGGTTTATAGAGCGGGTCTGGTGTCACAAGCAGATCGATTTCAAAGCCAAACAGCGCGCCGATGCCGCCAAACTGGAATTTCTGCTTCACATCCACATCCACATCCGGCCAGGCACTGAGATACGGCGAGACGATCTTCAGCAGCCACTGATAGCAGGGGTGGCATTCCATGCCGATACGCAGCGAGCCTCGCTCTCCTTGAGCAAACTGCCCCAAGCGTTCTTCAGCCAGATCCAGTTGCGGCAGGACGCGATTCGCGACGGCCAGCAGGTACTGCCCAGCCTGGGTTAGCTGCAGGCTACGGCCTTCGCGTCGCCAGATTTCGGTGCCCAGTTGCTGCTCCAGTTTCCTCATGGTGTGACTAAGGGCGGATTGGGTAACGTGCAGCACGCCTGCGGCGGCGGTCAGGGACCCTTGCTTGTCAACTTGCTGTACGACGGCCAGATGGATGCGCTCTAACATGATTCGTGAAGGATATTCATGGATTGGTGAGATAAGACCATTTTACTTCATTGATATGGCTTCCTACAATGCAAGTCATTCTTTAATTCACTGGCCTATTGAGAGCAGCACATGACGACGATTCATAATCTTGGCTTTCCGCGCATCGGCGCCAAACGGGAACTGAAGTTCGCCTTGGAGTCTTACTGGAAGGGCGAATCTTCGCGTGACGAACTCAAGGCTCTGGGTGCTCAACTGCGCCAGCGTCATTGGGAGAACCAGACGGGTCTGGATCTGGTGCCCGTGGGCGACTTCTCTTTTTACGATCAGGTGCTGGATGCCAGCTTCTTGCTGGGCAACTTGCCCGAGCGAGTCCAGGGTTTCCATGGCGATGAGCTGGATAACTACTTCCGCGTAGCGCGCGGTCGTTCGGCCAAGGGCTTGGAAGATCACAGCGCCTGCTGCGGTGGTGGTGTGGCTGCTGGTGAAATGACCAAGTGGTTCGACACGAACTATCACTACATCGTCCCCGAATTTACGGCTGACACCCAATTCACGCTGGACGCCTCGCGTCTGCTGGAGCAGTTGGCTGAAGCCAAGGCCCAGGGCGTGAAAGCCAAGCCTGTGATCATTGGCCCCGTGACCTATCTGGCGTTGGGCAAGGCCAAGGATGAATCCAACAAGCTGGTCTTGCTGGATCGTCTGCTGCCTGTGTATGCCCAATTGCTGGACACGCTGGCGAAGGCGGGTGTGGAGTGGGTGCAGATTGACGAGCCTATTCTGGTTACCGAACTGGACGCCGAGTGGCAGCAAGCGTTCAAGACGGCCTATCAGCACCTGAAGTCCTCAGGCGTGAAACTGCTGGTGGCGACTTATTTTGGTGAGCTGCTGGAAAACGCCGCTTTGGCCGCCAGCCTGCCTGTGGCCGGTTTGCACGTCGATGCCATCAATGACCGTGATGGCGTGGAATCCCTGCTCAAACTGCTGGGAGAGGACAAAGTCTTGTCCCTGGGCGTGATCAATGGCCGCAATATCTGGAAGACAGATTTGACTGCTGTTCTGGATTGGGTCGAGCCTATCGCGAAGCAACTGGGCGAGCGCCTGTGGATTGCACCTTCGTGCTCTCTGTTGCATGTGCCGGTTGATCTGGACAGCGAACAAAAGCTGGATGCCGATGTGAAGTCCTGGCTGGCCTTTGCCTTGCAAAAATTAGACGAATTGCGCGTATTGGGCAAGGCCCTGCGTGAAGGTCGCGATGCTGTGAAGGCTGAGTTGGCCGAGAACCTGGCAGCCCTGACGGCTCGTCGCAACTCGTCTCGTGTGAATAATCCTGCTGTCAAAGCGGCGGTTGCTCGTATCAATGCTGAACTGGGCAAGCGCAAGAGTGTTTACGCACAGCGTGCTTCCAAGCAAGCTGAATTCCTGAAGCTGCCCGCATTCCCCACCACCACGATTGGTTCTTTCCCGCAGACGACTGAAATCCGTCGTGCGCGTAGTGAGTTCAAGGCTGGTCGCCTGGATGAAAGCAGCTATCAGAACGCCATGCGTGCCGAGATTGAGCGCAGCGTGCGCGAACAGGAAAAGCTGGGTCTGGACGTTTTGGTGCACGGTGAAGCCGAGCGCAACGACATGGTCGAGTACTTCGGTGAGCAACTGGACGGCTACGCATTTAGCCAGTTCGGCTGGGTGCAGTCCTACGGTTCGCGCTGCGTGAAACCACCTATTCTGTTTGGTGACATCAGCCGCCCTCAAGCCATGACGGTGGAGTGGATTACCTACGCTCAGTCCCTGACCCAAAAACCCATGAAGGGCATGTTGACGGGCCCCGTCACGATTTTGAACTGGTCCTTTGTGCGTGATGACCAGCCACGCTCGGCTTCTTGCCTGCAATTGGCGCTGGCCATTCGCGAGGAAGTGCTGGATCTGGAAAAGGCCGGTGTACACGTTATTCAGATCGACGAAGCAGCCTTGCGTGAAGGCTTGCCACTGCGCAAGTCGCAATGGAAGAGCTATCTGGATTGGGCCGTGGAAAGCTTCCGCATCACCGCTAACGGCGTGGGTGACGAGACGCAGATTCATACCCACATGTGCTACTCGGAGTTCAACGACATTATTGCGTCCATCGCCGATATGGATGCAGATGTGATCACCATCGAAACCAGCCGTTCGGATATGGAATTGCTGGAAGCCTTTGAGAACTTCCAGTACCCCAATGAAATCGGCCCTGGCGTGTATGACATTCACTCGCCCAACATCCCGACCGAGCAGCACATTGTGGATTTGATGAAGAAAGCCGCCGAGCGCGTGCCAGCAGAACGTTTGTGGGTGAATCCCGACTGCGGTCTGAAAACACGCCAATGGGCAGAGGTGATTCCCGCGCTGACCAATATGGTGGCGGCAGCGAAAGCTTTGCGAGCAAGTGCCTGATCGAATCAGGAGCAGTTTTGGCGGTGAGTCCCGGCCAACTGCCGGGACTTTTTTTGAGGGGCTGGGCGTAGTGCTTCATCACTGTGTTTCAGCTTCCCCAGAAAGTGCGGTGTGTGGGGCAGGGGTGAAACCGGCTCAGTCCTGAAACAGGCCAGGCAGCGAGCGCAGAGCAAGCATAAACAAGATGAATTTATTTTTCTAAATCAGTGATTTAGCTTGAAAGTAAATTCGAGATTGATAACAGAAATTAGGGCATACATAAAAATGAATAAAGAATTCGCGTTCAGCATCAAAAGCATCCGTTTTGATGAAAACTACCGTCCATCCGACAACACACGCATCACCACCAATTTCGCCAATCTGGCCCGTGGTGAAAGCCGCCAGGAAAACCTGCGCAATACCTTGAAGATGATAGATAACCGCTTCAATAGCCTGGCACACTGGGACAATCCGAATGGGGATCGTTACTCGGTCGAGCTGGATATTGTTTCGGTTGATATTGACGTTGAAGGCAATGGTTCTACGTTCCCTACCATTGAGATTCTGAAAACCAACATCATTGACTGTAAAGAAAACAAGCGCATTGAAGGTATTGTTGGAAACAACTTTTCTTCTTATGTGCGGGATTACGATTTCAGCGTTGTTTTGCTGGAGCACAACAAGAATAAAAACGGCTTCAGCGCGCCAGAAGGTTTTGGCGATTTGCACGGCAAGCTGTTTCAGTCTTTTGTGAACTCCACGCTGTATAAAGAGAACTTCAACAAATCCCCCGTTATCTGCCTGAGCGTGTCCAGCAGCAAGGTTTACCACCGGACCGGTAATCAGCATCCCGTATTGGGTGTTGAGTACCAGCAGAACGAGTTCTCTCCTACCGATGAATATTTCGCCAAAATGGGCTTGCAGGTTCGCTATTTCATGCCCCCAAATAGCGTTGCGCCTTTGGCCTTCTATTTCCGTGGTGATCTGCTTAGCGACTATACGAATCTGGAGTTGATCAGTACGATCAGCACGATGGAATCCTTCCAGAGAATTTACCGTCCCGAGATTTATAATGCCAACTCGGCGGCTGGAATGCGTTACCAACCCAGCCTGAAAAATGCAGATCACTCGGTCACGCAAATTGTCTATGATCGCGAAGAGCGTAGCCGACTGGCGGTTGAGCAGGGCCGGTTTACCGAAGAGAGTTTTATCAAGCCATACAAAGTTATTCTTGATCAATGGGCTGCTAGCTACGCGCTTTGATTAATCAAAAACAACAAGGTTATTTATTATGAAAAAATTGCTACCCACCTCCACCGCTGGCAGTTTGCCTAAACCCTCTTGGCTTGCTGAACCCGAGAAATTGTGGTCGCCCTGGAGACTGGAAGGTGAGGACCTGGTCGAAGGCAAGAATGACGCACTGCGTCTGTCCCTGCAAGAGCAACTGCACGCCGGTATCGACCTGATTAGCGATGGCGAGCAAACCCGCCAGCACTTTGTCACCACGTTTATTGAACACCTGGACGGGGTTGATTTTGAAAAGCGTGAGACCGTTCGTATTCGTGACCGTTACGACGCCAGCGTGCCAACCGTTGTGGGTGCAGTGACTCGTCCCAAGTCCGTGTTTGTGGACGATGCCAAGTTCCTGCGTCAGCAAACCACGCAGCCGATCAAATGGGCGCTGCCTGGTCCCATGACCATGATCGATACGCTGTATGACAACCACTACAAGAGCCGTGAAAAACTGGCTTGGGAATTCGCCAAGATCCTGAATCAGGAAGCCAGAGAGCTGGAAGCGGCTGGTGTGGATATCATCCAGTTTGATGAACCTGCTTTCAACGTGTTTTTTGATGAAGTGAACGACTGGGGTATCGCTACCTTGGAACGTGCCATTGAAGGTCTGAAGTGCGAAACTGCCGTGCACATTTGCTATGGCTACGGCATCAAGGCCAACACGGATTGGAAAAAAACCTTGGGTTCGGAATGGCGTCAGTACGAAGAGTCCTTCCCCAAGCTGCAGCAATCCAAGATCGATATCATCTCCCTGGAGTGCCAGAACTCCCTGGTGCCTATGGATCTGATTGAACTGATTCGTGGCAAGAAAGTGATGGTTGGCGCGATTGATGTGGCGACCAATACGGTTGAAACGGCGGACGAAGTAGCCAACACGCTGCGTAAAGCACTGAAGTTTGTGGATGCTGACAAGCTGTATCCGTCCACCAACTGCGGCATGGCACCTTTGCCACGCGCAGTGGCACGCGGCAAGCTGCATGCCTTGAGCGCCGGTGCTGAGATTGTTCGTAAAGAATTGTTGGGCTAAGACGCCTTAGGGCATCGTTTAGTCTCGTAGTTCAAGCTGCCCCCAGCAACAGTGATGGCCTTGCCATCACTGTTGCTGGGGGCAGTTCTATTTGGGCTGCGGATAGCTAGTGTGATGCGTCACGGCTAGAGTCACGTCGACTCGTTTTCCAGGACCCTTCAAAGCATATTAAATACGGGCTTCCTGGATACTCCGTTCAACGAGCTCCGCATAAATCGCTTCTTGCCCTGCTGGATACACTGGCAGCAAGGTTTCCCGCCGTTTCTGCGCATCGAAAAGTGATTCCACCAGCCAGCCCACAAGGTATAGAGAAGCCAGGCATCCGCCTGCGTTGGCAAGCTTGCCGTAACAGACCAAGGCTTGATCGACGGGTTCCAGATCCACATCCTGCAATAAAGCGCGCGCATCGGGGTGGGTGGTTGCCCTGCGTTGGGGTAGCAAGCCCAGGCGCTCCAGAAAAAACACACCTGCACAAATCGAGCCTATGAATTGACGCTCGGGGTTCAGGTGCAGATTGGGTAGAAAGTCAGGATTGCTCATGGCCGCTGGCACTCCCTTTTTACCGCTGCTGAACAAGACCGCATCGGCTTGGCTGGCTTCGGATAGAGGTCCCTGTGTCTGTATTTCCAAACCATGCGCAGATCGTAAAATAGGTGCCGCACCCAGTATCCTGACGCGCCAGTCTCGTGTGTTTCGACCTAGCAGGTCCCACATCAGAAACAGATCTATGTCCGTGAATTGGTCGAAGGCAATCAGTGCTATTTCTTTCATTACAAGCTCCATGAAAAAGCCGCAATCCCTGTTCTTGCGGCGGTCACCGTGAAGCTTCGTAGTCTATTTATTCACTAATCACCCTACACAGGCTGTATGTTCCCGTGATGCGCAAGTTGACGAGAGGCGATTGGATTGAGGCAGGTTTGAAAACCCTGGATCTGGAAGGCTATATCGGCGTTTCAGGGGAGCGGGTTGCTCGCCGCTTGAATGTGACGCGCGGATCGTTCTATCACCATTTCCGCAATCGCGAGGACTTTGTGCGGGCACTGCTCTCGACCTGGGAGCATGACTACACCGCTTGCATGTTGGAGTATGCGGCGCAGGGGCAGGGGGCGGTGGAGGTTTTGAAGCGCTACATTCATATCGCTGCCGATAAGCAGCCTAATCGAGAAGTGGCCATTCGTGCATGGGCTTTGCACGATCCTTTGGTGGCGGAGTATCAGTCGCGTGTCGATGCCACGCGTCTGGCCTTTGCGATCAAGACCTCAAAAAGTGCTTTTCTACTACCCAGGCATTCAGAGATTGTGGGGGAGATGGCGCATCTGTTTTTTATAGGTGGGCAGCAATCTGGGGTGCGTCACAATGCGGCTCGCTTCGGGAGTCTGCTGGGTGGGGCTCTGGAAATCTTTCGCAACCGCTCCAGGGTTTAGGGCGGATCAAGCGAGGAGGGCGGGGCCGGGGAATGGCTTGAGCAATGAAGGGTTTTTACAGTCTACGCACATCAAAAATTTGATGTTTTCAGTCTGCCCGCGATGGTGAAAGACGAGCCCCCTCAATACTTGCGATTAAAGAAATCTTGTCCGCCGTAAAGAAATGAACTAGGATTCACTCATGTAATGAATACGAGTTCACTTCTTTATGGCTTACCGTCAAACCCCCGCTGTTGAAGCCCGCCTGCAAGATAATCGCAGCCGTATCCTGGAAGCCGCTCGTGCTTTGGTGAGCGAAGGCGGTTGGCAGGAGGCGCAGGTTGCCAGTGTGGCGGCCGCTGCCGGTATCGCGACGGGAACGGTCTACCGTTACTTCCCGTCCAAGGCGGAACTGTTTGCAGAAGTCTTGTCGCTAGTGTCTCAGCGCGAGGTGGATGTGCTGACAGACATCGCCCAGGCTGACGGTTCCTCTACCTTGCGCCTGCATTCGGCCGTCTCCACCTTCGTCAAACGCGCCATGCGCAATCCCCGTCTTGCCTATGCCTTGATCGCGGAGCCGTGTGACAAGGAGATTGACGCTGCGCGC
The DNA here is from genome assembly GCF_017377875.1 of Alcaligenes sp. SORT26. Taxonomy (GTDB): domain Bacteria; phylum Pseudomonadota; class Gammaproteobacteria; order Burkholderiales; family Burkholderiaceae_B; genus Alcaligenes; species Alcaligenes parafaecalis. Next base: position 578,972 of record NZ_CP070975.1, read on the forward strand.
CTGGTTTACCGCGCGGCGATCAGCCAAGTGATTCATTCCATTGTTTCCATGGGTCAGGACGCCGAAGAAATGCGTCGTGATGTGCAGCCTGATATTGCGGCCACTGTCATTGTGGGCGGCTTTATGGAAGGCCTGATTGGCCCACTTTCTCCCTTGAGCCGTCAGCAGCACGATGGCACGGACAGTTACCAGCGCCAAGTGGCGGCGCTGGCTGACCAGATTGCCCAGATGGCTTGTGCCAGCGTGGCAGTCCTTTCTGCCACGCCTTAGAAAAACAGATCGGAGACAGACATGAATCAGCCCCTTGCCAGCAGTATTTTGAATGCTCCAGCGGATCGTTACAGCACACATCAGGTTCTGAACCAGGCCTTGCCTGCCAGTGGCTTTAACGCTTTTACGGGCGATGCGATATTGCAGGCGGCCATAGCACGGGAAGCGCCGTGGGCCGCGTCGCGTTGTCAGGCTTTGGGGGCGGTGGCCGGTGATGAAAGCGTGCAGGAACTGGCTCGTTTGGCTAACCGTCATTTGCCTGAATTAAAAACGCACGACCGTTTTGGCAATCGAATTGATTGGCTGGAGTTTCACCCAAGCTGGCACGAGCTGATGGGGCTGGCTTGGCAGCATGAAGTCCCGAATTTGAGCTGGCGCACGCAAGAGAAAAACGGTCACTTTGCGCGTGCGGTGTTGTCGTATCTGTGGAATCAGGTGGAGCACGGCACAGGCTGTCCGACCGGTATGGCGTATGCAGCCTATGCAGGTTTCGAGGCCGAGCCCGCTTTGGCCGTGTGGGCGGACAAGCTCAAAGGCACTCGCTATGAATACAGCCGTCGGGAAGTGGGGGAGAAGCCCTCTGTGGTGATTGGCTATGCCATGACAGAAAAGCAGGGCGGGTCTGATTTGCGCGAGACACAGACCACGGCGCGTTTTTCCCATAGCGCGGATTATCACGGTGCCACGGCACATTGGTATGAGCTGACCGGGCATAAATGGTTTTGCTCCGTGCCGCAGTCGGATGGCTTTTTTACGCTGGCCAAAGTCAATGGTGGCGTGACATGCTTTTTCTTGCCGCGCACCTTGCCAGATGGCAGCTATAACCGCTTTTTCGTGCAGCGCCTGAAGGACAAGGCCGGGAATAAATCGAATGCTTCCAGCGAGGTTGAATATGCAGGAACGCTGGCAATTCGGGTGGGGGAAGAAGGGCGCGGTATTCGGGAAATCCTGTCGCATTCGCATCTGACAAGATTGGATTTTGCGATTGGTTCAGCAGGCTTGATGAGGCAGGCACTGACCTTGGCCTTGCGCCACACCACATCACGCAAGGCATTTGGAACCTCCATTGCCGACCGCCCCATGATGAGCAATGTGCTGGCCGATATGGCGGTGGAAGTGGAGGCGGCGACCTTGATGGCATTGCGGGTGGCCAAGGCAACGGATCAGATACCAAGCAGCGAACACGAGAAATTCCTGGCCCGTGTAGCGACACCCGCCGCGAAATACTTCAATTGCTCGCGAGCGCCTTCCATTGCGAACGAGGCTTTGCAGTGCCATGGCGGGAACGGCTTCATCGAAGAAAACCCGATGGCGCGTGTGTACCGCGAAGCCCCCTTGAACAGTGTCTGGGAAGGGACGGCCAATATGATGTGCATGGATGTACGCCGTGCCATGATCAAGGACCCGCGCACGGTGGAGGCGGTATTCAATGAGCTCAAACCCTTGGCCGGGCAAGATCGGCGGTTTGATGCACTGGTGCAGCATACCGAACGCATCGTGCATGCGGCGATCCAGGATGAGTTCCTGGCCCGTCCCATGACTGAAGCTGTCGCCCGTGTGTTGCAGGCGGCAGAGCTGATGCGATATAGCTCTCAAGAGGTTGTGGATGTATTTTTAAGTACGCGTAGTCCAGGGCAAGTAGGTGCCTGGGGGGCGCATTACGGCACCTTGGCGATGACAGTGTCGCCTGCGACAGCGCAGAAGATTGTGCTTCGGGCTAGCGTGTCGGATTGAGCCGCAATGGCTAAACAGGCCGAGGCGCTTCGTGAGGGCTCGGCCTGTTTCTGACCCTTAGCCTGCGGTACACACTCGCAGCCGATGCCCGTCCAGATCCAGTGCCACAAAGGTACGTCCGAACACAGCCGTTGCAGGCTCTTGCTCGATCTGTATGCCCGTAGCGACCCAGTCCTGATAAAGCTGATCCACGGCTGCGTCATCATCGGCTAGAAACGCGAGTTCGGATCGATGCCCTGTCCCGGACGATACAAAGCTGGCAGCCTGGGTAGACCATAAGCCCAGCGTCAGTCCTGTGTTCAGTTCAAAAGCGACATAGGTGGGAAAAGACTCGGTGGGGGCTTTCTTGAGCAGTTTTTCATAAAAAATGCGGCTGGCTGCTGGATCTTCAACATAGAGAAGCAGCAGGTTTGGGTGTTTCATCGTCAGTCCTTTGTGTGATTGATCCGATGATTATGGGTGACCATGCTGCCAAAAAATGGCAGTATCCAGCATGGCCCGAGCAGAACGACTTCTTTCTCTTTTACAAGTACTACGCCGACACAAGCGTCCGGTCAGCGGTGCGCGGCTGGCGGAGGAGTTGGGTATCAGCATTCGTACCTTGTATCGGGATATCGCTTCTTTGCAGGCGCAGGGGGCAGATATAGAAGGCGAACCGGGGGTGGGCTATGTCTTGCGTCCCAGCTTTATGTTGCCGCCTTTGATGTTTTCTCAGGCAGAGCTGGAAGCCTTGCTGCTGGGGTTTCGCTGGGTAGAAAAGTTCGCAGACGAGCCTGTCACCAAAGCTGCTGCGGATGCGATGGCCAAGATTTCGGCTGTGCTGCCTGATAGCCTGAAAGACAGCCTGGAGAGCACGGCCCTGCGGGTCGGGCCCAGATTGATTCAGGATGCAGAAGTCGTTGACCTAGGTATCGCACGTACAGCAATTCGCCTGCAACGCAAATTGCACATCAGGTATGTGGATGGGGCAGGCCAGAGCTCGGAGAGGGTAATCTGGCCCTTCGCCTTGGGCTACTTCCAACAAGTTCGGATTTTAGTAGGCTGGTGTGAGCGTAAAGAGGATTTCCGTCATTTTCAGACGGACCGGATACAGGTTTTGTTGAGCCTGGAAGAGCCATATCCCCGGCATCGAGCGGACTTGTTTGCACAGTGGCGAGCAACACAAAGCGATCTACGTGGCTTGCCTGACATCTGACGCTCAGGATTTGCTCTTCAAGTTCTATATTGTTCGTTTATTGCTTCAAGCCCTCCTGACAAGAGGGTTTTTTCTTGGTCAATTATTGTTATGTTATAACATCTCAAAAAATTGGCGAGAAATCCTCTGGAACGGATCGCCCACTGATGCATTAAGGACGAAGAGAAATGACGATAAGCCCCGACAACAGCACGGCTGATCACACAGCCCGAATTCCCGTAACGGTCTTGTCCGGTTTTCTGGGGGCGGGCAAGACGACTTTGCTGAATCACATCCTGAACAATCGCGAAGGCCGCCGCGTCGCCGTCATCGTGAACGATATGAGTGAGGTCAATATTGATGCTGCTCTGGTTCGCGACGGCGGTGCTGAACTATCGCGCACGGATGAAAAGCTGGTGGAAATGAGCAACGGCTGTATTTGCTGCACCTTGCGGGAGGACTTGCTGCTGGAGGTCGACCGTCTGGCCAAGGAAGGACGGTTTGATCAGTTGGTGATTGAATCCACTGGCATTTCAGAGCCACTGCCCGTAGCCGAAACCTTTACCTTTGAAGGCGAAGATGGCCGTTGTCTGGGTGAAGTCGCTCGGCTGGACACCATGGTCACGGTGGTGGATGCCTTTAATTTTCTGCGTGACTACCGTTCGCAAGACAGCATCCAGTCTCGTGGAGAATCCTTGGGTGAAGAAGACGCGCGTACCGTTGTGGACTTGTTGATTGAGCAGATCGAGTTCTGTGATGTGTTGGTTCTGAACAAGATCGATTTGATCAGCGAACCAGAACGTGAGCGCCTGATGGCGATTCTGAATAGCCTGAATCCCCGCGCTCGTATTGAAACGGCCGAGTTCGGCAAGGTGCCCTTGGACCGCGTACTCAACACCGGTTTGTTCGATTTTGAAGAGGCTTCCAGAGCCCCAGGCTGGTTGCAGGAATTGCGCGGCACTCACACCCCGGAAACGGAAGAGTACGGCATAGGCAACTTTGTTTACCGCGCCCGCCGCCCGTTCCACCCGCAGCGTTTTCTGGAGTTGGTCGAAAGCGAATGGCTGGGCGTGGTGCGCTCCAAAGGCTTTTTCTGGTTGGCGAATTTCCCTACCTTGGCGGGCTCCTGGTCACAGGCCGGGGCCGTTGCCCGCTACCACGTGGCGGGTTACTGGTGGGCCTCCATGCCGCCCGAGCGTTGGCCGGAAGATCCCGAAGCGCTAGCCCTGATCAAGGAGAAATGGGATGAGCAAGTAGGGGACGCACGTCAGGAACTGGTGCTGATTGGCATGGATATGGACGAGGCTGCATTACGAGCCCGTTTCGATGCCTGCTTGTTAAGCGATGCAGAAATGGCCAGTGGTCCCAGTACCTGGACAACATGGGCGAATCCGTTTTCAGACTGGCCTTGATGGGATTGAGGTCTTGCCAGCCCTTTGAACCCTTGGCGCTCAGGCCTGCGCAGCCCCCGCCAGTCGCGTAGAACGATGCTCCCGATATGCCGCCGCCAAGGTCCTCAAGGCTTCCCGCGAACGCTGATCTGTCAGTGTCGAATGCAGCACAATCCGGGAAGGGGGCAGGGCAGGCAGTCCCAGACGCTGGCCCACATCAATCGCATCTGGCGGTGCCAGGCGGCACGAAAATGCTGCCACCGCCAAACCCGCCGAGACTGCCGCCATCACGGCGGCATGGCCTCCACCTACAAATACTTCATTCCATTCAATCCCGGCAGTGCTTAAGGCGTGTGTCGCAATATCCCGCACGCCACAGCAGGGGGCCAGGGCGGCCAAGCGTAATGGCTTGCCTTCTTGCTGATGAAAGCAGGGTGCCGCAAACCAGGCAAAGTGTTCAGGCCCCAGGTCCTCTCCATCACGGCGATGATCTTCTTGCCGCACGATGACGGCGTCCAGTTCGCCCTTGTCAAAATCCTCCAGCAAGCGATGCGAGCTTTCCAGACGGACTTCAATCGTCAGGGCGGGGTCTCGCTCATTCAAACGGGACAGCAAGGTAGGAACTTCCGGCCCGGCAACGTGCTGGGCAATCCCCAAGCGGAAGCGGCGGCAATCGCAGAGTAGGGCGGCTCTGGCGCGGTCATGCGCGGCAATGAATTCACGTGCGGGATTAATGAACACCGTACCTTGGGCAGAGAGCCGCACCAGTCTTGGAGTGCGTTCGATCAGTTTGTAGCCCAGGCGTTCTTCCAGGCGTTTCAGCTTCACGCTGATCGCGCCTTGTGTGGTGCCCAAGGCTTCGGCGGCTTTGGTAAAGCTTTGGAACTCGGCAATGCTCACAAAAGCCTGTACGGACTCCACATCCAGAATGGGGCGGCTCATGATCTATCCATATTTGTTGTTTCTGATATACCCAATCATAGCATTGATGAATGGCTGTCCCGTCCCTACTATCTCTCCTGACTGAGCGGTGCCGGGCTGCTTGGTTTTGGCATCTACGCCGTGGTTCGCCGGGACGGCGACGTGTATTGACGACTTTTTGGAAAGATAACGATGACTCCCTCTATCCCGTGTCAGGGCCGCTATGCCTTGGCCGCTGTGTGCTTGTCGGCCTTGATGCTGGGCCTGGAAATCTCCAGCGTTCCGCCGATCTTATCCACCATTGAACAGGTCATGGGGGCCAGCTTTCGGCAACTGCAATGGGTGATGGCCGCCTACACCATTGCCATGACGACCATTCTGATGGGCGTGGGTACTTTGGCGGACCGCTATGGCCGCAAGCGCATTTTTACGATCGGGATTGTGGCGTTCGGAATCACCTCCCTGGTATGCGGGCTGACGGAAAGTGCCGCTGTTCTGATTGGCGCTCGTTTCCTGCAAGGCTTGAGCGCCGCCATGATGCTGATCTGTCAGATTGCTATCTTGTCGAATCAGTTTCGAGACGGGCAGCAGCGTGGCAAAGCCTTTGCATGGTGGGGTGTGGTCTTTGGGGCAGGACTGGGTTTTGGTCCGATAGTGGGTGGTCTGATTCTGTCTTTGGCCAGTTGGGAATGGGTGTTTTTGATTCATGCTGTGTTGGCTATTGTGACCTTGTTGTTGGCGCGGGCCGGTGTCCAGGAATCACGTGACCCCCAGGCCAGCAGCCTGGATGTAGCGGGAATCACGACCCTGTCGCTGGCCGTATTTTGTCTGGTGCTCTTTGTGACTCAAGGCCCCGTGTTGGGTTTTGCCAGTGTGCAGGCTTTGAGCATTATTGCCCTGTCCGTTTTGAGCCTGATCGCCTTTGTTTTCGCAGAGCGCAGAAGTGCGCGTCCCATGCTGGAGTTTTCCGTATTTCGCATCCGTCGTTTTTCCGGCGCCTTGCTGGGCTCAATGGGAATGAACTTCAGCTTCTGGCCTTTTATCATCTATCTGCCTATCTACTTTCACGTGGGGCTGGGGTATGACAGCGTGCAGACCGGGCTGGCTCTGCTGGCCTATACCTTGCCGACCCTGTTTGTCCCACCTTTTGCAGAACGGCTGGCACAGCGTTGGCAAGCGGGTGGCGTCATCACGTTGGGTCTGGCCTTGATCGGCCTGGGTTTTGTAGTGATGAAAATAGGCAGTGTTTCCGATCAGCCGGGCTGGCTGATTCTGCCAGGCTGCGTGCTGGCCGGGATTGGTCTGGGTATGGCCAATACGACGACCACCAATGTGATTACCGCCTCGGTGTCGGCTGAGCGAGCCGGTATGGCCTCGGGGGCAGATACCAGTGCCCGCATGATCTCCTTGGCCTTCAATATTGCTGTGATGGGCTTTGTATTGGTGCAAGGCATCATGAGCGATCTGCGTAGTCGATTGGGTCTGTCTGCCGACAGTGAGCTGCGTTATCTGGCCGAAAAAGTAGCCTCGGGCGATGTTAGCGCTGTGTCGCAAAGCAGTGTCTTGCTGGTTCAGGCCGCCGATCCTGTAGAGGCGGCCCATACTGCCCTGATTGCCGGGTTTGGCTGGGTCATGGTGTACGGCGCATTGGCCGCGTTTACCTTGGCAGCCTTGAGCTTTATGGTCTTTGGGCCTGCCAAGAAGGTCGCTCGGATGGACTGCAAGGCGAAGTGCGAAGCGGCTTAGCTCAGTGCAGGGTTGGGGCGTGTATCTGGCCAGCAAGACGCGATCTGTTCTGTCGCGGTTTACCCTTGATCAAGCCATCCATCACCTGTGCTACCATCGCCGGGCATTCTGGCTCGGGCATGGTGCCCGTCCGGGAATTTGCCTGTCCGCGTTTGCCGGACAGTGTTCATTGCATGGCTTATGAGCTCTCCTCTTTGCGTTGCAACATCGGATTCTTCGGCTTTGCGTCAGGTCGTCATCCTGGTTTTTGAAGGGGTGACCTTAACGGACGTCTCTGGCATCAGCGACGTCTTTTATATTGCCTCGACACATTTTCCAGCGGTGACCTTGCCAGGCTATCAGGTGCTTGTGGCGTCCTTGCACGGTGGACCGGTACGGACATCCTGTGGGGTGGTGATTGCGACTGAGCCTATCGCCCAATGTGCAGCGCAGTGCATTGATACCTTGGTTGTTCCCGGTGGTGGGCCGCCGGAACAGCCGCCCATACCGCCGGATCTGGTGGCCTGGTTACGTCAGTATGGGCACCTGGCTCGTCGTGTTTGCGCCGTGTGCACGGGAGCGTTTTTAGTGGCTGAAGCGGGTCTGGCAGACCAACGTCGTTTGACGACGCATTGGCAGGCGGCGCAAGTGCTGGCGGCTCGTTATCCGGCGGTTCGGGTGGAGCCCGAGCCTGTGTTTGTCCGCGATGAAAGCCTATGGAGTACCGCCGGGTTCAGCGCCGGTGTGGATATGGCTTTGGCTTTGTTGGAAGAAGATCGAGGTTATGACGCCGCCATGGATCTGGCGCGTTTGCTGGTGGTGTTTTTAAAGCGCTCGTCGGCACAGTCTCAGCATTCCGATACCCTGTCCAGCCAATGTGGTGTGCTGGCCGACTTTGGGCGTTTGCATGCCTGGATGGCCGACAACCTGGGAGCAGATTTAAGCATCGAAGCTCTGGCCGAGCGTGTCACGATGAGTCCACGCACCTTTGCGCGGCGCTATGTAGAAAGCGTGGGCCGGACCCCCGCTAAAACCGTAGAACTCTTTCGGGTGCAGGCAGCGCAACGCTATCTGCAGGAAGCCCGTTTGTCCTTGAAGCAAGTGGCCGCTCTGTGTGGCTTTAGCAGTGCGCAGCATTTGCGCAGAGCCTTTGCTCGTCACGTGGGCTATACCCCCGATTAAGTGCATCAGCAGCACTCGCTAGCGCTGTTTGGCAGAATCTGACTGCTTTTTGTCCGTGATGAGGAGTGCGAGCCAAGTACAGTCCTCATCAGATAAAAAGAAATGGAGACAGTCAGATGAGTAGTACGCTGAGGACACAGGGGGCAATGGCGTTTGATGTGACTGCTAGCTTGCATGGCAGGCAGGCATCGCGTGATCGTGAGCCATCCGGCTTGAGGCAGTCGCTGTGGGCGCTGGCGGATAGCAATTCAAACAGTGATGGGCGTTTGCGACCCTGGCCGCATGTCCGTTGTGCCTGTCATATGGGCGGGGCTGATTTTCTGGGCATGCTCGATGCCCATGCCAGCTTGCCGCAACGACAGCAAGGCCAGTCCTGGACCCAGCCGGGCCGTTTGACCCAGCCCTTTCATTGGACCTGTGGGGCACTGTTCTGGCAGCGCCTTCTGGCTGGGCAGACTACGTTTTCAATGAAACAAGCTGGCTTGGCGGAGGCGGTACGAGCTGCCTTGTTGCAGGAGTCAGAGGCCCCAACAGGCCAGCAGTCGGTACAGGCCAGCGCTCCTGCCTCGTCCGGTGCTGAACACCGAGATCCCGTTACTGGCCAGGGCCCCAAGCAAAAGGGGCAGTCTGGTTTGGCTGATACCGTTCTGGTGCATGGACGCATTTTTACGGGTGACACCGATTTGCCGTGGTGCGAGGCGCTGGCTATCGCAGATGGCCGTGTGCTGCTGGCGGGTAGCGTGTCGCAGGTACGGCAGCGAGTCGGGCCGACTACCGAGGTGATCGACCTGCAGGGCAAGCTGGTCATTCCGGGCTTGAACGACGCACATATGCATCACACACCGGACCCAGTCGGGATTCGTTTGCCTATCGACCTGGAGGCCGATCCTTCGCTGGATGTGCTGGTTTCCTTGTTGCAGACCGCCGTGGCGCAGTCTCCGGCAGGGACATGGATTTATGCAACGCTGGGTGCGCAGTTGATTAACGAGCCCCAACTTGCCCGACTGCTCCTGGATGAATTGGCTCCCCTGCATCCGGTGCTGTTTCTGGGCATGACCAATCACACCAATGTAGTGAACAGCGCTGCCATGACTCGTCTGGGTCTGGACGATGACGCGCCAGATCCCGTGGGTGGGGTGTATGAGCGCGTGCCTGGCTCTCGTCGTTTGTCGGGCCGTATCCATGAGTACGCCTCCTGGTCCCCGCAACGCTGTTTTGCGTCCATGGCCACTGTGGAGGAGGGCGTCGCCAGTTTGCAGACCTTGGCAGAGGATTGTCTGCGCTGGGGGATCACCACGATCCAGAACATGACCTGGACTCCCCCCGAGCGCTATATCGCGATGCTGCAAGCGGCTGCCTTGCCGATTCGAGTCCGGGTGATTCGTTTTCCACCGTCCGGACATGCGGGTCGTTTAGCCAGTGATGGGCAAGGCTTGCCACGACACCCCGGTGAGCGGATTGAATTTCATGGAAGCAAATGGATTCTGGATGGCACCCCGATTGAAGGGGGCGCGGCGGTAACGCAGGCTTATACAGGCTCGGTCGCGGCCAAGGCTACTGAGGCTTTGCATGGGGTCGAGAACTTCTCTCGCCAGGAAATTGCTCGCATGTTGCAAGAGAGTCTGCAAGCCGGGGAGCAGTTGCTCTTGCATGCGATTGGAGATCGAACGCTGGAGAGTGTCTTGTGTGTGCTGGAGGAGTTTGAGCCTCAGGTCGATTGGCGTGCACGTGCCTTGCGTATCGAACATGCAGATGGTCTGACCCCAGCGCAATTGACGCGTTTGTCGCAGACGGGGGCGATGGTGGTGCAGAACCCGACTCACTTCTGGTTCTATGCCGGTGACACAGGGTTCTCAGGTTTTAGCGGTGCGTTTCAGAGCCTGGAGCAGGCCGGAGTACCGGTAGCGATTGGGTCGGATGGGCCATTGAATCCCTTTTTGAGCTTGTTCGCGGCGGTTGACCATCCCGCTCGACCGGGCGAAGCCATGACGATGGAACAAGCTGTGCGTGCCTATACCTATGGCAGCGCGATAGCCGAGGGGCGTGGAGCGGATAAAGGCCGTTTGTTGCCCGGCTGCATCGCGGATCTGGCCGTACTGTCGCAAGACATTTTTAGCGTGTCCCCTGACACCTTGCCGCAAACCTGCAGCCTGCTCACGATGGTAGATGGGCAGACCGTCTACCGCAGCGCCGCATTCTAAATCTATTTTTCAAGGAGAAATTCATGACCGATCAAGCACAATTGCAGCGCGCCATTCAAGCGGCAGAAGATCAATTGGCCCAGGCTCTGGCCAGCCGTAATGTTGCGACCTTGCTGACCCGCTATACCGATGACATTCATCTGATGCCTCATGGCACGCCTACCCTGGTGGGCAAGGCGGCGGTGGGAGCCTATTTTGAAGAAGTCTTTCGCCTGGGGATTTGCGGCGCGCAATTTGAGAGCGTATCGGTGGAAGGAGCGGGAGATGAGGCGCGTGAGATTGGGCGCTACACCTTGTACGCCGGGCCTTCGCAAGATGAGCGAGTGGTGGCACAACAAGGTCGCTACCTGGTGATCTGGCGCAAGGTCGAAGGGGAATGGTTGCTGCATTGGGATATGTTCAATGCGGAGCAAGTGGAAACCCAGGTTTGATGCGCAACAATCAGGCCGAAGCCGAAGCCGAAGCCGAAGCCGAAGCCGAAGCCGAAGCCGAAGCCGAAGCCAAGGGTAAGAATTAGAACAGTATACGAGTGGGGATGACTCCCCACTCGTATTGGGCTCAGAACGAAGCCACTATTCCGTGGCTTCGTTTTTTGTAGGGCTATTTGCCGCAAGCAAGGCAACCAGAATCAGCAGCACGCAAACCAGTACATAAGGGACACCGGGGGAAACTTCATACAGCAAGCTTCCAACTAAAGGACCCAACACAATGCCCAAGCCTTGTGCGGCCCCAATGGACCCGGCTGCGGCACCTTGTTCATGGGGTTCGACGGCATTGGCCGCCAGGGCCGAGAAGGCCGGGAATATCCAGCCCATGCCGCCTGCTGCAAAGAAGTAGCAAAGCATCAGTGTCCATTGGCTATCGACCAAGGCCACGGCACCAAAACCAGCGGCGCTGATCAGTCCTCCGACACGAATCAAGCGCTGTGGTGTCCAGGACAGTCTGCGCACAATAAGCTGCGAGGTAATCAGGCCCACACCCACCAAGGTCAAGGCAAAACCAGCGGCTTGGGCCGCGGCTTCCGGCTCCAGCCCCAGGCGGTCAATCGCAAAGAACCCGACCGCAATTTGGCCGACCGCCACACTGAACATGGCAGCAAAGGCAACCAGCATGGCTTGCCGTAGTCGAGGATCACCCAAGCGCAGGTCTACCGGTTTGATATCGGTGCTGGCCTTGTTGTGGGGCAATCGTTTCCACAAGATGCCTAGCGCCAGCAAGGGCAATAAGGCGGTGAGGTATAGCGGCAGATCCAAACCGTATTGAGCCAGCATGGCCGCCATGGCGGGGCCAGCGACCAGGCCAATCCCATTGGCGGCGCCTAAGGAGGCCATGACATTGGCTCGCCGTTCGGGGGCAACGTGATCAGCAATCAGGGCTTGGCTGGTGGTGGGAATCGCTGCGAAGAAACCACCGACGGCTCCTCGGCTAAGTAAAAGCCCAATAAAAACCAGCCAGGGGGAGGCTCGCCAGTGCAGGGACAAAATCAGGACGGCGCACATGGCCCAGTACGCCAGCATGAAGCCGCCTACGCCGGTGAGTAAAACGGGTCGTCGTCCACGCTTGTCACTGAGTGCGCCCCAGGGTCGGGATAGCAGCATCCACAAAACGCCACCGACGGTAACGACGGCCCCGGCCTGCCATGGGGGCAGATGCAGAGAGCGGGCAATGGGCCCGACCAGGGACACAAAAGCCATCATGGCCATGGTGCAGCTCATGTAGGCCAGCATCAGGGGCGTTAAAGGGAGGGGAGCAGAGGGTTCGGGCTGGGGGTGGGTATCCGCAGGGGCGGATAGGGGCTGATCCTGGGGCATGGGAGGTGTGGTGCTGCTTATGTTGAGGGCTAAAAACCGTCTCAAATGATATTGAGATTCAATATCATTACCTAAGACGTGGAATTACACCAGCAGTTTATGAAAAAAGTTGGGCCAGGGCGGGCACGCTGCGGGGAGCAACACTGGATATCAGTGCGTGATGAGGTCCAGGAACGAGAGGCCACAAACAAAACACCCCAAACCCGGGAGGGTTTGGGGTGAGGATCAACAAGGCCAGGTCATCGTTCGGGATTGCAGCAGTTATGCCTAAACCCAGCAGCCTGGACTGGTAGCAGAAGCATCGATCATGCCTTCGCCAGGTCTCCCAGTTTCTTCTGACTATTAGAGCGCCAGAAGGAGTAGGTCAGCCCCAGCATCAGCAGTACGCAGGCAATGATAAAGACCATGCTGATCGGGCGTTCCAGGAAGATCATTGGATCACCCCGGGACAGCAGCAGGGCACGGCGGAAGTTCTCTTCGACCATCGGCCCCAATACAAAGCCCAGCAGCAAGGGTGCCGCTTCAAAACGCAAGCGCATGAAGAAGTAACCCAGCACACCAAACAACAGCACGATGTTCACATCGAACAGGTTGTTGTTGGTGCTGTAAACGCCTACGCAGACAAAGAACAGGGCGGCAGGGTACAGGTACTTGAAGGGCACGGACAGCAGGCGGACCCACATGCCGATCAAGGGCAGGTTCAGCACCAGCAGCAGGATATTGCCTACCCAGAAGCTGGCGATCAAGCCCCAGAACATATCGGCATGCTCGACCACCATTTGCGGGCCGGGCTGGATACCGTGAATGATCAGCGCACCCAGCATCAAGGCCATGACCGGGTCGCCGGGAATGCCCAGGCTCAAGGTAGGAATGAAGCTGGTTTGAGTGGATGCGCTGGTGGCGGCTTCCGGGGAAGCAATGCCTTCAATCGCACCACGCCCAAAACGCTCGGGGTTTTTAGCCACTTTCTTTTCAGTTGCGTAAGCAATGAAAGAGGCAATGGTGGGGCCGGTGCCAGGCAAGATTCCGAAGGCAGCGCCAATGGCTGTCCCGCGAACCAGAGCCCCTCTGGATTGCTTGATGTCGCCTTTTTCTGGACGCAAGGAGCGGCCTGAGACTTTACCGATGGTTTTGGTGTGGCCGCTATTGATGCGGTTAATGTTCTTCAGAAAGTCAGCAATCCCGAACAGCCCCATGGCCAGCGCCACAATCTGCAAGCCGTCCTGCAGTTCGGGGATGTTGAAGTCAAAGCGCGACACACCGCTGTTCACGTCCGTGCCCACCACGCCAAAGATCAGACCCATCACCACCATGGCGACGCCCTTGATGGCCGAACCTTTTGCCAGCGTGGCACCGGCCAGCAGGCCCAGCATCATCATGGAAAAGTATTCGGCGGGGCCGAATTTGAAGGCCACATTGACCAGGACAGGCGAGAACAGAATCATGGCCAGAATGCCGATGGTGGCTCCAAAAAAGGAGGACAACATCAGCATGAACAGCGCCGATCCCGCCTTGCCGTTGCGGGCCATGGGGTTGCCGTCCAGACACGCCACTGCATGCGATGCCGTGCCGGGCAGATTCAGCATGATGGAGGTAATGCCACCACCGTACTGGGAACCATAATAAATACCGGCCAGCATGATCAAGGCAGCGGTAGGCGTCATGGCGTAGGTCAGGGGCAGCAAAATCGAGATCGCGGCCAGCACACCCATGCCGGGCAACACCCCGATCAGGTTGCCCATAAAGACACCAAACACGGCCCACATCAGGTTGTCCAACTGGAAGGCAACGCTAAAGCCGTGCATCAGGTTAGATAATATTTCCATGCCTTAACCCCAGGTGAACAGGGGGAACTGCAGCTCTAGCCCCCAAGAGAAAATAATCACACCCAGCAGCGTCACGAAGATGGACAGCAAGAAGGCGGTGATCCAGGAGTGTTCTTTGTCGCCCATAGCGGAGATGAACACCAGGGCAAGGGTGGCAGGCACCAGACCGCCGTAGCGACCCAGAATAATGAAGGCAATGATGCCGCCCACAATGGCCAGCCAGCCACGCCATTGCGGCGGGCCGTAGTCTTCTTCCTGCTCGTCGTCGTGTGCGGCGGTCTCTACAAACAAGTACAGAGCGCCCAGCACGATCATCACAATGCCCAGCAGAAACGGAAAGTAGCCCGGACCCATGCGGGCCATGCTGCCCAGAGAGTATTTCTGGCCCATCAGGACGGTGAAGACACCCACCCCCACCATGAGGCCTGCTGAATAATATTTTTGTCTGCTCATGAATCTCCTCATTCCCTTAAAGCAAGCATGATTTTTATAAAACCCAGAAAGAGCGTTTAAAAATCAGGCTAGCTTAGCGGAGGGGGCGAGGAGCTAGGGTGACAGTTTCATTACCTTTTGGTCATGTTTGAAATGAGCGGCAAGCATCAGGAAGAAAGCAAAACTGTCACCCGTAAACCGGGTTTGGCGTCAGAGAAAATCATTTCGCCACGATGCAATTCGATAATGGCAGCGACACTAGTTAATCCCAAACCAAAGCCTTCGCTTTCATGATTGAAGCGATAAAAATATTTGCCCACATTGTCATATTCGCTTTCAGGTACTCCCGGGCCATCATCTTCCACAGAAATGGCGATTTTATTATCAGCCAATTTTTTGATTTCTACGCTGGCATGGGAATGAGCATATTTCACTGCATTATCCACCAGGTTGGCTAAAGCGCTGGCCAATAAATTGCTATCACCATTAATAGTGACTTTATCGATTTTCTTTTTTTGAAGTGTGATGCCTTTTTCTTCAGCAAAAAAGCTGTACAGATCCAGGACGTCTTCTGCAATCACTTCCAGATCGCAGGCCTTGAAGTTTTGCCTTTGCACGCCTGCATTCAGCTCGGCAATCTGCAAGAGCTTGCCCAGCAACACGCTCAGATTCTCCACCTCTTCAATGGCTTCTTGCTGTGCATCCTGCACGTTTTGGGGCAGGCCGGGCAGTTTCTGTGTCTCGCGCAGCTTGCCTACGATACGGGTCAAGGGCGTGCGGATATTGTGGGCCACCGTGTCGGAGATATGCCGAGCGCCTTGCATCAGGCTCTCGATCTTGTCCAGCATACGGTTGATGTCGTGGTGGATCAGGCCAAAGACGTCCTCGCTCTCGGAGGTGATGCGCTTGGAAATATCACCGGCGCCCACTTGTTCGGTCAGCAAGCGGATGCGGCCCACGCGATATTTCAGTTCGCTGCTAAATACATAGGCTCCCAGAATCACCAGCATCAGAGCCAGAATCATGGACGTCACAATAATGCGGCTGAGCATGGCACGCAGCTCGTTCAAGTTGCCCAGCTCATGCCCGACGACCAGAGTTTCGCCACCGGACAACTTGGTAACGCGGACATTGCCCTCGGACAAGGCATCGATATGCTTGATCTGGACCTCCACCACCTGCCGCTCGGGCAGATTGTCCAGCCCTGGAATCTCGCTGATATTGCCGACCAGTGTGTGGTTGTATTCATCCAGCAGCAGGTAAATTTCCTGGCCCGAATCAATGCGGTCGGACAGGGTCAGCTCGATCATGCGCAGGATCTCTTCGCGCCCGCCCACTTCGTAGGCAATGCTGAGCCGCTGGACGGCAACATTGATTTGCCGCAGATGCTCGTCACGCAAGGCCCCAAAGACCTGGACGTAGAAAAAACCGATTAGAAACAGCGTGGTAAAGATGGCCAGGATGCTGTAATTCAAGGTCAGCCGGAAGGAGGTGGACTCCCACAGCCGTTTTATGAAATCAATCATCACAGCGTTTCAGTTTGAGGCCATCGATGCTTTCTTTATCACTCAGCACATAGCCCCGGCCGCGTACGGTATGGATTAAGGGTGTGGCGCCTTCTTTATCCACCTTGCGCCGCAAACGGCTGACCAGCACGTCAATCACATTGGATTGGGGGTCGAAGTTATAGCCCCACACGACCTCCAGCAACATGGTGCGGGTGACAATCTTGTGGCTGTTCATCAGCAGATAGGAGAGCAGCTTGATTTCGCGCGGCTGCAGCTCCAGAACTTCCTCGCCACGGGAGATTTTCTGGTTGCGGATATTCATTACCAGATCATCAACCTGCAGGCTCTTGATTTCGGCGCTGTCGCTACTGCGCCGTATCAAAGCGTGTAATCGAGCCGCCAATTCCTGGAAGGAAAAAGGTTTGATTAAATAATCATCGCCACCCGCTTTCAAACCATCGACTTTATCGTCTACGCCCGATAAGGCACTTAATACCAATACGGGGACTTTTTTGCCTAAAGATCGCAAGGTAAAAAGAATAGAAAGACCATCGACATTATTGGGTAACATGCGATCAAGAATAATCACATCCCAAACGTCTTTCATGGCATTTTCCAAACCAGAAACGCCATCGTAACTGGTCACTACCGAATAGCCAAGTTCGGATAAGCCATTTACTAAATAGCGGGCATTTTCTCGGTCGTCTTCAATCAGTAAACAATTCCACATTGGGCTTCCAGGCGATGTATGAACAGGCTAGTCCATCTATTAAATGAATGGATTGATAATAAATGGTGATGTGTAGAAATAGGAAAACATGACCAAACGGTAATGTTTGATGTCAGATAGCAGGAAATTCTGTTCATCTGATTAGGATTGGAAAATACCTTGGCCTGTATGGGTAATTAGTCAGCACATCATTCTAGTTAAAATTTTAGTGGTGTCGGGCTGAAAAGCTGAAATGATGGCCAGAAATGGATTGTAGGCGCTTGTAGAGTCCAGGAGGCCCGAGGTGCAATCTGAGTCTGGGATGACGCGCATGTGCCCTTGGAGATGGCCGGAAGGTGGAGCCTGGCTGAGGCTTGCTGTCCAGCATCAGGGGCTTTGTATGTTAGAGGTCCGGCTAGCGCCTACCTGTTTTTCCTGCCAAAAAAAATACGTGCCCAGCCAAACTTGGCATGGGCACGTATTTCGATGCGAATCAATTTCTGATGTTTACCGCGATCAGGGCGGGGTTGAGGCTTTAAAAGCTCAAGCGCACCAGGCCTTCTTTTGTACCTTTGGCGGCATCTTCCCCATTTTTAATCGTGACGTAGACATCCCCAGTGCTGGGGTTCAGGGCCAGGCTATTCGGGTGGGCGGGCAATTCGATGCTGTGTAATTGCTGGCGGGTTTTGTTGTCATAGACTTCAACCGTGCCTGCCTCTCGGGTGGTGACGTACAGGCGTTGGCGCTGTTCATCCAGCAGCAGGTCCAGAGGGGCTTTGCCGGTGGGGATGCTGTGCTCTACCTGCCCGTTATCCGGGTTGATCACAAGCACGCGATTGCCTTCGCCGCGCACGCTGTATTCCAGTTTGCCTGCATTTTTACGCATGGTGTTGGTGCGTTCGTCCCCCACATCGGTGGCCAGCACGCGGTGGTTTTTCTGGTCGAACTCCAGGTTGATCAGTTGGTCTGCCGCGACTTCGGCCTTTTTGCTGACGGCCAGGCTGCCGGTGTCCACCGTAAAGAGCTGGCCCTGGAAGTTGGACACGTAAAGTGTGTTTTCGGCTTCATTCAACACTGCGCCACGGGCTACATAGCCAAAGCCGGGAATCTCTTTTTCTACCGTCATCGTGTCCAGGCTGATCACATACAGCACGCTGTCCTGGAACCACAAACCGGGGGCAAAGAGGCGATTGTGTTTCTTGTCCAGAACCAGCTCACGTGGGTAGTGGGTGTACAGCTCCATCTCTTTACCATTCGGGCCGATGCGTTTCACTTTTTTGGCCAACTGCACGGTGTTCAGTACAGTTTTCTTTGCGGTGTCGATAACGGTAATCGAACTGTCGACGGCATTGCCTACATACAGGCGGTCGGCAGCGTCATCCAGCGTCAGGGCGAAGGCTTTGCGCTCCAGCGGCAGATGGCCTTTTACGGCCAGGGTTTGTGGGTCCAGAAAGTAGATGGCGCTGGGGGGTGATCCTTCCTCGAAGTTGCCTGCCGAAGCGACATAAATCGTGTTGTGGCGAGCGCTGAATGCTACCTGGTATAGACCTTCAGCCAGATTGATCCGCTCTGCACGGGGAGCGGCTTGCTCTGTATGGCTGGCTGCTGCGGTATCGTTACGCGCATTGTGGGTTTGAGACGATTCAGGGGTGGCGCAGGCGACCAGGAGCACGGCGGCGCAAAAAATGGCGGTGAGTTTAAAAGGGGAATGTTTCATGGCTAACTCCTTATGAAATCTACAGTGAATAGTTCAGCGTTGGCGCTTGAGGCGATCAAACAGGACCAGGCTAATAAAGACCAAACCGGCGGCAATGCTGGTGTGGCCGCTATAGGCAACCAGTCCAAAGCCCCAGCCCATGGTCTGGGCGCACATCAGCAGGGCGATGAGCAGGCATAGCCAACCGACGCAGCGCAAAAGCACGATGCGTGGTTTGGAGAGTTCTTTGTCGAACAGATCCATCTGATGGCGGTACATGGCCAGGGCCAGGCACAGGAAGCCGAGCAGGCAGGGCAGGAAAATCAGGCTATGTGCCAGCAGGTCTATCTGGGAGGGGCTCATGGTGTTTGCTCCTGCATGTCTGCTGCTCCTGGCTGTGCAGACGGTGTCGAGGCTGCGGCTTTTTTGCTTGGAGGTGTCTTGGGGGCGGGTTTGCCTTTGGCTTTATGACGTGTGACGCGGCGTGCCATATAGGCATGCAGGGCCGCAAACACCCACAGGCTGATATCAAAGCTGGCGAATAGCCAATCTCCGGATTGCAGGCTGTTAAACAGGTGCCGATCGGTCTGAAAGAAGTTCAAGATAGGCAGGGCCACCAGCAAGGCCGTCGCCACCCACAGCAGTTCCAGCCAGGCACGTCGTGCCGGGCGCAGGCAAGACCAAAGCAGGGTGGCCGCCCAGACAATGAAAAAGCCGTGCACTTCCCATTGAGCACGTTGAGCCATGTCCAGTGGCAGCAATCGGTTCAGCCATAAAAAGCTGGTCGTGGCGACGGACAGGCCTGCAATGCTGGCAATGTTCAGGCGCTCCACCAAAGCAAAGCCAAAGTAAGGTTTGCTGGGGTCAGCCAGCTTGCTGCGCCGCTTCACCGTCCATAGCACCAGACCAGTGCCCACCATGGCGGTACCGGCCAGACTGACCAGAAAGTAAAACCAGCGTGTCGCAATGTCGGCAAATCGACCCAGATGCAAGCCATAAAGCACGCCTTGCGTCGTGGCCGCTGGTCCGGAAGACTCTTTGGCGCTGATCAGTTCGCCGCTGACTCCATCAAACAAAAGATAGTGCGGGGTAATGGAAATACGCTGGGCCTGCTGACGAGCAATGGCGACACGGGCATTGCTGTCATTGGCCAGATTCACCTGTACCGAACCCACGCTGTTCTTGCCCCAACGCGCTTCTGCCTGTTGCACCAGATCGCTGATCGGAACCAGAGTGGCGGGCGTGCCTGAAGGTTGCCCACCGGGCAGAAAGAAGCGCATTTCACTGTTGACGGCGGCGCGGTCCTGCATATTGGGCAGTTGCTGCATGCCCCAGGGCATGTACAACAGCATCAAGGTGATCAGGCCACTCCAGGTAATCATGAAGTGAAATGGCAGGCCAAATACCGACAAGGCATTGTGTGCATCCAGCCAGGAGCGCTGGCCTTTGCCCCAACGGAAGGTGAAGAAGTCGATAAAAATCTTCTTGTGCGTAATCACCCCGCTAACAATGGCGATCAGCATGAACATGGCAGACAAGCCTGCAATCCAGCGTCCCCACAAGGGCGACATATAGTGCAGGTTGAAGTGAAAGGCGAAGAAGAAGTCCCCACCCTCGGTGTCTCGGATGCTCAGCTTTTGCCCATTGTTCGGATCAAAAATGGCACGATCAAAAGCGGGGCGATTCGCGTCCGATCCTGGTGGGGTACGCCAGAAAGCGCTGGCCAGGGGATTGCGGCTGGTAGGCAAGCTCATCAGTACCAGAGGTGTGCCCGGGTCTTGCTCAATAATCGTATCCAGCACGTTCTGCGCGACCTGCGCGGCGGGCTGTTCCGCAAGTTGGTGCAGCTCCGGGCGCATATAGGTGGAGAGCTCTTCGCGGAAGTACGACACTGTACCGGTCAGGAACATGGCGTACAGAATCCAGCCTACCAGCAGCCCCGTCCAGATATGGACGTTGGACATGATCTGGCGCACCCCTTGAGGTTTGCTGACTTTGGGGCGTTTGGCGTTTGGGGTGGTGGTCGTCATAGCGTGCCCTCCATCCCGCTTTGTGCCGCAATGGCTAGCAGGCAGAGCACACAGCCGACCAGCAGCCAGACCCAGGCTCGGGTGGCAGAACGCGCCAGAAATGCCCACAAAGCGCTAGCTGTCCAGATCAGAAAGCTGAACTGCGCACCCCACAGCACGGCCTCTGGCCGGGAAGTGGGCAAAGCCAAGGTCGCCACTGAAAACAAGGCTGACAGCACATAGCCGCCCAGGCTGGCGGCCAAAATGCGCGAGAGCAGAGGCAACTGAGCCCGTACCTTGGGCAGGCTCAGTGTGTGTAGAAAAAAGTCTTTCATGAGGGCCGATCTTAGAAATCGATTTGCATCGACAGGCGATAGCTACGAGGGGCACCAATAGAGGTTGATCCATTCCAGACGCTGGACCAGTAACGCTTGTCGGTTGCGTTGATCACGTTGGCGCGGAAGGTGACTTTATTGCTGGCAATTTTGGTGGTGTAGCGCAGACCCAGATCCAGGCGTGTCCAGCTCGGTATTTTCTGGGTGTTTTGGGTGTCTACCCATTGCGAGCCTGAATGCATGGCCGAGGCAGACAAGGTCAGATTGCGGTTCCAGATGGTGTCCCATTCCAGTCCCAGGGACGAGTTCCAGCGTGGTACGCCAATGGCTTGTTTGCCATTCAACAAACCACCATTGGTTTTGGTGGAGACGGCATCGGTATAGACCACGCCACCCAATAGACGCAGCCCCGGGGTCAGCTCGCCCGCAATCGTCCATTCAATCCCGCGGTTGCGTTGCTCGCCATCGGGCTTGTAGGTATTGGTGGCCTCATTCTTGGTCATGCTGGGCTTGGCAATTTGAAAAAGGCTCAGCGTGTTCAGGACGGTATCGTTGTCCCACTTCAAACCTACTTCGTATTGTTTGGTCTTGTAGGGCGAGAAGACTTCGCCAAAGTTGGCGGCAGAGGCATCCGTGACAGAACCCCCTTGGGACAGACCTTCGATGTAGTTCGCATACAGGGAAACGGGGGCATCCCAGGGTTTGACGACCAGGGCGATGGCCGGGGTCAAGGCGTGTTCGTCATAGCGGTCGGTTACAGCGCCACTGGCGTTAAAGCCTTTTTGCTGGACACGCTGAAAACGCATGCCAGCCGTCAGCAGCAAGCGATCATCAAAAGCGGACAAGGTGTCTGCCAGGGCCAGGCTGCTCAAGGTGGTTTTGCCGGTTTTGTAGACAGCAGGTTCGTCTACATCCAAAGGTGGGGCCGGGTCATACAAATTCGAGGCCCAGGCTTTGGAGGCTGCGGCCGCACCGGATTCCTGGGTGATCATATTGGCGCTTAACACCACATGGTGGCCAATCGAGCCGGTGGAGAATTCGCCTCGTGTACCCATTTCCAGCGCATTCACATCAAAGTAGTTTTTGATATTCATGCCCAGGGCGGTGTAGTCCCCGTTTTCTTTGGCGCGTTGACCAAAGGCATTGTTCAGATAGCCTGAACCTTTTTGGCGCTTGGTGCCGCCCATGACAAAGGCGGTCCAGTTGTCCGTAATATCAAACTCGGCCGAGCCAATAATGGCTTTGCTGGCGGAGTTGCTATAGGCGTTGGGCAGGGTATTTGTTTTGGGGTTAGGCGGGGTAGGGAATTCGCCGGGTGCAAAACTGGTCAGAAAAGGGGCACCCCCGCGCTGCTTTTCATTGATGTCATACATATCCAGCGAGGCGCGCAAGCGGTCGCCCTGATAGTCCAGCGCAATAGCACCCAAGCTACGGTTTTCGCGTTGGCCGTGTACATCCAGATTGCCATCGGCTTTGACGCCGTTCACACGTATGCCGAATTGATCGTCCTCGCCAAAGCGACGCCCAAAGTCGATGTGTCCGCCCAGATTGTTGTGAGACTTCAGGGTCGTGGTGAAGCGAGTGATCGGCTCCGAGGTCGCTCGCTTAGGCACCAGGTTGACGACACCCCCGACCGAGCCGCTCAAGGACATGCCACTGAGCAGGGCGCCAGGCCCTTTCAGTACTTCGACACGTTCCAGCAGTTCGGTAGAGGTTCGGTTATGGGGCACCAGACCGAACAAACCGTTCCAGGCCAGCTCATGGCTTTGGGTCCAGAAGCCGCGCACATAGGTGTGTTCACCCAATCCGCCTTGCGGGAACACGCTGCGTACCGACGGATCGTGGCGCAGTACTTCGGCCACCGAGGTCGCTTGCTGGTTTTCAATGTATTCAGAGGTAAAGCTGGTGGTGCTGAAGGGCGTATCCATCACGTCCTTATTGCCCAGCAAACCGACGCGGCTGCCCGAGGCGATCTGACCACCGGCATAGGCGGCGGGGGCATCGGAGCGGGAGCTAAGAACCGTAACGGCGCTTAAGGTCGTCAGATCCGCACTCGTGGTGGTGGCATCACGCAGCGTAAAAACCTTGTTACCCGAGGCCAGAATCTGGATGTTCGAGCCTGCCAGAATCTGTTCCAGTGCCGCATGGGGGGTATAGCTGCCGGATATGGTGCGGGAGGTTTTGCCTTCCACCAAGGTGTCGGAAAACAGCAGTTGGCTGCTAGACTGACGCGAAAAATGTTGCAGTGCCGCCGACAGCGATTGCGCCGGAATATTGAAGGACTGGACGGCTTCCTGAGCACGGGCTGGGCTAGCGACCGCCAACACACTGAGGGAGGTTGCCAGCAAGGTAGTGAGCAGGCCGGGTTTCAGAGTAAAGCGGGTCTGGCTGACGGACGCAAGGCGGCAGGCGCTCAAGGCCAGACACCATTGGCGAAATGACTTCATGAAGGTCTCAACTATCAAAATCAACGATATAGCGGTCCACCGCAGGGCGGGCACGCATTCCTGTTTTGTAGAGCGCTAGTAGCGGCAGGGGAGGCACAGGCCGTCACTTCGCAAGAGGGCAATGCTCTAGCGCGTCGTACAGGATGAAAGAGTTGAGTTCAAAGCCATGGAAATCGTCAGCTCAATAGAGGATGAACAGCCCCTGACACAGGCCGCCGACGCATTGGACGGGCAGCGAGTGCAAAAGGGCTGATAGCCTGGAAAAAGCAGGCCATATCTATAAAGATGAAGCGCGGACGAAGTAGGCTACAAAAAGAGTGGTTTAGATTGTAAATATTTGTATCTACTTGGCGGAAATCCGATAGCCCTGGGCCCCCAGATTCTCTACCTGAACCGGCAGGAGTTGAGCCAAGGCATCCAGAAAGTCGGCCGGGTGCTGGGTGTTGGCAAAGCCGGAAACCGGGTAAGAGCGGATTTGTGTCCCTACCAGTTCAATAGGTTGCGTCATATAGCCTTGCAGTTCATCAATGACTTCATACAAGGGGGTGCGCTTGAAAATCAATTGCCCGCTTTGCCAGGCGCCCGCGCGATCCGGTGTGCTGGGGCTGGGCTTTTGCAGTCCGGTGTCGGTGCTGATGCGCAAGGCATCCCCGGCTTTCAGGGTTGTGCTGTGGTTTTCTCTATCGCCCGTGCTGTTCACGCTGACCACCCCTTCACGCACGCTGACATAGACCCGCGACGGAGCCAGACGCACATTGAAGGCCGTACCAATCACGCGTACTTGCGTGTTTGCACTTTTGACCACAAAGCGGTGATCGCCTTGTGGGGCGACCTTGAAGAAAGCCTCGCCTTGCAGCAGCTCCAGACTGCGCTCATGGGGGCTGTACTCCACCTCCAGGGTGCTGTTCTGATTCAGGCTGACCACACTGCCATCGGGCAAGGTAATGTCGCGTTGTTCTGCCTGTGCCGTTTCCACATGCTGGGTGTATTGCGGGCTGTGCTGATACCAATACCAAGTGGCAATTCCCAGGGTGGCACAGAAGCTCAAGGCACCGCCCACTACGGGTCGCCAATGCAGGCCCAAGCGATCACGCCACGTTGTTTTGGGACGGGGAGCGGGTACAGCGGTGGCCTTGCTAGAGGCCTTACTGACCGGAGAGGCGGGCCGTTTCACCTGATCGAACATCGTCCAGGTCTGGCTGATGGCTTCATAGGCCTGTTGGTGACGTGGGTCTTGCTGCAACCAATGCTCAAAAGCGATCTTGTCTTGCGCGGTCCAGTGCTCGCTGTCTTGCTGACGCGTCAACCAGTCCGAGGCCGCTTCGTAAAACAGGGCGACTGATGGATCATGACTCATCGTCTGTTTCCTTGGAAGAGAGCATGGACAGGGCGTGTTCGGCCGAGTAGTCCATCCGCAGACGGCAATAGGCCACGGTTCTGGAGATATATCGGCTGACCAGGGCGCGGGAAATCTTCAATTTCAGGGCAATTTGTTCGTAAGTCAGGTGGTCGAAACGGTGCAGAGAAAACGCCTCGCGTTGCAGCTCCGGCAGTTCTTGCAAGGCTTGCTCGATACGGTTCAAACATTGCAAGTGTTCGGTACGTTGTTCTGGATTGCTGGCGCTGTATTGGCTGGGGGCTTCATTGTCTTGCGTTTCATCGTCCAGCGATACCATGGCCGGGCTGCGGCTTTGCTTATTGCCCGTTTCGCGCACGATATTAATGGCAATCTGCGTCAGATACGCCTTGGTGTTGTCCGGGGCCTGCGTGTTGCTGGACGCCGACCAGCGTGCAAAGGATTCCTGCGTGACATCCTCTGCATCAGCTTCATTGCCCAGCTTGCGTTTCAGGAAACGGAATAAGGGCAGGCGCAGCTTCAAATAGGCCTGCTCCAGCAGTTCATCACGTGTGCTCATGAGTGAGTCAGCACAGGTGTGTCGTCCACTGGCAAACAGACGTTTGCACAGCAGAAGACGGTCGAGAAAGACAAAGCGGCAAGAGCAAACATAAGGGGCAGACAGCGGCGCAGGACAGAGACAGGAATGAATAATAGCAATTATTCTCATTTACGACATTGCCAACTTGCTGAACCTTGACGCTGAACAGGCCCCAGAATGAGTCTTTGTGGGTGTATCTGAACCGCCTTTATTTCACGGCCAAGCTTGCATTCTGCTCCCACAGTGCATGGAAATGATGAATGGGGCCTTGGCCTAAACCGACCTGTAACTGGTCAGCCGCTGCGATGGCACCATTCAGGTATTTTTTGGCCAGACCTACCGCTTCGGGCACGCTTCTGCCCGGTAGCAGGGCGGCAATCGCAGAGGACAAGGAGCAGCCCGTGCCATGTGTATTACAAGTAGGAATGCGGGGTGTCTGAAAGACATGGCGCTGGCTTTGGCTCTGGCCCTGGCCCTGGAGTAAATCCACACTGTCCGGCCCATCCAGATGGCCGCCTTTGAGCAATACCCATTTGGGTCCCAGCAAGCACAGCTCGTGTAGATAGGCGTGCATGTCTGCCAAGGAAGCAGGTTCCGGTTTTTGCAGCAGATCACCTGCTTCGGGCAAGTTGGGGGTCAAAACGGTACACAGGGGCAGCAGCTTGTCGCGCAGGACAGACACGGCTTCGGGGCTCAGCAATCGATCGCCACTTTTGGCGGCCATCACTGGGTCCAGAACAATCGGGCAGTCCAGTCCCCGGCGTTGCAGGCGATCCGCAAGAGCTTCGGCAATGCCGACATTGGCAATCATGCCGATCTTGATGGCATCCACTCGCACATCATCAAAAACCGCGTCTAGCTGCTCGGCCACAAAGTCCGGTTCCAGCGCGACAAAACGCCGGACACCTTGCGTGTTTTGCGCGACTACGGCGGTAATGACACTCATGCCGTAGGCACCCAAGGCATACATGGCTTTCAGATCAGCCTGAATACCGGCGAGCAGGTCAGTACCCGTCCCTTCGCCGGCATGACCCGGATCAGGTTCAACGGGTCACTGCGGTGCAATCTGGCCAGGCAGTTTCTCAGCCTGCTCACCAGGCTCCCCTCAGATTGGAACATCGTTTCCTTAAAAACGATCTGGGCGAGTATACCTGTGCTCGGTCTACAACTCGTCCGTCAGGAATTGCGCTCGCCCAAGCCAATATCTTCCTGCACCCGTTCACCAGATTTAAAGCTGGTTGCGGTAATTGGCAGGGGTTTGCCCAAAGCTGCGGCGGAACAGGCTGATAAAGGCGCTGGGGCTGGAGTAACCCAGATCGTAGGCAATGGTGGCCACCGGAATACCGGCTGCCAGCATTTCCAGGGATCGCATCAGGCGGGCGCGTTGTCGCCAGGCGGTGAAGGTAAAGCCGGTTTCTGTCACAAAGCGACGGCTCAGGGTACGCAGGCTGACAGCGGCCCAGTCCGCCCAATGTTCCATCCCCTGATTGTTGCTGGGGTCGGCAATCAGGGCACGGGCAATGCGCTGTAGCCGAGGATCTTGTGGCAGGGGCAGGCCAAATGGCTCAATCGGCAAATTGCGGATTTCATCCAGAACAACGGCGGCAATATGCGCTTGTACGTCAGGTAAAGGGGCGGCCGGGACCAAATCCCAGGAGCAGGCTCGCAAGACGGATTCGCGCAGCAGGCCTGAGGTACGCAGGGTGCAGGCTTGTTGGGGCAGGTCGGAACAGGCAGCTTCATCCACATAGACGCTCCAGCCGTGAAAGGGGCCGTGTGACTGGCCTGAGTGCAGCACATGTGGTGGCAGCCAGACCGCATGGATGGCGGGGACTACCCAGACAGCATCTTCCACGCCTACGGACAGCAGGCCACGCAGAGACCCGAACAGTTGTCCGCGTGCATGTTGATGCGGTCGGGAAGACAGCTCCGAGTCGTGATTCCCCATTACCGCAAACAGAACGGGATCCTGGGGGAAATTCAGAAAATCATGCAGACCAATCTTGCGTTCAGGCATGGCGTAATTTTGTTATTAATTGACCGATATAGTGTACAGCCGCCAAAACCTTTCTGCTTACACTGAAAACCTTGATCCATAAGGAGCGACTGATGCAAGCACAAGACATTCTTCCCGACCATGCCAATGAAGTTCACATTGGCGGGACGACGATCCGCAAAGGAACGGTTGGCGCGTTTTTGCATAATGCCGCCGTGTTGCGCCAAGCAGAGCTTGGTGACGCACAACGTCAGCAGGCGTTGAACGATATTCTGACTGCTTTACCTGCCCTGAAAGCACTGGGCTTGTTTGATGCCTTGCAGATTCGAGATCCACAATTGCGTGATTTTGTGGAGTCCCGGCTGTGATGAAACATGAGGGCGCAACCGTCCGACCGTACTTGTTGCGCGATATTGCCTGGCTGTATGTGCCCAGCGGTTTGATGCATGCCTTTGGGGGCGCACCCCGTTCAGGCGCTCGTCGCTTTGACGTGGGCTGTCTTTATTGATCGCAAGGAGAAGTCATGCAAGTGGATGACAGCCAGTTTCCATTGGTGTTTTTAAGAGAGCACGACCAGACGCAAACGCCGCAACAAACCCAGGCTCAGTTGGAGGCCTTGTTGAACCGGGGGCAGCGCTTTGTCTTGTTGACGGAACGTCTGGGTGGTGAGGATCAGGCCCAGGCAGAAAGCCATGAGGAACGCAAGCAACGGGCTTTGTTCTTCAAACAGAATAAGCAGCGTTTGAAGGACTTATGCGCTGGTATGGTTCTGATCAGCAAAGGGCGGGCGATTCCGGCAGCGGCTCGCTTGGCACAGCAAACCTTGGGGCGGGTGTTAGGGCTACGTTTTGCTTTTGTCGTGGACGAGGGCGAAGCCCGGCTTGAAGCTCAGCGATTGCTGATGCCTTGATTCAATCAGGATGGTGCGGGTCTGCGGTAGTGGCTTTGCACCCTGTATCGATCTCCCCAGGCCGCTGATGCGGCCTTTTTTACGTGTGGATGAAAGCGGACGGTTTGAGATAAAAAACCTGCCCGGTGCAGGTTTTAGTGTTCATTGACTTATTTTTCTATAAAATATACGGCGTATATATAAAGGAAAAATGATGAGCACAGTAAAGAGCACCGCA
Source organism: Alcaligenes sp. SORT26 (assembly GCF_017377875.1). Taxonomy (GTDB): domain Bacteria; phylum Pseudomonadota; class Gammaproteobacteria; order Burkholderiales; family Burkholderiaceae_B; genus Alcaligenes; species Alcaligenes parafaecalis. Next base: position 607,403 of record NZ_CP070975.1, read on the forward strand.
CACGTTTTCATCGGCACCAGCCTGGACGGATTCATCGCCAAACCGGACGGGGATATTTCCTGGTTGCTGGAGCGCAGCGATCCTGCGGAAGACCACGGCTATATGGCTTTTATTGCGGATAAAGACGCGGTTGTGATGGGGCGTGGGACCTACGAAAAAGTCCTGACGTTTGACGCCTGGCCGTACGAGCTGCCCGTGGTGGTCATGTCCAAACAATTGGCGGACACGCCTGTTCCTGAACATTTGCAGGGCAAAGTCCGTTTCTCCCAGCAAACCCCCGAGCAAGTCATGGAACAGTTTGCGGCTGAAAAGCGGCAGCGTATTTATGTAGATGGTGGCCAAGTCATCCAGTCCTTTTTGCGTGCCGGTTTGGTGCAGGACATGATCTTGTCCACCATGCCTGTGCTGATCGGTGAAGGACGCCGACTGTTTGGTGGCGTGAAGCAAGACATGGATTGGAGCCTGGTTTCCAGCCAAAGCTTCCCCTCGGGGCTGGTGCAATCGCGCTATCAGCTCAAGTCATGAGCCGTGGACGAGGCCGTCCAGCTGGGGGAACCGGCCTGACGCTGGACCATATTCTGCAAGCGGGTCTGGAACTGCTGGACGAAGGCGGTGAGCAAGGCTTGAGCATGCGCGCCCTGGCATTCCGCCTCGGTGTGACCCCCATGAGCCTGTACAACCATGTGCCCGACCGGGCGGGTTTGCTGCGCCTGCTATCCGGTCGGGTGTATGCACAGGTTCTGGATGGGCTGGAAGAGGCCGAAACCAGCAAGGCAGAACTACGCGCCATTTTGTTGCGCTATCACCAGGCGGTTGGCCGTCATCCCCACCTGACCTTGGCTATTTTTAGCGATCAGCAGGCCTTTGCCGGGGTAACGGCCAAGATTACCCAGCGCTTGCAGACTCTCTTGGCTGACAGTGTGGGAGAGCCTGAGTTGTGGCTGGGCATATTGGTAGACCATGCTCATGGCAGCGCGTTGGCTGTATCCATGACGCCCGATGAGTTGACGCCACCTTTGTATGAGCAGGCCCTGGATCGCTTGTTAAGGGTGATGAAGGGCTAGTTCTGGTGCATTTCACTTATTGGGCTTGCAGATCCAGCGTGGTATCCAGGTGTATGCGTTCAAAGTCTGAAATCAGCACTTGAATACGAATGTTCCAACTGGCCAGATGGGGCAGCTCAATCGTGGAGACCTCCCATTGATCCTGCGAAGTGGGCTGGGCAGGGAAGGTAATCGACTCCACTCCGGCTTGAGGATTGCTGAAAATGACCTCGACTTCCTGAGCCTTCAAGGGGCTGAAATCAGCTTCGTATAAGGCCACGGTCAGGCTGGCGGGGTGTTGTGCGCTGGCCGGGAGATAGATCAGGTCTGCCATCCCTGCATCAGTATGGACATGAGTAGAAATGCTGGGGGCGGCAAGCTGAGCCAGGGCACGTGGGGGCGGGGTAAAACGCCACAAGGCAACGACAGCCAGAATCAGCACGACCAGCACATACTCCAGGTGAATCACCCGCCGCATTGCTTGCCGTGCATGGCTATCCTGCTGCAAGACGGCTTGAGTCAAACGGTAGCGGTTATAGGCTCCCAATCCCAGCAGAAGGGCGACCAGTATCAGCTTGATTCCCAGTACCTGCCCATAGGCGCTTTCCCATAGAGATGAGAGCTGATCGAATTGCACATAGATCAGCGCAGCACCACTCAGGATCAAGATCAATAAAACAGTGGGAATCCAGCGGGAGAACATAGTCAGGAGCCGGGATTCTTGACCCTGCTTCAGCGCGTAGGCCAAGGGCAAGAAAGAGCCTATCCAGAGCGTCACGGCCACAACGTGCAGCCAGACACTGGGCCGGGATAGCCTGGCGGGTTCTGCCGTGCTGGCATGACCACTGGCAGCCAGGGAGCCGCCCAACAGAATCAGGGCTAAAACAGCCAGCCATTTTTGCTTCTTGGGATGGGGGAACGTCCAAGAAAGGGCCGCACAGGCCAAGGCTATCCATCCCAGCAGGACTGCCAAGCCCATCGAGGTTGAAGCGGCTGTTTTCCAGGCAGTACCGCTTAACAAGGCAGAAAGTGGCAAGTCCAAGGCATCAACACCGACCAAACCAAGGTTCAGCAGTAAGGCGATGGCACCCAAGGCCAGCATGATGGGGGCAAGGCGACCGGGTCGCACAGCGGAGTCCGTTGAAGTGCTTATCTGTGCCCGGTAGAGAGCCCACGCTATGCCGGTGAACAAACCCAGATAGCCCAAGAGACGGGACAGCCAAATCAAGCTATTTCTGACAGGGCCGTTGCCGTTGCTATCAAGTTGGTTTGAACTACTAGGCACACCGACAGAAAACGTGAGCATTCCGCCTACGGGATGGCCGTCCGCAGAAATGACCCGCCAACTGAGTCCATAGGTGCCTTGATCTTCCAAGGGGGGTAATGCCAGCTCCAGCCCATTGTTTTGCATCCGGGGTTCTTCCAGGGATTCGGTAGAGCCGTCGGGACGAATCAGCTTCATCAATAAGGGTGAGACCGATTCATTAAAACTGAGTGAAACGGTTCTGGGGTGCTGGGACAAGATGGCGCCACTATCAGGGCTGCTGGCAACTAAAGAGGCGTGGGCATGAAGTATGGGAGCCCAGGTCAGTAAAAGCAGGACCGCAAGCAACATCGCTAGCGAGTGGCAAGCCGCTCGCCCACGCAGGATCTGCGTATGCATAGGATCTCCTTCAGGCTGATGCACAGAACTTATGCGCATCAGCCGCCGGTGTATTAGGGCTTGGGCAGCAGTTGCAGGGCAGGAGCGGGGGCGTCGGAGTGGTCGGCTGCTTCCTTGGTGCCAGGAGCTGCCTGATCAATCCAGCGTTCTACGCCTTGCTCACATTCCTGAACGACCGGGAAGTAGAGCGTGCTATTGGGCTTGAGTTCATCGGCCAGGTAGCTGATGAACACGAACTCGTCGTAGTGTTCGTCCTGCAAGGGGCCGCCAGCCCAGACGACTTCCTGAACGCCAGAGCTGACCTTGGCGCCCCAACGGGTGTAAGCCTGTTTGTAGTCACCTTTGACGGTTTCCAGTGTCCAGCCTGCTTTGGGTTGTGGTTTCACACCGACCACCCCTTCGGGAACACGGACGCGGATTTTGGTCGTGGCAGAGCCTTTGCAGCCATGCGGCACGGATAGAACAGCCTTGTAGCTGCTGCCTACTGACGCTTGCTTGGTTTGCAGGGAAACGTGAGCAACAGCGGAAGACGCGAACAGCACAGCAGCCATGCCCAGAATGGCACGGGAAGACGTAGAAGAAATCGACATGAAAAACCTCGGCTAGATAGAAAAAGAAAGACCGTCAAAGGACGGGGATATATCAAGCGAGGGATACGGGTGGGGCGCGTGACCCTAAAGGTGGGCCTTGTGCGGGTAGCGGTGGCCGGGTTTGATTGCTTTCGACCAGTAAAACCGGTCGATACGTAATCAGGCTGATCAGAACAGGTGCATCCAGCGTTGGCAATAAAGCGGGAGAAGCCGCGATGCCAAAGGGGCAGTCCTGCTGCGTGTGATGGGTATTGGAATCCGCTTGACCATCCTGGCCGATCAGATCAATCCAGAGCGTATTTGCTGAATTGCCCGCAGTACAGAAGGTAATGGCAAAACCATTGTCTTGTGCAGAGCGGGTAGGCATATAGCCCGCCGGTACGATGGCGCGACAGACGTAGGCCAGCAGAGCCAGGCAAAACAGAAGTTGCCAAACTCGGATTTCGCGTAAAACGAAACGGGGACCCAGGGCGCGCATGCGGAAAAGTATATTACAAAACCGGCGGCTGACTGATGAGGGGCTTGCCAGTTATCTGGCGCCAAACTTTAAGTGAATTTGGATTTGGATGGTTTGCCGTCGCCGTTTTTGTCAGTAGGGCGTTAAGCGTCCCCATGTTCAGTCACGCATAAAAAAAGCCGCGAACATGGCAGGCGGCTTTGGTCAGGCAAGGCAAAGCAGTGCTTAGGGAAAACCGGCGCATTGCTTTACAAAAGCAGGCCGTGAGGCCAGGCGGTGGTAGTAGTCTTCAGTCGCCTTGAGTACTGGGCGATCAAACGGCGTATTCAACCAGCGGTGGATGGACAGGCCCAGAATAATATCGGCCAGGCTGAACTCTGATCCGGCTGCATAAGCGGGGGTCTGCGCCAAGTGCTTGTCCAGAACGGACATTACCTGCGTCCAGGCTGCCAAGGAGGCCTGAACCTGTGCCGCATCCTGATGCTTGGGCGATTGACGAACCAAACTCCAAAACGCATAAGTCCAGGTCGGGTTCAGCTCGGACGCCTGCCAGTCCAGCCATTGATCCACTTTGGCTCGTTGCCAGGCATCTTGCGGATACAAGGCGGTGGGTGCTTGGCGATTAGCCAGATAACGCACAATGGTATGGGACTCCCACAGCACGCGATCCCCATCCAGCAGGACGGGGATTTTGGCGTTGGGGTTCAGCGCACGGAACTCGTCCGTGTTCACGTCCTTGAAACCCATGCCCCAATCCTGCCGCTCAAACTCCAGATTCAGCTCCGCGCAGGTCCACATGACTTTGCGCACATTGATGGAGGATTCTCTGCCAAGAATAGTCAGCATGATGGGGCTCTCAGGTGATATTTACTTGCTGGCGGGCAGCAGTTCGTCACGGCGTTCGATAATGCGCGAGATCAGGCCATATTCAATGGCTTCCTCGGCACCCATCCATTTGTCGCGCTCGATATCGTCACGCACACGCTCGATAGGCTGGCCGGTTTCACGGGCAATCACCTGGGCGATACGTTCGCGCGCTTTCATGATTTCCTGGGCTTGAATGGCCATATCGCTGGCCTGACCACCTGCGCCACCGCTGGGCTGGTGAATCAGAAAGCGGGTTTGTGGCAGGCACACGCGGCGTTCGCGGGCTGCACCCAGGAACAGGTGGGTGGCAGCACTGCCAACCCAACCGGTACCGACCATAGTGACGGGCGAGGAAATAAAACGCACCACATCATGGATGGCATCGCCCGATTCCAGGTGGCCACCGGGGGAGGACACAATCATGGTGATGGGGGCGGTGGATTCGGCATCCAGCGCCAGCAGCTTGCGCACGGTTTCCGAGGCGAGCTTATCCGTGATGGTGCCAAAGACCAGCACAGTACGGGCGCGGAAGGCTTTTTCTTCCAGAAAGGCGCTGTCTTGAGGGCTGGTATCAGAGCGAGTTTCTTTTTCTTGGCCAAGCATGGGGAAAGACTCCAAGGGATAAGTGTTCTGTCTGCTAAGGAAAATCGATTGCTCGACTATATCCCGGCTGATGGTCAACCGGGCTTTCACTTGGCAATTTTTGTGGTTTTTTTTGTCCGGCCTGGTGGCGAACAATAGCGTTCAGAGCAGGCCGACCAATCAACAGCAGGGTGGTTTGCCCTGCATGTTCGTCATAGTCTCATGCTTGTTTGGTGCTTGATCGGGCGAACAAGACCTTATAGTCCTGCCTCCCGGATCGGCTTCACAGGATGGGTTGATCCACAAGGAATGGCCGGGCGTTGAGCCATCGCACAGAACTGCGCCAGTGTTATGGGAGCCCTGTCTTAAAAGCGCTTTTCCAGCTTCAGCGCGACTTCGGTTTGCTTGTACTTGAAGGCCCAGTCGATATTGCTGTTGTTGAAGGTGTGCTTCACATACAGATTGGGCGTAATGCCTTGGAACGCGAAGCGTGGCATGCCCACGTTCAGGATATAAATCTGCTGGCGATCCTTGCGCAGCCCGCCCAAGAACAAGTCTTCGGCATCGTGACGAGTCTGTCGGTACAGTGCCGTGGCGTTGATGTTGAAGCCCGCATCAAAGGCTCTGTACATTCCCAGGTTCGCCATATAACTGCGGCTTTGTGCTGTTTGTTGAGACTGAAGATTACGGGTGTAATTCAGTCCTCCGTAAACCACGGTTTTGGCGTCAATCAGATACGAGCCGTACAAGCCTATCTGGTTCTCTTTGACGCCTTCAAAGTACTGCCGTAAATCACCTTTGTAGGACAGGCTCTTGTGTTGCGCATTCACGCCCACTTGCAGCCTGTCGCTAAGATTGTGCTTCCAGTCCACGCGCCCGCCCCAGGACTGATAGCTGGTGCGACGGTTGGTGTAATTGTTCTCGAACAGGGGTGTAATCGACAGATCGTTTTTCGCGTCCTGATAGTTGTAGCCTGCATAAATAATGCTGGTGTTGTCGCTGTAATAAATATTATTGGGCTCGGCTTCCTTATGCTTGTCGTACAGGTTGCCGTAGCTCAGGCCGCGCAGCAGCAGATTGTGGTTGCCGCTTAGCTGGAAACGCCGGTTCAAGGTCAGGTCATAGACCATGGCTGTGGATTTGACCGGGTCCGGCATTTTGCGCACCGACGGAAAGCACCCAAAGAAATAGCAGGTGAAAAAGGTGTCTTCCTGGCCGTTTTCTTTGTTGATATTGCTGTTGTAGCCCAGGCCAATCGAGGCTGAACCGTGCCAGGCATTGCGGTCCTGCAAAGCACCCTGGAAACCTTCAATCACGGGCCGTACTTCTTCTGGAATCCCGGCAGAGGAAATCTGGCTGAACAGTTCTTTGGCTTCGCTGGATTGATAGTCCTCGAACAGCACGCGGGCCAGCTCCAGCTTGGCGCGCATCATGTTCGGATCACTGGCTTGAGCCTGGCGCAGCTTGCTGATAGCCAGGCTGTGATTATCCTTGCTACGGGCCACCATCCCTTGAGCCATCAGCACCAAAGCAGGATTGTGGCCGGGCAGCTCCTGATACTTTTCTACAAACTGATCCACCTTGGCCCACTGCTGCAGATTGATGGCGACATAAATGGCCGGTTCCAGATCAGTCAGCGTGGCATCGACGCTATAGGTTGTGCCGTTGATGGTGATCAGGGCCGACGGGTCTACATCGGGCGGGGTTTCTTCCACTAAATGGGAGCGTTCGCGTTCGTTCAGATTGCGGTCGATTTGATTCAGAAGTCGGCGCGTATCGTCGTCGTTGGCTTGCACCGCGCTGGATGCCATGGCCAGCAGCAGGCACAAAAGGGGAAGGGCTCGCCCATGCATGAATGAAAACCTTGCAAGAAAAAGGGGAGATGGACGCAGGGTCCGGAGAGAAAGGGGATCGAGCGTGTCGATCCCCCTTTTCTTATGGCAACACTAGGGTGTTGTCAGCTTAGGGCTGCTGCTTTGCGCCACCGAAAGCCATGTCACGAGCACCGTTGATGGAGTCGTAGTAGATACCTGCCAGGGCGTCTGCCGCTGCCCCGTAAAATTGACCACGAATCTTCGAAGCGTCGTCAAAGTCTTGAGCGAATGTACCGTTTGAGTAAATGGTCGCGTCATCAAAGAGAACGCTACCAACAGCACCAGACAGTGTGCCGCTGCCACCACCGTAATTGGCGGTCAGGACGCCAGTAGAGATACCGCCCTGTGTGCCGGGGTTGTACTTGGTAATACCCACAACGTCGTATTTCACGTTAACCAAGTTGGGCATGGCAGTGGTGGGGTTCTCGCCCGTGTAAAACACGGTGCGATCAGCGCTGTTCATGTTCAAGTCGGTGCTGCTGCCTTGGCTAGGGTTAGCGACGCGCGGAGCCCACTCACCAAAATACACGTCTTTGCCAGGGACCTTGGCGACGACTTCACCACCGAAATGTGGGTAGCCAGGCAGAGGGTTGTTCATTTGACGATAAGCGTAGACTTGCGTGCCTGCACCAGTACCGCTGCTAATAGTGTGACGCCAAGTTTCCGAGATTTTTGTGCCAGCAGGCATTTCAATGTAACCATGGCCGTCTGTATTGCCTAGCACCTGATTTGTCTGCCAAATGGGGCCGCTTTTGAAGCTGACCACACCCGACTGATCGGCTGGGTTCGCAGTGTAGGGATCGGTGCCGGGCATGGAGATGCCTGCTTCGCCGATAGCCATCATCGTGGAGGGTTTGTCAGCAACGACAAAACCTTTGGAAGCGCCACCTGCGACGGGGGCGGCGAAGCTGCTGGCGGAGGCCAGCAGGAAAGCCGAAACAATAGCCAGTTTTTGTACATTCAGACTTGCTTTCATTACGAACTCCATTAAGTGAAGAAAAAGGGCGTTTTTACAAAAACGACCAAAAAAACTGATTAACTTAAAAACGTGCTGTCATGCCGACGCGCACCGTTCGTCCAGGGGCCGGAATAGAGGTACGGGCCATGGGGTCCAGGTAGTACTGATTGGTTAGGTTGCTGATTGCCACGTCTACATTCAGGTTCTTTTGCACCTGATAGCTGGCGTAGGCATCAAAGACCAGGATCGGGTTCCAGTAGTTGGCTCGGTTATAGGCCCAGCCCATAGATCCAAAGGCACCCTCATCTTTGTTTTTGGCTGCGCTGTGATAAACGGCGCGTGCGCCTAGCAATAGTTTCTTTTCAAGGAGACGAGCACCCACATCCAGATTCAATGAGTACTGAGGTTGCAGGCTGGTTCTGGCAAAAGTGCGAGGGAAGCCACCGTCTACGCAGCCAGGCATGCTGCGACTACCAGGCGCTCCAGGAATGGGATTAAAAGTTTGTGCGTAGTCGTGGTCGCACAGTTGTTGTTTCAGGCGGTACGTACCACCAAAGTTGGCAAAGTATTTGCCGCTATCCACCCGAGCTTGCAGTTCAATGCCGGACATTTTTTTCTCGGCAAACTGCACGATATTGAAGTCCCAGTCTCGGTCTATATAGTCTTTGATGCGGTTATTGAAGTAGTTGACCCTGATGTCTGCGTAGTCCAGGCTGGGAAAGTAGCCGCTCAGGTTGTGTGCATAACCAATTTCCCAGTTGTAGGCATGCTCCGGGCTAACTGCGACACCTGTGGAGCTTTTGCTGCTGCCTGCCATTGCCATGGAGGATTCAAACAGGCTAGGGAAGCGGACAAACTCGTTGTACCGCGCATAGATACGGATATCGTCTGTGACGAAAGCAGTCAGCCCAATATGAGGAACCCATGCATGATCCTTTTGTTTTTTGGGTTCTTCCCATTTATTGGCAATTTCAGTTTTGTCTTGATAGACAGGTTTCCGGTTATTTGTTGAGGTGATGTATTTGTCGACTGACCCCGTTTGACCTTGGGCGTTGGTAACTTTCTCGCTCGCGTCAATTTCGCCATTGGTAAATGGATTATTAGCCGTGAATCCTGTATGAGTTTGGCCTGACGGGACAAAAACAGATTCGTCAATGTAGCGATAGCCATCAATTTTTCCGGCATCCAGTCTGAATCCCATATATTCTTCAGCTGATTTCAGCGGACCGTCGACATAACTAGGATCTATGCTGTTAAGAAACTCCCAATTCCGCTTGTATTTCTCATAGCGAGGAGTGAGCTCCTGAATGATTTGATCGTTGTAGGCCGTTACTTCTTGATCGGTCATCAATCGTTGGATTTGATAGTTGTAGCCTTTGAGCGCAGGTTGAATAGCCCAATCCTTATGTTGCTGACTACGCATCTCGGCCAGTTTGTCGTCATACGACCAGTAATCGCTGTAACGAGCGCCTGCATTCACCTGCAGCCAGTCAATAGGGCGCCAATCAAAATTAAAACCAAAGTTCCATTGTTGGCGGGTGCCCGAACGCGGCCCCATATGGTTTATGCCCCAGTTCAGTTCAGTCAGGTGCGCGAGCTTTTCCGAAGCATCATGTTGCTTGAGCTTTTCACGCGTAAAGTCTGCCTGCAGGCTCAAGTCCAGGGTGGGGTGTAAGGCCATTTCATTGCTCAGGTTCAAACCTGTACGACGGTGGTCGGTAATTTGCAAGGCGCGAGGCACAATGTTGAAACGGCCATCCGCATTGGACTCTTTATCGGGTGGAGTCGTAGGGACGTTGGCACACATGGGTAGATCTCTGCCCAGGACGTGGCAATCCGTATAGTCATCCCACGCGTTATCCCGACCATTCCACCCGTCGCCTTGAGTGCCATAGATAACGTCGCCGTTCTGATGGCGTGCACTGTCGCTTTGGGTAATCCAGGCGCCCGCTTTCAGGTTGATGAAACGGTTGCCTTCGGGGTTCCAGGAGTAGTTCAGATTCCAGGTGTCTTGTTTGACCTTGCTATAGGGGTTCTCGTTTTGCAGAACCTTTTTTTCGCCCTGACCATCCAGCGCATGCACGGCCCAGACCACGTTCCAAGGCACACTCTCACCAAAGGTATGGTTGCTGCGCATGTAGCTCATATCAATGGCTTGATCGTGAGGTAGGCGCAATGTGCCTTTCAGCAGCGTGGTTTCCAATTCACTGGAGGTATTGAGGACCTCTTCACCGGGGCGGAAGTATTTGGCGATGTAGCTGATGCTTGGGGATGAGAAGCCCGGCCTTTTATCGTTCTTGGCATCTTCCTGCCACGAGTCGTGCTCGTATTTCTCGCTACCCTTTTTACCGCTGTAATAGTTGCCGCGACTGCGGTAGCTGTATGCAGCCAGCAGATCAAAGTTCTCTTGTTTGGTCGCGATTGCCAGGCGGTAGGAGTGGTCTTCGAAGTTGAAGTTCTTGCCGCCATTGCCTTCTTTAGGCATACGCTCTGGCGAAACGGACCCCGGCAGAATGACGCCGTTGGTACCACCCTTATCAAATACCGCGCCAGGGATGTCTCGGTAGTCTTTACCGAACACTCCAAACGAGCGCTCATTCGGCTTGGTCGAATTCGTCGCCGTTTCCGCCTTCAGCTCAATCCCGAAGGTCTCACCCGGTTTAACAATATCCTCCACCTGCAGCGTACGGATCTGCACCGATCCGCCAATCCCGCTGGCTCCCGACGTCGCCGACACGCCTTTTTCCACCAGAATGCTGCTGATCATGTTGGGATCAACATAGTTGCGATTGGCGACCCCCGCCGGTCCCAGCCAGACTGATGTGGCCTGTTCCGTTCCGTCAATCGTCAGCGGGATACGGCCTTCACCCTGGATACCGCGAATGTTCGGGTCCAGCGCGCCGCTATTGCGCGAGTCCCCCGCATAGACACCGTTCAAACCCTTGAACAAGTCCCCCACGGAGCTGCCCTTGTACAGCTCGATTTCTTCTTTGCCTGCGTACACATTGGAGACGTCTTTCTCGAATACATCGGCCTTACCCGCCTCATCGCGGGTTTCGCGGACGACGGTAATAGTGTCCAGACGAGTGGCTCGGTCCGTGTCTTCCTGGCTCTCGTCCTGACGGGAGGAGGGCGGGGCGCTGCCCACGCTTTGAGCCTGTGTCTGCCCGGCCCAGGAGGCCAGAATCAGGGCATACACCAGCGGCTTGAGCGCATGTTTTTTGTGTAGGGGTGAAAGGGTGACGGACATAAAACGAACCAAGGCTCCATGCAAGAAGATGACAATCTGTCGGGGAAAGAATCCCGTTTTTGTGTTTTGCTCACCACTTGTCTCAAAAGGTGAGGAAAGGCACGGGGATATTATTGACATTAATGCGAATAATTATCACTTAGATTGATATGCGGGACGGAGCAATTCCTATGCAGGACCTGAAAACGGCCGCACTAGTAGGAATTTGTCAAAGCAAAAGGGGAACTTTTCTGGAAGGGGCCGCAGGGAGCGGCCCTTGAAGAAGGGTAGGCCCCTAGGTGGGAAGGGGCCGAAAACAGCGCAAATACAAAGGCTTAAGCGCGTTTGTTGCCAAAGATGGATTTGGGCGAGCGACCAAAGTACCGCGTAAAGGCAACGGAGAAATTATTGGGGTATTTGTAGCCGACTTGCCAGGCAGCCTGGGCGACTTGTTGACCAGATTCCAGCAGCGTATAGGCCTTGCGCATACGCAGCTCCAGCAGCAAACCGATAGGCGTGTTGTCGTACAGATAACGGAAGCCTTCTTTAAGCTTGTGTTCGTTAATGCCTACCGTCGTCGCCAGATACTCCACAGTAATTTGCTGATCCAGTTGCGAGCTGAGCAGATTGCGCGCCTGTTCTACCCGCTGGATGTCATCCACAGACAAGGGGGCGCCTTTGGCGGCGTTGGGTGGAGCCAGACGGTTGAATTGCTCGGCTAGCAAACTGAGCGCATGGATTTGCAGGTTCAGCCTGTGATTATGAATCGGCTGCTCCGGGCTGCATGGCTGCATATACCGTGCCAGTGCGGCCGCATGGGCCATCGTGGCCTGACTGCTGGCCTGAAAAGACAGGCGATGCAGTCCCACGCAATCGAGCAAATGGGTAGCACGTTCGGGACCGACGTATTTGTTCAAGGCTGCTTCGCTAATCACCAGTCGCAGTTGCGACACGGATTCATCCTCCTGATAGTGGCGTTCCCCACGCAGGGAACGGAATGCGGTCACCGTGGTGTGGCCCGCTTTAAATAGCAGATCTGAACTCTCCCGACCCTGATAGGCCGACTGTCCTTGCAGACCCACGGTCACCACAATGACACGGCCCGCATGGGGGCCGTTACTTTCTTCAACCAGCGTTCGGCTGGGGTGATAGTGCAAACGGCCCAATAAAAAGCCTTGTTCCAGTTCCACGCATTCGGAATAGCAGTGGCCCAGTTCCTCGGGTAATTGCAGCCGGACTCGGCCATCGCTCAAAGCGCGGCATGACCTGGGTTCATCCGTGGTTAAGCGATAGCCAAATTTGCGCGTACTCATCATTTCTCCTGCTAAAAGCGCCTCGCATATGAATTGCTCCGTTCAGCATAGATCTTAATGCAAATAATTCTCATTAAATATATATCATTTCTAGCTGTCATGGCAGAGGGAAGGGCCATTGTGGAATTTACGGAGGTAGAAAACAGTGCTGGATCGATCGCTTAGAGAGGTGGTTTTGTCAGAGCAATTGCTGGAGTCGCATGCTCTGCAAGCCTGTTGGGACGCGCAGTTGGCAGGCTTGAGTGCAGATGCCTTGAACCTGGCGTTGGAGCACGGCGTGTTTGCACATCTGGATCAGTTTATCGCTGCTGAAGAACTTGCGCAGGTGCTCAAGTGGGATGCAGACAACACCAGCTACTTGCTGGAATTGCTCTGGAGCCTGGAGTTGCTGGAGTGTCAGTGGACCTGTCCGCGACGCTATCGCAGCCTGCCTAAATCGGCCCGTTATTTCAATCCCAACTCGGCGGAATATTGTGGTGATGCCTTGCTGTTTAGGCACGGCGTGCTGCGGCAGGTGGGCCTTCAGTTGGATGAGTTGGTACGCAATGGCAAGTCGCCTCCGGCAGACCCGAAACTGGTTCAACAAGGCTGGGCGGCAGCAGCACGTGCGCAAATTGCCCAAGAGCAAAGCGCAGTAACAGCGAATGTGGCCTGTGAGATTTTTGGGGCGGTGCCAGAGTTCTGGCAGGCGCAGCGATTGCTGGATCTGGGTGGTGGCCCAGGTCTGGTCGCCATTGCCTTGGCACAGCAACAGCACGATTTACATGCTGTGGTCTTTGAGTACGAAGCGGCGGCAGCCGTGGCTCAGCAACGAATTCTGGACGCGGGCCTGGAGACACGTTTAAGCACCATGGCGGGGGATTTGCTGGTGGACGATTTTGGCTCGGGTTATGACCTGATCTGGTGCTCCTCTGTGCTGCATTTTGTGCCGGACATTCCTGCTTTGCTGGCTCGCCTGTATCGCGCCTTGCGCCCCGGTGGTGTGCTGGTGTGCTGTCACGCCGAAGTGCATACCGAGGTCAGCAAGGCCAAACGGATTTTGCATTACTACCTGCATATGCGCATGCAAGGTCGCCAGGTGCTGCCGGAAGGGCAGTTGGCTCGGTTACTGGAACAAGCTGGATTTGATGAGGTTCAGCAGTTTGATGAGGTGCGCTTTCCGGTTGCGCCCGTCACTGCATTGATTGCGCGCAAAGCGTGCAAAGGGTGATGAGAATGAAGACGTGGAAAGCGTGGGGGGCACAGTTGCTGTTTGGCTGGATGAATCTGGTGCTGGCCGTCCCCAGTATTTACCTGATGTTGGGCATGCCTTTGGTGATGCGTCAGCATGGCTGGTCCGGCACCGAGATCGGCTTGTTCCAGTTGGCGGCTTTGCCCGCCATTTTCAAATTGGTGCTGGCCATGCCGGTGCAGCGTGTTCGCCTGGGAGGCGGGCATTTTGTGCATTGGCTGTGGTTGATGGCGGTGCTCTTGCTGGCTTTGTATGTGGGTATCGGTCGTGAAAACCTGATCGATCAGCGCGCCACGCTCTTCGCACTGACCTTTGCGATCAGCATCGTCGCTACCTGGATGGATATTCCCCTGAATGCCTTGGCGGTTCAGTATTTGCCGCGTGAAGAGCAGTTGCGGGCAGGCAGTATTCGTTCTGCGGCCTTGTTCCTGGGGGCGATTGTGGGTGCTGGCGTGATGGTGCTGGTGCAAGCACGATGGGGCTGGCAAGCGCCGTTTGCCTTGATGGGTTTGGGCCTGGTGATAGGCTGCCTGCCTTTTGCTTTTCTGCGTTCCAAGGCCGGTTTGCAAGCGGCTGAAACGGAGCAGACACCGCCCGGCTTTGTGGCAGATTGGGTCAGCTTCTTTGGGCAGGAAGGCGCCAAGCAATGGACCAGCCTGCTGCTGACCAGCTTCCCGTTTATCGGCGCAGTCTGGTTTTACTTGAAACCCTTGATGCTGGATCAGGGCATGCCTTTGGAAGAGGTGGCCTGGACCGTAGGGATTGCCGGGGGTATTACGGGCGCGATATTCAGCCTGATTGGTGGGCGTCTGGCTTCCTTCCTGGGCGCGGCACGAGCCATTCCTATCTATCTGCTGGCGGCGCTGCTGTCCTTGATTTTGTTGATGGTGTCGGTCTGGGCAAAACTGGGGCCCGCCTGGCTTATCAGCAGTGCCATGTTGATTGCTGCCAGCATGGGGGCTGTCTCTGCCTTGCTGTTCGGCCTGACCATGTTTTTCACCCGTAGACAGCGCAATGCTTCCGACTACGGTTTGCAGTCGACCATTTTCACCTTGGCGCGCATGGCTGTCCCGATTGCAGCGGGCATTTTGCTGGATCGCTTTGGGCAGGTCGTCATGCTGGGTGTCTTGACCTTAGGCGTTCTGTTTGCCTTTGTACTGGCTTGGCGCGTGCGTCACAGCGTCGGTGCCAGCACCGAAGTTTTGCTGCGCAGCCAGTAAATCCTCTTCTGAAAACGCCATCGCATCAGGCTTGCGTTGGCGTTCATCGTTTTTGCTCCGTTTTGCATAGAAATTAGAGCTCAAAGGCCATTGTGTCATTTTCAGACATATTTGAGAATAAGTCTTGTTCGTATTCATATGTATTTAACCAGGAGTCATTATGACCTTGCCCCCTTTAGTTGAGCCCGGTGAGCCTTTAAGCCGTGAAGAGGTTAACCGTTATAGCCGTCACCTCTTGATTCCCAATGTGGGCATGGAAGGCCAGCGCCGCATCAAAAATGCCAAAGTGCTGGTTATCGGGGCAGGGGGCCTGGGCTCGCCCACCTTGCTGTATCTGGCTGCTGCCGGGGTGGGCACACTGGGCATCATCGACTTTGACCGAGTGGACGAATCCAATCTGCAGCGCCAGATCATTCACACGGTAGACAGCATTGGCGAGCTGAAAGTGGAAAGCGCCAAACGGGCAATTCACAAGCTCAACCCCCACATCAAGGTAGAAACCTATACCGACCGCCTGGAACCGGACATGGCGGTGGAATTGTTCTCGCGCTATGACCTGATTCTGGATGGCACCGATAACTTCGCGACCCGTTATCTGGTCAATGATGCGTGCATGCTGGCTGACAAACCTTATGTCTGGGGTTCGATCTTCCGCTTTGAAGGCCAGGTTTCGGTGTTCTGGGAAAACGCGCCCGGTGGTGTGGGCCTGAATTACCGCGACTTGTATCCCGAACCACCTCCACCCGAGCTGGCTCCTTCTTGCGCGCAGGGCGGTGTGTTTGGTGTCTTGTGCGCCTCCATCGCCTCCATCATGTCGACCGAAGCCATCAAGCTGATTACCGGCATTGGTGATCCACTGATCGGCCGCCTGATTGCCTATGACGCGCTGGACATGCGCTACCGCGAATTGCCTATCCGTCGTCTGCCCAATCGCAAGGCGATCACTGAGCTGGGTGACTATCAAACCTTCTGCGGCCTGAATCCACCTGCTGATGCGATGGTGATTCCCGTACCGGTGATGGATGTGCTCCAGCTTAAAGAGCGGCTGGACCAGGATCAGGCTCCGATTCTGATTGACGTGCGTGACCCCAATGAATGGGAAATCGTCAACATTCCTGGTGCGATTCTGATGCCCAAATCACCCACTGTTGCTGCCGAAATTCTGGCTGCTTTTGGTCCGAATGCGGATCTGGTTATTTCGTGCCGCTCCGGTGCTCGCTCCAAAACTGTTTGCGAAGAGCTGATCAAGTTGAACGCGGCCAAGGTACGCAATCTGGAAGGCGGCGTACTGGCCTGGGTGGAGCAGGTCGCTCCCGAATTGGCGTCTTACTAAGTTCGGGAAGGAGCACATCATGGCCTTGCAGATTCGTCGTTCTGCCCTGGAGCAAGTTCTGAATCATGCCAAGCAGGATCACCCCATCGAGGCATGCGGACTGATTGCCGCCCAAGAAGGCTCGCTGGTGGCCGAGCGCGTGCTGCCCATGCAAAACCGGGCCGCTTCGGACGTGTTTTACCAGTTCGATTCACGTGAGCAATTCCAGGTCTATCGCCGTCTGGATGAGGACGATCAGGAGTGCTGCGTGATCTATCACTCCCATACCGCCAGCCAGGCCTTTCCCAGCAAGGACGACATTGATTTTGCAGGCCATCCCGAACTGCATTACCTGATCGTGTCCACCTGGGACCAGGCCACGGTGCCGGTTCGATCCTTCCGGATTATCGACGGCGGCGTCACTGAAGAAACCATTGTCATCGTCTAGCAAGCCGCGTATCCCGGCTGCCACAAAAAATCATTTCCAAGGAGTTTAAGCATGTCCATTTCAGTCTCTATTCCGACCTTGCTGCGTCCCCTGACCAACGGCGAGAAAAAAGTACAGGCCCAAGGTGCGTCAGTGGGTGAAGTTATTGAACATCTGGAAGGTCAGTTTCCCGGCATCAAGGCACGCCTGATGAACGGCGAAGACCTGCATCGCTTCGTGAACATCTACGTGAACGAAGAAGACATCCGCTTTAGCGATGGCCTGAAAACCGCGACCCGCACGGGCGATAGCCTGACGGTACTGCCTGCTGTTGCAGGGGGCTAAGACCACGCGGTCTGGGTTTTCATGGTGCAAGTGCTGGTTTTCTGAATCAGCACTTGGCGTGCGCATCACTCTGGTTTGGAACTATGTCTGAATTACTACATGGCTGCGGATTGAGCTGGCAGATGGGGAAACAGCCCCCGTATTGGAAGGGCTTGCCTATCGCTTTGGGGCGCCAGGCCCGATTGTTGGGCCTGACCGAGCAAGGCTTGTCCGCCGCTCAGCAGGACGAGGCGGTTTTCAGCCTGCATTCGCCTGATTTTGGAACGATTAGCACGCGGCTTGAAACTGAATCGGGCGGCATGACACAAGCGGCCATCAGCGAGCTGAGCATGCAGGCTGCCAGCGGCATTTTGTCTGTACATGGACGCTCCAGCGGCCCCTCCGGCACGCTGGGTCTGGATTACTTGGCGGTGTTAAGTTCGGCCATGAGCTTGCAAGCCACATTGGCCGCTGCGTTGGGTCAGTTGCGTGGCGGGCGTTTTTCTACGGTGTCGGTCTCGCCCTTGGGCTGCGGCTTACTGAGCATTGGCCAGTATCTGGCGGGCGCGACAGTCAGCCAGGACCCGGAGCAGTTATTGGCAGGCAGTTATGACGCCGGTTTGCGGCCGCCCTTTATCTCGCAAGACGGTGTGGTCTTTGAACTGGAAACCTTGGACCCCCGACCCTGGCGTGCATTTTGGGAGGCAGTAGGGGTTCCTGCAGACTTGGCAGGTCAGGCGTGGAAAGCTTTTTTGCTGCGCTATGCCAAAGCCGTGTGTCCCATGCCCGCCGCATGTTTAAGCAGGTTGCAAGCGCTGAATTTTGCTCGCTTGCAGGAGCTGGCTTTACAGACAGGCATGGCGATTTTGCCGGTGCGCACGCCAGCCCAGCGTCAGATGGATGGTGATTACGCCGCCCTGGCTGGTTTATGGCAGCACCAGGGGCAGGCGGCTTCTGGTTCCTTGCGTGCCTTGCCCTCGAATGCGGATCTGCCCTTGCGCGGTTTGCGAGTGGTGGAGTCATGCCGCCGAATTCAGGGCCCAATTGCCGGTCACTTGCTTGCGCTCCTGGGGGCCGAGGTAATTCGTCTAGAGCCTCCGGGCGGCGATCCTTTGCGTGCCATGCCACCGTGTGTGGATGGTTGTTCTGTACGGTTTGATGCGCTGAATCAATTAAAGACCGTGCAGGAAGTGGACATCAAGTCAGCCGAAGGCAGGCAGGCTATCTACGAACTGGTGCGCGAATCGGATGTGTTTCTGCACAACTGGGCACCGGGCAAGGCGGCTGAACTGAAGCTGGATGCTCAGGATTTGCATGCCGTGCGCCCCGATCTGGTTTACGCCTATGCCGGAGGCTGGGGGCAGGAGCAGGTGGATGCCCCGGGTACGGACTTCACGGTGCAAGCTTGGTCGGGCATTGCCCACACCATCTCTCAAACCTCGGATGCGCGGGGTGGGTCCTTGTTTACGGTGCTTGATGTGCTGGGCGGGGTGATGGCCGCGCTGGGTATCAGTGCCGCCTTGCTGCGCCGGAGTCTGACCGGGTCGGGCCTGCGCGTAGACAGCTCCTTGTTGGCCACGGCCGACCATCTGGTCCAGGCCGTCTCTCCCATCAGTAAAACCGGCGTTTCTGCGGTGTTCCAGACAGGCGAGGGCTTCATCGTCATCGACTGCCAGGATCAAACGCATCTGAACGCGTTGGCCGGGTGGCTGAATGTGGCCCCCGATGCGGTCTGGACGGTCTTGCCGGATCGTCTTCTGTCCCAGTCTGCTCTAAGCCTGGAAACGCAACTGGACGTGCTGGGCATACCGGCTCGCACCGTTCATCGCAATCTGGCGCAACTGCGTGCTGATCCACGCCTGGCGTCTCATTTCCATGACAAGGGCTATTCGTCTGTTAATTCTCCCTGGAGGTTTTTATGAATCACGCTGGCATCATTGATCTGGTCCCTGCGTCATTGCGCCAACGCTGGATAGAGGACGGTACTTACCCGAACAAGCCGGTCTTTACGCTGTTCGCGGAAAAAGCCCAGGCTCATCCCGACAGGCTGGCCGTGCTCTCGCCCGAGGGTAACGTCAGCTACAGCGCCTTGATGGACGCGGCCTTGCGCCTGGCAGGCAGCTTGCGTCGTTCCGGCATTATGGCGGGCGATGTGGTGGCCTATCAGCTCAGCAACCATTGGGTGTGCTGCGCCATTGACCTGGCCGCAGCGGCCTTGGGCGCAATTGTTGCGCCATTTCCGCCCGGACGGGGCAAGCTGGATATTCAATCGCTGGTGCGTCGTTGCGATGCGCGGGCGGTGATTGTGCCGCATGAATATGCAGGCATTGATTTGTGCGAAGTCATCGAGTCCTTGCGGCCTACCTTGTTGTCCATGCGGGTATTGATCGTGCAAGGTCCATCCCGTCCCGGTTGGGTGACGCTGGATTCCTTGTTTGAGGGCGAGCCTTTGGCCTTGTCCGAGCTGCCTGAGGTGTCCCCCAATTCGCCAGTGCGTTTGCTGGTGTCTTCGGGCACGGAGTCCGAACCCAAGCTGGTGGCTTATTCGCACAATGCGCTGGTGGGTGGACGTGGCCGTTTCCTGCAACGTATCTCTCCCAACGATATGGAGTTCCGGGGCATGTACTTGGTGCCGCTGGGCTCTTCGTTCGGGTCTACGGCCACGTTTGGTGTGCTGTGCTGGTTGGGTGGATCTTTGGTGGTTCTGCCTAAATTTGATGTGCCTAGCGCCATTGCCGCCATCAATGCTTTCAAGCCCAGCTTTATCCTGGGCGTGCCCACAATGTTCCAGCGCATCGCCGCAGCGCCCGAACTGGAAAAGGCCGACAAATCCAGCTTGCGTGGTTTGATCGTGGGCGGTTCTGTCATTGACGAAGCGACGGTGCGCCGTTGCGTGGAAGCGTTTGAGTGCGGCTTTATCAGTTTGTATGGCTCGGCGGACGGAGTGAACTGCCATAACACGCTGGAGGACCCTATCGAGGTGGTCTTGAGCAGTGTCGGCACCCCCAATCCCCAGGTGTGCGAGATTCGCCTGATTGATGATGAAGGCGAAGAGGTGCCGCAGGGCGAAGTAGGTGAAATCACGGCACGCGGCCCTTTAAGCCCCATGCAATATGTGAACGCTCCGGAACTGGATGCGCAGTATCGGGACGAGCAGGGTTGGGTGAAAACAGGGGACTTGGGCTACATCAATGCGCAAGGGCAACTGGTGCTGGCGGGCCGCAAAAAAGACATCATTATTCGTGGTGGCGCCAATATCAGCCCCGTGCAGATTGAAGGCTTGGTGATGGCGCATCCTGATGTGGTCACCGTGGCTTGCGTGCCGGTGCCGGATGCGGATTTGGGACAACGCATTTGCTTGTGCGTGACGGTACGTGAGGGGGCGACGCGTTTTTCCCTGAAAGAAATTACCGACTTCCTGCGTGAACAGGGTCTGGAAGTGAACAAACTGCCTGAATATCTGCGCTTTTATCGCAGCCTGCCTTTGACACCGGCGGGCAAGATCGACAAACGGGCATTGGCAGCGGATGCGCAGGCTGTCGGTTCCAGCGCCCAGGCCAAGACGGGGATCGCAGCATGAGCCACATCCCCCTTTCCAGCGCCGCCCTGGGCCGCAAGCTGCGGCAGTTTGTGGATACAGAAATTATTCCCAACGAGGCCATTTTGGCCCAAGGGGATAATCTGGCCCGTGAACTGACCTTGGATCTGACGCGTCGTGCGCAACAAGCTGGCTTGTTTGGCAGCTTTTACCCCATGCACCGGGGTGGCCGCTTGAGCAGCCTGGTCGACTATTTGCCCGTCGCCGAACAGGAAGGCCGCTCTGAATATGGCCCCGGTATTTTCGGTGCAGACGCCACGCTGGATGCGTATATGTTGAGTCAGCACGGCTCGGCCAGCGTCAAACAGCGTTTTCTGACGCCCCTGATCAAAGGCGATGCGGTATCCAGCTACGCCATGTCCGAGCCAGACAGCATCGGCTCCATTCCCGCCACCATGCAATGTCAGGCTCGCCTGAAAGAGGGGCAATGGCATATCAATGGGCGCAAGTGGTTTATCTGCCGTGCCCAGGTCGCCAGCTTTGCCACCGTTGTGGCGCGCAGTTCGGACGGGCCAATTAACGAGTCCCTGTCCATGGTGATTGTGCCCACGGATGCCGTGGGCTTTAAGGTGGTACGGCCTTTGTCCCTGCTGGGACGGTATCAGGGCCAGAACGAGCTCTCTTTCAATGATGTGGCTGTGCCGGAAGACTATGTGCTGGGGACGGCCGGGCAGGGCATTGCTCTGATGCAAAAGCGTCTGGCCTTGGGGCGTATCTTGCGCTCGGTGCAGTGGCTGGGGCTGGCTCAGCGCAGTTATGAGGTCATGTGCGAGCGTATCCATTCCGAGCGTGGCGAGCTGGCACGTTTGGCGGACAAGCAGTTGGTTCGGGCGCGAGTCTACAAGGTGTACCGAGCAATCATGTCGGCCCGCTGCTTGCTGCGGGAAGCCGCGCTGAAGTTCGATGCCGGTTTGCCCAATTCGGTGGAGGTCAATGTGGCCAAGCTGGCGGCGTCTGATGCAGTTAGCGAGGCTGCTGATTCTGCTATCCAGATCATGGGGGCGGAAGGTCTGGCGGATTGGAGCCCCTTGTCGGGCATCTACCGGGCTGCCCGTACCACGCACATTCTGGATGGGGCCGACGATGCCCTGATCAGTACCGTCGGCAAGCACTTGTTGCAGGCCCAATACGCGATTCAGGAAACGGCAGACATGAACAAGGCGGTGGCATGACCGTATCCACCACGGCCTCCCGTTCGCCCTGGGTGTTGGCCAGCTTGATGACCCTGGCCATGGGCATGCCCATGATGGTGTTTTACGCCATCGGCGTCCTGGGCCCACAAATCATCCAGGATCTGGGTATCTCGCGTGAACAATTGGGCTGGCTGACGACCAGCACCTTTGGACTGGCTGCCTTGCTCTCGCCCTGGGCGGGGGCGTTGGTGCAGCGTATGGGTAATCGGCAAGGCTTGTTTTACTTGTTCTTGCTGGTGGCCCTGTCCTTTAGTCTGATCGCCGTATTACCCGGATTCTGGGGTGTGCTGACAGCCTTGTTGTTATGTGGGCTGGCGCAGTCCTTGGCGAATCCGGTAACCAATCAGGCGATTGCTCAACTGGTTCCGGCGCAACGCAAAGCGGGGATGGTGGGTATCAAGCAATCTGGTGTACAGGCGTCGGCCTTGTTGGCGGGTTTGGTTCTGCCTACGCTGGCTTACAAGCTGGGTTGGCGGGGGGCTTTTGTGGTGTGGGTGCCCGCCATGTTGTGCCTGTCTTATTTTGCCTTGCAGATCTTGCCGGTTCGGGCTCAAACCACACCTGTCGCGATGGCCTGGCGTCTGCTCTGGCCCAGCAAACAGCTTTGGCTGCTGATGGCGATTCAGCTTTGCGCCGGTCTGGTCCTGTCCTCCTTCATCACCTTTTTGGGTGTCTTTGCGCAGCAACTGGGTGTGTCACCGTACTGGATAGGCATGCTGGTCAGCGGCTTTGGCGTCATGGGCATTGTGTCTCGTGTATTGCTAACGCCTGTTGCCGCCCGGTTTGGGGACGAAACCCTCTTGCTGGGTATCTTGTTCGTCATCCCGATTGTGGCCTTGCTCTTGATGATGCTGGCCGCGCCTGAACGGCTCTGGCCCTTAGGGGCAGGGGTTCTGGCAATTGGGCTGACGCTGGTGGCCACTAATGCAATCGCCATGAGCATGTTGCTGCGCGATGCCCGCTTTGGTGCCCCCGCTCGCACGGCAGGTTTGCTGTCTGTCGGGTTTTTCGGTGGCTTCGCATTCGGCCCGCCTCTATTTGGTTTGCTTTTGAGATCACCCGAAGGTTTTGCTACCGCCTGGCCTTTCTTGATGGGCATCCTAGTGTGCGCCAGCTTGTTGTGCCTGGTTCTGTACCAAGTGCGTCGTTCGACGAAAGAGGATTGATGGGATGTCTATAGAAGCATTGGGAGCAGCCAGTATTACGTCCTTGTTTAGCAATATGGACCGGGTTGCCGAGCAGTGTGGCGAGCAGTTTCCCCTGTTTCGGCAAGATAAGGCCGAGCAATGGACACTGTCACGCCGGGGTTCCTGGTTAGGTGGTTTTTGGGCGGGGCTGTGGTGGCGACGCGCCTTGATTAGCGGCCAAGCCGAACATAAAGAGCAGGCCTTGCAGTGGAGTCAGAAACTGCAAGTCTGGATGGACGAGCCCAGCATCAATCGCAGCTTTGTGTTCTGGTATGGCTCTGGTTTGGGCAGTACCTTGCATGGAGATCAGCAGGCACTGGACTCGCTGAATCAGGCGGCGCAGGCCGTGCTGCAAAGCTTTGACGCTTCTAATGGTTTCTGGCCTTTGGGTTCAGGCATGGGTGGGGGTGAAGCGGGGCAACACATATTGAATGTCGATGCCCTGGCCCCCACGCTGTTGCTGCTGGATGCGCAGGGTGGCCCCGTGGCGCGTCAGTTGGGGCAATGGCATGTGGATGCCTGCTTGCGTTATCTGCAAAAAAGAACCGGGGCCTGGCGCGACACCGTGTTGCTACGCGGGCAGGAAGTGCTGGCTGAGAAGGGGGCGGAAACCTGGCAAAGAGGGCAAGCCTGGGCCATGTTGGGTATGGCTACCGCCGCGCGTTTGTACGATAAGAAATCCTATGCTCAAGCGGCGTTGAAGGCTTGCCATTATTGGCATGAGCATTGGGGGAAATATGCGCAGGGCTTGTTAAAGCAAGCAGAGCCTTCGGCACCTCTAGACCGATCTGCGTGGGCGATTGCCTCGCTGGCCATGCATGAGTTGTGGCGAGTGCTGCCAGACCAACAATGGCTGCAGGATCAATCACGCTTGCATTTGGATGCCTTGCTGACACCGGAGTTAAGTGAAACCGGGCGCTTTGTGGGGCATCTTTACAAGATTGCGCCGGGGCAGTCGGAGCTGGTGGAGTCGGCATGTGCCAGTTTCTTTTTATTGGAAGCCTTGCTGGCGCATGAGGTGCCTTCATAATAAGCAGATCCGGACTTGATTGCCGCTTGAAAGACCCACGACCCATGCATATCAGATTAGCTACACAGGCAGATTACGAAGGCTTGCTAGCCTTGGATAGCGTCGTCCCGCAAGAGCCTGAGCGTGCCGGGCAGATTCAGGTGTGGATTCAGCAATCTCATTGCCATGTCGTTGAGCGGGCGGGTGCATTGCTGGGCTATGGCGTTTTGAACTATCAGTTCTTCGGTCATGGCTTTGTCGAGATGTTGATGGTGGGGGAGTCTGGTCGAGGGCAGGGAGCAGGTTCGGCTTTGCTGCATTACTTCAGGCAGATTTGCCGTACAGACAAGTTGTTTTCTTCCACCAATCAATCCAACCGCATCATGCAGGGTTTGTTTTTGAAGCAGGGCTTTCAGCGTAGCGGCATCATCGAAAACCTGGATGAAGGAGACCCGGAGCTTGTCTATGTTTCCTTGTCCAACGCGCGGCTGGCTAGAGAGTCTGCTTGCAGGTCAAAACCGTGAATCGATTTTGACCTGTCCATGAGCAAGACAGCGAAACGCGTCAGGAGATCTGCAAAGATCCTGTTGCCCCCATCAGTAAATCAATGACATCTGGCGCGGTGATGATCTCAAAGCGGGGGTCCATTTGTTCGGCGCTGAGTCCGTTATGCACCATGCAAGACTTGCACACTGCCACACGTCCTCCTTGGTCCAGATATTTCTTCAAGAGCTCAGCCGCAGGCTCAAAAGGTGCGCCGATATTAATCGGGTCTGCCGCGCCGGGAACGCCCAGGGCGACGCCCTCGGCCATCAAGATCAGGCAGGCGCTATGTCCTTTTTGAACGGCATTGGTGGCCATGGTCAGTGCCACTGTCACCTTGTCGGGATTGCCCTGTGCATGGAAAAGCGTAGAAACAAAAGCAGCGGGTTTAGGCATACCAGTTCTCCTTGATTCATTCAGGCGTCACTTCTGTCGGTTTTAACGGAAGCGCGTTTTGCATTCAAATTTTTGACTGCATTAATTCAGTATATGCTAAATTAAGATTTATCTAAATTAAGAAATAAAAATAGCTGGATAAATCATGAGCCAAAGCAAATCCGATATCGAGCTTTTGCAGGAGAGCGCTGATCAAGCTGCTGCCTTGTTGCAGGCGGTGGGCAATCCCAAGCGCCTGGTCATTCTGTGTCTCTTGATTCAACAGGGGGAGATGAGCGTGGGGGCCTTGAACGAGATGGTGGCCTTGAGCCCCTCGGCCCTGTCACAGCATTTGGCGCGCATGCGTCAGGAGGGTTTGGTCAGCTATAGACGCCAGGCTCAAACCCTGTACTACCGCATTGAAGACCCCAATGTCGCCAAGTTGATTGGCACACTAAAAGACATTTTCTGTCCCTAAGCCGGTGGGTTTGAGGGGGAGCAGGGCGTCTGGATGGAGCAGTCAGGCATGCCATCGCCCAAGCCGTTTTTCCCTTGCTTTTTTCTTGAAAGGAATAGCCATGAAAAGCAATGTAGGTACCTTGGATCGTATTGCTCGCATCGTTGTGGGTGTGGTGCTGATTGCCCTGGCGGCAACTCAGGTCATAGGATGGTGGGGTTGGCTGGGCGCGATTCCCCTGATCACGGGCCTGGCCGGTTTCTGCCCCTTGTATCCCATACTGGGTCTTAGTACGTGCCCCTTGAAGAAGCGTCAGTAAACCAAACGCTTTTGCTCAGGAACCGGGTGTTCTTGTCGGCGCTTTGAGTGATACCTGATTGCTCAAAGCGCCTGCTTTTATGGCTTGAAACCGTGTCTTTCGCACGGATGCTTGGCGGCCAGAACAGTGCCTGCGACTGGCCATTGCGCCAATCTATGATACAAATCTGTTCAATGTGGACATTGTTTAGGTGTATTTATGTCTGGCAACAAAGCTGAAGCGGGCAAGAGCAAAAAGATTCTGATCATTGCTGGCCCGAACGGGGCGGGCAAGACCACTTTTGCACGGTCTTTCCTCCCGGCAGAGGCAGAGGTATTACGGTTTATCAATGCGGATTTGATTGCAGCGGGCTTGTCGCCTTTTGCACCAGAAAGCGCCGCCATTAGAGCTGGTCGTTTGATGCTGGACGAGCTGAAAGAAGCGGTTCGTCTGGGCGAGAGCTTCGCGCTGGAAACGACGTTATCTGGCCAAAGCTATGTGCGTCATATCGAAAAATGGCGCGCAGCAGGCTATCGAGTCAGCCTGTATTTTTTAAGCCTGCCCGACGCGGATACCGCAATTGCGCGTGTGGCAGAGCGGGTGCGTCAAGGTGGACACAATATCCCCGAACCCGTCATTCGTCGCCGCTTTGCGGCTGGCATGAAAAACTTCCTGCATCATTATCGGGATACCGTGGATGATTGGGTTTTGTACGATAACGCAGGCAGTGTGCCGGTTCTGTTGGAGTGGGGGGAGAGAGATGAATAAAGAAGATATTTCCAAAGCAAAAAACCCGGATCTGCGGGCTTCTCTGGCCGCACTGGAACGTGCCGCTCAGTCGGCACGTTTTGTGGCCATGCAAACCAATACCTCGGTAGTTCTGGTGGAGAACGGCAAGATGATCAAGCTCACGGCAGAGCAATTGCGGCAGGAAGTCAGCAAGAGCTGATTGGGCTTGCTTGCTATTGCCGTTCTTGCCTGTTGGTGACTGGGTTTTTAGATGGCTCGTAGAGTAAGGGCTACTGGAAATAGGTCTGGAGTCGGTGTCTTAAGACGATTGGGGCACCATGTCCTGTTCGGGATATCGGCTCAAGGTCGCCAGGAACTCCGAAGGCGGATAGGTAAAGGTCTTTTTGAAGGCCACTGAATACGCACTCAAACTCTCATAGCCGCTTTCCAGGGCCGCCTGCGTGATGGACCGACCTTGCAGCAGAAACTGGATCGAAGCCATCAGCCGCATCTGTTGCCGCCATTTCCCCAGATTCATCCCCGTGCTTTTCAGAAAACGCCGATGCAAGGTTTTTGGCGTCAAGGCGTACTGCTGCGCGACCTCGTCCATTGTTCGCTGCTGGGCAGGGGAGCGCACCAGATCTTCGCAAATCCGCCTCATCAAGTCCTCGTCTGGCCAGGGCAAATGAAACGGCAGAGGGCGCAGCACGCGCAGTTCTTCGATCAATAATTGACCCAGCAAGGTATCCCTCAAGGGTGGGTTTGCTTGTGGAGCGACCTGTACCAGTGCAGCAATCAATTCGCGTACCAATGGCGTGACATGGATGACGCAATCATGGTCCGGCAGTTGTGCTGCCAGAATCTCATCAATAAATAAGCCATGCACATTCACCGCGGTCGTCGCGTTGAGCTGATGGGGGACGCCGGGCCGCAGCCATACCGCGGTGGTCGGGGGCACCAGCCATTGGCCAGTGTCGGCCTGTACCAGCAGCACTCCCTCTGTGGCATATAGAAGATGGCCACGGTGGTGGCTATGCCGGGGCACTTCATGCCCGGCGGGGTAATGCTCAATGACCCCAGTCACCAATAAGGGCGAGGTATCGGAGTGAGACAAGTCCAGCGCTCGCCCACCGCGTTCAGGGGATGCGTAGCCCATGTTCAGGAATGTCCAAAAAAATAAAACAAATGACTATTTTTTGATAGAAGGTCAGGTTCATTGCAGTCTAAAGTGCTTTTATCGTCTTCATCAAGCACTTTGGGATTGAACCTGCTGTGACTCATTTGCACTTGCTATCGCTAGGCCTACTAGCCCTGACATCCAGTCGGGGTCCGTACGCATGCGTGTGCGAATGGTCCAATCCTGGTTTCCCCAGACCCCGACTGTAGCCAGCTCCTTGGAGCAGGGAAGCCAGGTATGTCTTTCCCTAGTTTCGAGGTTTTTATGCTGGCTGATCCTTCTTACAAATACCGTCCCTTTCCCGTCGTCAATTTGCCTGATCGCCAATGGCCACAGCGCATATTGAGCAAGCCACCCGTGTGGCTGTCTACCGACTTACGTGACGGTAATCAGGCCCTGTTTGAACCCATGAACCGCGAGCGCAAACTGCGTCTGTTCCAGGAGCTGGTGCGTATCGGTTTCAAAGAAATCGAGGTGGGCTTTCCTTCAGCCTCGCAAACGGATTTTGATATTGTTCGACAACTGATCGATGAGCAGATGATTCCGAACGATGTCACGCCCATGGTCATTACTCAACTGCGTGAAGACTTGATAGCAACCACGGTGCGTAGCGTGGCGGGGGCGCGTCGCGTGATTGTGCATTTCTACAATGCGATTGCGCCTGCGTTTCGGGAAATTGTTTTTGGCATGGAGGTGCCGCAAATCATCGAGATGGTGCAGCACCATGTAGAGCTGTTCAAACGTCTGACGGCTCAGCATCCAGAAACCGAATGGGTGCTCCAGTACTCGCCCGAGACTTTCTGCATGGCGGAACTGGATGTATCGCTGGCCGTATGCAATGCAGCCATTCAGGCCTGGGATGCAGGCCCCAAGCGCCCCATGATTATCAACCTGCCGACAACGGTTGAGGTGACAACGGCGAACGTCTTTGCAGATCAGATTGAATGGATGGATCACCATCTGGATAGACGTGAACATATCGTCCTGTCGGTACACCCGCATAATGACCGAGGCACGGGTGTTGCGTGCGCCGAACAAGCCATGCTGGCGGGTGCACAACGTGTAGAAGGCTGCCTGTTTGGCAATGGCGAGCGTAGCGGCAATCTGGATGTGGTGACCTTGGCGTTGAATCTGTATACCCAAGGCATTGCTCCGGGGCTGGATTTCTCCGACATCTCTGCCGTGGCTCGCATTGCCGAAGAGGCTACTTCCTTGCCTATCCACCCGCGTCATCCCTATGTGGGCGATCTGGTGTTCACGGCTTTCTCCGGCTCTCATCAGGATGCAATTGCCAAAGGCTTTGCGGTGCAGAAAGAGGATGCTCCGTGGCGTGTGCCTTACTTGCCGGTCGACCCCAAGGATTTGGGCCGTACTTACGACAGCATCGTGCGCGTCAACAGCCAGTCAGGCAAAGGTGGCATCGCCTTTCTGCTGCAACGGGATTACGGCATTGTGATGCCGCGCCGCATGCAGGTGGAGTTCAGCGCCATTGTTCAGCAGATTGCTGATTCCAGTGAAACGGAGTTGAACAGTCAGCAGATCTGGACACTGTTCGAGGCCACCTACCTGAAAGCCAATGAGCGCCAGGGTACAGCACGCTACCAGGCACATCGTCTGTTCGATGAGGCACAAGGACAGCAGGGCATAGAGCTGCAATGTGTGAATGCCAATGGCGAGACTGAAACCTATACCGGAACGGGTAATGGCCCGATTGCGGCGACGGTCGCGGCCTTGAACTTGTCTTTGCGTATTGATAGCTACGAGGAACGCAGTTTGGGTTCCGGGGCGGATGCTTGCGCAATGGCGATTGTGGAGGCGGTCTTGCCCGGTGTGCCGGGCTCGAAGTTTGGCGTAGGCAAACACGCCAATATCGTCACAGCCAGTGTGATGGCGGTGATGAACGCAGCGGCGCGTTTTGAGGAGGTGGAAGCGTAAGCCGTCAACGGTGTGCTGTGGTCCGCGCGACGTGATTAATTGAGCAATCAGTGCGGGCCACATTCAAGGCCAGGCGCTTACGCAGGCTGCTCATCCTTCTGAGCGATGTCTTTGTCAGTGGGATGATCCAGATTCACGACCTGGCCTAGCCAACGTGCGACCACCTTCAGTTCATCTTCAGTAAAGCCATCCGACAATTGCTGATTCAAGTCCTGCAAGGTCGACTTGGCCTTGATGCTGGCTTCTTCTCCGGCTGGGGTCAGCGTCAAACAAATCTTGCGCGTATCGATATCGTCCGTCAGGCGTTGAATCAGCCCTGCGGCCTGCATGCGCTTGGACAGTCCCGTAATCGCGGCGGGAGCGACTTGCAAGGCGCTGGCGGCTTCGCCCACTGTCACGGAGCCTTGAGATCGAATCAAAAACAGCATGCCCACTTGTGCCGCGCTGATATCTGTCCATGCCGATGGTTGCTTCTGAATCCATCGTTGCAAGGCCTTATGGGCGTGATTCAACAAAAAAACAAAACGCGGCTGTGATTGCTTGCTCATGTCGGCGGCTGCTTGGCTGAGGGTGTTTTATGAATTCGATCTGGAGCTGGATTCACTTTGCGCGACCAGCCAGTCAACAACTATAGGCCAAAGTGCTTCGGCATTGCGTTTACGAAAGAAGCCCATGTGCCCAATGTGTGGCAAACCCAGCTTTTTGTGCTCCAGGTGCAGCCTTTCTATGGAGGCATTGCTCAGTGGCTCCAATAGCCGGGAGATGGCCTGTGGATTAGCCCAGGGATCATCATCAAATCCCAGAACCAGCAAAGGAATATCGACCCGACTGGCGCGTTCCTTGGCGTTGAGTGGTGGGTCGTCATAAAAATAATGAGGTTTTTGCGTCCAGCGACTCCATTGCTGCATGACGCCACGCGGCAGGTTTTCACCAAAGCCCAAACGGCGGCTGGGCATATAGCCGCACAGGCGGCACAGCACGGGAGTCAGCACCCGCATGATCAGTCCTACCTTAAAACGCTCCATGGGCGGCTGAATCAAGGCGGTAATCCCAGCATGGGACGCAATCAGCACGGCGGCATCTACAGAACGGGTCGCCGGGGAAATCGCAATGGCATGGCCCCCCACGCTATGACCTAGTGCCAGGAGGGGCAAGCCCTGGAAACGCTCTGTGAGCCAATCCGTCACATAAACCGCGTCCTCCAGCATCCAGTCGGACATGGAGACCTTGTATTGGCGTATGTCTTTTTGGCAAGAGCGCCCTATGCCCCGGTAATCGTAGGTCAAGACGACAAAGCCCAGGCTGTTCAGGTGTTCTGCAAACAGAAGGTAGAAGTCCTGTGGAACGGCAGTGGCAGGGTGGATGAGGATGACCGCTTTGGCGTTCGTGGCGGGCCACAAGGTCGCGCTGATCGGGTCTTTGCCTGCCTGCTGGATCGTCACCTGTTCCATGTTTGTCTCTGATTTTAGTTAATGTGTTAACGATATTAGAGTGACTGGAGGAGGGAGTCAATTCGGCTCAGCTAACGTTTTTTAGTGTCGCGTTTTGGTGATGTTTAGAGTTTGGGCAGCAGGGATATGTTGAGTGACGTGTCGATCTGCTTTAGCGTCGGAGGATGCTCGTTTTGCGGCTTTACATCTCCGCTACCAAGCCCTTGATCGCCTCGATATACCAGGCCTGATCATTAATCCTGTGCGTCAGAATAATCGGCGAAGTTGCCTGCGGCTCCTCCACTAATCGATAGTGCAGGTCATTACGCAGGCGTGCCGAGGTCGGTATCAAACAGAGTCCCGAATCGGCAGCCACCAGACCTAGCGCAGCCTGGAGTTCACCAGCCTCATAGACCTCCGCCGGGCGTATGCCCTGGTCGTGCAAGAGGTGCTGAATGTGGTCGGCAAAACTCGGTCTGGGCTCTTTGGGATACACAATCAGCTTTTGCCCCTGCACCTTTTTCAAGCTCACAGGCTCGTCCGAATCTGCCAAATCCGAGCTGGGCGGAAGGGCCAAAGCCAGTTGTTCTTCCCTTAAAACGGTTCTTTGCACTGACGCATCATTCAGCCGTATCCGCCCGAATCCCACATCAATACGCCCGGACTTCAATGCTTCTAACTGCTGCATGGAGGTCAGCTCGACCGTCTGCATATCCACTTCCGGATACTGATGGCGCAGCTTGCGCATCAAGGCGGGCAGGCCACCATACAAGGTCGACGCCACAAACCCTATCGACAAGGTTTGCCGCTGGTGCAGCCCGATCTGTCGGGTTGTATGCACTAGCTGATCCACCCGGCTCAATATCTGCAAAGCCTGCTCATAAAACACGCGTCCCGCTTCGGTCAGCCTCAGGGGCCGGTTATTGCGCAGCAGCAGTGTGACGCCCAGCTCTTCTTCCAACAACTGGATCTGTCGGCTAAGCGGTGGCTGGGCCATATGCAGGCGCTCGGAGGCGCGCGTGAAGTTGCGGGTTTCGGCAACGGCCACAAAATATTTGAGCTGACGTAGATCCATAAGGGAAAACCATACCTTGGCTGAATTGATGGTGTTTAGTTTCTTGATTTTTAATATTTATATCAGAAACTATACTCTAAAGGTATAGAACTAGACCTATTTAGTCTTGGAAATAGTGGGCGTGCTTCGTGTTCAATCAAGCCATGGAACACACGCGATCTTCTCAACTATTAGCAGCTCCAGCCCTGATCGAACGGGTGGAGACTTTGCTGCTGGATCTGCCTACGATCCGTCCTCATCAATTGGCGATGACGACCATGCAAGGCCAGACTTTGATGCTGGTGCGCTTGTACTGTTCGGACGGCACGGTGGGTGTGGGCGAGGGCACGACCATTGGTGGTCTGGCTTATGGCGCCGAATCGCCCGAAGGCATGAAGCTGGCCATAGACACGTACTTCACCCCTTTGCTGCTGGGCGCTAATGCCAATGCGGTGCCTGCGATCATGGCCCGTTTGAATACGGCGATTCAGGATAACCGCTTTGCCAAGAGCGCAGTAGAAACAGCGCTGTTTGATGGCTTGGGCAAGCGTACTGGTCTGCCGGTGTCGCACTTGCTGGGTGGCCGCATGCGCGACAGCCTGCCGGTGGCCTGGACACTGGCTTCGGGTAATACCGCCAAAGATATTGATGAAGCCGAGCGCATGCTGGCGCAGGCTCGTCACCGTATTTTCAAACTCAAGATTGGTCGTCGCCCGGTTAAGGATGATGTGGCACACGTGGCGGCCATTAAAAAAGCCCTGGGCGACCGCGCTGAAGTGCGTGTGGACGTGAACATGGCCTGGAGTCCTTTGCAGGCTCAGCATGGTTTGGCCGGTCTGGTCGATGCAGGCTGTTCCCTGGTGGAACAACCGGTAAGACGTGCCGATGCGCTGGCGGATCTGAAAGGCCGTTTCCCGATTGCCCTGATGGCCGATGAATCCCTGACTGGCCCGGCCTCCGCCTTTGCGCTGGCTCGTGACTGCGCGGCGGATGTGTTCGCCATCAAGATTGAACAGTCCGGTGGTTTGCGTGCCGGTTTGCAAGTGGCGGCAATTGCCGAAGCGGCTGGTATTGAATTGTATGGCGGCACCATGCTGGAAGGCGCAATCGGTACGATTGCCGCTGCCCATGTGTTCGCCACGGTGAATCAGTTGCAGTGGGGCACAGAACTGTTCGGGCCTTTGCTCTTGACCGAGGAAATCCTGGCAGAGCCACTGAACTACAGCAATTTTGAATTACAGATACCGCAAGGGCCCGGTTTGGGTATCGTACTGGACGAAGATCGTGTTCAGTATTTCCGCCGTGACAGGACGCAGGTCAGTGTGGGTTCGGCTGCCTAGTCAAAATAAGAGGTCGGTAGCACTGGCCTTGCTTGGAACACTTTTCAGGATATTAGGAGACACAGAATGAGCGTTAAAATTTTTGATACCCCCGATGTACAGGACTTCCTGCGTTTGGCTTCTGGTCTGGATCAGCCCGGTGGCAATCCACGCGTCAAGCAGATCATGTACCGCATTATCAGCGATCTGTTCAAGACCATTGAAGATCTGGAAATCACCAACGACGAGTACTGGGCAGCCGTGGCTTACCTGAACCGTTTGGGTACGGCCAGCGAAGCCGGTCTGGTTTCTCCCGGTCTTGGTTTTGACCGTTTCCTGGACATGCGCATGGACGCCATGGACAAGGAGCTGGGTCTGGACAACGGTACGCCACGTACCATTGAAGGTCCTTTGTACGTGTCGGGTGCTCCTGTGGCACAAGGTTTTGTTCGACTGGACGACGGTTCCGATACGGCTGGTGAAACCCTGATCATGCACGGTGTGGTGGTGGGTGCGGATGGCAAGGCGATTCCGGGTGCACAGGTTGAAGTCTGGCACGCCAATACCAAAGGTTTTTACTCGCACTTTGACCCTACGGGCGAGCAACAACCCTTCAATATGCGCCGCACCATCATTACCGATGAAAACGGTCGCTACAAGTTCCAGAGCATTGTGCCCAAGGGCTACGGCTGTCCTCCGGATGGTCCTACCCAAGGCCTGCTGAACGAGCTGGGTCGTCACGGTAACCGTCCTGCGCATATTCACTTCTTTGTGACGGCTCCTGGCCACCGCAAGCTGACCACGCAGATCAATATCGACGGTGATCCACTGGTGTACGACGACTTCGCTTACGCCACCCGTGATGGTCTGGTTCCACCACTGACCGAGCACACCGATCCTGCCCGTATCGCTGCCGAGAACCTGGATGGTCCTTTTGCAGAGATCGTGTTTGATATTTCCTTGACCCCGCTGGTGGAAGGCAAGGACAACCAGATCGTGAATCGTCCACGTCTGGCGGCTTAAGTTTTGCTTCAGTCCAGCGCCTGTGCTTGTTGTGCAAGCCGGGCCCTGGACTGACTCGTTTTTGCTGTGCCTGACGTAAGGGCTGTTCAGACAGCTCATCCGTAGCGTCAGTGCTTTATACGGAGAACGGAGTGATCGATAAACAGGTAAGCAGTGTTGCACAGGCTTTGCAGGATGTGCAGGACGGCGCCACGATTCTGGTCGGTGGTTTTGGAACGGCTGGCATACCCACAGAGTTGATCGATGGGCTGATCGAGCAAGGCGCTCGTGACCTGACCATCGTGAACAACAACGCGGGTAATGGCGATGTGGGGCTGGCGGCTTTGCTCAAGACGGGCCGGGTACGCAAGATTATTTGCAGCTTCCCCCGTCAGGCTGATTCCTGGGTATTCGATGACTTGTATCGCAGCGGCAAGATCGAGCTGGAGTTGGTGCCTCAGGGCAATCTGGCCGAACGATTGCGCGCCGCCGGTGCGGGTATCGGTGGCTTTTTCTGCCCGACAGGCTATGGCACAGAACTGGCCAAGGGCAAAGAAACACGATTGATCAATGGCCGCTGGCATGTCTATGAAGAACCTATTCATGGAGATGTCGCCCTGATCAAAGCCGAGCGGGGGGACCGTTGGGGGAATTTGACCTACCGCATGGCGGCGCGCAACTTCGGACCGGTCATGGCGACCGCGGCTCGCACCACGATTGCCAGCGTGTTTGAACTGGCTGAACTGGGTCAACTGGACCCTGAAACCATTGTGACGCCGGGCATTCACGTGCGTCGCGTGGTGGTGGTGCCACGCAGTCGCACCGAAGCAGGCGGGTTCAAGGCATGAACGGACAGAGCATGAAGGGGGACAGCATGACGCTTACTTATCAGCGCCGCAGTAAAGATGAATTGGCACAACGCGTCGCGCAGGACATCCACGACGGTGCTTATGTGAATCTGGGCATTGGTATGCCTACCCTGGTAGCCAACCATTTGCCTGCGGGTGTGGAAGTGGTGCTGCATAGCGAAAACGGTATTCTGGGCATGGGCCCGGCACCGGCAGCAGGCCAGGAAGATTACGATTTGATCAATGCGGGCAAGCAGGCGGTGACGCTGCTGCCCGGTGGTGCGTTTTTCCATCATGCCGACAGCTTTGGCATGATGCGTGGCGGCCATCTGGATATTTGTGTGCTGGGCGCTTTTCAGGTGTCGGCGACAGGTGATCTGGCCAACTGGAGCACGGGTGAACCCGGCGCGATTCCGGCTGTGGGTGGTGCGATGGATTTGGCCATTGGCGCGAAACAGACCTGGGTCATGATGGATGTGTTGACCAAGCAAGGCGTCAGCAAGCTGGTTGAGCAATGCAGCTACCCCTTGACCGGACTGGCTTGCGTCAAACGTGTCTATACCGATCTGGCGACGCTGGCGTGCACGCCAGAGGGCTTGCAGTTGATTGATCTGGTGCCCGGTTTGACTCACGAAGCACTGGAAGAAATGATTGGCCTGCCCATTGCTATGCCTGCTGCAGCGGCTGCACAGGGAGAAGAGTAATGACAGTCAACCCCAGCGCCCTGAATACCGAGCGAGGCATGTTCCGCGTCAGCGTGGAAGGTGATCCGCTGGCTCCCGCTCTGATCCTGAGCAACTCCCTGGGCACCACGCAAGAAATGTGGGACCCGCAGGTAGCAGGTTTTGCGAAGTCCTATCGTCTGATTCGCTATGACACCCGTGGTCATGGCGGCAGCCCGGTGACTCCCGGCCCCTATCGTTTCAAGGATTTGGGGCGCGATGCGCTGGCGATTCTGGACGCGCTGGATATTGAACGTGCCGCTTTTTGTGGCCTGTCCATGGGCGGTCATACCGGCCTGTGGTTGGGCGTCAATGCCCCTGAGCGCTTGAATGCCCTGATCGTTTGCAATAGCGCCGCCAAGATTGGTACTGCCCAGGCTTGGCAAGAGCGGGCTGACGCTCTGCGCCAAGGTGGTGCCGCGCAGATGCGTACGCTGGCAGAGTCGGCTCCTTCGCGCTGGTTTGGGGAGGCCTTCATCAAGCAGTCGCCCGAGCTGGTTAAAGCGATGCAGGACAGTCTGGCCAAGCTGGACCCCCTGGGTTACGCCGCTTGCTGCGATGCCTTGGCCGATTCGGATCTGCGCGATCAGATCAAGAGTATTACCGCGCCGACCTTGTTGGTGGCAGGCGAGTGGGATCCGGTCACGACCGTTGCCGATGCCCAAGCCATGCAGGCCAGCATTCCTGGCTCGAAAGTGGCGGTGGTACCAGCGTCGCACCTGTCCAATCTGGAAGCACCCGAAGCCTTCGAGCGTGCTGTATTGAGTTTTTTAGCCCAGGCCTGAGTGCCTGAGCTTGATTGTCGTTTTTAGAAAGGAACACCATGCTTTATCTGGTTCACATGATTGTTGATATTCCTGCTTCCCTGCCTGCCGAAGAAGCGGCGCGCATCAAGGCTGAAGAAAAAGCCTACTCGCAGGACTTGCAGCGCTCGGGCAAATGGCCGCACCTGTGGCGTGTGGTGGGGCAGTACGCCAACTACAGCGTGTTCGATGTGGAAAGCAATGAAGAGCTGCACAACGTGATCAGTGCCTTGCCCTTGTTCCCGTACATGCAGATCACCGTGACACCGTTGGCCACGCACCCTTCGGCCATTTAAGTTTCACTCGCAGTAAAAAACTCAGGTTGCGGTCCCAGCGCAGCCTGAGCAACGAGTAAAGTTGAGAATTCAAAGAACAAGACTGGGGAGACAAGAAGATGGGATTGAAAAGTGGATCGGCGTCGGTCTGGGTAGCCGGATTTTTGTCGGTGTTGATTGCGTACGCCGGGCCGTTGCTGATCTTTATTCAGGCTGCACAAGTTGGACGGATTGCCGATGCGGAGCTGATCTCCTGGATCTGGGCGATCTCCATCGGTTCAGGCTTGAGCGGCTTGCTCCTTAGTGCCTATTTGAAGCTGCCCATTATTACGGCTTGGTCAGCACCGGGCACGGCTTTGTTGCTGACCTTGTTTCCCCAGATTTCCATGCCTGAAGTGGTGGGGGCGTATCTCAGCGCAGCCTTGATTATTGTCGTCATTGGTTTGACGGGCGGTTTTGAAAAGATTCTTTCCTTCATCCCCAAAGGCATTGCCGGGGGAATGATGGCCGGTATTTTGCTGCAGTTTGGTATGGCGACCTTCAAGTCCAGTACGGATATGCCTGCCATTGTGCTGGTGATGTTTGCAGTGTATTTGCTGGGCAAACGGTTTTTGCCGCGCTACGCGATTGTGTTGGTGGCTTTGTCGGGATTTGTGATGGCCATGGCCAGCGGGCAAGTCCATATGGAGGCCTTCAAGCTGGAATTGGCCAGCCCGGTGTGGGTAAGCCCGGAATTCAATATCGCCACTTTGCTTAGCCTGACCTTGCCGTTGGTCCTGGTCAGTTTGACGGGGCAGTATCTGCCGGGCATGGCGGTGTTGCAGTTGGCAGGCTATCCCACGCCATCGCGACCCGTATTGGCGGGGACCGGCCTGGCATCGATGCTGGTGGCCTGTTTTGGTGGCATCACTATTGTGCTGTCCTCCATTACGGCGGCCTTGTGTACAGGAAAAGACGCCCATCCTGATCCCGACAAACGCTATGTCGCCGGGATTGCCAATGGCGTGTTTTACCTGCTGGGCGGAACCTTTGCCGGTTCGATTGTGTATTTATTTACCGCCTTGCCCGCGTCGCTGATTGCAGCCTTGGCGGGTCTGGCCTTGATAGGGGCCATTGTGGCCAATATGCGGGTGATGGTCAGCGAAAGTGGCTATATAGAGCCATCGGTCATCACATTTTTAACGACCGCATCAGGTATGAGCTTGTTTGGACTGGGCGCCGCATTCTGGGGCGTCGTGTTTGGCCTGTTGGCCTACCGCTTGTTGGGTTCCAGACATAAGTGAAAAAAGGAAGAGACTATGAATCAGTTGGCTGAATCCCTTGACCATGTATTAGAGCCTGTCTTGGCCGTCTTGCCACAGCGCCGTTGGGATCTGGATCGTTTGCGCGTTCTCTTGCAGTTGAATGTGCCGCCAACGGTGACCGTAGTCGGTAAATACAATCACGGCAAAAGCCGCTTGTTGAACGAGCTGATGGGCAGCGATGTGTTTAACGTCGCGGATCGCCGTGAAACAGTGGCTTTGGCCGAGCATGTGCACGAAGGCGTGCGCTGGCTGGATGCCCCCGGCTTGTATGCGGATGTCGCCTTGCAAGACGATGCCCTAGCGCGTGAAGCCATGGGTTTGCAGGCAGATATTCGCTTGTTCGTGCACGCCGCCAAAGAGGGCGAACTGGATGCACTGGAAAGCAATTTGCTGCAAGAGTTGGCGGCAGATCATCAACGTTCGCAGCGCCAGAACCTGATTGTGATCAGCCAGATCGATCAGTTGGCCGATGATGCTCAACAAGACAAAGTGCTGACAGCGATTCAGCAGCAGTGCGCCAGTGCGACCTTGCACCCTGTGTCCAGCACCCGCTATCGCCAGGGTCGTGAAGGCGCCAAGCAACGCATGCTGGAAAAAAGCGGTATTCCCGCTTTGCAGGCTTCCTTGGCAGCCGCTTTGCAGCGTGTGCCGCAAGCGCGCGAATTTGAGCGTGAAGCCTTGCTGACTAAACTGACACAAGAGCTCAATGCCTTGCAGCAAGCACAGGAACACAGCCTGAACAGTTTGCAGCAGACACAAAAGCAGCAGCGCATTGATTTTATTGAAGGCCTGAGCAAGATTCTGGAAGGGATAGAGACTGATTTGCAGCCGGTGATCAATGCACCCGGTGTAGACCATTCCCTGGTGCCCGATACCTTTGAGTTAGGTTTCAAGATGACGGCGGGCAAGCAGGAGCGCGCTCGTTTGCAGATTGCCTATTCACGTGCGTGTATCGCCATTAACGGACACTTGGTGGAATACGGTGCCGTAGGCCTGCCTGCCGCTCAACGTACGTCGGTACGCAGCATGGATACCGTCATGATCGCGGTGATGGGCGTGTCCGTGAAGTACCGTGCCGATCTACGCCGCATCTTCTGCGAGCAGGCCGGACGCGACAAGCTGGTGCAGGACTTCACGCATTATTTTGAAGTCTCGGACGGCCGCGTTGCCTTGGAAAAGCAGATTGAGCTCACCGAGAGCCAGCTTGAGCAAACACGTCAGGCTTTGGAAGGTCTGTCCACATTGGAGCATGCGTAATGTCGGTGGAACGCTCGTTTATCCAGGCCGTTGCGGCGCTGAATCCTGCCAGTCAGGATATGCAGCCTGCTATTGCCAAGATGGAGCAATGGCTGGTGGATCTGGGCCAGACGACCGTGGCCCAAGCCTTGACCGGTACTGCGCTGGTCGAGCAGGGCGCCTTGGCGCAGAGTGCCCGGCATTTGAATCAGCAATTGCAGCAGCAGCGCGAGAGTTGGGCAGATTCCTGGACTGCGCTGGCACCGGCTCAGGATCTGGCGGATCGCTTCCGGGATCGCATCATGCTGCTGGTGTTTGGCTCCTTTAACGCTGGTAAAAGCTCGTTATGCAATTTCCTGGCTGATCGGTTTCGGCGGCAAGGGCAGAGCGTGGATTTCTTCCGCTTGGCGGATGGGCAGATACAGCCTATGCCTGAAGGGTTTCAGGAAGGCGCGACGGAAACGACGGTGGCTTTGCAAGGAGTTTGCCTGGGCGAAAAACTGGTCTTGCTGGATACCCCCGGCCTGCACTCGGCCAATGCCCATAATGCTGCTTTGACGCAGCAGTTTCTGGAAAGTACCGATGCGCTTTTGTGGCTAAGCAGTTCCAGTGCGCCGGGGCAAGTTCAGGAGCTGGGTGATTTGCTGGTGGAGCTGCGTCGCAACAAGCCTTTATTGCCGGTTATCACTCGTAGCGATCGCATTGAAGAAGATGAGATCGATGACGAGATCGTTAAAGTTCTGTGCAATAAAACGGTAGAAAACCGCCAGTTGCAGGAAGAAGATGTAATGACTCGCGCTGCACAGGCCTTGAACCATTGGGGCCTTGGTAGTGATCTGCTCAAACCCGCGGTGTCCTTGTCCGTGCATATGGCGCGTAGCCAGCAGGACGACGTGCAGGGGCTGGAGCAGGCGGGTTTCGAGCGCCTGTATCTGGCAGTCCAGGATCTATTGGGACCGGCCTTGGCTTACAAGCAACGCAAACCGGCCGAATTGCAGTTGCACCATATTGAAGAGGCCATACTTGGCCCCTTGACGCAAACCCTGGAACAAGCGGCTGCCCAATTGCGTCAGCGTATTGATGAGCAAACGGCCTTGCTGCAAGGGGCCGTACAAACTCTGACAGAAAGCACCTGGCGTCGTGTTGTGCCGCAATTGCCTACGGTGCTGGAAGCCCATGCCGCCAAGCAGGATGTGGCGGCCGTGCGTGCCGAGCTTGGGCAGAGCGTAGCGCAAGAGTTGGCAGCGCAAAGCCAGGTTCTGCTGAGCAATTATCAACTGATACAGCCTGCTGCACCCACGCTGATGGTGCCTGCCCATATTGGCTATGAAGTCTTTCAGGAGCAGGAAGAAGGGCAAGCGCCCCTGATTGACTACAACCGTCTGTATATGAGCCTGAATGATGTGATTATGGACAGCGCCCAAGCTTTGGCCGAGCCGCTTGTCGAGCAGGCTGAGCACAGTCTGGAACAGGTAAGGCAAGAACTGCTGCAACTGGAAAATGCGGTGGCCGAACAGGCGCAATCCCTGGAGGCGATCAAGCATCAATTGCACATAGCTTGAAGTATCGATGTTTCGGTATTACAAGATCATGTAGAGTAGAGAAACGTAGTTTATCTAGCCGTCAAAAACCCGTGTTGATTTCGCAGATTGTGGCTTATTTGTTGAAATGCTAATGAGAATTGTTAGCATTTCGATATTTATGTTTTAAATCGAAGATGAAGTCGCTATGATGATTTGTACAGCATCCATGCCTTAGCAAAGAGCCGTTTTACGGCTCTTTGCGTCTGTACCGGGCATCCTGGGATAGCGTAATTTTCTGGGGCGCATGGCTATGAAACCGAAAACAAGCCACTACTTCTTACCCGCTAAGGGAACTTCGCCTAACTGGCGCCAACATCTGCGCCTGTGGGTTGGATTAATCATCTCCATGGGGGGCGTCTGGGCCCTCTGTCATCAGTTCTGGCTTTATGCGCAGGATCACCCGGTGGTCTTGCAGGCTCTGGTCGGCGGTTCAATCGCTGCGCTGGCAACGGCACTGGGTACGGTGCCCGTGATGTTCTCCCAAACCATGTCGCAGCGTACGCAAGATACCTTGTACGGCTTTGGGGCAGGGGTGATGTTGGCGGCATGTGCTTTCTCGCTGGTGTTGCCCGGCCTGGAAGCGGCAGAAAACCAGCAGGTATTTGGGGGCGGTGCCTGGGGTGCAGGCTCGGCGGTTGGCCTGGCTATCTTGTTAGGTGCGGCGGCTTTGATGTTGCTGGATCGTATCTTGCCTCACGAACACTTCATCAAAGGGCGCGAAGGCCCCGGCAGCACCTCGTCTACCAAGCTGCGTCGCACCTGGTTGTTTGTGATCGCGATTACCTTGCACAACTTCCCTGAAGGTCTGGCTATTGGTGTGGGTTATGTCGGTAATGAAGGCGTGCGCGCCAATGCACTGGCCACCGGTATTGCCATCCAGGACGTACCCGAGGGCCTGGTTGTTGCGCTGGCTTTGTTGGCAGCCGGTTATAGCCGTACTTTTTCCGTTCTCCTGGGTATGGCCAGTGGCTTGGTCGAGCCGATAGGCGCCGTGCTGGGCGCGGTTGCCGTCAGCAGCTCGCTGGTGCTGTTGCCCTTTGGTCTGGGCTTTGCCGCCGGTGCCATGCTGTTTGTGATCAGCCACGAAATCATCCCGGAATCGCACCGACAAGGACACGAAACCTTTGCGACGGGCGGTTTGATGATTGGCTTTGTACTGATGATGTTGCTGGATACCGCGTTGGGATAAGAGCTTTGTTTCGCGTAGGCTAAAATCAAGCCTTTCCTGCCGCTGGCAAAAACCGGCGCAGGAGAGGCTTCAAACTATCTGAAGCCCACCTGCGAATCAATCCTTCACCTTATCAATACGTTCCAGCATGCTACGCATCGACAATCTCAGTAAACACTATGGCGACTACCCCGTATTTCAGGGGCTGACTCATACTTTCCAGCCTGGATGTGTGGCGCTTTGTGAAGAAGACAGCACGGGCAAATCCACCTTGCTCAACATTATTGCGGGCCTGATCGAGCCGGATGCGGGCGAGGTTTGGATTGATGGGCATTCATTGGCACAAGCGCCACGGCAAGCCAGGGCCCGTATGGCCTATGTTCCCGATAATTGCATGCTCTTCCCGTCACAGACTGGGCGTGGATTGCTGGAGCAAGTCGCGTCTGAAAAGAACACAAGGGTGGACGAGGCCGCGCTGGATCTGGCCGACAGGCTGGGGCTGGTGCCGCATCTGGACAAGCGCTTTGAACAGATGTCGACAGGGACGCGCCGCAAGGTTTTTCTGACGGCGGCTGCCCTGGGAAATCCGGCTGTCATCATTGCAGACGGCCCTAGCAATGGGCTGGACGCGCAGGCTCGCAGTGCTCTGGCTGAACAGTTCAATATCTGGTCTCAGGATCGCGTCGTGCTGTTTGCCAGCTACGATTTCGAACTGGTACAGGCTTGTGACGCGCAAACCATCAATGTTGCTGACCTGGGTGCCTCATCCCAGATTACCGGGCACGTCTAAGCCACAAATTCGGCAATCCTACGGATTCTTTCACCTGTCCATCTCTCTACTATGGTTCTGCCAAGCAAACCAAAATAAAGGAGACGACATGGCAACAGGATATATTTGGAACACGCTTTACGGCTGGGTAGACACTGGGACGGGCAGTCTGGCCTCGGCCAATCTGGGGGCTCGTTTACAGCCGATTGGTCACCATCTGGCCCACCCGGACACCAAGCGCCGCTTTCACGAACTGGTCTGCGCATCCGGGCAGATTGATCACCTGACCACCATCCAGGCCAAACCTGCACGCGACAAGGATATTTTGCGTGTTCACACCGCAGAGCATTTGGCGAATATGAAACGGGTCAGCGCCTTGCCGACCGGGGGCGATACGGGTGACGGCATCACTACCATGGGCAATGGCGGTCTTGAAATTGCCATGCTGTCCGCGGGTGGTGCGATTGAGCTGGTCAAGCAAGTGGTCAGCCGGGAAGTCAGCAATGGCTATGCGCTGGTGAACCCGCCGGGCCACCACGCTCCCCGTGCCGGAGCAATGGGTTTCTGCATTTTCAACAATACGTCGGTGGCCGCCGCGTATGCGCGTGAGGAGCTGGGGCTGGACCGTGTCGCGATTGTGGATTGGGATGTGCATCACGGCAATGGCACCCAGGACATCTGGTGGAATGATCCTTCCGTATTGACGATCTCTTTGCATCAGCATCTGTGCTTTCCGGCTCAAAGTGGTTTCACCAGCGAACGTGGTGAAGGCGAGGGCCTGGGCTACAACCTGAACATTCCACTGCCACCTGGCGGCGGGAATGCGGCCTACGGCTATGCCATGGAAAAAGTGGTGCTGCCTGCCTTGCGTGCTTACAAGCCGCAATTGATCATCGTGGGTTCCGGCTTTGATGCCAGCATGATGGACCCCTTGGCTCGCATGATGGTGACCGCTTCGGGCTTTCGCCAGATGGCGCGTCAGATTATCGATTGCGCCCAGGATGTGTGCGAAGGCCGCATTGCCTTTGTGCAGGAAGGGGGCTACAGCCCGCACTACCTGCCGTTTTGTGGTCAGGCCGTTATCGAGGAACTGACGGGTGTACGCAGCTTGGCGGACCCTTATGCAGAGTTTCTGGGTGGTATGGGGGGTGACACGTTGCTGGATGCCGAACGTGCTTGCGTGGACGAGGC
This sequence comes from Alcaligenes sp. SORT26, assembly GCF_017377875.1. Taxonomy (GTDB): domain Bacteria; phylum Pseudomonadota; class Gammaproteobacteria; order Burkholderiales; family Burkholderiaceae_B; genus Alcaligenes; species Alcaligenes parafaecalis. Next base: position 651,698 of record NZ_CP070975.1, read on the forward strand.
TGCGGCTTTGCTAAGCGATTTGCGTTAATCGTTTCCTGGCGGTGTAGTTTGAGCGGTGCCTGGACTTCGCCCCATCAGTGGGAGAGTCCGGGCACGGCTGCCAGGATGGCACCATGCGCATCAGGCACATACCAATGATTAAGCGCGGCCTTGACCGCCGCCTCTGTTCGACGAGTAATCCCCAGCTTGCGATGCAAAGAGGTCACATGCGAATGCACCGTGCGTTCGCTTAGAAACAGACTGGCGGCGATCTCCCGGTCGGTATAGCCCGTCATCAGCCAGCCCAATACCTGGATTTCCTTGGCGCTTAATGCAGCGGGCAAGGCCATGGGCACAAGTCTGACCAGGACATCTCCCTTTGGAAAACGCTGCGCCTGCAATCGATAGCTGCGTTTTCCTTCCAGCCAGAATGCCTGCAATGTGGATGTCTCCTGTCGCATGAAGGACAGGGCTTTGGCCAGGGCGGGGCTGAAGGCTGAAGCGTGTGTTGCCATATCTTCGCGCAAGGCGAGCCCACCTGCTTGCGGCACCAGATGCAGCACGATGCCGTTGGGTGGTGCCATATTCTGCATGGCGTCTTCCAGCAATACTTTGGCGCCCAGTGCCAGTGTGCGCACATGGCGATTGAAGCGGCCGGCTTGCTGGGAAGAAAAGTGAATCATCCCCAGATAAGCATCGCCCCGTTGCAGCTCTACCGTCATCCCGTCCTGGAAACCACCGCGCAGCAGGGCATCCGTGTAAATGGCGGTGCTGCGAAAGGGGGGATTCATGGTGTCCGAGCATTCGGAGATGGACGGTGGCAGCAAATCCTGAGGGGAGGCTTGTGCCGTAAAGCCCGGCGCGTAAATCTGCGGAAAGCCGGTCCCCAAGGCCGAGGCACACTTCATGTTATAGCCCTCGCAATGCAGCTCCAGATGAGTACGGCTGTGCGGGGCGCAACCAAGAAGCTGCACCGCATCGAAGTGAAACAGCGTACGTAGGGATTGGATACGGTCGCAGAGACTCAACATGGTGGGGCCTGAGGAAGAATTTGCTAAGGGCGCTAACTACCAACATAGCGTGTGGTGCTTGAGCGCGCAATCGGGCCAAACCCAGGTCACAGGATGACGCCGGTTCTTTAGCTTGGTCCCAAAAAACAAGAACCCTCCGTGGCGGAGGGTTGTCTTGATCGGGTGACAGAGCAGGTGGCTTCACCGTGTCTCTTCAAACCCGGAGAACACGGCCACGATCGCAGTCAGGCTGTCTTACTTGACCGCTTCCAGATAGCGTCTCAACACTTCAGGCCAATTAATCACATTGAAAAAGGCTGCAATGTATTCAGGCCGACGATTCTGATACTTCAGGTAGTAGGCATGTTCCCATACATCCAGACCCAGAATCGGTGTATTGCCCTGCATCAGGGGGCTGTCCTGATTGCCGGTGCTCTCTACCACCAGCTTCTTTTCGGGCGTGACGCTTAACCAGGCCCAGCCACTGCCAAATCGCGAGATAGCGGCTTTGGTAAACGCATCCTTGAAGGCTTCAAAACCACCCAGATCGCGATCAATCGCATGCGCCAGATCCTTGGGCACCGTTGTATCCGCATCAGGCGTCATGACTGTCCAGAACAGGCTGTGGTTGGCATGGCCACCGCCATTGTTGCGCACCACATTGCGCACGGACTCGGGCAGCGTATCCAGCCCGGCAACCAGCTCATCAATCGGTGGACAAGGCAAGCCAGCCGCTTCCAGCGCCGCATTCAGATTATTGATATAGGTCTGATGATGCTTGCTGTAGTGAATCTCCATGGTCTGGGTATCAATATGAGGCTCCAGAGCATGGTAGGCATAGGGTAGGGCAGGTAGGGTGTAAGACAAAACGCACTCCTCGATAAACCCCAGACAACAGCAGCCTGGGGGACAGAATGAAACTTAATGAGAAAAAGAGCGTTCCTGCGGGCTGACGGCTCCCAAGAACAGGGCCGAGCAGGTAGGGACATGATGGGGATAGCGGCGCGCGTAGCGGGCCAGCTCGGCGTAGGTGCGGCGGCTGTGCTGCCAGGCGGCCATGCGCCAGTCATCCGTCAGGCGCGGATTGGCGGCAGCGCAGCACAGGGTTTCGTGTGCGGTACACAGGTGCAGACCTTGCTCATCGCTTTGTCCCAATTGCTCGCAGGCATCGGCCAGGTTCAGGTGAGCAATCACCCAGGCGGCTATCGTGGCATCTGCACCCTCGCCAGAGCCAAAGAGCAGCGGTTTTACATAAGCGCGCGCTTGTTGGTAGTGCGCGATGGCATCGGTGTAATTGTGGGATTGGAAAGCCTGGTTTCCCTGAGTGATCAAATTGCGCCAGGAGGCCAATTCGTCTCGCTGGGTCAGGGCGAGTTGCGGCTGTTGTGTGAGTGTCTGCATGCATTGCTCCTGATAAAGGTAGCGCATCAATAATGAAATTAATGATAATGATTTGCATTTATATTATCAAGGGAATCTAAAAAGCAAATCGTAAGCAGATCAAACGTGCCGGGGAAAGAGGGGGCGGGAAGTGCTGAAAGCCAGTGTTGTCGCGGCTTTGGGCTGTAAGGAAAGCGCTTTAGGTGTATACCCTGAAGTCGCCGGACTCTTGCTTCAGGTCAAGGGTTTGGAACGGGTTGGACAAGAAAAAGGCTGAAAGCCTGGAAGCTTTCAGCCTTGATCTCAAAGTGTCGGAATTGTCTTAGCGACGCTTCACCGACAGCTCGTATTCCATATCCTGGTCATAGCTGCCCAGGGACATGGCTTTGACTTCGTACTCGCCCACTTCCAACTGAACTTCCAGGCGGGCATTCAGATCGCCACCACTGTCATCATCTTCTGCCACGGTTTGGCCGTCTTTACGCAGGGTCAGGTAGGTGTCAAAGGTGGGGGAAGTCATGTCGATGACATAGCTGCCTGCCTGACGCACGTTCAGCGTGTAGCTGTCGCTGGTAATGCCTTGCAGCATCAGCGCTTGACGAGGCTCACCCACACGGATCACACCACCACCGGCGTTGGCAGGCACATCATCGCTAGAGGCTGCCAGCACAAACAGGCCAGCCTGGTTGGAGCCGGAAATCTTCACGGTGTGGTCACCTGCGGCCAGCACGCTACGTACGCGCTGTTGGCCTGCTTCGTCACCGTATTGGTTGGCGCTGTTGGAGTCCACTTCCATCGTGGCCTGGAAGCCTTGGGCGTCCATTTGCACCGTTACCAGCTTGGGTTCGGACAGGGTGAAGCTGTAGGTTTGGGTCTCGCCGGTGAACAAGCCGGTTTTACCGTCGCCATCCAGGCTCAGGCTGTCGCCGGTTTTCAGTTCGATTTCGCCAGTCATCTCTTCCGGTTTGATTTCCAGCGAGAAACCGCCCTGGAAGTTCTGTGCGCCCATGGCCGAGCTGGCTTGAACAATGTATTCACCTGCTTTCAGGTAAACCTGCAGGCGGGCATCGGTGCCGCCGCCGCTGTCATCATCAGAGGCCAGTTCCATGCCGCGACGATCCATCAGTTTCAGATAGGCATCCAGGCTGTTTTGCTCGGCCTTCATGGCCAGGCTGTACAAGCCATCTTTGTCGATATTCAGGCGGTAGCGCTTTTGGCCGCCCAGTGCCCAGTCATGAATAGTCTGGTCTTGGGTCAAAGGCTCGCCCGTGTAGGCTTTCAGTGTGTCTACATTGACTTGGAAAGGACCGTAGGCGCTGGTGTTGAAGCCGCTGACGACCACTTGGTACGTGTCGTTAAAGTCGGCCTTGAAGCCCAATGTGGTGGCCTGGCCTTTGGTTTCGCTGTCAGGACAATCTTCGCAACGCTGGGTACGTGTCACCAGCTCGCCATTGCGCAGCACGCTGATTTGCGGGCGCAGGGGGCCACTGACGCTGATCTTGATGATCTGGCCAGCTTCAGCCTTGACGTCAAACAAGCTGCTGCGTACGCCGTCGCTCAGGTTCAAAAAGCTCTTGCTGGTCAATTCGCCCGAGACGGATTGGCCCAAGGTCAAAGTCTGAGCGGCACCCAGTGTGCTGGGGGCGCTGACTGGGCTGCTGCCTGTTGGAGTGGGTACGTTTTTGGCGTAATAAATGGCGCCACCGGCACCGATGACAACGCCCAGCAGGGCAGCAAATAAGGTAGTTGGCTTCATGATCTCTGAAGACTCGCTAAAAGAGTAAGGCTCCGATAAGCCGGAGGCCGCTAGCGGGCGATTGTACTGGAGCTGAGAGGGCAGGCGCACGCTGTTGCAACAAGATACTACGGTAGTGGCGTTTACTTGGGTGCCAGAGGCTGGGCTTGGATCAATAACTGGATTCGCTTATTGGCCCGGTGAGGAGGTGGACGCCAGAGTGGCGCTTGCGTACTTTGTTACTTTTTAAAGCGGGGCGAACGTCTCACGGTTGCACATAGGGTTGGGTAATGAAGGCGGGAGCCTCGCTAAAAGACTGTCCTCCTCCGGGTGGGGGCGTGGGCGTCAGGGCCACTTGTACCCATTTGCCATGACGACGTTCCAGCAATCGATACTGTTGCTGAGGTCCGATAGGACGACTGGCCAGATACAGCGTGTTGCCCAGCTTGTACAGCGCGGGTTGGGAGGCGGATTGTTTGTCGACTTCGTACACATGGCCTTTATCGACCAGCATGATGGCACCGCCCGGACTTTGCTGGACAGCCACGATGACTTGCTCCTGCTCATCCAGGCTGAGCGCGGGCACACCGACATAGCGCAAGCCCAGGTTCTGTGGCCGTGACCAGGTGCGGTCGCTGCTGTTCTGTGTCAGGCGCAGCAAGTGCTGGCTTTGGCGGTCGCGCACATACAGCTCAATACCGCCTTCCGCATTCAAGATAGAGGCCAGCCCACCGCTAATAGGCGCAGAGGGGATCGCTTGCCAGCTTTGCCATTTCAAGTCCTTTTGTTGCTGGGTCTGGAAGAGCTGGCCTTGCAGATTGCTGGCGTACACATGGGCGCGTCCTTGCTTGTCTACGCTAAGCGTGGCGGGATAAGCCGCCTGGTCCAGCAGGGGCAGCGCTTGCCACGCGCTCCAGCCGTAATCGGGCTGACGGGCCGCACTCCAATAGAAACGCCCGTCGGTTCCCATGGCAAGGGCTTGACTGGCATGGCGACTGACCATCGGAGTGTGCAAGACGCGGGGGCCGGGGACTTTTTGCCACGCCAGCCAGTCATCCTCATCAGGAGATCGGCTGACCCAGACCTGCCCGGTGGCATCGCGTGCAAAAAGGCCGGGGCTGCCATCCGGGTACTGGAAGGCGCTAAGGGCATCGGCCGTGCGTCCTCCCAAGGTCGTCCAGCGTTGTTCGCTCAAATCCCATTGGTTGATCGCGTCGTTTTGCTCGCCAGAGGCGAAGAAACTGAGCTGGCCGTTGCGATCACTGAGCAAGCTGGCGGGATAGTCGGCACGGCTGCTGTAGTAACTGCGTTGCACCCAGGCGGCAGCCGGGCCAGCCGGTTCCTGACACACCGCCGGGCCTTTGCAGGCATGCTGATCGTGCCAGGCATAGCGCCGAAAAATCTCGGTCTTGCTGTGAATTTCATTCAAGGTCAGATTACTGGCCTGTTCTTGAATGGGGTAATCCACATAACCAATCTGTGCGTAATTGCCGGGGGCGGCCAGCATGGCTTCCCGAACCAGACGGGCGCTGGCAATGTGGTCCGGGTGCCCATGGCCGGTACAGCGCCAGCATAGCTGGGTGTAAGGGACCGGGTTGGTGTCATCCAGATAACGAACGCTGGTGGGACGGTACAGCCGTATCAAGGCGGCCAGCGTTTGAACCAACTGCTCGCGGTTCAGCGTCTGTTGCGGGCTATCCAGTGTTTGTACGGTTTGGCCGGGTACGGATTCTGCGCGGCTCAAAGGAGTCAGGCTTCCCCAGCCGGGGCCCAGCCACGGGTCTTGCAGACGCAAATGGCTAAGCTGAATGCCGGGTCTGGCTCGCAAGGTAAATTGCGCTATCGAGGCACTGCCAACCATCAAGCGGGTTTGCTGCCACTCATTGACCAGCCCCGCCATATAAGCATAGGCGGCGCGCACCCCTTGCTCGCGGCTGTACATATACTCCAGCCCGCCTTTGCGTTCGCTGGCGGTCAGATACAGAACCTGCATGCAGGCACCTGCCTGAATATTGCTGGACAGGTCCGGGTTCATGAACAGCAGGTCGTCATCCATATGGCCCACAACGACCAGATCCCGGCTGCCATGGCAGGCATCGGCCGCATGGGCAGAAAGTGGCAAGAGCAAAGCACACAGTCCGCCGAGCAGAATGCGTTTCAAGGTGGTGAGGGCCAGGGAGGCAAGAGGCATGGAGGGGAGGAGAGCGCGGATAAACAAGGATCAGAACGATCCGTCCCGCGTTGCTTGCAGAGGGTGAAAGCAACGTGCCTGCTTAGTATAAGCAGGCACTGTCAGGCAGAAAATAAACATAAATGGCGCCAGGGACTTTGTATCGTAAAGTGTGGCGCCGATGCCGCGATCAGTTCATTCTGGGACGAATGAGCATGGGGGCAAACTGATGCAGGTAATTGAGCATGGCCAGAATCCAGCACAAGCCAGCCGCATGCAGCAGGGGCAGGCTCCAACTGCTGGGAATCAAGGCCAGCAAGCGCAACACACAGGCGGCAATCAGAAGGCCATAACCCAGGACAACTTTGGGCGTAGCACGCAAAGGGCGGCCCAAATGACCCAGAGCGGTGCGGGTCAGCATGCCAATAATCATGATGCTGAATCCGGCCAGACCCACTATATGCACCGGCCAGGCCGCACGCAGAATCCAGCCTGCTTCATAAGCCGCAGCGCTGAGCAAACCTATTGCCAGACCGGCATAGCCCAGATATAGAATCCATAAAAGTGGGGTGTTGCGGCTGGCCCAGGGTTGCCAGCGGCACCACTGGAAGCAAGCGATCAAACCCAAAGCGGCCAGGATAATGGCCAAGGGCAAACGCCAGGGTGTCAGCGACAGCACAATTGCGATGGCGCTCAAGCCCATTTGCCAATGGCCACTGCGGGTTTGAGCAGGCAGGCTCAAGCCAGGCAGAGCACGCATGGCAAAGAAGGGGATGATGCGGCGAGCGATCAGCAAGGTAATCAGCCCCATGGTCCAAAAGCCGCTATAGAAGTAGGGCATGGGGTCCTGGCCTTGAATCAGGCTGTACATGAACAGGGCGTGGCTTAGTCCCAGGGCCAACATGGCGACTGGAATACCGTAGTTGCGCTTGTTCCGGGCGATCAAGATGACGCGGGCCAGTTCAGCGGCAGCAATGACGAAGAACAGGGCATCCAGCAGCAGTGCCGCTATCGCCCCATTGGGAAGCAGAAAGCTGAAACGGGCCAGAATCCAGATCAGGCACAAGGCTCCTAAAGAGGGCCCGCGCAAGGTAGGCTGGCCGGTCCAGGTCGCGCTGGCCGTTAGCAAAAAGCCGACAGCAATGGTGCCAATAAAGGCCCAGAGCATTTCATGGGCATGCCAGTACAGGGAAGGGATAGCCGTATTGGCCAGCCAGCCGGGGGTATAGAGCCAGAGCGCAATGCTGGCTGCGCCCCAGAGTGTGGCTAATAGATAAAGGGGACGAAATCCCAGTTCCAGGAATGCGCGCCATTCTGGGCGGGTAGAGGCAGGGGAGGCAGTCAGAGGAGTCATGGCAGATCAGTTATAAGATGTATTTTAAATATATCTTAAAGGCCGAATAAAACATAGTCTCTTAAAACGATGCTTGGCCTTATTCTTTGTCGGATATTTCCAGCGTGCTGTCTATCATTTTGCGCAATAAATAGACGATAGCTACGCGTTCTGCGGGGTTCAGATTGCCCATGGTCAGTTCGCTGATGGTATGGGCACGAGGAATGACGCGGTCCAGCAGGTCCAAACCTTCCTGGGTCAGTTCCACAATGACTTTACGGCGGTCGTCCTTGTCCGGCGCCAGTTCAATCAGGTCGCGCGACTTCAGTCGTTGAATAATGCCCCGTATGGTGGCCTGGTCAACCGCCGTGGCTTCGACCAGCTCTGTTTGAGAGCTGGGGCCGTGGTCGCGCAAGGCGCACAGCGTCACAAATTGAATAGCGGTTAGCTGGTTGTCGCCCACGTAGTGCTGAAAGATGGCCGTGTGCCGCTGACCCGCCTTGCGCAGCAGGTGGCCGATTTGTTCGGTGACATCGTAGGACAAGGTTTGAGGAGCGGATGAGGGGGAGGTAGGCTGCATAGTCTTTCTGTCTTGTTGTTGAATGGGCAGGCCAGTTGCGTGTAACAACCGGGCAAGTATACCTGTGCAGGGAAGGAATCCAGCCTGATCCAGATCAGTTCTTTCGCATTTAAAGCATTTGGGTTCTTAGGGTGTGCACCGCAATAAATGAGTCTACACACTGTTAAATCTGAAAGTCAGATAAATTTGATGTTTAGATATTCAAGGCCCGATTTTGTTTTGATTTTTATTTATATCTTATTGATATTATTTAAATAAATAGGAGTTTTTCATCATTTATAAAGGTGCTTAAATTTACTTAAGGTAGGTATAAACCCTAGCTCAATCACCTGTTTTCATGCTTAAACTTAGTGTGTACACTACTAAAAAACATGTGGTGAGCACTTTTAATGAGTGCCGTGATTTGGAGCTAACGATGGAAAAAACAGTCAAGATTGCGATTGTAGGGGCCGGTCTTGGCGGAGCCGCTGCGGCGACTCTGTTGCAGCAAGCAGGCTTTGAGGTAGAAGTATTTGAACAGGCGCCAGAATTCTCGCGTTTGGGTGCCGGTATCCACGTAGGCCCCAACGTGATGAAAATTTTCCGCCGCATGGGTCTGGAAAAAGCACTGGACGATATGGGCTCGCACCCCGACTTCTGGTTCAGTCGTGATGGTGAGACGGGCGACTACATGTCCCGTATCCCCTTGGGCGAATTTGCCAAGAAAGAATACGGCGCGTCCTACATCACCGTACACCGTGGTGATATGCATGCCTTGCAAATCGACAGCATCAAGCCTGGCACCGTGCACTTTGGCAAGCGTTTGCAAAACCTGGTGGAACGCGAAGAGGGCGTGCTGCTGGAGTTTGCTGATGGCACCAGCGTGACCGCTGACATTGTGATTGGTGCCGACGGCATCCACTCCAAGATTCGCGAAACCTTGCTGGGCGTGGAAGATCCTATTTACAGCGGCTGGGTTGCACACCGTGCCCTGATCCGTGGTGAAAATCTGGCCCGTTTTGCCGATGAGTTTGAAGACTGTGTGAAATGGTGGACAGACGACCGCCACATGATGGTGTACTACACCACGGGCAAGCGTGATGAATACTACTTTGTGACGGGTGTGCCCCATCCGGCCTGGGATTTCCAGGGTGCTTATGTAGACAGCTCGCAAGAAGAGATGCTGGCCGCATTTGAAGGCTATCATTCCACGGTTCAGAATTTGATCAAATCGACCGAAAGCATTACCAAGTGGCCTTTGCGTAACCGTAATCCGCTGCCTTTGTGGAGCCGTGGCCGTCTGGTGATGTTGGGCGACGCATGTCACCCCATGAAGCCTCACATGGCTCAGGGGGCGTGCATGGCCATTGAAGACGCCGCCATGCTGACACGCTGCTTGCAAGAGACAGGCTTGTCGGACTTCCGTACGGCCTTTGATTTGTACGAACTCAACCGCAAAGAGCGCGCGACTCGTGTTCAGTCCGTCTCCAACGCCAATACCTTCCTGCGCACGCAAGAAGATCCGGCCTGGGTTTACGGCTACGACCTGTACGGTCAGGACTTGAAGTCCAGCTAAGCCGCGTAAGGTGCAGAACCCGGGAGCGATCCGGGATCTGTGCCGTAGCAATCTGATCGGGTCCCGGTTCTGGGCGCGGCCTCTCGCTAGAGAAGGCCCGCCTGATCGGGGGTCACCGTTGATACGTCATTCTTCATCTGTAAACGGTCTGCAACCCACTGGGGGGAATGCGGACGCGTTCAGGGCCCTGCTGTGTTCTGTCAGGCGCTGTTTTTAGGCAGTTTTCTGGTTCACCAGGCATACCAATAATTATCCGGAGATATACAAGGTGCATTCATCCATCCAAAGTCCCACGGCTGTGCCTGCAGGCCGGGACGGAAACGGAGATCTCTATAAGAAGATCGTCTGGCGTCTGATCCCATTCCTGTGCTTTTGTTATCTGGCCGCCTATCTGGACCGAATCAACGTCGGTTTCGCGAAGTTGCAGATGCTCGACCATTTGCAGTGGAGCGAGACGGCTTACGGCTTGGGTGCCGGTCTGTTTTTCCTGGGCTACATCCTGTTTGAAGTACCCAGCAACCTGATTCTGGAACGTGTGGGCGCCAAGTTGTGGATTGCCCGCATCATGATTACTTGGGGCCTGCTCTCTGGCCTGACCATGTTTGTCACCACGCCAACGCAGTTCTACATTTTGCGTTTTGTACTGGGTGCGGCAGAGGCCGGTTTCTTGCCAGGCGTGCTCTATTACCTGACCTTGTGGTTCCCGACCTACCGACGCGGCAAGATTATTGCCTTGTTCATGATTGGTTTGCCCCTGTCCAGCGTGATTGGTGGCCCCTTGTCCGGCTGGATTATTGGTCACTTTGACCATATGAATGGCTGGCGCGGTTGGCAGTGGTTGTTCCTCTTGGAAGCCATTCCTAGTGTGCTGCTCGGTATCCTGACTTTCTGGGCTTTGCCGAATAACTATCAGTCTGCGCATTGGCTTAACAACGAGGAAAAGTCCCGTTTGGCGGCGGATCTGGCTGCCGACGATGCCGAAGGCAAGGGCGTCAAACACAGCTTTAAAGATGGTTTCTTCAACTTGAAAGTGTGGATGCTGGGTGGGATCGACTTCTCCATCCTGCTGGGTACGTATTCCATCAGTTTCTGGATGCCGTCCTTTATTCGTGCGGCTGGTGTGCAAGATCCATTCCAGATTGGTTTGATGACAGCGATTCCTTCTCTGGCCGGTGTGGTGGGGATGCTGATGATTGGTGCCAGTTCGGACCGTCGGCGTGAACGTCGCTGGCACCTGATTGTGCCGCTGACCATCGGAGCGATTGCGCTGGTTGCCAGTACCTTTGTGGCGCACCATGCTTGGTTGACGGTTCTGGCCTTCACGGTGGCGTCGGCAGTGATCATGGGTGCCGTGCCTGTGTTCTTCAGCTTGCCAGCCACCTTCCTGAAAGGCACTGCTGCAGCAACCGGTTTTGCTCTGGCTTGCTCCTTGGCCAATATTGCTGGTCTGGTCAGCAACTCCCTGATTGGTTGGGTCACCGACCTGACAGGCTCGGGCAGCGCCGCTTTGTGGTTGTTTGCGGGTAGCCTGATGGTGAGCTGCTTGCTGGCTTACGCCTTGCCTGCCAAACAGGTAAACCGCTAAGTCGCTGTTTGCTCCTGTGGTCTGAAACACAAAAAACATACCCGGCTAACAGCCGGGTATGTTTTTTTATGGTTGCGGCGTCTTGGGTACGCCGCTTTGCCGAACCAGGGTGGCGGGCTTGTGGCCGATCACCGATCAGGTTCAGGCAGTAACTTTGCTGCCTTGTTGCAGCCAGGCTTGCAAATCTACGGTTTCATACAGAACTTGAGCGCTTAGAACACGCAAGCCATGTGGGCCGCTGTCTAGAATGCGGTGTTCACCTTGGGCTTGTTGCAGCTCCAGTTCGCTGTCGGGCAGCGTCATCAGATGTCGGGCCACGGCAATCAGTTGCTCGGGTGGGCAGCAGGGGCTGGATTCAAAATGGCCGACTTCTTTGCCGTTTTGGCGGAGGATCAGGCGTAATGGATTCATGATGTTGTTGCCGTATCAGAGACGGGCCAGTAAAAGTTGTTGGGCGTGGCGCGTGCACCAAAAATGGCTTGTCCAACGCGCACAATCGTGGAGCCTTCGGAGATAGCGACTTCATAGTCACCCGACATACCCATGGACAGCTCACGGATGTTTTCAGCGTGGGGAATGTCGTTGCGGAGCTGATCGCGTAAATTGCGCAGCAGGGCAAAGCAGGGGCGTACCCGTTCGGGGTCTGCGTCCATCAAGGCCAGGGTCATCAGGCCTTTGACTTTCAAGGCAGAAAACTGTGGTAATTCGCGCACAAACGCGTGCACTTCTTCGGGCGGCAAACCGAATTTGCTGTCCTCGCTGGAGGTGTTGACCTGCACAAAGACGTCCAGGCTGCGGCCTTCAATTTGCAGGCGGCGATCCAGTGCTTCAGCGGTTTTGAGCTTGTCCAGCGCATGAAATTCGGATGCAAAGCGTGCAACGGACTTGGCTTTATTGCTTTGCAGGTGTCCAATAACAGCCCATTCCAAATCCGGCAGCTCTTCGCGCAGGGCCTCGTACTTGCCTTCGGCCTCTTGCACCTTGTTCTCGCCCAGCAGGCGGCAACCGGCTTGATAGGCCAGGCGGATACGGTCAATCCCGAAGGTTTTGCTGACCGTCAGCAAACGCACATCACCAGCGGCACGACCGTAACGTACGCAGGCAGCATCAATTCTTTGTTGTACCAGGGCAATGCGTTCCCGAAATGCCTCTACACTGGTGGAGGTGGGATAATGCTCGGTGTGAAGTAGATCAGGGGCGGATTCGGACATGGCGCACCAGTAAGGAAGAAAAAAAAGATAAACTCGACCCTGCGGGTCGCGCATAAACTATTATGTCATAGGTCAAAATGAATATCCAGGGAAGCAATGCGAAGGAACTTTTCGATGATATCCGACAGCAAGTGGCGCTGGGGCGTATTGCTCCGGGACAGGTCTTGCCGCCGGTACGCGAACTCGCCCAAACACTGGGATTGAACCGAAACACCGTCGCACTTGCTTATAAGCGTTTGGTGTCAGCGGGCGTGGCCGATGCGCAAGGCCGTCGTGGCACGCGTATTCGCGAAACCATTCGGGAGCTGGCGCGTGAAGGTCATGGAGCCAGCTCGGCTCTGCAGGATCTGGCCAGTGGTAATCCGGCGCTGGCGTATTTGCCCGCACCGACACAACTGACAGCAGGCGTGCGCGGCCAGACCCAGGCCTTGTACGGTGCGGACCCCTTGGTGCCTGAACTGCGTGCGGTGTGCCAGCAGGTGTTCCATAAAGACACTCCTCTGGAAACGGATTATCACGTCAGCTACGGGGCAGTCGATGCGATCGAGCGTTTGCTGCAAGCCTTTTTGCTGGCAGGCGATAAAGTCGGGATTGAAGACCCTGGCTATCTGAATAGCATCAACTCGGTGCATACGCTGGGCTACAAACCGGTAGGCATTGCGGTGGATAGCGAGGGCATTGTGCCTGCTTCCTTGGAAGAGGCCCTGGAGGATGGTTTGCGTGCGTTGATTTTGACACCGCGTGCGCATAATCCTACGGGGTGTTCCTTGAGTCGGGCGCGCGCCAAGCAGATCGAGCAAATTCTGAAGAACTATCCCGAATTGCTCTTGATGATTGATGACCATTTCTGGATGTTGGCCAGCAGCCCTTATCGCAATGTGATCCCCGCTGATCATTTGCGTTGGGCCTTGATCCGCTCGGTATCCAAAGGTTTGGGCCCGGATTTGCGCGTTGCTTTGGTAGCCTCTGATCTGCAGACCAGCGAGCGCTTGTCACAGCGCTTGGCCTCGGGTGCGCAATGGGTCAGTCATCTACTGCAGCAAATGGTCGTGCATGGGCTGACGGATGCGGATATCAAGGCGCAGACCCGTGTGGCGCAAGCCGCTTATGTGCAAGCCCGCGCGGATTTGATGCAGGCCCTGAAAAAGCAAAGCATTCCTTTTTGGGATAGCGAAGAAGGCTTCAACTTGTGGATTCCTCTGGACCGCGAAGCCGAACCTGTATTGGCTGGTTTAGCCGCAAGGGGCTGGCTAGTAAGATCCGGCCAAGTGTTTGGTGTCAGCAATCCAGCCCAAGGTTTGCGAGTCAGCTTTGCCAATCTGGATGCCAAAGGCGCGCAGCGCTTTGCGACGGATTTAGCCCAGGTACTGCAAGAGCGTTATTAGTCACTATCTTGCTGCTTCTGGCGAAGTAGCAAGATAGTGAACTCTATACCGTGCGCCCACCCATTCAGCTAGAAAAGGGGGCGCTATTTTTATGGGCCTTATTATTTATTTAGTAGGCCGATTACTGATCCATTGCACTGCCAGGACGCTGCCCATCACCAGAATAATGCCGACCAAACTGGAGCCCGTCATGGCCTGGCCCAGGATCAACCAGCCCAGAATAACGGCGGTCAAAGGACTGAGCAGACCCAGCGAAGACACCGCGACTGAAGGCAGTACGGCAATCCCTCGGAACCACAAAGTGTAGGCCAGCAGGGCACCGACCAGGCACAGATACAGATAACCGCCAATTTGCACCGTGCTCAAAGAGCTATCCAGCGGTGGGTCCAGCCACAAGGCGAGGGGGGCAAGCATCAGGCCACCGAGCATCAACTGCCAAGCGGTGAAAGCCAGAATCGGCATGCCACTACGCCAGCGATGCGACAAGTAGGTTCCCAAGGCCATGCACAAAGCGCCCACAATTGCGGCCACCATGCCCCAGGTATCCCATTGGCTCTCTGGGGAAAGCAGCAAAATACCCATGCCGAAAATACCGATCACGCAGGCCACCAGTGCCATCGTGACGGGACGTTTTCCTTCCAGAGCCCAGGCCAGCGCAATCACAACCAAAGGTTGAGCGGCCCCGACCACCGCCGCCAGACCACCGGGCAAGCGGTAAGCCGCCACAAACAGCAGTGCTTGAAAGGCACCAATATTCAAGGCCGCCAAAATCAGGGTCCGCCCCCAATCGCCACGCGCTGGCATACGACGACTCCAGAGCAAGAGCATCAGACCTGCGGGAAAGCAACGCAAAAACGCAGCAATGAACGGGCGGTCAGGCGGCAAAATTTCGGTAGTAACAATATAGGTTGAACCCCAGATGGCGGGGCCTAGTGCGGTCAGTGCCGTCACAATCCAAAGCGATAATCGGTTCATGGTGAAAGTATCTTGATGTCGAGATAAATGCCAGTGTAGGGATGATTTATCTTAATATCAAGATAAATATCAGAATCGAGAAATCATGAGTACGAGCGAAGAACACGACGCGGTAGACCTGATCATCAAGCAATGGCGTGAGCAGCGGCCGGATCTGCCCAATCTGGATGCCATGGCCTTGCTGGGCCGTATGACACGTTGCTTTCAACTGGTGCAAAAGCAGATGAGCGAAAATTTCAGGCGTCACGGCTTGCAATTGGGCGAATTTGATGTGCTGGCCAGCCTGCGTCGTTCCGGCCCGCCCTATACCTTGGCACCTACAGCCCTGTTTTCTACCTTGATGGTCAGCTCCGGCACCATGACGCATCGTTTGCAGGGCTTGGAAAAGCAAGGTTTGATTGAGCGAATTGCTGACCCGGAAGATGCCCGCCGCATTTTGGTGCGCCTGAGTCCGGCCGGTCTGGCCTGTGTGGACACCGTGGTCGTTGACCATTTGGCGAATGAAGAAAACTTGCTGGAAGGCCTGAATACCGAGCAACGTCAAAGCCTGGACAGCTTGCTGCGCGACTGGATGCGTGTGTTGGAGTCGCGCCAGAGTTGAAGGAATGCTAAAGTAGCTGGATATATACACAGCCTACTTATGACC
Source organism: Alcaligenes sp. SORT26 (assembly GCF_017377875.1). Classification (GTDB taxonomy): domain Bacteria; phylum Pseudomonadota; class Gammaproteobacteria; order Burkholderiales; family Burkholderiaceae_B; genus Alcaligenes; species Alcaligenes parafaecalis. The sequence goes on from NZ_CP070975.1 coordinate 667,242, forward strand.
CCGCCAGAGCTTCCTCCTTTTTACTATCTGCATAATTTTCATCAGGTTTTGCAGTGGGTACAGCACGCCAGTTCCGACTTGCTGGAGCCGGAACACGTCCATTGTGGTCGCCGCTTTGTAGCGGCTTCCCAATCTGCCCAAGCGCTGTTAGTCCGATTGCTGATGCGTAAAGGGCCTGTATTTCGCATCGACAAGCTGCGTTACGACGAGATTGCGGATCTGGATGTGGCAGTGCAAGAGCTCAGTGCCTGTGGCTTGATTGAGACGAATCCAGACCTCGATCTGGCAACCTTGTTTGCGGTCCATACCGTGCCGGAGCTGCGTCGCTTGTTTAGTGATCTGCCTGCGGCTGGGCGCAAGTCAGATTATCAGGCGTGGATCAGCCAAACCTATGGCGACCAGGCACGCCACTTTCAGGAATGGTGCGCCGACACCCGATTGCAGGCTCCCATGCTCCGTCTGTCCCCGGAGGTCATGCACTGGGTGCAGCGTTTGCAGCTTCTGTTCTTTGGCAATCATTATCAGGACTGGTCCGAGTTCGTGCTGAGTGATCTGGGCCTGTATCGCTACGAAACGGTACTGCTGGATCAGGCCAGCCGGGCGTTCCGGCATGGGGGGGATGTACGCCTGTATGAAACCTTGTCTGAACTACGTGATACCCAGGACGAGGCGGATCCCGAGCAATGGGCGCAGCGCTTTGCGGCCGTGTTGACGATTGAAACGGATAGCGATTGGTTGCAGCGGCGCAAGGCAAAAACCCTGTTCCAACTGGGACAGCAAGCAGAGCGCCAGCATTGGTGGCCGCTAGCCGAGCAGGCCTACACCCAGACGAGCTGGCCGGGCGCACGCTACCGTCAACTGCGTGTATTGGAGCGCCAAGAGAACCATCAAGGTGCGTGGCCCCTGTTTTGTCAGGCCTGGGGACAGCCAGAGAACGAAAGTGAAACCCAGAAGTTGCTGCGTATGTTGCCGCGCATGCGTCGTAAATTGTCAGTCGACGTGCCGCCCAGTTCTCCGGCAAGTACACCGGCCAGTCGCACTCAACGTAGTGATCTGGTCCTGTTTGATGACGGTAATCGAGTTGAAGCCCAGGTCTTGGCGCATTGGGACAGTCCTTTGGCGCCTGTTTATTACGTAGAAAACGCCTTGTTTCCAGCCTTATTGGGATTGCTAAGCTGGGACGCTATTTTCGCTCCCTTGCCCGGCGCGTTTTTTCATCCCTATCAAGCCTGTCCTGCTGATTGGGGCAACCCGGATTTCGTATCGCGTCGTCAGAACCTGTTTGATCAAGCCTTAAGCGTCCTGGACAGCGCTGACTATAAAACCGTGATCTGGCAGCGCTGGCAGGAAAAACGCGGCATACAGTGCCCCTTGCTGATCTGGCCTGCCTTGGATGAAACCCTGATCGAGCAGGCTTTGCATTGCATCCCGGCGCAGCATTTGCAGTTGGTCTTCAAGCGCATTTTGCAAGACTGGCGCGACAATCGCTCCGGCTTGCCGGATTTGGTGCGTTTTACACCAGCCCAGCAAAGCTATGAATTGATTGAGGTAAAAGGGCCAGGGGACCGTCTCCAGGACAATCAACGGCGCTGGCTCAGTTATTTTGAGCAGCACGCCATTCCAGCCCGTGTTTGCTACGTCACTCGGCCTGAATTCGTATGAAAGCCTGGACCGTAGGCGTACGAGCTTTGTGCGAATTCACCGCCCGCAGCGGTGATCTGGACCTGCGCTTTACTCCTGCGGCCACTGCTCAGGAAGGCATTTTGGGTCATCAGCAGTTACGGCTGCGTCGCCCGGAGCATTACGAGGCGGAAGTTCCTCTGTCCTATGAAATGGAGGGGCTTCTGGTGCGGGGTCGGGCCGATGGTTTTGATCCTGTCAGCCACTGTCTGGAAGAGCTGAAAACCTATCGGGGGGCGTTTGATGCCATCCCCGAGCATCACCGTCGTTTGCATCAGGCCCAGGCCAAGGTCTATGCCGCCATGATTTGTCAGGAGCGGGACCTGCCGGGCGTGACGGTGAGTGTGGTGTATTACCACGTCGACAAGCATAAGGAGACCTGCGTATCCGAGTATCTGGAGCGCGCGGATTTGTGGGCCTTCTTCGAGGAACACTGTCGCGCCTATGTGGAGTGGGGGCGGCAGGAACAAAAACATCGTCTGGCGCGGGACCAGGCCTGTACCGATCTGCAATTTCCTTTTGAGCAGTTTCGCGCCGGTCAGCGTCAATTGGCGGTGGCTGCGTTTCGTGCGCAGCGTGACGCACAGTGCTTGTTGGCTCAAGCGCCGACGGGCATAGGCAAGACACTGGCTGTTGTGTTTCCCGGCCTGAAGGCCATGCCCGAAGCGGGTTTGGACAAGCTTTTTTATCTGACGGCTAAAAATTCAGGCCGACAAATGGCTCTGGATGCCTTGAGCCGTTTGAGTCCCGAAGGCGAGGGGGCTTGGCGGGTGCTGGAAATGGTCGCCCGTGACAAGCAATGTCCGAACCCCGATAAAGCCTGTCATGGCCAGTCCTGTCCTTTGGCTGAAGGCTTTTACGACCGCCTTCCCGCCGCACGCCGGCAAGCCCTGGAACAGCCCATTCTTGATCGCCAGCGCTTGCAGCACGTCGCGAATGAGCATCAAGTCTGCCCCTACTATCTGGGGCAAGAGATGTTGCGCTGGGCCGATGCCATTGTGGGTGACTACAACTACTTTTTCGATACCCATGCGGTGCTCTATAGCCAGACCCTGGCGCAACAATGGCGCAGTGCTGTGCTGGTGGATGAGGCTCATAACCTGGTCGAGCGTGCCCGCTCCATGTATTCAGCTTCCTTTTCGCAAGTGCAGATACGCATGGCCCGCAAAGCAGCTCCTTCGGCCTTGAAGCGTCATTTCGCTCCCTTGACTCGTTTGATGGAAGACCTGATTTCTGAGGAGGGGGGCGACCAATGGGGCTTGGAGAAAATCCCGCCCGATCTGCTGGAGCAGTGTGAGTATTTGGCGGCCCGTCTGGGGGCATACGTGGCTGAAACTCCCATGCCGCAAGACAGTCCCTTGCTGCAGTTTTATTTTGAGCTGCTTTATTTTGTGGATTTGGCCGGGCAATTCGGCTCGCACTCGTTGTTCGATATCTTGGCGCACCGCGATGGCGTGCTATTGAACCTGCGCAATATTGTGCCTGCGCCTTTTCTGGCTGAGCGTTATGGCGATGCCCATGGTGTTGTGCTGTTCTCTGGCACGCTGAATCCTTCGCAGTTTTATCGCGACGTCCTGGGTCTGCCGCCCAGTACCACCGAACTGAATGTGGCCTCGCCGTATCGGGCCGAGCAATTGCGGGTACGCCAGTATGCTGGTCTATCCACCCGTTATGCAGACCGAGCCCAAAGTTTGACAGGGGTTTGCGACATTGTCGGGCAGGCCTATCAGGAGCAGCCGGGTAACTATCTCTTGTTTCTGAGCAGCTTTGATTATCTGGAGCAGGTCAGCCAGGCCTTGCAGGAACGCTGGCCGGATATGCCCGTGTGGCACCAACAACCGGGCATGAGCGATCATCAACGAACGCAGTTTCTGGACCGCTTTACGCTGGAAGGGAAGGGAGTAGGTTTGGCGGTGTTGGGCGGGGCGTTTTCCGAAGGGGTGGATTTACCCGGTAAACGCTTGATCGGTGCGTTTATTGCCACCTTGGGATTGCCGCAATTCAACCCTGCCAATGAGTCGGTGCGGCAAGTCATGGCCCATCTCTTTGGGGAGCGGCGGGCCTATGACTATACCTATCTCTATCCGGGACTACGCAAGATTACACAGGCCGCGGGTCGTGTGATTCGCGATGAGCAGGATCAAGGCTTTGTGTATCTGCTTGACGAGCGCTATGGGCAGCGGCGGGTGCAGCAGTTGTTGCCGGACTGGTGGCAAATTGAGCAGGTGCGGACTGACGCTCGTTCTGGGCAATGACTTCAGTAATGATTTGAGCGGTAGCGGCAGACAAAGTCCAACCCAGGTGACCGTGACCCGTGTTGTAGTACACGCCAGGACGACTGCCTGCTTTCACGCGTGGCAGCATGTCCGGCATCATGGGACGCAGACCGGCCCACGGCACGACGCGGTCGGTTGCGGCATCGTGGAAGTTGCGGCGTGTCCAGTTGGTCAGCGGGGCAATACGGTCGGCACGTATGTCTTTGTTACTGCCGTTGTATTCCGCCGTACCCGCCACGCGCAGTCGTTCCTTGCCCAGGCGGCTGGTCACAATCTTGGCTTCTTCATCCAGCAAGCTGACCCAAGGGGCGGCATGTTGGGCTTCTGGCGTATCCAGATAGACCGAGATTGAATAGCCTTTCACAGGGTAAATATTGACGTAGTCGCCCAGCATATGGGCCAGATGACGGCTGCCTACACCGGCGCAAACGACCAGGGAATCCACGGACAAGGTATGCGTGTGCGCTTCAGCGCCGTCACCCGTGCGCAACTGGATACGGTGCGGAGGGCCGCAATCAATACCCAGCACTTCCGTATCTTGCAGGAACTTCACGCCGCGCTTGGCGCACGCATCCGCTAGCCCGCGTGTGTATTTGTGAATATCGCCTGTGGCATCAGAAGGCGTGAAGAAACCGCCGTAGTAGGTGCCTTGCAAAGCAGGTTCGATCTGGTGAATTTCGTCATTGGTGACGGTGCGGCGCTCCAGACCTCCTTTGTGCAGCAGTTGGCTGACTTTCTTGCCCGACTCAAAGCCGCCTGCCGTGTGGTAGATGTGCAAGATGCCGCGCTGTTCCAGGTCGAAATCAATGTTTTCGTCCTTGGCCCATTGGTACAGATTCTCGCGGGCCGTAATAGCCAGCTTGACGGTTTCAATGGTGTTGCGCTCGTAGCCGGAGATGGCACCCATAAACTGTGCCATCCAGCTATATTTGTGCCAGCTTGGTTTAGGGTTGAACAGCAGTGGGGCGTCTTTGCGCATCATCCACTTCAAGCCCTTGAGAATAGTGCTGCGGCTGTTCCAGACCTCGGCATTGCAAGCGGAAAGCTGCCCGCCATTAGCGAAGGAGGTTTCCATCGCAGGGTAGCGCAGGCGGTCGATAACGGTGACTTGATAGCCTTTCAGGCTAAGGGCGTAGGCGGTGGTAATTCCGGAAATACCGGCGCCAATGACGGCAATATGCGACATAACAGGCTCCTGACAGGTGAATTGCCACCAAATAGTGGCAATACCCCATCTGTCCTGTGACCTGAGAGTTTATCCAACCAGTGTGTCTGGCTGGGCTCCTTCGGTGGGCGTCGTGCGCCGCTCTCCAGAGTGTCGGGCTGGTACGATCCTTTTGCCTGAGAGATTCCGGGGTGGTTGCTCCGTCGGCGCCTGACTGAACAGGTCTCTTTCATACCGCCTGTAATGACGCGACTACATTAGCTGTGCTTGCAAAACTGCGCAATCAGGGTAAACCGGGAGCCCAAGGAGCGGGCCCCCGGTTGTGGGCTGTGGATCAGGAAGGATAAATCCACAGTTTGGAGGGGGGCAATTGCAGGTGATGCACGCCACCGGGCAGGGGTTCCGGCCCAAAAGCACGCAAGGTGCCTGCAGACGGGTCAGCCATGCGGAACACGTGCTCCCACTTGTCGCCCAGGTACATGCTGGTGGACAACTGCAGTTGCAGCGTATCGGGGCCAGGCTGGGCGTTCAGGTGTACCTGTTCAACACGGATCACGGCAGTGGCTTGTTGACCGGATGTCAGCGGGCCGGCTGCATGGCCCCATAGCTCCCAGCCGGGGCCACTCAAGCGGGTTTGCTGATCGCGCTGTTCGGTGACTTTACCTTGCAGGCGATTGTTGGAACCCATGAACTCGGCTGTATAGAGCGTCTTGGGATTGCTGTAGACCTCTTGGGGCGTGCCTTGTTGCTCGATCTCGCCCCCGTTCAGCAGCAAGATGCGATCGGAAATGGCCATGGCTTCGGCTTGATCGTGGGTCACCATCAAGGCTGACAAGCCCATCTCCACAATCAACTCGCGCAGGAACACACGGGCTTCTTCACGCAGTTTGGCATCCAGGTTGGACAGCGGTTCATCCAGCAGAATGACGGGCGGGTTGTAGACCAGCGCACGTGCAATGGCGACCCGTTGTTGCTGCCCACCCGACAACTGGCTGGGGTAGCGTTCGCCCAAACCTTTCAGGCCTAGCTGATCCAGAATGGCTTCTACCTTCTGGCGGCTCTCGGCCTTGGGGGTTTTGCGCAAGGTCAGCGGATACGCCACGTTTTCCTGTACTGTCATGTGCGGCCACAAGGCGTAGGACTGGAAGACCAGCCCCAGGTTGCGGGCCTCGGCAGGCAGATCGACACGGGCCTTGGAGTCGTACAGCACATCATTATTGATGGCGATGCGGCCTTGAGAAGGCTGCTCCAGCCCGGCCACCGCACGCAGCAAGGTCGTCTTGCCGCTGCCCGAAGCGCCCAGCAGGGAAACCACTTCGCCTTTGTTCAGGCTCATGGAGACGCCTTTCAGGACGGGATTGCGGTCGTAGGCCAAATGGATATTTTCTACAGTCAGCTCGGTCATCGTAGTTTCACTCCGAAGCGCAATGCGATGGTCAGGCCAATGACCACCAACACGATATTGATAAAGGACAGGGCAGCCACAATGTCGATGGCACCGGTGGCCCACAGGGAGACCAGCATGGAACCAATGGTTTCCGTACCGGGAGTCAGCAAGTACACACCGGTGGAGTATTCCCGCTCGAAGATCAGGAACATCAGCAACCAGGAGCCGATCAAACCAAACTTCGCCAAAGGCAGGGTGATCTGGCGCGTCACCTGGCCGGGACGAGCCCCCGTGCTACGGGCAGCTTCTTCCAGCTCCGGGCCTACTTGCAGCAGGGTGGAGGAGATCAGACGCAGACCGTAAGCCATCCAGACCACGCTATAGGCCAGCCACACACTGAAGATGGTGCTGCGCAAAGCACGCAGAGGGCTGACAACGACGCCTCTTAGCCATTCCGCCATAGGCAGCACGGATAGCCAGCCGTTTTCCAGGGACTGATCCAGCCACATGGGCACGAACAGGAACATCCACAGGAAGGCCAGACCCGCCAGCAGACCGGGAACCGCGCGTGGAACCAGAACGCTGTAGTCCAGAAAGCGAGTAATGCCGTCTGGTTTGCGGTGCATGGCAAGGCCGATAAAGGTGTAGCAGATCACGGCCAGCGCACCGCCGAACACACCAATGGCAATCGAGTTCAGAATGGCGCGCAGCAGGTTGGCTTGCCCGAAGACTTGTCTGAACGCATCCAGAGAAAGCACGTCCATCAGCGAGACGCCAATGCCCCAGTTGGACACAAACGCGCGCAGCACTACGCCGACAACCGGCACGATCACGGTAAAGAACAACCACAGTGCAACCAGGGTGGCGGCAGCCCAGCGCCAGCGGCCCAGTGGCAAGGAACGAGCCTGGGAGGCTTTGCCCTTGACGGTCACAAAGCGGTTGGCGGTGCGCATCAGACGGCGTTGCAGCATGACCAGGGGAATGGTCATGGCGATCAGAATCACGGCAACCGCGGCCATCAGGTGGTAGGACGGAATGCCCAGCTTGTTGGTCAGCTTGTACAGGTAAGTGGCCAGAACCAAGTGGCCCTCGGGGTCACCCAGCACCAGCACCAGACCAAACACTTCCAGACCCAGGAAAAACAGCAGCACGCAGGCGTACAGAATGGCCGGGCGAACCATGGGCAGGCTGACCGAGCGCATCACTTGCCAAGGGCTGGCTCCGGCGCTGCGGGCCGCTTCTTCCACGTCCGAACCCATGCTGCGCAGGGCGGAGGAAATGTACAGGTAAGCGTGTGGAACGTGAGTCAAACCGGCAATGATGACAATGCTGGTAAAGGAGTAAATGTTCCAGGGCACAAAACCGATCAGGTCCAGTGTCCAGGTGGAGAAAAACCCGACTGGCCCGGCAGCGACGATATAGCCGAAGCCCAGCACCATGGGGGATACAAAAATAGGGACCAGAATCAGCGGTTCAATCCAGGTACGACCCGGCAGATCGGTACGCACCATCAGGAAAGCAAGAATGCCACCCAAGGGAATCGAGATACCGGCCAGGCCAAAGGCCATGATGAAACCGCTACCCAGGGCTTTGTAAAAGTCCGGGTCGTCGAAAATAAAACGGAAGGCATCCAGCCCCAGAGACTTGTCAGCCGCGAAAAAAGGGGCGGATAGCAGGCTTTGGATGATGATCAGGCTAAGCGGCACATAAATGGCCAGTGCCGTTATCAGAACAACGACATGGCGCGGCCAGGCCTGCCACCGAAGGCGTAAGGCTTGCATGATAAGGATTCCAGGCGGAAAAGAGGCGGGGTGGCGGCAGGGGCCACCACCCGATTCAAAGACGAGGCGTCTTACTTATTGGCGGCAGCGCGCCATTGCTTGATGAAGTCCAGACGTTCCTTTTGTTTCAGGAAGTCCAGCAGGGACGAATCCACGGGGATGGGGGTCAGTTCCACACCGGCCAATCGCTTGGTCAGGCCGTCCACGTCGTTATCGCCTTCCACGTCAGAGCGGATCGAGGCCAGTTCGGACTTGTTGGCCAGAATGTCCTGACCGTCTTTGGACAGCATGTAGTCCAGGAAAACGCGGGCTGCATTGGGGTTTTGCGCCTTGTTGCTGATGAAGGCCACACGCGACAGGACCAGGGTGTAGTCCGAGGGGTACACAATCCCGATGGCTTTATCCTTGGCGACGCGGGTTTCTGCATACGAACCCAGCAGGTTGTAGCCGATCAGGTTCTCGCCGGAACTGACACGCTCCATCATGGTGCCAGTGGACGATTGCAGAACCAGATTGGCCGAGCCTACGCCCTTGATGAAGTTCCAGTAGCTTTCGCCTTTCTTGCTGTCCTGAGCGGCCAGCATATAACCCACGGCGGACTTCTCGATATCGTAGGTGGTGACCTTGTTGCGGAAACGGTCCTTGTCGCTTTCCACCAGCTTGGCCAGTTCGGCGTGAGTCTTGGGCACTTCCTCAGGCTTGATCAGACGGTTGTTGTAGATGAACACCGTAGGCTCGTAGGTCGTACCAAAGGCCTTGTTTTCCCAGACCGCCCAGCCAGGCAGGGAAGGAATTTCGGGGGAAGCGTAGCTGGCGGCATAGTCGGTGGCCAGACGCATGGCCGAATCCATGGACGAGCTCCAGACCACGTCACCACTATTGCTGCCCGAAGCCTGCTCGCTGATGTAGCGGTTGTACAGCTCGGTGCTGTTCATGTCGTGGTATTCGACTTTGATCTTGGGGTTTGCCGCTTCAAAGGCGGAAATCAGCGGAGCGGCTGCCTTGGTATCGGTCGTGGAGTAGACGATGACCTTGCCTTCTTTTTCGGCCGCTTGCGCCTGATCGCCTTGTGCCCAGGCCGCCTGACCGGCAAGCATGCTGGCACTGAGTGACAGGGCTAGCAGGCTCAAGCGGCTAGGGATGGTGAATGCTGACATTCGAGTCTCCTTGGTTCAGTGTCCCATCATGACGCGGGACTTTTTGGGGAACAGTGTCATTCCATTGTGTGGACTCTAGCTGTCAGCATCCTGTCACTGTTGATAGGAATGGTCTCCTGGGTTGGGAGGCGTATCGGTTACCAGACGTCGCCAGTTTTGTAGAAAGCGCTGGCGTCGGGTGGGGTCCAGTCCAACCAACAAGGAAGGGTTCAGGATAAGTGGCTGAATAATCCCAATCGATTGATTTGCAACAGGTTTTGTAAACCAGCTACCTGTTTCAATGGCATTCAAATGGCCCAGACCAGCCGGACCCGCAATGGTTTGTTGGCCTCGGGGTGAGAGCAAATAATCAATAAATGCTGCCGCCAAATCCGGCCGATGGGCCTGTTTATGAATCAATGCGCTGCGGGTAAACACCGAGACATAATCGCTGGGAACGACGATGGCAATGTCGGAACCGGCCTTTTGGCGGGCCAGCGCGTAGGAACCCAGGACGTTGTAGGCCACATCCAGGGTGCCGTTGTCCAGATCATCCAGAATGGCAGCGGTATTGGCGTATAGACGAGTGCCGACGCGGCCCAAGGCATTGGCCATCCCCCAGAAGGTGGAGGAGGTGCGCTCGTCATAAAGCGCGAACAGATAACCGACGCCACTGATCTGGATGTCATAGGTTCCGACACGGCCCATGAGTGTGCCGCTATTGCGCTCCAGCAGCCTTAGCAGTGCCTCGCGGGAGGCGGGCAGGTCAGGTGGCAGGCGAGACGGTGCGTAGGCAATGACTGCCGGTTCCAGCGTGAAACCGAAGACCTCATTACGCCAGCGTGCCCAACCGGGCATGGCATTGGTCAGGCTGGAGCTGTGGGAACGGGCATAGCCGTCGTTAGCCAGTTTGACCTGCAGATCCGAGGCTGAGCTGATGAGCAGGTCCGTATCAGGCAGGCTGCCTTGAATGGTATGTCGATACAGGGCCGTGGAATCCATCTCGTGATAAAGAATGCGCACCTGAGGCTGGATTTGCTGGAAGTCGTGCACCAGTACTTCAAACAGCTCCGTATCGGTAGGGCCAGCGATGACGAGTAAGGGCTGATCATCCGGCTTTTGCCTGGGAGAAAGTGCCGGGTATTCATGGCTGCGTATACCCATATCGGGGCGGGCGATCTTGTCCTGCGCATGAACGGTGTCGGGGGAGGCAAGCAGGCCCGTCAATACCAGGGCGAGGACAGCCAAGGTCTGTGGCAGGGAGCTTGCAGGCTTGGGGCCTTGGATCAGCGCCGGGATTTCGATGCGGACGGTCAGCCCTTGCGGAGAGTGATCACGCAAGAGCAGGGTTCCCTGATGCGCTTGTACGACCGTGCGCACAATCGACAGGCCCAGGCCCGATCCCGGTCTGCCTTGACTGCTGGGGCCACGCTGAAAGCGCTCCAGTAAACGGGTCTTGTCCTCGTCGCTGATGCCGGGTCCCAGGTCGGAAACATCAAACACCACCAGGCCGCTGGGCCGGGTATAAACGCGTACAGAAATATGCTCGTCGCTGTAGAGCATGGCGTTGTCGATCACATTGCGCAGCATTTCCCTCAAGGAGACGTGGTCGCCCAACACTTGCGCCCGTCGGGCCGACGGAGTGATGTGAACCTGCAGCCTATGTGCTCGGTCCGGGTCCACACGCCCTTGGATTTCCTGAATCAGCGGGGTCACGTCCAGCGGGCGCATGGTACTGCGATCCAGACGATGGCTGACCGTGGCATCCATCAGCAACTGGTTCAGCAAATGGGTGGCATGGGTGGTGTTGTTCAAAATTCGTTGAAGGCGCGGGCGTACGGTTTCGGAGCCGGGTTCGTCCATGGCAAGCTGAGTTTGCAAATGAACCGCCGCCAAAGGGGTGCGAATTTGATGGGCGGCATCGGCCACCAGGTTGTTCAAGGTCCCAACGGCAGTTTGCAGGCGCTGCATAAAGGCATTCAAGGTGTCGACGAGGCGGCGGATCTCCTTGGGAACCGGGGTGTCGATAGGCTGCAAATTGTCGTGCGAGCGTTCCCGTAGGGCGGTTTCCAATTCTGCCAAGGGAGCAAAGGCGCGCCGGATTCCCAGGCTGGTGATCATCAGGGCCAGCAGGATCAGGCCTGTTAAGGACAAGGTGCTGCGGCCCAGCAGCTCATCAGCCAGTGCTTGCCGGGTTCCCAGGGTTTCAGCCACACGTATGGTGATCCAGCCACGGCCTAGCGAATGTTCGCCCGTTAGCAAGCGCCCGATGGTGGCCACGCGCACCGGCGTGTCGTGATAGGAAATCGTGTCATAGCGCGGTTCGGAACTGGCAGCGGGGGGGAGCGTGTCGCCCAGATCCGGGTAGCCAGAAATCAGCCCACTGGTAGAACGCACACTGTAAAAAATATGCTCTTGCTCGGGCAGCATGGCCATGGCGGAGTAGGGCAGCTCCAGTGAAAGCTCGCCCTCGTCAATCTGAATGGCATTCGCAATGGTCAGCGCAGCGGCTTTCAAGAGCCGATCATAGGCAGAGTCGGCGGCGCGCTGAGCGTATTGGCGAGAGGCCAGACCGAGCGCCAGCAGAGCCGCCGCCAACAAGCAGACAGCCAGCGCCAACACGCGCTGTTGAATAGATAGAGAGCGGCGCATTAGCTGGCATCGCCCAAACTGGCCATATAGCCGGTGCCCCGCACGGTGTCGATACGGATGGCAATATCACTAAGCTTGCGTCGCAAACGGGAAACGTGCAGTTCCACCGCATTCGGGCTGGAGTCTTCATCAAAATTGAAGAGCTGCATCATCAGACGTTCTTTGGTGACGACTTGTCCGGCGCGGCTTAAGAGCAGTTCCAGCAAGCAGAACTCGCGCTGGCCGAACTCCACGGTCTGATCCCGGCTATTGATGCGCCGGGCTGCGATATCAATGCTGACGTGTCCCAACTGCCAGATTTCCGCTTGCGTGGTGGCGGGGCGGCGCATCAGAGCACGCAGCCGTGCTTCCAGTTCGCGCAGATCAAACGGTTTGACCAGATAGTCGTCCGCCCCCAGGTCCAGCATGGACACGCGGTCCTCGATTTCCGAACGAGCCGTCATGACCAGCACCGGCAGACTGGGCGCTTGGCGACGCAGATGGCGCAAAATGCTGAAGCCGTCCTGATCGGGAAGCATGATGTCCAGAAGCAGAACATCCCAGTTATCCATTTCCAGATAACGCAGGGCCTGTTCGCCATTCATGACCCACTCCACGCTATGGCCGCCTGCACTGAGCCGACTGGCGATGGCTTCTCCTAAATCCTCATTGTCCTCGACCATGAGTAATCGCATATTGCCTCCATCGAATGGGCTCCTGCATGTCGAGGTGCCTCTTTATTTGGTTTTTTATTCTATCCCATGAAAACCGAGGTCTTAGTCCTGCCGGAAATGCGCGCCGAGGCTATGCGGGCGGTCCAGAGCGGCTTGCACCAGCAACCATGCGGTGTCCAGATGAAGGCTGATGGTGTGATGGTCCACGGAATGGATGGAGTGGGGGGTCATGTTGCCATTGCCATTGCCATTGCTGCTGCTGCGACTTGTACTCTCAGTGCCACTGTTACTAGCATTGCTACGGTCGCTGTCGTAGCTATTCGTAGAGCAGGCACCGGCGGTGTTGCCGTGATTGATTTGTTCTCGCCAGGCTTCGAGCGTGTGCAAGGCTTGCGTCAGACCCGCTCCGGTGCGCAGCAAGCCAACATGCTCTTGCATCAAACGGCGCAAGGCCGAAAGGGTGGGGCTGTTATTTACGGATGGGCTGTAGTTTTTACTTTTACTGCTACTGCTACTGCTACTGCTACTGCTACTGCTATTGCTAGTGCTGTTGCGATCGACGCCGCTGAGATTGTTGTTGTTGTTGTTGTTGGTGGTGGTGGTGCTTATATTTATCGCTGTTGCTGCGGAAAAGGCTAGATTTGGAATCAGGCTCAAATCCAAACTTGACCTTGGGTTTGAATCTGCACTCGAGCGTGGGTATGAACCTGTACCGGTGTCTGCATTAGAAGCCTTTGCCCCAGGCACCAAAGCTGAGCGTTGGGCCCTTTTGCTCGCAGCAATGGTTTCTGCTGCAGCCCGCCCCATGACGACACATTCCAGCAAGGAATTGCTGGCCAGGCGATTGGCTCCATGTAAGCCCGTGCAGGCCACTTCACCCACGGCATACAAGCCCGCAACAGTCGTCCGACCCGACAAATCAGTTTGCACTCCCCCACAACTGTAGTGAGCGGCAGGCGCAACCGGTATCCAGTCCTGACGTAAATCCAATCCGCGGCGCAAGCCTTCTTCCAGCGCCTTCGGGAAATGCTGCTGCAAGGTGTCCGCGCCTAGATGACGTACATCCAGCCAGACATGATGGCTGCCTTCCTGACGCATATGTGCGGCGATGGCGCGGGACACAATGTCGCGTGGAGCCAGCTCAGCCCGAGGATCGTACTCGTGCATGAAGCGATGCCCCTGCGCATCCAAGAGATAGCCACCTTCACCGCGCAAGGCCTCTGTCAGCAGAAAAGTGGGTCCATCAGCATGCAGACAAGTCGGGTGAAACTGCACGAATTCCAGATCGCGTATTGCAGCTCCAGCACGCCAGGCCAAAGCAACACCCTCTCCCAAGGCGCCGTCCGGGTTGGTGCTATGGGCATAAAGGCTGCCCAGCCCCCCGGTCGCCAGCACCACATGATCGGCCAAAATGGTTTCGTATCGCTGATTGTGTTTGTCAAAAATATCAACACCAGCCACTTCGCCCCGTTTATTGCGACGCAAGGCCAGTGCCTGACAATGAGGGCGTTGAAGGATATGCGGTGCCCGGTCCAGTTGAGGACTCAATGCCTGCATGATGGCGTACCCGCTGGCATCGGCCGCATGCACAATGCGACGCTGGCTGTGTCCGCCTTCGCGCGTCAGGTGTAATTGACCATCTTCCGTTCTGTCGAGCGGCACTTGCCTTTGCAATAGCCAATGCACCGCTTCTGCTGCGGCTTGCAAAATGCCACGTACCGCTTCGCTGTCCGCGTGCCGAGCACCGGCTTCCAGCGTGTCCTCAATGTGTTGCTCCAGACTGTCCTCCGCACTGAGCACGGCAGCCAATCCGCCCAGAGCCATTGGGCTGGCCCCGCAAGGAGCGGGGGCGCTGCTGAGCAAGGTCACGTTCATCGAGGAAGGCAAGGACAGGGCCAGGCTGGTGCCAGCCAGCCCTGCGCCGATGATTAACACATCTGTCTGTGTTGAGCCTGATTGCATCAAGCGGCTCCTACATGCTGGAACTGCTGGCTATGCTCGGCCAGGTCCGCACTCACACGCAGATTGCTTTGCTGTGCAGCGGCAAAATCCATCATGCGCTGCAAGGAGCGTCGTGCGCCTTCACGTAGGGCTGGGTCCACTTCAATACCGGGGCCTGGCTCATTCAGGCGCTGATGCAGGGCCTCCAGACTGTTCAAGGCCATCCATGGGCAATAGGCGCAGCTTTTGCAGGTGGCGCTTTCGCCTGCAGTGGGGGCGGCCAGAAAGGTTTTGCCCGGTGCCTGCTGGCGCATGGCGTGCAAAATCCCTTGATCGGTCGCCACGATAAAGGTGTCGGCGGGATGCTTGATCGCTGCCCGCAATAGTTGGGTCGTCGAGCCGATGACATGAGCCATGGCAACCACAGAGGCGGGCGATTCAGGGTGGACCAGAACCTGAGCATCGGGGTATTCATGAAGCAAAGCTTTCAAGCCATCCGCTTTGAATTCGTCATGAACCAGACAGGAGCCTTGCCAGAGCAGCATGTCTGCTCCAGTTTGCTGCTGGATATACGAGCCGAGATGACGGTCTGGTGCCCACATGATTTTTTTCCCTTGAGCGTGCAGGTGACGCACGATGTCCAGGGCGATAGACGAAGTCACCACCCAGTCCGCCTGGGCTTTCACCGCCGCGCTGGTGTTGGCGTAGACCACGACTTCCCGATCAGGATGGGCGGCACAAAACTGCTTGAAATCGTCGGGGGCGCAGCCTAGATCCAGCGAACAAGTCGCTTCGTCATGGACGGCCAACACCCGTTTTTCAGGGCTAAGAATTTTGGCTGATTCCGCCATAAAACCTACACCGGCCACCAGTACGGTGCTGGCTGCATGCTCTTGCCCAAAGCGTGCCATTTCCAGGGAATCGCCCACGCAGCCTCCTGTCTCCAGAGCCAGATCCTGAATGTCGGGGTCGGTGTAGTAGTGCGCGACCAGCACAGCATCTTGCTCAGCTAACTGCTGGGCTAAAGCGCGCTTCAAAGTGGTCTTGTCCGCTTGCGTGCTGATTTTTGAAGGGACGGCGTGCCAAGTGATCTGGCGATTCAAAGTGTCTTGGACATCGGGCTGGCAGACATCAATGGGATAGTGCTGAATCATGCTTGTCCTTGATACTCATTCTGAGCATAAATAGCTTAAAAAAATGGAAAAGATGGTTTTTTGAACAGAAGGGAGAGTGTCTTATTTATTATGCTTTTTTTGAGCATAAATAAAAAAACTGCATTCTGCAAGCACAAGCACAGCCACAATGTCTGGGTCGGGAGTTGGGGGCGGGGAGTAGAAAGAGGAGGCCCCGCCTGAGCGCTCAGGCTCAAAGCGGGGTGACAAGCCGATTAAGGTGCAGGGTTCGGGGAATGATGATGAATGGCGTTGATCTTGGCGATCAACTCTTCACTCAATTGAACCTCCACACTGGCAATGTTTTCGCGCAATTGTTCCAGCGTTGTCGCACCAATCAAATTGCTGCTGGTAAAGGCTTGATGATTCACCCAGGCCAGAGCCAATTGAGTCGGCGTCAAACCGTACTCGCGCGCTAGCTCGTTATATGCCAACGCCGTCTCGCGTGCGCGAGGGGCATCGTAGCGAGTGAAACGGTTGTACAGCGTCAACCGTCCTTTCTCTGGGTGAGCGCCGTGGTCATACTTGCCCGTCAATACACCCATAGCCAAAGGCGAGTAAGCCAGCAAGCCCAGTCCGTCATAGCGGCAGAACTCGGACAGGCCTTCTTCAAACACGCGGTTGAGCAGGTTGTACGGGTTCTGAATGGTGGCGATCAGGGGCAGGGAACGCGAACGGGACAACTCCAGAAAGCGCGACACACCCCAAGGCGTCTCATTGGACACGCCTACATGGCGTACCTTGCCCTGACGCACAAAGTCGTCCAGCACAGACAAGGTTTCTTCGATAGGGATAGTGTCCTCTTCCTTCCATGGATAGCTACGCTGCCCAAAAGTTACCGTGCTGCGATCTGGCCAGTGCAATTGATACAGATCCAGATAGTCAGTTTGCAGCCGACGCAGGCTGTCGTGCAGGGCCTGTTCCAGATTCTTGCGATCCAGACTGGTGCCACCATTGCGGATATGGCCAGGACGCTTGGGGTCACGTACCGGACCGGCAATTTTGCTGGCCAGAACAATGTCCTTGCGACGCCCCGTTTTAGCCAGCCAGGTGCCGATATATTGCTCGGTCAAACCTTGAGTGGCGGCCAGAGGGGGAACGGGATACATCTCGGCGGTATCCACCAAGGTCACACCCAGTTCCAGGGCAAGGTCTAGCTGAGCATGCGCATCGGCCTCGCTGTTCTGTTCCCCGTAAGTCATGGTGCCCAAACCAATCAGGCTGACATCCAGGTCTGTATTGCCCAGCTTGCGGTATTTCATTTGCTTCGACTCCGAAAACGCAGGGCCGGGCGGCCCTACAAACCGTGCATGGTAACGTACTTAGGTAGTATTCCGGTTGGCTTATTTGCTGCTTGTGTGCACCAAACGTCCTTGGAAAATAGTCATGATCACCTTGGTGTCGCTGATTGCATTGGGTTCAATCTTGAACAGATCCCTATCCAGCACAATCAGATCGGCAGATTTGCCGATTTCTAATGATCCTGTTTCGGTTTCACGGCCCAAGGCTTTCGCCCCATCCTTCGTAAAAATCTGTAGTGCTTCGTTCAGGTTCAAGGCTTGCTCAGCCCCTAGTTGTTCTCCCGTGCGCTGACCGAAGGGATTCGCACGCGTAATCAAGGCCTCTATAGCAGGCCAGGGGTTATTGTTTTTTACGCCGGAGGGCCAGTCCGAACCGGCAACAATGGTGACGTTCTGATCAAGCAAAGAGCGCGCCTGGAACATGTTTTTGCTGCGCTCGCCCACTACCGAGCTGATTGCATCAATCAAGCCCGAGGGATACCAGATGTAGGGGGAGAAATCGGCAGCGACATTCAGGGCTCTGAAGCGTGGCTGATCCTGGCTGTCTACAAACTCCGAGTGAGCCAGTTCATGCATCATGCCGGAAGCTCCATTGGCGTTTCGCGCCTTTTCAATGGCATTTAACGCGACTCGAATAGCCCGATCGCCTGCTGTGTGCAGCTTCAGACCATAACCAGCGCCGTCAAGATGAGTGACAATACGGTCCAACTCGTTTTCAGGGACAACTAAAGCGCCTAAGGCCAGCGGGTCATCATGATGGGTGTCAACATAAGGTTCCAGCATGGCGGCTGTGTGCGCTGCAGTAGGAACACCATCGGTATATATTTTGACGTAATTGGTTTTTAAGTTAGGGCGGGCATACTGCTTGCTGATGCGGTCAATTTCCGCAAAATCAAAAACATGTTTGCTTTCCTTGCCCGAAATCCGAATCGCCGTTGCTACGTGTGCATTCAAGCCGGTGTGTTTGTCCAGATTGTAGTAAGCCCGAACAACAGCTTCACTGGCATCTGCATCTTTCAAACCCGTAATACCAAATTGGTTGGATTCCTGGACGGCATACTGCGCGGCTTTTAGGTATTGCTCATCTGTCCAGTCAGGAACAAAGGATCGGATATAGCTATTGGCTTCTACCAGAACCCCGTTGGGCTCGCGGCTGCCCACTTCGTGCTTCACGGTCATGCCGCTGGGCGGCGTAAAGTTGGTATCGATTTGCAGGAGGCCCAAGGCTTTGGAGTTCACCCAAGCGTTGTGCCCCGTATCATCTGTCAACACAATGGCCTTGTCCCCAGAGACTGCATCAAGCCATTGACGAGGTGAGTCGATCTTGTGCGTTTTGAAAAAATCGCTATCCCACTGGCCCCCTTGAATCCAGAGTGTTTCACTACGCGCCACGCAGGCTTTCAAAGTGTCTGCCAGTACGTCAGGAGTCACCGTGAAGGGGAAATTGCATTGGAAAAGATGTTTCAACCCACCCCATACCGGATGGGAGTGTGCTTCATTAATGCCGGGCATGGCCATCTTGCCGCCCAGGTCTATCAGCTTGGTTTGCTCTCCTCGCCTGGCTTGCAGTTGCTCTGTGCTGCCTAAGGCTTCAATTTTTCCGTCACGTATTGCAAGAGCTTCAACCCAAGCATGAGCCGGGCTTTGCGTGTATATCCGTCCATTCACTATCAGCAGATCAGCAGCAGGTGGGGCTGCAAATGCAATGGGACTAACAGCACAGAGTCCAGCCAGACACATCAGGGGCGTCATCGCTGCACGTAGACGGGGGAAATGCATATCTCTTTGCTCCAGTATTGTTATAACTATATTTGTGGCTTGCGTAGGGCTTGCTTCGCTTTATAAAGAGCTAAAGCAAGTACTACTCGATACCTCAAGACTACAGGTCTGGAGTAGGGGTTTCTATAGGTAGAAACACAATGTGGGATTCACGAATAGGTCAGTGGGTACTTAAACAGTAATCTTTTCTCGCGTACATCTGGAAAGCTTTATATGTCAATTTTTTCTCTGGATTTGGTTAAAAAAAAGCCCTTGCAAAGTACTTTGCAAGGGCTTTTTGGCAAAAGGATACCGTTGTAGCGTATCAAGCCGCCTCATCGTGTTCCGGTAAAGCTGGTGGGGCAGGCAGCGGGCGATTGGGTAGCAGGGACAAGCCATGCTTGCTGCGTAAACGCTGGCAATCCACATTGGGGCTGCCATCCAGCTCCCAGATCTGATAATCACGACAGGGGGTAGGGCGATCAGGATAAATAGCGCAATGAATACCCGGCTGGCCCAACGTGCCGCGCAATGCAATGCAGCGGCCTTCGCCCTGCTCTGTCCCCTTCATACAGGCACGAAGAGGACCAACCTGAGTCGTCAGCTCGACAGGTACTGTGCCGCCCGTCTCGCCACTTAACTCACCACTATAGAAAGACACCCGAAAATGGGAACAGCACACCCCGCAACTTAAACAGGGGTTCTCATCAAAAATCTCGTCATTGGGGGGCGTATAAAGGACTGCTTCCAGCGTAGTTTCCTGAACGCCAGGTAGATCAAGCAGTGGAGTCGGGGTAGGCGGGAGAGAAGAGCAAGTCATGTGCGTAGGTGTCCCGTAGCAGCCGCAGACCCGTTTCAGACGAGATCGATGATCTGCAGGCGTAAAGCAGTTATTTTATTTTTGCTCGAAGAGCTTGAATAGAAAAATCGTGTGGCAGGAGGGGGCTTGATGCGGGCGGGAGACATATTGTGTGTATCTATATGTTTCTTTGGTCTGAATGGAGGGTTGTGGGTCAAATAATCTGATTTTTCTTGTGTTTTTGATTATTCATTGTAAAACAATGGCTTGGCTTGTTTTTTGAGGTTTTTGAGATCCTCTTCAGAATAAGTACTGAAAAAAAGATCGTTTTTTCTATAGAAAAACACAAAATAGTGTTGACAGCTTCATAGGGAAGATCTATTATTTCATTTCTTCACCGCAGGCGGTTAGCTCAGTTGGTTAGAGCGCTACGTTGACATCGTAGAGGTCGCTGGTTCGAATCCAGTACTGCCTACCAGAATACATGCACACAGCTCCAAGCTGTGCCAAGAAAAGCCCCAAAGATCAATGCTTTGGGGCTTTTTTGTTGCCCAGCGTTCCAAGCTGCGCCAAGCCAGTCCCAGATCGTTTGGGGGTATGGATGGGGGTATGGTGTAACAGGAATGGGGGTATGGAAATCACGAGGCTTTTTCGAGCTGCTCGTCCAGATAATCCGACCACCATTGCATCAGTTTTTTGCGCTCTTCCAGGTACATGGCGTGGTTGTATGCGCGGCGCACTTTGTTTCTGTCGCGGTGAGCCAGCTGCCGTTCAATGGCGTCAGGGCGAAAGCCGCTGTGCTCATTCATGATGGTCGATGCCAACCCTCGGAAGCCGTGTCCTGTTTGTAGCTTCTCATAGCCCATGATTTTTAGGGCACGGTTCATGGTGTCGCTGCTCATCACAGCACCGCGGCGATTATGGACATTCGGAAACAGGTACTGAAAGTGCCCCGAGTGCTGGCGTAGGCTTTCCAAGATCGCAAGAGCTTGGGTTGAAAGCGGCACGATATGGTCGGGCGCGCTCTGCTTTTGTGCCAGGCGTCCTTTCATGCGCTCGCCCGGTATCAGCCACAAGGCATTCCTCCAATCGATCTCGCTCCATTGCGCCCAGCGCAGCTCGTTGGTCCGCGGAAAAGTGCGCATCATCAGCTTGATGGCCAGCCGCGTCTCTGGTCTGCCGTGATAGCGCTCAACGCTGGCGAGTAGGGCGGGGAGATCCGTTTCCGCTACGTGCGGGAAATGCTCTACCGGTGGGCGCTCCTGCAAAAACTGCCGTAGCCCCTGTGTGATGTCGATTTGAATCAAGCCGGTACCACAGCCGTATCGGAAGACCATGCCAACTGCTTCGAGTACCCGAGCAGCCATCTCCAGCGCGCCGCGCTGCTCCACTTGTTGCACCAGTTCCAGTACGGCTTTTCCTGTCACGCTGGAAATGGAGCGCTGGCCGATATGAGGATGCACGTTCGCGCTGAGCGCATTCGAGATCCGCGTAAAGTAGCCTTCGCTCCATACTGGCCGACGGGTTTCCAGCCATTCATCTGCGACCGCCTTAAACGTGATACCCATTGTCGCCGACGGGGGCGCTTCGCCAGGGTCAAGGCCTTCTGATAACCGGGCTTTGGCTTTTTCACGCTGTTCCCGAGCGGAAGCAAGGCTTATCTCCGGATAAGGGCCGAAGGTCAGGATGTTTTCCTTCCCCGTCATGGGGCGCCGGTACTTCAGTCTCCAGCGCTTTGAGCCGGAGGGGAGCAGCTCAAGGTACAAACCACCGCCGTCAAAAAGGCGGTTCTTACCGCCCGTGCTGAATTTTGCTGCTTTGCACTTTGAGTCCGTTAGCGGTGGAATCTTCTTTGCCATGTCTTTAGGTTTCCTCTTATTTACAGGAGTCGGGGTTGTTGAGCCAGGCAAGGATGTCTTCGCCTTTCCAGGCAGTGCAGGCTCTGCTCACTAACTTGGCCGCTGGCGCCTGTCCAGCAAGTACTCGTTTCCGCCAAGTCTCCCGGCTAAATGGGATGCGGTCGGCGAACTCGTCCCACCGATACAGGCCTTCGGGGTGGAGGGTGGGGGCGCTTTTGTAAGCGGGTGCCATTAAGTTGTTGGGTTGTGGCATGGTTGTGTTCTCCATAAAAAAAACCGGCGAAAGCCGACTGAGATTCGTACAGGTCGAAATGGCTTGTTGTTGTGTTTCAGCTGCAGCTTTTAAGCCAGGGAATCTGCTTTACCCTATAATCAAAACCGCCACGGGAATGCTCCGTGGGAGAGCGGCGATTAATTTCACGATCTTGGTCAGATGCGCAATGCATGGACCCATGCCTCAGACAGGAAACTGATGAGACATAGCCTTGATGGCTGGCGCCTTTTCTTCATTGATTAGGAGCCGCTATGGCTAAGACATCACTTCAAAAAGCTCGTGCGCGGGCATTCAAACTTCAAAATGGTTGCTGCTTTTATTGCGGGCAGCACATGGATCAATCTCCCATTACAAAATGCACTGCGGAGCATCTCAAGGCTCGTTGTGACGGCGGCCGGATAGCTGGCAACATCGTTGCGGCGTGTTGGTTTTGTAATAGTCGCAGGCACAGAAGGAAGGCTCCGCTTGAGCCAAAGGCGTGGCAGGCGTATGTCGTCAGGAAGATGCAGCAGAAACGGTGGCCGACTCTCACTTCGGGATAGAGCGCAATCGGTTGTGTGGGTGGTTGCTCATGACAAGTCCGGAAAAAGTTGTTGGGGATCAAAGCAATCCAGCTTTCCGCTATCCAGATGAAGAATGACCCCATAGCCGCGAGCGCCTTTTACAGCAATGGTTGCGATGGCTACGCCGAATTGGCCTGTGCGGGAGTCTCCCGCGCCAACCAAGTATCGAGATTGTGAGCCTGGGGGGATTTCATTGATTTCGATGAAACGTGAAACATCAAGTTTGTTTTTCATGGCCTGCTGTCCTCCTGGCACCGTGGGCAACATCCGGCCCAAAAGTTGACCTTGGAAATGAATGAGCCACATCCTTGGCAGCGGAGCGGTTCTTCTCTCTCGGGTTTTCGCTCAGCTAGGACAATCCCTGTCCCAGCCAGAGCTTCATCGCGTTTGACGTACTGCATGTCCACGGCTGGGCGAGTCTTTGCGTCGATGTACGCCTTGGGCCAAGGAATGTCAGTCTCCCGGCTGTTGTGCATCGCCTGGGCTTGCTCTTGGGTGTAGAGCTGGGCTTTTCGCAGGTCGGTGGTGTATCCATTGTCGTTCAGCCCCCAGAACAGCATGTCGTTCCCCACATAACTGCGGCTGTCTTGTAAATAGAAGAGGTCGCTCATGGACTGGCCTCCCATTTGTTCTCACCCCAGACCACACAAGAGCGTTGCAGCTTATGGCACAGGGATGCATATCCGTTATTGAAATGACCGTGGGTGTGCGTACGGCGGATCAGTTGCCGGGGCGCGGGGTCATAGCGAAGGGTAAAAAATTGCCCCGGTTCGATGTGTCGAAGGCGGGGCAAACGTGTGCTGCTGGGATGGCGTGTCATGTAAAGGATGCGTCGCTTATTTGTCCTTAGTAACGTAAACTAAAACACTTACCGTTTTTAATTAAAGATAAAATGGAACGAGCGTTTTTTACCAAAAACCCGACGCCTGCTGAGCTAAGAGTGTTGGCTAATTATCTTGGGACGTACCGGGATGGGACGGGAGGCTACCGTGAGAAAGATGGTAGTTCTCGTGCGGACTCTAGGCAGATTGAAAGATGCTTTGCGGAATTTTTGCATGGGAGCGCAACTGAAAGCAAAATGTTCTATGATTTTCTCATTGAGTTTAATGAGAGTGGGGGTGTGGCGGTTCGTGGTGCTTCTATAAAATCAAAAGAAGTTAAGGAGTTAAGAAGCTATAAAAAACTGGATTTAAGAGCTCATCTTGAAATCTCGAATTCTAGTGCGAGTGACTGGCGGTTATGCAGAGAAAACAACCTAACAGAAAATGATTTTTTAGAGATGAGGTATCCAGAGAAGTTTGGGGAAATAATATTGGCTAGACAGGTGAAAGAAAGAATTCTTTCTGAGGGTAAATATAAAGAAAAAAATTCCACAAAAAACAATCTATTTTTTGTGGATAAAGAGAGTATTTTTATATCGGTTCTTTATTCACCGATGCTGAGGGGGGAGAGGGATTGGTTGGTGTCAACATTTAATATAAATTTACCAAAACCAGAAAAGTGGCAGTTTGAGGGTAAAAGATTGGTTGGTTTAGATGAGACAGGCGGCCGTATTTATGAATGGTATGCCTTGTCGGGTAGTCAGTTTAAATACTATCCAAAGATAAGCTCCAGGGCGTATGGAACTGATCTATTTACTCTTCCTAAGCCAACCGTTGAGAGATTGCAGGCTAAGTCTGCTCGGCTTTTCGGCGCTTAAAGAATTTCTTTTATGTTTCTCATTATTTGCTGCATTAAGAGTGGTGGAACAGCATTTCCAATTTGTTCAAATTTTTCTGCTAAATCTCCCTCAGGTTCAAAATAAGAAGGAAACGTTTGTATAGCGGCACACTCCCTCCAAGATAACCTTCTTGGAGGATGTAAGTTTGGAAATTCTGGCGCAAATTCTAAGTGGTCATATATGTCCGTAAAGCGCCATTTTTGTTTCCAGCCATTTGCCAGGTCGCTCCACTCAAGCTCCATCAGGGGTGAGGCGGGATGGAGTGTTACGTGGCGGAAGTTTGCAACGACAGTGAATGCAGTTTCATCCCAACGATGCCGGCGGTTACGAGACATGAAATACCAGGAGAAGTTTCCCTCAGGGTCATGTGGACGTTCATAATACTCGCCTATTGGATTTGGCGGTAAATGACGGATAGCCTCACCATGAGAAGCCCAAGGCAGAAGTCCTGTTTTCTTCACTAGAGAAGGTTTGCAGTGAGTTGCCGTTGGGAAGATGAATTTATTATTAATGTCATGACGAACACCAACAATAATTACTCGCTTTCGTTGTTGTGGAACACCGTAGTCAGCAGCATTCAATAGCATTGAGGATACGTGGTACTTGACAGAGAGCTGGTTTTCATAAACGTCAATTTGTTTTTTGAACCATTCGCCATTTTTTATTTTTGTTAAGCCGGAAACGTTTTCTGCGATAAATATTTTTGGCTTTATTCTGTTAACTGCTTCAGCAAAGCCTAAGAACAGATTGGATCGCTCGTCTTTTGCTGGATTTCTTAAGCCGCCCATAGAGAATGATTGGCAAGGATAGCCACCCATCAAAATGTCGGCTTCGGGATATGGATTCTTCTTGCTTTCATTAAACTCAAAAATACCCGTCGTTTTAACGTCAGTGTCTGGAAAGTGTTTGGCAAATGTAGCCGTAGACGCTGCAAACTTGTCGAGTGCTAAAACCGTTTGGAAGCCCTCTGCGTGTGCTCCAAAGTCCATACCGCCGGCGCCAGAAAAGAGGGAGATAATTCGCAAACTCATGTGTGTTTTTATCCAGTAAAAAGTGGGTCAATTTTAAGAAGGTTTTCTCATCTTGGCCAGCAATATGTTGTTTTTATTCTACATATTAGATGTTGTTGCATTGTAGGAGCTAGGCTCAGCACTAAGCTGGCTTCTTTCTTCTTTGTAGTGTCCATTGCAAAGGGGCTGGGGTAAAGGGGTAGGGCGGAGTGTGGCAGCTAGAGATAGCCCGAGGACGGAGGTGCACTATTTAACACAGTCACGACGTCAGCGATCAGGCCGCCCAGCTCCGAAGTCATCAGCGTCATATCAGCATCAAAGATTTCGTCATCGTTGACGGCCGTCACATCTTGTTTTTCAGTCAGGATGTCCAGCGGGGCCACGCGTTTGACGTCCAGCGCGTCGGTCAGCACAAAGCTGATGCGATCCGCCCAGGTCATGGCCAAACGAGTGCATTGCTTGCCGGCTTCAACGTGCTTGCGCACTTCGTCAATGTCGGCGCTTTGCTTGACGTAGCGCACGGCAGCACCGCTGTCGCCTGTAGAGCGCAGCTCAGCATCTTGGTCAATGCTGAAATTGGCGGGGGCTTCATCATCAACCAACCAGGCCGTCATGGCGCCTGCGGGTGACCACTCGGTATACAGGGGCAGAACAGGGAAGGGATCTACGCTCTTGGCGAACAAGCCCAGCACCTCATCACTCTTCGCCACGGCTGGAGTATCGATAACAAACCAATGGTTTCGTGCGTCGATCCAGACCATGGTGTCGCGCTGCACGGCATGGGAGCGGGGCATCAAATCAATGATGATCTGCTCTTTGATTTCCTTCATTTGCTTGCGGCCTGGCTTATAGCCTTGCTGCTCTTCAATTTCGCGGGCCTTCTCGCGGGCTGCCTGGTTGACCACAGCACTCGGCAGTAATTTCTTCTCAGCACGCATGCAGATCAGATAGTGACCATTCACTTCATACACCAGCTCACCACCTTCGCGTGGCGGCACCCAGCCGAGGCTGAGAGGTTCTTGGCTGCCGCATGGCGTGAATGGATGTTTGGTCAGCATTTCGGCCAGTTGTTGAGCGGACAGGGCAAATGCCGTATCCATGCGATAGATACGCAAGTTCTTAAACCACATGGGTGTATTCCTTTCAGGATGGGCTATGCTCACGCAGTTATGTAACTGCATGTAGCGAGAGGGCTATGAGAATTAAATGGAAAGAGGATTACAGCTCGATCACCCAAAGAAAATTTGGTTTGCTGGTGGGTTATGCGGGCGGGTTGGTCTCAGCTTGGATTATTTATGGTGTCTACACATCGTGGTCGATGTTCGAGGCTGAATCATGGCTGGACATACTTTCAACTATCGGTACGCTAGGGGCAGCTCTTGCTGCCGTTTATGCGGGACGGGTTGCAATATATATTGCAGAGAACGAACGAGAAGATAAAAAATTAGAAATGGAGTTGGATAAAAAAAACAAGATTTATATATACGAAAGGGTGTTTGTGGGTGCCTACGCTGCCGTTCATGATGATCTTGTTTTGATGATAAATTTATTGCAAGAAAAAAAGCGGAATGAGTTAATGAAAATGATATCTGGAGGCGGATTTCTACATTTAAGAGCGCTTTTAAATAATGTTGATAAGCTTATATATTTCAAATCGAATGATATTGATAACCTTGTTCAAATGATTGCCTGCTTGGAGCTTGTCAAGGAATCAGTGGCTCAAAATTATGCTTCCGCTCTATCTGCTCTCTACAACAGGGATAATATGCTTGATGGGCAAGGCAGCCTTCGTGCCAGCAGGAATAAAGAGTTGGAGGAAATTGAGCGATTAGAGAATAGAATGGATTCCTTGCTGAAGAAAGTTTATGTGCATGCTCTTTCGGTCGAATGGTTAAGGAAAAATCTTCCTGACGGAGAGAGAGATTTTAAGCGAATGTTTACTAGCGGTCGGTTTGAGGTCGAGCCCTCTTCTGGTTTGTAGTTCTTATTACTCAAGATAGCGCAAAATTTGTATCTGTTTCGTAATGATTTCGGAGGTGTAGCGCTCCTGGCTGTCCTGGCCGGTCCACTTACGGGCTCGGGCCAGGCGCTAGTTCAGATGCAGTAGGCGTTGCGTGAGAGTAGAGGGGCGAACGGGATGTCATCGTCCATATCCGCCAGATTGCCGGACGAGGGCGGTGGAGACTGCCTTTGCTGCTGATCACGCCCAGTGGCATCAGCGTAGTTGTTGCGCTGCTGGCCCTGTAGCGGTGAGTTGGGTTGCTGTGCTTCCCCGTCACGACCGCCCAGCATTTGCATTTGCTCGGCAATAACTTCGGTGGTGAAACGCTCCTGACCGTCCTGGCCTGTCCATTTACGGGTGCGCAGGCGACCTTCTACGTAAACGGGACGGCCTTTGCGCAGGTACTCACCCGCGATTTCAGCCAGACGGTTGTAGAACACCACACGGTGCCGCTCGGTTTCCTCGCGGCGCTCGCCGGAGGTACGGTCTTTCCACTGCGAAGTCGTGGCAATGGAAATATTGCAGATGGCCGAGCCTTCTGCGCTGTAGCGTACTTCTGGGTCGCGGCCAAGGTTGCCCACCAGAATGACTTTGTTGACTGAGGCCATTTATGCGGCCTCCAGCAGGGCGTCCCGCAGTTCATGCTGATACTTGGTGACTGTTCGCTCGAACTTCATCAGATCGGATTCCAGCGAGTCGATCTGGTTGTCGTCGCGCTCGATGCGGATGATTTTCATGCGGTCCAGGTCGTGAACCCACAAAACCAGATCCACCCACTTTCGGCCAAGCAGCCACATTGCGCCATTGCACTGATCTACATAGGCGGCAATATCACCGTTCACAAAGGCTGTGAACAGGGTGTCGCTGCTGACCATTGTCTTGATTTCAATGATCCCGTCATCGCCTACCAAACCGTCTACGCTGACCCCAAACAGGCGGTCCGGTGTCGTGATGAAACCGGCCTCGTCAACGATGTGGCCTGTCTTACGCTCATAAACAGCGCGGGCGTAGGGCTCTTGTTCGGTTCCCAGGCGCATGGCGCCGTTTACAAAGACCTGCAAGGGCTCACCGCCTTCACGTTCCCGCGCCACGTCCATGGCGTAGTCCAAACATTTCTTGGATGGAGCACCGTTTTTTAGCCGGTCGCGACAGACATTGAAACGGCTGCCGGTGATGATGCCCTTACGGGCCTGGAGCCATTCTGGGGTGCCCTGTTCGGCGGTGTGAATGATTAAGCCTTCCATTATTGAGCCTCCGTGAGCATCTTTTTCTTGTCCGATACGGCCTTTTTGAAGGCGTTGTAATCGGTAAGATTGTTGGTTGCGTAAATGACGTTGCCGCCTTCCTGCCAGATGGTTTCCAGCTTTTCGAGTGTGTCAGTCTTGGTCACTTCGCTGATCCACTCGTCGCGTAGATCGGCGCTGATCTTCGAGTTAGCACTGCCTTGTCCGTCATCGTCGTCACCTTTTTCAGAAACGCCGGTGATGGCTTTGAGGGTGTGGCGCTCTAGGTAAGTGACGGTGGACGCGATGGCCTGGATGTTGTTCTTGCTCCCGCTTTGGTCTGCGTTGGCCTCAAGCCACACAGAGTCGGTATGGCCCTGTCGGTGCTTGAGAATGCAGGTAACGCGGATCAAGTCTTTCTCTTGATGAGTTTTCCAGCTCCAGGCGAAGCCATGCCTTGAAAGGGCAGGGCCTACCGCTTCGACCACATCGGAAAGCTCTGCGTACTTGTAGTAGGTGCGTCCCTTTTGACCGGTGAAATCGACAGTTTTGCGTTTGATGATTTCGACAGCTTCGGACTTGAATGCAGCCAGGGCATCGTTGAACGCTTTCTCGGCCTCGCGCTCTTCCCAGCGTTGTTGCAGGTTCATCATCTGCTCCACCTGGTCGAGCGTGGCGCCTTGTTTCATTGCAGCCATCATCATGCCCATGGGCGAGTTGGCGGGTACTTGATCTGCTGGCGCGGTCAGTTCGCGTTGTGGCGCCTCAATGATTTCTGTGCTCATAGTGTCCTCAATACTGGATTCGGATAGCCGGAATCAGGCCCTTGGCAATCAGAATGACGGCTTGCTTGGCGCACTCGTCTGGCATGCCGTTTTCGATGAATGCAGCTAGGGCGGCGTTGTTGATGCTGGCCTTGTGCGCTTTGTCCTCTTCGCGGCGGCGCTGCTCGGCCTCTTCGGCTGCCTTTTCGTCGGCCTGGCGTTTGATTTCGGCCTGACGGGCAGCCTCAGCGGCTTGCTTGGCCCGCTCGGCTGATGCAAGACGTTCAGCTTCGGCCTGTTCTTCGGCGCGGCGCTGGCGTTCGGCGGCGTCCTTGGCGTCCTGCTCGGCCTTGACCTGGGCGGCTTTCGCGTCCGCCTCACGCTTGGCGGCTGCATCGCGCTCAGCTTGGGCTTTGGCTTCCGCGTCGACTCGGGCTTTGTCTGCCGCTAGGCGAGCAATCTCAGCTTCGCGGTCTTTCTGCTCCTGCTCGGCCTGTTTGCGTCGTAGCTCGGCCAGTTCCGCCTGCTCAGCTTCGTACTTCTGGCGCTCAGTCAGGGCTGCGTTCAGGATTTCCAGAGCTTTGGCTTTGACCCGGTGAGCCTCAGCCTCAAATTCTTCCCAGGACTCGCCTATCACCACAGACTCAACCACTGCGATGCGCTGGCGCAGGGATTCAACATCAAGCCCACCGACTTCTCGGGCTTGATCAGCCATACCGTCCAGGTCGGCACGGTGGAGCGCTACCCGGCTGGCCTCTGCTTCTTCCCAGTCCGTCAGAGGCTTGCGCACCTCGTCCGCCAGTGAGTCCAGTTCGTCACGCATGCGC
Organism: Alcaligenes sp. SORT26; assembly: GCF_017377875.1. Taxonomy (GTDB): domain Bacteria; phylum Pseudomonadota; class Gammaproteobacteria; order Burkholderiales; family Burkholderiaceae_B; genus Alcaligenes; species Alcaligenes parafaecalis. The sequence continues at coordinate 697,185 of NZ_CP070975.1, forward strand.
TTGCGTTCAGCGTCGATCAGCTTGGGGATTTCCTTGAGCCGGTCCACCTGCTCTTTGCCCAGGCTATCCAGAGCGGTTTTGATCTTGCGCACCTTGAATGCGCGGCTGGCGATTTCCTTTCGGCCCTTGTCGGTCTTCAGGTTCGGCGCATGCCCGGTGACTTCTTGTCGGATGCGCTCGATATACGGGTCCAGACCGTTTGGTGTTTGGTAAATTTGCAGCGCCGTTTCTGCCGGCGGCAGTTCCGTCAGCTCTAAGACTTCGGTCATGTCATGCTCCAATCGCTCGGGCCGCCAGAGTCGGGCCGAAAAAAAGCAGTCCGCAGACTGCTATGGCAAAGAGTAGGGTGAGGGGCCAGCCCCAAGGAGGTGTGCTGCTATTTGGTGCGTAGCATCCCCGTCCGTCGAATTGATTGCGGCGCCGGGTGCGGGGGAAGCCGGGGTTCTGGTCATTCACTGTTGCCTCCAGATACTAAGAACGCCCTCAATTCCGAGCGCAACAAAGAAAGCAGCGCAGCAAAAGAACACTGCAAAGATGAAAAACTCGATCAGCACGGCAGCGCCTCCAGCTCTTGCTGGGTCATGCAGTTATGCGTGGTGTCTGCCCAATCGCCGATGATTCGCTCACGCTTGGTGCGTAGGGCAGGGCGCAGGCTTTCATCATCCAGAGCAGCAAGCAGCTTTGCCGAATAGTCGAAACCTGCCGAACTGGACGTCAGAAGCGCATTCTCCATTTCCTCGATTAGTCCTATGCGGCTTACCTTCTGAGGAATCGATTGCAGGGTCCAGGCGATGTTCACGTACAGTGTTTTGCCGTACAGGCAGTTGCGGATCTGCTCCGCGATATAGGCGCGGCGGCGCTCCGCCAGCTCGTGCGCGTCTATCTCACGCATAGCAAAAGCGTTCATGTTTAGCTCCGGGGGGATTGCGCCGCGTCCGGCGCCATTGAAAGGGAAGAGGGTTAGCTTGTGGTCACCACCCTCACGTCCGGTGCGCACCGGAGCGGTATTGGTGGAGTCCCAGAGTTCTATGCCCTCTAGTCGCAGCACTCCCGACCGCCCATGGCGTGGGCGGGGCTGATTTAGAATTGGTTAAGGGATTGGGAATGCTGCGGCTGGAGAGCCCGAGATTGAGTAAGGCTTGGTGGCTTACTTTGTAACAACGCTATCTATATATGTGAACAGCGCTCATAGTGTGTCCAGGGACATTTTTCCCCTGATTAATTAGGACATACATTGAAAACAGAAATTGGTATCGTGAAGTGGTTCAATAACGAAAAAGGCTTCGGCTTCATCGCACCGGAAAGTGGCGGTAAAGACCTCTTCGCACACCACAGTGAAATTCAGGGTACTGGGTTTAAGTCTCTTGACGAGAACCAACGAGTTTCTTTCGTTGCAGGCGCTGGCCAAAAAGGCCCTTGCGCTACCCAGATCCAAATCGTTTGATCCCCTGCTTGCCTGACTAGGCAAGTGTTGAGTTGATCGGTTAAGGCCGGGCCCTTTGAAACATTGGGTTCGGCCTTTTCGTATGTGGGCGCCCACTCTTACCATGCGGGCCATGGGCCTGTGCGCTCTCAGGCTGGCGTGTGGCTTGCCGGGTGCTACCCGTATGCCAGCGGCGGGGAGGCCAGCGGCACATCATCCCCGTTATTCCTGGCTGGCCGGATTACTCGATCCGGTGCCTGCTAGTTTCCTGCTGACCATCACATAGCAGCCCCGGCACTGATCTCCGGGTTGAGGCGCTTCTTAGGCGGCGTCGAGCTTGCTTATTCGCTTGAGCCATCCCCGGGAGTCAGCCACGTCCCCCTGCGTATCAGCCTACGCATTGCTGCTATGTGATGCCCCTATCCTGGCGCAGGGAAGGCAGATCACTATCTGCTGCCAGTACGGCTACCCAGGTCGGCCCGCCGCGGGCCCGAGGAGATCCGGCAGTGCCGGCCCGCCTGGGCGGGTCATGATTCAGTAGGGCAGCCATGCCATGAGCGGCTTGCCTGTACGCTTATTGATGGAGCCATCGGGTTTCGGTCCGCGAAACATCACGCGCAGCCCGTTGGCTTTGACTGTCTTGTGCGCCAAGTCGATCCAGTCCTGGCAGAACTGCGGTGCGTCAAACTCAGGCGACACTTGCCGGGGTTTGCTCGACTCAAGAATCGTTGCCGCCCGCTCCGCATACCACTCGCTCAGTTCTTGGGCGGTCATCTTTTCCCGCGCCTTCTTGGGGGGGGCTTTACGCGCTGCCAGCGATTTGGCCAGCGGCTCGGTCATACCAAATACACAAAATGCTGACATGGGTTTCTCCCTTGGTTGCCATCCGGCGCGACTCTCAATGAAACCTGCCTCGGATAATGCCGGTCTATTCCCGGCTGTCACCTTCCGTGCTAAGTTGGAAATTCCGATTACAACTAGACATGGAGGGAGAGCGTGATTCCTGTTCGATCCAGTGCTATTGCTGCGGTTGGCTACGACCCCAACACTAAAAGAATGCAGATACGGTTTACTAGCGGTGGCATTACATATACATACTGCGGAGTTCCGCAATCTGTATACGACGGCCTTATGTCTGCGCCATCCAAGGGCACTTACTTCGACAGGGTTATTCGTGATCGCTATCAGTGCTAGATAGCGCTTGAATAGCCTGGTCGATAAGGCCTATTTCTTTATTGAAGTCGATCGTCCAGGAGGTTCCTTCTGATCGCGGAAGATCTGGACGATCGGTTGTAAGCGTGTTGTTGGTCGCGCACATCGCTAGTCGTGCAGCCTTTAGGGCCTGATTGGCCTTATCAATAGCCCTTCGGCGGGCATCTTTTATCTCAGTCATTAATCCTCTCGCTTCAGTAAGCACCACCATTGATGCTTACCAAAGCGGCCTGTTTCCAGGCCGTTGCTGGGATTCCAACCAGCGTGACCGTTTCCGTTTTTGGCCGTCTACGCCTCACCCTCTTTCTCCGTAAACCGTGCTTTGACGGACTGGAGACGGCAGGGATACCGCGCAGAGCCACAACCATGTTTGTGGGTGCCATTGATGCCGGACGAACACCCCACATAGGCAGGGTGAGCAACATCGGCAGGTGTGTTTTTAAAGAGCCTCCGCCGTAGCGGGCGCAGCCTTTGCTGCTGGCGCTCTCTGAACCGTTACTTACCGTGGCTTTGCCTAAAGGTGTTCTGCGGTTTTGGTGGAGCGTTGAGATGAATACTAGCATTGCTAGTATTCTAAAGTCAATAGCAACGCTATTTGATTTGTGGTTAAAAACCCGCCGAAGCGGGAAGGGGCGTTTCTATTAACGTAGGTTAGATAGTGCGCTGGTCAAGTCTTCCGCCAGCTCAATGGCGAGTTCCAGCAAGTTGGGCTGTAGTCCGGAAGTCAATACAGGGATAAGCTCAGCTAATTGGGCAGAGCGTTTTTGGGCCATCTCGGAATCCTCCAACGATAGACCGAGAGGCCGCGTTGGTGGAGTGTCAATGAAACTCGTCATATCGCAATGCTCTTCTCTTACAAGTGGGCGTTTTAAATACGCGCTCTGATTCGTGGGAGCTACGTGGAGCGCACCAATATGGCGGGGCGGGGGGATAGTTGTACTGTATATCTATACAGTATTTTAGGTCAAGGTAATGCGGCTAACTGTTGGTCTTGGTCTTGGTCTTGGTCTTGGTCTTGGTCTTGGTCTTGGACTGGGCGGCTTGGCTGGCCCGTGTAAGCCCTGCGCCAGCCTAATCTGGTACGATTTCGTCTTTATTCGTTACTTGGGAGAGGGGAGTGAAAAAGATTCTGGCTGCAGTGGCAATCGCTGCGCTTGTGGGTTGTGCCTCGACAGGCGTCCAGGTGAAAGACGAGCACCTGAGTGAAATGAAAGTAGGCGAGACAACCCAGGCTGATGTGTTATCGCGCTTTGGCAAACCAACAACGTCAATGCGAAACTCTGATGGCACTCGTACGTTAATGTATGTCTATGCTGAGTCACGCACCCGGGCATCTACCTTTATCCCATTCGTTGGAGCTTTTGTCGGTGGTGTGGACACGAACTCAACTAGCGTAATGCTCCGCTTTGACAAAGAGGGCAAGCTGCTTGACTACACCAGCGCCGAGAGCGAAATGGGCACGGCTACCGGCATTGCGGTGGATGCTGAGTCAGTTGAGAACCAGCCCCGTAAGCAGTAGTCTGGCATAGCCAACCTGACACAAAAGAAGAAGGACAGAAGTAACGCCTAAGAAAAAGCCCCCGGAGGGGCTTTTTCTTAAGATTGGAGAGTAGTAGTTAAAGAACCAATCTTTACTTTAGGGCTACTACGCAGCTTTCTTGCGACGTGCAATTCGGGGCGGTGACGAGGGTGCTGCTATCGCTAGTGCTGGGTGTTTATCTAAATAAGCTAAGCTATCCGGATTCTTTCGCTTGAAGTAACTCACCCCATTCACAGGGAGCCAAACATTTCGGAACCAGGTTCGAAAATCCGCCAATAGCGTATCGGGGTAAAGCTTTGCTTCTACAACACGTCCGTCATCTGGGTATATGTGTTGATAGGTTGGTAATGAGTTGGTATCCATACCTTTGTTTTCTCTCAACCACTTGCAAAAACTACGGCCGACTGAAATATCAGGAACCCAATCTGCTGGAATGATAAAGCCAACGTTATGTAGAGGGCCGAAAAGGTTTAGTGCTGTTTCCTGTAGGACAGAGAAGTATCCTGGGTGGACGTTGGGATCGTTAGCAAGGTACCTTGCAAGATGAGAAGGGAGTGGGGCTGGTTCTCTCGGTGCTCCTTGGCCGCTCATCCATTCGTACACCCACTCGGAGACTTGTACAGCAAAATCAGCTGATAGCCATTGCGCAAGATGAATGGCGACTTTTGGGTGTACCCACGTGCTAGCGGTACCGTTCTTATCTCTAACCTCTTGATTTAAATCCAAAACGCTAATTCGCGTTTTGGCAGCAAGTGCTCGTAAAAAATTTCCAGTAGTCTCGTTGCGAACGTAGTTATGCCAACGTTTGCCGGCTGCGTGACAAAGTTCTGTGGCATTGATGTAGCCGTCTGATGAGCGTTGCTGAACTATCCCTTGATCCGTCTTGTGTGTGATTAGGTAGAGTGATGTTTGATGTTGCGGGCGCATTGGTGTACGTTCCTTACATTGCAAGTCAGGTTGACGCCAGCACCACAAAATTAGACAATACCTACAGACACGGATGTCATTTTCTTGGTGCTAGCAAGAAATACAGACATCTCAAGGCCGCCGGGTTTCCCCAAACCCAGGCGGCTTTTTCTTTATCTGCCGTTACATTCTATGGCGTTCCATTTGGTTAGTCCAGATAGAAAGTCTGTCTGGGCACTAGTCTGTTACAATTTTGATCTGTTTTTATTGATATTTTTTATGGCTGTTTTTATATACACCACTATATGTAGTGGTTTTTGGGGCGGGACAGGTGTTTTAGTTTGGTCATTACGGCGTAACTTCTTGATCGGTTGACGCGGGTATTGATGTAGCTCACACCCAGTAGGGGTAAAAGGAGTAGGGCAAACAGATCAAGGAGTTACCGTTGAATAAAAAGCCCCGCTTGGCGGGGCTAGTGACATGGGTTTGAAAAAACCTCTAGGTGTAGGGTTTAGGACCGTCAATCTGTAAGGTTCATTTCTTCAAATAGGTATGGAGCAATTGAGATCTGCTTCTGATGAGCTGCTTTTCCTACGAAGTATTTTATATCTCGGCTGTCTTCCATTTTCCCTTGTACTCGCCCAATTTGATGGACTAGCATATTGCGCCCGTCTACGCTAAGCCATTGGTGAAATCTCGCCCGTCTCTTGCCGTCCGAAGTAATATTCAGTTCGTTCAACTTACTTTTCAAAAATCCGTACTCAAGAGGCTCGTAAATGTATTTGTTGATAAATTTCCCGTAGTACTGCGGCCTTGATCTAGATGTGGTAGGTTGATTACCGTACAGCCTGTCCAGTTCAGCGAAAAACGAATCTGGAAAGGTATGAACCCACTTTTGAAGTCCTTCCGCCAGATACTTGGAAAGCAGAAGACGCAGAGCGTCGTGCTTACGGTCTTTCTGAAATCCTGTAGCCTCGTCAATCAGAGCGTCTATACCCACTTCGGCTAAAGCGCTTAAGAGTATTTCTGACTGGATCGCAAGTTTCTTCTGTGGTTCCGTTAAGATGTCATCCCCTGCACGTCGCGCTGCTAAATAAACCTCACACATCTTTGGAAGTAGCCCGGCTGAGTACCCGGTTTTTTCCTGCCTTCCATCAAGGTATCGAATTACTTTGGTCCGGTCTAAAACCTCTTGATTTATAAAAGGTTCTAGGTTTTTTGCGGCAATAAAAGGGGGGATTTTGGTCCCATCTATCTCAAGTCGGGAATTCGCCCCTTTTCGCGGCCTCCCAAAAGCCTTAAAGATCGAGGCTGCTGATAGCACGCGTGTCTCATTCTCTAGCACAGCGCACTCTAATTCAACGTCTCCAATAGGAAGCAGCCCAGGATATACAGCTTTGGGCAAAGATTGAGATGTCCTCTGCTCTGTTTTCTCGGTGGGCTCGTTGTTGGTTGATTGCTGCAGGTTGTTGACAGATGGATTTGCCAGACCAATATCTGAAAACAGTTGCTCCGAGATACTAGTACTTAATGGGTTAATGCTGATTAGATCCTCGGGTTTTAACGCAAGGCCGTACTGCCGAGCTAATTCCATTAGTTTAAGGTGCCATTTCACTGGAATGGTCCCGGACTTGGCCCAATACGCTGCTGTGCTTTGAGCTATTCCCAAGAGTTGAGCTAGCGCAGACTGGCCGCCGAATAGATTGATGACTTCGCGTGCGTGCATGATCTTCTCCTAGGGGTTTTGAGATTTTTACAGTCAGTTATTAATGGATTTTATTTTTTAGTCAGCTTTATTTGTCGCTTCTGTCCGCCTCTTGTCTTCCATGTTTTCACATGCGAGGCTAAATCTAAGTGTTTCGTGGTTAAAAAATAAGGAGCCAAACGGCTCCTTGTCTCTTCCTGCTCAGTCCTTCTTACGTACAGCCTCCCTGGGCTGGGTCACGTTTCCTATCATTCACTTGCTCTCGTCTTTCTTTACGTCCAGACCGAGCTGGGCGGCGGCATTCAGAACTGACTTTTCCAACTGGGATCTGGCGCTATTGTCCAGGGCTTGGATTTTTCGCTCATCAAGCAAATCGAATGGCCAAGCAGCCCCGTCTTCGCTGTCGCCGGTCCACATCTCTGCTGCCTTAATCGTCTGAGCGATCGAAGGGCTGAAGTCTTCGATATTTACGCCCAGGCCAGACGCAAACCCCTTGGCCGCCTTCATATTCAAGGGCCTTCTGCCGTTCAAGTACTGCCACACAGCCCCCTGGTTGCCTATATCAAAACGAGCCCCGAACTCTGCTTGTGAGAGAGACGTGCGTTCGTTGTATAGGCGTTTCAGACGCGCAGCGTCGTCTTGCGGGGTTTGGGACAAGGGTTTGCGTGTTTGCATTGGCGAAATATAGCAACGCTATTAATATGTGCAACTAGCATAGCTATTGATTCAATTTAATAGCGATGCTAGTATTTGTTCATGAACCCTATTGCTCACTACCTAAATGCGACTGGCCTGACTCAGGCTGAGTTCGCCCGGAGGATTGGCGTAAGCCAGTCTCAGGTCTATCAATTCCTGAACGATATCCGCCCAGTATCTGAAAAGGTTTGCGTGCGTATAGAGGAAAGGACGAATGGGGAGCTAAGCCGGAAACATCTGCGTCCACACGACTGGGCGGACATTTGGCCTGAGCTTAGGAGATCCCCTCTGAGTCCCTCGCCACAGGAGCGTACCAATGTGTGATTCAGAAAAGCGGGAGCCGATTCCAATCGGCCCGACCGACGTTATTACGAAAGGAGAGTGCTGATGCGCAAGTTATATGCCCGATTCGTTTTGTTTCTGATCCGCCCGGCGCTAGAGATGCATCGCGCAAGTACGAAAACAGAGCGCGAGAACGAGATCGATGAAACCGTCTTCAACAAGATGATCCTAGGGAAAAGCATGATTAAAGACGGTCTCGAACATGGTTACGACATCACTTTGATCAGTCGTCAGAAGTAGTGCTAGCGGACTTCAAGATGGACTGCAGCAGTTTCCCGCCACCCTTTATTTCTTTTGCATTTGCTAGAGCAAGAAAGCAATTTCGAAATGCTGTTTTGTCTGGGTGCGTTTCCACCAAAGCCTTGATTGCACAAGTTAGAAGCTCAAATTCATCAGATTTTGAATCGCTCACGGCCAATTCCTTTCAAAAAGTTTAGTTACTGGAATCTCTAAGCATAGCTGATTGGAGTTGGCCACTTAATGCAGTTCATGAGTAGGGCAGGCGGGTTCATCTAGTTCCCGCGTGTCCTGCTCATCACACAGACGCGCAAACAGTTGCATGACGGTTTGCTGCGTTGGTTCTTCAAAAGTGCGCCGGGCGATGTCTTCTGCCTGGGTCAAGATTTTCTCGGTTTCGGTCATTTGATTGGCCCTTGTTTTATTTGGATGTATTCGATGAACACAGAAACAGTATCGGGCGAGCGGCGCGAAAGCACACGCAAGAACGGTGCACGAATTCAAGCACTGATCATGAGCCGACTTGCAGAGGTAACGCAGGCCCGTGCATCAGCTTGCATCGGCGTGGACCCAAGCACGGTAAGCCGCTGGGTGAAGGATGACCTGGAGTCAATCTGTCTTCTGTTGGCTTCGTTGGGTTTTCAGGTTTCTCGAACCACATCGATGGTGGTTGATCGGGACGAGCTCAAGTTTATGAAGCGCGTTGTGGCCAAGTACTTCATTGCTGAGCTTGAGCGAGAAGAGGACTGACATGCAAATCGTGAACAGCGACGAATCCCTGCAGCGCTTTATGGGCGACTTGCGTAGTCAGTACCAAGTCCACCGATACCTGCGAATTTCGATTAAGACCGGCAAGGCCCGTACTCTGCCGCAGAACGACATTACGCATGTCTGGTATGGGCAGATAGCGCGTGAGTTGCCCGAGGATGATGCGCTGGGCTGGCGCTGCTACTGCAAGCTGCATCACGGCGTGCCGATCCTGCGGGCCGAAGATGCCGAGTTCCAAGGCATGTACGACTCGATCATCAAAGGCCGGACCTATGAAGAAAAGCTGCTGATGATGAAGTATCTGCCGGTCACGTCATTGATGAGCCGCAAGCAGTTGAGTGCGTACGCCGAGGCTGTGCAGGCTGATTTCCGGGCCCGTGGAGTGATGCTGGAGTTTCCGGAGGCGTCGGCATGAGGACCGCCTGGAACAGCACCTTGCGCGCCGGTGGACCGCTGCGCACGTACAAGCCGATGAAGTCCAGTCCCTGGAAGAAGCGGGCGCCTAAGAAGCGGCCAGGTCGGCACGACGCCAAGCTGCGCAATGCAGTGCGTGGTCACCCCTGTTACTTGCAGATTCCCGGGCTGTGTCGCAGCTATCCCGACGACCCGACTGTGGTCCCGTGCCATCCCAACTGGTTGGAGTACGACAAGGCAGGCGGACTGAAAGCCCCTGATTTTTATACCGTCCCTGGCTGCTATGCCTGCCACGCAGAGTTGGACCAAGGGCGGCGATTTACACGTGATGAAAAGAAAGCCATGTGGGAGCGTGCGTTTGCCGCGTGGCGTCCAGTGCGGGATAAGGAGTGTGTATGAGCGTCAAGGTAATGACGGCCGTATTTGAACGGTACCCGGTCGGCGGTGGGGAGATGATTCTCGCTCTGGCATTGGCCGATCATGCTGATGATGACGGATGCAAGGTGTTCCCGTCCATTGAGCATTTGATGATCAAGACGCGGCAATCGCGCCGCACTGTCCAGTATCAGTTACGCAGGATGGAAGAGTCCGGCTGGCTGATTCTGGTCAATAGCGGCAATGGGGGCCGGGGCCAATCTCGCGAGTATCGAATCAACCTGGATTGGATTAAAGGTGGCGAACTGCCGGGCCAAGAAAACGGTGCAGAAATTGCACCCATTTCTGATGAAAAAAACGGTGCAGATTTTGCGCCCATTAATTCACCCGAAAAGGGCGCAATCCACGACATAAAGGGCGCATCTGACGACACAAAGGGTGCAAACGGCGACATGAAAGGGTGCAACGGGTTGCACCCGCATATAACCACCATAGAACCATCAAGTAACCGTCATAAACCATCAAAGGATGACGCCTTGATTTTGCCCGACTGGCTGGATTCTGATGCGTGGTCGATGTGGGATGAATTCCGAAAAGAAAAATCCGGTAAGGCTTGGACGGAGGCAGCCAAGCGGCTTTCTCTGCGAACGCTTGGAAAGCTGCATGCCGCAGGGCAGGACCCAACCGCCGCCATCGAGCAAAGCATTGAGCGTGGTTGGACTGGGCTTTTTGGTATCAAGGAAAGCAACACCGGACAAGGGATCTCAGTGCAGTCCAGAGGATTGAACCGCCAGGAGGCACTGGAGGCCCGAAACCGAGAAATTGCCCGTCTAGCCGCTTTGGAGTCCTGAGATGCACGACACTGAAAAACAGCAGTTCTTTGGCCTTATGGCCGACGTTTATGCCTTCTATCACCGGGACACATCCCGCTTTGCGCTGAACGTCTGGTGGGAGGCCATGAAACCCTTTGATTACCCTGCCGTGAACGAAGCCATAAACCGGCATTGCGTGAACCCCGACAATGGCCAGTATGTGCCTAAGCCTTCGGACATTGTGAAGCTGTTGCGCGGCTCGACTCAGGATAGCGCCTTGGTGGCCTGGGCCAAAGTGAATAAAGCCGTGCGCACCGTTGGCACATACCGCAGCGTGACATTTGACGATCCGATCATTCTGCTGGTCCTGCAGGATATGGGCGGCTGGATCGCACTGGGGACGAAGAAAGAAGACGAATGGCCGTTCGTGGCGCGTGAATTTGAGAATCGCTACCGCGGCTACGCCACACGCCCCAGCCTAGAGTATCCCCGTTGGTTGCCCGGCATTGCCGAAGCGCAGAACAGTCAGTCTGGCCAGCGGGTAGAGCCGCCGGTGCTTATTGGTGATGCCATGCGCGCCAGGCTGGTGCTGCAGAACGGTTCCGATATTCAGCGCATTGGATTCCAACAGCTCAGTGAGGAAGAGATGCAGGAGGCATTTGCGCCCAGCTCGCCGCGGAGGCTGCAAGCATGAAGCGCAAGTACGGAAACCGAAAAGTCACGCTGGACGGCCATACCTTCGATTCAAAGCGGGAAGCGTCCCGGTATGGTGCGCTCAAGCTGCTGGAACGGGCAGGGAAGATCACCGGACTGGAGTTGCAGCTACGTTTCGAGCTGATCCCCAAGCAGCGCCGGGCAGACGGTAAAGCAGAGCGAGCCTGTGAGTACGTAGCGGACTTTCGATACACGGACGTCCGCACCGGTCAGCAGGTAATCGAGGACGCCAAGGGCATGCGTACACGGGACTACATCATGAAGCGCAAGCTCATGCTCCAGGTTCACGGCATTTCGGTGAGGGAGGTTTGATATGTCATACCCAAGCTGGATGTACCAAGACCCGTCCAAGCATGTTGATTTTGTGCGCCGGAAGCGGCAAGAGCACCAGGAGCGGCAGCCCGAAGCAAAGCGAGAACGGGCACGAGAAGGACTCAAAGCGTTATTCGGGGAGGGCAATCATGCAAAAACTGAGCGGCGATGATTTGCTTTGGAACTGGGCTCGTTGGTGCTGGTCCGGCGAGACGGTTGGGAATATGGAGCGGTACGTGCCCTGGGAGGACGACTACCGCCCGATCAATCAGGACCACGCCGAGGCCGTGAATATTCTGTACCAATGCCTGCCGCTTTATCAGGCCATGGTGGTGCAGGCCGAGTACACCCGGAAGAACTCGCATTTTGGCAACCTGTCGGCATCTGAGCGCTTGGTGGTAGCGCGTCGGTGGATTCGCCAGATCACAGGAGCCATCTTGCGGGACGAGGATTACAAACGTCACCTGAAAGGGTTTAGGGCCAAGGTAGAAAAGGAGGTATTGCTGTGAAGTATGCGTCGGAGGTGATAGATCTGCTGGCGGCGTATCCGGGCCGAGAGTTCAGGATGGCTCAGATTGTGCGGCATGTCACCAGGGCAATGCCCGTGTCGGATGTGGAGCGGCATGCTGTCCGGAAAGGTGTAGAGCGAGTGCTGCGCAGCCTTTGCTCTTCTGGCCAGGTGGTACAAACGAAGGAAGGGCCAACGTCTGCCTATTACTCTTGGTGTCGCAGTCTGCGACATGGAGTTAATGCAAACTGCGACGTTAGTTGCGACAATAGGCCTGTACAGTTGCGCCCGTAAGATTTGAACAGCTCCGCCAGTCGAAAGATTGAGCGGGCTTTTGCTTTCATGCGCGGAGTTGACTCTTGTGGGCGACCGAATCAGAGTGCAGACAATATAGAAAAATACACCGCCGAAAAGCCAGCGCTTAGTAGTGCAATCGCAATGCTAAGTGCCCGGTTTACTCCGCGAGTTCGCCAGGCTAGTACAAGCGAAAGCAATGTAATGATAGGCAGAAGGATGATGATTGGCATGAGGTGGCTTTCCAATGGGGAGAGCATGCGATGTTAGCATTCGATACAGGTAGAGTAGGCCCGCCCATCGTGAGATCGGCGGGTTTTTCTTATTTCATTTCCCAGATATCTTTTGGAATATCTATCTCGACGGACTTGTAGTCTGTAGACCCCCTGAAATAGCTAAGCAAATTCTCAAGAAGTCGACCGTACAGTTTCACCATAGCGTCAGCATCCTTTTCTTTGTCCGGGACCCACCTAGGGCAGAACTCAATACTTTTTTCGTTTGTATTGTCTGTATGGAAGAGCCAGAACTCACCCTTATCAACCCAGTGCCCGCCACTGGTGTTGTGGTAGAGAGCTGCCCTGGTTACCACAACCTCTTTCTTGTCTCTTATGATTGTTTCCTTCCGTTGCCTATATGACCAAGTAAGTGATGTGTCACTTTTAGGGTCCTTGGCAGCAGCCATAATGCTTCTCAAATGTTTCTCTGGGTTGTCTGTGTAAATTTTTATCATCTATCTATCCTTCTCGCTAAGCCGGCGAAACTAAAAAATACGCGGAATGCGTCAACATAGAACGGCTGTTCGCCGCATATCTTTAATCGGGCTATGAGAGTAGCGCAAAACACTAGGCGAATGACCATTATGACCGCACAAGACAAGGCGGCTGCTAAGTCTAATAGCGGTCGTGCTTTGACCTCGAAACAAAGATGCTTTGTTGAGGAATACCTAATTGATCTGAACGCCACGCAGGCTGCTATTCGTGCTGGGTACAGTGCCAAGACTGCCGGACAGATCGGCGAGCAGAACTTGAAGAAACTTGAAATTGCTAATGCGATTCAAGAGGCCCAAGCCAAGCGGTCTGAGCGTCTACAGGTAGATGCAGATTATGTGCTGGCCCGTCTGGTCGAGATAGACCGAATGGACGTGCTGGACATCATGACCGATGCAATGAGTCTGAAGCCTCTCAGTGAGTGGCCCAAGGTATGGCGTCAGTACTTGACCGGGTTCGACCTAGCTGAGTTGTTTGGAGGTTCGGGCGATGATCGCGCGGCCATCGGCGTCCTCAAGAAAATCAAATGGCCTGACAAGGTGAAGAACCTGGAACTGCTGGGCAAGCATGTCAGCGTCCAGGCTTTCCGTGAGCAGGTTGGCCACGGCAGTCCTACTGGTGGGCCGATTGAGCTGGCTACCCTGACGAAAGAAGAATACAAACAGGCCCGGCAGGAGATGCTGGCTGATGACGACTGCTGACCAACGAACATACGCCCGCAAGATTGAGTGTGAAGAAGACGGCCTATATTTTGGCCGTTTTTTTTTCAAACAACGCATGGGCGCCAAGATGATCGTGGCCCCACACCACAAGGTGATCCAGCAAACGCTTGATCGTGTGGTGTCTGGTGAGATTACCCGCCTGATTATTAATGTGCCCCCTGGGTACACAAAGACCGAGTTGGCGACGATCAACATGATCGGGCGAGGTCTGGCGCTGAACAATCGCGCTCGGTTCATGCACCTGTCTTACTCGCACAATCTGGCGCTGCTGAACTCCAGTACGGCGCGGGGCATTGTGAAGTCGCAGGCTTATCAAAGCATGTGGCCCATGGTGCTGCGCGACGATGCAGACAGCAAGGCCATGTGGTGGACCGAGCATGGTGGTGGCGTATATGCGTCGTCTGCTGCCGGTCAGGTCACTGGCTTTCGAGCCGGCCACATGGAGCCAGGCTGGCAAGGTGCGCTGATCATTGACGACCCGGTCAAGCCTGATGATGCATACAGCGATACGGTGCGCGGCGGCATTAATGACCGATTCAACGAAACGATCAAATCACGGCTGGCAATTGAAACCACGCCGATGATCGTGATCATGCAGCGGATTCACTACCAGGACCTGAGCGGCTATTTGCTGCGTGGCGGGTCTGGGGAGAAGTGGCACCATTTGAATCTGCCTGTGATCATCGACAACAGTTTGCCGTACCCGGAAGAGAATACACACGGCATCCCGATTGATCACGGCCTGCCTGATGGCTGGCTCTGGCCTTTCAAGCACAACGAATCGCACCGGGCCGCGCTGTTTTCTCACCGGCGAACGGCAGAGGCGCAGTACATGCAGCGGCCACGGAAGTTCAACGCGGAGGGAGCGCTGTGGACTGAGGCGCTGATTACGGCTGCTCATGCTTTGCAGATCAGGCATGAGCTCGTACGCACGGTGGTGGCGGTTGACCCGGCCACGACTGCGAGTGACGAAAGTGACGAGACCGGCATCGTGGTGGCCAGTTCCTACGGAGCAGGCGACAACCGTCAGTACTCGGTAGACGGTGACTACAGCGGCAAGTACAGCCCGAATAGCTGGGCGCTGAAGGCCATCGGCGCATACGAGCAGCACAATGCCGACGCTATCGTCATTGAGACGAACCAGGGCGGCGATATGGCTGAGTCCACGCTGCGTAATGCTGGATTTAAGGGCCGCATCGTCCGTGTCCATGCCAGCAAGGGAAAGTTCGCCCGAGCTGAACCTATCTCAGCACTTTATGAGCAAGGCCGGGTCGCGCACAAAGGCGCTCTGTACCTGCTCGAAAACCAACTTATGGAATATGTGCCAACAACGGCCAAGAAATCGCCAGACCGGCTTGATGCCGCAGTCTGGGCATTGACCGAGCTTGCGCCAAATATCGGCTTGAAGTCGGCCGGAGTTGTCACAACTGCTTTTGGATAATCACATGCAAGACCCAAGTATCAAGCACCCGGAGTACATCAGCTTTGCTCCTTCATGGGAGTTGATGCGTGATGCGGTAGCGGGTGAGGACGATGTTAAGGAAAAAGGTGAGAAATACTTGCCGATGAAGACCGGCACAACAGCCATTGAGGATCCGGTCGCCAAGGCCCGCGTGTACGACTTGTATAAGACGCGAGCTGAGTTTCCTGAGGTGACCGCGCCAACAATTCGGGGGGCGGTCGGCATTATGTTGGCCAAGCCTGCGAAAGTTGAGCTGCCGGAATCCATGGAACATCTACGAGAGCGGGCCACGCTTGATGGCCTGACACTGGACGCCCTACACCGGCGCATGGGCATGGAAATCATGACCACCGGCCGGTATGGGCTGTTGCCTGGTCTTACCGAGGACGGGAAGCCCTACTTGTCTGGTTATGTGGCTGAATCCATCATTAACTGGGACTCGACGGATGGTGTGCCGGACTATGTGGTTCTGGATGAGTCTGGGCCCGTCCGTGATCGTGAAACCGGTGAGTGGAAACAGGTGACACGACTGCGTGAGTGCATGGCTTATGGCGGCGTGTACCGAGCCCGAGTTTGGGAGAAGGTTAATGGTGGCTGGCAAGCTGGTGAAGAGATTTCCGCCTCTACGCCACGAGGGGCTGTTCTGGATACTTTGCCTTTCGTTTTCGCTGGGTCACTGGACTTAACGCCTGAGCCAGACGATGTACCGCTTTATGGCTTGGCAAAGCTGGCTGTGCGCATCTACCGCCTGGATGCTGATTTCTCCTTCTCGTTGCACATGACCAGCGAGCCGACGCCAGTGGCCATAGGGTTTGACGATCCTGTAAGTGCAATTCAGCAAGGACTTGCGCCCAAAACGCTGGGTTCTTCAGTGTTATGGATTTTGCCGCAAGGTGGCGACGCCAAGTATTTGGAGTTTACTGGCCCAGGTCTGGAGAAGCAGGCAAATGCCATTCAAGAAGCCCTTGCACGAGCGGCTCAGTTTGGTGCTCAGGTACTCCAGTCAGGCCAGTCGGCTGAAAGCGGAGAGGCTCTAAAGCTACGCGCTGCCAGCCAGACTGCCACACTCACAAGCATTGCCCAGACCTCTGCCGCTGGTCTGGAGCGGGCACTGCGCAATATCGCTAAGTGGATTGGCGAAGGTCCTGAAAAGGTCGTTGTGACGCCGAACTTGGAGTTCTTCGATCGTTCTATCACCGCTCAGGACATTCAGGCGCTCGTTGCCGCATGGCAAGCGGGGGCTATGTCTCACAGAGCACTATTCGACAAGTTGCAGCAGGGCGGTGTCATACATGAAGACCGTACCTATGAAGAGGAAGAGGCCGGAATTTCTGATGGGGATTCCGGCCTTGATCTTTTAGCGGGCGCTAGCCCGCAGTTTACAGGCGCCGAGGGCGCTACTAATTAGGAGGCCATGACGTGGCTTTGAAATCTTTCTATACCGAAGCGGGTGAGGTTCCAGAAAACCTCAAAGACCTATACACAGAAGCGGCCGATGGCCGCTTTGTTTTGGACGTCGAGGATATCGACGCGCACCCGAAGGTTTCCGGCGTGATTCGCGCCAACAAGGAAAACGCCGCCAAGGCCAAAGAGCGCTTGACCAAGATCGAGGAGCTGGAAGGCTGCATTGGTGCGATGCCCGAGGACTTCGACGCTGACGAATGGGAGCGCCTTAAATCTGGGGCCAAGCCGGATGAACAGCTAGCTCAGCTTAAAGATCAGCATGCCCGGGCGGTCGAGGGCCTGAAAGCCAAGCACAAGACGGACCTGGACGCCATGACGGCGCAGGTGGCCGAGCGTGACGGCTATATCGACGGGCAGACTCGGCGTGATGCGCTGAATGCGGCCCTTGATGAAGCAGGTTTTGATCCTGTCCATAAGCCGATGTTGTCCAAGTTTCTTGCCGATCAGATCAAGGTACGTCGCGAAGACGATGGTCAGCGTGTCGCTTTTGCAGATACCGATCTGGGTGAAGTCTCCCCGGTGGAGTTCGTGAAAGATTTTGCTGCCAAGCAAGGAAAGGCGTATCTGGCCAAGGCGTCTGGCCCCGGCGCACCTGGAAGCCACGGCGCAGGGCAGCGCAGTCAGGCTGCCGGAAATTTTGGTGGTTCCAAAGAGGAGCGCCAACAAGCAATCGCTGCCAAGTATCCAGAGCTTGGCCGATAGATAGCTGCCCCGATGGGTGCAGCAACGCGCGAGGCGCGACAACACAAACTTAGCCGCCTCGCGCGGCATCCATCTTTACAGCTATAGGAGCTACAGATGTCTCTCTCTCAAATGGAAGTATTCAATAAGTACTTCATGCCAGCGACGATTGAAACGCTGGCCCAAATGGTCGATAAATTCAATGCCGCCTCCAACGGTTCCATTGTTCTGACCACTGAAGGTTTTGAAGGCGATTTTGTGATGACTTCGTTCTTCAAAAACCTGTCCAATGCGCGTCGCCGCGTTGATCGCTATGGCACCAACAATGCCGTGACGCCGGTGGATCTGTCGCAAGATAAGTTCGTGGCAGTGAAAATTGCTGGTGGTTTTGGCCCTGTGCGCTACGAGCCCTCGCAGATGACGTGGCTTAACAAGCCTACGGCTGAGGGCGTCGAGGTTGCCTCCCGCGCCTTTGCGGAGCTGTTGCTGCAAGACCAGCTCAATACCGTCATTGCTGCGCTGGTGGCCGCCATTGGCAATCAGGGGGCGGCCGCGACCGTGGATGTGTCTGCATCCAAGAAAGTTGATTACTTGACGGTGAACGAGTCGCACGCCTTGTTTGGGGATCACTCCAGCCAGATCGTTGCTCAGGTGATGGATGGCATTCAGTACCACAACTTTATCGCCTTGAATCTGGCCAATGCTCAAACGTTGTTCCAGGCAGGTAACGTTCGTGTGGTCGATATCTTGGGGCGTCCATCGATTGTGACTGATGCACCAGCTCTGTTTACTGCAGCCGCAGCGGAAGTCCCAGCGAAGCGTCGTGTTTTGTCCTTGACTACCGGCGCAGCCTTGGTGCGCGATCCTCGCAACCTAGTCTCCAACGTGGAAACGAGCAACGGCAAGGAACGAATTGAAACCACGCTGCAGATTGACTACGACTTCACCGTGGGCCTGAAAGGCTATGCCTGGGATATGGCCAATGGCGGCAAATCGCCTGCTGATTCCGAGATCGCTACCGGGTCGAATTGGGATCTGGTTGTGTCCAGCATCAAGCACAGCGCAGGTGTGATGGCCGAAGGCCAGGGTTAATCGATTTGAAGAGGGCGGCTTCGGCCGCTCTCCTTTATTGGAGATTTGGATGAAAGTCATCTACCAAAAACATCCGGTTACGCCGGAGCAGAAGGCGGATTTGCGGTCTCAAGGCTACAAGATCATTGATGCAGCTTTTGCTCCAGCTGGTTATGTGCATCCGATTGCGCGGCGTGAACAAGTAGAAGCTCAAGCTAAGGCAGAGCTTGAAGCGGCAGCCAAGCTCGAAGAGGATGCGAAGGCTACAGTAGATTCAACAAATGCCAGCGCAATGTCCGGCGATGGCCTGGATGAGTTAGACGTAGATCAACTGCATGCGCTGGCTAAAGAGCGCGGTGTATCCGTACACCACAAGGCAGGGGCTGACAAAGTGCGTGAGGCACTGCGCCAAACGGCGTAAGGGGCTGACATGGATTATTACGGCACTCTTGATGGGGCGCTGGAGTATCACTCCATGTCGGCTGGAGGTGCTGCTTGGTCCGGCACTGATGTGACTGATGTCCAGCGCACAGCCGCGCTAGTGCGGGCTAGTAGGTCCCTGGATGGGCAGTACGGGGTGCGTTACCCGGGCAAGCCCACGCAAGGCCGTGCACAGTCTCTGGCATGGCCAAGATCAGGCGCTGTCGATCATTGTGCAAATGAAGCGTTGCCCGACAATTCCGTACCGATCGAGATCGAGCATGCCGCCTATGCACTCGCGCTGGTGGAGCTTTTGACGCCAGGCGCGTCCAGCCCGAGTTTTACGCCGGGTGCTGTGAACAAGCGTGAGCGCGTGGATGTGATCGAGCGTGAACGATTCGGGCCGGCTGATGGTGTTGCGCTGACTCTTGATATGCAGCGCGCACAACTGGCTGAAGTTGAGGATTTGCTGCGCTGCCTACTGGTCAAGCGTGGCGCAACACAGTGCGTTTTGAGAGTGTGATATGGCCGACTTCTATTCAGACATGGCTAAGATGGCCGCTCAGCTGCTGGCTCCAACCAGCCAGGGGGGGCTGGGTCAGGGGGAGATAAAGCTCATTCGAAAAACACCAGGTGCGTCAGGGCCCAATCCTTGGGACCCAGTTAAGCCGGTCACTCAAAAGGAAACGCTACATGGCGCTGTGCGCGGTGTTAGTAAGCAGCTTATTGGCACAGAGATGGACGGGACGGTTATTTTGGCATCTGACCGGCAGGCTATATGCACAGTTCCAGCGATGCGGTACACGGCAGGCGACGTGCTGTCTGTGGATGGCGTGCCGGTTCACATTATCTCGGTAGAGCGCATACCGGCAGCCGGCGTTACCAGTGCAGTGAAATTCATTATTCGGGGCTGATATGGCTACACGTAGACCCAACCGGTCGCAGGCCCGCTTATTTGCCCAGCTCATTGCAGAGCTTGAGCCGGAGATTCACCGGGCTTTCATGGCTTCGGTTACCGACCTGCAAGCCAACGTCGATTGGCGGGCTTTGCTTGAAGCGCTGGCCAGAACGGACGTCGAGGGCGCGATTGCTGCGCTCAATATCAATGAGGCGGCCTGGGCTGAGTATTCATCCAAGATGACGCAGGCCTATGCACTGGCTGGCGCATCCACGGCGGCGCAGATCCAAGCGCAGGGGCTGGGCGGCATCGGCACTCGGTTCCGCATGACCAACCCCGGCGCTCAAGAGTGGATTCGCCAGAATGTCGCCAATCGCGTTGTGGGGTTCGCCGAGGAACAGACCCAAGTGGCCCGTATGGTTATTGAAGCTGGGTTCGGCAGGGGTCAAGGGCCACGCAATATCGCAGTCGATCTGGCAGGCAGGGTGCAAGGAGGGTCACGCGCTGGCGGCGTGCTGGGCTTGGATGCTCCCCGTGCAGCACGTTTGCAGGCAGTCACACAGGGTATGCGCTCCGCAGATGGTGTGCGAGATCTGGTGATTGTCCGGCAGGACGGAAAACTGGCGCTCCGGTACAAGGTGAACGCCGCGACCGAGCAGCGGATTATCCGGGCTTACAAAGCAGGAACGGCGGTGCCAGAGGCTGATCGGTTGATCAGTGAGCAGCAGTTCAGTAATGCGCTGCTGAAGGCAAGGGCGGATACGGTGGTAGCCACTGAGACAGCGAATGCCGTTATGTCGGCTCGGGACGAGCAATGGCAGCAGTTAGCGGAGTCAAAGGGGTTGGACAAGAGCGCGATTATCAAGACTTGGCATCATCGGCGCGGCGCAACCAAAGAGAGCCGTCCAGATCACGTGGCTATGTCTGGTCAGTCGGTCCGAGGATTGGATACGCCATTTGTATTTCCTGATGGCACGAGTATGCAGCACGCACACGATCCGGCCGGCGGAGCAAAACACGTTATTTCATGCGGCTGTGACACCACATACCGCCTGGATCATTCTGTGGGGCTGGAATGAGTAATTCATTTGCTGCAACAGTGTCAGCCTGGGCTGCGCAAAGCGAAAAGAGGCTTGAAGCGACTTACAGACGCTCGATTGAGCTGCTTGCTGATGAAATGCGGGAAACCAAACCAAATGGTGGGCGCCTACCTTTTCAGACAGGGAACTTGGCGCGGTCGCTTATGGCTTCCACGCAAGGTATGCCACAAGGAGCAGAGGGCGCGGCTGCATTTCTCAGCGATCAAGACGTAGGGGCAGTTACTGCCACCCTTGGGCTCGGTCAAGCTGTCTGGATTGGCTATCAAGCTATTTATGCCCGACGGCAGAACTATGGCTTTGTCGGAGCGGACTCCCTAGGCCGCGTTTACAACCAAGCAGGCTCTTACTTCGTTGAAGGAGCTATTGCGAACTGGCAGCAGATCGTGGCTAAAGCGGCAGCCGAGCTGCAATCAGCAGTTGAGGCGAAGAGCAAATGAGCGCAAGGATCGAAACAGCAATTTGGCTGGCTATAAAGGCCCGGATTGAGTCACTGCCTCTTGCTTATGCTAAAGCCTGGCCGGGCCAGACCTTTGAGGTGCCGCATGCGGGCGGGCTGCCGCAGCCGTACTTGCGGGTAGGGCGAGTTACAGTGGCGCCAGTTCGGCAAATGATCGCGCCAGGGAAGCCGCACCGACGAACAGGAGCCTTGATCATCACTCTGGTTTATCCGCTTGGCCAGGACGTTTCAGCCTACGACCAGATCGCGGGAACGGTAGCGGATCATTTTCGTGACGGCACGCAAATGACCTACGGTGGTGTGTGTGTGTCAGTGACCGACTATCCCCACGTTCAAGAAGGCTTTGAAGATAACGGGTTCTGGACTGTTCCGGTCCGCATCCCATGGCAGTGTTTTGCATAGGAGATATCGATGTGTACAGATTGTGAGGCCCGGCGAAAGCTGGCGCGTGATGCTTGGGTGAACGGGAAAATCGGTGAGGCTGCCGGCCATATGGCTAAGGGCGCAGCCGAGATGGTGGGCCTGAAACCGAAGACTGGCCGCCAGGAGTTCACCGGAAAACCGGAGCGGACGAAAACATCCGCTAATAAAGAATAGCCGCCATCCAGGCGGTTTTTTTATGCCCGTTCATTCGGGCAGACGCTTCCAAGCAACCTTAAATCGGTAGGTGCCGAGCCCGAGAGAGTGGGAGGGCCTGTTTGTTGATGTTTGGATGCTGATTGGTAGTGGAGGATCTCTCGCTCGGTGAAAGTGATATATGATGCGTATAGTTTTGTTACGCTTCTGTAGAACTTTTATTGATGGAATTGGGAGAGAGTGATGGAGGGGCTGGAAATACATAATGCGGTAATTCATCAGCTTGTGAAAGAGCAACATCAGAGGATACAGCCGTCAGTAACAAGAAGTACTGTGTTAGATCCAGCTCATGATGCAGTAGTGTCTACAATTAGTGGTGTAATCGCGGTTTACGGAAAGAAAAATAATAGTGCTCATTACGGTATTTTTAAAACTGGCGAAGGGCGTGGTGCATTTCCAGACGCTTTTGAGGCTTATGCCGATCTTTCTGAGGAACTGCCCGATGAAAATCAGTTTTTAGATCTTTCTATAATAGCGATGGAGCGGCTATACGATAAAGCATCCTCAGAGACAGCTGCATCAGGTGGGTACATACTATTTGCAGATTATTCTTTAGGTAATCAGGGGCGTTCCTTTCTGATTGCTATGGTTAAGCAAAAGAAAGGCATAACTTTGAACTCAACTCTTGAGCCTGAGGAGTTAATGCATTTAGACCTTTCTCGATTGAATCAAGCCGCAAAGGTTAGTTTTCTTAAGTTAAGAGATTATTTGAATACACCACCTAGCGATCGTGCTGAGTTAGGTAATTATCTTAGTTTTGTTAGCTCAGGATCTACTAAAACAGCGTCCGGATACTTTGTTATGGCGCTTGGATGCTCGGAGGGGACTGCCTCTGCTCAGGCCACAAGAACTTTAGTTCAAGAAACGCGTAGATTCTTTCGAGAGACTGAGGGGCTATCATCCAGTAGGAATGCATTTAATAAAAGTTTAGTTGAGTATTTGGGCAGGAAGGAAAATACTCGTACGTCTGTTAAATTAGTTGAAATTGAGCAGATTATAAGAAGGCATATACCTGATGAAATGGCTGAAAGAGCTGACGAGTTAGCTGAAGAGATTTTAGCTCGTTTGAATAGTGAAGAGTTTTCTGTGCCAGTTGAGTTTCCTGTAAGTAAAAGCGCGCTCACGCGAATAACCCAAATAAAAGGTGGCACCGACTCTTGGAGTATGTCTTTTGATAAGGGAGCGCTCGGTGATGCGCCTGGGGCAGATATTTATTATGATCGCGATAACGAGCTGCTTATCATACAGAATATCCCCGAAGGGCTGAAAGAAATGGTGCTGAGCGAACTCGATAGCCGAAATGGAGCGTAACTATGTCGTTAGGCCCCCTTGTCGGATTATATAGATTATGCAATCGCCCTGATTTAAATGGGGGAACGCGCATTAACAGCACTGCGCCGTACAGGGATGCTAAGCCATATATTGAAGAAATTGCTAGTGGAACTCTAGGGCATCTGGAAGAAATCATAGTAGATGGTAATGAATACGCTGTCACAGAATTACCTAATAGTGGTGAGCACCTAGAGTTTTCTCTCGCCCTGCCCGCAATGTCGAACGTGAGGTTTTATTCAAATATTGGAGAGTTGCTGAGGCTTGATAAAAAAGTGTCTCGAGGTGTGATTCCAGCAGAGTATTACATAGTTGAATCGGATTACTATAGCAACGACGTAGATGTCCCTGTCCCGGCATCATTAGAGGTTTTAAGTCGTGTGTGTAGATTAATATCAGGACTCTCGGAGCTTGCGCATTATCATGATGAAAAGCTAGGTGGTGGATATTTGAAATTGGTTTTTATTAGATCTGAAGCTATTTCGGACTTGAGGCCAATTGAGATTGAAACAAAAATCACTGAATCTATAATTGAAGCGGCAAAGAGTCTGAATGTGAGATTGGTCGATGAGTTATCTCAAAGCACCGCCGCTAATGATCCACATTACTCCGCTAAGGTGGGAGTGTTTGGAACAAGTTTGGCTGAGTTTGTGGCTGGTAAAGGGGTGGGTAATTCTTTCGATTATTTAGTTAGTCATTGGGATGAATTCGTTCGAGGTTATCAGCGAGATTTATCAACCTATTTAAGTGGTTTTGCTTTTCATAAGGCGAAAGTTGAAGTGGTAGAGGCCGAGCTGAAAATAGCTAATGAGTTTTCTAAGGTGTTAAATGATATTCTTGGTAAATTGCTCGGTATCCCGGTTTCTCTCGCTGCTGTTTTTGCAATTGAAAAAAATGATGGATTGTTAAAGCAGTTATTTGTCGTTTTTGGTGTTTTGATTGCTTGTTTAATCTTGTCTCGGGTTGTGGGTAATCAGTTTCGTCAATTTAAAAGAGTAGATAATGCAAAGGATATCTTGATTGGTGCTATAGAGGGGAAGAAGGAGTCTTATCCGGAGGATCTTAAAAAAGAAGTTGATGGATTGTCTTTGGCTTTGAAGGAAAATTCTGAGTTTCTCAGGAATACTTTGTATTTTTTTAGAACTCTTTGTTGGCTTCCATTGTTTGTGGTTTTTGTATATTTTGTATATATCAATTGTGAAGAATTTTTAAGATGCTTGTTAGGTCTTAGTTGCTTGCTTGGTGGGGAAGTAGAATTTTGATTTGTTATTTTCCTCGTCTATTTATTGACGTTTTTTATTTTCCTTAATCTAGACACCTTTCATTAATTGACCCGGCCAAGCGCCGGGTTTTCTTTTTCTGGCCTCGCTAAATCAGCGGGGCTTTTTTATTGGAGAAACCCATGAGCGGTGGACTTTACCCGGTATCCGGGTCAAAGCTGTATATCGGCGGACGTGTAACCGCCAAGGGAACTGTTACTGCGGCTGACTTTGCAGACGCGACCTGGACGGAGATTGGCGGTTGGGCCAATGCGGGCGCAATCGGCGATACGCAAGAGGTTGGCGAGCAGGCGTTGATCAACGAGAAGCGTGTGCGCAAGTTCAAGACCACTTTGAATGGCGGCACGATGGAAAACACTTTTGTACCAATGGCCCTGGACCCTGGCCAGATCAAGTTCAAGGCGGCTATTGCAGACTGCGTTCCGTACGCCTGGAAAATTGAATGGGGCGCTGATTGCATGCCGTCCTCTGATGTGACGATTAGTGTTGCAGCTCCGGCTGTAGTTACATGGCCAAGCCATGGCTTAGAGGCTGGTCAGCCTGTTGTGTTCAGCAATGAGGGTGGGGCTCTGCCCGCTGGCCTGGAGGCCGGAAAGATCTACTACGTCATTGCAGCCGGTCTTGCGGCTAACGCTTTCTCTGTTGCCACCACTCCCGACGCTACAGCCGGGATTGAGACGACCGCCGCTGGAACTGGCACGCATACCGCATCCGCGCCACCTGCTGGCATGACCGATATGTTTTACGGCCTTGCTCTGCCAGGCGCTCGCCAAGGTGGTGACGCGACTGCCGCGCACTTGCGCGCATGGTCGATAGCCGTCGATAGCAACATCATCGAGATCTAAGAACCCGCCATAGCGGTTAGGGGCGGGCGGAACTGGTCTCGCCGCTTGCCCCGTCTTGAGACCTGGGACCATAAGGATTGGAAATGGAAATCAAAGATCTGGTTTTGTCTGACGAAGCCTTGAACGTAATCGATAAAGGCACTTGGGTGGGTGATCTGGATGGCGCTCCCGGTGTTGAGCTGCTGGTGTGCGGCATTAGCTCCAAAGATGCCCAGAAGGCCCTGAGCCAAAAGCAAGCGGCACTGCGCCTAAAGAACCGCGGCAAACCCTTGAATGAAGAGCAACTGGCGAAGGCCATGCGTGAAACCTTGGCAGAAGTGGTTCTCAAGGGCTGGCGTGGCCTTAAGGATAGCGGCAAAGATCTGGTATATAGCCCAGAGCTGGCCGTGAGCTTCATCACTTCCCGCAACGGCGAACGATTCGCGGGCTTGGTTCTGCAGGCAGCTCAGCGTGTAGATGTGGACGCAAGTCTGTTTGTGGAGGAAGCCACAAAAAACTGATTGCCCGCCTGCGCTGGAGCCTTGATAACCCGAATGCGAAGAGAACCATTGAGGACTATGAGCGTTTCGGGCAAGACATCCCGGAAAGCCTGATACCGCCCGATCTTCATGATGTTGAGTGGAATTTCTGGCAGGCTTTCTGGGAGCTTTCTACAGACAGGCAGGTGGGTATGGCTTCAGGCCCTGTGCCTTGGACCGCGATTCATGCATATGCGCAATCCGAGCGCATCACCGATGTGTCGTCCTTCGCGAGAATCATTCGGGCCATGGATGATGCTTATCTCTCGCACCAGGGAGGGGAAAGCAAGACGTTTACACGTGACATGCTGAAGCGGTGAGTGTCTTGCTGCTGATGCGCGAAATGGATGATGTGTATTTGTTTTATCAGACCAATGAAAAACCGTCTTCTCGTTAGCGCCTAGCGCGGGCTTTCGTCGTTGGCTATGATCTCTGCATCGACTTTGTGGAGGTGGGGATGAGGAAGTTTTTTGTTGGGCTGGTGGTGCTTGTATGCGGTTTGTTCATCGGTTGCGTGTGGATATTCAATCAACGAGCTGCTATTGCCATTGAGTCAGTGGAGTCTGCGCTTCTCGCAAGCGGGGCAGAGAATGTTGTAGTGATCTCCAAGACTGTTACTTTTGACTGGAGAGACATTCTTGTTTGCGGGAAGGTTCGCACAGACAATGTGGTATCTGTAGATTCGTTTCCATCGAAGATTATTTACTTTGAGTATTTTCTGGGCGACGAGGCCACTTTATTCCCTGCAAGAACGACAGGAAGGGACCCAACGATTTGCCAAAAGAGCCATCCATGGTGGTGGATAAGCTGGTAGTTCAGGTCCATTAATCGAAGCACCTTAGGGTGCTTTTTTTGCGCTTGTACGGTTTGAGATTGTCGGTGTTTCTGGCTCGCTACGGCGGGTTTTTTTATGGGTGAAACATTATGGAAGTCGCCGCTTTAGGTTTGCGCGTTGACGGCGCAGATGGGATTGAACGTGCTCGCGATGCTCTAGGCGGTTTCACCAAGGCGAGTGAAGGCGCTGAGCGCTCTACCGAGAAGCTCGGCAAGGGTGGTCGGAAGGCAGCAGAAGGAATCAGTGAGGTTGATAAAGCCGCTGCCAAGGCTAGCAAAAGCTTGGCGGCCATGTACACAGATGCCATGCGCACCGCAAAGGGCTTGGTTGGTTTGTTTGCGCTTCGCCAGCTCCAACAGTTCGCTGATGGTTGGTCTGATTTGCAGAGCCAGGTGGGTGCTGCTACAGGCGATATGGATGGCGCAGCTGACTCTATGCAGCGGCTCACGGATATGGCAAACGCCTCATACTCACCGCTTCAGCAGACCGTTGGTGTCTACGCGAGAAACGTGGCGACATTCCGTGATCTGGGCCGTAGCGCGTCCGAAGCCGCCGATTTCACTGAGGCAGTGAACCATGCTCTGGTGACAACTGCCACGCGTGGGCAGGATGCAGATGTGATGATTGGTTCGCTTTCGAGGTCTCTGGCAACAGGCAGGCTCGATGCCCAGGCATTCGATACGATAGTCTCGCGTAGCCCACGAATCCTGAAGGCAATGGCCGACCAGATGGGAGTTACCACCAGCGAACTGCGTAAGCTTGCAGTGGAAGGGAAGGTTACGAGCGATGTCATTGCGACTGGCATGGTTTCATCGCTGAGCCGTCTGAGCGAAGAGGCCGCGTTGATGCCCGCCACTCTGACTGATGCGTTCGTGCGGGTACAGAACAACCTAACTGAGTTTGTTGGGAAGATCGATAAAGCGTCAGGCGCTTCCGGTGCCCTGGCAGAAGCTGTGCTTGGCTTTGCTGATGGCATTCGTATGGCGGGTGATTACGTGCTGGCATTTGGGGCTTTGGTGGGCCCAGCCTTTGATGTTGCTGGGTCAGCGCTGTTAGCTGTAGCCAAGTACGCTGACATTGCTGCCATAGCCTTGGCTGGGTTCTATTCCCCGGCTTTGATTGGTGGCCTTGCTGTTCTAACCAAATCGTTGGCCGGCGGGGTAGTTGGGGGCATTAAGGCGGTGACTGCCGCAATTGCAGCCAATCCCATTGGAGCGATTGTGGCCGTGCTGGCCGCTGCTGGGTACGCAATGTATTCAGCATTCTCTGAGGCAAAAAGCGGGGCTGATGCTCTTGCTCGTACTGTAGAGGACCTGAGATCGCCGCTCAGCTCGGTGGTCGAAAGTTTTAATAAGCTCAGCAAGGATCAGCAGGCCGGAAAACTTGTGGAGTACACAGAGGCTCTTGGAGAGGCAGTAAAAGTTGCTGATGGAGAGTTCGCAAAGCTGATATCAACGCTCAACTCTAATGTTATGGCCCAAGCCGGTGTTCCTCGGAGTGAAATTGAAGCGCTTGTCAGTCAATTGAAAGAGGCGAAGGCAAGTGGCGAGGCGCTATCTCCAATTTTGAATGACTTTGCCACTCGGTTTGGCATCCCGCGTAGTGCTTTGGACTCGTGGGTAAAATTGGCGAAGAGTTTTGATGAGGCAAAATCAAAAGCTGAAGGAGTGAAAGAGGGTCTAAATGCAGTTAATCAGTCCCTAAGTATTCTTTCGTCCTCATCAAACAGCTTCGCTGCTGGCATTGAGAAGTGGGACGAATACCTCAAGAAGCTGACTGATGCCCGCGATGTGATCGGCATGAGTGCACGTCAACTGGGCGTGTTTGAGGCCGCGCAGGCGGGTGCTAATTCAGTTCAGCGAGAAATGGCTGGTGTTATCACCGCACAGACTGATGCGTACAAGAAGCTGCAAACGGCTATTGAGGGTAAGGACAAGAAAGCCGCCGAGGCCGCCAAAAACAATATCCGGGCGTTGGATGTCGAGCGGCAGAAAGTGGAGTTGCTGGCGATCAAAACCCAGGCCCTTATTGCCGCAACCAATGCGTTTGCGCGCGGGGAGGTGTCGGGCGATGTGGCAAGCGGAATTTTGCAGAACATGCTTGCTGGTTTTGCCCAAGCCGAGGCAGCGATCAAGGTTAGCAAGGAGGCTGAGGCGCAGATTACCAACATCTACGCTAATGCTGTGCCTAAAAAAGATACTGGTGGCTCATCAAGGAGCGATGAACTCAAGAACGTGATCAAGCAGCTCACTCTCCAGAAGGGCGCTCTAGGCATGACAGCCGAGCAGGCCGCCAGGTACGAGATTGAGATGGCCAAGGGCTCGGAGACAGACCGTAAACGAGCCTTAACGCTGTATGACCAGATCCAAGCCTGGAACGAAACTGAGAAGGCTATGCAGGCGGCGATTGATTCGAGCCGTCAGTATTTGGCTTTCCAGCAGGAAATGGACGTGTTCCAGCAAAAGCTGAATCTGGAGTCAGCGGGCGTTGGGATGGGCGACCGACAGCGTGAGTTGGCCCAGGCTGACCTCGCTATTCGTCAGGAGTATGCCCAGAAGCGTCTTGATCTGGAGATGGCCCAGCAGGTCAAGGAAACGGCGCTCACTCAAGAGCAATACCAGTACCGTCTTGATTTATTCCAGCAGTTCGAGGAGCAGAAGCTCGCCGGCCTGCAGCAGTCAGCCGAAGCGCGAGCCATAGCCGAGGCTGATTGGACGAATGGCATGTCTCGTGCATGGGATAACTTCGCCACCAAAGCTCAGGATATCGCAGGTCAGACCGAAGCAATCTTTACCGGAATGCTGAACAGCTTTTCTTCCGGATTCGGTAATGCCTTCGAGAAAATGATTTTTGATTCTGAGAACCTGGGCGATGCTATGCGCAACGTGGCTCAAGGTATGGCGAGGGCAGTTGTCAATGCCTTGGCTCAAATGGCGGCGCAATGGCTGGCTTATCAGGCCGTGCAATTGATTGTTGGCAAGACCACTCAGGCGTCTAGCGCCATGGCCATGTCAGCTAATGCGTATGCAACTGCATTACAGGCAGGCCTGGCTGCCTTTGCTAGTACAGCTGCGATCCCGGTCGTCGGCCCTGCTGCGGCACCCGCTGCGATGGGGGCGGCATTGGCAGTAGCTACACCGCTGGCAACTGCTGTCAGCATGACCGCAATGGCCGGTATGGCTCACGACGGTATCGATTCTGTCCCTCAAACGGGGACATGGCTGCTGGAGAAGGGTGAACGAGTTACGACAGCAAAGACGAGCGCACGTCTTGATTCGGTGCTGGAGCGGATTGATGCGCGTCAGCGTGCTGGCCGTGCGTTTGACGGTCAAGCCGGGTCGTCCTCCAAGTCCGAGCCACGCGTCGTAGTTCAATTGATGGGCAGCGAGTTCCAGGGGGCGCAGGTGACAGAAGAGCGGGGATCAACCGATGAAGAGCTGATTGTCCGCGTAGTGTCACGGGATTTCCTGCAAGGCGGTAGAACCTTTGACGCGCTGCAGTCCGTTAGCAATGTACGAAGGGTAGGGGCATGATTCACACAGACATTAACTACCCTGAGGGCCTTCCTTGGCCAGTCCGTGATGGCTACGGGATAAAACACGCTCAGCCTTTTCAGCGAACGCAGATGGAGGATGGCCGAGCCCGCCAACGAAGGCGATTCAGCTCGGTCCCTACAACCGTCAATGTGAACTGGATCTTCAATGGCGATAACGAGGCCGCGCTTTTTGAGGCTTGGTTCCGGGATGCTATTAAAGACGGGGCCGAGTGGTTTAACTCGCCGCTTAAAACCCCGGTTGGTGCACAGCACTATGTGTGCCGCTTCGTCTCAATGTATACCGGTCCAGATCCGGTGGGAATGTGCGCCTGGCGTGTGGGCGCCACCTTGGAGATATGGGAGCGCCCGCTTATGCCCGTAGGCTGGGGCGAGTTCCCGGAGCTTGTGCTGGGGGCAAGCATTATTGATGTTGCACTTAACCGGGAGTGGCCAGAAGCATGAGTGCCTTAGAGATTGTGTATGCCAGCGCTCCGACCGATGCGATGTTGCTTTATACGCTGGAAGTGTCCGCGCCTGGTGTGACCCCGGTGCGGATTGTTCAGGGGTATGAAGATCGGATGCTGGGAGTAGATGGTCAACTGGTGTTGTTTGAGGCGGCAGCGGTTGAGTTGTCTCTGCCTTCGCGCAATGCATTAGGGCAGCAGTCTTTGCGGTTTGGGATTGCAGGGGCCAATGAGCGGATAAGACCCATCGTGTATTCCATGCTTGAGTCAGGGCACATGGTGACGCTGACAAGCCGGACGTACTTGGCCAGCGACATTACGGCACCGGCAGAGCGGCCGTATGTCATGACTGTGCTGAGCGGGCAGTTTGAGAACGGCACGTTTGTGGCTGAGGCCAGTTACTACGACTTGCTCAATACCGCCTGGCCGCGAGAGCGCTACACGGCTGAGACGGCACCGGGGATTCAATGGCTATGACGATTGATGACTTTCTGCGTACACGGTACAAGCCGTTTGGCCGTACCGTTCCGGAGCTGGACTGCTGGGGGTTGGTCAGGTTGGCCAGAGCCTCGCTGTTCGGCAGGTCCATGCTGCCCAGCTATTCGGAAACTGACCCGGACGATAAAGCGGGTCTGACCATGGCGGCCAGCGAAGTGCGGGAGCAGGGTGGGTTCAAGGAAGTGCAGCCCAGGCCCGGCGCCATTGCCACCGGCTGGCGCGCGCGGCTGTGTGTTCATGTCGGGCTTGTCGTAGAGGCAGACGGCAGACTCTGGGTGCTAGAAACAGACAGTGGAACAGGCCCTACTCTCACCAAGATCAACGGTTTTGAGGTTCGGTTTCTCAAGGTGATCTACTATGACAGCGAAATTTGAGAAGAAAGCACTGTCGGCTACTTTTTGGCTGCTTCGTTATCGGCCCAACTAGGTAAGGAGAATGCGTTGAATTTTGAGTCTTTGTTGTCCATATTGCTTACTTCCACCGCTGTTAGTGGATCTGTAGCTTTCCTGCTCAAAAAATGGCTAGAGCATTCTCTTAACGCGAAGCTTGCAGAGCTAGAGTTAAAAAATCGTATGCGAACACATGAACATCAAATTCGGTTTACTCGTTTTGATCAGAACGTGACTTCCGCCATAGAGGGAGCTTATGAACTTGTGTGTGAGTATACGGACGCTATTTCAGCGGTCATTAACGCAGCCTATATGAGCCCTGCTGAGGTTCAAAAGGAATATGCAGCTACAGATGAGATTGCACAAAGATTCTTAGAATATATGCGAAGGAAGTCAATTTACTTACCTAAGGATATAGCTGATCAGTTGGTGTTGACGAGACTAAGTTTGCGGGATGAATATATGACGGTGCTGGAGCGGAGTCGGCGGAATCTGTCGGAAACGGACAGTGAGGTCCCCAAAATACCCGCATTAATCTGGATGTTTGAGAAGTCCGGCTGGCAAAGAAAAAGTAATACTCTCATGCATGAACTTCAGGAGTTGGTGAGAGAGCACCTTAGTCAATTTGTACTGAAAAAAAATTAATCGGGTGGGCTCCAGTGACTATTCGCGTTTATCTGAGCGCTGCTTGCGGGCAGCCGTGTGAAGTATATGAATGGACCGGCACTTTAGCCGGTTTTTTGTTTTCTAAAGGACGGACATATACGCTGGCAGAGCTTCCTAGATCGCACGTGACGGTCAATGGGAAACCATTACCGATACTTGAGTGGGCTGACTTTCATCTTGCCGCTGACGACGATGTGGTGATGACGGCGATTCAGTACGGTGGCGTTTTCTCAGGCCTAGGCAAGCTTCTAGGGAGCATCTTCAACTTTGCCTTTGGCTGGTTGATGCCAAAGAGCAGCAGTCAGAACTACGGTTCCCCGGAGCAGGGCCAACGGCTTGAGACGACTTCAGCCAAGGCCAACCAGGCAAAGCTGGGCGATGTGGTGCCTGAGCTTGCCGGTCGCTTTCGTCGCTTCCCTGATTACCTGACGCCGCCGCGCCGCCGCTTCGTGAACTGGCGTGAACAGTGGCTGGAGTTCCATGCGTGTATCGGCCCAGGCCAGTACCAGATCAATGACGCGGACGTGAAAGTAGGGGACACGCCGTTCTCTGCTCTGGGTGCTGACGGTTCATATGCCATCTACGGTCCAGGTGCAGATCTTTCGGGAACATCCACCCATGAGCATTGGCATACGGTCCCTGCGGTCGGTGGCACATCGTCGGGCACGGCAGGTTTGGAAATGTCTACCGAGCTGGCAAACCGGGAGAACACTCAGCCTGCAAGCTACTCATTCGATGGCAGCTATATCTGGCGCTCTTCCGAGAGTGATTTTCCTCCTGGATGGGGCGCTGGAACTATCGTAGACATAACTCTTCCACAGCAATTTGACGTGTCGCGTCCTAACTTGCCGTTCCCAAACCCTCAGCGCAATCGATTTATTGGGGCTTTCAAGCATTTAATGCCCTTGGGAGGATTGGTTGGGAATGCGTCCCTAAGCATGGAGTTCTCTGGGCAACGATATACCGTGGTGGCCAGCTCAATGGAGCTGGACGAAAACGGAGATGGCTGGATCGAACTAACATTTCCGAGACAAAACCCGGACGATCCTGCCCAGTGGGTCAATTTCGTTCCTCTTGGTCAACAAACGATTATATTTCAGCGCTCTCCAGTGCCGCGCTACGCCATTCAACAATACTCTTCTGACAATATCGTTGTTTGGCGTTTGCTGCCCAACGGTCAGAACGATCCTAATTGGAAGGGCTTCCCACAAGTGACAACTGGTGACGCCACCATCACTTTCAACGGCGGTACGGTGTATGGCGAATGGAGCAGTGAGTTTGTAGCCACACCAGGCAAGGAAACAACGACTGGCATAGAGATCGACTTCTTCTTTCCGAATGGGCTAGGGTACATACGCGATAACGGTGATGTCACTACTCAAGGACTGGGCATCGAAATTCAGTACCGCAATGCAGATGGCGGCCCACGCACGACGATCAGCAAGTGGTATGAAAACTGGACGCTGGATCAGATCGGAATTACCGAGTCGATCAGTGTTCCGCAAATGCGGCCGTCTGTACGCGTTCGGCGGGTGGGAGCAAGCGCCACGTCAACGCAGGTCAAAGACACGATCCAGTGGTATGGACTGAAAAGCCGCCTGCGAACGCGGACGAGCTACCCGCGATGGACTACCATGGCGGCCAAGCTGCGAGTCGGTGGACGGCTGGGTGCGCAGTCGGAAAACCAGATTAACGTGGTTGCGACGAGGATCCTGCCAGTTCTGCAAAGTGACGGCACTTGGTCTGCGCCGCAGCCGACGCGGGACATTTCTGCATTTGCTCGCTATATCACCGGCTCAATTGGTTACTCGGATCTGAACCTGGATGCCGACGAGCTGAGGCGCTTGGATGCGATTTGGAAGGCCCGAGGTGAAACGCTCGATCATGTGTATGACCTGACGACCGCGCAAGATGCACTGAAACTTGCTTTCCGGGCCGGGTTCTCTGAGTTGACGGTGTCGCATGGCTTGATCAGACCGGTCCGCGATGATGTGCGCACGCAGTTCGAGCAAAGCTACTCACCGCTGAACATGACCAAGCCATTGCGTGAAAGCGTGAGTCCTCGTAAGCCCATGGACCCGGACGGGGTTGAGGTCGAGTACATCGACGAGGAGACCTGGACGTCAATGACAGTGAGGTGCCTGCTTCCAGGGGATCAGGGGTTCAAGCTGGAGAAACTGAAACTCGATGGCGTGACGGACCGGGTCCGAGCTTGGCGAATCGGTATGCGCAGGCGTCGGGAGCAGGCCTATAGAAATCGGGAGTACAGCTTCGGCACAGAAATGGACGCATTCAACAGTGAGTACCTGTCTTATGTACCGCTGTTCGATGACGAGCCCGGTAACGCGCAGATGGGCCTGTTGACCGATATCCGGGCCACCACTGGTGGCGCGCTGTTGCGAATCAGTGAGCCTTTGCGCTGGGTTGCCGGTGCGCCGCATTCTGTGGGCTATCGGACTCCAGATGGCAAGTTTGTGGGACCGTTCGTCGCATCGCCTGGACCCGACGACTTTTCTATCGTTGCTGATATTCCGCAGCCCTGGCCAGCGGTCAGCCTTAGGCAGGATCTGCCGCATATTTACTTTGGCTTGACGGCTGACTGGATAAAGCCAACACTTATTACGAACATCCAGGCCCGTGGCACCGATGCTACTGACGTTACCGCAGCAAATTACGACGTACGTGTGTACGCCGATGACAACAACAATCCGCCGGATTAATCCCGGCATCAGCATCAATCAACCCGCTTCGGCGGGTTTTTTTATGGGCGTTTGAAATGACGACATACAAAACCGGCAACCCACTTGGCAGTGTGGCTCCCCAGGACTTATTTGATAACTCCCAGAATTTAGATAAAGCGGTAAATAGTCAGGAGAGCACGTGGGAGGACAGGTTCGGAGTTGTCAGACCAACATTAAAATCCGCCGTGGACCCCATGGGGCTGGTGCAGGAGGCTGTGGAGGCAGCGGGGCGGGCTGAAGAGGCGGCAGATATTGCCGAGCATATCGCTGCCATGGGGACTTACCTCACAAAAACGGAAGCGGATGCGGCCTTGCCTAAGCCTAAAGGCACGGTAATCCGAGTAACTAACGACCCCGATCCAGCCAATAATGGTTACTGGGTATCCGATGGCTCGCAATGGGTCTGGTCTGGTGTGCAGCCTGCCAATTCAATCGACGTCCAGCGTTTGATGGCGCAGGACTCGCGCACGATCAATTCGGGCAAAGCTTATCCGTATTTACGAAAAGTGCGCGCTGGCAACAATTTCGAGCAGCGCGCCGAGTTTGCCAATGCGATCTTGGATGCCCGTGTTTACAGCGCAAACCCGCTCTATTTCTACCGCATCGCGGTCCTGGGCAACGGCAGCACGTCGCTGGGCGGCCCAACTGGGCAGGGCATTCGGATTGAGCGCTGTCTGATCAGCGCATTCACGACGACGGGCACAGGACAGGCTATCCACTCGGAAACCTCGTCTGTCGGCCTGACCTTTGACTACAGCGTGGGCGGCGTTCAGCGGCGGGCTATCCGAGTCGATGCGGTCAGCGGGGAAACCCTCGAACTGACGATTGACCTGTCCAAGCTTCCGGCATACGGGACGGCCGTGGCGTCGATCGCCAATCAACTGGGTGGGAACTGGGTCATTGATCCGTCCAACTATTTCACCGTTCCCAGCCCCACAGACACCGCCGCCACCGTGGCAGACACGGCGGCGCGAGACAGCTACACGATCAATTCGGGCAAAGCTGCGCCCATGGAAATCATCTTGCGCGATAGTGCCTCTCCGTTAAATATTCATCCGTACTTGCGATCTGCATTAGTGGATGGTCGCGTGAGAGGGGCCCGTGAGGGCTATTCCTATCGTGTTTCGTTTATTGGTAATGGCGCGGATGCTGGTGGCCAAAACCCAAACTACGGGGTGACGATTGCTCGGATCCCGGATGACCGCATGACCGAAGGATACGAACAAAACATCGTCACTTATAACGATTTGGGCGTGCGCATCATCCCGGATCGGGGAAAAGGCGGGTTGCAGACGTTCGCCGTTCCGTGCCCTCTGGACGATGGAACTACCGCCTATCTCACGTTTGACGTCGATAAGATGCCCGCCGACGGAACGGCGATCAACGCCAACAAAGGAAATAACGGTTTCAATGCGCGTTTGCTGCCCGCCGCCTACGAGTACCGGCCTGGCTTGGAATGGCGAGAAGGCGATGTGCTCGTCGAGTATTCGCCGACCGACAACAAGCTGATGGTGTCATACAAAGCCGGCAGCAAGTGGTACCGTGTGCACCTCGCTCGAAAGGCCGTCAACTACACCTTCACGCCGCTCGGTTTCAGCTTTGCCGAAGCATACAGCAGTCTCGGAGACCTCGTGTCGGTGCAGAATGCGTCCTGGACAATTCGGGCAGAGGCCCTCAGCGATTATCATGCGCCCATGACTATTGAGGCTGTGAATGACACCGATATCGTGGTGGAGTCATTTGCTGGCGAAAACCTGACTCCGGGCGACCCGGTCACTGCGTACAAGTCCGGCGTGGCCGTCGGCACGTCTACGGTCAATGCCTTGGGCTATTACGCAGTAAACGTGAAGGGTTCGGCGGCTTTGGGTGAAGTCTTGCAAGTTCAAGTCGGTACGTCAGCTTTGGTAGATCGCACCGCGAAAGTGCCGGTTAACCGATATTCGTCCGGCTCGCACGGGACCAATGGTGACGACACCGGAGACCCCACAGCTCAGCAAGGCGAGCTGATGATCCTCGTGGATGGTGTCGCAATTGACCTGGCGAAGAGTTTGAAGGTCCGTGCCCGGCGTGTCCGCTGCATTGGGAGTACCGCCGTCAAGGCATTCAACACATTCCAAACCGGACGTTTCGTCCTTGACCAGAATTATGTCTACGATTTGGGCGTCGACGGCCTTTGGATTTCCAATACGGTCACTTTTCGTGAATCGGTGAAGGTTTATGCAGACAATGCATGCCAGGCGTACATGGCAGGCCTCACGCCAATCGACAAGAACACTTACCTCTTCTGGGGCGGAAATACGGCCTCTCGTACGGCCATGCCTGTCGGGGCGTTTACAAGTGGAACCAAAGCGCAGTACCCGCGTGTTTTGGGCGTGTCGATTCGCCATCCCATTGCGGGCGAAATGTCCGTCTGGGTCGATCTGGATTACGGCGTTGGCAATCGCGACAACCTGGCTACGAACAATACGCTCTGGGATCACTCGAATGTTAACGGGGCCAAAATTTACCCCCGTATGTTTAATTACTCAGATCCCAAGACTTTTGCGGCTGGAGATAGCTACAAGTGGAGGGGGGGGTATCGGTGGGGCATGCCGACAAACACCGAGATCAACGACACGGTTCTTAACACGCAGGCAGGAGCCGTAACAGTTGAGCCAAACGGTATGTACAGGGTAATCGAAGAGTAAGGGTATTTAGCTACAGCGATGAGTCTTGTTTCATTTAACAATGCAGCTAAAGTTTTGCCGCAAGGCAGATCTGCGGATGTGAATGCTAAATAAGTTTACACAACCAATGTGGAGTAGATAATGAGTGGAGATTTTATCGCCTGGGATGCTTGCTCCGAGACGTTGCGCTGGCTGCAGGGAGTGGAGGATATGGCTGATCTGAGTGAGAATTTGCATAGCCATGTCGATTCATTTCAGCCTAGTACGAGCCATGAGGATATGAGTGCTGGAGAGGTAGGGGGGAGATTTGATGAGTTTGTTTTAACTTATAGGCGATCTTTGAATGCTGACCATTTTTTTCTAGAAGCTACGCGAAATGCAAGTCGTTGGGCTGGGCATTTGCTTAAACTCGATCCCTCTATCGAGGCAGAGGTTAATGACTTTGAAGCCGCAATTGTAGAGGTTAAGGCTATACGCGATATGCGCGTACATGCAGATGATTACATGGTGCCGGGCCGCAAAGGCAGGCGTAAAGACTTCGTCAGCCAAGTTGTTGAAAATGATATTCCCGTCGCGATGGTGGATGCTACATCCTCAGAGCGGCGCGGAAAAGACGTGATTTACGCCGGGCGGGTAAGTAGAGAAGCCGTGCGATCTGCTTCTAACCAATTAAGGGCTTTTCTTGCTCACAAGCTTCAGCACTATGAACAGGATATCCCATGAGCTAATGGCACGCGCAACAGGTCTTTAAAGACGCCGAAGGAAGCCAGGATAGTTCGTCTCGATAGACGGCGCTCCTATTTTTATCGCCCGCACTAGCGGGTTTTTTTACATCTGCTGCTTTTGCAGCGTTTCGCGGGAGACAGCCATGCCGACCGTAAACAAGGGGAAGAAACCAATGCTGCACAACGACGCCGCTCATTTGCCCATCAGCACCGGCTCGGCTCTGCTTATTTATGGATGGACGATGCAGGACTTTGTGCTGACGCTCTGGGCAGCCTATGTAGTGATTTTGATTGTGACTAAGTTGCCCGATTTCCTGCGGTCAGCAGCCCGTTTGGTTGGTGGCCTGCAGCGTGCTTGGGGGAATTTTAAGGAGTGGAAGCGTGGATCTAAAAACTAAGGTCGGTACAGGGGTAATTGCGGCTGCGATTGGTCTGGTTGCTGCATGGGAGGGACGTTCGCTGGTGGCCTATGTGGACCCGGTGGGCATCCCGACTATCTGTGACGGCTATACCCATGGCGTGAAGCTGGGCGATGTGACTACGCCAGAACGGTGCGACGCTCTGACAGAGCAGGAGGTGCGCAAGGCCTTGGCAGTGGTAGACCGTTCTGTGCCACAGGCTTTGCCGGATGGCGTACGTGTGGCGCTGGCAAGCTTCGTCTACAACGTGGGGCCTGGCGCTTACGGCAGCTCCACGCTGTTGCGCAAGCTACGGGCTGGTGATCTGGCCGGGGCTTGTAATCAGCTACCCCTATGGGTGTATGCCGGCGGCAAGAAACTGCGCGGCCTTGAACGGCGGCGCGAAGCAGAGAGGCAAATATGTCTATCCGATCTGCAGTAACGGGGGCTGCTGGACTGGCAGCCCTTTTTATTGGGCTGCAGCTCTACGGCTCAGCCGAGCACAAGAAAGGCTACAGCCAGGCCCAGGCAGAATACATGATCGCTGTTGCGCATGCAGAGGGCAGGGCGCGGCAGATCGAGCACGAATTAACCGAAGAAATGGAGGCCCGAGACCGTGACACCCAGAGAAAGCTTGCACAGATTGCTCTTGCTGAGCGCCATGCTGCTGATGAGCGCGTGCGCAAGTCAGCCGAAGAATACGCAGCCCGCTATCGTCGGGATACCGCGCTTGCCAGCGCTGCCGCAGAGCGCCAAGCAGCCGACGCCGCCCTCAGAATGTTTGCCGAGTTGCTTGGAGGGCTTGATGAGGCTGCGGAAATCTATGCAGCAGAGGCTGATCGTCGCGGAATAGCTGTGCTGGCGTGTGCGGCTGCATACAGGAACGCCCAAGGGCGGTAGCTACTGCGCGGCCGCTCAGCGCCCGTTCCAGTGGCGTTCTGATGCCTAGTGACGACGCGGCTTTTCCTGGGCGTCAACCGTCGACCCTGAGCAGACTTCCACTAACGCCTGAATTAAGCCATGTCTTGAGCGCCATCGGATTGAATGAATTGTTAGCACTCACGATACAGCAACAGCCTTGGCAAGAATTTCTTGCTCAAGTTGCTTTAGCTTTTCTGAAACCGGGACTCGATTCACTGGGTGCGTGGTGTCTACCTTTGCCACTACTACCGATAGCGATTCATCCGGCTCTTCTCCAAGAAGCGTAGAAACTCGCGACGAGATGCCATGGTGTTTTTCGTCCCAGAACAGCACGTCACACTCGTAATTAAAGTTCTTAAGGGTGTCGAATGCGCGTCGAGTCAGATTGCTGCTCCCTATGGCTGCGACAATAGGCTCACCTTGCGACTTTCCAATAAATACTTTGGCATGCCACTTATCACCACGGAGACGGAGTGGCGTGTGATTAATACATATGGAACAGCAGTGCGAGGCTATTCCTTTGGTGAAGTCTGAATAGCTGACCTTGCCCCCTCTGTAGTAACCAACTGTTGTCAGATGGAGATTATTGCAACAGCGAGATATGCCTGAGAACTTGGCAGCACTGATGCTATATGACGAATCTTCTTGGAAGAAGCCGCTGCAGAGCAACGCACTGTCTACATCAGGCATGTTTAGGGCAGCCATCACGGCTTCGCTGAACTTATTCTCTGAGAGCTTATTTCTTAGGAAGAATGCGACACTATTCATGTGAGTGCTAACGGACTATGTAAGCCGCCCGCAGTATGCTGGTCGGATTGAGTGATGGATTAGGCGGTCGGCCATGTTACTTTTATAGCAACTTTCTGGTTGTCAATTGCTTTGTATAGAACTCTTCCTCCATCTAAATGAATTAAAAGCTCAAGTTTGATTAGAGAACCTCGGGCATCATTTCCAGCGTGAACGAATACTTGCGCATAGCCTCCCGGTGGAAGCAGACAAGGCGGATAAGCAGTCCATTGATTTGGCGCTGTAGAATTTTCAAATGCAGTGCATGCAATCGGGGCGAAAAATTCAATTTCTTCTCGATTTTTGCAAGCCTTTTGTATTGCTGAATAGTTGTCTTTATTAAATTCCATGGGTTTATTTATTTTTAACTGGATTTAGATGAAAGCAAAAAAGCTCGTCGTTGTCATAAAAACGAATCTACCGGTAATTTTGAGAGTGAGCAATGATAAAAAGCTTCTTAGACAAACCTAAGAATCTCGGAATTGGATCTTGCTGATAGTAGCACTAAGAGTAATGATTAAACGACTGCTTATAGCTTGTTGCAGTCATTAAGGAAATAAACCCTCATTTTCACCTGCCCTTAAGTTTGTAGCGCACAGCTATGATGTGGTCGCAATCGTAACTATAATATGCGACTATCCAGTAAATTGGAATCAGACGATAAACATGGCTTTTATGTCAATACTTATGGCGCTGACACAGAATTTTATGGGGTACACAGTAGCCTAATTCAGTGAATAGCCCGCTTAAT
Source organism: Alcaligenes sp. SORT26 (assembly GCF_017377875.1). Classification (GTDB taxonomy): domain Bacteria; phylum Pseudomonadota; class Gammaproteobacteria; order Burkholderiales; family Burkholderiaceae_B; genus Alcaligenes; species Alcaligenes parafaecalis. Next base: position 738,468 of record NZ_CP070975.1, read on the forward strand.
TCCATTCATTTCATCAGAGTACAGATTGGACTCCTGTCGGTCCGTTCAGATGGCGGTTGGATGATCTGTATTTGACGCTTGGTATTTAACATTGCTCATTTGCCGTGTGACAGGGTGCCATTGAAATGCAGCCTCGGGCCGCGCAGTGCTCAGCAGCTCCAGCGCTGCCTCGATTCCGGTTTCCGGGGAGGTCCATTCCCGTGCCGCTCCGGGCGTCAGCACGACCGGCCGCCGGTCACGCATCAGCCGGCGCCAGACGTAAAAAAGCCCGCCACAAGGGCGGGCGATTGTCAGGTAGATAGTCATCGACTCACCCATGTTGATGGGCCGGCAGACACCCTGCAGAAGCATTCTCATTTTTGGGGGCATAGATGGGGGTATGAGGCCCGTTCTTAAAAGAGGAAGCCTAGACATAACAACAGCCTAGCCAAACACCCCCGTTCCAGTACTGCCTACCAGAATACATGCACACAGCTCCAAGCTGTGCCAAGAAAAGCCCCAAAGATCAATGCTTTGGGGCTTTTTTGTTGCCTAGTTTTCCAAATCGCGCCGAGATGTTTTGGGGGCATGGTTGTAAGTGCGGCCACTTTGTTATGATCATGGTGTGCCAACGCGTGCTCAAGGCTCCCTGAGCGGAAACCGCTTTGCACAGTAGCGTTTATGAGCTCAAGTGCAATTTCTTCGTTCTTGCTGAGATGTGGGTCTGGTTGCTGTTACGAGCTGCCATCTGGCCTCTCCAAGTATTGAAACGAAGAGGATAAGCCAGCTAAGTAGGGTAAACCCGTGGTCAACCGAAATGGGTTGTAAGTGCTTCTCTCTATGGGGAAGCATTTATTTGACTCGTCGATGAATTAGCCCGTTTGAGTTGATTGCGTGCCGCCTTCGAGCGGTTTTTTTTACGCCTGTTGCTTTTGCAGCATTTCACGGGAGACAACCATGCCGACCGTCTTACACAAGGGGAAGGACGTGGAACCTACAAGCGCGGGAACATCGGCGGCTGTTCAATGCCGGTCACCAGGTCGGTGCTGCTGAGCAGAAACAAACCAAAGGCAGACAAAGCCGCCGTGGAGGTATCAACAGATGCCTCTGAAACGATTGAGCACCTGGACGATGATGCTGTGCGTGATCATGCTCGTCAGCGGATGCGTGACGAACAGGGGCGTTAGTTATTACGCAGTCGCTCAGCGACCGTTCAAGTGGCGTTTTAATGCTGAGATTGACGTTACGCCGATCAGGGTGCTGTGCTACGTGGAGCATGAACACAGTATTCAGGCCAGGTTCAGAGTCTAGGGAGCAGAGTGATTGAGCTGATATATATCAGCTCAATCAGCTTCTAAAGGAGCTTTACGATGAAACGCTCGACATTAGTTTGCGCTGTAACTATGGGTGCGATTGGCTTAGTTGGCGGCGCAACCGCCATGGCACAAAACCCCGTTCCTACCACCCATGACTCTGCTTATTCTGTACAAAAGGCGGCATCTACTCACCTTGCCTCTGCTCGTCCCGAGACTCCACAGTCTCCAAAGCCGAAGCCCAAAACGCACTAACTAAGTAAGTTGATCTGATAAAAGGGCCAGGCTTTGCTTGGCCCCTACTTCTTCAACGGCACGCTGCTTCTTGCGCCATTCCTTGATGGCCTTGTGTAGAAGAACGGTGATCGCAAGGTCTTCATACTTTCTGGCCTTGTGTTCGTTGCGTCATGCTGGGGTATCTTTAATCAGCACAAGGAACTCATTAGTCTCGCGCATGACCGCTTGACTGGTGTTGCAGGCCGTGGGGCGGGAGGTGGGCCGATTGGCTGAGGCTTGGAGGTGGAAAGCTTAAAAGCAAGCTGGGAGAGTTAACAAGTTTGCATACGCAAAAAAGCCCGCACTATGGCGGGCCTATTTTTTGTGTGGGGAATTTGTGGAAAATTAGCAGCAGCTAGTAGACGCTTATGAGCACTTAACTGTAGTCGGCTGTGGTCTGATTCCCTTTAAATCAATGGTTTAGTGTCCACCATGCTTGCATAGGGTGCAAGGGGGTGAAGGTTCAAACTCTTCCGTTGCGACCATATGTAAAAAGACCTGCAGCATTTTTTCTTTAGGCCTTTGTTCTTTCCTAAAGGGCTCGACCCCAGTTTTTTTGGGCGCTTTTTGCGTATTGCTTACCAGATGAAGATAAACAAGTTATTTATCGGTTTATGGCCTATCCTGTACTTACGTCCTGATATTTGTTGGGGCGACCATTGACCAATGGAGGTCATAATGGACAAGAGAGGCAAACCGCCTAAGAAGCCAAGTACACGCAAGTCTGAGCTCACGCCGTCGCAAGAAGGTTGGCCAGCTCAGGCTCCTAATGCGGGGATCAAGCGCGCCAGTGCTGCTCATGATCATAAACCCACGGGAAGAGGGGCTGCACGGGGAAGATAAACCTCGAGACTTGCATTCCCATCCTATTCCGCTATAGAAAGGGCCTGCGATGATACATCATCGCAGGCCCTTTTGATTGCAACCCTACACAGGGTACTAGCGTTGAAAATCCTGCAACATGCCCGGCCATAGCTTGAACCCTAAGCAAGAGCCCCAACGGTCACGCTCATACAACCACAATGTTTTGCAGTTGGAGCATTGGTATAAAGATTTTTTAGCTTCATCAGGGCCTTGCGAGCAAGGGCCAGCAGCAGCCATAAATTCGTGCTTGAGGCTGAGCGACGAGGATAGGGGCAAAAGCAGGCACAGAGTGCACAGATTATGTGAGCTTTGGTAGGGCACCTTGTTCTCCTGAAGGGGGCTCCAAGCGTTAGCCAGAGTGGTGAAAAGTTTTTATTGTTGTTGGAGGCGTCAGGGGTAGGGCTGTTGAGGCAGACGGGCCGTCCTGGAATGTTGACGGCCGTTTTGCAGACTCGTTGGTGCGAGTCTGCAAAAGCTACTTACTTGCCTTTCGGCGGGGCCTGCGGAGACTTGTCATCTTTTTTGCCATCTTTCTTGTCGTCAGGATGCATGGCTGCTTTTCGATCAGAAGAAGGTGATGGGTTTTGGGGAGGGGCTTGGGGTTTGTTAGGTGAGCTTGTTGTTTGTGTCATGAGAGACTCCAATAGGTGAACATTGCAGCAAACCAGGCATGTTGAGTGCACTGCTTTGCGCTGTGAGGCACCGATAGTTAGTTAAAAATGGATTGATCGTTTTGCGCTGGAGGAGGGGTGCGAGGCTTCTTGTCGCCGATAGGCTCATCGTTTGCAGGTAGCGTCTGATCGTCTTCGTGGATCCGTTCAATTTCGACGGGGCGTTTGTCGCGTGGGTCCGGGATAACGGGTTCGGCGGGGTCCGTGGCCGAGAGAAGGGGGAAGCGAAGCAAGTTAACTTTTCTTCCAATGGACCGGAGATTGTGTGTCATAGGCACTCCTGCCATGACTGGCGGGATATCTCTCAGAGAGTCTGAGCAACAGCGCCAGTAGCGCCTTCAGGGTGTCAGCGAGAAGGTCTAAGTTCATACTAGGCTGATCCTGGAATTGCCCACCATGCTAATTTGTAAATCATTGTATTGTAAGGAAAAGTTGAGTCTGTACGCTTTGATTTAATCCAGCCTGAAACGCTGGTGAAGATTACACTGAACCTTCATTCGACTGTCGACGGGAGGGGTTATGAGTACAGAAATATCATCGAGCGGGGGGCAATGGGACGATGATGGCGGGTCTCAATTGAAAGCCTTGGCAGTGGCACGAGCCGTGGATCAGCTAGATGACGATGATCAGTTGATACTAGGTTTTTTGGGGGCGTCGCTCTTGAGCTTATGGGATGATTTACCTGCCAGTGAGCAGCAGAGGTTGTTGAATAGTCAGGCTATTGAAAGTGCATTTGATAAAGCAGAAATCAAAACTCGAATTCAGCGGCTGGAAGAACATTTCAAGCGGTTAAAGTAGTCGCTCGCTTGGGCGGTGCCTCGGCCTTTCGGGCCTTGGCGAATGTTATGCGTGAATATAAAAAAACCGATCCATAATGGACTTTGAGTTTTCTAATAGATGAGGGCGTAAGCTGGTAGCCATTACCTTCCTGCAAAAGCATTTTCACCTATGGGTCATGGCTTTGGGGGTATGAGGCTAACCTTTGAAAGAGGAGTACTAAGCATAACAACAGCTTAGCCAAATCCCCTCATTCCAGTACGGCCTACCAGAATACATGCGCACAGCTCCAAGCTGCGCCAAGCCTCGATGAGTCGAACAAAGAATACGCCGCCAGTTGCTGGTGGCATGCCACGCTCGCCATTGCAGCCGTAGAGCGGCAGGCAGCCGACACTGTCATCTGAATGTTTGTCGAGTTGTTTGGAGGGCTTGGTGAAACCGTGGAACTCTATGCAGCAGAAACTGATCAGCGCTGAGTAGCTGGCTTGGCATGTGAGTTCGCTTAAGCAAATGGGTAGAGACGGGAGCTACTGTGATGGAGTTAAGTAGCCAAGGGAATTGGTCGTCGGGGGCGGCGCACCCCTTTGGGCAGCACTGCCTGATCGTCGCTGAACATGACGCCGTCGCCTTTTTTGTAGCGAGCGCTGGTTTCCTCTAGTTCTAAAACGACTCCTCTGTAATACCCGTTGGTTTTCTCAGGTAGTGCCGTCACCCGGATGCGCACCAGTACGCCTACTCGGGCGCACAAAAGCCGAACTTCATCCCCAATATTTATAACAATCATGCCTGGTGCTCGATGCGTATCGTTATGACCAACGACAACTTCCCAGCACGCAGGGCCGTGGCAAATAAATGCTGCCCGTACCCGCTGTTCAGCTTCGATAATCCGTGAAATTGCAGATTCCAGACTTGATGCAGATATGTGGTATTCATGCGCTGCTTCATCGACAGTCATACGATTAATCAGAACGTCTTCGGCTGCCTGGCTTGTTTGTTGCTCTATACCTAGCAGGTAGGCCACTGCTTGAAGCTGTTCAATTGTCATGGCTTAGTCTGCAAGAGGTTGGGAAGTGTTCGTGGCTTGATATTTCATATTACTAATTTGCTTGGCTTGTGCTGCTAAGTCACATTGGCGCGGTTTTTATTGACAAAAAATAGGCCTTGCTTATGTAGGGCATGAGGTTTCCTCCTAGCCTATTCCGAGCTTTTGTTTTTTGCCGCGAGGTTGATGGCCTTCTCTAAATTACCTCTTGAGCGCTACAACTGATGCGCTTTCTTAAGTTGGGCTAGTCAGCTTGGTGAGTGATCACCATGGTAACTGATCACTGATTTTTGCCACGTAAACCCCAATACCCGTCAACCTTACCCAGTCCTAGGATGAGAGCAGCGCGACGTGCGCTCTTACCAAACGAGGATCATCATGAAATTTGTGCTTTACAAGGACAAAGGTGGTGAATGGCGGTGGCGATTCAAGGCCGCGAATGGCAATATCATTTGCGTCAGCTCGGAAGGGTACTCAAGCAAGCAGAGCGCACAACACAGTATTGAGTCTGTGAAAAAGGGGATGGCCGACGCTCCAGTCGTTGAGGAGTAAGTAGATGAGGCTTTAACTGGCTCTCGTCATCACATAGGTGGGCTGGGCTTAGTTCTTGTTTGCCAGGTTCATGCAGGTTCTGCTGCCGCATGGTCAAGTGTGAAGGCAGGCCAATTGCGTGGATTTTGTGACCCTGCTTATGCTCATTCACGTCTACCTATGTGATGCATCTTCCAGCTATAAGGCGCTTATTTCATTTATATCCGCACCATATCACCATTAAAAACCGATAAAGAGGGCTTTATCTTGCTATGTGGCCTATGCTGTGGCGTTGGGCGTCGCAGGTTCGCGTAGCTCATGGTTGAAGATGAGGTGGATATGGATAAGAAAGATAAGGAACAGGGCACAGTTAACCCTGAGCCGGTAAAGCCTGCTTTGAAGCAGGTGCAGTCGCGCTGGCCCGGACAGAACGCGAATGCAGGTTTCAAGAATTCAAAATCTTTGCAAGGTCGCCGGCCGGTTGGACGAGGATCGGCCCGGGGTCGATAGCAGGGTGTAGAGCGCCAAGTCTGTTTCGAGCGTTTGATCAAGCAACAAAAAAGCCGCTAAAGCGGCTTTTTTGCAAGGAGGGCTTCAACGTATTAGAACGGAAGGCCCGGAAAACGATCTTTTAACTGCCGTATCAGATTTTGGCGGGTTTCCACTAATCGTTTGGCAAGGCCTTGCGAGCTTTCTGTGTCCGAATATTGTGATTCGACTAACGGCGATGTATGTAATGGGCTATGGCGAGCCTGATTCAGTTTTTTGTAAATAATTAAAACCTTCAGTGCTTTTTGTCATTAATCAACCTAGGGGCTAGCATGCATAAGCAGCCAAACACCCCGGATAGAAAAAATTAAAGCGTATTAAATTTATAAGTTAGCGAAATTGCTAATTTTGAGATTATGTACTCAGTAGATCAGTGTGGGATCTAAAATTGAAAAAGTACAGATCTGTATTGTAACATTTAAAACTGTCAAGTCAAAATAAAGGTATCTTGAAATTGATTTTGATAGCACGCACCAGCTTTGAAAACGACTTTCATCTATTTGTGGCTCGACCTGGGAAACGGTTCACTGCATGCCAGACAGTCAGGCAACTAGCTCGCGTCCTCTCGCAAACAATTGAGTGCGCGCCGGAGGTCCTTGGGTTCTGGGCTCAGGCCCACTGCACGTAGATGGCGGTTACAGATGAACCAGATCTCATCTTTGTCATTGGCCAAGATAAAGAAGGCATCGGAAGTCTCTGAGGGATTGAACATCCCGAGTGCACGATAGGCTGTCTGCATATTGAAGCCGCTTTGCAGCGGGAGGGGCTTGGGCCCATCGGTCAGCTCTTGAACACGAAGATAAAGTCCCGTCTCTAATGTGATCATTTAGGCCTCACCCTTGTTGGTTTTCTTTATTCTATGGATAGGATGAAGCGAGCGCTACTCGTTGAGACGGATAAATGTAAACAAGTAATTGAAGGTTTAACCAGGCTTATTGTTAGCAACAAAAAAAGCTCCCGATAAGGGAGCCAATAAAACTATTCAGTTGCATTGTTTATAGGGTGTGGATGCCAAGAAAGTGGTCATCCACATATCCGCTACTAATCCAGCATAGCCTCCGCTTCAATTTCAATTAACCATTCTGGTTTGGCCAGACCGCTAACAAGAATCCATGAAGATGGGGGCGGGTTGGTGGGGAAGCGTTTCAGCAAGGCGGCTGCTATATCCTCTTGTTCCTCTTGAGAGCTCGCGTCGTCCCTGATGAAAATACGTAGCATGATTACCTGATCAATGGTGCCCTCCACGTCAGCGAGAACCAGTTCGATATTGTTCAACGCCGCTTCAGTTTGCTCGCGCATTCCGCCCTGGACGGTTTGCTCTTGAGCGTCGACCCCCACTTGGCCTGACAGCATGACGCGGCGGTTGCCGGTAACGACCAGGCCTTGGCTAAAGCCGTATTGCAAGGAGTTGAATACGGTAGATGGGTTAATAGCGCTTTTTGTCATCTTGATAAATACATAAAAAGTTGAGGCGGTGCGTTCACGCGCCATCACCTTAACTTGGGGCTTTTTGATGAAAGACAAGGCCGTGTCTTTAAACCTGGTTTTCCTGGGTAGAGAGGGGCAATGCACAAGGCCTCTATATGCAGGGAGCAAGGAAAATTCGTCAATATTCGTTAAGTTTTATTTAAAGTGTCCATCATCTGGCTTTATGGGTTTTTGTTCTAAATAATCCATTTCCCTCTGCTATACTCGCCGCTTATTTTTTTCGGTAATAAAGGGAGCGGGAAATGAAGAAGATCGTATTTATAGCAGTCATGTCATTGGGCTTGGCTGGGTGTGAAACGATGAACTCCATGACTAAAGGCATTGATGATGCTTTTGCCAGTGTTAACGAAGCAATGGGTGCCGGTCCGATTGCAGATACGCCGGCACAAATTTGTTCAGAGATGCATGCTAACCATGCACGTGCTGTGAACAAATACAGTGGGAAAACCGTAGAAGTTACCGGCAAGCTGGAAGCCATGGAGCAGAACACACTGGCCGAAGCAATGAGCGGCATGAACTCGAAAGTGTGGGGCAGCGCCAAGCAGTTTGACGTTCGCGTGAGCAGCGGGCCTATCGTTTTTTCCTCCTTGATCAACCGTCGCACTGATCAATTGAATGTGTTCAATATTGGGGACACGGTGACGATCAAAGGCCGTATCAGTACGATAGGGAAAGGGAAGTCTTGTAGAATTTCCCTTGAGGAAAACATGAGCATCAAGCAGAAGTAAAGGTAGGAAGTCCGTTATGACGGACTAGATGAAAAGCCCGCTTTATAGCGGGCCATGTTGTTTCTGGGACCTGGGTTTTGTGCGGCGCTTGCTTGGGTGGGCGGCTTACATTGAGTTTCTAGCATCAGGCGATTCAGCCGTAGAATGACTCACAATCTACCTATAGAGGTGCGTATGGAAAACGACAAATCCATGATTCACGGGAAATGCCTGTGTGGTGCCGTTTCAATCAGTTTTCAGCAGGACAAGCCTTCAATCAGTGCCTGCCATTGCGGGATCTGCCGCAACTGGGCAGGAGGTCCGTTTTTGTCGCTGGAGTCTCACAAGGCGCCTGTGATCCAGGGTGAAGAGCATGTACGCTCCTATGCATCTTCCGAATGGGCAGAGCGCAGTTTTTGTGATGTGTGCGGCACGCATTTGTTTTATAGACTCAAGGCGGGCGGCTTTCATGCCATTTCTGCGGGGCTGTTCAAGGACAGCGGAAGCTGGCCGTTTGAGCTGCAAGTCTTTATTGATGACAAGCCAGATAACTACCAGTTCGCCAACAAAACACGCGAGATGACAGGTGAAGAGGTGGTTAAGCTATTTTCCTGATTCCTTGATCGGCCGGTACCGGTGGCAGAGTTAGTGTTCCATTGGCTGCGACTTGTATGGATATGGCCGTCAAAGCACGATTGCAGGCGCAAGACTGTTACCCATATTCCAGGAGAGCTCTGATGAAAAAAATCCTTTTCTTATCTTTGTCGGTACTGCTTGCCGCTTGTGCCTCTTCCCAGGCTGATCTGGCGACTCAAAAAGACGTAGACCTGAATAAGTACATGGGCACTTGGTACGAGCAGGCGCGTTTGCCCAATAGCTTTCAGCGCGAGTGTGTTGGGGATGTGCAAGCCAATTACGTGATGGAAGCGGACAAGAGCATCACCGTGACCAATCGCTGTCAGGCTGCGGATGGTGAAGTGAAAGAAGCCGTCGGGCAAGGGCGGCTATCGAGCAGTGTGGACCCTACCGATCCTGCAATACTGGAAGTGCGTTTTGCCCCGAAGTGGCTGTCCTGGTTCCCTATGGTTTGGGGGGATTACTGGATCATGAAGTTAGAAGGGGATTACCAGTACTCCCTGGTTGGGACGCCGGATCGGAAGTACCTCTGGGTTTTGTCCAGAGAAAAGCAGGCGGATTCAGCGACGGTCAATGACTTGCTGGATTACGCTGCATCCCAAGGTTTTTCGGTGCAGAAAGTGATCCCGACCAATAAGTAGAACGCAGCCGCTCATTGATAAGCACATCCCCCCCTAAACCAGAAGTTCTCCTTAGCGCTTCTAGTTATAAGCATGGGGAAATTTGATTGTTTTGAATAGATAGCGGCTGTGGTCGAATGGCACAACGGTATGTATCGGACGTGCCATTTTTTTATCGGGATGTTTTTATCATGAAGTCGTTTTTAAGCATTGCCGCAACCCTTACCCTGGCGTTGGTGGCTGGAGTGGCCCAGGCTGATCGTCTGGATGACATCAAGAAAACGGGTGTGTTGAAAGTTGCGTCTTTTGACAGTAATCCACCGTTTGGCTTTGTGGATCAGAAATCCCGACAGATCACTGGTTTGGATGTGGATTTTGCTCAGGCACTGGCGGACAAGCTGGGTGTGAAGCTGGAAGTGTTGCCGACCAATCCGGCTAACCGTGTACCTTTGCTCACTTCCAATAAAGTGGATCTGGTCCTGGCAAACTTCACCATTACAGAAGAGCGTGCCAAACAGGTCGACTTCAGCATTCCGTACTTCGCATCGGGTCAGCAGTTCCTGGCTAAAAAGGGCGTTTTGTCCTCCCCCGAGCAGTTGAACTCGCTGCGTATTGGCGTGGACAAGGGTACGGTTAACGAGATCGTGCTGCGTGAAAAATATCCCCAGGCCAAGCTGGTCGCTTATGACGACACCCCTTTTGCTTTTACCGCTTTGCGTAATGGCAACGTGCAGGCCATCACCCAGGATGGCCCCAAGCTGATCGGTTTGCTGGCCAATGTGCCGGACAAAGAAAACTATGAAATTCCGGCTTTCAGCATTTCCGAGGATTTGATCGGCATTGGTATTCCGAAGGGCGAGACGGCCTTGAAATCCTTCGTGGATGAAACCTTGTTGGAACTGGAATCCCAGGGCAAGGCTCAAGCGATCTATGACGTTTGGTTTGGCCCTCAGTCCAAGACCCCGCTGGAGCGCTTGTACCGCATCGGTCAGCAGCAGTAAGTTATCCCGCTGCGCGCAGGCCAGCCTTGTGTGAACAGGCTGGCCTTTTCCTGTTTGTATTGCTAACAGCGGGGTCAGCCGATCCTGCTTTTTGGTGTTTGCTATGCCGTCTTCTGATTTCTGGCTGGCACCCCACTATGTGGGTTGGTTGCTGCAAGGGTTCTGGGTCACGATCCAGCTCTCTTTCGTCGTTTCTGTGGTGGCGACCGTAGCAGGTTTTCTGGTGTGTATTGCCCGGCTGTCACCCTTTGTGTGGCTGTCCTGGCCGGTACGCGCTTATTTGAGCCTGTTTCGGAATACCCCTTTGCTGGTGCAACTGTTTTTCTGGTATTTCGGTGCCTCGGCCCTGATGCCTGCGCAGTGGGTGCAATGGTTGAACACGCAACATGTCTTGCGCTTGGTGCTGTTTGATGTGCAGTGGCCCAGCTTCGAGATGCTGGCCGCGTTTACGGGTTTAACGATCTACACCAGCGCATTCATTGCTGAAGAGTTCCGCTCTGGCGTACGGGCTGTGCGTAAAGAGCAATGGGCGGCCGCTGCTTCTTTAGGGATGCGTCCCATGCAGGTGTGGCGTTATGTGGTGATGCCGCAGGCTTTGCGCAATACTTTTCCCTCGCTGGTGGGGCAGTACATGAATGTCATTAAAAACACCTCACTGACCATGGCGATTGGTTTGGCGGAGCTGTCCTATGCTTCACGTCAGGTGGAAACCGAAACCTTCAAAACCTTCCAGTCCTTTGGTATTGCCACCTTGCTGTATGTGTTGCTGGTGATGCTGGTTGAGGTAGGTGGGCAATGGTTGCAGCGTCATCGGCTACAGGTTCGAGGTGGTCTGTAATGAGCTTCGATGTTATTCAGGATAATTTGCTGTACTTCCTTATAGGCGCCTATCCTCATGGGCCTTTAGGGGGCGCCGCATTAACACTCTTGCTAAGCGTGCTCTCGGCCAGCCTGTCGGCTATTTTGGGCCTGGTGTTTGGGGTGGCCCTGGTTCTGACGCGCGGTGTGACGCATACGGCTTTGCTGGTGTTTCTGGGCTTCTTCCGAGCCATCCCGGTCATCATGTTGATCTTCTGGGTGTATTTTTTGCTACCCATTTTATTCAAGGTTGATGTGCCAGGGCTGTTCACCGTTGTCTGCGCCTTGTCTCTTATCGGTGGTGCCTATCTGGCGCACTCGGTGGCTGCAGGTATTGGCAGTTTGCCAGCAGGACAGTGGCAGGCGGGTAAGGCTTTGGGTTTGAAAACGGCACAGATCATGAAGGCCATCATTCTGCCGCAGGCGCTGCCCGTGATGCTGCCTTCTTTTATCAATCAGTGGGTGGCCTTGATCAAGGATACCTCGCTGGCCTATGTGATTGGTGTGGCTGAACTGTCTTTTGTTGCCACCCAGGTCAGTAACCGGGTCATGGTGCACCCTACTGAAATCTTCTTGTTTGTCGGGCTACTTTATTACGTGATTTGCGCCACGCTGGAATTGATGGCGAATCGAGTGGCTCGACGTTATGACAAACATATGCGACTGGATGGCAAATGATCCGTATCGAGAGTGTTTCCAAGTGGTATGGCACCTTTCAGGTGCTGAAGGACTGCACGGCCCAGGTAGACAAGCAGGAAGTGCTTGTGGTGTGCGGGCCTTCGGGGTCAGGCAAATCGACCTTGCTGAAAACCGTTAATGGCCTGGAGCCGTTTCAGCAGGGAACGATTTGGGTGGATGGTATTTCCGTAGGAGATCCGGCAACGAGCTTGCCGGATTTGCGCAGTCGGGTCGGGATGGTGTTTCAGAATTTCGAGCTGTTTCCGCACTTGAGTGTCCTGGCCAATCTGACCCTGGCACAGCGCAAAGTGCTGGGCCGGGATCGTGACGAGGCGGATGAGCGGGCCTTGCTGTACCTGGATCGGGTGGGTTTGAAAGCCTTGGCAGACCGTTATCCAGCGAGTTTGTCAGGTGGGCAGCAACAGCGTGTGGCGATTGCGCGGGCCTTGTGCATGGACCCGGTCTGCATGTTGTTTGATGAACCGACCTCGGCGCTGGACCCGGAAATGGTCAATGAGGTGCTGGATGTCATGGTTAGTCTGGCTGAGGAAGGCATGACCATGATGTGCGTAACCCATGAAATGGGCTTTGCCCGCAAGGTGGCAGACCGGATGATTTTTATGGATCAGGGCAGGATCTTGGAAGACGTGGCCACTGAAGTGTTTTTTGGTGATCTGGCAGGTCGACCTGAACGGGTTCAAACCTTTTTGTCCAAGGAGCTGCGCCTGTAATCGTCTGTACGCTTGTCGGATAGAGGGCTTGATGAGCAGCTTGTCAGCCCGTTCATTTAGCCATGCGCAAAAAAAAGCCCGCCTGTTGAAAAATCGGCGGGCTTTTTATGGGCGACTACGCAAGGTTTGGTCAGACAGGGCAGGCAAGAGAAACAGAGGCCCGGCCTGGCGTGTGTCGCAATACTCACTCTTACTGAGTGCTCGTTTCGAACGATTGCAGCAAGGATTCTGCTGCCAGTACAGCACAGCGGGCTTGCTCGTGCTGATCATGCAGGGCCAGGTAACGTGCTTCGGCCTCATCGCCTCGTGTTACTTCCCCTTTGTATGACTGCTGGACGTAGTTCGCGTACCAAACAGACTCGGCAGCGGTCATGCCTACAAACACTTCATTGTTGTCCTGGTCTTGCGACAGGGCATGGATACCAGATAAATACGCCCGTTCACGGGGCTGAAATTCCAACATAAGACTCCTTAGATAAGCCTCCATTGTAGTTGCTGGAGGAAATCAGGCCAGAGCCGGGGTGATAGGGCAGGTCCAAAACGAGGAAAACTTGGCTAAATCGTGTGAGAGGAGGGTGTCAGAAGATGTCCAGACGGGCCATTGATAGCTTCCATGTCATTGTCTTGTTGTGAAGTTTTTTGATATGACAGGAAATGCAGCCAGTAAGACAGCAGATTATTGTGAAATAAAGAATTATTGTCTTGGTTTTTTGTTGTCGTTAATAAGTAATCTGACTAAAGGCTGAAATAAAAAATGCCTGATAAAAAATTACCAGGCATGGAAGAGATTTCCTAACTACTTGACTGAAAAAAGACTGACGCTTAGGCGACCTGTTTCTCAGGAAATAGTGTGCTTTATAGGCTATTTATCCCAACTATCTTGGTGTGGCTCATGCAGTGGGCACTGATTTTATAGGTGAAAACCAGGTAACCAATACCCAGGGTGACGATACTGATCAGTACCCACAAGAGGATATTGCCAATGATGCTAGCCAGATCAATGGTGCAAACCAGGCGGCCAACACGCTGCCCCTGCTCGTCATAGGCGTAAGTCTTGCTGATAATAAAGCGCTGCATGTAGTAAGGGAAGACAAACAGCGCCAGACCCAGTGTGACGATGGCTAGTAAAACCCAAATAATGACGTGGCCAATAACTTCCATGAAACCAAGTTCGGACTTCAACTGATAGTTGTGAAATGTAGTGCTCATTTTTATGCTTAAGTAGAGGTGAAAAAATGCATTTTATACAAGATTTGTTGAAATAGAAGTGGCTTTATTTTTTTGGCAATTTTTATTGATTTTTGTTTTTTTGGAAAATTTCTTTTTTTTTGAGTTTTTATTGAATATTTAGCGTGAAATTTTCTGCAATGGAGTTAAATGTTTCTTGTTTTTGACAAAAATGTTCGCGCTTTTAAGGAAATAGGAACGGCTGTTTTTCAACACGCTTGGGTGTTGACCATTGACAGCTAGCCTAGGGCGAGCGAAGTCAGGGTCCCGATTTGCAGGACGTTATTCAGGAGTGCCAGGCTAAGGTTGCCAGGCTAAGGTTGCCAGGGGTTTGGTGCCGAGTTAATACCTTGCATTCAGGATATGATTACAAAAAAAATACCATGGAGGGAGTATGAAAACGAACTGGATGATCGCGCTGCCCACTGCGGCATTGTTGCTGTTTTCCTCGCCAGCAGTATTGGGGCAAGTTACATCGGCTCGTGAGCAGGCATTGGCTCAGTGTCAGCAGGACTATCCCTATGCGCAAGAGGTCATGCGGGTTTGGCAATTAGGCGCCTCGAAAGAGGATTTGCTTAAATGGGCAAACAATGACGAGGAGCGTGTCTTTATGGTCGAGTCTGCATTTCAGCAGCCACGGTTTACTTCCGGGCAGTATCAATTGCAGGCGATCAGCGATTTCGGTGACTGGTACCTTAGTCAATGCAAGGTGTTGGCAAACAGCAAGTAAGCCCTTGAGGGGTTTACTTGCTCGCTATTGAGTATTAAGCAGGCATCGCTACCTTCTTCAGCCTGTATGCCAAAGCAGGCCGAGTCAGTCCTAGCCTGCGTGCCGCTTCTGAAATATTCCCGTTCGTTTTCTTCAGCGTCAATTGAATGATTTGCTCTTCCAAATCATCCAGATTGAAGGGTGTCTCCAGCAAATGCTCCACGCATTGGGTCTGGTTTGCCGTAAAACAGGTTTCCTTGGCCATATAGCCCTGGGTATTCAGGCTGCTCAGATATTGCAAAGCGCTTTTTTGCTGCGGGAACAGGTGATGGGTTTCGATCTCGTGATTGTGCTCGGTCAGGATGACACCACGTTCGATCATGTTCTCGAACTCACGGATATTGCCCGGCCAGTCGTACTGCATCAGCAATTCGCGGCTGCGGTCGCTGACGCCCATCACATGTTTTTTGTACATGCTGGAGTACTTGTTCAGGAAGTACTCGGTCAGTAGCGGAATGTCTTCCTTGCGTTCACGCAGAGGCGGGATGTGGATAGGGAACACATTCAGGCGGTAGTACAGGTCAGCACGGAAACTTCCTTTTTGTACGGCTTCGGCAAGGTCTTCGTTGGTAGCTGCTACGACTCGCACATCAATGTGACGAATGTTCTCATCCCCCACGCGTTCCAGCTCCTGTTCCTGCAAGACCCGGAGCAGGGCGGCCTGGGATCGGGGCGACAGCTCCACGATTTCATCCAGAAAGATGGTGCCGCACTGGGCGCGCTCAAAGCGGCCAGGGCGGGATTTGTGTGCGCCGGTATAAGCGCCTTTTTCCACGCCAAACAGTTCCGATTCAATCAGCTCCGGGGGAATGGACGCACAGTTCACCGCAATAAAAGGGTGATCAGCCCGGTCGCTGGCGGCATGCAGGCCGCGTGCGAAGGCTTCTTTCCCTACACCGGTTTCCCCCAGCAGCAGCACCGACACTTTGCTTTGTGCGGCTTTTTCCAGCAGATGACAGGCGGCCTGGTAGGCGGCTGACTGACCAATGGAGTTGGGCAAGGTGAAGTTGGCGCTGGAGTGTTTGAACTCCTGTTCGCGCAACTTCACCAGCTCACATCGCAAGGCAAACAGTTCGTCCTGGACCGGGTCAGGCAGCATGAAACGGTCGATCTCGGGGTCATCATCCTCCCATTCCTCGGCAGGCTTGCCCACGATCTTGCAGTGGCTGTGGCCCATGGCGCCGCATTGGGTTTCTTTGTAGATGATGCTCTTGCCCATATAGAAGCTGGTGTAGCCACTGGCATACCCCAGCAAGCTCCAACAGACCGGTTCGCTGGATTGGCCATGCTCTTTCTGGTGATTGCTGACTTCATAGGAATCGAACCAGTCAAATTCACCGTAGTACTGGCCAGCATCGCGATCAAAGGTCAGGGCGGTGGGCACCACTTTGACCATCCCGCGGATCGTGTGCATTTGCGGGCCTGCCAGAAAGGTCTCTTTCAGTGACAGGTCCGGGCGCACTTTTTGCGACACCTCGGCGTCCTTCATGCCCGCATGGTAGCCAAAGCGCATCAGAAAGTATTTGGCGCGTTCGCTACCCAAAGAGGCAATCAGTTCCTTGCGTAGCTGGCCAAAGCCGCTGGCGTGCAGCAAGAGCATGCGCTGTTCGCCAAACCATATTTTTCCTTCACGCGCATCAAAGCGAATAGCGTCGATCAGATCCTGACTTAATGGCAGTGTGAGTTCAGTAGCCCCCATGGCCGTCTCCATCCTGTTGTTTTTTATTGTGGTTTTGGGTGTTTTAAAAATCAGTATGCCGCCTGTCTTTCGGGTGACTCCAGGAAAACACAATAGTGTCCAGAGGACGGATAAAACGGTTTTTTCTAGGGCTTTACCCTAACTCAGCATTTGATGAAAACGGTGCTAAGCACTTGATCAAATGATCAATTTTCCATTCGCCTGCTTCGCCAACAGCGCATTCTGTCTACACCTTCATCCCTCTATCTCTTTAATCCTAAAGGGTTAAATCCTTCAAATTTAAAGTTGGCACGCGGTTTGCTGTGAACAGGCTGTGGACACTCATGCAACAGCTTGATCAGGAGGAGAACCGATGTCAGACACGAGCTTGCCCACTTTGACAAAGTACGTACGAGTACGCAGTCCCGCCAACGCCCGTTTTGTGGAATTTGACTTTGCCATTGGCCAGCCGGATTTGTTTGTAGAGCTGGTGATGCCACCCGCCGCCTTTGAGCACTTCTGCCTGCAAAACAATGTCCAGCTCATGAGTGATGAGCAAATGCGGATCAATGACGAGAACGAAGAAAAATGGCGTTTTGGTTATGACACTTTGGTCGGTAACAGCCGTCAGGCTGGAGCCCAATAGGTTTTATTCAGGAGAACAAGAGGATGACATTAGAAATTAAAACGGCCAGTTTGCAGCCTGTGCGGCAAACCTTCGCCAACGTGGCCCGCCGCTTTGGTGAGAAACCGGCCACGCGCTACCAGGAAGCGACTTACGACGCCCAGGCAACGGCCAACTTCCACTACCGCCCCTTGTGGATGCCGGACAAGACCCTGAACGACCCCACACATACCGCCATCCAGATGAAGGACTGGTATGTGTTCCGTGATCCCCGCCAGTTCTACTACGGCGCTTACGTGCAAAACCGCGCCCGCATGCAGGAGTCGGCAGAAACCAATTACGGCTTTTTTGAAAAGCGTGAACTGGCTCAGTACCTGAGCGAGGACGTCAAAGCCAAGGTCACCCGACTGCTGCTGCCTTTGCGTCATATCGAGCAAACCGCCAACCTGAACTTCATGTCCGGCTCGGCCTACGGTTATGGCACCACCATTACCCAAGCCTGTCTCTATGCCGGGATGGACTCGCTAGGTATGGCGCAATACGTCTCCCGTATTGGTCTGCTGATTGATGGCAATAGTGCCGACTCCCTGAGTCAGGCCAAAGAAGCCTGGATGCAGGATGCAGCATGGCAAGGTCTGCGTGCCTTGTGCGAAAAAACCTTGATTCAGAAAGACTGGTTTGAGTTGTTGATGGTGCAGTCCTTGCTGATCAACACCGTGGTGCACCAAGTGGTGTATCAGGGCCTGGTCGCGGATCTGGCCAAAGCAGGTGGCCGCGATCTGGATATGTTGCTGGAGTTCATGCTGGATTGCCATAAAGACCTGTCCAACTGGAGCGATAGCGTCTTCAAGATTGCCGTTGCCGAAAGCGAGGAAAACAAGCAGCAACTGCAAACCTGGCTGGATCAGTGGATGCCACAAGTGCAAGCTGCCTTCATGCCTTACATCCAGGCCGCCTTTGACGACCAGGCCGATCAGGTTTGGCAGCAAGTTCAGGACACTATTTCTAAACGCGTCACGAAAGCAGGCTTGAGCCTGGGTGGAGAAGCCTGATGACATCCAAGGTTTATATCGGTCTGCAAGATAACGACATGTCGCGCTACATCGTCGAGGCTATTGAAGAAGACAACCCGGACGCTACGGTCATTTACCAACCCGCCATGGTGCGTATCGAGTGCGCCGGTCAGCTGGTGGTCAAGCGTGAGACCGTAGAAGAAAAGTATGGGCAACAGTGGGACATGCAGGAGCTGCATCTGAATCTGATCACCTTGGGTGGCAACGTGGATGAGGATGAAGACCGCTTGTTGTTGCACTGGAACAGCTAAATCAGAAAAGGGGGCATTATGGCCACGAAAAAACTAAATATCAAAGACAAATATCGCTATCTGACTCGTGATCTGGACTGGGAATTCAGCTACCAGGATCGCAAAGAAGCCTTCCCCTACGAGGAGTTCGAGGGCATCAAGATTACCGATTGGTCCAAGTGGGAAGATCCGTTCCGTCTGACAATGGACGCGTACTGGAAATACCAGGCTGAGAAAGAAAAGAAGCTGTACGCCATTTTTGATGCCTTCGCGCAGAACAATGGCCAGATGAATATTTCTGATCCACGTTACCTGAACGCGATCAAGGTGTTCCTGACCGCGGTGACCCCGCTGGAATACCAGGCTTACCAGGGCTACTCCCATGTGGGACGTCAATTCAGCGGCATCGGTGCACGTATTGCGTGCCAGATGCAGTCGATTGACGAGCTGCGTCACGTGCAGACGCAGGTTCACGCCATGAGCCACTACAACAAGTTTTTCAATGGCTTCCAGGACTGGAGCCATATGCACGACCGCGTCTGGTATCTGTCCGTGCCCAAGTCCTTCTTTGAAGATGCCCGTGCCGCTGGTCCCTTCGAGTTCCTGCTGGCGATCAGCTTCTCCTTTGAGTACGTGCTGACCAACTTGCTGTTCGTGCCCTTCATGTCGGGCGCGGCTTACAACGGCGACATGGCCACCGTGACCTTCGGTTTCAGCTCGCAGTCTGACGAAGCGCGCCACATGACGCTGGGTCTGGAAGTGATCAAGTTCCTGCTGGAGCAGCACGAAGACAACGTGCCTATTGTTCAGCAGTGGATCGACAAATGGTTCTGGCGCGGTACCCGCCTGCTGTCCGTGGTCGGCATGATGATGGACTACATGTTGCCCAACAAGGTCATGTCCTGGAAAGAAGCCTGGGAGGTCTATTTCGAGCAGGCCGGTGGCGCTCTGTTCAAGGATCTGGCCCGCTACGGCATTCGCATGCCCAAGTACAGCGAAGTGATCGAGAAAGAGAAAGAGCACATCTCGCACCAAGCCTGGTGGATCTTCTACAACTTCGGTCACGCTGCCGGTTTCCACACCTGGATCCCCAGCGACGAGGAACTGGATTGGCTCAGCGCCAAGTACCCCGATACCTTCGACAAGTACTACCGTCCGCGTTGGGAAATGGCCAAGAAGATGGAAGCCGAAGGCAAGCGCTTCTACTCCAGCGGTCTGCCCCAGTTGTGCCAGGTATGTCAGGTGCCCATGACCTTTACCGACATGGAAAAACCCGACGAAATTACCTACCGCCAAAGCCAGTACAAGGGGGAGCGTTACCACACTTGCTCGGACGGTTGCCGCGACATTTTCGAGCACGAGCCTGAAAAGTACATCCAGGCCTGGCTGCCGGTGAACCAGATCCTGCAAGGTGGCTGCGGTGGCCCCGATCTGGAGAAGATCCTGAGCGACTACTACCAACTGAACGTGGGTGTCGACAATATGGACTTCAAGGGCTCCGTGGACGAAGCGCGCTGGAACGAATGGAAAGGAGTGACGGCCTAGTCACACGAGAAAAAGGGCAGCGCTCCCGGTGGGCGCTGCCACTACCTATAAAAATTGGAGATCAATATGGCAGTTACTGCAATTACCCCGGACTATCAAGGCTACGCGCGCGATCAGAAGTCGCATTACGGCGAAAGCATGCTGTTGTACATCGGTTGGGATGAGCACTTGTTGTTCTGCTCGGCCAAAGCCTTTCTGGTTCAACCCGACATGACCGTCTCGCAACTGATCCAGGAACTGATGCCCGCCGGTTTTGCCCAGCACCCTGACTTTGAACAGATCGAGTGGAGCAAGGTGCAATGGAATCTGAATGGCGAGGCCGTTGAACTGAACCCGGACGACACCTTGGGTGCCAAGGGTTTTGATCACAAATCCTTGTTGCGTTTCAAGACCCCTGGCCTGAATGGCTACAAGGGTACGGGCGTATAAGAGGCGGAGGCAGCAATGACGTATCAGGTAACCGTAGAACCCACAGGTGATGTGGTAGAGGTGGAAGACGGACAAACCTTGTTGGACGCCGCGTTGCGACAAGGGGTTTGGTTGCCTTTTGCCTGTGGACATGGCACGTGTGGCACCTGCAAGGTACAGGTGCTGGAAGGCTATGCAGACGCAGGCGATGCGTCCAGCTTTGCCCTGATGGATTCGGAGCGGGATGAAGGCAAGCTGCTGGCTTGCTGTTGCCGCCCCGAATCCGATATGGTCATCGAGGCCGACGTGGACGTGGACCCGGATTTCCAGGGCCTGCCCGTCGAGGATTATCAGGGCAAGGTCGTCCTGATTGAAGACTTGTCGCCCACGATCAAGCACATCCGTCTGGAGCTGGATCGTCCGATGGCGTTCCAGGCCGGGCAGTACGTCAACCTGCATGTGCCGTCCATTGACAGTACCCGTGCTTTCTCCATTGCGAATCCGCCGTCCATGACCGGCATTATCGATTTGCACGTACGAAAGGTAGAAGGGGGCGCAGGCACGACCTGGCTGCACGAGGAGCTGGAAGTGGGGCAGTCTCTGGATGTGTCCGGCCCTTATGGTCAGTTCTTTGTGCGCAAGTCCGACCCGCAAGGCGCAATTTTTATCGCCGGTGGTTCGGGCCTGTCCAGCCCCGAATCCATGATTATGGATTTGCTGGAGCAGGGCGATACCCGTCCCATTTATCTGTTCCAGGGGGCGCGTAATAAAGCCGAGCTGTATCACGCGGATCATTTCTATCAGTTGGCTGAAAAGCACGACAATTTCCACTACATCCCGGCCTTGAATGCGCCTTTGCCGGATGATGCCTGGGAGGGCTTTGTGGGCTTTGTGCATGAAGCCGTGGGGCAGTTTTTTGAGCAGCGTTGCGCGGGCAACAAGGCCTATTTGTGTGGCCCGCCCCCCATGATTGAAGCGGCGATCTCCACCTTGATGCAAAGCCGCCTCTTTGAGCGCGACATTCACATGGAGCAGTTCCTGACAGCAGCAGATGGCGCCACTGGCAAGGTACGTTCGGCGCTTTTCAAGCGTATCTAAGCGGTTTTAACTGACGGCTGGCCAGACCTTTTTGTAATGAAAAGGTCTGCTGCTGGTAGCTCTGTGAACGCCGTACTTTTCTGGCCTTGCAAGAAGCGTTCACGACGCTTTGCAGGGCCTTTTTGTATTAGGTGGTGGCGGCTTTGCAGTCTGACGGTATCAGCGCAAGCAAGTGAAGTAGAAGGTTTCGCTGCAAGCCAGAGCAGGCCAGTTGCTCATAGGCTTGCAGCCGTCAACAGGGTGGCGGCCCGTTGCTCAAGGCGCTGTGCCCCGGAATCAGCCAGGGCGGGTTCTCCGCATACATTTCCTCAATAAAGGCATGCATCTGGGCGATGTACCAGGAGTTGTCGTTTTTCCTGTGGCTGAAAATAATAGGCGAGGTTACTTTCTCGTCGTCAATCAGCCGGTACACCAGATCACTGCGTATCTGTGCTGCTGAAGGAATCAGGCACAAACCCACCCCACCTGCGACCAGTCCCATCGCCGTTTGCAGCTCCAGCACTTCGTGCACTTCGGTGGGGAAGATAGCGTTGTCGTGCAGAATATTCAGCACATGATCGGCAAAGCTGGGGCGTGGGGATTTGGGATACACAATAAAGGCGTGATCAGCGATGACTTGCAAGGACACTGGCCCCCGGTCCTTGGCCAAGTCAATCTTTGGCGGGATAGCCAGAACCAGGCGTTCTTCACGCAAGACAGTGCGGCACACGGCGCTGTCATGGATGCGCACACGCCCAAAAGCAATATCAATACGTCCGGCGCGCAAGGCGGGAATTTGCTGGCTGGAGGTCAGCTCCAGAAAGTGGAAGCGGATATCCGGGTAGGCGTGGCGGAACTTCTGGATCAGGATGGGCAGGCCACCGTACAAGGTGGAGGCCACAAAGCCAATCGACAATTGTGGGCGCTGGTTCAGACCGACTTCGGTGGTCGCCGCTTTCATCACTTCCACACGATTGAGCAATTGCAGTGATTGCTCGTAAAAGATGCGGCCCGCCTCGGTCAGTTGCAGGGGGCGGCTTTCACGTGACAGCAGCAGGACATTGAGCTCTTGTTCCAGCAACTGGATCTGTCTGCTGAGCGCAGGTTGGGCTATGTGTAACTGCTCGGCAGCGCGAGTGAAATTGCGCGCTTTGGCGACCGCAACAAAGTAGCGGATTTGTTTCAAGTCCATGTGCTTTGCCCGTGGTCCAGGTCCAGAAAATCCGAACCAATATATCACCTATCTCGACCATCCAAGCTTCAAGCATATACCCGACAAGCTCTAGGGTTAACGATAGGTTTTGTGTTTTAGATGATTTAAGTGGCTGATTTAATTCATAAAAAAACAAACTATAGCATTTTGCTATGGAGCGGGACCGATATGGTATTGGAAGCCTGCACCTCCAAAGACTGTAATGAAAGCCATGCAGAACAGCCCAGGATCTTTAGATAAAACGGGCTGGGCAAGATCAGTCCGATAGTGTCCCTGTCGGGCTTGAATCAGGCTCAAGGCCAAGCCAGCAACACGCTGCCACGAGCCAGTCCGGTCTCAATCCGGAGCGATTTTTCTTTTCTATCACGCGTACTTGCTATGCCTTCATGGGCATGGGCAGGGACGGCTGCAACTCTCATAAAGGCCACATCATGTCAGTCCTTATGGATAAAACCAAAGATATCAGGCACTTGCTTGATACTGCCCTGGAAGAAAACCAAGAAACGGGCGTGTATCGCTGCCGTCGTGACATCTTCACGAATCCGGATCTGTTCGAGCTGGAGATGAAGCATATTTTTGAAGGCAATTGGGTCTACCTGGCGCATGAAAGCCAACTGCCTAATGTGAATGATTACTTCACTACCTATATTGGTCGCCAGCCCGTGTTTCTGACACGCGGCAAAGACGGTGGCTTGAATGCCTTTATTAATGCCTGTGCTCACCGGGGTGCCATGCTGTGCCGCCGCAAGCATGGCAATAAAGGCAGCTTTACCTGTCCTTTTCATGGCTGGACCTTCAATAACGCAGGCAAGCTGCTCAAGGTCAAGGACGAGAAAAACACTCAGTATCCCGAGCAGTTCAATACCGAAGGCTCGCACGACTTGAAGCGTGTCGCGCGCTTTGAGAACTATCGCGGCTTTCTGTTCGGCAGCCTGAACCCGGATGTGGTGTCTTTGGACGAATATCTGGGTGAAACCAAAGTCATCATCGACCAGATCGTGGATCAAGCCCCTGAAGGCCTGGAAGTGCTGCGCGGCAATTCTTCCTATATCTATGACGGCAACTGGAAGTTGCAGATGGAAAACGGGGCTGACGGTTACCACGTCAGCAGTGTTCACTGGAATTACTCCGCCACCATGGGTCGCCGCAAAGAGGGCGGCACGCAAGCAGTGGATGCGAACGGCTGGAGCAAAAGCCTGGGTGGTGTGTATGGCTTTGATTACGGCCACATCTTGCTGTGGACCAAGACCATGAATCCAACCGTGCGCCCGGTCTATGAGCACCGCGAGGAGCTGAAGCAGCGCCTGGGCGAGGAGCGTGCCGAGTTCATCGTCAACCAGACGCGCAACCTGTGTGTGTACCCGAACGTGTATTTGATGGACCAGTTCTCTACCCAGATTCGGGTAACGCGTCCTATCAGCGTGGACAAGACTGAGGTCACGATTTACTGCTTTGGCCCCAAAGGTGAAAGCGCCGAGCAACGTGCCATCCGTATTCGTCAGTACGAAGACTTTTTCAACGTGTCCGGTATGGGAACGGCAGACGATCTGGAAGAGTTCCGTGCCTGTCAGGAAGGCTATGCCGGTATTGCCGCCCCCTGGAATGACTTGAGCCGAGGCGCACCTTTGTGGGTGCAAGGCCCGGACGAGAATGCCACCGCCATGGGCATGAAGCCCTTGATCAGTGGGGGGCGTAGTGAGGATGAAGGCTTGTTTGTCTGCCAGCACGAGTACTGGGCCAAGACCATGAGCCAGGCGCTGAAAGCAGAAAACGGGGAGGCATAAGCCATGAACGAAAGTTATCACTCTATTTGCGCGTTCCTGTATCGCGAAGCCCGTTTGCTGGATGACCGCCAGTGGGATGAATGGCTGGAATGCTATAGCCCCAAGGCTCAGTACTGGATGCCTTGCTGGGACGATGATGATCAACTGACCGAAGATCCGCATAGCGAGGTCTCCTTGATTTTCTATCCCAACCGTAACGGTCTGGAAGACCGAGTTTTCCGCATCAAGACCGAGCGTTCCGGAGCCTCGACGCCCGAGCCGCGTACCGCTCATATGCTGAGCAATATCGAGGTTCTGGCCGAACGTGATGGGCAGGTGGATGTTCGCTACAACTTTTTGACACTGAACCATCGCTATCGGGTGACGGATCAATTCTTCGGCACCATTTATCTGACCTTGTCGCCTCAGGAGCAGGGCTGGTTGATCGAGCAAAAGAAGGTGGTGCTAAAGAACGACTACATCCGTCAAGTGATTGATGTGTATCACATTTAAAGCGGAGAGCCAGTCGTGAACAGCTATCGTATTGCGCTGAATTTTGAGGATGGCGTCACCCGCTTCGTGGACTGTGGTGAACACGAAAAAGTGCTGGATGCCGCGTATCGCCATCAGATCAATCTGCCTATGGATTGCTCGGACGGGGTGTGCGGCACCTGTAAGTGTCAGGCCGAAAGTGGCCAGTATGAGCAGGGCGATGACTATATCGAGGATGCCCTGACGCAAGAGGAAGCGGACAAGGGTTTGGTTCTGACCTGCCAGATGATTCCCAAGTCGGACTGCGTGATTGCCGTGCCGATTTCATCGGGCGTGTGCAAGACCGCCGTGGCCAAGTGGCAGGGGCAGGTGTCGGAATGCCGTCAGTATGAGGATGCAGCTTACGAGCTGAAGATTGATGCGGCTGATGACGCCTTGCCTTTCCTGCCTGGGCAGTACGTGAATATCACGGTGCCCGGTGGGCAGGCGCATCGCTCCTATTCCTTCAGCTCTGCGCCGGGCGAGTCGCGTTTGAGTTTCCTGATCAAGCAGGTTCCAGGTGGCTTGATGAGTTCCTGGCTGGCGGCACAGCCGCTAGGACAACAGGTGGAAATGACCGGGCCTTTGGGCAGTTTTTATCTGCGTCAGGTAACACGCCCTTTGTTGTTCCTGGCCGGTGGTACAGGTTTGGCACCGTTCTTGTCCATGCTGGAAGTGCTGGTCAAGCAGGGCTGTACGCAGCCTGTGCATCTGGTCTATGGCGTTACGCGTGATCAGGATCTGGTGATGCTGGCTGAGCTGGATTCCTATACCCAGCGTTTGCCCGAATTCAGCTACACCACCTGCGTGGTAGACCCGGAATCCAGCCATGAACGCAAGGGCTACGTGACTCAGCATCTGGATCTGGCGCATTGGCATGAAGGGCAGGTGGATGTGTACCTGTGCGGGCCGCCGCCCATGGTGGATGCGGTTAGCCAGTTCATTGATGCACAAGCCTATGCTCCCGCGAATTTTTACTACGAAAAATTCATCACCAGCCAATAAAGGCATTCAAGCAGCGCCCCCTTTTGCGGGGCGTGCTGTGCTGGATGACTCCTACAAGGAAAGATCATGACTGCGCCTCTGCGTTTTCATCAAAAAGTGGCCATTGTGACGGGCGCGGCCCAAGGCATAGGCCGTCGCGTTGCCGAGCGCTTGCAGGCTGAAGGGGCCTGGGTGCTGGCGGTAGACCGCTCTGAATTGGTGCGGGAACTGGCCAGTGATACGGTCCTGACGCTGGAAGTGGATCTGGAAACCGTTGAAGGTGCACAAGCCGCGGCCCAGGCGGCGCTGGATAAGTGGGGGCGTATTGATATTTTGATCAATAACGTCGGGGGCACGATCTGGACGCGTCCTTACGAGCACTACACGCCGACGCAGATCGAAGCCGAGATACGCCGCTCGTTGTTCCCAACCCTGTGGTCCTGTCATGCCGTGTTGCCCAGCATGCAGGAGCAGGGCAGCGGGGCCATTGTGAATGTGTCCTCGATTGCAACCCGCAGCATCAACCGCGTGCCTTATGCCGCAGCCAAAGGCGGCGTCAATGCCTTGACCGCCTCATTGGCTTTTGAGAATGCCCAGCGCGGCATTCGGGTCAATGCCGTCTCGCCCGGTGGAACCGAGGCACCGCCACGGCGTGTTCCCCGCAATACCCAGATTCAAGAAGATCCCCGGGAAGCGATCTGGTATCAGCAGATTGTGGATCAGACCGTGGCCAGCAGTTTGATGAAGCGTTACGGCAGCCTGGATGAACAGGCCGCCAGCATTTTGTTTTTGGCCTCGGACGAGGCTTCGTATATCACCGGCACTGTCTTGCCAGTAGGAGGCGGCGACCAGGGCTGATCAATCGATGCGTGCGGCTGGTAGAGCGCAGGGCATCAAGACAAAAAACTCCATTTGGGGGAGACAAATCATGAAAACACTAGAAGTTAATGAAGTGATTGAGCAGGCGCGCTTCGGGCGCTTTCACTGGATGGTGA
This sequence comes from Alcaligenes sp. SORT26, assembly GCF_017377875.1. Classification (GTDB taxonomy): domain Bacteria; phylum Pseudomonadota; class Gammaproteobacteria; order Burkholderiales; family Burkholderiaceae_B; genus Alcaligenes; species Alcaligenes parafaecalis. The sequence continues at coordinate 765,307 of NZ_CP070975.1, forward strand.
TGAGCTTGTGTGCCTTGTTGCTGATATTCGATGGCTATGACTTGTTTATTTATGGTGTGGTCTTGCCGGTGCTGATGGACGAGTGGAATTTGACGCCGGTGCAAGCAGGTGCTTTGGGTAGCTACGCCTTGTTTGGCATGATGTTTGGTGCTTTTGTGTTCGGGCCGCTGGCAGACAAGATTGGCCGTAAAAAGGGCGTGACGATCTGCTTTGCCTTGTTCAGCCTGGCCACGTTCCTGAATGGCTTTGCAAGTTCTCCAACCGAGTTTGGTGTGTATCGCTTTCTGGCTGGTTTGGGCTGTGGAGGGCTGATGCCCAACGCCGTGGCCTTGATGAATGAGTATTCGCCCAAGCGCTCGCGCAGCACCTTGGTGGCGATCATGTTCAGCGGCTATTCATTGGGTGGTCTGTTGTCGGCGGCGATCGGCATTTACATGTTGCCGCGCTTTGGCTGGCAGTCCATGTTTTTCTGTGCGGCCATTCCGCTGTTGCTGCTGCCTTTTATTGTCTGGAAATTGCCCGAGTCGCTGGCGTTTCTGATTCGCCAAGGGCAAGAAGAAAAAGCACGCCGCATTGTGCAGACCTTGGCCCCAGAAATGGGCGTGTCCCACGATACCGTCTTGACCTTGCATGAGCAGAAAAAGATGGGTGTGCCGATGCTGGATCTGGTCAAGGAAGGGCGCTTGCTGGGCACCTTGATGATCTGGGTAGCGTTTTTCTGCTGCCTCTTGATGGTCTATGCCCTGGGCTCCTGGCTACCTAAATTAATGGCCAATGCGGGCTATAGCCTGGGTTCCAGCTTGTCTTTCCTGGTGGCCTTGAACTTGGGCGGCATGTTCGGTGCGATTCTGGGTGGTTGGCTGGGGGATCGTTTCAGCTTGCCTAAAGTGGTCGCCTGGTTCTTCCTAGTGTCGGCGGTGTCCATTACCTTGCTGGGTTTCAAGAGCCCGACTCTGGTGCTGTATGTGTTGATCGTGATTGCTGGTGCCACCACTATCGGTACGCAGATTCTGCTATACGCTAATACAGCACAGTTTTACCCCTTGTCCATGCGCTCCTCGGGCTTGGGTTGGGCGTCAGGCGTGGGGCGTATCGGTGCCATTGCCGGGCCTTTCCTAGGCGGTACTCTGATGGCGGCGGAGTTGCCTTTGCAGATGAATTTCATGGCCTTTGCTGTGCCGGGTGTTATTGCCATGCTCGCATTTCTAGTGTTTTTGGCATCCTCGCGTTCATCTCCCAAAGTGGCGCTTAATGCGGTGGCTGGTTGAGGGTGCTGAAAACGGTAGAGCAGGTGGCGGCGCGGTCATGCCAAGTTCACTTCAATCTTGAGTCGTTCCCATAGATTCTGGGTTCTTGTACTTGTTCTTCCCGCTAGCTTCTTGATTTTGAAGCTACTCGGAGTAAAGTGCATATACACCGTTTTCAATCGACGAATGCCAGCCTTTCAGTCTGAAAGGCTGGCATTGTCTATGGAGCCAAGCAGAATCATGACCGCCAGTAGCCTTTTGTTGTTTTTACCCGCCTGTTTTGCCCTGAATATGGCCTTCGGACCCAATAATCTGCTGTCCATGACGGTAGGGGCCAAGCAAGGAGTGTCGACTGCATTGGTAGCAGCCATGGGGCGTCTGGTCGCTTTTGCCATCATGATTGTGGTGGCGGCCTTGGGGATGGGCACCTTGCTGATGGTCTCGGAAACGGCCTTTACCGTGGTCAAGCTTGCGGGGGCGGCGTATCTGATTTGGCTGGGCATCAAGGTGTTGCGTGCCAGTGGCAAAACATCAGCAGAGCAGACTGAGGTGAGCAAAAAAGATATCTGGGGCCTGGTGCGTCAGGAGTTCTTCGTGGCTATTGGCAATCCTAAGGCCATTCTGATCTTCACCGCCTTCTTCCCGCAGTTTGTGGATATGAATAACTATTGGGCCAGCTTCATGACACAAGGAGTGATTTTTCTGCTGCTGGAAGTGATCGCGATTGCGGCATATGCCTATGTGGGGACCAGGCTGTCAGGTGTGATGCAAAATGCGCGTGGTCTGCGCTGGGTGAACCGTATTAGCGGCAGCATGATGATAGGCTTTGGTGTGATCCTGGCCATGGCGCGACGCTCTTGATGTGAAACCTGATCTGGCAGCTCAAGCCAGTTAGCAAAAAGCTCTCCTTGCGAGAGCTTCTTTTATGCCTATCACCGGCTTGAGAAGGCCAAGCCTCATGTTTTTACTGGCGTTTTTAGGTTCAATGCAAAGAACTTGAAAAATCCTATGTGGTTGTGTGAAGCACCTGTTTTGTTTGTGTTTCTATTTGTACAGGGTAAACACTGAATATGCTGTTTAACGCTTGAAGTTTGTAATTTTTTTGTTAGGATAAAAATTCGTTCTAGGCTTTCTTGATTAAATAAACAGCAGGAGGTTTGGATATGAATGACATGCCCATGAACTGGCCCAGTGATTTTCCGAGCAAGCACGATTCAATATAAAACTTCCAAGAAAGACGGAGACCATTAACCAGCTTGGCCGCCCTATGGGCGGCTTTTTCATTGGTGCCTGATTGTTCTGTTTTTTATATCGGTATGCTTTGAGGCTGAGCTGGTCGTTTATTGATAATATTCAAATTCTGAACAGCCCAAGGATGGAAAGTTTCACAGGGCTACCTTAAATTAGGTTTTATTGCGTTTTAATGCATTGGGTGGCTCGGGAAAACACGGAGCAGAAAAAGAATGAATGGTATCAAGGTCTTGTTTGTTTTGTGTTTTCCCCTGCTTCTTGGCGCTTGCTCCAGTATTGCCGTTACTTATCATAGCGACCCGGAAGGAGCCACTGTCGTTTGCAATGGCAGTGTCTACGGCGAGACTCCGCTGACCATTAACTATAAGCTTAGGGATGTCGATAAACGCCTGGGCATTCTTTATACAGATCCTTGTTATGCGCAGTGGCTCAGTGGATACCGAGTCTCGTATACCAATCGGGTGCCTCTGCCCCCGATCCCGGTTTTCGGCTATCAAATGGCTAAACGGCCTCTGGGTGACGGCTATGCGCAGGACGCAGATTACGGCTTGCGCGTGCAGACTCTGCGTCAGATGCGAGAACAGCAAGAAGAAAACCGCAGATTGATGCAAGCCCAACTCCGAGAGCAGCGTAAAACCAATTGCCTGCTGGAGGGGAAGTCAAAATGTTAGTGCCCCCTTGGGCAGGTATTAACTTGTACTATGGCGCCTGATCAAGATTGACCAAGCATCTTGGCCAAGACTTCTTATTTTTAAAGGTAGGCAGGTTCCTTAATGAGTAATTCAAAGCGGGTAGATCTGGGCGGCCTTGTAGGTGTCGCTTTTTGGATGTTGCTTCTGGGCGTTTTATTTGTAGGCTTTGTCTACCTCTTGTCCTTTCCATGGGCCTGGGTTGTGAAGGCGGCAATTGGCCTGGAAGTTGTGCTGCTGCTCATGGCTTTGATGATGGAAGTTTCCGCGAAGGACGTGGATGGAGCCGGAGGCTGGGCGACGTTCGGGTTTGTGTTGGGACATGCCTGGATATTCGCTGCTGCACTGGTTTTGCGCGGCATCGTGCTGGTGGGGCAGTGGATCTTTGGCTGATGTTGGCAGGTTCACCGCCTTGTTCCGCGTAAACAAGCCCTCAGGGCTATGCTATTTTCTTCTCTTTCCCTTTTCTGATTGATCCAGCCTTGCCACGCTCCTCTACTACCCCCTCTCGCCGTATCACCATCCGCGATGTCGCCAAGGCGGCAGGGGTGTCTTTGACGACGGTTTCACACGCTTTGAATGATCGGGGAGTCGTGGACCCCTTGACGCGGGCCAAGGTGAAGCAGATTGCTGCGGATATGGGCTATCGGCCCAACGTTCGGGCACAGCGTTTGCGCTCTGGCTCGGCCAATAGCATTGCGCTGGTTTCTTCCATGCCTTTTGCCGTGTCGGGTGGGGTTTCGCGTCTGGGCTTCATGATGGAAGTGGCGGGGATTGCAGCAGAAGCCGCCATGCGGCGTGGTCTGGCCCTGGTCTTTGTTCCTCCTCTGGAGAATGCCCAGGCTTTTTTGGAAGGCCTGGATATTGATGGGGCGATTCTGCTTGAACCCATGACGGATGACCCCAATGTGCGCTTGTTGCAAGAGCGGGGCGTGGCCTTGGTGTCGATTGGGCGTCAAGGGGGCGGTGCAGAAAGCATTCCTTTTATTGATCTGCAGTCCACAGCAACGGCGCATTTGCTGTTGAACCATCTGTGGGAACAAGGGCGGCGACGTATTGCGCTGGTGCAAAGCAGCGCGGCGCGGGATTCCTATGCCAGTCACAAGAAAGCCTATGAGAACTTTGCGACGGCGCATGCCATGCCTTTGCGCTATATGCAGGTAGAGGAAAGCCTGGGAGAAGTCGGGGGCCACAAAGCATGTGCGAAGTTGCTGGCTCAGTATCCGGATACGGATGCCTTATGTGTGCCTGTGGATGCCTTTGCGGTTGGCGCTCTGGAGGCTGTACAGCAAGCCGGTTTGCGAGTTCCGCAAGATGTGATGATCGCAACCCGTTACGACGGTTTGCGCGCTCGAACTGCAGAACCCGCCTTGACTGCAGTGGATCTGCATCTGGAACAAGTGGCTACTTTGGCGGTCGAGCTCTTGTTCGAGCATTTGTCGGGCGACAAGAGCCGCATGTCGGCATTGGGCCCAAAGCCGGAGCTTCGGGCCCGTGCGTCTACTCAGTTGGATGATTAAGTCAGCATGACGGCCAGACCGGATACGGTCGCAAAGACCAGAACTCCGATACGCAGGCGACGTTGATCCAGCCTGTGATGAACCAGGCTACTCAAGCCCATACCAAGCAAGAGCGCAGGTAGGCACAAGACGGCGTAGTTCAGGTGTGACCAGGCCAAGGCGCCTGATAAACCCAGCACGATTAGCGAGATCACTTCCCCCACCAGAAAGCACAAGGCGACTGTCGAGCGCAAGGTGGCGACGGGGGCATGCTGATACACCAGAGCCAAGGGTGGGCCGCCAATACCGGTCGCTGTTTCGGTAATTCCGGTGACCAGGCCCGTGGCAATAAAGGCTTTTTTGCCAGGCGTAAAACTGGGGGCCAGGACCGAGGCCAGTACAGCCAACAAGGTGCTGATACCCACGAATTGGTTTAACCAATAAGTGGATAGGACCAACAAAATGCCCAGCCCGGCAAAGGTGCCTGCAAAACGTCCAACGGTAATCCAGCCTGCTCCACTGCGGTCAATTGCCCCGCGTTCCCGCCAGGCGACATAGGCGTTCAAGGGCAACATCAGGAACAGGAGTGCTCCAGGAATGGCTTCGGGGTGAACCAATGCCAGGACCGGGACCACGATCAGGGCAAAACCCATGCCGCTGGCCCCTTGGATAAAGGCGCCAGCCAGGACAGCCGCGAAAGCAATTAACAAACCTGCTGTCATGCCAGGGCCTTTTCCTGCTCTGCACGACGGGCCAGATGCTCGGTGGATGGGGCATGGAGTTTGCGAATATCCGATTGGGCGACTGCGTGGCGAGCCAGTTCACGGACTTCTTCCAGCAATGGCAAGGGGTCCCAATCCACAGGCTGCCCTTCCCACAGACGCAGCTTGCCTTGGACGACGACGGCGCGGATCTGGTCGCGGGCGGCAATCCGTACCAGCTCCCAAGGCAGATCCCAGGAAGGCGTCATTTCAGGCACCTGCAGGTCCACCACTAGAAAGTCGGCTTGAGCACCCACACGAATCTGTCCGGTTTGTGTCCCCAGACCAATGACATCGGCACCGCCTCGGGTGGCCATATCCAGCCAGGTCCAGCCTGCGCCGCAGGAGGAATCGCCCACCATCATGCCAAATGCAAAGCGTTGTGCGGCCTCGCCATAATCCATCATGCGAAACGCGTCGCTGCGTGTGCCGTCTGTTCCCATGCCCAGCCGTATCCCCTGAACTCGCATGGCTTCTGCTGGGGCAACCGCATTGCCTTTCCAGGCGCTGGCAACGGGGTTGTAGGAAACAGCAGCATTCAGGTCTGCCAGCAGACGGATCTCGCTGGGGGTTACCAAGGTGGCATGGGCCAGCAAAGAGGCTGAGCCCAGCGCCCCGATGTGAGCCAGATGCTCGATGGGACGGCGGCCGTGGGCATTCAAGGAACGCTCAACCGCGACCAGATGCTCGTTGGCATGCGTCTGGAAAACACGACCGGCTTCTTCACTCATGGCATAGACGCGATGCAACATGGCGTCACTGGCGGCCTCGGGAATGGAAATGGCCAGTGAGGGACTGATCAAATCGTGGTGCTCCCATTGCTGTAAGTGGGCTTGGGCGCGAGCCAGAATCGGCTCGGCGTCCAATAGTACCGCGCCGTGCTTGTCGTTGCAGATCAGGCCCAATACGCAGCGTATTCCCACGTCCGTAGTGGCTTGCACAATGGCATCCAGGTCTTCCGAGGAGCGCGTACCGGCATCGCAGACAGTGGTGAAACCGCCGCGCAAGGCTTCCAGTGCCGACAGCTTGCTGGAGGCATACAGATGGCGCGCGTTCAAGGTACTTTCCAGGGGCACCCATACGCGGCGGAAAATCTCCGAGGGCTCGCCGTAAACCAGCGATTTTCCATAAGACTGGGTGACGTGGTGGTGTGCATCGATAAAGCCGGGCATCAATAAATGGCCGGGCAGGCTGAGCCGAGGCAGTTCAGGGTGACGGGTCGCGATGTCCTGAACCGTGCCAATATCACTAAAGCGACCTTCTTCAATGACGACGGCGTGTCCGCTTACAGGTCCTTGTGGCAGTAAAAGATGTTCAGGCTCCAGAATGCGGGCGTGGGCCAGGTCTTGGGATTGGAATAAAGCAGCGTGATTCATGACACAGCTCATTAAGAATGTTGAAGGGGGACGGCTTTGGCCGAGCGCTGACCCACGTGAATGAACAGGTAGTTCAGCACGGCAGCCGTCAGGGCACCCATAGCGACGCCGTTGGACAGCAGCAAACGCAGTTGGGCGGGGAGTTGGTCGTAAATGCCGGGGACAACAATGGGCAGCAAACCGATGGCCAGGGCCGTGGCGACGACGTACATGGCGGAGTGACCGCGCAGATCAACTTTGCGCAACATGTCTATGCCCATCGTGCCCACAATGGCAAAGACCACCAGGCCGGTTGCACCAATGACGGAGGCCGGGATCACGCTAATCAGGGCGGACAGGGGCGAGAACACGCCAAAGAGAATCAGGAACAGCCCGCCGACGGCGGTGACATAGCGCGAACGTACTTGGGTGGCGCGGATGATGCCGATGTTCTCGCCGCTGGTAATGATGAGCGAGGTCCCGAAAATGCCGCCTAGCAAAGAGGCCAGCCCATCACCGCGAATCGTGTTGGGTACTTGGGCTTGTTGCTCGGCCTCGTCTTCCTTGCCCAGGACTTCATTCAAGGCAATGGTCTGACCGGTGGCCTCCACCATGGAAATCAAGGTGAACAGCAGTAGCGGCAAAGCAGCAATCAGATCAAAGTTGGGTGGGCCGAAAGGGAAGGGGGAGGGCAGAGCCAACAGAGGTCCGCTGCCTACGCCACTCAGACTGATATCGCCCATCAAGGCGGCGGACAGGGCACCCACAATCAAACCCAGCAAGATGGCCAGTTGGCGGCACATTCCTTTCAGCAGACGCGCAAAGAGTACGGTGGAGGCAATGGTGATCAAGGCCAGCAGCAGATTGTCGGTATTGCCAAAATTGGCGCTACCGGGTGTACCAGCGATCAGCTTGCCGGAGATCTGTGCCAGGTTGATCGCTACCAGCAAGAGCATGATGCCAATGACCAGCGCGGGGAAGTAACGCAGAAAGCGTTTGAAGATAGGGACGATCAGAAAGTAGAGCAAGGCAGACAGAATGACGGCGCCGGAGGCCGTAGGCAGATCGGTTTGTTGCGCGATCAGAATGAACAAGATAATGGGTGCGCCGCCAGGCAACATCACAAAAGGCAGTTTTGCCCCTATGCCAGCCGGGCCGAAGGATTGGATCAAGGTGCCTATGCCACAGACCAGAAAGGTGGCGCTAAGCAATTGGGTGGTCAGAGCGGCATCAAAACCCAGGGCCTTGCTCATCAAAAAAACAGCGGCGATGGGCGAGGCGGCCATGACCAGTACGTGTTGCAGCCCGAAGGCAATCATGCGCTGGGGGGAATACAGCTCATCCACTTGCGCCGTGGAGGTGTTTTTCATCAGTGTCTCCTGTGCTGCGTGGTCAGGGTCTCAAGGAGCCTGCCGCAGTCCTTTAGGTTTTTATCGAATTTTTGAGTAAAACGATTTGGTTGGCAATTTTATGTCTAACCAAATCGTTTTGGTAGTGTATTAATGCTTTTCTAAAAAGTCGATGTGGAAAACAAATAAGGATTATTGCTTTAGGCTGAAATAGCCTGTTGAAGACAGGGACAGGGACAGGGACAGGGACAGGGACAGGAGCAGGAGCAGGAGCAGGAGCAGGAGCAGGAGCAGGAGCAGGAGCAGGAGCAGGAGCAGGAGCAGGAGGTAGGAGGCTGGGGGCAGGAGACAGCGTGGCCAGTTCCGCCCTTCAGGCAGTCAGCCTTGACTACCTGAAGCGCTTTTTACGTAACAGGCTTTAATCCACGATGTACAGCGTGGCGCCTGTTTGGGTAGAGGAACGGTGCGGCTCGGCATTATCGGCCACGTGGTAAGACTGTCCGGGCTCCAGAGTGAAGCGGCGTCCGTCTTCCAGTTCTGTGTCCAGCTTGCCTTCCAGGCACAGCAGCATATGGCCTTTTACGCACCAATGATCGGCCAGATAACCGGGGCTGTATTCCACCATGCGTACGCGGATAGGGCCAAACTGCTGGGTGCGCCACAGGGCCATGCCTGTCTCGCCTTTGTGTTCGGTGGGGGTGATGTCGGACCAGTTGACGGTGCAAAAGGGTAAGTTCTTGATATCCATGCTTGCGGCTCGTGAGAAGGGATTGTGAGCATAGTAGGCCTGTTCTCGGGTTTTGGCCTGCTGGTCTGGCTATTTTCCCTGATACAGGCAATTTCAATTTTGAGGTTTGCTGACGACTCAAAGGCCGTGGAATCAGGAATACTCGCGCTCAACAGGGGCTGGTCAGGGCACTTGTACTAATAAAAGGGGAAGCGCATGAATCTGTCTCAATCATTCCTATCGGCACGACGACTGGGGCGCTGGAGCTTGTTAAGCGCCGTTTTAGTTCTGGCAGCATGCAGCAACTTGCCGCCGCAGTCTGCGCAGCACGCTGTCTCGGCATCGGCTGCACCCCAAGCGAAGGCGAGCTTGGGAACCCAATGGGGGGAAGGGCGCGAGTCACGGGTTTATTCTGTCCAGGCCCAGCGTGTCGAGCCGCAGCGCGATGAGCTGCAATTCAACTATTCCGACGAGCAAAGTATTCGCCGGGCCTTGGGAAGCAATCTGGATGCACAACGCAGCATTTTGCTGGACAAGGGCAATGTAGAGCTGTCCGTACATGATGCAAGCGACAAGCCTTTGACTATCTATAGCAGCGTGGGCCAAAACAATTATCAATTGGCCGGCAAGGAGGGTGAGCGATATGTGCTGGTCTATACCAATCGCAGCGGAACGCCTTATGAAATCATTACAACCGTAGATGGCTTGGATGTATTGTCCGGCAAACCGGGTAGTCGTCGTCATAACGGCTATATGTTGCAAGCCGGGGCTGTGCTGCGTATTGAAGGGTTTCGCAAGAGCGCAAAAGAAGTGGCGGCCTTCCGTTTCTCCAGTAAAGATAGGGCGTATGCCGCTAACAGCCTGGCGGGCGATACACGTAATCTTGGCGTGATCGGTACTGTGCTTTACGAGGTACGTCCCGTGCAGCCGCGTCAACCTGCTGCTCAGACGCCTAATCCCTTTCCGGGGGATGACAGCAAGGGCCAGTACGCAGCACCACCGCGTTACTAAGTCTTGATCGTCTTCTTCGCCAGAATCGGTAAGCGGTTCTGGCGAAGTCGAGAGTGGCGGATATCGGGATACAAACGTCCTGGCGGGAAACTACGCGCTTGGAGCCCCGGAATGTCTCTGTTAAGGTGTGCCAGGATTAGCCACTATGCAAGGACAACGCGTGCCGCCAGAGTTGATCCATCCAGAGCATTTTGTCCACGTACGCATCATTATCGGTATGGTGCTGGGTATCAGCATTTCTCGTCTGATCGTGGGCGTTTCCGAGTTCATCCAACACCCCAAAGCCAAGCGTATCTATCCCATTCATCTGGGATGGGTTCTGTACTTGTTCCTGACGATTATCCATTTCTGGTGGTATGAGTTCAGCCTGGTCAAGGTACAGGTCTGGTCTTTTCAGTTGTACTTTTTCCTGATCCTGTATACCTGTGTCTTTGCCATCATGGCGTCCTTGCTGTTTCCCAGCAATATGCAGGAGTATCGGGGGTTTGAGGATTATTTTCAGACCCGGCGACGCTCACTGTATGGCTTCTTCGTACTGATTCAGATCATGGATCTGATCGACACCGCCATTAAAGGCAAAGCGTATTTTTTAAGCCTGGGTATAGAGTATCCCTTGCAACAGGCCATGTTTATTGCTCTGGGTCTGATTGCAATGGTGGTGTCCAGCAAACGGTATCAGGCTGCCTTGATCGTGTTGACGCTGGTCTATAAAGGGCAGTGGATTTTCCGTCTGTATGACATTCTGAATTAAGGCGGCACCTCGTGCTGCCTATTGCTAGTGCTCCTTTGCGGGACTCTGCATTACCAGCAGATAGATAAACAAACGATAGGGTGGTCAAAGATCCTCTTTAGCGGATCTGTCATCGAGCCTGGGCTAGAATCCCTTTTTCAGTTGTGTTCTTGGAGATGGTAACGACATGAGTGGCTCCTTTACTTTTGTAGTGATGGTGGCGTTTTTGGCGGTGGTCGTCGTGATGGCCGGAGTCAAAGTGGTCCCTCAGGGCCAACAATGGACGGTCGAGCGCTTTGGTCGCTACACCCGCACGCTGACGCCCGGTTTGTCTTTGCTGGTGCCTTTTATGGACCGCGTAGGCCGAAAACTCAAAATGATGGAATCCGTGCTGGATGTTCCATCGCAAAATGTCATTTCCCGCGATAACGTGGCCGTGACCGCCGACGGTGTGGTGTTCTATCGCATCGATAATGCCGCTCAGGCAGCGTACGAGATTGACCACCTGGAACTGGCTATCGTCAACCTGACCACGACCAATCTGCGTTCGGTTCTGGGGTCGATGGAACTGGACCATATGTTGTCCAACCGTGAAATGATTAACGACCGCCTCCTGGCTGCCGTGGATGCGGCCACGACCCCGTGGGGTGTGAAGGTGACGCGGGTAGAAATTCGCGATTTGAATATGGCCCCCGAATTGCAGGAAGCCATGAATCTGCAAATGACGGCTGAACGTCATCGTCGTGCGGTGGTGACCAAAGCCAGCGGCCAGAAAGAAGCGGAAGTGTTGCAAGCAGAAGGCGAAAAGCAGGCGGCCGTGTTGCGTGCTGAAGGTGAAAAACAATCCGCTATTTTGCGTGCCGAAGCGCGTGAACGTGAGGCCGAGGCCGAAGCCCGTGCCACTCGTGAAGTGTCCGAAGCGATTAAAAGCGGTGATGTTCAGGCCTTGCAATACTTCGTGGGTTTGAAATATGTGGAAGCCTTGCGCGACGTGGGTAATGGCCCTAATAGCAAGCTGGTTCTGATGCCTTTGGAGGCCAGTGGTATTACCGGCGCGGTTGCGGGTGTGACCGAGCTGCTGAAATCCACAGGCGGCAAGTTGGGACAAGGTTAAGCGGACGACGGGAGGTGCTGATCTTGGCATTCATTTTCGATTCCTTTTGGTATTGGCTGGTGGCCGGTGTGGTGCTGGTCGCCGCCGAGGTCGTCCTCTCCGGCGTTTACTTGCTGTGGCTGGGTCTAGGGGCACTGACGGTGGGTCTGTTTACCGCGGCCTGGCCTGATGCTCCTACCTGGTTGCAGTGGCTGATTCTGGCTGTTGCCATGTTGGGCTGGGTGGTGGTGGGCGTGCGCTGGCAACGACGCAGCCGGGCCAGTCAGCCCGATATCCTCAATACGGGCTTGAGTGCCTATGTGGGGGCGCGTGCCCAGGTCAGTGAGCGTTTTGTGAATGGCCGTGGACGTATTCGGCTTAACGATAGTTATTACAGTGCCACAGCGACCCAGGACCTGGAGCAGGGTACGGCAGTGGTGATCTTGGCTGTAGAAGGCGCCGAAATGCGTGTTCAGGCTGTTGAGTAATAGACATAGCACGGTGTAGAGCAATGATGAACAATCGCTACGGCAAGCTGGCTTCTTTGGTGTATCACCTGGATAAGCCCATAGGGCGCTCATTCGGGGATGTTGAGTATTACCTGGAGCGTTTGCACGGTATAAGCGGGCCTGTCCTGGAACCTGCGGTTGGCACGGGGCGTATTTTGATCCCCTTGCTGCAAGCGGGGCTGGATGTGAGTGGGTTCGATATCTCTCAGGAGATGCTGGATTATTGCCAGCGCGAATTGGGGCTGCGCTCCTTGAAAACTCGGCTTCAGTTGGCCGGTTTTACAGACTTCATGACGGAGCGTCCTGTAGAGGCGATTGTGGTGCCTGCCGGATCTTTCCAGCTACTGGATTCTTTCGAGCAAGGCATGGCGGCCTTAAGTCGTTTTCACGCCAGCTTGAAAACAGGCGGACGACTGTTGCTTGATCTGGATCCAGTCGCTGCCATTGTGAATGTGAGTCCTGGTATGCGGACATGGTCAGCGCCGCCACATGGTTTGATTACCTTGAACGCGACTGCCCTGGAAAAGGACTACTGCGCCCAAGTGACTCGTGAAATGCATCGCTACGAGTTGTGGGAGCATGGGGTATTGCTGGAAACCCAGTTAGAGCAATTTTCTTTGCGTTGGTGGGGCGTACAGGAAATGCGTATGGCCCTGGAACAGTTGGGCTTTGGTGAGATCGTGATATCGGGCGGCTATCGATATGGCAAGCCGCCTCAAGATACGGATGGGATTATTTCGTTTGAAGCGCGCAAGCTTTGAGACCGTTGCTTTCAAGAAAGTGCTGAGCTCAGTCTTGATGCCTGTGTTTGCACCTAGAGCGTGGCAGGTTTTTAATAAACCTGCCTCTGCCTCTGCCTCTGCCTCTGCCTCTGCCTCTGCCTCTGCCTCTGCCTCTGCCTCTGCCTCTGCCTCTGCCTCTGCCTCTTTTGCAGGCTCGACTTCCACCTTGGCCTTTTTCTCCCTCTTTATCCCCTTTACAGCCCCTGTTCCATCCAAGTCGAGGCTCTGGTCTTTTGGGCTCCTGGCCTTTTTGTTTGTTTTAATCAGCGTGTTCAGTCCCATCGTAGAAGGGAGCAGTCTGCAACAAGATGATCAAGGCTGGGTCTACGTGAATGATCAGGGTGAACCCATCTTGCGCCCCTTTATCTATGACAACGGCCCTGATTATTTTGAGGAAGGCCTGGCTCGTTTCGTATCCAAGGGGAAGATGGGATTTCATGACCAGGCATTGAAAATTCAAATTCCTGCCCGCTACGATTTTGCTTTCCCTTTTGTAGATGGCTACGCCAAGGTTGGCATGAACTGCAAGTTCATCCCGGAAGGCGAGCATCGTTCGGTGCTCTGCAAGCAGTGGGAGAGTATTCCCAATCCCTTGTCAGGCTCCAAAGATCGGCCCGCAAACTAGCCACTGCAAAGTACACTGCCATACAGACTTTATCCGGAGAGCACGATGAAGAAATGGGGAATCCTGGGGCTGGTGGGCGTGTTGTCTGCCTGCGCGAATCAAGCCACGACACAGCCACCGCTTGGTATTGCCAATCCTGCGTCGGCATATTGCGTGGAAAAAGGTGGGCGGCTAGATATTGTGAATACCCCGACCGGGCAGGTCGGGATGTGCACTTTGCCTGATGGCAGTGTGATTGAGGAGTGGGAGTTGATGCGTCGCGATCATCCATCGCAACGATCTTGAGACCACATGAAAAAAGCCAGCAATATGCTGGCTTTGTTGTCTTGAGAGGGGCCTGTGCAATCAGCGCTCGATACGGACTTCAAAGTAAGCTTCAGACTCGCCCAGATCGCGAAAACCATCGCTCATGGCGCGGGTGGCGGCTGCTATCCATTTTTTGGCCAAGGCAATGTCTTCCCCGGACAATTCTGTCTCTGCCGTTTCCTCGGCCAGTTGCCAGGCCCGATACGCCTGGACCACCGCCTCGGGGCCTTGCATAACTTTTTCTAAGCTACGGCGAAAGCGCTCTTCAGCCTCGCGGCGACCGCGTTCGGTGATATCGGAAGGAGCGTCGTGCAAAGTAATGGTATAGGACATGATGCTTCTTTTGCTGTATGGATGAACAGTAATTTAGCACGACTTTTTGTCTTGGGCTAGATTTTTATGATGGTTACTACCTGAGCTATTAGCCGACGTCTTTTTAGGGTTCAGACGGCATGGAAAATAGCTCGTCGCGCTTAGCTCTGCGAACTGTTGTACCAGACCTGATTTTCCACCATAGACTATCTTGTTCAGCCCGTGGGTATACTGCTTTCAACAGATCCACGCTCTCTTTTTATGGACGAGGTGCAGGGTGCAGCTTGTAGCAATTGGCAGTATTACCGTTGATATTGTGGTCTCTGGCATGCCCGCCGAGCTAGCGCGTGGAGACAAGCAAGAGGTGGGCTCGATAGACTTGTATCCGGGCGGCGGAGCACTCAATGCGACAGCCAGTTTTATGGCGCAAGGCGAGTCCGTACGACTGTTGGGGGCCTTGGGGCAAGATGGGCTGGGCGCTCGCTTATGCTCGCATATTGAACAGTTGGGTATTGATGTCAGCAGTGTGCAGCTTTGCCCAGATCAACCGACAGGTAAAGCCATTGTTTTGGTAGAACCTTCTGGAAGTGCGTCGGTGTTGGCCCGCCGTGGTGCTAATGCGTGCTTGCGTGTGCAGGCTCAGGATCTGCAGGCGGATTTGATTTATGTGGCGCCATTGGCACTGCAACCCATGGAGAGCCTGGCTCAAGCTTTGGCTGAAAGAGCAGACCAGTCAGCCTGCCTGGTAGTTAATCCCAGCGTGGCGTGTTTGCGCCAACAAGGGCAGGGATTCAAGCAGGTCTATGCTCGGGCAGATGTGCTGGGCCTGAACGCAGTAGAGGCTCAAATGTTGGCAGGCGTTCAGGATGCCGACATTCAGTTGGAACTGTCGATTCAAGAAGCCTGCGACTTGGCGACCCGTTTGCAGCATCACCCTCAACAAGCCTTGCTGATTACCTTGGGTGTACAGGGGGCGGTTTTGGCGTTCAATGGGCAGCATTATGCCGAGCCAGCGTGCAAAGTGACTGTATGTTCAACCGTTGGAGCGGGGGACGCATTTCTGTCCAGCTTTGCTTTGGCGTGGAAACGAGGCCTGGAGCCTTCAGCAGCCTTGAAGCTGGCCAGTCAGTCAGCGGCGGCACGCTTGGGACAGTGGGCGGCTAACAACTTCCCGCCCTTGTTCGGGCAGGATGCAGATGAGGTTCTGGTTTTATAAATAGCAGCAACAAAAAGACAGCGTAAAACGCAGCAAAACATAAGAACGGGGGAAACAATGGCAGCCACCACCACCACCATTATTATTGTGGGTTTGTATCTGCTAGTGACGGTCTTGCTGGGTGTGACACTCTGTTATACCCGGCCCAAGAGCTGGAAGCGTGACACTGCTTTATTAATGATTACGCCCTTGGCAGTGCCCGTGGTTTATGGTTTGTTTACCTTGCTGAGTTAATCGGCTCTGTTTGAACTGATACGTTTCCAAGGCTGTTTGTTGCGTGTTATGAGCTTTTGCGGTAATTTTTGCCACAAAAGTAAGCCCATGTAGCCTGATCTTGGTCTTTGTGTCGTCTCTGTGTCGGATCTTGACAATCGTTGACTTCATGTTCTGAGGGTGGCCCGTTACCATAGTCTTAAGCTTGTTTTAGTTGGGATTTTGGGATGTACGCCATGATTAATGCCTCGAATTTGATCGATTATGTACCTATGGTATTAATGTTGGCTGGCTGCGGTATTTTGGGCTTTATTTTGCTGTCATTCTGGCTGCACCGCTCTTGATTCACGCCCAGCGGCACTGTGCTTTGCAATAAAGCACGGATATTTACGCTTGATTTCAGCCCCATCTTTTACCTGACGTGTTGCTTTTGCTGCACGCTTGTCATCACACACTTTCCGTATCAAACAAGTGTAGTAAGCTATTTCCACGATCTGTTTCGCGACCAGCGCCTTGAGCTTTGCTCCTAACGTGCGCTAACAGCAGACGCTGCCTGTACCGCCATCACATTACGTGCTGGCTCAGGCATCAGCAAACATCAGGTCAAGGAGAAGGAAATCATGTTTTTCCGCTTAGTTTCTGCCTGCGCAGGTTCTTTGATGTTGTCAGCGTGCGCCAGCTCCACACAAAGCACCAAACCTGTGGCCCAAGCCAATTTGGCTTCTAACTTCTGTCAACGTATGGGTGGGCAAACCGTTGTCCATGAAAGTGGGCAAGGGGCTTACGGAACCTGTTTGATGAAAGACGGCTCGGAGTCGGAAGAATGGGCCTTTTACCGTAGCTGGTATCCCCGGATGGACTGAATTCTTCGCCAATTGTGGTTTTTGTGGCGATACTACGCCGCGATTGCAGGTGAAGGTGATAAACTTATCCAATCAAATGTGTTATTTGGGAAGCAGAATCTTATGAACTCAACGCGAACTACCCGTCGGCAAATCTAGCCGTGGCCGCGTAGCGTTTCGTTTGCTTTCCAAGAACGTTCAATTCAAAAGCGCGGCCTTTTCAAGGCCGCGTTTTTTATTTCAGGAAGTGTTATGGTTCGAATCACACTGCCCGATGGCTCCCAGCGAGAGTTTCAGGGCCCGGTTTCCGTCAGCGAAGTGGCGAACTCGATTGGTACTGGCCTGGGCCGTGCCGCCCTGGCTGGCCGCGTCGGCACGCCAGGCACTGAGTCGCGTCTGGTGGATACCTCGTATGTGATCGACCAGGATAGCAATTTGGCCATTATCACCGCCAAAGATGCGGATGGTTTGGACCTGATCCGCCACTCGACCGCTCACTTGCTGGCTTATGCCGTGAAAAGCCTGTTTCCCGATGCTCAGGTCACGATTGGCCCGGTGATCGATAACGGCTTTTACTATGACTTCTCCTACAAGCGTGCTTTCACGCCTGAAGATCTGGAAGCCATCGAAAAGAAAATGGCTGAACTGGCCAAGAAAGACGAAATCGTGACTCGCGAAGAGTGGATGCGTGACGATGCCGTGGCCTTTTTCAAGAGCATTGGCGAGGACTACAAGGCAGAAATCATTGCCTCTATTCCGTCAAACGAGCCGATCAGCCTTTACCGTGAAGGTGACTTCATCGACTTGTGTCGTGGCCCTCACGTGCCATCCACTGGCAAGTTGAAGGTGTTCAAGCTGATGAAAGTGGCTGGTGCTTACTGGCGTGGCGATAGCAATAACGAAATGCTGCAACGCATTTACGGCACTGCCTGGGCGACCAAGGAAGATCAGCAAGCCTACCTGACCATGCTGGAAGAGGCCGAGCGTCGCGACCACCGCAAACTGGGTCGTGAACTGGATCTGTTCCACTTCCAGGAAGAAGCTCCCGGTCTGATTTTCTGGCACCCCAAAGGCTGGGTGATCTGGCAGCAGGTCGAGCAATACATTCGCCGTGTCTATCAGGACAATGGCTACCAGGAAGTGAAAGCGCCACAAATTCTGGATTTGTCGCTGTGGAAGAAAACCGGCCACTGGGATAACTACGCTGAAAACATGTTCACGACTGAGTCGGAGAACCGTGTTTACGGCTTGAAGCCCATGAACTGTCCCGGCCACGTGCAAATCTTTAATTCCGGTCTGCATTCCTACCGTGAATTGCCGATTCGTTACGGTGAGTTTGGTCAGTGCCACCGCAACGAGCCTTCGGGTGCGCTGCACGGCATGATGCGAGTGCGCGGCTTTACACAAGACGACGGCCACATTTTCTGTACCGAAGACCAGTTGCAAGACGAATGCGCTGCTTTCACTGCGCAGTTGCAAGCGGTGTATGCAGATTTCGGGTTTACCGAGATTCTGTATAAGGTTGCCACTCGTCCTGAAAAACGGATTGGTGACGACGCCGTTTGGGACAAGGCTGAACAAGCCCTGATCGAAAGCTTGCGCCGTACCGGTTGCGAGTTCGAGATCTCTGAAGGCGAGGGCGCGTTCTACGGTCCGAAGATTGAATACACGCTGAAAGACGCGATTGGCCGTCATTGGCAATGTGGCACTATTCAGGTGGACTTTTCCATGCCTGCCCGTTTGGGTGCCGAGTATGTGGATGCCCAGGATCAGCGTCGTGTGCCAGTGATGTTGCACCGTGCTATTTTGGGTTCCTTCGAGCGTTTCATTGGCATGCTGATTGAAAACCACGCCGGTGCCTTGCCGGCCTGGTTGGCTCCAGAGCATGTGGTGGTATGCTGCATTTCCGAAAGTTCGGCCGATTATGCCCAATCCGTGGCGCAAAATCTGAAGAAAATGGGATTCCGTGCCTCCTCTGATTTGCGTGGTGAAAAAATCACTCGTAAAATCCGTGAGCACAGTATGCAAAAAGTGCCCTATATTCTGGTCGTGGGTGAAAAAGAGCGTGAAAACGGCGCAGTTGCCGTGCGTGCGCGTGGTGGCGTGGACTTGGGCGTCATGCCGTTAGCCGATTTTTCTGCACGATTGAAGCAAGAGATCGATAGCCGTCAGTAAAACAGGAACGCTATCGTTTTTATCGACATTTTTAGGAGTTTTCGACATCGCAACCGAGAAAAAACATCGCATCAATGGTGAAATTCGTATTCCAGAGGTGCGACTCATTGGAGTCGAGGGTGAGCAGCTAGGTATCGTCAAGGTGCCTGACGCCTTGGCAATGGCAGAACAACATGATGTGGATCTGGTGGAAATCGCCCCTGCGGCCGTGCCACCAGTGTGCCGCTTGATGGACTACGGCAAATTCCGCTATCAGGAACAGAAGCGCCAACAAGAAGCCAAGGCCAAGCAGAAAATCATTCAGATCAAGGAAGTCAAATTCCGTCCCGGTACGGACGAAGGCGACTACCAGGTCAAGCTGCGTAACGTGAAGCGTTTTATCGATGATGGTGACAAGGTCAAAGTGACTTTGCGTTTCCGTGGTCGTGAAATGGCTCACCAGGAATTGGGGATGCGTGTACTGGAACGGGTTCGCGACGAAGTCAGCGAAATCTGTCAGGTTGAAGCCATGCCCAAGCTGGAAGGCCGTCAAATGGTCATGGTCTTGGCGCCTCGCAAGAAAGCGTCCTGATACTCTTGCACGATACTGCCTGGATCCGCCCAGGAGCATTATGCGTCGCTCGATTCGCTCCCAAGTAGCGAGTCGGGCACAATCGCCTTTGCAGCCCGTCTGCAAAGGCGTTTTTCTCTAGGTGTGATATGCACGTTTTATTCATCATTGATCCCTTGCCCAGCCTGTCGGCTTACAAGGATTCCTCCGTTGCCATGATGCGTGCATTTTTGGCGCGTGGTCATCGCGTCAGCGTGACCCTGCAATCTGACTTGTACATTTCCCAAAGCCGGGTTCGTACGCGCAGTCAGGCGGTCAGTATTGCTGCTGATGCCGATTTGCGTGCGCCTTCGTGGTGGACACATCCCGAGCCTGCTGTCGAGCAGGAATTGAATGTCTTTGACGCAGTCATCATGCGCAAAGATCCGCCTTTCGATATGGAATATTCCTATTCCACGCACTTGCTCAGCTTCGCGCAGGAGCAGGGGGCCAAGGTATTCAATTCGGGTGCAGCCATTCGCAATCACCCCGAAAAACTCGCTATTACCGAATTTCCGGAATTTACGCCTCCCACCTTGGTGACGCGTGATATGGCCCGTTTGCGCGCCTTTCACCAGGAATACAAGGATGTCATCGTCAAGCCGCTGGACGGCATGGGCGGCATGGGTATTTTCCGGTTGCAAGATCCCGAGCCCAATCTGGGCGCCATCCTGGAAACGCTGACCGACAACGGCACGCAAACCATCATGGCACAGCGCTACATCCCGGAAATCGTCAAGGGTGATAAACGCATCCTGATTATTGACGGCGAGCCTGTGCCGTATGCCTTGGCCCGTATCCCCCTGGCGGGCGAGACGCGTGGCAATCTGGCCGCGGGTGGTCGTGGTGTTGCGCAACCTTTGTCTGAACACGACTGGCACATCGCCCGTACCCTAGGCCCGGTTCTGGCCGAGCGCGGCTTGTTGCTGATCGGTCTGGATGTGATTGGTGAGTACGTCACGGAAATCAACGTGACCAGCCCTACCTGTTTCGTCGAAATTACCGAACAGACAGGCTTTGATGTTGCGCAGCGTTTTGCCGAGGCCGTCGAAAAAGCGACGGGACGCGCGTGATTCGCCTTGCCTTGATCATGCACGAGCCCCTGGCCAGTGCGTTTGCCAGTTGTGCCGAGCACGTCCTGGGTGAAAAGCCCGATCTGTTTGTCTTCGACATTCAGGCCGACGAGTGCACGGACACGGCGGTAGACCGTTTGTTGGGGCAGTTGCAGACGCAAGCGCCGGACTCACCCGCCACACTGATATTGTGCGACCTGTACGGTGCCACCCCATTCAATGTGGCCCGTCGAGTTCAGCAAGCCTTGCAAGATCAAGGGCAGGGTGCGTATTTATTGACCGGCACCAATATGTGCATGGTGTTGAAAGCCTTGACCGAGCGACGTGACAACCCCGAGCAGTTTGCTCAGGATGTCATGGCAGGCGCGTTGCGTGGCATTGTCCATGCCGACTGCCATTGCTAATTTGAATTTTCACTTTCATTTTTCCAGTTGCCCTTATGCCTAGCGTATCCATCACGATCAGTAATAAATTAGGTCTTCATGCACGGGCAGCAGCCAAGCTTACCCAGTTGGCCGGCCGTTATAGCAGTGAGATTTTTATCGCGCGCGGCTCGCAGCGCGTGAATGCAAAAAGTATTATGGGTGTCATGATGCTGGCCGCCGGAATGGGGGTCACCGTGGTTGTTGACGCCCAGGGCGACGATGCCGATCAGGCCCTGAATGATATCCAGGCGTTGTTTGACGCCAAGTTTGGCGAAAACGAATAAGGAAGAAATCTGGTCATGAATAGTGCTGCAGCTCGAACTCCGGCGTCTGATTTGTCCGCGATGTTTACCGCTCAAGGTCAAGCCGTCGGGAAGGGGTATGCCATTGCCAAAGCCGTGGTGATGAGCGCAGCAGCACTGGAAGTTCCTCATTACCGGATTGCGGCGGAAGACGTGGACTCTGAAAGCCAGCGCTTGTTAAGTGCCATGGCCAGTACACGCGACGAACTTCGCGCCATGGTGGATCAGTTGCCCGTTGATGCACCGCGCGAACTCGCGCCTATTTTGACGGTGCATAGCCTGCTTCTGGACGACCCCATGTTGACGCAGCAAACCTGTGCCATTATTGCGGAACGCCATTACAACGCGGAATGGGCATTGACCTCACAAGGTCAGATGCTGGTCGAGCAGTTTTCCCAAATGGAAGACGAATACCTGCGCGAACGTGGTGCCGATGTGCGCCAGGTCATCGAGCGCGTATTGCGTGTTCTGGCAGGCAAACCCGCGTTGTTGCCCGGTTTTTCGGCTGCTCAGGAAGAGCCGCTGATTGTGGTGGCACGCGATATTTCCCCGGCAGATATGCTGCGCTTGCGCGGTGGTCATTTCGCCGGTTTTTTGACAGACCTGGGTGGGCCTACTTCCCACACGGCTATTGTGGCTCGCAGCTTGAGTGTTCCTGCCGTCGTCGGCTTGGGCAGTTTCCGCAGCCTGATCCGCGATGGCGATTATCTGATCGTTGATGGCTTCTCGGGTGCGGTTATCGTCAATCCGTCGGAACGGGTACTGGCTGAATACCGAGAGCGCCAGGAGGCCTACCGCCGCGAACGTGCCGAATTGGAAGAGCTGCTGGATGCACCTGCTGTGACTCTGGACGGCATCAATGTACGTCTGGAAGCGAATATCGAGCTTCCCGAAGAAGCCGAGCTGGCCTTGAAGGCAGGTGCTGATGGCATCGGTCTGTTCCGCAGCGAATTTCTGTTTATGGGCCGTAGTGATCTGCCTTCCGAGCAGGAGCAGTACGAAGCCTATTCTCGTGTGGTCAAGGCCATGCAAGGCAAGGTAGTCACCATCCGTACATTGGACATCGGTGCTGACAAGACGCTGGATGGGGACGCCACAGTAGCCACCAATCCCGCCTTGGGTTTGCGTGCGATTCGCTACTGTCTGGATAAGCCGGAAATGTTTGCCACACAGTTGCGCGCCTTGCTGCGTGCCAGCCAGCACGGACAAATTCGCATCCTGATTCCCATGATTTCCTCCATGAACGAGGTGCATGCCAGCCGTCAGGCGATTGAGTCCGCTGCTCGGGAGCTGGAGAAGTCTGGTACTCCGTTTGCACGGAACTACTTATTGGGCGCCATGGTGGAAGTGCCCGCCATTGCTATCGCTATTGAGCCTTTTGTGCAGGAGCTGGACTTTCTGTCCATAGGCACGAATGACTTGATTCAATATGTCCTGGCCGTAGACCGGGGCGATGCGGAAGTGGCTAGTCTGTACGACCCCATGCATCCTGCCGTGTTGCGCTTGATCGCCCATACGATCAATGCCGCCGACCGTGCAGGTAAACCCGTTGCGATCTGTGGCGAGATGGCGGGGGACGCGTCAGTGACCCGTATGCTGCTCGGATTGGGCCTGAAAGAGTTTTCCATGCATCCGCAGCAATTGCTGGATGTGAAAAAGGAAGTGCGCCTGTCGCATTCCAATGCCTTGCGCGTGAAGGTTGCCAGTGCCTTGAACCGTGCCGAGCGCATCGATCTGGCAACCTTAGCCGCCTAAGTTGTTGAAACTAGGCCAATTTAATTTGGCAAATATGTAACAAACCCCGGCTGTAGCCCTATGAGGGATTCTGTTTGTAACAGAGCCCCAGAACCGGGCTGCCTGCTAGGTGCTTGTTGTTAAAGGGTTTGTCACAAACCTTGAGCTATATCGTCAGAATAATTGAAATCAGGATTTACACTAATAGATTGGTCTGCTCGCTCAGCACCGATAGAATGGCTTCTAGGGGAGTTGTAACAGACCCAAGGCCGAGCTGGAAGTCGCACCAGGCATCGGCCCATTCTATCTAGCGACCTTGGAATAGTAGGAAGGAAATCTTATGAAACTGACTCGTGCTCATTTTGCTGTCATGGCCGCTGCTGCTTCGATGACTCTTTTGGCTGCGTGTTCCAAAGAGGACGATAAAGCCGCTACGAGCGCGCCACCTGCTCCTGTCGCTACACCACAATCGACAGCACCTGCCACTCCACCTGCACCAGAAGCTAACAAGTCCCTGGAGCAAAAAACGGAAGAACTGAAGCAGGACGCCGCTAAAGTTGCTGACGACGTCAAAAAAGAAGCAGAGGAACAGAAAGAAAACGCCAAGGAAAACACCAACACCCTGAAGGAAGATGCCAAGGCTGCTGGCGATAAAGTCGCTGAAAAAGCAGGTGAAGCGAAAGATGCAGTGGCTAACGCCGCTAGCCGTACGGGCGACGCTATTAAAGAAGGTGCTGCCAAGGCTGACAGCGCAATCCAAAGTAAGCTGGGTAATGGTGTAGATTCTTCGCCATCTTCGGTTCCTTCGGAACAAGCCAAACCTTAAGGTTTGAATAATTCGGCTGATTGTCTGGCCAGATGAAAAAAGCGGGTGCCTTTGGCACCCGCTTTTTCTATACTGCTGGTAGTGTCAATATTTTCAGGAGAGGACCATGATTAATCGTAGCGAGTGGCTGGAAGATCTGCAAAAAAACGTCTCGGAGCTGATCGCCAAAAGTCCGGCTGCCGATATTGAGCGCAATGTAAAAGCCTTTATGGGTCAGGCCTTCAACCGCATGGACTTGGTAACTCGTGAAGAGTTTGATACCTACAAGCTGATGCTGGAACGCGCGCTGGCTCGTGTAGCCGCTCTGGAAACACGCCTGCAAGCCCTGGAAGGGCGTCAAACGCCAGTGCCTCAAGACAGCGATACCGCTGGAAAAGAGGGCAGCCAAGGCTGATCACTTCATTTGAATACGGTCACCAGGCCTGGGGGCAAACAATCGGCCAGCCCCTTTTTTATTGCTGTTTTTCTTGTCCTGACCGGGGTGTGCGCCGCACTGCATGTGTGGAAAGTACCCCCGGCTTTGCCTTTTATGCAGCGGGAACTGGGCATGGATCTGGTGCAGTCCGGCTTTTTGCTGGCCAGCGTACAGATGGCAGGAATGCTGCTGGGGCTATGCATAGGCTTGATCTCCGAGAAAATCGGCCTGCGTCGCTGCATCCTGATCGGGCTGGGGATTTTGAGCTTGTCCTCGGTGATTGGCTCCCAGTTTGAGCACAGTAGCCTGGTCTTGTTGGGCCGGATGATAGAAGGCTGTGGCTTTCTGATGGTGGTGTTGCCTATTCCAGCCCTGATCAAGCGCATTACGGATGCGGCGCGTTTGAGCCGTGTAATGGGTTTATGGGGCTGTTATATGCCCGCTGGCGCTGTGTTGATGTTGTGGGCGGGAGCTGCCTGGCTAGCGATAGGCTCATGGCGCACCTTGTGGGTCGTGTTGGGCATACTGACGGCCATCGTCATGGTCTTGACCTTTATTTTGGTGCCGCCGGACTCTCAGACTCAAACCAAAAGCGCGGCACAGAATACCTCCTCCCATCGTTGGTCCAACTTGCTGCGCACGACTTTGAGTTCCGGCCGGGTCTGGCTGCTGGCCCTGGCGTTCGGTGTGTATGCCGCGCAATGGGCGGCGGTCGTAGGCTTTATGCCTACTATCTACAATCAGGCGGAGATTGCGGTCGGTACAGCCGGTTTGCTGACTGCCTTGATTGCTGCAGGTAATGTGGTGGGCAATCTGGGGGCAGGGCGCTTTTTACATGCGGGTATCCCGCCACATCGCCTGCTGCAAGCGGGTTACCTGGGCATGATTGCGTGCGCAGTCGTGGCTTTTGGCCTGACACAAAGTCTGGTCGTTCAGTTTGTCGCGATCTTGCTGTTCTCGATTGTGGGCGGCTTGATCCCCGCAACCTTGTTTTTTTTGGCTGTAACGGCAGCACCTTCACCCGAAACCACGTCAACCTCGGTGGGTTGGGTGCAGCAATGCTCTTCATTGGGCCAGTTTGTAGGCCCACCCGTTGTGGCTTCGGTAGTACATGCTTTGGGCGGATGGCAATGGGCCTGGATCGCCACCGTTAGTTTTGCCATATTGGGTTTGATTATTGCCTCGCGCCTGTCACGGCTGGGTTTACCCAACGGCCGTTAAGCATTGGTCAAAGCACTTCCACATAGCACGACGTAGTCAATGAAAGAGCCAGCTCAATAATGCTGGCTCTATTTTCTTGAAGGAAAAGCAGCAGCATGCTTGTCAGTAATGTCTTGGTCAGTAGAGAGGAGTTGGTCGATCTTCTGGCCGCTTCCCATGAGTCTTTACGCTTTGAAAACTGTAGCTTCGACGGCGAGGATCTGTCGGGTCTGGAGTTGGAAGGCTTGCAGTTTGCAAGCTGCAGTTTTCTGGATACCCGCTTTACACGGGCACATCTGCAAGACACAGTCTGGGAGCGTTGCAAGCTGGGCCAAGCAGATTTTAGTCTGGCCGATCTCAGTTCGGCCCGTTTCAGAGTGTGTGACTTGCACTTGAGCAAGTGGGTGCGCACGCAGATTGCCTCTGTGCAGATTGAGGACTCCAAGTTAAGCGGCGCAGTTTTTAATGAAACGCGTGGTTTGGATCTGGGTTTGCGCGAATGCAAGCTGGTAGGGACGACCTTGCGCGCTATTAATTTCCGTAAGCAAAGCTTGGTGCAACTGGACTTCTCCGATGCGGATTTAGGCGGTTGTAATTTCCAGGATGCTGTCTTTGAAGGCGGCAGCTTGCGCGGTGCCAGCCTGCGAGGGGTGAACTTTAAAGGTGCGGACTTGCGTAGTGTGGAACTGGGCAGCATCACCTTGTACGACTTGAATAATTCTTTTCAAGGTGCGTGTCTGTCTGTGGAGCAGGCGGTCCAGTTAGTCAGCTCCATGGGAGTGCAGGTTCAGTAAGCCCTGTAGACCGTACAAGTACGCAGTGATGTTTTAAGGCAGGCATCTGGAGCTTCTTTTTCCTGACGGGCAGACTGAATGTTTGCCTTGGAAAGGGAGAAGGGCATATGTCCTTGGCCGTGTTGAACAGTTGTGCCTTATCGGGCCTGGATTTTATCGACGTGCGTGTCGAGGCGCATGTCGCTCCAGGATTACCTGCCTTTCATATTGTTGGTTTACCCGATGCCGGTATTCGCGAAAGCCGGGAGCGCATACGGGCCGCCTTGCAAGCCAGTGGTTTTGATTTTCCCGCTGCCCGACTGACCATCAATCTGGCTCCTGCTGATTTGCCCAAGGATTCGGGGCGTTTTGATTTGCCTGTGGCTTTAGCAATCTTGCTGGCTAGCGGCCAACTCAGTCGTCCAGACGACAAACAACGTGAGCAGGCCATCACCGGTCTGGATCGTTATGTCATGGCCGGGGAACTGTCTTTGACCGGGGCTGTGGTTCCGGTTCAAAGCGCCTTGACGATAGCCTTGGGTATGGCGCGTCGGCATCCAGAGCTTTGTTTGCTTCTGCCTGCGCAGAGCGCAGAAGTTGCCGCCCATGTCCCTGATCTACAGGTCTGTGGGGTTGCCAGTCTGGCCGAGGCGGCGGGGTATCTGCGAGGGGACAAGGAACTGGAACCTGCGTTGGCCAAGCCCTGGCCAGAGTTGAATGAGGGCCAGCAGCTTTGTCTGTCGGACGTGCTGGGACAGCCTTTGGCTTGCCGTGCTTTAGAGGTGGCGGCTGCAGGTGGCCATAGCCTGTTGTTGAATGGCTCGCCGGGTGTAGGCAAAACCATGCTGGCTCAACGTCTGCCGGGTTTATTGCCAGATCTGGATCGATACGCTCAGCTGGAAGTGGCCGCCTTGTATTCCTTTGTGCAAGAACAGGACTTTTTCAGCAGGCGACCGCCTTTTCGCGCTCCGCATCATAGTATTTCGACTCCTGCCTTGATTGGTGGGGGAAGCCGACCTAGGCCAGGAGAGGTATCCTTGGCTCACCGTGGTGTATTGTTTTTGGATGAGTTGCCAGAGTTTAACCGCCGAGCATTGGAGGCCTTGCGTGAACCCTTGGAGCAGGCTTGTGTACGCATTTCACGTACTCAAAAACAAGCGGTCTTCCCGGCTCAGTTCCAGTTTGTTGCGGCGATGAATCCTTGTCCTTGCGGTTGGGCTGCTAGCCGGCATCGAGTGTGTCGTTGTTCGCCGTCGCAGCGGGAGCTCTATAGACAACGTTTGTCAGGTCCTATGTTGGACAGAATCGACTTATTAGTCACGATGACAGAAGTCGATTCGGAGCGTGCTCAAGCAGCAGAACCGTCGAGCCATATAAAAGAACGCGTTCAGAAAGCAATTGAACGACAGTTGCTGCGTCAGCGTTCAAGAAATGCACATTTGACGGTATCTGGTTTTAAAAAGTATGGCTTGTTATCTGGGGAGGCGGCGCAGTTGTTGACTAATGCTCGGCAACGTTGGCAATGGTCTGAAAGAGGGCAGGGTAGATTGCTGCGTGTTGCGCTTACGATTGCGGACTTGGCAGGAAGCAAGGAAATTACACGTTCCCATCTTGCAGAAGCCTTGCAGTTCCGTGCTGATTTAATGGCTACTGTGTGGTAGATGGCACTGTGGTCATAGAAGCTATGACCAAGCTGCCGGGCGGTCAGAGGTCTTTTTCTCGTATAAATGTACGGGCTGCCGAGAGGGTGGGACCGGTGGGAGACTCGCCTTCTTCTGAGACAAGCAGAATATTATTCTGGATGTTCTCTTCTCCTAGTTTTTGAATGATGGCTTGCCTAATATTTGTATATAAGCTTTCTATTATTTCTGCCTCATAGGAGTTTGTTTTGATTTCTCCTATCAAATCTTTTGTTAGAAATCTTTGTTCAAATATTTTTCCACTGCTCTTTTGGCCTGTTTTGAATATTATGTTAAATACATAAATTTTATTATTTTCATCTATGTTTGTTATTTGAAGGTTTATTATCGTTTCTATTTTTTGAGGTTTTGTTTTTTTTATTTTTGTTTCTTTTGTTGTTTCTTTTTTATAAAGCTGTGATGCATTATTGTCTTTTTCTAAAAGATCAAAATTTTCTATGCTTTCAATAATTGATT
This sequence comes from Alcaligenes sp. SORT26, assembly GCF_017377875.1. GTDB lineage: Bacteria > Pseudomonadota > Gammaproteobacteria > Burkholderiales > Burkholderiaceae_B > Alcaligenes > Alcaligenes parafaecalis. Next base: position 793,492 of record NZ_CP070975.1, read on the forward strand.
TTTTTTGAATTTCTTCTAGGTTTTTTAACAGGAATTCTTCTAGTATTTCCTGTATTGAGAAATCATATTTTCCTTTTTGGAATTTTATTGTTCCATTTGATTGTGCTATGAAATTCCAAAAAATTATTCCCAGTGATTCTGTGTAGTATTTCATCCATATTTCAGGGTTGTTAAATCTATTTTCGTATTCATTATCAGCCACTAGCTGAATGAAGAGATTGCTATGGATGGCATCTTTGTAGGTGTTTAAGTCTGTGTTTTTCTGGGTTGTTGAAAATAGATTCCCTGATACAACATAGTCATTGTTTGTTGAGATTTCCATTTTTTTGCTCCTTGCTATGTTAAAAGCCCGGGGTGCCCCGGGCTAGTTATGTTATTTCTTTTTAAGTACCAGGCCGTTGATAAAATCATCGGCGTTTTTACCTAATTTCTTCAGAACCGCAGAGCGAACCTGCGCATATACCTGCTCATTAAGCACGCTTTGTTGTGCTGCGCGGAACATGACAGAGTTTTTTGTTGACCATTTCCAAAATAGGAAACAACCATGTTGTTCTGTTGTTGTTGCATCCACTGAGGTCAATAACATGATTGTGTTGCCATCCCTGTCTTGTAGGGTTGGCAAAATCTGAAATGTACCAGTTTGACCAACGGTGCTTGTCATGCTGAATAAATCGACTGCATCCTTGTTTTTAGGATCGTTTTCCATCGAATCGAATGTTCGTTTTGTCAGCAAGTACGCTTCACTTGTTGGGCTAATGATTGCTCCTATTATTTCCAGAATAATCTGACTAATAGTGGCATTGGTGTTCTTTGGGTTGTATTTTTGATAGACATCGCTAAATCGTCCCCAGCCTAAATTGGCAAGCCCGCTTGTATAAAAATTAAACCAATCCTCTCGTTCTGTCCTGGGGTTGAACTGGGCATCAGCAGCAAGCTGCATTAGTAATGTGCTGTTTTGTACATCCTCTCTTGCTTGCTTAGGTAGTCCAGTAACAAAGCATGCGACGCTACCGCCTACAACATCGGCTGAGTCTTCTTTGTCTTCTACATTGAATCTTTGTTGCCTTGCCTTGATTCTAAGAAGAGCTTCTTCAGGGATTTTTAGAGATTCGATCCAGTCGTGGCGTTCTTTTTCATTTGAGATGGTGCTCATTTTTATTCCTTAAAATAAAAATAAATAATTTGAAGGCTGACTTTTTCAATCTAAAATGGAATTTTATTTTTCCATTTGTTTTATTTCATATTTTTTTCTTCTCTGAGTCCAATATCGTTCAGATATATTGCTCGTCTTTTTTTGTGTTTTTGGTTATTCGTGGCCATTTAGTTAGTTTGTTTTTAGTTGTTTTTCTTTGTTTTTTTCTTTTTGTTCCTTCTTATCTGCCTGTTTATTATTTCCTTGCGGATTGTGTTTGCGCTAACTTGACGATTCTTGTGGGGATATATAGTTGTGGATAGCGGGCCGGTAGCTTGGTTCAGCCACTGACGTCAAACAGGCTGTGCCACTCGTGGTAGCTTGAGTGGTGTTGCTAGATAGCATCTGTGTGGGCAGAAGGGGGAGGCGGAAGGGGGGCTATCGAGGACAGCACCAGCGGCCTTGATATCTAGCTATGGGGAATTGATAAAAGGCGATGAAAATCTGGACAATTTCCCAAGAATCACCCTATAATCAAGAGCTTTTCCCCTGTTTGGATTTGTTCTGGCAGCGGGCAAAGAAAAAAATAAGTGCCTGTTTTGGGTCATACAAGTGTCAGCCAGCTTCCTAGGCGACCACCCGCAGACACAAATTAGTCGAGTAATTTCATGCCTAAAATGAAAACCAAAAAAAGCGCCTCCAAGCGCTTTGTGGTTCGTGGTAGCGGTTCCATCAAGCGGGGCCAAGCGTTCAAGCGTCACATTCTGACCAAGAAGACGACCAAGAACAAACGTCAGTTGCGCGGTGCCGTCGAGGTTCATAAAGCCGACGTCGCTTCCGTAAAAGCAATGATGCCTTTCGCTTGATTAGGGAGAATCGAACATGTCACGAGTAAAACGCGGTGTTAACGCACGCGCACGCCACAAGAAAGTAATTGCCCAGGCCAAAGGTTTTCGCGGCCGTCGCGGTAATGTATTCCGTATAGCCAAACAGGCTGTCATGAAGGCAGGTCAGTACGCCTACCGTGACCGCCGTAACAAGAAACGCGTATTCCGCTCGCTGTGGATTACCCGTATCAACGCAGCTTGCCGCGAACTGGACATGAGCTACAGCCAGTTTATCGCCGGCCTGAACAAAGCCTCCATCGCTTTGGACCGTAAGGTTCTGGCTGACTTGGCTGTTAAAGACAAAGCAGGTTTTGCTGCTGTTGTTGCACAGGCTAAGAACGCTCTGGCTGCTTAAGCGGTATCTGACTGTATAGTTCACAAACGGGGCCTTTGGGGCTCCGTTTGTTTTTGGAAAGTAACACGCCATGACTTCCTCCCACGACGATCTGATTGCCCAGGCTCGGGCCTTATTTGAGCAGTCTCAGGACGCCGCCTCGCTGGAAAACGCTAAAGCTCGATTTTTGGGCAAACAAGGTGCCATCACTGCCTTGATGAAAGGCCTTGCCCAGATGGAGCCGGAGCAGAAAAAAGCAGCAGGTGCCAGCATCAACGTGCTCAAGCGCGAAATTGAAGATTTGCTGAACGATCGTCGTGCTGCCCTGGCGGCAGAACAATTGAACCAGCGACTGGCTCAAGAACAAATTGATGTGACCTTGCCCGGCCGTGGTCGTGGTATTGGCGGTATTCATCCCGTCATCCAGACCTGGCAGCGCGTCGAGGCCATTTTCCGCTCTATCGGTTTTGAAGTGGCTGACGGCCCCGAAATCGAAAACGACTGGACCAACTTCACGGCGTTGAACAGCCCTGAAAACCATCCCGCCCGCTCCATGCACGACACGTTCTACGTGGACATGCAGGACGAGACTGGCGAACCCTATTTGCTGCGCACGCACACCAGCCCCATGCAGGTGCGTTACGCCCGCATGAATCAGGCGCCCATCAAAGTGATTGCCCCCGGCCGCACCTATCGTGTTGATAGTGATGCCACCCACTCGCCCATGTTCCACCAGGTGGAAGGGCTGTGGATTGCCGAGAACATCTCCTTTGCTGATCTTAAAGGCGTCTACACCAATTTCCTGCGTGCCTTCTTTGAAAGCGACGATCTGGTCGTACGCTTTCGACCTTCTTTCTTCCCCTTTACCGAGCCATCCGCCGAGATTGACATGATGTTCTCCTCCGGTCCCAACAAGGGCCGTTGGCTGGAAATCTCCGGTTCCGGGCAGGTTCACCCGCAAGTGGTGCGCAATTTCGGTTTGGACCCAGAGCGTTACATCGGTTTCGCCTTTGGTTCCGGACTGGAGCGCCTGACTATGTTGCGCTATGGTGTTAACGATTTGCGCCAGTTCTTTGAAGGCGATCTGCGCTTTCTGAAGCAGTTCAATCGTTGATTCCTACTTCGCGCCGCTGGGCCTCTTAGGCCCGGTCGGTTCCGGTATACGCCGTTTTACGTCTCCATCTTTGCATCATGTTATTTTCCGAATCGTGGCTGCGCCGCTTTGTGAATCCCAAACTGGGAACTGAAGAACTGGGTCATCAACTGACGATGGCTGGCCTGGAGGTTGAAGAAATTCAAGCCGCCGCGCCAGCGTTCGAGAATGTTGTCGTTGGCTTTATTGCCGAGATTGCCCCTCATCCCGACGCTGACCGCCTGCGCGTATGCCAGGTCGATGACGGCTCGGGCAAGCTGCTGCAGATTGTGTGCGGTGCGCCCAATGCGGCTCAAGGCATCAAGATCCCGGTTGCACGTGTTGGTGCAGAACTGCCCGGTGGCATGAAAATTGGCCCGGTCAAAATGCGCGGCGTGGAATCCGCCGGCATGCTGTGCTCGGGCCGTGAATTGGGCCTGTCCCAGGATCACGACGGTTTGCTGGTACTGGATGCAGATGCACCAGTGGGCCAGAGCCTGCGTGAACTGCTGGATCTGGATGACCAGATTATCGAATTGAAGTTGACGCCTAACCGTGCGGACTGCTTGTCCGTGCTGGGCGTGGCGCGTGAAGTGGCCGCCTTGACTGGCGAACCACTGACACTGCCAGACTTCACTCCTGCTCCTGTCACGATTGAAGATCGCGTTTCCGTCTCCGTGAAAGACGCTGATCTGTGCGGCCGTTTTGCCGGTCGTGTAATTCGTGGCGTCAATGCGCGTGCGAAAACTCCGGACTGGATGAAAACCCGTCTGGAACGTAGCGGTCAGCGTTCGATCTCCGCTTTGGTGGACATCTCCAATTACGTCATGCTGGAACTGGGCCGTCCTACGCACGTGTTCGATTTGCAGCACGTACAAGCCGGTCTGGAAGTGCGTTGGGCACGTAAAGGCGAGCAACTGGAGCTGCTGAGCGGTTTGAACGTCGAGCTGGATACCGATGTTGGCGTGATCGCGGTTAACGATGTACCGCAAAGCATGGCCGGTATCATGGGCGGCGAACAAAGTGCTGTCACGCTGGACACGACGGATGTGTATCTGGAGGGCGCTTTCTGGTGGCCAGAAGCCATCATGGGCCGTGCTCGTCGCTACAAGTTTTCTTCCGACGCCAGCCACCGCTTTGAGCGTGGCGTGGACTTCGACTCCATTACCCCGCATCTGGAACGCACTACAGCGCTGATCCTGGAAATCTGCGGTGGTCAGGCTGGTCCTATGGACGATCAGGTTGTTGCCTTGCCCGAGCGCAAGCCAGTGGCCATGCGTCTGGATCGCTGCCGCCGTGTTCTGGGTATTCCGCTGGATCAAAAGCAGGTTGAGAGCATTTTCACCTTGCTGGGCTTGAGCTTCTCAGTCGCTGACGGTGTCTTTACGGTCAATCCTCCCAGCTTCCGTTTCGATTTGACGATCGAAGAAGACCTGATCGAGGAAGTCGCCCGTATTTACGGTTTTGAAAATATTCCTGATCTGCCTCCGGTCGCTGCCGCGCAAATGCGTGTGCCCGTTGAGTCCTTACGTGGCCCGCACGCCTTGCGCGCTGTGCTGGCTGCCCAGGACTACCAGGAAGTGATCAACTTCTCCTTTGTGCAGGAGTCCTGGGAAAAAGACATTAACGGACAGGCTGATCCTATCCGTTTGCTGAATCCCATTGCCAGCCAATTGGCGGTGATGCGTACCAGTCTGATTCCTGGTCTGCTGGCCAATATTGAACGCAACGCCAACCGCCGTCAGTCGCGCGTACGTGTGTTCGAGTTCGGTCGCGTTTTCATGCGCGATGCTTCTCAAGAAAATGGTCCTTTGACTGTGGCCGGTATCCACCAGCCCAACCGCATTGCGGCTGCTGCCTGGGGCCCGGTCGTAACCGAGCAGTGGGGTCAGCCAGATCGTCCAGTTGACTTCTTTGACGTTAAACGTGATCTGGAAACCTTGCTAGGCCAGCGGGCTGCTCAAGTTCGTTTCGAGCCTGAAGCTCACCCCGCCTTGCACCCAGGCCGTAGCGCCAGTGTGAAGCTGGATGGTAAAACCATAGGCTGGATTGGTGAAATCCATCCCCAGTGGCTGGCCGAATTCGGCTTGAATCAAGCGCCTGTGGTCTTTGAAGTGGATGTAGATGCCATTTCGCATGACGAGGTCGTGCATGCTCAAGAAGTATCCAAGCAGCCTGTGGTGCAACGAGATCTAGCAGTTTGGCTGGATAAAGACGTATCCTATCAAGCTGTGCTCGATACCTTGAACAAGGTGCGTAGCAGCGCAGAACAGGCAGCCATCGTTAAAGACATTCAATTGTTTGACGTTTGGCGCGACAAGAACGATGCATCGGAAAAGAGTCTGGCGATTCGCTTCTGGTTGCAAGACAGCGCCACCACGCTGGACGATGAGCGTGTCGAACAATGCCTGGAGGTATTGTTGGCAGCACTGGTGTCCGCGCATGGTGCACGGGCAAGGGCATAAGGAGACACAATGAACGTAGAGCGTACTTTGACCAAGGCGGATTTGGCCGAACTCTTGTTTGAACGTGTTGGCTTGAATAAACGCGAAGCCAAAGATATTGTGGATACCTTCTTTGCGGAGATCCGCGATTCCCTGGCTGAGGGTGTCGAGGTCAAGTTGTCCGGTTTCGGGAATTTCCAGGTTCGGGATAAACCTCCGCGCCCGGGTCGTAACCCCAAAACGGGTGAAGTCATTCCTATTTCGGCTCGACGGGTTGTGACCTTTCATGCCAGTCAAAAGCTGAAAAGCGTAGTCGAAGGGGCGCCAGTGTCACCTGAGGATGAACAGGACTAAGTCCTGGTACGTTTGCGTACAGTTTTGCCTGACTGAACGTGTAAAATCACTCCTATTGTCGATGAGCATTAGTGGCCATGAGCACAAACGAAAAGACGGCGACCTTGCCTCCTATCCCAGCCAAACGTTATTTCACCATTGGTGAAGTCAGTGAGCTTTGTCTGGTCAAGCCCCATGTCCTGCGTTATTGGGAGCAGGAATTTACGCAGTTAAAGCCCGTCAAGCGACGTGGCAATCGACGTTATTACCAGCACCACGAAGTGCTGCTGATTCGTCGAATTCGCGGTTTGTTGTACGACGAAGGTTTTACCATCAGTGGTGCGCGTAACCGCTTGGGTGATGGCCCGGATATGCCTTTTGATCAGGAAGCCGCTGTGCGCCTGACCGGGCAGGAAATGCAGGCCTTGCGCACGAATCTGGGACAGATTCAGACCATGTTGGACCAGGCTTTGGCAATGACGGACCCGGGCTCTGCCCAGTAATCCTTGATTGTCCTGCGGGAATGAAGGTCGGCCTTGGAGCCGACCTTTTTTATGGAAGGGATGGACGGTGAGTTTACGTAGTCAGGCTTTGGATGCTTTGCTGGTGCAGGAACCGGCTGCCAAGTTGGCAGCGGTTCGGGCCATTGGGCACGGCTTGCCCGTCGGGGCGGACGAACATCTGGAAGAACCGCCTGGCGTGCCTGGACGACCCCTTGGTTTGCAGTTCGTGAACCCGCAACATGTGCCCAAGCGTTCTGTGCGTACGATACCGGGGCGGGCTGCGCTTTTACATTCCTTGGCCCACATCGAATTTAATGCCATTAATTTGGCTTTGGATGTGTTGTGGCGCTATCCCGGTTTGCCGGATGCTTTTTATGCAGGCTGGTTGCAAGTGGCGGTTGAGGAAGCCTTGCATTTTGAGCTGCTCAACAATCATCTTCAAACCTTGGGCATCAGCTACGGCGATCTACCTGTCCACGATGGGCTCTGGGATATGGCGGAGCGTACCCGGTTTGATTTCTTGGCGCGTATGGCCCTGGTGCCTCGTACCCTGGAAGCGCGTGGTCTGGATGCTTGTCCTCTTGTGCATCGCAAGTTGTTGGAGGCCGGGGATGAGAAAGCCGCAGCCATTATTGCCATCATCTTGCGGGATGAGGTGGGCCATGTAGCTTTGGGGAATTACTGGTATCGCAAAGTGTGCCAGGAGCAGGGCTTGTCAGACTTCGATACCTATGGCGAATTGGCGCAGCGTTATCGTGCGCCGCGCTTGCGTGGGCCTTTTAATCGCAAAGCCCGCCTGGAGGCGGGCTTCACGGTAGAGGAAATTGACGAGCTGGAACGTCTGGATGCGGCGTTCAGGAACGAGTTGCGGACGCGTTAGCTTCGTTATTGGTGTTGGGCAGGGTGTCCAACTGCCCAAAGCTGACGATGCGGCCAATATAAAGCACGGGGCCTTCGGGTGCGCCGCTATTGGAACCGCCTTCTGTCTCTAGCGTCATTTCAAAAATCTGCTCATCTTCCACTGTGCCAATCAAGCCAGCGGGCACGGTAATAGGGCGGTTGGGGTCAATCAGGCCCAAAGAACGAATTTGAGTTCCGCGCGGGGTGTGTGTCCACAACTGTACGGATTGGGTCGCTTTGACTTCGGTGCTGACCTTGGGCACCAGCAGTACATTGCCTTGTGGGTCAACCGTGGCAATCCAGGCGGGCGTGGAGGATTGGCCCGGTGCCTGCAAAATGGCGGCTTGACGGGGTTTCATCTCAATCACGTTGACTGGTGGCTCCGAGTTCAGATTCATGAGCAAGGCAATGACCAGGCCCAGAATAAGTACAGCGGCCAAACCACCCAGCAGCAGCGGTTTAGGAAGCGCAAAGCCACGAGACTCGCGTTCGCCGTCTACAACAGATTCAGGTTTGCGTTTCTCGGCTGCCAGGGCCTCAGGTTCGGCCTTAGCCAGCTTTTTCTTGTCCGCAATTTTGGGTGCTGCAGGCGGTGCTACTTCAGGTTCCGTTGCCGTGCTTTTGTTGGCAGGGTCGGAGTCCGCACGTAACAAGGTAGGGAAGGGCGGAGTGTGCTCGTCAGCCTTGTCGTTGACGCTGGGGCTGCTGGCAGACCAACGGGGTTCGGTACGAGTGGCGGCAGCGGTGGGGGCGCTGTCTGCAGGAGCGCTGACCTTGATGCTGGGCTCTTGCCGTTCTGCTTTTGGTGCTGGGCTATGGGGGCTGGCCTTGCTGCTGACGCTGCTTTCTTTGCTGGCAGGTGCTTCGCCGCTGGCAGGACTTGTTGTGCTGCCAGCTTGGCGACGCGCTGCGGGAGGAGGCAAGCCCAGGGTGTGATGAATATGCGCCAGGCTGGTCGGGGCGGGCACAGTTGGGGTCAAGCAATCCACCAGCTCCAGCCAGGCTTGTTCCCAAGCCAGGGCCAAACGGGCGGCCTGATCATTTTGTTGCATCAAGGTATGGGCTTGGGCCAGTTCATGCTGGCTTAGGAGCCCCAGCGTGTATTCGCCAATCATGACCGCATGACGGGGATCGTTGGCATTCCCTTCATTGATCAAGGTACTAAGCTGCTGCAGGCCATGCTGAACCACCGCACGCAATTGAGCAGGCGAGCGGTTCAATTGAGGGCCTAACTGCTCATAGCTATTGCCGTGCAAATAGGCATGGATCATGGCTCGTTGGCTGGTGCCATCGAGCTTGCCCAAGGCTGGAATGAAGCGCTGTCCGCCTTGTGGCTTGATGGCGGGTAGTGCGTAGTTGTTGTCTCCACTTTGACTGCGTTGACGCAGGCGGGCCAGCAGCCTGAACCGCAGAATGCTGTAAATCCAGGCACGGCCTTCGCCTAAATCAGGGTCATAACCGGCGGCATTCTTCCAGAGCAGGACGAAGCTGTCGCGCAATACCTCTTCGGCATCAATGCGGCGACCTAAAACGGCCTGGCCCAAAGCCAGCATTAACGGCGCTTCCTGGTCGTACAGCAAATCCAGCGCCTGGCTGTCTTGTGCGGCTAACTGATCCAGGGAAGAAGAATACGAAAAAGAAGAAGACGGCATGAATGAGTTTTGCACGGTAAAGGGAGTCAAGAAGCAGATGTCAGGTGCCAGGCGCAGCGGGCAAGGTGTCTGCGCCTGTTTTAGACAAGCAGGTATTGTATGCTTTTCGCCTAAGGCTTGAAGGTAACAAAGTGCTGGATTGCCAGCATTTTCTTTGCAGTGGCAAGCCGTATATTTCCTGATTTGCAGCGCTTTTTCTGTGGTGGCCTGGATTGTCGCTCTCCGCACTGTGGTTTGTAGGCCATTAATCCGGCAAACAAACACGCCGACAGCAGGGTCTTGCCCAGGAAGTCAGACGCAAAAGGCTATACTTTCTTGTTGCTCGCGACCTGACCTTTTCTTGTTGGCTTCTTGGTTAGCGGGCCTTATTTCTACATTCGCATCAAGGGCATAGCAGGGCCTTACCTGCTGGTGACATAGGCGGCCTGCCTATCTGCTCTTGATTTCAGCGTTGTGCTGCAACTTATTTTTAAGCTGTCTGTGATTCTGCGGCCTGGTGCTGTTCGACACGGACCTATTGCGCGTGCCTCCTCGTCCTGAAGTGCTTGATGGTGTCTCCGGTGGTTTGAGCACCCTGAAATCCTTGTTCCCCTATGTTTGGCGATTCAAGACTCGTGTGGTCTTGGCCTTGTCCTGTTTGCTGTTGGCGAAAGTCGCAACCGTGATGATGCCGATCTACCTGAAGCAGGTCATCGATGCCTTGAGTTTGCCAGCCACCGCCTTGACGCTGCCGGTCGCCGCTTTACTGGGCTATGGCGCGGTACGTTTGGCCTCCAGCGCCTTGGGAGAAATACGGGACGCCTTGTTTGCCCGAGTCACGCAAGGATCGGTGCGCCTGATTGCGAATAATGTTTTTCGCCATTTGCTGGATCTGTCCTTGCGCTTTCATACCGAGCGGCAAACGGGCGGCTTAAGCCGGGATATAGAGCGCGGCACCAAGGGTGTCAGCTTTTTGCTGAATTTTCTGGTCTTTAATATTCTGCCTACCTTGCTGGAAATCGCGCTGGTCTGTGGCATCTTGCTGTGGCGTTACGAGTGGGCGTTTGCAGCCGTCACCTTGGGGACGATTGCCGCCTACATTGTGTTTACCTTGTTAGTGACAGAGCGCCGCATGCGGTATCGACGTGCCATGAATGACCTGGATAGCCGGGCGAATTCTCGCGCCATTGATGCCTTGCTCAATTACGAGACGGTCAAGTACTTCGGCAACGAGGATTACGAAATTGATCGCTATGACCAGAATATGGGGCAATGGGTCCAGGCGGCTGTACGTAATCAGGTCTCGCTGAATCTGCTCAATATTGGGCAGGCCTCGATTATCAGTATCGGGGTGACGGCGCTGCTGTTCATGTCGGCGCAAGGGGTGCTGGCCGGAACCATGACAGTGGGTGACGTTGTCCTGGTCTCTGCGTTCCTGACCCAGCTTTATGCGCCGTTGAACTTTCTGGGCTTTGTGTATCGCGAAATCAAGAATTCTCTGGCTGATATGGAGCGTCTGTTCTCTTTGCTGCGCCGCAAGCAAGAGGTGACCGATTCGCCGAACGCTCAGGTCTTGTCCTGTGAGCAGGCGGGTGTGCGCTTCGAGAACGTCAGCTTTGCCTACGATAGCCGCCGCAAAGTCATTCAAAACCTGAGCTTCGAGATTCCGGCTGGTAAAACGGTGGCGGTGGTGGGTTCTTCCGGAGCTGGCAAATCGACTTTGTCGCGCCTGCTGTTTCGTTTTTACGACGTCAGCGAAGGTCGTATCCTGTTGAATGAGCGCGAGCTGCGTGATTGGACACAAGAGAGCCTGCGCCGTCATATTGGTATCGTGCCGCAGGACACTGTCCTGTTTAATGACACGATTTTGCACAATATTGCTTACGGTCGCCCCGATGCCAGCAAAGAACAAATTGTGGCGGCGGCGCGTGCGGCCAGCATTCACGACTTTATCCTGAGTCTGCCGGATGGCTACGAGACGGTAGTGGGGGAGCGAGGTTTGAAGCTGTCTGGCGGTGAAAAGCAGCGCGTGGCGATTGCCCGCACACTTTTGAAGAACCCGCCTGTACTGATTCTGGACGAGGCCACCAGTGCCTTGGACACCCGTACCGAACGTGCCATTCAGTCCGAGCTGAACGAGATCGCTCGCGACCGCACCACCTTGATCATTGCCCACCGTTTATCCACGATTACAGACGCGGATTTGATTCTGGTTCTGGAGCGTGGACAGATTGTGGAGCAGGGTACGCATGCCGAGCTTTTGGCACGGGATGGCGCCTATGCCCGTATGTGGAATATCCAGCAAAGTCTGCAGGGATAATTTGACCATATAGTACCAAAGCGGTACTATATTGCTCTACGACCTGTTCAGAGAGAAGGAATGCTGCGAATCAGTAAAATCATTGATTACGGCACTTTGGTGCTGACACACATGGCTGGCGATCCAGACCGTGTGTTCAGTGCGTCTGACTTGGCCGCCATCCTGGGTTTGGGCCAACCAACTGTCAGCAAGGTGCTTAAACTGCTGGGCCAGCACGAGCTGGTGATTAGCAGCCGAGGCGCGCGCGGAGGGTATGTGTTGGGCCGCCCCGCCAAACAGATAAGTGTAGCGCAGATTATTGATGCACTGGAAGAGCAGCCTTTTGGCTTGACCGAGTGTGTTGCCACTCCCGGGGCCTGTTCCGTGGAGTCGGATTGCCATATACGTAGTAACTGGCAGCGAATCAACGATATTGTCCGGCGCACTTTGGAAGAAGTCAGTGTTGCAGACATGATACGCGTGCCCGTTACCGAATTTCCCCTGACACACAAGCCGGGTCCCGAATTGAAAAACAGAAACAAGGCGAGCACCTCCAACGTGGAGTTAACCGAATGAGTACCGTCAACGAACATCTGGACACCTTCCTCGATCGTGATTACGAGGCAGGCTTTGTCACCGACATCGAGTCTGAAACCATTCCGAAAGGTCTGAACGAAGACGTCATCCGTTTCCTGTCCGCGAAAAAACGCGAACCGGAGTTCATGCTGGAATGGCGCCTGGCGGCTTACCGCCAGTGGCTGACCATGAAGTATCCCAAGTGGTCGATTGTGGAATATCCACCTATCGACTTCCAGGACATCAGTTACTACTCCGCGCCCAAGAGCAAGGCCGACGGCCCCAAGAGCCTGGACGAGGTAGATCCCGAATTGCTGCGCACCTACGAAAAACTGGGTGTGCCTTTGCACGAACGCGCTCGTCTGGCCGGTGTGGCCGTTGACGCCGTGTTTGACTCGGTCTCGGTTGCCACCACCTTCCGCAAAGAGCTGGAAGAAGTGGGCGTGATCTTCTGTTCCTTTTCCGAAGCCGTGCGTGAATACCCGGAACTGGTCAAAAAGTACCTGGGTACGGTTGTCCCTCCTAGCGACAACTTCTACGCCGCACTGAACTCGGCCGTGTTCTCCGATGGTTCCTTTGTGTACATCCCCAAAGGCGTACGCTGCCCGATGGAGTTGTCCACCTACTTCCGTATCAATGCCCGCGACACCGGCCAGTTCGAGCGCACCTTGATCATTGCGGAAGAGGGCGCTTCGGTCAGTTACCTGGAAGGCTGTACGGCGCCGATGCGCGATGAAAACCAATTGCACGCAGCGGTCGTGGAACTGGTCGCGTTGGATGACGCCAAGATCAAGTACTCCACCGTACAAAACTGGTATCCCGGCGATAAGGACGGCGTAGGCGGTATTTACAACTTCGTCACCAAGCGTGGCGAATGCCGTGGCGCACGTTCGCACATCTCCTGGACGCAGGTTGAAACCGGCTCGGCCATCACCTGGAAATACCCCAGCGTGGTGCTGCGCGGCGATGATTCTCAAGGCGAGTTCTACTCGGTCGCCCTGAGCAATCACCGTCAGCAAGCCGATACCGGCACCAAAATGATTCATATGGGTCGCAATACCCGCAGCACGATTATCTCCAAGGGGATTTCGGCGGGCCAGGGTATCAATACCTATCGCGGCCTGGTTCGTATTACCCCCAAGGCAGAGAACGCCCGCAATTACACCCAGTGTGATTCGCTGCTGATTGGCAAGCGCTGTGCTGCACACACCTTCCCAACCATGGAAGTGCAGAATCCCAGCGCCAGTGTGGAACACGAAGCAACGGCTTCGCGCATTGGTGAGGACCAGCTCTTTTATGCCATGCAGCGCGGCCTGACTGCCGAAGATGCCGTCTCCATGATCGTGAACGGCTTTTGTAAAGAAGTAATTAAAGAATTGCCCATGGAGTTTGCGGTCGAAGCACAGAATTTGCTCGGCGTCAGCTTGGAAGGCAGTGTAGGTTAAGGAGAATAATGAAATGCTGACGATTAAAGATTTGCGCGCTTCGGTTGAAGATAAACCTATCCTTAAAGGTCTGAATCTTCAGATCAATCCCGGCGAAGTTCACGCCATCATGGGCCCGAACGGCTCGGGCAAGAGCACCTTGTCCCAGGTGCTGGCTGGCCGTGAAGACTACACCGTTGAAGGCGGTTCGGTAGATTGGCTGGGTCAAGACCTGCTGGAAATGAAGATCGAAGACCGTGCCCGTTCCGGCCTGTTCCTGGCATTCCAGTACCCCATTGAAATTCCCGGTGTCTCCAACGCCTATTTCCTGCGTGCTTCCGTGAACGCCGTGCGCCGTCATCAGGGTTTGCCTGAGCTGGACGCCATGGACTTCCTCAAGCGCGTTAAAGAGGAAATGAAGATTGTTGGTATGCGTGAAGAGTTCTTGTACCGCTCCGTGAACGAAGGTTTCTCCGGCGGCGAAAAGAAACGCAACGAAGTTCTGCAAATGAGCCTGCTGGAACCCAAGCTGGCCATTCTGGACGAAACCGACTCCGGTCTGGATATTGACGCTTTGCGCGTGGTTGCGGACGGCGTGAACCGTCTGCGTTCCCCCGAGCGTTCCTTGCTGGTGATTACTCACTACCAACGTCTGCTGGACTACATCGTGCCTGACTTCGTGCACGTGCTGGCGGGTGGTCAGATTATCCGTTCCGGTGGCCGTGAATTGGCTCTGGAACTGGAAGAACGTGGCTACGGCTGGGTGCTGGAACAAGCAGCCGCCGAACAAAAAGCCAAGGGAGCTGCGGTATGAGTCTGCCAGATTGGGTCAACAGCTTTGCCGCTCAGGCTGCACAAGCACCTGGGGCCGGTCTGCCATGGCTAAGCGCTATGCGTCAGCGCGCCCTGGATCGTTTTGCACAAGAAGGCTGGCCAACCACGCGTATTGAAGCCTGGCATCACACCTCTTTGGCTTTGCTGGAACAGCAAAGCTTTGCACCTCAGAAATCGGCCTCGGCTGCCGAGATGGTGGCTGCAGTGCGTCAGGAAGAAGACGGGTATTTCCTGGTCTTTGTGGATGGTCATTACGACGCGTCCTTGTCGCATCTGCGTGAGTTGCCTGCTGGCGTGCGTTTGTCGTCGCTGAGCGCCTGTCTGGAACAAGATGCGGACTGGTTGCAACAAGCGTACGGGGATGAGTCCCGGGGGGCGTCCACCGCTGCCTTGAATCTGGCCTTGGCCCAGGACGGTGCTGCGCTGCATATAGCTGCTGGTAAACATCTGGAGCAGCCTGTTCACTTGGTGTTTGTACGCACGCAAGGGGGCAGTGCCAGCTTTACCCGTAACCTGATTTCTCTGGAATCCGGTGCCAGTGCAACCGTAGTGGAACACTATCTGGGTCAGGATGGTACCGACGCTTCTTTGAGCAGCGTGGTTACTCGCTTGAATGTGTCTCCTGATGCCAACCTGACGCACATGAAGTTGCAGCAGGAAGCTCTGCAAGACTTCCACCTGGCTGCAATTGATGTGCAGCAAGGCCGTGGCTCGGTATTCAATTCGCACTCCCTGTCCTTCGGTGCCCGTATTGCCCGTAACGATATTGCTACCGTTTTCAACGGCGAGCGCTGCGAAACCTTGTTCAATGGTTTGTACTTTGTAGACGGCCGCCGTCACGTAGACCACAACACCATCATTGATCATGCCCAGCCTAACTGCCAAAGCCGTGAGTTCTATCGCGGTATTCTGGCCGACACCGCTCGCGGCGTATTTAGTGGACGTGTTCTGGTTGGCAAGGGCGCTGACGGTACGGATTCGGTACAGCGTTCGGACAGCTTGCTCTTGTCCAAAATGGCACGCGCAGATTCCCGCCCCGAGCTGGAAATCTATGCGGATGACGTCAAGTGCGCACACGGTGCCACGGTGGGTCAACTGGATGCGGATAGCCTGTTTTACCTGCGCTCGCGTGGTATGACGATGGAAGATGCTCGCAATATGCTGATCTACGCGTTTGCGGCCCAGTCCCTGGAGCGTATCGCTTCCGAGAGCCTGCGTAGCCGTGCCACAGTTGGTATCAACGCTTTGTTGCCCGGCGGTCTTGCCCTTGGAGAGCTTGCATGAATGCGCCTATGCCCGTAACTGCTGCTGGTTTGCTGAATCACCGCGAGGATTTCCCTATCCTGGCGCGCCCCATCCGGGGTCAACGTCTGTCCTATCTGGACAACGGGGCGACGACGCAAAAGCCGCGCTCGGTTATTGAAGCCGAGGCGCGATTCTATGAGCAGTCCAATGCGAACATCCATCGCGGTGTGCATTGGCTGTCTCAGCACGCTACTGAGCTGTACGATCAGGCCAGAAGTACAGTGCGGGCATTTCTGAATGCCGCACGCGATGAAGAAATTGTCTTTACACGCGGCACAACAGAATCCATCAATCTGGTGGCCTATAGCTGGGGCATGGACAATCTGAAAGCAGGCGATGAAATCCTGCTGACAGGCCTGGAGCATCACTCCAACATCGTGCCTTGGCAGCTTGTTGCTCAACGTACCGGAGCCATCATTCGCGTGGTGCCAGTGCTGGACAACGGTGAACTGGATCAGGAAGCATTCAAGCAACTGCTGAACGAAAAAACCCGTTTGCTGGCCGTTGGACACGTTTCCAACGCCCTGGGTACGATCAACCCCATTGCCGAAATGACCCGTCAGGCCCATGCCGTCGGTGCCAAGGTGCTGGTGGATGGTGCTCAATCCGTTCCTCACGGTGTGGTGGACGTTCAGGCTCTGGATGCTGACTTCTATACCTTTTCGGCGCACAAGCTGTACGGGCCAACCGGTATGGGCGCCTTGTACGTGCGCTACGAGATTCTGGACAGCATGTCGCCTTGGATGGGCGGCGGTGACATGATCACCACCGTCAGTTTCGAGCAAAGCAATTACGCGCCTGTGCCACAGCGTTTTGAAGCGGGTACACCCAACATCGCCGGTGCCATTACTATGGCTGCCGCCATCGACTATTTGATGGCGATTGGCATGCAACGCATTGCTGATCACGAGGCCTTGTTGCTGGATTACGCCACCGAAGCCTTGCTGGCGATGCCGGGTATCCGCATCATCGGTACGGCTGCACACAAGGCGGGCATTGTGTCCTTCCTGGTCGACGGCATTCACCCGCACGATCTGGGCACCATTCTGGACATGGACGGTGTTGCTGTACGTGCCGGCCACCATTGCGCCATGCCCTTGATGACGCGCTTTGGCATTCCTGGTACCGCTCGTGCCTCTTTTGCCTTGTACAACGATTACGCTGATATTGATGCTTTGCTGGGCAGCCTGCGCAAAGCTCAAAAACTATTTGGAGTTGGCTAAATGAGCCAGGATTTCAACGGGCTGCGCGAGCTCTACCAAGAGGTTATTTTCGACCACAACCGTAGCCCGCGTAACTTTGAAGTAATAGAAAACGCCAGCCATTTTGCCAATGGCCACAATCCTCTGTGCGGGGATCAACTGGCTGTCTACGCGGTCGTGGAAGACGGCATTGTGAAGAAAGTCAGTTTTGTGGGGCATGGCTGCGCTATTTCCAAAGCTTCGGCATCCTTGATGACTGAAGCGGTGAAGGGCCTGAGTCTGGCCGAGTTTGAGTCTCTCTTTAAAGACATGCACGCCATGTTGACAGAGGCCCACCCCGATCGAGACCTGGGCAAGCTGGAAGTGTTATCGGGTGTGCGTGAATTCCCTGCACGGGTTAAATGTGCCACCTTGGCCTGGCATACCCTGCATAACGCCATCAATCAGGCCAAAGAAACCGCGCAAACTGAATAAAGGCGCAAGCAAGCCATGAGTTACTTTGAACGACATGATGTGCTGGTCAGCCGGGATTGCCCGGCCGTCAGTATCCCTTACGGTGCGCCCGTCACGATCGAGTCGGGCTGTACGGCAACCATTACCCAGAAGCTGGGTGGCAGCTATACCGTGATGGTAGAGGGCAACCTGTACCGGATTGAAGGTGTCGATGCCGATGCGCTGGGTTTTGAGTCCCAGGATAAGCCCGAGGTGTTTGTTCCCGAGCTGCCCCTGAGCGAAAAAACCATTGAAGACGCCGCATGGATTGTGCTCTCCAGCGTGTATGACCCGGAAATTCCCGTTGATATCGTCAACCTGGGCTTGGTCTACGCCTGCCACGTCACGCAAACTGGCCCAGAGACCTTTTCCATGACCATGGAAATGACGCTGACGGCGCCTGGCTGCGGCATGGGCACCATGATTGCTGATGAGGCCCGCTACAAGCTGGAGACTATTCAGGGCGTTGAAAAGGCCGTTGTGGATCTGGTTTGGGACCCACCGTGGAGCCGTGAACGCATGAGCGAATCAGCCCGCTTGCAATTAGGGATGCTGTAAAAGAGAAAGCCTGCAGAATATGCAGGCTTTTTTTTGTCTGGAGCTTTTATCTAGGTGCTCTTGCTGGAGGTGTGAGCGGCTTCCGGTGGTAGTGACAGTACGGTTCGTAATGGTGTTAGCGTTTGAAAACACTTCTTTCTTTAGCAAATTCATGTGCTTATTTTTGCTGGTTATTTAGACAAGATATTGCTTGATAGCGACAAGTACTTGCCTTATTATTCGAATCTAAAGGAAATTGATTTAATTCGTGTTTGTGTGGCACGAAAAGTGTCGATTATTATATTTCTTGGTGTTTTATCAAGAATATGAGCTTTTAGCAGAATTCAATATGCGTGATTCTTGGCTGTGATGTTCGGCAAGATCATCCGAGGTCTATTCTTGGGCTAATACCAGGTCCCATGCGCTTTAGTGCCAGGCCTTACCTCAGGCACCAAGGCTTCAGTCAGTAAATAACAATCCGGGATATCAGTGTCATGTCGCTGCCGCTCAGTATGGTCGGCAGATTGCCTGCGTGTGGGCATATTTTTAGTAAAAGGGAGATTGCGATTGTTCAGGATTGAAAAAATCATATTGTTATTTGACGACAATGATCTAATCCAACGGCTGACTACTGATTTTGCTTTATGGGGAATCCCTTTGCGTGTGCTTCAAGAAAGAAGCGCTGCGGAGTTATGTTTGGATTCTGCCGAGCCAGGCGAGTTAATGATGATGTGCTCGCATAAGCAAGAATTATTGCGGGATGTTGGATGTTTGCGGGCTCAGTCACCGACTATAGGTATTGTTGTTTTGCGAGTCGATGAAATGCTTTCGCCTGTACACAGTGGATTTTTGATGCTGGCAGGCGCTGATATCTGTTTGGATCAACGCGCCCAAAGCATGGAGGTCCTGGCCAGTATCCAAGCCTTGCGTCGACGCGAATTGGCGTTGAAGGCCAAGTATTTAGAGAGTAGGGACAAGGTTTTGCTGCCCGCTCCCATAGAGTTCAACGCGAATGATTTCCGCCTTACACACGGCCCAATCTGCGGTTGGAGCTTACTGGAGGATGGATGGCGTTTGATGACACCCGGAAGCCATGCGGTAGCACTGACGGGGGCTGAGCGACGGGTGATGCGGGTATTGTTGGAAGTAAGTCCCGAGCCTGTAACGCGGGAAAAACTGTTTAGCGATAAAGAAGAGGGGCAACCCACGAGTCGCTATATCGATGTGGTGGTTAGTCGGTTGAAACGCAAGGTGGCCTTGCATGGTGAACGACTCCCTATTCGTTCTGTGTGGGGCGTTGGCTATGTTTTTGCGGCCGACTAATTATAGAAATGTTGCTTTCGAACGCCCGTAGATAGTCCGTTTTTAGCTATTACGCTGACTGCGTAGAGATACAGGTCTGTCAGCAAATGAAATTAGGTATCACTATCGTTATCTGAATGATGCCAATTCAATCAAGTTATTCAGACTAGTTTCATCCATCTTTTTCCCCTGACGCAAGTACATCTCATAAACCAGACGAATAATGCGTGCCTCTGCTTCTGGCCGCAGGCCTACGCTTTTTGCCTGAAATAATAACTGCGCCTTGGTGATGATTTCCTCCAGGATATCCAGTTCCAGCACTGTGGATGATGGTTCACATGGAGTAGGGCTGCCTTCGCCTGATGCGAGCCAACTGACCGACAGATTGCTTGCCTGGGCCATTTTTACCAGACTTGACCGAGAGGGGTCGGAGTTCCCTGAACGCCAACTTCGTAACACTGATGTGGACATTCCCATTTTATCCGCCAAGCTCTTTGCGCCACCGGCTCGCGCGATTGCCAAGTTGATCCGGTCCGGGAAATCTTTGAATTCATTGTCCATATGAGTGTTATCTAATCTGCTACGAAGTTGGGGGGAGGGCGCCTCAACTAATTTAATTGCAATTTAACGTCTCGTTCTTTGTCTCTGATCAATTCTTGTCGTTTCAGCAAGGTAACACCTTGTCGCGATAAGGTCGTGCTGCACTGCGCATGCATAGAGATATGGGAGTGCATGTTCTTGATGGGAAAGCGGCAATTTCCAGCGTTATCCTGCTCTGTTCAACAAACAATCCATTCTATCGATTAACGTTTGTTGCAGTGTGACGCTTTCTTCATGCTTGGGTGTGTTGTGCGTAGTGTCTCATCAGAGTCACTAGCGACTCTCGCGGCGCGCTTGCTATGCCGCTGGCTGCTTGAGACCTTAGCTGCGGTGATTCTACCTCTTGAATGTTCATTTGTGTTGAATGTGTGATTATCGTCTTGATATAAGCGATACAAAAAGTCATATATAGGCATTTTTTCAGTCTGAACTCTCGATGGATGAGTGCATGGTGGCAGGCGCAGCAGAAGACATCCTTGGCACTTCTACGCTTTTACTTGCTGTGGTGACATGAGTCCGCCATCCTCTTTAATATGAAATTTATATTTCATTTGTTGCGATGTGATTTCACTCGAGAGTCTCAGTTTTCAGACTATCTGGCATAAACCCTGTTTTGAAATTTAATCATTAATTAACAGTAGTTTAGGTGCTTTCCTGCTACGCCAGATTCACCTTTTTGATCTAACCCAAGGGTAAATACGGAGCCAAATCATCGCAGCCATAATTGAAATTTAAATTTTATTAAGTATTATGTGAAAAACAAATTTCAATTTTAGGTTGTGTCATGGTCATCAAAGATTCGATCCTGGATATTCTCGATGTCCTGCCCAGTGCGGAGCGGCGTTTGGCCGATGTGGTCTTGTCTCATATGGGGCAGTTAGCCACGTATTCCGCCCAGGAACTGGCCGAGAAGGCAGGCGTGTCAGCGGCTACCGCAGTGCGCTTTTTCCGGCGTTTGGGTTTTAACGGTTTTAACGAGTTCCGGGTCACAGCCCGCGAGCAAATGGGGGATGGTGCTCCTTTCAAGCGCCTGCACTCCATGTCCAGCAGCGGTATTCAGGCTGATATGACGCCGTTTATCAATGCAGACGTACAGAACATTTCCACCACTTTTCAGAACATCACTGAACAGCATCTGGACAATTTCACCCAAGCCGCTCTGAAAGCACGACGCATCTGGGTGTTTGGTTTCCGCAATGGCCAGATCCTGGCGTGCTATGCCCACTCCTTATTGCAGCAACTGCGCTCCGATGTGCATCTGGCGGTGGGGACGGTTGCCCATCTGACCGAGCAGTTGGCCGATGTGGAAGCAGGGGACCTGGCCCTGGTGATGGACTTTCGTCGCCGCTCGGTGCTCTTGCCTTCCTTGGTGGAGCACCTGCGGGGCGAGTCGGTTCAGATGGCCTTTTTGACGGATGGTCTGGAAAGTTCCTTGCTGCGTTCGCAAGACATTGCTTTCACGGTAGCGACACGCGGCGAGTACTTGTTTGACTCGCATACCGGGACGCTCAGTCTGATCAATTATCTGGTCAGCCGGGTGGCCTTGCAGGCCGAGACGCAGGTGGCGCGCAAGTTGCAGAAGATTGAATCCATCCATCGCAGTTTTCAGGACTTGAAGTCCAATAATTAAACCCATAAAAGTGGAGCAGACATGAACAAACATGCCGTTCGGGAGCAAGGCGCGGTGCAACTGTATCTGAACCCTCGTTGCGTTCAGGACAGCCAGGAATACGACGCCTCCTTGCAATCGATTTTGTCGGTAGCCGCCTTCGAGCAGGCTCAGGCCAGCATTGTGCAGTGGCCCGGTTATGCGCCTACCCCTTTACGTCATTTGCCCGGTCTGGCCGCGCAGATGAAGGTGGGCGGGGTGTACTACAAGGATGAGGCCGGTCGTTTTGGTTTGGGCAGCTTCAAGGCCTTGGGCGGAGCGTATGCGGTCAATCGCTTGTTGCTGCGTCAGTTGCAGGCCTATACCGGCAATGCCAGCCTGAGCTTGGATGATCTGAAGAACCCCGCCTACAAAGACTTTATTGCAGGCCTGACGGTCACGTGCGCCACTGACGGTAATCATGGCCGTTCGGTTGCCTGGGGGGCGAAGAATGCGGGTTGCCAGTGCGTGATCTATATCCATGAGCACGTCAGTTCCGGTCGTGAACAGGCGATTGCGTTCTACGGTGCCAAGGTGGTCCGGGTGCCCGGCAATTACGATGATTCGGTCCGTCAGGCGGCTGAAGATGCCAAAGAGCATGGCTATTTTGTGGTGTCCGATACGTCTTACCCCGGCTATATGGATGTGCCCAAGGATGTGATGCAGGGCTACACCGTCATGGTGCAGGAAGCCCTGGACCAGATCGGTTCGGGCAAACCTGTCAGCCATGTCTTTATTCAAGGCGGTGTGGGTGGTTTGGCGGCAGCCGTGTGCGCTCATATGTGGGAGCGTCTGGGTGCACAGCGTCCTCGCTTGATTGTGGTTGAACCCAACAAGGCGGATTGTTTGTTCCAAAGTGCCGTGCAAGGTAAACCGGTCACCGTTACCGGTGATTTGAATACGGTGATGGCCGGTCTGGCCTGCGGCGAAATCTCTTTGCTGGCCTGGGAAATTCTGGATCCTGGCACCTATGCCTATATGACGCTGGAAGACGATGCCGCCTTGCAAACCATGCGCCGTCTGGCCCGTGCGGATAAAGGTGATGCGCCGATTGTGGCGGGTGAGTCTGCTGTGGCCGGTGTAGCCGCTTGCATGGCCGCTTGCGAGCAGCCGGATTGGCGTCAGGCCTTGGGCATTGATGAAAACAGCCAAATCCTATTTTTTGCCAGCGAAGGCGATACCGATGCGGAGCTGTATCAGCGCATTGTCGGTATGAGAGCCAAAGACGTGCTGGCTCAGGAGCCGGTATGAACAGCCCAGCCAGCACTTGTTTAGCCATTAATGGCGAACGCCTGCTGCAGCGTATTGCGCAGTTGGCGCAGATTGGTGCCATCGACGGGGGCGGCGTCTGCCGTCTGGCCTTGACGGACGAAGACAAGGCCGGTCGGGATCAGGTCGTTCACTGGATGCGCGAACTGGGCATGAGTGTGCAGATCGATCAGATCGGCAACATTATCGGGACACGCGCCGGTCTTCTGGATGTGGCGCCAGTCATGACGGGTTCGCACATTGATACGGTGCGCACTGGTGGGCGTTATGACGGCAATCTGGGTGTGCTGGCTGGTTTGGAAGTGGTGGCCAGTTTGAACGATGCTGAGGTGCAACTGGATCGTCCCTTGCAAGTGGTGGCCTTTACTAATGAAGAGGGCGCACGCTTTGCACCGGACATGATGGGCAGCCTGGTCTTTCAAGGTGGTTTGTCCTTGCAAGAGGCGCTGGACACCGTGGGCATTGATGGCAGCACCGTGCGCGAGAACCTGGAGCGTATTGGCTACGCCGGTTCCGTGCCTTGCGGCCAACCCAATGTGCATGCCTATATGGAACTGCATATTGAGCAAGGCCCGGTGCTGGAGCACGAAAGCATCGATATTGGTGCCGTGACTGGAGTGCAAGGGATTTGCTGGCTGGAATTTGAAGTGCAGGGCGTATCCAATCACGCAGGCACCACTCCCATGCATTTGCGTCATGACGCCGGTGTTGTGGCACAGCAGATCGGCAGTTTTGTGCGTCAGTTAACGGAGCGCTACGGCCCACCGCAACTGGGGACAGTAGGGCGTTGTGAGCTGTTCCCGAATCTGGTCAATGTGATCCCCAGCAAAGCCGTGTTCACCGTGGATTTGCGCAATGTGGACAAGGTCAGCCTGGACCAGGCCGAGCAGGAAGTGCTGGATTTCGCCCGGCAGGCTGCGGAGCGCGAGGGTGTGCAGATCAAGCATCGCCATCTGGCCCGCTTTGATCCTGTGCAGTTTGATGAACGCTTGATCAGCACGGTCGAGCAACACGCCAAGGATCTGGGCTGCTCGGTCAAGCGCATGCCTAGCGGTGCCGGGCACGATGCGCAGATGCTGGCTCGTTCCTGCCCCACAGGCATGATTTTTGTACCGAGTGTGCGTGGCCTGAGCCACAACCCGGCAGAGTTTACCCACGACAAAGACCTGATAGCGGGATGTTCGATTCTGCTATCGACCTTGGTGGAGCTGGCCCGTGAATAAGCAGTAAACCCCCGATGACGGGACCGCCGCCACAAGAGCAAAGGCGGACCGCTTTTAACTACCTGGAGAGACAAAAAATGAGCAACCTGCTTAAGGACCGCTTGCGTCCTGCCAAATCGTTAGCCGCCGTCTGGGCTGCCCTTGCTATTACCGCGATTGCCCCTGTGGCCGTCAGTGCTCAAACCACGCTGACTGCCGTGATGGAAGCGCCCTTGCGCTCCCTGGATCCGGTCATTACCACCTCCTACATTGTGCGCAACTACGGCTATATGGTGTACGACACCTTGCTGGCTGAAGATGCGCAAGGCCAGGTCAAACCGCAGATGCTGGAGGGCTGGAAAGTGTCCGAGGACGGCCAGACCTACACCATGACCTTGCGTAAAAACTTGCGCTGGCATGACGGCTCGCCAGTGACGGCAGAGGATGCGGTGGAGTCCATCAAACGCTGGATTCAATTGGACAAGATGGGCCAGATCATGACGGAGTTCCTGACCAAGATGGAGGTCGTGGATGATCGCTCTTTTGTGATGCAGTTCTCTTTCCCCACGGATATTGCCTTGCGAGCGATGGGCAAGCCCAGTTCTCTGCCTTTGTTTGTGATGCCTAAAGAGGTGGCACGCACACCGGTCAGTCAGGCTATTACCTCTACCGTGGGTTCGGGGCCATTCCGTTTTGTGGACAAGGAGTATCGCCCAGGTGTGCAGGCCGTGTTCGAGAAGAACCCGGACTACGTACCTCGCAATGAACCCGCCAGTGGTTTGGCCGGTGGCAAGCAGGTCAAGGTAGACCGCGTACGTTGGGTGGCCATGCCCGATGCCATGACAGGGGTGAACGCGCTGCGCAGTGGCGAGATTGATGTCATCGACCAAGTGCAGTTGGACCTCCTGCCTCTGCTGCAAAACGAATCCGACATCGTTCTGAACGCCTCGACGGCTCGCGGTGCGCAGACCGAGATGCGTTTTAACTTCTTGCAACCGCCATTCAATAACAAACAAGTGCGTCAGGCCGCCATGATGGCCTTGAATCAGAAGCCCTTGATGCAAGCGCAAGTGGGCAACCCGGAATACTTTGAAACCTGCGGTGCGGTGTTTGGCTGCCACAGCGTGTTCCCATCACAAGCGGGCTCTGAAGCCTATTTCAAAGGTGATGCTGCCGGTGCGAAAAAGCTCCTGGAGCAGTCCGGATACAAGGGTGAGCCCGTGGTTCTGCTGCATCCCACGGACTTCCTGACCTCGCCCGTGGTGCCTGTGATTGCGCAGCAATTACGCAATGCCGGTTTCACCGTCAACGTGGAAGCCATGGACTGGCAAACCGTGCAGACACGTCGCACATCCAAGCGTCCCGTGCAAGAGGGCGGCTGGAGCATCATCACCACCTATTCGGGCCTGGTGGATGTGAGCAACCCCTTGAGCTTTATGGCGGTGGCCTCCAATGGCGACAAGGCCTGGTTCGGCTGGCCGGATGTTCCTGCCATTGAAAATACACGCATGGAATTTGCCCGCGCTAGCGGCGAGTCCGAACTGGGTCGTTTGGCGACTGATCTGCAAAAACACATCATGGATGAAGGTGTGATCGTCCCCCTGGGTGAGTTCAAGATGGTTAGCGCCATGCGCAAGAACCTGAACGGCTTTCTGCAAACCCCGGTTCCGGTCTTCTGGAATGTGGAGAAGCGATGATTGGGCTTATTTTCAAGCGCGTACTGGCCACTATCCCGGTATTGCTGATTGTGGCGCTGGTGATCTTTGTGGTCCTGCGCATGACACACGGTGATGCCGCGGTACTGGTGGCGGGGGACAACGCGACGGATGCACAGATCGCCGAAATCCGTCACCAGATGGGGCTGGACCAGCCCGTACCGGTGCAGTTCGTTCAGTGGCTGGGCAGCATGGTGCAAGGGGACTTTGGTACGTCCCTGATCTCCAGTCGCCCGGTCAAGGATCTGGTGCTGGATCGTTTGGGACCGACGGTGTCACTGACCTTGTTGACCCTGGCTTACACCCTGGTTATTTCGATTCCGCTGGGGGTGTGCTCGGCCTGGTATCGGGGCAAGTCTCTGGATCGCTTTGTGATGGCGGGGTCGGTGGCGGGCTTTTCCGTACCGGTATTCATCGTGGCTTACTTGTTGATCCTGCTGTTCTCGCTGGAGCTGCGCTGGTTGCCGGTACAGGGCTACAAGCCCTTGAGCGATGGCCTGTGGGAGCACTTGCGGCATTTGATTCTGCCTGCGGTGTCTCTGGGCACGGTGTACATCGCCCTGATTACCCGCATTGTGCGCACCAGCGTGATCGATACCTTGAACGAAGACTACATCCGTACGGCCCGTGCCAAAGGTCTGAATGAGCGTCGTGTCCTGACACGTCACGCCCTGGGCAATGCAGCGGTTCCTATCCTGACGATTATCGGCATCAGCATCACCATGCTGATCGGCGGGGTGGTGGTAACGGAATCGGTCTTCAACATTCCGGGACTGGGACGTTTGGTGCTGGACGCGGTGCTGTCACGCGACTTTACGGTGATTCAGAGCCTGATCGTGCTGTTTTCGCTGGTGTATGTAGGGGTGAATCTGCTGATTGATATCTCCTACATGCTGGTCGATCCCCGTATCGATTATTGAGCCCTCGCTTTTTACAGGTAGAACAATATGCAAAAGCTCAACAAATTGAAGAAAGTGGTCGCCAGCAATTCGGCCCGTGCCGCCTTGCTGTTCCTGATCCTGATGGCGTTCATGGCCATTTTTGCTCCCTTTCTGGGCACACAAGATCCCACTCAGCTAGACCCCAGTGTGCGCTTGCAGCCGCCTTCCGCGCAGTTCTGGTTGGGGACGGATGCACTGGGCCGGGACTTGTATTCCCGCGTGGTGTACGGGGCGCAGGTGTCCTTTATGGTGGGGTTTGGTGTCCTGGCCATCAGTGTGTTCTTTGGGGTGATTCTGGGTTCGCTGGCGGGTTATTTCCGTCGTCTGGACGCGGTCATCATGCGGGTGATGGATGGGGTGATGGCGATTCCCGGCATCTTGCTGGCTATCGCCCTGGTGTCAGTATCCGGTGCCAGCCTGACCACGGTACTGATCGCTATCGCCATTCCTGAAATTCCTCGCATGACCCGTTTGGTGCGTGGCGTGATTCTTAGCGTCCGCTCCGAGCCTTATGTGGAAGCGGCCATGACGGTGGGGACATCGGCCTATGTGATTCTGTCGCGTCATATGTTCCCCAACACCTTTGCGCCTTTGATTGTGCAGGGCACCTATGTGTTTGCCTCGGCCGTTTTGCTGGAAGCTGTCTTGAGCTTTCTGGGGGCGGGCATCCCGCCGGAAATGGCCTCCTGGGGCAACATCATTGCCGAAGGCCGTCTGTACTTCCAGTTGATTCCCGGCATCGTGCTGTACCCCGGCATTGTGCTGTCCATCACCATTCTCAGTATCAATGTTCTGGGCGACGCCTTGCGCGATGCTCTGGACCCCAAGCTGGTCACACGGCTGTAAGTGACAAGGGCAGGAGACATGACAATGAATACCTCTAATAGCCAGGCTCAATGCGTTTTGTCGGTGAAGGACCTGTGCATTGAAACCAAAGCCGCCCAGCCGCGCCAGTTGGTGAACAAGCTCAGCTTTGATGTTTATGCAGGCGAGACGCTGTGCATTGTGGGCGAGTCCGGTTCAGGCAAATCCCTAAGCTCTTTTGCCATCATGGGTTTGCTGCCGCCCGATACCTTGCGTGTCAGCCAGGGCAGTATCGAGCTGATGGGCCAGAACCTGCTGACGATGGACAAGGAGCACTTGTTGTCCTTGCGGGCCTCGGCCATGTCCATGGTGTTTCAGGAACCCATGACAGCCTTGAACCCGGTGCAACGGGTGGGTGAGCAGATTGATGAAGTCATCCGTATCCACGAGAAGAACAGCTCCCGGCAGGAGCGTCGTCAACGTGTGATCAATATGCTGGAGCGCGTGCGTTTGCCGGAGCCGGAGAAGCTCTTCATGGCCTATCCGCATGAGCTGTCCGGTGGTCAGCGCCAGCGCATCATGATTGCCATGGCCTTGATCTTGCAACCGCGTTTGTTGATCGCGGATGAACCCACCACGGCACTGGATGTGACCACGCAAAAGCAGATCCTGAGTCTGATCAAGGAGCTGCAAAGCGAATGTGGTACTTCGGTGATTTTTGTGACGCACGACTTTGGCGTGGTGGCGGATATTGCCGACCGGATTCTGGTGATGAAGCGTGGCGATAGCGTGGAGATGGGCACGTGTCAGCAGATTCTGTCCAACCCCAAAGAAGCCTACACCCGCTCTCTGATTGCTTCCGTTCCCAATGTGCATCCGCCAGCAAAAGAGGAAGTGCAAAACGAGATCGTGCTCAGCGCCCGTGGTTTGGGCAAGGTCTATGGCTCGGACTGCTGGTTCTCCAAGGGGCGCAAGATGCATGCGCTTAGCGACATCAATCTGGATATACGCCGTGATGAAGTGCTGGGTGTCGTGGGGGAGTCCGGCTCGGGCAAGTCCACCTTGGCCCGCTGCATTATTGGTCTGGTCGAGGCCAGCTCGGGACAGATCACCCTGAACGGTGAAACCTTGCCCGCCGCCTGCAAGGACCGCAGCCTGGCGCAGCGGCGCAAAGTGCAGATCGTGTTTCAGGACCCGTATCGCTCGCTGAATCCTCGCGTGACGATTGGCCAGTCTTTGACAGAAGGCATGCACAACATCGGCGTTGATCCCAAAGTCGCTATCGAACGCGTGACCGAGGTCTTGTCCATTGTGGGCCTGGACGCGGATGTGCTGGAGCGCTATCCGCATCAATTCTCGGGCGGTCAACGGCAACGGCTTTGCCTGGCCCGCGCCATTGTGATGGAGCCGGATGTACTGATTGCGGACGAATCCGTGTCGGCGCTGGATGTGCTGGTGCAAGAGCAGGTGCTCAAGCTGCTGCTGGATATCAAACGCAAAACCGGCGTGGCCATCCTCTTCATTACCCATGACTTGCGTGTTGCTGCGCAGATTTCTGATCGCATTGTGGTGATGCAAAAGGGCCGGATTGTGGAGGCCGGAGACCCGGGGCGTGTCATTAGCCAGCCTAGCCAGGCTTACACCCGTGAACTGGTGGAATCTGCACCCGGTGTGCATTGGGATTTTCAGAATTTTTGTGCTTATGCCTGATTAACACGGCTGTTGAGGCTGTGTTGATCGTGCAGGGCTAAATCCTGCTTCTGGAAAGAAGCAGGGCGTACCGAATCCCGCCTTGGGCGGATCTTAATTGTTGATGGAGTTCAAATCTCATGTCCAGGTTTGTCAATGTAGCAGCGGCTCAGTTGGGCCCTATCGCACGCAGCGAAACTAAAAAACAGGTAGTGGACCGCCTGTTGGCCCACTTGCATCAGGCCAAAAAAATGGATGTTGATGTGGTGGTGTTTCCTGAGCTGGCGCTGACCACGTTTTTTCCTCGCTGGTTTAGCGAAGATATTTCGGACTTTGATTGTTTTTATGAAACCCAGATGCCGGGCCCGGACACCCAGCCCTTGTTTGATGCCGCTGCCAAGCTGCAGATTGGTTTCTATCTGGGCTATGCCGAGCTAGTCATTGAAAACGGCGTGAAACGTCGCTTCAATGTGTCCATCCTGGTCGATAAAACCGGCACGATTGTGGGCAAGTATCGCAAAGTGCATTTGCCGGGCCACGGTCAGGATGAGCCTTGGCGTGCTTTCCAGCATCTGGAGAAATACTACTTCGAGCCCGGTCAGGAATTTGGAGTGTGGTCGGCCTTCGGGGGCGTGATGGGTATGGCCTTGTGCAACGACCGCCGCTGGTCGGAAACCTATCGTGTCATGGGTTTGAAGGGGGTGGAAATGGTCATGCTGGGCTACAACACGCCGGTTCACAACCCGCCAGCGCCAGAGCATGATGACTTGTCCATGTTCCATAACCACTTGGTGATGCAGGCTGGGGCCTATCAGAACGGCACCTGGGTCGTAGGGGTGGCCAAGGCGGGCAGCGAAGAGGGGATCGAGATGATCGGAGGCAGCGTGATCATTGCACCGTCCGGCGAGATTGTGGCGTCTTGCTCAACCAAGGGTGACGAGTTGGCCATTGCCCGTTGCGATCTGGATTTGTGCAATTCCTACAAGAACACCACCTTCAACTTCGAGCGGCATCGTCGACCAGAAGCGTATGGTTTGATCAGCTCGCAACGTGGAGCGGTCGTGCCATGGGCGTGAACGAACATAAAGCCAGGGAACTGGCCTGGGATGCCGTCAGTCTGACACAGGCTTTTGTTCGCATCCCCAGTCTGTCCGGGCAAGAGCAAGGCATGGCGGATTTTGTGCGGCAAGTCATGCGGGAACTGGGCTTTGATCAGATCAGTGTGGACGAGAAAGGCTCGGTGCTGGGTTTACTAGGCCCGGCACAGGCACCGTTAGCCTTGCTGTTTGATGCCCACATGGATGTGGTGCCGATTGCGGGGACCTGGACGGTAGAACCTTTTGGGGCCGAGATCCGGGACGGACGCATGTATGGGCGTGGTACCAGTGATATGAAGGCCGGTCTGGCCGCCGCTTTATGTGGCGCGGCAGCCGCGGCTCGTTCGGGCAAATTAAAGCAACGCATCGCCGTATCAGCCAGCGTGATGGAAGAGGTGATCGAAGGCTTTGCCTTGTCTCAGGCGCTGGAGCACTGCGAACCCGCGGCTGTCGTGATTTGTGAGCCATCGCGTTTGCGCATCATGGTGGGACAGAAAGGGCGTCAGGAGATTTTGTTGCGTCTGCAAGGTCGCCCGGCGCATGCCGCCTTGCCGCATCTGGGGGTGAATCCTATTCAGGCGGCAGCCAGGGCGATTTCCGCACTGCAAACCCTGGATTTGCCGCAGGATGCACAGGTGGGGCAGGCCCTGCTGGTGCCTACTGACATTATTTCCGATCCGCATCCGTCCATCTCCCTGATTCCTTCCTCCGTGACAGTGCGTTTTGATCGCCGCACGCTGGTGGGAGAAAGCAGCGTATCGGTGTTGCAGCAGATGGAGCAATGCTTGCAGGCGGCAGGGGTGGAGGGCTTTTCGCTGGAACTGGTAGACAGTCAGGTACAAACGTATACAGGTCAGCAGGCCAGCCCTCAGAGAGACTTGCCCGCGTGGCGTCTGGACGAGTCTGCGCCATTGGCGCAAGCCATGGTGCAAGCGGTTCAGCAAGCAGGGCGGCCGGTTGAGATGGATACGTGGTGGTTCTGCACGAACGGGTCGGAGTCTGCAGGGCGACGGGGGATTCCAACCATCGGTTTAGGGCCTGGCGAGGAGGCTCAGGCGCACACCGCCGATGAGTCCGTGGCGATCGATGATGTTCTGGGGGCTAAGGACATCTACGAGCAGCTCTGCATCCAACTGGCGGGACAGGCGTAATAGCAATCGGAGACAAGTGATGCGTATTGCAGTAGCGGGTTTTCAGCACGAGACCAATACCTTTGGACCGGCCATGGCCACGATGGCGGATTTTGAGCATGGGGGCGGCTGGCCAGGGATGTGCCGGGCAGCCGCCATCGAGCCTGCCTTGCGTGGGGCCAATATTCCGGCGGCTGGCTTTATGGCGGCTGCTGCGCAGGCCGGGGTCGAGTGCGTCCCGCTACTGTGGGCCGCCGCCAGTCCTTCTGCACCAGTCGAGGCCATGACTTACGAGGCGATTGTCGCGGAGATTCTGTACCGTCTGGAGCAAGTTCTGCCCGTGGATGCGGTGTATCTGGATTTGCATGGCGCCATGGTGGCCGAGCATCGCGATGATGGTGAAGGGCATTTACTGGTTCTGGTGCGGGAGATGGTGGGGCTCGATGTGCCTGTGGTTGCCAGCCTGGATTTGCACGCTAATGTCAGCGATACCATGCTGGTGCAGGCGGACATTCTGGTCGCCTACAAAACCTATCCGCACGTGGATATGGGCCAGACCGGAGAGCGCACATTTCAAGCCCTGATGCGATGTGTCAACGAGGGAGAACGCCCCAAGCTGGCCTGGCATCGACTCCCTTTCCTGATTCCAGCGATATGGCAAAGCACAGAGATGGAACCCGCTGCCAGCTTGTATCGCAGCTTGTCAGCGCTGGAAGAGATAGAGGGTGAAGGCAGCGTGTCATTTGCGATGGGTTTTCCCGCTGCCGATGTGCCGGAATGTGGAGCTGTACTTTGGGCCTATGCACAAAGCCAGGAGCAGGCCGATGCTCGTCTGGCGGAGTTCCTGGATGAGGTCTTGAGTAAGGCGGAAGGCTTTCAAGGCAAGCTCTACGAGCCGGATGAGGCGGTGCAATGGGCACTGAATCATCCCGGTAAAGGCCCGGTCATTATTGCGGACGCCCACGACAACCCCGGCGGTGGTGCCAGCTCGGATACCTGTGGACTGCTGCGGGCCTTGTTGAAAGCCAAGGTCTCGGACGCGGCTTTGGGGCTGATCGTGGACCCGGAAAGCGCAGCGCTGGTTCATCAGGCCGGTGCGGGTAAAACAATTGAATTGTCCTTGGGCGGTAAATCCGGTGTGCCCGGTGACATGCCTTTGCATGCACGCTTCTATATCGAGTCGGTATCTGATGGGCAATTCCGCGCCACTGGCCCGTACTACGCAGGCTGTGCCATGAATCTGGGCCCCAGCGCCTGTTTGCGCATAGAGGGGGTGCGTATCGTGCTGGCGTCCTACAAGTCGCAAATGGCCGATCAAAGCATGTTCCGTTTTGTCGGAATAGAACCGGAACAGATGAAGATACTGGTGCTGAAAAGCGCCGTGCACTTCAGGGCAGACTTTGGCAGCATCAGCGACCAAATCATTGTGGGTGCGGCGCCAGGAGGTGTTTCCATGCGCACAACGGATTTGCCGTGGCAGCGCTTGCCGGTAGAACGCCTGCTGTATCCCGGTGGTCCCAGCTTGTTGCAATGGCGGATGATGCAGTCAGAAGGGCGGGCAGGATGACAAGAGCTTTGCATTTTTAAACCAAGTAGGTATACTCCTGCCTTCACGGTTTTGATACGGATTTGCTTGGTAAGCGAGCATTGAAAATCAGACCGCCTGTTCAAGCAAGTACAGGATTTTGATTGATGCCGAGATTAACTATCGAAAATCTCGAATCGAAAGAAAATACCTAAAAAATACTTGCCAGAAAGGAAGAACAGGGTTATAGTTTAATTCTTTCGGGGCGTAGCGCAGCCTGGTAGCGCACTTGCATGGGGTGCAAGGGGTCGAAGGTTCAAATCCTTCCGTTCCGACCAGATTTTAAAAGGCCTACAGCATTTTTGCTGTAGGCCTTTTTTCATTGTTGTGGGAGTTTTGTGGGGATTCATTTTCATTGTTCCCTACGCCTTGTCAAAACTCCACAGCGGAACGAATGCTGCAATGCGATGCATTGGCTTTAGACGAATTGCATATAGCTGAATCCTGTTGGTCAACACTCGCCCACGTACCCGGCAAGCTTGATATGCCTGTCATTCGCAAGCTCTCTACCTGGTTGCTTTCGATCACGCGTTGTTGAGTCTGTGGCAGGGGTTGCGTGCTTAAAACTCGAACTTTTGTGGGGAGTTCGACTCCGTCATTTCCATATCAATGCAGCTTTCAAGAAGCGTGTAGCTACCTCCTGTAGTGCTGGCGAGTCGGTCGCAATAGGAGACGGTTTTCTCGGGTATGGATTCCCACATGTTTTTGAGCTTGTTGTACGAGCTTTGCTCCATTTTGATGCACTCGTTCGCGAGCGTTGCGGACCCTCCCGATAGAGAAGAGATTCTTTCGCAGTACTTGTTCGGGTCGTATCGTGGCAGTTCAGCAGCTTGAGCGATGGACATGACACTAAGTGCTGTGATTCCAATGACGATGGCAGTTTTCTTCATTACCCCTCCGGTAACTATTGATATATAAAAAATAAGGAGCCGAAAGGCTCCTTGTCTTTTTTGCTCAGTGTGTGTCTCGTACGAATAGTGAATTGATGGCTTCAGTCATTTTCCCTATGTCTCTATCTTGTGTCTGTACGCCCACCTACTGAACGAAGTATGGGATTTGCTTGCTAGTGGTATCCCTCGGGCAAGGATTCAACAATGTTCTTCGCGCCCATATAGATCTCTTGGTCCGGATTTCGTGTGCAGTAGTTCTGCATCCATTCAGCGACTCGCTCGGGGCTCAGTCGGATTTGGCCATTTTGTGGCCTATGAAGGTTTGTCGCGGAAATGAAGCCTTGGACCCAAGACATGTAGGCCAAGCTCATTGTGGCAAAAACTTCTCCATCAGAGGGATCTTTCCACATGGCATTGTGCGCGCGCATGTCTAAAGCTTCAGCCATGGATTTGCATTTGTGATGAGCGCCCAGACCTTGTCCGATGCCTTGTCCGACGCCTTGCGCATTTGCCGTTGTAATGCCTGTAAAAAGACAAATGGCCAATATTGTTTTTTTCATTCTGATGCCTCCCGCGCTAAGCGCTCCTATCTTTTGGTATTGGCGAAATATAGCAACGCTACCAATTCGTGCAACTAGCATAGTTACTGATTGGATTCTGTATTGATATCTTGGCGTGAATTTGAGTTTCAGGATGGAACTGCGCCGGGACAAAAGCCTGGGAGACAGGCTTTTGTGTTTAATGATTGTGTTCGCTGGTTCTCTTACCAACCCCAGCAAGTCCCCGCCGCAGGCTTGCCGCAATTGCGGTAGTTCACTGCAAACCACAACTTGCCAGCCCCCCGTGGACTGCCGTCAGACTTGATGTCATCGCGTGGTAGTTCTTCCAGGGTGTCGCGCGCTTTTTTAGTGACCGAGTCACTGGCAGCGTCGGCTTCCAGGACGATACGGCCTAGCGTTGCTGCATCACGGTCTTCAAAGACCAGATCGGTATCGCTCAAGGCTGTCATTTTCAGGGCAGCATCCCGCACGGCAGCCGCGTAGCTGTCGTCTGAACCACCGGGTTTCAATGCCTTGTTCAGGGTGCTGGCGGCCAGGATTTGTGCCGGT
Organism: Alcaligenes sp. SORT26; assembly: GCF_017377875.1. Classification (GTDB taxonomy): domain Bacteria; phylum Pseudomonadota; class Gammaproteobacteria; order Burkholderiales; family Burkholderiaceae_B; genus Alcaligenes; species Alcaligenes parafaecalis. The sequence goes on from NZ_CP070975.1 coordinate 828,438, forward strand.
GTGGCAGGTGGGGCCATCAGGTATTCGTCCAGCTTGGTCAATTGGCCCTCTGAAGCCTGGCGGCGTAGCCAATCGCCCCACAGAAACTCCGCGTATTCCGGCAAATTGCCATTGTTATAAGCAATGTCGCGGGTGAAATACACCAGGGAGCGATAGCGGTCTTCCTGCATGCCTCCGGCTTCTTTTTCGCTGGCAAGGCCGACGCGGGTGGGAAGCTGCTCGACGGTAATAGCTTGGTTTTGCCCGTCGCGCAGCCAGACCAGTTTCTCTTTGCTCATGCGTTCCCAAAAGGCGGACGCTTCACGAATATCGCTGTAATTGGCACTGACTTTGACCCAGACGGGGAGTTTGGGGCCACCGTCAGAGATCTCGCGCAGGGAGGAGAAGGTATGGTGGCCATCGGTCAGGTACAGATTGCCGTCCCAGCCTACAACCACGGTTTTAAGGTTCTCTGTTTGCGAACCCAGAGGGTCTTTGCACAGGTAGGTCGTGGGTTGATCCAGGCGGGCGGCTTGTACTTCGGCAATAGTCAGAAATTTCTGTGCTCGCTCGGTGCCGCCCATGTCTTCACAGTAGTCGTCAAACTTTTTGCCGATCGTGCGATTCAGATAGTCCAGTTGCTGCTTGGGATTGTTTGCCCATGTTGAGCGATCCAGATCACCTTGCCAGCGCCCGAGCTTGTAGTAGACCTGATCGTAGCCAATGGCCGCTTGGGTGGGGTGCAGTTCGTCGATGCGCACTTTAATCACATCGCCTGCTTTGTTGTTCAGATAGGCGGTGTTGCGGGGTGGTTCTGGTGTTGGCTCTTCGGTGACTGGGGGCGTGACGACGGGAGCTTCGGGAGAGTTGTTGCCGCCGGTGCTGGAGCCGCTGTCACAGGCCGCCAGGGCTAGGGGGAGCAAGGCAATGCCCAGGGTGCGCAGGAGCTGCTGTCTGGCGTGAACGAGAGTGTGCAGGGAAGCGAGAGTCATGGTCCGTTGGGGGATTTTGTTGGAAGATCCTAGATCATGAGGGATGGGTATTGCCGGAACATTGCATTCAGAAACATTCAGCGCTTGTGCGGGTTGTGATCGGATACGTGGCGGGATGTCACTGATGAGCTGGAAATTGTGACGAGCTGGCTCAGTCTCCTCTGCATTAGGCTGAATCCCGTAAACTATCCACGCTTAAATTAAATTGATAAATCACTTCCAGGCAGTGGGAGCTGATTTTAAAAGGTCATTAATGTCGCTCTACAAAAAAGCCTGGCTGTTTACCTTGTTCAATGTCGTGCTGCTGGTCGCCTTGTATTTTGGGCTGCCGGTGTTGGACCGTGTGTTTGGGACTCTCGGGTTTTTGGTGTTTGGCTTCTACATTCTGGGTCAGGGGCTGGTGGCGATGACGGCTTTTAGTTGCCCACAATGTGGCTTGTCACCGTTTATGGGCAGCCAGAGCTTGTTCACCAGTTATTCGCCATTTCCGCGCAAAAAGTGTGGTCAATGTGGGCATGACCACACTCAGACTGAGTAGAGTAATGGCGATCCGGCGATCCGGCGATCCGGCGATCCGGCGCGGTGACGCCTTACTGACTCAGTCCTTGCGCAGTGGGTTCTCTTTCGGGGCTTAGCCTGGGTGATGGTTGTGATCTACCACCATGTTTTCGCCAAAAGTAGAGAATTTAGCGGTGACCGCAGCAGGCAATTTGGCCTCTGCTGCGCTGGTGTTCTTGACCAGGCGTTCCGCCGCATCTGCATTCATCCCCGCCATGCTCAGGGTTTCCACATCGTTCAAGCCGTCGCCTCCGCACATATGCACATTCCATTCACCATGGCGATTTTTTAGCAGCGCACGGCCGCCACGCGCTAATTGTGTCCATCCGGCCAAGGCGTAGTCGCCTTCGATCACGATAGGTTCTACGGAGAGGGGCGCTTCAGGGCTATCCCAAATTGCCTTCATGGCGTGTGCAATACGATCTGCTTCTGAGGGTGCAGCGCGAGCCACGCCAGACAGGGCAGCGAACAATATGAACAGCGCCATGGCGAAGAAAAAACCATGCAGCGTCACCTTGAAGGTTTGGCGAGCTTGTAAACCTGTTTTCATAAAAACTCCTTGTTTCTTAAGCTGATAAAGGACAGGGAGGAGCTTTCGCCCCGAGCAGAAGGCTCATCTGATTTCCATTCAGACGTGGATGGGTTCCCAGACCTTCAACAATCAGTCGCTTCAATTGGAAAGTCATGCCGTAGCCTTTGATAGGTGTTGAAGAAAGGTGTGATCAGTACTGGATCTGGACGCCCGCAAAGACGGCTCGCCCAGTACCCGGCTCGAACAAGGGCGAGGAGGCCGTTGCATAGTCCGTGATGCTGGCACTGGCGATGCAGCGGCGGTCTGTCAGATTGCGGCCATCTATATAGAAGGAGTAGGGGCCGTGTTCCCAACCGGCTCGCAAGCCCAGCAAGGCATAGGAGCTGGTCTTGGTCGTGTTCGCGTTATCGACGTAATAGGCCTGTGGCACCCACTCCATGTTGGGGCCAATGTGAAAGCCCGACGGGTGTTTGTAGATGATCTCTGCTCGCAGATAGTGCTTGGGTACTCCGGGCATGTGATTGTTGTTCCAGTCCTGATCATTGTCGAACTTGAAGTTGCTGTAGGTGTAGGCACCTTTGATGTCCAGACTATCCGTTTGCAGACCTTGTACAAACAGGCCACGGCCTGCTGTCCATTGAACACCCAGCTCCAGGCCTTGATGTGTTGTGCGGTCTGCGTTCACGGTCTTGTCGCAGATGTTCCAGGGGGCGCTGATGCATTGCAGTTCATTTTTGATGCGTGCATGGTACAGCGAGACGTCCCAGACCAGGTCTCCGCTTTCTCCTCGGGTGCCTATCTCGAAGGTGGTGGCGCGTTGTGCTTGCAGGCGATCCAGATCATTGCTGGTCGAGAAGCTCATGTCATCAAATGTTGGCGGCTCGGCGCTGCGTGAGATATTGCCGTAGATTTGCCATTGTGGGCCCGCGTCCCACAGCAGGCCCAGCTTGGGACTGAAGAAGTTGTAGCTCTTGTCCCCGGAGCGTGTGGTGGGCAGGCCACCGTTATAAAGGTCCTGACGCTTGCGTTCGGCGTGCAGGTATTGCAAGCCGGTAATCAGGGATAGATCAGGGCTAAGGCTCCAGGCGTTTTCAGCGTAGGCCGTCAGGTTGTTGGCTTTGTCTTTGCTGGCGGACAGCTTCTCCAGTCGGTTCCCCCCAGCGTTTACGGAGTTTTTTGCATCGATCTTGCCTGCCGACCAGGTCAGGCCCAGTGTGAATCGATTGTCTCTGCCCGCAAGCGGGGTGGAGTTGACCAGTCTGCCGTAGGCACCATAGCTGGTGGTGTCTCTGTCAACAAATTGATAAATAGGATGCCGCAGCGAGCTTTGCTCAAACCAGTCACCCAGTTCATATTGGGTCTCCCCGATGACCATAACGGTACGGTTGGCAATACGGCCTCCATCCAGATTGAGCTGCCAGTCGTGTTTTTTATTCTCTGTGGCGGCTTGTCGTGGCTTATTCAGCGCGTGATCGCGGCTGACTGAACCGGGAATCTCTTGATGAATTTGATAGCCACTCAGGTAGAAGCGGGTTTCTGCCTGATCTGATAGCCGCCAGCCCAAGTTTGCGCTGGCTCGCAAGGAATGGCCTGCGCTTTGTTCACGATACCCATCTTGAGTTTGCCAGGAACCAGACACCATTCCATCCAGTTTCTCGCCAGCGAAACCACTGCTGAGTTGCACGCGTCGCCAGCCAAAACTGCCTGCATCCAATCGTCCTTGAAACGCATCAGCATCCCAGCCTGTAGGGGTGACGAAGTTGATGGCTCCGCCTAAGGTAGCGGCTCCGTACTGCAGGGCATTGGCGCCTTTGTAGACCTCGGTATAACGGTATGCTGTTGGGTCGATACGGTGAAAATTGCTGCTGCCGTCCGGGTCATTCAGCGGGATGCCATCTTGATACAGACTGATGCCACGAAGATGGTAATAGCGTGACAAACCTGAACCACGTATGGACAAGCGTGCATCATCTCCCCATTTGGGCTGCGCAAAGACCCCTGGCGTGTAATCCAGCATGTCTTTGACCGTGGCGGCTTTGCTATCACGCCAGGCGCTGTCAGGCACCAGGGCGACTCCTCCGGCGGTTTGTTCAAGGGTCTTTTGAGCTGTCTGCAGATCAGGAACCGTCAGACTTTTACCGCGCTCTGGCGTGACGATCACAGGTGCCAACGTCGGCGTCTGCGCGTGGGCAAGTGTTATCCAGGAGCTGGAGCACATCAACGCCAGCGCCAGAACGCAGATTCGTACTTGTGGGGAGGGACCCGGGCCGTGCGTCAAGCCGACAGCGGGCAGCAAAGGAGGGGCCTGCACAGCGCGGGCCTGTGCAGAAACACAAAAAATGGACATAAAAAAACCTTGTAATGATTTCGCTGACAATCGACCGCCCACGAGGCAGTCGGCTAGGAGAGATCAAACAAGGTTGGCAGGGGGAGCGCGTGACCCTAGAGGTGGCCCCAGCGCAGGCAGAGGTGGCAGGGTTTGATTGCGGTGCACCAGCAGCAAAGGCTGGTGGGCCACCGGAGCATCCAGACTTGCCAGAGCGGTGCTGGGCAAGGCCACTTGGGACAGAACCAGGGCGTAAGGACACTTCTGGATATCCGCATGTTCGTTAGATTGCGGCTGGTCGGCTTGTCCTGTCAGGCTCATCCAGACCGTGCTGGGTGTTCCACCGGGGGCACAAAGTGTGACGGAAAAGAAGCCGTCCTGCTCGCCAGACCTGTCCGGCATGTAGCCCGCTGGAACTAGCGAACGGCACAGAAATGACAGGATTGCCAGGCAAAACAGAATTTGCCAGGCTACGCCATTCTTTGCAGGAGAGCAGTGCCGTTGGACAGACATGGCGCGATTGTATTCCAACTGATTCTCAATTGGATTTGATTTACGTAATGGTCTGACTCAGAAATTAATGATGGATCACGGTTTTGCCGAAGTGATGGCTTTGTTGCACGTAATGGCAGGCATCATGGGGGATTCATGCAGGGTTTAGGGTCATTACTCCGTGGTCTTGCTCAATGAGGCCGTCAGCTTAGTAACGGCCTGCTTGTCTTTTGTTGATGGCAGCGCATTGTGCTGTCAAGCGGCGCTTGCAGTGAGTCCTGTTTACCGCTTGCTTTGAAGGCCACGCCCTTTATCCAGATAGGCCTGAAATTCCGCCTCGGGCACCATGCTGCCCCCCGTCCCCCAGACCAGATGAGTGGCGTTTTGTAATTGAGCCTGTGTAAAGCCCATACGCCGCACATACTCGGGTGAGTTCAATACTCGCGCCATGCCCGGCACACCCGCCAGGGCGGAGGGTTCCAGCTTGACCTTGTCCTGTTCGTAGGCAATCACCATCAAGCGGTAGAGTTCTTCGTCCGTGACGGTGTAGTAGCCATCAATCAGGCGCTGCATGGCTTTGCCGACAAAACCCGAAGGACGGCCCACGGCCAGGCCATCGGCAGCGGTGATGTTATCAATCCCTATATCCTGTACGCTGATTTCATCATGCAGACCGGTATACACGCCCAGGAGCATGCAGGGTGAATGGGTGGGCTCGGCAAAGAAGCAGTGCACCGCATCCCCAAAGATCAGCTTCAGGCCAAAAGCCACACCGCCGGGACCGCCGCCTACGCCGCAGGGTAGATACACAAACAAGGGGTGTTCGCTGTTGACGTGAATGTTTGCGTCCAGGAACTGTGCAGCCAGACGTTCCGCCGCGACGGCGTAGCCCAGAAACAGATCAGGCGAGTTTTCATCATCCACAAAATAGCAGCGAGGGTCGTGGGAAGCCTGTTCACGCCCTTGTTCTACGGCCACGCTGTAGTCGGATTGGTGCTCGACCACATTGACGCCGTTGGCGCGCAGCTTGTCTTTTTTCCACTGTCGGGCATCAGCAGACATATGGACGCTAACCTTGAATCCCAGCTTGGCGCTCATGATGCCAATGGAGAGTCCCAGATTGCCGGTAGAGCCGACCGCGATGGAGTACTGGTTAAAGAACTGGCGAGCCTTGTCGCTGGCCAGGGTGCTGTAGTCGTCTGTCAAACGGATCAGACCAGCCTCCAGCGCTAAGTCTTCGGCGTGTTTCAGAACCTCATGGATACCGCCACGGGCTTTGATGGAGCCGGAGATGGGCAGTTCGCTATCGGCTTTCAACCACAAAGCGCCGACGTGCTCCAAGGCGTTTTCCTGAATCAGGGTCTGGCGCAATTGAGGTAAAGGCGTGATGGGGGATTCGATAATGCCTTGGGTGGCTGCCGTGTCGGGGAACACGGTTTTCAGATAGGGGGCGAAGCGTTGCAGGCGAGCGCTGGCGGCTTGTACATCTTGGGCTGTCAGCCCGACATCCGCCAAGGCTTGGGCGGTGGGGGCGATAGCTGGATTGAACCAGGTGCTTTCTTTCAAGGCGATCAGATCGCGGATAAGAGGATGGCTGTCTTGCCAGGCGGCCAGGGTTTTTCCATGGATCATGTGTGCACCTGATGAATAACTGGGTTTCAAGGTAAAGAGAGAAAAGATGCTACACGATTGTGCTTAATGAGAGGGGCGGCAAGGCGGTCTAATAGCAACTGCCCTCATCAAGAGGGCAGTTGCTATGGTGTTGAGAAGGTCTGTCTTCAGGCCCGAAACCTTTAGACAGGCTTTGGCAGATAAACCTTAATCAAACCAGGAATTGCAGGTGTTAATACCGGGCATCCTTGGGCTTTTTACCGTTCGGCCAATCGTTCACCTTGCCTGCGAAATCAGGTCGTGGCATATGCGTAAAGTATTCGGCAATGTCCACGGCATCCTGATCTTCCAGCACACCGCCTTGGCCCCAGGCTCCGTGCGAAGCGACGCTCATCGGCATGTTGTATTTGATGAAAACTGCCGCTTTGAAGGTACGCGCCATCCCTGCGCCAATATTGAAGGACTCATCGCCCCAGAGCGGAGGGAACACAATATTGCCGCGTTCATCTTTCAGGCCTTCGCCGTCCATGCCATGACAGGTGGCGCATTGGGCGGCATAGAGCGCCTTGCCACGTTCCGGGTTGGGAATCAGTTCATGATCCAGCGGGCCATCAATGGGCACTTGTACCTTTTGACCCGGCTGCACGCCTTGAGCCAGCCATTTCATATAGGCCAGCATGCCTTGCATTTCGGGTGAATCCACAGGGACGGCCTTGCCGTTCATGGAACGCATGAAACAGCCATTGATACGGCCTGCCAGATCCACCATCTTGCCCGAGCGGGGCATGACTTTGGGGTAGCTGACAAAGCTGTCGATGTAGTGTGCGCCACGCGGTGCCTTGCCTTGATCAATGTGGCAGCTATTGCAGTTCATGGCCGCCCCCACATTATTGGGAAGCAGGCGGCGCGTTTCGTTCAGCAGGCGTTTGCCGTACAGAATGGCCGCGGCGTCAGGTTCTTTTTCGATCAGCAGATCGGAGGGAATGGTGTACTGGCCCACGACCTCTTTGCTGTCCACATTAATAATGGGATAGGTGGTTTGGGCTGGCGCTGTCAGGGCGGGGCTGGCTGCAAAGGCATACCAGCTTGCCGCCGCCACACCGGCAATGGCCACAGCCAGAACGGACAGGGTTTTGGCTTTACTCATGGCTGGCTCCTTCGGGCAGGATATTGGGCGATTTATTGGCTACAAACTGGCGGATATGGGCAACGTCGGCCGCCTGGACGGTGGGCGCTTCGTTGGTCCAACTTGTGCGGATGTAGTTAACAAGATCGGCAATGTCCTGATCGCCCAGGTGACGGAAGGCAGGCATGGTGAAGGTCATTTTGTCGACCTTGTTTTCAGGCATGCGACCGCCTTCCAAGGTGACTTGAATGACGGATTGCGGGTTGTTGGCAAAAACGGCCGAGTTACCTGCCAGTGCCGGGAAAATGCGCGGTACGCCTTTGCCGTCGGCCCGGTGACAGGTCACACAGTGGGCGGCATACAGCCAGGCTCCGGGCGAGGTGTATTCACCATCCAGCTGTTTTTGTGTGGTGGTATCTGTCTGATGTGGGATCTCGGGCTTACGGCCTTTAACCGGGGGTAGGGATTTCAGGTACTGCACCATGGCCGTTTGATCCTGCGGCGTCATGTACTGCGTGCTGTGCTCGACGACGTCTGTCATGGCACCAAAGGCGGCCACCTTGTCGGTACGGCCTGTGGCAAAGAAGTCCAGCAGTTCGGCTTCCGACCAGCTCGCCAAACCACGCCCTTCGCCGCGCAAGCTTTTGGCACGCCAGCCATCAATGACGGCACCGGACAGGTAGTCATCACCGTCTTTCAGGCTAAGGGCCAGCTCCTGGTATGCCAGCCCGCGCGGTGTGTGACAGGCGCCGCAGTGGCCCGGTCCTTGAACCAGATAGGCTCCGCGGTTTTTCAGATCATCCAGACCTTCATCGGCGACAAAACCTTGATCTTTAGGCGCAAACATCCACTGCCAGAAAGCGATCGTCCAGCGCATCTGGAAAAGCTTGGGCAAGGTGGGGGCGGCATTTTCCTGTTTGACGGCCGGGACACCTCGCATGAAGTAGGCATACAAGGCATCCATATCCTCGTCGCTCATGATGGCGTAGGAGGGGTAGGGCATGGCCGGGTACAAAGCGGCCCCGTCTTGACGCACACCGTGCTGAACGGCGGTCTTGAACTGGTCCAGGGTATAGCTGCCTATGCCGGTTTCTTTATCGGGTGTGATATTGGTGGAGTAGATGGCTCCCAGTGGCGTTTGCATGGCCAGGCCGCCCGCATACTTTTGACCACCGGGAACGGTATGACAGGCTACACAGTCGCCTGTCCTGGAGACGTAGGCTCCCTGTTGGATCAGGGTTTCATCATCCAGATTTAGTGTGTTTGCCGATGAGGACACGATACTGCGCTGCGACAAGATGAGCTGCGACCCGCCATAGGCGGCCCCCAGCCCCACGAGCGCAACGATCAGGGTCTTGGACAAGGCTTTCATAGACATTACCCATAATTATTAAATAAATGTGCCAAATAACTTCATGTCACACTCAGTACGCATGGTATAGACAGCCCAAAGGGCAAGAAACCCTTGTCCAGACCAAAATTGATCTAACTCAAGGGTTATATACATAAGCTTATAACGAGATTGAAATTGTAAACTTAAAGTGACAGTTATATGGCGGCTGAATAGAGTGTTCAGGGCTCAAGTGGTGGAAGAGGATCAAACGAGGCTTAGTGCTTAACGTTCGCATCTACGCTGGCTTTAGGGGGTGCTCAAGCGTATTTTTTTGCTGAAGATGTATTTTGAGTGTCAAGCTGATCTGCTTTTTTGGCCGCTGCTGTTTGAATCAAATGTAAGCAGGGAATGGGTAGGGCTGTGGGTTTGAACACGTATCTTGTTGAGTCTCAAGGCCTTGTTTTATTTGATTCATCGTTCAAAGGCCAAGAGCGACAAGCAAGTTTTATGCCAGTTATGGGGCATTGGCCTGGTTAGCAAGGCTGTGCGAGTTGGCGTTCTACTTTTCAGAATCAAGATCAAGAAATCGCTGATAAGTATTATTTAGATACATCAAGAATTATTTAATTAACAATACTCCATCAAGTCATCACGATGCATGGGCATGATTCGGGCTGCCCTGTGCGCCTTTGAGTCAGTGTTTGTACGCTCAGGGCCGGTAGAGAGGGTGGCGTAGATCGTGCTAAAGCAATGCCATCGGCCCCTTCGCCCTTGTTTGCTTTATTGCTACGGAATTCCCATGCTGAAGATACGGCTGAAAAAAGCGAGCCTGGCCTTGGCCCTGGCTGCGCTTTCTGCCACCGCTATGCCTGTTATGGCTGTCACACAGCCTGCCACCCCTGAATCAGTGCAAAGCAGCCGCGCGCTGGCGGAGCTAAGCCGCTATGTCCAGGAAATGGCTCGCAAAGTAGCCTTGCGCCCGAACTTTAGTAGCCTGCAATATGCCTTGATTGAGAACAACACCGTTGTGTTGTCCGGCTATGCGGGCGAGAACGATACGCCCCTGGACCATGAGACGGTTTACGCCATTGGCTCTGTCAGCAAGATGTTTGGGGCAGCCAGTGTCATGAAGCTGGTGCAGGACGGCAAGCTGGATCTGGATACGCCTATTTATCAGTACTTGCCCGACTTTCGCATGGCGGACCCCCGTTATCAGCAGATTACGGCTCGGATGTTGCTGAATCACTCCGCTGGTTTGCGGGGGGATGACGTCATCAATGATTCGCTGTTCATGGGTGATAACAATACCAAGGGTTATGAATATTTTCTGGACACCCTGGCGCTGCAAACCTTGAATGCTGATCCCGGTGCGTTTTCTGTCTATTGCAATAGTTGCTTCACTTTGGCGGAGAAGCTCGTTGAGCAGGTGAGCGGACAAAGTTTTACTGATTACATTCAGTCCTCGTTTAACGAGCCTTTAGGCATGAGGCACACCAGCACTCCCGTACAGGGTCCGGGCGACAATTATGCGCGCTTGAAGTGGCCAGGCCGTGACGGTGGTTTGCCCTGGATTCATTACAACGTGATTGCTTCAGGTGGCGTTAATTCCACGGCTGAAGATATGGCCAAGTTTGCTCGTCTGTTCATGCAAGACGGTCCAGATCTTTTATCCCCTCAATCGCGGGAGGCGATGCAAGCCCCGGAGTATTTGCGTGGTTTCTGGCCAGAGGACAGGGACGACAGCGGTAATTACGGTTTGGGTTGGGATAGCGTCAAGCTTTATCCCTTTAATGACCTGGGTATTCAGGCTTTGGCTAAAGGCGGAGACATCAGCGCGCATCATGCGATTCTGGTGGTCTTGCCCAAACTGAACATGGCTGCCGTCGTGCTGAGTGCGGGCGGGAATAGCGGCACCAATCAGTTGATGGCGACAAGAATCCTGCTTAAGGCCCTGGAGCTGAAAGGGTTTGACTTGTCCGCTCTCAGCACAAAATCCTTCCCGGTAGAGGCGGGCGCATCAATGCCCCCACACTTGCTGAGCTATGCCGGTGTCTATGGCGATAGCGGCTCTTTGATGCAAGTTGATATCCAGGCGAATGGGGCCTTGCGTATCGAAACTGGAACGCAGGAAACGGAGCACTACCAGTACGCCGGTCAGATGGGCTTTGTGGATGCCAAACGCGCTATTCGTATTGAGTTCGTGGAAGCCGCCAATGGTCATACCTATTTGTGGGATCGACGCTATGAAATGGACAAGGGCCTGGGCCAGAACGCGGAATCCGCGTACCGGGCCCAGAAACTGCCGCCCAATCTTCTGGATGAGGCTACCCAGGCGGTGTGGGCGCAACGCGATGGCTTGCGCTACTTTCCCTTGAAGTACCTCTACAACTCGGAGTACTACTTTGTGGACGGGCTGCCAGGTGCCAAGCTGGCCTTGAGCAAAGAGCTGGCCGGTTATGTGGGCGCTTTGCGTATTCGTGATGCTTATACCGCAGCCAGTGAAGTGCAGATTCCGGGACAGGCGGGTCGCGAAACCCAGCATGCCAGTTTTGAGCTGCATGATGGTCAGGAGTATCTCTTGCTCAATAACGATTTGATGCTCAGTGAGCAAGCTATTCCGACCTTGTCGACTAAGACGTCTCGCGTGCAGATCGGAACCAATGGTTTTGCGCAATGGTTCTTGCTGGGTGATCAAACCGCCGAGCAGACCTTGAACGTGACATTAGCGGCAAAAAGTGCTTACGCCGTTTATGACAAAGAGGGGGCGTGTGTTCATTACAGTTTGCTGGATGGGGCCGGTCCGGTGCGCTTGCCCAAAAAAGGCAGCATTGTATTTGCAGGTTCTCCAGCGGCGGTGTTTGAACTGAGTATTCCTTAAGTCTGTTTTCCCAAGGGCGTCCTGTTGAGCACGGACGGGCGCTTTTTAACCTTCTGACTCGTTTGGGTCAGAAGGTTTTTTTATCTTTTTTCTAGCGCAGTCTTGTTGTTCGACTCCGCCGGATTTCAAAGAAATTCCATGATGTTTGAATAATTTGCTGGCTAGATACGGCTTTTTGGCCCTTGACGTGTCCATGTCTCTATCTCCTTGTCGCAAGCTCTGAAAACCGGGGGAATCCTTCGCTTGGAGGTGAAAATGACTGGGAAGCGGCTTGAAATAAGGCTCCGGTTTCACTTGAAAGTGTCCGCCTAGTAAAAACCCTCTTGGATGTTTTTCTGGGAAAGACCTACTATTAGCCCTCAATTATCGGATATGAGAATTTTATGGTGTATGACTACGTAATTGTTGGGGCCGGGATGGCGGGCGTGTCGTTGGCCTACCGTTTGCCCGAAAGTGCCCAAGTGCTGATTCTGGAAAGAGAGTCCCATGCTGCGTATCACTCCACGGGACGCTCGGCCGCGATGTTTGTTGAAACCTACGGTACTGAGACGATCCGAGCCTTGACGGTAGCGGGCAATGATTTCTTCAGCCATCCGCCTGCCGGGTTTAGCGATCAGCCTATTTTGTTGCCGCGTGGGGTCTTGTACGTGGGCACGGCCGAGCAACAGGATTTGCTTGATAGCCAGTTCAAGGATTGGCACGAGCAAGGCCTGGATGTCAGCCGTTTGACGGCCGAGCAAGCCTTGGCCATGGTGCCGTGCCTGGATGCGGCGCAATTGGCCGGTGGTTTGTATGACGCACAAGGTCAGGACATGGATGTGCATGCCTTGCATCAGGGTTTCCTGAAAGGCGCACAAGCCAAGGGCGTGGCCCTGCGTCTGGATACCGAAGTTGTGTCGGCTCAATGGGATGGCGAATGCTGGGAGGTTCAGCTCAGTTCCGAGCCGACTCCTTTGCGCACCCGCGTGCTGGTCAATGCCGCCGGTGCTTGGGCGGATACCTTGGCCCAGCGTTGTGGTGTCCAGCCTTTGGGTATTCAACCCAAGCGCCGTTCTGCTTTCCTGTTCTCGCCACCAGAAGGGGTGGAACATCGTGACTGGCCCGCCGTGATTGATATTGGCGAAGAGTTCTACTTCAAACCTGATGCGGGCATGTTGCTGGGTTCTCCCGCCAATGCAGATGATGTCGATGCGCACGATGTCGTGGCCGAGGAGCTGGATGTGGCGACCGGTATTTACCGTATCGAAGAGCGTACTCAGCTTCGTATCCGTCGCCCCAGCCATACCTGGGCCGGACTGCGCAGCTTTGCGCCCGATGGCGAACTGGTGATTGGTCAGGATGCCCAATGTTCAGGATTTTTCTGGTTGGCGGGCCAAGGGGGGTATGGCATTCAGACCGCGGCCGGAGCTTCCTTGCTGGCAGCCAGTTTGCTGCAAAACCAGGAACTGCCTGACTGCTTGATGGCCTTGGAAGTGGATCCGGCTGTGGTGTCTCCCGCTCGTTTCAGAACATAAAAACAGCAGCACTTTGATCTCCCGGAGGAGAAAGCATGTCGAATATAAAAAATATCCTGGGCATTGCGATGGCTTTTGTCGGTGTGGTGGTGGGGGCCGGCTTTGCATCAGGACAAGAGATATTGCAGTTTTTTAGCAGCTTTGGGTACTGGGGCTTGCTGGGAGGGGTGGTTAGTGGTCTGTGTTTTACGGTACTGGGCATGGCGGTGGGGGAGCTGAGCCAGGTTTCAGTGTCGCATTCGTTTAAAGAGGGTTTGTATCTGATTTGTGGTCCACGTCTGGGCGTGGTGGTCGACATCATGATTACCTTCTTCATGTATGCCATTGCCGTGGTGATGTTTGCAGGGGGCGGCTCGTTGATGGAGCAGCAGTGGGGCGTCCCGGCAGAGTACGGCAGCATCGCGGTGATGTTGATTACTGTGTTGATTGTGTTCTTGCGCGTTGACCGGGTGATGGCCTTTATTGGCAGCGTCACCCCCATTCTGGTTCTGATGGTAATTTTCCTGTGTATTTACAGTTGGAATACGCGGGGTTTGCCCTTGCAGGAGCTGGATGTGATTGCCCATACCAAACCGCAGGGAGCGGGGCATTGGTTGGTTGGCTCTTTGCTCTACGTGTCCTACAACATGGTGGTGGGTGCCCCGTTTCTGATGATTGCAGGCGCACAAGCTACATCTCGCCGCAATGCTTTGCTGGGTGGCCTGGTAGGGGGCTTGTTGCTGGGCTTTTTGATTGTGCTGATCAGTGCCGGTGTGTTTGGCCGTATCGACACGATTGGTTCGGCTGCCTTGCCCATGTTGATGCTGGCGACTGAACAATCCAAGCTCTTGGGGACCATTATGTCAGTGGTGATTTTTGCCATGATTCTGACAACATCCGTGGGGGTTTTGTATTCCTTCTCGGCTCGTATCCTGCCGCCCAACACGCGCAAATTCAATATTGGAACGGCTATTGCCGGGGTCCTGGGATTGGTGGGAGCCAAGATTGGATTCATCAACTTGGTCGGCACGGTATACCCGTTTTTTGGCTACCTGGGCTTCGTGTTGATGGCCTGGATTCTGATTGCCTGGTTCCGTTTGTGCCGCTTACAATCCAGGAATGCTACGTAATGAACTGCTCAGCAAGGAACAGGTAGGAACCCGCCTGCGCCAAGCCCGACATAATCAAAAACAGACTCTCAAGCAGTTGTCTGAAAAAACCGGCTTGGCGCTTTCTACTATTTCCAAAGCAGAGTTGGGGCAGGTCACCTTAAGCTATGAAAAGTTTGTGGTGCTGGCCCGCGCCTTGAATATAGAAGTGGGCTCCCTGTTCGCTGTCCCGGATGGGGAAACCGCCCAGCCTTTGCCCACTACGGAAGTGGGCATTTCCAGCCACAAATCAACCGCTACTCCAGGCTATGCCACCCGTAACTACGAGTACGGTTTGCTGTTTGGCGAGTTGAGCGGCAAGCACATGAACCCGATTCTGGCCGTGATTGACTCACGCGATGCCAGCGAGTTTGACGACTATATCCGTCATGCCGGACAAGAGTTTGTTATTGTGCTGTCCGGCTCTATCGCCATTCAATTTGAGACGGGCGAAACCCTGTTTCTGGATGCCCATGAGTCTGCGTATTTTGACAGCGGCATTGGACATATCTACCTGTCTACCAGCGTGGATGATGCCAAGGTGGTCGCTGTCTGTACCAGCGGCTTGCCGCCGGGGATTGTTTAGTCTTTATTGAATGCGGCTTGCTTAAACATCATCAGGTTGTGGATGCTTGTCGTACCGAGACACTGGAAAGATGTTTGTATCCGCTCGCAATCGTGAGCAAGGCCGCGGCACCGCCACCGACAGCAATCCAGAAACCGTTGGACGGGCCATAGACGGCGCTTGCCAGTCAATATTGCCAGTGTGTTTGGGACAGCATGGCGACAATGCCGATGGTTGTTATGGGTAATGCCAGCGCAATGGGCGAAGCAGAATGCCTAGCCTTGTGAGGTAGCACCCTGAACTTGGGGTTTGTCCACCACATCATCAAAAACCGGTGGCAGGATGGTGTTTGGCGCGGTGGGCAGTGGTGGCGTCCCGTTCGATTTCAAGGGCGCAACACAACGCGCCGTAGCATTCTGGACGTAGACGGTGCCAGCAGGACGACCACGCAGGCGGGCCAGTTCGGGCTTGGCTTCTATGCTTGCCTCGGACAAAGGAAACACAATCCCACGTGTGGGGATGGTGTTGCGTGAGGAGTTGGCCTCATCGCTGCCGCCTTTGAAAATACGGATATGGGCTGGATCGCGTGCCGGGTCGGAAATAACCCATTCATGCAGTCCGCTGGCCATATCTTGTATGCCCAAGGGGTTGGGCGGGAAGGCACCGGTATTGTTTTTGTCGGCCTCACTGCTTTGGGTGGGCAAGTTTCGGCCTGCTTGCCATTGACCGTTATCAGTGGCCCAAGGCAGAGGCTGACCACGGCTGCGTGCGGCGTATTCCCATTCAGCTTCGGTTGGCAGGCGCATATCCAGGCTGCTGTGTTCGCCCAGCCAGACGCAAAAAGCTTCGGCTTCGTCGTAAGGCATATTGGCGGGCTGTTCTCCATCCCCTTTGACGGGTTGCCAGCGGGCAGGGCGTTTGCTTTGTTTCAGAAAACGGTCATACAGCGCGTTGCTGGCTTCTTTTTTCATGATGGAAAAAGCGTTGACCTCGACCGGATAGGGAGCCAGAGCCGCCTGGTCGGGCTGCGCGACCCATTGCACCGATTGCTCGCCATCCGGGGCGCGCATGGGAACCTGAAAATTTCCGGCCATAAAGGAGCCGCCTTCTACCTGGATCAATTCGGGACCGGGGTCGGGGCTGGTAGACAGTGATCTCAAGACCAGCAAGAGCAATACGCTGGCAACGATGAGGGTCGCACTGATCCGGACAGGGGTATGACGCAATCTTGTTTCCTTGCTCCGGACTTCGGGGAAGAGGGAGCTTTATTAATAAATTTCGCTTATACGCTTCCGTATTATTTCATGCCTGCTTATAAGACGGGTTTGTCTGTGTACAGAGTTTCTTCATTTATTGGCACAGTTTGGACGCTAAATCAGTTTATTCTGTGTTTTTTGGGGACTTTTCAGGAATAAAGCGCAAAGGAATACGAATGGCTTGCCCTTCCTGAATGACAACACTCCAGCGCTCGGGATCAAACAAGGCAGGGCTGATCTCAAACACGGCGACATCTGACACGCTGACCGATGGATTGATCTTGTCCGAACCTACCGTGTCCAGATCATGGGCGTAGCGATAATCCTGCGTGGCTCGTTGATTGGGGGCCACTTTCTGACCTGATGAGTCCGCCAGAAACAGGCGTGGTTTGTGGATTTGCGGGTTCAGCGGGCGTGTTGTCGTATTGGTATAGCGGTAGTGCAGGACGATAAACAGATTGTCCTGACGAGCCGGTGTGGCCCCCGTATCCAGTGTGGTCTGGCTATGCCATTGATCCAGGTAGGTATGCAGGCGCACGCCCTGATAGTCGGGCGTGAACAAGACGGTCCCGTAGTTCAGCACGGGAGCCGCAGGAGGAATAGGGGGAATGCTGCGAGGTGCAGCAGGTTGTTTTTGCGTGGACAGAACCCGATCGTTTTGACTGTAGGCAGTGGCAGAACATAAGGCCAAGGCGGCGCACAGCCAAAAACGGGGCAGGGTAGCAATCATGGGTGTGAACAGAGCAGGTTCGATAAAGGTGAGCGGGGGTTAAGCTTATGCCCAAGTGGCAGGCAAAAAAGAAACGGCTCATTGGCCGTTTTTTTTAACTACTTTTTTCAGATCATCCAGCTCTTTGCGCAGGGCGACGACTTCGTCGCTGAGCAAACCAATAACAGCCATTTGACTTTGGTACATCTCTACCAGGGGGTGATAACTGATACCACGGCTGGTCAGTTCCCGACACAGCGCGCTAAGACCCGTTCCAGCGCGCTTGGTTAAGGTAGCCATCTTCCGGTGATCCATAAGCCTGCGTCCTGATCTGTAGTTGTTCGATGTTTACATCCGTTAACCATACCAAAATTCAATGACAATAGTCGGTTTTCTTAAAACTTCTTGTATATCTGTGGTTTAGCCACAGGTTTACCCGACTTGAAAGTTGCCTTCCGGGTAGCGTATGCGGCTGCGCTTGCGGGTGGCCAGGGAGTAAATCAGGGTCAGGGGGCCCAGTCGGCCTGCAAACATCAAGACCATGATCAGGATCTGGCTGGGTGTAGAGAGCTTGTGGGTAATACCGTGGCTCATACCGGTGGTGCTCAAGGCTGAGGCGGCTTCAAACAGCAGGCTGGTAATGGGCATGTCTTCAAACAAGGTCAGCAGCAAGACGCTGATGAAATACAGAGCGCCGGTAATCAGGAACAGAGCCAGGGCTTTCTGGACGGTTTCGGGGGCGACGCTGCGCTCCATCAAGACCACTTCTTCGCGTTGACGGATATAGGAACGTACCGCCGCCAGCAACACAATCAAGGTGCCGATTTTGATACCGCTGGCCGTACTGAGCGAGCCGCCGCCAATCAGCATCAGCACAATCAGGGTGAGTTGGGTGCTATCGCGCAGGCTGGCAATGTCCATGGTGGTGAACCCGGCCGTGCGAGTGGCCGCATTTTGCATCCAGGCGGCCAGGGCCTGATCGCCTACGCCCAGCATGCCCAGGGTTTTCGGGTTGCTGAACTCCAGGGCCCACAGGCTGCTAAAGCCGATCAGGTTCAGAATCAGGGTGCCGATCAGAATCAGCTTGGTGTAGGGCAAAAGGGTTTGCCAGCGTTTTTTCTGACCCACATCGGCCAGGACGGTAAAGCCGATCCCACCCAGAATAATCAGGCCCGACAAGGTCATGACCGAGACAAAATCCCCGGAAATGGGGATGAGTGAGTCATGGAAGAGCGAAAAGCCTGCATTATTGAAGGCGGTCACTGCATGGAACAGGGCGCGGTAGAGCGCGGTGGTCCAGGGCAAATCAATGGTCCAGCGTAGAAACAGGATGGCGGCGGCGATCAGTTCGATCAGGGCTGCAATCTTGAAGACCTGGAACGCTGTGCTGCGGATACGCGAAACGCTGGTTTGATTAAAGGCTTCCAGCGCCAGCGCCTGTTGGCTGACGCTGATACGTTTGTGCATGGTGATGGCGGCAATGACGGCAAAGGTCACAAAGCCCATGCCGCCAATCTGCACCAGCAGTGCCAGCACAATCTGCCCAAAATGCGTCAAATCCGTGGCG
Organism: Alcaligenes sp. SORT26; assembly: GCF_017377875.1. Taxonomy (GTDB): domain Bacteria; phylum Pseudomonadota; class Gammaproteobacteria; order Burkholderiales; family Burkholderiaceae_B; genus Alcaligenes; species Alcaligenes parafaecalis. The sequence goes on from NZ_CP070975.1 coordinate 847,003, forward strand.
GGGTCAATGACGGCCAGACCGGTCACGGTAACGGCCGAAGTCGCCATGAACAAGGCCTGGAAAATTCCCAGCCGCTGTTCGGCCGCTTGTGGCAGGCTTAGCAAAATAGCACCCAGCACAATCAGGGCCATAAAGCCCAAGGCCAGAACCAGTGGGGGGCTGGCACTTAAGGTGCGGGTATGGGGGTTGACCTCAAGGCGGCGGGTCAGACTATTTGGCAGCCAATTGCGCATACATCAGACCAGTTTGGGGGCGGCAGTGCGTAGTGCTTGCAATTGTCCCAGCAGGATCAGCAAGTCTTTGGCGTGCAGGGCAAAATCCGGGTCCGGCTGTATGGTGGTTTGCCCACGACGTTTGACCAGCAAGACCTGCACATCGTCCATTTGTTCGCGCAGCACGTCTTTGATGGTCTGGCCATTCATATTGTCGCTGGCCGTCACTTCCACTACATAATCGCCATTACCCAGACTGATATAGTCGTTGACCATGGGGTAGCTCAGCATTTGCGCCACCCGTATGCCCATTTCTTCTTCGGGGTGAATAATTCGGTTCACGCCGATTTTGGCCAGAATCAAATGCTGGGTGTGGGAAATGGCTTTGGCCCAGATGGTGGGGACACCAAAACTTTTCAGGTGTACGACACAGACCAGGCAGGATTCAATATCTGCCCCAATCGCAACCAGAACTACGTCATAATTGTCCAGCCCCAGCTCTTCCAGAGCCTGGCGGTCAGTGACATCAGCAATAACGGCGCGGTTTAATTGGTCCGCATATTTGTTGACCAATTTGGGATTGGTATCCACGCCCAGCACGGAGTGGCCCATTTTCATGAGTTCCAGGGCGCAGGCCGAACCGAAGCGGCCTAATCCTATAACGGCGAACTGTGCCATGGCTTATTTGATCCGTTTGATGCTTGAAACAATTTCAAGCCAAATTAAGCGTTGATGGTATAAAGACATATCTGGTAAAAACCCTTATCGGGTATTCCCTTGGGCGCGTGTCGTTCTGGCCCTGGCGGAAACATCAATAGTGGACAGTGTAAAACAATGGTTAGTTTGTTTGATCCAATCAAACTGGGCGATATTGAGCTCATGAACCGCATCATCATGGCGCCCATGACACGCGCGCGCGCCTCGGAGGGCCGTATGCCCAATGATTTGATGCGTATGTACTATTGTCAGCGGGCCAGTGCGGGGCTGATTGTAGCCGAAGCCACCTCGGTTTCGCCGCAAGGTGTGGGCTATGCACACACGCCGGGCATTTGGAGCAGTGCGCAGGTTGATGCCTGGCGCACCATTACCGAAGCCGTACACGCCAAGGGCGGCCGTATTGTCTTGCAGTTATGGCATGTTGGGCGTGTCTCTGACCCGGAATTTCTGAATGGCCAGATGCCGGTAGCCCCCAGTGCGATTGCCTGTGAGGGCACGGTCAGCCATTTAAGCCCGGAGCGTGCCTTTGTGGTGCCGCGTGCCTTGCGCAGCGAAGAGATTGCCGACATCGTCGACGATTTCGCCGTTGCCGCTCAGAACGCCTTAAGTGCGGGTTTTGATGGGGTGGAGATACACGGTGCCAATGGGTATCTGATCGACCAGTTTTTGCATGATGGCTCCAACACGCGTACGGATGTGTATGGCGGCTCGATTGAAAACCGGGCGCGTTTCCTCTTGGAAATTGTGGATGCCTGTGTCGCCATTTGGGGTGCTGGTCGAGTTGGTGTGCATTTGTCCCCACGCGGTGGCTTGCATGGCATGAAGGACTCCGATCCGGCCCGTTTGTTCTCCTACGTGGCTTGTGAACTGGACCGACGCGATATCGCCTTCTTGTTCTTGCGTGAAAGCCCGGCCTCAGACAGCTTGTTGCCCATGATCAAGTGCCAGTTTGGTGGTGCGATTATTGCCAACGAACATTTTGATTTGCCCACGGCACAGACCACTTTATCCAAAGGCATGGCAGACGCCGTGTCGTTCGGTAAGGCTTTTTTGTCTAACCCGGATTTGCCCTTGCGTTTGCAGCTACGCGCCCCCTTGAATGGCTGGGATTGCGGCTCCTTCTATACCCAAGGACCTAAAGGCTATACGGACTATCCGTTCTTGAAGTCCAACCCGGAATGGGATCAGCCTGTGGGTGAGGATTTGCAGGCGCATTAAGGCCTTAAAGTTAACTGCCGCGTACAACCCGAAAGGTTGCGGCAGCTTTCACCAGCAAGCGATCTTTCTCGTCGTAGCCACCGCCTTCACAATAGGCTGTATCACCTTCCAGATACAGGCATTTGGCCTTGAACCAGACATCGCTACGCGCAGGCAATAGAAACTGTGAGTTCATGTCTATGGTGGCCATGCCCGAGCCAGGGCGTTGAGCCCGTGCGGCGGCGCTAAGGGTAAAGTCCAGAATGGCCATCAAGGTTCCCCCGTGCACATCGGCACGGGAGTTGGCATTGCAGGCTTGCCAGGGCAGAAAGGTGATCACTTCCTGCTTGGTGCTGCTGACGGTTTGCAGGCCCAGATGCTGCATCAGAGGGATATGAGTGCCGAAAAAATCCTGTTTGGGCTGCGCCAGTTCGGCCTGCAAATGCTTCATGGGTTCAGTTTTTGCTTCACTTGTGCGGAAACCATGGACATATCGGCACGGCCTGCCAGCTTGGTTTTCACCAAACCCATGACTTTACCCATCAAGGCAGGGCCTTGCGCGCCATCGGCTTGAGCCTGGGCAATGGCATCAGCAATGGCGGCATCCACTTCTGCGCTATCGGCTTGCTGAGGCAAGTACTCCTGCAGAATCTGCAATTCAGATTTTTCTTTGTCGGCGCTTTCTGTGCGGCCTGCCGATTCAAAAGCCTGAATGGATTCGCGGCGTTGTTTTACCTGCTTTTCGATGATGCTAGTTACTTCGGCATCGCCCATCTCGATACGTTCGTCCACTTCGCGTTGTTTGATCGCAGCTTGCAGAAAACGCAAGGTCTCCAGGCGTCCGCTGTCGCGAGCGCGCATCGCCGTTTTAATATCTTCAGCTAAACGGGTTTTGAGTGTTTGACTCATGGTGGTTCCTGGTTGAACGGGCAAAGCGCTAGTTTAACGCAGCGCGGGGGTCGGGAAAAATCCGAGATGAGAATTTTGTGATGGGCAGTAGAAGGGGAGCCTGCTATTGAAAATCCCGGCTGCGGGCGACCAAGTCCCCAATCAGATGATTCATCGTCACCAGACGGCGGGCAATCAGATGGCAGACGGCCCCGTCGCGTTGCCAGACGCCATACACGCCCAGCAAACGGGATTGCAGCAAGGCCTGGGATTGTTCCTGTGCCAGCTCTTCTCGCACAATGACATTCACACTGCCAGTTTCATCTTCCAAGGTCACAAAGACGGTTCCTTTGGCTGTGCCGGGCCGTTGGCGGGTGGTGACCAAGCCACAAGCCCGCGCCAGACGCCGATCAGGACAATGCTGGTTCAAGTGTTCGGCTGTTAAAAAGCGCATCGGCTCCAGTTGCGTACGTAGTAATGCCAAGGGGTGGCGGTTCAGGCTAAGTCCTACCGCCTGATAATCGCTAAGTACTTCTACGCCCAGGCTGGCACGCGCCAAGGTCGGTGTAGTGTCTGGCGTTTCAGCATGACTGAGCAAACCCGGCTGACTGGGACGTCTTGCATCCCAGACGCTCTGGCGGCGTTGGCGATAGGCGCTACGCAAGGCATGGGCTTGTGCCAATGCTTGCTGGTCGTGGGCTGACAGGGCTAGTTCCTGGCGCAAGCAGGCCAGATCCAATGTTTGCTCCGGGTGGGTTTGCCGGTAGCTAACGATGGCTTGTGCGCCATGCTGGCTTAAGCCCTTGACCATATGCAGGCCCAGGCGCACCTGACGAGGGCTGCCGGGTTCTGAACACACATGGCTGTCGAACCTGCTGTATTGCACATCCACCGGCAGCACGTGTACGCCGTGACGGCGTGCATCCTGGACCAACTGACTGGGGCCGTAAAAGCCCATAGGCTGGGAGTTGAGCAAGGCAGCCAGGAAATGATCGGGATAACGTGCTTTCAGGTAGGCACTGAACCAGGCCAGTTTGGCAAAGCTGGCTGAATGACTTTCGGGGAAACCGTATTCCCCAAAGCCACTGATCTGATCAAACAAACGTTGGGCGAATTCCGGTGCATAGCCTTTGGCGGCCATGCCATCCAGCAGCTCTTGCTCGAAAGGCCCTAAACCACCCCGACGACGCCAGGCAGCCATGGCCCGACGCAAGGCATCGGCTTTGTCCGCCGAGAAACCGGCGGCCTCCATGGCCAATTCCATGGCTTGTTCCTGAAAGATAGGCACGCCCAAAGTACGTTCCAGCACATGACGGATTTCGGGGGCGGGGTAGTCGACTTTGCTGTGATCGCGGCGACGTTCCAGATAGGGATGCACCATGCCACCTTGAATGGGTCCGGGGCGCACAATTGCTACTTGCACAACCAGGTCATAAAAACACTCGGGACGCAGACGTGGCAGCATGCTCATCTGGGCGCGGGACTCGATCTGGAACACGCCTATGGTGTCGGCCCGCCGTATCATCCGAAAGGTTTTAGAGCTCTGTAATGGAATGTCCTGCAAGTGAAACGGTTCGCCCTTTTGCTGGCTGATGCTGTCCAGACAACGGCGCAAGGCACTGAGCATGCCCAAAGCCAGAATATCGACTTTCAACAGACCCAACACATCCAGATCGTCCTTGTCCCATTGCACGACACTGCGCCCGGGCATGGCGGCATGTTGAATAGGCACCAATCGGTTCAGGGGCGTTTGTGAAATCACAAAACCGCCCGGGTGTTGGGACAGGTGGCGCGGGAAGCCCATCAACTGACGAGTCAGAGATAGCCATTGATGGGCCTGCTCCGGCGGGCATTCTGGAAAGCGTGACAGGACTTCATCCTGGATATGGGTGTCTTTAAGCCAGGCCCGATCGCATTGAATCAAGGCCTCGATCAGGGCCTGAGGAATACCTAGCGCTTTACCCGTATCGCGCAAGGCACTGCGTCGCCGATAGGTGGTGATGACGGCCGTCAAGGCTGCCCGTTGACGACCATATTTGCGATAAATGTATTGGATGACTTCTTCGCGGCGCTGGTGCTCGAAGTCCACATCAATATCCGGTGGCTCGGCTCGTGCACGACTGATAAAACGGGCAAACAGAGTATGGCTGCTGGCCGGGTCGACCTCGGTAATGCCCAGGCAATAACACACCGCAGAGTTGGCTGCCGAGCCCCGGCCCTGACACAGAATTCCCTGGCTGCGTGCATAGCTGACGATATCGTGCAAGGTCAGGAAATAAGACTCATAGCCCAAATCTTCAATCAGGCTTAACTCCTCTTGTAGCCGCTTGTGCAAACTGGCGCTGACGCCTTTGGGGTAACGAACTTGCGCCCCGCGCGCGGTTTCCTGACGCAGGTAATCGATGCCACTCATCCCCGGCGGAACAATCTCGATCGGGTATTCGTATTTGATTTCACTTAAGGAAAACTGGCACAGGTTCTGAATGAGGTCGGTCGTCTCACGCAGATCGGCCGGGTATAAATTGGCTAGCTGAAAACGGCTGCGTAGATGATGCTCGGCATTGCTGGCCAGAGACCAGCCACATTCCTGTACTGGTGTTTTTAACCGTATCGCCGCCAGCGTGTCGTGCAAAGGCTGGCGGGAGCGTACATGCATATGGACACCCCCCAAGGCCGCACAACGTAAACCACAGGCTTGCGAAGCCAGACGAACGGCACGTAAATGGTGCATGTCCTGATCGCGCCGGTGCAGGCTGACACCTAAAAACAGACGATCGGGAAATAGTTCCAACAGGCGCTGGGCCTGATGTTGAATGTGTGTGCTGCTCAAGCCATAAGCGGGTTTGTAAATGACCAGACAGTCTGGCAAAACCTGATTGAGTTCGCTTGGACTGGCCTGCTGCAAAAAAGACCAGTCAATGCAGGCCTCCTGTTTCAAATCCAGCGACTGATGCAAATGAGAGATGAATTGGCACAGATTGCCGTAGCCCTCTTTATTGCGGGGCAGTATCAGGAGTTCGTGGGCCAGCCTGTCGTCGCAGGTATTCGTGTCGATGTTCTTGGTGTGTGTGGCCGTGGTTTCCCAAGTTCCAGTAAACCGAAAGCGACTTCCCACCAGAAACCGAATCTCCGGGTGCAACTTGGCCTGGGCATAGGCGCGTACAACCCCGGCCATGGAGGCGTAATCACATAAAGCCAATGCCTTATAGCCCAGCTCTACCGCACGGCTGATCAGTTCTTCAGGGTGGGAGGCACCATTCAAAAAACTGTAGTTGGACAGGCAGTCCAGCTCGGAATACAGCAGATCGATGGGATTCATCCAAAGACTCCGTGCAGATACCACGCGTGTTCCTGGCTTAAATCCCGATACACCCAATACAGCCGTCCTTGCGGACATTGGGCAATAAAGTAGTCCCGTTGTTGATGTCCGGAGCCACTCCACCACGCGGTTTGCACCCGTTCCGGTCCTTGAATCAAGCGCAGGCGCTGATTGTCCAGGCAAGGAGACTGATGATCGTGTTGCAAGGGCTGAGCCGGGTCCAGCATCCAGCAGGGACGTTGCAAGGCGGGGGCAAGTGCGCAGTCAGGCGGGTCGGCTTGCAAGGCTAACCATCGGTTTGCTTGCTCGGGCAGATAGCTGGCTTGAGCAGCAGGGGTCAGAATCTGCTCGGCTCCCAGCCTGGCCTGCAAGCGTTCCAGAAGTTGCTGGTCTTGCTCTTGCCAGTGGCGGGCGTCTGGAAACAGGCTGCTGGCATGGGTTTGACGCGGGTGCAGTTGTTGCGCTGTCAACACAAGGCTTTGCACTGCTGCCTGCAAGTGCAGTTGCTGAAATTGTTCCTGCCACACAGGTAGAAAATCCTGGCTGCGCCAGCAAGATCGAGCCATTTGTAGTTCTAAGGACGTGGCGGTGGGGGAGTCTTTATATCGTTCGGTGTGCAGTACCAGTTCCAGCCGCCCGCAAGCGAGTTGGTATTGATTTAGCCAGCCCTCCAGCTTGTTCAGCATCCGGTTCACACTGCGTAATACGGCCGTTTTGTTATTGGATGGGGTATCCAGTTCAAGGCGATGCGTAAATTGTGGAGCCGCGTGTACCCAATCCAGGGCCCAGCTTTGTGTGCCGTAGGCTTGATCCAGTTGCAATAACAGCGGGCGCAGACCGCGTTGAGACAGACCGTCACGAGGCAATTGATGCAATTGGCCCAAGGTATGACAGCCCAGATTGTCTAGCCACTGCAATTGGTCGGCGGGTGGAGACAGCAAATGGATAGGTAAAGGACTCAGGCAGGCGTGCAAGCGCCGCCAGCAACGCCGTTGCGGACGCTTGGATAAGGCCAGCAGACAGGCGGCTCGGGCGGTGGGAGCCAGGGCCAGACGCGGCGTCAGGATAAAGGCTTGCAGATCAGCCTGGATGCTTCTGTACAGGCTGCGTACCCCCCCAAACAGCCGGATGCTGGCATTGATGTTCAATACCCATAAATCGGCTTGAATCCGTGCCAGTTGAGGGCTGTAGCGCAGTAACACCGCCTGAATCCCATCCTGCTGTTCGGAGCTACCCTCAGGCGTAAGCAGGTTCTGGGGTAGGCGCAGGCACAGGTACATGGGACGGGATAGCCGCAGGCGGCATCAAAGTGTGGTGAAGCGCTAAGGCAATGCTATCCATGCACGGTGGCCCACGCCGTTTGCGGATATGAACATCCAGCCAGGGCTGTCCTTGGCTGTCTTGTCGTGTTTGTAGTTCCAGACGTAAAGAGGCTGGACTATTGGATTGGCTGTGACTAGGGCGCAAGCAAAAAAACAGGCTGTCACTGTGGCTGGCCAAAAGCTGTAATTGGCGCAAGGAAGCCAAAGGGACATGGGCAGGTAACCAGGTCAGTACGGCTGCACAGTGTCCATGACGCAAGGCCTGGGCACTGGCCCACAAGGTGTCGTTCAGGTGTTGGCTACGTATCCAAAGCAGGCGGGCGGGCAAGCTTCCTTCCTGGGATGGAGGGTGCTGGCTTGCTGGAGTACCGCGCCAAAGCTGCTGCACAGGCTGATAAGGCGGTGCCACCAGAATGCGCAAACGCTCCGCCTGCAAGGTGTTCAAGACGGGCAGCAACAAGGACAAGGCGCTGCTATTTAAGGGGGCCTGAAGTTCGATAAGACTGCCTACAGGCCACCCTCCACCGGGTAACTGGGCATCTAGTGCATCAAAGCCGCTGGGCAAGCAGGAGCCTGCGGTATGCGCATAATGTTTGCCTGTCCAAAGCGAGGGATGGAGGTCTAAAAGGGAACGAAGTGAGTTGGCCATGTGCTTGCTCCTATTGCTGTATAAATATACAGTAAATCTGTTTGGGAGCAAACTGGGCATCTGTTTCAAAGAGGATCTTTTATATACTGTGGCCTTCTGTTTGGCGCCTCTGCATGAATTCTCCTACTCCTTCTCGCCCTGGTCGTTGCACACAGTGTCAGCGCCCGCTAACGCGTTGTCTGTGTCCTTTGATTCCTTCAATTGAAGCAGCTTGTTCCGTATTGATCCTGCAGCATCATTCCGAAGCCCGGCATGCGCTGAATACGGCGCGTCTGGCGTATCTGGGCTTGAAAGGAACGGAACTCTGGGTGGGGGAGTGTTTTGAGGATCTGGACGCGCGTCTGGCCCAAGCCCGTCAGCCGGTGCTCTTGTTTCCGGGGCCAGAGGCCCAGGTGGCGGGGGCGAAGCCCCAGGGAGAAAAGCCGGATTTGATTGTGGTGCCGGATGGTACCTGGCGCAAGGCTCGCCTTATTTTGCATAGCAATCCGGCCTTGCAGACCGTGCCGCGCTGGGTGCTGCCTGAAGGAGAGGTTTCGCGTTATCGGCTGCGTAAAGCGCCGGACCCGCAGGCGGTGTCGACCTTGGAGGCCATTGTCCGTGTCATGCAGATCATGGAGCCAGGGCGAGATTTCAGCCCCTTGTTACGGCCTTTCGAGCATTTGATTGAAGAGCAGATCCAGGCCATGGGCCTGGATACCTATCAACGTAACTATCCTACTTCCAGGTAAAGTTCAGCTCGCGCGACTGGCCTTCGACGATAGAGGCCTGGCGTTCCTGGGTTTGGCCCTGGTAGGTGGCAAACACCTTGTAATTGCCGGGGGACAAGCGGACCAGGCAGTAGGGGCCGTCGATCAGGCTGTTCAGGACGGTTTGGTCGGTGCTGCTGCGGATCACTAGCTGCACATCCGAGATATAGCCCACACGCTCGCCCTGATTGGCGGAGAAGTTCACCGATAGGGGAAAGGTGTTGCGCACCATGCGAAACAGTTGGGCTTCATCGCTGCCTATGCCGCCGCTGATGTACTCGGTCGAGCCGTAGTATTGGCTGGGTGGCAGTTCCTGGGCATGCACAATGGGGCTGCTCAATAAGGCCAGCGACATGGCAATGCCGATCAATGAAAGACGAGGACTCATGAGATTTCCTTGCTGGAAGTAGGGTGGCTAAGCGGGCCATCAATGGCCCTGTTGCTGTTATGGACGTTTTTGGGGACCGCGCAGGGATGAAAACCTGGCCAGGACACCGGCCAATCATGCTGACGGCTTACTTGGGCATCGGCATTGAAACTGCGCTCGCGCAGCAGGCCTTGCCCCTGCTGATTAATCGCAATCACGGTGGTGCAGCGGGTGCCGTAATCGGGGCTGACAATAAACGGGCTGCTTAACAGGCGTTCGTGCTCCAGGCTTAAGCCGGTCTTGGGCAGATCTGTATCGGGGGCGACTTCCTGATTGCGCAAACCCTGAAACAAACTTTCAAAAGCGGGTTCTGAGCCATCAAAATGCTGTGCCTGCAGGGTTTCTTTCAGGAACAGGCTTTTGGGCCAGGGTGTGTTGAGCCAGGCATTGCTCAAGACATGCACGCCCGGCTCAAGAATGTGTGGGCTGCCGTCGTGATGACGGTTGCTGTAATAGCCCAGACGCAAGGGCTGGTCGCCCGTGGGCCACTGCAGCACAAACAGATTAAAGCCTGCGTAGTCGGCCCCTTGCAGGGCTAGCTGTTCAAGATAATCTTTGGGAGAGCGCTCATCGCGCAAAAACTGCGGGATTAACTCTCCGCGAGAGCGCTGCTGACCGGTTTTACTGCCGGGGATTTCCCGATAATTGGTGAGCAGGGCCAAACGTCCGCGGTTTTGCGTCAAGCCTAGCCAAGTTCCTCCGGCCAGCAGATCCCGACCCGCCAGAATGTCAGGCTCGTCTTGCCAGGGCTTGGCAGCCTGGCTGGGGCGAGCATGATATTCGTCGCGATTGGCGGCAATAATCAGCGGCCAATCTGCATTAACTCCGACGGCGATATAAGCGATGCACATGTGCCGATTGTAGGATGGCTATGTAGGCTTTGGTAGCCAAAGAGCCGCCAAGTTCCGTTTTTTTTCTCGCTATTGAGAATACTAATAGTGACTTGGTATAGTCGCATCACGGTGAAAGCACGCCTGATCCATGACTGTGTCGAAGACCTTGAGGCCAGGATAGAACCTACCTGAATGGCGAGTAAGCGCTTAAGTGGATGAATAGTCCCGAGCCAGACGCACCACGGTGACACCAGGGCGAAGTTGACGCAGAGAAGGCATCACCAAGGTGCAGTTGTCGTAGGGGGTCAATAAGGGCTGGCCATCGGCATGGCCTATTGTGCTGCCTGCTTTGGGCAAGGTCTCCAGCCCCTGCCAGTTCTCGGTGAAGCTGACCTGCATGGAGGGGGCGACCAGGGCATGGGTGACCTGCAGAACACGTTGCTGATCGGGATCGGCCCGACGCCAGGCTGAGGGCAAGTCTGTGGCATCGACAATCTCTGAGGCCAGCAGGAAACGGGCTATCAAATCCAGGGCGATGTCGGGCGTATCGGGGTCGCCATGAAAGCCGCACTCCAGAAGCAGGGAACAAGCCTCATGGGCCTCCGGGTCCGCAAAGCGGCCGTAATCGCGCATGCGTACGCCATCTTTATGGCCGGTATCCACAATCACATGCTCGGGGGCTCCCAGAGTTCGGGCCAGTTCGATATTGCGTGGCAAAGGACCGGTCAGCAACAAGGGGGCGCTGGGTTCATGCATGGAGTGCAGGTCCAGGAGCCAGTCGGCCTGCTCCAGCCACGGCAAAATAGCCTGGGCGCGGACTTGTTCCCGTGTTTGCTGTAGGGACAGTTTCTGATCACTCCAGACACGGTTCATGTCCTCGTCCACATAGCGGCTGGCATCGTGCTGCGCAGGATCAAAACGGTCAAAAGCGTCCAGATTGCAAAAGGCCAGAATCAACTTGCCTCGACGTGGCTGTAATTGACTGGCTAGCAGGGTTTTCAAGGCCCAGGCGCCGCACAGCTCATTGCCGTGTATCAAGGCGCTGATCATGACATTGCGGCCAGGTTTGCCAGAGTCCAGACACCAAACGCCAGGAACGCCGGTATTGCCCTGACGCTCTTGGGAAATGTCAGGGAAAGAAAGGGAGAATTGCATGGTGATGACTCCATCGCCCCAGCCACAGGCCGGGGCGCATGTACTTTATTCGGCTTGCAGTTTGGCCAGTTCGACGAGACGGGCGTATTTCTCGACCTCTTTAGCCTGAAACTCCGCTGCGTTCATGCCGGGGGCGTACAGCGTTGCGCCATTGGATTGCATTTTCTCTTGCAAGGTGGGGGACTCCAGGCTGCTGTCCAATGCTTGACGCAAGGTCGTGGCGACGGATTCTGGCAGCCCTTTGGGAGCATACAAACCAAACCAGACGTTGATATCGACTTTTTCAAAGCCGGGAGTGTCTGCCAGCGGTGGAATTTCCGGGGCAGCGGGGGAGGCATGGGTTTCGGTAATGCCCAAAGGCACAATCGCACCGGCTCGGGCTTGTGACAGGCCCGAGGACAGGACCAGGTAGGCGGTGTCCAACTGTCCGCTCATCAAGTCCGATACCAGTGGTGGTACACCCCGGTAGGGCACGTGCATGGCGGTAGTGCCGGTAGAGGCATTCACCATTTCACCGGCCAAGTGCAGGGTGGTGCCTACGCCGGAGGAACCAAAACTAAAGGCCTCAGGTTTGGCGGCCCGCAGTTTCTCGGCATAGTCTGCGGCGGAGCGAATACCGGATTCTTTGGAGGCTGCCAGCAGCAAGGGCTGGGAGGCAATCATGCCAATGGGTGTGAAGTCCTTTTGCCCGTCGTACCGCACGGCCTTATTGATCATGCCCGCGATGATCATCTCGTTGGTGGAACCCAGCAATAAGGTGTAGCCGTCTGCTGCCGCACGCTGTACGCGTTGGGCGCCGATGGTGCCGCCAGCACCGCCTGCATTTTCAACCACAACGCTTTGCCCTAAACGGCTGCTGAGTTCTTCAGCCAGCAGACGGGCGGTTAAATCAACGCTGCCGCCAGCGGGGTAACCCACGACCAGGGTCAGGTTGCGTGAAGGATAGGTGTCTGCATGGCTGATCGTGGCCTGCAGCAGGCTACAGGTGCCTAGAACCGCCAGAACCAGTCCGCGCTTGGGTATGGAAAAAGACATGATGTGCTCCCCGTTCGATGGATAGGTCTTCAGCAAGCGGCCAGTGCGGGCGCTTCGGACCTGTTTATCCTTAGTTATGAAAGGGTATTGTGTCTGCTGTGGTGAATCGTGATGTGCCGTTACAGCACATCTTCGTGCTGTTTGTGGTTTTGATTGTTTAGCGACTGTGCTGAGTGAAGGCCCAGACGGATTCAGCCAGATCGGAGAGCTGGGCGCGGGAGCGATACAGGCGCACCTCAAAGGCAATCTCATCGCCTTTACCGCCCAATTGCACTAACGTGCCGCGACGGCATTCATTGGCAATCATGGATAGTGGCAACCAGGCCACGCCCATCCCTTTCAGCACCGAACCCATTGCGGTATCCAGAGAATCACAGCGCACCGTACTGACCAAGGGATAAGGGAAGTGATGCAGCTTGTCGCCCAGGATGCGAGCCATGGCCAGGCCACCTGAATAAGAAATCAAGGGAACGCTGCGACCGCCATCGGCATTCAATTCATACAAGGGAGTGCCGTTCTTGCGCCGCTGACAGGTGGGCACCAGCTTGTCGGTGGCGATCGTCATATAGGTCACTTGCTCGGCCAATAATTCGATGGACAAAGCCGGGTGTTCATAGCAGCACAGAAAGTCTGTTTTACCTTGAGCCAGCAGCTTGGCCATATCAGCCATCATGCCAGTGCTGATATCGATGGGGACATGCGCAGACAAAGGTGCCTGGCTGCCTTTTTGAAGACGGCTGACCCAGTCTGTGACCAAGGTGCGAGCCAGGCTGCGGCCTGTAGCGATACGTAAAGAGCCTTGCCCGGCCTGATCCGAGGTTTGTAGTTGCCGCCGCACGCGATTCAGTTGCTCCAGCACCTGGTTTGCTGTGTTGTAGAACACCTGACCTTCCGGTGTCAGGCTGATGGGCAAGCTGCTGCGCTCCACCAATGGCGTTCCGACCCAGGCTTCCAGAGCGCGTATGCGACGTCCAAAGGCCGGGTGCGTGACATGACGCTGTTCTGCCGCCCGTACAAAGCTGCCAGCGCGTGCCAGCGTAACGAAGTCTTCAAGCAGTTTGAGCTGGGACATGGGCGGGCCTTTTTATCGTGCTGGACTCAGGATCAAGGCCAGCCAGTAATTGTTATAAGACGGCTGTAAAAACGCCCCAAAACCGGGCCAGATGACCGGGTGTTGGGGCGCTTAAGACCAGGACTGCTCAGGCGCAAGCAAAGTGCTTAGAGCATGGCCAGACCGTTGGATTTTTCAACCAGATCGCGAATACGAACGGCATCGCCAATACGCGAATAACGACCGGAGGAATTCAGCAGCACAATCGCCACTTCCCGGTCTTCGATCTTGGTCAGCATCACCAGACATTCACCGGCTTCATTGATGAAACCGGTTTTGGATACCTGAATATCCCAGTTCGCGTTCTTCACCAAACGGTTGGTGTTGTTAAAGACCAATTGGCGACCGCGCACCGGTTGTACGGAGTATTGATCGTTGGTGGTGTATTGCTGAATGCGGGCGTGCTGGCTGGTAGCTGTCAGCAGCTTGACCAGATCGCGCGGGCTGGCCACGTTATCGCTGGACAAACCGGTGGGTTCCACAAAACGGGTATTGCGCATACCCAAAGCACGCGCCTTGTCGTTCATGGCACGAACAAAAGCGGGCAGGCCACCGGGATAGTTGCGACCCAGTGCATGGGCAGCACGGTTTTCCGAGGACATCAGGGCCAGATGCATCATGTCGGCCCGGCTCAGTTTGGAGCCGACGCTAAGACGCGAGCTGGAATGTTTGACGCGGTCTACATCTTCGTCGATGATCTCCAGCACTTCGTCCATAGGCAAGCCGGACTCAGCCACGACCAGGGCCGTCATCAACTTGGAAATAGAGGCAATGGGGCGGACGGCGTCACTGTTCTTCTGGTACAGCACGGTGGACGATTCCAGATCTTGCACAAAGGCAATTTCGGAACGCAGCGCGGCGTGCTGGATCAGGGCGTCGTGTTTCAGGGCGTTCAGGGCGCGGCGGCTATCGTTCTCGCTGTAGCTGATGGGCTGCAGGTTTTTCTCGAAAACCAGATGCGGGACGTTATAGCTGATGGCGGCTGTTGCTTCGTCCAGCGTGGACGGTTCAGCCAAAGCCAAGGTTTGCGCCAGGGACGAAATCGAAAAAGGCGCTAAAAATAAAACACATAGCGCACGGTGCATGAATTTATTTGTTCTGGTCTGAGGCATTTTTCAGTTCCCGGAGGGCGAGAAACAGAAGGGCGAATAGAATTTATGCGCTTATGCTACCAGAAAAAATCCTCTTTATATTAGTATCTTACGGCTCAAAGTTAAAAAAAATTTAAGATATCTGCGCGGTATCATTAAGAAACTTATTTTTATCTGTATAAAAACACAGTTTATGTATTTATTGAAATTCCGAAATAATAAAAAACCTGTTTTTATAAACAGTTTTTTAAATTCCTTATTCATTTTTATGTCTGTGGGAAGTGTGCCTGCAATGGGACACAGTGCGTCTTTAGCATGGGACGGAGAGCAGCTTAGCGATGCCATCACCACTGGTTCACCACGCACTCAGCAAAGCTTTATGCCACCAGAGGCGATACGGGCGCAGGCCAGCACTATTGGCAAGGTCGAAATCAGCTACGACCATAATGGGCGGGCCGTTCTGAAAAGCCGCCTTTGCTTGCAGGGTGGCTCCTGCGTAGACATGAATGGATCGGTACTCAGCACCCGCGCTTTTGTGGGACAGGATGCGCGTCATGGCTTTGTGCTGGAGCATGAAGTCTGGAGCTGGGCCGGGAGCACCGAGGCAGTACGTGTGCGGGCCTCCATACGGGTGAATTACCAGCGCTAGTCGAGTGCGGTTCCTCAATAAGCGATTTAATTTCGTTTGTCGTTGATCCACCTCAAGGTCTAAGCCTAAAGAAACCCGTCTAACTGCCGATATGTAGTCCTGACGCCCATCGGGCCCATAACCAGGACTTGTGCATGAATCCCTCTACTCTGATCGGCATCGTAGCCAGTGTGCTGCTGTTTGCCGTGATCTTGTTTTTTACGGCAGAAAACCCTGCCTTGTTTGTGGACCTGCCCAGTCTGGCGGTGGTGCTGGTGGGCACCTTGGCGGCAACCTTTATCAGCTACCCCTTAAGCGAAGTGGTTCGTATCTTTGGCTTGATCGGTACTGTCTTGCGCAACGAGCGTCTGTACACCCAGCAGGATATGGATGAGCTGATCAACATCTCCCGACTGTGGATGATGGGCGATATCCGGGCGGTTGAAGATGCGCTGGAAAAAGTAGCCAACCCGTTTTTGAAAACCGGCGTTCAACTGGTCATTGACCGGGCTCCGCAAGAAGATATTGAAGATCTCTTGCAATGGCGCATCAGCCGCCTGCGCGCTCGTGAGCATGCCGAAGCTCAGCTATTTCGTTTGATGGCCAGTTTTGCACCGGCCTTTGGCATGGTCGGCACCCTGATCGGCTTGGTCAACTTGATGTTCTTGTTGGGCGATGGCGATATTACGTCTATTGGTCAACAAATGGCCCTGGCCCTGATGACGACTTTCTATGGTGTGCTGTTGTCCAATCTGGTGTTCAAGCCGGTGGCGGTCAAGCTGGAGCGTCGTACGGAACAACGCGTGGTCTTGATGAATATGATCATGCAAGGGGTATCCATGATGAGCCAGCGCCGAGGCCCGGCCTTGATGCGCGAGACGCTCAATTCTTTCATGGCTCAGTACCAGGACGAGATCAATGACCGGGGTGGCCGTGACGATGATGCGGACCCGGCTCCGGAGAGAGGTTGATCCCATGGGCAATATGGAACAGGACCTGACCTTGGGGGAACTGGCTGATCGCCAGAAATCCCTGCAAAAGGAACTGGAGCAGGCCCGGGGCGCCAAGATCGAGCAGCAACTGGCCAGCAACCTGGGAAACCGACGCCGCAGCCGACCCTGGAATGATCCAGGCCTGGCTGTGCCAGAAGAGGAAGAGGCCTGGCTGACCACCTATCTGGACATGATGACCTTGTTGCTGGTCCTGATGATTGTGATGTTGTCTTTTGCAGGCAAGCGAGCCCAAACAGCAGCACAAGGGCAGGGACAGGGCGCGGCCGCTGTGGTGGCGCAAGTCGGTAAAGAGGGGGGCGGATTGTTGCCCGCAGGCGCGGGTTTGTTTCCGGACTCAGGCTTGGGTGAGGGCCAAGGGAAAGGCAGTCATGGTCTGGATCTGGACGGTTTGGGCGACAGCATCGATGTGGTCATGAACGATCAATCCGTGAGCTTTCGCATTAACAGCGAACTTCTGTTTACGTCTGGCGGCGCGGATCTGGGCCTGGAAGGTTTGACGGTCTTGCGTCAATTGGCGGCTGTGCTGCAAAAGTCCCAACATCCGGTGGTGATTGAAGGGCATACGGACTCGGTGCCGATTCGCAGCTATCGCTATCCCTCGAACTGGGAGCTGTCAGGCGCACGAGCAGGCAGCGTGGTGCGTTATATGGAAGCCAATGGTGTAGGCAGCTCGCGTTTGAGTGCGGTAGGTTATGCCGATACCCGGCCTTTGGGAGACAATGAAACCTCGCAGGGGCGGGCAAGTAATCGACGGGTGGAGATTATTGTGCAGATCCCGCAAACACAGGCGGAACCTTCAACAGAGACACCCTAAAAACAAAACCCCGGTTTGTATGTCGCAAACCGGGGTTTTGTTTTGGCCTTGATTCAGAGGCGTGGAGTTTTAATCCAGCACACGGGTCGAGGATGCCAGGGTGCCCAAATCAAACTTGGGCAGATGACGGCGCAAAGGCATGATCAAAACGCTGAGGATCACCGGCACAATAGCTGCCAGCAAGAACGATTCCAGCAAGTAATCCATCGGCCCGTTCGGGCGAGGGAATACCGCCAGACCGGCAACCAGACCACCGATTGTGCTGATCGTGGCGGTAAAGCCATCGTAGCGGCGGCTGTATAGACCAAAGAAAACCGGAAAGGCGGCTGCCGAGCACAGCAAGTCGGCCAGCAGGAACAGGTACAGCACGCTGAAACCCTGCGCCGAGGCGTAGAGCACGGGGATGGAGCAAATCCAGATCAGGGAGCGGGACAGACTCATCATTTGGGCGGTATTGCGATGCGGCATGATGCGGCCCAGGTCCACGGCAATCAAGCTGGAGACGGCGCTGATGGCGGTGTCCGCACTGCTCATGACCAGCGACAGGCCCAGTGGAATCAGCAGCACCAGGAACCAGACGGGCACGTGCGGCAAGATCACATTGAACAAGGCCACGGAGCTGTCACCGGGCGAGCCCAAACCGACAAAGGCCAGACCAAACAAACCCATCAGGAAGATGAAGGGGGCAACAAACAAGCCGCCCAGCAAAAAGCCCCGACGCATGGATTTGGTGTCTTTGGCGGCATAAATACGCTGCCAATTGCCTTGGTGGAACAGGCCGGTCAGCAGGATGGCTACAAAGAAGGTCAGCCCGGCTTTGATACCGACGGGATCGCTCAGCTCAATCAGACGAGGAGCTTCCAGTTTCACACTGTCAAACAATTGCACCGGGCCGCCCACCGCTTGCCAGCCAAACATCACGATCAGGAACAGCATGGGCAGGATCACAAACATCTGTACCTTGTCGGTAAAGATGGAGGCTCGCAGTCCGCCGTAGGAGGTGTAGATCAGGGTAGCCAACAGCACAATGCTGGCGGTGACCCAGAGAGGAATAGGGGCAATCAAGGTGATCATCTTGGACATGGCGGTAATTTCAGCTGTCATGGAGATGAACATGTAAAACAGCATGATGATCAGGGTCAGCGCATACATGGGACGGCCATAGCGGGCAATCACGAACTCACTCAGGCTGTGGCCGCGCGGCAGCAATTCACGCATGCGTTTGCCCAGCGGAATCATGGCCAGACGAGGTGACATGGAACCGATGGCATAGCCAATGACAGCGCTTAAACCGCCCCAGGTGGCCGCCTGGGCTGGCGAGAACAGAATCCATGCGCCCAGCGAGGAGGCTAATAAAGTCAGAATGGTGGCGACGGAGCTTTGACTATTGCGGGCCACCACAAAGTCTTCAAGCGAGTTTCTATAGTGGCGGGCGTACAGCACACCGGCCAAGGCAAAAGCGGCAGAAAAAACGATCAGCCACAGGAGGGTGGCGGTTTGGTCCAGCATGAGATCTCCCCAAAAGCCTGTTGAACAGGCACAAACCGGCCCAGTTGGCAGGGAGCCAAGACAGGGCGCAGAAAAATGGAGGGATTGAAATGGGGCTGTGAGCTTGTGAATGCGCCACACAGAGACGTGCGGGCAGGCTGCCAGGCCGCGTTTCCTTTCCCTTCGCCGGCATGATCCGGATCAGGTTCTAAGGGTTACCGCAGCAATTGCGGAGTCTCAGCCCGTTAAGGACTCCCCCAGGAACAGGCTAGAAGAGTAGGAGAGCTTCTTTCAAATGTCAATAATACGGTTTGCTGCAATTTATGCTATGGTCTGGCTGCGGCACGGGGTGTCCTTCATGAAAAGGGCTGAGATAAAACCCGTCGAACCTGATCCAGCTCATACTGGCGAAGGGATGTCCGAATCCATAGCCCTGCGTCCGAACTGGGCCGACATCCTCGCCGAATTTTTGCAAGGAATGTCATGTCTGTGGAACACGTCTCGGAACTCTCCCAACAATTGGTCCTGGTCACCGGCGGCGCACGCGGCCTGGGGGCTTGCCTGGTGCGCGCCTTTGCACGTCAAGGCGCCAAAGTTGTCATCAATTACCTGAAAAGTGAAGCAGCCGCCCAGGCGCTGGCGGACGAGTTCCCGCAGCAATGTCTGGCCGTACGAGCGGATGTGACGGATGCGGCTTCGGTGCAGGCTTTGTTTGCCAAGGCCCAGACGCATTTCGGCCAGCCTGTCACCACAGTCGTCAATAACGCTTTGCCTGAATTTTCTTTCAACGGCGATGCCCGTCCCCATGCCGATACTCTGACATGGGCACAGTTGAATCAGCAGTTGGAAGGCATTGTGGGTGGCGCCTTGAACACCACGCAAGCCGCCTTGCCCGGCATGAAGCAGGCCGGTTTTGGCCGCATCATCAATATCGGCACCAATCTGTTCCAGAACCCCGTTGTGCCGTATCACGACTACACCGCAGCCAAAGCCGCCTTGTTGTCCATGACACGCACCCTGTCGCACGATCTGGGGCCAGATCAGATCACCGTGAATATGATTTCCGGCGGTTTGTTGCGCACCACTGATGCATCCTCGGCCACACCGGAAGCGGTCTTTGATTTGATCGCCGCCAGCACACCGCTGCGTCGTGTGACCACGCCAGAGGAATTTGCGGATGCGGCTCTGTTTTTTGCAGGCCCGTGGGCACGTGCAGTGACAGGTCAGAACTTGGTAGTTGACGGTGGATTGGTGAAAAACGGATGAGGCAGTTGCACTTCAATTTGTTCATTATGGGCTGCGGGCATCACAAAGCAGCATGGCGTCATCCCGATTCGCAGGTAGAGCGTTTAGGCGATGTACGGTTTTACGAAGAGCTGGCCCAGATAGCGGAGCGTGGCAAGCTGGATGCCATCTTCTTTGCAGATGGCCAGGCCAGCGATAATGTTTCGGACGGCCCGCGCTGGTTTCTGGAACCCTTGACCATGATGGCCGCGCTAGCGCGAGCCACCGAGCGTATCGGCCTGATCAGCACTGTCTCCAGTACCTTCTATACCCCCTTTGTGGCAGCACGCATGTTGTGTTCGCTGGATCATGTGTCCAAGGGACGGATGGGCTGGAATGTGGTGACCTCCATGTTTGATGCCGAGGCGCGTAATCACGGTTACGAAGCCATGCCCGATCACGCCTGGCGTTATGCGCGGGCGGAAGAGTTTGTTGATACCGCACTGCAACTGTTCGACTCCTGGAGCGATAGCGCTTTGGTGATGGACAGACAGGGCGACTACGCCAAGGTTGATCAGGTTCGCCAGATCCTGCACAAAGGTGATCACTTCCTGGTGGATGGCCCCTTGACCTTGCCGCGTTCGCCTCAAGGTCAGCCCGTGTTGTTCCAGGCTGGTGCGTCTGAACAAGGCCGGGATCTGGCCGCCCGTAAAGCCGAGGCAATTTACGCCGTGGCTTACGACTTGCCCTCTGCCCAGTCCTATTACCGCGATATCAAACGACGTGTACGTGAAACTGGCCGCGGCGTGGATGTGCCTGTGATGCCCGGTTTGGTGACCTATGTCGGCTCTACCATGGAAGAAGCACGTCGCAAACAGCGCGAGCTGGACGAGCTCTTGCCCGCCGACACGTCCTTGCGTCAACTGGGCATGTTTGTCGGTCAGGACTGCATGAACTGGGAGCTGGATGCGCCTGTGCCGCCACTGCCACCGTTGGAAAGCTTCAAAGGCCCCAAAGGACGTTACGCCACCATGCTGCGTATCGTCGAAATGGAAAAGCCGACGGTGCGTCAACTTCTGGGTCGCATTGCGGCTGGTGGTGGACATTGCACGATGGTCGGGACGCCAGAATCCATTGCCGACCAGATCGAGCAATGGTGGCGCAATGAAGGGGCGGATGGCTTTAATTTGATGCTGCCTTCCTTGCCCGACGGCATCAGTGATTTTGTCGAGCAAGTGATTCCTGTTCTACAAAAACGCGGCCTGTTCCGCCATGAGTACGAGCACGCAACCCTGCGTGGCCATCTGGGCCTGGACCGTCCTGTAGCCTGATACACAGGTGGGGGAAAAGCGAGCTTTTCTATAGACAGATTTGCCCGCTTTTTCCCTAGGGTGAAGGGACTACTAAGTTCCGGAAGTTTGCTATCCTTAATGCTTTAATTGTCGCCTGCTTAACGAGCAGCGAGCTGTATAGGGATCGCACTATGAAAACCGCTGTTGTCACCGGGGCTTCCTCAGGGTTTGGGGCTGCACTTGCCCGTAAATTGGTATCTGAAGGTCATACCGTGCTGGGTCTGGCCCGTCGTCAGGACAAGCTGGATGCATTGGCTGCAGAGCTGGGTGAACGCTTTGTACCGGTCAGCGTGGATCTGACGGATCGTGCGCGTGCCGAAGCGGTGTTGGCTGATCTGACGGCTCGTTTCCCCAATATCGATGTGCTGATCAATAACGCCGGTCTGGCTCTGGGTGTGGACAAGGCGCAAGACGCCAAGATGGATCAGTGGGACACCATGGTGGCCACTAATATCAGCGCGCTGCTGCATATTACGCATGCTTTGCTGCCTGGCATGGTCAAGCAAAACAAGGGTCACATTATCAATCTGGGTTCGACCGCAGGCGAGTATGCCTACGCAGGTGGCAATGTGTACGGCGCAACCAAGGCATTTGTGCATCAACTGGGCCTGAATCTGCGTGCCGACCTGTCGGGCACGGCAGTTCGTGTGTCTACCGTGGCTCCTGGCCTCTGTTCCGGTACGGACTTCTCTACCGTTCGTCTGGGCGATAAAGATAAAGCCGCTGCGCTTTACCAGAATGTGGATGCCCTGACTCCTGACGATATTGCCGACACCATCGCCTGGATCATGAATGCGCCTGCTCATATGAACGTCAACTACATCGAGTTGATGCCAGTGGCGCAAAGCTTTGCTGGTTTGAGCGTGCATCGCAAGGCCTAAGACCTGCGGCTGACCGGAGCCGTGCTTGATTAGAGTCGGGCTCCGGTCTTACACTGCAAACGTCTTCAGGGCGGGGTGCAATTCCCCACCGGCGGTAAAGGAAATCTCCCAAGCCCGCGAGCGCTTTCCTTCAGGGAAAGGTCAGCAGATCAGGTGAGAAGCCTGGGCCGACGGTAAGAGTCCGGATGAAAGAAGATGAAGCATCGCTGCCTTGTGATCAGGGCAGCGACGTGTTTTATTGCTGCCCAGAGGACGCATTGTTTACTCAAGGATGCGTTCAAATGAAAAATCTGAAAATCTCCCCTGCATTAGCCGTTGGTCTTTTGCATGAAATCTGCGAAGGAGTGTGCTGATGTATACCGGGATTGTTAAAGCGGTTCGTCCTCTGACGGCCGTCAAGGCTGAGCTAGGCCGTACCGAATTCGAGATCGATTTCACCGACGAGCTGCTGGTAGACCTGCAATTGGGTGCCAGTGTCAGCGTTGAAGGCACATGCCTGAGCGTGACCAGTATTTCCGGTCCTAAAGTGACGTTCGATGCGATTCCCGTCACGTTAGAGCGCACGAATCTGGGTACTCTGAAAACAGGTGATCTGGTCAATATCGAGCGATCGGCCAAGTTGAATGAAGAAATTGGCGGCCACGTCATGGCTGGTCATATCGCGACTACGGCTGAAGTGCTGGAGTTAAGCATTACTGAAGCGGGTAACCGCCTGCGTTTCCGTGTACCGGAAGATTGGGCCAAATACGTGTTCCCACGCGGTTTTCTGGGCGTTAATGGCTGCAGTTTGACGGTGGCGGATGTGGAAGAGGGCGTTGTGACCATCAACCTGATTCCGGAAACGCTGCGCCAGACGACTTTCTCCCGCTACAAGGCGGGTGATCTACTGAATATTGAAGTGGATCAGCAAACAGTTGTTCTGGTCGATGTGCTGGAGCGTACGGTGGCAGGGACTCTGTCTCGCGTGATGCCCGCTTTGAAAGGCTGATTTCCGCCTGAATGAAGTGAAAAGAGCGGTCAGTTTTAAGACTGGCGGCTCTTTTTTATGGAGCTTTTGCTGTGCCTTGCTGTGTCGAATGCTTTGGTTTGCGTACAAGGCTTGGAGTGAACCGCAGCCCACAAGTGGATTATGGGCCTGTGTGAGCCCGCCCCTTTTACTGACCTGATAGCTTGCATAACAAGGCTTTACTCACATTTGAGCTAGCGCCTTCAAGACAAAATCAGCACGTTTCTCTACTGTTGTTTTGGGCAACAGGCTCACTTGGTAGCCCAGCAAGGGATAAATACGCTCCAGACGTTCATACTCACGTAAAGCGGCGTCCATATCGTGACGACGTTCTGGATCAGCCTCGTATATTTCAGGCCAGGGCGGCGTTAAAAACACCTGTGAGTGGTAAGGGCAGGACTTGTTGAGATCATCCAGCAGTGGCACACCCTTCAATTCCTGCAAAGCGGCTGCCGCATCAAGCAAGCCTCGATCAAAAAACACCCAGCGACCGTCTTTTGGGGCATTCAAATAGTCATCCTGCGCTGTCTTTATGGCTTCTATCAGGAAGGCTTTCATATCCAGCCAGGGAAGGGCAGAGCCACCCTTGGCCAGTTGCTCCTGAACAATACGTCGTCCAGGTTCCTGAATAACCGTATAGCCTCGCTTTTGAAGCTCGGATAATAAAGTGGATTTTCCGCCGCCAGAGCAGCCGGAGATAAGGACGAAAGGATTCATAAACGTAAGGTCAGTAAAAGGGGAAAGACTGGTACAGACGTGCTCAAGCCCCGAAACTGAAGTCGGATGTAGGGATGTAGGGATGTAGGGATGTAGGGATGTAGGGATGTAGGGATGTAGGGATGTAGGGATGTAGGGATGTAGGGATGTAGGGATGTAGGGATGTAGGGATGTAGGGATGTAGGGATGTAGGGATGTAGGGACGAGCTAAGGCTGGATAGTGGGGAAATCTTGATCAGATACCCGCGGGGATTTCGCGAGTTTAACGTATTTCCGCATCGCCTATATCCATATCCCATCCCTAGCCAGCAATACGCACTAATCTGAGAATAATAAAATGCAATTAACGGAAAAGAGTTTTCTTCATCGAAAAGATAGTCTACAGCAAAAGGAAGGGCGGATTTACTCACCATCCATTGGCTTGTTGACGCAGTATCAGAAGGAAGTGCAGCGATGGAGAGCATTTCTTGCTCTCATACATTCATATCAAGACCTTTCCTCAAGACCAGACTGATACTTTGAGCAAACAGACCCCCATACACACATAAAAAAGCTCAAAGAAAAACGCCGATTATCCAAAGGACAATCGGCGTTTTTATCTTTCAAGAAACTCTTGAAAGAGGGGGCGCTGTTAAGCCGACAACTTCTCCACCTTGGCTGGCAAGCCTTGACGCACGGCAGCGCCAGACACCCAATCAATCCAGACGTTGTCCTGGCCATTACCACGGGTCGGGTCAGCAAAGCCCAGTTCGTTCAGGTTTACACCTGCAGCCAGATCCGTCAGGTGAGGCATCGCTTCACCGTCAATCTGGTGCGAACGCGCACCCAACTCGGTATGTCCAAAACCGTGCTCGATAGCGATAGCCCCGCGCATGATACCGCCGCGCACCAAAGCCACACCATCAACAGCACCGCCCGGTGTGCTGACGCGAATGCGGTCACCGTTGCGAATACCCATGTTCTTCGCATCATCCAAATTCAAGGAAATCGGATTATGCGGGTGTACCTGGCGCAGACGAGACATACCGATAGACATGGAACTCATCAAATTGGATTTGTAGGAGCTCATCAGCAGCGGCCATTCCTGTTCAGAGAAATGTTCGCGCATTGGGCTTCCATCGGCCAGACGGGTAGGGTACCAAGTGGGGCAACCACTCAAGCGCTCGCCTGTCATGGTGTGACGCATCTTGGCCAGGTCTTCGTTCCAGACCTGCAAAGCGTTGTCGTAGCGGTTTTTAAGCTGATTTCCTTTCCAGGCGTTTTCGATTCGGTCGAATCGGCCACCACGAGTCAACAGCATCGCTACTTTACGTTGCTCTTCCGGATGCAGGCGCGATTGTAGATCCGGCAAGAGGCGATCAACGCCTGTCACACGCATATCGTCGTCGGATGCATCGCCAACCGGGCGGCCTGCACCAAAAGCGATATTGGCCATACCTCGCAGATAGAAGTCCTCTGCACGCAGCAAATCGTGTGGATTCCCTGCTTTGTCTTTCAACACGCCTTTACCAAAACCAGGCAGTCCAAGACGCAAGGCCACCGCGAACAAGAAACTTTCCAGATTGATAGGCTGATCGTCAGCAGTCCGGTCTACGCGTGGCTGCATGACAGGCCAACGCAATGTGGAAGACTTGGCAATCACGTCCGCCCACGGTGCGGAAACGCCCCAGCTTTCATAGGTCACCGTGTCGGGCACGATGTAGTCGGCGTAGGCATTGGTTTCGTTGATGAACGGGTTGACCGAAATCGACAAAGGCAGAACAGCCGGGTCTTTCAGCTTGTGCAGCAAGGCATTTTTGAAGCCAGCAATCGCGTAGACCGGATTGCTCATGTGGTTAATCCACACTTTGCTGGTGTAGGGGTAGCCGTTCAAGCCCGAAGCGATCATTTCACTGCTTAAGGCGCCCACGGCGGGGTACCAGGGAGCGGGAGCCGGGTATAAAGCCTCACCATTCGCCTGACGACGCTTGAATTCGCTGGATTTTTCGTAAGCGAAGCGATGGCGCGACAAGGACACGCCTTTCGCCGTCACTTTGCCGGGGAATTGGGCGAAGTTATAACGTGGGCCGGGGCCGAATGGGCCAAATGGACCTGCATCCAGCACCAAACCACCTTTCAGGTTCAAGTTGCCCACCAAGGTGTTCAACATGGCGATGGCATAAGCCGTGTAAAAACCCGAGCCGTTCATGGTGCCACCGTGGGCGTCGGCAACGGCTTGGCGGCCATAGCTGGTGAATTCACGGGCCAGCTCGATCAGGGCTTCTTCGTCCATGCCGCAGCCTTTGGCGTAGTCGGCAATGGATTTTTCCTGACTGCGCTCGCGTAGCATGTGCAAAGCGGTACAGACGCGTACGTCCTTGTCTTCCAGTGCTACCGTGCGGTCGACAAACAGCGTGGCGCGGTCCAGATCGGTATGGGCGCGCAGCTCGCCTTGTTCGTCCTGAACGATAAAGGGCGACTCGGCACCTTCAGCCACTTCCCAACCCAGGTCTGTGCCACGCAAATAGCGGCCAAAACCAGGATGCTTGGGATCGGCGATCAGCAAATGGCTGGCGTTAGTCCAGGACGCGGTGTTTTCGTCTTGCTCTGTTGGAGCATGGGGCAAGGACAAGTGCTCTACATCAAAGCGTTCTTGTTCCAGAATCCAGCGCAACATGCCCATGACCAGAGATAGATCCGTGCCCGGCAGAACAGGTTGCCAGCGGTTGCCACTGCCCGAGGCCAGGCTGGACGAGGTAGGCAGGATCGGGGAAACAACAACGTATTTGAAGGTGTTTTCAGGACGCGAGCGGGCTTCAGCCAATTCACGGCCCTGACGCTGGAACGGGTTACCGGATTGAGCTGGTGCTGCACCAATAAACAGCCCAAACCGGGCATTTTTCCAGTCAGGCTTGCCGTGTGGCATGCCTTTAATGTCGCCCATCGCCGCACCGGTACCAACACGGAAGCTTTGGCCGCAGTAAGAACCGTGATTACTGACGTTAATCGTCCCGAAAGCCTGCTCAGCAAAGCGCTTGACCAAGGGTGTACGGCCTTCGTTAGCCGCATCCGTGAACAGCAACTGGTTGGCCAGCGGACCAAACTCGGGGTTTTGCGGGTCAATCAGGGTTTCGTGATCCCAGATCGCACGCAAACCGTCGACTTGACCTTCTTTGAACAGATCGCCGCCTTCGCAGACCTCTTCAATCAATTGTTCAAAGCTGATGCGCTCCCATTGACCGGAGCCACGAGGGCCAACACGTTTCAAAGGCGAGAGAACGCGGTAAGGGCTGCTGTGCTGTTCCAGCATGGATGCACCACGGGCACAGGCGCTTGCGCGGCCTTCCAGACCGTTTTCCCCACCCAGCATGGCGTAGACCTCGCGCACAGGCTGGTCCATGGGGGCCGACTGTGTGGTGGCCAGGGGGTGGTAGGGGTTACCTGCGATACGCAGAATCTTGTTGTTCTCCGTATCGATGCGAACACGCACACCGCACTGTGTCCAGCAGCCCAGGCAACTGGAGGGGCTCACAATTTGACCGGGCTGGGTATCGAGCAGGCCCGTGATCGGATCGATACGGAATTCAGCCTGCAAGGAGTTACCACGGGTTGCGTGGGCGGTGGGAACACCGGCTGTGCCTTGACCCAGACCTTGCACCGCTTTAACCACGGTATCGCTATAGCCCGCCGCGAAGGCAGCCAGACCACCCACGGCAACGCCGCCGCGGGTCAAGACCTGTCGACGCGACAGGTTAGGGGTTTCTTTTTTCTTGCTCATGACGATAAGTACCTGAAAGCTAGTTAATCTGCGGGGCTCAAGCCGTCAAGGAAGGACGACGAGCCGGGAACAGAGAAAGCAGGGTGGTGCTGGCGGCAAGCAAGGCAATACACAAGCCCAGCACACCCAGCATTCCCAGCAGACCATCGCTGCCTAAGGGCATGGTGTAGAGGTACAAACCAGCGCCGTATTTAGGGACACCTTGTACCGCCATGAAAATAATCCAGCGAAATACCCAGGCAGAGCCGAGCAGAAAAGCTGCGCACAACAAGCTGTAGAAATTGCCTTGCAAGGTGCTGACAGGGCGGCTGAGCATGTACAGAATCAACAGACCAAAAGCCGAAGAACCCAGGAAGCCCAAGCGCCAGACGGGGTAAGTCTGGAACAACTCCCAAGCTGCGCCGAAGGAATGGCTATAACCCATCAGACCGGAGCCAACCCAGAACAGGGCCACCACGATCAAGGTCGCGACTACACCTAAAGACCAGCGGCGTACGTATTCCAGCGGCAAAGCAGCCACACCGCCAGGCAGGAAACGAGCCACCAGCAAAATAGCGCCCAGGCTAGCCAAAGCCGCTGTCAAAGCAAAGTTGATCGGCAGGAAAGCGGTATTCCACAAAGGACGCGAACGCAACACCATCACTTCAAAGCCGCTGTACACCAGAATAGACAAGGCCGACACCAGCAAGGCCAGGCTCAACCAGCGCCACAGGGCACGTTTATTCAACCACCAGGCCAAGACATTGGCCACGGACAAGCCGACAAACAAAGGCAACAGAACAGCGCCTAGCGACATCCAGGACCAGGGGGTGAAATGGGCATAGAAATGCCAGAATCGACCGGGTTGGTGCAAGTCCGCCAACAAGGACACAGGAGCGGCAATGCTGCTGCACAGCAGCACGATCATCAGCGCGGGTTCCAGACGGCGCAAGGCACTGTCGCTGGACCAGGCACAACGCCATACCCAGACGGTGCTGGTGGCGGCCATACCGACCAGGAAGAAGTATTGAACCGCCCAAGGTAGCCAGGCAACTTCGTAGGCGGGGGTCAGGATTTCGATAATAGACATAGCGGCCCCTTAGAACTGATTGGTCAGGCGCACACTGGCCTGGCCATCCACACCATCAACGAACTCGTCCGGCAAACCGATGTAGAACACATGCGGGTTGGTATTCATACCGGGTTTGAGCACGCGGATTTCCTCTTTGTGCTCTTTAAGCAGTTGGGAAATGGTGCTGGTTTCGTCGTTCATATCGCCAATAACGCGCGCGCCACCCACGCAGCTTTCCACACAGGCGGGCAGCAGGCCCACTTCCAGGCGGTGCTCGCAGAAGGTGCATTTATCGGCGGTTTGCGTTTCATGGTTAATGAAACGGGCGTCGTAAGGACAGGCTTGAACACAGTAGGCACAGCCGACACATCGTTCGTTGTCGACCAGCACCACACCGTCTTCGCGCTGGAAGGTCGCCTGTACCGGACAGACCGGCACACAGGGCGGGTTGTCACAGTGATTACAGAGGCGTGGCAGGCTCAGCATGGCCGCCTGCTGTTGCTCATCGAGCACCTCGTACTGCAGAACCGTGGTGCGGAACTGCCCGATAGGCGGTGCGTTTTCGATAGAGCAACTGACCGTACAGGCCTGGCAACCGATACATTTTCTTAGATCAACCACCATGCCATAGCGGGCCCCATCTTTCCCACCGCTACGTCGTGGAGGTTGGCTGTTCATGGCAGCTTGAACAGGTTGAATAGGAATAATCGTTGCACCGGCACTAAGGCCCAGCAATTCCTTAAGAAAACGTCGCTTGCCCTTTTTGGGCTCGGCGGTTGGAATCATGTGTTTTCCTTTTTATGCTTGGGTTGAACCCATTTACATTATTTGTAGTTATAAGCATATGAAGAATACAAAGGTCTAGTCTTGATGAAGGTCAAAAAGAACATTTAAAGGTTGAAATGTTGACGCTCGGCTGTATTTTTCAGACATAAAAAAACGCCCCTCCATTTTTTGGAGGGGCGCTATATACCTGAGTTTTAGACGAGAACTGCTTAGAACGTCCCGCTCAAACCCAGGAAGAAAGTGCGACCTGGTTGGTTGAAAGTATGAGCCCCGGCACCGTAAATGTAGTTGGGTGTACCCAGGTTCACACCGATGGCATTACCACGGCGGAACAGGCGTTTGTCAAAGAGGTTATCGACACCGGCATTGATACGGAAATGCTTGTTGATCTTGTATTGCGTACTCAGACCAAACAAGGCGTACGGGGAGACCTTGTCGGTTGCAGAACCCGTTAAAGGCTGGCCGTAGTAGTCATACTTCGGTGGCTTTTGCTCGCCGTAGAAGGTTGCCTTGGCGCGCAGGGACCAGTCGGCATTCACATTCCAGTCCAGAGTCGTGTTGATGGTGTACTTGGGAATTGTCGACAGCGCTTCACCTGTAGTCTTGTTCTTGGACTCAATCATGTAGGTGAAGTTGGTTGACCACAGCCAGTTTTCGGCCAAAGGCAGCGTCAAGTTACCTTCCAGACCCGAAACCACGGCTTTGGGAATGTTTTCCCATTGCAGAATCAGTTGCTGATTGTTCAAGGCCGTAAAGCTGCTGGTGGCAAAACGCCCAGCTTCCACTTTGTTGCGGTAATCGTTGTGGAAGTAGGTCAGGCTGGCACCCAGGCCGTTGTCACCCACGTACTCAACACCCAATTCTTTATTGATGCTGGTTTCCGCCTTCAAGTCCGAATTACCTTGCAGGAAGCAACCCGTGCTGCTGCCCGTGGTATTGCCCCAGCAGCCGTTACCCAGGCTGTACAAGGTGTAGCCGTCATTGCTTTGATACAGGTTGGGAGCCTTGTAAGCGCGGGCAATACCGGCTTTCAGCAACCAGTTATCCGTCACGGCATGCGTCAGGTTCAGCGAAGGGCTCCAGTTGCTGCCATGCTTGTCGTGATAATCAAAGCGCAGACCGGGGGTAACCGTAGTCTTATCAGTCGCGTAAATATTGTTTTCAGCGAAAACCGAGTAAATATTCGCCCGCGACTTGGGTTTGTATTTGTTGGGGACGCCAGGGATACGGGTCGGATTACGTTGTGCCAAGTCCGAGGACTTGTCGTTCAGTTCCTGACCCACCCACTCCATACCGAAAGTGGCGTATTGCTCAACACTGCCAGTCTTGAATTGATGACTGGCCTCGGCGTGAGCCGTCATGGTCGTCAGATCCACCGTGCCGAAACCACCATCATTCACACGTGTTGGATCATTAAAGGCCCCTTCAGTACCACCTGCCAGACCCTCAAGCAGACGATAGTTGCGCGTTTTTTCGTACTGGAAGTAGGCGAGGGAATTCGTCTTGTCATTCCAGTCGCCACGATGCGTCAGCGAGTAGCTCTGGCGATACATCTTGTTCGTCTCATCGCCCAGCTGACGTTTCACCTCGTCGTTGGTATTCGTATTCTGGGTATCACCCGTGTAGATATTGCCCTGGCGGCTATAGGAAGCCTCCAGATCTACGGTTTGGCGGCTATCCGGGCGCCAGGACAGCAAACTATTGATGTCCTTGTTGCGCACACCTTCACGACCGGCTGGCAAACTGTTCGCGTTGGCACCGCCACGCTCGGTCTGATGCCCTTTATTGATCTCCGGATCATCCGAATCGGTCTTGTTCAGGTTCCCGTACAAACGGAAAGACAGGGACTCGCTGATCGGGCCGCTCAAGCCGAAGCTCATGCGTCGCGTTGCACCTTCATCACTATGCTCAGGTAGGTTGCCGTACAAGGAGTAGGTGCCCTGGAAGGTGTCTGTTGTAGGCTTGGTGATGATATTGACCACACCACCCGCTGCGCCGTTACCGTAACGGGCCGCTGCCGGGCCACGCAGCACTTCTACACGCTCGATCTGTTCAGCAGGCACCCAGTTGGTGTCACCACGCGAATCGCGCTCGCCACGCCAGCCGAAACGCACGGCAGAGCGGGAGCTGACGGGTTTACCGTCAATCAGAATCATGGTGTTTTCCGGGCCCATGCCACGAATATCAATCTGGCGATTATTACCGCGCTGGCCGCTGGCCGAGTTACCGGTCAGGTTCACACCCGGCATGGTGCGCAGGACTTCGGAAATATCGTTGGCGGGAGGGGATTTCTGGATGTCTTCGGCGGTGATGATGGAGGAACCCAGAGTTTGCTTGAGTTCATCCTCGGCCTTGACCACGATGCGGTCTAACTCGTCCACCGGTTGCGCATGTGTCTGATAGGAGAAGGCCAAACATAAAGCCACTGCCAGACTGCTTAAAGGCAAAAAAGATGCGCCGCTAGGCACCTGGCGCATAGCGGCGAGAGACGAGGACACCGACATAATAAACACCCAGTAATAATGAGATTGATTCGTGATTATAAACAGGGCGAATCATGTTACAGGGCGTTAATCTCGTAAAACCAACACATGGGGCCGGACAAATTCAGCCTGGGCCGCGCCGTTCCAACCATAAGGGCAGGACTGTCAGAGCTAACAGCTTGCTTATGCGGCGTACTGACGGTATTTAGGCGCAAACGCTGCAGCCGGGGCCCATACAGGTGTGGATCACAGAGTTTCGGGTACTGGATCGGGTGCCTGGACCCGTTACATTATTTCCGGCCAAAGCCTGCTGTGGCGTCAAACCGCGCGTGGGGCTGTCTTTGCTGAACAGTCGTCGTGGTGCGCTTACTTGCAGCAAGAGGCTGCCTTTTTCACAGGCAGGGCAGGTTTGGGGATCATTGCGGGTGGCAATACTGCGCAAATGGCTGCTGCGTTTCAGGCAATGATTACAGAGGTAGTCGTACAAAGGCATGGCAAATCCGAGTAAAGCAAGCCCTGGCTCTGAATCCAGAACCAGGGCCAGAGACCGATCAGGTCAAGTTACAGCGAGTGCCTGGACGGCCAAAGCGGGCCGCATCATTCAGAGCACCTTTAGGCAGGATATCGGTATCAAAAATACCGGTAGGCAATGCCAGAGAAGCGGAGCTGTTAGGCAGATCCACTACGCCACCGTAACGGCCTTCAACCGGAGCCGCTGTCAGCAGCATGTAGGCCTGTGCACGCGACAGGTCTGTCGTGCGGCTGATGTAGTCGATAGCGGCCAGACAGGCCTGGCGGTACGCAACCGTGGAATCCAGGTAGTAGTTGACGCCTTCCTCGACACTGATGCCGGTGAAGTGCATCCACTGATCGTACTTGGGATCGTGACGGCCTGGAACGTAGATAGGCGCGGTCAGATTGTACTTGGCCATACCGCCTTTGATCAGATCAAAGCCGAGATGGGCCGCACCGTCCATTTCAATGGCGCCACAGAAGGAGATTTCGCCATCGCCCTGGGAGAAGTGCAAGTCACCCATGGACAGGCCCGCACCCTTCACATAGACGGGGAAGTAAATCCGCGAGCCAATGGTCAGGTTCTTGATGTCCAGGTTGCCGCCGTGCTCACGTGGAGGCACGGTACGGGCGGCTTCTGCCGCCATGCGGTCAAATTCAGCGCCTTTTACGCCGCGCAAAACGGCTGTCTTGGCATCAGGTGGGTTGGCATGGCCTTTAGGCACCAACAGGGCTTCACGGCGATTCCACTCGCGCAGCAATTCGTGCGAGGGCAGGGTGCCGATCAAGCCAGGGTGCATCATGGCAGCGATACGCACGCCAGGGATGTGACGGGAAGTGGCGTACACGCCGTGCAAGTCCCAGATGGCCTTGTCGGCTTCAGGGAAATGCTCAGCCAGGAAACCACCGCCATTTTCTTTGGCAAAAATGCCAGAGAAACCCACAGGGGTAATGCAGCGAATATCCAGCAGGTCCACCACCAGAATATCGCCAGGTTCGGCGCCTTCTACGTGGATAGGGCCAGTCAGTGGGTGGGCACGGGTCAGATCAACGTCGCGCACATCATTTGCGCTATCCGTGTTTTGAATCTGGGCGTCCAGAAAGTCCATACATTCCAGAATCATCTCTTCGCCAGGTTTCACGCTGGTCAGGTCTGGAATATCCGGATGCCATCGGTTGTGACCGATCTCGGCTTGCTCGGCCAGGGGTGCGCCGGGTTTGATTTTTATATGCTGCATGTGTTCTCCGAATAATGTGTGCGAGGTCCGCACAACGGCGCTTTTAATGCGCTTGGCGACACCATTAACATGACTGAAGCAGCATGGTCAAAATGTGTGGACAGGCGGTTTTATATGCTTTTTTATGCCATTAAATAAATTCTTAAGCGGGCCAATGATTTAGGCTTTAAGCGATTAAAGGACAATACTCCGACGTTTTTGTCCAGAGGATAAATCCTGATTTTGAGCAACTTTTTTATGTCGCCGTATGCCGTAAAAAAAATGGGGCATCGATATACAGGAATCCGTATAGAAGACATATGGGTTCCTGAATGACATAGGAATAATCAAGCTTTGGAGCGGAACTGGCTCACAGGATCCTTGGGCTTCAGATAACCCTTATCACAGCAGGTATATAAGTCGGCAAGTCGAACTGACAACAATAAAAAGCAAATAAAACGCAGGAGACACACTCATGATTAGCCGTTCCCCGATCCTGTGGATTCGCAATCCACTGGCCTGTTCAGATGCGCAAGCTGCCGGTGGCGTACTGGTACAAGACAGCCGCATTATTGAAAAGGTCGCTGCCGGACAACAGCCCCACCAAGCCTACGATCAAAGCTGGGATGCATCCCGCCATGTCTTGCTGCCCGGCTTGGTCAATACCCATCATCACTTTTATCAAACCCTGACACGGGCCTATACCCCTGCGCTGAACAAGCCCTTGTTCCCCTGGCTGACCACGCTATATGACGTCTGGGCCGGTCTGGATGATGAGCAAATGCAGGTGGCCAGTGAACTGGCTATGGTGGAACTGCTGCAATCGGGCTGTACCACCGTCGCTGATCACCACTATGTGTTTTCGGGGGCCTTGCAGCATGCGATTGATTGTCAGGCAGAAACGGCTCAGCGTCTGGGTGTTCGGGCAGCCCTGACACGCGGCTCCATGAGCGTAGGCCGCGATCAAGGCGGCTTGCCCCCGCAAAACGTCGTACAAGATGAGCAAACCATTCTGGACGACAGCCTGCGCCTGATTCGCCAGTATCACCAACGTGAAGATGGGGCCATGATTACCTTGGCTTTGGCTCCGTGTTCGCCGTTTTCCGTCAGCCGCGAGCTGATGAGTGAAAGCGCCAAGCTGGCCGAGCGCGAAGATGTGCGCCTGCACACCCATTTGGCTGAAACCGACGACGAAACCGCTTACTGCGAACGCCTCTTTGGCATGCGCCCGCTGGATTATCTGGATCAGCAAGGCTGGTTAAGCAATCGCACCTGGCTGGCCCACGGCATTCACTTCAACGCTGAAGAAATCCAGCGTCTTGGCCGCGCCGGTACGGGCATCGCCCATTGCCCCTCGTCCAATATGGTGCTGGGCAGCGGCCTGTGCCGCACCATCGAGCTGGAAGCGGCTGGCGCACCGGTAGGCTTGGCCGTCGATGGCTCGGCCTCCAACGATCACTCCAATCTGGCTCAAGAGATGCGACAGGCACTCTTGTTGGGCCGCCTGCGCTACGAGCCGGGCCAAGTCACCCATCAAGCGGTTATCCGTTGGGCAACCCAAGGTTCGGCCCGTTGTTTGGGGCGCGAAGACATTGGTGGCTTGAATGTGGGGCAACAGGCCGACCTGGCTTTGTTCACCCTGGATGAATTGCGCTTTTCCGGCGCAGAAAATCCCCTAGCTGCCTTGCTGCTCTGCGGTGCAGATCGTGCTGACCGTGTCATGGTCGCCGGTCAGTGGCGAGTTATTGACGGCCAACCCTGCGGCATTGATTTGGAAGACTTAATGCAGCGTCATCAAGCCGCCGCCCGTCGCTTGCGCGACAAGGTACTGGATACCGCGACGACGGCTTAAGTTCAGTAGCGACAGGGCCTATAGAGCCCTGCCTATTTATTTTCGGAGACATCCATGACAACACCTACAACGGCTACGGGTGCAGCGACTGCTCAGCGCCCCGAAGACGAGAATCTGGGCCTGGGCGCTAATCTGGCCTATGGCTTTCAACACGTATTAACCATGTACGGCGGCATTATCGCCGTGCCCCTGATTATTGGCGAAGCGGCGGGTTTGCCTGCCAATGAAACCGGCTTGCTCATTACCGCCTGCCTGTTCATGGGCGGCCTGGCCACCTTGCTGCAAACTCTGGGCGTCCCATTCTTTGGCTGCCGTCTGCCTTTGGTGCAGGGCGTCTCGTTTTCCGGTGTCGCCACCATGATTGCCATTCTGGGCACGGGTGGCGGTTTGCCAGCGGTCTTTGGTGCCGTCATTGTGGCCTCAATAATAGGGCTGCTGATTACACCAATCTTTTCACGGGTCATCCGCTTTTTTCCGCCCTTGGTAACAGGCTGCGTCATCACGACGATTGGGCTGACCTTGATGCCCGTCGCGGCATTCTGGGCTATGGGCGGCAACCCCTCATCGCCTGATTTTGGCAGCGTTGGCAATATTTCCCTGGCCGCCATGACCTTGGTGATTGTGCTGCTGCTCAGCAAACTGGGCAGCGCCACCATCTCGCGCTTGTCTATCTTGCTGGCCATCATTATCGGCACGGTGATTGCAGTGGCGATGGGCCATGCCGACTTCTCCGCAGTCAGTGAAGGCGAGGTCTTTGCCTTGCCCAGCCTGTTTCACTTTGGCATGCCTACCTTCCAGACAGCCGCCATTATTTCCATGGTGATTGTGATTCTGGTCACCCTGGTCGAAACCTCGGCCGACATTCTGGCCGTGGGCGACATTATTGAAACCAAGGTGGACTCCCGCCGTCTGGGTGATGGCTTGCGTGCCGATATGTTGTCCAGCCTGGTCGCTCCAATCTTTGGCTCCTTCACACAAAGTGCATTTGCCCAGAACGTCGGCTTGGTCGCCGTCACTGGCGTGAAAAGCCGCTATGTCGTCGCGTTTGGTGGCCTGATTCTGATCGCGCTGGGCCTGCTGCCGGTCATGGGCCGTTTGGTGGCGGCTGTTCCACCCGCCGTCCTGGGCGGCGCAGGCATGGTCTTGTTTGGCACCGTAGCCGCCAGTGGCATCCGTACCTTGGCCAAGGTGAACTACGAAAACAATATGAACCTGATCATCGTAGCAACGGCCATCGGTGCAGGCATGATCCCGATTGTGGCTCCCAAGTTCTACGAGCATTTCCCTGTCTGGTTTGCAACGATTTTCCATTCCGGCATCAGCTCGGCCGCCTTGGTCGCCATTGTGCTGAACCTCTTGTTCAACCACTTTACCCTGGGCAATCCCGATCAGCCTTCTGTGTTTGCCGCTGGAGGAGGCCGCTATTTGCGGGTCTCGGATGTGGCCAAGCTCAATGAAGGTGACCGTGTCATCAATGGCAAGGTCATGGATAAAGACGGCAAGGAAGTCCCGGTGATTGGGGATGAGCACCCCGAGCCGGAGCAGCATGCCATCCTTCATGCCAAGCCGGGTTTAAGCAGCACTTGATTGAGACAAAAGCCCGCATCCAGACCGATATAAAGGCCATCTCAACACACAGGTAAAAAACATAAGATCGTACCTTTACCCGCCTTGTCTCCCTAGGGAGTCAGGCGGGTTTTTTTATCTAGACTCTTGAAATATCAGGCACTAACGCCATGTGTAGTGACGTAGGCGAACGAGCCCACGCCTTCCATTGCAGCAGGGCTCAGCAAAGGAAAAATGGAGATCGAGCATGGCAAATCATTTGACACGTTTTAATCCGTTTGGCGATCTGGCAGGCCTGGATACATGGCGGGATATTGAAGACATCTTCCGACGCGTCCCTGTTGTCGGCTCTTTAGCCGGTAATACACCGCCCAGCATCCGTCTGGACGTCAACGAGACCGAAGAAGCCTATCAAGTCAGTGCTGAAGTGCCTGGCATCAACAAAGAAGACGTGCATGTCAGTGTTGAAGGCAATGTCGTTTCTATTCGCGTAGAAAGTCGTCGCACTCAGGAAGAAAAAGAGGGCGATACGGTCTTGCGCAGTGAGCGCTATTACGGGGTTCAAACCCGTCGCTTTAGCCTGGCGCAGGATATTGACGAGTCCCAAGCCACAGCCAAATGCGAAAACGGTGTGCTGGAGCTGATCCTGCCCAAGAAAAAGAGTGGGACAGGCGCCAAGAAGCTGGAAATTCGTTAAACGGCTAAATCGGCAGATCCGTTAACAGGAATGGCCCCCTAGGCCTGGACTCGTGTCCAGCTTTTGGGGGCCATTCACTTTGTTGCGGTTCTGTCGCTTGTTGCCTTTATTTATGCCCAAGTTCCAGCACAGAAGCCAGACCACCGGCATCGATACGTCGTAACAAACGAAGCCCGGCACGATCAAACATGGCTTCAAATTCGCCTAAAGTGCGCTCCCGGCTATCTTCCAGCACACACATGGTGATCAGATCCAGCAACTTGCCGCCATTAGGCTTATTGTCGGGTTCGATCACACTTTCCAGCACCAGAATCCGGCCATTTTCAGACATGGATTGTGCACAGTTACGCAAAATAGTGATGCCTTGCTCATCGCTCCAGTCGTGCAAGATCATCTGCAATAAGTACACATCACCAGCCGGGCAACTCTGAAAGAAATCCCCATCCACCAGTTTCCATCGTTCGGGCTGATTCAAGCCAGGTAATACAGAGTTGGCTAAAACCTGGGCTTGGTCAAACAAAATTCCATATGCGTCCGGGAATTTTTTCAGAATCAATAAAAGCAAACCTCCTATCCCACCACCGACATCCACCACGGTCGCATTGGCAGGAATGGAGATTTCATTAATTAAAAACACATTTGAAGCACGAGACAATCCTGAAACGCCTTGATGAAAAATATCGTGAATGTCTGTATCGTCCCAATGCTCAAAAAAAGCATGCCCAAATCTTTCTTTAAATATGGGAATGCCAGCCGCCGCTTGTGATAAATCGCCTGCGCAATGAAGAAAGGTTTGATCGGTCAACATCAAGGCTGCTTCTTTCAAACGACTGGGCGAGTCCGAGCACAGGTTCCAGCCCAATTCATCCAGTTGATACGTATTGACCGGTTGCTCTTTAAAGACTCGATGGGCGCACAAGACGCGCAAGATGCGCTGCAAGTGGGACGCCTGAGTACGACTGGCCTGAGCCAAGGCTTCTACGGTTTTGGGGCCGTCTTTCATCAGGTCTGCCAGATCCA
Source organism: Alcaligenes sp. SORT26 (assembly GCF_017377875.1). GTDB lineage: Bacteria > Pseudomonadota > Gammaproteobacteria > Burkholderiales > Burkholderiaceae_B > Alcaligenes > Alcaligenes parafaecalis. The sequence goes on from NZ_CP070975.1 coordinate 885,770, forward strand.
GTTGGGCGGCTGCCCGGACTGCTGTGGAAATGGAATACGCCATGATCAGATTAAGCAACTCTGTACCGCTATGGCGGGTAACGCCAGAATCCTGCTTTAGTTGATTCACTCCATTATGCGTCTTCATGTCTACTCCCTTTTTATAAAAAAAAGCCGGTCACTGAGACAGTGAACCGGCCATTTAAAAAACGAAAGCCAATCAGTCAGAATGAGCGACTAATATGCATGAGTTTTTAATATCAACATTCAATAAAAACTAAGGATTATTGCTTTGGATCATGTAGGTTAAAGAACTGGCCAACAAAGCACGGGTCCCAATTCGGAGTGCATCTTCGTTAATGACAAACTCTGGGGAATGATTCGGCGCACCATCCTTGTCAGCATAGGGAGAGGCGAACAAACGCCAAAAAACCAAGGGGATGTTTTTGCCAAACGCACTGAAGTCTTCCGATGCCATGGATGGTTCCGTCTCATGGGCTCCAATCCCGTCCGTAGCCAACTCCAGAGCGGGGATCAGCATGGCTGTCGTTGCGGGATCACTAATGACAGCATCGTAACCACCGCGAATAACAATATTGGCCGTTACGTCATGGTTTTTGGCGATGTTTTCGGCATAGCGTCGAACCAGGTCCTGAGCAATTGCCTGGTTGTTAGGCGAGTAAGAACGTATGGTTCCTGCCAGACTGGCCGTATCGGGAAGCACATTTCCTCGAATCCCGCTTTGCAGCTTGCCCAGGGTCACGACGGTCGTGCCATCCGTAGGATTGGTGCGTTGCGCCACAATATTATTCAAGGAGAGGGCAATCTCTGCGGCAGCAAGCAAAGGCGATGTTGCCGTCCAAGGCGAGGAACCATGGCCACCTTCACCTTGCAGGCCTATCGTAAAACCATAACCACCGGCCGAGATGGCGCCCTGACGATAGCCAATGCCTCCAGCCGGCTGCGCCGCGCGGATATGCTGCGCCATAATGACATCCACTTTAGGGCTATCCAGCACACCTTCAGCCATCATGGCATTCGCGCCGCTTAGCCCACCAGGCGTAGGATTCCCTTCTTCTGCCGGTTGAAACAAAAGCACAATGGTGCCCGGCAAATCGGCGCGCAGATCAGAAAAGACTTGAGCGGCACCCAAGAGCATTGCTACATGGGTGTCATGACCGCACACATGGGAAATAGGCACGTCCTGCCCTTGCCACGTTCCACGGGCAGTGGATTTGAAAGGCAAGTCATTCACCTCCTCAATAGCCAAAGCATCCATATCGGCTCGTAGCGCAACAACAGGCCCTGGCTGACCACCTGTCAATACCGCTTTAATCCCCGTTTCGGCAACGCCGGTTTGAATCACATAACCGGGCATGGTTTCCAGGGCTGCCTTGATATAAGCCGCCGTATTGTTCTCCTGATAGGAAAGCTCGGGGTTTTGATGGATATGACGTCGCCACGTAATGATTTGCGGCTCTAATAAATCCGCCTTCTGCATGGCAAGATCAATAATCGTAGGGGGTGTTTGTGCCATAACAGTACTGGCAGCCATATACGTTGCAGCGAGAAAACCAAAACAAATAGAACGCTTCATGATGCTTCTCCCTTCCGTGGTGAATGGTGGGCTGATAGTAGCATCGACGTAAATAAAAAAATAAAATATCAGAAAATTAAATTAATCCTCTTTAAAATCAATAAGATATGTAAATTAAATTAATGACACCCAATGGTATGAATAAATTTTTGCAAAATAAAAACCAAGAAAAAAGCCAACCCATAATAATGAGCCGGCTTAGCGGAAGAACTATGGATTTATTGAATTTTTAGCGAAAAACCCATTCATTAAGCACAGGAAAATATGATCAAGGCTTCTTGTTCTCCAGCATATACGTCAAGGAACTGGACAACAAAGCACGTGTACCAATACGCAATGCTTTCTCATCAATCATGAACTCAGGCGAATGATTCGGCGCACCCATTTTGTCGGCATAGGGAGAGGCATTGAGACGCCAAAAGACAACGGGCACATTCTTGCCAAACGCACCAAAGTCCTCCGAACCCATGCCGGGAGCGACTTCTTTGGCGCCAATCCCGTCAGTCGCCAGATCCAGGGCAGGAATCACGGTTTGCGTCGCTTTAGGGTCGCTGACCAGGACCTCATAGCCTGTGTCGATACGGACAGTGGCTTTCAAGTCGTGGTTCGCGGCAATGTTTTGCGCATAACGCTGAATCAGCTCATGCGCGGTTGCCTGGTTCTGCTTGGATAGGGAACGCACGGTGCCGCTGATGTCAGCGCTTTCCGGCAATACATTGGGGCGGTTACCGCTTTGCAGCGAGCCTACCGTCACGACAGTCGTACCGTCCTGTGGATTGGTACGCTGAGCAATGATGTTGTTCAAAGCCACCACTGTTTCAGCCGCCGCAACCACGGGCGAGGCCGCATTCCAGGGAGAGGAGCCATGGCCGCCTTTACCTGCCAGGGAAATGGAAAACACATCGCCACTGGCCATCAGACTACCGGGGCGATAGCCAATGCTACCTGCGGGGTAGGAGGGCCCAATATGCTGGCCCATCACCACATCCACCTTGGGCTGATCCAGCACACCTTCAGCCATCATGGCGTTGGCACCGCTCAGTGGTTTGCCGGGACCTTGTTCTTCAGCAGGCTGGAACAGCAGCACGATGGTGCCGGGCAGTTCATCACGCATATCCGAGAACACTTTGGCCGCACCCAAGAGCATGGCAACGTGGGTGTCATGGCCGCAAGCGTGCGATACCGACACCTCTTTACCTTGCCAGATTCCTTTTGCCGTGGACTTGAAGGGCAGATCATTGCGTTCCTGCACGGGCAGGGCATCCATATCGGCCCGCAAGGCAACGACCGGACCCGGTTTACCGCCTTTCAGCACCGCTTTAACGCCAGTCTGGGCAATGCCGGTTTGAATCTGGTAACCCGGCATGGTTTCCAAGGCCGCTTTGATATAGGCCGCCGTGTTGTGCTCTTGATAAGACAACTCGGGATTCTGGTGAATATGACGACGCCATTCAATAACCTGCTGCTCCAGCGCATCGGCTTTGCTCATGGCTGTGTCAATCATGGGGTTGCTGGCTTGCGCCAAGGCTGTACCAGCCATCAAACATGTCACTGCCAACAGGCTCAGGCGGAATGAATGTTTCATACAGTCTCCTCTCTTTTTTAGTAGTAATAAGCGATTGATCATAGCATCGCTCTATACAGCCGACGGAGGAATTAATTGACATCTATAGCATTGATATGGACCTAAAGCGGCGGAAGAAAAATCACCGTAGACCATCTGCGATACACACAAAAAAAACCGGCTCACCAGGAGGGTGAGCCGGTTTGATTACCCTGCATCAACCGTCAAATCAAATGGATAAAAAAACGTGCGGCAGCAAGCGCTCAATCGCCTCCAGTCAGAATCAAGGGCTGGAGTTTTCAATCATGTACATCAAGGCAGTGGCCAGCTTATCAACGCCTAATCAACATTCTGTTTCTGACGGCTGTAATGACCGGGGGTCACACCTGTCTGTTCTTTGAAAAAGGCAATAAAAGCACTGTCGCTGGCAAACCCCAAGTCCGAGGCCAATTGGGTGACACGAGCACCGGTAGAGAGCTGCTCAATAGCCTTGAGCAAGCGCCATTGTTGTCGCCACTGCTGGTAGTTCAAGCCGGTATCCCGCTTGAACAGACGGCTGATGGTTTTTTCGCTGGCCCCCAGATAGCTGGCCAGCACGTTCAGCGATGGGGGGAGGGTATCCAGATCGATATGTCTCAGTCGACTATCTTGGGGCAAGGGCAGAAAGAGAGCCTGGTCGGGAGCGTGTTGCAGCTCATCCAGCAAGACCAGCATGACATGCCGTCCCGGTGCCTGATCCCAATCCATATCCAGATCAGCTTGTGTAATCCGGTCCAGTGCGGCTGTCAGCAAGTCGTTCGCCGCCAGGAGCTGAACTTTGGCAGGGAGGTCCGGGTAGTGAACGGGGTCCAGATATACGGAGCGGTAGTCCACTTGTTCGCTCATTTGCGCTTGGTGGGGCAGAAGGGCAGGAATCCAGATCAAGCGTCCCGGTGGCAACAAACACAACTGCTGATCCAGGGTGACGGTAATGCAGCCGCTATGCGTGTACAGAATCTGCCCCCAGGGATGCTGGTGCAGGCCGGAATCATGTTGCGCCAAGCGGGCAGCAATACCCAAGACGTGGCGGCCTGTCAGATCGGGAAAAGGGTCACTTGCGTCTAGCCAGGGCATGATTGTCTGATTTCATGGATTTTTAAGCAGAATACTTGTAATGGAGAAATTCGACCAGCATTACGCTGATTCTTTTCAAACTGATATGTGAATTGGCATGACTCGTTTTCTTCTCTTGATGATCGCTTTGATCATGTTCCCGCAGGTGGTGGAGACCGCCTATAGTCCCGCTTTACCCTTGATTGCCCAAACCTACGCTGTCTCGGCCAGTGAGGCGGGGCAAACCTTGTCCGTCTACTTTATTGCTTTTGCCGTCGGTGTGCTGTTCTGGGGGTGGCTGTGCGACCGGCTAGGGCGCAGACCAGCGGTTCTGGCGGGTTTGACGGTATATGGCCTGGGCTGTCTGCTTGCCTTGTTCAGCCCGAACTTCACGGTGCTCTTGCTGGCCCGCATGATTAGCGCATTTGGTGCAGCGGTGGGCTCCATTGGCGTACAAACCATGCTGCGGGACCGGTATCAGGCCGAAGAGTTGGCCAAGATTTTCGGCACTATCGGGGCCGCTCTGGCGCTTAGTCCTTTGATGGGTTTGGCCATGGGTGTGGCCTTGTCCTCGGGTGCTCAAGTGATGCCGGTTTTTATCGGTCTGCTGGTTCTGGCCTTGGTTCTGTTGAGCGTCTGCCTATTGCAGCTCCCTGAAACCCGTCCCGTCCAACGCCAAAGCAGCAGCTTGTGGCAGGTTCTGATTCGCCTGCTGAAAGATCCTGCAATCTGGCAATCAGCCTTGTTGGTGGCTCTGTTCAACACCACGATTTTTGCGTTTTATCAGTGGGCTCCCTTTTTGCTGCAAGGTTTGGGTTCGGACAACCGGCCCATGATGATTGCCGGTGTCTTGCTGGCTGCGGGCACGTTTATCGGCGCATTCTTGAACCGCCGCTGGCTGGCAGCGGGGCAGTCATCCCATAGTCTGATTTGGCGGGGAATCCTATTGTTAGCGGTATCGGCTATTGGGCTGGAGCTCGCGGGCAAACACCTGATTTTTCTACTACCTGCCATGTTGCTGGCACTGGCCTATGCGGTGGCCATTCCTAACCTTTTATCCGCCGCCTTGCAGAACTATCGTTCCGTTGCCGGAATGGCAGGTGCTGTCTTCGGTCTGATGTACAGCCTGCTACTGGGCTTGGGTTTGGCCTTGTCGGCCTGGTGGGGAAATCTGGCAGATGTCACGGTAGTTTGCGCCGTGCTAGCAGCAATCTGCCTGGCTTTACCTTTGAAAAAAGCCTAAGGACAAGCCCTGATGCTTCGTTCGTAAGGCGGCTCACCATAGGGAATATACTAATACATATGTATTGACATGCATTAAGCGGAATCACCATAATCCTTCATGTTTAAAGCAATCGAAGAGTGTGCCTCACAAACACTCAGCTTGAACATTTTTCCAAAGGAGAGGATGACATGGTGGAACAGGGGGTTATGGGCACTCCGCTCGACAAGGCCAAGCCACGCGGCGCAATTGCCTTGTTAATGTTGCTGATGGCTGTGATGGGCGAAATGTGCCTGGCAGCCGACTTTTACGGCTTTGCTGCCGTTATCAAGATTGTGTCGGCAGACCTGTCGCTAAGTCCCGCACAAGCCGGGCTGGTGCAGGGGGCTTTTGGGGTTTCGTTCGCCTTGGGCATGTTGTTCTGGGCACCACGCGGTCGCTCCATGAACTCGGCCCGTCTGTATCTGATTGGTTTGGGCGGCAGCGGTTTGCTGATGCTTTTGCAAACCCAGGCACAGGATTTCACCCAGTTATTTTTGCTGCGTCTGGTCGTGGGCTTTTTTGACTCTGCGGTGTGGGTCGGGTCCATGAAAATCGTCATGCAATGGTTTGCACCACGTCGTCAGGGCCTGGTCCTGGGCATCATTCTGGCCGCGTATTCACTGGCGATTACCCTGGACTTTGCCTTGGGGCTGCCTTACGCCATGGACCATGGCTGGCGCGCTTTCTTCCTGGTGCTCGGTGGCCTGACCTTAAGTGCCTGTTTGATCACGCAATTGGTCGTCCGTCCCGGCCCTTATCAAGATCCTCACGACAAGATCAAAACCGATGCAGGTGTGTTGCGCTCCATTGCTGCACGCCCCTGGATCTGGGTTGGCATTCTGGCGATTTTTGGTGCCTTGTTCTCGGTAGCGGCAACCGCAACCTGGCTGATTCCTGCCTTGATTGATGTGCAGAAAATGGCCCCTGAACAGGCTCCCTTGTTCGGCACCATCATGGGCTTGTCCCAAGTCTTTTTCCTGATTCTGGGCGGTTACGTCAGCGATCGCTTCACCCGTGTTGGTGTGATGCGTGTGGGAATGTGGTTAACCATTCTGGCGGCTAGCGCCTGTGTTCTGGTTGCTTGGCAGGCCTTGCCCTACAGCGGCTTGCTGATTGTGGCCATTCTGTGCGGCGTAGGGGTGTTTCATGGCGGGGCCATTTTCAGCTATGTGGGTGAACGCTATGGCGTGAACCTCGGTCCTTGCGCCGCTGGCTACGCCGAGATGGGCGGTGTGTTCGCTACCTTTGTCGCGCCGTCCTTGCTGGGCCTGTTACTGAGCCTGACCGGCTCCTACGTCTGGGCCTTTGGCAGCTTCCTAGCGGTGGAAGTGCTGGTTTTCATCGGTTTCCTGATGTTGAACCGCTTGTCTTCGGCGCAGGCGGAGTAAAGCAATGAACAAACTTGTTTTCGATCCAGCCGACCTGGAGCAATACCGGCTCCAGGCCTCGGTCTCGGACTTTGATGCTGAAATGGCCGCCTACAAGCATGCCAGTGAACGCGCCCGTACTACCTTGGGCTCCTGTTTTAGCACCCATGCCTATGGCGATGATCCGGCAGAAAAGCTGGACGTCTATGCAGCCAGCCAAGTCGGCGCCCCGGTTTATCTGTTCATCCATGGCGGCTACTGGCGCATGTTGTCCAAGAACGACTCGGCCATGATGGCGCAAAGCCTGCATGCCGCCGGTGCCACGGTAATTTGCCTGGACTATGGCCTGGCCCCGGAATACCGCCTGCCGCAGATTATTGAGCAATGTGAACGCGCCTTGCAGTGGATCCACGCCAACGCCGCGCAGTTCAATGGCGATCCACAGCGTATTCATATTAGTGGCAGCTCGGCAGGAGGCCATTTAAGCGGCATGTTGTTGGCCGCCGATGCCCAACGTGAACAACGTCTGATTCACAGCGCCAGCATTATCAGCGGCGTGATGGATTTGCATCCGATTTTGCAAACCGCCGTCAATGGCTGGCTGCAACTGGACGAAGAACAAGCCCAACGCTACAGCCCGGCCCTGTATCCCCCCGCCGCCCGCACTCCCGTGCTGGTCGCCTGGGGCGAACTGGAGCCCGCCGTCATGCAGGAACAAAGCCGCCACTACGCCCGGCAATGCGAGCGGGCGGGCTGTTACGTACACAGTCTGGCTGTGCCAAACCGTAATCATTTCAATGTCTTGATGGATCTGGAACAAAGCGACAGCGCATTGACGCTAGCCGTGTTGCAGACCATGAACTGTCATACCAAGGAGGAGAGACTATGACACAAGCAACTTCCCACTCCATCCAAACCGCGTGCTTTGAGCCCCGCCGTCTGGGCCACGTCAATCTGTGGGTTGATGAACTGCAACGCGGCGAAGATTTTTACAGCCAGGTGTGCGGCCTGAAAGTGGAGTTTACCGAGCCTGATCTGGTGGCGACTTTTCTAGGCACCGGCCACACCCCCCACGATCTGGGCATGATGGAAACCACCAAAGGCGTTAACCGCTATGGTCGCGACGGCCTGTTGCAGCTACCTGGCACGATCGGCTTGACACCCGGCTTGAATCACTTGGCCTGGGAACTGGAAAACGAGGCTGAACTGGTCGCTGGTTGGAAGCGTGCCAAAGAACAAGGCCGCGATATTGATATGACGGTGGACCACCAGGTGGCCCATAGCGTCTACATGTTTGACCCTGATGGCAATTACAACGAGTTCTACTGCGACACCATTAAAGACTGGCGCAGCGTGTTGGGCGGCCCTATGGAATTGCTGACCAGTCGCTGGGACCCGGAAGCTCAGGAACCCTTTAGCGAAGGCCGCTACGATTCCGATCCCATTCTGGAAACCGTGGCTGATGCTCCCGTACAACCACGTCGCGTTACTCATGCGGTCTTGCGTACGGCTCAACTGGATGCGATGCGTGTTTTCTACACCGAAGTCGGTGGACTGGAAGTGGTCTATCAGAACGAGCAGGTGGTGTATTTGCGTGCAGGTCTGGCTAATTATGACTACAGCCTGATTCTGGTGCAGGACGAGCAGGCCTCCTTTTCTCATGGCAGTTTTGAACTGGCCAGTGTGCAGGATCTGGAGCACACTTTGGAGCGCTTGAAAAAACAGAACATCACGCCTGTGCACGATGTAAATCTGCCCTGGAAACGGTCCTTATTTCTGCGTGACCCCGATGGCTTGCTCAGTGAGTGGTATGTGACTCTGGCTGGCGAGCGTGTGCTGGACACCAATCACTCTTTGCCTTTGTGGGCGCAAGTTTAAGGAAAGCATCATGTCCGAGAAAAAACTAAGTGCCTTGATTGCGGGTGGTGGTCTGGGTGGCTTGGCTACGGCCGCCGCTCTGGCCCAACGCGGCTGGGATGTCACCGTGCTGGAGCGCCAATCGGAATTACGCGCCAATGGCTCGGGTATTTATATCTGGGAAAACGGCCTGCGCGTCCTGAAAGCCTTGGGCGCTTACGAGCAAGCCATCGAAGGCGCTTTTTACGGTAGCCACTTTGAGCAACGCGATCTGAACAATGAAGTCATCGATTGCGGCCCCACACCGGCGAATCGTCGTCTGATTACCGTGATGCGCTCGCAACTGCTGAAGTCTCTGGAGCAAGCGGGCAAGCGCGCAGGCGTGAAAGTTCGCACAAATGTCGAAGCCATTAGTGCCAGTGCGCGTGGTGAAGTCCAGCTGGCTTCGGGAGAGCGTCTGCGGGCTGACCTGGTGGTCGGCGCTGATGGCATCTGGTCACGCATCCGTCAATCTTTGGGCCTGGAGCTGATTCACGAGCAAACGCGTGAAGGTGCCTTGCGCACCATGATAGATCGCAAGCCCGGCGACACCGCTGAGCAAGACGCCCAGAAATATATTGAGAACTGGAACGGCCTGCATCGTTTATTGATTACGCCAGTCAGCGAAACCCAGACCTATCTGGCTCTGACATGCCCGCACGATGATATACGCGCCAGCAATACACAGATCGACAAGGAATATTGGTCTGCCTTGTTCCCCCATTGGGCACATTTGATCGAACGTATTGATGGCCCCGTAAGCTGGGGTCGCTACAGCGTGACGCGTTGCAAAGCCTGGTCCAGCGGCCGCACGGCTATTTTGGGTGATGCCGCACACGCACAACCACCCAATCTGGGACAGGGTGGGGGCATGGCCATGCAAAATGGTCTGGCTTTGGCAAGTTTCCTGGAGCAGGTGCACGACGCCCGTGACATTCCTGCGGCCCTGGAAGCGTGGGAATGTAGCGAGCGCGATATTGTGGAGCACTGCCAGAAGTGGTCCTGTCTGTACGGCGAAATCAGCGCCTTGCCCGATGCGGTACGGACCCAAGTGGTACGTTCGGCCATGGCCAACCCCTGGAGCTACGAACAGATTTTCCGCGCTGCCAGCCACACGCCAACGGGAACCGTCTAAGCAGAGCTCTGCTAGTATACTGACGGTCCGCTTGTCGCCCTGTTTTCATAGGGCGACAAGCGCAGGACTGACTCTCCCAAGGCATTATGAGCAAAACACCCGTCTCCATCCCCGACAGCAGCGTAGAAACCAATCTGGCCTTCCAGATGGCCAACATTATCTACAAGCTGGACCAAACCCTGCGATCGACCACCCTGCGCGAGCACAATATGACCTATGTGCATTTCCGGGTCTTGCAATACCTGTGGGATAAAGACGGGCGCAGCATTGGAGAAATTGCCAAAGCGATTGTGGTGCATCAGCCGGTCTTGAGCCGGGTCATTGATCAGATGCAAGAGCGCGAATTGGTACAGCGCCGTGCGGACGAAACCGATAGCCGCTTCATGCGCGTATACCTTAGCGAAACAGGCCGCGAGCGCTATGCGCAGGTCTGGCCCGCCGCCAAGGAAATGATTGATGATGCCCTGTCCGTGCTCAACCCGAATGAGCGTGAGGACCTGGGCCGCATGCTGCGCAATGTCGCCACCCATCTGGCGACCTGAAGCCTGAATTTATTCTGCGGGGCGCCCTGGCAAATTGGCTCGTATCAAGCGCCCAGCAATGGAATCGGTATGGGGCAGATCGGGCAAGGTATCGCCAGGACCAAACCAACGGGCATCATTGATCTCGTCAGCCTGAACACGTATATCTCCACCTGCGTACTCGGCGGTATAGGCCACCATCAAAGAATGCGGAAAAGGCCAGGACTGGCTGCCGAAATACCGGATATTGTCCACACGCAGGCCCACTTCCTCCAGAACTTCGCGATGAATCGCTTCTTCCAGGTTTTCACCGGCCTCCACAAAACCAGCCAACGCGGTGTAGCGGGCCGTTGCGTAGGTCGAATGGCTGGCCAGCAAGATACGATCCTTATCGCGGATCAGCACCATCATGGCGGGAGAAATCCGTGGGTAGGCTGAAAAGCCACAGGACGTGCAACGAAAGCACAGCTCATGCTTCACGCGCTCCATGGTCGAGCCACAAACGCCACAGAAGCGGTGGCTGCGCGCCCATTCCGACACCTGAAAGGCCCGATTCGCAATACTGGCCTGTTCACCCAACTGAGCCAGCACGCCACGCAAAGGGCGGAAGGTAAAGCCTTCGGGGGCCTGGGTCTGTGCCGTCACATGAGAAGCAAAATCCTGGCAATCATCCCCGGAAAAAAGCGCATGCCATTGCGATGGCGCTAAATCCAGAGCGGGTTGGGCGGGAATCAAGGCCTGCCCCTCTTGGCTGCTGACCAATATTTCATTTCCACGAAAAATGAAATTCATGTGTTTCTTGTCCTTTAATAAGCCGCCTAAGTGCAGCCCAGCGCTGGCTATTGTAAGGGAATGGCCGAGCGAAAAAAAAGCAGAAAAACGGTGGGGCAGGGAAGCAGTACGTGAAGAGCGTACTCAAAAAAACCCGCGTTTTAAAACCAGAAATATAAATGTCAAAAAGATGACGTTTGTCATCAGTCTGCCGAGAAAAGCCCAGGACAAAACTAACAAGCCGCCTAATTAGCAGACAAATAATCAAGTATGAATTTATTTAAACCGGCAGTTTTATTCTTTGCTTTTAAGAACCGGATTAATTATTTATAAAAATCATTTTTTATTAGCTGTTTTATTTTTTTATTTAAAAAAGGCTATTTTATTTTTAGATATTAAGGCAGCTTATAAAGTGTATGTATTTATTTCCCTCCCTCACTAGACCACTTTTCAAAAAAACAGGTGGCTCCTGTTCTGGCCCTATCAGAAAAAAGGCACAAAAAAACCGCCTGGCCTAGCAAGACGGTCTTCTTGAAAAACACGGTAAAACCTGGAGGTTTTGTGCGTTTTAGCTCAGACAGGCTGACGGAAAAAAACGCAAAAATAGCAAGTAATAAGGCCTAGGCCGGTTTTACTCGATGTTTTGTGTCTGTTCGCGCAACTGCTCAATACACAGTTTCAGGTCGATAGAGGCCCGCGTCATGTCCATGCTGCCTGCCTTGGAACCCAGCGTATTGGCTTCGCGGTTCATCTCTTGGAACAGGAAGTCCAGACGCTTGCCGGTACTGCCTTGGCGCGTGCTTTTCTTGTTGGGTGTGGCTTGGGTATCGCCATTCAGAATCAGCTCCAGCTCCGTCAAATGCGAGCGCAGGCGGGCGATTTCCTCAGCCACATCGATACGCAGGGAGAAGGCGGCGGCTTCCTGGGCGACGCGTGCGGACAGCTCCTCGCCTGAAATCAGGGCAAAACCGTCCGGGCTGGCTTGCAGCAAGGCATCATGCAGACGAGTAGCGATCTTGTTCTTTTGCTCGCTCAGGATAGAGGGCAGGTGTTGCTCGACCTCATCGACGATGACGCTCATGTCCTGGCGAATATCCAGCATGGCTTGGGCCAAGCGCTGACCTTCACGCTGACGGGTGGCCTGAAAATCCTGCAAAGCCGCCTCAAACGCCTGGCTGATCATGGGCAACCAGACTTCCGGGTCCATACCGGAGTTATTGCCACTTTGATTGCTCAACAAGGTGCTCAATTCCGGGGCTGGCAGGTCAGGAATAGCCACACGCGCGGCTTTCAACATCTGTGCCGTGCGCTCCACGGCCTCCATGTCCAGACTGCGCTGCTGATCCGTGCCGCTACGAGCAAAGTTGACCCGCAACTCCAGCTTGCCGCGCTGCACACCTTGAGCAGCCAGCTCACGCAAGAGATTTTCCGCGAAACGCAGTTCCTCGGGCAAACGCAGATTCAGGTCCAAAAAGCGGTTATTGACGCTGCGCATCTCGATATTGATGGAGCCTGCTTCGGACTCGGCTTTGGCGCTGCCAAACGCGGTCATGCTACGGATCATGGGTGGGTCACTTTAAGAATGGAGTAAAGCCGCCAATTGTACTCTGCTGTCCTGGTTTAGGCGGCTCCTCTAGCCCGTGCAAAGCTCTATACTTTAGGCATTCAAGGCCTATGTGGGCCGATTTTTTTTCATTGAAGGCAGGCAGTCATGCTAAGAATCTTGCATACAGCCGATTGGCAAATAGGTCGCCAGTACTCGCGTTTCGAGCTGGAGGACGCGGCCGCCTTGGCTGAGGCGCGTTTCAAGGCCATCGAGAAACTGGCCGCACTGGCCACCGAGCACCGAGCCGACCTGATTATGGTGGCAGGTGATGTGTTCGATTCGCAAACCTTGAGCGACCGTAATCTACGCCGCAGTTTCAATGCCATGGCGGGTTTTACCGGCCCCTGGCTGCTCCTGCCCGGCAACCACGACGCCGCCCTGAGTGAAAGCGTCTGGACCCGTGCCCGGCGTCTGAACTGCATTCCCGATTACGCATACGTGCTTGATACGCCAGAACTTTTCCTGCTGGATGCCTTGAAAGTAGCCATCTTGCCAGCGCCCTTGACGCAACGACAGACTTATCAAGACCTGAGCGACTGGTTCGATCAGGCTGATAGCCCAGCAGGCTATTGGCGTCTGGGCCTGGCCCATGGCAGCGTCAGCGGCGTGCTGGAGCATCTGGACAGCCATAACCTGATTGACCAAAACCGCGTACACCGCGCCCGTCTGGACTATCTGGCGCTAGGCGACTGGCACGGTATGGTCAAAATCAACGATCGCTGCTATTACAGTGGCACCCCTGAACCGGACCGTTTCCGGGACAACGATTCCGGCCAGGCTTTGCTGGTGGAAATCAGTGCACCCGGCGCGATACCTGTGGTTCAAGCCTTGCCGGTCGCGCAGCACCCTTGGCGCAGCATCCAGCATCATTTGAATGACGACACCGATCTGGACCTGCTGGAGCGCGAGCTAAGCGCCCTGGCCGAGCAAAGCGTGGTCGAACTGGAACTCTCCGGGCAACTGAGCCTGAGCGGTTTTGAGCGCCTGGACAGCCTGTTGGGGCAGGCTCAGGCCCGTTGCCGCGCCTGGGATTGCCAGCGCGACGCCTTGCGTCTGGCGCCTTCAGAACAGGATCTGGATGCCTTGCAAGCCGACGGCTACTTGCAGGCCGCATTGAAACAGTTGCAGGAGCTGCGTCACGGTAGCCAGCAGCAGGCGGCAGAAGACGCCTTGTTGATTCTGGCTGGTTTGCTGCGCGATAAGGAAAGTGGTCATGCACATTAAGTCCCTGCGCGTTGAGCAGTTCAAGCGTTTCCGTCAGCCTGTAGCGCTGGACAAGCTGGATCCCGGTCTGAACATCATTAGTGCTCCCAACGAGGCCGGTAAAAGCACCCTGGCCGAAGCCTTGCGTACAGTGTTTTTCGAGCGATATGGCACAGGGACCCTGACTAAAATTCTCCCTTGGGGCGATTCCTCTGCCGCACCGGAAATCGAGCTGAATTTCAGCCTGAATGGCCAGGATATGCGCCTGAGCAAACGCTTCTTCAAACGCAAGCGCTGCGACCTGTATATCGGCAATCAGCACCTGGACAATGACGAGGCCGAGCAATACCTGGCCCAGCAGATGGGCTTTGAATACGCCGCCAAAGGCAGCAGTCAGGCCCGTAACTGGGGCGTGCCGGGCCTGTTGTGGATCGAGCAAGGGCAGGGTCAAGACCTGCGCAGCTCGGTTGAACACGCCAGCGGGACCTTGCAGCAGGCCTTGGGCAGTGAAATCGCTGATCTGACCAGTGCAGACGGCGATTATCTGATTGAACAGGCTCAGCAACAGCTAGACCAATATGTGACCCAGGCTCAAGAACAGCCGCGCGGCGTCTGGCTGGCCGCTCAAAAAGAAGCTAAAGAACTGGAAGAACAGTTGCAAAGCCAACAATCGGCTTTGCAGCAGTATCAGCAGTGGGTAGACGAACTGGCGCAAGCACGGCAGCAAATCGCCCAGGCAGAAAGCAGTCGCCCTTGGGAACAACTGCGTGAGCAGGCCAAGCAAGTGCAGATTCAACTGGCCCAAGCCCGCCAACTGCAGGAGCGCGCCAAAGAGCTGCAACAAGCCCTGACCATGCTGGAAGAGCGTGAAAAGCTCTACCAACAAGCCGGTGAGCGCGACCAGGAATGGGCCAGCCAACGTAGCCAGCGGGCGGGGCAGATCACAAGCTTAGGCTCCAAACTGGAGCAAGAGCAGGGCATTCTAAGCAGCCTTAGCCAGCGTCTGGAACAGGCCCGCAGCCATAAGGAGGCCAGCCAACAAGAGCAGGAACGTGCTCGTGCCTGGCAACAATGGTTTCAGGAGCAAGCGGCTTTTGAAGGGACGCAGCAGCAATTGCAGCAGGTACAAGGGCAACTGGAAGAACTGAGCAAGCTGGAAGCCCAGTTGGCTCAGTGCGGCGCGGCCTTGGTCCAATTGAAAATCAGCGACGAGGCTCTGGAGCAGTTACGCCAGCAAAACCAGCTTATTCAGCGCCTGCAGCATCAGCTTGAAACCATTTCCACCGAACTGCAGATTGACCTGCAAGAAGGCGCCAGCCTGCTTCTGGACGGCGAGCCTGTTCAGGGTCAACACCGCGCCCACCTTAGCGCCAGCACTCGGATTGAATTGCCGGGCCTGGGTCAGCTACGCATTATCCCTGGTGGCCGTGATCTGGGCAAAGTGCAGCAACAACTGGCGCAAACCCAGCAGGATTACGCACAAGCACTGGCTCAGCTAGGCGGAAAAAACCTGGACGAACTGGAGCGTCGCCGCGAACAGTACCGGGAGCAAGAACAACAGGATCGCCTGCTGCGTACCTCCATGAAGGCGCTGGCTCCCCAAGGTAAAGCTCATTTACAAGGCCTGGTCCAGGCCGCCCAGCAGCGCGTGGCCCCACAGCGCCCCGGTGGAGAGGCCATTGAAGCCACGGAACTGGGCCGTATCGCGCAAACCGCCGCCTTGGCGGAACAGCAATATCGCGCGCTGGAGAGCGACTGGCATGACGCCCGCGAGACCGTCGCCCGCACTCAGGCTCGTCTGGAGCAGGCCCAGGCTGAAGCGCAAAGCCTGGAACAGCAATGGGCTGACCCGCAACGCCAGCAAGCCCAGCAAGAGCGTGAACAGCAGTGGGGCCAGCTACGTCTGCAACGCGAGCAGCGTCTGGCTGATCAGAAAGCGCTGGAAGCCGAACTGGCCGCCTTGTCCGTCTCGGTTCTGGAGCAGGATCTGCTGCGTTTTGAACGCAGCGCCCAACAGCAAGAGCAAAGCTATAACGACGCCCGTCTGGCCGCTCAACTGGTGCAGACCCGCCTGGAAACACACGGTGCCCAAGGCCTGGAAGAACAAATCGATCAGACCTCTTTGCGCTTGAATGATTGCCAGCGTCGCTGTGCAAGCTACGAGCGCCGTGTGGACGCCTTGCGCCTGCTGCTGTCCGTACTGCGCGAGCAGCGCAATACCTTGACCCAAAGGCTGCACGAGCCTCTGCAAAAGCACATCAACCACTATCTGCGCCTGCTCTTGGGCAAGGCACGGGTAGAGCTGGACGAGTATCTGGCTCCGCGCTGGCTGCAACGCGACAGCGGACAAGGGCTGGCGGACGATATCGACGGTTTGAGCTTTGGTGCGCGCGAGCAAATTGGCCTGATCGCACGCCTGGCCTATGCGGATTTATTGCAGCAGGCCGGACGTCCCACGTTGCTGATTCTGGATGACGTTCTGGTCCACAGCGACAACGAACGTCTGGGCGCCATGAAGCGCATTATTCATGACGCTGCCCAACGCCATCAAATCCTGCTTTTCACCTGTCAGGCCGATAAGTGGATGGACATGGGTGTTGCGCTCCGGCCCGTGCCGCAAGGCGTACAATAGGCGTTTTGATTTTTGTCCGGAGCCTTGCCTTGTCTGAAACCGCTACGATTGCACGCCCCTCGGGTCGATCCGCTGCACAATGCCGTCCTATCGAACTGGTGACCGGTTTTACCCGTCACGCCGAAGGCTCGGTGTTGATCCGTCTGGGTGAAACCCATGTACTGTGCAATGCCAGCGTGCTCGACAAAGTCCCTCCCTTTCTGAAAGGCAAGGAACAGGGCTGGGTCACGGCGGAGTACGGCATGCTGCCTCGCTCTACGCACACCCGCTCGGATCGCGAAGCGGCCCGTGGCAAGCAAAATGGCCGTACCCAGGAAATCCAGCGTCTGATCGGCCGCAGCCTGCGTGCTGTCTTCGATCTGAAGGCCCTGGGTGAGCGCACCATTCACATTGACTGCGACGTCCTGCAAGCCGACGGCGGCACCCGCTGCGCCAGCATCACGGGCGCCTGGGTAGCAGCCAGCCTGGCCGTGCGCAGCCTGCAAGAGCAGGGCAAGCTGCAAGCCTCGCCCATTCTGGATCAGCTAGCCGCCGTCTCGGTCGGCGTATACGAATCCAACCCCGTGCTGGATCTGGATTATCTGGAAGACTCTGCCTGCGGCGTGGACATGAATATCGTCATGACAGGCAGTGGCAATCTGGTCGAAGTGCAGGGCACCGCAGAAGGGCAAACCTTTGCCCGTCCTACCCTGAACCGCTTGCTGGATCTGGCCGAGCAGGGCATTGCCGAATTGATGCAAGCTCAAAAACAAGCTTTGCAGGGCTGATTGTTATGAATTGGGTCTGTCCTGCCACCTACGCCACACGGCCAGGTAGCAGGACAGACCCGCTATTGGGACGCCGTGCCGTCCCGCGCAGCATCCACTGCCTGGCACGGCGCCTTGCCATCTTTACTGAACAGGGCGCTTTAGCGTCTGCAGCGACTTATGAACACTGAATCCAAGCGTGTGGTCCTGGCTTCCAACAATGCCGGCAAGCTCAAAGAGTTTTCGGCCATCTTGGCTCAGGCCGGTATCAGCATGGTTCCGCAAGGCCAGTTGGACATTCCCGAGGCCGAGGAACCCTTTGCCACTTTCATCGAAAACGCCTTGGCCAAAGCGCGCCACGCCAGCCAGTTAAGCGGCTTGCCCGCCCTGGCCGACGACTCCGGCCTCTGTGTACGTGCGCTCGATGAAGCACCCGGCGTTTATTCCGCCCGCTTTGCAGCACGTGAACGGGGTGGCGAGAAGTCCGATTCAGCCAATAACGCCTTGCTGGTAGAACGCCTGCAAGGACAAAGCGACCGCCGCGCCTGTTATGTGGCCGTTCTGGTGTATGTGCGCCATGCCCAGGACCCACGGCCCATCGTGATTGAAGGCGTGTGGGAAGGGGAGATTCAGGATCAGCCCGAAGGCGATAACGGCTTTGGCTACGACCCGCATTTCTACTTGCCTGAGCTCAAACAAACCGCTGCGCAGCTCTCGCCTGAAGTGAAGAACAAGTACAGCCATCGTGCGCAAGCCATGCGAGCGCTCCTGGCACGCCTGGCCGACGAGTAAAAACATGACTGTTTTCTCTCCCGAGGTACGCATCCGACCGGGTTCCGGACCTGCAACCCTATTGCCCAGCCTGCCGCCCCTTTCCGTCTACGTGCACGTGCCCTGGTGTGTGCGCAAGTGCCCGTACTGTGACTTCAACTCACACGAAGCACCGGCAGAACTGCCCGAAAACGAGTATCTGGACGCCTTGCAAGCTGATCTGGAACAGACCTTGCCGCTGGTCTGGGGCAGACAGGTTATTTCCGTCTTTATTGGCGGTGGCACCCCCAGCCTGCTGTCAGCCCAGGCCTTGGACCGCATGCTGGCCTTGCTGCGCTCCCATCTGAACTTGCTGCCCGATGCAGAAATCACCCTGGAAGCCAATCCCGGCGCCTCGGAAGCCTCGCGCTTCATGGATTTCGCGCAGAGTGGCGTAAACCGGATTTCCCTGGGAATTCAAAGCTTTAATGATGAGGCCCTGAAAGCCCTGGGCCGGATTCACGACAGCCAGCAAGCGCGTCAGGCCATTGAAGCCGCCATGAAGGCCGTGGACCGCGTCAATCTGGACGTCATGTACGCCTTGCCAGGTCAGACGCCTGCGCAATCGGAGCAGGACATTTTGCAGGCCATGTCCTATGAGACCGAGCATTTGTCGCTCTACCATTTGACGCTGGAACCCAATACTGTCTTCGCGAAATACCCGCCAGCCTTGCCCGATGACGACGATAGCGCCGCCATGCAGGACCGCCTGATCGAGCTGACCGCCAGCCGTGGCTGGAACCAGTACGAGATTTCGGCCTACAGCAAGCGCGGCGGTCATAGCCGCCACAATCTGAACTACTGGGAGTTTGGCGACTATATCGGCATAGGCCCGGGCGCTCACGGCAAGCTGTCCTTTCACGACCGCATTATCCGTACCGCGACCACCCGCAGCCCGGCGCAATGGATGCAGAACGCCGTCAAGCGCGATGGCAGCCATTACGCCCACAATGCCCGCGTCACCGCTAAAGACTTGCCTTTTGAGTTCATGCTGAACGTACTGCGCCTGAAAGAGGGTGTTCCGTCCCAGTACTTCCCGGAACGTACTGGTGTACCCCTGACGCAGATCCTGCCCGTCATCAAGCGCAATATCGAAAAAGGTTTGCTGGCGTCCGATCCAATCCGTATTCGGACCACGGATTTAGGCTGGCGCTTTCTAAATGATTTACAGGAAGCATTCCTTCCCGATGAAGGTTCCTGACATTTAATTGTTTATTTAAGACATTTTTTATTGTGCATCTGCACAATTGCTCTACAATTAATTTCTGGTAAGTCCTATGCCATAACGACTTTATCGATGCCGGCCTGTTTGCATCTAATTCAGCCCCGATTCTGATAAGCGCGGTTAAGACCTGCCTTAGTGGGTTACACAATGATCCGCGCCACTCCTCCTCTCTTTTTGTTAACGTCATTGACGCTGGAGTAACCATGTCCTCCCCCGAAGATGTTCTGAAGATCATCGCCGAACGCGAAATCACGTTTGTCGATTTCCGCTTTACCGATACCCTGGGCCGCGAGCACCACTTGACCACCCCTGCACACGCGGTGGACGAGGATCGCTTTGAGTCTGGTGTCGCCTTTGACGGCTCTTCCTTGCCTGGCTGGAAAGGAATTGAAGCCTCGGACATGTTGCTCATCCCGGACGCGAAAACCGCCCGTATGGACCCGTTCCGTGAAGAGCCCACCCTGATTCTGACCTGCGATGTGGTCGAGCCTTCCGATTTGAAAGGTTACGACCGCGACCCACGTTCGCTGGCCAAGCGTGCTGAAGCCTACCTGCGCTCCAGCGGTTTGGGCGATACCGCCTACTTTGGTCCCGAGCCAGAATTCTTCGTGTTCGACGGTATTACCTGGAACGACGACATGTCGGGCAGCTTCGTGAAGATTCGCTCTGACGAAGCCCCCTGGTCGCGTGGTCTGGAACTCAATGGCAATAACCTGGGTCACCGTCCTGGCATCAAAGGCGGCTACGTTCCTGTTTCGCCTACGGATTCGTTTGCAGACCTGCGCTCCGAAATGTGTTTGCTGCTGGAACAGCAGGGCGTTCCTGTTGAAATCCATCACCACGAAGTGGCGGCTCCTGGTCAATTGGAAATCGGTACTCGCTTCTCGACCCTGGTCGAACGCGCAGACTGGAACCAGATCATGAAGTACACCATCCATAACGTGGCTCACGTTTATGGCAAAACGGCAACTTTCATGCCCAAGCCTGTGGTCGGTGACAACGGTTCCGGCATGCACGTGCACCAGTCCATCTGGAAAGACGGCCAGAACTTGTTTGCCGGTAACGAATACGCCGGTCTGTCCGAGTTCGCGCTGTTCTACATTGGCGGCATCATCAAGCACGCCCGTGCCCTGAACGCCATCACCAACCCCACGACCAACTCCTACAAGCGTCTGGTTCCGCACTTTGAAGCTCCGGTCAAACTGGCGTACTCCGCCCGTAACCGCTCGGCCTCGATCCGCATTCCCTACGTCAGCAACCCCAAGGCACGTCGTGTGGAAGCCCGCTTCCCCGATCCAATGGCCAACCCATACCTGGCTTTCTCCGCCTTGATGATGGCCGGTCTGGACGGTGTGCAGAACAAGATTCACCCCGGCGATGCAGCCGACAAGAACTTGTACGATCTGCCACCCGAAGAAGATGCAAAAATCCCAACCGTTTGTGTGTCGCTGGAACAAGCTATCGAGTCCCTGGACAAAGATCGCGAATTCCTGACCCGTGGCGGTGTTTTCAGCAATGAAATGCTGGATGCCTTCATCGAGCTCAAGCAAGCTGAAATCACCCGTCTGCGTATGGTTCCGCATCCGGTTGAATTCGACATGTACTACAGCCTTTAAGATCGAAGGTGCTGGCAATTCTTGCCAGCAGGATAAAAAAAGAGCAGCCTTCGGGCTGCTCTTTTTGTACTTGCAAGTCGTGCTGAGACGATTACCATACGCAGTCAATAAATCACTATCGTCATGGAAGTAGAGATGGATCTGGTTTTTCAATGGAAGCAGTTGGATGATCTGTCCACGCGGGAACTGTACACAATCATTCAGGCGCGTGAGGCAGTGTTTGTGGTCGAGCAGGCCTGCGCCTATCAGGAAGTTGATGGTCTGGATGTACATTCCTGGCATCTTTCCGTGCTGAAGGACGGCGAACTGGCAGCGTACGCCCGTGTCGTTGAGCCAGGCCTGAAATACGAGCAGCCATCTATAGGCAGAGTCCTGACCCTGGCCAAATTCAGAAGCCTGAAAATTGGCTACGCTCTGGTGGCAGAAGCGATTCGTTTCACGGAAGATCGCTATCCCGGTGCCGGAATACGCATTGGTGCCCAGGCACACTTGCAGAAGTTCTACGGGTCCTTAGGCTTCGAGCCGGTAGGCGATGTGTACGACGAGGACGACATTCCTCATATTGATATGGTCAAACCCGCTGTCATTGCCTGATGTGATCACTGTATGTGAGTGACGACTGCCACTGCGCAAAATGACTTAAGTCAGACCGCAGACCAGACCACCTGCTCAAGAGTCTTTCTGAAAATCACTAGCAGGTGGCAGATATTGATCTTAGTCCGCGCTTAGTCCTGGCAAGCCATAGCTATCCCGCTGCTTCTTCAAATACTCAATCAAGGCACGCGCCGAGTTCGACAAGTGTCGTCTATGTGTATAAGCCAACACCAGGCGTAAAGGCGCGGGAGGTAAGGGCAGGGGAACCGGGATCAGCCGCCCCTGTTCAATCTCTTTTTGACAGCTTTGCCGCCCTAAAATCGCAAAACCCAATCCTTTCACCGCTCCGGCACCGGCCAATAAACCGCTATTGACCCGAAATCGGCTGGCAACACTCAAGATCTGAAACTTCCCATCCGGCAATACAAACTGCCAGGCCTGACCATCCAGCGCCGTATCCGTGCTAATGCAGGGTAGTTGCTCCAGCTCCTCCAGAGTGGCAGGCATTCCGTACTGCTCAATCAAAGAGGGCGCAGCCACAACCTGACAATCAAAGGAGCAAAGCTCCTGCACCACCAGGCTGCTATCGGCCAAAGCCCCACGACACATCAATAAAGCCAGATCAAAATCCTGCGCCAGCACTTTGGGGCCTTCCAGATTGGTCTGGCAATGCAACTCCAGATCCGGATGCTGCGCCGCAAAATCCGCCAACACCGTCGCCAATAAAACCGGGCCGACTTCCGAGGGAATACAAATCCGCAAACGCCCCGACAAACGCGTACGCTGATCCAGCAAATCCTGCTCCGCCTGCTTCAAGGCGCCCCACCAGGGCTGTACCGTGTCGAACAGACCTTGGCCCACACTGCTCAAGCGCAACTGTCGGGAGTTACGCTCCAACAAGCGCTGACCCACTTGCCGCTCTAACTGGGCTACATAACGGCTGACGTTAGACGTAGGCAAGTCCAGCACTTGAGCGGCCGCCGTAAAACTGCCACTTTCAGCGACTTGTACAAACACCCGCAAGGCATTCAGATTTAGCTGGGAGCTCATCAGACAATCCCGATTTTGATAACTCAATATTCAAATTATAGAGACTACATATCAAAACCATGAAGAACTAGCCTAGAACCTTGTTTCTTTACGGTCATTACCATGTCTGAATCTGAAGTTTCCCATCCCAAGCAACGGGCTCGGGCCGTCTCCTTTATCCAGTTTGTGCACGCCCTGGAGTTCATGGCGCTAACTCCGCTCTTTGTCTGGATGGCAGTCGATTTTGACGTTCCACCCGCCTATGCTGGCTATGCCGCCTCTCTGTATATGGGGGCCGCGGCCTTATCCGGTGTGCTGGCTGCGCGCTGGATGCCCAAGCTGTCCTTGAAACCCTTGCTGCTCCTGGCCCTGTGTTTTCTTGCCGTGTTGACTGCCTTGGGAGCCCTTAGCTCGCACTTTGCCTTATTTCTGGTACTGCGCCTGGGAGCAGGCTTATTAGGCGGGTTTTTAATGAGTGCGGCTATGACCTTGCTTTTGAATGGCATGAATGCCGAGCAGCGCACAGACGCCATTGCCATTGTGGTCAGCGCCTTTGCCTTGGTCAGTGTTGTCGGTATGCCTACGACCTTATTCATCGCAGTAAATGCAGGCTGGCGTATCGCCATGCTGGTTCTGGCCGTTCTTTGCTTGCTTGCCTGCGTCTTGGCTTACTTCTTTCTGCCGTCAAGCTCTCCTGTGATCACTCAAACAAGCTCCAAGCCCTTGGGGAGGGGCGTCTGGCGGTGGTTGAGCCTGCCCGCTATTGCTCAGGCTGGCTCACTATTACTGATTCCCGTCCTGATTCCTGTCCTGGCTCTGCGCTACGGCACGGAACTGCCGCAGATACCGTTCATTTTTGTTCTGGGGGGGATCGCAGCCTTGCTGGCTTCGCGCCTGTCGGCCGTAGGTATCAAGAAGTGGAGGGAAACCACGGTCGCCAATCTAGGCACACTGGTTTTGATCCTGTCTCTGATCTTGCTGGCAGTGGGTTGGGGGACGGCTTACGGATTCATGATCCTGTTCATGGCGGGAACCTATATCCGCCTGGTTTGTGCCAGCGCCTACAGCGCCAGCTATCCCGATCAGGCCCAGCGTGCTCGCTTCATGGCCTTGCAGACCACAGGCAATCACATAGGCAGCTTTATTGCCTTGGCTGTGCCTTCCCTGATTTTTAGTGATCAGGAGGTTTCTCTATCAGTACTGCATACCTTGCTCTTGCTGACAGTGCTGATCGCCTTTGCCTTGCCAGTCCTGATGCGTTTTGCTGCCCGCAGGCCCTCTGTGCAGATTGGGCAAACGCCCGTCAAAGGGCAGTAAGACCCGTCCGATCAAAGAACCAAGCTAAGTGATTTGTAGCTCAGCAGGCTCACCGCGCAAAAAGGCCTGGGCCCGCTGCGCCATGATGGCTTCACGACGGACAAAGTCCGCTACAAAATCATTCACAGGGCGGTGGTGCAGGCTATAGGGCGTATCCCATTGGATAATCTTGCCAGCCTGCATCACGCCGATACGGTCTGCAATGGCAAAAGCCTCGGCCTGGTTATGTGTCACCAAAATCGCAGTCATACCGGCGCTTTTCAGAATATCGCGCACTTCAAAGGCGAGACGTTCACGGGTATCCACGTCCAGATTGGAAAAGGGCTCGTCCAGCAGCAACAAAGAGGGTTTGGGCGCCAAAGCCCGTGCCAAAGCCACGCGTTGCTGCTGACCGCCGGAGAGCTCGTGCGGATAACGCTGCGCTAAACGAGCCAGATCCACCAGCTCCAGCATTTCCAGGACGCGTGCTTGCCGCTCGCCTTTATCCCACTTGCGCAGGCCAAAACCTACGTTTTTCTCTACGGTTAAATGGGGAAAGAGGGCATAGTCCTGAAACATCATGCCTACTTGGCGATGCTCAGGCGGCACTTGCTGCGATACGGCAGACAACACGCAGCCATTCAACAGAATCTGCCCTTCACGCAAAGGCTCAAAACCCGCAATCGCCCGCAAGACCGTCGTTTTGCCACAGCCCGATGCGCCCAGCAAACAACCAATTTCCCCTTGGGGCAACTGCAAGTTGAGCTGATCGACTACAGGCCGAAAACCTTCGGACGTTTCGTAGGACAGGGTAATTGCCTGCAAATCCAGAAAATTGTTCATGATGCGCGTGGGCCAGAGGCCATCAATTGGGTACGTGCCAATAAAATAACGGGAATCAAACCGGCCAGAACGATGGCCAAGGCGGCAACAGCGCCTTCCTCATACGTTCCGCGAGCGGCCTCTGCATACAACCAGGTTGCCAGCGTCTCGAAGTTCATCGGGCGCAGCAGCAAGGTAGCAGGCAGCTCCTTCATGGCATCCACAAAAATCAATAAAGCAGCCGCACCCATGGCAGGCCGCAGCAAAGGTAAGTGCACTCGCTTCAAGGTACCGGCAGGTGTTTCACCTAAAAGGCGGGACGCCTGTTCCAGCGAGGAGGGGATGCGCGCCAGACCCGCTTCGATACCGCCGATTGAAATCGCCAAAAAGCGCAGGGTATAGGCCAGCACCAAAGCCAGAGTCGAACCCATCAAGAACAGACCGGTGGAGGTAATACCGAACCAGGACAGGAACTGATTGTAGAAGGAGTCAAACATGACCAAAGGGGTGAGCAGACCAATGGCCAATACCGTACCCGGAATGGCATAGCCCAAGCTGCTGACACCGGCCAGGAAACGAGCCAAACGGGGCTTGCGTCCCGAACGGACCGCGCGTGCGGCCCAGGCCACCACCAGACCACAGGTCAGGGTGGCAAGCGTTGCCAAGGCGGCGATATACAAGGTGTTCCAGGCGCTGCTTAGCAATTGCGCGGACAAACCACCTGCCTGTGTCACATGCTTGATGGTTTCATTCAGCAAGTACAGGGAAGGGGCCACAAAACCCACCAGCACAGGAGCGACGCCCAAGGCAATGGCGATACAGGCGGCCGAACCTTTCAATTTGGTCGGACGTATCGGCTCCGAGCGTTGATTGCTGGAATAGGACTGACGACGGCGACCATAGCGTTCAATGCTGATTAGGGCCGCCACCAGACAAAGCATGGATACCGCAATCTGCGCTGCACCAGCCAGGTCAGACCGCGTCACCCAGGTGGTGTAAATAGACACGGTTAAGGTCTGCACACCCAGGAATTCGGAAGCACCAATATCGTTCAAGGTTTCCAGCAAGGCCAGACTGACGCCCACCGCAATGGCGGGGCGAGCCATAGGCAAGACAACCCGGAAAAACACACTGCGCCCCGATTCACCCATAATGCGAGCTGCTTCCAGCAAACTGGCCGATTGCGTGGCAAACATGGCGCGTGTGCTGAGATACACGTAGGGATAGAGCACCGAGCCCAGCAAGAAGATGGCGCCACCCAGGGAACGCAGATCCGGCAAGCGAAATTCACGCGGGCTGCTATAGCCCAAGACATAGCGGATTGCGGATTGAATCGGGCCAATCGGATGCAGCAAATCCAGATAAGCAAAGGCCACGATATACGTAGGCACGGCCAAGGGCAGGAGCAAGGCCCATTGCAAGATACGCCGACCGGGGAACTCATAGGCCGTAATCAACCAGGCCGAACCCACCCCTAAACAACTGACCACCACACCGACGCCCAGAAGCAGCAGCAAGGTATTGCTCATGGCCTGGGGCAGCACAAACTGGAACAGATGTGACCAGTGCTCGGTTGAGCCGCCTAAAGCGTGGGTCAGCAGGGTAATCACAGGCGCTGCCACCACAAGGGCAATCACAGCAGCAGCCAGGGACCAAAGAGGCAGACGGCGAAAAAAGGGCATTATGAAAGACTAGGTATTACAGGCGCTTAAATGCGCGACGACCGCCGCTCTGATTTCTCAAAGCTGGCGGTCGTAGAAAAAGAGAGTAGGGCGATTTTAGTTGTCGAAGCCAACTTTATCTACCAACTCGCTGGCTTGCTTGCGATGTTTGGCGATTTCAGTCAGTGGCAAAGGATCAATCGTCATGGGGCCGAAGCTGGCAACAACCGGATCCAGCTCAACGCCTGCGCGTACCGGGTATTCGTAGTTGGCCTTGGCGTACAGGCTCTGGGCTTTCTCGGAAACCAGGTACTCCAGCAGTTTGACGGCATTGTCTTTATTAGGAGCATGCTTGGCCACAGCAGCACCGGAGATGTTCACGTGTGTGCCACCGCCTTTGGTATCGGCAAAAGTCGGGCGCACCACATTGATCGCTTCACCCCATTTGTAGGAGTCGCTACCGGGTTCGGCATTTTTCATGCGACCCACGTAGTAGGCGTTGGCGATACCGACATCACAAATGCCACCCAGAATGTCGCGGGCGACGTCACGGTCACCTCCAGCAGCCTTGCGACCCAGATTGTCTTTCACACCACGCAGCCACTGCTCGGTTGCCTCGGCACCGTTATGCGCAATCATGGCGGCGACCAGTGCCGTGTTGTAAGGGTGCTGGCCAGAGCGAATGCACACCTTGCCTTTCCATTTAGGATCGGCGAAATCTTCGTAGTGAATGCTTTTCACATCCACATCCTTGGCCACATACGCCACGCGATCACGCAGGGACAGGGAGTACCACTGTTTGTCTTCACCGCGCAGATTGGCGGGGATGGCGCTGTCCAGCTCGGCGGAATTAACCGGCTGCGTAATACCGGCTTCCACCAGATCCAGCAGATTGCCAATGTCCACCGTCATCAGGATGTCGGCTGGGGACTTGTCGCCTTCGGTTTTCACACGCTCGATCAAACCGTCTTTGACAAAGACGGTATTGACCTTCACGCCCGTGTCCTTGCTGAAGGTTTCCAGCAGGGGAGTGATCAAACCGGGTTCGCGTGTGGTGTAGAGGTTGACTTCGCCTGCGGCGAAAGCGGCCATCGACATCGTGCCCATCGCGGACAGAAGCAAGGCTTGGGTCAGAGCACGGCTACGAAGAGTAAAACGCATTATCAACACTCCAAAAACGGGCAAAATAGCGAATAATCCGGAAAACGTGAATGATTATCAAACGTATGCAGAAACTAGGCAAGAGCTATTTCGGCGCCCAGCCATGCATTCATCCGAAAACAGGCCATCAACCTTGCCAGACCAGGAAAATCAAGGCTTCCAAAACTTAATGGTAAGTCCTGATTGCGATCAAATCGTATTGCTGAATGAGCATAGATTTACCTGGGGAACTCGGTACAATGGTCAAATATTTGCTTACTGATTCGGGCGCTTTTGCCCCACGAGACGACAATTACCATGGCAGCTTTCAATACCGAACAAGTGCTTAGCGTCCACCACTGGAACGACACACTGTTCTCCTTTACCACCACACGCGACGCAGCCCTCCGTTTTCATAATGGGCACTTTGTAATGATCGGTCTGGAAGTCGATGGCAAGCCGCTGATGCGTGCTTACAGTATCGCCAGCGCCAACTACGAAGAGAATCTGGAATTTCTCAGCATCAAGGTGCAGGACGGTCCCTTGACCTCACGCCTGCAGCACCTGAAAGAGGGCGACACCATTCTGGTCAGCCGCAAGCCAGTGGGCACCCTGGTCATTGACGACCTGCGCGCTGGTCGTAATCTGTTCCTGTTTGGCACTGGCACCGGTCTGGCTCCTTTCATGAGCATCATCAAAGACCCCGATACCTACGAGCGCTTTGAAAAAGTGGTGCTGGTTCACGGTGTGCGTTTTGTCAGCGAGCTGGCGTACTCGGACTTCATCCAGAACGAACTGCCGCAGAACGAGTACTTTGGGGAAATCGTGCGCGAGAAGCTGCTGTATTACCCTACCGTTACCCGCGAAGAATTCCGCAACACCGGCCGCATTACGGACCTGATCGATTCGGGCAAACTCTGCGCGGATCTGGGCATTCCCCAACTGGACCCGGCTCAGGATCGCGCCATGCTGTGCGGTAGCCCCGCCATGCTGACTGATATCAGCGCCATGCTGGACAAGCGCGGTTTCGAGGTTTCCCCCGGTGTGGGCCAACCCGGTGACTACGTGATTGAACGCGCCTTCGTGGAAAAATAATCACGCCAAGATCTGTTAATTTTAGCTATAGGCGCTTAAACTCTGATAGTACAACACTCATCAGAGGTTTCTTATGACTAAGCAAGTTGTCTTCACCGATGCCGCTCCGGCTGCCGTAGGCCCATACTCTCAGGCCATCATCGCTTCGGGCGGCCAGACAGTATTTCTGTCTGGCCAAATCGGTCTGGAGCCTGCCACTGGCGAACTGGTATCTGAAAACTTTGAAGGTCAGGTACGTCAGGCATTTGCCAACCTGGAAGCTGTGGTCAAAGAAGCTGGCGCCAATCTCAGCGACATCGTCAAACTGACCTTGTTTTTGACAGATCTGTCCCGCTTTGCCAGCGCCAATGCCATCATGGCCGAACTGATTCCTCAGCCTTTCCCAGCACGCTCCACCATTGGTGTGGCCAGCTTGCCCAAAGGCGCTCAGTTCGAGGTCGAGGCCATCCTCAATTTCTAAAGACGTATAGCCATGACCGCAGGTCGGCCTGCGCCTCAGGCCAAACGGGCTGCGCCACGCAAGGCCGTCAGTCTGGATCAGAAATTTGAAAAGCTCGGTTTACGAGAGCCTGCCGATTTCGTGGTCCATCTTCCTTTGCGCTACGAGGACGAGACGCAGGTCGAGCCCATTGCCCATCTTTACCCTGGCAAGATGGCGCAAATTGAAGGCCGAATCCTTAGTACGGATGTCCAGGCTCGTCCCCGCGCGCAGCTACACGCACGTATTGCCGATGAAAGCGGCGAGCTGGCCTTGCGCTGGCTGCATTTCTACCCCAGCCAACTGAAACAACTGCAAGGCGATCTGCCCTTGCGTGTGCGGGGAGAAGTGCGCCAGGGCTTTCATGGCCTGGAAATGGTGCATCCCAAAATCACCAAAGCTGGCCAGCCTCTGGCCCGTGCGCTGACCCCGGTCTATCCCACTACCGATGGCTTGAGCCAGGTACAGCTACGCAAGGCCATTGCCGATGCGCTCAATAATGCGGATCTGCGCGACACCTTGCCTGAAGCCGTACGTACCGACTACGGCCTGATGCCGTTTTCCGAAGCCATTCGGCTGCTGCATTACCCACCACCCGAATTAAGCTACGACGACCTGTTCGAGCACGGTCATCCAGCCTGGAGCCGTATCAAGTTTGACGAACTGCTGGCCCAGCAGCTGTCTCTGGCACAAGCGCGTGCCGCCCGTCAGGCACAACGCTCCAAGCCCATGAAAGTGGGCAATAGCGACTTGGCCAAAGCTTTGTTGGCCTCTTTGCCTTTCAAGCTGACAGCGGCTCAAAAACGCTGTGTTAAAGAAATCAGCGCGGATATGAAGCGCTCCTATCCCATGCACCGACTGTTGCAGGGTGATGTGGGTAGCGGCAAAACCATTGTGTCCGCCATTGCGGCTGTGCAAGCCATTGCCAGCGGTTTTCAGGTCGCCCTGATGGCTCCCACTGAAATTCTGGCCGAGCAGCACTATCTGAAAATGCGTGCCTGGCTGGAGCCCTTGGGCGTAGAGTTAGCCTGGTTAAGTGGCAGTCTGGGCGTGAAAGCCAAGCGCCTGGCTTACGAAGCCATCAGCTCCGGGCAGGCAAGACTGGCAATCGGCACGCAGGCCCTGATTCAGGACAATGTGCAGTTCCAGCAACTGGGGCTGGTCATTCTGGACGAGCAACATCGCTTTGGCGTGGGGCAGCGTCTGGAACTGAACCGCAAAGGCGATGCGCAAGACAAGAAAGGCCAAGCCTACTTGCCGCATCAACTCAATATGAGTGCGACGCCTATCCCTCGTACCTTGGCCATGGCTTTCTTTGCGGATCTGGATGTCTCCGCTATTGACGAACTGCCGCCGGGCCGCAGTCCCATCATTACCAAACTGGCTGCTGATAATCGCCGGGATGAAATCATGGCGCGCGTTCGAGCCGAAGTCGCTCAAGGTCGCCAGGCCTACTGGGTCTGCCCCTTGGTCGAAGAAAGCGAGGCCTTGCAATTGCAGACCGCCGTCGATACCCACGCTGCGCTGGAGCTGGCTTTGGCACCGCTACGCGTGGGGCTGATCCACGGCCGTCTGGCCTCCGCAGAAAAAGCGGAAGTCATGGAAGCGTTCCGATCCGGCAATCTGGATGTCCTGGTCGCCACGACTGTGATTGAGGTCGGCGTGGATGTCCCCAATGCCTCTCTAATGATTATTGAACATGCCGAGCGCTTTGGTCTGGCCCAGCTTCACCAGTTGCGTGGCCGGGTAGGGCGAGGACAGATTCAGTCTGTCTGTGTGCTGCTTTATCAAGCACCGCTGTCAGCCATCGCCCGGCTACGTTTGCGCGCCATGTATGAAACCACCGATGGTTTTGAAATTGCCCGCCGCGATCTGGAACAACGTGGTCCGGGTGAATTCATGGGCATGCGTCAATCCGGGCAGGCAGGTTTGCGTTTTGCCAGCCTGGAGTCCGATGAAGATCTGATCGAGCAGGCCCAGACATTGGCCAGCACCTTTCGCCGTGATTATCCAGACCACGCTCACCACCATTTACAGCGCTGGATGAAGGGCCGGGAAGAATTACTCCGTAGTTGACCCAAGGTCTTAATGCTGTTTTGCACAAGGAATTGTCATGACATTGACCGAGCTGAAGTACATCGTTGCCGTGGCACGCGAACGTCATTTTGGACGTGCCGCGGAAGCCTGCTTTGTTAGCCAACCGACACTGTCAGTGGCTATCAAGAAACTGGAAGACGAATTAGGCGTGGTCATCTTCGAGCGTGGCGGGCCCGAAGTGGCTATTACTCCGATTGGACTGCGAATTGTCACCCAGGCGCAAAAAGTGCTGGAAGAGGGTGCCAACTTGCGCGAAATCGCCCGCCAGGGTCACGATCCTTTGGCTGGACCCTTGCGCGTCGGCATTATTTACACGGTTGCACCGTACCTGCTACCCAAACTGGTTCCCAAGCAGATCGAGCTGACCCCGCAAATGCCACTTTTATTGCAAGAAAACTTTACCGTGCGCCTGCTCGAATTGCTGCGCCAAGGTGAGATTGATTGCGCCATTGTGGCCCTGCCTTTACCCGAAACTGGCCTAGTCATCCGCGAGCTTTACGACGAACCTTTTGTGGTGGCCATGCCCCATGAACATGCCTGGGCCAAGCGCAAGGAAATTGATCCTGAACAGCTCAAGGACCAGACCATGTTGCTGCTGGGAGCAGGCCATTGCTTCCGTGATCAGGTGCTGGATGTCTGCCCGGAACTGTCGCGCTTTTCGGCCTCCAGCGAAGGCATACAGCGCACCTTTGAAGGCTCTTCACTGGAAACCATCCGACATATGGTGGCGACCGGCATCGGCCTGACCGTACTGCCCGCCAGCTCGCTGACTGCCCCTGGCCAGGCCAATGATCTGCTGGCCTATGTCCCCTTCAAAAAACCCATTCCAGATCGTCGCATTGCCTTGGTCTGGCGCAAAAGTTTTCCACGTACCTCGGCCATTGATGCCTTGACTCGTGGGATCATGGAAAGTGGGTTGGCTGGGGTCAATTACTTAAAAGTCGAATACAACAGCAATTTCCCGTATCCTGAACTAGCGTAAGTCGCACACCTACTGCGTGTTATTCTGCTTCAGTACCTATTTAGCCCTCTGTTTAACAGGAGTCCACTATGGCAAAAGCCGTGAAAGCAGTGAGTAAAACCGCCAAGGTCAGCAAGGCCGAAGAAGCCCCGAACACTGATACCAAGGTCGCAGTTGCAGCCGATGTAAAGGCTGAACCAAAACCGGCAGCCGCCAAGGCCCCCGCCAAAAAAGTGACCGCTAAAAAGGCCGTTGCCAAAAAGCCTGCAACCGCAGCTAAAGCAGCCGCTAAACCCGCTGCGAAGCCTGCTGCCAAACCAGCCGCTGCCCGCAAGCCTGCCGCGACCAAGCCCGTTGCCGCTGCCAAACCCGCTGCTCCTGCCAACGCCGCCAGCAGCGCACTGAAGATCGATATCGGTATTTCGACGGCAGACCGTGCCGCTGTGGTGAATGAGCTGTCCAAGGTACTGGCCGACTCCTACACCGTGTACCTGATGACGCACAACTTCCACTGGAACGTCACCGGCCCCATGTTCAAGACACTGCATGAGCTGTTCATGACGCAGTACACCGAACTGTGGCAAGCCCTGGATGACATCGCCGAGCGTATCCGTGCTTTGGGTCACTACGCACCCGGCACTTACGCCGAGTTCCAGAAGCTGTCGTCCATCTCGCAGCCTGCGTCCGTTCCAAACGCCACCACCATGATCGAACTGCTGGTCAAAGGCAACGAAGCCCTGGCCCGTACCGCACGCGCTGCGTTTGATCGTGCTGACTCGGCAGACGACCAGCCTACGGCTGACCTACTGACCCAGCGTCTGGACGTGCACGAGAAAAATGCATGGATGCTGCGTAGCCTGCTGCAGTAATTCCGTTCTTATCGCCCTCAAATAGCGATAAAAAAAGGCCACCAAACGGTGGCCTTTCCTATTCCTCCTATAGAAAACCCTGAATTGGGGCGCAAGGCAGGCATAAAGCCCTGTTATCGGTGTATGCTTTCCTGCATATTCACGGAGGTGTTTTCTATGAAAATTCGTTTCACTCCTGTTGCAGCGGCCATGAGCCTGGCAACGGGTCTGCTCTTGTCCGGTGCTGCTCACGCTGACAACATCCGTATCGCGCTGGCCGGTCCTTTCACAGGCTCGGTTACCCAGTACGGTGACATGGTCAAACAAGGCGTCGATACAGCAATCGAACAGATCAATGCTGCCGGTGGCGTTCTGGGCAAACAGCTCGAACTGGTCACTGTGGACGATGCCTGCGAACCCAAGCAAGGCCCCGTCGCTGCCAACCGTATCGTGAATGACAAGATTCATTATGTTGTCGGTCACGTTTGTTCGGGCGCAACCATCGCTGCCACTGATATCTACAACAACGAAGGCGTGTTGATGGTCACCCCCTCGGCAACAGCACCTGCTGTTACCGACGGCAAAGGCTACGAAATGATCCTGCGCACCATCGGTCGCGACGATCAGCAAGGCCCAGCGGCTGCCAAGTTCATTCTGGAACAGATCAAACCCAAGAAAGTAGCCGTGCTGCACGACAAACAATCCTACGGTCAAGGCATTGCCGCTTCGGTTCGCTCCGAACTGCAAAAAGCCGGTACCGAAGTGGCCTTGTTTGAAGGCATTAACGCAGGCGATAGCGATTATTCCGCCGTCATCACCAAGCTGAAATCCACCGGTGTGGACTTCGTATACTTTGGTGGTTACCACCCAGAAATGGGCCTGTTGCTGCGTCAAGCCGCAGAGCAGGGCGTGAAAGTCCACTTCATGGGCCCAGAAGGCGTGGGTAACCCCGACATTAACGCGATTGCTGGCAAAGCCGTTGAAGGCATGTTGCTGACCTTGCCTGCGGACTTCTCGCAAGACCCAGACAACCAGGCCATCGTCAAAGCCTTCCAGGACAAGAAGCGTGACCCAAGCGGCGCGTTCCAACTGTCTGCCTACGCCGCTACCATTGCGATTGCTGAAGGCATCAAGGGCGCTGGCGCTGATGATCCCGTTAAAGTCGCCGACTACCTGCACGCTAACAGCGTGAAAACGCCAATCGGCCAAATTAGCTGGAACAAGCAGGGCGACCTGAACGACTTCAAATTTGACGTCTTTAGCTGGCACGCTGACGGTACTAAAACCGTCTACGGCAAGTAATCTCTGATTCTTGCTCGTAAAAAAACCGACCTTCGCGGGTCGGTTTTTTTATTGTGCGGCTGTTTGAGCAGCCACGGACTTAGGCGTCGATACGCAAGCCCGTATCGCGATCAAACCAATGCAAAGGATGGGGAGGCATGTAGCCGATCTGAATAGCCTCACCCAGTTGAATCGGGTATTGGCGTGTTTGCTCAATAGGGCAGCGCACAATAATGCGGTAATCCCCACAGCCCAAATGCAAAAGCTGCTCGGAGCCCAGAATTTCCACCATTTCCACCTGGGTTGTGACCCCGGGTACATGTAGCTGGATATGCTCGGGCCGTATGCCCAAAAACACCTTACGACCACGCACGGCAGCAGGCACCATTTCCGGGCCAAACTGCACGGGTTGACCGTTGTCCTGCATGATCTGACCTTGCTCGTCCACCTGTACTGGCAGCAGGTTCATGGGCGGTGAACCGATGAACGTGGCTACAAAGACGGAAGCAGGCTTCTCGAACACCTCGGCAGGGGTACCAATCTGTTCAGGCATGCCCTGATTCATCACAATCATGCGCTCGGCCAGGGTCATGGCTTCGATCTGATCGTGGGTTACGTACAAGCTGGTCGTCTTCAAGCGGCGATGCAGCTTTTGAATCTCCAGGCGCATCTGCACCCGTAGCTTGGCATCCAGATTGGACAAGGGTTCATCAAACAGGAACACCTTGGGCTCACGCACAATGGCACGGCCCATTGCAACCCGTTGGCGCTGCCCGCCCGATAGCTGACCAGGGCGACGTTCCAGCAAAGCGCCCAACTCCAGAATGGCTGCGGCCGCATTCACTCTCTGCTTGATCTCGTCCTTGGAGAACTTACGGATCTTCAAGCCATACGCCATATTGTCAAAGACCGACATATGGGGGTAGAGCGCATAGTTCTGGAACACCATGGCAATATCGCGCTCGGCAGGTTCCAGATCATTGACGACCTTGCCATCAATCAGCACCTGGCCTTCCGTGACGGATTCCAGGCCCGCCACCATACGCATCAAGGTGGATTTCCCGCAGCCAGACGGGCCCACAATGACCACGAACTCGCCATCGTTCACGTCCACATCAATGCCGTGAATAACGACCGTCCCATTCGGGTAGGTTTTCTTGACGCCTTCAAATCGTAAGCTAGCCATTCAATAAAGCCTGTAGAGAATTACTTTTCGGAGTCGATGAGACCTTTGACGAACCACTTTTGCATCAGCATCACCACCAGGGCAGGCGGGATCATGGCCAGCAAGGCTGTCGCCATCACCACGTTCCACTCGGTCACACTGTCGCCACCAGAGATCATGCGCCGGATACCCACCACAATCGGGTACATATCCTCTTGGGTAGTAATGATTAAAGGCCACAAATACTGATTCCAGCCGTAGATGAACTGAATCACAAACAAGGCCGCAATGCTGGTTTTGGACAAAGGCAGCAGCACATCTTTAAAAAATCGCATCGGGCCAGCGCCGTCAATACGGGCGGCCTCGATCAGCTCATCGGGCACCGTCAGAAAGAACTGACGGAACAGGAAGGTAGCGGTTGCAGAGGCGATCAAGGGCAGGATCAGGCCGCCATAGCTGTCAAGCAACTGCAGGTCCGCCACGACCTTGTACGTGGGCATAATGCGCACTTCCACCGGCAGCATCAGGGTGATGAAAATCATCCAGAAAAACAGCATGCGAAACGGGAAGCGAAAATACACCACGGCAAAGGCCGAGAGCATGGAAATAATGATCTTGCCCACCGCAATACCCAGCGCCATCACCATGCTGACCAGCAACATGCGTCCTACCGGCGGGGAGTTCGTCGCGGTGCCCTGCAAGGCAGTAATGTAGTTCTCCACCATATGCGAGCCCGGCAGTAGCGACATGGGGGCACGGGCCACCTCCGCGCTGGTTTGGGTGGAGGCCACAAAGGTGATGTACAGGGGCAGGGCAATCACGATCACACCCAGAATCAGGGTCAGATGCGTGAAAAAATCAAGAATAGGGCGTCGTTCAACCATGACTGTGTTCCTTGCTGCGCATCAGCTATACGTCACTTTGCGATCAATGTAGCGGAACTGAATCACCGTCAGTGCCACAACCACCGCCATCAGTACCACAGACTGGGCGGCTGAAGAGCCAATATCCAGGCCACGGAAACCCGTGTTGTAGACACGGTAAACCAGAATCGAGGTAGCTTCGCCCGGCCCGCCCTGACTGACCACGTCAATAATGGCGAAGGTGTCAAAGAAGGCATAAATAATGTTCACGACCAGCAGGAAGAAAGTCGTCGGGGCCAGCAAAGGAAACACAATGCCCCAGAAACGGCGCATGGGACCGGCACCATCCATGGCCGCCGCTTCAATCAGGGAGCGGGGGATGGCTTGCAGGCCTGCCAGGAAAAACAGGAAATTGTAGGAAATCTGCTTCCATACCGAAGCAATCACCACCAGCAGCATGGCGTCATTGCCATTCAAGCGCGGGTTCCACTGAATACCGTGCTCCAGCAGAAACACGGCCACAATCCCCACCGAGGGAGAAAACAGGAACAACCACAGCACCCCGGCTACCGCAGTGGCCACGGCATAAGGCCAGATCAGCAAGCTGCGATACAACAGCGCGCCTCGTATCACTCGATTTGCCATCACGGCCAGGACCAGAGCAACAACCAAGCCCAACACCGACACGGCCGCCGAAAACACCGCCGTCGTCTTGAACGAGGCCATGTATTCCGCACTACTGAATAGCTCGGCAAAATTATCCAGGCCAACAAACTGCGAAGACAGGCCAAAAGGATCTTCCAAATGAAAAGCCTGCCACAGTGCTTGTCCGGCAGGCAGGAAGAAGAAGATCAGGGTAATGGCTAGCTGCGGAGCAAGTAGCAGATAGGGCAGTGTCTTATGACGAAAGACGACACGTTTTTCCATAGGTTTGCGCGCGTTGGGAAAGGAGCGCCACCATCAGGGTGGGCAGACTTCAAGTGAAACGAAAAGCGTATGAGCGGCTTGGGCTACATGGTGACAGTTTGCTGGCTTTACGCCAAGACAGTACGCCATCATAAGCTGCGCTCATACGCTCGATTGTAAACCACCCGCCCCAGGCGGGACGGGCTTACTTCACGCTCTTTTCAAAGCGCTCCAGCAGTTCATTGCCACGACTTTGCATGGCTTTCAAACCTTCTTCCGGCGTTACTTTGCCCGCAAAGATCTGTTCCATCACACCGTCTTCAATATCACGAATCTGAGGCAGGGAGCCCAGACGAATACCACGCGAGTTCTCGGTCGTGCTGGCATCCAACTGTTTCACCGCAACGTCAGCCCCGACGTTCTTGGCGTAGAAGTCCGACTCTTTGGTTTTCTCGAAGCCCGCTTTGGTCA
This sequence comes from Alcaligenes sp. SORT26, assembly GCF_017377875.1. Lineage (GTDB taxonomy): Bacteria > Pseudomonadota > Gammaproteobacteria > Burkholderiales > Burkholderiaceae_B > Alcaligenes > Alcaligenes parafaecalis. The sequence continues at coordinate 923,501 of NZ_CP070975.1, forward strand.
CAGGCACATAGCCGGTGTCCTGATGCCAGGCGGCAGCTTGCTCGGGGCTGGAGATGAAGTGGAAGAACTCGGTCACGCCTTTGTAGACATCATCCGATTTCTTGGCAAAGACCCACAGGGAAGCGCCACCAATAATGGAGTTCTGAGGCGCGCCTTGTACATCGCTGTAGTAGGGCAGGCTGCTGGTGCCGAATTCGAATTCACCGGTTTTGATGATGTTGGCGCGGTTACCGCTGGAACCGGTAAACATACCGCACTTGCCGCTGGTAAACAGGGCATTGGGGGTGTCACCACGACCACCGTAGGAGAAGGAGCCATCCTTGGACATGTCAGCCAGGAAGGTCATGTGCTTCAGGAACAGGGGGTTATCCAGTTGCAGGCGGGCGCTGGGGCCGCCAAAACCGTTGTTTTCGCTGGCAAAGGGAATGTTGTGCCAGGCGGCGAAGTTCTCCAGCAGAATCCACGATGGCCAGGAAGAGGTATAGCCACACTCCTGACCGGACTCACGCAGTTTTTTGGCCGCTTCGTGCAGTTCCTGCCAGGTCTTGGGTGGTTTCTCCGCATCCAGACCGGCTTTTTTGAAAGCGTCCTTGTTGTAGTACAGCACCGGTGTGGAGCTGTTGAACGGCATGGAAATCAGCTTGCCCTCGTTGGAGGAGTAGTAGCCTGCCACTGCACCCAGGAAATCATTGGGGTTAAGCGGTTTACCGGCTTTTTCCGACATTTCCTGCACGGGCTGAATAGCGCCCTTGGCAGCCATCATGGTGGCCGTGCCAACCTCAAACACCTGCAAAATATCCGGGGCGTTACCGGCGCGGAATGCGGCCACACCCGCATTCATGGATTCACCGTAGTTGCCTTTATACGAAGCTTTAACCTGGTAGTCCGACTGAGATGCGTTAAAGTCTTTGACTAGTGCATTAACTCGCTCACCCAAGGCTCCTTCCATCGAGTGCCAGAACTGAATTTCCGTTGCTGCTTGTGCAGTGCCTATGGAAGCAATCAGACCGGCCAGAGACAGGGCAAATAGTTTTGTTCGCATCGGGGCTTTCTCCTGATAAAAGATGCCGCTAAGGTGTAGCAGGTTTTAAAACTCAAGCTTATGACTTGTTTATGACACTCTTGTGAATGTATCCAAGGCACAGTCATATAAGCAATGATTAATTACCCTCAAACGCTAACGAAACGTGTCAGAGGACAGATTTTTAATGGGAGCGATGATGAATCCACACGATACCTCTTTTAAGCTGGCGTTTATTGGCGCGGGCAATATGGCCAGTGCATTGGCCGCCGGTTTAATTGGGAAACGCTGCGGCGGTTCGGACGTTTTGGCTATTGATATCTACCCGCCCGCTCTGGAATCGTGGACCCAGCAAGGCGTGCATACAGCTAATGAACCCGGCCCGGCTCTGTCCAAACAGCGCATCTGGGTCTTTGCCGTCAAACCCCAGGTCATGAAAGAAACCGTCCTGGCCTGCAAACCTTACCTGCAGGAAGACACCCTGGTGATCAGCGTGGCAGCCGGTATTCCCGCTACGGCTCTGGCCGAATGGCTGGGCGAGCCTGGTAAACCCTACCAGCGCGTGATCCGCTGCATGCCCAATACCCCGGCCTTTATTGGCTGTGGCATTACCGGCCTGATGGCCCTGGAGCAAGTGGATGAAAGCGATAAAGCCATTGCGCAGCAATTGTTGAAGTCCGTGGGTGAAGTCGTGTGGGTCGAGAACGATGCCGCCATTGATGCCGTCACCGCCGTATCTGGCAGCGGTCCAGCTTACGTCTTTTTGTTCATCGAAGCCTTGATCAAAGCCGGTATCGAGCAAGGTTTGTCGCCCGAACAAGCCCGTCAGCTTTCTCTGGCCACGCTGCACGGTGCCACCCAACTGGCCACGCTTTCGCCTGAAGAGCCTTCCGTTCTGCGTGAACGTGTCACCTCCAAAGGCGGCACCACCGCGGCCGCTCTGAACACCTTTAATGAAGGTGGATTTACACCGCTGGTTCAAAAAGCGGTGAATGCGGCCAAAGTGCGGGCCGGTGAACTGGCTAAAGAGTTTTCCTGATACCCGAATGACTCCCGGTCACTTTGTCAGAATTGATCTAGCGCAATAAAGAAGCAGGGTAGAGGGGCACTCAAGTGGTGCCCCTCTTTTCTTTTACCCATCAGGCTTTTAGTATTCGGGCGGGTTTTGGAAACATGCTGTTAACAAAGCGTCATTATTTTAAAAATGAATTTCCAGGGCGCTAGGGCTTATACGAAGTGACAAGTTTTAGGCGGCTCCCCCAAAATGGGTTCCCCTGGTGCAGAAGCATGCACAGCCAGGCTCCAGAATAAGCACTTTCTAAAAAGCAATGCCGGTAGACACCGGCCTCGGGAGACAGCCGCTATGACCTTTACTCGACGCTTTACCCCCGCTCTTACCGCTTTGGCCACTGTACTGGCCATGGGCACGACTGCCTATGCGGCAGACACCATCAAAATTGGTATTCCTCAACCCATGACTGGCCCGTCCACCCAATACGGTGACCAGATTCAGGCCGGTGCCCTGACCGCAATTGACGCGATCAACGCCGCAGGGGGTGTCAAAGGCAAAAAGCTGGAAGCCGTGTTGATTGACGATGCATGCGAGCCCAAGCAGGCCGTTCCTGCTGCCAACCGCGTGGTCAACTCCGGTGCCAAGTTCGCTGTGGCTCACGCGTGCTCGGGCACAACCGTCCCCGCCGTGAACATTTACGAGCAAGAAGGCATTGTGGCGATTACTCCCGGTGCTACTTCGCCCCTGGTTACCGACACCATCAAGCCCCATTACTTTTTCCGCACCATTGGTCGTGACGACCAGCAAGGCCCCTTTGCTGCCGATTACATTGCGGACGTCCTGAAGCCCAAGACAATTGCCGTCCTGCACGACAAGCAGACATACGGCTCGGGCGTGGCCACCCAGGTACGTGATGCCCTGAAGAAAAAGGACATGAATATTGTCATGTACGAGGGCATTAACGTCGGTGACAGCGATTACTCTGCCGTCATCACCAAACTCAAAGGCGTCAACCCCGATCTGATCTACTTTGGTGGTTACCACGCCGAGCTGGGTCTGCTGCTGCGCCAGGCGCGTGAACAAGGCATGAAAAACACCTTCATGGGTCCGGAAGGGGTCGCCAACCGGGATCTGGTCGCGATTGCCGGTCCGGCAGTGGAAGGTTTGCTGGTGACGTTGCCAACCGACTTTACCAAGATGCCAGCCAACAAAGAGGTGATGGAAAACTTCACCAAATACAAGCGCAATCCTAACGGGGCCTTCACGTTCCCCGCCTACGCAGCCGTGCAGATTATTGCCGATACGATCAACGCGGTAGGCGAAGATTCGACCAAGGGAGCCGACTACATGCACGCTAATGCGTTCAATACCGCCATTGGCAAGGTAGAATACGACGCCAAGGGTGATTTGAAGCATTTCGAATTTGCCGTTTTCAAGTGGGATAAAGAAGGTAACTTTGATCTTATTGAGAAATAAGACAGGTTTACGTGCCCCCGCTCTTTACGAAGAACGGGGGCATTGCTTTTGGATGCCCACAAAGCCTCAAAACAAAACGACGGACTCAACGGAAAAAAACAAGCATGTCTGATTTACTCCCTCAGATCGTGCAGCAGCTGTTCAATGGATTATCCTTGGGCGCTATTTATGCACTGATCGCCATCGGCTACACAATGGTCTATGGCATTATCGGAATGATTAACTTTGCCCACGGCGAGATCTACATGATCGGCGCCTATGTCGGGCTGGTTACCCTGACTGCGATTGGCGTAGGCTCGGGTCTGCCCATCTGGCTGATCATTCTTATCATGTTGCTGGTTGCCATCCTGGTAACCGCCGTCTACGGCTATGCGATTGAAAAAGTCGCCTATGCGCCGCTGCGAGGCAGCCCACGGCTGGTCCCGCTGATCTCGGCCATTGGTATGTCCATTTTCTTGCAAAACTGGGTGGCCCTGGGCCAAGGTGCACGCGATATGGCCGTGCCCACGCTGCTGTCGGGTTCCTTCCAGTTCACCCTGGGTTCGGATGGTTTCACCATCACCGCGCCTTACTCACGCGTCATGATCATTGTCGTGACCGTGGTGCTGATGATCATGCTCAGCCTCTATATCAAATACTCCCGCCTGGGCCGAGCCTCGCGTGCTTGTTCACAAGACTTGCGCATGGCTAACCTGCTGGGTATCGACACCAATAAAATCATCTCCTTCACCTTTGTCATCGGCGCCATGCTGGCGGCGGTGGGTGGTGTGCTGATTGCCACCGCCATTGGCAAACTGAATCCTTTCATCGGCTTTATCGCCGGTATCAAGGCCTTTACTGCAGCGGTACTGGGCGGTATTGGCAGCATCCCCGGCGCCATGCTGGGCGGCGTGCTGCTGGGTCTGGCAGAAACCTTTGCTGCTGCCTTTATTTCGTCGCAGTACAAGGACATCGTGGCCTTTTTACTGTTGGTCTTTATCTTGCTGTTCCGCCCAACGGGCCTGCTAGGTAAACCCGAGGTGGAGAAAGTCTGATGATGAACCGCTTTAGCAATGCATTTATCGCCGCTGTCTTGGCAGGCATTATTGTGGCCCCCGTCTTTGGCCTGCAGATCGTGCGCGCCGGGATGAACACCCATCTGGAAAGCGATTGGCAAATCATTCTGATCGGTATGGCACTGGTCTTTGTGGTGCAGCTCATTCGTCCTAACGTCAATCGCACCAAGGTACGAGAAAGCCGTTGGACACTGCCTAAACTGAGCATGCAACACAAGAAGATCCTGCTGTATATCGTGATCGCTTGTGCCGTGGTCTGGCCCTTTTTCGGTGGTCGTGCCCAGGTGGACATTGCCACCCTGGTGCTGATCTACATCATGCTGGGCCTGGGGCTGAACATCGTGGTGGGCTTTGCAGGCCTGCTGGACCTGGGTTTTGTCGGCTTTTATGCCGTGGGTGCCTACACCTACGCCTTGCTCTATCACTACGCAGGCTGGGGCTTCTGGGAAGCTCTGCCACTGGCCGGTGGTATGGCAGCCCTGTTTGGCTTCCTGCTGGGTTTCCCCGTGCTGCGTTTGCGCGGCGACTATCTGGCCATCGTCACCCTGGGTTTTGGTGAAATCATTCGCCTCTTGCTCATCAATATGTATGACCTGACTGGCGGCCCGGATGGTATTTCCGGTATCCCCAAGCCCACCGTATTCGGTTTCCCCATGGCACGCCGTGCACCAGAAGGGCAGACGACCTTCCACGATCTGATGGGCTGGACCTTCAGCAACCAGGACGTGGTGGTGTATCTGTACTTGATGGCACTGGCCTTGGCCCTGATTACCTTGCTGGTCTCCAGCCGTGTGGTGCGCATGCCCATTGGCCGCGCCTGGGAAGCCCTGCGCGAGGACGAGATTGCTTGCCGTTCGCTGGGCCTGAACCCCACCTCCATCAAACTGTCCGCCTTTACCATGGGCGCCATGTTTGCCGGTTTTGGTGGCGCGTTCTTCGCCGCCCGTCAGGGTCTGGTTAACCCGGAGTCCTTCACCTTTATTGAATCCGCCTTGATCCTGGCCATCGTGGTGCTGGGTGGTATGGGTTCGCAAATCGGCGTCATTCTGGCTGCCATTGTGCTGACAGTGGTTCCTGAATTGGCCCGAGAGTTCGCGGAGTATCGGATGTTGATTTTTGGTCTGGTCATGGTGGCCATGATGGTTTGGCGTCCACAGGGCTTGCTGCCTGTGCAACGTCCTCATGTGGAGTTGCGTACATGAGCCCATTACTGCGAGTATCAGACCTGTCGATGCGTTTTGGTGGCTTGCTGGCGGTGGATTCCGTCAGCTTCGAGGTGGCTAAAGACGAAGTTTTTGCCATCATAGGCCCTAACGGCGCCGGTAAAACGACCGTATTTAACTGCGTAGGCGGCTTTTACAAGCCTACCTCCGGTGCCGTCACTCTGGAAGACCAGCCCATCCACGGCCTGTCCAGCCACAAAGTGGCTCAAAAAGGCCTGGTCCGTACCTTCCAGAACGTGCGTCTGTTCAAGAAACTGACCGTGCTGGAAAACCTGCTGGTCGCCCAGCACAGCCAGCTCAAGGCAGGCTTCCTGTCCGGTCTGCTAAACCTGTCGCGCTACAAGCAGTCCGAAAGGGAAGCCAAAGAGCGCGCCGTGACTTGGCTGGACTTCATGGGTCTGACCGACCTGGCCAACCGTGAAGCGGGTAACCTGGCCTACGGACACCAGCGCCGCCTGGAAATTGCACGTTGCATGATCACCCAGCCTCGCTTGCTGATGCTAGACGAGCCTGCAGCAGGCCTGAATCCCCAAGAGAAACGCGATCTGCAAGCCCTGATCGACCAACTGCGCCGTGAATTTGGCGTCGCCGTCTTACTGATCGAGCACGATATGAGCCTGGTTATGGGCGTATCAGACCGGATTCTGGTGATGGAATATGGCAAACCCATCGCCACCGGCCTACCTGAAGAAGTGCGCAATGATCCGCGCGTCATCAAAGCCTATCTGGGGGAAGAATAAGTGCTGAAGCTGGACTCCGTCTCTACCCATTACGGCGCTATTCAGGCGCTCGATCAGGTCAGCGTGGACGTCAACCAGGGCGAGATCGTCACCCTGATTGGCGCGAACGGCGCTGGAAAAACCACCTTGCTCATGACCGTGTGCGGCTCGCCCCGAGCCAGTTCAGGCAGCATCTCCTTCATGGGCGAGGACATCACCAAAGCCGACACGCACCGCATCATGCGTAAAGGCATTGCCATCTCTCCCGAAGGCCGCCGCGTCTTTCCAGATCTGACCGTCTCGGAAAACCTGAAGATGGGTGGCTTCTTTCTGAACCGCAGCGAAATCGAAGAAGGGGAGGAGCACGTCTACAAACTGTTCCCTCGCCTGAAAGAACGTGCTTCGCAGCGTGCCGGAACCATGTCGGGTGGTGAACAGCAAATGCTGGCCATCGGCCGTGCGCTGATGAGCAAGCCTTCCTTGTTGCTGCTGGACGAACCTACGCTGGGCCTGGCCCCGCTGATCATTGCGCAGATTTTCGACATCATCCGCATGATTCGGGAAGAAGGCGTAACGGTGTTCCTGGTCGAGCAGAACGCCAACAAGGCCCTGCAAGTCGCAGACCGTGGCTATGTGCTGGAAACCGGGAAAGTGGTGATGCAGGATACCGGCGCCAATCTGCTGGCGAATCCGGATATTCGGAAGGCGTATTTGGGGGCTTAACCCACAAGACCATAAAAAAAACCGGCTCATGAGCCGGTTTTTTTTATTTCAACTGTTTTCAAGCGAGCCGCAAATGAGTTTACAACCAGCCATTCTATGTCAATAAAATAAAAATCATTAATGTTTATTTTTAAAATATAAAATAACTAATTAATTAAAAAAACCAAAGAAATTTAAATTGCTATATCATTGACGTAATGCTGAAATAAATTAATAATCAATCTAAAAAAATAGTTAGAGAATAAAAACAATAAAACCAGTTAGGATGAAAAATATAAGCGGGCTAATTTTCTGATTTTTATTTCTCAAGAGGGTAAACAATGATGCGTAAATTAAGAAAAGCTATTGCAATTGCCGCTTTCTTTCCAATACTATCAATAGCAAGCCCCAACGAAGATTGGCCAATAGGAAATTTTAAATTAACGATAGATTCCAGACCATCAACACCTTATCCCTCTCTACAAAACTATAACACCACGCTGACATCGCAAGGAGCAGGGGGGAATTACCCTGTTACCGTATCAAGGCATCATATAATACCGCTCAATGTATTGAGAGAGTTTTACAACGAAGTTTCCCGGCGAGAAAGATTGCGCAGCATCCATGGATTCTTCAGCGTTTACTCCTCACATATATATTCCTATGCAAGCGCTAATAATATCAATTGCGCCCCTATAGACGGTGATTTACAAGGTGCAGAAAATTTGGCGCTTGCACAAGGTTATGGGATCGCAAGGGGAAGTGGGACATCGTGGGCGCCCAACTTTGATACCTTCGCGCAGTTTTATGCTTGGTTACCCGGCAATTTATTTGTAGGTCCAAATAATCGATCAGACGATCCACAAGACGGTTTTGAGGTTAATGCAGCAGTCGTTGTGGGTACTAGCTACTTTAATATTGCTCAGCGCGCTTATGACAACATGCAGAGATTCAACAGGGGCGATCAAAACCCTAATCTATACAATGCCATCACACATGATTTAACAATCATGGCACAAAGAACTACGATATTTGCGCTTGATCCTGAGAATTGGGAGTACGTTCATGGCAGCTACCGGCTAAAACAAAATAACCAGTCAAGTAGCAAAAAAACAAAAAAACTACAAACTATTCAGATTTCTGATTTTTCCTGCAGCAAAGGACCTTCAATTAACCTGACAAATAGAATTGCCGCTGTTCTCGTTGTTATATAAATACCAGAACTAAAAATCTTTTTATTGAAAACTAAACTCAAGGATGTCAAAAAATGAAAAGTATAAAATCTTTATTTATAATCGTTGGCCTCGCTATGGCAAATACTGCATTTGCTGGCGAGTACTCACAAGATGGCTACATCACAGAGGTAAAAGTTAATATTCAGGGAAAAGTTTGCAATATTATGCTGTCTGAAGTGGACGGAACAAAAATCCAAGGCGGACAATGGAATTGCGACAGCACGATGGGGCAAGGAATGCTAAGCAATGCGCAACTAGCTAAGTCCTTAAACTACAAGGTAACCGTTACTTTTGAAGGTAATGGCGCCACTTATAAACCCGTTTATAGTATTAACATTCTTAACTAAGCAATGGGTTAACAGCACCTAGAAGCCACGAGGGATGCCCAAGCGGTTTTTCTTGCAAGGTACCTGTACGGGCCATTGCTTTACGTAAGACGGCAGACATACCCACCAAAAAAAAGAACCTCAGTAAAGAGGTTCTTTTTTCTATCAGTGAAGCAGCGGACTCACTCTTTTTTTAGTAGGCCCTCACCACGCAGAGCCGCTTTCACGCCTTCGTTCTGCTCCATACGAGCAAAGAAAGCGTTCAGGTTTTTCATACCCGACAGGTCCAGCTTCATCAGGCCAGCCCAACGCAGCACCACGTACAGGTAAGCATCAGCCACGGACAAGGAGCCCGACAGGGTTTCTTTACCTTCCAGATGCTTGTCGATCACACCCAGTTGCTTGGTCAGCAAAGCAGCGGTCTTGGCTTTGACTTCGGCCTGTGTCGCTTCCTGGTCAGCATAGCGATGCGTACCGAACACCACACCCACGTTGCGGTGGATTTCAGCATTCAGAAATGCGAGCCAGCGGCGGGCTTCAAAGCGTTGTTCGATAGTGCTGCCCAACAGATTTGCCTGGGGATTCTTCTCGTTCAGGTATTCCAGGATGGCGATACTTTGGGTCAGAACCAGATCACCATCTACCAGAACAGGCACGGCGCCGTTGGGGTTCAGTTTCAGGAATTCTTCTTGTTGCAGCTCGTCGCGGCTGACGCGCTGGGATTCAAAAGGCTTGCCTATCCACTCCAATGCAATGCGGGTCACCAGAGGACAAGCACCAGTCATGTAATACAGTTTCATAAGTTCTCTTTCCAAAAGTGCGATAAACAAAATGGCGCGAGTTCGTCGCGCCACTCTACAACCATTATGGGTGCAAATGTCGCGCTAAAAAGCGTTCCATGCGCTCGTAAAACTCGAACTTGTTCTCGTCGTTATGGAAGCCATGGCCTTCGTTGTCCTTGACCATATATTCCACATCCACGCCACGCGCTTTCAACGCCGCGACCATTTGATCACTTTCCGCCTTGTTGACTCGTGGGTCGTGTGCCCCCTGGGCGATGAACAACGGTGTACGGATCTTGTCGGCGTGCAGAACAGGGGAGTTAGCCTCCAGCAGTTCTTTGTCCTTTTCCGGATCACCAACCATGGCGTGCATTTTCACCAGCAAAGGTTTCCAGTACGGGGGAATGGTATTCATGAAAGTCAGCAGGTTGGACACACCCACATAATCCACGGCCGCTGCGTACAAGTCCGGGGTTTTGACGATACCGGCCAAGGTGGCGTAACCACCGTAGCTGGCGCCGTAAATGGCGATACGCTTGGGATCAGCAATCTTTTGATCGATCAGCCACTGAACGCCATCGGTGATGTCGTCCTGCATGCTCAGGCCCCATTGCTTGAAACCCGCTTCCCAGAACTTGCGACCATAACCAGTGGAGCTGCGGAAGTTGATCTGCAGGACGGCGTAGCCACGGTTGGCCAGAAACTGCACCTCGGGGTTGAAGCCCCAGTAATCGCGCGCCCAAGGGCCACCGTGCGGGTTGATCACCACGGGCAGATTACGGCTGGGCACGCCCAATGGCAGGCTCAGGTAACCGTGAATTTTCATGCCATCACGCGCTGTAAATTCGATGGGATGCATGACTGCCATATCGCTTTCTGGCAGGGCGCTATTGATAACGGCCAGCTTATGCAGGCTGTTGCTGTCCACGTCGTAAAGGTAGCGTGAACCTGGATTGCGGTCGCTGTAGCTAGCCACAATCATTTTCTTTTCATCACGGGTGATGGACTGAACGCTGATCTCGTAGCCGGGCAGTTGGCGGGCGATAGCGGCGTGAATCTGCTCGCTACGCTCGTCAAAGAAATGCTGACCGGGTTTGTCGGTGTAGTAATCCACCGAAGTCAGCACCTGACGCAGGCGCGAATAACCCGCCCCCATCAGATCATGATTGGGCAATTCGTAGATTTTCTCTTCGTCGTCCGGCTTGGCGGGGTCAATCAGGACCAAGGCCAAGGTGTCACGACCACGATTGCTCAAGGCATAGAAGCGCTGGTTATCGGCGTGGAAGAAGAGGGGGCTGACTTCGGTACGGAAATCCGTTTGCAAAATACTGCGGAACGGCTCGGATTCGCTCTCACGGTAGCGCAGTTCGGAATCTACGCCAGAGATGGAAATGGCCATGCGCACTCGACCTTGATGGTCAGTGCTCCAGCCCAACACGTCACCGGGGTTTTCAGCGGCCAGTGTGCTTTCACCGGTCAGGACGTTAACCTTGTAGACATCGAACACTTCAGGGTTACGGCCATTGTGCGAGACCAGGATATGTTCCGGATCGTCCGGCAAATCATCCTGCACACCAGCCCGGACACCTTCCAGCGGCGTCAGGTCAGTGACCTTGCCAGTCAGCGCATTTACAGCTAGAACGTGATAGTTCTCGTCGCCATTCACGTCTTTAGCGTAAATAACAGTCTCATCGCCCTTCCAGAAGTACTCGGCAATATCACGTTGATGTTCAGCAGTGATGCGGCGAGCCTCACCAACGGGCTCACTGCCTTTTAACTCTTGCACAAAGATGTTCTGGCGGGCGGGTTGGCCGTCGATCTTGACGGGTTCCATGAAGCCAATCATGCGCCCCTGATCAGAGATTCGGAAACCGCTACGCTTGGGATTCTGAAAGAAATCCCGAATGTCATACAGTGGGGGAGTGGCGCTAGCGACGTTATCCGGAATCAGGGCGTGGGCACCCAAAGAGAGCAAGAGGGACAAGAGCATAAGCAATAACCTATAAAACAGGGTTATGAGAGTGAGACCTAGGACAAGCCTGTATCAATCCCATTACTATATCGGATGATGAACCCAAGCAAGGGCAAGAACCTTCTGAAAATAGGGCCAGAATGTCAGGTGGCCGCTCAGGACAAGGACAGGCATGACTTCTAAAACTCGTATCGTTTTTCTGGATAGGGAAACACTGTCAGACAGCGTCACGCTGCAACAGGTTCCCTTTGAACACGAACTTCAGGTTTACGGGCGTACCACGCCTGAACAAGTGGCTGAACGTATTGCGGATGCCGACATCGTCATCAGCAATAAAGTGGCGCTGCGACGCGAACATCTGGAGGCAGCAAGCCAGTTGAAAATGATCGCGCTGGCCGCGACCGGCAGCGACAATATTGACCTGGATGCCGCCCGTGAACGCCAGATTGTGGTCAGCAATATTCGGGACTATGCCGTCCGTAGTGTTCCCGAACACGTTTTTGCCCTGATCTTCGCCTTACGCCGCAATATTTGCGCCTATCGCCAGTCCGTGAAAGAAGGCCGCTGGCAAGAGGCGCAGCAGTTCTGTTATTTCGACTATCCGATCCGCGATCTGGCGGGCTCCACCTTGGGGCTGATCGGTTCGGGCTCTTTGGGCCAGGCAGTCGCCACCCTGGGCCGAGCTTTGGGCATGAAAGTCATCTTCGCCCAGCGCCGTGGCCAAACGATTGTCAGCAATACGGACGATCGCTTGCCCTTTGAACAGGTGCTGGATCAGGCCGACATTATTTCCTTGCATTGCCCCCTGACAGCCGAAACTCAGAACATGCTGGGCATGCAGGAATTCGAGCGCATGGCGGCTCGCCGCCCCTTGCTGATCAATACCGCCCGTGGCGGGCTGATTGATAATCAAGCGCTGGATCATGCCTTGCGACACGGCTGGCTGGGAGGGGCGGGTATTGATGTCTGCACACCCGAACCACCACCCGCAGACCATATCCTGATGCGCTTGTTAGACTTACCCAATTACATTTTGACGCCGCACATAGGCTGGGCCAGTCAGGAAGCCATGCAGGCCCTGGCAAACCAGCTCATCGAAAACATTGTGGCTTTTCACCGTGGCGAACCACGCCATACGCTGTAAATAATGACTGACTTAAGCTCCTATCAAGCCAATTTCTCCCTGGCAGGCCGCTGTGCTCTGGTTACTGGCTCGTCCGCCGGTCTGGGCCTGGAGATTGCCCGCGCCTACGCGGCTCATGGTGCCCATGTTGTGCTGCATGGCCGTAATGCCAGCAAGCTCGCCAGCCTGGCGGATCAATTAAAAGCAGCCGGTGCCCAGACCGATATCTGGGAACACGATCTGGCCGATCTGGACTCCTTGTCCGACTCTTATCAGGCCCTATGCCAGCGTGTCGGCACCCCGGATATTCTGGTGAACAATGTAGGCGTACGACTGCGCAGCAGCTTGCAGGATGCCGCCTGGGACGATATTGAGCATTTGCTGCAAGTAGACCTGCTGGCGACGCTGAAATTATCCAAATATGCCGCCCAGGCCATGCTGAAAGCCCAGACCCGACAGGGCCGGATTGTGACCCTGACCTCCATTGCTGGCCCACTAGCCCGCCCAGGAGATGCAATTTACCCCGTCGCCAAGCAGGGACTGGCCGGTATGGTGCGCGCACTGGCAGTAGAATTTGGCGGGCAGGGCATTACCAGCAACGGCATCGCTCCCGGCACGTTTGCCACGGAAAGCAATGCGGCCTTGGCCCAGGACCCGGTCAAAGGCCCGCTGGTCGTCGGTCGCAACCCCTTGGGGCGCTGGGCCAATCCGGATGAAATCCGCGCTGCTGCTGTATTTTTGGCCTCTCCGGCTGCCTCCTATGTCAATGGCCATATTGTGGTTGTAGACGGCGGATTCTCCATTACTTTCTGATTTTTATTGATCATGCCGCTACCTCGTCCCATCCGCATCGCGATCAATGGCTATGGCCGCATAGGGCGCTGCCTGCTGCGTGCCATTTACGAATCCCCACAAAGCCAGGAATTTGAGGTTGTGGTGATCAACGAGCCCGCCACGATTGCCACCATGGCCTACCTGACGCGCTTTGATTCGACCCACGGGGTATTTCCAGCTTCGGTAGAACACAATGAGCACGAGCTGATTGTGGGCGGCAAGGCCATACGGGTATTGCACGAGACAGATCCCAAAGCCATAGATTGGGCAGCGCTGGACCTGGACATGCTGATCGAATGCAGTGGTGCCTTTGGCAGCCGTGCCGAGCTACAACAGTTTCTGGAGGCCGGTTGTCCGCGCGTCCTGCTCTCCAACCCCGGCAATAGCGCACACGACGTGGACTTCACTGCCGTCCTGGGCATTAATCACGAGCAACTTCAGGGCGACGAACGGATTGTCTCCAATGCCTCTTGCACTACCAATGCCATCATCCCGGTGCTGGCCGAGCTGGATAAGACCTTTGGCATACGCCATGCTTTTTTAAGCACGCTGCACTCGGTCATGAACGATCAACCCATGATTGACGGCTATCACAGCAGCGATCTGGCTCGCACCCGTTCTGCCTTGCAATCCATGATTCCGGTTTCTACCGGACTGGCGACCGGGGTAGAGCGCCTTTTGCCGCAGCTAAAAGGCAAAGTTCAGGCCAAGTCTATCCGCGTGCCTATCTTGAACGTGTCCGCCATTGATCTGATGGTCAATCTGGAGCGCGACACCAGCCGGGACGAAATCAACCAGCTCTTCCAGCAAGCGGTACAACAATGGCCTGGTATTCTGGACTATTCCGATCAGGCTCATGCCTCGATCGACTTCAATCACAATCCACACTCTGCTGTGGTGGACGGCTCGCAAACCCGCACGAATGGGGACGGGCTGGTCAATATGCTGGTCTGGTTTGACAACGAATGGGGATTTTCCAACCGCATGCTTGATATTGCCTGTGTGTGGGCTGCGCGCTTTTTGCGCCAGCCGTGAACACCCCATTTTTCAAACCAATCCGCCATCCTCTTTCTTACAGGAGCCATGATGAGTACGACACGTATTGAACAGGATTCCATGGGAACCATTGAAGTTCCCGCCGACCACTACTGGGGCGCGCAGACACAGCGCTCGATCCAGAATTTCCCCATTGGCCGCGACCGCTTCCAGTGGGGCCGCAGCATGATCGAGTCGCTGGGTATCCTGAAAAAATCCACGGCCCTGGCTAACCAGGAACTGGGTGAATTACCCGAAGACCTGGCCCGCCTGATCGTCGAAGCGGCTGATGAAGTCATCGCAGGCAAGTGGGACACAGAGTTCCCGCTGGTGGTGTTCCAGACCGGCTCTGGCACCCAAAGCAATATGAACGTGAACGAGGTGATCTCCAACCGCGCCATTGAACTGGCCGGTGGCGAGAAAGGCAGCAAAAAGCCCGTACACCCGAATGATCACGTGAACCGTGGCCAGTCCTCCAACGACACCTTCCCTACCGCCATGTACATCGCGGTAGGTCTGGAATGTCAGCGCCGCCTGCGTAAAGATGTGGGCCAACTGCGCGACACCCTGGCCGCCAAAGCCAAACAGTTCAACGACATTGTTAAAACTGGCCGTACCCACTTGCAAGACGCGACTCCCATCACGCTGGGGCAAGAAATCGGTGCCTGGGTGGCACAGATTGATTTCGGCCTGCAAACCGTGGACAAGGCGCTGGATGGTATTTACCAATTGGCGATTGGTGGCACGGCTGTCGGTACAGGCCTGAATGCCCACCCTCAGTTTGGTGAACGCACCGCCGCCCATATCGCCAAAATCACCGGCTTGCCGTTTGAGGCAGCAGAAAACAAGTTCTTTGCACTGTCGGCTCACGACGCGCTGGTGAACCTGTCCGCTTCCCTGCGTACCCTGGCGGGTGCCTTGATGAAGATGGCCAATGATGTGCGTTGGCTGGCCAGCGGCCCTCGTTGCGGGATTGGCGAACTGCAAATCCCTGAAAACGAACCGGGTTCCTCGATCATGCCCGGCAAGGTCAACCCCACCCAGTGTGAGGCGCTGACCATGGTCGCCGTGCAAGTGTACGGTAACGATGCAGCAGTCGGTTTTGCCGGCAGCCAAGGCAACTTCCAGTTGAACGTGTACAAACCGGTGATGGTGCACAACGTGCTGGAAAGCATTGCCCTGATCAGTGACGCGTGCCTGGCCTTTGACGAGCATTGCGCCCAAGGTCTGGAGCCCGTCATGGAGAAAATCCAGCACAATCTGGACCAGAACCTGATGCTGGTAACCGCCTTGAACCGCCACATCGGTTACGACAAAGCGGCCGCGATTGCGAAAACAGCCCATAAAGAAGGGCTGACCCTGCGTGAGTCCGCCCTGAAATCGGGCTACCTCACCAACGAGCAATACGATCAGTGGATTGTGCCGCTGGACATGACCCGCCCAGGCTAAACACCTGTGTAGGCTATGCTTGAATGTATTCGCCCCTTTACTGGGGCGAATACATAAACAGCGTCGTCATTTGTCCCTATGAAAGAGTAGGGGAGTGCGGTATCCCACCTATCTGTCTTTCACTGCCTTATGCGTATAAAAAAAACCTTCAGCTTGTCCTTTGCCTTGGCGGCTACCGCCTTGGGGCTAGCCACACTTGCCGCTCCCCTGAGAGCTTGGGCGCAATCTGAACCTGTTCCCGCTATCAGCGGCCCAGCCGTATCGGTCGAGACCTTGGCCAGCGGGCTGGAACACCCTTGGGCTCTGGCTTTTTTACCCAATAATGCCGGGATTCTGATTACCGAACGCCCAGGCCGTCTACGCGTCTGGACAAAAGAAAACGGTCTGTCAGAACCGATTGGCGGTGTGCCCAAGGTACATGTCCAATCTCAAGGTGGCTTGCTGGATGTTGCCTTGGCCCCGGATTTTTTCCGTAGCCGCCGCATTTATCTGGCCTATGCCGAACGTCGCGACAAGCAGAACTCGGCCACCACAGTGGGCTACGGCGTGTTGTCCTCGGACCTGAAACGCATTGACGCCTTCCGTCCGATTTTCCGCCAGGAACCCGCCTTATCCACCGGACAGCATTATGGCGTACGAATGGCCTTTGATCCGGGTGGTCGAGACCTGTACATCGCCTTGGGCGAAAACAATCAGCCGCCCACCGCCCAGCAACTGGATCATTTGCAAGGCAAAGTGGTACGCATCCGTCCTGATGGCATGGTCCCGCGCGACAACCCATTCCGCAGCCAGCGGACCGCTCGTGCAGAGATCTGGAGCTACGGGCACCGCAACCCCCAAGGAATGGCCTGGAATCCCTGGACAAATGAGCTATGGGTTGCGGAGCATGGCCCGCAAGGCGGCGATGAACTCAACCGTATCAAGCCCGGCGCGAACTATGGCTGGCCCCTGCGTACCGAGGGCCAAGGCTACGATGGCAAACCCATCCCTGATGCCAGCTCCACCCCTCTTGAAGGACTGATTGAGCCATTCCATTACTGGTCAGTCTCACCCGCCATTAGCGGCATGGCTTTCTATAACGACGAACGTATCCCCGACTGGCAGCACAGCCTGTTTGTCGGAGCCTTAAAGGAACAAGCCTTGATTCGTCTGCAATTTGACGAAGAGGACGGCCATATTGTCGGAGAAGAGCGCCTGCTACAGGATTTAAAGCAACGTATCCGTGATGTACGTGTCGGGCCAGATGGCTATCTCTATGTGCTGACCGACGAGAACGACGGCCAGCTATTGCGTGTCCAGCCCAAACCGTAGAGCTTAAGCGGGCTTGAGACTGTGCGTAGCAATAAAGCTAGGCAGATACTTCTCGATTTCAAAGCGTGGGGCGGGGTGCATTTCTTCGATGTAATCGACAAGATGCAAACCCGCTTCCAACTGCCCGCCAATTTGCTGTGCAAAGGAATGACCAAACATCAAGGGTTCCATTCGATCCTGCTTGGCTTGCAAGGCATCTGCATCCAGACTGCTCAAATCCGAATAGGGCACCGTGAATTTAGGGCGAATCAAACCTTGCTGTGCATAGCTGGGGTCACGGTCTGCAATAAACACCGCCGGATTAAAGAAGCTGGACAGCAAATGCCCGCCCGGACGTAACACGCGAGCACACTCCTGCCAGACCAGGCTGATATTGGGTACATACTGGTTAGAGACCGGATGCAGAATCAGATCAAAACTCTCGGACGCGAAGCGCGACAAATCGCACATATCGCCTTGTTCAATCTGCAATGACAAACCATCGCGCTCAGCCACCATGCGGTCTTTGTCCAACTGCCCGGCAGACAGATCAAACACCGTTACCTGCGCTCCAGCCGCCGCCAAAATAGGGGCTTGCTGCCCACCCGCGCTGGCCAGACACAGAATCGACTTGCCCTGCACATCCCCCAGCCAATCCGCAGGTACAGGAGAAGGCAGCAAATGCACCTGCCACTGCCCCTGACGAGCTTTTTCTACCTGTTCACTGCTGACAGGCAAAGACCAGGGGCTTTCTGTTTGCGCCTGCTTGTCCCAGGCACGGGCATTGTGATCAAGTAAGGACATATCTGACATAGGATCTTCTTATGAAATCAAAAGCAAAATCTATTGAAACACAGACGTATCTGGCTTGGCATTAAGGCAGGATTTTTTTATCTGCGCTGTCCGAGAAAGTTCCATAACACGACTAGCACCTCCACTTCCCAGGCAGGCATCAAAAAGGCCGTCTCAAAGACGGCCTTTCCAGACGTACAGTCAGCTCCGCTTACTTGATCAAGGTAACGGGCACTTTAACCAGACTCAACACCTTGGTCGTCACCGAACCCAACACCAGACCGGGCAGGGCGCTCAGGCCACGTGTACCCATCACAATGTGGTCGACATTATTCTTTTCCACATAGTCTTTAATTGTCTGGGCAGCGTTGCCCGCAATAATGCTTTCCTTGATCTTCAGGGGCGAATCAGCCAGCACGGCACGGGCAGGCAACAAGGCGTTGCTGCCTTCGTCCTGGTAGTACGCCTGAAGCACATCTTCAGAGAAAAAACGCTTGACGTTACCGGACACGATAGGGGTAGGCACGGCCAGCACATGCAAAGTGGCTTCTGGCTTGCCCTCTAGTATGTCAACTGCCGCTTGCAGAGCACGAGTGGAAGCATCAGAGCCATCAACAGGGACGAGAACATTAAGCATGAAGACCTCTTGTGTAGTGTGTGAACTGTTTAAGTATGAAGCAACAACTTCTACTAGGACATTACCGAATAAGCGCGCCGACCAGCTTGATTAGCATCAAGGCCCACCGCTATTTTTCAAAGGCTGTTCTATCATAACCGTATGATCACGAAGTGAATGCCACATAGCCCCATTTATGTGCGGAAAAACAGAAGCGCAGCATTCATTCCACGCCATCTTTCCTGCGCCGGTTTTACTTAGGAGATTCCCCTCATGACCTTGAAGCAACTGCTGGTCTGTACTGCCTTGTTAAGTACCGGTTTCAGTGCGCAGGCAGCCGAACCCAGTTTTGATTCGGTCAACGATATTCTGACGAAAAACGCCTGTCTGGCCTGTCATACCGTAGACAGGAAAGTGGTGGGTCCTGCCTACAAGGATATCGCCGCCAAACGCAAAGATGATCCTGCCAACGCAGAGATCCTGGCCCAGCATGTGCGGCAAGGCAGCAAAGGCGTATACGGCCCTTTGCCCATGCCTGCCAACCCCGTTATCTCCGACGATGACATCAAGGCAGTGGTGGATTGGATTATGGCGGGCGCGCCTAAATAAGGCATTTCTGACACAAGAAAAACGGCCCGGGTCATATCCATGCCCAGGCCGTTTTTTATGTGCTGCAAGCTTGAAGAAAAATCAGGCGTCCGGATTCATCTTGCGTGCGTAATTGGCCGGTTGAAAGCTCCAGGCCATCACCGCCACAATAAGTGCCAAAGCGGCATGCACCATCCAGCCTGCTTGAAAGCCACCACTGACTTCGCGCAACTGCACGCTAATCATGGGGAACAAGGCGGCAATCGGAAAACCACCGCCTTGCATCAGGGCGCTTAAGGTACCCGCACGAGCAGCATCAGGGAAATGGTCCAGAGCCACCAGCAGCAGCAAGGAGAAGCAGCCCCCCAAACCGATACCAATAATGATCGCCCACAAGTAAGGGGCCATATCGGGTATCCAGGCAAAGGCCAGAAAACCTATACATTGGAAAGCCAGGGCCAGCCATACCCACAGGCGTCTGTCCTTGTTCTTGGCCGCCAAGGTCGGCAAGCCAAAGGCCGCAATCGCCTGGGCCACTGACAAAACAGCCACCAGGCCGCCGCTGGCCTCCGCAGTCCAGCCTCTATCCTGGTAAAAAGTCGCCAGCCAGGTCACCAAAGATGCATAGCCGCCGTTGATCAGACCAAAGCAGACAATCAGGGTCCAGGTGCGGGGACGGCGCAACAAGTCCAAAGAGGGAGGCGACAAGTTCGCACCCGGTTTCTCACGCGGCACAACCTTCCAGGCAATCCACAAAGCCACGCTAATCGGCAAGGCCCAGAAGGCCAGCGCAATACGCCAGCTATCGGTCAAGGAACTGACCCAAGGGGTCACTTGTGCGCCCAAGGCTCCACCACCCATCAAGGTTGCGGAGTACACGCCAGTGACCTGGGCAATATGTCGGGGAAATTGCTCTTTGATCAAGCCGGGCATTCCCGCCTGCAACAAGGACACGCCCAAACCACAGATCAGCGCTGTGGCGATAAGACTGGCCCCATTGGGTACAAACCAGCGCAACACACAGCCCAGACACAGAAGCAGCAGGGAAGTGATCAGTACATGGCGCAAGGCCATCACGCGCCGCAAGGAGGGCATGCAGAAAGCCCCCAGACCCATCACCATCATGGGCAATAAAGTCAGCCAGGCCAGGCTGCTCAAGGGCATGTTCAGGCCCTCGGCCACCTGTCGAGCCAATGTACCGCTGGAGGTTAGAAAAGGGCGTAGATTCAGCCCAACCAGAATGACGAAAGCCAGCCATAAACCTGGGCTGGCCTGTGCCCCCGTCGATGTGGCGGTCGGGGCAGTCTGAAAAGAAGACATAGAATCGTTATTGTTGTGATTAGAAGAAAAACAGCGAGGAACAAGCCACAGCACTGGCGCAAGGCCTAAGGATTCGCTCCGGCTTGTTCCAGAATACGGGCCATCTCGGTCTGACTGCGCTGTTGCGCCAGGCTCAAGGGCAACACGCCCTGACGATCCGGCAAATTCACATCGGCTCCCGCCTTGATCAGCAGTCGCAACACTTCTTGATGCTCGGGGCCACCATCGGACAGCACAATGGCTTCATGCAAAGCCGTCCAGCCCAAATAATTCACATGATTGGGGTCAACGCCCGCCTGCAACAACAGACGAACTATATCCACATACCCATGTTCAGCAGCCGGAATCAATGCAGTGCCACCATAACGGTTTACACTGCGCAAATCCGCGCCATTCTCCAGCGTCATGCGCAGGATTTCCAGGCGGCCCTGTGCACCGGCAACCAGATAAGGACTGTCGTGAATGGCATCGGCCTGATTCACATCCGCACCCGCGCGAATCAACTGCCGAGCAATATCAATATGGTTCAACCAGGTTGCGCGCAACAAGGGGCTTTGCCCTTGATCGTCGCTGACCCCCACCGTAGAGCGGGCCCGTTTTTCGGACAGGATTTCGCGCACTTTGGCACCATCCCCTTGCTCTACCGCTTCCAGCAATACTGTTTGCGACCACGCATTGCCACTGGCTAATGCCAAGCTGATGGCAAATCCTGCCAGCCAGCCCTGCCGTGTTCTTCTCATGCGCTTCCCCCATCTTGACATCGGTCCCGCAGGACCAAACGCCTATAAATAGCATAGTTAGGCCCGAACCAACACAGCCTGAGTACGATACTGCTTATTTTTTATGGGTAAGGCTGGGCCGCCGCGGCTACATCCAGCTCAGGTTGGGACATCAATCTGTCCAGTTCGCTACGCAGGTAGTTCAAGAATACACGGGTTTTTTGAGGCATCAGGCGTGATGGCAACAAAGCAAGAATAGGGAAGGGTGCGAACTCCCAGTCGGGCAAGACACGCTCCAAATGCGCACAATCCGGGTCCAGTTTACGTTCCAGCAAGGAAGAGGCGGTGATACCCAAATCATGCACAGCCAGTTTGCGCATCATGATGGCGTTATTGACGGTGATCGAACCTTCCACCATCGCGTCGTAACGCTCCTGATTCGGGCCGCGCAAGGACCAGACCCGATCCGTGCTGGCAGGCCGGGCACAAATACAGGTATGTCCCGCCAATTCGGAAGGATGCTTGGGGCGCCCCTTGCGGTCCAGATAGTTGCGCGTGGCATACAGCCCCAGCCGAATCTGGCCCAACATCGTGGCAACGGCGCTTGAGTCAGGCTGAGCACCCACACGGATGACGCAATCGTAGTTATCGGCCTGCAAATCAATAGGCCGTATGGTCAGGTCAAACTCCAGCTCAATGTCCGGGTACTGCTGATTGAACCCTCGAATAATGGCGGGCATCAGCACAATACTGAAACTGGCTGGCATGGACACCCGCAAGCGTCCTTTCGGTGTCTGGGCCACATCCAGCAATTGTTCATGAGCCAGACGGGCCTGCTCGACCACGGCCAGACAACGCTCGAAATAGACTTGCCCAGCGTCGGTCACATCCACATTGCGCGTACTGCGTTTCAGCAGGGCGACACCCACTTCTTTTTCCAGTTCACGAATGCGACGTGACACGGTAGAAACCGGCATACCCAGGGCCTGAGCGGCACGGCTGAAGTGGCGGGCGCGGGCCACTTCCACGAAGATTGCAATGTCGTTGAGCAGGGGCCCGGCGATAATGGTACTCATTTGAATTGTTCCATGAATGGAAATACGTTTGC
The DNA here is from genome assembly GCF_017377875.1 of Alcaligenes sp. SORT26. Lineage (GTDB taxonomy): Bacteria > Pseudomonadota > Gammaproteobacteria > Burkholderiales > Burkholderiaceae_B > Alcaligenes > Alcaligenes parafaecalis. The sequence continues at coordinate 945,898 of NZ_CP070975.1, forward strand.
AATATTAAGGGTTTTTACTAGGTCTGGAAAGGCTCATACTCCATCTAACGATTCGCTAAACGCAACAGCGAACCACCGAAAAACACACCGTAGATATTTGGAGTAAATAATGAAAAACATCGCACGCGCAACTATCGCCAGCCTGATTCTGGGTGCTTCTGCTTTGAGCGGTACCGCTATGGCCGCCACCAACAACGTCGCTACCGGCGAAAACCTGAACTACCCAACGGTCCAATCGAGCGACGCTCCTTTGAGCCGCCAGCAAGTGGTTCAAGAACTGGCTGCTGCTCAAGAGCAAGGCTACATTAGCACAGGCTCCATGGGCGACTACCCACGCATCGACACCCGCTCCGAGCTGAGCCGCGACCAAGTTGCTGCTCAAGCCAAAGACTGGAACAACAACAACGGTTCGTTCGTCGCTTACTAAGCTGATTGAGCCCTAGTTAGTCCTGACTTCCCCCTTGAAACGCCTCTTCGGAGGCGTTTTTTTATATCTCGTGTTGACCTTCCCATCGGGTCAAGCCCTAAAGTGGCTTCATTGACGATCCATTGAAGGGTGATTTCGATGACAACAAGCGCTTCAAACCAAGGCTCACGCCTGACTTTAGATGTGGAAGGCATGACCTGCGCCTCCTGCGTCAGTCGGGTTGAAAAGATTATTGGCAAGGTTCCCGGGGTGCAATTGGCCCAGGTTAATCTGGCCACCAACAAGGCAACCGTGGATTTCGAGGGGGCTGCCCCCATCGAGGCCATTATGCAGGCTGTGGAAAAGGGTGGTTACAAAATCACCCAGCAAGACATTGTGCTGGATGTGCAGGACATGACTTGCGCCTCTTGCGTAGGCCGGGTTGAAAAAGCCTTGCTGAAAGTACCGGGCGTACAAAAAGCTGCGGTCAATTTGGCCACTGCCAAAGCACATGTTCAAGTGGCACAAGGTGTCAAGGTGCCCGACCTGATTCAAGCGGTGAGCAAAGCCGGGTATCCCGCCAGCCTAGCCGAAGCCGCCGTCAACAACGACCAGTTCGAGCGCGCCGAACAAACCTACGAAACCCTGCGCAAGCGTTTCTGGCTAGCCACGATTTTGGCCTTGCCCGTCTTTATTCTGGAAATGGGCGGCCATATGGTGCCTGCTTTCCATCACTGGGTTGCCAGCACCATTGGGACCCAGAACAGTTGGTTGATCCAGTTTGTCCTGACCACGCTGGTTCTGGTCTTCCCAGGTCGCGAGTTCTACACCAAAGGCATTCCCGTGCTGTTACGTGGCGGCCCGGACATGAATTCGCTGGTCGCCGTGGGCACCTTGGCGGCCTATGCCTTTTCACTGGTGGCTACCTTTGCGCCCCAATGGTTACCGGCTGAATCTGTCTATGTGTACTTTGAGGCTGCCGCCGTCATCGTGGCCTTGATTCTGCTTGGCCGTGTGATGGAAGCCCGCGCCAAGGGCCGTACCTCCGAAGCGATTCAACGCTTGCTCAGTCTGCAACCACCTACCGCTCGCGTACGCCGCGACGGCCAGGAAGTCGAGCTGCCTTTAGCGGATCTGCATACCGGCGATATCGTCCTGGTTCGCCCCGGCGAGCGTATTCCGGTTGATGGTGATGTCGTTGCCGGTCAAAGCTATGTGGACGAATCCATGGTGACGGGCGAATCCATTGCTGTCTCCAAATCCCAAGGCGATAAGGTCATTGGCGGCACGGTGAACCAGAAAGGCTCGCTGGAATTTGAAGCCACTGCCGTGGGGCAGGACACCGTACTGGCCAATATTGTCTCCATGGTTGAACAGGCCCAAGGCTCCAAGCTGCCGATTCAAGCGGTGGTCGACAAAATCACCCTGTGGTTTGTGCCAGCCGTCATGACCTTGGCCGTGCTGACTGCGATTGTCTGGCTGATTTTTGGCCCATCACCCGCACTGAGCTTTGCATTGGTCAACGCTGTCGCTGTGCTGATTATTGCTTGCCCTTGCGCCATGGGTCTGGCGACCCCTACCTCCATCATGGTGGGAACCGGCCGCGCCGCTCAGGCTGGGGTGCTCTTTCGTAAAGGGGATTCCCTGCAAGCGCTGCGCGATGTGAAAGTCGTGGCCGTGGATAAAACCGGCACCTTGACCAAAGGCGCTCCCGAACTGACGGATTTTGTCATCGCTCCCGGTGAAAACCAGGATCAGGCTTTGGCCGCCATTGCCGCCCTGGAAAACTACTCCGAGCATCCCATTGCCCAGGCAATTGTCAGTGCTGCCAAGGACAAGCAAATCACGCTGCCCAAAGCCGAGCAGTTTGAGTCCCTGACCGGTTTAGGCGTTACCGCCCAGATTGGTGCTGACCAATGGCATGTGGGCGCAGACCGGCTGATGACGCAGTTAGGCGCAGACCTGTCTGCGTTTGCAGAGCAAGCCCAGACCCTGGCACAAGAAGGCAAAACACCGATGTACGCCGCCCGCAACAAGCAGGTGATTGCCTTGCTGGCCGTGGCCGACCCCATCAAAGACACCACACCACGCGCCATTGAGCAGTTGCATGCCCGCGGTATCAAGGTTGTCATGATTACCGGCGATAACCGCCATACCGCCAATGCCATCGCCCGTCGTCTGAACATTGATGAAGTCGTGGCAGAAGTGATGCCTGAAGGCAAAGTGCAGGCCGTCCAGGCCTTGCGCGAAACCCATCAGCATCTGGCCTACGTGGGTGACGGTATTAACGATGCACCGGCGCTGGCAGTGGCCGACGTAGGGATTGCGATTGGTACTGGCACGGACATTGCCATCGAAGCCGCGGACGTGGTCTTGATGTCAGGTGATATGCAAGGCGTGGTTACGGCCATTTCCCTGTCTCACGCCACCATGCGCAACATCCATCAAAACCTGTTCTGGGCCTTTGCCTACAACGTGGCATTGATTCCGGTGGCGGCGGGTGTGCTGTATCCCTTTAACGGCACCTTGCTCTCGCCCATGTTTGCCGCCGGGGCCATGGCCTTGTCCAGCGTCTTTGTCGTCAGTAATGCCTTGCGTTTGCGACGCGTGAAGCTAAGCTAAAATCAGAGCCGTGCTTATCATAAGCACGGCCCAATTTTCCCCGGTCCTCTCCTTCATGCACCAAGCTCGCTGATCTATGCAAGAAACTCGCCCCATCGACATGCAAGCGTTGCGGATCTTTCTGACCACGGCTCAGGACTGCAATATGTCCAAGGCCGCAGAACGACTGGGTATTACCCAATCCGCCGTTTCTCAGTCCATACGCTTACTGGAGGAGAACTTTGGGACGCCCTTGCTGAACCGTTCGGCTCGGCCTTTGACCTTGACCGCCGCCGGTCTGACCTTGGTGAATAGAGGGACAACACTCTTGAACCAGGCCATGAACCTGCGCGGCTCCGTGATTGAAGCCAGCCAGGGAATCAAGCCTAATTTACGAGTCGGACTGGTGGACTCCTTTGCCGCCAGTTGCGGCACGCCCTTGGTTCAGGAGCTACTACGTGGCACCGCGCAGTTGTCAGTACGCACGGGTTTGACACCCAATCTGGCCGAAGCGCTGGTACGGCGGGAACTGGATCTGGTGATCTCAACCCGCACACTGGATATAGAGGGAATAGGGAATCACTTTCTGATGTCGGAGCGATTTCTGGTCATTGCCCCCAAGGGGCTGGCTTTCCCATGTACCAGCATGGCGGACCTGGTCGCGCTGTCCAAGCAACTGCCATTAATCCGTTTTAACGCCCAATCTCACTTGGGTACGCAAGTCGAGCGCTCCTTGCGTCAAGCAAGTATCAGCTCAGCCCGCCGTTTGGAAGTGGAAACAGCAGACACACTGACGTCCATGGTAGCGGGGGGAATTGGCTGGGCGATCACCACACCCTTGTGTCTGCTTCAAGGTGCTCGATCCGCAGGAGCCTTGCATTTGGGATTTGTTCCCGAGCTTAATGCCGAACGTCGGCTGTATCTCCACGTTCGCACAGGCGAATATGGTCAACTGGGCAAGGAAACCTTTGAGTTGGCAAGCACTATTTTGGGGACGCATGCTCACGACGAGCTGCAAGCCATCAATCCCATTTTGCCGCAGTTGATCCAGCTTTATCCCTGGGTAGATGCTCCCTAAGCACACTTAGGGAGCCACAATAACAGAATCAAAACGCGGGTACGGAAGCCTTCTGGATTGCCTGCACAGCCTGTTCTCTAGACAGGACTCCGGACTCTTCAAGAATTTCCAACAAGGGGCGCTGCTCTACGACCGATTGGCGCGCCAGCTTGCTGACTTTGGCATAGCCCAATGTGGGCACCAAAGCCGTGGCGACAGCCATAGAACGCAATACATGGTTTTCATTGCGAGTACGATCCGCGCTGATGCCAGCCACACACAAAACATTAAAGCGTTGAATACCTTGGGTCAGCATATGGATACTGTCAAAAACCCGCGAAGCCACGACCGGCTCGAAATGGTTGATTTCCAGCTCACCATACTGCACTGCCTGTGCCACGGCCACATCATTACCCACGACTGCAAAGCTGAGCTGAATCATAGCCATGGGTAGAACCGGATTCACCTTGCCCGGCATGATGGACGAACCGGCCTGGGCTTCTGGTAAACGCAACTCCCCTAAACCACCTGTCGGCCCGGAGGACAACAAGGTCAGATCCGCAGCGACCTTGGCCAGGGCCGTTGCGCAAGTCCGCAACTCGGCCGAGACTCGGGAGAAGGTATCCATGTTCTGCATGGCATCGAACGAATTATCCGGTGCCTGGTAGCGAACACCTGTCAGCGTCGCCAAATGGGTATACACCGCCGCACGATAACCTTCAGGGGCTCCAAAGCCCGTGCCAATCGCGGTACCGCCTAGAGGCAAGGTGCAGAGCTTTTCACGTACCCCCAACAGTTCAGCTTGCAAACGGTGCGCCAGAGCGGCATAGCCTTCAAACACATGGCCCAGTCGCATGGGTTGAGCGTCCTGCAAACAGGTGCGGCCCAGGTGCAGAATATCTGCAAACTCCGCAGCTTTCTGGCTGAAGGTCTGGCCCAGCTCGCCCACCGCATCAATCAAACCCGCTAGCATGTCATACGTCGCCATTTTCTGAGCGGACGGGTACGCATCATTGGTGGATTGAGAGCGATTGACGTGGTCATTCGGGTGCACCACCTCGTAAGAACCGACAGGTTTGCCCAGAATCTCCTGGGCTCGATTGGCGATCACCTCATTGAAGTTCATATTGGTGGACGTCCCACCCGAGCCTTCCATCAGATCCACAATCAGGGAATCAGCCAGTTTCCCATCCAGCAACTCCTGGCAGGCCTGCGCAATCGCATTGGCAATCTCGGGGCTGATTACACCGCAGTCCCGGTTGGCCAAGGCGGCTGCCCACTTCACCTGCGCAAAAGCCTGGATAAAAGCAGGGTAGTGGCCCACAGTTTGGGTCGAGACGGACAAATTGTCCTTACCCCGTACGCTATTGACGCCGTAATACTTGCTGCAAGGAATGGATACCTGGCCCACGTAATCATTTTCAGTACGTACTGACTCAACGTTAGAAGACACTTCCATATTTACTCCTACGATGCTGACAAGTGCTCCACCCACGACGGGCAGAGCACTCTGAACATCAATGTCCTGTTTTTTGAAAAAATCCCGGCTATGTACTGGCAGGGTGGGAGCGAGAGGGGATAGCGACCGTTTCCATCCGGTGGCCCGTCAGAACCAGGAATCGGCTGAAATCCTCTTGGCTGATAGAAACCGTGGCGGTATTGCGCAGCGGGTGAAATAGAAACTGGACTTCACCCGACAAGCTCGCATCCCACAGCAAACGGACTTTCTGCGCCTGGGCATCTCCAACGAGTGCAAACGGACTCAAAGCCCCCGATGCCACCTGCAAAAGCTCGTGCATCTGTTCGGCAGGACATAGGGACAATCTGCCTGCCCCCATTAATTGCCCCAAGGCGGCCAGATCAATACTGGTCTCGGGCGCCAGCACCACCAGAAAGAAGACCCGGTTCTTCTTGTCTCGCACCAGCAAATTCTTGCAGCGGCGTCCGGACAAGGCGATGTTCAGTTCGGCGGAGTCCGCCATCGTAAACACGGCCGGGTGGTTGACCCGTTCAAACCCGATGCCTGCTTGCTCCAGATAGGCCAGCAAGGTCTCCTGCGTCCACTCTTCAAAGCCTTGGACGCTTTGCCATTCATGGGGGGCGAGAGGGTGGGTGTTAGACATCAGCCAATCTCATGCGCGATGTTTCAGGGGCCCACAGATACGAGACCAAAGCACCGAAGAGCAGGACGACGACACACGCTCCCAGAGCAATGGAAACCCCATGGTTTTGAACAATACTGGGCAGCAGGAAGGTACTGATGGCTGCACCAAAACGACTGGTCGCGGTAGCAAAACCCACACCCGTGCCACGCAGATGCGTCGGGAACAGCTCAGGTGGGTAAATAAATTCCAGATTGGCCGAGGCCGACAGAATCAAGGCAAACAGGGCAAACGCGATAATCACTCCCGTCGAGTCCAGCACACCGGCCGCCATCACAGACAAGACCGCGGCACCAGCAATGAACGTACCGATCAGAAAGGAGCGGCGCGCAATTCGGTCTACCACCATGGTCCCGATGACCGCACCCAGAAGCAGGAAGGCGTTATAGGTCAGACCACCGACATACTTGTCTGTCACATTGAGCGACTCAAGGATCTTGGGCAAGAAGGTGCCCAGAGCGAAGTAGGGAATCACCTGGCAAGCATAGAAGATGCCACCCACTGCCGTGTTCTTGCGCCATTTCTTGGAAAACAGCTCTTTCCATTCCCCGCCTGTTTTTTGCGGTACAGGACCAGCCTCCGGCAACACGATGCCATCGCCCAGTTTTTTGCGAACAATCTCCTGCGCTTCTTGTATTCGACCCTTGCGGATCAGCCACAGCGGCGACTCCGGCACGCCCAGTCGGAATACAAAGATCAGCAAGGCCGGTACAGCGCTAACCACCAACATATAACGCCACGCATCAGGCCCCAGATCACGCAGCAAAAAACCGGCTGCATAGGAGCAGGCATAGCCAGCCACCCAGGCAATCGCCATGATGCTCAACAAGCGACCCCGAAAACGCACGGGCGAGAGCTCGGTCAACAGCGCTTTACTGACCACATAGTCAAAGCCCAGCACCACACCCAGAGCAAAACGCAACAAGAGCATTTGCCAGGCTTCGGTGACAAAAAACTGGGCAATCGAGAGCACGGCGGCAAACAGCATGTCCCATGCAAAAATCTTGCGTCGACCCACACGGTCCACAATCACGCCCGATACCAGGCTACCCAGGAACAGCCCCGCCAAGGCCGCCGCTCCCAACAAACCCATCCAGACGGCATTCAGGTTCAGCGGTACTGCCGCCAGGGCAATGGCCAAACCAATAATTCCCAGCTCAAAACCATCTGCAAACTGCCCTCCGCAGGCTGTCGACCCCACACGAAGGTGAAAGCGCCGAAACGGCACATTCTCAAATTGGGTCATCTGACCCGACATGGACCCACTCATATTTTGTCTCCTCTATTTGCGACTAAGCAGTAGTAGGAGCGCATTGTAGGCAGCATAAGAAGCAGAAAGAATGATGAATTGGATAGTATTAATTTATTTTATAGTTAATCCGGAGCGGCACTTATCAAGGATAGTCATAGCGATTCCAATTCTAAAAATTAGACTGTTCCGGAGCACCTAGGTACATGTACTCGCCGCCCAACCGCAGGATCGCCACCCTACACGCCATTTAAAACCTGTCGTTTTAAAGACAGGCCTATTTATTCTTATTTCCAACTGGGGTGAAGTACGTCTGGTAAAGACCTGCAGTCACGCAGCTAAACTGCAAGCGTAAAAAATGCCGTCCACAGGGCGGCATTTTCTTTGAACGGAAAGGCCCGCATCCGCTCTGGATTCAGGCCTGTCCCGTTCTGTGCCTCATCAATCAGGCTTTCAAGGTATAGCGCAGGATTTCCACGATTTGCTCGGGTGATGTCGCCCAGGCTTGTGCGCTGGCATCGACTTCCTTCAAAGGATGGATGATGTCTTCGGCATGCAAAGTCACATACGGTTTGCCCAAGGCCGCACAGAAACCGGCGTCAAAAGCGGCATTCCACTGCTTGTACTTGTCCCCAAAGCGAACCACCACCAAATCAGCTTGCTCAATCAAGGTCCGGGTACGGATAGCATTGATTTTGGAGGATTTGTGATCACGCCAGAAGCCCTCACTGGCCGGACCCAGGTGATCGCCTGCCGCATCGCTGGCATCGTGGTCGGTTACTGGGCTGGTAAAACAGATATCCAGTCCTGCTGCCTTTGCACCCTGAGCAATCTGCTCGCGCCAATCCGTGTGAATTTCGCCGGACAGATAAACGGTGTAAGTCATTACGCACTCCATAAAGAAAAAGCCGGGCGCCTTTCCAACAGGCGCCCGGCGCATTCAAACCTGGCTAACAGTAGCATATTGAGCGGTGTCTGATAGCAGCCAAACGCTATAGCCTTTATCAAAACCTGTCGCAACGCAGGCCTTTTAGCGGGCCATTGAGCTCGGTACTTTCTTAGCGAAGTGGAATGGCGACGGGGCGCAAGGGAGCGGCATCACCACCTCGGATTTTCAGCGGACCACCAATAAAGGCAAACTCGTAGACCTTGTCCTTGGACAATTCGTCCAGCGCGATCAACTCAATAATCGGGGCTCCCTGTTGGGCCAGCAGATAGGTGTGCAAAGGCACGTAGTCGTCCTGAACTTCAGACGGGAAGGTCTCAAAGCTCAAGTTGTCTGCACCTACGATCATGGCGCCGCCTTCCTCAACCAGATAACGGGCCGCATCCAGACCCATGCCGGGAGGGGCATTCATATAGGCTTTGGGGTCATTGAACAGCTTCATGCGCCCTGTGCGAATCAGCACAATATCGCCTTCTTTCAGTACCGTTTTTTGACGGGCCAGGGCATCTTTCAAATCCTGGCGGGTAATGCGGTATTGGTCGGGCAACATCTCTACGCCTTTGGCAGCCGCCACGTCGATCAGAACACCTCGGGCGATTAAGGGCGGAAATTTCTCGATGCCGGTACGGTTCCAGCCACGATCACCCAGATGTTCATCCGCCTTGAATCCGTTCCAGATTTTTCCATGAATACCGAAGTGGTTCAGCGCATCGATATGCGTGCCCGTATGGCTGTACATGGAGAAAGCCGTACCGGTATAGCTACGAACGGTGTTCATGTCTTTACCCACGCCCATTGGGTCATCGACTTCCGTACCGCGTGGGGTATGGGTCATCCAGAATTGATAATGCGGGTCGCCCGCATCTTGCCAGCTTGGCATGCCCAAATAATAGTCAGTGGCCAAGTCATACACTTTCGAGCCATCCAGACGAGCCAGAATGGCAGCGCGAGAGGCTGGGGTAATCAGGTTGAGGCGACCAATTTCATCGTCCGGCCCCCAGGGGCTGATACCCACTTCCTGCCCACTCAAAGACGGGGCAGTACTGGTCTGCGGAACAGAATGAGCTAAAGAGACGCTGAGGCTACTTGCACCAACCAGCAACAAACCGAGCAAACGGTGAGAGAAACGAATAGACATGGGGTGTCCTTGTAAGGAAGGGGATATAAGAAGAAAAAGGGGGAGACCGTTTACAGCAGTGCTTGCAAACGGCTTTTAAGAAGATCGGCAGATTGGGTCTGCAGACGCGCCAGCACCTGGCCCGTCTTGGGAGAGGAAACCAGCAAGGTGGGAATAGAACGGATGCCAAGCCGTGCCGCTTCGCTGCGGTCCGCCTGCACCCGTTGATGAGCAAGTTCACTGTCCATGGCGCTCAAAAAGGCAGCACCGTCAAAACCTTGGGCGACAGCAAGAGCCAGCAAGGTATCAAGATCACCAATATTGCGGCTGTCTTTCAAATGAGCGCCTTGCACCGCATCGAAGTAATCCCAATGGCCTTTATCTCCCGCCAGCAAATGCGCTGCCTGGCAGGCCAATGCGGACAACATGCCATTGGGGTACTCGAAACTTTGCGCCCGCATGCCGTCGATATTGATGGATTGGGAATCATCCTGTTGAGCGCAGGCGGCCCAGTGCCCAAGGATTTCGTGTTTGGCACGTTCCATGGAGCCAAAAGCCTGCACCATCTGCTCGCGGCTGTCTTGCAGCACAAAAGTATGGTGGCGAACGGGAATCCCCAGTTCAGCAGCAACCTGGCGTAGCCGAGGAGACATGACATAACACCATCCGCAGACGGCATCATGAAAGAAATCAATAATCAGAGGGCTAAGAAGAGGAGCAGACGCAGCGGTGCCGGTAGCGGCGATGTCCGGGGAACCCGTCTTGTCATTCTGTGTTTGAAGCAGCATTGTGATGTCCTTGTAATATGGTCATCACAATAGCAATCCCAAGGGCTGGGAATAAGCACGTGGCGGTGCAAACAGTTTTTACTGTGGGTTTAGAAAACCTGCTCAGGAAGCTGTGGACATGGCGGCAGGCAAGCGTTCCGCCAGATAATCCACAAAGGCTTTGACCTTGGGCTGCAAGTGCCGATTGGTTGGATAGACGGCATAGATATGGCGGGGTTCATTGACGAAGTCGGGCAAGATACGCTGCAACTGCCCGTTGGCGATAGCGGGGTCCGCCAGAAAAGACGGTAAAGCGCCGATACCCAAGCCTGCAATCAGAAAATCCCGCAGCATCAGGCTGTTATTGACCTGGCTATGTTCACCTGCAAACAGCAGCGCGGTATGGCTTTGAAGAGGGCTGGGTGTGCTGTTTTCAAAATCGCTATCAAACACTATGCCTTGGGTATGGGCCAGGCTGTAGCTGATCATTTGGTGCGCGCGCAGATCCTGAAGTGTCTGTGGTTCGCCATGCTGCTTCAAATACACAGGCGCCGCACACAGCTTTTGTTCAAGCGTGGCCAAGCGGCGGGCGATCAAAGTGGAGTCGTCCAGACTGCTGCGCAAGCGCACGGACATATCAAAGCCATGCGCCACAGCATCCACGATGCGGTCCTCCATCACCAGCTCCAGCTTCAAATCCGGGTACTGGCGCAGAAAGTCCGTAATAAGCGGAGAGAGAACACTAAGCGCAAAAGACAAGGGGGCATTCACGCGCAGGGTGCCTGCCACCCGCTGCGATTGCTGTTTCACCGAACGCTCCAAAGCGTCCAGCTCATCCAGTATCCGACAGCATTCTGCGTAATAACTGCGGCCTGTTTCCGTCAGGCTCATGCTGCGCGTGGTGCGCTGAATAAGCACCGTATCCAGATGGGCTTCCAGTGTCCGCAATTGCTTGCTAAGGCCTGCTGCCGATATCCCTAAATCCTCGGCCGCTTTGGCCAGCCCGCCCAATTCGACAATCCGTCGAAACGTGCGCATGACATTAAAAGTGTCCATAAGGGATGTGTACTCCAAGGGTCGGCGATAGCAGGATCTTCCTGTGACTACCACGGCTGGGAACAGAAGTACCGCGCCGGGAGTCGTATCCTACCGCATTGTGGCCCGGCTCCGGTGCCTGCTTTTTTGATGAAGAAGCTGGCGTAGGGACGGCGCCTTATTGCCAACCCAGGCTATGTGACTGCTCCAGGGCTTGATGACGTTGGTCATCATCCGCATGAAGATAGATATTGGTGGTTGCAATGGACTCGTGGCCCAGCGTGTCACGGATGATACGCAGATCCACCCCTTGATCAGCCAGGTGTGAACCGGCCGAATGGCGAAGCCAGTGTGCGGACGCCTGTTCCAGAACCCGTGCCTGAGACTCCTGATCAGGATGCAGAGCCCGTAAACGCTCTGCACTGCCCTGGAAAACCTGTTTCACCAGCACATGTGCCATCGCCCGGGTCAAATGCTTGTCCGTCGCACCGGCTGACATGAGTAAAGGGTAGGGCTCCAAGCCCTGCGGTGGTCCTTCCAGGCCATGGGTTTGCCGATAACGCATCAATTCACCGTACAGCTCCTGCGTTAACGGCACCCGTCGCCATTTGTCGCCTTTGCCATGAATATGCAACCACCATTGGGCTGAAGCTCCCGCGTCTGCACGTTTCTGCACATCGGCCATACGAGCCTGCACCAGTTCCGAAATACGTAATGCACCGCCGTACAGAATAGAAAAAAGCCAGCGTACACGGGCCTTGTAGCGCAACTCGCTCTGCGTATCTTCAGCTAAAGACTGGATGTAGTCCTGCACCCAACGCCATTGCTGTCGACTCAAATACCGCTGTTGAGGGGCGGCCTTTTGCTTTTGACGACGCCCCTGATGGGACAAAGCCAAAGGATTGCCTGCCAAGTAGCCAGCTTGAACCAGCCAACTAAACAAGGAGTTCAAGATCAACAAAGCCTGATGACGGCTGCTTTCCGACAAAGGGCCCGCAAAAGGTCGCCATGCCGCATGGTGCCGGGCAGGGCGCGAACGTCCTTGCACGACCCAGCGATGTGCGGGTTGCGGGTCCGCTAAAAACAGACGATAGGCCAGGATATCTTCCAAGCTTAAGGACGAAAGATCCTTGCGACGCTCCAGCACCGCCCAGAGCAGCAGACGCTCTGCTTCCTTGCGGTAGTTCGCATACGTACGCGGGCTATCTATATAGCGAGCCAACCAGGCACGCAAAGCCTCTATATCGGTTTGGGCCTCGATCTGAGCACGTCCACCTAAAGAACGATTCGCGCCTTGCCGCCCATCAAAGCGAGCCAGCAACTGAGCAATATCGTCTGATCCCAGATCGATCGGGGGTGAAGTTTTGGCTATTTCCATAGAGTCGCAAGAAAACGAGAGCGTGGGGAGAGCAGGGCAGGAGTGATGAACCTGTATGGCTGCATGTGGCCTTATCCAAGGCTGAATATTTGACATTATAGAGATAATGTCAAATTACAGAACCTGATTTGTTGATAATTTTATATATTACGTTGTATTATTAATTAAATTATCATCAGAGGTGGAAAAATGGAGCAAAACCAGCCCAATGAGGGCCAAATCCTGGCCGATGTCGCTGAATTACGTGATCGTTTCAGCCATACGCAGACTTTGTATAAAGAAGTGGCCGCACTCCTGTTTTTTCGCTATGGCGTCACACCAACGGCTAACAAGCTGTACCAACTGGTGCGCAAAGGCAGCATGAGCGCGCCCGCACAAGCACTACAGACGTTCTGGGAAGATTTGCGGGATAAAAGCCGTGTTCGGCTGGATGTAGCCGATATGCCGGAAGCGCTGCAAACCCTGACGGGAGATCTGTTGGGCCGTATCTGGCAAGAAGCCATAAGCCAGTCCAAACAGCAGATGCTGCATTACCAAACGCAGGCAGACGAACGAATCGCCCAGGCATTGGCACAAACTCAGGAGGCCCGGCAGGCACTGAAAGCAGAGCAGGGCGCCTTAAAGAGTGCACAAGCCAACATAGAGCAACTGAAAGAAGAGCTGCAGATGGCTGGCCAGGAACAGGCCGCCCTGAAGCAAGACCTGTTGCACGCCAAACAACGGCAAAACGAACTTGAAACTGAAAAGCAGCTTGCTCAGCAAGAACTGCGCCGCCAAGGTGAGCAATTCACCCAGGACCTGGAACGGCTCCAAAAGGCGATTGAGCTGACCGAAGAACGCGCTCAAGCCAATGAGCGACGTGCTCTGCTGGAGATCGACAAAGAACGCTCGGTTCAAACTCGTTTGCGTCAGCAGATAGAAGAGGTCGAACAGGCAAACAAGGCCCAAAGACAGGCTCACGAACAGGAACTGAACAAGCAGCAGGATCAAATGCAGAAACTGCGCCAGGAGTTAGGGCAAGAGCAGGGCGAGCGCCGAGCCATGCAGGCCGCCTTGGACATCAGCCACAGCCTGTCCAAAGAAATGCAGGGACAATTGCAGTTGCTCCGTACTCGTAGCGCCTTGCTGGAACGAGAAAATGAGGAAGCGCGCAAGAAAGCCCAGCAGCTCAAGCAAGAGCTGGAACAAGCCCAGACTCAGCAAGTTCGGCCTGTACGATTGAAGCGGCGTTTGATTAAAAACGAGCCCGAGTAGTAGGCTGCGTAGATGAGAGCGTTGCAACGCCCAACTTAGCCTCAGAACTCCAAGCAAACTGCTACGTCACAGACTCTTATCTAGTAGAGTCTGCCCTGCGTAACGATCTGTTTTAACGCAAACGGATAGCCGTGGCCTCGTGCTAAGCTCCTATTCATGCTGTTCACACCGCACACACCCCACAAAACATTAGGCTGGCTGCTTTTGAGCAGCCTGATTGTTTTTCTGCTCTGTCTTGGTTTGAGCAACACGGTGGCTGCCCAAACTACGCATCAGCACACTGAACGAACAAGCATCCATACGGCACATGTGTCCCCAACACAGTCTGGCCACAATGCCCCGAATCACTGCAGCACCCCGCAGAAAAGCGGCTGCTGCGCCTGTCTGGCTGTCAAAGCGCCAGAACCGGAGGCAGCCACTTTACAGCCTGCTTTCCCTCCCGTCCCTCTGCATCAAAACTACATCTCTCGTCTGGTTGGGCCTGCCCAACCCCCTCCACGCTGGTCCTGATCATCTCGTTTTCATTGCCGCTCCCTGGCCTCTAGAAGCCAGCCCCTTATTCGTGGGCGAGGACGGCGCACTGCTATTGATGATTTGTAGGAATACACCATGCAACGACGCGATTTTTTCAAACTGACTTTGGGTGCCAGCCTCTTGAGCAGCCTTCCTATGCGAGGCTGGGCTCAAGGCATGATGGGGCACCATGGTTCTATGTCTGGCCCCATGTCCGCCAGCAACATGACGGCAGCTCAAGGCCTGATGCCCGTAGAAAAAATGCCAGCAGGCCAAGCCCTAAAACCTTTGACTGTACTTAAAAACAGTAGTCAGAGAAAGGGGCTGTTTCAAGCCAAAATTACGGCTTCTCCCCAACAAGCGGTGCTGGCCGATGGCAAAACCACGGAGCTCTGGCTGTATAACGGTCAGGCTCCTGGCCCCTTGATCGAACTCCACGAGGGCGACCAGGTAGAAATCGAGTTTGAAAACCAGCTTGACCAAGCTACCACCATTCATTGGCATGGCCTGCCTGTGCCTTCAGATCAGGATGGCAACCCGCAAGACCCGGTTTTGCCAGGGCAAAGCCGCTACTACCGCTTTACCTTGCCCAATGATTGTGCGGGCACCTACTGGTATCACCCACATCCTCATGGCAAAAGTGGCGAGCAAGTCGCCCATGGTTTGGGCGGCACCATTATTGTTCGTTCCTCCGATGATCCGCTAAAGCAGTACACCGAACAGCACTGGGTCATCAGTGATATGCGTCTGGATATCAATGCTCATATCCCGGCCAACACGGGGCCAGACTGGATGGATGGCAGGGAAGGGCAGTTTGTGCTGCTCAATGGCCAACGTCAGCCACGGATTCAGACCCATACTGGCGAGCGCATTCGTGTCTGGAACTCTTGCTCCGCCCGCTACTTGAATCTGCATGTGCCTGGCGCGCGTCTGGTTCAAGTGGGAACGGATGGTGGACTGCTGGAGCAGCCCCGGCCTGCGGTCGATTCCATCTTGCTGGCACCGGCCGAACGGATGGAGGTCTTCATCCAGACCGATCAAGACCTGGATACCACCCTGCAAGCCTTGTACTACGACCGACAAAAAATGATGACAAAGGACAGTCGGGAGAATTTGACCTTGGCGACACTACAAATCCGTCATCAAGAAACAGAACTGCCCCAGCAACTGCGTACCATTACAGCCATTCCTGCTGCCTCCAGCACGGCGAAAGTTGTATTTAGCGAAGTCATGCCCCACAACATGCCCATGCAATCTGGTCATGAAAACAGTTCCTCAGCCTCGTCCAGCATGGGTCAACACGATATGGGTGGAATGGGTGGCGGGCAGATGATGCCGGATATGGCAGCCATGCGCTCCATCTTTCGCATCAATAACAAGGTCTACGACATGGACCGGATTGACCTGCGTTGCCCGACCGGACAATGGCAATACTGGGATGTGATCAATGATTCCCATATGGATCATCCTTTCCATCTGCACGGAACCCAGTTTCAGGTGATGGCGCGTCAAACAGGCATGCAGTCCGTACCCGAAGCTTTCCGTGCCTGGCGCGATACGGTCAATTTGCGCCCTAATGAAACTATCCGCCTGGCGTTTCGCCAGGAACTACCCGGACTACGCATGTTCCATTGCCACATTCTGGAGCACGAGGATCTGGGCATGATGGCGCAGTTGATGGTGGAGTAAGAAACACCCGGCCCCAAAGCCGACTAAAACCTTGAAAAGCGCCGCTCTGCTAGCCACTGTGCCAGCAGAGCGGACAAAGCCGTCCTGCTTAAAAAGAAACCGGGCACTGCCTGCATTACAATACCGCTTTTGAATTTCTTACTTTCAGCGGAGCACGCGCCATGAGCCTGTTGGGCACCCCTTTATCGTCGTCGTCGGACAAAATCATGCTCTTGGGCTCGGGAGAGCTGGGCAAAGAAGTGTTGATTGCGCTGCAACGCCTGGGGGTTGAAACCATTGCGGTGGACCGCTACGAAAACGCACCCGGCCAGCATGTGGCCCATCACTCGCGCACTATCACCATGAGTGACGCCGAGCAACTGCGCGCCCTGATCGAAAAAGAACAACCCACTCTTGTCGTTCCCGAAATTGAAGCCATCGCCACCGGTGTGCTGGAAGAGTTGGAAGCGCAGGGCAAAGTTCGTGTCATTCCCACAGCCCGTGCCGCTCGTCTGACGATGGACCGAGAAGGCATTCGCCGTCTAGCCGCTGAAACCTTGGGCGTACCCACCAGCCCCTACCAATTCTGCGAGTCGCTGCAAGAGCTGCAAGCCGCCATCGACGACAAGATTGGCTACCCCTGCGTCGTCAAACCCTTGATGAGCAGCTCGGGCAAAGGCCAAAGCAAAATCAGTGGCCCCGACGATGTTGCCAAAGCCTGGGACTACGCCATGGCAGGTGGCCGCGTCAGCCAATGCCGCGTGATTGTGGAAGGCTTTATTGATTTCGACTACGAAATCACCTTGTTGACGGTACGTGCCGTCGGCGCAGACGGCCAGATCGAAACCCAGTTCTGCGACCCCATCGGCCATAAACAAGTGGATGGTGACTATGTAGAAAGCTGGCAACCTCAACCCATGAGCCCCAAAGCCCTGCAAAGCGCACGCGATATCGCTCAGGCGGTCACCCAGAACCTGGGCGGCCAAGGCTTGTTTGGCGTAGAGCTGTTTGTAAAGGGCGATCAGGTCTGGTTCAGCGAAGTCAGCCCCCGTCCACACGATACCGGCATGGTGACTATGGCCACCCAATGGCAGTCTGAATTTGAATTGCATGCACGCGCCATTCTGGGCCTGCCCGTCAATACCGCCTTGCGCATGCCCGGTGCCAGCGCCGTGATTTATGGCGGTGTTGATGCCCAAGACGTGGACTTCCTGAATGTGGCGGAAGCCCTGCGCATCCCACAAACAGATATCCGTCTGTTCGGTAAGCCCGAAAGCTTTGAAAAACGCCGCATGGGTGTTGCTCTGGCGGCCGACACCGACCTGGAAACCGCGCGTGAAAACGCCCGCCAGGCCGCAGCGACCGTCAAAGTTCAAGCCCGCTAAGCGCAGGAGCCTTCCACCATGCCAGTTATCGTCGTACTGCTTTTTATCGCGATTATTGCGGCGCTTGTGTATGGTGGAATGCAGCTTTTTAGCTTGGTCAGCGCCAGCGCCGGTGTCATCGCCGCGATCTTGAGCCTTGTGATCGCAGCGGCCATTCTGCTGGCTCCGTTTATTATGTGGCGACGCCGTTATGTAGCCATTCACGGCAAAAAACAGCAGGGTCAGCGCATTCTGGAGCTGGTTTTACCTGATGGCCTGATCCGCCTGGATGCCTTGCAAAAACGTGGTCAGATTCAAACCGGGCAGGGCACCCGCGCCTTTATCTTTGCGGATATAGCGGCGGTAGAACAAGAAGGCAGGGGATTGCGGCTGTCATTGCGTAACCCCACGCAAGACTGGAGCATTCAGCCTGCTCATCCGGCAGACGCCAAACGCTGGCACAAAATAATCAGTCTGGCCGCAAGGCAGGATTTATAAGGTTTGCTCTATCAAGGCTGGCGACGGGCACACTTGAAAACCAACTCAGATTTACTCGTGCCAGTCTGAGTATCAATGCCCATACACCTGCAAGATCTATCAGCACACGTCCCGCCACACCAGATAAGCACACCGCACAGAAAACAGCCTCGAATTTGACACCATCAAACCCGAGTCTGTTCTTCAGCTGTTTTGCACTAATAGTCTTGTTTCTTATACCTGCTCACTGACCTGATCAGACAAGGCGGGCTCATTCAAGCTGATCATGTGCTCATCCAAAGACTCGAGCGTTTCCACTACCGTACGCAACACCTGAATCCGTGCCGCTTTTTTGTCCTTGCTGGGCACAATATGCCAAGGCGCCATATGAGTATCGGTCTGGGCGAACATTTCCTCTGCGGCTCGTTGATAGGCCGTCCATTTTTCCCGATTACGCCAATCGTCTTCCGTAATCTTGTAATTCTTGAAGGGCGTTTCCTCGCGGGCCTTGAAGCGTTTAAGCTGCTCGTCCTTATCAATATCCAGCCAAAACTTGATCACGGCAGTGCCGTTAGCCAGCAACTGCGCCTCAAATTCGTTGATTTCCTCGTACGAGCGATGCCAGGCGGCACGGGAAATCAATTTTTCCACTCGCTCGACTAACACACGGCCATACCAGGATCGATCAAAAATCGAGATTTCACCCAAACGCGGTAGTTTGCGCCAGAAACGCCATAGATACGGGCGCGCCAGCTCCACAGCGTTAGGGGCAGAAATAGGGTGGATATCGTAGGTGCGTACATCCAGAGCTTCGGTCAAACGACGAATCGTGCCGCCTTTTCCCGCCGCATCCCGTCCTTCAAAAACCAGCACTAAAGAGTGCTTGCGAAAGGCTTTGCTACGTACCGCGCAGGACAAGCGGCCCTGCCAATGCAATAGCTCAGCATCGTAATCCTGCACAGGCTCTACAGGAGGAGGTGACTGAAGTGAAGCGGTCGGCACATTCAAGCGGAATGGGAAAGCATGGGGTTCTTTCACCTGACGCGGAACGATGGGCTTGTCCATCGCTTGTAAAACCACTTTTGCCAATGACACATCACGCAAGTTTTGATCAGCGCTGGGGATCACGACCCAAGGGGCGTAATTACGATGGGTGAGGTTAATAGTTTGCGTAGCGGCATTGCGCAAACGATTGAATTGCTTATGAACTTTCAGGTCAGCCTTGCTGACACGCCATGCCGTATTAGGGTCGGCCATCAAGGTGGCGCATCGATCTAGCTGAGCCTGGGCCGACAAGTGGAACCATAACTTCAGAACCTGCACACCTTGATACGCCAATTGAGCTTCAAAACGGTTGATCAGATGGGTATACAGCGCAATCTTGGCCGGGTCGGGCTCTTTACGGCCCAACTCCTTCATTAAAGGCGCATACCAGGAGCCGAACACCAAGCCCGTCTGACCACGAGCGGGCAAGCTATTCCAATAACGCCACATCAGTGGGCGCATGGCTTCTTCTTCGCTGAGCTTGCCGAATGCCAAGGTATGCACATGGCGAGGGTCCAACCACGTATTCAAGGTATTGATAGCGGAGCCTTTACCCACACCGTCCATACCGGCCACCACGATCAACAAAGTTTGATCCGCTTTATCCAGTCGCTCGTACTGTTTGGTAAGCAAGGCTTCACGCAGAACTTCAATCTGCTCCTTGGCCAGGTCATCACTCAAACTGGGATCGCGTTCGGCAAACTGTAATACATGGCCCATGGTGCATTGCTCCGGTTTACGTAGCTGCTCACTATAACCATGCAAAGGAAAACATAACTACCTTCAGAGCGAAAATAATCTGGGTAAGAGAGACGCCAGGAGGGAGGTGGACGAGGATCGATGTGGATCCTTATCCATTAATGACTTTACATAATATACATTATGCGATGTTTATAGTTATTAAGCCCGGCATATTTCTCCCAGGCCTCTGAGCTTGATCCTCATGGTCACTTGCCGCCTGTCGCGTCCAGGAATGTTCCAGTCACAAAGGAAGCTTCAGAGCTGGCTAGCCATAAAATTGCACGTGCCACTTCCTCTGGCTGACCACCACGGCCCATCGGAATGCTGTCCTTCAAGCGTTCTACCCGGCCCGGTTCACCGCCACTAGCGTGCATATCCGTATAAATATGTCCAGGCCGAACGCAATTGACACGAATCCCTTCCCGGGCCACCTCTTTAGCAAAGCCCGTTGTGAAAGTCTCCAGGGCTCCTTTTGAAGCGGCGTAATCCACGTATTCGTTCGGACTGCCTAGCTTGGCCGCTATTGACGAGACATTAACCACGGAGCCTCCTTGCCCGCCATGGCGATAAGCCATACGTTTGGCTGCCTGTTGCGCACACAGCATGGGACCAATCGCGTTGACTGCAAAAGTGCGTTGCATACGCTCGAACCCAATATCTTCCAAACGAGATTGCTGAAACAACACGCCTGCGTTATTGACCAAAACATCAATCCGCCCAAACCTTTGATCAAGCTGCTCAAAAAGTCGGATTATCTGCTCCGGGTCTGCACAATCTGCCTTGACAGCAAAAGCTTGCCGACCTGCCGCCTCTACATCAGCGACCACCGCCAAGGCATCAGCTTCGCTTGTGACATAGCTAAGAACAATGTTGTAGCCCTGTCTTGCCGCCAGACGCGCTGTCGCTGCACCTATCCCACGGCTCCCGCCGGTAATCAACATGACTGGATAATCTGACGCTAAACCCATCTGCGTATCTCCAACATAAAGTTTGAAGGCATCATAAAGCGAAAAGCCAGGCCCTGCTTGAGACTAGAACTGACCTCCTGCACGCTGTCGATACAAGTCCTTGCTATATACTCCCCAGTCTTTTGATCTACAGGCTGCACCGCTCAATAGCAAACTGCGAGTCTTTCGCTACATAACAGAGCCAACCACCATGATGAAATTCGTTTTAGTGAGTTCATGCCTGCTTGGCAAACCAGTCCGCTACAACGGCACCCACAAGCTTGCAGAAAATGACGTGTTGGCGCGCTGGTTGAACGAAGGCCGTGTCATCTCTGTTTGTCCCGAGCTTGCAGGTGGCATGCCGGTCCCTCGTCCTCCTGCTGAAATTATCGGAGGCGGTGGCATGCAGGTGTTTTCAGGGCTGGCGCGTGTTGTGGATGCTCAGGGAAATGATGTATCTCGCGCTTTCGTCGCTGGCTCCGTGCAAACTTTAGAGCAAGCAAAGCTCAAAGGTATTCGGGTCGCCGTTCTTAAAGAAGACAGCCCATCCTGTGGTTCCGGCTCTATCTACGACGGCACCTTCACGGGCAAGCGTATCCAGGAACAAGGTGTCACCGCCGCTTTACTGGAATCCGAAGGTATTCGGGTCTTTAGCGAGACGCAATTTGCACAGGCTGAGGCCTATTTACGCAGTTTGGACGCTGAGGCTACGGAGTAAGCGAAACCGCTCTTTAGCGACGTTTTCTCCATTTCGCCAATCAGAATCCCCCTTATTGAGCCCTCCCCGGCCTGGATTAAACTATTTGCTGGTCCCAGGAAACTTCCCGGCATCGCACGAAGTTATAGCCCTAAGAGATCACCGCGATACTTGGCTTATACACAGCCAGGAAAATCAGCTAAGGAAGCAGTTTTTCCCAGGGAGCACCACTGGAAAACGCTTTCTCTACCCATGCCTTGAATACAGCTGTTTTCGATGGCGTGAACTTGACGGAAGGACGGATAAAGTAGATGGCTGACTGCCTGTCAAATGCCCAGCCAGGCAGAACAGGCACTAAGGTCCCTGCCGCAATATCCCGCGCAACCAACCAGTTGCTGGACCCAAGTATCCCTATCCCTTGGCGTGCGGCATCCAGCAAGGCTTCGCCATCATTACTGACAAAGCTTCCCCTGGCCGTAACAGCAAGCGCTTCCTCACCTTGATATAAAACCCACTCAGGATAGGTACGCAGGCCTGTATGACCAAGACAATTGTGATTAGCCAGCTCTTTGGGATGAGCAGGACGAGTATGTCTTTCGAGATATTGGGGAGAAGCACACAAAATTCTGCTATGGCTACAAAGCCGATTCGCAATCAGGCGGCTGTCCTCTAAAGCGCCGACTCGAATGCAAGCGTCATATCCCTCCGCAATTACATCCACGTACTTGTCTGAATAGTCCGTGTGCACCGTCAAGCGGGGATGGGCCTGGGCGAACCGCGCGACAATCGGACTAAGCCACATCCTGCCTAATGCACCAGGCAAGCTAATCCTTAGACTGCCCACTATCTCTTTAGACAAATGCCCGGCTTCCTGCTCTGCCTCGTCAAGTATTTGAGCGGCCTCAATCAGCCTTTCATAGAAGCGCTCACCGGCATCTGTCAGCTTGATACGCCGTGTGGAGCGTTCAATCAAACGCACGCCCAGACGCTCTTCAAGTGAGGCAATCCGTTTGGAAATAATTGATGGATGACGTTGCAGTTTCAAGGCCGCCGCGGAAAATGATCCGGCACGGACAATTGCAATGAATGCAGCAAACTCATCTGATTGCTGGCTGGCAAATGAGGATGCGCTCACTTAGCACCTCTCCAAAGATTGACTGTACATAGCACACTCCTGATCAAGCATAGCCCGCCTGTAGACTATTTCCTTGCATATCAGTTGTGCATCATACGCACCAATCATGCTTATGTTTTTTGATAAGGTAAAAAAACACGCCCATTTCTGGGTAAGACACTTATCAAGCAGGTGCTTATATGCAGGTTAAATTCAAGCAAGTTGATGTTTTTGCCAACACCTCATTCAAAGGCAACCCGGTCGCTGTCGTGCTTGATGCCACGGGCCTGACCGAGTCTCAGATGCAAGGAATTGCCAACTGGACCAACGTCTCTGAAACAACCTTTGTGTCTGCCGCCACCAATCCTGCTGCAGACTACAAGATCAAAATCTTTACTCCGACCTCGGAACTGCCCTTTGCGGGACACCCGACCATTGGAACGGCGCATGCGCTGATTGAAGCCGGTATCGTCCAGCCCAAAAATGGCTGGATCACCCAGCAATGTGAAGTTGGCTTGATTCCAATCCTGGTAGAGCGCGAAAGCAATGGACCTACACAGATTTTCTTTGAGCTGCCCAAAGCAGAATTTACAGAGCTGAACGCCGAAGAAATCCAGCGCGTTCAAGACATTCTGGGCACCCCTTCCCTGTCAGCCATCACACCCAGGTTTGTGAACGTCGGGCCCATTCATACCGTGGTGCAACTGCCTACCGCACAGGATGTGTTAGCGCTGACACCCAAGCTGGACGATCTGCATAGATTCAGCAAAGAGCACGGCACAGCAGGCATCGTTGTATTTGGTGCTCAAGAAAGTGACAAGGCAAGCGCTATTGAAGCCCGTTCCTTCTTCCCCATACTCGGCATCAACGAGGACCCAGTGTGTGGAAGTGGCAATGGCGCAATCGCCGCATTTATCGCCGAGACCCAGCAAACCAGCGTCTTCGGCAATCACTTCTCAAGCTCCCAAGGCCAGGCTCTCGGACGCGAAGGAAAGATAGCACTCAGAATTTCACCCGACACCCGTATTCAGGTGGGTGGAGAAAGTGTCACGACTATTGATGGACTCATTTCAATCTAAGCGGCTTGCACATGCACAAATCTATCATTTCGACTGAACATGCTCCCAGCACCTTGGGGGCGTACTCGCAAGGCGTCCGAACGGGGGATTTTCTCTACACCTCTGGGCAAATTGGCATTGATCCTGTCTCAATGCAGCTTGTAGACGGCGTTGAAGATCAAATTCGACAGACCTTTCAAAATATCCAGGCTATCTGCGAAGCAGAAGGCGCCGATCTCTCGAACATCATCAAATTAACCGTGCTTCTTGTTGATCAAGATTCATGGGCCTTGGTCAACAAGGTCATGCAGGAGATGTTCAACAGCCCATACCCCTCTCGTACTGCCTTTGGTGTGGCATGGCTTCCCCTTGGGGCAGCGATCGAGGTCGAGGCTGTGATACGCCTGGACTCTACTCAATAGCAAGCACGTAAAGAGCGCTTTTCCCCTCTGAGTTCGGCGTACCCGACAAACACGACCTGTCTGTTCTACGGTGCCAGAGACAAAGCCGGTTTCGTCTGCATCGGTGTATCCGGGTTCGTGATTCCAAGCGCCGGGTTCAGCACGGGACTGCCCACCTGCAAGTGGCCCTTGAATTTAAAAGACTGCAAGGTGGCCAAAGAGATAGCCAGCTTGGCGTTGATAAAGTTGAAGGGAACGATAATTTCCAGTTCCGTCGCTGTGTGAGGGCCTCTGTAGATGTACCCTTGCAGCCCAAGCGTCTCGATCAGTGGTTTACTCTCGGGAATTTGAATTCCTATGTCACTCAAGGCTTTTCTGACCAGCCTGGCTTTTTCTTTCTGAGGGACATTGGGGTCCGCTATTTCACTGCCCGTAATGTCTACAAACTGGGTTTTCTTGCCCTTGCCATCAAAATTATTGACGGTGGATGCCTCGATATCGATCAGGTTGATGTAGGCTTCACCGGTTCCGCTTTCGGGCAAGGAATCCGGCAAGTACCCCTCTGCCGTCGCACGGTCTTGGGCCACATAGAATCCAGCCCAATCATCTTTTTTCCCTTCGGGATACGACTTTATAAGCTCTCGATGGCTCTTGTCCTTGGCAGTAATGCCAGAGGACTTGTAGCCTAGAAAGACACATGATGGTCCTGGCTGTATGGCAATACTCGTTACTTTCGCCTTAACGGTCATCTCAATACCTTCCTATTAAGGACATCAATTACAAGATCAATAACCCCCGATGTTTATATATTTTTAATTATTAAAAAATAGAGACAGAAATATGGTTAACCAGGACTCAAACTCAAAACCTCTTCAGACCGCAACAAGCCTGAAGAGGTTTTTACTATCATTTCCCAAAATGATCATTTTTCAAACTACTCTTTGATTGCTTAGCCAAAGATATTACTGATTCGCTCAACTGTTCCAATATAGCTCGTACTTATCTTACGCAGAGTATACGGAACTTTGCTATCCCAGTCTTTAGACCATGAGTCGCTGCTTAATGTACAAATATTGAGCTTTCCAAGTTCTTCTTCCAAATCTGCGAATTGGGTTTGCAGAGACTCACTAGAGGCGAGACTTCTACCCTGGCTTTGACCACGCCAGTCAATTCCCTTAGCAGCAGAGTATGGAATAGGTATTAAACGAAGATCACCATTAAGCAAAACCCCTTCTTCTTTGTCTGCTTCTAATTTCAGCGCACTTGCCCCACCTTTGGTAAAGATCATCTTTTCGGGCAAGGCTTTTCTTAATAGCATTAAAGAAGGGCCAAATGCATAAATATCACCGTTTGTATCGATGAACGGGAGCATTTTTACAAAAGAGCTAAAAGAAGTGGGGTTATTACTTCCATAGCTACAATAAGCAGCTTTATAGGTAACTTCCGGGTAAGGTACCGGATGAACATTTATTATTTCACTGCTTACTGATCTATCATCAAGCAGCAGCCCTAAACCAAGCTCCGCATTACGCAAAAATCCGAGCTGGTTCCATATAACGTAAATTTTTTTGGCTTCTTCGCTTAATGACTCAAATGCTGTTTCTATAGCATCATCTCGACCCATATTATCGCTTAATTTTATTTGAGCGATTTTAAAAGAATCTGCCACTTGGGATGCTGACTTAAGATTACAAAAGTCCAAATTGATGTTGCATGCGTTAAATGTATTATAGATAGTATTCAACGTGGACAAGTCCTGCATCATGCAGCGAATTTTCAATATATATTCTGCTACCTCATCATCGCTGATCTCGTTCATATACCCCATAGACATCCACGGGAAAATATCAGACCAGTTTGCTATCCATGCCCCCAAAACAGCATAGTCAGAACCTGATTTCAAAATCCCTTCCCTGGCACCCTTTAACAAGAATTTAGGGATCCCTTTAGACATCCTCCCTTCAGATAAAGTATCCAGTGAGTTTTCCTGAACCATAGCTGCCAAGTTATTTAGGCCATCAATATTATTCTTATCTCTAACTTTTGACCTGAATTCATCCATGGTTAGCTCTGGATTTGTTTTTTTTGCTTCCTCATACCCTGAAGATATAGAAAACTCCTCAGAATCACCCAGCTTTTCCATTGATTCCAGTTTTTCCTCAACTTCCGGATCTTTTTCAGGTTTTAAAAAATCGGGGATTTCAGGGGGGCGGCTGACCGAACTTTGCATTGGCGCTTTGTCCAGCAAGCTGATCTCCGATATTTCGGCAAAGGACTTATTAGCAACGACATCAAACCATGCGTTCACCTGGCTTTCAACGCAACCCCCACTCGCGAAGGCCCTGCAAGAAACATTGACATCGGAAGTCTGGTCTTTTTGAGAACCATTATATGTTTGCTCTATGGATACTGAAGTCCCGACTCCTGAATAGCTGAATCCAGCCGTTTCACCGTACTTCCAACTATCTGCCGACTTCTTGCTGCTCATTTCTGTTGAAACAGAACCCATCCCTCCCCAGATGGCTCCAACAACCAAACCATCACCATAGGAAGAGATGAAATGTTGCAGCTCTTTCACCCATTCCTTCATCAACTTTTCTTTTTCGCTAGATGAGCCGACGTGATCACGAGCAGCGATAAACTTGTCGAGGACACTCAAGGCTTGATGCTTGGGCCCTGCGCTTAAAGAATTTAAAACATCTTCCACCAGCAAGTTATCAAAATCGATATACTCTATGCCCGATATCATAGAAATATTATAAGAAACTTTTATCGACTTAGACTCTGAGGCAGTGGCGTTACTAACGGACACGGCAACGGCAGAAGTGAACTTCGCTACACCCGAAGGTCCATATGCTCCTGAAAATCCGAGCGTTCCTTCATTTAAAGAATCTGTATACACATATTGGCTTTTCCCGCTCATGCTCATCTCAACTTCTTTTTGAGTGATCATTTTGGTAATCGGCTGATTCAATACTGATGGCGAAAAATCATTTCCAAGAACGGTAGACCCGACGGTAATCCCTAATAGGGGATTGATAGACTTAGATTCTATGGCCATGATTTTCACCATTAATATTTTTTAACGACAGTAATAAAAATATTTCCTGATGCACCACTGGGGCTACCGCCACCTTTTTTGCTGACTACATATCTTTCTTTATCTTTTACATCCAATTTATCGCTATTTGATCCACTCCATGGGCAGTCCCAATTGTATTGAAATACTTGCTTGTCACCATCATATAGTGAAAATCTCCCCTCGGTTCCGGATGACGCACTCTCTCGCCCGCAGGACGCTATTGTGTAGGAATCCTCATCTTTAATGATGGTTCCATTTATTTCACTAGCGTATATTTCTTTGTCCTTGTTCCCTGGTTTATGAAACTTCCCCCAATCCAGATGAGCACCGTCCACTCTGAAATCAGCGTTAACCACAAACACAGTGATCTCAATCCATTGGGCATAGGCACGGAGTGTTTTATCTTCATCCGAAAAATCTTTATCTGCCTTGTTATTCATATCAAACTCCTCAGCTTGTTAATTAAATAGCCCCTAATTATTACGGGCTTGCCTTAGGCAAACAAAGAGTATCAGACGAATTACAAAATCTCAAACAATCCATTATTTAAAAACAATATTTTAAATAAGGGGGATTGCTATCTGGCAACTAATAAAAAATTAAATAATTTTTCCCCTAATCATTTTAATTTTTAATTATTTTTTAATTAGGCAGCCCGAATCATCAGATATTTATTATCTAATCAGAAGCAGAATTATTCTCGTATTCCAAAGACAAAAACTCGATGACACGGCGACGTAGATTTCTAGAAAAGAGACCGTCTTACAGGGTAAGTTTGAAACCCTTATGGCTAGCCGTAAAACCCAGTTGCTCGTAAAACCGATGTGCATCGGCTCGCGCCATATCCGAGGTCAACTGCACAAGTCGACATTGACGCTGACGGCATTGCTCTACCGCCCACTGGATCATCAAACGCCCCAAACCCGAACCACGAGCGGAACTGGCGATGCGCACGGACTCGATTTCCCCACGCCAGGCACCTTGGTGCGACAGGCCAGGCATATAAGTGATCTGCAAAGTTCCGACAACGGCGCCATTCAGCTCTACAACGGCCAGATACTGGTTCGGATCCGCCTCTATCGCTGCAAATGCGTCCAGATAGGACTGGGCCAAAGGCATGCTGGTGTTTTCACGCTTCTGACCCAAAATATCGTCCGCCAACATGGCCACGATCGCTTCCAGATCTGCTGCTACAGCACGACGAAAAAAAGGTGTAGACGTCACTTCACACTCCTGATCAATGAATAGACGAAATGAGCCTGAAATTATGCCTCCTGTAGCTGACTAATCTGTGACTAGCCCCTTCATTCCGACTGCATATTCTCTGTAATTGCAGGATTGTCAGGTGTTTTCTGCACATACAGCCACGCCAACCAGGACGCTTGCAGACGCCAGGCACTGGCAGCACCTGGAGCGTAGCCCATAATTTCCTCGATTTCTGGCAGAGAAAAGCCGCGTTCGATCAAGCCTGCACCAAAGGTATTGCGCAGCCTTTGGGGTGTCATTAAAAGATCCATCTGCTTGATGCCCCATTTGCTGACGATACGGGCCAGCGTAGCGGGATTCATTTGCGCTTGGGGTCGAGCAGCGCTGATCTGACGGCTGCCGGGAAAGACACGGCTATCTTTTCCCCAGGCTGAAGCGTCTTCAGCTCCGCTAAAAATTAACCAGCTACGCAAAATGCCTTCGCACCAGACGGGCACAACAACCTCACGTTTTGCCGCACCAGCGAGTTTGAGCAGAATAGTGCCATCACGCCAGTGGGTTGACTCTTCGTCATCTGCTTCATCTGTTTCTGTAGGTTCCGCTGTGCGTTTGGCTACGCCTATCGCAGAAGGGTGCAACTGGCCCAACTCCACCGGCCGCAAACCTGTACCCAGCATCACGGCCACAATCGTCATATCTCGATATTCGCGCCAGCGGGCAGCGATGGTCATATCACTGGCCATATCCAGGACCCGAAGTCGGGTGCGCAGGGCCTTAATTGTGGCAAGGCATTGATCTACAGATAGAAATTGGGTGGCCTGGTTGTCAGGGGCCTGGCGCCAGGTCTCCTTGAAGGGGTCATTGATGGCGGGGGCCAGTGCGGGGTTTTCCGAGCGGCCATCCTGACGGCAGAGCTCTTCGTAAGCACGGGCGATGACTTGTTGATAGCGCTCACGCTGCGGTCTGCGCACTTCATTCAGATTGGCCAGAAAGTCCCGAATATCCACGGGTTTGATCTGTGTGTACTGTTTTTTGTGATCTTGCAGCGCCTGCAAAAAACGCCGCCATAAGGTGCGATAAACCCGCTGCGTACTGGGCGCCATAGGCGGACGCTGATGCTGCAACCAGGTGTCAAACAAGGCCTCTGCCGAGATATCCGCGGCCTGTGAGCCCAAAATTGGCAGGTCAAACTGCCCTTCTTCTCTTGCAGACCGTTTTTTCATCTTGTTCTCGACTTTTCCGTTAATTGCATTTTATATATGTAATGGTGCGGCTGACAAGCTAAGCAATCACGCCGAGATGAGGAAAATAAGAGAAAAACAGAAGATCAGGAGCTGAGCGGCTGATTACAATGTCCCGGCCTTACCACCTTCACACAGACATCATGATGAACTATCTGGTCACCGCCTCACATCGCTCTGAATACCCCAACCCCTTGGTACTGCAGAACGGGGACAGGGTAACTATTGGCGAGCTTTATCAAGGTCCCGAAAACTGGGATCACTGGATTTACTGCTCTACAAACGAACATTCAGGTGGATGGGTGCCTGAACAAATTATTAAACGTCTGCCCGACACGAATACCGGCCGTGTCATTCAGGACTACAGCGCTCTGGAAATGAATGTTGATGAAGGAGACCTCGTGCACGTGAACAGACAGCTCAATGGCTGGTGCTGGTGTGTACGCCCCAAGGATGGAGCACAAGGCTGGGTGCCTGTCAGCCACTTGTCGCCACAACCCACCAGCCCCTAGCATCCACAGCGGTATTCCTCCCCTCCTCCCTGCCAGACTTTTTATCACCTGCCTTGAGGAGAGGGTCCCGCCCCCGCGGCTATCTGTACAGATTCTGATGAACCCAGCCTTTACTGGTCAAAATCATCCTGGCCTGCCCCTCTACTTCCTGCGCCGTCAAAGTACGTAAGTCCTCGTAGCTGTCCAGCACAGCGCTATCCTTGATCCAGGCTGCCGCATCGGCCAGATGGTAGACATAGTTCACCTGACTGACCATAAAGCCACCTGCACTAGCCGGTTCTGTGAAGTAACTGATGCGATCCAGAACCAGGCGGCCCGTGCAAAATGCATCATGCTCGCCCTTGGACTGCTCAGAACTGGAACGGCGTAAATACGTATCTGCATTGGCATCCAGCTCGTAACGGGGCGCGTCTTCTTTGCCAACCTGGCGCAGCAAACCCACCTTGGCCAACGCAGCCAGACGAGCTCGATCTTCCACGATCAAAGGCGAATCATGTTCGGCCTGGTAGGGATATACACGCCCTGGCACACCCACACATAAACCGTCTCGGGTATCCAGATAGCTCTGGATGGCACTGTTGAAGTTGTCCTCATTGGCCTGTTTGGAGTCCTCGCACCCGGCTAGTAAGCCTGCCACCACCACGACCAACGCTGTTTTCCACATAGATACTTCCTTGCTTGCTGACGAGCTGAAAGACCGAGTTTAGCCCGCCCCCGCCCCGCACTAAAAGCCTTGTCACAAGCAGACAAGAAAATGCCGTGCTCGCGCAGTCAAGACGCAATACCCACCAATATTGCATTACTGCATTGCAAAATCTGCTCTTTTACGATCCTTACAAACAGGTTAAAGTTTCCTGGCTTCGTAAATGAAAGGCATTATCAATGAGCATCACCCCCGTTCCAGTCGCCCGCCAACGCTACACCGTCGTAGCGCGCACCTTGCACTGGCTAATGGCCCTGGCCCTGACCGCGTTGGTGACGGTGGGCTACACCATGAAAACCTTGCCCCTGTCTCCACTGAAACTACAGGTCTATTCCTGGCATAAGTGGGCCGGTATTTCTTTATTGGTATTAGTGATCTTGCGCCTGCTCTGGCGTTTGTTTAACCGCCCCCCTGCTCTGCCCGAAGGCATGTCGCCCCTGACCCGGGCTCTGGCCCATGGCGGCCATGCCGTCCTGTACTTCTTGATGATTGGCATCCCTTTGACAGGCTGGCTGATGAGCTCAGCCAAAGGCTTCCAGACCGTCTGGTTTGGCGTACTGCCCCTGCCTGACCTGGTCTCCAAAGATAAACCTTTGGGCGAGTTACTGGTCCAAGTCCACATCTTTTTCAATTACGCCCTGATTACCATGGTCAGCCTGCATATTCTGGCGGCCTTGAAGCATCAGTTCATAGACCGTGACGGCTTGCTACGCCGTATCACCTTTACTTTAGGCAAAGCCAAATCATGAGCAAATCTGTCTTCCTGTCCCTGCTGGTCGGCTCCCTGAGCCTGAGCGCCAGCCTGTCAGCCAATGCCAAGAACTACCAGGCCCTGGATACCCAAAATAGCGAAATCGGCTTTCAGTATTCCCAGATGGGCGTGAAGCTGGATGGCCAGTTCCGCAAATTTGAAGGCGAGCTGAACTTCGACCCTGAAGCCCTGGATCAGTCCAAGGTGGTCTTGAAAGTTGCTTTGGATAGCGTTGATACCGGCTCGGACGAAGCCGATGACGAACTGCAGGATGTGCGCTGGTTCGATATTGACGCACACCCCCAGGCCGTTTTCAGTTCCAAGAGTTTCCGTGCTGTCAGCGCCCAGCAATATGAAGTGCAAGGCACGCTGCAAATCAAAGGCCGTGAACAGCCTGTCACCGTGATGGCGACCATGGCTCCTGAAGGAGACAAGGCGACGTTTAGCGGTGCATTTGAAATCAAGCGTGGCGATTTTTCTATCGGTGAAGGCTCCTGGTCCACCTACGACATCGTGGCCAACGAGATCACCGTCAACTTCAAAATTGATGCGAAGTAAGCAGACGCATCAGCGCCCCCCTCCTCCCTACCCGCTCAACAAGGATTACCTCCCTATGATCAAGCCAGTGATTGCCCTGTCCGCCAGCTTCTTGTTTGTGTTTGCCGCCCAGGCTGCTCCCGTCACCTATCAGGTCGAGCCTAGCCACACTTTCGTGCATTTCAGCTACAAGCACCTGGGACTGAGCACGCAAAGCCAGCGTTTTGACAAGGCACAAGGTACGGTCACCCTGGACCAGGAAGCCAAGAAAGGCAGTATCGACATGAAAGTGGATACTCGCTCGGTCAGCACCGGCTTTCCTCTGTTCAACGAACACATTCAGGGCAAGGACCACTTTGACACCGCGCAATTCCCTGAAGCGACCTTTGTGTCCAAAGACATTCAGTTCGACGGTGACAAGCCTGTTTCGGCCAAGGGCGATCTGACCATCAAGGGCATTACCAAGCCCGTGACCATGACCATCGAGTCCTTCCTGACCATGCCCAAGCACCCCATGATGAACAAAGCAGCTTTGGGCGCTGACGGCAAGATCGAGATCAAGCGCAGCGAGTTTGGCATGGCTGCCAACGTGCCTTACGTGGGTGACGAAGTCACTATCCGCATCGCACTGGAAGCCATTGCCCAGTAATAGCGAGCCACTCGCTACTCAGGAAGTCTGATTACAGGATTTCCTGAACCACTTCCAGGGGACGCGCCAGACGCGTCCCTTTTTCTGTCACCACGATGGGGCGATTCAACAAAATGGGATTAGCCTCAATAGCAGCCAGCAAGTCCTCGTCGCTCAGATCGGGATTGCCCAGATTCAGCTCGCTGTAAATGGCTTCTTTGCTGCGCATGGCTTCACGTACGGTCAAACCCGTCGCCGCTATCAGCGCTTTGAGTTCGCTACGCGACAAAGGCGTTTTCAGGTACTCGATGATCTCGGGCTTCAGGCCTTTTTCCTGCATCATGGCCAGGGCATTACGCGAAGTGCTGCAGCGCGGATTATGATAGATTTTGCTCATGACAGTCTTTGACTTCCTATAAACCGTATTCAGGCGAACAATAGTAGCCCAGCGCCACTGGATACGTCATCTGGGTAGCTTGCTGCAGACCGGCCAGCGTCTTCACTTAGCCAGGAGAACACATGATCGACCTGTATTACTGGACCACTCCCAACGGACACAAAGTCACGATGTTTCTGGAGGAGTCCGGCCTGCCCTACACCCTCCACCCCATCAATATTGGCCAGGGC
Organism: Alcaligenes sp. SORT26; assembly: GCF_017377875.1. GTDB lineage: Bacteria > Pseudomonadota > Gammaproteobacteria > Burkholderiales > Burkholderiaceae_B > Alcaligenes > Alcaligenes parafaecalis. Next base: position 979,181 of record NZ_CP070975.1, read on the forward strand.
GATCAATTCAAACCTGAATTTCTGCGCATCGCCCCTAATAACCGTATTCCCGCCATTGTTGACCAGGCCCCGCAAGACGGCGGCGAGCCTATCTCCCTGTTCGAGTCCGGCGCTATCTTGCAGTATCTGGCGGAGAAAACCGGCCAGTTCCTGTCCTCCGACTTGCGGGTCCGTACCGAGACCTTGCAGTGGCTGTACTGGCAAATGGGGGGCTTGGGTCCGATGGCCGGTCAAAACCATCACTTCAACGTCTATGCGCCCGTCAAAATTGACTACGCCATTGACCGCTATGTACGTGAAACGGGCCGCCTTTACGGTGTGCTGAACAAGCACCTGGAACAGCGTGACTTTATCGCGGGCGACTATTCCATTGCCGATATGGCCAGCTATCCCTGGATTGTCTCCCACCAGCGCCAAAGCCAGAACCTGGACGACTTCCCGCATCTGAAACGCTGGTTTCAGCGTATTGGCGAGCGCCCGGCGACCCAGCGCGCCTATGCTCTGGTCGAGCAGATCAACCCCGGCTCCCCCGTCCATGACGAGAAAGCCCGCCAGATCCTTTTTGGCCAAGATTCCAAAACTATTCGATAGGACTATCAACCCATGACCTTGCAGCGCCCCTATCAGCTACTGCTTATTGGCCTGACCGCCATGGCTCTGTCTGCGTGTTCCAGCACGCCCAGCTCCAATATTTCCCTGATCCCCACACAAACCCAGGATCAGACGGAAAAAGACGGTGTTTTCACCCAGTCGCTGAACTACAAGCACGTCAAACCTGGCTGTACCGGTGAATGCCCACGCCTGGAAGTGAAATCCCTGATTTTCCCTGGCAATACCGAACTGACCAAGCTGGTCGACGAAAGTCTGGCCCATATGACCGTTATCTCGGAACGCCACCCCGGCTATCGAGGCCTGAAAGAGTTTGAAGACTACTACTGGGCAACCGCCAATAACCGCGACGAAGTCCATCTGGCTGCCCGTACCCGCTACCGTAACCGTGACCTGACCGTTGTAGAGCTGAGTTCCGGCATTTACATGACCGGTGCCGCTCACGGCATTACCGCCACACAATTCATCAACTGGGACAATCGCCTGAAAATCGCGTTGCCAGTGGACCGCATTATTGCCCCTGGCAAGCTCAAACCTTTCCAGGAACTGGTACGCCAGGCGCACAACAACTGGGTTTCCAGCCTGAGCGAAGCACGTGAAGATCGCGCTGGCTGGGACAGAATGTGGCCCTTCCAGCCCGCTCAGAACATTGCACTGACCGATCAGGGCCTGCTGGTCAAATACAACCCGTATGAAGTTGCCCCCTACTCGCTAGGCCAACCTGAGCTGCTGCTGCCCTACTCTCAGTTGCGAGGCATCTTGCGTCCAGACTATCTGCCTGCGGACTAAATCACTGAATCATTCTGCTCAATACACTGGCAGCCTGCTCCAGGCTGCCACTTAAGCAAGCACACCCTGTTTTGTACGCTGCCCACGGCCCGGACAGAGCCAAACCTGCAAACCCGGCCCCTAGCCTGCAGGCAGCGTCCCACCCCTTCTTTAAAGCTCCCATACCGCCATGTCTGATAACTTGTTCCGCTTTCACGACCTGTTTGCTCAACTCGGTCTGCCCAACTCCCCCGAGGCGATTGCCAGCTTTCTGGAAAAACACCGCCCCCTGTCCAACGACATCCTCCTGGCCGATGCTCCCTTTTGGGACGAATCCCAGGCCGAGTTCATCCGCGAAAAACGTCTTCAAGACTCGCCCGAATGGATTCAAGTAATCGACCAATTAAGCGAAGCCTTGCGTCAGACCACCGGCGTGGTGAACCTGTCCGGTCCTTGCCGCGTTCTGGCCTTGTCTGGCAGCCTGCGCCAAACCTCCTTCAATACCGCCTTGGCCCATGCAGCTCAAGCCCTGGCTCCCCAAGGAATGGCGATTGACGTCGCAACCTTGCACGGTATCCCTCTGTATGACGGCGATATCGAAAGTAAGGACGGTATTCCAGAGGCCGTCCTGAGCTTGAAAGAAAAAATTCTGAACGCCGACGCCCTGCTCTTGGTCACGCCGGAATACAACAATGGCGTGCCCGGCGTGTTTAAAAACGGGATTGACTGGCTGTCCCGTACCGACATGAAAGCCGTTTTCTCGGGCCGTATTACCGGCTTGATTGGCGCTTCCATGGGTGGGTTTGGCACTATCTCGTCCCAGGCCGCCTGGCTACCTACGCTGAAAATGCTGGGCGTGTCGCTGTATAGCGGCGGCTCCTTGCTCGTGTCTCGCGCACAGAACTCCTTTGATGCGCAAGGCAAGCTGCAAGATGAAAATATCCAGAAAATGCTGACGGCTTACCTCCAGGGCTTCCAGACCTTTGTCCATGCCTCCCATATGGCCAAGGCGCAGGAAAAAGCCAACTAAAGCAAAGTAGATAAGCGTGGGGGCTGCCGCGACAGGAAAACGTCACTCAGGCGTAATACCGGCAGCCACAGCCACTTCGCGGAACACCGCGATGTCACGCGCCACGGTCTGGTCCAGTAACTCGGCCGTGCTCGGCGCGATCACAAAACCCAGTTCCTCCAAGGGCGCAGCAAACTCACGCGAGCGAAGTACAGTCGTGATGTCGCGGTTGAGACGTGCCACTACCTGATCCGGCGTAGCACGCGGAACGAAGATACCCTGCCAGCTTTCGATCAGGAAGTCAGGTACGCCCAGTTCCTGGAAGGTGGGTACATCTGGCAGAACCTTGGAGCGTTCCGACGAAGTAACAGCTAAAGGCACGAGCTGGCCAGTCTGGACGTTCTGAGTCGCCGACGAGATATCGATAAACACGCCATCCACATGGCCACCGAGTACGGCCAAAATAGCCGGTGCCCCACCCGGATAGGGAATGTTATTAGTCTGCGTCCCCAGGCGCTGATTAAGCAACTCAACCGCAAGATGATAGATGCTGCCATAGCCAATCGGCAGCGCTGCAGTCACCTCACCCGCTTGCCGCGTCAACAGCTCACGATATTCATCAAAGTGGCTAACACCCAAACCCGGACGCACCACCAGAACCTGTGAATTGACGATAGTGCGGGTCACACCACGAACATCAGTCTCACGGTAAGGGAGTTTGCGACCGAGGGCAGCATTAAGCGCAAGCTGATCACCGCTGGACAACAAAGTGTGGCCGGTGGGTGCCGCGTGGACCACCTGATTAACGCCAAGACTGGTGTGGGCACCAGGCACATTGTCCACGATTACCGTTTGCTGCCACAGTTCGGCGAGACTTTGTGCGAGCATTCGCGCGATGCGGTCAGCATTGCCGCCCGGATTGACCGGGACGACGATACGCACAGGCCTCGAAGGAAAGGTTTCGGCCTCCTGCGCGAACACGGGAGCAGCCAAGGGAGCCGCAACAAGCGCAGCACCCAGTGATGAAGCAGCTCCACCAAGCCGGGTCACAACAGCCGCGCCGGTGGCTTTCAGAATCATGCGACGATTCATACCAGGCTCCAATAACTAAGCGATAGACCGATCGGTCCGGGGATATGGCCTGTAGCTTAGTGAGCCTTCATCCTCCAATCAAGTCAAACCCATTCAGGCTTATCCAGCGGATTACCCTATGGACGTCGTGCAGAAACAGAAAAGGAGCCTTAAAGGCTCCTTTTTTCTATTCTGCCTATGTCTTAAGGCTGAACAGGCTTGTCAAAACGATCCAGGTCAAAATAACGGCTGGAGCTATTGGACGATGCAGGTTTGGACGTGGAACTCTCGGCCGCTGCCTCAGGCTGAGGCTCTACGGTCACGGTTTGCACGCGATTCAAATCGGGCTGCTCCACACGCTCTGGAACTCCATAGGTTTGTACCGCCCCCCCGGAGTAGCTTCCTGCCGCAGGTACGGAAGCGGACTTGCGTGCCGCAGCCTGATCCAGAAAGCTGGCCAATTGTTCATGATTGGCGGATCGGGCCCAGTCTGCCGGACTCAAGCCTTGAGCATTTTGCATCGTGGGATCTGCACCCGCTGCCAACAGGACCTCGACCACTGCACGTTTTCCCGACAAGGCCGCCATCATCAAGGGGCTGGTTCCATCCGGTGCAGGAGCATTCACAATCGCTTTTTGGGATAGCAAATAACGAACGGTTTCCTCGTGCCCTTTGGAGGCTGCATAGTGCAAAGGCGACCAACCCACTCGATTGATCTGTCCACCCCGTGCCTGCAAATCCCGCAAGCGAGCCGTTTCACCCATCAAGGCCAGATACATCATGGGGGTTTCACGGGACTCGTTCTCGATATTCACGTTGGTGCGTCGGTTCGCCAGCAAGGCATCCACCACCTTCCAGGACTGATTGCGCATCGCCAACATCAGGGATGGATTGCCTTTGGAGTCCACCGCATTGGGATTAGCCCCCCGAATGAACTCTTGTTCGATGATGTTGGGCCGGTCGTTTTCCAGAGCCAGATACCAATTTCGGCTTTCAAACTCCGGCTCCTGAGCCAGAACGGGGGCTGACAAGAGGACAGCAAAAGGAAACACCAGGGAAAGGATGGCTTTATTCGCCATTTTTCTTTTAAAAATCATATTATTAAGTCCTTTTCATAAAGTGTTTTATTAGCTCAAGAACGCGTCACGAGGTAGCTATAAGGAGGAGTTCAGGACCTGTTTGTCCAATTCAAGACTGGAAGCATTTAACTATAAACTGGTTCAATAAAATCAAATAAACCATTGATTATTAATAAAAATTAACTTTTCAACAATGATTTCAGGCTACCAAAACAGGCTGAAACCTCATCGAAAATTCTATAATTTATATTTAAAATCAGCAGCTTATTAGATTTTCTTGATAAACATAATTAACTTTAGCTTCTGATCAGACAACTTCCTGACAATCAGTGCAGGCAAGTATCGCAGCGACTAATCAGACCTCTAAACAAGATTAATTTATGCTCGTATCTTGCTGAATAATTTAAAGAAATTTTCCGTACTTGCCTCTTCCACTTCCTTGACCGAAATGCCACGCAACTCTGCAATCTTCTCGGCCACATGAATCACCAGGGAAGGATTGTTCATTTTGCCGCGATAAGGCACCGGTGCCAGAAAAGGCGAGTCTGTCTCGATCAACAAGCGATCCAGCGGCACCCGCTGGGCGACCTCCTGCAACTGGGTCGCGCTCTTGAACGTCACGATACCGGAGAAGGAAATATAGAAGTTCAACTCCATCGCTGCCTGCGCGACTTCCCAGGTTTCGGTGAAGCAATGCATCACGCCCCCGGCGATCTGCGCTTGCTCTTCACGCATGATGGCAATGGTGTCCGCACTGGCCGAGCGGGTATGGATAATCAGGGGCAGGCCCGATTCGCGACTGGCCCGAATATGGGTACGGAAACGCTCACGCTGCCAATCCAGGGGTTCTTGCAAACGGTAGTAGTCCAGGCCTGTTTCACCAATGGCCACGACCTTAGGGTCTTGAGCGTGCTGCAACAGCTCCTGCACGGTAGGCTCCGTTACTTTCTCGTAATCCGGATGCACGCCAACCGAGGCAAACAAGTGCGAGTGAGGACGAACCAGGTCCATCAGACCGGGCCAATCGTCCATATCCACGCTGACCACCAGCGCACAGCCCACCTGGTTCTGGCGCATCTTGTCCAGAATATCGTCCAGATTTTCAGCAAGTTCGGGGAAATTAAGATGGCAATGCGAATCAACAAACATGATTAGACGGTACTTTTTTAAACACGACGACATGCCTGATGCAATCGATCCAGAGCATGATGAATAAACAATTTAGCATTGAGCGGGTGGTTGCCCAGCGCCTTTTGCTGAACCAGCCACTTCAAGGCTTCGGTAACAGCAGCGGTATTGGATTGAGCCGCCAGGGCATCAATACGTTTTTGCAGGGACGGATAATACCGCGCCGCTTGCGCAAAACCAGCCAACTGGATGTCGACAAACAGGCGCTGCCAGTGATCAATCCATTCCTGAGCAGGCAATTTTTCCAAGGTATCGGCCAGAGACAAATCCGCTTCACGCCCCGCTTTCAACACCCCATCCATCCAGGCACTTAACCAGTCCGGGCACGGGGCATTCATCTGCTGGCTGGCACTTAGCGCCTTTAAAGGTGCCCCGCCCCAGGCAGCCAACCAGTCCGAGGCCTGATCCACTCCTTGCTGTTCCAACCATTGCACGGATTGCGCCACGTCAGGGGCAGGCAAAGGCAAACGGCGGCAACGGGAAACCAGCGTAGGCAACAGTCGGTCTGGTGCATCCGCAACTAGCAGGAATACGGTGCGGTCGGCGGGTTCTTCCAATACTTTCAACAACGCATTGGCTGATACCAGATTCAGAGCCTGGGCAGGATACAAAACGGCTACCCGCCACCCACCTCTATGAGTAGCGGTATTGAACCAATGTTGCAACTGGCGCAATTGCTCTACCCGTATCTCACGCGATGGGTTTTTACGTGCAGCCGCATCTTTAGCCAACTCCCCTTCCTGGGTATCTGGCCCTTGCTCTTCCAGGGCGACCGCATCAGGACGCAGCAGGCGCAAATCTGGGTGATTCCCGCCTCGCACCCACTGACAGGCCTGGCATTGGCCACAAGCCAGCCCTTGCACGGTTTGATCGCACAATAAACTGGCTGCTGCTGCACGGGCGAACTGCGCCTTGCCGATACCCGGCAGACCGTGGATCAGCCAGGCATGGGCAAAACGCTCCCGATTACCCAACCAGCTTTGGGCGGTCTCGATTTGCCAGGGTAGAAAAGTCAAACTATCAGACACCGTATTGCCTCAAGGTTGCACATCAAAAGGCCTGATTCACGCAGGAAAGACAGGGTCATCGCCCCTGCTTGAACAGCTCAGCGCACATTGTAATATGAACCGGTAAAATGCCTGCTCCACTACCAAGGATGATGAAGTGAGCTTATTGATCGGGCTGGCCGCCAAAGCGCGTTCTGGCAAAGATACGGTGGCCAATTTGCTACTGGCACAAAACCCCTTACTGGCGGCCTATGCCTTGGCCGACCCCGTCAAAATGGGCTGTGAAGTGCTGTTTGGCCTAAGTCCGGCCCAGGCCTGGACGGACGATAGCCTGAAAGAAGTGCCTATTACCCTGTGGCAGCGCTCCCCCAGACAGTGTTTTCAGCTACTGGGAACAGACTGGATGCGCCAACGTGACCCCGACCACTGGTTGCGCCGTGCCCAGCATGTGCTGGAATTTGGGCCGGGCGTGCCCATGGCCAAGAACATTCAGGACTACTCGGTCTGGGCGCTGGCCCTGGCCGCCATTTACGGCATGTCGCCCGAGCACCTGGATGACGAGCGGGCCGATCACATTGATACTTTTTGGGGTTTGAGCCCGCGTCAGGCTGTAGAGCACCTGCGTAGTCAGGTTCTGGCCGAGTACCCGGATTACGAGCAGCGCCGCCACACCTTGCCCCTGCTCCAGCCCAGCCACCAGCTTCCTGACATGAGTCAGGCCCGCTGCCTGCTGATTAAAGACATTCGTTACGAAAACGAAGCCAGTTTCATCCGCGAGCATGGCGGAGAGATTTGGCATATCGAACGTGCCGGTAATCCGGTTATCAGCCAACACTCTTCCGAGTGGGGTGTGGAACGCGCCCCCCAGGACTATCTGATTCGCAATGACGCGGGCCTGGAAGAACTGGCCAGCAAGGTCCATGATTTGTGGACGGGGTTCACGCAACGGCACGGCTTAAAGCTTTGACGCCTTGATGCCTGAATAGCGCCTAGCCGTACAGCACCATCAAACAGTCTCCCAAAAGCATTCAGGCCCCTAATGGGGCCTGATCGATTTATCGCTTCAGAATATATTTGGCGACTGCCCGATTATGCGCGGCCAGATTTGCCGAGAATTCGCTGGTTCCATCCCCACGCGACACAAAATAATAGAAATTATGTTTTTCGGGATGCAAGGTCGCCATCAAGGACGCTTTGCCGGGGCTGGCGATGGGAGTTGGTGGTAGCCCCGTACGGGTGTAGGTATTCCAGGGTGTGTCCGTCGTCAGATCGCGCTTGCGGATGCGGCCGTCATAGGCTGAACCCATGCCATAAATGACGGTTGGATCTGTCTGCAAAGGCATACCCACACGCAGACGGTTCATGAACACTCCGGCCACACGTGCACGGTCCTGGCTGTGCCCTGTCTCACGTTCCACGATAGAGGCCATTATCAGTGCTTCGTAGGGGCTTTTCAGGGGCAAATCGGCATCACGGTCGGCCCACAACTGCTCCAGCAACTCCTGCTGAGCCTGAAAGCCGCGACGCATAATGTCCACATCAGCCGTACCCGGTACAAATACATAGGTATCGGGATAGAACAGACCTTCGGGGTGGACAGCCTCCACACCAAAGCGCTGCAGCAAGTCCGCGTCGCTAACATCACCCAAGGTTTGTCGAACCTGGGGATTGGCCGCCAAGGTGTCGCGAATACGCTGATAGGTCCACCCCTCGGGAATGGTCAGGCGAGTTTGCAGCATATTGCCGCTGGACATACGCTCCATCACCATCCACGGAGTATCACCGCGCACCGCTTCATACGCCCCCGCCTGCAAAGACGTGTCCAGGCCGGAGAAGCGTGCCATCCAGACAAACGCATCTTCCTGAATATCGATCCCGGCCTGCTGCATGCTGCGTGCAATCGCGCGCGGGCCAGAACCTGCTGGCACCACATAGTCGATGCGTTCAGCACTCATGGTGACAGGCTGCTTTTTAGCCCAATACCAGGCGCCACCCGCTATCACACAGGCGGCCACCACCAACAGGCCCAATAGGGCGGAGAAAATCTTGACAGTTTTTTTCATGCGAGCGCTATTGTAAACAGAATGAGGCGGCTTATTCCTGAATATGTGTCACAGCTAAACACAGAAACCGGGACCCGCCAGCACGGCAGGCTCCTTCTATCCAGCCCATGCCCTGATCCCAGCGGGGATATGCCCCTTGAAGCAGCCTCACACACGGTATCATTGATGTTTAAATTTATTCTTTCGCTCAGCCATGACCGGAATGTCTGCCCCCCTCTCCTTTACCCTGCCTGATTTGTGCGTCCTCCAGTTTCAGGGAGCCGATGCCGTTTCCTTTCTCCACGCCCAAGTCAGCAATGATCTGGAGCATTTGGCCGCTGATCAAGCCTGCATCGCCGCCTATTGCACCGCCAAGGGCCGCAGCCTGGCGACCATGGTGCTCTGGCGAGAGCAGGACGAAACGGTCTTTGCCCTGGTACGCCGTGATTTAAGCGAAGCCCTGATCAAGCGCCTGCGCATGTTTGTGCTGCGTAGCAAAGTGACAATCAGCCTGTCCGAGCTGCAGGTGTACGGCGTGGCGGACTCATCTCCTGCCCAAGCCGTCTGGAGCCTACGCCGCGATGGCACAGACACTTTGATTCAGGCACCGGGCGAGCTGAATGGTTTACGCCGCTTCTGGCGGGTTTCGCCACTGCAGGACGCGGCGGCACAAGCGTCTGAAGGCCGCTGGGAAAGCGCAGATATTCTGGCAGGTTTGCCCTGGATTGGCGCCGCTACCCAGGACTTGTTCATCCCCCAGACCCTGAATCTGGATCTGATTGGCGGGATCAACTTCAAGAAAGGCTGCTATCCCGGTCAGGAAGTAGTGGCGCGCAGCCACTACCGAGGCACTATCAAGCGACGCATGATGGCGGCCCGTACCGCCGTGTTGGACACAGCCCCACAGGTACAGGAAGGTTCAGATGTGTTTTTGCGTTCGAGCACAGATACAAGCGCAGAACTCGCCGCCGCCGCCCGCATTATCAACCAAACCTGGTTGGCCGAGCAGCAACGCAGCTATATCTTGATGGAAGTGGTGCTGGCAGATCTGGAACAAGGCCAGTTTCAACTGGAGCAAGGACAGGCGCTGGAACTGCAGCCCCTGCCCTATGCGCTGCCAGAGCTTAGCTCTTCTGACGGTACAAATTAAGAATGCTGGAGAAATCCAGTCCCGCATTCTGACCTTGTGCGGCGTGCAAGGCGAACAGGTTACGAGCCAGTTCGCCTAAAGGCGTCGCACTGTTCTGGCTGACAGCCGCATCGGCCGCCAAACCCAAGTCTTTCAGCATCAGGCCCGTCGCAAAACCGCCCTGATAATCACGCGAAGCCGGTACATCCGGCATTACCCCAGGCCAGGGGTTGTACAGCTCGGTTGCCCAGTTGCGACCGGAACTGCGCGCCATAATGGTCGACAGCACGGCGGGGTCCAGACCGTGGGCCACGCCCAAAGCCAGGGCTTCGGACGTACCCGCCATCAAAATCCCCAAGAGCATATTGTTGCAGATCTTGGCAACCTGACCGGCTCCGGTTTTACCGGCATGGAAAATGTTCTTCCCCATGGCGTCCAGATAAGGGCGAGCCTTTTCCAGCGCCTGGTCTTCGCCCCCGACCATAAAGGTCAAAGTGCCTGCAATCGCACCGCCCGTCCCACCAGAAACAGGCGCATCCAGCATGATCAGACCCAGCGTCGCGGCTTTGGCCGCCAAATCCTGACTGGTTTGCGCATCAATCGTGCTGCAATCGACCAGTACCGTACCGGGGGCAACGGCCAGCAACAAGCCGTTGTCGCCCTCGTAGACCTGGCGCACATGGCGGCCTGCAGGCAGCATGGTAAAGACCATCTGCGCATCTTTGGCGATTTGCACCGCCGACTCCCCCACTTGCGCGCCCGCGGCCTGCAGCTCTTTCATGGCCTCCGCATTCAGGTCAAACACCTTCAGGCTATGACCGGCCTTGAGCAGATTCAGCGCCATGGGTTTGCCCATATGGCCCAGCCCGATAAATGCAATCGTGTTACTCATTTTGTCTCCTCGTAATTATGAAAACGGCGCCGTCAGGCGCCGCAGCGGTCTGCCTGGATCACAGGTCAGCCAAGGGATGAATCGTTTCTGCAGGCCAGGCGGGAACAAAAAAGCGTTCCACCCAGCGGGCATCAGCCTGTTCCAGCGACGCCGGATTCCAGCGTGGCTGTTTGTCTTTATCAATCAGCAATGCACGTATACCTTCCTGGAAGTCGCCCTGAACACCACATTGCAGCGACACAATGTATTCCAGACGGAACACATCAGCCAAAGACAGGTGATGAACACGTTCCAGCAGCTCAAAAGACAAGCGAGCCGAACCTGGCGCACCTTTGGCAAAGGTTTGCGCGGCACGGGACAGCCAGGGGTCAGGACTGTCCTGCCACTGCTGTAGAGCTTGCGTAATGCGCTCAAATTCACGGCTGGCGCAGACATCACGCAGCATGCCGTAGTTTTGCTCCAGCGGGCCGCTATCGGGGCGAGCGCCCTCCGCCAAGCGACGCAACACCTGATGCACGCTACTATCACATGCAGCACGCTCTGCTGGCCAGTCAGTGCCTTGCAGGGCCTGGAGCAAGGCATCGTAATGTGCTCGGGGCAGATAGGCATCAGCCAGCCCCAGAAACAGGCAGTCCGACGCATTGATTTGCGCACCACTCAAGGCCAGGAAATGGCCAATACCCGCAGGCAGGTGCGACAGCATCCAGGTGCCGCCCACATCGGGGAACAGGCCAATAGAGATTTCCGGCATGGCAAAACGCGTGGTGTCGGTCACAACGCGATGGCTGGCACCATTAAACAGGCCCACGCCGCCGCCCATCACAATCCCGTCGCCCCAGCACAAAATGGGTTTGGGAAAGGTGTGGATCAAATAATCCAGGCGGTATTCCACATCAAAGAATTCACGGGCGTACTCGTTGTTCCAGGCCGAACCGTCCTGGTTCTTTTGCATGGAGGCATACAGGGAATGCAAATCGCCCCCAGCACACAGCGCCTTGTCGCCCGCGCCACGCAGCACCACCACGGCAATGCTGTCGTCCTTAGCCCATTCCTGAAACTGCTTGAACAGCAACTGGCACATTTCCAGATTCAGGCCATTGAGTGCCTGTGGGCGATTCAGTGTCGCAACCCCAATCGCCTTCCCATGTTGGCCGGGCAGGCGATCAAACAAAACAGAATCCGTCATCGAATATCAGCTCCAAGATCAATGATTTGTCGTGCAATGATGACACGCATGATCTCGTTTGTGCCTTCCAGAATCTGGTGCACCCGAGTATCGCGCACCAGTCGCTCAACAGGATAATCCTTCAGATAACCATAACCACCAAAGAGCTGTTGGGCATCTACGCAAGCCTGAAAGCCCAGATCGGTCGCCAAACGCTTGGCCATGGCGCAGTAAGTACTGGCCTGGCTGCTGCCTGCATCCAGATGGGACGCGGCCAGGCGCACCATCTGGCGGGCAGCGACCACGCTGGTCAGGATATCGGACAATTTGAATTGCAGGGCCTGGAACTGGTCCAGATGCTTGCCGAACTGGCGGCGCTCCTGCATGTATTGACGGGCGGCATCGTAAGCGCCTTGGGCGGCTCCCACCGAACAGCAAGCAATATTGATGCGCCCGCCATCCAGGCCTTTCATGGCCAGCTTGAAGCCCTCGCCTTCTTGACCCAGCATGGCCGAGGCAGGCACACGCACACGCTCGAAAGTGATGCCACGGGTGGACTGGCTGTTCCAGCCCATTTTCAGTTCTTTACGGCCGTAGGTAATGCCTGCCGCATCAGCAGGAACAGCAAAGGCGGAAATGCCCTTGGGGCCATCGCCCCCGGTGCGCGCCATCACCACCAGCAAATCCGTATCTCCGGCACCGGAGATGAATGCCTTGCTGCCACTGATCAGGAAGTCGTCCCCATCACGCTCAGCACGGGTGCGCAGCGAAGCTGCGTCTGAACCGGCACCGGGCTCTGTCAGACAATAGGAGCCCAGCTTCTGGCCACTGCTCAGCAATTCACCCCATTGGGATTTGACCTCATCCGAGCCCCAGGTGCCCACCATCCAGGTGACCATATTGTGGATAGTCAGAAAAGCGGTGGTCGATGGGTCTACCGCCGCCATTTCCTCGAACACAAGACTGGATTCCAGGCGTCCCAGACCCAAGCCACCAATGGATTCCGGGGCATAAAGCCCGCAAAAACCCAATTCACCCGCTTTACGGAAGGCCTCAATCGGGAAAATCTGTTCTTCGTCCCAGCGCGCCGCATGCGGTGCCAGTTCCCCTTCGGCAAACTCACGCGCCGCTTGCGCGAAGGCGTTCTGATCGTCTGTCAGTATCATGCTTGTCTCCTTGTTTTTACCCACCATAATGCGAGCCGCCCCCTTTAGTTGTCGTGCTGATGACAATCAGCCCTTTCATAGGGGGCAGAGCAAGGTAGGAGGCGACAGTCTAGCTGAAAGTGGCGGCCTGATGATCAGGCGCAGAAGAACTAGGCGCGAGCAGGTTTGCGGCGGGGTCTGGCGGCAGCGCGGGCAGCCAGCTTGTGCGCGTAACGACGACGGCGCGAATCCATAGGGTCAAACACCAGTTCGCGATAGACCTCGACCCGATCCTGGTCTTGCAAGAGCTGATCAAGCTGGCAACGCTGGCCGTAGACGCCTACGTGCAAAGCATCCAGGCCTTGCTGATCATCCAGAGGAGGCAAACCACATTCGCGCAGACCCTCAGCTATCCCTGCTTTGAGCAAGGCGTCGCGCACACAACTGCCTGCAGGCAAACGCACAGCGGCTTTCCAGACCTGAGCCTGAGTCGCCACCAGAACGCTGACGGATAACTCAGTCACCGTAAACCTCTTGAGCACGACGAGTGAAGGAATCGATAAAGCTGTTGGCAACGCGGTTGAAGATGGGGCCCACCACCATTTCCAGCGCCCGGCTGGAGAACTCGTACTCCATCGTGAACACGATCTTGCAACCGTCTTCACCCAGGGGAGTAAACTGCCAGTCTCCCGTCAAGGCCGAGAATGGCCCTTTGACCAGGCGCAAGATAATACGATTGGGATAATCGTGTTCGTTACGCGTGGTGAAGGTTTGACGAATACCCGCAATGCTGATGGTAACCGAGGCTTCCATCCCCTTTTCGTCGCGCTGGTTGACGGTCGCGCCACCACACCAGGGCATGAATTCAGGGTATTTTTCCACCTCTGCGACCAGGTCAAACATCTGTTCACAGCTATAAGGAAGGAGGACGGAGCGTTTTACTGTATGCATCAGGTCTGGTTAATAGATAGAATGTTCTGATTTTACAATCTATGGTTGGCAATTAATTCATGAGTATTGTTGATAATCGCAAGGCTACCCACGAATATTTTATCGAAGAGCGCTTTGAGGCCGGTCTGGTCCTGGAGGGCTGGGAGGTCAAGGCGATCCGAGCTGGTCATGTTCAGCTCAAAGAAAGCTTTGTCATCGTACGCGAAGGCGAGCTGTTTATTATCGGGATGCACGTCAGCGCTTTGCCGACGGCCTCGACCCATATCCGGCCCGATGCTACCCGTACCCGCAAGCTGCTGCTCAAAGCCGAGGAAATCAGCAAGCTGATCGGCAAGGTTGAACAACGTGGTTACGCCCTGGTTCCCCTGAATCTCCATTACAAGAAAGGTCGTATCAAGCTGGACTTCGGTCTGGGACGCGGTAAAAAACTGCACGATAAACGTGATGTTTCCCGCGACAAAGACTGGAAGCGCGAACAAGAACGCTTGATGAAACACGACACCCGCCGCAAGACGAATGAATAAAACGGGCTAAAAAGCCCGTTTTGTTCCAAATCTCAATGTAATTTAACACGAGGGGCGGCCCGTTTGCTGAGCAAACGGCCCAAAGCCAGGGTTGCCGTACGCGCAGCACCCAAAATGGCCATGTGGTGCATCAAATGCAGGCTCATGTACATGATGCGAGCCAGCAAGCCTTCGACAAACCAGCTTTTGCCCGACAAGACCCCCATCAGGCTCCCTACTCCGCGGCTATGGCCCACGGAGACCAGTGAGCCGTAATCCTTGTAAACGAAGGGTGACTCATCAACCGGTTTGCCCTGAATACGGGCGGCCAGGCGTTTACGCAAATAGCTGGCTTGCTGGTGCGCAACCTGGGCGCGCGCTGGCAGAAACTGGCCCTCTTTATCCCAAGGGACTTGTGCGCAGTCGCCCAGGGCCCAGATATACGGGTCCGGCGTGGCCAGACAGGCATCCAGCACCAATTGATTGATACGGTTAACAGGCAGGCCCAGTTGAGCCAAAAAGGCAGGCGCTTCAATCCCCGCGGCCCACACACACAGATCATTGGGATACTGCCCGCCGTTCACATCCTCGATATGATCAGCAGCCAAGCGGCTGACACGTACAGACGTCCGTACGGCCACGCCACGCTGCTCCAGCAGGCTTTGGGCAGTCGCAGACAGCTTGGGCGGCAAGGCGGACAGAATGCGATCTGCGCCTTCCAGGAGCGTGATACGCACCTCTCGGTCAGAACTGCTGCCGGGGATACTGTAGATACTTAGATCGGCACGGGCTTCCAGCAGCTCTGCCGCCAACTCCACCCCCGTTGCTCCGCCCCCGACAATATTGATATACAAAGGTGCACCCTGCTCACGCTGGGCACGACGGGTCACGCTGATCAGTTCATTGAGCAATTTCAAGCGGAAACGCTCGGCCTGATGGGTCGAGTCCAAGGCCAGCGCGTGTTCATGGGTGCCAGGCGTATTGAAGAAGTTGGATTTACTGCCCACAGCCATCACCAGCGTACCGTATGTCAGGCTGCGCTCCGGGAAGACCTCTTCGTGATCGGGGCCCAGGACCGGTGCCAGCGTAATTTCGCGCTGCTCACGGTTTATACCGGTCATTTCACCCTGAATAAAGGTGAAGCCACAGTCCCGCGCCAGCATGAAGTACGACAAACCTTCACGGTGAATGTCCAAGGTGCCCGCAGCTACCTCGTGCAAAGACGGCTTCCAGATATGGTCGCTGTCTTTATCAACCAGAAAGATATGCTGACGCCCGAACTGGCGCCCTAATTTGGCAGCCAGTTCCAGGCCGCCTGCCCCGCCCCCAACGATCACCACTTGATACGACTGCGTAGTAGACATCCACAACTCCTCGGGCTTTGTCTTAAGCAAAGAGAGTATCAGAACCGCCGCCTTATACTTTAAATCAAAACAGATAAGGACTATAGCGATCATCAAACGCCCCTGCACGAGCCCAGGACGTCTGCCCTGTGCTACCACCCGAATATGTGGTGATTTTGAGCAGTAACAGGCCCCAGATCAAAGACTGGAGCAAACAAATCGTTGCAGGTCCGGTGCATGGCGTAAAATCAGGGAGTCAGTCTAGCCTTCCCTTAACGATCGAAATAGAGCAGCAGCACATCAGCCATTGATACGGTATGATGCTGACTTTGTCCTATTCACCTACTTTTTGCCTGCCATTATGCACGACGATGTTCCCCGAAAATCTCAACGCGCGACTCGAAAAGGACGCGAACGCCGCGATAAAATCCTGGAAGTGGCTTCCGAGGTTTTCCGCGAGAATGGTTTTGAGGCGACATCCATGTCCCAGATCGCTGCCTTGGCAGGCGGCTCCAAGGGCACTCTTTACAATTACTTCCCCTCCAAAGAAGACTTGCTGCTGGCCGTGCTACTGACCGGCGCCCAGGAATTTACCGAGCAGGTCCTGACCAAGCTGGACACGGAGGGCGACATACGCGAAGAACTGCAGCGTTTCTTGCTGCCCATGCTGCGCAATCTCTACTCCAAGCAAACGGCCCAGCTATTGCGTATCGTTGTTTCTGTAGGCGGCCATAGCGATATTGGCAAACGCTTTATGGAGATGCTGGATGATCAGATCTGGGACGGCGTGCAGTGCTTTTTTGCCCGCCATGTCGAGCGTGGCACTCTGCGCAAACTGGACCCGGCCTTGATGGTGGAACATTTCCGCTGCCTGAGCGAAGGCGAAATTGTCTTGCTCCTGATGGGGGCGATGGAACCCTGGAGCGAAGAGCGCATTCAGAGCGAAACCGAACATATTCTGGATATGTTCCTGCACGTTTACCAAAGCGACGTAGCCAACTAAGGTTTCATCACGCTGCTACATCGCTGGCTATCAGCACCCTACCCGTAGCAACAAAAAGCAAACACCTCATATAAAAACACCCCGGCATGGAAGCTCCATGCCGGGGTGTTTTATTTTAGCTGGCTTGACCAGCGTACTGCCAGAGAAACTCTGGCAGCCGCTTAAGTCTTAGGCCTTGGCCAGACGCTGCCAGGTGTCCACAACCGTGTCCGGGTTCAGCGACAAGGAAATAATGCCTTCGTCGCTCAGCCACTTGGCCAGATCAGGGTGGTCGCTGGGGCCTTGACCACAAATACCGACGTATTTGTTTTGTGCCAGACATGCCTTGATGGCACGGCTCAGCATGAACTTCACGGCTTCGTCACGCTCGTCAAAGTCAGCAGCCAACAGTTCCATACCGGAGTCGCGATCCAGACCCAGAGTCAACTGAGTCATGTCGTTGGAGCCGATGGAGAAACCGTCAAAGTACTGCAAGAACTGATCGGCCAAAATAGCGTTGGAAGGCACTTCGCACATCATGATCAGGCGCAGGCCGTTTTCGCCGCGAGCCAGACCGTGATTAGCCAAGAGACCCACCACACGTTCTGCCTGACCCAGAGTACGCACGAATGGCACCATGATTTCGACGTTGGTCAGACCCATTTCGTCGCGTACTTTCTTCAGGGCTTCGCATTCCATCTTGAAGCATTCTGCGAAGTCTTCGGACAGGTAGCGAGCCACGCCGCGGAAGCCCAGCATTGGGTTCTCTTCCTCGGGCTCGTAGCGCGAACCACCCACCAGCTTGCGGTATTCGTTGGACTTGAAGTCCGACAAACGCACGATGACGGGCTTGGGGTAGAAGGATGCGGCCAGAGTCGCAATACCTTCAGCCAGTTTTTCTACGAAGAAAGCACGCGGGCTGGCGTAGCCACGGGCAGCCGATTCCACCGCTTTTTTCAGTTCGCTATCCACATTGGGGTAGTCCAGAACCGCTTTGGGGTGAATGGCGATATTGTTGTTGATGATGAATTCCAGACGAGCCAGACCCACACCATCGTTCGGGATTTGCGAGAAGTCGAAAGCCAGTTGTGGGTTACCCACGTTCATCATGATTTTCAGGCCGATCTCGGGCATTTGACCCCAGCTCACCTCTTCGATCTCGGTTTCCAGCAGACCGTCGTAAATACGACCTTCGTCGCCTTCAGCACACGAAACGGTCACTTCCTGGCCTTCCTTCAGCACATCAGTGGCGTTGTTGCAACCGACCACGGCAGGAATACCCAGTTCGCGCGCAATAATCGCCGCGTGGCAAGTACGGCCACCACGGTTGGTGACGATAGCCGAAGCCAGCTTCATGATGGGTTCCCAGTTAGGATCCGTCATGTCAGTGACCAGCACGTCGCCGGGTTTGACCAGGTCCATCTCGGAAGCATCAGCCACGATACGGACTTTGCCCGAACCGATCTTCTGGCCAATAGCACGGCCAGTCACCAGCACTTCGCCGGTGGCTTTCAGACGGTAACGCTCTTGCACATCGTTGCTGCCTTGCTGGGACTTGACGGTCTCAGGACGGGCTTGCAGGATGTAGATCTTGCCGTCGATACCATCACGACCCCACTCAATGTCCATAGGACGCTGGTAGTGTTTTTCGATGATGGTGGCGTAGCGGGCCAGTTCGATAACTTCTTCGTCGCTCAGGGAGTAACGGTTGCGCTCGGACACGGGCACATCAACCGTGCGCACAGCGTGGTCCGTGGTACGGCCTTCGTCAAATTCCATCTTGATCAGCTTGGAGCCAATGCGGCGGCTGATGATGGGGTAGTGACCGGAAGCCAGGGTTGGCTTGTAAACGTAGAACTCGTCCGGATTGACCGAACCTTGAACCACGGTTT
This sequence comes from Alcaligenes sp. SORT26, assembly GCF_017377875.1. Lineage (GTDB taxonomy): Bacteria > Pseudomonadota > Gammaproteobacteria > Burkholderiales > Burkholderiaceae_B > Alcaligenes > Alcaligenes parafaecalis. The sequence goes on from NZ_CP070975.1 coordinate 997,956, forward strand.
CGCCCAGGCCATAGGAGGAAGTCAAAAAGACCACATCCTTGAAGCCCGACTCGGTGTCCAAGGTGAACATCACGCCAGCACTGCCCTTGTCGGAGCGCACCATGCGCTGAATACCAGCGGACAGAGCCACTTCAGCGTGAGCGTAGCCCTTGTGCACGCGGTAGGAAATAGCACGGTCGTTGTACAGGGAAGCAAACACGTGGTGAATCTTGCCCAGCACTTCGTCAATACCGACGACGTTCAGGTAGGTTTCTTGCTGACCAGCAAAAGAGGCATCAGGCAAGTCTTCTGCAGTCGCGGAAGAACGTACGGCAAAGGAGCCCTTGCCATCGGCGTCCAGTTCGGCAAAGGCCTCACGTACGGCTTTCTCGAACTCGGCAGGGAAAGGAGTGTCGATGATCCACTGACGAATTTCGGCACCGGCGGCAGCCAGTTCACGCACATCGTCGGCGTCCAGCGTATCCAGACGCTGCTGAATGCGCTTGTCCAGATCGTTGTTTTTCAGGAAAACGCGGAATGCTTCGGCTGTTGTGGCGAAACCACCCGGCACGCGCACACCAGCATCAGCCAACTGGCTAATCATTTCACCCAGCGAAGCGTTTTTACCGCCCACTGTGTCGACGTCCGTCATGCGGAGCTTGTCGAAACCAATTACGTAAGACATAAGTCACCTTGAATAGAAAAAAAAGCGTGTTTGCTTAAGGCAGTGATCCGCACAGCGCTGTCTGTGTGATCTGTCCTAAGCAAACCTGCCTTTCTCATACCCTGATCCGAGCGGTAAATGGTAATCTTGCAAATTGTACCGTTTCCCGAGCATTGTGCACGACTTATTCCATGACATCTTCTCCTATTGAGCGTACCGTCTTTGTCGTTTCTGACAGCACGGGCATTACCGCCGAAACTTTCAGCAACTCCGTCCTGTCGCAATTCGCTCAATTCGAATTTCAGGCCATCCGGATTCCCTTTATCGATACTATCGAGAAAGCCCAGTCTGTCGCTGATCGCATCAACCAATGCGCTCAAGAACAAGGCCAGCAGCCTCTGGTATTCAGCACTCTGGTTGACCCCAAGATGGCGCACATTATTGGCGCGGCCAACTGCACCTTCCTGGATCTGTTTGGTGCCTTTGTACGACACATTGAACGCGCCCTGGGAGTGAAATCCAGCCGTTCCGTGGGCCGTTCGCACTCCGGTGGCATGTCCAAGCGCTACAACAATCGCATTGAGGCCATCAACTTCAGTCTGGCGCACGACGATGGTCAGTACGTGAATGGTCTGGAACAAGCCGACGTGATTCTGGTGGGTGTGTCCCGTTGCGGAAAAACGCCTACCAGCTTGTACTTGGCGATGCAGTACGCCGTCAAGGCCGCCAACTACCCCATCATTCCCGAAGATTTCCAGCGCGGCACCCTGCCCGCCACGCTGGCTCCCTACCGGAAAAAGATTTTTGGCCTGTCCATTCATCCAGACCGCCTGTCTGAAGTGCGTAATGAGCGCCGTCCCGGGAGCAAATACGCCACCATCGAGCAATGCCGTATGGAAGTGGCTGAAGCGGAACGACTGATGCGTATGGAAGGCATTCCCTGGCTGTCTACCACCACCAAGTCCATCGAAGAAATCTCCACCAAGATTCTGGATGATGTAGGTCTGGATCGCCGCTCCTACTAAAGCGTGACGCCATCCCGGATGCTGTACGGATTTCCACCTCAGGGAATTCGGACAGCATCATCAAAACCACTGCGCAAGATACTGGTTAGCCACAAAACGGGGGGCACGATCGTGCCCCCAATAGCCAAGTAGACTTCAGCTCTTACGGCTTGTAGGCGACCCAGCCCTTGAACGTGAATGCGCAATAGAAAAGTTCAATATCAATAAATCCGGCCTCACGAAGCAGGTCAACATCCTGCTGCGGTGAAAGCACGGGCAGCCGCTCCTTGATCGCCGCCATATTGCCCTCGGCCTGTTCCACAGACACGCCAGAAGCCGTAGTGAATGCCGCAGTACGCGCAAGCCATTTATCTCTAGCAGGATCGTCGTCTGTGAAGCTGTGATGTGCGACGACAAGGGGCGCCCCAGGCTTGAGTCTGAGGAACATCTGTCTCAAGGTCTGCAGGCGTTCGGCTGATGGCAGAAAATGCAGCGTCAGAAAGCAAACAGCGCCATCAAACGGCCCCTCTGGGGCACTGTCGATATAGCCCTCGTGCAGGCGCACACGCCCCCCGTCCTGACCGATTGTTGTGCGGGCGAGCTCAAGCATCTGAGCTGACGGATCAACACCGTCGAAAAGCCAAGTCGGCCGCATATGGGTAAAGGCCTTCAGCTCCAGTCCGCCGCCTGCACCGAGCACCAGGATACGTGCGTCAGCAGGCGCACGTTCACCCAACAGCACGCCTGCCATCCTATGCAAATCAAAAAGGCCGGGCACAATCCTGGGCGCCCGATCGGCATAGCTCGATACGGACACCGGGTCAGAGAACGGGTTCATCAAACGTGACCTTTCGTGAGTGAGACGTCATGCCGTTGGCGCAAGGTGACCGCTCCCAGGTCAATACGGATACGTCATCCCTCTAAGTAGCCTCGATCGGACTTCACAATGCCCGCTGTCCGCAGGTATCCCATGCTGCGTCGGACGACGACGGGATGAGTGCCCAGACACTGAGCCAGAGATTCTGAAGTAGTGGGTTCACCCTGTTCAGCCATGCGCAAAAGCGCATGAAGGAAGGACGATAGGCGGCTATCTCTTTTCATGTAACTTATAATGTTCTCTTTGAAATGTAATGTCAAGCAGATGTAACCCAATGGCATCATCCAGCAAATGTCAGTGCTGAAATCACGGCGAAATAAAAAGGGCCTGAGTCCAGTGCAATACCGAACTCAGGCCTTCCGCTATTAATTTTTAACTGTCCAACCTCTTGGGCTCAGTTCACAACACCGACTTCAGGCCGTTGATAGGAAACCATCTGTCTGGAGTGCAGTCGCCCCACCCCGTGAATAGTACGTCTCAATCCAAACGGCCAACCCAGACTTGGGGATGTTGATCTGCCCAGGGCAAAGCCTGCTCCAACTGCCCTGCCAGACCAAACAACATGCACTCCTGACCATAGGCGGCGGTAAACATCATGCCAATCGGCAAAGAGGTCGCCACATCGTATCCCGCTGGTACGGACATGGATGGCGAACCACTGATATTGGCCAAAGCCGCAAAAGGCGCTTGCCGAAATACATGGGCTATCCAGCCCAGGCCGTCCACCTGATCTTGTACCTTGTTGTACTCCCCCACTTTCATGGGCAACGTGGGGACAGTGGGGGTCATCAAAACATCATATTTTTGAAAATACGCCCCCAGATTGCGTGAAACCGTATTGCGGACCGCAATCGCCCCCAAAATATCAATACCTGTGATTTTCTTGCCATAGGCATAGGCTGCCAGCGTCGCCTTTTCCAGATACTCCTCGTTAACAGGACGCCCCGTGGCCGCTGCAATACTGTCCACCCAGGCTGCCGTATTCACGTTCCAGAACTGGGCATTGGCATGCACAAACGCCTCCCAGCTCACCCCCGAGTCAAACTGCAAGGGCTCGACCTGATGTCCCAGAGACTCCAGCACAGAAGCCATATCAATGGCCTTGGCTGCAATCATCGATTGGGTTTTGTCACCGCTGGGAGGGTCCATCATCAAGCCAATGCGCAAAGGCCCTGGATGCTTTTTCACGGCTGATAGGAAACTGCGTGGCGGTGGAGCCGTGTAATACGGCTCCCCAATGCCAGGGCGGCTGATCGCATCCAGCAAAGCGGCACTGTCACGGACGCTACGGCTGACGCCCAGGTGAGCCAATAAACCGCTCCACACCTCATCTTGCAAGGGGCCGCTGGATACCCGCCCCCGAGTCGGTTTCAAGCCGAACAAACCATTGACTGCCGCCGGAACCCGAATAGAACCACCTCCATCCGTCGCATGGGCAAGTGGCACCATTCCTGCCGCTACCGCGGCGGCAGAGCCCCCGGTTGAGCCGCCTGCATTAAAAGCGGGATTCCAAGGGTTCAGGGTGGGCCCTACGCAGCGCGCCTCGGTCGTGGTGCTGATGGCAAACTCCGAGGTCGTCGTGCGCCCCAAGGTCATCAGCCCCGCTTCCTTGTAATAACGCATCAGGGTGCTATCAGAATCCATCACCATATCCTGTGCCAGCTTGCTGCCCAGCTCGTAGCGCTTGCCCTTCATGGTGATGGCCAAATCCTTGATCAGAAAAGGCACGCCGTAGAGCACAGAGTCCCGATCAGCATGGGGGTCCACTTCTGCATCCCAGCTTTCCACGACCGCATTGATTTTGGGATTAAGCTTGTCGATGGCTTTTTTGCCCACCTGACTCAACTCTTGAACACTGATTTGTTTCTTGGCGACCAGCTCGCCCAAAGCCAGGGCATCGTAAGCCGCGTATTCGCTAAGTTTCATTGTTGACCTCATCTGAAAAAACAAGGATTAAGAATCCAGCCGGATACCAACGATGGAGCGATACAAGGGGAAGGGGCAGCACGTGCAGGGCTGCAGATAGACGGGCAAGCAAGACTGGCCTGCCCCGTCAGGTGCTTAATGCTAGCGTATCGATAACTAGGCACCTTACTAGATGATTTACTTGATTTTACAAGAAGAAACAAGTGCTATATCAAGACAGAATTGTCTTGTACACGTTCATTCTGCTTAAGGCTTTGCAATGAAAGCAGCCAGGGCTAACGGCTATGTTGACGTCGTTGCTCGTACAGGCAAAGGGCGGTGGCGATAGCCACATTCAAAGACTCGACTCCCGGAGCCTGGGGAATGAACAGGCGCTGATTCGCCTCGGCCAGCAAGGCTGGGCTGACGCCCTGCCCTTCATTACCAAACACCCAAATCGCTTGGTCAGGCAAGCTAGCTTCGTACAAATCCTGAGTATCGGGCCCCAGAGAGGTCACCAGCACCGGCAAGGCGGCCTTTTCCAGCAGCTCCGCCCCATCCACTTGCTCATGCACCTGAATAGAGAAATGAGCGCCCTGCGCGCTGCGCAGCACTTTCTGTGACCAGACGCTGGCACAGCCTGGTGTCAGATAAACGGCTTCCAAACCCACTGCCACCGCAGTTCGCAATACAGTCCCCACATTACCGGGGTCCTGGACCTGATCCAGCAAGATGGCGCGTTTACGGGGAGCCGTCCAGGCTTGCCCACGAGGCACGCGGACAATAAAGCCGACGCCCTGCCCCTGACCCACCTGGGAGACAGCGTTCATCAAGGTAGCATTGAAAATGACACTGCTATGACCAGGCAAAAAACGCGCCAACTCCAGCAGTTCTTCCGAGTGACGATCCATCTCGAAAACAGCCAGCTCCGGCTGGCCACGGCGTTCCAGCCACATCTGACAGAGATGGATGCCTTCCAACCAAATTAGCTGATCACCCCCGTCCAGCTCGCGCTTATCATGAGCCAGGCGCTGCACTCGTTTGAACAGTGCATTATCTTTGGATTCAATCAGCCTCATTCTTCAACTTACCTAACTAAAGATGCGCGTACCGGCGCGAAACTTCGACGATGCTCTGGACAAGGGCCATGCTGTGACAAACGCTGCAAATGCAAGGCCGTCCCATACCCCTTGTGTTGATCAAAACCGTACTCGGGATAGTCACGGTGCAGTTCCAGACACACTGCATCCCGTGCCGTTTTAGCCAGAATGGAAGCGGCTGCAATAGCCGCATGGCTGGCGTCGCCTTTGATAATGGCCTCGGCGGGACAGCACAAATTCGTTGGAATACGATTGCCATCAACCAGAGCCTGCTCTGGTTTGACCTTCAGGCCATTACAGGCTCGCTGCATGGCCAGCATGGCCGCATGCAAAATATTGATGTCATCAATCTCTGCAACGCTTGCACTGGCAATTTCCCAGGCCAAGGCCCGTTCCTTGATCAGTACAGCCAGCGCTTCACGCCGTTTGGCGGTCAGCTTTTTGGAGTCGTTCAAACCCTCGATGGGATTATCGGGATCCAGAATCACGGCAGCCGCAAAGACCGGGCCTGCCAAGGGACCACGTCCCGCTTCATCCAGCCCCGCAACCAAACCGGCCGACACATCACTGACCAATAAATCTAGCTGCTTCATCCACGTGCCATCTTCAAAATAACCTCGGCTGCCAAGGCAGGCGTGTCGCGGCGCAAGCTCAGATGCATGTCAGTAAAGACCTGCTCTATATGGGCCACATAGTCCTGATCGCTCAAGGCTTTCCAGCACGCTTGTGCCAGCTTCTGCGGCTGGGCGTCTTCTTGCAGCAATTCCGGCACCACGAAATCACGGGCCAAGACATTGGGCAAACCCACCCAAGGCACATACGGCCTGTCCTGCCCGGATTTCCAACGTATGATGCGCTCCATCATGGGGCTAAGCACATACGAAATAACCATGGGACGCTTGTACAGCGCTGTTTCCAGACTGGCTGTCCCACTGGCAACCAGAACCGCATCACTGGCTTCCATCACCGTCCAGGCGGGAGGACGAATGACGCCTTCCGAGTCCGGCTCACGAATCCCGGCGGTATGGGCATCAATAATGTGCACATTGCGTACCGGATGCTGTGCCAGCGCCTCTTCAAACTCCTGGCGACGCTTGGGATTGACCATAGGCACCAGAATCGTCAGATCAGGATCTTGATCCTGCAGAATTTGTACGGCCTGCAAAAAGCGGGGCGACAACATCTTGACCTCGGACGAACGACTGCCCGGCAACACACCCAAAATACGACCTGACTCCGGCAAGCTCAGACGACGGCGTGCATCGGTTTTATCGGGCTGCAAAGGAATATTGGCCGCCAGCGGATGCCCCACATAGGTCACGGGAATGCCTTCCTTTTCGTAGATCTCGGTCTCGAAAGGAAACAGCACCAGCATATGGGAAACCGCTTCACGGATTTTGTGGATGCGCTCATAGCGCCAGGCCCAAATCGACGGACCCACAAAATGTACCGTCGGTACGCCTGCCTGACGCAAACGATGCTCCAGGCGCAAATTGAAGTCCGGCGCATCAATGCCCACAAACACATCGGGACGTTGACGCAAATAGTGATTGCGCATGCCCAGATAAGTGGAAACCAGGCCCGGAATACGCTTGAGGGCCTCGACGTAGCCAAACACCGTCAAGGCATCCATGGGATAGTGCTGGTGAAACTGCTGGGCAGCCATCTCGGGGCCACCAATACCTTCTACCTGCACACCAGGGCTACCCTGGCGCAATCCCTGGATGATACGAGCCGCCAGCAAATCGCCGGACGGCTCGCCTGCTACCATTCCTACTCGCAGATCCCGCATGGCCCCAGTTTGCCCCGACCCGTCTGAACGTGCCGCTAATGGGCTGGAGGCGCTGCTCATGGTCGGCAAATACCCCGGCTGGAGTCATTCAAGAAGTCGACCATGACCTGCACGGCGGCACGGCAATCGGGCTGTGCTTCTTGCAAGGCCTGCATTTGCTCTACTGCCTGCTCCACTGACAGCTTGCGACGGTACAGCAGTTTGTAGCTTTCCTTGACGGCCGAAATTGCTTCAGCCGAAAAGTTGCGACGGCCCAGACCTTCGCTATTCACACCAACCGGGCGAAAAGGATCACCCGCACCGATGACGTAAGGAGGAATGTCCTGACGCACCGAGCTGGTACCGCCAATCATGCTGTGAGCGCCGATACGACCAAACTGGTGCACGGCCGTCAAACCGCCCAGAATGGCCCAGTCGCCAATGTGCACGTGACCGCCTAACTGAACGCTATTGGCAATAATCGTGTGATTACCGATCTGGCAATCGTGAGCAATATGGGTGTAGGCCATGATCCAGTTGTCATCGCCTACACGCGTCACGCCCACATCCTGCACCGTACCGGTGTTGATGGTGACGTACTCGCGAACCATATTGCCATCGCCAATTTCCAGACGAGTGGGTTCACCAGCGTACTTCTTGTCCTGCGGCATGCCCCCGATGGAGCAGAAACGGTAGAAATGGTTATTGCGACCAATCGTGGTCACGCCATCTATCACGCAGTGAGGGCCCACTTTGGTGCCCGCGCCAATCGTGACATTGGGCCCAATGATGCTGTAAGGCCCGACCTCAACATCATCTGCAAGCTGAGCGCCCGCTTCGATGATGGCCGTTTCATGAATACGCATAAACTATTCTTCCAATTGACGGATAGCACACATAATTTTGGCTTCGGCAACCACCTGGCCATCGACCAGTGCACGGCCTGTGTACTTGCACAAAGCGCGGCTGATGCGGTCAGCCGTCACTTCCAGACGCAACTGATCGCCTGGCATCACGGGCTTGCGAAAACGCGCGCCATCCACACCAACCAGGTAGTAGGCCAGCTTGTTGTCCACTTTGGCATACGGATCCTCGGGATCGGTAAAAGAGAACAGCGCAGCAGCCTGAGCCATGGCTTCAATGATCAAAACACCTGGCATCACCGGCATATGGGGAAAGTGGCCGGTAAAAAAGGGTTCATTCATCGACACGTTTTTAATGGCGACGATGCTCTTGCCGGGCACCAGTTCCAAGACGCGATCAACCAGCAGCATCGGGTAACGATGAGGGAGGCGATCCATAATTTGTCGAATGTCGAGTTCCATGTCCTGTCCTGCTTATTTTTGTTTATTGATATGTTCAGATGATTCGTTTGCCCCATCGGCCTGTTGACGTTCCAGAGAACGCAGGCGACGACGCAAACCGCTCAGTTGCCCCAATACGGCAGCATTTTTCTGCCAGTCCTGGTGCCCTGCAAAGGGATAAACCCCTGTGTAACGCCCGGGCTGGCTAATATTGGATGTGACGGCGGTACCGCCGGAGACGTGCACATCATCACCCAGGACCAAGTGTCCCGAGAGCATGGCTGCCCCCGCAATCGTACAACGCGCCCCGATTTGGGTAGAGCCGGCCACCCCCACACACGCCGCCATGGCGGTATGTTCGCCGACCTGCACGTTGTGCCCGATCATGATCTGGTTATCCAGCTTGACGCCATTGGCCAGGACGGTATCATCCAGTGCACCACGATCTACCGTGGTATTGGCACCGATTTCCACATCGTCACCAATGCGTACATGGCCAATCTGCGCAATCTTGGCCCAGGCCCCCTTCCCTTTCACAGGGTCCGGCGCGAAACCAAAACCGTCAGCTCCCAGCACCACGCCCGAATGCAGAATGGCGCGCGCGCCAATATGCACCTGGTGGTACAGGGTAACGCGGGCATGCAGCAAACAATCCTGCCCCAGGGTCGAGCCTGCGCCGATGACACAATGCGCGCCCAAACGAGTGCCGCGTCCAATCTTGACCCCGGCCTCGACCACACAGAATGGCCCGACCGACACGCCTTCGCCCAACTGAGCGCTGGGATCAATCACCGCACTGGGATGAATACCTGTAGGCAAATCCGCCATGCGAACCTGATCGAAGCGTTGCGCCAGCAGCGCATACATCAGATAAGGTTGCGAGCACAGCACCGGGATAAAAGACGGTGCAGCAGTCAGGCTTTCATAGGCTTGCGGCGTCAGAATCACCACCGCAGCAGCAGTCTGCTCCAGCAGCTCCTGCATCTTCGGATTGGACAGAAAGCTGATTTCCTCCGGGCCCGCAGAAAGCAAAGAGCCTAGGCCCCGAATCCGGGGCATAGGCTCTGTAATGCCTTCTGGCAGCTTGCAATCCAGTCCGGTCTTGTTGATGGCGTCTATGAGTTCAGACAGCTGTACAGCCTGATCAGCGTTCAGCAATACCGGCATAGTGCATCAACCGCCCAGTGCTTTCAGGACTTCCTCGGTGATGTCCACACGTGGGCTGACGGTCACGGCGTCCTGAATGATCAGGTCGTAGCCTTGGGAATCAGCAATACGCTTGATGGCGGCATCAGCCTGCTCAACAATGGCCGAGAACTCTTCGTTGCGGCGACGGTTGAAATCTTCCTGGAACTCGCGACGCTTGCGTTGCAGATCGGAGTCCAGATCAGCCAACTGACGCTGACGCTTCACACGGTCGGACTCGGACAGCACAGGAGCGTCCTTGTCGAACTTCTGAGCTTGCGAACGCAGGTTGTTAGCCAGGCGCTCCAGCTCTTCGTCACGGCGCTTGAATTCTGCTTCGATTTTGGTCTGAGCAGCTTTGGCCGGTTTGGAATCACGCAAGATACGCTCTGTGCTGACAAAACCGATTTTGGTCTGTGCCTGAACAACAGGTGCAGCGGTCATGGCGCCGACACCCAGCGCGGCAGCCAGAACGAGCGCTTTATTGCCACGCGACAAGCTGCGGGCGATGTTTGTAAGTTTTAATGCGATGTTTGACTTCATGAAAAATCTACCTTGCTAATTAGGCTGCAGAATAGTGCAATTGTGCCACTAAACACGAACATCAGAAAGCGGTACCAATCTGGAACTGGAAGGCCTGCTTATCGTCGCCTTCCTTGGCGCGCAGGGCGCGACCGTAAGACAACTGCAGAGGACCCAACGGCGATTCCCACGACAAGCCCAGACCGGCAGCGTACTTCCAGCCGCATGGGTCTTCCGACAGACGATCAGGTCGGCCCATTGGGCAACCACCACTGGTATTGTCCACTTTACCGGCGTCGGCAAAGACGAACCAACGCAAGGTACGGTCACGCGATGCACCTGGGAATGGCAGGTACAACTGAGCGTTGGCGATCATACGACGCGAACCACCCAGATAGTCACCCGTCAAGGTGTCTCGGCCACCCAAAGAAGCCCCTTCGTAACCACGTACCGAGCCGATACCACCGGCGTAGACGTTCTTGATCACTGGGAAGGATTTGCCACCAATGCTGCGACCATAGTCAATGGCACCATTCAGAGCCAATGTGTACGCACGGCCCAATGGAATGTAGTGCTGGTGGCTGGCGCGCAGCATGTAGTAGCGCAGGTCCACAGTACCCATATCAGCCGACAGGCTGGTCAAGCTGCCCTTGTTGGGAGCAATCGCGCTGTCGCGGGTATCTTTGGACCAACCCAGGTTGAAAATAAAGGTGTTGGTGCCTTCGCCGTACTCGTTCACGTAATCCTGATAGGCACGCGGCGTGTACTGCGGGCTCAGGCGCGAGAGCTTGTTGTGCTCGAAGTTCACGCCCATGAATACGCGATCGTACTCAGAGATAGGAACACCGAAGTTCAAGCCAGCACCGATCGCCGTGTTCTGGTAATCACCCCAACCGTCATTGGACTGGTAAGGCGTTGTACGGCGGTAGTAAATCGAGGTTGTCTTACTGATACCGTCACCCGTCCAGAAAGGATTGGTGTGGCTGATCACAGCCGCACGGTTAATTTTACTGGTGTTGATCTGCAGGGACAGGCTGTTACCGCTACCGAAGATGTTGTCCTGGCTGATACCTGCCGACAGCATCAGCTTGTCGGTAGAGCCGTAACCAATACCCAGGTTAACCAGACCCGTCGGTTTCTCTTTCACTTCCACGTTCACATCCACCTGGTCAGGCGAACCGGGAACGGGTTTGGTGTTCACGTCCACTTCGTTGAAGTAGCCCAGACGGTCCACGCGGTCACGCGAGAACTTGATCGCGTCCGAGTCGTACCAGGCCGCTTCTTGCTGACGCATTTCGCGACGTACCACTTCGTCACGGGTGCGGACGTTACCACCAATTTCAATACGGCGCACATACACACGACGACCGGGATCGACGTAGAACGTCAGGTCGGCGGTATGGTTTTCACGATCCAGCACTGGGTTCGGATTGGCGTTGGCAAACGCGTAGCCCAGGCCACCCAAGTATTCCGTAATGGCTTTCACGGTGCCGCTCGTTTTGTCCGAGGAGAACACCTCACCTTCTTTTTGCTGAACCAGCGGTTGAATCTTGTCTTCCAGACCCAGCAAGTCGCCAGCCAGCTTCACGCTGCTCAGCGTGTAAGGCTGACCTTCATGGACAGTCAGGGTGATGTAAATGTCTTTACGATCAGGCGAGATCGAAACCTGAGGCGCTTCAGCCGAATACTCCAGGAAACCACGGTTCAGGTAGTAGGAGCGGATACGCTCCATATCGCCTTCCAGCTTTTCGCGGGAGTATTTATCAGTACCGGTGTACCAGGTCATCATGCCCGACGTCGTCAGTTCCATCTGATCGAGCAAGTCGCCTTGCGAGATGGCTTCAGTGCCGACGATGCGAATTTCCTTGATTTTGGCCAGGCCACCCTCAAAGATATCGAAGCTCACACCCACACGGTTACGTGGCAACGGCGTGATGATAGGCGTGATTTCCACACCATACTTGCCCTTGGACAAGTACTGTTGCTTCAGCTCGAATTCAGCGCGTTCCAGCATGGAACGGTCAAAAACTCGGCCTTCTCCAAAGCCAACCTGGGCCAGGGAGTTCGTAATATTCTTGGCGTCAAACTCGCGCATGCCGTTAAAAGACACGGAGGCGATGGTTGGACGTTCTTTGACGTTAACGATCAGCACATTAGTGCCGGTGTCAATTTGCACGTCGCTGAAAAAGCCTGTGGCGTACAGACGCTGAATCGCATCAGCCGCCTGCTCTTCCGAGAAGGACTCACCGACTTTGACCGGCAAAGACGAGAACACGGCGCCGGGATCGACCCGCTGGATGCCGTTGACTTGAATATCGCGCACGACAAACGGTGCAAATGCATTCGCCAAGGCGGGAGCAAGCAGACTTGCCACCAATACGGGCAGAACACGCAACGCAAAAGTAGGTTTCCGGCTAAACGACATCCTGGACAATCCTTGGTCGGTCAAATGGTTGGAAATTGTATGCCACCCGCTCTCAACTGAAAAGACGGGTGATGTCATTAAAAAAAGCAATACTCATCAGTGCGGCCAATAAGGCCAGGCCCAGGCGCTGCCCGATGAGCATCATACGCTCTGAAGCGGGCTTGCCGCGCACAGCTTCGATGGCATAGTACAGTAGATGCCCCCCGTCCAGCATAGGCACGGGCAATAAATTCAGTAAACCAATGCTAATACTGATCAAGGCCAGGAAATTCAGGTAGGCAATAAAGCCAATACGCGCTGTCTGGCCCGCATAATCCGCAATAGTAACCGGCCCGCTGACATTACGTACAGAGACTTCCCCGCTAATCATGCGCCCGATCATCTTTAAAGAGAACCAGAAGGTCTCCCCAGTACGGGTAAATCCGCGTTCCACGCTCTCAATCGGGCCATAACGCACCAGCGTCATCGGCATATCCATAGCGACTTGCGCACCAATTCGCCCCTGATCACTGCTATCGCCCTGGGGAGTCACCTGCAGGCGTTGAATTTCACCTTCGCGCAGTACATCCAGCCCCAGTGTTTTGCCTGCCGATTGTTGCACCTTTTGGACAAAGGGCGTGATACCGGGCTCGATCAAATCATCCAGCCTGAGAATGACGTCATCTTTTTGCAGGCCTGCTTGCTCGGCCGCACTGTCTTTAAACACCTCTTGGACAATAGAGCGCGCCGGACGCAAAACCAGCCCGGCCTGTGCCATCAAATCCTGTCCATTTGGCAAAATCTCGCCCGGCGGTAAAGTCAGGTAACGATTCTGTTCGTGACCGAGCAGATCCTGCACCCCGACTTCCAGCTCGCCACCCGAGGACAAGGCGTCCATAAAAGCCCAGCGCGCCTGTAACCAGGAGTCGACTGGCTTGCCATCCACCGAGATCAGGCGGTCTCCAGCCTGAAACCCCGCCTGAGCCGCCGGTGTTTCTGCCGGAACAGCACCAATCTGTGCGATAGGTTCCTGCGTGCCCAACAAACCGACAAAAGCGTAAATGACCACCGCCAAAATCAGATTCGCCATTGGGCCTGCCAGCACAATCGCAGCACGTTGTCGCAATGGTTTCTGATTGAAAGATTCGTCGATTTGCGCCTGCGTAGCATGCGCAGGCGGATCATTTTGCATGGCGACGTAGCCGCCCAAGGGTAAGGCGGAGACGGCCCACTCGGTGCCGTTCTTATCAAAACGTCGATACAACACCTTGCCAAAACCAATGGAAAAGCGCTCTACCCGTACACCGCAGCGGCGTGCAACCCAGTAGTGGCCCAGCTCGTGAAAAGTCACCAGCACGCCCAAGGCCACCAAGAAAGCCAGAACGGTGAACAGCATGTTAATTCCTGTTAAATACGCGCAGAACTACGGCAGTAATCCAGCGCCAGCGAACGTGTTTCGCTATCCAGTTCCAGGACTCCATCCAAGGCGTCCAAAGCCTGACTGGCTCGGCCATTGAGCTTGTCCAGACAGTGCTCGATTACAGCCGGGATCTGAGTATAGCCAATCTGCCGTTCCAGAAAACGGTCTACAGCGATCTCATTGGCAGCATTCAATGTGACACAAGCCGCCTGACTATCACGCAACGCGTCATAAGCCAGTTTCAAACAGGGGAAACGCAGAAAGTCGGGCTGCTCAAAATCAAGACGGCCCATGGTCGCCAGATCCAGCAAACTCACTCCGCTGTACAAGCGCTCCGGGAAACCCAGACCATAGGCAATCGCCGTACGCATATCGGGCTGACCCAACTGCGCCATCACCGAGCCATCTATGTACTCAACCATGGAATGAATGACGCTTTGCGGATGCACCACCACATCAATCTGATCCACGGGTACGGAAAACAGCCAGTGCGCCTCAATGACTTCCAGGCCTTTATTCAGCATGGTGGCCGAATCCACGGAAATCTTGCGGCCCATGCTCCAGTTGGGATGGGCGCAGGCTTGCTCGGGCGTCACTGCATCCAGTTCGGACAAGCTGCGCGCGCGGAAAGGACCACCGGAAGCCGTCACCAAAAGGCGGCGTAGAGCGGCAACAGGCTGACCAGGCTCAGGGGGCACCTCACCGGCCAAACATTGATAGATCGCGCTGTGCTCGGAGTCGATAGGCAGAAGCTGTGCCCCGCCCTCTTGCACGGCTTGCATGAAGATGCGGCCCGCCGCGACCAGCGCTTCTTTATTGGCGAGCAAAACACGCTTGCCCGCGCGCGCTGCTGCCAAGGCCGAAGGCAGACCGGCAGCCCCGATAATGGCCGCCATCACCGTGGTCACTTGTGGGTCCGCTGCTGTGTCAGCCAAGGCCTGTGCACCCAAACGAATCTCGGGCAAGGTGCCACCCTGCCAGGCCGCCAGAAAACGGCTGCGGGCGGCTTCATCCGGCACCAGAACAATGCGGGCGGCACTGTCGCGAGCTTGTTGAGCCAGCAGCTCCATACGACTGTGGCCACTCAAGGCATAAACCGCCATCCGATCAGGATGGCGAGCAATCACATCCAGTGTGCTGACACCAATAGAGCCAGTGGCCCCTAACACACAAACATGCTGGAAACTCATGAGTTCTTCCTTGACGCAAACGCTTTAAACCCACGCAGGATTAAAAGAGCCACGCCCCGCTTAATAGCAAGGCTAAGGGAGCGACCGGCAACAAGGCGTCGATACGGTCGTACACCCCACCATGTCCGGGCAATAATTGGCTGGAATCTTTAACAGCAGCGCGGCGCTTGAGCAGGGACTCGAACAAGTCACCCACAATGGACAAGGCTGCCAGAGCCACACCCAAGGCAGCCGTTGCCACCCATCCCCAACGCTGCACAATATCGGCCGCAAAGCTGCCGGACCAGTTGGCGCTAGCCAACATCCATATGGCAGCCGCCACCATACCACCCACCGCTCCGGCCCAGGTTTTACCAGGACTGACACGAGGAGCGAGCTTGGCTTTACCAAAGGCTCGACCGGCAAAATAAGCGGCGATATCCGCTACCCAAATCAGGACCAGCAGGGACAGTACATAAACAATGCCCTGCTCGTGCAAAAACAGATACAGACTGGCCCATGCGACCAGGGGAGCCAAGACCCCCATCACGCTTAGCAAGACGCCTTGCGCACGCTGTGTTGCCTGTCCCTGGAGAACCAGGCCAGTCGCCCCAACGATCCACAAGGCTGCCATCAGCGGCACCAGGGCGCGATAGACCAGATCAGCCGCTTGCCCTTGCGGACCCGTTTCATACCAGTACACGCTCAGCCACAGCATCAGCGCGCCATTCAGCAAGGCCAAGGGCCAGGCCCACCGCTGCTGATCCTGGGACAGACTCAGGCGTTCCCACTCCCAGCAAGCCAGGGTACTCATCAGGACAAAAATAGCCAACAAAGGCCAGCGCACCGGGGCAAGCATGGCCGCGCCCAGGATGATCAGCATGATCACGGCGGTGATGACTCGTTGTTTCAACATAGATAAGGCTCCGTCAAGGCGCGGGGGTACCCTGCACCTGGGCACTGGTGCGCCCAAAGCGCCGCTCGCGCCCACGATACCACTCGAAGGCCTGCTCAAGCTGCGCCCGGTCAAAATCCGGCCAGTACGCGTCTGTAAAGTACAGTTCGGTGTAGGCCATCTGCCAGATCAGAAAATTGGAAATGCGGCGCTCGCCGCCCGTACGGATGAATAAATCCGGCTCAGGAGCGTACGACATCGCTAGATAGGGACTGAACATGGCCTCATCCAACTGCTCGGGATGATCAACCAAATGGGGATGGGCTGCCAGCGCCTTATGAGTCGCCTGCAAAATATCCCAACGACCGCCGTAATTGGCCGCAATCGTCAAATGCAAGGTGTCGTTATCGCGGGTTTGTTCTTCTGCATCAGCAATCAGCCCACGCAATTCTTCGCTAAACGCAGACAGCTCGCCAATAATATGAAGTCGGACGCCGCTTTTTTTAAGCGTTGCCACTTCTTTTTGCAGCATCTTGACGAACAGTCCCATCAAGAGGGACACCTCTTCGGGAGGACGTCGCCAGTTCTCGGAGCTAAATGCAAAGAGAGTCAGATAACGCACGCCGAGCTCGCCACAGGCCTCGACAATGCGTCGCACAGTTTGCACACCACGCAAGTGCCCTGCCGTGCGTGGCAAAAGACGACGGGTTGCCCATCGTCCATTGCCGTCCATGACAATCGCCAGGTGGCCAGGAACCTGACCGTGTTCCGGAATAGTTTGGGTAGAACTGAAAGAAATCACCTAGCCACCTGTGCAAAAGCCGTTAGACCGTCATGATCTCGGCTTCTTTCAGGGCGATCAGCTTATCGACCTCAGCCACGTACTTGTCGGTCAGCTTCTGGACTTCTTCCTGGGCACGACGCTCGTCGTCCTCGGAGATTTCCTTGTCCTTGACTTGCTTTTTGAGCGTGTCATTGGCATCACGACGCAGGTTGCGAATGGCCACTTTGGCATCTTCGCCTTCACCGCGTACGACTTTAGCCAGATCGCGGCGGCGCTCTTCAGTCAGCGCGGGCATAGGCACACGAATGCTCTCGCCCATGGAGATGGGGTTCAGACCCAGCTCGTTGTCGCGAATGGCTTTTTCAATGGGGCCAGCCATATGCTTTTCCCACACCTGAACGTTCAGGGTACGAGCATCCACCACCGTGATGTTACCCACCTGGCTAACAGGCACCATGGAGCCGTAATACTCAACCTGGATGTGATCCAGCAAGCCTGCAGTAGCACGGCCAGTGCGAATTTTGGCCAGGCCTGCCTTGAGAGACTCGAGGGACTTACCCATCCGGCTGTCGGTCGATGCTTTAATCTCGGAAAGACTCATGGACTAAATTCCTATAACTTTAAACGTGAACCAGGGTGCCCTCGTCCTCACCAGAGACCGCGCGCGTCAAGGCGCCGGGCTTGTTGATGGAGAACACTTTGATAGGCAATTTCTGATCGCGACACAAGGCAAATGCCGTGGCATCCATCACTTCCAGACGACGCACGATGGCCTCGTCAAAGCTGATGCGGGCATAGCGGGTCGCGCCTGGATCTTTATTGGGATCGGCACTGTAAATGCCATCGACTTTGGTCGCTTTCAGTACGATTTCCGCCCCAATCTCGGCACCGCGCAGGGCTGCTGCCGTATCGGTGGTGAAAAACGGGTTACCCGTACCAGCCGCAAAAATAACAACTTTGTTTTCTTCCAGGTAACGCAAAGCCTTGGGACGAATGTAAGGCTCTACCACCTGTTCAATATTCAGAGCAGATTGCACGCGGGCATCCAGGCCACGGTGCTTCAAGGCATCTTGCAAGGCCAGAGCATTCATGACGGTAGCCATCATGCCCATGTAGTCGGCCGTAGCACGATCCATGCCCTGGGCACCGGGTGCGATGCCGCGAAAGATATTGCCCCCGCCAATCACGATAGCCAACTGTACCCCCAACTGGGCAACTTGGGCGATCTCCTCCGTCATACGAATGATTGTGCTGCGATTAATACCGAACGAGTCCTCGCCCATCAGCGCTTCGCCGGAGAGCTTCAACAGAACACGTTTGTAATGAGGGGTAGTCATGGTTGGGATTCCAAGTGACGAAGACAGAAGAGAGTGTAAAGCAGCAGGGCAGGCACCGCCACTACGGTGCCTGCCCTGAAAAAACAAGCTAGATTAGGCTTGGCCGGCAGCAGCAGCTACCTCAGCGGCGAAATCTTCAACACGCTTTTCAATGCCTTCACCCACAACGTACAGGGTAAAGCCAGCGATCGATGCTTTTTTCTCGGTCAGCATTTGCTGTACGCTTTGCTTGTCGTTCTTGACGAAAGGCTGGCTCAGCAGAGTCACTTCTTTCAGGAACTTGGCAACAGCGCCGTCAACCATTTTGGTGACGATATCAGCAGGTTTGCCCGATTCAGCGGCCTTCTGAGCAGCCACGGAGCGCTCGGCTTCGATTTCAGCAGCGTCAACGCCCGAACCGTCCAGTGCCTTAGGACGAGTTGCAGCGATATGCATGGCCAGATCTTTACCCACTTCTTCGTCACCACCGGCGAAGTCAACCAATACGCCGATCTTGCCACCGTGAACGTAGCTGGCCAGTTGGCCGGCTGTTTCGTAACGCTGGAAGCGACGGATCGAGATGTTTTCACCAATCTTGCCAACCAGAGCAGCGCGCACGGTCTCGACATTGCTGTCGGCCAGTGGCAGTTCAGCCAAAGCGGCCAGGTCTGCTGGGTTGTTCTTGGCGACCAGTTGAGCGACGTCGTTGATAAAGCCGATGAAATCATCGTTCTTGGCAACAAAGTCGGTTTCGCAGTTAACTTCAACTACGGAGCCGGTCTTGGCGTCGTCAGCGATGTAAACAGAAACCAGGCCTTCAGCGGTAACGCGGGTAGCTGCCTTGCTAGCCTTGCTGCCCAGCTTCACGCGCAAGATTTCTTCAGCACGTGCCATATCGCCGTCGGCTTCGGTCAGTGCTTTTTTGCATTCCATCATGGGCGCGTCGGTTTTCTCGCGCAATTCTTTAACCATCGATGCGGTGATTTGAGCCACGGTTTTCTCCAATTCTGTAGAACATGCCCCGGCAAGCCGGGGCGATACGAAAGGTCACTGTAGCTGTCTGCCATGACAACTTAAGGTGTCGGGCAGACAGCGGTGAACCTGTTACTCCTGGGCGTCAGCCTGAACTTCGACGAATTCTTCGTCAGCAGCGATCTCTTCAACCAGACCGTTCAGGTTCTGTTCGCGGCCAGCCAACACGGCGTCAGCCATGCCACGTGCGTACAGAGCGATAGCCTTGGCCGAGTCATCGTTACCAGGAATCACGAAATCCAGACCTTCTGGCGAGTGGTTGGTATCAACCACGGCCACAACTGGGATACCCAGTGTGCGAGCTTCAGCCACAGCAATCTTGTGGTAACCGACGTCGATCACGAACAATGCGTCAGGCAGGTTGTTCATGTCCTTGATGCCGCCGATGGCCTTGTTCAGCTTTTCCAGTTCACGTTCGAACATCAAAGCTTCTTTCTTGCTCATGGTTTCCAGACGGCCTTCAGCCATCTGACCTTCCATTTCTTTCAGACGCTTGATGGAAGTCTTGACCGTTTTGAAGTTGGTCATCATGCCACCCAACCAGCGGCTGTCAACGTAAGGCATACCGCAACGCTCGGCCTCAGCAGCGACCAGTTCGCGAGCAGCACGCTTGGTGCCTACGAACAGCACGTTGCCGCCACGAGCAGCCAGTTGACGCACGAATTTGGTTGCTTCTTCGTACTGAACAACCGTTTTTTCCAGGTTGATGATGTGGATGTTGTTACGCTGACCGAAGATGAACGGAGCCATCTTGGGATTCCAGTAACGGGTTTGGTGGCCAAAGTGCACACCAGCTTCCAGCATTTCACGCATTAAAGACATAAAGTTCTCCAAGGGTTTGGTCTTGTAACTGCCCGGTATCCGGTAAGGGCCGCAGCCTGTGCTGCATTCCAGACACCCCGAGACGGACAGTCACGCGATTTACAACTTAACTACATTAAAAACGTCGCCCAACATGAGTGACGCCTGCACTACAACGGACTCGCGCCACCTGGCAGATGAAAAATCTGCCCGTCGGGCCCAAGCCTGTAACTTTTCTGGCCACCCCCTGCATACAGCGCACTGTTCGCAGGTGTATCCTAGAGGATTGGATTGGCCAGCACGTGTTGAACAGGAACCGATCCGCAGCGATGAATGTGCAAGTCAGCCTGGCTGTCTTGTCTGACCCTCTTGCTGCTGTCGTCGCTTTAGCCAAGGCTAATTACTGTTCCTGCGATCCCGCTGGCCATCATGTGTTGTGAATTTAGCGGCTTGTTGCTGCCTGTCCGCCACGTACCCTGAGACTCGTTCGCTGATGCCAGCTTGTTATACAGCTTGTTGTACATACGATCCAAGTTATTCAGATCATCTGAAAACAGGCCTGCCAAGCCAAGGAAACCCAGATACTGCGCGGCACTCAACAGACTAAAGTGGTCTGTGCGGCACTGCAAAATTCACAAAAGCCTATAATTCTACTATTTTTCAATAGACCTGTTCAAGTTGCTATGAGTATTCTCGTCACAGACCCCACTGATCTCGATAAAATGCGCGCCGCTTGCCAGACGGCAGCCTCCATCCTTGACTACCTGACTCCCTTCGTCAAAGCGGGCGTCACCACAGGCGAATTGGATCGCCTGTGCCTGGAGCGCATCAATGAATTAGGGGTCAAATCGGCCACCGTGGGTTACGCGCCCCCTGGCTATCCGCCCTTTCCAGGTTCTATTTGCACCTCCGTCAACCACGTTATCTGTCACGGCATTCCCGGCGATAAAGTGTTGAAAAATGGCGACATTCTGAATATGGACGTCACCATTATTCAGGACGGCTGGTTTGGTGATACCAGCCGCATGTACTACGTAGGTGAACCCAGCATCCTGGGCCGCCGCCTGACTGAAACCACTTACGAATGCATGTGGTTGGGTATTGACCAAGTCAAACCCGGCGCCACGCTGGGTGATGTGGGCCACGCCATTCAGCAACACGCTGAAAAACAAGGCTTTTCCGTGGTACGCGAATATTGCGGACACGGTGTGGGCCAGAAATTCCACCAGGATCCGCAAGTGCTGCACTACGGCAAGCCCGGCACTGGTGTGAAACTGGAACCCGGCATGATCTTCACCATTGAGCCCATGATCAATGCGGGCCGTCGTGAACTGCGCACCCTGGCCGACCAATGGACTGTGGTCACCCGCGACCACAGCTTGTCGGCTCAATGGGAGCACGCCGTGCTGGTGACCGATACCGGCTACGAAGTGCTGACCGTCTCGCCTGGCATGCCTGCCCCTCCGGCCATCATCAAGGCGTAAACCATGTCTTTCCTGGCCCAGCTTCGCGACAGAATTGCTTGCCGCCGGGCTCGGGCCTACGAGCGCTTCCGGCAGGACCTGCATTGTGACCGCCTGCTGAAAAGCCTGTGCCAGATTTGCGATCAAGGCCTGCGTGAGCTGCTGGATCGCTACCCTTTGCCTCGCCAGGCCAGCCTGGCGGCGCTGGGTGGCTACGGTCGTGGTGAGCTCTACCCGCACTCGGATGTAGACCTGCTGATCCTCTTGCAGCGTGAACCCAACGCGCAGGACATTGACCGCATTCAGGCCCTGGTCGCCGCACTCTGGGACATAGGCCTGGCCCCCAGCCACAATGTGGCCACGCCTGCACAGTGCCTGGAACAAGCCAACCAGGACATCACTACCGAAACCGCCTTGCTGGAAAGCCGTTGGCTGGCGGGCTCGCGCCTGTTACTGCGCCATGCACAACAGCAACTGCAAAGCCAGATGGACCCGCAGGCTTTCTTTTTGGCCAAGCAGGCCGAACAGCAACAGCGCCATGCGCACTTGCAAGACACGCCCTATTCCCTGGAGCCCAATTGCAAAGAGTCGCCCGGCGCCTTGCGGGACCTGCAAGTCCTGCTCTGGATGGCGCGAGCTGCGGGCCTGGGGCGTAGCTGGGTGGATGTTGCCCAATCTGAACTGTTGACCCAATCTGAACTGAAAGCCCTGCAACGGGTAGAAGAAGCCTTCAAGCGCCTGCGTATCGAGCTTCATCTGCTGACCGGGCGCGCCGAAGACCGGCTACTGTTTGATCTGCAACCTCGTCTGGCAGAAATCTACGGCTTTCAACCCACTGCTACCCGCCGCGCCAGCGAACTGCTGATGCAGCGTTACTACTGGGCGGCCAAAATCGTCAGTCAGTTGAATCTGATCCTGATGCGCAGCATTGAAGAGCACCTGTTTCCGCAAACCGATCAGGCGCCCCAGATTCTGGACCCTCACTTTCAGATTCATCACGGCCAATTGGAGTTGCGTCAGCCCGATGGCTTTGAGCAGGACCCTTCCTTGATATTTGTGGCGATGCTGCATTTACAGCAACAGCCTAATCTACGCGGCCTGAAGGCTGATACCTTGCGCGCCCTTTGGCATGCCCGCCGCCTGATTGACGCCAAGTTCCGGGCCGAGCCCCGCAATCGACGTTTGTTTCTGGACATTCTTCAGCAGAACAAAGGCATTGTGCACACGCTGCGCCTGATGAACCTGCTGAATCTGCTTCCCCGCTACCTGCCCGTTTTCCGGCGTGTGGTCGGCCAGATGCAACACGACCTGTTCCATGCCTACACCGTGGACGAGCACACGCTGAAAGTCATACGCAACCTGCGTCGCTTCACCATGGCCGAGCACAGCGAAGAGCTGTCCATGGCCAATCAGTTAATGAGTGGTTTTGATCGTCACTGGCTGCTGTACATCGCTGCCCTCTTTCATGACATTGCCAAAGGACGCGGCGGCAATCACTCCGAACTGGGCGCCCAGGACGCACTGGCGTTTTGCCAGGACCACGGACTGATGCCTGTCGATGCCGAACTGGTGGTATTTCTGGTTCGCGAGCACCTGAGCATGTCGCAAGTAGCCCAAAAACGCGACCTGAGCGACCCGCATGTCATCTTTCAGTTCCTGCAAACGGTAGGCACGGAACGCCGCCTGACGGCTTTGTACCTGCTGACTGTGGCCGACATTCGCGCCACCAGCCCAACTGTCTGGAACTCCTGGAAAGGCAAGCTGCTGGAAGACCTGTACAACCTGACACTTGCCGCACTGGGCCGCCAAGCCAAGGACGGCGTGTCAGTACTGGATCAGCGCAAGCACGACGCCGCAGGCGAAATACGCCTGGCCGGACTGCTGGACGACGCCCGCGAAGATTTCTGGCAGTGGCTGGATAAACCCTATTTTCTGCGTCACGATGCCAGCGAAATTGCCTGGCACACGATTCAGCTCTATCACCAGTCCCACAGCCTGACACCGATTGTGCGCATCCGTCCTGCCGGGCAGACCGACGCCTTGCAGGTGCTGGTCTATACCAAAGACGCTAGCGGCCTGTTTTTACGTATCTGTCGCTATTTTGACAGCCAGGCCGTCAGCATTCAGGATGCCCGCATCTACACCACCCGTCATGGCTGGGCACTGGACAGCTTTATCGTCATGCTGCCCGCTTACGATCACGCACTGCGGCGTGACCCCTTGCTGATCGAAACCGAGCTGTGTCAGGCACTGCAACAAGATGTGCTCCCTAGCGAGCACATCAACTATCACTATCGCGATATTCGTTCGCGTCGCGCCCGTGTCTTTCCTATCCAGCCCACCGTGGACTTACGCCCGGACGACAAGGGCCAGGACTGGATTTTGACGCTTAGTGCCACAGACCGACGCGGTTTGCTGTACAGTCTCGCCCAGGTATTCGAGCACCACGATGTGCGACTGCGCTCGGCCAAAGTCATGACCTTGGGCGATCGCGTGGAAGACGTGTTCATCCTCAATGGTGCCGCCCTGGAACAAAACCGGAATCAATTGCGCCTGGAGCGCGATGTACGCCTAGCCCTCTCTCAACAAGCCTCCCCGTCTTAATGGAAATCTCCTCCGTATTCGCTGATGTCAGCCGCAGCTTTCTGTTTGCTTTGGCGACCTTACTGCCCATGCTTAATCCACCTGCGGCAGCCCCCATCTTTCTGACCCTCACGGAAGGCGCCAGCGTGCCCGACCGCGCCCGCCTGGCCAAGAAAGTAGCCATCAATATTTTCATCATGCTGGCCATTGCGATGGTGGCGGGCAATATCGTGCTGAATTTCTTTGGCATCTCCCTGCCCATCATTCGTATCGGCGGGGGTCTACTTGTGATCGGCACCGCCTGGCGCCTGATCAACGCCTCGGACTTTGATGCCGCCCATGCCCAGAACATGGCCGAGTCCTATTCCTGGGAACAGATTCGCTCCAAAGCCTTCTACCCCCTGACCTTCCCCATGCTTTGTGGCCCCGGCTCCCTGTCCGCCGCGCTGACGGTAGGTGCGACTTTGCACGACAACTCGGTCACCGGCACCATGAGCAAACTGGCTGGAGCCCTGCCTGCTATTGCCGCCGCCAGTTTTATTGTGTTTCTGGCCTTACGTTTTGCATCGCAATTCCTGTACAAACTGGGTAAAAATGGCACGGCTGTCGTGATGCGCTTGTCCGCCTTCATTCTTTTGTGTTTAGGCGTGCAGATTACCTGGGCCGGTTTCCATGAACTTTTCCTGGGTTTGCTACACGAAGCCTCTACCTTTCATTCTTTGAGTTCTTCTTGATACCATGGCCGCAACACTTCGCCAGTCCGCTGCACCCTATTACCTGATCGCCCTGCTCGCCTTTTCGGGCGTAGGCATTGCCCTGCTTTCCCAGCACGTCTTCAGCATCCCGCCTTGCGCCTGGTGCGTCTTGCAGCGCTTTATTTTCATTGTTCTGGGCCTGTGCAGCCTGATCGCTGGCGTACTGCGCCAACTGGGCCATCAACGCAGCTCCACCCTGGCCAGCCTGCTGGGCCTGGCGACAGCGGTGGGCGGTATTCTGGCCGCGTGGTATCAGGTTTCCGTTGCACAGCACTTGTTTAGCTGCGACCAAACCTTTGCAGATCGCTTCATCACCCAATCTGGCCTGGAAAGCGGCCTGCCTTGGCTATTCGGCATTTACGCTTCCTGCATGGATGCACGCCAGCCGCTGCTGGGGATTGAGTACGCGTACTGGAGCCTGGCTCTATTTGTGATTCTGGGCTTGGGCCTGTTGGTGACGCTATTCAAGCGTCGTAGCGCTTGAGCACTTCAGTCGCCCACTAACAGCTCTACCTGATTGAACGCCCCCCCCAACAAGTGGACAGCGCTCCAATTTGTTGGGGTGTTTTTTATATCCAAATTCGATGAGCGCCTCACGCGGGCATCAAACCCAGATCAGTGTAGACAGCATCTCTGACTTGATCCGGGAACGCACCAAACAGGCCCTCAGGCGCGGTATTGGTCATGCTGACAATAATCACATCCTGATAGGGATCAAACATCCACTTCTGTCCGAACGCCCCGACCCATTGCAAGCTGCCTGCTGACATGGGCATGGTGCTATCCGGCTCCTGACGGGAAACGGCCGCACCGTAGGTATACCCCCAATTACTCCATATACATTTAGGCGAATCCGGCACAAGGTCCGTCAACACCGCTTGATAGTGCTCGTTGGAGAGCAAGCGGCCACCGCGCAAGGCAAGCAAAATACGCATCAAGTCCATTCCCGATCCAAGCATGGACACACCGGCATAAATAGGCATAGAGCGCAAAGACATAAAGGCCTCATCAAACTGCAAGATGCCTATCCCCAGATCAAGCGTGCGATCAACTCGTGTCAAACGATCACCATGGTTCTGGTAATTGGCCGCCATCTGAAAATAGTCGCGCTCGTAAAAAGAGCAATGTTCCAGTCCTAAAGGCTCGCAGATCGACTCCTCCAACAAGGTCGACAAGCCCTTCCCCGAAGCCACCTGCAAAGCCTGCCCCATCACATCAATACCCAATGAGTAGCGCCAACTTGTTCCGGGGGCAAAGCGCAGAGGAACAGTACACATGCGCCGGAAATTCTCCTGCCAGCTCAAGTCGGGCTGATCAACCCCATCACTAACCTGAGCCCGAGCATACAAGCCTTTTTCTCCATCGGTAAAACGATAGCTCAGCCCAGATGTATGGGTCAGTAATTGATGAATCGAAATCGGCGGGCAAACCGATTGATAGCTAGGCCCAAAATCTGGCAAGTAACGCGTAATTCTGTCTTTTAATGATAAGACACCGTCCTCGATCAAACGTAAGGCCAGCCAGGAGCTAATTGATTTACTGACCGAGCCCAAACGGAATACGGTGTTGTCCTGCATGGGCTGATTCTTTTCTTTATCCGCCCAACCATCCGCCACACTTAACAGTAACTGGCCCCGATGAGCAACCAGGACAACAGCTCCCATAACCTGTTGATGACCTAAAGCGTGCTCAAGAAATTGATGCAAGGAAGAAAAATCGGGTTCTGATGTCGCGGTCTGAATCGCTCCAGCCGAATCAGCAGATGGCATTGCTTGAGTTGATTTAATATCGCCGCTTAAGTTTTTCATCTTTGAATCCAGATAGTATGAGTCGTAACACTCATGAGTTATCAAAAGAAACAAAGAAAAAATATAAGTTAATTTATGAAAAACACATAACAATCAAGAAGAATATAAAATTATCAATAAGATACAGAAAATAGATTAATTTTATAAAGCAGGCTTATTATTAAAATATCAATAAATAGAAAAATAAATAAAATCACCAAAACCAATGAAGAAAAAAGAGCAATAAAAAACCCGCTATAAAAGCGGGTTTTTTGTCAAACCTGACCAGCAGCTTGTTAATCCGTCACATCAGGCACTTCACGGCCATCCTTGCGACCTTCTGCCAACAGATTCAGATAAGCCTCATCCACATCACCCGTCACGTATTCGCCGCTAAAGCAGGAAGACTCGAAACCGGCAAAACGTGGGTTCAGATCGCGCAAGGACTGTTCCAGATCGTGCAATTCCTGATAAACCAGGCCATCTACCCCAATTTCCTTGGCAACCTGATCCACATCGCGTCCCGTGGCGATCAGCTCGGACACGGTAGGCATATCAATGCCGTACACGTTCGGGAAACGCACAGGTGGCGCTGCCGAAGCAAAGAAGACCTTGTTCGCACCAGCGGCACGAGCCATGTCCACGATCTGGCGGCTGGTCGTGCCACGTACGATGGAGTCATCCACCAGCAACACATTCTTGCCACGGAATTCCATGGGAATGGCGCTCAGCTTCTGACGCACGGATTTCTTGCGAACTTCCTGACCCGGCATGATGAAGGTGCGACCCACATAGCGGTTCTTGATGAAGCCTTCGCGGTAGTCCAGGTTCAGATGTGCAGCCAACTGCATGGCCGAAGGACGGGCTGAGTCCGGGATGGGCATGACCACATCAATATCAGCCAGACGCAAATTCTTGGCGACGTTCTCAGCCAGGTAAACCCCCATCAACAAACGGGCATCGTAGACCGATACACCGTCAACCGTAGAGTCGGGACGGGCAAAGTAGACGTACTCAAAGACACAGGGATTCAGACGTGGGTTTTCAGCGCACTGGCGGCTGGTCAAGTTGCCGTCCAGATCCACAATAATGGCCTCACCGGGCTCCACATCGCGGACCAGTTCAAAACCACAACCGGTCAAGGCGACGGACTCGGACGCGACCATCCATTCTTCACCCTTGGGCGTGACATTGCGGCCCAGGCACAGCGGACGAATCCCGTTCGGATCACGGAACGCCACCAGGCCAAAGTTCGCAATTTGCGAGACTACGGCATAGGCGCCACGAGCGCGACGGTGTACGGCGGCCACGGCTTCAAACACTTCGTCCTGAGACAGCTCGGGGCCGGTCGCCGCGCGCTGCAACTCGTGTGCATACACGTTCAGCAGAACCTCGGAGTCCGAGTTGGTGTTGATGTGACGACGATCAATGGTGAACAGTTCTTCACGCAGCTCGCGCCAATTGGTCAGATTGCCGTTATGCACAAAGCTGATGCCAAAGGGGGCGTTAACGTAAAACGGCTGCGCCTCCTCCACGCTTTGGCTGGAACCCGCAGTGGGGTAACGCACGTGGCCAATTCCGCTATTGCCCGGCAAGGAGCGCATGTTGCGGGTACGGAAGACGTCCCGCACCAGGCCAAATGCCTTGTGCATGCTGAAGAACTGGTCGTGCCAGGTCGCCAGGCCCGCTGCGTCCTGCCCGCGGTGCTGCAGCAAGAGCAAACTGTCATAGATCAACTGATTTACAGGGCTGCGCGCAACAACCCCTACAACTCCACACATGATTGGTTCCCGTTAGTGTGTTCTCAATAAGGCAGCCATTCTGCCAGAGACGGCGGCAGCATGGCCTTAATCGACTGCACCGCGCGGATCGCAGGCTCAGCCAGCTTGGCCTGCTCCCACCACGGTTCTTTAGGTAAATCGGTATGCCCGGCCAGGATGACCAGTATCAGCACCAGCAGCACACCCCGAGCCAGACCAAACAAGCCGCCCAAACCGTGATCGGCAGGCGTCAAACCCGTTTGTTCTATCAGGCTCGCCAGCAGCATATTCAATAAGCCCACCAGTAACAAGACCATAAAAAAAACGGCTCCGTAGGCCAAAGCCGTACGTAATAAGCCGTTTTCTATCCAGACTTGTATCCAGCCTGATGTGCGTGGCCCCCACCAGATTGCGGCCATGAAAGCCAGCAAATAGGCGCTGAGCGAAAGAACTTCCTTGATCAATCCGCGTATCAGACCCAGGAGGCCTGATACACCCACAATTCCAAGGACGATATAGTCGAAGCTGCTCACTTAGCCGAGATAAAACTGTTCTCGTAACCGAGTGAGCGCAAGCGGGCCTGAGCTGCCTGAGCCGCTTCACGAGTCGGGAATGGACCCACTCGCAAGCGATAGGTTGGCTTGCCACCACTTTGTGCCGTCTCTACATAGGCATTGGTCACACCAGCCGATACCAATTGATCGCGACGCGACTGGGCGTCGTTCTGGTTGGAATAGGCGACAATCTGCAAAATGAAGTTGCCTTGTTGCGCAGCCGGTTTGGCGGCCGCCGCAGGGGCAGGTTTATTAGGTACACGGCCTTCCAGCAAGGCCAGGGCATAGGAGCCATCGTCGGTACGATTTGCCGGTGCAGGAGGCGTCGTAGGCTTGGGCTTTTCGACGGGTTTGGGTTTTTCTACAGGCTTGGGCGTCTCTGGACGCGTGGTCACAGGAGGCGGCGCTACAGGCGTTGTCGGCGTAGTGACATGCGCAGGGTCTGTTTCCAGACCGGGGTTCACCACGGCCAAACCACCGTCAGTCGCGGTAGAAGGATCGGTCACCAAAGGTTCGTCTGGCTGCTCGATCACCGGTGTTGGGGTGTTTTCCTGCACCACCAGCTCGCCAGGACGGGTTTGTGCCGTGCCCTGCCCTGTGGTCTGGCCTATGGGCCCCAGCGCCAGGGATTGCTCCGGCTCAGGTGGCGTTTTGTCGGCTGTCAGCATGGGGACCAGCACCACCACCGCCAGAACCAGGGCCAGCGCGCCGATCAGACGGCGTCGAGCCCGTCCACGCAGTTCCGATAGTTGGGAATCGCTGGAAGCACCCGAACGGCGACCCGACGATGAAGAAGTATCGTTACGTGAAAATAAACCCATGAGCCCCAGACCTATGAAATGAGCAGTCTTACCGATATTCAGGAAGATGAACGGACGTTTGCGGCTTCAAGAATCGGCCCTACCGTCGCAAACGAGCCAAACACGACAATTCTATCATTGTCACTGGCCTCTTTTAGTGCCGCCTCGTAAGCGAGCTGAGGACTGTTGTAACTGGATACGACCGCTGACGCTTTACTGACCGAAGCGCGTGCAACGGGGCGAACACCTGGGCGATGCGCACTGGACTCTGCTTCCGGTGCCAGTACATCATCAGGTGCCTCGCCACTGGCCAGCACCGTGCGTACATGATGGGCCAGATCCTCGCCCGACAAGCTGCGCGGCCCTTCCAGGCTGGCACACATCCAATGATCGATACGGGTCGCCATACGGGCGATCACACCATCCACATCCTTATCCTTGTACATACCCACTACAGCAATCGTCTTGGGATAAGGAGGCATATTGTCCAGGTTCTGCGCCAAGGCCGCCGCGGCATGCGGATTATGTGCCACATCAAAAATGACACAAGGCAGGCCGGGCTGAATCTGAAAACGTCCTGGCATCTGCGCACGCAGCAAACCGGCACGCACCGCTTGCGCAGGAACCGCCAAACGAGGATGCAAGGACTCTAGCGCCGCCAGCGCGGCAGAGGCATTAAGCAATTGGTTTGCGCCACGCAAGGCCGGATAGGCCAGGGCTGCACGTCGCTGAGTACGGCCACCGTAAGCCCACTGTTGGCGATCCCCGGAGTAATTGAAATCTTTGCCAAACAGCCACAACTTCGCACCGACTTGCTCGGCGTAATCCAGCATGGTCTGTGGCGGCACGGGATCAGCGCAAATGGCGGGACGATCCGCACGGAAAATATGAGCTTTTTCCCAGGCAACCTGCTCTCGGGTATTACCCAGGTATTCGGCGTGGTCAATATCAATGCTGGTGATGACAGAACAATCCGCATCAATAATATTGACGGCGTCCAAACGACCACCCAGGCCGACTTCCAGCACAGCGACGTCAACACGCTGCTCCTGGAACAGCAACAAGGCGGCCAGCGTGGAGAACTCAAAATAAGTCAGCGTCAGATCGCCACGCGCTTCGTTGATACGCGCAAATTGCGCCGTGATCTGCGCATCCTCGGCCATCTCGCCATTCAAGCGAATGCGCTCGTTGTAGCGCACCAGATGCGGCGAGGCATACACGCCTACCTTATAGGCTGCTGCCAGCAAAATGGCTTCCAGCATGGCGCAGGTCGAGCCTTTACCATTGGTGCCACCCACCGTAATGACGACGGAATCCAGTTTGATGTTCAGACGTTGGGCAACCTCGCGAATTCGGCCCAGGCCCAGATCAATGGTCGAGGGATGCAAAGTTTCCAGATAGGACAGCCAGTCACTCAGCGAGGAGTCGGCTTTCAGAACAGGATTAGTCATGGACAACACCAATTACAAAATAAAAACGGCAGGCGCTGATGATAGCACCTGCCGTGGTCCAATACGCCTTAACTATCAGGCTGGTACTGGTATTACTTGCGACGTGTTGGCGGCAAGTCCGTGCACGTACCTTCGGCGACGGCAGCCGCTTTGCTGACCGACTCGCACAAGGTCGGGTGCGGGTGGATGGATTTGGCCAAATCGACGGGGTCTACGCCCATCTCAATCGCCAGAACCAGCTCACCAATCAGCTCACCTGCGTTGGTGCCGACGATACCGCCACCCACGATACGGTGGGTTTCAGCATCGAACAGAACCTTGGTGAAGCCTTCATCGCGGTTGTTGGCAATCGCACGACCGGATGCAGCCCAGGGGAACACGCCCTTCTCGACCTTGATACCGTCTTTCTTGGCCTGATCTTCTGTCAGACCTACCCAGGCGATTTCCGGATCGGTGTAGGCCACCGAAGGAATCACGCGAGCGTCAAAGAAGGATTTTTCACCGGCGATGACTTCGGCTGCCACGTGCGCTTCGTGCTCGGCCTTATGTGCCAGCATGGGCTGACCCACGATGTCGCCAATCGCATAGATGTGCGGCACGTTGGTACGCTGCTGCTTGTCAACCTGGATGAAACCACGGTCGGTCACCTGCACACCGGCTTTCTCGGCACCGATCTTCTTGCCATTGGGCGAACGGCCCACGGCTTGCAGAACCAGGTCGTAGCACTGAGGCTCGGCCGGAGCGTTCTTGCCCTCAAAGGTCACCCAGATACCGTCTTCGCGGGCTTCAGCCGCCACAGTGCTGGTTTCCAGCATCATGTGGTCGAAGCGGTGCTTGTTCATCTTCTCCCACACCTTGACCACGTCGCGGTCTGCGCCCGGCATCAGGCCGGTTTGCATTTCCACCACGTCCAGGCGTGCGCCCAGAGCCGAGTACACCGTACCCATTTCCAGACCGATGATGCCGCCACCCACGATCAGCATGCGCTTGGGCACAGACTTCAATTCCAGCGCGCCAGTCGAATCCACAACACGAGGATCATTGGGCAGGAATGGCAGTTTTACCGACTGGCTACCGGCCGCAATAATGGCCGAGCCGAACTTGATCACTTTCTTGGTGCCGTCATTGGCGGTCACTTCGATGTGGTTCGGGTCCAGGAATTCGCCGTTACCGACGACAACCTGCACCTTGCGGCCTTTGGCCATACCGGCCAGACCACCAGTCAACTTGCCGATCACCTTGTTCTTGTAGTCGCGCAGCGCATCAATATCGATTTGCGCTTCGCCGAACTTGATGCCATGCGTTGCCAGGGACTTGGCTTCCTCGTAGACCGCCACGGTGTGCAGCAAGGCCTTGGAAGGAATACAACCCACGTTCAGACACACGCCACCCAAGGTGCTGTAGCGCTCGACCAGAGCCACTTTCAGGCCCAGGTCAGCCGCACGGAAGGCCGCGTTGTAACCGCCAGGGCCAGCGCCCAGCACGACCACATCCACGGAATCATCCGAGCCGCCTTGATGGCTGGCGGCCTGCGGAGCAGGTGCCGCGGCTGGAGCAGCAGCGGCCGGAGCGGCTGCTTTAGGCGTTTCTTGTTTGGCAGGTGCCGCAGCGGGAGCCGCTTGGCCCTCCACCACTTCGATCTTGGCAATGGCCGAACCCTGGGAGACTTTGTCACCCACTTTGACCAGCAATTCCTTGATCACCCCTGCCTGAGCGGCGGGGATTTCCATGGAGGCCTTGTCGGACTCCACGGTGATCAGGCTTTGCTCGACTTCGACCGTATCGCCGACCTGCACCAGCACTTCGATGACATCGACTTCGCCGGAGTCACCGATATCCGGGACCGTCAGATCAATCAGACTCATGACAACTCCTTACAGTGCAATGCGGCGGAAGTCAGCCAGCATCGTTGCCAGGAAGGCATTGAAGCGAGCAGCCGAGGCACCGTCGATAACACGGTGGTCGTAGGACAGGGACAGAGGCAGCATCAGGCGTGGCTCGAATTCCTTGCCATTCCAGACAGGCTGCATGGAGGAACGCGACAGACCCAGAATGGCCACTTCTGGCGCATTGATAATGGGTGTGAAGTCCGTACCGCCAATACCGCCCAGCGAGGAAATGGTGAAGCAACCGCCTTGCATTTGCGCAGCGCTCAGCTTGCCATCACGGGCCGCAGCCGCCAGTTCGCCGGTTTCACGGGCGATATCCAGAATGCCTTTCTTGTCAGCATCACGGATCACTGGAACGACCAGACCGTTAGGCGTATCAGCCGCAAAACCGATGTGGTAGTACTGCTTGAGCACCAGATTGTCGCCGTCCAGCGAAGCGTTGAACTCGGGGAATTTCTTCAGGGCAGCAACCGCCGCCTTGATGACAAAAGCCAGCATGGTGACGCGAGCGCCGGACTTCTTGTATTCCTCGTTCAGCTCTTTACGCAGGGCTTCCAAAGAGGTGATGTCAGCCACATCGTTATTGGTGACATGAGGAATCATGACCCAGTTGCGATGCAGGTTGGCACCCGAAATTTTCTTGATGCGCGACAGAGCCTGAGTCTCGACCGGACCAAATTTGGTGAAGTCGACTTTAGGCCAGGCCAATACATCCAGACCGCCCACTTGAGCAGCCGTGCCCGCAGCCGTGACTGGGGCAGCGCCACCAGCAACAACCTGCTTCACAAAGCCACGCACGTCATCAGCGGTAATGCGGCCTTTGCTGCCCGTACCGTGAACCTTGGCCAGATCCACACCCAGTTCGCGAGCAAATTTGCGCACGCTAGGCGATGCATGAGGCAGATTGCGCACGGAGCCTTCCGCTTCGGCAAAGGCTGCCGTAGGCGAAACGCGCTCTGGTGCGGGTGCACCGGCGCTGACCACCACCGAGGAACTGGCGGCAGGCGCAGCAGCCGGAGCGGCGGCGGGAGCAGGAGCTGCTTCCGCTTGCTTGGCCGGCGCAGGTGCCGCAGCGGCACCTTGTACCGCCACTTCCAGAATGTCGCTGCCCTGGCTGACCTTGTCGCCAAGCTTCACTTTGATGGCCGTAACCACACCGGCGTGAGAGGACGGCACTTCCATGGAAGCCTTGTCCGATTCCACGGTGATCAGGCTTTGGTCCACTTCAATGGTGTCACCCACTTGCACCATGATTTCGATAACGTCCACATCGCGGGCGTCGCCGATATCAGGGACTTGAACCGTCACTTGCTGCTCGGCACCGGCAGGAGCAGCCGCTGCTGCGGCGGCGGGAGCCGCGGCAGGTGCCGCTTCTTCAGCCTTGGGAGCAGGAGCAGCTTCGGCCTTGGCAGGCTCAGCGGCAGGCGCGGCCTGCGCGCCTTCGGCGGCTTCCAGTTCCAGAACCAGGCTGCCTTCCTTGACCTTGTCACCCAGCTTGACCTTGATGGACTTGACCACGCCAGCGTCGGACGATGGGATTTCCATGGAGGCCTTGTCGGACTCCACCGTAATCAGGCTTTGCTCGACCTCAATGGTCTCGCCTTCCTTGACCAGGATTTCGATCACTTCGACAGCGTCGTCAGCACCGATATCCGGGATTTTGACTTGAATGATATTGCTCATGGTTCAGTCCCTTATGCGTGCTGCGGGTTGGCCTTGGAAGGATTGATGCCGTATTTGGCAATCGCTTCGGACGCTTTGCTAAATGGAATCTTGCCTTCTTCAGCCAGCGCGCGCAGAGCAGCCAACACCACAAAGTGACGATCAACCTCAAAGTGCTCACGCAGCTTGAAGCGGTAGTCGGAACGACCAAAGCCATCGGTACCCAGCACTTTCAGTGTGCGGTTCTTGGGCACGAAAGGACGAATCTGGTCACCAAAGGCCTTGATGTAGTCGGTGGAGACCACGATAGGACCGTCGGTGTTTTGCAGTTGGGTCGTCACGTACGGTACTGGCAGATCCTTGCCTTCCGGATTCAACAGCGCAGCACGCTCGCAATCCAGACCATCACGACGCAGTTCGGTAAAGCTGGTGACGCTCCAGACGTCGGAGCCAATGCCCCAGTCTTTTTCCAGCAGATCTTGTGCAGCGATCACTTCGCGCAGGATCGTGCCCGAACCCATCAACTGAACACGCAGCTTGCTGTCTTTGGCCACGGACTTGAACTTGTACATCCCGCGCAGGATGCCCTCTTCGTCGCCTTCGACCAGACCGGGCTGAGCGTAGTTCTCGTTCATCAGGGTGACGTAGTAGTACACGTCTTCCTGATCCTGAACCATGCGCTTCAGACCGTGCTGCATGATGACAGCCACTTCGTGCGAGAAGGTGGGGTCGTAGGATACGCAGTTAGGAATCAGCGAGGACTGAATATGGCTGTGGCCATCTTCGTGCTGCAAACCTTCACCGTTCAGGGTGGTACGACCGGCAGTACCGCCCAGCACGAAACCACGTGCCTTCATGTCACCCGCTGCCCAGGCCAGGTCGCCAAAGCGCTGGAAGCCGAACATGGAGTAGTAAATGAAGAACGGGATCATGATGCGGTTGCTGTTGGAGTACGACGTCGCAGCCGCAATCCAGGAGCTGAATGCACCCTGTTCGTTAATACCTTCCTGCAACAACTGACCGTTGGCCGTTTCGCGGTAGTACATGACCTGGTCTTTATCGACCGGGGTGTACTTCTGGCCTTCTGGTGCGTAAATACCGATCTGACGGAACAGACCTTCCATACCGAAGGTACGGGACTCGTCAGCCAGGATAGGTACAGCACGAGGACCAACTTGCTTGTCGCGCAGCAAGGTGTTGAAGAAGCGTACAAAAGCTTGAGTCGTGGAAATTTCACGACCTTCGGCAGTGGCTTCCAGCATGGGCTTGAACGCGTCCAGCGTGGGCACGGTCAACTGTTCGTCAGCCTTGTTGCGACGCTTGGGCAGGTAACCGCCCAAGGCTTGGCGACGGGCATGCAGATACTGCATTTCTGGCGAATCATCGGCAGGCTTGAAGTACGGCAGCTCTTCCAGTTTGTCGTCAGGAACCGGGATATTGAAACGGTCGCGGAATTCGCGCACGGCGTCCAGATCCAGGCTCTTTTGTTGGTGCGATGGGTTCTTGGCTTGGCCCACGTGACCCATGCCGTAGCCCTTGATGGTCTTGGCCAGAATGACGGTAGGCTGACCTTCGTGTTTGGTTGCGGCGTCAAACGCCGCAAATACCTTGTGCGGATCGTGACCACCACGGTTCAGGCGCCAGATGTCTTCGTCGCTCATGCGGCTGACCATTTCCAGCAGCTTGGGGTGTTTGCCAAAGAAGTGTTCACGTACGTAAGCACCGTCGTTGGCTTTGTAGGCCTGGTACTCGCCGTCCACGGTTTCTTCCATGACCTTGCGCAGGATGCCTTCCTTGTCGCGAGCCAACAATGGATCCCAGTAACCGCCCCAGATCAGTTTGAGCACGTTCCAGCCAGCACCACGGAAGGTGCCTTCCAGTTCCTGGATGATCTTGCCGTTACCACGCACAGGACCGTCCAGACGCTGCAAGTTACAGTTCACGATGAAAATCAGGTTGTCCAGCTTTTCACGTGCGGCCAGACCGATGGCGCCCAGGGATTCAGGTTCGTCCATCTCGCCGTCGCCCAGGAACACCCAGACTTTACGGCCGCTGGTATCAGCAATGCCACGGGCATGCAGGTACTTCAGGAAACGGGCTTGGTAAATCGCCATCAGTGGGCCCAGGCCCATGGAGACGGTGGGGAACTGCCAGAATTCGGGCATCAACTTGGGATGCGGGTAGGAAGGCAAGCCTTTGCCATCCACTTCCTGACGGAAGTTGTTCAACTGGTCTTCGGAGATACGGCCTTCCATGAAGGCGCGGGCGTAAATACCGGGCGAGGAGTGGCCCTGGAAAAACACCATATCGCCGCCGCGATCTTCGGTCTCGGCGTGCCAGAAGTGGTTTTGACCGCAGCCAATCATGGTGGCCAGCGAGGCAAACGAAGCAATGTGACCGCCCAGACCGCCGCCATCAGGAGGGGTTTCGCGGTTGGCGCGCACGACCATGGCCATGGCATTCCAGCGAATGTAGGAACGGATACGCTCTTCCAGTACCAGATTGCCGGGGTGGGCAGGTTCCAGACCGGGGGGAATCGTGTTCTCGTAAGCCGTATTGGGCGAGAACGGGATGTGAGCGCCGGAACGACGGGCCAGATCGATCAGTTTTTCGATCAGATCATGTGCGCGGGCCGGGCCTTCACGGTCCACCACCGCTTCCAGGGCGTCAAGCCACTCTTTTGTTTCTAGGGCTTGGTCTTGACTGACCTGAGCCGAACTATTGTCTTGGGTTGAGGACATATAGTGTCTCCATATATGTGGTAGTAGTCCGGTCTTGCTCGACGCTGAGCCGCCCATCTAATAAGTAGTAAAGCGATCCTGACCGAAGCGGGTATTGCGGACTGTGAGCGTTCTAGGCGGGGTACGCCTGCACCAAACCATTCTAGGAAAGAACGCTCAAACGCTCAAGCAAAATTTCATTTTATGGTATGTGTTTTCATAATACGAAATATCACTAAAAAAAATAGCCCTACATTACAATCCAGCCATACTTCTTTTCTTGCTGTTATGGCCACTCATCCCAAAAAGTCCCTCATCCCTTCAACCTTCTATGATCAGGCCAAGCAGAATCGCCGCGGATTCTATTGGTTGACACCGGTTGTTGTGCTGTTTCTCTACCTCTGTGTCATGGGCGTTTTCCTATGGCTGCAGCGCCTGCAAAACGATAGCGTCATGTTTGTGACCATCGACCAGGAAACACGGCAGCAACGCCTGATGATGGTGATTCTGGCCCTGTCCCTGGTGATTGTGGTCAGCCTGCTGGCGCTCTGGCGCTATACCCGTTTCCGCACGCATGCCGAAGCTGCCCAGACCGCCGAAACCGGTTTCCGGCGCGCCATGGAAAACTCCATGTCCACGGGGATGCGCGTGTTTGACATGCAAGGCCGCATTGCCTACGTGAACCCGGCGTTTTGCAGAATGATTGGCTGGAACGAGGCCGATCTGGTCGGTCGTACCGCCCCCTTCCCTTATTGGTTACCCGGTCGTCATCAGCAGCATCAGGAAACCCTGGATCTCCTGCTGTCCGGCCGCACGCCCAGCAGCGGTCTGGAAGTGGAAGCACAGCGCCGTGATGGCTCGCGCTTTACTGCCCGTATGTATGTCTCGCCTCTGCGTGCTCCTAATGGAGAGCAGATCGGCTGGATGACCTCCATGACGGACATTACCGAACCCAAGCGTATTCGCGAGGCCCTCACCGCCGCGCACGAACGCTTCATGACGGTGCTGGAAGGTCTGGATGATGCGATTTCCGTGGTGGCCGATACGTCGGATGGCCTGGAGCTGCTTTTTGCCAACCGCACCTATCGTCGCTTCTTTGGCGCCCAGTCCAATGGGCACGCGGAATTGCTGGGGGGCCGCCTCGGCCGCTTCACCGACGAAACCGTAGAGATTTACTCCGAATCCGCCGCCCGCTGGTTTGAGGTCCACCACCGCATGCTGGCCTGGACAGATGGCCGTCGTGTACGCCTGCAGGTGGCACGCGACATTACCGACCGCCGCAAACATGAAGAGGCCTCGCGGATTCAACAAGAGAAAGTGCAGTTGACCAGCCGCCTGACCACGATGGGTGAAATGGCTTCTTCCCTGGCGCACGAACTGAATCAGCCGCTGACAGCCATTAATAACTACAGCATGGGTGCAGTGGCCATGCTGAAGTCTGGCCGCTACCAGCCCGAGACCTTGCTGGCCGCGCTGGAAAAAGCAGCTCAGCAGGCCGAACGCGCAGGCAAGATCATTAGCCGCATTCGTGAGTTCGTGAAACGTAGCGAACCGCGCCGCACTCGCGTCAAGGTCATGCGTATTGTGGAAAATGCCGTCGGCTTTGCCGAAATCGACGCCCGCAAGCGCCAGATCGAGATTGAATTGAGCATTCCGGATCCCGTTCCTGACGTCATTGCCGACCCCATTCTCATAGAACAGGTATTATTGAATCTGCTCAAAAATGGGATCGAAGCCATGGAACACAGCGAGCATCATGTGCTTCAATTGGTGATTACCCAACAAGAATCGCTTTTGGAGATGGCCGTCATCGATCGCGGTCATGGCTTGAAAGACCCCGAGCGCCTCTTTGAACCGTTTTACAGTACCAAGTCCGAAGGCCTTGGGATGGGCCTGAATATCTGTCGCACAATTATTGAATCGCACCACGGCCGCCTGTGGGCAGTCGGCAATCCAGAGGGTGGAACGATTTTCCGTTTCAGTCTACCTTGTGCGGCACCCGATGTAGCGGACACCCTTGATAACAAACTGGAGATACCCGAATGACCAGCCCGCAAATGCCATGCACCATTTACGTAGTCGATGACGACGAAGCCGTACGGGACTCCTTGCGCTGGCTACTGGAAGCCAACGGCTACCGGGTCCGCTGCTTTGCATCGGGCGAAGAGTTTCTGGGCGCTTACGACCCGGCACAAGTGGCCGTCCTGATTGTGGACGTCCGTATGCCCGGCATGAGTGGTCTGGAGCTTCAGGAAGCCTTGATTGCCCGCAAATCGAATATCCCGATTGTGTTCATTACCGGCCACGGCGATGTACCCATGGCCGTGAGCACCATGAAGAAAGGCGCCATCGACTTTCTGGAAAAACCCTTTAACGAAGCCGATCTGCGCACCATTGTCAGCCGCATGATCGACCAGGCTACGGCTCGTGCCTCGCAAGCGCAGGCGCAAAAAGATCAACAAGAAGTCCTGGGCCGCCTGACCGCGCGTGAGCAGCAAGTGCTGGAGCGTATTGTGGCCGGCCGCCTGAACAAGCAAATTGCTGGGGACTTGAATATCAGCATTAAAACTGTCGAAGCGCATCGCGCCAATATCATGGAAAAACTGGAAGTCACTACGGTTGCCGACCTCATGAAAATCGCCCTCACCAAGTCCGAGGACGCGTAAATGAGTGCTCGCATCATTGATGGAAAAAAGCTGTCCACCGCCATCAAGGCGGAAGTTGCAGAACGCGTTGCCAAACTGAAGCAAACTCACGGCATTCAGGCCGGTTTGACCGTGGTGCTGGTCGGAGAAGATCCGGCCTCCCAGGTTTATGTACGCAACAAGGGCCTGGCATGTGAAGCCGCTGGTCTGAAGTCCGAAATCATCCGCCTGCCTGCCGACACCACGGAAACCAAGCTGCTGGCCCTGATTACTCGTTTGAATCAGGACAGCTCGGTACACGGCATTCTGGTTCAACTGCCCTTGCCCGCCCACCTGGACGAGCACAAGGTGATTGAAACCATTGCGCCGCATAAGGACGTGGACGGTTTTCACGTCAGCAATGCGGGCATGCTCATGACTGGCAAGCCTCTGTTTGCCCCCTGCACGCCCTACGGCGTCATGAAAATGCTGGAGTCCGAAAACGTGGCACTGCGTGGCGCAGAAGCCGTGGTGGTCGGTGCCAGCAATATCGTGGGTAAACCTATGGCCATGCTTTTGCTGGCTGCAGGCGCTACCGTCACCCTCTGTAATTCCAAAACGCGTGATCTGGCCGCTCAGACCCGCCGCGCCGATGTGCTGGTCGCTGCCGTAGGCCGCCCTGGCATCATTACCGGTGATATGGTCAAGCCCGGTGCCGTCGTGATCGACGTCGGTATCAACCGTGGTGCAGACGGCAAGCTGTGTGGTGACGTGGACTTTGCCAGCGCCAGCGAAGTGGCCTCGGCCATTACGCCCGTGCCCGGTGGCGTCGGCCCCATGACCATTGCCATGCTGCTGGTCAACACCTTGGAAGCGGCCGAACGTTCGGCCAATATCAGTCTTTAATTTAATCAACGGTTTATGACGACAAATCCCTTACTGGTTCCTATCGACAGCCTTATTGACTATCCCGCCATCCAGCCCGAGCACATCGAGCAGGCGGTGGACCAACTGCTGGCCTTGGCCCGCCAAGCCGTAGACACAGTCTCCAACGACGATAGCGAACCCAGTTGGGGCAACATCGTCGAGCCCATCACCGACGCCACCGAAACCTTGTATCGCGCCTGGTCGGTGGCGGGTCACCTGAACTCGGTCATCAATACGCCCGAGCTGCGCACGGTCTACAACCAGTGCCTGCCGCGCATGAGCGAGTTCTCGACCTGGGTGGGCTTGAACCGTCCTTTGTTCCTGCGTTATCAGGCTCTGGCCGACAGTCCGGCCTTTGCCGCCCTGACGCCCCAGCGCCAACGTATCATTACCCTGGCCCTGCGTGATTTCCGCCTGAGCGGCGTACAACTGGAAGGTCAGGCGCGTGATGACTACGCCCGTATTTCCGAAGAGTTGGCTCAGACCTCGCAGCAGTTCTCCGAGCATGTGCTCGATGCCATTGACCAGTGGCATTACCTGGTCACGGACAAGGCTGAGCTGGACGGTATCCCGGACGACGTTCTGGCTGCTGCCCAACGTGCTGCCCAGGAAAACGATCAGGAAGGCTGGCGTCTGACGCTGAAAATGCCTTGCTACCTGCCTGTCATGCAATACGCTCGCAATCAAACCTTGCGTGAGCTGATGTACCGGGCCTACACCACCATTGCCTCCGAACAAGGCGATGCCCAATTCGATAATTCCCAGGCGATTGAAACCCTGCTGGACCTGCGTGCCCAGGAAGCCAGCCTGTTGGGATTTGCCAGCTACGCCCATATGCGTCTGGAAACCCGCATGGCCGACACCCCTGAGCAGGTGATGAGCTTCTTGCGCGATCTGGCCGCCAAAGCCCGTCCCTACGCCCGCCAGGATCTGGACGAACTGCAAGCCTTCGCTCAAAAAGAACTGGGCCTGGAAACCTTGCAAGCCTGGGATGTCCCTTTCAGTGCCGAGCGCTTGCGCGAACAGCGCTACGCCTACTCGGAAGACGAGGTCAAACAGTACTTCACAGAGCCCGCTGTCTTAAGCGGCCTGTTCAAAGTCATTCAGCGTTTGTTCGATGTCACGCTGCGTGCCGCCGACGTCCCCGCCTGGCATCCTGCCGTGCGTCCTTTTGAAGTGATTGCCTCGGATGGCAAGGTGCTGGGCTATCTGTACATGGACCTGCATGCTCGCCAAGGCAAGCAAGGCGGTGCCTGGGTGGATAGTGAACGCAGCCGTCGCCGTCTGGGTGAAGAGCTGTGTCTGCCTATCGCTTACCTGGTGTGCAACTTTGCCGAGCCCCAGCCCGGTCGCCCCGCCCTGCTGACGCATGACGATGTCATCACCCTGTTCCACGAGTCCGGCCACGCCCTGCACACGCTGCTCTCGCGTGTAGACGATCCGGCTGCCTCGGCCTTCTCCGCCGTGGAATGGGACGCCATCGAACTGCCTTCGCAGTTCATGGAAAACTTCTGCTGGGAATGGCCCGTCGTTCAGATGCTGACCGCCCACGTGGAAACCGGCGAACATCTGCCACGCTCGCTCTACAACAAGCTGAATCTGGCTCGCAATTTCCAAAGCGGCATGCAAATGGTGCGCCAACTGGAATTTTCGCTGTTCGACATGCTGATCCATTCGCGTGACAGCGGCATGAGCATTGACGATGTGATGGACATTCTGTCCCAGGTTCGTCAGGAAGTCGCCGTCTTGTTCCCACCCGAATGGCACCGCTTCCCGCATCAGTTCTCGCACTTGTTTGCGGGTGGCTATGGTGCGGGTTACTACAGCTACAAGTGGGCAGAGGTCCTGTCCGCCGATGCCTACTCGGCCTTTGAGGAAAAAGCCTATACCCACTCGGATGGGGCGCGTGATACCCTCGACAGCAATACGGGGCATCGCTTCTGGCGCGAGATTCTGTCCGTAGGGGGCGAACGCCCGGCGGCTGACTCCTTCCGTGCTTTCCGTGGCCGCGACCCTTCCATTACCGCCCTGCTCCGTCACAGCGGCCTGACTCCAGAGCCAGCCTGAACTCAGAGGACGTCCATGACACCCAGCCGCCCCGTTCAGTCCATTCTTGTCTTGTTAAAACAATGTGGTCTGAGCCTGGCGCTGGGGCTATTCATGCTTGGCAGTGCTGCCGCTGCCAATCTGCATCCCGTACGTGGCTTCCTGCCCGACCTGCGTTTTTCCCTGCAAGCCGCTGGCCACAAAACCGTCACCCAGGATGACTTCAAGGATAAAGTCGTCATGATGTTCTTTGGCTATGCCAGTTGCCCGGATATTTGCCCCACCACCTTGGCTCAACTGGGCCTGGTCATGGAAGAACTGGGGAACGATGCCGAGCAGGTACGCATCATCTTTGTCAGTGTGGACCCCCACCGCGATACGCCCGACTCCCTGGCCCGTTATGTGGCCGCCTTTGATGGCAAGCACACGACAGGCCTGACAGGCTCTGAAAAGCAAATTGCTGATCTGGCCCGTCGTTACCGGGTAGCCTTCCAGATTGAAAAACCCGATCCCAAAGCGCCCGAGAACTACGAGGTATCGCACAGCCGGGGCGTGTACATTTTCGACCAGCAAGGTAGAGCGCGCTATCTGGCTCCGGATACCGAGTCGGTGCAGGTTCTGGCGGCTGGGGTACGCAGCTTGCTGCCCTAAGCCTGCTGCTCTTTCACCGCTTGAGGCGGATTTCTGAAGCTGATTGCCAAACGGTTATAGGTATTCATCAGCCCGATAGCAATGGTGAGATCCACCAGTTCTTTCTCGCTAAATACCTCCCGTGCCGCCTGATAATCCTGATCAGGCACACCCGTGCAGGCCACATTCGTGACGCTCTCGGCCCAGGCAAGCCCGGCACGTTCACGCTCACTAAAAAGAGAACCCGCTTCGGCCCAGGCTTGCAGCAAAGCCAGCTTCTCAACTTTCACCCCATGCTTGAGAAGATCACGGGTGTGCATGTCCAGACAATAAGCACAATTATTGATCTGCGATATACGCAGAAAAATCAATTCGACAAACTGGGTATCCAAGCCACACTGCAGCACGTAGGCATAGACCGAACCCAGGCTTTTAGTTCCAGCGGGCGCAACCTGCGCATAATCAATTCGTTGGGTCATCTCTTGCTCCCTGATTAAATAAGATGGGCTATCTTGCTAACTGACGACGAGGACATGGAACAGCCCGTACGACTCAAGAAACCACTCCGTCCTTGACCGACCAGTTCATAAAATACTCAGCAATCTCGGCCTGCGCTCCCAGCCTGGCTTCCTCCAGCAGCGCTTCGTCTTTGGCACTACCTTGCACCGAAAAAAAGGTGATGCATTTAAAGCCAATCGTAGCCAGCACGGCTCTCAAATAAGGCGTCAGGAAATCCGGCTGATGGGCCTGGGAGCCCGA
This sequence comes from Alcaligenes sp. SORT26, assembly GCF_017377875.1. Classification (GTDB taxonomy): domain Bacteria; phylum Pseudomonadota; class Gammaproteobacteria; order Burkholderiales; family Burkholderiaceae_B; genus Alcaligenes; species Alcaligenes parafaecalis. The sequence goes on from NZ_CP070975.1 coordinate 1,042,498, forward strand.
AAACACGGCACCCGACGATACGGCTACAAAAACAGGCCGGTCCGCTAGCTTCCCGATTTTTCCTGCTGGCGTGGCACTAAAAGTATGGCGAATCCGCACAACATGATCTATCCAGGATTTCAAGCCGGATGGAACGGTGTAATTATGCATGGGCGTGGCAATGACCAGATAATCCGCTTCCGACAAGCTCTGAATCAAGTCATCTGACCGCCCTAAAGAACCGCCTTCAGCGTCCTCAGGATCGCATGGTCCACCCAAGGCGCGAGCATAGGGTGCGTCCACATGCGAGAGCCGATTCGCGTCAATCTCAAGAATCTCTGTGCCAAGGGCGGCATCGGATTTTGACAAAGCCTCCACAATGAACTGCGACAAGCGAAAGCTTTCCGAATGCACGCCATTTGGGCTACAAGCCAATCGAAGAATAGTCACGATATCTATTTACCTAACACTTTGCTAAATCCCAAGGAAGCGCTCAGCATCCCTTGCCGAAAATAAAACCGCTGTGCGAGTGCGAAATTCAGGCCGGTATCCAATACCAAGCGCGAGCAGCCTGCCTCCTGGGCCAGACTCTCCAGCCTATGCAACAGACTAGCACCATGACCAGCGCTACGCTTCTCTGTGCTCACGACCAGATCGTCCACATAAAGAAAGTGACCGAAGATCAGATTTTGCTGATAGCGATAGCCAGCCAAAGCAATAGGCTCCCCCGCCTCCCACACCGCCAGCAAGGCGTAGCGTTCTGATCGCATATCCTCCACTTGGCGAACAAACTCATCTGCATCCAGCAGATGAGGCCGTAATTGCTGCATAAGTGCGAAGCACGCTCTGAGCTCCTGAGCGGTTTCGACATGGCGCATTTCCAAAATAGCCACGAGCCCCTTCTCCTCAATATCTCTGCCCAACTGGCAGTCGCTGAGGCTATTTTGCGTGGATTCATGACACAATCAAAGATCCATAAATTGGATTTTCAACTAGTCCATGTTGCCTATATTTATTGAACGCCTTGCGCTCAGCAGCTCCCGTAATGAGCCCATGTACAAGCAGATTTATGAGCGCTTCCGGGCCGCTATCATTCAGGGCACACTGAGTCCGGGCGACCGGATTCCCTCTGCACGCGGCTTGGCAACGGAATTAGGAGTGGCGCGCGGCACCGTCGAGATGGCCTACTCCTTGCTGCATGCTGAAGGTTATGTGCAGCCACGGGGGCAAGCGGGCACGGTAGTTACTCCGGGATTGCAGGCCCGGCCCTCAGAAACGAGCTCGCATCTTGCCACTACGCTGTCCACAAGGGCTCTGGATCAGGAGCAGGAGCCCATGCCATTCCAGATGGGCTTGCCTGCCCTGGACGCTTTCCCCCGCAAGATCTGGGCGCGTCTAGGCGCCAGACACTTGCGCAGCATGCAGGCTGCGGACCTGTCCTATCCACCGCAAAATGGCTTGCCCGAACTACGTGCCACGATTGCCACCCATTTGCAGGTAGCGCGCGGTATCCAATGCACGCCTGCACAGGTATTCATTACTTCGGGATACCGAGAGAGCTTGCATCTGTTCATCCACGCACTCTTGCAAAACCATGAACAAGTCTGGGTGGAAGACCCCTGCTATCCATTAACGCGTGAAATACTGCAGCACTCGGGTTTGAGCATGGTGGCCGTGGGCGTTGATGAGCAAGGCTTAAGAGTGTCCGAGGGCATACAAAAAGCACCGCAGGCCAGCGCAGCAATCGTGACGCCCGCCCACCAAAGCCCACTTAGCGTGACGCTGTCCCTGACCCGACGCCAAGCCTTACTGGAGTGGGCAGAGCGCAATCAACGCTGGATCGTGGAGGATGATTATGACGGAGAATATCGCTATGTCAGCCGGCCTCTGCCCGCTTTGAAAAGCCTGGATCATCATGGTCGTGTAATTTACGCAGGCACCTTCAGCAAGCTGCTGTTTCCCGGCATTCGCCTGGCCTATCTGGTAGTTCCTGAAGCGCAGATTCAGCGATTTGACGCCGTCAAACAGGTTTTGGGCAGCGGTATCCCTGGACTGACGCAAGCCTTGCTCAGCTCCTTCATGGTCGAAGGGCATTTTGCACGCCACATTCAGCGCATGCGAAGGCTGTATGCAGAGCGCCGAGAGGCCACGGCAGCGGGATTATCCAAAGCGTTTGGTGCCAGCATGTCCATTGATCCGCAACCGGGTGGCATGCATCTATTGGTCAGGATGCAAGGTCATCACACTGATCGTGCGCTGGCCGATCGCCTGCGCCAGAACGGCATCTATGCGCAGGCCTTATCGCGCTGGACAAGTGAAGCTGCTTGCGGCTCGGGCCTCTTGTTGGGCTTTACCAATATAGAGTCGCAAGAGCGGGCCGAGCAGCTCGGCCGCCGTATCATGGACCTGAAGCAGCACCCTGACGACCAAGTCTGATCGGGTGCTTTTTGACAGGCTTTGCGGCCTGTCAGAAATCCATCAGGAAGATTTCAAAGCAGATTGAGCCTGACGCAAGGCCGTACGCAAACCTTCTTCCAGTACCGGATGGTAGAACGGCATCGCCAACATCTGATCCAGGGTCAGCCCCATCTGCAAGGACCAGGCCAACAGGTGGGCGATATGCTCGGCTTGAGGCCCGACCATCTCGGCTCCCAGGAACTTGCCCTCCTTGTCCGCATAAACATGCAGCAAGCCACGGTTAACCAGCATCACGCGAGCACGGCCCTGATTGCCGAAGTTCACGCTCCCTGTCACCGCGCCTTCTGGCAGTGATTTGAAGGGTGTACCAACGACAGCCACCTGCGGATCACTAAATACCACCGCCATGCGCGCACGACGCGCCATAGGCTCGTCCTGGCCATTGCTGATGGCCTGCAAAGCGGCCAGACGACCATCATCCGCTGCCTCGTGCAAGATAGGCGCACGCTGATTCACATCACCCGCGAGATAAATGGAGGTGCCTTTCAGTTGCAGGCTGTCCATGTCAAAGACCACACGCCCTTTGCTATCCCACTGCGCTGGCGTATTTTCCAAGCCCAGATTGTCCAGTTGCGGACTGCGCCCGGCGGCACCCAACACGTAGTCGTAATCCTCGACCACTTCCTTACCATCCACCTGCAAACGCACGCGTGCCTTGCCATTGACAACTTCGCTACCCAATACGGCTACGTCAGCGCGAATGTTCAGCTCCTGGCTGAAAATTGCCCGTCCGGCTTCACGCACCTCGGGATCAGAAAGACCGGCCAGACTCTGGCTGCGGTTGATAATGGAGACTTTCACCCCTACACGCGCCAGCGCCTGCCCCAGCTCCAGACCAATTACGCCCGTACCGACAACCAGCACGCTTTCCGGTAAATCCGTCCAGTCGAAAACATCCTCGTTATTGATCAGCAAGGCTCCCAGCGGCTCCAGCTCCTTGGGGCGCACGGGCGTGGAGCCTGTGGCAATAATCACGTGCTTTGCGGTGATACGAGTATGGTCATCCACCTCCAGCACATGCTCGGAGACAAAGCGGGCATGGCCACGCACTTTATCCTCGGCATCAAAGCCTTCCACATCATCCACGACAAACCGCACAAAGCGATCACGCTCACGACGCACCCGGTCCATGACCTGTTTGCCATCAATGCGAATATCGCCGTCCACATGCACACCAAAGGGAGCGGTATGACGCGCGTGATGCGCCGCATCGGCAGCCGCAATCAGCAGCTTGGAGGGCATGCAGCCAACCCGTGCGCACATCGTGCCGTAAGGGCCCGACTCGATCATCAGCGTTCTCTTGCCGGCCCGTTTGGCCGTGCGATACGCTGTCATGCCCGCTGTCCCCGCTCCAATCACGGCAACATCACACTGAATTTCTTTCATAACCGCTCCTTGAATTCATACTAAGGCAATCAGGGGCCTGATGACCTACCCGAGCACCCGTTCTACAATGTGCAGAATCGACCTTTTCAATCATAACGCAGTCCCCCCGTACTGCCCGAGGAAAGCCCATGCTGATTAGTGAAGCGGCCCGCATCACCGGCCTGACACCCAAGATGATCCGGCACTATGAAGATCTGGGACTGTTAAATAGTGACCGTGCCCCCAATGGCTATCGTGTCTACCAGGATCAGGACCTAGATACCCTGCACTTTATTGTGCGTGCCAAGGAGCTGGGGTTCAATCTGGCAGACATCCAGCAACTGACCAGCCTGTGGCGCGACCAGCAACGCCCCAGCAGCGAGGTCAAGCAACTGGCACAGGCCCATATCAAAGCCTTGGAAAGCCGCGCTGCCCTCTTGCTGGACATGGCAGCCAAGCTGCGGGTGCTGGCCGAACAATGTCAGGGTGACCACCAGCCCGATTGCCCCATTCTGGACGGTTTGGAAGGCGGCCATTGTTCCGGGTCGGCACAAAAAACTGCCTGAGCGCAGGCTCATCCAGACACAGGCCGCACTTGTCGGCATCCCACAGATCTCTTGAAGCAGAACGGCTCTAAAAAAAATGCCTCTCAAACCTTCAACAAGGCTTGAGAGGCAGCGGCATAGTGCCAATCTATAGATAGGCTAGGAACCAGCCACCAAGTTAGGCAGCCACACCGACACTTGTGGGAACAGGGTCAAGATGACGAGTACCAGCAAGGCCGTGAACAGGAAGGGAGCAATCCCCACCACACCACGCTCCAACGAGATACGAGCCAGCAAGGACGAAATATTCAGGCACAAACCGGCTGGCGGTGTAATCAGACCAATACACAGGTTCACGACGGCCACCACGGTAAAGTGAGTCGGATCGATCCCCAGCTTCATCGCAATGGGATAGAGCACAGGAATCAACATCACCAGTGCGGCATTGGTTTCCAGGAACATACCCACGATCAGCAACAACACATTGACGAACAGCAGGAACACAAGCGGGTTGCTGATGTTTTCCAAAACGAAAGCGGAAATGGCTTCGGGAATACTGACATACGCCAGCAGCCAGCTAAAGACACGCGCTGCGGCAACGATGATCATGATCACAGCGGTGGTATGGGCTGCGCCAACCAGGCTGTCTACAAAAATCTTCCAGGTGATCTGACGGTAAATCAGCGTCCCGACGACCAAGGCATAAATCACAGCCATGATGGCCGCTTCGGTAATGTTGAAAATACCGCTGCGAATGCCACCCAGAATAAAGACTGGCAGCAACAAGGCGAAGGCCGAGTTCTTAAAGGTAATCCAGATTTCCCGGCCCGAGGCTTTGCCTTGTGTTGGGAAATTATTGCGCTTGCTGATCCACCAGCTCATCACCAGCATGGACAGCATATAAAGAACGCCTGGCACCACACCGGCCAAGAACAAGGTCGTGATGGACTGGCCTGTCAGTACGGCCACCACAATAAACGGGATGGAAGGCGGAATGATGGGAGCCACCACGTTCGCGGCTGCAATGACGCCGCCTGCAAAACCGGGGGGATAGCCAGAGCGGATCATGGCGGGAATCATGATGCGGCCCAAAGCGCTGGTGTCCGCGACGGCCGAGCCGGAGATGCCGGCAAACATGCCCGAGGCCAGCACACCGCTCATGGCCAGGCCACCTTTGAAACGGCCCAACAAGGCATTGGCAAAATCCAGCAAGCGGCTGGTCAGGCCACCGGAGGTCATCAGGCTACCAGCCAGGACAAAGAACGGAATGGCCAGCAAGGAAAAACTGTCCAGCCCACTGAACAATTGCTGGGGAACCGCCATCAAGCTGATATCACCCAGTGCTACCAAAGCAGCCAGAACGCCCGCCGTGATGGCAAAGCCGATCGGCATGCCAATCAGCATGAGAATGAGCGTCAGAAGGGTAATTAAGGTTACGGTGATCATAAAAAGTGTTTTCCGTACTTAGGGATGCTCGTCGGTACTGCCGGATGTCCAATCAGGCTGACTGCCCAAGCGGATTAACAGCAAAATCACTACGCACAAGCCCATTCCCAGCCACAGGGACGCATAGACCCAGGACATGGGGATATCCATCGCTGCCGAGAGCTGAACCGCATTGATTTGCGCAAATTCCCAACCGTAGTAAGTGATGCAGAGCAAGGTCGCCAGCATCAGCAGGTCGCGAATAATCAAGACGCGTCGTTTCAGCTTGCTTGAAATGTGATCCAGCAAAATCGTGACCGTGACATGACCACTACGGCGCAAGACAGCCGCACTGCCCAGCAAGGAAATCCACACCATCAAGAAGCGAGCGACTTCCTCACTCCAGGAGGACATATCTTTCAGGACGTAGCGAGAGAAGATCTGCCATGCAATAACCGCACACATCACAAACATCATGCTGCCGATAATCCAGTCCAGCGCCTTTTCAATAACAGACGCGCTTTTATCGGCCCAATTTTCTGTTTTGGTCGGTACGTTGTTAGTTGTCATAACTTTTACCTGTGGGGTCGGGACATGCGGGTGACACATGTCCCGATTTTTTCATTATTGAACGGCGCGGATTTTATCCAGCCAAACCTGCAGCTCGGGGAACTCTGCATCCATGGCTTTAATCTTGGTCGCAAAGGCTTCGCGATCAACGGCGTTAAATGCCATGCCTTTTCCGGTCAGGAACTGCTTCATGTTTTCTTCTTCCACGATCATGCGATCCGTGGCTTCCTTCATGACACGCTCGCCCTCTTCCTGCAGAATCTGGCGTGTTTCTTCAGGGAGTTTCTTGAAGTAGGCGTCCGAGTAGATCAAGGTCATGGCACCGATGGTGTGCTGAGTTTCAGCCACGTTCTTTTGCACCTCGAACAGATTGACGTTCTTGATCACTTCCAGGGGGTTTTCCTGGCCATCAATCATGCCGTGCTGCAAGGAAGTGAACAGCTCGGCCATGCCCATAGGCACCGGGCTGGCACCCAGCGTGGTCCAGGTGCTGCGATACATACGCAGTGGAGGGACACGCATTTTCAAACCGTGCAAATCATCCGGGTTTTGAATCACACGGTTCGATGTCAGGTAACGAGCACCGCGGTAGGCCGCCCCCACCAGCTTGAACCCGCTTTCCTTGGCGATCTGGTCATACAGCTCCTGGCCGACTGGGCCGGTATAAACCGCACGGTAGTGATCCATATCGCGAATCAGGTAGGGGTAGGCTTCGACACCGGCCGATTTTGCGTAGCGATCCAGGGCCCCCACACTTTGCAGCACGATGTGATTAGTGCTCATGCGCAGGCCTTCAATGGACTGAGGCCAGTCACCAGTCAAACCATTGGCGTCGATATTGATCTTGATTTTCCCGCCCGAACGCTCTTCAACAGCGGCTTTAAAGCGCTCTGCTGTTTGCCCCCAATGATCCTGGACGGCATAAATATGCGCAAACTTCAGCGTAACGGGTTTGATTTCTGCCTGAGCGGCAACACTGCTGAACAAGCCAACAGCGGCAAAAACGGTAGCGAGTAGAGAAAACTTTTTCATGTCTTCCTCCGTATTAATCGTTATATGAAAAGAGGTGGACTACTGACCGGAAGGGCGACCCAGGAAGCTCTGATCATCCAGAGCCAGGGTCATGGCGGTCAAGGCAGCCAGATAGCTGTAATGGCGCATGCCCATGCAAATGCCAGTAGCGGTATGGGTGAAACTGGACTGAATGCTGCCACCACCCAAACCACGGGCAGCGCCTGCACTGGCAGCAATGTTCGAGAAGTGAACTTCCATCACGGGCAGCTCAGTGTCTTCCAGGGCATGACGCACGCCTTCCCCAATCGTGGTCAGGCCAGCGGGATTGATCAGGTAGCCATCCACCCGATGAGCGGACTCGTGGATGTATTCCAAAATATCGCCCATGTGATTGGACGAAAAATTCTCTACCTCTACACCCAACTGCTCACCAAAGTTGCGCACGCACTCCTTGAGCTCGTCCAGGGACTGGATGTTTCCATAGACTTTTTTGCTGCGCTTACCTAGGCTCGACATGTTCGGGCCATCAATCACAGCGATAAGGTGTTTGCGGTTGGAAGAACGGGTGATGGTGAAGTTATGTGCACTCATGCTTGGAAGCCTCTTGCTAAGTGGGATTAGTTAAAACGCAGACCAGCATCCACGTTCAGTGTCTGACCAGTGATGTATTTGCTTTCATCAGAAGCCAGGAACATGGTGGCGCCGATCATGTCGCTGACATCCCCTTTGCGTTTCAGGGTTTGGGCAGCGATGATGGCGTCCCATTGCTCTGGACGAATGGTGTCGCGTGGGACTTCAGTCACGATGCCGTGCGGGCTGATAGCATTGACGTTGATGCAGTACTCACCCAGCTCGGTGGCCAGGGCGCGGGTCAAGGCAACAACCGCCCCTTTAGAGGCCACGTAGTGCGCGTAATTCGCACGGCCCGTCACCACAACGCTGGAAGAAATATTGATGATCTTGCCGCTTTGCTGTTGCTTCATGAAGGGCGATACCGCCTTGATGCAGTTAAAGACACCACGGGCATTCACGCCCATCACAAAGTCCCACTCGTCTGCGTCGATTTCTTCAAATGGCTTCATTTTCAGGGTCGAGAAAACGGCCGCATTGTTAATCAGCACGTCCACCGTGCCAAAGGCTTTGACTGCCTGCGCAACCATCTCGGCCGTGCTCTTGTCGTCCGACACATCAACTTTGACGGCCAGTGCCTGACCATTTTCTGCCTGAATTTCTGCGGCAACAGCCTGTGCTTTTTCGATGTTCAAATCAGCCACCACCACCGCAGCACCTGCCTTGGCAAATTCTTGCGCGTAGGCACGACCAATCCCTTGGCCCGCTCCGGTGATAATCACTGTTTTATTTTCAAATCTCACGATAGTTCCTTATTGATATGGGTATGAATGTGTTCAGGCAGGCATACGCAAGGTAGCCATACCACCATCAATATTGATGATGGTGCCGGTGTAAGACAGCGCACCCGGATGGGCAACGTGGGCAACCAGACGAGCAACCTCTTCGGGCTGAACCATTTGCCCGGTGGGTTGGCGACCGTGAAACTCATTGCGCTTGGCCACCGGATCGCTAGTGCGATTGGCCAGCTCGGTCATGAAGGGGGTGTCTACGGTGGCGGGGGCAATGCCCACTACGCGAATCTGCTCGGCAATCAAATCGGCGGACATGGCCAGCGTCATGGACTGGATCGCCCCTTTGCTGGCTGAATACAGCGCACGCTCGGGCAAACCATTGATCGCGGTGCAAGAAGACATATTGACGATCACGGCATTTTTCGACTGACGCAAATACGGCAAACACGCACGCGTACTACGCATATAGCCCAGCACGTTGATATTAAAAATGCGCAGCCAGTCTTCGTCACTGCCATCTTCTATCGTGCCCACAAAGCTCACACCGGCGTTGTTGACCAAGACATCAATGCGACCCTGTTCCTGGGCGAACCCGGCCAGTGCCAGATTCAAGGATTCCTGATCGGTCACATCAGCAATCAAAGCCGTAGCCCCTTCCGGGATGCCCTCAGGCTGACGGTCAATACCGCCAACGATAGCGCCCAGCTCCAGCAGGTGCTGGCATACAGCCTGGCCTATGCCTGCGGCGGCACCTGTGACAACAACGATTCGGCCTGTAAAGTCTGACATAAGCGTTCCTAGCGAAAATGAGTGGTGCCGGATGCCTTGAAATGCGCCAATAGCAAGTCAATCAAGGTATCGGGCGGGGTCAGTGGCAACATGTGCCCTCCCCCATCAATAATGTGTAGCGCGGTCTGTGTCTTGCCCGCCTTGTGCAAAGCATCCAGGATGATCTGCATGGCACTGGCGGGGGTAGACAGATCCTGGCTGCCCGTCAGCAGCAAAGTGGCCGGCAAGTGCGCCGCCAGGTCGCCGTACCCGGAAAACTGGGCAAGACTTTGCCAACTGCTCAGCAATGTCTCCACCGGAACCAGGCTGAGCTGTTGCTCTGCGTACTGCATGGCTTGGGCTAGCTCAGGGCTGGTCTCCAGCCCACCAAACCAGCGCTGCATGGTGGTCTCTACAATGGTTTGACGACTTTCATGCTGCATGGCCTGAGCACGCTCACCAAATACCGCCAAGCCCATCGGCGGGCTGGCGATAATGCTCAGGCTTTGCACCGTTTTAGTGGGACGATCGGCCAGCCTGGCCGCTGCCAGCGCTGCAATCACCCCGCCAATCGAATGTCCCAGCAAATGAACCTTGTCAAAACGGCAGGACTCCACCACCTTGACGGCATCGTCCACCAAGGTATCCAGGTCGAAATGCGATAGCGCGGCGGCCGAGCCATGACCTCGCAGGTCGTAGCTCAGACACGGGTAATCGGCAGCCAAGTGGCTGAACAGTGCGTCAAAGGAGCACGCATCGACCCCGATGGAGTGCAAGGCAATGACACACTCATCACGGCTCGCGCCCGTCTCTGCGACGAGCAAAGAGCTTGGGTAATGAAGCCTGGCCAATGGGGTCGTCATGCTTGGCTGCACGTGCTGTTCAACAACACGCCTTTACTTTGTAAAGACGACACGGCTTCAGCAGACAGGCTTAACCACTCACCCAACACGCGCGCATCATCCTCGCCCTTCTTGGGCGGGAACCGGGATGGAGCAGCATCAGCGCCCACGAACTTGATGGGGTTTCCAACCACCTCAATACTGTGGTCTTCATTTTGAAGGGCCAGAATCATGCTGCGCTCTGAATCGCGTGCATGTGCCAATGCCTCTGGAACGGACTGGATCAGGGCAACCGGCACGCTATGCTCTTCCAATAATGGAATCCAATGCGCAGCCGCCTGGGTCGCGAAAGCGCTTTCAAGCAGCTCCCACAAGGCCTGTTTGTTTTTCAGACGGCTGGCGCCATTCTGAAAGCGCTCATCGTCAATCAGCGACTCCAGGCCCAGCACACGGCACAAGCCTTGCCACATTCTCTCGGTATTGGCCGTCACTACAAACTCGCGGCCATCCCCACCTCGGAAAGAGCGATAGGTAGGAATAGAATCATGCTTGGCCCCTTGGGGAGCAGGCGTCACGTCCGCAATCAAGGCGTAAGCACTTTGATAAGACAGCATGGCTAACTGGCAATCCAGCATCGCCACATCCACAATCCGACCCTTACCAGTACGTTCCCTGTCAGCCAGGGCAGCATTGATAGCGATAGTCGCGTACAGGCCAGCCACCGTATCACCGGCTGGAATACCCAAACGTACGGCGGGTCTGCCCTCTTCGCCCGTCAGGCTCATGACGCCTGACAAGGCTTGCACAATCATGTCGTACGCAGGTTTGTCGCGATCCGGGCCGGTTTGTCCAAAACCACTAATGGACGCCCAGACCAGACCGGGATGCTCTTCACACAGGGCCTGCGGATCCAGGCCCAGACGGGCTGCCACACCGGGGCGGTAGTTTTCCACAACCACATCCGCTTTCAGGATCAGTTGTCGAACCAGATCCAGCCCTTCGGCGGTTTTCAGATTTACCGCCAAACTGCTTTTATTGCGGTTGATACTCAGATAGTAAGCACTATCCTCACCCACAAAATGGGGGGGAATACTGCGACTGGAGTCACCTTCCGGTGCCTCGATCTTGACCACTTCAGCCCCCAGATCCCCCAGCACTTGCGTACAAAAGGGACCGGACAAAAAGGTAGTGAGGTCGATGACCTTATAGCCTGCCAGGGGCTGCGCGGTAGCGGTATGACTCATAATTTGGTTTTTCTATGTCGGTATCCGAACATCTCGGACAGTTTTTCGGCATGATGAATAACGGCAGCGGTAATGGCGCTCAAACCTGCACTGGGCACACGGGTGGTGGGCATGGTCAAACAAATACAGCCCACAATGCCGTGGTTATCAAAGACAGGTGCGGCAACCCCGCGTGCATCGGGCAACTTCTCGCTCATGCTGTGGGCATAACCGTTCTGGCGCACTTCGCTCAGTTCTGCCAGGAGCGACTCCAAAGCAGGCAAAGGTGCATCTTGCGCCGGAGAGGTTTCAGCCTTGGCATACACACGCTCTATCGTGTCCTGATCCAGATACGCCAAAATAGCTTTGCCGGACGCGCCCCATACCAGGGACATGGGCTTGTGCAAATCAATCTGATATTGCAGCTTGTGCTCGCCCCGTGCGATGGCGGCAAAACTCATGGCCGACTCGCTGACGGCATACGTGCCAAACAGAACGGTCTCGTTGAACTCGGAAGCAATCTCGTCCAGAGAGTTTTGTGCCAATGCAGGCTTGGATTCAGCGCTCATGACTTGCGCCGCTACTCGATAAAATTCAGGCCCAATGCTGTACAAACCACTGCCACCACTGACCACCGCAACAAAATCATCTTTGCGCAGCAGATTCAGCAAGCGGTGAGCCGTTGAAGGGGCCAGGCCCATTTGCTCGGACACTTGCTTGACGGTTACCGGGCCGTTGGACTCGGCCAAGACAGCCAATAGCTGAAGCGCGCGGCTTACGGTTCCGGTTGAACTAGTAGAGGTGGACGTGTTTTGTGTGGTCATATCTGGGCTTCAAAAATATGGATTGCACAAGCACCATGATCAAGGCCCGCAATACCGCCACCCGTGACGTGAGTCATGGCGTAGCGAGCATCAGGAACCTGACGTTCTCCGGCCTGGTGTGTCAGTTGCCAGTACATTTCCACGGCTTGGGCCACACCGCTTGCTCCCACTGGGTGACCCTTGGCCAGCAAACCTCCACTGGGGTTCACCACCACGTCACCGCCGTAGGTACTGCGGCCATCCAGCAGAAACTGAGCGGACTGCCCGACCTCACACAAACCTAGTGCTTCGTAATAAATAAGTTCGGCGATTGTAAACGCGTCATGCAGCTCAACTGCATCCAGATCCTGGGCGGTGATCCCCGCCATCTTGTAGGCGTCGCGGGCGGATTCCGCTGAAATCTCGGGACGGGTCATATCGCGAAAGCCGCTGGTCGCCTGACCGGAATGCAGCACGGACGCAGCGACACGCATGGCAGGTTTCTGCAAGCGTTTCAAGGCACGCTCGGACACCATGATCAAGGCTGCCGCGCCATCACCCGTAGGGCAACATTGCAGCAAGGTCAGCGGATCACAAATAGGACGGGATGCCAGCACCTGCTCCACCGTCAGCGGATCGCGATACTGTGCATAGGGATTATGTTTGCTGTGTGTGCGAGCCTTGATGGAGACCTGTGCCAGAACTTCTGGCCCCAGATTGCGTTCATGCAGGTAACGACGAGCACGCATGCCATATACCGCAGGCATCACCAAACCTTGCTGGACTTCGGGATCTTCCTGCACCAAAGGCAAGGTGCCTCCGCCAAACTGCGTGAGCTTGTCCACACCGATCACCAGTACGACGTCGTGTCGGCCAGCCTGGATATCTTTCCACGCCAAGTGAATGGCCGTGGCCCCACCCGAGCAGGCGTTATCGCAATTGACGACGGGCACCGTGCCAATACCGATTTCCTTGACCAAGCGCTGTCCCGTCAACATGCCGCCAAAGGCGTGGCCGCAAACAACAGCATCAATATCCTGAGCCTGTACACCAGCACTGGCCATCGCGTTCAGGATGGCAGGCAAGGCCAAACCGGTATAGCTGGATTCTTTATGACGAGCCATGGGAATCATGGCCGCGCCGACTACATACGCTTCACTCACCTTACTTCTCCGCCGACATAGGAGTTACAAACCAGTCATTGCCATCCGTGGCGGTGCTGACAGGCATATCGCAATACAAGGCACTCACGTCTTCACAACGTACGTGTGCCAAAACACGCACCCCGTTAGGAAAATCCACATATCCCAAGGTGTAAGGCGTGGGGCGCGACGCAGAAACGTAAATGGTGGAAAAACTGTAGAGCTTTCCAAACGGGCCAAAAAACATGTCCTGCATGTCACGGGCACCTGTTTCCATGCAGACTGCACGGACAGGAAAAGCCTGACTGCCGCTGGAACGGCTCTGGCTGCCACGCAACAAGACGGCGCCATCTTCAACAACAAACTGGCTCGCCTGGTCTGAGGCAATATCGCGTATCGGCTGTGCATGTACACCGAACGCCATGGCCGTCGGCAGCTCAGTAGATTCAGTAACTGGCATGAATTAATCCTTGCAGCATTAATTAACTTGATTCCAAAAATTCTCAATTTGCAGTGCGAAGGCCTCGGGCACTTCAACCGGCGCCGTATGGCCGGACTGCTCAAATACCGTATGTGTGCTGTCTGGAAGCAAGCTGTGCATATGCTCCATATCAGCAGGCTTTTTGGCTCTGTCCAAAGCGCCGCTGATCAACAAATGAGGGGTGGTGTTGCCTGCCAAAAAAGGCTGATAGTCAGGACGGGCAAACACACCATTGACTGAGTCGGCAATACTGGGGGGCAAGTGTGCGAAGTAGTCGCGCCACTGCTCCTGCTGAGCCTGAGCGGCAAGGTCTGTGCTGGTCAGAAAGGCGTCCCCAAACATGGTTTGCAGCAAGGCCGACACATAGGGCGCACCGCCATCACGACGCAGTTGCGCTTCCAGTTGATCGAAACGCTCTTTCTGCTGTTCAGCCATTGAGGTGCAGCAAGACAGGACGGCAGAACGAACCTGCTGAGGAGCACACTGCATCAGCTCCTGAGCCACATAACCTCCCATCGAGCTGCCCACTACATGCAGAGAAGAAAGCTGCAGCACCTGAGCGAGGAACGCGTAGTCCTGTGCCAACTGATGCATGGTGGCGGGTTTCTGGCCTGCGGTGCTCAAACCCTGATTACGATGATCCGGGCAAATAATGTGCCATTCGTTTTGCAGCGCCTGGATCACGGGCAGGAACATGCCGCCATTGAAAAACAGGGAGTGCAGCATGAGCACGGATGGACGAGATGCGCTGGGCTGCCCAATTTCTACGTAATGTAGTTCGGCCCCATCGGGAAGCATCAGGTGCTGTGTGCTGACTCGTTTCATCATTTTCCTGTAGATATTCCGTTAATCGGAATGTCATTCTAATGTATGGAATAATGATAAAAGCGGGGCTAGGTTCATGCCTATAAGTACAAACCCTAGGACACAAAAAAAGCCTGAATCCAGAAAGGATTCAGGCTTTTTAAAACATTCCACAGCAATCACCCTCCAGGGTGATGCCAGGTAACCAGCCCTATCTCAGAGCCGGTTCATCACTAGCCAGACTTCAGGCAGCTTGCCACTCAGTCAGAAACTGTTGAGGCTCAGGGCGCTGCGCAGGGCCTAATTTATGAATCGGTGTACCCACCGACACAAAGCCCAGGAACTGGTAATCCAGGGAATCAAAACCCAAGGCTTCAGGGACTTCTTCGCCGTAGGTGCCCAGGCCGGTGCTCCAGAACGCGCCAAAACCCAGTTGATGCGCTGCATGCAGCATATTGCTGACGGCCGCACCCGTTGCCAGAACACGTTCCAGTTCTGGAATTTTTTCTTCGCCATGATCGATGTGGCTGGCCACAGCAATCAGCATGGGCACTTTGGACAACCAGGCGCGAACGCTGGCGGCTTTCTGCTCGGTCAAAGGATTACCAGCACGTTCGTTAGCGGCAATGGCCAGCTCGCCCAATGCCTGCACGTTCTCACCGCGAATCAGGCAAAAGCGCCATGGCTGCAAACGGCCATGATCAGGAGCGCACATGGCGGCGCGCAAAATCAGATCCAGCTCTTGCTCGCTCGGGCCGGGGCCTTGCACCAGCTTGATGGAGCGACGGGACAATAAAGAATCAATGGTACTCATCGTATTTCCAGAATCGGTTAAGAGTGCCCTGCCCTGAAAGGCAGGGCTCAGTCAGGCTTGAGCAGGAGCGCCCGCTTGCACCAGCAGGGCTTTCATATCGCGCACGGCTTTTTCCCAACCGTCAAAAACGGCCTGGGCAACAATAGCGTGGCCAATATTCAGCTCCGCCAAACCCGGCAAGGCGGCAATTGCCTGTACGTTGCCGTAATGCAGGCCATGACCGGCATTCACACGCAAACCTTGCGACACACCCTGGGCGATACCCGCACGGATGCGTTCCAGTTCGCTAGCGGCTTGCTCGGGCGTTTGAGCGTCCGCATAGGTGCCGGTATGCAGTTCAATCACGGTTGCGCCAACTTGGCTGGCCGCCTGAATTTGAGCGGGGTCGGCATCAATGAAAAGCGACACACGAATGCCTGCGTCCTGCAGTTGCTGCACTGCCGCCTTGACCTGATCCAGACGACCGACCACATCCAACCCACCTTCGGTGGTCAGTTCGGCACGGTGTTCGGGAACCAGGCAGACATCGTCCGGTTTGATCCGGCAAGCGATGTTCAGCATTTCGGTGGTGATGGCGCATTCCAGATTCATCCGGGTACGCAGCACGGGGCGCATGGCCTCGACGTCGGCATCCTGAATATGACGCCGGTCTTCACGCAGATGTAAGGTGATCAGGTCCGCTCCGGCTTCTTCTGCTCGCAAAGCGGCCTGAATTGGATCAGGGTATGTGGTCAGACGCTGCTGGCGCAGCGTCGCCACATGATCGATATTGACGCCCAGTTCTAACATTCCCCAAGGACCTCCGTAGTTTCAGGGATGAATGACTAGACGTATTATCGCCTGTTTATTCCGGCGCTGTCCCGGGAGCCGGAGTCTTTGTTTCAGGCTTGACGGTTTCGGCTGTCCAGCCGCCACCCAAAGCCTTGTACAACTCGACGCGGTTCATCAGGGAAGCCAGGCCAGTCTGGATATAGGCTTGACGGGTGCTGTACAGGCTGACTTCAGCCGTTTGCACCTGCAGGAAACTGTCTATACCCACTTCGTAACGCAGCTTGGCCAAACGCAAACCTTCGCTGGCTGCCTGATCGACTTCCTGCAAAGCGTCGATCTGCTGGCCATAGGTCGCTTCGCCCGCCAGAGCATCAGCCACTTCACGGAAGGCCACCTGAATGGTCTTTTCGTACTCGCTGATCGCAATATCACGACGAGCCTCGGCCAGATCCAGATTGGCCCAGGTGCTGCCGGACAGCAGCGGCATGGTGATTTGCGGCTGGAACTGCCAGTAACGGTTACCCGAACTGAACAGGCCACCCAGCTCAGGGCTCATGAAGCCCAGCAAGCCAGTCAGGCTCAAACGTGGGAAGAAAGCCGCCCGCGCCGAACCGATGCTGTAGTTGGAACCGCGCAAAACGTGTTCCGCAGCCAGAATGTCAGGACGACGCTCCAGCAGTTCTGCCGACAAGCCCACAGGCAAGCTAGGCATCAACTGAGCACGGGTAAAAGGCAGACCAGCGGGCAAGTCAGTCGGTATGTCACTACCCAACAAGACCTGCAAGGCATTCAAGGCGCGCTGACGATCACGCTCCACAGCCTGCATATCGGAGCGCACCGTGTTGTATTGCACCTTGGCCTGATTCAGGTCCAGCGCAGATACCGTACCGGCATCAAACGAGGACTGCACCAGACGCAGCGTCTCTTGACGGCTGCGCAAGGTATTGCTCATCAAGGCATGCAGCTCTTCAGCGCTACGTACTTTGAAATACGCTTCGGCTGTGCCCGCCACCAGGGCGATATGCGCGGTGCGCTGGGCCTGTTCAGTCGCAAAGTATTGTTCGCGAGCGGCACGGGCCAGGTCACGGACTCGACCAAAGAAGTCCAGTTCAAAGGCGGTGATACCGACACCGGCCTGGTAAGAGCGGGAGACAGGCGCCGAGCTTGGGCCACCAGGACGCAGGTCAGCCGGTGTGTGGGTAGCCTGCTGGGCCGCCTGCACACCAATGCTGGGCAACTGGTCACTGCGTGCCACACCGTACTGCGCACGAGCTTCCTCGATACGCTGGGTGGCAATACGCAAGTCACGGTTGTTTTCCAAAGCCTGCCCGATCAGGGCATGCAAGCGCGGATCGGTAAAGAATTCGCGCCAGCCCAGATCAGCTGCCTGGGCGGCATCCGCCTGGCCCTGCTGGGCCAGAGGGAATTGCGCAGGCACCGGAGCGTCGGGACGCTCGTACTTCGGTGCCAGTGAGCAAGCCGACAAGGCAAACGCCACAGCCAGCACTACAGGACTACGTAAAAACAGGCTAGACATTAGTGCTGTCCTCCTTGCGAACCGGCGGCTGGTGTACCTTGCTTGGCCAGTTCTTCCTCGTGCATTTTGGCGGCTTCGCCAAACAGACGAGGTTTGGTTTTAAAGAGCTTGAGAATCACGACAAAGAAGGTCGGCACCATCAAGACCGCCAAAGGCGTTGCGGCCAACATACCGCCCAGCACGCCCAGACCCACCGCGTTCTGGCTGGCAGCACCCGCACCGGTAGAGGTAGCCAGAGGCACCACACCCAGCACAAAGGCAAAGGAGGTCATCAAAATAGGACGGAAACGCAGACGGGCAGCTTCCAGAGTGGCGTCGATCAAGGTTGCGCCACGAGCGTAGGCATCCTTGGCAAACTCCACAATCAGAATCGCGTTCTTGGCCGACAGACCGATCACCGTCACGATACCCACCTGGAAGTACACGTCATTAGGCATACCCAGACCGGACACCAGCAAGACCGAACCCAGCATGCCCAGTGGCACGGCCAGCATCACGGACAGCGGGATAGCCCAGCTTTCGTACAAGGCAGCCAGCAACATGAACACCACCAGAATGGCCAGACCCATCAAGATACCCGACTGACCCGCAGCCTGACGTTCCTGGTAGGACAGACCTGTCCAGTCCACGCCGAAACCGCTAGGCAATTGCTTCATCAGGTTTTCCATCTCGATCATGGCTTCACCCGAGGTGTAGCCAGGAGCGGGACCACCACTGATACGTACGGACTCGTAGCTGTTGTAGCGCACGATCTGCACCGGACCTTGTTCCGTAGTCTGGGTCACAAAGGCAGACAGCGGAACCATCTTGCCCTCGCTATTGCGAGCGTTCAGCTTGAGCACGTCGTCGATGGTCATGCGGTATGGCGCATCCGCTTGTACCCAGACACTTTGCACGCGTCCCTGGTTGGTAAATTTACCCACGAAAGACGAACCCAGAGCGCCACCAATCAAGGCAGAGGCTTCGCTAAAGTTCACGCCCAGAGCGGCGGCTTTTTCACGGTCAATTTCCAGACGAATCTGTTTGCCCGGTCCCAAGCCGGTAATACGCACGCTCTGTGGATCAAACACAGGGCTTGCCTTGGCCAGACCCAACAACTGGTCAGCCGCTGCCATCAATTCATCGTGACCCATGCCACCACGGTCTTCCAGACGCATATCAATACCCGAGGAGTTACCCAGAGCAGAAATAGCGGGTGGCACAATCGCGATCACCATGGAGTCGGGCAAACCGAACAGCAACTGGCCCATGGCCTTGCCGGAAATGGCTTGAGCCGAGTTTTCCTTGCCTTTACGTTCGTTGAAGTCCTTCAAAGGCACAAACGCAATCGCCGAGTTCAAACCACTACCGTTAAAGCTGAAGCCCTGAACGGCAATGATGTTTTCAACCTGGGGTTGCTCTTTAAAGTAGTCCTCGACCTTGGAGATGGTTTCAATCGTACGGTTAGCTGTCGAACCGGCAGGCAGCTCGATGTTGGCAATCACGTAGCCCTGATCTTCTTCAGGCAAGAACGCGGTTGGCATGCGCATGTACAAGAAGCCCAGCACCAGCACCATGATCAGGTAGATGAACATCATCCGACCGCCACGACGCAGCGTCTTGCCAATAAAGCTTTCGTAGCCCTTGGTCGTACGCGTAAAGACGCGGTTGAACCAGCCAAAGAAACCACGCTTGGTTTCGTGATGGCCTTTGGGAATCGGCTTGAGCAAAGTCGCGCACAGTGCAGGGGTAAAGGTCAGTGCCAAAAAGCCGGAGAAGGCAATCGATACAGCCATCGCCACCGAGAACTGGCGATAAATCACGCCCACTGAACCGGCCATAAAGGCCAGTGGCAGGAACACGGCCGACAGCACCAGGGTAATACCGACAATCGCGCCACTAATCTGCGGCATGGCTTTTTTGGTGGCTTCTTTAGGTGAAATACCCTCTTCCACCATGATCCGTTCGACGTTCTCCACCACCACGATCGCGTCGTCCACCAAAATACCAATGGCCAGCACCATCGCAAACATGGTGAGCACGTTCACCGACATGCCCAGCACCTGCATCACCGCGAAAGCACCCAAAATAGCCACAGGCACAACCAGAGCGGGAATCAGGGTATAGCGTACATTCTGCAAGAACACGTACATCACGATGAACACCAGCACCATCGCTTCCAGCAAGGTGTAAACCACCTGGGTGATGGATTTGTCCACGTAGGGAGACGTGTCGTAAGGAATGTCGTAGCGGATGTTTTCCGGGAAGAACTCGGCCAACTTCTCCATTTCGACTTTAATGGCAGCAGCGGTATCCAGCGCGTTCGCTTCAGGCAGCAAGGAAATAGCAAATGCGGCCGTTGGCTTGCTGTTCAGACGGGCACCAAACTGGTAGTTGTCCGCCCCCACTTCAACACGTGCCACATCCTTGATGCGCACCGTCGAACCATCTGCCTGCGAGCGCAGGATGATGTTCTCAAACTCTTTAACAGTTTGCAGTTGACCATTCACCGTGATCGGCGCCGCAACACGTTGGCTGTCCTGGTTAGGTGGACCACCCAGAATACCCGCCGACACCAGCATGTTCTGCTGGCGAATCGCGTTGGTCACATCCGATGGGCTCATCTGGTAACCCACCAGCTTGGCGGGGTCCAGCCAGACGCGCATGGCGCGACCCGAGGCAAACAACTGGAAGCGAGCCACACCAGGAACACGAGAAATCGTGTTCTTGATATTGCGCTCGATATAGTCGGCCAGGGCCGTCTGGTCCAGACTGCCGTCCGTGGACGACAAGGTCACCACTTGCAGAAAGCCGGTACTGGATTGCTCCACGTGCAGGCCCTGCTCCATCACTGCCGTCGGCAAGGACGCAGTAATGTTGCTGACCCGGTTCTGGACGTCCACCTGAGCCATGTCAGGATTGGTGCCAGGACGGAAGGTTGCCGTAATTTCGGTCGAGCCGTACGAGTCACTGACGGACTCGTAATACAGCAGGCCCTTGGCACCGTTCAACTGATCTTCAATCACACTGGCGACCGTGCTGGCAACGTCTTCCGCCGTTGCACCTGGGTAGGTCGCCCGGATCGTGACAGAAGGAGGTGCCACATCGGGATACTGCGCTACGGGCATATTGGGCAAAGCCAATAAGCCAAATAGCGTGATCGCCAAGGCAACGACCCATGCAAAAATGGGCCTTTCAATAAAAAACTGAGGCATGTCGCTTACTCGCTAGACTTGGCTTCGGTTGGCTCAGCAGCGGCGGGTTCCTGTGCGGGGGCCGCAGCAGCATCAGCACCGGCTGGCTTGTTGCCCTTCCAAGGAATCGTCTGAACAGGAGCGCCGGGACGAATCTTCTGGAAGCCTTCTACAATAATCTGGTCACCGGCTTGCACGCCTTTATTGACCACATATTGACCATGGCTTTCAGGGCCCAGCACAACGGGAACGGATTGCGCTTTGTCTTCACGCACCACATACAGATTGGACGCACCGTCCGAGGTGTATTGAACGGCTTGTGCAGGCACCAGCAAGGCATCCGGGATCACCCCTTGCTCCAGACGCAGGCGAACATACATGCCGGGCAAGAGAATTTCGTCGGGGTTCGGGAACACGGCACGCAAGGTCACTTGCGAGGTAGACGGATCCACGCTGACACCGCTAAACAGCAAGACACCATCCTGATCGTAGGTAGAGCCATCTTCCAGCACGGCGGTGGCCTTGGCCTGGCCTTCACCGGCGGAGGTCAAGCTGCCGTCGGCCATGGCACGACGCAATTGAGTCAGTTCAGCGGTAGAACGCGTCACGTCCACATAAACCCGATCCAGTTGCTGCACGGTCGCCATATGTGTGGCATTGGCGGCCGACACCAAGGCACCTTCCGTCACCAGGGACTTGCCGATACGGCCAGCAACGGGCGAGACAATCTTGGTGTAACCCAAATCAATATTGGCACTTTCCAGAGCAGCCTGTGCAGCCGCAATCGACGCATCGGCTTGCATGGCGCGCGCTTTGGCGTTGTCGTAATCCTGACGCGAAACCGCGTTTTCCTTGATCAGACGCTCGTAACGCTGAGCCAGTTGTTTAGCGCTTTGCGCATCTGCCTGGGCGTTTTTCAACTGAGCAGCGGCCTGATTGCGAACCGCACGGTAAGGAGCGGGATCAATCGTAAACAAGAGCTGGTCCTGTTTAATTTCAGCACCCTGCTCAAAGTTGATTTCTTCCACAATCCCGGAAACACGGGCGCGGATTTGCGCATCTTTGATGGCTTCGACTCGTCCAGGCAGCTCGGAGAACAACTCGGTAGAGGTCGGTTGGACGGTAATCACACTGACCGGGACCTTCATCCCGCCGGCCGGAGCTTGAGGCTCTTTATTGCCGCAAGCGGCGAGCAGAACCAAGGAAGAGAAGGCAGCGATACGAAACGGCTGCCGACCCAGCAAGCTTTTAAATGACATGAAGAACTCCTGAGCTAAGCGTTGCATGGGAGTTTAACGCTTAAACTGACTGGATTGTATGGTTTGGACAAGCAGCAAGTATATGTCGAAAAAGCTCAAATAAAACAGCAAAATTTGCGATGAGACTCATTTCGGTCTTGCTATCATTTGGCGACTACGATTAGCCAGCTACCCCCTTGCACCTGCCCCGTCGTCTGCCTGCCTCAAAAGAACACGTATTATCATATACCTAGGGTTTTTTGAATATAAAAAAACCGCGTTTAAACCCTAGAGTTCACGCGGTTTTCCAGATCCGGAATAGTGCTTTCTAACCGAGCAACAAACTATCGTCGGCCAGCGTTTCACCCCGCACCCGCTCGAACATCTCCAGCAAATCACGTACATCCAGGCCTTGGCGCTGTTCACCACTGACGTCCAGCACCACCTTGCCCTGGTGCAGCATGACCGTGCGGTCACCCACATCCAGCGCCTGGCGCATGCTGTGCGTCACCATCATGGTGGTCAGGCCACCTTCACGCACAATACGGTTAGTTAGTTGCAGGACAAAGTCAGCGGTACGCGGATCCAACGCCGCCGTATGTTCGTCCAGCAGCAAAATCTTGGAAGGACGCAAGGCAGCCATCAACAAGCTGACGGCTTGACGCTGACCACCCGACAACAAACCGATACGGTCTGTCAGACGGTTTTCCAGGCCCAGACCCAAGGTTTCCAGACGCTCGGCAAATTCCGCACGCATGGAATGACGCACGGCACGGCTCAGACCCCGACGACTGCCCCGGCACGTTGCCAAAGCCATGTTCTCTTCAATAGTCAGGTCTTCACAGGTGCCGGCCATCGGGTCCTGAAACACACGGGCAACCCAATTGGCACGCTCCCACACCGGGCGACGGGTAACGTCCACATTGTCGATCATGATGTGGCCGTCATCGACGGACTGGTCACCGGAGATCGCATTCAGAAAGGTGGACTTGCCCGCGCCGTTGGAACCGATCACGGTCACGAACTGCCCTTCTGGAATCGTCAGGGACAAACCACGCAAGGCGCGGGTTTCAATAGGCGTACCTGGATTAAAAGTCAGGGACAGGTTTTTTGCTTCTAACATTACTGGGCCCCCTTCTGTTTACGAGCACGCTTTTTCTTGAGCAGAGGAATCACCAGCGCTACTGTCACCAGCAAAGCGGTTACCAGATTCAAGTCCTGAGCTTTCAGGCCGATCACATCGGCATTCAGAGCCAAGGCAATAAAGAAGCGGTACAGAATCGCACCCAGCACCACAGCCAAGGTGGCGTAGAACAGTTTGCGTGCGGGCAAAATGCTTTCACCCACAATCACAGCGGCCAGACCAATCACGATCGTACCGATACCCATAGAGATATCTGCACCGCCTTGCGATTGAGCAAACAAGGCACCGGCCAAGGCGACCAGAGCATTGGAAATAGCCATACCCAGCAAGAGCATATTGCCGGTTGCCACGCCTTGAGCACGCGCCATGCGTGCATTGGCGCCAGTGGCACGCATCGCCAAGCCCGTTTGGGTGCCAAAGAACCAGTCCAGCGCCAGCTTGGCGGCCAGAACCAGAGCAATCAGCAACAAGGGACGCGCAATATAGTCAGCAATGGACTCAGGCTGCAGAATCGTGAATACCGTGGGTTCCATGATCAAGGGCACATTGGGGCGACCCATAATGCGCAAGTTGATGGAATACAAGGCGATCATCATCAGGATACTGGCCAGCAGATCCATGATCTTCAGACGTACATTCAGCCAGCCCGTAATCGTGCCAGCAATCGCACCGGCAAAGGTGGCAACGACGGTAGCCAGAAAGGGATCGTTACCCTGGCTGATCAGGATGGCGGCAACGGCCCCACCCAAAGGAAAACTGCCATCGACCGTCAGGTCAGGAAATCGCAGGATGCGAAAAGAAATCAGAACACCCAGAGCAACCAGTCCGAAAATCAGACCAATCTCCAGGGCCCCCCACATTGAATAAATAGACATATTGTTGGACGTCTAGGATACAAAAGAAACAGGCGGGCAGCTTGTGGCAACCCACCTGCAAGAAGCAGTCAGATCAGGCTTATTCGACGATTTTTGTAGCGGACTTCACGAAGTCCTCGTTAAGCGAAACGCCTTGGCGCTTGGCAGCGCCCGGATTGACATACAGTTCCAGATTGCTACTGGTCTCGGAAGCCATATCACCAGGTTTTTCACCCTTCAGAATACGGATGACCTGTTGACCGGTTTGCAGACCCAGGTTGTAGTAATTCACACCCAAAGCAGCGATGGCACCACGGGCCACACTATCGGTGTCCGAGGCGATCAAAGGCACTTTGGCATCGTTACCGACCTTGACCAGGGATTCGTAAGCCGACACCACGTTGTTATCCGTATTGGTGTAGATCACGTCCACCTTGCCCACCAGACTACGAGCGGCAGCGCCCACGTCCACGGTACGTGGCGCAGTGGCCTCGACCAAGGTCATGCCGTGCTTGGGCAGCAATTCCTTCATTTCCTTGACGACCACGGCGGAGTTGGCCTCGCCAGGGTTGTAGACCATGCCCACGCGCTTGGCGTCAGGCACGACCTTCTTGATCAGATCCACTTGGGCTTCCAATGCCAGGGCGTCAGAAACACCGGTCACATTGGTACCCGATGCGGCCATGCTGGGCACCAGATGCGCCACAACAGGATCGGTCACAGCCGAATACACCACGGGAATCGTCTTGGTTGCCGACACAACGGCCTGAGCAGACGGTGTGGAAATGGCCACAATCACGTCAGCCTTGTCGCCCACGAATTTGCGAGCAATCTGTGCAGCAATGGCAGGGTTGCCTTGCGCGGTCTGAAATTGCCATTTGAAGCCCGAAGCTTCGTTGTAACCGGCATCAGTCAGTGCTTTGTGTACCCCATCCTTAATGGCGTCCAAGGCCGGATGTTCCACAATCGACGATACCGATACAGATTGCGCCTGAACCGCAGCGCTCGACATCAATCCCACACACGCCAAAGCGGCCGCCACCTGATGCACCGATCTGATCAGTTTCATCCAATACTCCTTAGATGCAAAAACAATAATTTTAGGCGTTAAGTCTAACGCGAACAGCAAGACTTTGCCCCTTGAGGTAATCCCTGCCCCGACTCTCTATTGATCCTGCATCTGCCGACGGAAAGACAGCAATTCCCGAGCCCACCGAGTCGCTGGCAAACCGTAATCGGCCTGCACCTGTTCGGCACGGTTCAGCAGCTCTCCTGCCGTCATCTCCAGCGTACTGCCCTTAAAGGCCAGCACAACCTGGTTGCCCTCATCCATCTCGGGCAACAGCAGGACTTTGCCATTGAAGGCTTCACGAATATTGTCGATATTGTGTTTGAAGCTGGGATGCGCACCAAAAAGATTGACGGTCATAATGCCCTCGTCGTCCAGAATGGCACGGCAATCCTGATAAAACTCCAGACTGTCACGCACCGGACCTTCGGCATGAGCGTCATATAAATCCACCATCAAGGCGCGATATTGGCCGTGCTGATCGCTGTCTTGCACCCAGACCCCGGCATCAGCCTGATCAATCAGGGAGCGCGGGCTACGTGGCAAACGGAAAAAGGCATGACACATCCCGATGACCGACGGGTTCCATTCCACCGTCTGAACCTGGCTGTCGGTCTGCTTCAGACAGAAGCGCAACAAGGAGCCCGCCCCCAGGCCCAGAATAGCCAGCTTGTGTTCGGGTTTGGGGTCTTCCATAAATAGCAGCCAGGCCATCATCTGTTGTGTGTAGGCCAAGACCAATTCAGCGGGCTTGCGAATACGCATGGCACCTTGAATCCACTCCGTTCCAAAATGCAGATAACGGATCCCTTCGCTTTCCGACAATGTGGGACTATCGTCCCCCTGCTCACCAGCCATGAAACTCTTCCTTGCAAATCAGTCAGGCGACCCGGCTCAAACAGGTGCCACGCGGCCCCCGACACAATCCTGCACCTGGATCTAAGCTGACGACAGAGAAAACAACGCCAAAAGGCGGCATCGCGCCACTTCCGGCGTTTTTTAGCAAGGCGCCATCATAACAGTGATCACTAGATGGGGAACGGCTCACTGACGTTCGATAATCATGGCCACTCCCTCGCTACCGCCATGACACATGGTTACCAGGGCATACCGCCCATGGATGCGCTGCAACTCATGCAAAGCCTTGACCACCAGTGCCGCTCCTGTCGCCCCCAAAGGGTGCCCCATACTGATACTGCCGCCATTCGGATTGACACGCTCCGGATCAAAATCCAGTTCTTTGGCAACGGCGCAAACCTGTGCTGCAAACGCCTCATTGGACTCGATCACATCGATATCGCTAACCGTCAGCCTCGCTCGCTTGAGCGCCAGGCGAGTCGCTGGCACCGGCCCCATTCCCGCAAATTGTGGGTCCACGCCCGCATGCGCCCATGAGCGCAGCTTGCCCATGGGTTCCAAGCCTTTCCGGCGCGCCTGCCCCTCTTCCATCATCAGCACCACCGCTGCCGCATCGGCCAAGCCCAGGATATTACCGGCCGTCACCGTTCCCCCGTCGCTCTGGAAAATAGGCTTCAAGGCGGCAAGCTGTTCCAGACTGCCATCATGCCGAACATGCTCATCCTGCTCGAAGGCGATCCCATCGTGGCCCACCATAGGGACGATCTGCTCTTTAAAGTAGCCATTTTCAATGGCACGAAGCGCTCTACGGTGCGACTCCAGGGCCAATTGGTCCTGTTCACAACGAGACACACCGTACTTTCTGGCGACATTCTCCCCCGTCACCACCCCCACATGCTCCCGAGTTAAAGGGCTGATGAAAATTTCCGACAGCACATCAACCAAGGCCACATTGCCCATGCGGCTCCCCCAGCGCTGGCTTGTCGCCATATACGGCATTCGACTGGTGCTTTCCACACCGCCCGCCAAGGCCACGCTGGCCTCACCCAATATGATCGCTTGCGCTGCCGAAATAATGGCCTGCAAACCTGATGCACATAAACGGTTCACGCTCATCGCAACTGCCTCATGAGCGACTCCCGCTTTCATGGAGGCTGCCCGCGGCAAATAGATATCCTGGGGCTCGGTCAGCACCACTTGCCCCATCACCACCTGCTCCACCTCCGAGGCGGATACGCCACTTCTGCCCAACACTTCCTGCATGACCGCAGCCCCCATCTCAACGGGAGAGACACTCCGTAAGGCGCCGCCGAAATTACCGAAAGCGGTTCGACACGCCTGAACCAGGACGACTTCTTGCATACGAATCTCCTTTTATTCTGACGAGAGAAAACAAGGGCTTCATGCTCAGCCACACAAGCCCCGCATTACTTTTAAAACAATTCGATGCAACTGGCCGAGTGCTTAGGGGCCGCTACAAAAACAAATCATCAAGTCGGCGTTTTTATAAGACTTACTTGTATATGCCGCAAAAAAAAGCCGGAAAGCGGTTTGAAACCACTTCCGGCTTTCTTGCTCTCTAAACCAGGCTTGGAGAGAGACTATCCGCAACGCTTAGGGGCGCTCGAAAATCGCCGCAATGCCCTGCCCGCCACCAATACACATGGTGACCAGCGCGTAACGACCCTGAACACGCTGCAATTCATGCAAGGCCTTCACGGTAATGGCCGCGCCGGTCGCCCCAATGGGGTGGCCCAAGCTGATACCGCTACCGTTGGGATTCACACGAGCCGGGTCCAGACCCAATTCACGCACCACTGCACACGCTTGAGCGGCGAAGGCTTCGTTGGACTCGATCACATCCAGATCCGACACGTTCAAACCGGCGCGCTCCAGCGCAAAACGCGTTGCGGGCACAGGGCCAATTCCCATGATGCTCGGGTCCACACCTGCATGGCCCCAGGACACCAGCTTGGCCAAGGGTTTCAAACCACGCTGGCGAGCTTCTTCGGCACACATCAGCAGCACAGCGGCCGCACCATCATTCAGGCCAGACGCATTACCGGCAGTCACGCTGCCACCCTCGGGCAAGAACACAGGCTTGAGGCCCGTAAAGTTGTCCATGGTCGCATCCATACGGACGTGCTCATCCTGATCAAACACAATCTCGCCCTTACGGCTTTTCTGGATGATGGGAACGATCTGTTCTTTAAAATAGCCTTGCTCAATCGCACGACGCGCACGTTGGTGCGACTCCAGTGCCAGCTCGTCCTGGTCGGCACGGGTAACGCCATACTGACGGGCCACGTTTTCAGCCGTAATACCCATATGAACGCGATCAAACGGGTCTGTCAGTGCGCCGGTCATCATGTCCATCATGACCGAATCCCCCATGCGGGCACCCCAGCGATGGGCGCTGGACATATACGGAGCCCGGCTCATGCTCTCTGCGCCACCGGCCAAAGCGACTTTGGCATCACCCAGCAGGATTCCCTGTGCCGCCGACACAATGGCTTGCAGACCGGAACCACACAAACGGTTGACGTTCATGGCCGGAGTGCCGTGTCCCACGCCTGCCTGTACCGAGGCCACACGCGACAAGTACATATCACGCGGTTCGGTCTGGATGACCTGCCCCATCACCACATGCTGAACGTCTGCTGCCGACACGCCACTTCTGTCCAGTACTGCGCGCAATACCGTGGCTCCCATCTCGATTGGCGACACATTCTTCAGACCACCACCAAAATCACCAATCGCGGTACGGCATGCCTGGACTACAACCACTTCTTTCATATGAATCTCCCTCAATCCCAGTGGGATATGATGACCTGCATAAAAAAGCCGAGCTGACAAAAACGTCCACTCGAATATACACGGCTGCCATGGAAAACCATAAAGCAGACACAAAGACCGTAATTCGCAGTATGGTTTGATACCTTACCCACAAGACACGTTCTTGATAACCCTTTTTATAGGATTCCCCCTCATGTACGAGCGTATCCTGGTATGCACCGACGGCTCAGAACTGTCCGCCCACGCTGTCACCCATGCCCTGAATCTGGCCAAGACCAGCGGCGCCAAATTGCTGGCCCTGCGCGTCATTCCGCGCTATCGCCAAAGCTACCTGGAGGGCGGCCCCATTATTGATCAGAAGCTCGATAGCCGTATCGAAGCCTCCTGGGTAGAGCACGCGCAATCCGAACTGGCTGCCGTCAAGCAAGCCGGGAAAGATATTGGCGTCTCGGTGAAAGGTCTGGTGGTGAAATCCGAACTGGTGGCCGATGCCATTATTTCCACCGCTGAAAAACAAAACGCCGACTTGATCGTGATGTCCTCGCACGGCCGCAAAGGCTACAAGCGCCTGCTATTGGGCAGCGAAACACAACATGTGCTGACCTATTCGGAAATTCCGGTATTGGTTATTCGCAAGAAAGCCAAGAAAAAATAAAAATATCGCCAGGCATCAAAACGCAAACTTCGGTTTGCGTTTTTCGTTCTCAGGAGCCCGCCATGAGCATTAGCACACAGGAAAAACGCCGCCGCTTTCGCGCCTTGCATGAAAGTGGCCTACTGATTTTGCCCAATCCCTGGGACATAGGCGGAGCCAAACGCCTGGAACGTCTGGGTGCACAGGCCATTGCTAGCAGCAGCGCAGCCTTTGCCTGGTCAAACGGTCTGGAAGATTTTGAGGTGGGCCGAGATGCTCTTCTCGCCCATTTGCAGGAGATAGCGGCCAGCACAGACTTGCCGCTTAATGCCGACTTTGAAAATGGTTTTGCCGATGAGCCGGATCAAGTCGCCGCGAATGTGACCCTGGCGATTCAAACCGGTATTGCCGGTTTATCCATTGAAGATCGCTACGGTGACGAGCTTTATGATCTGGACTTGTCCGTAGCCCGCCTGCAGGCAGCCAAGCAAGCCATTAACGCCAGCGGTGAGGATGTCCTGCTGATAGGACGTTGTGAAGGTCTGTTGATCGGCCTGCTGGATCTGGCTCAAACCATTACCAGATTGCAAGCCTATGCCCAGGCGGGAGCAGATGTGGTCTACGCGCCCGGTTTGCGCGAACTGGACGATATTGCCCAAGTGGTACAGGCGCTGGCCCCTACCCCGGTCAACGTGCTGCTGATTCACCCCGGGCTCAAGGTCCCCGATCTGGCCGCTATTGGCGTGCGTCGTGTCAGCACCGGTTCACAACTGGCCCTGGCGACCTGGAACCGTTTTGAACAAGCCAGTTTGCAACTTCTGGAACAAGGGCATTTACCCCCTACCCAGCCGCATCGCCGCTGGTCCTGACTCACAGACACAAAACAAGCAGGCATAAAAAAAGCGCAAGCCTCACAGCTTGCGCTTTTTAACCCTTCAGTCAGAACTTAGCTGTCCTGAGCCTGGTCGCTGGACGCGTCCACCTTGGCTTCCTGATCGGTTTCTACGGCAGCTTTCTTAGGAGCAACCCAATTCAGGGGCTCAACCTCGAATGCTTGTTTACGACGTACTGGTTTCGATTTGCTCACGAATAACTCCTGCTCAATATCGACAGGGGGCGCTGCCCTTAGCGCCCCGATTTCTTTATTATATCAATGATTAGACCACAAATCAATTTTGCTTATGATATGAGCTCATTATGAAAGCAAATTAGGCGACGTTAGAACAAAATAAAGACAAATTGAAACAGCGTTTTCTCATAGACGATTCAGACCAAAACAAGGGCCCTGACTACGTCGCGATTCATACCGCTACAAGGCAAGCGTAAAAACTCAGTTTTCACACATTTGCGTACAACAATAAAGAGACAATGGCATGCACGATTTCCGCCCCACCGACAACCTGGATCGCTCCTTGCGCGGCTTTTTACGCATCGCTCAATTGGGCTCGGTCAGCAGAGCCGCCGATGATTTGGGACAAAGCCAATCCAGCCTGAGCAAACAATTAAGTTCGCTGGAGCAAAGCCTGGGCCAGACTCTGTTTACGCGCACTGGGCGCGGAGTCAGCCTGAATGATGCTGGTGAGCTGCTGCGCCAAGCCATCGAGCCCGCCTATAGCCGCATTGACAGTGCCATTCATGCTGTACGCCAGGATCACGGCGTCAATTCAGGCACAGTGCGGCTGGCCACCGTACATACCTTGAGCTACTACTTCATGTCCGATGTGGCTGCCGCTTTCATGAGTTCCCACCCAGGCGTGAATTTGTCCTTGTTGGGACGCAGTTCGCCCGAGGTCGTGGCTTTGGTGGAAAGCGGCAAGGCCGATGTGGGTTTTGTGTACGACTCGGCGGTGGACTGTGGAGGCTTGATCTCGCACACTTTGTTTGACGATCAAATGTGCCGCATCTCCGCCCGGCAGGAGCCTTTTCCCAATGCAGACTTAAGCCACCAGACCTTGCGCCTGATCGGCTTTCCGCCCCACTACGCCCTGCGCCGCATGATTCACAGCAGCGGCCTGCATCCCGAATTTGTGACCGAAGTTGAAACCATAGACGCCATGTTGCGGCTGGTGGCTTCAGGACTGGGAGACTGTATCTTGCCCAGCCGCATTCCCGACAGCCTGTTGCACGAGCACAATCTGCATAAATACCCCATTGAGCAGCCCATTCTGCAACGCCGCGTCGTCGCAATCTTGCGGGCAGACCGTGATCCGCAAGCCCTGACCTCCAGGCTACTGGAATGTGCTTTACGCACAGCCCAAAGCGTATAGCAAGACTTTGCAACAAGAACCAGTCGCAAGGGTTCGTCACAGATAAACAGTCCATAAAAAGGGGCCTGATGAGAGACCCTTCAAGTCTGGAACGCTTCCAGAATCCTGAAGGCCAATCATCAGGCCCGCTTGCTTTCCTGCCCTGCTCAAGCGCCGAAGCCCCGCCCCGGTGCTTGATGGCAGCTTGCTTTACTGTGCCACGCAGTCCACGTAGTAACGCTTCTGACCGGAGGCATCCACCTCTTCCACAAAACCGTGGATATCCGTACCAAAGCCAGGACACTGGCGATGTAGTTCACGCGAGAACTTCAGGAAATCCACAATCGTCTTGTTGAAGGCTTCGCCAGGAATCAAGAGCGGAATGCCGGGTGGGTAAGGCGTGATCAAGTTGGTGGTCACACGACCTTCCAACTGATCAATCTCGACCCGTTCAGTACGGCGCTGGGCGATGCAGGCAAAAGCATCAGCCGGACGCATGACAGGCACCACATCCGACAGGTACATATCCGTCATCAAGCGAGCAATATCGTGCTTGGCGTACAACTGGTGCACGTGCTGGCACAAATCGCGCAGGCCCATTTCTTCGTAGCACGGATACTGACGCGCAAACTGTGGCAGGACACGCCAGACAGGCAGGTTACGGTCGTAATCGTCCTTGAACTGCTGCAGCGCTGTCACCAGAGAATTCCAGCGGCCTTTGGTAATGCCGATGGTGAACATGATGAAGAAGCTGTACAGGCCAATCTTCTCCACGATCACGCCACGCTGTGCCAGGAACTTGGTCACGATGGAGGCCGGAATACCGGTTTCCCCAAAGGTGCCTGTCAGATCCAGGCCGGGGGTGACAATGGTCGCCTTGATGGGGTCCAGCATATTGAAGCCATCAGCCAGCGGGCCAAAGCCGTGCCATTCGCTGTGCTCGACATCATCCGTGATGATCCAGTCCTCGGGCTGACCGACACCATCCTCTGCCAGCGTGGGTGGGCCCCAGACCTTGAACCACCAGTCGTCTTCGTCAAACTGCGACTCCACCTTGCGCATGGCACGGCGGAAATCCAGCGCTTCAATAATGCTTTCTTCGACCAGCACACGGCCACCGGGAGGCTCCATCATGGCGGCTGCCACATCGCAAGACGCAATAATCGCGTACTGCGGGCTGGTGCTGGTGTGCATCAGATAGGCTTCATTGAACAGGTGACGGTCCAGGCTGCGCGTGGCCGAATCCTGGGCCAGCACGTGGCTGGCCTGGCTCAAACCGGCCAGCAGCTTGTGCGTGGATTGAGTAGAGAACACCAGCGTCTCTTGTGGACGGGGGCGGTTCTTGCCCATGGCGTGGAATTGACCATAGAAAGGATGGAACGCCGCGTGCGGAATCCAGGCTTCGTCAAAGTGCAGCACTTCCACATACCCGTCTACGGCATTCTTGATCACCTGAGTGTCGTAAATAATGCCGTCGTAGGTGGACTGAGTCAGCGTCAAAACGCGGGGTTTGACCGTGTCCGCATCCAGGTGCGAGAGCAAGGGATGCTTGCGGATTTTCTCGCGAATGGTCTCGATATCGAATTCGCTGCGTGCAATGGGGCCAATAATCCCGAAGTGGTTGCGTGTAGGACGCAGGAACACGGGGATGGCACCTGTCATCACAATGCTGTGCAGGATGGACTTGTGGCAATTGCGGTCCACCACCACCACATCGCCCGGGGCCACCGCGTGATGCCAGACAATCTTGTTGCTGGTGCTGGTGCCGTTGGTGACGAAAAAGCAGTGGTCGGCATTGAAAATACGTGCCGCATTGCGTTCACTGGCGCCAATGGCGCCGTTGTGATCCAGCAACTGGCCAAGTTCCTCGACGGCATTACACACGTCGGCGCGCAGCATGTTCTCACCAAAGAACTGGTGAAAAATCTGCCCGACCGGGCTTTTCAGAAAAGCCACGCCACCGGAATGACCAGGGCAATGCCAAGAATAAGAACCGTCCTCGGCATAATCCAGCAAGGCTTTCAGAAACGGCGGCTTGACGCCTTCCACATAGCTGCGCGCCTCACGCACGATGTGACGCGCCACAAACTCGGGCGTGTCCTCGAACATGTGAATGACGCCTTGCAGCTCGCGCAAGATATCGTTTGGCATATGACGAGCCGTTTTAGTCTCGCCATAAACATAAATGGGTACATCGGTATTGCGACGACGCACTGCCCGAATAAAGGCACGCAGATTGACTAGCGCGGGGGCGCTGTCTCCATCTTGCGTGAACTCCTCATCATCGATGGACAAAATAAACGCGCTGGCACGACTTTGCTGCTGGGCAAATTGACTCAGATCGCCATAACTGGTGGTTCCCAACACCTCGAAGCCTTCGGCCTCGATCGCATCTGCTAATACACGAATGCTCAGACCAGACGCATTTTCAGAACGAAAATCCTCATCGATGATCACAATGGGGAATTGATATTGCATGCCATGTCCTTAATACAAGGGAGTGCCGCGCAGGCGGCAAAAAAAGGAGGGACGTCAGTCGCTTTTGTGCAGCAGATCGTACCGGGTTTAACGTCCCATCATGTGACACTTGCTTTTCCCTACGTCCTTGGGCATAATTCTACATGTCCCAGGACAAAACAAAAGGCGTGGTGACAGATTGGCTATGTGACGGACTGCAAATCCGTTCAGGTTGGTTCGATTCCAGCACACGCCTCCATCTTGCTTGCATTCAAGACAGACAAAACAGGCTTTGTTTCCGGTTTTGATCACACAGAAAAAGTCGCCATTACGGCGATTTTTTTATTCCTTTTTCCTGTACAGCAAATCCTTGTACTACGCGCTGCGGCCAAGCACTTCCATCGGTTTTGGCCCACCGTTCCAACTTGGCCTGCAATTTAACACAAGCAAGCGCGTGATCTGCGCAAAAAACCCTCTTTTTAGTGCCCTAAAAACATCAATTTGCCTGCAACGCCTTTCAGGTCTTGAACCCTGACTTTGTAGCTGTTACATGCAGATGGTTTGAGGGCAAATTTATTGTCTGAAAGTGTCTGTTTTTCACTACGACCTAGAACAAAGCCGAACCCGGCAAGCGGCAAGACCACCCTATCCTTTTACGACAACGTAACGCTGCTGTGGTCCCGGTAAAACACAAGCTGATCTCAAGCCCTGTTTTTATTGACAACCCGCCCCACCCAAGCAAAATATCCGGGCAGGCGGAAACCGTGGCGCTGCATAAGGTGATGGTGACCACCGCCGCTGTGATCTGGAACTTTCTTTACAACTGGGTCTTTGAAGCCTGGGAGAGAAAGCGCAACATGGCGTCCCGCAGTCTTTTGCTTCGCTGCGCACACGCCATCGGCTTTGAGGGTGGTCTTATCCTGACGTGCTTACCTATTTATATGTTGTGGTACAGCATCGGCCCGTGGAAGGCTTTCACCATGGCATTGGCTCTTCTGGTGTTTTTCCTTGTGTACACCTTCATCTTCACGCTGCTGTTCGACAAGGTGTTCAGACTTCCACAACATCAGGCCGCCTAAGGGCCCACACGCAACAAGAAAAACAGCCCCGCTTTCGACACGTCAAAGCGGGGCTGTTTTTATCTTCAGATAGGGAAATGGAGCTGTGTGAAACGCACATCGCAGACCCATTCACCTGGCTTACGCCCAGGTATCAAGAGCTGCTAAAAAGCTGAGCGCTGATATGATAGTGGCATCCGCGCAACATGAGCAGCTCTGACACCGCAAGGACTGAGTCAGCCCTGAACGGGGCAGGCCAATAAAACAATGTCAGCAGCCCCATGCAACACCCTGAATTCAAAAGAATATCTCTACACCATGAAATTAACCACCTGGAACGTCAACTCCCTGAACGTCCGTCTTCCCCAAGTCCTGGATTGGCTGGAGGCTAACCCGGTAGACGTCTTGTGTCTGCAAGAGCTGAAACTGCCCGACGAGCGCTTCCCCTTGGAGGCCTTTCAGGAAATCGGCTATCACGCCCACTGGGCAGGCCAAAAAACCTATAACGGTGTGGCTCTGATTTCCCGTGAACCCGGCACCGACGTACAGCGCAACCTGCCCAATTACGAAGACCCGCAGCAGCGCCTGCTGGCCGCCACCTACGCATCGCCAGACGGCCCGGTACGGGTGATCTGCGCCTACTGCCCCAACGGGCAATCGCTGGAAAGCGAGAAGTACACCTACAAGCTGGAATGGTTTGCCGCCTTGCACGACTGGCTGGAAAAAGAATTGCAGCAGTATCCGCGTCTGGCCATTCTGGGCGACTATAATATTGCCCCAGCCGACCAGGACGTCTACGACCCCGCCAAGTGGGTTGATGACGTTT
Organism: Alcaligenes sp. SORT26; assembly: GCF_017377875.1. Classification (GTDB taxonomy): domain Bacteria; phylum Pseudomonadota; class Gammaproteobacteria; order Burkholderiales; family Burkholderiaceae_B; genus Alcaligenes; species Alcaligenes parafaecalis. The sequence goes on from NZ_CP070975.1 coordinate 1,078,776, forward strand.
TAGTCTCTCCACCAGAACGTGCTGCCTTCGAGCGCTTGCTGGCACTGGGCCTGCACGATGCCTACCGCTTGTTCGAGCAAAGCGGCAGCCCCTTTACCTGGTGGGACTATCGCCGTTTTGCGTTCCGTCGCGATGCGGGGCTGCGTATTGATCATGCCCTGCTGTCCGACGCCCTGAAGTCACGTTGTACGGCCTGCGATATTGATCGCGAACCACGCGCCAATGAGCAGCCTTCGGACCACGCACCGGTCACAGCCACCTTGTCTTTTAGCTGACACACTCATTTCATTATGCAAATTCAAAGCCAAATCATTGAGCAGACTGACTCGGCCTATGTGCTTGAGATCACCTTGGAAGAAGAACACAAGGTCTGGGCCTATCTGGCCATTAGCGAGCCTGATCTGGATGCCGTCGCCCAAATCGTCCCGCCCGAGCAGTTTGAAGCCGGTGGCGATGTGCATGTGATGGCCATTGCCCAAGCTGAAGATGCCCCACGGGAAGTGGAAGAGGTTCTGTTTTCCATGAGTCCCAATGACACGGTCGTCTTTCTGTGTGCGGATGAAGCCAGTGTGACGGCTGTGTTGAATGAGTTCGGGCAAACCGACTCCAGCAGCAACTAATTCTTTTATAAAAATCTACTTCTAGAGTCTGCTCTCCATGTCCACGAGCTATCCTGGCACTGTTTTTATGGTTGTCGCCCCCAGTGGGGCGGGCAAATCCAGTCTGGTCAACGCCCTCCTGGCTAACGATTCCAACATCATGCTGTCCATCTCGGCCACCACACGTGCGCCCCGCCCCGGTGAAACCGACGGTGAACACTATTTCTTTGTGGACAAAGCGCGCTTTGAAAACATGGTCGCAGAGAACGCCATGCTGGAATGGGCTCAGGTGCATGACAACTACTACGGCACCCCTCGCGATCCCATTCAGAAAGCCCTGGGTGAAGGCCGGGATGTGTTGCTGGAAATCGACTGGCAAGGTGCCCGTCTGGCCCGCGAGCATTTCCCCGAAGCTGTGGGCATTTTCATCCTGCCGCCCTCCTTGCCCACACTGAAGGCGCGTTTGCGCAAACGCGGGCAAGACAGCGAAGAGACGATTGCCCGTCGCGTCGAGGCCGCCGAGCACGAAATCGCCCATGTCCGTGACTGTCAATATGCTATTATCAATGAGGATTTTGATACGGCATTACAGCAGCTATTGAGTATTGTGCAGGCCAGTCGTTTGCGCACTGCCACTCAGTCAGTACGGCATCGCCAACTCTTTCAACAATTAGGCGCAGATGCCCTGCTGAACCAGGGCTGATCTCCTTCTTATTTCTTTTTGATAACAGGTCTACTATGGCTCGCATCACTATCGAGGACTGCCTGGAGCAAGTCCCCAATCGCTTTAAGCTCACCTTGGCAGCCGCCTACCGTGCGCGTGAACTGGCTCAGGGCCACGAACCACGCCTGGAAAGCAAGAACAAGCCTACGGTTACTGCCTTGCGAGAAATCGCTTCGGGCGCGACCGGTCTGGAAATGCTGCGCAAAGTTCCTACCTGATAGGCACGGGCGGAGCACGGTATGGCATTTTCTGGTTTACGGGGCGCATCGTCTGGGCTGTTGGCCGTCCTTAAAAAAGGCTCACGGCTAGGTCGTCGCAAGCCTAAAGACAAGAACACCCCGGCGCTGGCACAGAATTCTCAGGAAAGTACCAGCCCTCCCATTGCCTCACTGGCTCCGCTGAACAAGATTATTTCGCAGTACCTGGACCCGAAAGATGTTGAACGGGTACGGGAGGCCTATCGTTTTTCCGATCAGGCCCACCTGGGGCAGTTTCGCGCCAGCGGCGAGCCCTATATCTCGCACCCTATTGCCGTCACGGAAATCTGTGCGGGCTGGAAGCTGGATACCGATGCTCTGATGTCGGCCCTGCTGCATGACGTGATCGAAGATCAGGACGTCACCAAGCAGGAACTGGCCGAGAAATTCGGCACCGATGTGGCCGAGATCGTGGATGGCTTGTCCAAGCTGGAACGCTTGGAATTTGCCACTAAAACACAGCAGCAGGCTGACAGCTTTCGCAAGATGCTGCTGGCCATGTCGCGCGATGTACGCGTCATCCTGATCAAGCTGGCCGACCGCTTGCATAATATGCGCACGCTGGATGCGGTCAAGCCTGAAAAACGCCGTCGGGTGGCCCAGGAAACCCTGGATATTTACGCTCCGATTGCGCATCGCCTGGGCTTGAACGCCCTGTTCCGCGAGCTGCAAGACCGCTGCTTCAAAGCCATCTATCCCAATCGCTACAAAGTCCTGCACAAGGCCTTGCTAGCTGCGCGTGGCAACCGCCGCGAAGTGCTGGGCAAGATCACGGATGCCGTCAAGATTGCCTTGCCTGCCGCCGGGATTGATGCCGAGATCTCCGGTCGCGAAAAGTCGCTCTACAGCATTTTCTGCAAGATGGTTGAGCAGAAAAAGTCCTTCTCGGACGTGCTGGATATTTACGGCTTTCGCATTATTGTGCACACCCTGCCCGAGTGCTATTTGTCGCTGGGTACGCTGCACCAGTTGTATCGCCCCGTGCCAGGCAAATTCAAGGACTACATTGCCATCCCTAAAGTGAATGGCTACCAGTCCCTGCACACAACCCTGATTGGCCCCTACGGCACCCCCGTCGAGTTCCAGTTCCGCACCCGCGAAATGGACCACGTGGCTGAAGAAGGCGTGGCCTCTCATTGGCTGTACAAAGAAGACGACGTCACCCTGAATGATCTGCAAAAGCGTACACACCGCTGGTTGCAATCCTTGCTGGATATTCAGAGCCAGACGGGTGACTCCACAGAATTCCTGGAACACGTCAAAGTTGATCTGTTCCCTGATGCAGTTTATGTTCACACGCCCAAAGGCAAGATTATTTCCTTGCCACGCGGTGCGACACCCGTGGACTTTGCCTATAGCATCCACACTGATATTGGTAACCACGCTGTGGCGTCCAAGATCAATGGTGAATTTGCGCCACTACGCACCGAACTAAAGAGCGGTGACTCGGTAGAGATCATTACCTCCCCTGCCGCCCGCCCTAGTGCCCAGTGGCTGAACTATGTTCGTTCGGGCCGCGCCCGTTCGGAAATTCGTCACTACCTGCGTACGGTCAAATACGAAGAATCGGTTGCCTTTGGTCGTCGCCTGCTGGATCAGGCCTTTGATCAGCTAGGCTTGCCGCACGCCACCGACGACGATCCAAATTGGGACAAGCTGGCCAAGGGTTCGGGCGCTGCTTCCCGCGAAGAGATTCTGGCCGATATCGGCCTGGGTAAACGTCTTGCAGCAGTTGTGGCCCGCCGCTTTGCCCCTGAAAACCCTCTGCTGGAAACCACGGCAGCGGCGTTTGACGAGATCAATGCTAACACCTCTGCACCGATTCTGATTCACGGTAATGAAGGTCAGGCAGTACAACTGGCTCCGTGCTGTGGTCCTTTGCCCGGCGACGCAATTATTGGTGGCATTCGTCTGGGTCACGGCCTGGTCGTTCACATGGCTGAATGTGCCGTGGCACAACGCGCCCAGGCCAAAGAGCCCGAGCGTTGGGTGCCTGTGATGTGGGACAGCAATACGGCCCGTCACCTGTCGACTCGTCTGGATGTCACCGCTATTAACGAGCGGGGCGTGCTGGGTCGTCTGGCCGCTGAAATTACCGATGCCGACTCCAACATCCTGCATATTTCCATGCCGGACGAATCAGCCGCTACATCGGTGCTGCACCTGACCGTTCAGGTTGATAGCCGTACTCACCTGGCCCGCGTGATCCGCTCTATTCGTCACGTACCACAAGTCCAGAAGATTGTGCGAGTGAAGGGTTAATTCCCCGCAACAAGCACGCTCTAGCCCCTAAACAAAACGCCTGCTGCCTAGCAGGCGTTTTGTTTTCCCGGTGCCTCGCCCCAACCGCTAGGCCAAGGTCTCACGTACATGCTGCTCCAAGGCCTGGATGAATACCTCCACCGGCTCATGGGCATAATCATCCTGGGGCAGGAACAGCGAGACGGATGGCAAAGCAATCCCGTCAAAGGGCAAAGGGACAACTCGGACAACGCCCTGCTCACTAAACTGTCGGGCCGAGATCGAGCCTAATAAGACCAGCGCCTGGTTCTCGCGCAGGACGGCCAGATTGGCTAAGGTCAAAGTCGATTCCAGCAAGCAGCGCGGCTCCTGAAAACCCTGCCGAGCCAGCCAGAATTCCAAGGTACGGCGCAGGGGAGCACCCTGCGGAGGCAAAACCCATTCATAGCTCAAGGCATCACCCCAATCCAAAGTCGGTTTGGAAAAAATGGGGTGCTGCGGGTCCGCCACCATCACTATGGATTCGTTATACAAATGCAGCGTGTCGAAATCCTCCAGATCCTGGCTGTCCAACACCCGGCCCAATACACAATCCAGACGCCCATCGCGCAAGCGCTCCAAGAGGCTGGCACTACTGCCCTCCTCGATCCGCAAGACAACATCCTGACCGGCTGCACGCATGGCGGCCAACGCTCCAGGAATCACCGCACCACAAGCAGGCGACACACCCACTCGAACCCTTCCTGTTGCACCTTGCTGGGCTACTTGCACTTCCTCACCCAAACCATCCACCATGCCCAGGAAGCGCTGGGCTCGCAATGCCAATGCAGCACCCACAGCAGTGGGCAGTACGCCGCGATTTGTACGTTCATACAAAGCCGCTCCCACCAAGGACTCAGCCTCCAGCAAGAGCTTGCTGGCAGCGGGCTGACTCATACCCATCACCTCGGCAGCATGCTTCAGACTGCCATGCTCGCCCAAGGCCGCCAGCAACTCCAGATGCCGTAAACGAATACGCCGTGACAAGGGGGGAAGCTGAGAAGAAATTGTCGTCTCCGTCATATCACTGCTCTCCAAAACCAGCGTCACGATGGTCCAAAAAATAGGCAAACTGCTCCAGGGCTTGATGCAGCACAGGATCACTCTGAACGTGGTCCCCAAACAGCAAAGACGCCGGAGCATCGATACCGCCAGCATCCTGAAGACAAAGCGGTTCCACCACCCCTGCTTGCTGCAAATAATCCGCCTGCACGGCAGGTAGCCAGGCCAAGGCATCCGATTGGGCCGCCATGGTGCTCAAACCCTGTCCGGCCGGTATCTTCCAGGCCTTGATGCCCGCTCCTATCCCGGCTTGTGCCATCCAATGTTCCAAATTTCGATGAAACGCAGGCACGGCCGTAGGTAAAACCCAATCCAGAGCCTGCAAGTCCTGGGCATTCAGCGGTCTGCCCTCCCGCAAGCAAGGATGCTGTGTTCTTAAAACGGGGACCATGCGACCGTTAACAATGTGCTGCTCGGGCCACTCTGTTGTGGGCTCATCCAGCAGGACCGCATCCAGCTCCGCCTGACGCAAAAGCTGTAGCGCCAACTGAGGCTCCAGTTCAAGCAAGCGCAGCGTCAGCACCTGTGACTGCCGCCACTGAACAAAGGCCTGCCCCAAGGCCATGCCATGCAAATCCGAGACATAGCCAATGTTAAGCACCGGGCCTTCTTTAGGGTGATGCCCCGGGCCATGATCGAGCACATGCAGCAAATGCGTCACCCGTCGCAAAACCAATCGCCCCAACGCATTCGCCTCAATCCCCTGGCGGCTACGCGTAAACAAAACAGCGCCCATCTGCGCCTCAATCTCGGCCAGGGCTTTGCTCACCGCTGACTGAGTCAAGGACAGATCTCGGGCAGCGCTATGGATGCTGTCATTCCGCCCCAAAGCGGCCAGAACCAGGACTTGGCGCGGTTCCAGGCGCTTCATGGAGTACTGAAAACCGTCGCTAAAACACGAATACTGGTATTCATCATGGTTATAGCAATACGTGAATTTTTCATTAACTGGGAATAGATGGCCGAGCATACCATGAACTTCATGTTCAACAGCTACTCGGATTTTTCTATGTTTTCCCTTAAAACTTTGCTGATCCATCAGGCTCCCGTGGCCTGCTTGTCGGTCGATGGAAAGGACTATTCCATTGCCGCTTTATGTCAGCGCTTGAACGCTGCCACCTTGCCCGACAGCGTGTTCGAGCTCCTGGAGCATTGGGATGACAATCTGCCCAAACTCCAGGCCCTGGCTGAACAGGCAACTGCCCAGACAGACCTGGTCTTGACCGACACCGACGCCACCCTGCCGCCCGTGCTGTACCCCGGCAAGATTCTGTGCGCTGGTGCCAATTACTACGACCACTTGGAGGAAATGAATGTCCCTGCCGAGAAAAAAGACCAGCGTCTGTTCTTCTTTTTCAAGCCCGCCCGCCAAGCCGCGATCGGTGACGGCCAGCACGCAGCCATCCCAAAGAACTGTCAAAAATACGATTGGGAAATTGAGTTGGCCATGGTGATTGGCAAGAGAGCCAAAGACCTGACGCTGGAAAATGCGATGGAGCACGTGGCGGGCTACACCATCGCCATTGATCTGTCGGCCCGCGACTTCGCCCGCGCTCCCGAGCAGTTCTACAAATTTGACTGGGTCGCCGCCAAAGCCAATGACGCAAGCTGCCCCATCGGCCCGGCCCTGATCCCTGCCTGCTTTGTCAGCGATCCGCAAAACCTGGATATGAGGCTGGAGCTGAACGGCCAGATCAAACAGGACGCCAACACCTCCGGCATGATTTTTGACCTGCGCGAACAACTGGTTCGTCTGACTGAAATCATGACACTGGAGCCCGGCGATGTTGTCCTGACTGGCACCCCTGCTGGCGTCGGCGCGGCCCGAGGTGAGTTTCTGGCCCCGGGCGACCAGTTGCGCGCCCATATCAGCGGTCTGGGCACCCTGCACACCACGATTGCCTAACACCCATTTCCTCTCTTACCAGGAGCACACCATGAGTATCGAACGCTTTCACCAGAATAAAAACATGAGCAAATACGTCATTCACGACAAAGTTGTCTACATGTCGGGACAAGTTGCCATGGACCCTTCGGGCACGTTTGAAGAGCAATTGCATCAGATCCTGAATCAGATTGACGAGCAATTTCAGGAAATCGGGATCGACCGCAGCCACATTCTGCGTGCCATGATCTGGATTGACGACTACAAAAAATGGCCATCGCTTAACGAGATCTGGAATGCCTGGGTCCCGGCGGATAAAAAACCAGCCCGCTCCTGCGTAGAGTCCAAGCTGGCCTTTCCACAATACCAAGTCGAAGTTGAAATAACCGCCGCTCTCTGATCCTAGAACAGAGCGCGACACCGGGAGACATCATGAAAAAAAGCAAAATAAGCTTGGGCGCAGCAATCATCGCTTCCTTTCTCAGCGTGGGATGGCTGGGCACCGCCCAGGCCGACTCCGCACAAACCGCACGCATTCTGGTTGGTTTTCCAGCCGGGGGCAATGTGGATCTGGTCGCACGGCTGATTGCCCCCGATTTGTCCAAAGCGCTGGGAAGGCCTGTCATCGTGGATAACCGACCGGGAGCCTCCGGACGGCTGGCCTTGAACCTGGCCACCACTTCGGCAGCCGATGGCTCGACCTTTATTTTGACTCCCGGTGTCGCACTAAGCCTGTATCCCCACACCTTTACAGAACTGCGCTACGAGCCCTTCAAAGACCTGGCCCCCATCAGCAATGCAGTGAACTGGAACTTGGGCCTGGCCGTACCCAGCAGCTCGGGTATCAAGAGCTTTGCGGACTATGTGCAAAGCATTAAAACTGACCCGAATCAAACCTTTTTTGCCAGTTCATCCACCGGTAGCGGTCAGCATCTGGCCGGTCTATACCTGGGGCAAACTTTGGGGGTTCCACTGGAGCACGTAGGCTACAAAGGGGCGAGTGAAGCCATCGTGGCTTTAGTGGGCGCACAGGTCCCGGCCGCAGTGTTGAATATTGGCGAGCTGATTCAGCAATCCGAAGCGGGCAAAGTGAATGTGCTGGCTCTCTTTGACAGCCAACGCGACCCGTTGCTGCCAGATACACCATCGATTGCCGAGCTGGGCTATCCCCAGTTGAAAGTAAACGGATGGCTGGCCTTCTATGCCCCTGCAGGCACCAAGCCGGAGCTTATTCAGGCGGCACAAGCCTCGATTGCGACGACGCTGAATAATGAGGCTGTCAAAGAAAAGCTACGCCTGGCGGGCATGCAAAGCGCAAGCAGCACTCCGGAAGAACTGGATGCCAAAGGCAAGAAAGAGTTTGAGCATTGGCAGACAGTGACCAGCAGCCTGCCTAACTTCAGCAAGTTTTAAGCAGGACGTGTTTCAGGCCGAATCGGCATTCAGCCAAACGGCTTGTACGCCACGCAGGTTTTAACGAATTTGGGCGTCAAACCGGCAGCACATATCCTGCTGCCGGTTTGACGCCCAAATTGCAAGGTGAATGCCTGTCAAAAAGCCGACTTATACACCCACATAAGCGACACACAAACCATAAGCCAGCACTCCGGTCAGTGTCGAACCCGCAATCCCTCCCGGCCACCGGCGTCCCAACAACACACCTGCCAAACCCGCCAGCAAAGGCGGTAAATCCAGCGACATATGCTCGGGACGCAGCAAGGAAATCAAGGACACCACCAGCAAGGCCACCACCCCGGCCGGTCCAATCGCGCCAAACAAACGTGGCCAGATCGAAACACGACTTGGGTCCGCCTTGCCTTGTCGCCCACCTAAACGTAAGGGCAGATACCGAATCAGAAAGGTGCCCAGGCCCGCCAGCACAATCATGAGTAGAAAACCCCAATCCATCTCCACTCCTTAAGCGCGGCGCAAGGCCATCAAACCACCGGCCAGCATGCCCACGATAATGGCCAGATACGAGGGCACTACCGTCATGGCCAGTACGGCCCCCAAGGCGGCCGCCACCAGCACAGGCAAGGGTGCAGAGCGGCGGATTTCCAGTAATAAGGCAAAAAACAGGGCCGGTAATACAAAACCCAAGGTCTTTTCCAGCACGGGCGATTGCCCCAGCAAATCGCTGGCAAAAAACGCCCCGATCGCCGTTCCCAGAACCCAGGACAGGTAGGAACCCAGTTGCAAGCCGCAATACCAGGATTCCTGCTCGTGAGCGGGTTGACGCGCCACGCCTGCCGCGGAAGCGGCAAAGACCTCATCAGTCAGACCGGGAGCCATAAATAGGCTGGAGACGCTTCTGGAGCCAGTAAAAAACCCCATCAAGGTAGGCCCGTAAAAAACATGACGCAGGTTCATGACCAGCACAATCCCCAAGATACTGGGATAAGCCGCCCCTGCCACAAACAGGCTGATCAAAATGAACTGACTGGCCCCGGCATACACAATCAGGGACACCAATACTGCCAGCCAAGGCGACAAACCTGCATGCACGGCAGCCAGACCAAAGGAAATGGCCACCGGCACATAGCCCAAGGCGATAGAGGCGCTGTCTCGCAAGCCCCGTCGATATGCCGAAGCAACTATCATAGAAACCCTAAATGTCCGCTCAGGCTTGGAAAGCGCCAATAAAAATAGCGGGATCAACCCGTGTATTATTCAAACTGACGTTCCAGTGCAGATGGGGCCCTGTCGCACGTCCTGTTGCCCCGGAGCGCGCAATCACATCGCCCTTGCGCACGCTATCGCCCACTTTCACATCAAAGGCCGACAAGTGGCAGAACATGGTGATCAGGCCCTGGCCATGGTCAACAAATACGGTTTTGCCGTTAAAAAAGTAATCCGCCACGATAGTGACAACACCGTCCGCAGGGACTTTGACGGAAGTGCCGGTTGCGGCGGCAAAATCCAGACCAGAATGCGGATTACGTTCTTCGCCATTAAAGAAACGGCGCAGGCCAAATGGACTGGTCAGACGACCGGGTACGGGCTTTTCAAACACTACATTGCTGGGGCCTTCGGGGCGGAAGCTGGCATAAGCCTGCATCTGCTCTTCGTACTCGCGCTCGAACCGCGCTTGCTGCTGCGGGTCGGGATTCACATGGGATTTGTTCTTCAAGGTAATGCGCTGCTCGCGGTAACGCTTGCTACCCACTTGAAACGCCACACTCGACTGCCCTTGCACGGATACGCTGTGCTGACCCGGCTTTGTTTTCAGATCCAGCCCGACAATCGCTTTCCAGCGCTGATCGGCGTCCTGAATCACCAGGACACGATGCCCATTAAAGTTCACGACAGGCGCCTGGTTCCCTGCTCCCAAATCCAGTACGGCTACCCCGCCCGGTACGGGTCGGTTCAAGGTCCGTTCAATAAACGTGCCCTGGGGGGTCGCCTGGGCCTGGGCCAGCCACGGTGCTGTCAGGCCCCAAACAGTTGCGGCGCCTAAAAGGCGCCGCCGTACCAGGGAAATTTCAGAATGATTCATCAGAATGCTCTTTGAAAAACACCCTGAAGCAGACTTGCTCCAGGGTGATTGGTTCTGACTCACAACCCGCGTTACTCGCTATCGCCGCTGGAGGTCAATTCTTTCTCTGCTTCAGGCAGGAACTGGACTTTCTCTTCCACACGCATCGCTTGCAGAACCGCCTGGGTCTCGGTACGAGCCATGGCTTGCGTCAGTTGGGCCGTCAACATATCCAGACCGGGGTTACCAGCCTTGCCAGGTTCGTGGCTCAGAATCTGTACCACGGTGTAGCCCTGTGGCTGACGGTCACCCACATAAGCAGGCAATTTGTCCACGGGATTGGCCAGAACCTTGTTCAACAAGGCTTCGTCCATCTCGGGGAACTCAGCACGGCTAACGGCAAATTGAGCCGAGAAGCTTTCAGGCTCTGCGCCTTCATTCAATTGCTTCAGGTAGTCCTCGCCCGCTTGCACGGCCATAGCGGCTGCTTTCTCGCGGCGCAGATTTTCCTGGGCGATGCTACGCACTTTATCCAGTTCTGGCACATGCGCGGCTTGCACGTCGATAACGCGCACAGCAATCAAGGTATCTGGCGAGACTTCAATAACGCCAGCGTTTTTGCGCGAAGCCAGGGTCTCAGGGTTGAACAAGGCCTGGCGAACACGGCTGTCGTCCAGCACAGCGGCATCGGGGCTCTTGGCAGCAGCCAGATCACCGTCGACTTGCGAGGCAGGAATCAAACCTTGACGGCTAATGCCCTCAGCCTGTTTCAAGCTCAGACCCAAGGCGTTGGCGGCCGCTTCCAGGCTATCTTCGTTGTCGTAAACCAGATTGGTCAGCTTGCTGGCCATATCGGCAAAACGCTCGGAAGCCAGTTGCTTGCGCACTTCGTCCTGCACCTTGCTACGGGCCTGCTCGAAGGACTCGCCTTGTTCAGGCTGAACTTCGTTGCTCTTGAAAATGTGGAAGCCGTTAGGGCCTTCGATCACACCGGATACATCACCTTTCTTCAAAGCGAACACAGCGCCTTCCAGCACGGAGGGCCAGGAGCCTTTGCTGATCCAGCCCAGCTCGCCACCTTCGCGGGCGCTACCGTCGTCCTGGGAGTTGGCACGTGCCAAATCGGCGAAACCGTCTTTATTGGCCTGGGCTTTTTCAGCCAGATCACGGGCCTTGGCCTGGGCCGCTTCACGTTCGCTGTCCGATGCACCGGCAGGCAGTGTCACCAGGATATGGCTGATGTTCACGCGGCCAGCTTGTACGTAGCGGGCCTTGTTTTGTTCGTAATACTGCTTGAGCTGATCTTCGGTAGGCGTTGCCAAGTCTTTGGAGGCAGCTGCTTCGTTCAGCAGCAGATATTCCACTTTGACTTGCTGGGGCAGTTCCAGCGATTGTTTGTTGGCGTCGTACCAGGCTTGCAAGTCTGCATCGCTGATCTGAACCTTGGATTCAAAATCACGTGTCAGGAAGCTGCGAGTGCGCACACCACGTTCTTCAGTCAGGGCGATTTCCAGCTTATTCATCACGCTGGGCAGCATGACGGTACTGGAGGCCACTGGACCGAGCACGCGTTGCAGGGCCAACTGGCCACGCTGGCTTTGCTCGAAATCACGGGTATTGATACCGGCTGAGGCCAGAACCTGGCTGTAGAGCGCAGGCGAGAAGGTACCGTTTTCCTGAAATTCCGGCATGGTGGCGATATTGTCGCGCAGGGCAATGTCGGACACATTAAAGCGGGCCGAGGTAGCCACTTCAATTTGTACACGCTGATCAACCAGGGATTCCAGCAAGGCACGACGGCTCTCCAGGCTATCCGCCTGAGCCAGATCAAAACCGGCAGGATTGTTACGCTGCATATCGTCCAACTGCATGCGGCGCGCACGATCAAATTCCTGGGATGTAATGGCGCTATCGCCAACCTTCACAATATCGCTATCGCCAGAAACATAGCTGGAGTAGCCGCTGACGCCAATCAGTACAAAAGACGGCAGAATCAGCACTAACAGGACCAACTGCATGACGCGTTGGTTCTTACGGATAATCTCGAACATTAATCATCACCTACTTTCGCTTGCAGCAGGGGCGCTGCGGGCGGCGCATCAGGCCGGAGAGCCCAGCTCGGCCTGAAAATATACCGTGTTTGGATCAAGTGTGTTTGACGTAAACTGTGGCCTCATAAAGCGAGCCCACGCCGCGCAGCAAATGGCGCCATGGGTGCTTGATTCGGCCTAGGATCGGATTGTAAATCCAAAACCGTAACCGTACAGTGTACAGCCCCGGTTAAAATAGTACATTGGCTTTTTATCACGCCTCTTGCGAGTCCGCCATGCCTTCAATGAATCATCACTGGCCCTACCCTGCTTTGATTGCCCACCGAGGGGCAGGCAAGGTGGCCCCGGAGAACACCCTGGCTGCCATTCGAGTCGGCGCCCAGAATGGTTTTCACATGATGGAGTACGACGTCAAACTGAGCCGTGACGGGGTTCCCGTGCTGCTGCATGATGACGAACTGGATCGCACCTCCAACAGCCAGGGCATCGCCTCTGCGCTGACGCTGGCAGAACTGTCAGCACTGGATTTTGGGGCCTGGCATTCTTCGGCCTACGCAGGCGAGCCCATCCCTACCTTGAGTTCGATTGCCGCCTTTACCCTGGCCAATCAGATTCACAGCAATATCGAAATCAAGCCGACCACGGGCGACGAAGCCGAGACTGGCCGCGTGGTGGCACTGGCCGCTCAGGCCCTGTGGGCGCAGGCCAGCCTGCCCCCCCTGCTGTCCTCCTTTTCCGAAGTCGCCCTGCAAGCGGCCCAGCAAGCCGTCCCCACCTTGCCCCGCGCCTTGCTCATCGAAGAGAAGGTGCCAGCCGACTGGCCCGAGCGCCTGGAGCGCCTGGGCTGCATGGGCCTGAATCTGAATAACCGTTTTGTTGACCAGGCTCTGGTCCAAGCCATCCGTCAGGCGGGCTATACCGTGGCCGTCTGGACCGTCAACGACGCCGAACGGGTGCGCGAGCTGCTGGATTGGGGGTGCAACGGCATCTTCACTGATAAAGTCACCACGATTCGCCCCGACACTCTTTAAACCGCCACACCCAGGATTTCTCTTGTTCAGTTACCGTCACGCCTTTCATGCTGGCAATCACGCGGATGTGCTCAAGCACGCCACCTTGCTGCATATCTTTAATTACTACGCCCAAAAAGACAGCGCTTTCAGCATTATCGATACTCACTGCGGTGCCGGTATCTATGATCTGGAGCACGACTGGGCGCAAACCAAGGGCGAGTTCTACGACGGCCTGGACCGGGTCTTGCAGCAAGATGAGTACCCGGAACTGGTAGAACACTATATTGATGCCATTGCCGACCTGAACCCGGACGGGACCGCCCGTTACTACCCCGGTTCACCCTGGTTGGCCCTGGAGCGTTTGCGTAACCAGGACAGTTTTCACGGTTTTGAATTGCACCCGTCTGAATTCGAGGTCCTGAGCGAAAACGTGGCGCAGTTGTTTCCCAAAGGCAATCGTCGGGTTCGCCTGTATCCGGAAAATGGGTTTGAACAGTTGGGACGCTTGCTACCACCCCCATCACGACGCGCTGTTGTCGTCATGGACCCCTCCTACGAGGCCAAGGCGGACTATCAGCAGGTCTTGAACAGCGTCAAAAATGCCCTCAAGCGCTTTGCTCAAGCCTGTATCGTGGTGTGGTATCCCATTGTGCAGCGGCCTGAAGTACAGGCCTTGCAACGCAAGCTGGAGCAACTGGATACGCCTTGGCTGCATGTCAGCCTGTCGGTTCGTGCTCCGGCCAAAAATGGTTTGGGTTTGCATGGCAGTGGCTTGTTCATCAGCAATCCTCCCTGGACGCTGCTCAAGGCTCTGGAACAAAGCATGCCGTGGTTAACAGAAACGCTGGCCCAGGATGACAAGGCCAGCTTTCAACTTCGTCATTCGGGGCTGTAAGCCGCCCCTTTGCCTTTAGGCCAGGCGCTCGGATTCTTTCATGTAGCGCCACTGGCCCATAGGCAGGTCGCCCAGTACCAGTTCGCCAATACGCACGCGCTTCAAACCCACGACCTTCAGGCCAACCAGCTCGCACATGCGGCGAATCTGGCGCTTTTTGCCTTCACGCAGAATGAAACGCAGTTGGTCATCGTTCTGCCAGGACACTTGAGCAGGCAGCAAGGGCTTGCCATCCAGGCTCAAACCGAAATTGAGCAGCTCCATACCGCGTTCGCTCAATTTGCCGGTCACACGCACCAGATATTCCTTGTCGATGACCGAGTCCTCGCCAATAATCTGCCGCGCAATGCGACCATCCTGAGTCAGGATCAGCAAGCCAGTGGAGTCAATATCCAGACGACCAGCCGGTGCCAGACCGCGCAGATGCGCCGGGTCAAAGCGTGGGCCACCACGGCCACCCTTGTACTGCGTGGCAGCACCGATCAGGGACACCGCATTGCGATAACCGGCTTCGGCCTGGCCCGACACATAGCCCACAGGCTTGTGCAGCAAGATCGTGGCACGTTGGGTCTGGCGCTGACGCGCTTGTTTTTCCAGTGTGATTTTCTGATTGGGATAGGCTTTGCTCCCCAATTCAGAGACGGTTTCACCGTCCACACGCACCCAGCCGCGCTCGATGAAAGCATCCGCCTCACGGCGTGAACACATGCCGCGCTGGGCCATTAATTTTGAGATACGTTCTTTTTCCATGAGCGCTATTTTATGGCTTTGGCGATAATACAGGACATGAAATTTCCCTCCAGCACAAAAAAACCCTGGCATGACCGGGTTCACCCCTCCGCCACACAGGCCCAAAAGTACTGGCTTCACCGTCCCGGCGCCCTGACTACCGGTCTGCGCCGTCTGGGCCAGGTCCATCTGGAAGTCGTCAGCGAGTACGCCTGCCGCCTGAACCCGCAAGAGGCTGCTTTGATTCAAAAGCCGCCAGGCACGCTGGCCTGGATACGAGAAGTGTCCATGGCAGTAGACGGAATCCGCTGCGTTATTGCGCGCAGTTTCACGCCCCTGCCCGCCTCCCACAGTGTCTGGCAAGGCATACGGCGGCTGCGCAGTCGCCCGCTGGCGGACATGCTTTATAACGATGCCCAGATACAACGCTCGGCCTTTTTAAGCTGCCGTTTAAACCGTGGCATGAGCTTTTTCCGCACGATTGAGCGCGCCGTAACGCCCAGCGGCGAGCCTGTTCCAGATGCTCAACAGGTTTTGTCGCGTTGTTCGGTCTTTTGGCGACACGGCCAACCCTTGCTGGTCGCCGAGTCCTTTATGCCTGCCTTCTGGGCTCGCGGTGCTACACTGGTTTAGCTGAAATTCAGCATTAACTAATAAAACAAAGTTATATACCGAGACCAACCATGTCCACGCAAGTCGATTCAAGTCGCCGTAACGCCTTTATTCTTTCTGGAATGCAAGCACTGGGCGGGGCGAATCCGGCATTGGTCGTGGCCTTGAGCAGTCTGGTCGGTCAGAAAATGGCCAGCAGCACGGATCTGGCCACCTTGCCAGTGGGTATTTTCAACCTGGGCCTGGCCATCGGCATCTTGCCTGCCGCCTATCTGATGCGCAGGCTGGGACGCCAAGGCGGCTACATAATCGGTGCCTTGCTGGGCGTGGGAGCAGGCCTGCTGGCCGCTGCCGGTATTTACAGTCTGTCTTTTGCCCTGTTCTGTGTGGGCACCCTCCTAGCCGGGCTGTATGCCTCTTATGTACAAAGCTATCGTTTTGCCGCTGCTGATGATGCCAGTGATACGTTCCGGCCCAAAGCCATTTCCTGGGTCATGGCCGGGGGGCTGCTGGGAGCCATTATTGCCACCCAGACGATTATCCATACGCAGGACATCTGGCCCGAACACCCCTTTGCTGCTGCCTTCCTGGCACAAGCTGCCTTGGCCGCCCTGGTTTTACCCTTTGCCTTTAGCTTGCGTTTGGCACCGGGCACGCGCAATCAGCAAGAAAAAGTACCCTATACGGGACGCCCCCTGCGTGAAATCGCCTCCAATAGCTATTTCATTGTTGCGGTCGTAGCTGGTGTGGCCTCGTATGTGCTGATGAATTTTCTGATGACAGCCTCGCCACTGGCGATGGTGATGCACGGCCATAGCCTGAAAGAATCCACCCTGGGCATTCAATGGCACATTCTGGCCATGTTTGGTCCCAGCTTCTTTACCGGCAACCTGATCAAACGCTTTGGCAAAATCCCCGTCACCTTTGCAGGTGTGTTCCTGTTGGGTCTGGCCAGTATCATCGCCTTGCTAGGCATGACGGTGCCGCACTTCTGGGTCAGCCTTATTTTTCTGGGTCTGGGCTGGAATTTTGGCTTTATTGGTGCGACCAATATGGTGGTGGATTGCTACCGCCCTGAAGAACGTGGTCGTGTGCAGGCCTTGAATGATTTCATTATCTTCACCTGTGTGGCCTTGTCCTCTTTTACCTCGGGCCGCGTTCTGGCCGTGTATGGCTGGTACGGCGTCAATACCTGGACCCTGCCGATTTCTGCGGTGGTGATGCTGGCACTGGCCTGGCTTTACTTCAAAAACAAACGTCAGCCTTACTTTTCCAGCTAAACCAAGCTCGCGACCTGGAAAGACAAAAAGAGAACGGCCCCTGGTTCTGGATACGCATCCACACCTTGGGGCCGTTCTCTTTACTGTTCAAATCATGGGCAAATAAGGAGGCTTGGGTCCACGCGCAAACTGTGCGTCCAAGGCCTGAATGTGTTCAGGCTGCAAGATCAGATCCCCGGCCGCCGCGTTTTGCTGGGCATGCAGCGCTTGCGAGGCTTTGGGAATCACGAACACATTGGGATCGCGCAACAAAAAGGCCAGGACCACTTGCCGGGGCGTTACCTGATACTGGCGAGCAATCTCGGCCAGCAAGGCACCGCCCTTGTCATCGGGCTTGGGAAAGTCGTCATGTCCGAACGGGCTGTAAGCCACCACGCTAACCTGATGTTTCTGACACCAAGGCAGCACAGCATGTTCAATGGCGCGCTCCTTCAGGTGATACAAGACCTGGTTGCAGGCAATCTCACCTGGCCCCACGATCTCGTACAAGTCCTCCAGATCCGGCACATCAAAATTGCTGACACCCCACTGCCTGATTTTGCCCTGCTGCCTGAGCTGATCAAAGGCCGCGCAAGTCTCTTCCAGAGGAACCTGACCGGGCCAGTGCAATAAATAGAGATCCAGATAATCGGTGCCCAGACGCTTCAGACTGGCTTCACAGGCACGGATCACCCCCTGACGGCTGGCATTAAAGGGCAAGACCTTGGACACCAGAAAAGCCTCGTGACGGCGGCCTTGCAAAGCCTGCCCGATCAGGGTTTCTGCCTGACCATCGCCATACATTTCTGCCGTGTCGATATGATTCATGCCGGCATCCAGCCCAGCCTGAAAGGCAGCAATGCTTTGCGGCCAATCGGCCTGTTCCACATACCAACTGCCTTGCCCGACACGCGAGACGCGTGAGGCCGAACCCAGCTTTTCATAACGCATCAGAATGCCCTTCCCTTGACGCTGTCAGAGTCAGCCCTTGAAAGCCAGCACCGCCTTACAGCGCGTCGCGGCCACTTTCCGAGGTACGAATACGGATAGCCTGCTCAACAGGGGTTACAAAAATCTTGCCATCACCGATCTTGCCGGTATGGGCCGCTTTGATGATGGCCTCGATAATCGCTTCACAGCGATCGGCCGCCACCACGATATCCACGCGAATCTTGGGCAGAAAATCCACCACATATTCGGCACCGCGATACAGCTCGGTATGACCTTTTTGACGGCCAAAGCCTTTGACTTCGGTCACGGTCAAGCCGTTCACATCCAGTTCTGCCAGAGCTTCGCGCACTTCATCCAGTTTGAAGGGTTTGATGATGGCCGTAATTTGTTTCATGGTTACTCGCACGTCAAATTTAAAGAGGGTCTTTGGTACTGCCCGGCAAGGACGGACGGTGACTTTCGGCTGCCAGACTCAAGCCCAGGCTCAAATCGCGACCGGTAGGCGACTGGAACAGACGCAAGCCGATTTCAGGCAGCACAGCCAGAATATGGTCAAAAATATCGCCCTGAATGCGCTCGTGGTCTACCCAGGCGGTTTTATTGGTAAAGCAGTAGACCTCGATAGGAATACCCTCTGCGGTGGGCTCCATCATGCGAACCATCTGAATCATGTCCTGATGGATTTCAGGGTGACGCTTGATATAGGCCATGCAGTACGCCCTGAAGGTGCCCAGATTGGTCAGGCGACGGTAATTGACCGCATCCATGCCCGCACGGCTCAATTCCTGATTGGAACGCTCCAGATCTTCTTTTTTCTCGTTCAGGTAATCGCGCAGCAAGGCGAAGCGCGACAGACTATCCACTTCAGCCGGAGTCAGAAAACGAACGCTGGAGGCATCAATGCTCAAGGTGCGTTTGATACGCCGTCCACCGGACTCGAACATCTGCCGCCAGTTGCGGTAGCTCTCGGAAAACAGCTTGTAGGTGGGGATGGTCGTGACGGTCTTGTCCCAGTTCTGGACTTTGACGGTATGCAGTGCCATATCGATCACAAAACCATCGGCCCCGGCCTGCTTCATCTCGATCCAGTCGCCGATGCGCAACATATCGTTGGTGCTCATCTGCGTGCTGGCCACCAGCGACAGCAAGGTGTCTTTAAAGACCAGCAACAAGACCGCGGATAAAGCACCCAGACCGGAGAGCAGCAGCACAGGCGACTGGTCCAGCACGATGGAGATCATGACAATAATGCCAATGGCCCACACCGCGATCTTGGCCACCTCGACATAGCCCTTGATGGACTTGGTGCGCCCCTTGCTGGAATTGGCATAGACCTCTTGCCACGCCCCCAGCAGGCTGACCACCGCCATGATAAGGAACACCAGAAAGCCCAGCAGTGCCACCCGCTCAATCACTTCCAGCAAATTCTTGGCCAAAGGCAGCAGGGTCAGATTGGAGCTGACCACCAGCAAAGGCACGGCATAACCCACATTGCGCACAAAGCGCTTTTTGACCAGGGCACGGGCCCAATCGTCCTTGCCCGCTACTTTCAGCAGCCTGCGCACCAGGCGCGAAAGCACAGAACTGGTCAACCAGCTCACAATCCAGACCAGCACGGTCAGCATGGCCAAACCGGCCAATATCTGTACCCAGCGATCCTGCGGTAAATACGCTTCGATCCATTGCCAGCCCAACAAATCGGCAAAGGTGCGTTCTTGCTCCATGTATTCTTCCTTGTCCAGCCAGCCCCAAAAAGGGCCCGCATGGTTTCCTAGAGTCTCAAAACTATCTAATATACTGCACAGCGTCTGTTTTCTGCGGGACTGGATGACCTGCGTCAGCCCGTCCAATCCACTATAATTGCCCTCTATGTCATCAAACACCCCCTCCTCTTCCCAAGACCAGTTTGCCAATAAAGCCATGGCCTGGTCGGCTCGCTTTTCCGAGCCCGTCTCTGACCTCGTCAAACGCTACACAGCGTCGGTGGACTTTGACAAGCGTATGGCACGCTTTGATATTCAGGGCTCTCTGGCCCACGCCAGCATGCTGGCCGCCGTCGGTGTGATCACCGAGCAGGACAAAGCGGACATCGAGCGCGGCATGAGCCAGATTCTGGACGAAATCGCCCAAGGCCAGTTCCAGTGGTTGCTGGATCTGGAAGACGTGCACCTGAACATCGAAAAACGTCTGGTCGAACTGATTGGCGATGCTGGCAAACGCTTGCACACCGGCCGTTCACGTAATGACCAGGTCGCCACCGATATCCGCCTGTGGCTGCGCAATGAAATCGACATTGCTCTGGACCTGCTGGCTCAGATGCAGCGCAAACTGGCTGAACTGGCCCTGGCCCAGGCAGACACTATTTTGCCCGGTTTCACCCACCTGCAAGTGGCACAACCCGTGACGTTTGGCCACCATTTGCTGGCCTACGCCGAAATGTTCCAGCGCGATGCCGAGCGTCTGCAAGACTGCCGCAAACGCGTGAACCGCCTGCCCTTGGGCGCTGCCGCCCTGGCCGGTACCAGCTACCCCATCGACCGCGAAATGGTCGCCAAGCTGCTGAACTTTGACGATGTCTGCCGCAACTCGCTGGATGCCGTATCGGACCGCGATTTTGCCATCGAGTTCTGCGCCGCTGCCGCCCTGATCATGACGCACATCTCCCGCTTCTCCGAGGAGCTGGTGCTGTGGATGAGCCCACGCGTTGGTTTTATTGATCTGGCTGACCGTTTTTGCACCGGCAGTTCCATCATGCCGCAAAAGAAAAACCCCGACGTTCCCGAACTGGCCCGTGGCAAGACCGGTCGCGTCAATGGCAACCTGATCGCCCTGCTGACCCTGATGAAAGGCCAACCGCTGGCCTACAACAAGGACAATCAGGAAGACAAAGAAGGCCTGTTCGATTCGGCTGACACCATTCGCGACACCCTGACCATTTTTGTCGACTTGATCTCCGGTATCAAAGTCAAACCTGATGCCATGCGCGCCGCAGCCCTGCAAGGCTTTGCGACCGCTACCGATCTGGCCGATTACCTGGTCAAGAAAGGCCTGCCTTTCCGGGACGCCCACGAAACCGTGGCTTTGGCCGTACGTGAATGTGAACAGTTGGGTTGCGACCTGGCCGATCTGAACCTGGAACAACTGCAAAAATTCGATAGCCGTATTGAATCGGATATTTTTGGTGTGTTGACCCTGGAAGGCTCGGTCGCTTCGCGCAAACACATCGGCGGCACCGCCCCCGAGCGCGTTCGTATCGAGGCACAGCGCATTCTAGATCGTATTCCGGGCTGATAAGAGCTTCGGCTGGAAGAAGAAAAAGCCGCTCTTAGAACAGGAGCGGTTTTTTATAGAAATCGACAGCAAATTACGTGGGTGCGACGTAGTTAGACTGTGACGCGTAGGTTTTACGTATACAAGGCACGCTCGACATCAAGCGCACGCCAAGAGTGTTGAACACCATCTCGATCAGTCCATTTCTTACAGCGCTCTACGGAATTTAGCTCCTGTGCGGTGGACTGCAGGAACATACAATAGTCTGTGTAGCGGGCTCGGTTGGCTGACGTATTCTTAATGAATCCCTTAGCCAGCTCAAAGCCGAACTGTGGAAATTTATCTGCAATCACAGAATCAACCACACCGCATTTCGTCGGATCAATGAATGCACATAACTTTGATGAAAACGCGATTTGAAGCTGAGGTATATTGTTGAGCGCCTGAAGAGCCCAGGCGTAGTCATTTGCGGCAATGCTCTGAGTCGCTTCTCGTATATGAGCGGCCACAACATCTATACCAAAATCACTCACACCGCGCATACGCTGAATGCTGCCACGATGAGTGCGATCACGACCATTAAGAGCAAGTCGAACCCTTCCGTGCGCCCGTGGGGCTCTTAACCGACCGTCCTGCCCACTAACATGCCCCCAGAAAAGAACTGACGCGTAACCAATCACTGCTTGAGAATCCTCTTCAGAACGCAGCAGCCGGTTTAGATACATATCCAACTTTGATGTACTTTCGAACTCAATCTGAGTTAACTCAGAGAGCGTTCCCGTGAGCGCGATAGCTGGATAAGCGTACGCATTGCGTGTCGCTTGTAATAGAGCGGGTGATATTTGTAGATACGACACGGAGTTTCTTATGAAGCTAACGAAATGTAGAGTGTACCAATCCACCACTCTCGTCTCCGAAGCTTTGTGTGAGTGGCCGGTTTGGGTCATTTTCCGCCCGATAGATCTGCCAGCGTCTGTCAGATCAACCTGAGTCAGTACATTTATACCGCTTCGACCTACTTCCAATCCTGCCTGCCTGGATTTGCATCTTAGTCTTCGTACACAGCTTAGCTGCTGATACTGGAAAGCTACCTTTCCTCACTACCTCTCCTGGCCTGCTAAACCCTCCAGCAACGATCGAAGAAGCGGCACCGCCCCAAAGTGCAGGTGCCGCACTCATTGTTATGGCTGAGGCTGAATCAGCAGCATCGTGCTGCTTTGCGCATTGCGGCGAATGTCCGAGTGCGTCACATCCATCGTCTTGCACTCGAAGTTCTCATACAACTTCAACTGATCCTCGTAATGCGGGCTGCGCACGCCATTACGATCCGTGAATCCACTTTGGCCGGGCGGCATGGCATCGCAGAACTCCACGCCCTGGGTATCAAACACCACACGGTTGTTTTCCGTGCCACGGTTCTGATAGCCGGAAAAGGCAAAGGTATTGCCCGAAGTCGTTTGCGGGGTTCCTGTGAAGTTCTTGTCACTGAAGCGATGCACCGACGTCGGCATAGTCCAGCGTTCCATCTGAGTGCCTTGCTCCTGGCTCAAACGAGCCTGCGCATTTTGCAAAGCCGTGTGCATGATTTCCTGAGAGGAACGCTCACCAAAAACATTCACACGCTTGGGATCAGGATGGGCTTCCAGGGCCAAGGCACGCAACAGAACCTTGGTGCCCATGCTCAAGTTGATCGAACCGGGGTTGGGGCCTTGCTGCGTGGCAAAACCAGTCTGGCTATACATGGCGCGATGCGATTCAGGCACGACCGGCATCAAGACCTGCTTGTACATTTCCTCCAGCCAGGTTTTAAACAGGACACGCGCCGCTCCGGCATTGTGCCCATCCTGATCGCGCTCCATGCCATCCCAGGCCAGCAAGGTCGTCAACGCGGCTTTACTGCCATCATTGGCAGGCAGACTTTGCGCCAGCTTTTCCAGATGCGGACGGAAGTAGCGCCAGTTCACATCGCTATAAGACGCCTTCTTGTTGAATGCCCAGATCTCCTGCACGCTGAATACGTCTTTCTGCTGGTACTGGCTGGCCAGCTCGTTCATGCGGTCGCCATAGGTCCAGTAATAGGTATCCGTGTTGGTCTTGTCCGGTGCAGGTTTATTGTTCCAGTTGACCAGATAGCCTTGGGGCGGATTGTAGGCTTTGGGAATCGCCTCGAAGCTCTTGATGCCTTGCCATTCCATGCTGCCATCGCCTTTGGCAGGCACGCGAATATCCTGGTCAGCGGGACGCTGGGGCAAGAAGGCAGGCGAGACATAGCCGATATTGCCGTGCTTGTCGGCGTAATACCAGTTAATGGAAATCGCCATCTTGCTGGCTTGATCCAGAAACTCCGTCCAGTTGCGAGCCTTGGCAACATTCAACCAGGCCAGCAGCGACTGTACTTCGTAGCCGTCCCAGCTACGTTTTTTGCTGTAGGCTGCGCCCTGCTCTTTATCAAACTGCATTACCGGGCCGTGCACCGTACGCCAGATCGTCATTTCCCGATCAGCCTGGCCGCGAACCTTGATCAGCTCCTTGCGTTGCTCCATGGTATGCCAGGCATTGTTGAACCAGTACTGATCGGCACGTGCCGGATTCAACTTTTCCTGATACATGTCCACCACGTCCTGTGGACCGGCAGTTGCCCCCCAGGCAATGTCGCTATTCGTGCCGAACAGAACAATCGGATAGGCGAACGGTGTATTGCCCACCACATCAAAGCCTGCACCATGCAGGCCGATACCGTAGGTGTACGCCGGGTTATACCAGCCAAACTGCGGACCATTAATCAGCACCGTGGAACCGCCCTGAACACGCTCGGGTCGGGTACTCCAGAGGTTACTGGCCTTGGGGGCAAAATCCGGGCCTCGACCGCCCCAGGATTTGTCCTGACGCTCCAGTTCTGTAGCCAATAATTTCGTGGAAACCTGAGCCAGATTCTGCACATCGGCTTGCGCCTGTGGTTTGTGCTCTGTGTTCAAGGCAGGAACCGTAGTCGGTGCCGTCGGGTCATTCACCCACAACAACTCATCAAACAAGGCTCGCCCGCGTTCAGGCCCATGCTGTTTTTCCAGCGACTGACGCATGGCCAAAGCGGTCACTTCCAGATTCGTGTCCGAGAAGCGATTGGCCATGGAGCCCACCCAGATCATGACCACATCAAAGTCAGTCAGCGGCTCGGGCTGGAAATCAAAATCTACATATTCTTTGGGCAGCAGTTCAGGACGTCGTCGCACCTGCTCCAGATAGGCGTTATAGCCATCGGCATAGCCACGAAAAATGTCGCGCTCGTCCTTGGACAAGGCCGCGATCTGCCGCTGTATGGAAGCCGGGGTGAAGTTCTGCCGTACCTGCATGTCGTACTTGACGTAGACATCCTGCTCACCAGGGCCCAGAACGGCTGCAGTCGTACCTACAAAGGAGCGGCGCGCCATATCCATCTGGAAAAGACGATCTTGGGCGACCGCATAACCATAGCCGTAATACAAGCCATAGTGGCTGTCGGCAAAGACGTGCGGCACGCCATAGCTGTCGCGCATCACCTCTACCGACTGCACCTGCGCGTGGGCCGGTGCCCACGTCAAACCCAAGATCAAACCAGCGGCCGCAACCCCGGTACGAACAAGCCCTTTCTGCATATCTGTCCCTTGTTTTTATGATACTGAAAATTCTTATGAACCTAAAATATTGAAGCCAATACAAATAGGAAATCACAATGTAAAGCAATCAGGATCGAAAACAAGTAAGGGCTTGCCCTAGTCAGCGCTGCTAAATAGGGGCTTGAAAACGGACTTAGAAAGACACCAGACGACCGGGGTTCATCGCGCTCATCATGCCGATGGCCGCCTTGACCACAGGGATCGCCAGACCCGATAACTGGTGGCCCAAAGGAATGCTGCGGTGGGTAATGTCCGTCAACATGGCGAAATCCTCGTTGCGACCCATCACATCATCACTAATGGCTTTACCAATACGCACGGTTTGTGCCACGCCGTGACCACTCCAGCCATGCACCATGTACACGGGAACCGCATCCTCGGTCTTGCGCGAGTCCGTGGCACCGTTCAGGGTGAAGTCACTGATACCGCTCCAGGAAAACTCCAACTGCACCTGCTCCAACTGTGGAAACACGGTCTGGATACGCTCCAGCAAGTAATCGTTGATGCGCTCGGGGGACCAGCTTGTACCCGTACCTTGCCCACCAAACAACAGGCGGTTCTGGCGCACAGCACGGTAATAGTCGATCTGGAACTGCGTGTCATACACCGCGCGATCCGTTGGCAAAAGCTCGCTGACTGGGCATTCCAAGGGCTCAGTCACACCGACATAGGTGTAGAACGGCACAGTGGTATTGGACTGGGTCGGCAAAAACTGCGATGTGGTGTCATGCACCGCCAGGACCAAGGCCTGGCGCGCCAAAATCGTCCCGCCGGGGGTGATAGCCAGGGCGCCCTGCTCAGTCTGCTCAATTTCCTCGACGGGGCTGCCTTCAAAGACGCGCCCGCCATGTTGAACCAGGCCGTAAACCAGACCACGCAACAAGGCCAAAGGGTGAAGTTGACCACCCAAGGTATCCACGACCGCACCGTGATACAGCGGCGAGCGGATTTCCTGCTCCAGCTCGTAACTGCCCACGATTTCCACACTGGTATCGCCCAGATAGCGGCGGGCATCCGCCCCCTCTACCAGAGCACCCATATGGCCTGCATGAACGGCCGCCGTCAAATGACCACGACGACGATCAAAATCCAGTTCGTAATCCTGGGCAATCTGATCGAGCAGATCCATAGCTTCGTGGGAAGCAAAACGCCACAAGCGACGAGCCTCATCCAAAGGGAGATGGGCGATCATGTCGGCGGCCTCCCAACGGGCCAGGCCGGGTGTTAACTGGCCACCATTACGGCCTGATGCCGCGGAGCCGATACTGTCTTTTTCCACCAGCACCACATCCAGACCGGAACGGGCCAGGTGCAGGGCGGTAGACGCGCCCAGCAAACCACCACCCACGACCAGCACATCACATTGCGTGTCGGCTTGTAGAGGATCAAAGCGGTTCCAGGGGGCAAGCGATGCTTCGTAATACGTCGCGGGCGCGACGGCCTCGTTCAGATGACCTTGTCGCCAGTTCCATAATCGGGGATTACTGACCAGCAGGCTCTCTGCGCTGGAAACATCGTTTAAAAGAGTGGGTTTAGAAATAAGCATAAATGTCCTGTGTCTGTCACGGCCTTTTGGCCGCCTGGATCACAGAGCGGAATGCTCCGGTGACGCCCCGTCAACGCGGCGTTCCGTTCTGTCTCGTTATCAACACCGCGTCGTAAAAACGGGGTGGAACGATCTTCTTCTACGCTGTAGAATTAATTCATTCTACTCTGTAGAGTTAAACTTGGCAAATCTGCCCTTTCCGCTATCTGGCTCGACAAAGGAACTCTATTGGCCCAAGCACCCTCCACGCGTACACGTAAATTGAACAAGGACGAGCTGGTCATCGCCGCCGTCACCTTGATGGAGGAAGCCGGAGACAGCGGCTTTTCTTTACGCAAACTGGGGGAGCGAGTCGGCTGCGATCCGATGGCCGTGCTCTATCACTTCAAGTCCAAAGAAGGCTTGTTGCGTGCCATGGCGGATTATTTGACGGGGCGCATCCAGGCGGTAGACACCAGCTTGTCGTGGACAAAGCGACTTTATGAGCTGGCCCGACAGTACCGCGAACTGGCCTTGGGCCACCCGCAGACCTTCAGGCAGATGCAGCGGTTTCTGAATACGGGCAAGGCGGACTATCTAGTTCTTGAGCAGGTGTACCGAGCCTTGCGCGATGGCGGCTTGAGCGACGCCGAAATTCCCGCCGCCTGTGTAGGCTGGTACGCCGCCCTCTACGGCTTGATTCAAGGAGAGCTGGGCGGGCTGATACGGCCAGTGACCGAGGAAGAGCTGAAGGAACTGGAGCAGTGGCCTGCCGATGACGTGCCTATGCTGCGCCAGATTCTGCCGCGTTTTGTACATCTGCAATCCGAGCAGGTATTCAAAATGATGATGGAGCTAATACAGGATGGCTTGATTGCCCATGCGGGGAAAGCGGCGACACCTGTCACCCAGCGGTGAAACCAGCAACGGACCGAATCAAACACACAAACCCGATCAGCCTGCCTAGCCTTCAAACGCGGTGATAAAAAGCATATATAGCTACCTGCTGCCTTGTCACGGACACAGGCTGGCTCATGCCCAAATCTGGAGAAAAGCACCAGAACACGACTGATCTTTCAGCCAGCTTTTAAAACGTGATACCGCCGAATTGGTCGGCATTGAAGGCAGCAGCACCTTGGGCGAACGAGCTGGCAAAGCCACCCTGAAAAAACAAAACGCCCCGCAAACTGGAACTCTGTCCAATTTGCGGGGCGTTTTATATCAAGCCTGCCTGGCTGTACTTAGCGTGTGAAAACCGCAATCGATTCCACGTGCGCGGTGTGCGGGAACATATTCACCACACCGGCCGATTCCAGCGTGTAACCACCTTGGTGAACCAATACACCCGCATCACGAGCCAGGGTGCCTGGGCTACAGGACACATACACCAGACGCTCGGGGCGTTCGTGCTTTTCCAACTGTGCCAATGCAGTTGCCACAGCGAAAGCACCATCACGTGGGGGGTCAATCAACATGCGATCAAAATGTCCCAGATCGCGCAGCCACTGCACATCCACTTCAAACAGATTCAGCGTGGTGAATTTTGCCTTGTCCTGCAAATCGTGAGCCAAGGCCGCTTCACCGGCACGTTCGGTCAGGGTAGTGCTACCCTCGATCCCGACCACTTCCGCTGCACGACGTGCCAAAGGCAGACTGAAGTTACCCAGACCGCAGAACAAGTCAGCCACACGATGCTCAGGCTTCACATCCAGCAAGGTCAGTGCACGCGAGATCAAGCTGCGATTGATATCGTGGTTGACCTGCGTAAAGTCCGTTGGCCGGTACGGCATGCGCAAATCAAATTCGGGCAAGGCGTAAGCCAGTTTGTCCGCATCCTCACGCAACAAAGGGTGCGCTGTTTCAGGGCCCTTGGGCTGCAACCACCAGCTAATATCGTGCTCTTGGCCAAAGTCTTGCAGGCGTTGAATATCTTCACCCGTCAAAGGCTCCATATGGCGCAAGGTCAAGGTGGTGATCTTGTCACCCATGGCCAGCTCAATCTGCGGCAAACGGTCCGGGCGGGACAGGCCTGCCAGACAGGAGCGCAATGGCTCCAGCAAGGCGGATACCTTGGCAGGCAAGACACGACATTCCGTCATGTCCACCACGTAGCGGCCATTCTTTTCACGGAAACCGACCAGCACCCCACCCTTTTTAGGCACGTAGCGCATGGAGAAACGGGCGCGATAACGGTAGCCCCAGTAAGGGCCATGCAAAGGGGCCAACACCCGGCCTGGCTTGACCTTGCCGATGTGGCCTAAAGAATCTTCCAGTACACGTTGCTTGACGGCAACCTGGGCAGAGGGCTCCAGGTGCTGCATGGCACAGCCGCCACAGACACCGAAGTTGGGACAGGGAGGCTCGGCACGCTGCGACGAGGCTTTCAACAAAGCCGTCATGCGAGCTTTATCGTAAGAATCCTTGGAGCGCACGGTCTCGGCCAGCACTTCCTCGCCGGGCAAGGCGCCTTCCACAAACACCACTTTGCCGTCTTTATGAGCGACGCCGCGCCCTTCCAGATCCAGCGATTCAATTAACAATACGTCAGACATTCGATAAAAACCTAAATAAGCGTCCTGCCAAGCAGAATGGCGCAGTTGCATTGCTGCAAACGATGGCGAATCGCTGATTTTACAATGAGCATTCAGCACAACGGGTAAAAACAAGCAGAACACGGCAATAGCGGTTCGGTAACACGATGAAATCCCTGCTACCCGAGCTGAACAAGAGGCGTGGCCGTCCAAGCTGGGAGCCAATCACCTTTAAACGAGCCATTTCACCCCAAGCGGCCAAATACGACACATAAAAAAAGCGGCCAGAAGCCGCTTTTTTCAGTCCAGATACCGTGATTAACGCGTAGGCAGATACGAGATCGGGTTCACCGGCGTGCCGGAGCGACGAATCTCGAAGTGCAGTCGTGGCGAGGTGGTGTCAGACTGACCCAGATCCGCAATACGCTGACCCTTAGTCACTTGCTGGCCGGTT
The DNA here is from genome assembly GCF_017377875.1 of Alcaligenes sp. SORT26. Lineage (GTDB taxonomy): Bacteria > Pseudomonadota > Gammaproteobacteria > Burkholderiales > Burkholderiaceae_B > Alcaligenes > Alcaligenes parafaecalis. Next base: position 1,108,001 of record NZ_CP070975.1, read on the forward strand.
TTGACGTGCAAGGTGCTGTTGTGAGCATAGGCCGTAATAAAGCCATTGCTGTGACCGACCAGAACCATGGAGCCTAAACCGCGTACACCGTTACCGGCATACATGATCTTGCCATCGGCAGCAGCAACCACGGGATCGCCCACCTTGCCTTCAATATCAATACCCTTGGTCGAGGCATTGAAACCCTGAATGATCTTGCCACTGGCAGGCCAGCCCCAGGCGATCAGGGCAGCGTCACTGGCGCGAGGCGCAGACACGGGCGTTTCAGTCTTGACCGGAGTGGCCGGACTGACGGGCGAGGTCTGTGTGCCACCGCTACCGGCTGGGCGAGTGTTGACTGCCGCCATCGAGGTATTGCCATCCAGACGCAAGGTTTGACCCACGCGCAGCATGGAAGGATCGGTAATCTGGTTCAACTGGATCAGCGAGTTCACGTCCATGCCGTGCGCCTGGGCGATTTTGTACAGCGTATCGCCAGGACGGACCACATAGGTACCCGTCGCAGTGCTGACGCTGCCCGCCGCCGAAGAAGAACTCAGGTCAGTGACTGGGGCACGCTCGTTACGGCTTGCACAACCAGCCAGCAGGGTACTGGTGACCACAGCCGCCACCAGGCACTGACGGGGCGTCAAGAACCACTGTGTACCGGTGGAAGCAGCGGTTAACGGTAACCTGACTGCATGCTGCATATAAATCTCCTGAGAATATCTGACTAAATCTGGGTTCCGGCTCGCATCGGCACGAAGCGAACCGCATCAAGTTCTTCACGACGCCAAGTAGCCTGTCCGGTGCGTTCCACCAAAACCAGGCGCTGTTGAGTCGTACCTTCGGGGGCAATCAGTCGCCCCCCCAATGTTAATTGTTCCAATAAGCTTCTAGGAATGACTGGACCGGCTGCCGCCACAACAATAGCATCATACGGGGCTGCCGCAGGGTAACCTTGCATTCCGTCACCAAACATTATGCGGGCACGTTGCGACAGGCCTAATTGACGCATGTGATCGCGGGCCATATCGCATAATCCCTTGATACGTTCTACGGCATACACTTCTTTGACTAATTGTGCCAAAACAGCGGCCTGATAACCACATCCCGCACCGACTTCCAGCACCTTGTTCGGTATTTTCTGGTCACACACCAGACTGATCATATGGGCCACAACCCAAGGCTGGGAGATGGTCTGCGCAAAGCCAATGGGCAAGGCATCATCTTCATAGGCCCGACTGGCCAAACCCTGATCAACAAACTGATGGCGCGGCACTGCCTGCATGGCAGCCAGCACTCTTTCGTCGCTAATCCCCTGTCGGCGCAAGCGCTCGATCATCATGCCACGCGAGCGTTCCGAGTTCAAACCCAGGTTGACACTTGTTGACACTTGCGGTGACAAACCGGCCGACGGTGTCGGTTGTAACTGCCCCCGTTGCACAATACGTGTATTGCTGTTGCTGGCCGACAGACCACTGCCCAGGCTGGACTTGCCAAACCGGTTCCGTGTGCCGTCCGCAAAGGGGTAGCGCTTGCCTGGTTTACTTGTCATTGCACCCAGTCCCGCAAACCCGCCAGTTGCTCGTGATGGGTCAAGTCCGCGCGCAAGGGCGTAATCGACACAGCGCCCTGCTCGACAGCACCGAAATCTGTGCCGTGATCGCTATCCGACACCCCGCCCACACGGCCAATCCAATACACCGGCTCGCCATACGGCGTCTGGCTTTTCACGACAGGCTCCGAAGGATGACGCTTGCCCAGGCGGGTTACTTGCGTGCCCTTCAAGGCCTCGTAAGGCAGGCAGGGAATATTGACGTTCAGCAAAGTATTCGCAGCCAAGGGCTGCTTCTGGCAACGCTCGACCAAATCGCGGGCGACGCGAGCCGCACTATCCAGGTTTTTCCAGCCACGCTCGATCAAGGAAAAGGCAATCGCAGGAATACCAAACAAATGACCTTCCATCGCCGCCGCCACAGTGCCTGAATACAAGGTGTCATCACCCATATTGGCGCCATTATTAATGCCGGACACAATCAGGTCCGGGCGAAAATCCAGCAAGCCGGTCAGGGCCACGTGGACGCAATCGGACGGTGTACCATTAACAAAATAAAAACCATTGCTGGCCTGGCGCAGCGACAAAGGACGATTCAAGGTCAGGGAATTGCTGGCACCACTGCAATTGGTCTCGGGTGCAATGACAGTCAGCTCGCCCAGTCCTTGCAAGGCTTCATACAAAGCCTCGATACCGGCTGCTGTATAGCCATCATCGTTGGAGACCAGAATACGCATGCTTTTCTTTTCCGTTAAAAATCTAACAGGGGTAGCAAATTGTACCCGCTGCCTTTGGTATTTTGCTGCAAGGCCGGTAGAATCCGCGCAACAATAATTGTGGAGCTCAATCCTCATGAACGCCGTTTCTTTCGCTGTGGCCGCCCCGCTTGTCGCCCTCTTGTCCTATTTGCTGGGATCACTGCCGTTTGCCGTAATCGTCAGCAAGATCATGGGCTTGCAAGACCCTCGCACCTTTGGTTCGAAAAATCCGGGAGCCACTAATGTACTACGTAGCGGCAATAAAAAAGCAGCCATTCTGACCTTGTTGGGCGATGCCTTCAAAGGCTGGCTGGCTGTCTTTCTAACCCAACAAGCGATCAGCCTTTGGGGATGGCCCGTCAGCTTGCTGGGTATCAGCGCTTTCTTTGCCTTTCTGGGCCATCTCTACCCTGTCTTTCTAGGCTTCAAGGGTGGCAAGGGCGTGGCGACGGCCATAGGCGTCATCCTGGCCCTGCTGCCCTGGCTGGCTTTAGCAACGGTAGCCACCTGGCTGATTATTGCCTATGTCAGCCGCTACTCGTCCCTGGCGGCTATCATCAGTGCCATTTTCGTCCCCTTGTTTTACCTGCTGGGTGCCAAGGTCGCCTGGCCCATGAATGCGTCAATTGCCACGGCCTTTGTTCTGATCAGCGCCTTCTTGCTATGGCGTCACCAGGAAAACATCCGTCGCCTGATGACCGGCACAGAAAGCAAGATTGGCTCCAAAAAGAAGTAGGCCCTAGGACTCTTGCTGGGATACAGGCTGATTCACACAGGCCAAATCCCAGCGGGGCCGGATGGCAAAGCCATGGCTGCTGTCATCCAGGCTTGCTAATCCATGCTTGACCCGCATCGCCGCCGCAAACGCAATCATGGCACCGTTATCGGTACAGAATTCCAGCGGCGGAAAAAACACCTCGCCCTTCAAACGTGCCACGGCTTTTTGCAAATAAGCACGCAAGTGGCGGTTGGCACCCACACCTCCGGCCACCACCAGACGCTTCAAGCCCGTTTGCTTCAAGGCCTTGATAGCTTTAGCGGCCAGCACATCCACAATAGCGGCTTCGGTGGCAGCGGCCAGATCAGCACGTTGCTGTTCAGAAATCCCGCCCTCTTCCGCTTCCAGCTTGCGCAAGCGTGTCAGCACGGCTGTTTTCAAGCCACTAAAGCTGAAGTCCAGATCCTTGCTATGCAACATGGGGCGCGGCAGATCGTAGACGGTGGCGTCGCCCTGCTCGGCCAGACGCGACAAGGCCGGGCCACCGGGATAGCCCAGCCCCATCAGTTTGGCGCTTTTATCGAAGGCCTCACCGGCGGCATCGTCCAGCGTCTCACCCAACAGTTCGTACTGGCCCACTCCATCCACCCGCATCAACTGCGTATGGCCACCCGAGACCAGCAGGGCCACAAATGGAAACTCCGGGCGCGGCTCGGCCAATAAAGGCGAGAGCAAATGACCTTCCAGGTGATGAATGGCAATGGTCGGTTTCTTCAACGACCAGGCAATCGATTGCGCCACACTGGCTCCCACCAGCAAGGCCCCGGCCAAACCTGGGCCTGCGGTGTAGGCGATAGCATCGACCTGATCCAACTGCATATTGCAAGAAGCCAACACCTGCCGCGTCAACGGCAACACCCGGCGGATATGGTCGCGGGATGCCAGTTCAGGCACCACTCCACCGTATTCACGGTGCATGGCAATCTGGCTGTGCAAGGCATGGGCCAAGAGCCCATGTTCCGTACTAACCAGCGCAACGCCGGTTTCATCGCAGGAACTTTCAAATCCAAGAATATTCATGGCGCTATTTTAGCCTGCTGTATTGGGGAAAATAGGAATTTATCCCCTTGCGTGAATAAGCTGATAGTGTCTGGGTTGTGCCGATACATCGCGACAAAGGGGGGCGACGCAGTGGCACAGTCGTGGTTAAAATCCCGCATCGATAATTTCACGCTCCGATCGCCTAATAATCACAAGGAGGCTGCCCATGTTTGAACGTCTCTTCAAACTCTCTGAGCATGGCACCAACGTTCGTACCGAGGTTCTGGCGGGTATCACTACCTTCCTGACCATGTCCTACATTATTTTTGTGAATCCAGACATCCTGTCGTCCACAGGAATGGATCGCAATGCCATTTTTGTAGCCACCTGCTTGGCCGCTGCTCTGGGCACCTTCATCATGGCCTTTGTGGCCAACTGGCCTATCGGCATGGCGCCGGGCATGGGCCTGAACGCCTTCTTTGCCTTCACCGTTGTCGCCACCCTGGGCTATACCTGGCAGCAGGCCCTGGGCGCGGTCTTTATTTCCGGCGTGATCTTCCTGATTCTGACGGTAACCGGCATCCGGTCCTGGCTAATTCGGGGTATCCCCAAATCCCTGCAAAGCGCGATTGCAGCCGGTATTGGCATGTTCCTGGGCCTGATCGCCCTGATGAACTCGGGCATTGTGGTCGCCCACCCTGCCACCAAGATTGGTCTGGGTGATCTGACGCAACCCGCTGCGCTGTACGCGATTCTGGGCTTCTTTATTATTGCCGCCCTGGATGCGCTGAAAGTACGTGGTGCCATTCTGATCGGTATTCTGGCGGTGACTATTCTGTCCATGCTGACCGGGCATAGTGCCTTTGGCGGCGTGGTCTCCACCCCTCCTTCGCTGATGCCCACCTTCATGCAACTGGACATCATGGGTGCCCTGCACACCGGTTTTGTCCACGTGATTCTGGTTCTGGTTCTGGTCGAAGTGTTTGACGCCACCGGCACCATGATCGGGGTAGCCAAACGTGCCCGCCTGATCGAAGAAGGCAAACCCAACCGTCTGGGCCGAGCCCTTCTGGCTGACAGTACCGCCATTGTGGCCGGTTCCATGCTGGGTACCAGCAGCACCACCGCCTATGTGGAAAGCGCCTCGGGTGTGCAAGCGGGTGGGCGCACCGGTCTGACCGCACTGACGATTGGCGTGCTGTTCTTGCTGGCGCTGTTCTTCTCGCCGCTGGCCGCCACAGTTCCCGGTTACGCCACGGCTCCTGCCTTGCTGTACGTGGCTTGCCTGATGATGCGTGAAATCACCGAAGTGAAATGGGACGACATGACCGAGGCTGTACCTGCTGCCCTGGCTGCCTTCACCATGCCCTTCACCTACTCGATTGCGAACGGTCTGGCCTTCGGCTTTATCAGCTACGTGATCCTGAAACTGGCAACCGGCCGCTGGCGCAGTATCCACCTGGCCACACTGATTGTCGCCATCTTGTTTGTGATCAAGTACGCAATCGCTACGGAATGAAAAACCCTACAGCAAACTGGTTTGGCGCTTTAGGGCTGTCTGGAAAGCGAGTACACTAATTACATGTTTAACAAAGCGGCTGAGCATCATCAGCCGCTTTTTTATTGCGGAGGCTCCCCCATGAGCATCGTCGAACTGAACGAAGAAACATTCCAGGCTGCGGTAGAAGACGGCAAGCCCCTGATCATCGATTTCTGGGCTCCCTGGTGCGGTCCATGCCGCCAATTTGCTCCCGTCTTTGACGCAGCCGCCGCCAAACACCCAGGCGTCACCTTTGGCAAGGTCAACACGGAAGAAGAGCAGGAACTGAGCGCTGGCCTGCGCATTCGCTCCATTCCTACGCTGATGGTTTTCCGTGAGAACGTCTTGCTGTTCTCGCAAGCCGGTGCCTTGTCGGCCGCCCAACTGGACGATCTGATCGAACAAGTCCAGGCCGTGGACATGGAAAAGGTTCACGCTGAAATTGCAGCCCAGCAAAATCAGCAGCCTGACCAGGCTTGATTAGTCCGGTTTCAGAAAAAACGCCAGACAGACTGTCTGGCGTTTTTTTATGCCTGAAGCTGATTTACTCGCAGTTTTCCAGCTCGATAATGGCAAAACCACTACGCTTGATTTCGTTCTCTACCGGCGCGGAAGCCATTTCGGTATGGCAAAAGCGGCATTCGCGGGACGTGAAACTTTCCACATTCACCCCTTTGGCCGCCAGATAGCGTTGACCATAGCTCAAGACCTTGTCCATATCCTTGGCCTCATCGCTGACCAAAATATCAAAGTGCATGCGACGCCCATCGGGACGCACGACATAGGTATCAAACACAGCAATCTTCATGACACACCCTTTTCAGCAAAAAACTTAATAGGTACACCGTGGTCCACCAGCCTGGGTTCCATCCATCCCGACAGCGGCTTGCACGGTTTCCTGACTCTTGTCCTGAGCGCTTGTTTGACGGGCAATGAGCTGGCCCACAAACGCGCCTAGACGCAAATCATCCAGATGACCTAGCTCCTTCAAGGCCAACTTGCCGTCCCGATCAAAAATGATGGTGGAAGGCGTGCCGCCCAAGCCCCACTCCTTCATGGTGCGCGGCAAGGGGCCGCTCTCGGAGGCCTGATCAATGGCAATGGGGAAATTCAGCCGATACTCGTGGGCGAACACCTGCAAGGCGGCGGGGCCCATGACATCGTGATGTTCGAACACGCTGTGCAGACCGATGATGCGCAAATCATCCCGCGAAAACAGCGTGTCCAATTGCTTGGCTTGCGGCAGGCTATTGATAACGCAGCCGGGACAGAGCATCTGAAACGCGGTGACCACCACCACGCGGCCACGCAAGGACGCCAAACTTAATGGCGCGGCAGTATTAAGCCACTGACTGGCATAGATCTCGTAAGACATGGCAGACACCCACAAGATGGACTAAACCCGATCATAAGCCCAAGTTTGATGTGGGCTTGGAAGGAATCAAAGATGGGTAGTATGGCCATGTACTGGACGGCGCAGAGGGACAATCGTCTGGGAAAGATACCTTTTCGTCCAGGTACGCTTATCTGAATGAGGACATACGAACAGGTCCATTGCAGACCTGCTTCTTGAATAGTGGACGATTCAGGCTTGTTCCAGGGGCTCGCACTCGCCCTGGCCACGCGTCATATTGATAAAAGCCTGCTGAAACTCGGCTTTATGCTCGACTGGCAAATTCAAAATCCAGGCCACGCCTTCACCGTCGAACTGTTCGTCCTGAACCTGAACGCCAAAACCATCGAAACGGGATTGAACCAGCGCCAGATCCGCAAAGGAGCAACGGCATCGCAACGCGGCCATGGGAATCAGCTCCAGCTTGTCAGCCAGACGCAGGCATTGAGCGGCCACGCCCCCATAGGCACGTACCAGACCACCCGTTCCCAATTTGACGCCGCCAAACCAGCGAATCACCAGCACCGCGACCCGGTCGCAATCCTGCCCTTCTATGGCTTGCAAAATAGGACGCCCGGCCGTCCCGCCGGGCTCACCATCATCATTAAAGCGATATTCAGACCCGATTTTGTAGGCCCAGCAATTATGCGTGGCATCGGGTACACCCTGGGCTTGAAAAAAAGCCAAGGCTTGGCTGGCACTGTCTACCGGAGCAGCCAGTGCCAGAAAACGGCTTTTTTTGATGTCCTGCTCGAAGCGGGTGGGCTCACGCAGGGTAAAGACAGCCACCCTTAGCCTCAGTCCTGCTCGCGGCTGGCCAGGTAGTCTTCGTAGCCACCGCGGTAATCGATCAGGCGGCCTTCCGGCATCACTTCGATAATGCGGGTAGCCACACCAGACACGAATTCCCGGTCATGCGACACAAAGATCAAGGTGCCTTCAAACTTTTCCATGGCCATCTGCAAGGATTCAATCGATTCCATATCCAGGTGGTTGGTCGGTTCGTCCAGCAACATGACGTTGTGACGGCCCAGCATCAGACGCGAGAAGGTCATGCGGTTTTTCTCGCCACCAGACAGCACTTTCACGGGTTTGATGATGTCGTCAGCAGAGAACAGCATGCGGCCCAAGACCGAGCGCAAGGACTGATCGTCGTCGCCAGCCTGACGAAAACGGCTGACCCAGTCGAACACATTGTCTTCCGTGTCGAATTCGTTCGACACGTCCTGAGCCATGTAGCCGATATCAGCGTTTTCGGACCAGACGACCGAACCGCTATCCGGAGCAAGATTACCGGCCAGCAAACGCAGCAAGGTGGTTTTACCCACGCCGTTCGCACCCACAATGGCGATTTTCTCGCCCGCTTCAATCATGGCCGAGAAATTCTTGATGATGGGATGATCGTAGGACTTGCTCAAGCCCTCGATGGTGACAGCCAGGCGGTGCAGGACTTTTTTCTGCTCAAAGCGGATAAACGGGTTCTGACGCGAAGAGGGTTTTACCTCGATGGTGTCTGCTTTCAAGCGACCAATCTGTTTCAGACGCGAGGTTGCCTGACGGGACTTGGACTTGTTGGCAGCAAAACGACGCACAAAGTCCTGCAGTTCGCCAATACGCTCTTTAGCCTTGGAGTTGGCCGCCATGACGCGTTCGCGCGACTGCACCGAAGCCAGCATGTAGTCGTCGTAGTTGCCAGGGTAGACACGCAACTCGCCATAATCCAGGTCAGCCATGTGCGTACACACCTGGTTCAGGAAGTGACGATCGTGACTGATGATGATCATGGTGCTCTGGTAGCTATTGAGCACATCTTCCAGCCAACGAATGGTGTTGATGTCCAGGTTGTTGGTGGGCTCGTCCAGCAGCAGGACGTCGGGATTGGAGAACAGGGCCTGCGCCAGCAGCACACGCAGCTTCCAGCCCGGAGCCACTTCGCTCATGGGCAGTTGGTGCTGTTCGACCGGAATTTCCAGACCCATCAGCAATTCACCGGCGCGACTTTCGGCGGTATAGCCGTCGTACTCGGCAAAACGGGCCTCCAGCTCGGCGGCCTTCATATAGTCTTCTTCGGTGGCTTCCGGATTGTCGTAGATGGCATCACGCTCTTGCATGGTGCTCCACATTTCGGTGTGGCCCATCAATACCACGTCCAGCACACGCAGCTCTTCGTAGGCAAACTGGTCCTGACGCAGCTTGCCCAGACGCACGCCCGGGTCCAGCGATACATTACCCCCGCTTGGCTCCAGGTCGCCGCCAATGATTTTCATGAAGGTAGACTTGCCCGACCCGTTGGCACCAATCAGGCCATAACGGTTGCCTCCGCCCAGTTTGACACTGACGTTTTCAAATAAAGGCTTGGCACCAAACTGGATCGTTAAATTAGCGGTGGAGATCACGTAAACGTACTTTGAAAAAGGTTGAGTTCAACCCAGTAGTGTATCAAGCAGCCGGGAAATCCGTTAGTGCTCGTGCTCATCCAGGACCAGATAAGCCATGCCGTCCTCGGTGGCCAGGCCTACTTCCTTACCCACCGGCAGGCTGACTTTCACGTCCACATGCCCATAAGGCAGGCCCGTCACCACAGGAACCTTAACGGTTTCACGCAACCAGCGTATGACTGAATCCATGTCAAAGCCGTTATCGCTGGCGCCTGTTTTATAGGCGGTGAAACGCCCCAGAACGACCGCCATTTGGCGATTGAGCACACCTGCATGCCACAGTTGCGTCAACATGCGCTCGACCCGGTAGGGGGCTTCGCCCACGTCTTCCAGGAACAAGATACCGCCGTCGATATTGGGGAAGTACGGTGTGCCCAGCAAGGAGCAGACCAGGGCCAGATTGCCCCCCCACAGAATCCCGTGACCATCTACCGCATCCGAATCCTCAGACTCGAAACTGAACAGCTCCAGCTCGCCGCGCATCAATTCGCCAAACAGCTCGGTCGTCAGCTCATCCGTTTCGTCGCCGCCGAAATCGGCAATCGCGGTAGGGCCGGTGTAGCTGATCGCCCCCGTCTGAGCCAGCAAGGCCAGATTGAAGGCCGTGAAATCCGACATGCCGACAAAGCGTTTGCCGCTATCGGCCACTGCACGCCAGTCGATCTGGCCCAGAATGCGGCTCAAACCATAGCCTCCCCGCGTTGCCATCACGATGGGCTGGGGCTGCTGCAAAGCGCGCTGCACAGCGGCCAGACGCTGGGCGTCCGTTCCGGCAAAGCGCTCGTGCACCGCCAGAGCGTCCGGGTCTATGTCCACTGCAAAGCCCAACTGATTCAAGCGCTGGCTTGCCAGCTCCAGGCGTTTGGGTTCAAGGATCTGGCCGGAGGGCGAAAACAAGTAAATGCCCGAACTGTCCTGCTGCCCACAATGGCATTCGCCATGCTCGTGGTGATGATGGTGATGGTCGTGCTCGGGGCTGCTCATGATTAACCTTGAAAAGAAAGTGCTGCTATTTTAACGAGACTACGGGGCCTCATCCAGCGGGGATTGGACAGATTGAGCCTGCTTTTGCAACTTCTTCTGTTCGCGCCGCTCGCGAAAGAAATCACGCAAGGCCTGGGCGGCATCCTCGGCCATCAAACCACCCGACACGCGGGTGTGATGATTCAGAGTGGGATGCAAATGCAGGGACTCCACGCTGCCACAAACCCCGGTTTTAGGGTCGGCGGCGGCCCAGACCACACGCGACAAGCGGGCATGAAGCAAAGCGCCCAGACACATCATGCAAGGCTCCAGCGTCACGAACAAACTGGCACCGGGCAAGCGGTAATTACCCACTTTACGCGTCGCCGCCCGCAAGGCCACGATCTCGGCATGCTGGGTGGGATCGTGATCACAGACCGTGCGGTTCGAGCCCACGGACAGCAGCCTGCCATCCGCATCCAATAGTACGGCCCCTACCGGCACTTCCCCTATGCTTGCCGCCAGTTGAGCCTGCTCCAAGGCTAAAACCATAGCCTGAGCATCACTCAAAACGTCACTCTCTGTTTGCGGTGGTAAGCTAGTTGGCATCGTCAAATCCATTGCGTTATTCAAACCCTGTCGGCACAGCAAAAGGGTCATTTTACTGTCTATGCAGAACACTCCTGATTCCCACGCTATTTTGCGTGTTCGAGGCCTGAGCAAGCAATACGCAAACGGTCATCATGCCCTGCACTCTTTGGACCTGGATATTCGGCGAGGCGAGATTTTTGCCTTGCTCGGCTCCAATGGTGCAGGCAAAACCACACTGATCAGCATTATCTGCGGGCTGGTCAATCGCAGCAGCGGCACGGTGCTGGTTGACGGTGCCGACAATGTCGCCGACTACAAGCGCGCCCGCCAGAAAATTGGCCTGGTTCCGCAGGAGCTCAGCGCAGATTCGTTTGAAACGGTCTGGAATACCGTCAGCTTCAGCCGCGGCCTGTTTGGCAAAGCCCCCAACCCGGCGCTGATCGAGCAAATCCTGAAAGACCTGTCACTTTGGGATAAAAAAGACAGCCCCTTGATTACGCTCTCGGGCGGCATGAAACGCCGCGTGTTGATTGCCAAGGCGCTCTCGCACGAGCCGGAAATCCTGTTTCTGGACGAGCCTACCGCTGGCGTAGACGTCGCCTTGCGGCAAGGCATGTGGGCCTTGGTCAAAAGGCTGCGCAGCCAGGGCGTCACGATTATTTTGACCACGCACTATATAGAAGAAGCGCAGGAAATGGCCGACCGCATTGGCTTTATCAATAAAGGTTCGCTGCAATTGGTGGAAACCAAAGACAATCTGATGCGTCGCCTGGGCGGCAAGACCTTGAATCTGAGTCTGGCCGAACCCTTGGGCACCCTGCCCGCCTCGCTGGACGAACTGGGGCTGCAAACCACAGCCGACGGGATGAGCCTGCTCTACCCCTTGACCCAGCATGAACAGGAACATGATTTAAGCGCTTTGCTGGCCGCAATCGGTCAGGCAGGTTTGACGATTACCGACATCCATACCCGCGAGCGCAGTCTGGAAGATATTTATGTTGAATTTGTAGGGGCACAGTCATGAACTGGTACGCCATCCTGGCCATTTACCGCTACGAAATGTCGCGCACGCGTCGCACCCTGCTGCAAAGCATTGTCGCCCCCGTGATTTCCACGGCCTTGTACTTTGTGGTGTTCGGGGCGGCCATAGGCCATCGCATCAATGAAATCGGGGGGGTGCCCTACGGCGCCTTCATCGTGCCTGGGCTAACCATGCTGTCGGTGCTGACCCATAGCGTCTCCAATGCGGCCTTCGGAATTTACTTTCCGCGCTTTACCCGCAATATCTACGAGATTCTGTCTGCCCCTATTTCGCACTTTGAGGTGACTTTGGCCTTTGTCGGGGCCGCTGCCACGAAATCCCTGTTTTTAGCAGCCATCATTCTGGTGACAGCACGGCTGTTTGTGCCCTACGACATTGCGCACCCCATCTGGATGCTGTGTTTTCTGGCACTGACTGCGCTGACCTTCAGCCTCTTGGGCTTCATTATCGGTATCTGGGCCGATAACTTTGAAAAGCTGCAATTCGTGCCCATGCTGATTCTGACGCCACTGACCTTTTTGGGTGGCACTTTCTATTCCATCGATATGCTGCCCGAGTTCTGGCAAAAACTGACCTTGCTGAACCCGGTGCTATATCTGATCAGCGGGTTTAGATGGAGCTTTTTTGATCTTGGCGATGTGAATGTGTGGCTGAGCCTGGGCATGACGCTGCTATTTTTAAGCGTGTTTCTTGCCGTAGCGGGCTGGATCTTCAAAACGGGCTATAGATTGCGCCCGTAAGTAAAAAAGCCGGGATATTCCCGGCTTTTTTTTGGCGACTCGAACTGCAGACGCAAGAGCTGAAGCTTGGCTGTCCGGTAAGGACAACTCAATCAGGACGCACCACACAATCCATGAAACTGGCTTGCTCACCATACTGACGCAGCTTGGCTTCCAGCACGGGTTCAGGTACGCCTTCAATCGGCTTGTAACCCAGGCGCTGCCAATAACCCACTGCCGGGCCTAAAGACACCAGACTGCAACGGCGCAAACCGCGCTGCCAGGCATAGCGGCGACCAGCTTGCAACAAGGCTCCGGCCACACCACGCCCTTGCGCACGGCGCATGACCGCGCAGTCATGAATAAACCATTGGTCCGCAGGCGAAGGCAGGCTGTTCAGGGCATCGCCCAAAGACGGCGGCAAGAGCCCCGCCCAAGGATAGGACACCAAATAACCTTGCAATTGATTGTCGGCATCACGTGCCACCCAGCAGCTATCAGGCGCCAGATCCAGGCGGTTCTGATAAAAGCTGCGGTCCTCCAGAATATCTGTGTCGTACACATCGGCCTGGACTTCCAGTACCTGGCCCAGATCGTGCAAACGCATTAATTCAATTCGTAAATTCATAGCAGATACACGGCAGCGTCACGCCGCCACCGTGCCGTTTCACTCGGTTTAGTCGCGGAAGTTGTCGTACTGCAAAGGCAGTTCCACTTCGGTCTGTTTCAACAGAGCGATGGCAGCCTGCAAGTCATCCCGTTTCTTGCCAGTTACGCGCAGTTTTTCGCCTTGAATCTGCGTATCCACTTTCAGCTTGGCGTTCTTGATGGCGGCAATCAGTTTCTTGGACGTAGGCTGGTCCAGACCCTGTCGCACTTTCACCTTTTGACGCGCACCGGCCACATTTTCCAACACCTTCTCGGTGTCCAGGCAGCGCACATCAATACCGCGAGCCGCAATACGGCCACGCAGAATCTGCATCATCTGCTCCAACTGGAACACGCTGGGAGCCGATTGCAAAATGGTGTTTTCATCCTCAAGTTCAAATTTGGCATCCGTACCTTTGAAGTCAAAACGGGTAGCCAGCTCGCGGCTGGCTTGTTCGACTGCATTACGCAGTTCGTGAGTGTTGACCTCGGATACAACGTCAAAAGATGGCATTCCTAACCGTCCTGTACCTTAAGTGCAGACAGGCCGCCTAAAGCGACCTGTGTGCTTTTTAGAAAACGCTACGTTCAGTCCGAAGCGGCTTGCTTGGCCTGCTGACGCAGTGCGAATTTCTGTATTTTACCTGTTGCCGTTTTCGGCAACTCCATAAAACTGAAATGTCGCGGTATTTTAAAGCCAGCCAGGTACTGTCGGCAATGTGCCCGCAGTTCCTCGACCGTGACTTCCGCACCGGGACGCAGTTCCACATAAACATGGGGAGCTTCGCCCCAACGCTCGTCGGGCTGGGCTACCACAGCGGCAGCTTGCACGGCCGGATGGCGATACATGACGTCCTCAATCTCGATAGAGGAGATGTTCTCGCCCCCGGAAATAATGATGTCCTTGCTGCGATCCTTGATGCGCACATAACCGTCCGGCTCGCACACGGCCAGATCACCTGTGTGGAACCAGCCGCCACCCAGAGATTCTTCTGTAGCCTTGGCGTTCTTCAGGTAGCCCTTCATGGTGATGTTGCCACGGAACATGATCTCGCCCATGGTCTCACCGTCTGCTGGAACAGGTTCCATCGTGTGCGGGTCCAGAACCTGTACGCCCCCTTGCAGGTGGTAGCGCACCCCTTGGCGCGCATTGCGCTTGGCACGCTCCTGAATATCCAGCTCGCCCCACGGGGCATGCTGCGCACAGACCGAAGCGGGGCCATAGGTTTCTGTCAGGCCGTAAACGTGGGTCAGTGCAAAGCCCATGCGCTCCATGCCTTCGATCATCGTAGCCGGTGGTGCAGCGCCTGCCACCATGGCCGATACGCCCTTGGGCAGACGGGACTTCAAGGCTTCGTCAGAATTGACCAGCAGGGAATGCACGATAGGCGCGCCACAGTAGTGGGTGACGCCGTAATCGACCATATTGTCCACCATGGCCTGCGCTTCCACCTTGCGCAAACAGACGTTTACGCCCGCACGAGCGGCGACCACCCACGGGAACGTCCAGCCATTGCAATGAAACATGGGCAGGGTCCACAGATAGACCGCATGCTTGGGCATGTCCCATTCCAGGACGTTGGACAAGGCACCCAGATACGCGCCACGGTGGTGATAGACCACACCTTTGGGCTTGCCGGTTGTGCCGCTGGTGTAGTTCAGGGCAATGGCATCCCATTCATTGGCAGGCAATTGCCAGTCGTAATCAGGGTCACCACCATCTACAAATTCTTCATAGGTCTGCGAACCAACGCGCTCCGAGCCCGTGTCGAAGTAAGTATCGACCACGTCGATCACCAGAATAGGTTCTTTACTTTCGCGCAGGCTCAGCGCCTCTTTCATGACGGCGGCAAACTCGCTATCCACCAGCACGGCACGGGCTTCGCCGTGATCGAGCATATAGGCAATGGTGCTGGCATCCAGACGGGTATTCAAGGTGTTCAGCACGGCACCGCACATGGGCACGCCAAAGTGCGCCTGCACCATGGGAGGGGTATTGGGCAGCATCACGGCCACGGTATCGCCTTTGCCCACGCCTGCCTTGGACAGCGCACTGCCCAATTGGCGGGTACGGGCATAAAGCTGCGACCAGCTCATCTTGATGCCGTCTTGGGCGGGCCCGTAAACCAGAGCCGGGTAGTCAGGGTAGACAAAAGCACTGCGCTCGATGAAATCCAGCGGGGACAAAACACGATAATTGGCGTCTGTCTGGGGCAAATCCTGATCGTAAATACTCACCACAAAGTCTCCAAAAAAGGGCGGGCTAACCGAAATTCACGGCGGTCCGTCTGATAATTGCGCTCTTACATTAGCTGGCTACCGAGCTTTGGGCAAGGTCGCCTTTTCAGCTACAGAGGCGCATAATGACACGCTATCTAAGGTATATATCGCGACCGGCTGACTGCTCGCTGACAGTTTGCCCCCTACCTGAAGGCCCTCCATGCCCGTAGCCATGCTGTATATCGCCGCCGGTGGCGCCCTGGGCGCACTGGCGCGTTGGTTTTTAAGTCAGGCCTTGAATGCCCTGTTCCCTACCCTGCCCCCCGGTACTTTGCTGGCTAACTTGATTGGCGGCTATTTGATGGGTATCGCCATGGCCTATTTCAGCGGTCTGGGCCTGGGTCACGAAGGCTGGCGCATGTTTGTGATGACGGGCTTTCTGGGCGGCCTGACCACCTTTTCTACCTTCTCCGCCGAAATCATGACCTTGATGATGCAGCAGCGTTATCTCTGGGCCATGGGCGGTATTGCTATCCACGTTGTCGGCTCTCTGCTGATGCTTGGCCTGGGTATGGCGACGTGGAGTCTGTTGCGGGGACAAGCATGATGGACGTGCATTTTCTTCAAGCCGGTTCTCCTCCCCCGGATGTCGAACAGCGTTTTGGAAATCAGAACGCCTGGTTCAAGCGGGCCTTGCAGCCCTTGAATGTGAATGTCCATACCTGGCGCGTACATCAGGACAAGGCCTTGCCACCACCTGACTGCCCCGACCCGATTGTGATTAGCGGTTCCTGGAGCATGGTGACCGACCGGCTGGACTGGAGCGAGAATCTGGCCGCCTGGATTCGGGAGCGCTATCAGACCCAAATGCCTTTATTGGGTATTTGCTATGGGCATCAACTCATGGCCCACGCTTTGGGCGGGCGCGTGGATTACCATCCCAAAGGGGCCGAAGTCGGATATTTGCCCATTCAATTGACCGAGCAGGCTCATGAGCATGAGCTGCTGGCCAATCTGCCCATGCAGTTCCCTGCCCTGCTCACGCACCAGCAAAGCGTGCTGAGCTTGCCAGATCATGTTGAAATCCTGGGTAGTTCAACGCACGACCCGCATCAGATCCTGCGCTATGGCCCCTCGCAATGGTCAATCCAGTTTCACCCCGAATTCTTTGCGGGCCTGCTGCGTTACTGCGTGCTGCGTAAAGCGGAACACTGGAGGGCCCAGGGCATTGATCCCCAAACGCTGGCTGATCCTATTCAAGACACGCCCGACGCCCACCGTCTGCTCTGCAATTTTGTGCAGACTTATTCATCCAGCGGGCCCAATGGACGGCGAAAAAACTCGCCAGGCGTTTGACCCATCAAATCCCGAAAAGCGGCTACAAAGGCCGACATGCTTTCATAGCCACAGGCCAGCGCCACATCCGTCACACGCTCTTGCCGCTCCAGCAAGGGCAAGGCGCTCATGACTCGCAGGCGCTGACGCCACACACGGAACGTTAGCCCGGTTTGCTGGCGAAACAGACGGCTCAAGGTCTTTTCTGACAAGCCCTGCTGCTCTGCCAAATCCTGCAAACTCCAATCCCCGGCGGGGTGCGCCTGCAATTGCTCGCACACGTGCAATAGGCGTGGGTCCGAAGGCCAGGGCAGAATCAGGCCGCTTTCAGGTGCCGCCAAGAGCCGATCCAGCAAGACCTGCACCAGACGGCCTTGTGCACCCTCACGCTCGTACAGCACGGGCAACAGACTGAATTCACGAATCAGCTCGCGCAACAAGCGGTCCACCACAACCACCCGACACACTTCGGGCGCGGCAGGCAAAGCGCTGACATCAATATAAAGACTACGAATCTGGGCATCCGGTGAGCTACGTACCCCATGTTCGACGCCCGCAGGCACCCACACCGCCTGCTGAGGCGGCGCCATGAAGCGCCCACTGGCGGTGCGAACTTCAATCACTCCCGTCAGCGCATAAGAGAACTGCACCCAAGGATGTCGATGAGGGCGTGCAATCGCCTGATTGGGCAAGGTGCGTTCCTGACCATATAAAGGCCGTGGCAGATAACACAGTTGCCGCAAACTCTCTGGAATGTGCTCCGCAGGCATCAGAATGTCCGTTTGTCGATAATCCATATCCGTTTAACGATAAACCCCCAAAAAGGTCTACGGTAAAGTGAGGCCTTTCTTAACGCAAGCCTTTCAAGCCTTTAACAAACCCATGCTCTCTCAACTGCGACTGCTTTTTGACAACTTCACCCTGATCCTGATCAGCGTTGTGGCTCTGGCAAGTTTCTTTCCCGCCTACGGCCAAGGCGCGGTGATCTTTGATGTGATCACCGGCCTGGCCATTGCCCTGCTGTTCTTCATGCACGGCGCCAAGCTGTCCCGTGAAGCCATCATCGCCGGGGCCACCCACTGGCGTTTGCACCTGCTGGTCTTTGGCTGCACCTTTGTGATGTTCCCGCTGCTGGGTCTGCTGTCCAAGCCCCTCTTGTTGCCTTTGCTGGGCATGCCTTTGTTTATTGGCATTCTGTACATGTGTGCCCTGCCCGGCACGGTGCAATCGGCCATTGCCTTTACCTCGATTGCTCGTGGTAATGTCCCCGCCGCCATTTGCAGCGCCTCGGCCTCCAGCCTGATCGGTATTGTGCTCACCCCCGTCTTGCTCAAGCTGCTGCTGGATGCGGACGGTGGCTCGGCCACCTCCACCCTGGAAGCAATCAAAAAGATCAGCCTGCAGTTGTTGCTGCCTTTTGTGGTCGGCCACTTGATGCGCCCGCTGATTGGCAAATGGATGGATCGCAACCGCAAATGGCTGCGTAGCGTGGACCAGTCCTCTATTTTGCTTGTGGTCTACACCGCCTTCAGTGCCTCGGTCATCGGCGGTCTGTGGCAAGCCGTTCCACCCAAATCTCTGGCTATTTTGACGGTCGTCTGCATCGTCTTGCTGGCCATCATCCTGTTCCTGACAACCTGGCTGGCTCGCAAACTGGGCTTCAACAAAGAAGACGAAATTACGATTGTCTTCGGTGGTTCCAAAAAGAGTCTGGCAACGGGCGTACCGATGGCGCAAGTACTGTTTACCGGTGCCGCCATTGGCCCGGCCCTGCTGCCCATCATGATTTTCCACCAGATTCAATTGATGGCCTGCGCCTTTATCGCCAATCGCTATGCGCAGCGCCCGGAAACCCCGGAAGAAAAAATCAGCCTGCAAAAGGCCTGATAGCAAGGCAAATGAAAAAGGCCCGGTTTCCAGGAAACCGGGCCTTTTTTCTGATGGAGTACCAAAGCAAAACCGGCAGTTTGATTCGCTCCTGAAGGCAGCTTATTAGTCAGTCTTCAAGAGCCTTTCAATGGCCGGTTTCAGCTTATTTACAGATCCGATATGTACACAAAAATATTGGTGCCGTCGTACTTGAACGAGCCATCCGGATTCTTTTGATTCAGCACCTTGCGCAAATCCACGGGATGCAGCCACCCTGCCCCCAAGAGACCGCCATTGATCGCCCGGATCTCGGTGCCGCCAACGGCAATGGCTGCATGGAAAAACTGCATGCCAGTGACTCGACAAAAACCAATGGCTTTACCACCGGGCAAGGAGCTTTGCCCATCCCACTTCCTGCCTTTGGCGAAATTAAATAAAGGCAGCCAGTTCTGAGCGGATATGGACGTTAATTGTTCGTAAGTAATTTTGGCGTTATATAAATAACGCATATAAGCCGCAGCATCATAACAAACACCCTTCATATATGCCGTAATATCATCCGGCCCATGAATAAGGTGATTATCTGCGTAAATAATTCTATCGGGTGCTGAAAGTTTGGCGGTCTTCGTGCCTTTATCTGTCAAATTCATGGCTAAATCCTTATAAACAGATGAAAAACCTCGGCACATAGTAGCAATGAATATCGTGTTAAAACCTTTGAAAACCGCTATTTTGCGATTAAATTAAATAATCAAAAAACAGGACAGCACCTAATTAATAAAAAGAAAAACAAAAATAATTAAATTAATTATTAAAAAACCATTAACAGACTTATTAATCACAAATTAACAAGCCATACATTCTTAACAAGCATCCGCATAAAATCCCAAGCTCGACAACAGCCCAAGCGAAAAGAGCGTTGAAGAAGCTCCTGCTCCAACGCCCTACTCCATACGCTACAAATAAGGCCATACCGTCACACGGGGCGGCGGACCCGAGTATCAAGCCCTGGCTACACCAGCCCTATGCTCCTGGCTTGCATCGTCACAGTCTCGCTGACGCCAAACCCAATTTCCTTACTGCAACTTGTTGATCTTGTCATTCAAGGTCGCTGCCGATAGCTCCCCGGCCCGCACGTCCACCAAGCGACCTTGCTCGTCCAGAAACAGAGTCGTAGGCAAACCTCGGCTGCGCACAGCCTGGCCCAACTTCATTTGCGGGTCGCGCCACATATTGCCCAGCTCCAGATTTTCCTCGTTCAGGTATTGCTGAATCACCTTCAGTTCCTCACCCTGATTGGCGAACACAATATTCACATCGGAGCGGCTGGACTGGACTTGCTTGAAAGCGGGCATTTCACGGCGGCACGGTGGGCACCAACTCGCCCACAGGTTAACAACCGTAACCTTACCCTTGTAGAGATCCAGATTGTCAGGTGCGCTGAACTGCGCCTCCATGGGGATCAAATCAATTTCTGGCAAAGGCATGGCCGTTTCCACGCCCCCTCTGCCCGTCGCCACCATGATGAGCGAAAACGCGGCCACCCCCACCGCCAAACCACCCGCCGCGGCAGGCAGCACCGCCTTGTCACGCAGCACACGCCACAAGACATAGAACCAACCTGCTGTGACGGCCGCCGGAATCATCAGACCGCCGTCGCGCAGGTCCAGCCAGCTTAAAGGTTCACTCTGGTAAAACTCCCACTGCTGGATCAGGAAACCCAGACGGCCCACTACCACACCCAAAATAATGGCGCGCCATAGCACCGATTCAGCACGGGTTTGCTTGCGTCGATCCAGCCAGGCGGCCAGAAACAGCCCCAGTAATGCCGCGACCATAAACGCAAATAAAGGCGTGGCAAAGGTAAAGGGACCAAGCTGTATGCTTTGCATAAACATAAATCCTGACAAGACCAAATAAAAAGAAACCCGCCAAAAGCGGGTCGGGCCAATACCAACAGACAGCTTGAATGCTGAAAGATTCCCTAGCTCAGGGAAACACTGCTCAATACCTGCATGAATTGGCCCATTTTCGTATGGCATTTGATGCCAGGTTCCAGCTCTACACCACTGCTGACATCAATCGCATAAGGTCGGTGCAAAGCGACCCGCTCCGCCACATTGTCGATACGCATGCCCCCAGCTAGGACCAATGGAGGCAAACCATCCTGACCTTCCAGGCGAGCTTGCAGGCCCTGGATCAATTCCGGATCAAAAGCGGTACCCGTACCGCCATAGGCATCGTGATAACCATCCATCAGCCAGGCCCGTGCATCGCGGTACTTCAAACAATGCTCCAGCAAGCCTTCTACCGTATCCAGACCGGGTGCACCCACACGAAAGGCCTTAATGTAAGGATGCGCATACTGACGGCATTCTTCAGGGCTTTCCTCCCCGTGGAACTGCAATAAATCCGGCTGCACCTGTTCCAGAATTTCCTGCACAAATTCGGGCGACGCATTCACAAACAGACTAACTGCCTGCACAAACGCGGGAACGCGAGCCCGCAGAGCCACGGCCTGTTCGGTGCTAAGCATACGGGCGCTTTTGGGATAGAACACAAAGCCCACCGCGTCCGCACCTAATTGCACGGCAGCATCAATATCCTGCGCTCGGGTAAAGCCACAAATCTTGACTCGGGTACGGCTGAACATCACATATCCTCGAATAAAAAACGGGGGCTTGATGCCCCCGTGTGAATCATAAACCGACTTTATTGGAAACTGCTGGCGGCGTCATCCGTTCCAAATCCATAGCTGTCAGAACCATAGGTCGATTCTGTGCCGAACTGGATTTGAGAATCCTCCAAGAGGACTTCGCCATGCTTGTAGTGCGTGACCAGTCCGGGGAAGACCAGCACCGCCGCCACCATCAACAACTGAATGATAATGAATGGCACCGAGCCCCAGTAAATATCCGTTGTAGCCACCCGCTTGATGCGCTCGCCCGTCACCTTGTCGGTGTAGTCCTCTTTCGGGGCTACTGAGCGCAGGAAGAACAGGGCAAAGCCAAACGGTGGGTGCATGAAGGAGGTCTGCATATTGACCGCCAGCAAGACACCGAACCAGATCAGGTCAATCCCCATCTTGTCCGCAATCGGTCCCAGCAGCGGCACAATAATAAAGGCCAGCTCAAAGAAGTCCAGGAAGAAAGCCAGCAGGAAGGTCAGAATGCTGACGATGATCAGGAAGCCCCATTCACCGCCCGGCATGTCGATCAGCAGGTGCTCCACCCACAGGTCGCCATTGATGCCACGGAAGCTCAAGCTGAAGACCGTCGAACCCACCAGAATGAAGACCACAAAGCAGGACAAGCGCGTGGTCGACTCCATGGCCTGACGCAACAGCTTCCAGGACAGACGGCCACGCGACACGGCCATGATGATGGCACCAACAGCCCCCATCGCCCCGCCTTCAGTTGGCGTAGCTACACCAATAAAGATCGTACCCAGCACCAGGAAAATCAGGAACAGCGGCGGCACCATGACAAACACCACGCGCTCGGCAATCTTGGACAGCATTTTGAGCTT
Organism: Alcaligenes sp. SORT26; assembly: GCF_017377875.1. Taxonomy (GTDB): domain Bacteria; phylum Pseudomonadota; class Gammaproteobacteria; order Burkholderiales; family Burkholderiaceae_B; genus Alcaligenes; species Alcaligenes parafaecalis. The sequence goes on from NZ_CP070975.1 coordinate 1,130,341, forward strand.
GAGCAGCTTGTTGATCAGTGCGATCACCCAGGCCGTCACCCCCCACAGCAAGAGCACCACCACCACGTGCTCATCCATAGGGATATTGGGGTGCGTGGCAAAGTAATGCTGCGAACCAAAGTACGCTACTGCGGTTGCCACCAGCGTCAACACGACCAGCGAGGTCAAACCGCGACTGCCGTTATCCTCAATATAGACACGTGCCTCTGGCGGCAAGGCCGGTGCCGATTTGGGTTTGATGTAGGACATCACCACGATGTAAAGAATATACACCGCAGTCAACAGCAAGCCCGGCAACATCGCGCCACGGTACATATCACCGATGGAGCGACCCAATTGGTCAGCCAGAATGATCAGCACGATAGACGGCGGAATAATCTGTGACAAGGTTCCGGAGGCCGCAATCACCCCTGTCGCCAGCCTTCGATCGTAGCCATAGCGCAGCATGATGGGCAGGGAAATCAGACCCATGGAAATAACGGAAGCCGACACCACCCCTGTCGTTGCAGCCAGCATGGCACCGACCAGCACCACCGCAATTGCCAGACCGCCACGCAAGGGGCCGAACAACTGTCCAATGGTATCGAGCAAGTCCTCCGCCATCCCTGATCGCTCAAGAATAAGCCCCATCAGGGTAAAGAAGGGAACCGCCAACAAGGTGTCGTTCTCGACAATGCCAAACACGCGCTGCGGTAAAGCCTGGAACAAGGCAGGCTGCATCATGCCCAGCTCAATGGCGACCAGTCCATACAGGACGCCGATGGCGGACAAGGTAAACGTAACCGGGAAACCCAACAGCAAAAACACGATCAGGTTAATAAACATGATCGGGGCCAGATTATCAATCAAGAATTCCATTGTTACTGGCCCTTGGAAACAGAGGTTGTTGCTTCATTTGCCTGGGCAATCTCGCGGATTTCCTGGGCAAGCTGTTCTTCGGCACTGAGACCACCCGAGGCCTGCAAAGGATTGGGGCAAGCGCCACGCAAAAAGCCTATGCATTTGATCAGGTGAGAAACACCCGCCAGGGCCAATAAGAAAAACCCGACAGGAATCAATAACTTGACCGGCCAACGTATCATCCCCCCGGTATTGGAGGAGAGCTCGTTCAGCACATAGGATTGCTCAAAGAAAGGAATGGAGAGCCAGAAGATAAGCAGCGTGGCTGGTAGAAGGAAAAAGATCACGCCGATAATATCGATCCAGACCTGTACCCGGGGCGGGAATCGTTCCGCCAGGGCATCCACCCGCACGTGCTCATTGACAAAGAAGGTGTAACCGGCAGCCAGCAAGAAAATTGCACCGAACAAATACCACTGCAATTCAAGCCAGTAGTTCGAGCTGACGCCAAATACTTTGCGCACGATGGCGTTAATTGCACTGACCAACACCACGATCAGGGTTAGCCAGGTCACGGACTTACCAACGACCGTATTCAGACGGTCGATCAAACTAGACAATCGTAAGAAGAATTTCATGGCCTTGCTCAGGATATGGTCGCCTTCTGGATTCGCTTGTGGCTAATGCCCGAAGGTGGTCGGCCTTATACAGATAAGAATGTAATAAAGAAAATGGCCTCACATTTTATACGATTGAAGCATGTGAAGCCGGTTCGAATACCGGGGATAAACCCTTTAGAAACGGGCTAAATCATCATTTTTTTTCAGGCCGTTTCACCAAAGCGCAATCCGCTCAATTCATAGAGCAAATCATAGGGATTGCTGGTGGGGATACCAAACTGCTCGGGATAATCCACCCCGGCCAGATACAGGCCGCTGGCATCAAAGGTGGGAGCCGATAAACGGCGGTCCCGCTGAGCCAGTAAATGCAGCACCCAGGATGGGGGCTGGCGTCCTTGCCCGATATAAATCAGCATGCCCATCAGATTGCGAATCATGTGATGCAAAAAGGCATTGGCGCTGAACCGGAACAGGAAAAAATCGCCCTGCTGTTCAATGTGAATCTGCGACATGGTGCGCACCGGACTGGCCGCCTGGCATTGCGAGGAACGAAAAGCACTGAAGTCATGCTCGCCCACCAGATGCTGGGCAGCCTCTTGCATCAACGCCAGATCCAGAGGTCGATACACCCAGGCCACGCGTCCCTGCAACAAGGGGGAGCGCACCCGATGCTGGCGCAACAGGTACACGTAGTGACGGCCCTGGGCCGAGAAGCGCGCGTGGAAGTCGTCGGACACTTCTTGCGCCCATTGCACCGCAATGGAATCCGGCAACAAGGCATTGAGGCCACGCACCCAGGACTCCAGGCTGCGTTCTGCAGCCGTGTCCAGGTGAACCACTTGATTTAAGGCATGAACGCCGGTGTCAGTGCGACCGGCGCAGATCGTAGAAACAGGCTGGGCCGTAAAACGGCCCAGTGCCTGCTCCAGAACATCTTGAACGGTGTTGCCACCGGCCTGACTTTGCCAACCCAGCCAGGATGTCCCTTCATAGCAGACACCCAGTGCGATACGTCTCATGGTGGGTTTGCCTTACTGACGTACAGGAGGCTCGTCCGAAGGCGGCTCATCCAGATCCAGATTGATTTTTTCCAGTTTTTCCCGGACCATCGCTTCGCTGACAGGCGCAGGAGAATCATCGCCATTGCGGTTTTCACTATTGGCACGACGCAAGACCCAGGTCACCAGGACCACGATCAACGCCAGTACCACGGCCATCACGGCCAACATATGTTCTTGAATCCAGGACACGGTCTTTTTTGCCTTGTTAACTGCACCGGCCATCTTGCCCTGTTCGGACTCGGAAGGCACGGTAATCGCTCCTGCCACGGCGGCAGAAGATGCGGCGCCCGAAGCGCCAGAATGGGTGTTGCTAGTCGCAGCGTCACTGCCCGAATCGCTCAGACCCAGCTCATTAGCCGAGTCCAGAACCAAATCCTTGGCGGCCTCGCCTTGGGACTGCAAGGCACGACCCAAAGTAGACACATTGTCTTCCAGTTGCGAGACGCGATCACCGGTCTCGCGCAACTCGTGTTGCAACTGCTGTTTGGCATCACGGGCCTCGGCCCCTGCCGACAGCAGCAAACGATCTTGACCCTGGCCTTGAGCACCCGACTCAGCAGAGCCTGTTTGTGCCACCCCTTGGGACGCATCAGCCTGGTCCTGCCCTGCCTGTGCGGCGGAGCGCAAGGCCTGAGCCTGATCCACATAGAAGCGACGAGCCTGAGCATCGTCAATCGACAACATAGTCGCCGCATCAGGCACTTGCAGTGTCTTGCCTGCTTTCAGGCGGTGCATATTCTGATCGATAAACGCATCAGGATTCTGCTTTTGTACCGCCATCATCCACTGATAGGAGCTGACACCGTCCACGGCATGGCGGCGAGCCAGCGCATGCAAGGTATCGCCCGATTTCACGCGTACTGCGCTTTGGGCCTGCACATTGGATGAAGAAGTCGAAGCCGAAACCTGTACCGATACAGGGGCCTGATGGCCTGCAGGTGCCTGGGTCGCTGCCTTCACGGCCACCGGGGCCGGAGCCAGAACGCTGACCTGATGCAGGAACTGCCCGCTATCACTTTGAATCTGCAAGAGCACATCGGCGACCGAGCCGGAGAACATCTGCTCGGAAGACAATCGAATGCGCCGTACTTGCCCCTGCCCGTCCCGATCCATCACGGCTTTCAACGAAGCCAGATCCACCGGAGGGGTCAAGCCAGCCTGTTGCCAGGCCGACAAGGGAGCCGGTGCCACTTTCAAGGACAGGCTTTCTTCAGGGCTGATCTGTCGAATACCCACATCCAGCTTGAAAACCTGATTCGGAGCGGACACCAAACGACTATGGCCGATTTCCAAAGCGGAAACCGGCGCGGCCGCCAGCATCCCGGCCACTAGCAGGGCCGAACCCAGCGTACGTACAGGATGCAGACGGCCAGCCATGATTAGAGCTCGCCCAAAGCGATGCGCAGCATGCGGCGCAGCGGTTCAGCCGCACCCCACAGCAACTGGTCGCCCACTGTGAAGGCGCTCAGGTACTCGGGGCCCATGTTCAGCTTGCGCAGACGGCCAACGGGGATATCCAGCGTGCCGGTCACGGCAACAGGAGTCAGAGCCTGAACCGTTGCTTGACGCTCGTTAGGAATCACTTTGGCCCACTTGGAACCTTCAGCCAGGATGTCGGTGATCTCGTCCAGCGGAACATCACGCGTCATCTTGATGGTCAAAGCCTGGCTGTGGCAGCGCATGGCACCAATACGTACACACAAACCGTCGATAGGAATGTGCTTGTCCTGTGCACCACGGCCCAGGATCTTGTTGGTTTCCACACCAGCTTTCCACTCTTCGCGCGTCATGCCATTGCCCAGGTCGGAATCGATCCAGGGAATCAGGCTGCCGCCCAGCGGTACGCCGAAGTTTTTCTGAGGCAAGTTAGGATCACGCTGTGTCTGCAAGACACCGCGGTCGATATCCAGAATGGCCGATGCCGGGTCGTCCAGCAGGCTGGAGACGGACTGGTTGATCAGACCGAACTGAGTCAGCAGTTCGCGCATGTGTTGTGCGCCACCGCCCGAAGCCGCCTGGTAGGTCATGCTGGTCATCCACTCAACCAGATTCTGGTTGAACAGACCGCCCAGACCCATCAGCATGCAGCTAACGGTACAGTTGCCACCGATGAACTGCTTGCCACCTTTGGCCAGTGCAGCATCAATAACAGGACGGTTGACCGGGTCCAGCACGATCACGGAGTTTTCGTCCATGCGCAGCGTGCTGGCCGCGTCAATCCACAAACCGTTCCAGCCAGCAGCACGCAGCTTGGGGTAGATCTGGCTTGTGTAATCTCCACCCTGGGCGGTCACAATAATTGGCAACTTTTTCAAAGCGTCAATATCGTGAGCATCCTGCAATGCGCCAGCACCGTCAGCCCACGAAGGAGCTGCGCCGCCAGCATTGCTAGTCGAGAAAAACACCGGCTGAAAAAGGGAAAAATCGCCTTCGTCGCGCATGCGCTGCATGAGCACGGAGCCCACCATCCCACGCCAGCCGACCAAACCTACCGCTTGAGTCATGGTAATACCACCTGGATATATAAAAAAATAAAACGATAAAAGATACTATCGCAAAGCCTTGAGCACTGCATCCCCCATAGCACTGGTGCTCAGCAATTGGCAACCGTCTTCGTAGATGTCGCCGGTACGCAGACCTTGTTCGAGCACGCTGGCAACCGCCGCTTCGATACGCTTGGCCTGGTCTTCTGCATTGAGCGAATAGCGCAGCAACATGGCAGCGGACAAAATAGTGGCCAAAGGATTGGCCTTGTCCTGACCGGCGATATCGGGTGCCGAGCCGTGGCTGGGTTCGTACAAACCTTGCTGGGATGCGTTCAGGGACGCCGAGGGCAACATACCAATGGAGCCCGTCAACATGGCTGCTTCATCCGATAGAATATCTCCAAACAGGTTGCCTGTGACAATCACGTCGAATTCTTTTGGTGCACGCACCAATTGCATGGCGGCATTGTCCACGTACATATGGCTCAATTCCACGTCCGGATATTCACGGGCCACATCAATCATGATGTCGCGCCAGAACTGCGATGTTTCCAGCACATTGGACTTGTCCACGCTGCACAAACGCTTTTGACGCTTTTGGGCAGCCTGGAAACCCACATGGGCAATACGGCGCACTTCGCTTTCAGCGTAGTGCATGGTGTCAAAACCCTGACGCTCGCCCGCGAAATTACCCTCTTCCACGGTACGCACGCCACGCGGCTGACCGAAGTAGATATCGCCTGTCAGCTCACGCACGATCAGGATATCCAGACCGGACACGACTTCTGGTTTCAGGGTGGAGGCGTTAGCCAATTGTGGGTACAGGATGGCGGGACGCAGGTTGGCGAACAGGCCCATGGCACGACGCAGGCCCAGAATGGCTTGCTCGGGGCGAAGGTGACGTTCCAGCGAGTCGTATTTCCAGTCGCCCACGGCGCCGAACAGCACGGCATCGGAGCTTTGAGCCAGGCTCAGTGTTTCGGGTGGCAGGGGGTGGCCGTGCAAATCGTAAGCGGCGCCGCCCACGGGAGCCACGGTCATTTCCAGATCCATGCCCAGAGCGCCCAGCACACGCTGAGCCTGTTCGGTAATCTCGGGACCGATGCCATCACCGGGCAATACTGCAATTTTATGAGTCATGATGAGTAGGACGTAAAAATTAGGGAGTAAGAGTGAAGAACTCCGGCCTGAAGGCCGGAGCATCTTGGCCGCCTAGAAAGGCAGCAACAGCGAGACTTCTACAAAACCTGCACCCAGGCTCAAGGTTGCCCAACCAGCCAGGGGTGGCGGGCCAGACGCTCGGCTTCGTACTGACGAATCATGTCCGCTTTCTGCAAGGTCAGACCAATTTCATCCAGACCATTCAAAAGGCTGTGTTTGCGCGAGGCATCAATCGTAAAGGACAACTCACGACCTTCAGGCGTAATGACGCGCTGCTCGGCCAGATCAATACGCAGCTTGTAGCCAGGAAAGGCTTTGACTTCGTCGAACAGACGGGCAATATCCAGCTCGTTCAGGACGATAGGCAACAAGCCGTTCTTGAAGCTGTTGTTGAAGAAAATATCGGCAAAGGACGGCGCGATAATGGCGCGAAAGCCAAATTGCATCAAAGCCCAGGGAGCGTGCTCACGGCTGGAGCCACAGCCAAAGTTCTTGCGGGCCAGCAGCACGGAAGCGCCCTGGTAGCGGTCCTGGTTCAACACGAAGTCCGGGTTCAGCGGGCGGCGGGAATTATCCATGCCAGGCTCGCCGTGATCCAGATAGCGCAGTTCATCAAACAAGTTGGGGCCAAAGCCGGTGCGCTTGATGGATTTGAGGAACTGCTTGGGGATGATCAAGTCCGTATCCACGTTCTCCCGATCCAAGGGAGCGACCAGACCTTCATGAGTAGTAAATGCTTGCATGGTGTGGATTTCCTCAGTTGAACGAACGCACGTCGACAAAATGGCCGGCAATGGCAGCCGCCGCCGCCATGGCTGGGCTGACCAGGTGGGTACGACCACCCTGACCCTGACGTCCTTCAAAGTTACGGTTGGAGGTCGAAGCGCAACGCTCGCCGGGTTCCAGACGGTCGGCGTTCATGGCCAGACACATGGAGCAACCAGGTTCACGCCACTCAAAACCGGCGTTCAGGAAAATCTTGTCCAGGCCTTCTTGCTCGGCCTGACGTTTCACCAGACCGGAACCTGGAACAATCATGGCTTGCTTGACGTTGGACGCCACTTTGCGACCTTTGGCCACGCTGGCAGCCGCACGCAAGTCTTCAATACGGGCATTGGTACAGGAGCCGATGAATACGCGATCAATGCGGATGTCGGTCAAAGGCATATTGGGCGTCAGGCCCATGTACTCCAGCGCGCGTTCCATACCGTTGCGAGCGACTTCGTCTTTTTCTTTTTCTGGATCGGGTACACGGCTGTCAATAGGCAGCACCATTTCGGGCGAGGTGCCCCAGGTCAGTTGAGGCGTGATCTGGCTGGCATCAATGCGGACAACGTGATCAAACTGCGCGCCTTCGTCGGTGTGCAAGGTGCTCCAGTAAGCCACGGCCTGATCCCACAACACGCCTTTAGGCGAGTAAGGACGGCCACGCAGGTACTGAATGGTTTGCTCATCCACGGCCACCATGCCCGAACGTGCACCGGCTTCAATCGCCATATTGCACACGGTCATGCGGCCTTCCATGGTCAGTGCGCGAATGGCCGAACCACCGAATTCAATGGCATAACCCGTACCACCGGCAGTCCCGATCTGACCGATCACGTACAGGATCAAGTCCTTGGCGGTACAGCCGAAAGGCAGTTTGCCATCCACCTGGATCAGCATGCTTTTGCTTTTCTTCATCAGCAAGGTCTGGGTGGCCAGCGTGTGCTCAACCTCGGACGTGCCGATACCGAAGGCCAAAGCGCCCACCGCACCGTGCGTACTGGTGTGGGAGTCGCCACACACCACAGTCATGCCGGGCAAGGTCGCGCCTTGCTCGGGGCCGACGATGTGCACAATGCCCTGACGCACGTCGTTCATGCGGAACTCGGTAATACCGAATTCTTCACAGTTGGCATCCAGGGTATCGACTTGCAGGCGCGAGATCGGATCTTCAATACCGTTCTGGCGGGAGGTGGTGGGGACGTTGTGGTCGGCCACGGCCAGGTTGGCACTGATGCGCCAAGGCTTGCGGTCGGCCAGTGTCAGGCCTTCAAAGGCCTGGGGGCTGGTCACTTCATGCAGCAAGTGGCGATCAATGTAGATCAAACAGGTGCCATCCGTGTCCTGATGCACGACGTGTTCGTCGAACAACTTATCGTATAAGGTTTTTGCCATTGCGCTCTCGCGATTCAGTTGAGATTACAGCCCGCACGGAGCCGGCTGCACATAAATTTTTTCTTATTATGACAGGCGCAGTAACTGGGACAAGACCAGTTGCTATCCTAGTATTGGAACTACTAGGATAGATTCGAGCTAGAAAAGCGCATTAAGCAAAATATCCAGCCATAGCCGCGCTCAAACGTCGCACCCAATCATCCGCCATGCTCTGGTCGCTGATATTGGCAAAACCCATTAACAAGCCCTTATGCACGGCAGGCGACATTTGCCAGTCACTCAATGCCTGCACCGCCAGGCCTTTTGCCTGTGCCGCCTGTGCCAGAGACCGATCATCTTCTGACTGTTTCAGATTCGCGAGCACATGAATCCCGCCTGCCTGGGCCTGCACCTGCAAGCGCTCTCCGACATGTTGCTCCAGTGCATGCACCAGGCAGGAACGTCGTTGCGCGTACAACGTCCGCATTTTGCGCAGGTGGCGCGCAAAATAGCCCTGCTCCAAAAAACCAGCCACCGTGGCTTGCGTCAGGATAGAGCCCGGCCCACCTGAATAATGAGCCACCTGCCGGAAGCGCTCGATCTGAGACATGGGCACGACCAAGTACGCCAGACGCAAACCGGGATTCAGGACTTTGCTGAAGGTGCCGGTATAGATCACCCGCTCGTCCCTATCCAGACTTTTCAGAGCGGGTAAAGGACGACCGTGATAGCGGAATTCGCTGTCGTAATCATCCTCCACAACCCAGGCTTGTTCTTGCCGCGCCCAATCCAGCAACTGCAGCCGTCTGGACAGGGACATGGCCATCCCCATCGGGCTTTGATGCGTCGGCGTCACAATGGCAAAGCGCGCCTGCGCGTACCGCTCCTGTGCGAGGGGAACATTCAGGCCTTCAGCATCCAAAGGCACTGGCTGCACCTTCATCCCGGCCTGCATCAGAAACTGGCGGGCAAATATATAGCCAGGGTCTTCATACCAGCCCATGTCACCGGGATTCAGGACACTGCGACACACCAATTCCAGCGTTCCCCAGTACCCAGCCGTAATAAATACTTGCTCAGGCACGCAAGCGATGCCACGCGACACGCCCAGATAGGCCGCAATGGCACGACGCAGCGGTGCATAACCTACCGGGTCGGGATAGCGCATGGCCCGCGCACCCAATGCACGCTGATTATGATTGGCCAGACGAGCCCAGGTCTTACGTGGAAAGGCATCCAGCGCTGGCAAGCCCAGTTGAAACGGCAAAGGCGGAGCATCTTCCGAAGGCACATAAGGTGAAGACCGGGGTGGAGAGGCCGGCACGCTGGCGTAGCGGCTTGCATCCAGACGGGCTAACTGCGGCGACACCACGGTACCGGCAGGCCCTCGCGCCAGAAAATAGCCCTCGCCCAGCAGGATTTGATAGGCCTGCTCGACCGTCCCCTTTGCCACATTCAACTCACTGGCCAGGCTGCGCACCGACGGCACCCTATCGCCAGGGCGCAACTGACCCGCCGCAATAGCGTCCCGGAAACGCAGGTACAACTGTTGGTAAATGGGTGTGCCCGGCTCCCGGCTAGGTTTCCACTGGCTCAGGGCCATATCTATGTCCTAGTGATTTTTTGATTTCTTGTCACTTATAACTAGGACATTACTCATGGAGAATCAACAAGTAAAGCAGGCAGCCGATTTATTGATCGTAGCGGTTTAAGCACTTCAATCACTCAGCACAAACGCTGCCTTCGGCCCCCTCCTCTTTTTTCGGCTGGATACCTGATGATCACTCTTCGCCTTCCCTACGACACCCTGTCTCCCAAAGCCTATCAAGGCCTGCTGCAAACGAAACTGGCCCTGGACAAAAGCAGCCTGGGCAAAGAGTTGATTGAGCTGGTGAATTTGCGGATTTCGCAAATCAACGGCTGCTCCTACTGCCTGGAAATGCACGCAGCCTCCCTGCGCGGCTCAGGCGTTGCGAATGCCAAGATAGACAGCCTGGCAGGCTGGCGTGTCAGTGCGCACTTTGACGAACGCGAACGCGCAGCCCTGGAATGGACAGAGTCCGTGGTGGATGTGGCTCACACCCATGCACCCGACGAGCACTTCGAGCCCTTGAAAGCCTATTTCAATGATGCCGAAATCTCGGACCTGACTTTTGCGATTGCCTTGATGAGCGCCTTCAATCGCCTCGCCATCAGCATGCGCAAGTAAACGCGAGGGATGATTCTGCAATCGCTGCACTACTTCGAGCTTGAACCGCTCGTCGTACTTAGCCATGTAATAACCCCAAAGGTTGGAATAATGTCCAACTTTCGGGGGTCAGCTCAGGCGCGGTTCCCCAATCTGCAGGGATGCAATTATTTCAGATCGGCCTTGAGGGTTTCCAAGGCTGCTACGGCACACGCTTCATCCAGGTGCCCGCCAGGCGCGCCGCCCACGCCGATGGCGCCTATCGTGTCATTGTCAACCTTGACCGGCACACCACCGCCCAGCAGCAGAAAACCCTGGATATCGCCCAGATTGGCGGCGCCAGCATTTTTCTGCGAACCTTCCAGCATGGCGCTGGTGAGACCGCGCGCCGAAGCGGACGTATAGGCCTTGTCGATGCTGGCATTGACGGTATGCGGACCGGCCTGGTCAGCGCGTTGGAGCGCACGCAGCACACCAGCGCGATCGACCACAGCCACCGACACGTTGTAGCCTTTGGCCGAACATTGCTTGACGGTTTCGGCAGCCAGACGATTGGCCAGATCCAGGGAGATGTTTTTTTCGGTCAGCACACCCTGGGCCTGAGCGGCGCCAGCGGCGAACAACAAAGCCATCAGAAGGGAAGAGCGCAACATAGCGGTAATCTCCATTTATCAGTTCCGACACCATTGTCGGCATGGAAAAACTATACTTGCGCCGCCCGAACGGGACTATTCGGGCGCTTACCCTCGCATCTACGTAGTTTTACGGAGAGACACTCACCAAGCTGGCGTAATGCCGAATCAGGTGGGCCAGGTTATCGACCTGCAGTTTGGCAAACAGGTTGGCGCGATGGGTTTCAACCGTACGGGGCGACAGCGACAGCGCCCGACCTATCTCCTTATTGGTCAAGCCCTCGACAATCAGCGCCAGTACCTCGCGCTCGCGCTCGGACAAACTTGTGTAACGCTCACGCGCCCATTGATCAGCCGCAAGACGCTCGCGGCGACGCACGTGCTGGCGCACGGCCTGCTGGACCGTGTCCAGCAGCACATCGTCACTGACCGGCTTTTCCAGGAACTCGACAGCACCCGCCTTGAAGGCGCGCCGGCACATGTCCACCGTGCCGTGCCCGGTCAACAGAATAATGGGCTGATCCACGCCTTGCTCGACCAGAGTATCGAGCAGGGTCAATCCACTGATGCCGGGCATGCGCACATCCAGAATCAAGGCCCCGATAGACTGCCGATCGAAAGACTCCAGAAACTGTTGCGGATCCGCCCAAGTCTGCACCCGTAACCCTACCGTGCTGATCAGCAAGGACAAGCTTTGACGCACGGCGGCATCATCGTCCAGCAGATGGATCAAGGGCGACAGGCTAGAGCCATTTTCGGTCAGATTCATGATGATTCTTCATCCACTCGCTGCAGTTCCAGCGCAAACGCGGCCCCGCCCTTGGAATCATTGAACGCTGTCAAGCCGCCGCCCATGGCCTGAGCCAGCGACTCGCTCAGACTCAGGCCCAAGCCCAGACCGTCGGAACGTGTTGTAAAGAAGGGCTCGAACACGCGAGCCAAATGCTGCGGGTCTATTCCCGGGCCATTGTCACGCACGATCAAGTCCACGCGCCCTTGTCGTCGCTGCACCTCAAGCCAGATGCAGGGATTGCTGGTCTGGGCGGCGCCCAAAGCGGATACAGCATTATTGAGCAGATTATGGATGATTTGTCCGAGCGCCACGGGCTCGCCGACAACAACGACATCGTGTGAAGGAAGGCATTTTTCCAGGGTAATGCCATGCCGCTCCAACTCCGGCATCAGCAAGTGCACAGACTCGTCCAGCACCTGCGTCAAGGACACCGGACGGCACTGCTCAGCCAGTCCGCTTTCACGCAAACTGTGTCGCAGGCCCGTCAGCACGCTGGCCGCACGCTTAATCTGTTCCACCGAATGCGTCATGGCCTCGCGTGCCGGTTCCAGATCGGGAGGATCTTCCTGCAAAAGCCTCAGGCTGGCTTGTGTATTGGCCAGCACGGAGGTCAAAGGCTGGTTCAATTCATGTGCCAGGCCCGCGGCCATTTCGCCAAGCGCATTCAAGCGGGCTACCTGACCGATACGTAGCAGCTCCTGAGCACGTAAGGTCTGTTCACGTTGTTTGCGCACATAGATGACCAACGCCACCAGCAAGGCGCTGGCCAGGGCGAACAGTGCCGCCTGCCCCCAAGGCAGGTCGGCATAACTCAGGACGCGGCGCGTGTGCAATTGAAAGGGTTGGCTGGTGGAAGCCAGCGTCTTGACCGACTGGAATACCACAGGTCCGGCATCGTCCAATCCTGGGCTGATCACCCATTGTTGATCCTGCCATTCCAGCACCACGCGCACAGGACTGCCATTACGCTGAAAAGGCCATTCGTCCCAGACGATGGCGGCATTCAAATCCAGTTGTACGGCAAAGCTGGCCGGGTGCGCCGCCACCAGCAGAACATAACGCCCTTGCGCCAGCCGCACATCCGTCAACACGGCACGCTCGGCCTTTAGAGACTGCAACTGCGCCTGCTGCCATTGGGGATTGGTCCACGCGGTGCCACTCTCTTGACGATAAATCGCCATGACCTGGGGAAAGATGGCTTCCAGCGCTCCCAGACGTTCTATCCGCTGCACGGGCGGCTGCAACAGGGCGAGCATCTGCAAAATGGCGTCCTGCTGAGCCAGACGCTGGCCCAGCAGCCGGTAGGCTATATTGCTTTGCACCGTGAATGCCTCCTGCTGCCTCGCCAGTTCAGCGCGCGTCAGCATGGTGGCGCCAGTCAAAGACAGGCCGAGCCAAATCAAAAAACCATACAGAAAGGTACGATGGCGCGATTTCATGGGTGCATGTTGAAGATGGGAGCCAATCAGATAAATAGGCCAACTGGCCCGGAAAACCAGACTTTCCTATATTAAACAATGCCCCTGTCCCGCGCCGTTGCAGCCGGTAAGGTCTGAATCCTCAAGGCCGACGGCACCTTCTGCAAGCGCATGTTTCAAGGACCGTCGACCAAGGGCATTCTTCATTTCAAATGCGATATCAGAAAAACCAACCTTTCACGGCTTGGCCGCCTGCTGATACAAAGGCATGACCCGTTCCGAGATCGCCTGCAAATCCGCAATGCGGGTAGAGGAAGCCGGGTGGGTGGACAGGAATTCCGGCTGACTTCTGCCCTGCTCCAAGGCGCCCATCTTCTGCCACAAGGTCACCGCCGCACGCGGGTCGTAGCCAGCACGAGCGGCCAGTTCAACCCCAATCAAATCCGCTTCAGATTCATGGGTGCGGCTATTAGGCAGTTCAAACATGACTTCGCTCAAAGTCCCGCCCAGATCATTCACGGCTTGGACGCCGGTCAGAGCGGAGAGCACCGTCAAACCAAAAGAAGTCGCCATTTTCTGGGAAACCTGTTCACGCGAGTGCTCGCGCAAAGCATGGGCGATTTCATGACCAATGACGGCAGCCAGTTCCGCGTCGCTAGGCTGAATCCGTTTGATCAGGCCATTGAAAACCGCCATCTTGCCACCCGGCATGCACCAGGCATTGACTTCGTCCTCGTTAATGACGTGAACTTCCCAGTTCCAGGAACGGGCGTCAGCTCGGAACACACCGACTTGATCAATCAAGCGTTGAGCAATGGTTTTAACGCGTCGGGTCTGGGCCGCATCCGTATCCAGCGCCTTTTGCTGCCGTGCTTGAGACAAGACCTGTGCATAGTTCTGGGCGGCCGCCTGATTCAGCTCGGCCTCGGAGACCAGATTGGAGATGAATTGTTTGCGCTCGACACCGACCGTCCCGCTTTCTGTGGTCTGCACCGTGGCACAGCCCGTCATGGCCAGGAGTAAACCCGCCGCCAAAAAGCGTTTTCCTTTCGCAATACCTTTCATGCTCAGCTCCAAGAAACAAACCTGACAAGAAAATGAAGTGCTAGGTTCCTGCGCAAACGCTTAGATTCAGACACCACACTGCGAGCGATGACGCAGGCAATGATCCATCAGCACAATCGCCAGCAACGCTTCGGCAATCGGCGTGGCACGAATACCCACGCAAGGATCATGACGACCCAGTGTCTGGACCTCGACCGCTTCGCCAGCCCGATTCACAGAAGGACGCATGGTGCGAATGCTGGCGGTCGGCTTGATCGCCAAAGAGACCGTTACAGCCTGCCCCGAGGAAATCCCGCCCAGCACGCCACCGGCCTGATTGGTCTTGAAACCATCCGGGTACAGCGCATCCCCGTGCTCCGAGCCTTTTTGCGTGATGCAGTCAAAGCCAGCACCAATCGATACGCCTTTGACAGCGTTCAAACCCATCATGGCGTGGGCAATATCGGCATCCAGGCGGTCGTAAATAGGCTCGCCCCAACCGGCAGGCACACCTTCAGCCACGACTTCAATTCGGGCACCAATGGATTCGCCTTCTTTACGCAGCTCATCCATATAGGCTTCCAGTTGCGGCACGACGTCCAGATCCGGAGCGTAAAACGGGTTCTGCTCCACGACATCCCAGCTTTTGAACGGAATTTCAATCGGCCCCAACTGGCTCATGTAACCGCGAATCTTCACCCCGAAGTGTTCAGCCAGCCATTTCTTGGCAATCGCACCGGCGGCTACTGTAGGCGCGGTCAAGCGCGCCGAAGAACGGCCACCACCGCGCGGGTCGCGGTTCTCGAATTTCTTCCAGTAGGTGTAGTCGGCATGACCGGGGCGAAAGGTATCCAGCAGATTGCCATAATCCTTGCTGCGCGCATCGGAATTGCGAATTAACAGGCTAATCGGCGTGCCTGTGGTGCGGCCTTCATAAATGCCGGACAGAATTTCTACCTGATCAGGCTCGCGGCGCTGTGTCACGTGGCGCGAGGTGCCTGGACGGCGACGATCCAGTTCAAATTGAATATCTTGTTCAGACAGCTCCAGGCCCGGAGGGCAGCCGTCGATCACTGCGCCAATCGCTGGACCATGAGATTCGCCGTAATTCGTGACGCGGAAGCTTTTACCAAGAGTATTGCCGGACATAGGAAGAGTGAACGCAGAGAAATAGGGAAAAATAAAAGACAGGCACGATTATGGCATTGTTCCCGGATCAGGACATGCCCGGCACCGTGCCCTGCCTTTTAGGAAGAGCAACTGACCGCCAGTTCCGCACTGCCTTCGGGCGGCGGCATGGCGTAGGCCTCAAAACCGGCACGCTCGGTATAGGGATCGCGCAGCAACATCAACAAGGTGTCGATTTCGCTGGCGTCGTCCTTGGCGGCGGCCTGAATGGCCTGCTCGGCCAAATGGTTACGCAAGACATACAAGGGATTGACGCGATTCATGGCCTCGCGCTGTTCGGGCGCATCCGAGCCGTCCAGAGTCAGACGCTGGCTATAGGCTTGCCACCAGGCCTGGGCCTGGTCTTCGGAACCTTCAAACAGGTTCAGGAAGGCCTCGGGAGCCTTGCCTGCCTGTGCCAGGGCACGGAATGACAAAGTGAAATCCGCCCCGCTGTTATGCAGCAAACGCCACCAATCGTCGACCAGTTGAGCATCCTCTTCCCGCCAGCTACGCAGGCCCAGCTTGGCCTGTAAATTGCCGTGATAGCGCTTCAGGAAACTGGCTTCAAAACTTTGCAGATGCTCTTTCAGCGGCTCGGGATCCAGATCCAGCACCATCAGCGCGCTGGCCAGACGGTACAGATTCCAATGCACGATGGCAGGCTGGGCGTTCCAGGCATAACGACCTTGGTTATCGCTGTGATTGCACACGTGATTCACGCGGAATCGGTCCATGAAACCGTAAGGGCCGTAATCAATTGTCAGGCCCAGGATGGACATATTGTCCGTATTCATGACGCCGTGACAGAAACCCACGGTTTGCCAGTCGGCTACCATTTCCGCACTGCGATGCGTCACTGCCTGCAGAAAACGACCTACACGCTCTTGATCGGAATCGCCCTCTACGATTAATTCAGGGTAGAACTCGCGCAACACATAATCCAGCAGTTCTCGCACACGCGCAGGATCATTGGCCCAATGTTCAAACGAACCGAAGCGCACGAAGCTGGGCGCCACACGGGTCACAATCGCCCCGGTTTCCACCGTTTCGCGGTACACCGGCGTATCCGAGCTGACCAAGGCCAGAGCGCGGCTGGTGGCAATGCCCAAGCCCGCCATCGCTTCGCTGGCCAGATACTCACGCACACTGGAGCGCAGCACAGCACGGCCATCACCCATGCGGGAATACGGGGTTTTACCCGCGCCTTTCAACTGCAATTCCTGCTGGCCAGTCGGGGTGTCAATTTGCCCCAGCAAATGCGCCCGGCCATCACCCAACTGCCCGGCCCACACCCCAAACTGATGACCGCTATACACAGCCGACACCGTCAGGCCGCCCGGCAAGGGGGCCTGACCACTGACTACATCTAAAAATTCTTGCTCGCCCAGGCGCGTCACATCCAGGCCCAACTGCGCCGCCAATTCTTTATTGACATGCAGCAGGCGTGCATTGGCCAGAGGCTGAGGCGGCACAACAGTGTGAAAGGCCGAGGGCAAATCGGCAAAACGATGAGCGATGGTCAAGCCATCAAACAAGCTGGACATACAGACCCCCTCAGGCCGACTTGGCGGCTTTTGCAGCCTCGGCTTTCTCGGCCTTGCTGCGCTGCTTGGCCGCTTTCTTGGCAGGCCAGAGATAAAAAATGGCGCAGAAATAGTAAATCAGGGACAAGACGATTTCAGCAATCGCCCAGGGCAGGACTTCCGCTACCGGGTCCGACCAGGCACGCATGACCCCTTCTGCGAAATACAGCAGAATCATCATGGAGGTCCACTGCAGGGTATAGAGATTGCCTTTCAGCACGCTGCGCAGCGGCAGCACTAAAGGAATCACTTTCAGCACCAGCCAGGAGCCGCCGGGTTTCAGGGGCGCAAAATGCAGCTCCCAGGCCAGGCACAAAGCGATCAAGGCGACCAAAGCCAGGGCCGCCACTCGATGAAGTATGGGGTTTAAAGGTTCATGCATGCTGTTATTATCACCTGAACCCTGTCGAAAAGCAGCGTCCGCCGCATCAAACCGCTATGAAAAACGACGAGAACTTCCCTATGCCCTCTGAGCAAGCTGATCAGACAGACTTGAACCCAGATAACACCGATCCTGTATCCCAGCAGGAGTCCCCGCCCTCGCCCGCCCCCACCGCCAAGCATCACTTTTTAAGTGTGGCGCGCTTCGCCATCAAGCGGGTGGCCGAAAAAGACCTGATGAAGGTGGCCTCCAGCCTGACCTACACCACGATTCTGGCCATTGTGCCCATGCTGACGGTGGTGCTGGCGCTGTTCACCGCTTTCCCGCTGTTTCAGGAATTTGAACATGCTCTGGAAGGCTTCCTGACCCGTAATCTGATGCCCGAAGTGGTGTCGGAAAACATCATGCTGTACCTGAACCAGTTTGCCTCCAAGGCCTCGGGCCTGACCGCGGTCGGCAGCTTGTTCCTGATTGTCACGTCCATCATGCTGATCATGACCATTGACGAGACCTTCAACAATATTTTCCAGGTCCATGTGCAGCGACCGCTGGGCCAACGCCTGCTGGTGTACTGGGCCATTATTTCGCTGGGCCCGATTCTGACTGGTGCCAGCCTGTGGGCCACAACCATTCTGGCCAGGGAGTCCTTGGGTTATATCGGCGACTTGTCCGGCATTGTGTCCTTCGCCCTGGCCTACGTGCCCTTCCTGTTCACCGCCCTGGGGCTGACGGCGTTGTTCATGTATGTGCCCAACCGCCGCGTGTGGTGGCGCGATGCCCTGATTGGGGGTGTAGTCACAGCCGCCTTGCTGGAATTGATGAAAGCCGGTTTCGCCTTCTACCTGACCCGCTTTCCCACCTACACGATTATTTACGGCGCCTTTGCCATCCTGCCGATCTTCCTGCTGTGGATCTATATCTCCTGGCTGATCGTCTTGCTGGGTGCCTCCATGGTGGCAATCTTGCCCGATTGGCGTGGCCGCAACTGGGTCAAGACCAATGTGCCCGGCATTGCCTTTACCGATGCCGTGAACCTGCTCTATCAACTGTGGCTGAACCGTCAGAACCAGCAAGGACTCAGCGTCCGTGAACTCAGCCACAAGCTGGAACGCGACCCGGACGAGCTGTACGGAATTTTATGCAAGCTCAAGTCCATGGGGCTGATTGCTGATACCCAGCAGGACAATGACGAGCAGTGGGTACTCAGTTGTGATCTGCGTCAGGTCAGCCTGAAACAACTTACCAAGGCATTTTTGCTGGACCGTGCCCATACGCACGAGGGTCCGCTAGAATATGTATTCAATTATCTTTCTCAGTTTTTCGATCAGCGACTATCCAATCTGGAAGAGCTGTTTGAATCGCCGCAAGGCATTCTGACAGAGCCAGCCACCATACTAAACGCCGATCACGGTCAGGAGACCCAGTATGCTAAAAGTCAGTGAAATCCTGCGTGTCAAGGGAGACACGCTTTATACAGGCACCCCCGAAATGACCGTTGAAAAAGCGGTACAGAGCATGAGCGAGCTGGATATCGGTTCGTTGGTGATCATGGAGCACGGTCAGTTGGTGGGTATGTTGACCTTTCGGGAGATCATTCGCCACTGGCACGCCCAAGGCAATAAAGCCCAGGGTTTTACCGTGCGCAGCATCATGGATGACGCCCCCGTCAGCGTCACCCCCAACACCAGCGCCGACGAAGTGCAGCGCCTGATGCTGAACAACCACGCCCGCTACATGCCAGTGATGGACGGCCCGGTTCTGATGGGGGTTATTTCCTTCTTTGATATGGCCCGCGCCATTGTTCACGCCCAGCAATTCGAGAACAATATGCTTAAAGCCTATATCCGCGACTGGCCTACTGATTCCGAGCAAGCCAACGCGTCCTAAGACGCTGCTTCAGCCAGCCTTTACTGGCGGCTTTGCAACACTTCCCAGGCCTGCGCAAGCAGGCCTGGATCGTTTTTGGCCAACCAGTTGTGATCCGACAAGGTGCGACGCCACTGACGGGCACCCTTCTTGCCATGCGGCCAGCCCAACATGCTTTTAATCACAATGCGCAGCGGCACACCGGCCTGCACATGAGGACGCGCGTAGGCAATCATCTGTTCGACGACCGAGTCTTCATCCAGCAGCACATCCTCGGGCCACAGGCGACGATGAATATCGCTCAAGACCGCCGGAGTATGCCAGGCGGCGCGACCGAGCATTACGCCATCAAACTGCTCTTCCAGCTCCACCGCCTGATCGGTCTCGTGAATACCGCCATTTAGAATGAACAGCGCCTCGGGGAAGTCTTTTTTCAACTGCATGGCCATGTCATAGCGCAGCGGCGGAATTTCCCGATTGTCCTTGGGCGACAAACCCTTCAAGACCGCATTGCGGGCATGAACCGTAAAAACACGGCAACCCGCTTCGAACAAGAGTCCCACAAAATCCCGCACGAAATCATAGGACTCGTTGTAATCCAGACCCAGCCTGTGCTTGACAGTAACGGGTACAGAAACCGCATCCTGCATGGCTTTGACGCAGTCGGCCACCAATTGTGGCTCGTTCATCAGACAGGCACCGAAGGCACCTTTTTGCACGCGCTCCGAGGGGCAACCACAATTCAGATTAATTTCGTCGTAACCCCATTTTTCACCGGCCAGGGCACTGGTCACCAAAGCATCCCGATCACTACCACCCAACTGCAGGGCCACTGGATGCTCCGCCTCATCAAAATCCAGATGGCGCGCCTGATCGCCGTGCGTCAATGCGCCCGTAGTAATCATTTCAGTGAACAGCAAGGCGCGCGGGGCCAGCAGACGATGAAAAAAACGGCTGTGGCGGTCAGTCACGTCAATCATGGGCGCCACACTCAAACGCCACATCTGGCTGTCCGGCATCACAAAAGTAGTCATAAACAGGGGGCAAATCGCCTGATGGCAGGCGTGATCAAAAAGGGAAAACACCCATTTTAATGGTTTCAGCCGACCACAGGATGAAGATAAAGCGCGGTAAATCGCAGCAGGTCTCCAAAAAGCGGGCGCACTGGTCTAAAATCGGCCGTTTGACATACTTGCGCGCCTAATTAGTGCGCCCCAACCGGACCCTCACTGAAAGCATGGCTGTTTTTACTTCTGTCAGCGAACTTGACGCCCGCGAACTGCTGGAACACTACACAATTGGCGAGTTTGTTTCCTTACGTGGCATTACCGCCGGCATTGAAAACACCAATTACTTTCTGAGCACGACTCAGGGTGAGTACGTTCTGACCCTGTTTGAAGTCCTGACGCTGGAACAGCTCCCTTTTTACATTGAGCTGATGCACCACCTGGCGGCCAAAGGCGTTCCGGTGCCGGAACCGATGACCCGCCGCGACGGCAAACGCATCTGTGTCATGCACGGCAAGCCTTGTTCGATTGTGACACGCCTGCGTGGTGGTTACGAGCCCGAGCCCACGGTTGAACACTGCCGCCAGATCGCCCGCACCCAGGCCCAGGCCCACCTGGCCGCTCAGGACTTCCCCCTGGAGCAGCCCAATCTGCGCGGCTTGAGCTGGTGG
This sequence comes from Alcaligenes sp. SORT26, assembly GCF_017377875.1. Taxonomy (GTDB): domain Bacteria; phylum Pseudomonadota; class Gammaproteobacteria; order Burkholderiales; family Burkholderiaceae_B; genus Alcaligenes; species Alcaligenes parafaecalis. Next base: position 1,151,402 of record NZ_CP070975.1, read on the forward strand.
AAAAGCACCGTCCCTCAAGTCCTGCCCTTTCTGGATGCCAGCCAGTCCGAACTGATTCAGGCCGTCCTGCAAGAACAAAGCAACTTTGCCGATAGCGATACCTATCGCTCCTTGCCACAAGGCCCGGCCCACTGCGACCTGTTCCGCGACAATGTGCTGTTTGCCGGGACCTCGGAAGCGCCACAAATGGGCGGCATCATCGACTTTTACTTTGCCGGTTGCGATACCTGGTTGTTTGACGTGGCCGTGGCCGTGAACGACTGGTGCATTGACCGCCTGAGCGGTGCCTTGAACCTGGAAAAAGCCCAGGCCTGGCTGGAATCCTACGCCCAGGTGCGCCCCTTTACCGAAGCCGAGCACACTGCCTGGCCTATACTGATCCAGGCCGCCGCGCTGCGCTTCTGGATCTCGCGCCTGTACGACTTTTATCTGCCCCGCCCCGCTCAAACCCTCAAACCGCATGACCCGCGGCACTTTGAGCGCGTGTTGCGCCAGCGTCGCGACCATGCTGTACCGGCGCTACCTCGATAAATACGGATACTGATATGCAAGCTGCCAAGCTCCCCTTTCTTTACGGGTGGTACTGGATTCAGGAAGGGTTGCGTTTGTTCAAGCTGCAACCTGCTGCTCTGTTTTTCTGGAGTTTGATCACCTCGATCCTGATCAACCTGAGCAATATCTTCCCCATCATCGGCCAGATGGTGCTGATCGTTCTGGTGCCCACCATGACCTTCATCATCCAGAATGCCTGTCGCCGTATTTATAACGGTGAGGTCATACGCCTGGGCATGTGGACGGAACCCTTGAAACCCGCTCCCGTACGCAACCGCCTGATCAAGCTCGGTTTGATCTATCTGCTGGCGTGTTTGGTCGTGGGCTTTCTGGCGACCTTCCCGTTCGTGAATGAACTGTCGCAATTGATGGACAACAGTAATGCCACCCCGCAAGCCATCATGGCGGCATTTCGCAAACCCATTATTTTGTTCTTCGTGCTGTACCTGGGCCTGTCCGCCCTGTTCTGGCACGCACCCGCCCTGGTAGGCTGGCACGCCATCCCCGTCAAGCAAGCCCTGTTCTTTTCCATGATTGCCTGCTGGCGCAACAAGGCCGCTTTCCTGCTCTACGGCCTGTGCTGGGCGGCTGCCTTTTTCGCCATCCAGACCCTGGGTGAACTGCTGCTGGGTGCGGGTTTAAGCCCAGGCACGGCCACCATGGTGCTGACGCCTATCAATCTGGCAATGGCTGCCATCCTGTACGCCAGCTTCTACCCGGCGTACCGCAGCGTGTTTGGTGATCCGTCGGGCGATACACAAACCGTCTGACAGGCTTACTCCTGAGCCTGCCAAGCCCCTCCCAAAGCACGATACAGGCCCACCGCCGCCAATAGGCGGTCGGCCTGTCGCTGCACAGCGGCATCCTGTGCAGCGTACAAAGAACGCTGCGTATCCAGCAAGCTCAGCACCGACTCCCCCCCCTCGCGATAGCGGGTTTGAGACAGGCTGAAAGCACGGTCTGCCTGCCGTAGAACCTCTTTTTGTGCATCCCATTGCTGCTGAGTCCCAACAACCGCATCCAGCGACATTTGCACGTCCGCGAATCCCTGCAAAATGGCCTGACGATACTGAGCAAGCAATGCCCGACGCTGCGCTATCGCGGCTTCATGCCCCGCTGCCAGACGCCCGGCATTGAAAATCGGAGCTAGCAGGCCACCGGCTAGCAAATAGACCGGGTTATCAAGCTCCTGCGAAAGCTGCCCATCCGCGCCCCCTACTGTTGCCGAGAGCTTCAGGCTGGGAAACATCGCCGCACGGGCAGCCGTCACATCTCCATCGCCAGCCCTGAGCCTGGCTTCGGCGGCCTGTATGTCGGGGCGTCGTACTAGCAGTTCAGAAGGCAGCCCCGCATCCAGAGCCGGTGTGAGCAAATCCGCCAGGTCCCTGGCGGTGGAATCCGGCTTCGTAGTTTGTCCCAACCACAGCGCAAGCAGCGCTTGCGCCTGTGCCGTCTGTTGACGCAGCAAGGCAATGCTCGCCCCTTGCTTGGCCACCAGAGTTTCTTGTTGTGCCAGGGCCAGCGGAGACTCTGAGCCTGCTTGCACACGGGCACGTACCAAGGCTGACAGGCGCTGGGCACTGGCTAGATCGGACTCGGCAATAGCGAGCCGTTGGCGCAAACCATTCATCCTGATCCACGCTGCCGCCGTCTCGGCACTGACTGTCAAAGCGACAGTCTGCGCATCCCATTCACTGGCCACGGCATGAAATACCGCCGACTCACGTTCGGCACTCAAGCGCCCCCAAAGATCGACCTCATAGCTGGCCGTCAGACCCAGTGCAACTTTCGACCCCGCCGTGTCCGGGCTTCCTCCCAACCGCCCCTGTCGGGAAGCATTCAGGTCCATGGAGACTTCCGGCCCGCGTGATGCGCCGACCATGCGCGCCATCGCCCAGGCTTGTTCCAAGCGGGCGAGCGAAACCGCCACATCCTGGTTATTGGCCAAGGCCTGTTCCACCACTGCCCTCAGTTCCTGACTGCCAAACTGTGCCCACCAGTCCTTGGATAGCGCTGCGCCTGCCCTCTCCTGCTGAAGCGGCAAGCGATGCCATTGCTCAGGCAAAGCCAGTTGTGCATCATCAGGGACTGGCTGCACCGCGCAACCGGCCACCAGGACAGCGGCACCGATCAAGGGATATAAAGAAAAACGCGGCATCTCACTCTCCCGCCAAGGCCACGACTGGATCAAGCTTCGCTGCCTGACGCGCGGGCATGATGCCAAAAACCACGCCCGTTGCCAGCGCGCAGAAAAAAGCCACCAGCATGGCCCGCACCGAGAAGATCACCGGCACACCCCACAACATCAGCAAGGCACCGATGGCCAGCCCAATCACCACCCCAGCCACGCCGCCAGTAAAAGACACAACAACTGCTTCACTCAGGAACTGACGACGAATGTCGCGTTGACGCGCACCCGTCGCCATGCGAATACCGATTTCCCGAGTCCGCTCCTTGACGGACATCAGCATGATGTTCATCACGCCCAGCCCACCCACTACCAGGGAAATACCGGCGATCAATGCCAGTAGCAGCGTTTGCTGGCGCAAGACCTCTTTCTGGCCCTGAACCACCGCCGCGCTATTGCTCACTCGGAAGTCATTCGCTCTCCGGGTCTCGCGCAAGACCTGCTCGATATCCGCCACCGTTTGATCCAGGACGTCCAGGTCATTCACCACGACTGAAACAAAGCTCAATTGAGGTCTGCCAAAAATACGCTGGCTAGCCGTTGAGTAAGGAATCAACACCAGTTCATCGTCGTGACTGCTGCCGCTGATCAAACCCTTTTCCTCCAACTCCCCGACGACTCGCAAGGGCGTGTTATTAAGCAAGAGGTATTGCCCAATGACTTCCTGGGCAGGCGTATCAGGGAACAATCGTTCCCGAGCCACTTTCCCCAAAACAATGACCGGAGCCAAGGTCTCATCGTCCTCCGGCGTGAAGAACACCCCATGCCGGATATTCCAGTTCAGAACCACCGGAGCATCCGAAGTCACGCTCCAGACCTCGGTGGCAAATGTCTCTCCCCCCGCCCGCAACAAGGCCGATTCGGACAGATAAGGCATGGCAACGCGCACATTCGCTACCTGCGCCAGCACCTTGGCATCCCTTTCGTAGAACTCTCCACGCATTCCAGTGGCCGCATCCACATCCGGGCGGACATACATGCGGTGTGTGCCCCATAGGGCGATCTGTTGCAGCAATTTCTCGTTATTACCCTGCCCGACGGCCACCAGCACAATCACCGAGGTCACGCCGATCACAAAACTCAGCAGGGTCAGAAAGGTACGAAAGCGACTTACCCAAAGCGCACGCCATGCACCGGACAAGAGCGTACCGATATCTTGCAGCCAGGATACGGACGAGGGTGCCGAGTCTATGTCGAGACGATCAAACGAGACACGGGATGGAGAATCTGCCTGGTCAAACTGATTGGGGATACGGTTCCTGGGAGCTTCCAGAGTCGCTGGAGGACTATACTGTCTGCCCGGCTGGCCCCTATCTTCGACAATTTCCCCATCGCTAATACGCACGATGCGCCGCGCCTGTGCAGCCACCTTGTCATCGTGGGTGATGAGAATTACGGTATGGCCTGCGTCAGATAACTCATTGAGCAGGGCCATCACTTGGGCACCGCTACGGCTATCGAGCGCCCCCGTAGGTTCATCGGCCAGGATAAGCTGCCCCCCATTCATCAAGGCGCGCGCAATCGACAAGCGCTGCTGCTGCCCACCCGAAAGCTGCTGAGGACGGTACGTCGTCTTGTCGGCCAGACCCAGACGTGTCAGCAAGCCGGTCGCCCGCTCTGCACGCGCCTGCGCTGGCATACCGGCATAGATCGCAGGCATTTGCACGTTATGCAAAACATCAAGCGTGGGAATCAGGTGATAGCCCTGGAACACAAAACCAAAGGCCTCGCGGCGCAGTCCGGCCAGCTCATCACCCGACATCTGCGCCACATCGCGCCCCAGGAAACGGTAGCTACCCGATGTAGGCCTATCCAGACATCCCAGGATATGCATCAAGGTGGATTTACCCGACCCCGATGCACCCACAATCGCCACAAACTCCCCGGCCTGTATGCTCAGCGAAATCCCATGCAGAACTTCCACCGCAGGGGCTCCATCCCGGCCACCGTACTGCTTGCGAATGTCAGTCAATTCAATCAGCGCTGCACGGGGCTGAATATCACTTACCATCGCAGCCTCTTGGCACCGTTTTCTTCACTCAGACGCATTACCAGCGCCTCCCCCTCCTCCAGACCCGATACCACTTCAACATGCAGGCGATCTTTCATGCCGATTTTGACCGACCGGGTTTCCAGGCTCTCATTCCCTGTCCAGACACGGGCGGTAAACACATCCTGATCCGGCGTGGCCTGCATCCCCGCCAAGGGGGCAAGCAAGACATTCTGCGCACTGGCCTCCACAAAGAAGACGCGGGCGCTCATTTGCGGCATCAGACTACCGTCGTTATTTTCCACATCGAACAAGGCGATGTAGCTGACGGCCTTGTTACCCGAAGACTTATCAACCCCACTCTCACCACTTTTGACCGGCGGTGCAGGCAGCACCTGACGCAAGCGACTCTCCCAACGACGGGACTCTCCCTTCTCATCCAGCAAACCCAGCGTTGTGAAGTACACCGGCATATCCGGTTTGACCCGCCCCACATCGGCCTCTGACACTTCCGTCCAGACAGTCATGCTGGTCAAATCAGCCAGGCGCAGCAAATTAGGCGTCTGATAGGTCGCGTTAAGCGTCTGGCCTTCACGCGCTTCCAGCGTAATGATCGTGCCGTCCATGGGGGCATAAATACGGGTATAGCCCAGCAAGGCCTCGTTACCCTCCAGCGTGGACTGCGCTCCGGCAATTTGCGCCTTCAGGCTAGTGACACGCGCCTGCGTAATCCGCACATGAGCCTGCGCATCCTGCAGCAGCTCAATACTGGTGGCCTCCTGCCGATGCAGGCGCTGCTGGCGATCCGACTTGATCTTGGCCAGCTCCAATTCAGTCTGCTGCTCGGCCAACTGGGCGCGCAGGCTTTCCAGAGTCGCACGGTTGGCATTGACCATAGCCAACTGCACCGCAGGGTCGATTTCCACCAGCAGATCTCCTTTGGCCACGATATCGCCCACATCCACGGCAATATGTTTGATCTGACCAGACACCTGCGCGCCCACATCCACATAGCGATGCGGTTGCAGGGTGCCCAGGGCGGAAACAGACAACTCCAGACTGCCACGGCGCACGGGCTCAGTCTCAATCGCCAGATCGGTGCGCCACAAGGCTCGCCAAAACAATAGCGCCAGCAAAGCCAGGGCAAGAGCCGCCAGCAGGCGGCGCACCATGCGCCGGGAAGTTACAGCCATTTAACTCATGCTCCATCCAGGTTTCACAGCAAGAAGCCAGCCAGTTTCTGCACGGCGCGCACCTGTCCAAGACAAACGACTGGCTGGCTTCTTGTCATTTCACAGTGCTTGCAAGTCGATCCGAACCACTTGGTCCAGCACGGCTGGCTGCCCTTCCTCAGCAAATGGCTGCTTCACACTGACATACAAGCGCTGCCCGTCAGGCGTCACCGCCACCGTATTAGGGTGAGCGGGCAAGGCAATACTGTGCTTGATGGCGTAACTGGTGGCGTCGATCACGCTTAGCGTTCCGCTATCTCGGCTAGCGACATAAACCTCATTGCGAATCGGGTTGTAGCGAATCCCTACCGGTGTTTCTCCCGTCGGAATCGTGTGCAAAATGGAGCCCGTTTTCATATCAAACACCAGGGTGCCTTCGCCGTTATTAAGCTGATTGGCGAACAGTCGTTCACTCTTGCTATCCAGCGCGGTGTTCACCAGAAAACGTCGGCGGGCATCGGTGTCCCCCCGTTTCTCGGGGATGCGGTTTTCACTGACCAGCTCCCAGCTACGGGTATCAAACACGGCATAGGCTGCGGTGCCACTGACCAGCAATTGATGATTCGCGGCATCCAGAGTCAGACCTGCAGTCGGTGCTTCGATATCGTGCAAAATGCGTTCCGTAGCGAACTTCTTGCTGTCGATTACCCAAATAAATCCACCATCCGTCACGCCACTAACGATGACCTGGCCAGCAGCTTCATCCACCACAATCTGACGGGTATGCACGGCCTTGCCTTTAGCATTGCTCACACCATGATGCAGCGTGCCCTTGACCGTCCCGGTAGAGGCATCGATCGCCGAAACGGCACCATCCAGCGTATGTCCGGCATAGAGCGTATTGCTACGCGTATCCAGCGCCAGTGCAAACGGCTTCAGTGCCAGATCAATTTTTTTCTGAACCGCCAGTGTTGTCGGGTCTAGCTGATAAATGGCACCGCCACCCTTGCTGGAAAATTCAGCACTGCTAGCCACGAAAACGGCGTTGGATGTGGGGCTATAGACCAGCTCGTAAATTCCCTGCGCGATGTCCTGCTTCAAGACCGAGCCGGATACCGGCGCGGCAACAACAGACGTGGAACCCGGCTGCTTTTCAGATACTTGCGATGTGCAGCCCAGCAAAAACAAAGGTAGCAGCGCGACCGATACGCAGCGCAGGCCATGCGCTAAAAAAGTAGATTTCTTGGACATATAAATCCTTAAGAGGCAGCCCTGGCGTAAAACGCCAGGGAAACGAGGAAGACAAGGCTGATGTGCCGCTGATTCAAGGCGGCACAGAAGAAGGTTCACTAGTGATGAATGTGGAATCTGCGGCGATTAATACTTCCAGCGCAGATTCAGCATGACGTTGCGTGGCGCACCGTAAAAAGTGCTGAACCCCGCAGATCCGACCTGACGCAAATAGGTACGGTCGAACACGTTGTCGACCAGCAGATCCACGTTCCAGTGCGAATTGATCTGATAGCCAATTTTGGCGGCTACCGTGGCGTAGCCGCCCTGGGTGTAGATGCCGTTGTAGGTATCACTTTGCACATTCAGGCCAGTACCCACAGTCCAACCTTGCAAGGCACCATCCAGCACCTTGTTGTTGAAACGATACTGGGTCCACAGCTTGAACATATGCACAGGCACGGCCGCATTGACCGGAGCACCCAGATTGGCCTGGTTGGTGTCTTTAACAATCTTGGAGCGATTCCAGGTGTAGCTGGCGCTGATATCCCACTCGGGCGTGGGGTTGCCGGTGACCTCCAGTTCTACGCCCTTGCTTTCCACTTTGCCGGCACTCTGGTAGCAGGTGCCTGCCGCTGAACCACCACAACCGATATGCTCGTTGTCCACCATGGAGCGGTTCTTGTCCTCCAGATAGAACAAGGCCAGGGTGGCTTTCAGGCGACCATCCATGAACTCGCTTTTAAGGCCCGTTTCGGCCTGCCAGCCTACGCGTGGTTTGAGGATATTGCCCGAATAATCAAAATTGCTTTGCGGGACGAACGTATCCGCATAACTGGCGTACCAGGTCATATCTGGATGAAAATCCCAGACCAGACCGCCATAAGGAGTGAACTCATTATTAACCTTCGCATTGCTGGTGTTCCAGCTCGTTTGCGCAGGCCAAGTCGTCCGGCTTTTGCTGGAATAATCCGTCCAGCGACCGCCCAGAATCAGCCTGAAATCATCGGTGAGACTAAAACGGGCGGCGGTATACAAACCCGACTGCTGAGTGACGGTCTGGCTACGGCTAGTGGGTGAGCCGAACTCGTAGCTGCTGTGATCATCCAGCACGTAATGGGGGGCCGCAGCGGTATAGGCCTGACCGGAACGGTAATCACGTTCGGTAATGTTGTAGCCAAGGGTCAACTCATGCGTTTGCCCAAACAGCTCGAACGGGCCAGTCGCACTGATGTCGCCACCCTGATAGATACGGGACTCGTCCAAATAACCGGCGTCACCGCCCTTGGACAAACCCGTCTTCTCATCAATCCGCGTATTGAAAAAAGAATAAGCCTCGGTATCCACTTTGCCGTAGTTATAAGTCAACTTGGTTTCCCAGCCATTCTCAAAACGGTGAGTCAAATCGGCTGAAAACTCCGGACTCTTTCGGGTCGACGGCTTGTCTGAACCTACATACGCATCACGGCCGGGCAGCTCGTCATTCATGTAGCGTGGCAAGCCCCAGTTCACGATATTTTTCTGATAACCATAGGTGCCCGTCAGACCCAGCGTGGTGTGAGGTGTCAGGTCATACTCAAGCGCACCGTAAATCAAGGTATAGCGATTGAACCAAGTCTCATAAAAGGTCTTCTTGTCATCATGAGACAAGACACCGCGCGCACGCAGTCGCCCGTCTTCCGTCAAAGGAGCACTAACATCCAGGTCCACTCCCCCATGCTGCCAAGACCCTGCACGCAGTGCGCCCGACATGCCGAACTCTTTAAGTGGCCGCTTACGGACGTAATTGACCGTGCCCCCAGGCTCCCCGGTTCCCGACAACAAGGCGGAAGGCCCGCGCAAGACTTCGATGCGATCGTATTGTGCGATCGTGTTATTGCCCGTGCCTCCCGTGTAGCTACTTTGTATCGGTACGCCATCCGCCTGGATATTTGCGGAAAAACCGCGAATGCTGGGGGATTCCTGGCCTTCATAGCCTGACAGCGTCACCCCGGTCACTTGCCGTAGCGCATCAGCGGATGTGGTCCACCCCCTGTCTTCAATCTGCTGACGCGTCATCACCGATACAGATTGGGGAATTTCTCTCAGGGATGTCACGCCCCTGAACAAGGTGACGGAATCAGCCGCATAAGAGCCTGTGCCTTCCGTGGTCGCTTCCAGATTACCCACCACCCTGACCGGTGCTAATTCAGTGACCTCAGACACGCGCGACAGCATGACATTTTTGCCCTCCCGTCGGTACTGCACGACAGTCCCTTGCAACAGACGCTGCAAGGCCTGCTCGGGTGCCATCGTGCCCTGTACCGCAGGAGCCTGGATACCTGCCACCACTTGCGGGGTGTAGAAAAACTGCAGATCAGTCTGTCGCCCCAACTGAATCAATGAATCGTCCAGCGACTGCGCTGGAAGCCTGATTTGTACAGCCACTTCCTGAGCATGCACATTCATGGGCAGACTCAAGGAAAACGCTCCCATCACGGCCATCGCCGTCAAATTGAGGCACAAGGCAGAGCGGGAAGCCAGCCGTCTGCTGGTGGAGCGGAATGGACGGTTGCCCATGATTCGGTTCATCCTTCAAGAAAAAGACTGCTGGGGCCTGTTCGGCCCGGTTGCCAAAGGTAGATTGCCTGGATACGGCAAGTGCCCGTCCACGACGCGGCACCTTCATGAGTAAAGCGCTTTGCTACCGTCTGCTCCTGAATGGAAACCCAAATCTAAATTGAAACTATTTGCAACTACAGAAAATTACATTTCATCCAACACGCGCACACACCGATGCGCGTAGCAAGGTACGCCACACTGATCAGCAAAAAAAGAAAGGGAATGAGGCCCGCGTCCTATGGCTTCAGATAGGGACAGACGCAGAAAGAACTAGCGGGCCAGAATGTCTACCGCCGTACCGTCCGGACGCGGCTGCACATTCACCGGCACGATATGTGGCAAGGCAGCCAGAAAAGAAGCCGGGTCGTCGATATTGAATACGCCGGAGACCTGCAAGCCAGCAATCTGAGGATCGGGCACCACCAGACGTTGAGTGCTGTAACGATTCAGCTCCTCAATAGCCGTGGCCAGTGACGTACCCCGGAAAACCACCTTGCCCTCACGCCAGGCCACGGAGTTTTCAACATCCTTGCCTTTGCCCGCGCTCAGATGATCGGGTTTGGAGACACGCGCCACATCGCCTGGCCGCAGCTTTGCGACTTGCCGACGCCACCAGGGGCCCGCGCTCACTTCAACGGAGCCCTGCAAGACATCGACTGAAAATGCCTGGTCGATACGGCGCACATTAAATTGCGTGCCCGTCACTCGGACAGCGCCACTCTCCATCTCGACCACAAAGGGCGTGCCTTGCGTGCCATCCACCTGGAAAAACACTTCTCCCTGCTCCAGACGAACCGTGCGCTGATGTCCATAAAGCGCAACTGTCACGCTTGTATCGGTATTGAGTAGCAGTGTGGAATCGTCTGGCAGAACAATCTCGCGCCGCTCTCCATGAGCGGTGGCAAATTGCGCCTGATACTCGGGGACAGCACGCCAATGCATGGGGTCAAGAACGGCAACCGTCAATGCCGCCACACAGGCAAGTCCCAGGCCATAGCTCCAGAATGCGCGCCGTGATGGTCTGCGATCCACTGCAGGCCCTGACGCCCTGCCAAGCTTTTGCACTTCACTTTTAGGCAGCGCGGCCGCCATGCTCCAAATATGCTGGACCTGCTGGTAGTGCTGTTCATTGCCTGGATCAGCCTGACACCACTGTTCAAAGGCCGCATGCTCTGGCTGCGTGACATCGTCCGAATGCATGCGCTCGTACCAGTACGCCGCCTGGTCACGCGGGTCGGTCAAGCTAGCCGGATCTATCCTGTCAGTCATGATCGTCTGCCCTCCAGGGCCAGGGCAAAACCTGCCCTCTTATAAGACAAGACGCTTGAGGACGCAGATCTCCTGAACGACTAGTGAGCATTTTTATGTAACTGATCTTGTAGATGGCGCAAGGTACGCATCATATAGCGTTCGACCATATTACGAGAAACCCCCATCTTCTCGGCGATTTCGGCATTGGACAAGCCCTCGACCTGACGTAATTGAAAGGCGATCTGGCAAGCCTGGGGAAGATCGTTCAAGGCAGCCAACATGCTGCGCGCCATTTCATCGGCCTCATACCAATCATGGGAACTGGATGCAGTCGGATGATGTTCTTCCGGCAAGGCATCCAGCGATTGCGTCTGGCGCACCTGTTCAGCGCGATAAATACTGATGGCACGGTTCGAGACAGCACGCTGAAAATAGTAATGCTCATGGTCACGCAATACCGCCGTATCCTGCTCCAGCATCTTCAATGCCACATCCTGAAGCGCGTCTTCGGCATCCTGCCGATTGCTGGATTTGCGCGTCCATGACCCCACCAGCTTGCTGTAGTGAGCAAGCCAGCCTTTCTTGGGCGTGGGTGGGCGAGACATGGTAAATACAGGGTAATAAAATCGTGGAACTCGCAATAATAACAATAATTCTCATTTCGATGCACAGATATGTAACGCTATCGCCCCGCCCCCTTTGGTTTTCCGTACTTCCTGCAAGGCCACCGCCCAAGGAGCAAACTGCTCCGGCCCGGACAGATAGCCCCGCGGCGCTTCCAACACCGATCTGGCTTTTCTATGCCAACGAGCCTTTCCTGGCGAGACAGCCAGACAAAACCTCAAGGGCTGATCACGTTCATCCAGAAAGCAGATATCCAGAGCCTGTCGCATTCCCCATAAATGAACCGCTCGGCATGGCCGCAGCCACACCGCTGTTGCAAAATCCCTGCTCTGCGGCAATGCCTTCCAGCCACGCCAACGGGCCCAGAAAGTATTGGCATCGAATAAATACAGGGGCTGCGCCTGCTGTAGCGTCTTTTGCAGCGGCTGTTTGGTCAAGGTTGATATCGGCTCCACCCTAGCCTCCGCCTGCCAACCAGGGGCCTAACAGACTCATGGCAATCACCAGAAACGTGCAGGGAAAAATGCACACGACCAAAGGCGCCAACAAATACACAGGCAACTTGAGTGCTCTTTGCTCCGCCTCCAAATGCAGATGAGCACGCAGTTTTTCCGCTTGAGATCGCAAAAGCAAGGCCAAGGACAAACCGGTGTCCTGAGCCAGCTCCAAAGACAAAGCCAACTCCTCCAGTTCCGCCTGCCTGAAGGTCAAAGCGACATTACGCATGGCTTGTGGCAAGCGTCGTCCTGCCCGAACCTCTCCCTGCACCTTGCTCAGGCTGAGCAGCAAACTTCCTTGTGGCACAGCCTCCATCGCACGAGCCCAGGCCTGTTGCAGCCCCAAGCCGGACTCGACGGCCAGCACTAATAAATCCAGAAAAAACGGTAAATCCCGACGACAACGGGCGTGATGCTGACGCTGCAGTTTTCTACCTCGCGAGATGGCCTGCAAGAGACTCAACAAAAAACCGGTTGTGATCAGGCCAGCGATATCGACCAGTGCTGCTCCCTGACTGAGCAGAAAGACCCCTGCCAGGCTTGTGAACAAGGCGGTCAAGGCCACACGTTTACTAAGAAAAACCCGTATCTCGTTCGCATACGAGCCCCATAAGCGTTCCGGCCAGTCATGCACAAAAGGAAAAGACAGGCAGACATTCAAGACTCTGGAAAATGGCGCTTCCCACGCCTGCCAGGCAGCCTGTTTCAGGCTGCTGCCACCTTGCAGCAACAGCAGATACCTTCCCCGCCAAGCCCATAAACAGGCGATCAGAAACAGGGCGGCGCTCAAGGCAGAAAGTGACCAAATTAAGGCCTGCATAGTCACGCCTCTCCTCGCAAAATTACCTGCATCCACCACAGCCCCATCATCAGCATGGCGACAATGCCTCCTGCCACCCACACGCCTACTGTGTTGAGCCAGGCTTGTTCAAATGCAGTGGCATCCAGCAGATACAACGCTCCCGCCACAAAAACCGGCAAACAGAACATGATTCTGGCCTGCAAGCGAGCTTGAGCCGTCAAGGCAACAATCTTTTCCTCGATGGTCAGACGGGCGCGTATCGTTTGTGCCAGTATTTTCAAACGCTCACCCAGCCCCGCCCCCGTGCTCTGCCCCATCTGCATGGCACTGACGAACATGGCCAACTCCGACACCGGCACACGCTCCAACAAGTCCTGGTAGGAGTCTTTGGCATTCAAACCCAAGCGCTGCTGGCGCAACAACAAACGCAACTCTTGCCCTAAAGGCGCAGGCAACGATTGGGCTAGCTGCTGCAAGGCCGCTTGCAAAGCCAGCCCCGCCTGCAGACTCAAGGCCAGGGACAAGACAAAATCTGGCAATTGTCGTCGCAAGGCTTCCAGGCGTCGCCGCCCCATCCAGCGCAAAATTACCAAAGGCGTCACGGCAGCAATCAATGCGATAAGTACAGCTAGCCACAAAGAATGAATCAGCCACCACGCCACCAGAAAGACCAGAGGCAGCACGGCCCAGGCACCAAAGGCAAGATACTGACTGCGCACAAACACAAAATGCGATTGCAGGCTCTGCTCGGACTGCTGAAGCAATTGCTGCCTGTAGCGTGTGGCAAGACGCTGCCCCAAGCGCAATAAAAGATACGCTAGCGCCGTGGTACCAAAGACGGTCAGCAAAATACTAAGAAACTTCATGACTGCCCCTCTGATGGAGAGACATACTCAGACCTCAAACCGCTGGCCGTAAAACCAAACTCCGGGCGGTAACTGTACAGAGTCTGCAATTGAATACGCTGTGCTTCTATACCCGTTACTTCCACAACCTCGTGAACCAAACGCTTGCCATCGGGCAAACGACTCAGTTGCACAATAATGTGCAAAGCCCGTGCGATATGCTCCCGCACGACCAGCAAAGGCAAATCCAGACCCGCCATCAAGACCATGCCCTCCAGGCGCGACAAGGCATCACGTGGGGTGTTCGCATGCAAGGTCCCCATCGATCCTTCGTGGCCTGTATTCATGGCGGACAACATATCGAAGGCCTCCGCCCCCCGACATTCTCCGACCACAATCCGGTCGGGCCGCATGCGTAGGGCTTGTCGCAACAGGCTCCGTATATCCACCTGTCCCTGACCCTCTGCATTGGCAGGCCGAGACTCCAAGGCCACCCAATTGCTGTGCTGCAACTGCAATTCGGCTGCATCCTCCAGGGTCACAATGCGCTCTCCCGAATCAATGCAGGTACTGAGCACATTCAGCAAGGTGGTTTTACCTGTGCCCGTCCCGCCCGAGACCAGGATATTGCAGCGCCCCTGTACTGCCTGTTGCAGAAAGCGAGCCATCTCGGGAGACAAGCTACCCGTCTGCAGCAAGTCCTCCAAGCCCAAGCGTCGTTTGGGGAATTTGCGTATGGTCACGCAGGTTCCCTTGACCGCGATAGGTGACAAGACCGCATGAAAACGTGAACCATCCGCCAAACGCCCATCTACAGCAGGCGAGCTGATATCCAGCCTTCTGCCCAAGGGCGCCAAGATACGATCAATAATGGCCCGCAAAGCGGTTTCACTACTGAAGGCCAAGGGATGGGCCTGCAATCGCCCCGCCTGCTCCACAAAAACCCGGTCGTAGTGATTAACCATGATTTCCGACACTGAAGCGTCCGCCAATAATGGCTCCAAAGGGCCAAGACCCACGGCCTCCGCACAGACACTAGCCTGCAATCTGGCACGTTCATGCTCAGGTACAGCACACTGCGCCTGAATCAAACGCCCCAGGCAATCAAAAGCCTCCTGTTCCAATTGTTTGTCCGTCACCCTGGACAAGTCCCGGCGCTGCAGCTCCAAGGCACTGAGCAAGGCATGGTGCAGGCGCTGTTGTTCTTGCCTGAACAAGTCACTATTGGAAGACGGCATAGGCTCCTGATCAGGAAGCGGTGCGTGACCATCACGCGCTACCGTCCGCACAGGTTCTTCCAAGATCAAAGCTCCATTGCCCCCAACACCTGCCATCGGCTTCTGAGCATCGGCTTCCGTCTGAAATGAGGAGGTCTGCCCAAAACCAGCAATACGCAACTTGAAACCGCCCAAAGCCAGCACATCCCCCTGACGCAAGGGGCCATCGTCATAGACCCGTTTGCCATTAAGTTGCACGCCGGTCAGCGAGCCATGATCCTGTATATACACGGCCCCGGCGCGCTCCAGCAGGCTCGCGTGCTGACGCGCAATTCGCCAGGACGGCAAGACGACATCGCAAGCCGGATCGCGTCCTATCAGGGCGGGCAAATGGACTGACCAAGGACGCGTCGTCCCCAACTCTGATTCAAGCTCAAGGTTCAACACGAAATACCTCGCTGTCTGGCTCTACCCATTGAGAACGATTGCCATGCCATACCCCAGCCCCCTTAGGCGCAGGACGCACCGGTGTATTCAGGCGCGGGGCATCGGGGAAGGTCTGATCCAGCCACTGTGCTGCATTTGCCTGCCGGGCCAGCAAGTCGGGATGCTCGGCAGCTACCAAGGTAGGCGTCACAAATACCGCCAGTTCTGTTTCCTGTCTGGCAAAGCGTTCTGAACGAAACAAGGCCCCCAGCACCGGCAAGCTGGCCAGACCCGGCAAGCGGTCTACATGACGGGACTCCTCTCTTGAAATAAACCCGGCCAGCACCAGGGTCTGCCCTGAACGCACATTGAATTCGGTAGAGGCCCGGCGTGTTTTCAAGGATGGCCCGGCTGGTTGAGACAGGCTGGCATCCACGGAACTGACCTCTACCTCGATCTGTGAACGCACCAGTCCGCCCCGCTCCACTCTGGGCACGATGCGCAGTGATACGCCATAGGGCTTGAAACTGGTCTTGCTGTTTCCTTTGTCATCCGTGGTGGTGTAGGGCAGCTCGCCCCCAGCCAGGAACTCCGCCTGCGACCCGCTGCGTGCCAATAACTGCGGCTGCGCGAGTACGACGGCATGACCTTCCTGCGCCATGGCCTGAACACGGGCGGACATCAAGGCTCCAACACCAAAGAAAGCCGCCCCCTGACGGGCCGGAAATGCCAAGGGCAAGACCGCTTCACCGGGACGCTCCAGAAACTGATGCGTTGCGGCATCCCAGCCACCGCCCATACTCAAGCCTCCCTGAGAGCTGCCATCCCAACGCACACCCAGCTCCCGCAAGCTGTTACGTGGCACTTCCACAACCTGCACATCCAGCAAGACCATAGGCTCCCAACCGTCCTGCTGGGTAAAGTCCAATAACTGGGGATGCTCCTGGCTCAGAGCCTGAATTCTTTGCTTGTCCTGATCGCTTAAACCCTCACCTTCCAACACCAGTTTTCCGCCTAGTTCACTGATACGCAGTTCAGGAATACGCTCCAGCAAACTTCTTAACTCAGCCAGTGTCTGCCGGTGATGTTCGGGTGATACCTCTATCTGATAAGACTGGCTTTGCCCAGAACTGGACCAGACCTGCACCACCGTGCTGCCTGTCTTGCGCGCAAAGAGAATCAGCTCCCCTGATTCGGTGGTGACCGCATGAACAATCTCGCCATCGCCAACCGCTACGCGTTCAACCTGAGTTTCGGGCAACACCATCAATTCACCGACCTGCAAACTTAAGCCCTGAGCATGACTGGGCATGCCAAGACCGAACAAGGTGCTGGACAGCACGCTGAAGGCGGCTCTGTGTTGCCAATGAATCGTTCTGCTCATGGCTGTTGCCCCACTGACAAACTGTCAGGCATCGCCAGCCACCCCAGACGTTCCTGCTCCGCCGGGCTGATCTGCCCACCTGGCCGGTTACCGTACAGGACCTGCACGGGCTGTCTGGGCGCCCCACCCTGTCCCAAACCCAGGATATCGGCCAGCTCACCACGCACTGCCGCCTGATGAGGGGTGTGATCATCAGGATTGCGCAGCAAGGCACTGATGCGACCATGCTGTCTGGCGGCCAGCAGTTTCAAGGCATCATCGGGGCCTACGTCCAGCGTGAGCGTGTTGTAGGCTTCTTTATCGAGACGATTCGATACCGTGCCTTCACCCGATTTCTGACCTGTCGCCAGCACCAGAACAGACTGCAATAACGGGGCTGTCACCCGTCTTTGCCTGTCATCAAAGCTGACATAAATATCAATCAGATCCCCAGGCCGGATCAGACCCGATACCGAGCTGATGGCATCCACCGGTACGGTTAAAGCCCGTCGACCAGAAAGCAATTGCTGCGAAAAGGGACTGCTGGCTTCCTGCACGTGGGCCTTGCTGATCAAATCTCCCGCACGCAACGGCTGGCTCACTATCTGCCCGACCAAGCTTTCAAACTGGGCCGCATCCCAGCTATCGCTAGGGACCAGGTCTGCGGGATAAGCACGGGCCGCCAAATGTTCAGCTTGAAGCACGGTTCCTGCCGCCAAACTGGACGCAGCCACGACCCTGTCCAATTGCACGCGGTGCGCAGCCTGTCGCAAAGCCTCTTCCTGGCGGTCCAGATAGCGACTGCTCGTCCCTGCCGCCATCCCTCCCGCCAACAAGGCCAAAACCCCAAATCCCACCGTCGGATGGCGACATAGCCATAAGAATTTTGCACGAATCATGAGGCCTCCTTTTCACAAGCACGGCAAATCAGCAGCAAGTAGCGCTCCTGCCCATACTCCAGTTCCATCACATCCAGTTCGGCTGGACCCCTACGCCAAAAGCGCTCGCCCGCTTCAGATCCCCAAGCCTCGCGACGCAAGGCCTCTTGCCAGCCCGATTCCGCGATGAGCAACCAGCTTTGTGCCTGCCCCGGCTGTTCGTGTTGCCATAACACGGGACCTGAAACAGGTGCTTCAGCCAGGTTTAAAGACGGACTCATCCGCTGACTTTGCTCGGCCATACTCAACAATCCTGAACGAGGCTGGGCCTGCACACTATCCAGCCATAAAACGCAGTTCTTGCTATCTTTTGCGCTCAAAAACACCCATTGCTCCTCCAGCCTCATGGCGCCAAAGCTGGCACCACAAAAAGGCTCCAAACGCGAGGACAAGGCTTGCGGGCCCAGCTCTGTACTCAAAGCCCAGGAATGGACCGGCCCCACATCCGTCTGTGTAATCTGGCCTTGATCCCAACTGATCTGAGGATCTTTTATCGGTTCGGACAAACTCTGCGTCTTGGCAGGGACGGGGCTAAGCATCAGCAAGGTCATCAACAACAAAGCGAGCAACGACTTCATAAGGCCCCCTTGTTAAGCTGATCAGGCACGAAGTCCTGCCATCGCCCCAACCAGTCCAGATCAGGCTGGGTTCTCCCCCACGCGCTATCCAAAGGCCTGGCTTGCCGTACCGTCTCGCGGGCGGCTGAGTGGCTGGATGATGCCGCCTTTTCCCACGCGGTAGCACTGCTTTCCAGACGCTGCCGGGTTTGCTGGGTGCTCGCCGCTTGCCCTGCACCGGCCCACAATTGTGATTGCCGATGAAGCTGCGTGCGCTTGGACAAGGCGCTTAACCAGCGAGGCCAGGGTACAGAAACGCGCGACTGTGCCGTCCAGGACCCACTCTGCAGGCTCAACAGCTCCCACTGCAAAGACTGGGCAGCAGAGGTGTCGGACTCCACAAAACGAACTGGCTCCAAACCGGGCGCAGGACTGAACACAGATGCCTGAGGTTTGCCTTGAGCGTCATGCATGAACAGCGTCAAATGCGTGCTTTGCTGCATTTGCTGCAAGCGATACTGCTGCTGCATCAGCCAGCGGCCCGCCATAACTATCAGACCCAGTACCACGCCCAGCAAACAGGCCTCCACCAGAGCCATCCCCACTTGTCGCTGTGTCATGATCGGCGGCTCCCTGCATCCATCAGGCGTGCCTGCCAGAAAGGCAGAAACAAGCTCGGCCGGGTCTCATCGGACTGGGGACTATCAGGCGGTAAAGAGAAAAAAGATTGAGCCGCCGCACGGGTATGGACGGTCTGCCCTAAATGACCGTTTGCCTGCAAACTCAGGACTAAATCCGGGCCAGCACGCTGCTCTGGATCAGCCAGAGCATAGCCATCCACCCAGGCTCTTTGGCTCCAGGGCCGGGCATCACGTCGCGCCCAGGAATGCGCCACGGTATTACCCTGGGCCGACAACAAAGAGCCATTCCCCTGCTCCATAGCCCATTTCCAGAAGCTCTGCCCTGAAAAGTCGTCTGGGGCTTCAATGCCTGAAGTCTGTGCGGGGGTCTGCAAGGCCCAGGCCATCGCGTATTCACGGAAGTAGCAACCTATCCAACGGTTGGATCGCACCATATGCATGGACTGCGTATCGGTGGAATGCCAGCGACCCGTGGTATCAAACTCGGTACGACCAGAGCGGCGTAAGCGATGACGCCACAAGGGACAGCGCCTGTCGACTCCCGGATAAGAGCGAGCCTCGTAATCTCGCGGGGCCAGAAAACCATACAAAGACACCAGATGTTCCAGTCCAGGTTGCCACTGCTGTTTCCCGGACTGCAAAAGCAGAAACTGCGGCCAACTATCCTGTTCAATCTGCCAGTTCAGGGCTTGAACCGGCCAGTCTGGCAAACTGCCCTCCAGAGTCGCTTGAATAATGGCGTGTCGACGTTGCGGCAAGCCCTGCACCAATTGCTGTTGTGCTTGGGCCAGCACCCCATGAATCACCTGCTGATGCCCCTGAAAGGCCTGCTCCAATGCCTCTTGATTGTCTCCGGCAGAACGCGCCTGGGTATACGCCAGGCCATGCGCCGAACCAAACATCATGGCGACCAGATGAGCGGGAGGGTTGGCTCGACGAGCCTGACCTGACTGTGTCTGGGCAGCCCTGTCCCACGTTGCCAAAGTCAGCAAATGACCCAGCGCCAGTTGATGCCCGAGCTGCGCCCGATTGATATACGCCAGCAGATTCAGCGTACGGGCCTGCTCGGTTGCCGCCCCATAGGCCGCCGCATCCAGCACCAAAGACAAGCGCCCTTGTTGCTCTGCAATCTGGTTCACATGAAAGTAGCCGCCCCAGGCGACAGACAGGAGCGCCAGCGCAATCAGGCCCCAGGCCAACGCAGCCCCGTCTTGATGATGATCGGGCTGCCTCATTGCGCATTGCCCGTAAAAGATTTTAGGCTCTTGGCACTGCCTTGAGCGGCTGCCGCAGAAGCCGCTGATTGGGCTTGTTGAGTCTGCTCGGAGCCATCCTCGCCCGCCAGTTCCTTGGCCATGGCGGCAGTCTGGTTACGAATCACCTGACCAAAAGACTGGTAAACGGCGATGGCCGCTACCGCGACCAAAGCCACAATAATCAAATACTCGACCATGCCCTGGCCGCGCTGCCGCCTGATGAACTGTCTCATTGGAATCTCCCAAAAGTCAGTTCATAGTCTGCCCCTTGGCAGCGCGCCAGAATATTCGCAAAAACCGAGCCGGATGGGCTTGTCCGGCTACGGTCTATGCGACTACTTCATACAACACTTGGCACTGTCAGCGTCACAAGGCCTGCAGATCAATACGAGCCACCTGATCAACAGGCTCCGGCTCCCCTTTTTTTGCAAATGGCTGCTTCACACTGACATAAAGCTGCTGACCGTCAGGCGTCACGGAAATCGTGTTGGGATGCACAGGCAGCGTAATAGTATGTTTGATGGCATAGCTGCTAGCGTCGATAACACTCAGCGTTCCACTGCCTCGGCTGGCTACATACACTTCATTGCGAATCGGGTTATAGCGTATCCCCACCGGCATATATCCCGTGGGGATTTTGTGCAAGATGGCACCCGTTTTCAGGTCAAACACCAAGGTGCCTTCACTGTTATTAAGCTGATTGGCAAACAAGCGTTCACTCTTGCTGTCCAGGACGGTATTGACCAGAAAACGTCGTCTGATATCGCTAGGCGACAGCTTCTCCGGGATGCGGTTTTCGCCGATCAGTTCCCAACTATTCGTGTCGAACACTGCATAGGCCGCCGTGCCACTAGCCAGCAATTTATGATTCGCCGCATCCAGAGTCAAACCTGCCGTGGGCGCTTCAAGGTCGCGCAGAATACGGTTTGTCGAGAAGGTCTTGCCGTCAATAACCCAGATAAAACCAAGATCTGTCACACCACTGACGATGACCTGATTAGCAGCTTCATCCACCACGATCTGGCGTGTATGCACCGGCTCGCCCTTGGCATCTTTGACGCCATGATGCAAGGTTCCCTTGAGCGTACCCGTTGAAGCATCAATAGCTGAAACAGCGCCATCCCGGGTATGACCGGCATAGAGCGTGTTGGTACGCGCATCCAAGGCCAGCGCAAATGGCTTGAATGGCAGATCAATCTTTTTCTGTACGGCCAGGCTGACTGGATCCAGCTGATAAATCGAGCCGCCTCCCTTGCTGGTCAACTCCTCCGTACTCGCCACAAACACGGCCTTGGAGGCCGGGCTGTACACCAGCTCGTAAATTCCCGGCGCAACTTCCCGTTGCAGGACGGCCTCTGACACCGGAGTAGATACGGCAGCAGTCGCCGCTACTGGCGTGGGTGCCGCATGAGACACACCAGTCAGCAAAAACAAGGGCAGCGCGGCAACAAGAATGGAACGCTTGCTGCGCGTTAAATAAGTAAATTTCTTGGACATACAAACCTTTTTGAAAACACCCCTGGCGGAAACGGCCAGGAAAAATGACAGATACAAACTCAGAACCGATGACTGACTGTCAGCAAGACCTGGCGAGGTTTGCCCAGGTAATTGCCGGTGCTGATGCTGGAGCCGATCTTTGAGTAGTACTGCTTGTTGCTCAGGTTATCGATATTCAACTGCACGGATGTATTGCGGTTGAAGTCGTATCTGGCCAAGAGATCAACAATGGCGTAGCCAGGCTGCTCGATGCGGAAATTTGATCCCTTGTAGAACACCTTGCTTTGCCAGCGCACGCCGCCACCCAGGGTCAGGCCATCCAGGGCACCGCCCAGTCGGTATGTACTGAAGATCTTCACCATGCTTTCCGGGCTGCTTCGTTCGTTGTACATCTCACCCTTTCTGGTACCCGACGCATATTCAGAGCGTGCGTAGGTATAGCCTGCACTGACGTTCCAGCGATCGGTCACGGCACCGGCCACCTCAAGTTCCACGCCACGCGTGCGCACTTTCTCTGCCGCCTCGTAGCAATACAGCACAGCAGGATTGCAGTACGTCACACCAGCTACCTGCGTGGGCAGATTCAACTGCTCCAACTGAAACAGCGCGATCGATGCATTCAGGCGTTTGTCCAGAAACTCGCCCTTCAAACCCAGCTCCTGATTCGTACCTTTCACCGGGTCCAGCAAGGAGCCGTTGATGTCGTAATAACTTTGCGGCTTGAAAATGCCGGTATGGCTTGCATAGACCGAGTAGGTGTCATTCAAGTCGTACACCAGGCCAACATAGGGCACAAACTCGGCATCCGCCGAATAGTCCGTTTTATAGTATTGCGACTTGGACTTGAACCAGCTCACACGACCACCCAGTATGAGTTTCAATGGGTCCGCGATATCAAAGCGTGCAGAGGCATAGAGTCCCAGTTCTTCCTTGTTCTCATCTACATAGTAGGGATTCAGACCAAAGGTCGGCTTGGCCTGCGATGTGGGATTCCAGTTCTCCGGATCAAGCGGAATGTTGGCGGCGGAACTGCCATCCACCCGCTCATTTTCCTTGTTGGCATTGATCCCGATAGAAAAATCATGATCACGCCCGAACAGCGTCAGGGGACCATTTGCATTGACGTTGAACGCGTAATGCTTGTCACGCATATCCACGCTTTGAGTAAATTTGCGCAGTGCGCCGCCGGTATACCAGGGGTAGCTCGCAACGTAATCGGACTCGGCCCACGCCGCGCGAGTCAGGGCTTTCATGACCCAACCGTTGTCAAACCGATGCCCCAGGTCTGCATACAGCGTTGTCTGACGGCGATCCAGATACTCCCAGTCGCTGCCCAGAAAATCATGAGGCGACAAGTCGTAAAACGAGCCATCTGCACGGGTCGGAAATCCTCCCCAGCTATAGCCGTCGTTATGTTGCCGCTGCCGTGACAAACCCAGGCTCAGGGTGGTGGCGGGCGTAAGGTCCACGTCCACCACGCCATAGAACAGTTGTTCCTTCTGGCGGTTGTAGTCCCGGTAAAGTTTGCCACCTCCGGCCACAATGACCGCACGGCCACGCACAGTGCCGGACTCATTGAGCGCATTGGACAGGTCCACCACGCCACGCGCATTCTCCCATGATGAGGCCGTCACGCGGGCCGAATACTGAGGTGTCGAAGTCGGTCTTTTGCGGATCAGATTCACGGATGCTGACGGGTTGCCAGACCCTTCCAGCAAGCCCGTGGCCCCCCGCACAATCTCCACCCGGTCATACATGGCCAAATCATCATCGGCCAGAATATCGCGCGAATAGCTTTGAGTGGACGTCGTGATGCCGTCGTACTGAATATTGGAAATGCTGTGACCACGCGCCAGATACTCCCAGCGCGAATCGCCATTGCCTTGCACGGCCACAATCCCCGGAGCATCACGCAAGGACTCATCCAGAGCCCGGTAATTCTTGTCCTCGATTTTTTGATGCGTAATGACGGTCATCGACTGCGGTGTTTCACGCAGCGAGAGCTCCAGTCCGCTGGCCGATGTCGACGGCCCCATCGCGACATAGGAGCCGCTCCCTTCTGTGGCCAGGCCCGTATTGGCCGTGACCGTGATCGGAGCCAATTGCGTGGTGTCATCATGACTGGGGCGGGTCAAGGAAACTGTTCTCCCCCTCCAACTGGCCTGCACTCCTGTTCCCTTCAGCAAACTTTGCATGGCTTGCTGCGGCGTCATGCGCCCACTAACGGGCGCTGCCTGCAAGCCACTGACGGTATCGGGCAAATAATAGATTTGGATATCTGCCTGCTGTCCCAACTCCAGCAAAGCCTGATTCAGGGATTGAGCCGGAATGGAGATCGACAGCACAGGCACATCCTGCGCGACCACCTGCTCCAAAGGGCTGAACGACAAGGCCAGTGCCAATACGCTGAGCCCTACGCCCTGCACCGGACGTAAGGCAAAAAAAGGCCATCGTTTATTTGTGTTCTGTGGATACACCGTAGTACTCGTTATAAGGAAAGCGACGCACAAAGCGACAAGCCCTTTGGCCAAAGGCAATCAGAGACGCAAAACCGTCCCTTCCCCCATAAGAGTCAATCAGGAGCAAACCCCGTAACGATTCTCGTTCTTAAATTGAAAGAAATTGTATCTTTCAGGGAGTATGAGGTCTAACGAGCCGCAATACCCCATCGGCCATCTGGCCCTTGCACAATCACCACGGGTGCCAATGAGGGCAGGACTTCCAGAAAAGCCTGGGGGTCATTCACATTGAAGACACCTGTCACTCGCAACCCGCGCAAGGATGGGCTATGCAGCACAATGCCTGGCTCCTTGTAGCGATTGAGCTCGGCCACGATATATTCCAGTGGCTCGGCATCGAAAATGGCTCGACCCTGACGCCAGGCCAAAGCCTGCACCATATTTCGTGACTGCACGGACGCTTGTTGACCGCTGCCCAGGCGCACACCCTGCTCCCCTGCCAGCTTGTAATGGACGCTGTTCCACCAGGGTCCACTCTCTACGCGCACCGAACCGGATTCAACCGCCACATCAACCGTGTCCATCTCCCGCCGCACGTTAAAACGAGTGCCCGTCACCCGTATCACAGCCTGACCCGCATCGACATTAAAAGGCCGATCTGGCTCGGAGCGTACCTGGAAGAAAGCCTCCCCTTTTTCCAGCACGACACGGCGCTCGGACTGATAGAAGGAAACGTGCACCGCGCTGTCGGTATTCAGACTGATCAGCGATCCATCCGGCAAGGTCTGCTCAAGACGTTCGCCCTTGCGGCTGACATAACGCTGGGCATACTGCTCACTTTCCAGCCAACGCTGCGGCCCCAGAACAGCGACTCCCGCTGCCGCCGCACAGGCACTTCCCAAACCTGCGATAAACGCTCTGCGCCCCCATTGCGGTGTCCGAGGGCGAGTGTTCTGTGCCAAGCGTGCCTTGAAAGCGGCATCCGGTGTTACCTGCGCAATCGACCACATGGCTTCCATGTCTTGATAAGCCTGCGCATGACGCGGATCCTGCTCGCGCCATGTGTTAAGCAGCGTCTGATCCCCCTCCTGCATCAAACCACCTCGCACGCGCGCAAACCAGAACGCGGCGGCGTCATGGGGATCATCAGGAATGGGAAGTGAATGGGATAAGCTCATAGTCGCTACGATAGCTCGCCGGTTAATCCCTGTACCAATGCGGGTGAAGACAGAAAAGTGCTCATGGCGTGCATCGCTATATTAAGAGGAAAACTGCTGCAACTTAAGCTGCAAATGACGCATGCTTCGGGTCAGGTACTTTTCTACCGAACTGACAGACAAACCCAGATGACTGGCAATTTCGGGCACCGTCCAGCCCTCCAGTCTATGGCAAGAAAATACCTGCTGACAAACAGGTGGCAACTCATCCAGGGCCGCCAGCAAGGCTTCCGAAAGCTGCCCGCAATAGGCCGCCTCCTCGGCGCCCGACACCACGGGGTGATCTTGTTCGCTCAGATCCTGCAAGGGAATCGTTAAGGCGGGTTGCTCCCGCTTTTGTCGCTGTATCAGACTGTTGGCCGCACTGCGGTGCAAATAGGCCCTGGGATTGCTAATCCGGGCTGCATCTTGCTCCAGCATACCGGCAATGGCATCGTGCGCCACATCTTCCCCGTCAAAGCTGTTTGATGAACGTCGCGTCCACGTCTTGACCAGCTCGTTGTAATGCACGAGCCAAGTTTTACGTGAGGACGAAAAACGCGACATAAAACAGCATGGGGTAAGTAGATCAGAGGGACATGATAATAACAACAATTCTCATTATTGTTCTTATGTTTTGATATGGACAGGAAAAAGCCTCGGAGTCATTGCCTCCTTTATCAGGCAAACGAACAAAAAAAACCCGCCAACAGGCGGGCTTTCTTGAAACAAGCTCAACGAGGCTCTAACTTGGCCACACTTTCCCTTGCTGTTCTGCTTTCTTCTTTGATGGACACGTAGACATTTCCCGAGCCCGCATCCAAGGTCAAGCTATTAGGATGCGGTGCCAAAGGCAGCGTGGCCAAAAGTGCGTAGTCGTTTGCATCCAGCACGCTGACGGTGCCGCTATCCCGGTTGGAGACATAGATACGGTCACGACCCTCATCCAGCAAGGGCGCAATGGGAGCTTTACCGGTAGGAACGCTAGCCACTAAAGCACCATTCGTCGCATCAATCGCGACCATACGATGCCCGGTTCCACGCTTTTCGTAATCCGTCAGCCCTGCCTTTTCCTTACGCAAGACATCCATGCGTTCCGAGCCCAGATCACTCGCCAATAGACGGCGTCGCTTGTGGTCATACGCCAGGTTCAGCAGTTGATCGGCCTTGACCTCCCACTTGGTTTTAATGGTGAGCGTCTGCGTATCAATCCCAAACACCTGTCCCTGCAAATTGGACACGTACACCCTGCCCCCTTCCTTATCCAGCGCGATCCCGGCAGCACCCGCTCCCAAACCTGGAACCACACGGTCCAGCTTCAGGCTGGCCGTGTCGACCACATACAGCACACTAGCTTGAGCACTCAGGCCGGGGACATACAAGCGTTGCTGCTTCTGGTCTACAACCAGCTCACGCAGCAAATGCGGGTAGATGGCTTTATCGCCGTCGTAACGAATCGGCTCGGCCAATTGCACCACACCCAGCACCCTATTTTGAGCCGTATCCACGACTGTCACAGACGCCGTCAGTGCATTGCCCACATAAAGGCGATTGGCGGCATCATCCAGAGCCACGCCAAACCCACCGCGCTCCAGCGGAATTTCTGCAGCAAGCGACAAATCCACCGGGTTCAGGCGCAAGACTTTGGAGGGCTCATTAGCCGGATCCGCGCCCCCCGCCGAAGCCACAAAAACCGCCTGCTGGCGCTCCGAAAATGCAAGTTCATACAGACGCGGGGCCACCGTTTTGCGCGCAATCTGAATGGTTTCCTGTGCTTTTTGTTCCTGAGCCAAGGGCTTGAGCGCCGCACGCCCATCCGCCCCCACCTGCGCGCAAGCGGCCGTCACGCTGACGCAGGCCAGCAATCCATAACGCTGCCATTTATTCATAGTCCACCTCTTGTTTTTGAATGAAATTTGTCTGACTTAAAAGTCCATGCTGGCGGACAACATGAAAGTTCGCGGTGCGCCCAGCCACAGCTTGCCGCTGCCACCTGCTGACCAATACGCCTTATTGGTGATATTGAGTACATCAGCACGCAAAGTCACCGCATGACCGCTAATCGAGGTTTGATAGCGCAAGCCAGCATCAAACAAGGTTCTTCCTGGAGCTCGCATCGTGTTATCGCTGCTGTAGTACTGCCCTTGAATGGCCTGCATATTCCCGCTTGCCGTCAGGCCAGGGACACCCGGCACATCCCACTCCACACCCAGCTTGCCTTGCCACTTGGGTCTGGCCATGACGAAACGTCCCTCATTCACACCACCAGCGGTCTTGCTCAACTCGGCATCCAGATAGGCAATACCGCCCATTACTCGCAAGCCCTCTACAGGCTCTCCGAAGAAGTTCAGCTCCAGGCCTCGATTACGCTGCTCGCCATCAAAGGAGAACAGATTGGTCGCGGGGTCGATATAGCTGTTGGGCAAACGAATCTGATAGGCGCTCAAGGTGGCGGCAAAATCGCCCAGATCCAGCTTCACACCCAGCTCATGTTGCTTGGTTTTATGGGGTGCAAAGATCTCCCCGGCATTATTGGTGCCCACCGGAGCAATCGCCCCCTCACGCAGGCCCTGGATGTAGTTGCCATAGACAGAAACTTCATCGCTCAGTTTGACGACCAGCGCGGCGGCTGGCGAGGTTGCCGATTCGTCATAGCGCGCCGTGCTGGCACCGCTGACGGCATGGAAGGATTCACTCAAGACATTCTGTCGTCTGATGCCCAAAGTCAGCATGACGCTATCGTCCGCAAACGAAAGTGTGTCAGCGATGCCCACGCTGCTTAAACGCGAAAAGGCAATTTTGGGAACCTCTGATTTACCAATCACCGTGGCAGGGGCAGGTCCCCAGGAAGGCGAATAAATATTGGTATACCAGTCCGCAGGCAATAAATTAACGACTGTTTTAGAGCGAACCTCTTGCTCGTAGTAGGAGGCGCTCAGCGCCAGTTCGTGACGAACGCTGCCCGTATTCAAGCGCGCCATGATGCCGACATCGCCCGCCTTACGGTCCAGAATCTGACGTTGCTGCCCGAAATTGTTTCGGTAACGACCATCTGCATCTGTCACCGCAAATACGACGCCTAAAAGGCCGTCGTAATCGGTGCTGCCCTGACCGTAATTGCCATATACCGTCACATCTTTACTCAGATCCGCCTCGCCCCGCAGCACAAACGCGGTGTCTTCAGCACGCGAGTATGTCCAGTCTGGTGCCAAAGCTTGTCCCGCCTTGGGAACATCGGGTGTATCCAATCCCCTGCCTACGGTGATCCCGCGTGTGACGCCTTTTACATTGTCTTTATTCATGTAAAAGTCCGCCGCCAGACGGACGGTATCCGTACGCCAGTCCAGGCCCAGCGCTGCCAGCGTAGCCCGCTTTGACTGCTCATCAATAGACGTACTTCCATCCTGGTACAAGCCGTTAAAGCGAATCCCAAATTGCTGCTTGTCACCAAAACGTCGGCCGATATCGACATGGCTGCCATATTGGCCGTCAGAGACAAACATGCCAGTCAGTCGCGTCAAAGGAGTCTCGGTAGCACGCTTCGGGACCAAATTGACGCTTCCGCCCACGGAGCCGCCGGGTGGCATGCCGTTAAGCATGGCAGAGGGGCCTTTCAGCACCTCGACCCGCTCCACCAACTCCAGAGGGACTCGGTTATAAGGCAGCAAACCGTACAGTCCGCCAAAGGCGATATCCCCCGAGCCCACATCAAAACCACGGATCACAAAGGCTTCCCGAACCGTGCCGCGCATGCCCAAGTCGTAGACGGCCGCGTCCGTAGAGCCAATCACCCGAGCCAGATCCTGTGCCTGCCGCACAGCCTCTTCGGTGTAACTGATCGTGCTGAACGGCGTTTCCATGAAGTCCTTGTAGCCCAGCATGCCCACTCGGCTGCCTGTCGCCACTTTTCCGCCTGCATACACCGGCGTCAAATCTCCCCGGTACAAACCAGTGACAATCACAGGGCTAAGTTGTGTCACCTCCTCCGTCCCGCTAGCAGGCGATACGACCGTGTCAGGCACGGGACGCAACACATAGCGGCTGTCTGCTGTCGCGACGGTTTCATAGCCCGTGCCTGCCAGCAACTGAGCAAACCCGCCTTGAACGCTATATTGCCCTTGCAAACCTGGGCTTTGGAGTCCGGCCAACTGCTGCGGCTCGTAAACCAGTTGTACACCAGAAAGCGCGGCGAACTCGGCCAATACATCGCTGAGTTTGCCCACCGACAGTGTGTAGTTTCGTTTGGAGCCGCTATCGGCCACCTCAGCCGCCAACACCGGCGCACTGCCCAGCAAAGACGTCACGACCAGGCTAGCCATGGTGGAACTGAGAAACAGAGCGAGTACATCGGCTCTTAGCCGGAACAAGGATGGGCGCAGCTTGCGCGATGGGTGTGAAGCCTGCTCGCCAGCCGCGCCCCCGACCAGTTTGGACAGACATACGTGAATAGCCATGCTAAGAACCTTTCGTCGATAGAGATGAAAACCCGTGACGTCATGCGTCATAAGAGGTACACCGGACGAGAAGAAAAAAGTGCTCACTTCACAGCAAAATTTTTTGTCTGACTGATCAGCAGACAAGCTCTGTGCCACTCAAGATCGCGGTAGCAGCTCCACCCAGTATGGAGAATATGTTTGGATACGCAGTGGCAATGATTCGGCCAGACTGGCCAAGGCTGCATCGGTATCAGTCAGGGATAGCGCCCCCGATACACGTAGCTGTGAAAGCGAGGGATCACAGCGCAGGACACCGGATCGATAACGGCCCAGCTCGGCCAATACGTCTTCAAGACGCATGTCTTTGGCCAGCAAAATGCCGTGTTCCCAAAAGATTTCCGGGTCTTGTAGAGGACGAGAGGGACTGACACCCCGGATAGTAAAATCGGCTTGCTCCCCCGCCTGCAGACGGCGGGCCTGCCCGGCCAGCGGTCGGATTTCAACAGCATGCTCCATCACCGCTACGCGGTAGGTATCTGCATCCAACTGACGCACACTGAAGCGCGTACCCAAGGCACGTACCAAACCGGCAGAGGTATCGACCAGGAAAGGCCGTGGGACAGCAAAAGAGTCCGGCTTGGTCGTCACAAGAATCTCACCACTGAGCAAATGCAGGCGGCGCTCGGTCTGTCCTAAGGCAATATTGACTGCACTGCCTGTATTGAGCACCAGTTGAGAGCCATCTGGCAGAACCATGGGCTTGAGCTCACCGGTGCCTGTGCTCGCGTCAGCCGTCCAGCGACGCCACGGCGCCTGACTGATAGCCAGCACGCCCAGTGGAGCGGCAAACAAGAGTGTTCCTAGCATGCGCAGTGTATGACGGCGTTTATGACGACTATCCAGCTTCTCCACCGCCTCTTTGCCAATCTCCACAGGCACCTGATCGAAG
This sequence comes from Alcaligenes sp. SORT26, assembly GCF_017377875.1. Classification (GTDB taxonomy): domain Bacteria; phylum Pseudomonadota; class Gammaproteobacteria; order Burkholderiales; family Burkholderiaceae_B; genus Alcaligenes; species Alcaligenes parafaecalis. Next base: position 1,182,089 of record NZ_CP070975.1, read on the forward strand.
ACATGGAATACCGCCTGGGTTCGCTTCCACGCGTCTTCATGAGCGGGGCTTTGCCTGAGCCAATGCTGGAATGCTTGGTGATCTTGCTCTGTCGGCGTGTCGTATTGAAAGGTCATGGCCCACGTGGCCGCCTCTTTCAGCAGATCCTGACTGATCATGTCCCGGGATGATGACATAGGCTAGGTCCTGGCCTGTTTCACGCCACTACGGCGCAAGCAACCAGCGCTTTCTGGATATAGCGCCGCACCGTAATCAGCGGCATCTGCATTTGCTCGGCAATCTGGGCCAGCGTCATGCCGTGTAACTGGGCCAGCAAAAAGACCTCCCGAGTACGCGGCGTCAGGCTGGCCAGCATAGTGTCTATCCGCATCAGAGCCTCGATGATGATCAGGCGCGTTTCCGGCGATGGCACATGCACAGGTGGAAGATGGGCAATAGCGTCCAGATAAGCATCTTCTACCGACTTTCTACGCCAGTGATCGACCAACAGACCCTTGGCTATATGTGTGAGCAAAGCACGCGGTTCACTGCCAAAGCCTGGGGTAAACGAACGGGAGCTCAGAATGCGGACAAAGGTATCTTGGGCGATATCGGCCGCATCATGGCTATTGCCAAGTTTGCGGCGCAGCCAGCCCTGCAACCAGCCATGATGATGGCAATAGAGCGTTTCAACCGTCATCACGGATAGCTTGTCGGACATGGGAGTATTCATTGAAAGCCTGGGGTCAGGCATGAAGACAAATAAGAATAAGTCTCAATTATCAATAAATTACTTCCGGCAGGCAAGATATACCTGTATCTGCACGGGCCTGACCGTCAGGCGACATCCTGGCGGACTATGTCACGCGCCCACCCTGCTCTCAAACGCTCTATACGAAAATGAATGAACCCGTCTGGAGACAACGCTCCAGACGGGTTCATGACTAACTATTCAGACTGAGATCAGACCAGACGCACGTCTATGCTGCCCAGACCGTCGATAGCCCCGTGCATCACATCGCCACGTTCCACCGAACCTACACCGGCCGGGGTTCCTGTGAAGATGATGTCGCCAGGAACCAGCTCGAACAGGCCCGACAGATAAGCGATGGACTCAGCCACATTCCAGATCAACTGATTCAAATCGCCGGTCTGGCGGCGTTCGCCGTTGACGTCCAGGGTGATTGCACCTTGGGACAACTCGCCAATAAGGCTGCGTGGCACCAGAGGGCCGGTCGGTGCGGAGTGGTCAAAGGCTTTGCCCACTTCCCAGGGACGACCGGCTTTTTTGGCTTGCGTCTGCAAATCCCGGCGGGTCATATCCAGACCCACCGCGTATCCCCACACACATTCAGCAGCCTGCTCCACGGTCAGATCACGCCCGCCTTTGGACAAGGCGACGACGAGTTCGATCTCGTGATGCAGATCCTGGGTGCGGGACGGATATGGCATGTCGCAGACCTGGCCGGGCAGCACATTCAAAATGGAATCCGCCGGTTTGCAGAAGAAGAAAGGATCTTCGCGACCGGTAAAGCCCATTTCCTGAGCATGCTCGACGTAATTGCGGCCGACGCAATAAATGCGGCGTACAGGAAAAACCTGCTCACTGTCCTGTACGTTCAGTGCCGCAACGGCTGGCATGGGGATGACGGTACTCATTTTGCCTGGCCGTCAGCAAAGCGCTTGGCACCGTCTACCAGTTCTTTCTTGGCAGCTTCGATACCGTCCCAGCCCTTGACCTTGACCCATTTGCCTTTTTCGATGTCTTTGTAGTGCTCGAAAAAGTGCTTGATGCGCTCCAGCTCTTCAGGCTGCAGATCTTCAGGCGACTTCACGTTGCGGTACAGGGGATACAGCTTGTCGGTAGGTACAGCCAGCAGTTTGGCATCGCCACCTGCTTCGTCGTCCATGTGCAGCACGCCGATAGGACGGCAAGGGATCACAGCACCGATCTGGATTGGGAAAGGAGCAATCACCAGCACGTCAACAGGGTCGCCATCGTCCGAAATGGTTTGTGGAACGTAGCCGTAGTTGCAGGGGTAGTGCATGGCGGTCAGCATGAAGCGATCCACAAAAACCACACCGTTTTCGTCAACTTCGTATTTGACGGGGTCCGAGTTCATGGGGATTTCGATGACTACGTTGATCTCGTCGGGCAGTTTTTTGCCAGCAGGTACTTGGGCGAGGCTCATTCGTGCAAACCTTTAAAAATAAAAGAAATTAATCGTTGGAGCGTCGAGGACGATCCGAAGTTTGAGAGAGATCGACCCCAGGGATGGGAGCCGTATCAAAGTAATCATCCAGATCCGAGGAGGAGCTCACGCTATCTTGCTCCGGTGTCGCAGCAGGAGGTACGGGCTCGGCGACCACAGGCAAGGGACGGCCATGATCGGGCAAGTCCTCGGCCACGACGCTGGCGGCATAGGTGTAATGCGGCAAATCGTCATCGTCCTGCGAAGGCAGACTGTCTGCGTCCGTGTGGCTAGGATCATGACGGGTATCCGCCGCAGGCAAAGCACGGCTGACTGCCAGGATAGGCAAGGTACCGGCCATGGACGCCGCCTTACGCCAGTAAGACACCGCTTCGTCATGGCGACCCAGGCTGTCGTACAAATTACCCAGCAATGCGTGATTACGCAGATCACCCTGAATTTTCAGGCTGCGCAGCAAATAATGTTCGCCCTGGCCCCACAACTGACTGGTCAGACACAAGTGACCCAAGGTGGACAGCAAGACCGGATTATTAGGCTGACTACGCAGCCATTCCTCGGCTTTGGCCAAACGGCGGCCCACAAACTCGGGGGGGCATTGCGCATAGGCTTCCAGCAAGCGAGCATCGAAGCTGGCGGCAATCGCAGGCTCCAGAATGCGACCGGCTTCTTCGTAATTGCCTTCTTGTTCCTGAATCAGGGCAGCTTCCAGGGCCACGCCGGGCAAGACTTTTTCTTCAGATTTCAGATCCGACCACAAGGCCTTGAACTGTTCTACACCGCCTGCACGCAAGCGTGCGGCAGCCGCAAACTCGATATGGCTGAGTGCCTCCTGGCGGTCAATGCCGCTGCGACGCACCAGCAAACGGGTCAACTCATAGACGCGCTCGGCATTGCCTTGCTGACGATAGGCACGCAACAGCAAACGGGTGGCATGCAGGTGACGCGAACTGGCATCTTGCAAGCCTTGCAGCAGCTCGATGGCCTCTTCTGTCCGGTTCTGATCCAGATACAGTTCGGCTGAGGCCACTGCGCTGGCTTCTTTCAAGCGTGCATCGTCACCAGCGGCCGCACGAGCGGCTGCCAATGCTTCGTCACGTTGTGCAATCTGACCTTGATAATGTGCGGCACGGGCCGCAGCCAAACCAGCCACGACTTTGCTGGACTGCGAGCGGGTTTTGCTCATCAGCTTCATCATGTCTTTTTCGGCTTGTTCGTAACGCCCTTCCAGAATGCTGATCCAGCCTGTTTCCAGCAAGGTTTGATCGCGCCGTTGAGCGCGACGACCACGCCAAAGACGGAAACGCTCTGGACCGTCGCTGAACCACGCCAGAAGACGCAGCAAAACGTACAGAACAATGAACAGGCCCAGCGTGCACAGGACCACATAGGTGAGCGAGGCACGAGCCAGATAATGCGGGGTCACCAGGTAGACGTTACCGGCGTGTTCACGCAGGACCAGTGCCAGAGCAACCGCGGCAATGAATAGGATGAGGGTCCAGAACCAAGTACGCATACCTTACCCCTGCGCCTGAGCGGGCTGTTCCGTCTCGGTTTGAGCGGGAGCACCAGACTCAGTCTGTTCGCTAGCCGGAGCCGCTGGCTCCTGGCTGGCAGGCTCAGTGGATTGAGGAGGGTCGGACAAGATGTGATCTGTATCGCCCGGCTCGTTCGTGCTGTCGTCCGCATTCTCCTGACTACGACCGGCCTGGGCCTGACGCAGGCTTTCAATCGCCGCCAAGGTGTTATTCACGGTAGGCAAACGAGCGCCGATGCGGGTGTCTTGCAATTGACGGGTCAGACGCAGCGCTTGCTGAACCTGGCCGGATTGCGTGTCAAAGCGCTTTTCCAGCGCCGTAGCCACAGCCGTCAACTCGGTCTGCCAGACGGCGGACTGATTCATCATCATGGCCAATTGCGCAGCCATAATGCGCAGACGCAGATTCTCACGCAGACGGGCAGCCTGATCGGGCGACATCAACAAGGCGGCAGCATCGTCAACACGGCGAATGGAGACAAACTGTCCCAGATCGTGGCTGACAGAACGCCAGGCGCTGCTGCCCCACTGCTCCACCGTGTTCCAGCTACGTTCCCACCATGGGGCATCGGTCGCCAACTCAGCAGGTTCCTGAACCTCGGACTGCAGGTCCAGCGCTTCGGTATTAGCACCACCCGCAACATCATCAGGCACCAGCAAAGGTGCTTCCGAGACGTAACGCGACAAGGTATCCAGTTGACGGGACAAAGAGGCCACATCAACCGTAGCCGCTGCACGCAAGCGCTCCAGATCGCCATTCAGGGTCTGTTGCAAGGAGGCCAGTCCCACGCGATTGGCACGCGCCAACTGCGCCTGGGCCGCTTCCAGAGAAACGATGGCATTGGCCACATTGCCACCCAGCATCAATTGTTGCTGGGCAATCGTGGCCAGGTGATCAATATCATTCAACAAGACCAATTCCGACCCGCTGTCCGTCATGGTCTGGAACGCCTGGCTCAGATCATGGAACTGTTCGGTGGAATCGTTAAAGGATTTTTCCAACTGCGCCAGCTTGTCGGACTGACGCTGTGCCAGGGCCAGGGCTTGCTGCGCGGTCTGGCGCGCCTGCTCCGTGGTACTGACGTTGGTCGCCAACTGCGCTTGCAGTTCAGCTTTATGCTTTTCCAGAATCGAGTTCTGATACCAAAGACCGGCAGCGGCCAGAACCACCACAACAGCCGTCAGGGCATAGGCCGGACCCGCGCCACTTTTACGCTTTTGAGGCGCGGTGGGGCTGCTTTCAGGTTCGGAATACGGATGAGGTGCCGTTGTATTGGCTGGGCTGGAAATGGGAGTCTCCGGTTCGCTTGCGGATGCGTTCTCTGTTTTATCGTTCATGGCAAGATTGTAATCCGTGTGAGGCTAATCGCGCGAGAGCACCGCCATCAAGGCAGCGACAATGTCATCATCGTCTGGCGTACACCTTTTTACCATTGGTGGCGCTGCGATTCCAGCTTGCAGCAATAAGGACTGTAAATGTTCTTCAATACGCGGATGAATGACCACATAGGCGCATTGCGCCCAACTATCCATCAAATCCAGCCGCTTTACATTGGCAAAAACCGCATCAGCACTTTGGGAGCTGCTAAGCAGAACGGCCAGGCGGCCCGCCTGCAAGCTGTCACGAATTTGACGGCCCTGCTCCGGGCTCCACTGCGCGGCGTTACGCTGATACATGGCCAGGCGCTGGACCTGAACTCCGTGGTCTTCCAGACGCTGCCCCAACCATTCGCGACCGCTATGGCCGCGCACAATCAGAACCCGCGCCAGATGCCCGAGCCTGGGCTCCAGGACCGCCCACAAAGCCTCTGAGTCCTGTAAGGAATCAAGCGCTTCGGGGTACAGCACGTCCTCGGATGCAACGCCCTCCTGGGCGCGCAAACAGGCTGCCGTCGCCAGGCCGACTGCAGCTAGCAGGACACCGTTGGGCCAGCTCTGGCCACGTGCCCGCAGAGCGTCAAAATAGAAATTGACAGCGCTGCTGCTGACAAAAAGCACCAGGTCAAAATCCTTGGGATCTTGCCATTGCTCCTGGGTAAGCGCTTGCGCTTCCAAGGTCAGGGCGGGGAAAACCAAAGAAGAAAAACCCTGCGCGGCCAGGGCAGCCGACAGGGTTTCATTCCGTCCCGCCGGGCGGGTCAGTAATACACAAGGCAGGTTCATGCCGATTTATTGGCCTTCTGGCGACTGTTCCGTCAGCAAGCGATCCAGGATAGCCTGGGCACCTTGCTGCTTCAGATCCTCTGCCAGGGACAGGCCCAAATCTTCAGCCTGTTTAGCTGAACCGCGAATTTGCGCCCGGTATACCGTCGATCCGTCAGGCTCGGCAACCAGACCGCTCAGGCTCAGTTGCTCGCCATCCAGGGTGGCGTAGGCAGCCAAGGGCACTTGACAGGAACCACCCAGAGCACGCGACACAGCACGCTCGGCCAAGGCACACACATGGCTGGTGTCATGGCTCAAGGGAGCCAGCCATTGCGCCACATCGGTGCGCGTCTTGAGGATTTCAATTCCCAAGGCCCCTTGTCCGGCAGCAGGCAAGCTGTCGTCAACAGAGATGTAATCGCGAATACGTTCGGCCAACTCCAGACGGCGCAAACCGGCCGAAGCCAGAATAATGGCGTCGTAATCGCCTCGATCCAGCTTGGACAAGCGCGTTTGCACATTGCCACGCAGCGGACGGATATCCAGATGCGGGTAACGCTCACGAATCTGGGATTCACGGCGCAAGCTGGATGTGCCTACGATGGCACCAGCAGGTAAAGCCGCAAGATTGGGATAAGTATTGGAAACAAAAGCATCGCGTGGGTCGTCCCGTTCCATGATGATGGGCAAGTCAAAAGACTCGGGCAGGACCACCGGCACGTCTTTCAAGGAATGCACGGCCAGATGGGCGCGGCCATCCAGCAAGGCGGTTTCCAATTCTTTGACAAACAGACCCTTGCCGCCGACCTTGGACAAGGTGCGGTCCAGAATCTGGTCACCACGGGTAGTCATTTCCAGCAAAGACACCTTGCACTGCGGGTACAACTGCTGCAGACGGTCGCGAACATGCTTGGCTTGCCACAAGGCCAGTTGACTGGCGCGTGTGGCAATAACCAATTCCTGAGGGGTAGAAGCCACAGCGGTCATGCAGCAAAGTAGCGCACGATGGCTGCTGCAACAATACCGATAATGGCCAGGAGCCCTAAGCCTTGCAGCAGGGACAAACCACCTTCCTGGCCTTTGGCGTCAGAGGATTTAAAAAATGCCATAGAACTATGCTTCCTTGATAGAGCCTTTACGGTGCGCCAGCCATTTGCCCAGCGCAATCACTAATAAGGCACAAACAATCTCGATCCCGAGTTTAACAGGCTGGGGCTGGACGCCAAATTGATTTTCCACAATCTTGTCCGTGACAAGCATGCCGCCTGCAATCCAGCCCAGCAAGGCGCCCCCCAAGGTAACCACGATGGGGAAACGATCAATCAACTTCAGAACCAGGGTGCTGCCCCAGACAATAATGGGGACGCTTAGCAATAAACCAAAGATCACATAGCCCAGTTGATGGTCCAGATGCGCGTTTTGCGCCGCACCGGCAATGGCAATGACGTTATCCAGGCTCATTACAAAGTCGGCAATGATGATGGTTTTCACCGCCGCCCAGATCGTGCCGCCACCTTGAATATTGCCGTGCTCATCGTCTTCGGGCATCAACAGCTTGACGCCGATCCACAAGAGCAACAGGCCGCCCACCACTTTCAGGAATGGCAGATCCAGCAGGGTCAAGGCAAAGAAAATCAGGATGACGCGCAGAAAAATCGCGCCGACCGTCCCCCACATGATGCCTTGCATACGCTGCTGCTTGGGCAGGTTGCGACAGGCCAGTGCAATCACGACGGCATTGTCACCGCCGAGCAAAATATCAATCAGTACAATTTGAAACAGTGAACCCCAATGCAGGGTTTGGAGGAATTCAATCATTTCGTTCCCGTGTGGCTAATCGTTAGCTCTCTTCCCAGCCGCTGGACAAACATTCTTTTTTTGTCGCCGGGCCGTCCCAAGACAACAATGCCCCTTAAAGCAGCAAACTAATCCTAGCCTGTGCAACATGGGGGGCTTCTTTTTTTACGTCATTCGTTTCAGCATCATCAGGCTGGCCAGATTCGGGAAGGAATGCGCCGGAACAGGTGTTTTCTTGACGAAACCGGCTGGCCAATCTGCTCTGGCTGCCAGGCAGCCAGACAAAGAACCCGCCGAAGCGGGTTCCGTACTACATCTTACAGCGCCAATTTGAGCAATTTGCCCATTTCGGATGGGTTGCGAGTGGTACGAATACCGCAAGCTTCCATGACTTCCAGTTTGGCATCGGCCGTGTCGGCACCACCGGAGATCAGGGCACCAGCGTGACCCATGCGTTTTCCGGGAGGGGCAGTAACACCAGCGATAAAGCCAACAACAGGCTTGGTCATATTGTCTTTAGCCCACAAAGCCGCGTTGACTTCGTCTGGACCGCCGATCTCGCCAATCATGATAACGGCGTCGGTATCAGGATCGTCGTTGAACATCTTCAGCACGTCGATGTGCTTCAGACCGTTGATTGGGTCACCACCGATACCAACAGCCGAGGATTGACCCAGGCCCAGTTCAGTTACTTGAGCAACCGCTTCGTAAGTCAGCGTGCCGGAGCGGCTGACCACACCAATGCGGCCCTTGCGGTGAATGTGGCCGGGCATGATACCAATCTTGATCTCGTCAGGCGTGATCAGACCGGGGCAGTTCGGGCCCAACAGCAAGGTTTTGCGGTTTTCGGCACGCATGCGGTTGCGAACTTCCAGCATGTCGCGCACAGGGATGCCTTCGGTAATGCAGATAACCAGATCCAGGTCAGCTTCAACGGCTTCCCAGATGGCAGCAGCAGCACCTGCGGGTGGAACGTAGATAACCGACACAGTCGCGCCAGTTTCAGCCTTGGCGTCGGACACGGAAGCGTAGATAGGCACGCCTTCGAAATCCTCACCAGCACGCTTGGGGTTCACGCCAGCCACAAAGGCTTCCATGCCGTTACCGTACTCGCGGCACATGCGGGTGTGGAACTGGCCGGTCTTGCCGGTGATCCCTTGCGTGATGACTTTAGTGTCTTTATTGATCAGAATCGACATTTGCTAATCCTCAACCTTTTCTTACTTGGCGGCAGCGACAACAGCAGTCGCCGCTTCGGCCATGGTGTCAGCACTGATGATGGGCAGACCGGAATCGGCCAGCATTTTCTTGCCCAGCTCTTCGTTGGTACCCTTCATGCGTACAACCAAAGGCACGTTCAGGTTGACGGCCTTGCACGCAGCGATCACGCCTTCAGCGATCACGTCGCAGCGCATGATGCCGCCGAAAATGTTAACCAGAATGGCTTTGACGCCCTTGTTGGCCAGCATGATCTTGAAGGCTTCGGTTACTTTCTCGGCCGTAGCGCCACCGCCCACGTCCAGGAAGTTGGCAGGCTCGCCGCCAAACAGCTTGATGGTGTCCATGGTTGCCATGGCCAGACCAGCACCGTTCACCAGGCAGCCGATATTGCCGTCCAGTTGGATGTAGGCCAGATCGTATTTGCTGGCTTCAACTTCAGCAGGATCTTCTTCAGCCAGGTCGCGGAAAGCCACGATATCTGGATGACGGAACAAGGCGTTGCTATCGAAGTTGAACTTGGCGTCCAGAGCGATGATATCGCCCGAGCCGGTCAGGATCAGAGGGTTGATCTCGGCCAGTTCAGCATCCGTTTCGGTGTAGCACTTGTACAGCTTCTGGAATTCAGCAACGGCTTTCTCGATGGAAGCGTCAGGAACGCCAATGCCACGAGCCAGCTTGGTGGCTTGCTCGTTGGTCAGGCCAACAGCAGGATCCACGAATTCTTTCAGAATGGCGTCGGGGTTACGCTCGGCCACTTCTTCAATTTCCATACCGCCTTCGCGGGAAGCCATGACGGCAACGCGTTGGGTAGCACGGTCGGTAACGATACCAACGTAGTATTCCTTCTGGATGTCAGCACCCTCTTCCACCAGCAGACGGCCTACTTTCTGGCCTTCTGGACCGGTTTGGTGAGTGATCAACTGCATGCCCAGGATTTCCGAGGCCAGTTGACGCACTTCGTCCATCGAGCGAGCCAGCTTGACGCCACCACCCTTACCACGGCCACCGGCGTGAATCTGGGCTTTGACAACCCACACAGAGCCACCCAGCTCCTGCGCAGCTGCAACCGCTTCATCGACGGAGAAGGCAGGAATTCCGCGTGGCACGGCAACGCCAAACTGCTTAAGCAGTGCTTTGCCCTGATATTCGTGAATTTTCATGTGATACCTGTCAGTCTAAAAACACAATAAAAAAGAAGGCAGGAACCCAAAGCCTAAGCCCGAGACCTGACTGAAACAAAAAAACTAATCCACCCCGTCTGTCACTTTAGGTCGATACCAGACGGGATAAAATTCCTCAACCACGGGACCGCTCAACCGCAAGGCGTGACAGCCGTCCAGATGGAACGGCTGCTTATCGGTGCGATAAATCTCTGATTCCCCACTGCTGCGACGCCGGCCAGCCATGGTCTGCACGGCGGCCGTTGGCAAAACCTGCGCCAACTCGCTCATGTGCGTACAGCCTGCCGAACGTCCAAAGCGTTCTTTGACACCCTGACGAAACTGTTTCAGCAAATTCAGGCCCACCAATTTCTGGTAGGCGTCCGAGATGGACGAACAGTTGTCCTGGTAAGGGGCCGCATCGTAAACCGCCACGGCATCCACAATGGCAAAGCTGCTGTCGATGGTGACACGCAGGTGCATCAAGTGGACGGGGTCACCTGCCTTATGGGTCTGGCCATTGCGAATGGGAAAGTCGTAGGACTTCACATCCAGCAACGAGGCCTCCAGATCCCAGAGGCCATCTTCCCGTGCAAACGACTGTACCGTGATGGTACGTGTATGCAGTGGTTCACGGGCAACGGACGGCGGAGGCAAAGGCATTGATATGAACGAGGCGGCAAGATTGAAACCGATCAAGTATAACGCACCTCGTATGTTCCGTATCAGCCCCTTACATAATCCGTCAGCGCTCTCAACGCAGGCCAAACACAGGATTAATGCGGTACTGAGCCTGCGATCAGCCAAAGGCGCATGAAAAAAACGACCACCTGATGGGCGGTCGTTTTTATCCGGGTGAGCAAATCGAGCAGCAAGATTCAAAACACCCCACCCAAGCACTTGACCCGGGCTGGGTGTTTTAAGCCTGCACTACTCTTGGGCAGCAGCGCGCAAGGTCCTGGCCGCATCAACCATGGCAAGCAAGGACGCCTCGGTTTCCGCCCAGCCACGGGTCTTCAAACCACAGTCCGGATTGACCCACAAACGGTCAGCAGGCAGGCGTTTGGCCGCCTCACCCATCAAACGCACCATCCAGTCCTTGTCCGGCACATTGGGCGAATGGATGTCATACACGCCGGGACCGATATCGTTGGGGTACTCGAAGTGTTCAAACGCGTCCAGCAACAACATATTGGAGCGCGAGGTTTCAATCGTGATCACATCCGCATCCATATCGGCAATCGACTGCATGATGTCGTTGAATTCGGAATAGCACATATGGGTATGAATCTGCGTCTCCTCAGACACGGCGCTGGTGGACAGGCGGAAACAATCCACCGCCCAATCCAGGTAGGCTTGCCAATCACCCTGTCGAAGGGGCAGCCCCTCGCGGAAAGCAGGTTCGTCCAACTGAATCACTCGGATACCGGCCTGCTCCAGATCGGAGACCTCGTCACGCAATGCCAGCGCCAACTGACGGCAAGTATCTGCACGCGGCTGATCGTCGCGCACAAAAGACCACTGCAACATGGTCACCGGCCCCGTCAACATGCCCTTGACCGGACGCTCGGTCAGGGATTGGGCGTAGGACGACCAGGCCACGCTCATGGGTGCCACGCGCAGCACATCCCCAAAAATAATGGGGGGCTTCACGCAACGTGAACCGTAGCTTTGCACCCACCCGTTCTGTGTGAAGGCAAAGCCGCCCAGCAGTTCACCGAAATACTCCACCATATCGTTGCGTTCGGCTTCCCCATGCACAAGAACGTCCAGACCAATGCGCTCCTGGAAACGAATGACCTGTTCAATTTCGGCCTGCATGGCTTTCTCATAAGCCGAATCGCTTAAAGAGCCTCCACGCCAATCTCGACGAGCACTGCGGATTTCGGTGGTCTGAGGAAAAGAACCAATCGTGGTGGTGGGGTAAGCAGGCAATTTCAATTTGTTGCGCTGGGCTTTGGCACGCTGGGCAAAAGGAGCCCGCTGGCGTTGAACCTGATCGATCCTGGCCATTTGGGCCTGCACTGAGGGGTTATGCGTGCGTCGGGACTCACGGCGAGTTTTCAATGCCAGCGCCTGGGCCTGGACCGCCTGCTTGCCCGCCTCGTCCAAGGTGCCATCAAGCAGCCCTTGCAGCAGCGCCAACTCATCCAGCTTCTGCACCGCAAAGGACAACCAGCTCTTTAATTCTGCATCCAGACCTGTTTCACTTTGCACATCAACAGGGATATGCAAGAGTGAACACGACGGCGCAATCCACAGACGCTCTCCCAAGGCGGCCTTCAAGGGCTGCAGGGTTTGAGCTACTTTTTCCAAATCCGTACGCCAGATATTGCGACCCGAGATCACCCCGGCAGACAGCACTTGGTCTGGCCCCAACACGGCCTTCACTGCGAGCAAGGCATCTGGAGCACGGACAGCATCGATATGCACGCCTGCAAGCGGCAAATCTTTAAGCACCGCGACATTTTCACGCAGATCATCAAAGTACGTTGCTAACAACACGTTCAAACCGACCTGGTTCAAACTTTGATATACACGGCGGAAGGCATCTTGCCACTCCTGGGGCAAATCCAGCACCAGGATAGGCTCATCAATTTGCACCCACTCCACACCTTGCTCTTTAAAACGAGCCAGCACTTGCTCGTAAACCGGCAGCAAAGCATCCAGCAAAGCCAGCTTGCCCGGGTCGGCCAAGCCTGTGTAGGCATCGCCTTTGCCCAACCACAACCAGCTCAACGGGCCAGGGATGACAGGCTTGACCTTATGTCCCAGCGCCTTGGCCTCTTCAATCTGCTCAAACAGAAACTCACGTGCAATACGGAAGGTTTGGCCAGGAGTGAACTCAGGCACGATGTAGTGGTAATTAGTATCGAACCACTTGGTCATTTCACACGCGGCGGCAGGCGTACCACTGGGTGCACGACCGCGAGCCATGCGAAACAAGGTGTCCAGCGACACAGGGGCATGATCGGCCTGCGCAAAACGAGCGGGAACCACGCCCAGCAAGGTGCTCCACTCCAGAATCTGGTCATACCAGGCAAAATCGCCCACCGGAACCATATTCAGGCCTGCCTTGCTCTGCAGGGCCCAATGATGGGCGCGCAAGGCCTTGCCAGTTTCCAATAATTCTTCCTGGCTGACCTGACCGGCCCAGTAAGCCTCCAGGGAGCGCTTCAATTCGCGCTGCGCACCCATACGGGGAAAACCCAGATTATGAATAATAGTCATAGTAAACCCCACAAATTAGCCATATGAGCGCCGTACCAGGCGGATGAAAGCTATTGTGCCTGTATACTTACTTGAAAAAAAATCAAATACACCATGCTAATCATGAGTTTTATTCAACATGCTTGAAATCCGACATCTCGAGACCCTGAGCGCTATCCGCGACAGCGGCAGCTTGCAAGAAGCCGCCGAGCGATTGCATGTGACGCAATCCGCCTTGTCGCATCAATTACGCGATCTGGAAGTGCGGCTGCAAGTGCAATTACTGAACCGCCGCACCCGCCCTGCTCGCCTGACCACCGCCGCTTTGCGCATCCTGATGCTGGCCGATGACATCTTGCCGCGCGTACGAGCAACCGAGCGCGACTTGCAGCGTCTGGCAGCAGGTCGCACCGGACGTCTTCATGTCGCAATTGATTGCCACTCCTGCTTTCAATGGCTGATGCCTGCGCTGGATGCCTTCAGGCAGCAATGGCCAGATGTCACGCTGGACTTGAGCGCCGCTTTTTCGTTTGCGCCCTTGCCAGCCTTGTTGCGCGGTGATCTGGACGTGGTGATTACCTCCGACCCGCAAGACAATCCGGCCGTACACTACGAGCCCCTGTTTCGCTACGAGCTGGTGCTCGCTGTTTCCAGCCAGCACCCCTTGTCGCAATATCGCTATATAGAGCCGTTCCAACTGACAGATCAGGTCTTGATTAGCTATCCGGTCGAACGCAATCGTCTGGATATTTTTACGCAGTTTTTGACCCCAGCCGATGTGGAGCCCGCTGCGATTCGGCAGGCAGAGCTAACGCCCATGATTGTGCAGTTGGTGGCCAGCCAACGAGGGGTCACCGCCCTGCCCAACTGGGCTTTGACGGAGTTCTTGAACCCAGCCTCGATCCGCACTTGCCGTCTGGGAGAGCATGGCATCTGGCGCACGCTTTATGCCACGGTGCGCAGCGAGGATTTACAGGCGGATTATGTGCAAGCCTTTTTGGCACAGGCACGTGAGACCTGCTTCAAAAGTCTGCAAGGGATTGTGGCGGCTCAGCCTTGAACCATTCAGCAATAGCATAGCTAACTGATAAACAGCGATTGAAGTAGAGGAGATAGACAGGCTGCTGATTCAAGCCGGATCGTCTTCCCAGTCGCCCAATATCTGCTGCAAGATACGGCCCGAAAAACCACGACTGGCCATGAAGCGATATTGCTTGGCGTAGTTGCGGGCATCTTCAGGCGGCGCGCTGAATTTTTTGCCCCATACTTGCTTGGCGCGCTCCAGCTCGGTCGCCATTAATTCTTCTTTGATTACTTCAGTCTGGTGTACATCCACACCATGCTGGCGCAGCTCTTGCAAAATGACTCGGGTGCCCACCCGTGAAGCACGGCGGTTAACTACGCTATGAGCAAACCGTTCGTTGGAGAGCCATTTTTGTTCGACTAAGGTGTCGAGCAAGGCTTCGACTTCTTCCGCGCTTTCCGCGTGGGCTGCCAAGCGGCGGCCCAACTCCAGGCGGGAATACTCGCGTCGAGACAGGAAATTCAAGGCCCTGGCTTTTAAAGACAGCCCGGGCCGTTTGGATGCTGCTTTCTTTTCAGAACCAGGGGACTCGCTTGAGTCGCCCTCTACGCGGCTGCCCGCCCGTGTGGGCTGAGCAGACAGCGCAGCAATACGCTCCCTTTGAGCCTGTTTGCGTTCCCGGATTTCCTCCGGGTCAGTCTCAAAGGGTTCATCATCGAACTCTGGGGGGAAAATCAGGCCTCTCCCTCGGGTGCCGCAGCGGCAGCAGGAGCAGCACTAGCGGGACGGCTGACAGCGGCGCTCATCAAGGCAACACCCAGCTTTTCGCGAACCTTGTTTTCGATTTCACGTGCCAACTCGGGACGCTCTTTCAGGTATTCGCGCACATTGTCTTTACCCTGACCAATGCGGTTGCCGTCGTAGCTGTACCAGGCACCGGCCTTATCGACCACAGCCGTCTGCACGCCCAGGTCGATAATTTCGCCTTCACGGGAAATACCGCTGCCGTACATGATGTCGAACTCGGTTTGCTTGAAGGGAGGCGCAACCTTGTTCTTGACCACTTTAACGCGGGTTTCGTTACCGACCATTTCGTCGCCACGCTTGATGGAACCGATACGGCGAATATCCAGACGCACGGAGGAGTAAAACTTCAGTGCGTTACCACCAGTAGTGGTTTCAGGGTTGCCGAACATGACGCCAATCTTCATACGAATCTGGTTAATGAAGATAACCATGCAATTGGCGCGCTTGATGGTTGCCGTCAATTTACGCAAGGCCTGGCTCATCAGGCGGGCTTGCAGACCGGGCAAGGAATCGCCCATATCGCCTTCGATTTCAGCCTTGGGAGTCAGGGCAGCCACCGAGTCGATCACGATCAGGTCAACCGAACCGGAGCGCACCAGGGCTTCGGTAATTTCCAGAGCCTGTTCGCCAGTATCGGGCTGAGAGATCAGCAGATCGCCCAGGTTCACACCCAGTTTTTGGGCGTACTGCACATCCAGCGCGTGTTCGGCATCAATAAAGGCGCAGGTGCCTTTGAGCTTTTGCATCTCTGCAATCACTTGCAGGGTCAGCGTGGTTTTACCCGAGGACTCCGGGCCATAAATTTCAATAACGCGACCGCGCGGCAAGCCACCGACGCCCAAGGCAATGTCCAGACCCAAGGAACCCGTAGAGACCACCTGGATGTCATGCTCGACGTTGTCGTCGCCATAACGCATGATCGAGCCTTTGCCGAACTGCTTTTCGATTTGCGTCAGAGCGGCGGCCAGCGCTTTGGAACGTTCCGAGGCCACTGCTTTGCTATTTTTATCGTCCATGAAAAATCCTTGACTGTGGAATGGCGCCCCAACGGACGGGCACGGCAATTAAAAATCAAACCTAATTATTGCATCAAATTATACTGTATATATACACAGATATTCAAATAAATTAACTAGGCGCCATCGTTATCCCCTACTGACCAGGCTTACAGCCTTATGCAACAATGCCGAACAGCCGTTAAATCACTTGTTTGTGTAGGGTCATGCGCATACTCATAGCCGAAGACGACAGTATTCTCGCGGATGGACTTTCTCGCTCCTTACGCTACGAAGGCTATGCGGTCGATGTGGTGCACGACGGCGATAGCGCCGACTCGGCCTTGCAACTGCAAAGCTTCGACCTTCTGATCCTGGATCTGGACCTGCCCAAAAAGCCCGGCCTGTCGGTGCTGCAGTCCATACGCCAACGCCAGGACAGCCTGCCCGTTCTGATTCTGACCGCCAGCGACACGGTAGAACAACGCGTGCGTGGCCTGGATCTGGGCGCGGACGACTACATGTCCAAACCCTTTGCCCTGACTGAACTGGAAGCCCGCGTGCGCGCCCTGACGCGTCGCAGTACCGGCACCAGCAGCGCCTTGCTGCATCACAAACGGCTTAGCTTTGATCTGAAAGGCCGCATGGCCTATATAGATAATCAGCCTCTGGAACTGTCGGCCCGCGAAACCAGCTTGCTGGAGATTTTCCTGTCACGCAGTGGCCGCATGATCAGCAAGAACCAGTTTGTGGACCTGCTCTGTGAGTGGGGTGAAGAAGTTACCCCTAACGCCATCGAAGTCTATATCCACCGCCTGCGCAAAAAACTGGAACCCAGCGGAGTCCGTATTCTGACCGTACGTGGCCTGGGCTACTGCCTGGAACCCGAGAAACTGCGAGAAGACGCTCCAGCCTAAGGGATCGTCCATGCAGCACGCTACACCACCCGCCGAATCCAGCAACACCCGCCCGCCCCCCAAGAGCAAGCGCGTGGTACCGCGCCCGTTAATCCACAAGATCATGATCTGGATTTTCGGGCCCTTGTTCTTGCTCTGGACGATCGGGATTGTCATTACCTATTTCATCGCCCAGCACATCGCCAACTCGCCCTATGACCGCACCTTGCGCGATCACCTGGACTTGCTGCGCGTGGAAATCAGCCAGCAGGACGTAAGAGAACCTATTCATTTATCGCACGGGGCTCAAACCATTTTGCGGCAAGAAAGCCCGACGCCTACCCTGTGGCAAATCCGGGATGCCAATGGCGAGCCTATCGCGGGCAATGCCAATTTGCCAGTGCCCGACAGTTGGAGCTATGACACCGACCTGGTGCGCTACCGGGACGTCGCCCTGGACGAACAAAGCCTGCGACTGGCCTATGTCTGGGGCGGCAAGGACAAAAACGACACGCCCTTCCTGGCAGTTGCAGCCGAAACCAATGAACATAGAGCGGTTCTACACAGAGAAATTCTGATCGGGATGCTGACACCGCAATTCATTCTGGTGCCGCTGGCGGCCATGCTGGCGGGCCTGGGGCTGACACATGGTCTGGAGCCGCTGAACCTGCTGCAGGCACGCTTGCGTGCCCGTGCGCCAGGTGATCTTTCACCTGTGGACCAGGAGCAGGCTCCGGCAGAAATTGTGCCGCTTATTGACGCCATGAATGGCTTGTTGGCTCGACAAGCGCAGTTCTCAGCCACGCAACGCCAGTTTGTGGCGAATGCGGCGCATCAATTGAAAACACCGCTGGCGGGGATACGCACCCAGGCTGAACTGGCGCTACGCGAGCGCGACCCCAAACAGACCGAGGCCAGTCTGCAACAACTGGTGCGCGGCACTGACCGTGCCACGCGTCTGGTCACACAAATGCTGGCACTGGCCCGCGCCGAAAGCAGTGATGCGCTCTACGCCCCCACCAAGCAAACGCTGGATCTGAACACCCTGACCGAGCTGCACGTTGGCCAGCGCGTTCCCGATGCCTTGAAACTGGGACTGGACCTGGGTCTGGAGAACAGCTCCAAAGCCATCCTTTTGCAAGCCGACCCGGTTTTGCTGGATGAGCTGATCAACAACTTGCTGGACAACGCCCTGATCTACACACCGGCTGGCGGCTGGATCACCATGCGCACGGGCCAGACACAAGGCAAGGGCTGGCTAGAAATTGAAGACAATGGCCCCGGTATTCCAGCCGAGCATCAGGCACGAATTTTTGACCGCTTTTACCGCATCATGGGCAATCAGGCAGACGGTAGCGGTTTGGGGCTGGCCATTGTGCGAGAGATTGCCGATATTCACGGCGCCTCTATCGACTTTATGCCACTAAGCTCCGGCCAGGAGAGCGGCCTGCGTTTGCGCGTCAGTTTTCCACTGTCTTTGCCTTGGAGGGCCTGAACCGATGTCCCAGACCATCACCGGCCCCGCCCTCCCCAAGATCAAGAACAAGCTGGATGCCCAAGGCCGCAAGGTTATTTTTGCGTCGGCCCTGGGTACCATGTTTGAGTGGTACGACTTTTATCTGTACGGCTCCATGGCCGCCATTCTGGCCCAGCACTTTTTTTCTGCGGTGAATCCTACGGCTGGCTTTATTTTTGCCTTGCTGGCCTTTGCCGCCGGTTTTGCCGTCCGTCCTTTTGGCGCCTTGCTTTTTGGCCGCATTGGCGACCGCGTCGGTCGCAAATACACCTTTCTGATCACTATCTTGCTGATGGGTCTGTCCACCTTTCTGGTGGGCGTACTGCCCAGCTATGAAGCCATTGGTATTGCCGCCCCCATCATGCTGATTGTCTTGCGCTTGCTGCAAGGTCTGGCAATGGGCGGAGAGTATGGCGGGGCCGCGACCTATGTGGCTGAATATGCGCCACAGCACCGCCGCGGCTTTTACACAAGCTGGATTCAAACCACCGCCTCGGTCGGTTTGCTCTTGTCCCTGCTCGTCATTATGGGCATACGCAGCCTGGTGGGTGAAGAAGCCTTTATCGTCTGGGGCTGGCGTATTCCCTTTCTGATTTCCGTCTTTCTGCTGGCTATTTCCGTATGGATACGGATGAACCTGAAAGAGTCCCCGGCCTTTCAGCACATCAAGGAAGAAGGCACGCTGTCGACCTCGCCCATTACCGAGTCCTTTGGCCGCTGGGCCAATCTGCGCATGGCCTTGCTAGCCCTGTTCGGGCTGACGGCAGGCCAAGGGGTGGTGTGGTACACGGGGCAGTTCTACGCCTTGTTTTTCATCACACAAATGCTGGGTTTGCACGCCACGCTGGCCCAAACCCTGATGGTGATTTCACTGCTCCTGGCCACCCCGCTCTTTATCTTTTTTGGCTGGCTGTCAGATCAGATCGGGCGCAAACCCATCATTCTGACAGGCTGTTTGCTGGCCGCCCTGACCTATTACCCAGTCTTCCAGGGCCTGGCCTATTTTGCCAACCCCGCCCTGGTCCAGGCTCAACGCAACGCCCCGGTCACCGTCATTACTGACCCGGCCAGTTGTTCCTTCCAGTTCAATCCGGTAGGCAGCCATACCTTCACCAGTTCCTGCGATATCGTGAAGTCCTATATGGCCAGCCATGCCGTCAGCTACAACAACGTCAAAGGTTCACCCGGCCAGGTGGCCCAGGTGCGCATTGGCGAGCATGTGATTGATGGCTTTGAAGGCGGACACCTTAGCCGCGCCGAATTTGCCCAGCACTCGCAAGAACTTAGAAATGAGCTGACCGAGACCATGCGCCTTTATGGCTACCCGAACGGTGCCGACCCCGCCCAAATCAATAAAGTGATGCTGGTTGTCTTGCTGACCTATCTGGTGGGGCTGGTCACGGCGGTCTATGGCCCCATTGCCGCCATGCTGGTGGAGATGTTCCCGATTCGCATCCGCTACACCTCCATGAGCTTGCCCTATCACATTGGCAACGGCTGGTTTGGGGGCTTTTTGCCCACCCTGTCCTTTGCCATGATTGCCGTTACTGGCAATATTTATGATGGTTTGTGGTACCCCATCCTGATCTGTCTGGTGACTGTCGCGATTGGCGCGCCGTTCGTGCGCGAGACCCGCCATAACGATATCAATCGTTAGCGACACCCTGCACACCCGCCCGTCGCGCCTGTCATTTTTTGCCCCCTGTCAAGCAAATGCAAGGGTCCGTAAATGGCCGGGCGACACAGGAAGATCTGCGCGTACAATCGAACATCGACTCGGGCTTGATGCCCGCCCCCTTTCTTCTGTTTATTTATCTTCGTATCCATGTGGTTTAAGAATCTACGCATCTATCGCCTCTCCCCCGACTGGGTATGTTCCGCCGAAGAGCTGGAAGAAGCTCTTTCCAAACACAGCTTTACTCCTGGCTCCAGCCAGGAACCGCTAAGCCTGGGCTGGGTCAGCCCGCGCGAGAACAATGCCCTGGTGCATGAAGTCAACGGTCAGTACCTGATCGCTCTGCGCGCCGAAAAGAAGCTGCTGCCCACCACCGTGATCAATCAGGTCGCTCGTGAAAAGGCTCGTGATATCGAAGAGCAGCAAGGCTACAAACCCGGCCGCAAGCAAATGAAGGAAATCAAGGAACAAGTCATCGTGGACCTGATGCCTCGTGCCTTCGCCGTCTCGCGCGATACCCGTGTGTGGCTGGATACCCGTAATCACTGGCTGGCTATCGATGCCGCTGCCACGGCCAAGAGCGACGAAGTCCTGGGTCTGCTGGCCAAGAGCGTGGAACCCTTCCCGGTTCTGCCTCTGTACACCGAGGAATCTCCAGGTGCAGCCATGACTTCCTGGCTGGTTGATCAGGAAGCCTTGGCTAACTTCACCGTAGACCAGGATACCGAGCTGCGCTCCACCGGCGACAGCGGTGCGGCCGTACGCTACGTGAAGCAAAGCGCGGATATTGACGAAGTGCGCAAGCACGTCGAAGCGGGCAAGCAATGCACCCGTTTGGCCATGACCTGGGCGGATCGCATCAGCTTCGTGCTGACCGATGCGCTTGACGTCAAACGCGTCGCTCCGCTGGACATCCTGACTGAAAAACAAGACGTGACGGCCGTCAACGATGACGAAATCTTTGATGCCGACATGACCTTGATGACCGCCGAACTGGCCAAGATGATCAGTGATCTGGTCGAAGTGCTGGGCGGCGAGCGCAAGTAAAGCCTGGGCCAGACCGGGCTCAAACCCGGCCAGGGCCGCCCTTCAGGCCAGTTCCTGTTGGGCAGCGCGATAGACACCGGGCGTCATTCCCGTCCAATGACGGAAGGCCCGGTGAAATGTCGCTGGTGAACTGAATTTCAATGCATACGCAATTTCAGCCAGCGACATATCCTTGCGCAGCAATTTGAAAATCGCCAGATCTCGGCGTAACTCATCCTTGATTCCCTGAAACGACAGGCCTTCTTCTTGTAGCCTGCGTATCAGCGTGCGCGCCGACATATGCAATTTTCCGGACACGTCCTGCAAGGTATAACCCAGGTCGGTATGCAGAATTTCCCGCACTTTCAAGCGCAAGGCGTGCTCGTGGTAGGACGTAAAAATCCAGTCACGCGGCGCACGCTCCAGAAAGGCTCTGGCCTCTACCTGAGTACGCTGTGGCCGCACCTGCCCCAGTTCCACGCCAAACAAAATATGAGAGCACGGCGCATCAAAACTGACTGAAGCCGGAAATAGTACCGAATAGTCCGATGCAAAGGCAGGACGCGGAAACGCAAAAGCCACTTGCTGCACCGGCACCTCACGTCCCATCAACCAGGACACGATGCCGTGTGTCAGTTTCAGCATCAGCGCATGGCCAAAACGATGCACATAGGCCGTGGGATAGCGCGGCACCAATTCAATGCCCAACTCCTTGTCTGTGCGTATCAGATTCAGACTGAAATCATCCAGCAGCAGATTCCAGAACTGGGTGAAACGGTACAAGGCCACATTAATGGACGGCGCATCTCGCACGGTACGCACGATGTATTTCAAGGCTCCGGCACGTATGGGCCGAGTCCAGAAGCCCATCATCTCATCACCCGTTTTTCTGGCGCTTTCCTGATACAGGCGCACCAATTGATCACGCGTCAAACGAGCGCCGGGCCGATCAATAAAGTCTTTCACGATGCCCGACTGCTTCAGGCAATGATCCAGCACCTCTTCGGAATAACTGGTGCGCAGGCTGTGAAACCAGTCCTGCACCAGATCCAGCGCCACAGTGGCGGTATGGGCTGCATCAACGGGCACCGGGAGCGTGCCGGGCAAAGCATTCATTTCCTATGACCTCTCAAAGATTGTCACTTTTTGCATATTCGACGTCAGTATTGGCTATTGGGCAAGGTGCTAAACCATCCTATGCTGACACACATAATACAAGGAGACATCACCATGTTAGGCACTGGAAATATGATGCATATGCCCTTGCTCATCAGTTCCATTCTCACCCACGCCGTAGAGAATAACCCTGAGCAGGAGATCGTTACCGCTTTGGACAATGGCGATCTTCATCGCTACAGCTATCTTGAATTCGCCTACCGGGTTCAGGATCTGGCCCTGGGATTGCGCCGTGAAGGCCTGCAGCCCGGCGAACGCGTGGCGACTTTGGCATGGAACACCTACCGCCACCTGGAAATTTACTACGCCACCTCGGGCGTCGGTCTGATCTGTCACACCGTGAACCCGCGTCTGACGCGCGAGCAAATTGCCTTCATCATCAATGATGCCCAAGACACGGTGATGTTCTACGACGAACATTTCGAAGAAATGGTCAGCTATCTGCGCGACCACTGCCCCACCGTCAAGCAGTGGGTACGCATGGGCAGTCAGGCTCAAGGCCCCTTGGCCGACGAATACGAAAGCTGGCTGGGCAATGACACGACGGGCTTTGAATGGCCTGTGTTTGACGAGAATACTGCCAGCGGCCTGTGCTATACCTCCGGCACCACGGGCGATCCCAAAGGAGCGCTGTACACACACCGCTCCACCCTCTTGCATGCCTACGCCTCGTCCCACCCCAATGCCTTGAGCATTGCCAGCGCCGATGCCGTCATGCCTCTAGTGCCCATGTTTCACGTCAATGCCTGGGGCCTGCCCTACTCCGGTTTGATGTCCGGTGCCAAGCTGGTACTACCCGGAGCAAACCTGCAAGGCGAGCGCATTTACTCTCTGTGCGAACGGGCTGGCGTCACCCTGTCTGCCGGTGTTCCTACGATCTGGAAAACCGTGCTGGACTACGCCAAAGCGAACGGCAAACAGTTCAGCACCCTGGGCCGCATTCTGATTGGTGGCTCTGCTTGCCCACCCAATATGATTGCCGCCTGGGCAGGCTACGGCATTACCGTGCGCCACGCCTGGGGCATGACAGAAACCTCGCCGCTAGGCACGGTGTGCCAATTGCTGCCCAAACACAGCGACTTGCCCGAAGCCCAGAAACAGCACGTGCTGGCCTCGCAAGGTCGTGCCCTGTTCGGCGCACGCCTGAAAACCGTTGACGACGAAGGCAATACCTTGCCACGCGACGGCAAGAGCAGCGGCCACCTGCTGATCCAGGGCAACTGGATCATGGACCGCTATTACGGCAAGCCCGATCTGGCCAGTGAGAACGGCTGGTTCCGCACCGGCGACGTAGGCTCCATCGACGCCGATGGCTACGTCTACATTACCGACCGCAGCAAAGATGTGATCAAGTCCGGTGGCGAATGGATTTCCTCAATCGAGATCGAAAACATCGCCATGGAAGAGCCTTTGGTCGAACTGGCTGCCTGCATCGCCCAGGCCGATGACAAATGGGGCGAGCGCCCTGTGCTGTTTGTCGTGCCACGTGAAGGGGCTGATCTGGACGAGGCTCACATGCTGGAACGCTATCAGGATCGCGTCACCCGCTGGTCGGTCCCCGACAAAGTAATTTTCATCGACCAGATGCCCATGACCGCAACTGGAAAAATTCAAAAAATGGCACTGCGCAAGATGCTAGCGGATCACACCGATCCCAACTGATTTGCACTGCTGCCCACGCATTTACGTAACACAAGGAGTTTTTTATGGCCGCCCCTTTCCTGCTCACCACCGAGTTGGACAACATCGGAATTGTCACGCTGAACAAGGCGCACAAGCGCAACGCCCTGGATGAAGATGCCATTGCTGAAATTGATGCGTACTTCTCCAATATTCCCGAGCACATCCGGGTCATTCTGATGAAGGCAGAAGGCGACCACTTCTGCGCGGGTCTGGACCTGAAAGAACACCATGACAAAGAACGCGGCGCGGTAGATTTTCTGCGCGTCTGCCAAAGCTGGCACCGTGCTTTCGACAAGATCGAACACGGCGGCATCCCGGTGATTGCCTGCCTGCAAGGCGCTGTCGTCGGTGGTGGCCTGGAACTGGCCAGCGCCGCACACATTCGCGTGGCCGACAGCAGCACTTTCTTTGCCCTGCCTGAAGGTACACGCGGCATCTTTACCGGCGGCGGCGCTACCGTGCGCACGGCCAAGATCATTTCCCCCAACCGCATGATTGAACTGATGCTGACCGGCCGTGTGCTGGACGCTGTGGAAGGGGAACGACTGGGGCTGGCGCACTACGTGTGCAACAACGACGCCAACCCCAAAACAGCCTATGAGCTGAGCCTGGAACTGGCCCAGCGCATTGCAGGCAATGCCCTTTTGTCGAACTACGCCATTGTCAGCTCGATCAGCCGCATTGCCGACATGTCTGCCACCGACGGCCTCTTTGCCGAGGGCTTGATGGCAGCAGTCGTACAAACCGGGCGGGATGTGCAGGACCGCTTGGGGGAGTTTGTTAATAAAAAAGCTCATAAAGTGAAGCCGACCAAATAACATCGGCCAGGCGGACATGGGCAGTAATCACAACAATACGGAGACAAAACCATGCTGTCGCATCAAGAGTTAAGCCGGGCACTGTCCGGACTACAGGAATATGAGCAACTCAAGTCGCAGCGTCGGCGTCTGGCATTTGCCTGCGCCGGCATCTGCCTGGGGCTGACCGGCCTGTTTATCGTGACGGCCATTTTCTGGCCCGGCGTTTTAACCCATGACCTGGGCAGTGGAGGAGCTGTCAACAGTGGCATGGTGTACGGGATAGGACTGATTTTTGTGTCCTGGTTATTAACTGGCGTCTACATTCACGTCGCCAACACCCGCTTTGACCCGCTGTGCGAGCGAGTACTGGCAAAGGTGCGCCCATGAATACACAAGCCATTCTGATCTTTGCGGCTTTTGTCCTGGTTACCCTGGGCATCACCTACTGGGCCTCGTCGCGCACCCGTTCCAGCTCGGACTTTTACACCGCCGGGGGCGGCATTACCGGCACGCAAAATGGCCTGGCCATTGTGGGTGACTACATGTCCGCCGCCACCTTGCTGGGCATTTCGTCCCTGGCCTTTACCAATGGTTTTGACTCGCTGCTGTATGCGGTCTGCGCCTTCATGGGCTGGCCCGTCATCATGTTTCTGATTGCGGAACGCTTGCGCAATCTGGGCCGCTACACCTTGAGCGACATCGTCTCGTATCGCCTGGACGAACGCAGCACACGTATCTTTACTGCCATCAGTTCGCTGACCGTCGTGTTGTTCTACCTGATCGTGCAAATGGTCGGCGCAGGCCAACTGGTGCAACTGCTGTTTGGCATTGATTACACCTATGCCGTGGTGGCCGTGGGCTTGCTCATGATGGTGTACGTGGTGGTGGGCGGTATGGTGGCAACCACCTGGGTACAGATCATCAAAGCCATTTTGATGATGGGTAATGGCTTTTTGATGGCTGCCCTGGCCATGTGGTATTTCAACTTCGACTTTTCTGCCCTGGTCAGCGCTGCTGCCGAGCATCATCAGGCAGGCGAAGCCATGAAGGGCCCCTGGAAGCTGATGGCCGATCCGTTCTCGGGTCTGTCTTTGGCCGTGTCGCTGGTGTTTGGTATTGCAGGCTTGCCACACATCATGATGCGCTTTTTCACCGTACCCGATGCACGCGCTGCCCGTAAATCGGTCTTCGTGGCGACAGGTCTGATGGGCGTGTTCTTTGTGGTGATCTGCTTTCTGGGTCTGAGCGCCATGGCGATTCTGCCCAAGTTCCCGCAGTTCTACGTGGACGGCAAGGTAGGAGGCATGGTTCTGGGTGGTTCCAATATGCCCATCATGCACTTGGCAACCGCCTTGGGTGGCAACCTCTTGTTTGGTTTGCTGGCCGCCGTCTCCTTTGCCACGATTCTGGCCGTGGTCAGTGGCTTGACGCTGGCGGGTGCCTCCGCGGTGGCCCACGACCTGTACGCCAAAGTCATCCGTCGCGACGACGTCACGCCTTCCCAGGCTATGCGTGTCAACCGTCTGGCCTCGATTGGTATTGGTTTTGTGGCCATTTTCCTGGGCTTGCTGTTCCGCGACCAGAACGTCGCCTTCCTGGTGGCCCTGGCCTTCAGTATTGCGGCATCGGCCAACTTCCCAGTGCTGCTGATGTCCATGTACTGCCGTGACGTCACCACACGCGGTGTTATTGTGGGTGGTCTGGCAGGCTTGCTGATGGCCCTGGGTCTGGTCATTCTTTCCCCTGCCGTATGGGTACGTATTCTGGGTTTCTCCGAAGCCGTCTTCCCGTACGACTTCCCTACCCTGATTTCCATGCCCTTGGCATTCATCACGATTTATCTTGTCTCGAAACTGGACCGCAGCCGCCGGGCCAGCGAGGACCGCGCCGGGTTTGACGCCCAGCAAGTCCGCGCTGAAACGGCAGTGGGTATTGCGGCCGTCTCTCACTGAGTACTTGGTACTCTGGCGGTAGCCCAGCCCGACCGGGTTACCGCCCCTTGTTTTAATTCATCCCAGCAGGAGCATCACCATGACAGAGTTAAACACCCCCGAAATTGCTCACTACATCGGAGGTGGCCAGCAGGCTGGCGCCGGTACGCGTACTCAACCGGTGTACAACCCGGCCACCGGCCAGGTCAGCGCCAAGGTCAAACTGGGTAGCCAGCAAGATATTGACGCCGCCGTGGCCAGCGCTCAGGCCGCTTTCCCCGCCTGGGCTGACACCCCACCGCTACGCCGCGCCCGCGTGCTGTTCAACTTTTTGGCCTTGCTCAACGAGAACAAGGAAAAACTGGCCGCCATGATCACCGCCGAGCATGGCAAGGTTCTGTCCGATGCAATGGGCGAAGTCACCCGTGGTATTGAAATTGTGGAGTTTGCTTGCGGCATTCCCCAACTGCTCAAAGGCGATTTCACCGAGCAGGTCAGCACCAATATCGACAACTGGACCATGCGCCAGCCCCTGGGTGTGGTAGCCGGTATCACCCCGTTCAACTTCCCGGTCATGGTGCCCATGTGGATGTTCCCCGTTGCTATCGCCGCGGGTAACACCTTTGTGCTGAAACCCAGCCCTATCGACCCCAGCCCCAGCCTGTTCATTGCCGAACTGCTGAAAAAAGCCGGTCTGCCCGATGGCGTGTTCAACGTGGTGCAAGGCGACAAAGACGCCGTTGAGGCCCTGGTCAATCACGAGGACGTGCAAGCCGTGTCCTTTGTGGGTTCCACCCCGATTGCCAATCGCATTTATGAAATGGGCGCCATTGGTGGCAAGCGCGTCCAGGCCCTGGGCGGCGCCAAGAACCACCTGGTCGTCATGCCTGATGCCGACATCGACCTGACCGTGGACGCCCTGATCGGTGCCGCCTACGGCTCGGCTGGCGAGCGTTGCATGGCCATCTCGGTGGCCGTGCTGGTGGGTGACTCTGCCGAACGCATCCTGCCCAAGCTGGAAGAACGCACTCGCAGTCTGAAGATTCTGAATGGCACCAACGCTGCCGCCGAAATGGGCCCCATCGTGACCCCTCAAGCGCGCGAACGCATCAGCGGCTGCATCGACAAGGGTGTACAAGAAGGCGCCAAACTGCTGGTGGACGGTCGCCATTTTGACGGCGCCAAAGCCGGTGAAGGTTGCGAGGACGGCTTCTGGATGGGCGGCACCCTGTTCGACCACGTCACCCCCGACATGAGCGTGTATCAGGACGAGATCTTTGGCCCTGTTCTGTGCTGCGTACGCGTACCGGATCTGGCCAGCGCCATTGAACTGATCAACAAGCACCAGTTCGGCAACGGTGTAGCTTGCTTTACCAGCGACGGTAACGTGGCCCGTGAATTTGGTCGCCGTATCCATGTGGGCATGGTTGGTATCAACGTACCTATTCCTGTCCCTATGGCCTGGCACGGTTTTGGCGGCTGGAAGAAGAGCCTGTTTGGCGATATGCACGCCTACGGTGAAGAAGGCGTACGTTTCTACACACGCCAGAAATCCATCATGCAGCGCTGGCCTGAAAGCATCTCCAAGGGAGCGGAGTTTGCCATGCCTACATCCAAGTAAGAACAGACCTGTCGCGCTGAATTGTTGTGCTTAACAGAGCAACTTTTCAGCGCAATGTGCAGCTTAGCGTTTGCACTTGAAGCAGGTTTGAAAACACTAGGATGAAAGACAAAAAGCCGGGGCTCTGAATCAGAGCCCCGGCTTTTTTTAATGCTATCAGGTACTTAATACCCAGTCATATCTGGATTAGTACATGCCATGAAAGACGGCATCCTCAGGGCCAATATGCGATGGCGGATTCCAGGTCACATCGCGCATGGAATGCTGCACCAGCGTTTCCACACCCAGCAAGACGGCAAAGATCGCCATACGCACAGGAATCCCGTTATCTGCCTGTCGGAAAATCGCCAGACGAGGATCGTGGTTCAGGTCCACGCTCAGATCATGAGCGCCTTCACGGCTATCGCGTGGCAACGGGTGCATCACGATCACATCGGGGCCGCAGCAACGGTCAATAATCGCTTTATTGACCTGGAAGTCCGCCGTGAAGCTGCCGTCCTGCCCTTCCTCGAAACGCTCTTTCTGAACGCGTGTGGCGTAAATCACGTCCACGCCAGGCAGGCCTTTTTCCAACGAGGTGGTCTGCTCGATCACGTGCTTACCTTGCTTGGCGACCTGCTCCACAATGTGCTCAGGCATCTCCAGGCCGGGAGGTGCGATCAGCGTGAACTTCAGGCCACGATACATGCCCAGCAGCTTGATCAGAGAGTGCACGGTACGACCATATTTCAGATCACCCACCAGGGCGATATGCGCACCATCCAGCAACTTGCCCAGACGGGAGAATTCGGTGCTGATGGTGTACAGATCCAGCAATGCCTGGCTGGGATGTTCACCCGCACCGTCACCGCCGTTCACCACAGGAATATTCGTGGCACGTGCAAATTCGGCCACAGAGCCTTGCTCAGGATGACGAACCACCATGGCATCCACATAGCCACTCATCACACGGCTGGTGTCGTAAATGGACTCGCCTTTAGCCATGGAAGAAAAGGTAAAGCCGGTGGTGTCACACACCGAACCGCCCAAGCGGCAGAAAGCCGAGCCGAAGCTGACGCGGGTACGGGTGGAGGCTTCAAAAAACAGATTGCCCAGCACTGCACCTTCCAGCACACGCGATACTTTTTGACGACGAGCGATGGGCTGCATGATGTCGGCCAGGCTACACAGCTCTTCCACCGTTTCGCGGGTGAACTGGTCGACGGACAGGAGCTGATGTTTGCCGCCCGTCGCAATACGATCACGCAAGGGACCGGACTGTGCGCTTTGCGCATACTTGCTCAGCAGTGCTTCGTTTTCCACGATTTCCGTGACGAAACGCTGCACAACTTCTGGCATGGCCCGCGACTCCAGGGAGCCTTCAGGCAGCAGCCATGTATCCAGTGCACGACGCTTCACCCCAATACGTGCCGCAAAAACGTCACGAGTCAGGTTCAGGCGACGCATTGCATCACGCAAAAAAACTTGTTGGGAGACGGCCATATCAGCTCTCACTTATGAAATATACGCAATGCGCACATTTTAAGACTATGGCCGATAAAAAAGCGAGGAAGAATTAAGTCTATTGCAAAAAATACAACGACAGTCTACGCAGCGGGCTGGAGTCGCTGCTATCCAAGCATAGTGACCACACCCTAAGGATGCTGCCGATACGGCGTGGTGTAGGGCACGACCTGGTCATTATTAGGAACGACAAGACCGTCGTAGCCTTGCTGGCCGGAGGTGAGCCATTCGCTATGCTGATAGGCAAAATCGGCCAGACCCAGAGTGCCCCATACGCCGATTACAAAAAGAGCCAGACTCAAGGCCAGAAAGAAGGCCGAACAGAAGCCGGGTATCCAGGCCCAGCGACGCCCTGCTTTGGAGTTATGCCACGCCAGGGTCCAATGGCTCCAGCACAAGGCCAGAAACGCCGAGACCAGCCCCATCAGAAAGACGAACAAGGGCAGGCGTAAAAAAGCGGGGACGAAAACGGATCCGATCGCTCCGGTGCCCATCAACATGATGAACAGCAGCGCGGCCCCATGCAGGCCGATCAGAACCCGAAAAGAAAGGATATAAAAAGCAAGACTGCCTGGCGGGGTCACCATACCGACTTTCCTGTTATTAACAAGAGCGGCGGGTTTGCACCCACCGCATTTTCCAAAAAGCCGGACATGAGTAAACCCAGGACCAGGACAGCGTTAAGGCAGCAAGCAGGGCTTACTTCTTGCCGTTGGTTTGTGTCGCTTCTGGACCGGCAATGGCACGAGCAGCGGCCAAGGCATTGGCTTCAGTGCCAACCATGAAAATCAGGCGACCATCTTTAACGGGCGAGCCGTAAGCTGGTGCTGCCAACATGGTGTCACCCACGACCAAAGCCAGACGCTTTTTAGGGAACTGGGTGGTCACTTGCAGCAGGCGCTGAGCCGCTTCAGGTGTCAGATCCAAAGCCAGCAAACCTTCTTTGCTGTCATTGGTCCCGGCTTGCACGCCAACCAGATCCTGACGCACCACCACAGCACGCGGATTCACAAACAAGACACCATTAGGTTGCACGTCGACACGTGCCCAACCCGCTTGTTCCTGGGTATCAGCCAGGAAGATTTGCACGGGCGCAGCTTGCTGCTCGGCACCAGGCTGAACCTGAGCTTGCTGAGCGCCTGTTGCTGGCGTGGAGGGAGTTTGTGTTGCGGCGCTGGAGGTACCAGTTTTATCGCTCGGCTTTTCTTGAACGGTTTGACAAGCGGCCAATGCGACCAGACCAACAGGAGCCAAAATTCGAGCCAGTGTGCGTAAAGTCATCATAGTGAAGTTCCCCCCTCTCTTTACGAAGATTCAGTAAGGATAGCAGTGTATCAGTCATGTAAAAGCGCAAGCGGTTAATCTTTGTTAAAGCTTGTCATTTGCGCACCCCTAATTTGTACGCTGACCTGATCCATTAAGCGACCTTGTTCTGTTTTCAATTCAATGCGCAGCGTCCCCGGTACTAACGGAATTCGCAACTGCGCCCCCTTCCCTGCTTCTACTCCCTGCACCCACCACACCAGAGGCTCGGTAATCTGACCTTGAGCCAGCAATCGCAGTTGCTGATTCTGCGGTGGAATATCCGGGTCCAAGGCGAAAATGGTGCCATTCACCGGCTCGCGGATACGTGCCGGGCCTGCGTAAGACAAATTCACATCGCTTAATTCCACGCGATCAGTCTGGGTTCCATCCACAAAAAACTCTTCGCGGCTGGGTTCGAGAGCGGGCACAAATTCAATTTGGCGAACCTGTACCTGTGCGGGTCTGGCTGTCTGACGGCCGGGGCGCCCTTTATTCAGCACGCTAATAACTTCATGCCAAATCGGTGCCGCGCCGCTCACGCCGGATACATCCTGCATACTTTGACCGGCACTATTACCGACCCAAACGCCGACGGTGTAGTGCTCGGTCCAGCCCAAGGCCCAGTTATCACGCATATCTTTACTGGTGCCGGTCTTGACCGCACTCCAGAACGGTGTGCTCAGGGCGCTGTCCAGACCAAAGGTCAACACACGAGCCTGGCGGTCCGACATCATGTCGCCCACAATCCAACTGGCTCCTGCATCCATCACAGCTTGAAACGTTGCTGCCTGCTGATCCATACGTGTTTGCACAGCCTGCGT
The DNA here is from genome assembly GCF_017377875.1 of Alcaligenes sp. SORT26. Lineage (GTDB taxonomy): Bacteria > Pseudomonadota > Gammaproteobacteria > Burkholderiales > Burkholderiaceae_B > Alcaligenes > Alcaligenes parafaecalis. The sequence goes on from NZ_CP070975.1 coordinate 1,214,127, forward strand.
CTGCCCCAGATTGGCCAGTGCACGGTAAGCATTCGTCAACTCCAGCAAGGTGACATCCGCACTACCCAAAGCCAGGCTATAGCCATAGAAATCCCCGTCCTGACGCAGATTCAGGCCCAGTGCTCGCAGACGTTCCACCAGATTGGCCGGGCCCAGCATGGTCAAGACACGCACAGCAGGAATATTCAGGGATGAAGCCAAGGCATTGCGAGCACTGACCCAGCCGACAAACTGCTTGTCGTAGTTTTGCGGGATATACAGACCATTGCCCGTGGCCAGGTTCAGCGGCGAATCCTGCAACAGAGAGGCCGCCGTCAACAGGCGTTTTTCGATGGCCATTTCATAAAGAAAAGGCTTGAGGGTGGAACCCGCTTGCCGCAAGGAACGAGCATGGTCGACCTCGGCAGCCTCGGACAGATCGCCACTGGAGCCCACATAGGCCAGCACCTGTCCGCCATGATTATCCAGCACCACCACCGCCGCATCCTGGACACGCGCCGTGCGCAGGTCCAGCAAGTGTCGTCGCATACTAGCCTGCACCCGCATTTGCAGACGTGCATCCAGGGTGCTGCGCACACGCTCACCGGCTTTGATTTGAGGGTTTTGCTCTAGCAGCCAACGGGCAAAATGCGGAGCCAACTGCGCCTGCCCCAAGGGAGGCTGGGCGGCCCGGCGCAAAGCCACCGGCACCAGATTACTTAACTCTCGACATTGTTGAGCGCGTCCCATTTCCTGCAAGGTCAGACACGCTCGGCGCTCGACGGTCAACGCCGAGGCATTGGGGCCGCGTAACAAGACCGCGGCAATCGCAGACTCGCGCGCATCCAGCGCGGTCGCCTGCTTTTGAAACAGGGTGCGCGCCATAGCGTCCACCCCGACCAGTTCCCCCCGGAACGCCACCTGATTCAGGTAGGCTTCCAGAATTTGCGGCTTGGTCCAATTATCTTCCAGTGATTGGGCGGCAACCACCTGGTCCAGCTTTTGCCAGACCGAACGCCCACCCCGACCCCCGACCAGATCTTGATCCATCAGACCGGCCAACTGCATGGTAATGGTGGAAGCGCCCCGACTACGTCCGGCGAACAGACCGTCCCAGGCGGCAGAGCCGACTGACAACCAGTCCACCCCACCATGGGACTCAAAACGGCGGTCTTCAGACATCAAGACCGCCAGTTGCAAGGCCGGGGAAATTTGTTCCAGTGCGACCCAATCGCCGCGCCGTTGCGCGAAGTCCAGACGCACACGCTGAACAAGTTCCCCCTGGCGATCCAGCACCTGCACATCGGAAGATCGATAAGCCTGACGAACTTCCTCATAGCTGGGCATGGCTTGCCCGGGACTGGCCCACAGGGCCAGTCCCAACACCAGCAGTCCTGCTTTAATTGGCTGGTGCATCCACAACTTCCAGAACTTGCTCATTAGGCCAGACGGCAAACACATCAGGCTCGTACAGGGCTTCAGCACGGCTGGCTGGCAGCACAAACTGACCCACTGTATTCAGACGCACCGTGTAGCTGACTTCAGTGGTGCCTTCTTCAAAGCGCTCGTAGTAAGCACGGTAGCCATCAAAGCGGCGTTCGATAAAGCTGGGCCACTGACCGGACTGTTCTTCACCAGCGGTTGCCATGGCGGAGTCACGACCCAGGCCGCTGCCCAGGATAGTGGCACCAGCAGGAACCGGATCCGACACGACCACCCAGTTTGCCTGGCCCTGAGCCTTGACCTTGATCTTCACACGCATGATGTCACCACGACTCCATACGCCTGGCTTGGCCTGCTCAACCGCTTCAATCTGACGCTCCATGCTCAAGCCCGCGGAGATCGGCTTGCTCACAGGCACCGCTGCCAGGGAACGGACTTCGATCCAGGCCTTGCCGTCACCCATTTGCTCAACATTCAGGTTTTCAGGCTGATCGCCGTGCCAAGGCACGTCAATCTTGGAGGAACGTACGCCCTGACCGTCCGGGTTCAGCATGTCCCAATCCACAACCTGAGCCGTTTCAGAACCCAGAATCACCATGGACTGACCGCTAGGGGACTGTTCGTGATCACGGCTGAACAGCTCAATGGCCAAGCTGCCAAAGAGGTTTTCCGTGGTCATGCGCCAGGCACCACGCTGCTGCTCGGCCAAGAGACCTTGCGCCAGACGAGGCATATCTTCTTGCCACTCTGGCATTTCATTGACCAGAAGCATCAAGCGGGCCTGGTTGGTCACACGGCTGGTCATGTCCCATGGGTTGCCATTCAGCGCATCATCACCAAAGACCAGACGAGTGCCACGGCTGATCAGGCGCGCCTGAATCAAGCCCAGCGCTTCTTTACGTGTCTGCTCGGCTTTCTTGATACCTGGCAAACGCTGAGTCAGATCCACCCAGGCCAGCAGGATTTCCGTTGGCCAGCTTTGCAGATTCAATTCCACCGAATCCAGCATATTGACGCGGGCACGATCGTACTTGGCCAGGACGGTCGTCGCACGAATCACCTCGATATCCCGCTCTTGACGAGAAACCGTGTGCATATTCGGGATACGACCATTCACCACATTTTCCAGACCCTGCAGCATCTCGTTGCGGAAACCGGCCGGGATGGGGTAGTTCAGGCCAATGGATTCAGCAATGTAGCTGATATCCAGGACGTAGCTGGTCAAGACACGGCTGCCCCAACCGTAGTTGCTGGGGAAGTAACGCAGCAAACCATTCGGGTCCATATAAGAAGGCATGCGCTGCATCAGGCCAGCCCAGGCTTCCTCGGAACGCAGGCCCATATAACGCGAGGCTTGCTGTTCAAAGCAGGTGTAGGGATAGCGTTCAAACCAGGCACGCACCCCTTCCATACCGCCGCCCAAGGAAGAGCGGAACAGCATTTGCAGACCACCTTGAACCACACCTTTCTCGTTCTTCAAGGCACCGGCCGGAGCTTGCACCGACATATTCAAGGGCTGATCGATACCGACAGCAACCAATGTGCCCTGCTGAACGCTAATGGGGGTCGCCGTAAAGACTTCCTGCTTGATCGCCAGGCTGTCTTTCACTGCTTTACCCGTTGCACCGGCCTGCTGAACTTCCTGTGCATCCACCGTCCATTCCATCTGATGCGAAGTCGCCGAACCGCTGGAGACAGGAACCTTCATGGGCCAGGAAACGACTTTGGCCGAGCCCGATGCCAATTCCACAGTTTGCTCTGGCAAGGCCGAGGAAGGCAGACCTTTACCGTGGTACTTTGCCGTTACCTTCACAGTCATGGCGCGCGGGCTGCTGTTACGCAGCGTCACTTGAGCCTGGTAATCATCACCTTCACGAGCAATGGCAGGCAAACCGGAAATGATCTGCAAGTCTTGAGTCGTGACGATCTGAGCGGAGCCGCTACCAAAACGGTCACCGGCCAAATCGGCCACCGCCATGATGCGGTATTGGGTCAAGGAGTCATTCAGCGGCACGGTCACCGTAGCGCGACCCTGAGCATCCAGCTCCACATTGCCCTTCCACAACAACAAGGTGTCCAGCAATTCACGAGTGGGGCTCTTACCGCCGCCACCACCGGCTGCGACAGCCTTGCGACCATAGTGACGACGACCCACGATTTCAGACTGCGCCGTGGCGGTCTGCACGTTGTAGCCGCGCAAGGCACGCATGGCCGTCAACAAGTTCCAGCTATTGTTGGGGCTCAATTCCAGCAAGGCCTGATCCACCGCTGCCAAGGCAACAGAGGCACCGGCTGCGGGTGTGCCATCCGACTTCAGAACCTGAATCTCGACTTTGGCCTGTTCGCGAATCGCGTACTGGCTGCGGTCGGTTGTCACCTTCACATCCAGAGCATCTTGCTGACTGCTGACTTCAATGCCAGTCAGACCGAAACGGTAGCTAGGCTTGGACAAGTCTACGGTTGTGGTCGGCGCAACAAACTCGCCACCGCCTTCCGAATAAGCCTTGTACCAATTCAAAGGCTGACTCCAGCCCCAGCTAAAGAAGGAGTACCAAGGCACTTCACGCAGACGGCCACGCAAGACCAGCACGGACACGTACACGTTCGGGCCCCACTCGGGCTTGATCTCTACGCTGACGTTAGGGCTGTCACCCTCCAGTTGAACGACTTGAGCCTGCAAGACGCCTTCACGCTCCACGGCCACCAGGGCTGTGGCTTCACGGAATGGCATGCGTACCTGGAACTCGGCTTTATCGCCGGGAGCCCAGGTCTTTTTGGCAGGGATCACGTCGATACGGTCATCATTCTGACCACCGAACCACATATAGCCCGAACCGCTGACCCAGACGCTGCTGGCAGCAACCGACTCACGGCCTTCGTCATCACGTGCAACGGCACGCAGTTCGACCTGACCGCCCTTCTCCAGCTTCACGTCACACTGCACCAGACCTTGCTCATCGCTGCGACCTTCGCAGATTGTGCCCAGGTCTTCACGCTGCTCCTGGTTGTCATAGCTGTAGAAGCCACCCACCATGCGCTTGCGAATCGAGAAACGCTGTACGTTAGCGGCTTCAATGCGCACTGGCACGTTCTTCAATGGCTTGCCATCCGGGCTCAAGGCAAGGGCCGAGAGCTTGGTGGACGAACCGGCGGCTAACCAGCTACCAGCACGCAAACCGGCCACCACATCCGCAGGCCATACCGCCACGGTTTGGGTCAGGGTTTGGATCTCGCCATTGGGATCTGCAAATGTGGCTTCCACCAGGAACTCGGAAGCCCGATCCACAGCGGGCAGGCTATCCAGCTTGGCACGCAAACCACCTTGGGCATCCAGTTGGAAGCGCTGCTTGTTCAAGAACACGCGCGATTCCGAGGCGTCAGACTGCTCGCTCTTTTCAGGAGGAGCAAAGCTGAAATCGTCGTAGGCACTGAACGAAGGCGATTGACTACGCACCACGGCCGACAACTGCACGGGCAGGAAGTCAGCCGGACCACCCGACAGATATTGCAACTGCACATCAGCCTGCATCTCTTTGGGTTTCACCAGATAAGGACGATCCTGGCCATCACCCAGCTTGATGCTGCCGCCCAAAACGGGCAGCTTGAATTCTTCAACACGGAACTCACCGAAGTTGAAGTACTGGTTCTCACCTTCTGTACGCAGACGGTAAACGCCCAGCTCGGCATCCTTGGGGATCTTCCAATCGGTCAGCGCAAACACGCTGCCCGCTGCTGTTTTCTGCCATTTCAGGGGCAGTTCAATCCGCTTGCCGCTGCCATCATGTTCGACGATCATCGTGTCAGGATAACGAGCAGGAGCCTTGAAACCTTCGCGTACGCGTTCACGTACGTAATGCTTCATGTGTGCCACTTCACCTGCACGGAACAGGCTGCGGTCCATGACGGTGTGAGCGATAGGCTCATCACTGCCACCCCAGCTATAAGGCACGTTAAAGCGCCATGGCTCAATACCCGAATTCCACTCGCTCAAGGCAAAGCTGAATTCATCTTTACCACGCGCCATCGGATTGTTTTTGTCGATCCGGGCCGTCACAAACAAACCGGACAGGCCGGTGTCGTTGCAATAGTCGGACGTTCCGACTGCATGTGGATGATGGAACACCCCATCCTTATCCGTTTCGCCAACCACCAGTTCATCACCACGGCAGTTCATGACACGAATTTTGGCGCCTGGAACCACTTTGGCATCATCCAGGGTCGTGACCCAGACCAGCAGATCGTCGCCGCCTTTTTTGATGTGCACACCCAGGTTCGTCACCAGGACCGAACTGCGCACATACATGGTGCCTGCCGACTCCAGCAAGGAGGCACCCAGACGTGGGGACGCCACTTCCAGCACATGGAAGCCAGGGTCTTTCAGAGGCACACCGATCAGCTCAAAAGGACGTTCGTCTTTTTGATCCATGCCCGGCAGATCCAGCTTTTTAACTTCCTTGCCGATCAACAGCGGCTGACCACGCAAGTCCAGTTGGCCGGACTCATCAACAGGCGCGGTGATGTGGAAGTCTTGATCCATGAGGTTGCGCAGATGCTCTGCACTGACCATCCAGGAATAGTCCAACTGACGCAAACGGGAATACCAGGCCAGGACTTCTTTATCGTCCGTCACGGCCATCGCTCCGACCTGACCGGCCGAGACCAACATTTGCTCTGTCGTCAGATTCGCTTCTACATTACGCAGGCTCAAACCGATGGCGGGCGGATCGGAGTCATCCGAACCGTCACGGTCGGCATGGCCGAAACGCTCGACAATCCCGAAAGGCTCAACCGCAAACTTCACCAGCGGCGGGTAAGTCGTGGTGCTCATGCCATTGGCCAGGACCTGCGGATTCTTCAGGCTGCGGCCTGCATCATCGGTCAGGTTGTCCGGGATTTTGACCGTCAGCTTGGCATTTTCAGGGAAAGGTCCTTCGAAACGCACGTATTGGCTGGGGCCACGATCTTGCCAGGCCTCATCGCTATCAGACTTGGGTTCCCAAACATCTTTACCGGCTTGCAAACGGATCTGACGCACATACTCGTACGGAACCGGTGCGGAGAACTGAACACCAAAGCTGCCTACGGGTGTGCAAGGTGCTTCGGCACGTTCGCGCATGCAAGAAAGCGAAGCGGTGAACTCGGGGCGCACGCTGAAATCGTAGGTATAACGGTCCGTATTGGGAACGCCCTTACGATTTTCAATTTTCGTCATGATGCCCGGTTCCAGCACCACGGACACGCTGGCGTCTGCAGGCAAAGGACGTGCACACTGAACGGCTTGGTAACGCTCGTCTACCTCGTCCACATAGAACTCGGCGCGAACCATGGCGTCGCGCTCGGCACCTTCAATGGCTTTCAGTCCAATACGCTCGCCAATACCCTCTACCCGGCAATAGCCGTTCTTGACTAAAGAGGCGGTATTAACAGGCGCATTGAAGTTGAATAGAAAGACCTGGTCTTCATCAATAATGTTGTAATACGGGCGGTTGCTTTCCAGAATGGCGCCGCCGGAATTAAAACGATATTGGGCCGGTCCGCTAATCGCTTCATTATTAATGCTGCGAAAGCTTGTGGACACGACGGCAGTACAACTCAAGCCTGGGCCTGGTCGCTCATCGAATTCGTAAATCCAACGGCGGGAATCCAGCCAACGGCCTTGACCGACTGCCGCAGGATCATCACACTGCACCTGCACGGGAGCAGGCAGTTGCGAATCCCCGAAATGAACAGCGGGCGTGGCAAAGGTGACTTTGACATCCCGCAAATCAGACGTCGCCCCTTGAGGCGAAAAACTGCTTATCGTAATGGCTTGGGCGCTACTGACGCCCAGCAAGAACATCAAACCCAGCAAAGACTGGCGATGCATCGTTCTTCCCCTATGGAATGTGCTATTTTCGGCGCCAGTTTAATAGAAATCAGGGGCTCTGAGCGTGTCTAAAAGGCCCTATAACTGCATAAAGAATGCCACCAAGTGCAACAGAAAAAGACACTCGGGTTTAAATATGCTTGTCACTGTGAAAAAAGGCGTTTTGGGTATTTGAAAGTAAAAATTTCAAATGCGACCAATACCCCGCTTTTTTCCCCAAACCAAGGCGATCAACTACGATAAGAAACATCCCGCCCCCAAGCAGTCTCTGGAAAACCGGCGCATCCACCCCATATGCGCAAGGCTTGCACGGATTACTCCGCCTCGATTTCAGGACAGACAAATGAGCTCAATGACACTGAAGGAACTGGACAAGACCCGCGAAGAATGTCGCAAATTAATCAGTCGGCGCGCCCTGCTGTCGGCCGCCGCTGCCGTTGTGCCTATCCCCGGTGTTGATGTGGGCGCTGACGTGGCGATTCTGATGAAGGTCATCCCCATCATCAATGCCCGTTTTGGGCTGACGGCCAACGATGTGGATTCGCTTAGCCCCGAACTTAAAAAGCTGGTGGTGGTGGGTGGAACCAGTATGGGCCTGGGCATGGTGGGACGCGTCCTGACCACAGACCGGGTAATCAATATTCTGGTGCGTCTGGGGGCCAAGAAGCTGGCTGGGAAATATGGCGCCAAATACGTGCCTTTAATAGGCAGCGCCATTTCCGCATCCATCAGCTTTGTGGTGCTACGTAAAGTCGGCAACCAGCATATTGAAGAGTGTTATGAGATCGCCCGCCGCCTGGCACTGGAAACACAAAGGCAGGAAGCGGTGCACACGATTGACGCCGCCGAGGACGGCTTGATACGCGAGATCAAGGGCTAAAGCCCTTGATTCATCTTAGCCCGCTGGAACCACACCGGGCTTGCTGCGACCATTCAACATGTAATCCATCAACTCGCGCACGGACTTCATGGCTTTACCAAAAGGCAAGGCTTCCGAGCTGCGGAAGAACAGACCGCGTTGTACGTCACCCTTCAAAGCGTAGGCCAATTGGCGGTCAATGCAGAATTGACCATGACGCTGCACCCCATCACGCAAACCGCAATGTGCCAGACAATCAAAGCCTTCGGTGCAAGCACGCTCACGCGCCACCGATTGCAGCTTTTGCTCTTTGTGCAGGTAAGCATCCAGCCACGGTGTACGCACAGCGCGGGCAGGCAGGCCAGCCACACTCATAAAGGTCACGATGTCCTTGGGCTCTGCATCCAGCAACACGCGTTTGAAGTTCTCATGCGCATCGCCTTCTTCGGTGACGGCAAAAGCCGTACCCATTTGCACACCATCCGCACCCCAATCAATTAATTGGCGCAATTGTTCAGGACGATGAATCCCGCCTGCGGCGATCAGGGGAATGCGCTCGGCCTCCAGGCCCAGCTCGCGGAACAAGGCACGGCACCCTTCCAAAACGCGCTGGAAAGCATATTCAGGTTTGTTCAAGGACTGGTCGTCGGCTGCCCCCAGATGGCCCGCGGCAAAACGGGGGTTTTCCAGAACGACAGCATCGGGCAAACGCTTGCGGCGCAGCCATTTTTTCACCAGCAAGGTGACGCCACGGACATCCGACAAGATAGGAATCAGGGCAACTTTAGGATGGTCCTGAACCAGTTCAGGCAAATCCAGCGGCAGGCCAGCACCTACCACCACGGCATCTGCCCCACTTTCGCAAGACTGACGCACGTACTCGGGATACTGCGACACCGCCTTCATGATGTTGACGGCAATACCGCCATTACCGCCCGAGCGCTCGCGGGCACGATTGATTTCACGATCCAGTGCCTGCAAATTGGCCGCATCGACCACGCCTTTTTCGACATCACCCTGGGTGCTGTCCATGAGGTCTTCGTGATGACGCCGTAAATCCACGCTGGAGATCGTCCCCAGCCCGCCCAATGCAGCCACAGTACCAGCCAGCCGGGACGCCGAAATACCGACTCCCATGCCACCCTGAACAATAGGCAAAAGCAGTTTTCCCTTCAGGGACATGAGACGTAAATCCGTCTTTAGCACGATGTTATACCTTAGGTTGATGCAAGAACCTGCCGGCCACGTCGGGACCAGAAACAGGGCAATAGAATCGTGGCCGTCTTGTTCAAGACGGCCACTGTGTTAAATCAGGCGGGAGTAGCGTGCGCCGCTTTCCTGGCTCAAGTACTTGTCGAACACCATGCTGTAGGCACGTACAAACAAACGGCCTTTGGGCAAAACCTGGATGGATTGGTGATCGACAGTTAGCAAGCCTGCGTCCGCGTAGCTATTGAGCTCTTGCAGCTCGGCAGAGAAGTAGCTGGCAAAATCAATGCCGTAACGCGCTTCCAGACGCACAATTGGCACAGGCATGCTGCACATCAGATGCATGATGACTTCCGCACGCAGGCGGTCGTCTTGCTGCATCACAATACCCCGCTCGATGGGCAAACGCCCCCGGTCTATATCGGCGTAGTAATTGCGCAGGCTGCGGGCATTTTGCACATGCATGGTGCCCACCTGACCAATAGACGACACGCCGAACGAAACCAGATCACAGGCCGCACGCGTGGTGTAACCCTGGAAGTTACGGTGCAGGCTGCCGTCCAGACGAGCCAGATTGAGCTCGTCCGTTGGCAAGGCAAAATGGTCCAGACCAATATAGACATAACCTGCATCCAGCAAACGCTGGGAGGACATCAGGAACAACTGCAAACGCTGGTCAGCGTCGGGAAGCTCTTCTTCATTGATCAAGCGCTGGGCCTTGAAGCGAGTAGGCAAGTGCGCGTAGTTATAAAGAGCGATACGATCTGGCCGCAGTTGCACCAGCGAATCGATGGTGACAGCAAAGCTTTCCAGGGTCTGCAGAGGCAGGCCGTAGATCAGATCGGTATTGATGGATTGGAAACCGGCTGCCCGGCTCTCTTCAATGGCCCGTTTGACCATTTCAAAAGGCTGGATGCGGTTGATCGCTTTTTGCACCTTGGGGTCAAAGTCCTGCACCCCGAAGCTGGTACGGTTAAAGCCCAGATCCGCCAAGTTCTGAAGCGTACCGTCTGCCAAAGTGCGAGGGTCGATCTCGATGCCCAGTTCGGCATCGGCCGTGAACATGAACTGCTCTTTAAGCTTGCCCATCAGACGAGAGAGCTGATCATTGTCCAGGAAGGTGGGCGAGCCGCCGCCCAGATGAAGTTGTTCGGTGCGCCGATCATCACCCATGTATTGGGTGACCATGTCAATTTCGCGCAGCAGGTAATCCAGATACTGCTCGCTCTTGCTGCGGTCCTGCGTGATGATCTTGTTGCAGGCACAGAAGTAGCAAAGCGACTGGCAAAACGGAATATGCAGGTAAACCGATAGAGGGGGGTTGCTGCTGCTCAGGGCGCGACGCGATAATTCGTGAATGTAGGGCTGGGCAGGAAAATCCTGAAAAAACCGGTCTGCGGTGGGGTAGGAGGTATAGCGAGGCCCAGAACGATCAAAGCGCCGGATAAGGGCTTCCGAGATTTCAATATCTGGCGCGGTAGGCGCGCTGGCATCCGATGCTTCCACGATTTGCGGCATAAAGGGTCCTCCTGCAAAAGACCTGTTTCTTCTAGTCAAGCATTCATTGTGAGAGAAAACCTCACGCATGCGCTTGACCTGCATCAAGACCGGAATAACTAAAAAAACGCTTTTTTTATCGCTGTAGGGCTGAAATTAGCTTCATATATCGTATTATTAAGCGCTAGCCGCCTAAATTACCGCCTGTTGGAGTCAGATGTATTTGCTCGTGATCCTAGCTCTACCGTTCATCGGTAGCTTGCTATCTTCCCTGATGCCCGCGAACTCTCGCAAACTCCAGGCATCCCTTGCAGGCGCTGTCGCCGTTACCTGCGCCTTGCTCACTCTCTACGCCTATCCGGACATCGCTCGCGGAGAGGTTTTAGAGTCATCCCGCTCCTGGATACCCGCCCACGGCCTGACCTTCAAGTTGCGCATGGACGGCTATGCCTGGCTCTTTAGCGTCATCATCACTGCGATGGGGGCCTTGATTGCCCTGTATGCGCACTATTACCTGTCTGCCCAGGATCCGGTCCGCCGCTTTTTCTCCTTTCTGCAAGCCTTTATGGGCTCAATGCTGGGGGTGGTGCTGTCGGGCAACCTGATTCAGTTGGTGGTGTTCTGGGAGCTGACCAGCATCTCCTCCTTCATGCTGATTGCCTATTGGTATCACCGCATGGATGCGCGCCGGGGTGCACGCATGTCGCTGATTGTCACGGGTACGGGCGGTTTCTGTTTGCTGGCGGGCGTGCTCATGCTTGGGCAAGCCGCAGGCAGCTACGATCTCAGCGTGGTTCTGGAATCGGGCGAACAGATTCGCAACCATCCCTGGTATACCGGGATGCTGATCCTGATCGCCCTGGGTGCGCTTACCAAAAGCGCCCAGTTCCCCTTCCATATCTGGCTTCCGCACGCCATGGCCGCGCCGACACCTGTTTCGGCTTATTTGCACTCCGCCACCATGGTCAAGGCTGGGGTGTTTCTGCTGGCCCGCCTGTGGCCCGCCCTGTCAGGCACCACGGAATGGGCGGTCATTATTGGCGGGGCCGGTCTGTGTTCGCTGACGCTGGGGGCCTATGTCGCCATGTTCCAGCGCGACATGAAAGGCGTGCTGGCCTACTCCACCATCAGCCATCTGGGTTTGATTACCTTGCTGTTGGGCCTGAACAGCCCGCTGGCTCTGGTTGCCGCGCTGTTTCACATGATGAACCACGCGACCTTCAAGGCCTCCTTGTTCATGGCCGCCGGTATCGTGGATCACGAAACAGGTACTCGTAACCTGAACCGGCTGTCCGGCTTGCGGCACGCCATGCCCTTGACGGCTACGCTGGCAACCGTTGCTGCCGCTGCCATGGCCGGGGTGCCGCTACTGAATGGCTTCATCTCCAAAGAAATGTTCTTTGCCGAGACCATTCTGGCCAGCAATGGCAACACCTGGGAATACGCCTTGCCCGTGGTCGCGGTCATTGCGGGCTCCTTCAGCGTGGCTTATTCCTTGCGCTTTATTGCCCAGGTTTTCTTTGGCCCCGTCGCCAAGGATTTGCCACGCGAACCGCATGAGCCACCGCGTCGCATGTTGATCCCCAGCGCCATTCTGGTGCTGACCTGCCTGCTGGTCGGTGTCATTCCCAGCCTGACCTTTGGTCCCTTCCTGCACACGGCTGCCAGCGCCATTCTGGGCAGTGAAATGCCTCAGTACGACCTGGCCGTCTGGCACGGTTTCAACCTGCCTTTGATCATGAGCCTGGTCGCAACCGGCATGGGCGTGATCCTCGTCCTGATCATCAACCGTTTCTACAAGAACCGTCAGGGTCGTACGCCGTTGCTGACCCGTGCCGATGGCCGCCGCTTCTTTGAGCTGGCCATGGAGTATCTGGAAGTAGCGTCCAATTGGGCCGTAGGCAAGCTGTACTCACCACGTCTGCAACGCCAGATGCTGCTGATTATTGTGGCGACCATCTGCGTAGCCGCCCTGCCCCTGGTCCGCGGAAACTGGTTCAAATCCACCATTTCCACGCCGATTGACCCCTTCTTTGCCCTGATGTGGGCGGTCGGGATTGCCTGCGCGATTGGTGCAGCTCGTCAGGCCAAATTCCACCGCCCAGCCTCCTTGCTTCTCTCCGGTGGTGCGGGTCTGGTCACCAGCCTGACCTTTGCCTGGCTGTCTGCTCCTGACCTGGCGCTGACCCAGTTAGCCGTTGAAGTGGTCACGGTTGTACTGATCTTACTGGGCCTGCGCTGGCTGCCTCAGCGCGTCAGCGATATGCCGGGTGCTCAGGACAATAGCGGCCAGGCCCTGTTCCGCCGTAGTCGTGACTTGATTATTGCCATCCTGGCCGGGGGCGGTATTGCTGCCCTGGCCTATGCCATGATGACTCGTCCCCACCCCAGCGGCATCTCGCCCTTCTTTATTGAGAAGGCCCTGCCTTTGGGCGGTGGCGCGAACGTGGTGAACGTGATTCTGGTGGACTTCCGAGGCTTTGATACCTTTGGCGAAATCGTGGTGCTGGGCATTGTGGCCCTGACCGTCTTCGCACTGCTGCGCCGGTTCCGTCCACCTATTGAAGCCATTGCCCAGCCTCTGGCCCGTCGTCAGAACGTCAAGGACAGCCGCGAAGCCGTCTTTGTGGAACCGGATCCGAAAACACCGCTGCCCGAAGGCATCATGCAGATTCCAGCCGTCTTGCTGCGTCTGTTGCTGCCTATCTCTACGCTGATTGCCTTGTACTTCCTGCTGCGTGGACACAACCTGCCCGGCGGTGGTTTTGTAGGTGGCCTGATTATGGCTACCGGCATTATCTTGCAATACATGGTTAGCGGCGTCGTGTGGATGGAGTCCCGCCCACTGATTCAACCCCAAACCTGGATTGGCTTGGGTCTGCTGACAGCCGGTGTGGCCGCCATGCTGGTCTGGGCCTTCAACAAGCCCTTCCTGTCCGCCCAGAGCTGGGATCTGCACCTGCCCCTGGTTGGCGACGTGCATACCTCCAGCGCGCTGATCTTCGACATCGGGGTCTTCATGCTGGTGATTGGTTCCACCATCCTGATTCTGGTCGCGCTGGCCCACCAGTCCCTACGTTTTTATCGCAAACTGCCGTCGCTGCAATCCGCCTCGAACGCTGCATCCGGGATGGAGAATAAATAATGGAAATCGTGCTTTCAATTGCGATTGGTGTGCTGGCAGGCTCGGGCGTCTGGCTCCTGCTGCGCCCGCGTACCTTTCAGGTCATCATGGGGCTGGCTCTGGTCTCCTATGCCGTAAACCTGTTTATTTTCAGTATGGGCAGGCTCAAAATCAGTGCGGCCCCTGTCATTAACAGCAGCGAACTGGGCGCCAGCTACGCTGACCCCTTGCCGCAAGCCCTGGTGCTGACCGCTATTGTGATTGGCTTTGCCACCACCGCCTTGTTTCTGGTTGTCATTCTGGCCAATCGCGGCCTGAGCGGCACTGACCACGTTGATGGCCGTGAGGAAGACGATCTGTGAGTCTACTCAACCAACACTTGCCCGTATTGCCTGTCGCCATCCCCATGGTGGCGGCAGCCCTGATGGTGATCCTGCGCGACAAGCGCCGTCACTACAAGCTGCTTATTGCCTTCAGTTCCTTGCTGGCCCAGTTGTTCTGTGCAGTCTATCTGCTCTTGCTGGCCGACGGCACGCTGACCCCTATCTGGCCTCAATCCGTTGGCGTCTACCTCTTGGGTGACTGGCCCGCTCCCTTCGGGATTGTGCTGGTCGTCGACCGCCTGGCCGCTTTCTTGCTGGTGCTGACCAATGTGCTGGCCTTTTGCTGCTGGTTCTACTCATTAGCCCGCTGGGATCGCGTGGGGGTTCACTTCCACTCTTTATTCCAACTGCTATTGATGGGCCTGAACGGCGCTTTCCTGACCGGCGACCTGTTCAACCTGTTTGTATTCTTCGAGGTTCTGCTAGCCGCCTCTTATGGTCTGATGCTGCACGGTTCGGGCGCGGCCCGCGTCAGTGCAGGTCTGCACTATATTGCGGTCAACCTGATCTCCTCGTTCTTGCTGCTGATCGCTATTGCCCTGGTTTACGGCGTCACTGGCACCCTGAACATGGCTGACTTGGCCCTGCGCGCGGGCTCCCTGCCAGATTCGGATCGCCTGGTGTTTGAATCGGCCATGGCTATCCTGGGCATCGCCTTCCTGATCAAGGCAGCCGCCTGGCCCTTGAACCTGTGGCTGCCCAACGCCTATGGCAATGCCAGCGCTCCTGTCGCCGCCATGTTTGCCATCATGACCAAGGTCGGCATTTACGCGCTGCTGCGTATCGGCTCCTTGCTGCTGCCTACGGGGGCGCCTGCTGCCTTTGGCGTAGCCTGGATGTTCCCGGCGGGGATTGCCACCCTGGCCTTTGGCGCGATTGGCGTGATGGCCGCACAGCAACCCGAACGACTGGCCAGCTATTGCATCATCGTGTCCTCGGGCACCTTGCTGGCCGCTCTGGGCATGCCCGGCGTCATTCTGACTGGCCCTGCCCTGTACTACATGCTGAGCAGTGTGCTGGCCCTGGGTGCATTCTTCCTGCTGCTGGAGTTGGTCAGCCGCACCAAACCTTTTGGTGCAGACTTGCTGGCCGTCAGTCAGGAGGTTTTTGACCTGGATGACCCCGAGTCCGAAGACCATAGCGATGACGTCGTGGGGGTCGCCATTCCCGGTGTGATGGTGTTCCTGGGCATGTCCTTTATTGCCTGCGCCTTGCTGATTGTTGGACTGCCACCGCTATCGGGCTTTGTGGCCAAGCTGTCTTTGCTGACCGCTGCCCTGAAAGCCTCGGGCCAATCACCTGAACCCCTGAACGCCTGGATCCTGACCGCCGCCGTGTTGCTCTCCGGGGTAGCCGGTTTGATCGCCATGGTTCGCGTCGGTATTCGTCTGTTCTGGAGCAATAGTTCCCTGGCGATTCCCCGCCTGAAGCTGATCGAGGCCGCTCCAATTGCAGCCATTATCCTGGCTTGTGGCATCCTGAGCTGGTACGCAGGCCCCATCACGACCTACCTGGAGCAAACAGCCCAACAGCTCGATGAGCCTCGTATCTACATCGGCTCGGTCTTGCGACAAAACCCTGTGCGTTCTGTTCAAGCGGAGGGATTCTGATGCGACGCTACACCAAACATCTCTTTCTGCCTTTGCTGCTCCTGGGTCTGTGGCTGCTGCTGAACGACTCGCTCTCGGCCGGTTACGTGGTGCTGGGCCTGTTCCTGGCCATCGCCCTGAGTTTGGCCGCCATTCCCTTTCGTCCGGTTAAAGCCAGCATTCGACATCCCTTTCTGGCGTTGAAACTGATCTGCCAAGTAGCTTGGGACATTGTGATGTCCAATATTGCCGTAGGCCATCTGGTTCTGAAAGGCAGCAAAGCTCCTCGTCCGGGCTTTCTGGCCATCCCTTTGCAACTGACTGACCCACATGGTCTGGCAGCCTTGGCCTGCATCATTACCTACACGCCAGGTACCGTCTGGTCCGGTTTCGATTACGAGACCCGCGTCCTGACCTTGCACATTCTGGATCTGCAAGACGAACAGGTCTGGTTAGACACCATTCAGAAGCGCTACCAAGGACCGCTACTGGAGATTTTCCAATGATAGACATCGTTTACTGGGCCTGTCAGTTTGCTCTGGGCTGCTTTGTCCTGGGCATGGGCTGCGCCGTCATCCGCCTGCTGAAAGGCCCCTCGGCCGCCGACCGCGTGCTGGCACTGGACACCATGTACATCAACGGCATGCTGGCCTTGCTGGCCCTGGGTATCCGTTTTGACTCAACCTTGTATTTTGATATCGCCTTGCTGATTGCCCTGTTTGGTTTTGTGGGTTCGGCCGCCATGGCGAAATTCCTGTTGCGCGCCGAGGTGATCGAGCCATGAACACGCCTTTACTGCCCTGGTGGCTGGCTATCCCGGTCGCACTTTTGCTAGTGCTTAGCGGCATTGTGTCCCTGGTGGGCTCAGCCGGTTTACTGCGCTTCAAGCACTTTTATTCACGCATCCACGCCCCCACCATGGGGAACACGCTGGGTACGTTTTTCATGGTGTTGGCCGTTGCCATCAGTGCCAGCCACTTGATGAGCCGTCCGATCCTGCACCCACTGATTATCAGTGTGCTCTTGATCATTACCTCGCCGGTGACTGCCATCTTCCTGATGCGCGCCGCCATCAAACGCGAGCATCGCCAACGTCTGGCCGAATATGGCCCGGACGAACCCGGCTACCTGGACATGCCTCACAAAGCACCTCTGCCCCAAGAGCTGGTTCAAACCCAAACCCAAACTCAAGCCAAAACCGAAGACTAATAAGCCACAGAGGGTTTGGAAAAGTTTTATTGCCCTCACTTACAAGTCCTCCACTTATACTGGTAAGTGTTCGCTGCGTATCGGGAATTGCCCCATACGCAGTCGCTTTTGGGGCTTAGCGGCCTGTTCTTCACGACTTATGACAGTGCTCGCCAAGCCGGTGATTCCCTTAGCAAGTAAAGGAGTGAGATCGATGAGTTTTCATACACGTCCATCCCGAATTCTGAGCGCTGGCTTGCTCAGCCTAGGTTTACTGTCCTCTGCTGCCTGGGCGCAAACCCCGACCAAAGACTACAGGCACGATGTCCAGCGCTGCGAACAATTTACCGGAGAGCAGCGCACGACATGTCGCCGTGAAGCCGGGGCCGCAGTGCAAGCGGAACGTCATCACAAGCTGGACAAGCGCGATCACAATCTGGATGCCAACCGCCAGGCGCGCTGCCATCGCTTGCCTGTTGATCGTCAGCAAGACTGCCTGAAATCCATGACTGGTCAGGACACAACCGTACGCGGTAGTGTGGAAGGCGGCGGTATTCTGCGCGAAACCACGACTGTGGTGCCTGCTCAGTAAAGCAAATCGCTAGCCTTGCCAAAAAACAGCGCCTGTATCAGGCGCTGTTTTTTTGACCTTGATACCGACTACTGCGTCTTGGTCAAATCATCCCTATAGGTTTCAGGGCTACGCCATGTCGCCCACAAAGTAATCACAGCCAATACAAGCACCATCAAGGCCACGCCCCAATAGTGTCCCTGGCTGGCTAGTAGCCATGTCGCCAACATAGGCGCCAGACCACCGCCCACCCCGGCAGCTACTTGGCAACCTAAAGATGCACCGCTATAACGCACTTTGGTACCGAACAACTCCGGCAAATACGCAGCCTGGGGACCGTACATCGGACCATGACCAAAAACCATGCACGCCGCAATTGCTCCGATGATAAGAGTTGGGTCACGCGTTTCCAGACAGAGAAACAAAGGATAGACCGCAAGTAAAACGAAGCAAGACCCGAAATAGTACAAAGCCTTACGCCCCACCTTGTCAGACAGGTAGCCAAAAAGGGGAATAAAGCCGATTTCAAGTGCAGCCCCAAGAAGCACTCCGTCCAATATCAAGCCCTTGGGTAGATCCAAGGTGTTAGTCCCGTAAACAATCACAAAGACTGTCAGGATATACACCCAGGCAACCTCACATACTTTCAACCCAATACTGAGACAAAGATTCAGGCGATGTTTAGTCAGGATTTGCCATAGAGGCGCCTTGTCTATCTCTACCTCCGAGCTGGATTTTTCGTCCTCATCCTGGCTGACCTGAAAAACAGGGGACTCAACTACCTGCAAACGAATATAAAAACCCAAGGCAACCAGCACCACACTCAGCAGGAACGGCACCCGCCATCCCCAACTCAAAAACTCGGCTTCTGGCAAACGACTTAACCAAGCCAAGATGCCGGTCGATGCCAACATACCCAGCGGGAAACCCACCTGCACCAAACTACCGTAAAACCCCCGTCGATCTCGGGGAGCGTGCTCAATGACCATTAGCGCCGCCCCTCCCCACTCTCCACCGATACCGAAACCCTGAATAATGCGCAACAAGATTAAGGCAATGGGAGCCCAGATCCCAATCTGTTCATAGGTAGGTAGCAGACCAATCGCGAATGTGCCTCCCCCCATCAAGAACATGGTCAACATCAGCATGGATTTACGACCAACTCGATCACCAAAGTGCCCAAACACCACGCCTCCCAAAGGGCGTGCAATAAAACCGACCGCGAACGAACCCAGCGCGGCCAAGGTACCCATCAGCGGATCCAAGCCTGGGAAAAAGATCTTGTTAAATACCAATGCGGCCGCGGTGCCGTACAACAAAAAGTCATACCACTCCACCGTCGTACCAATCACGCTGGCCATCACGACACGCCGCATGGACTTTTCCTCCTCCAGCGCCTGCCGCTCCTGAGTCGCGGGGTCCCCCAGACTGTCCGCCTTAACTGAAATGCTCATTCTTGTCTCCTGATTATCAGGCCCGGCTATCGATCCGGGCCTCTTATGGATGTGCCCGCAAATACCACACACGGTGGGCAAATACTGACAGGAAACTTTTTAAGCTTAAATTAGGGTTTATCAGTAAACTTATTCTTATTTTTATCTTAAAAGTTGACTAAAAAGAAACTTCTCACTAAATTATGTCTACCGACCCACATGGGCGGGCTAACCAAGGAGACATCATGAACACAGAAACCAACGTCACTGAACAAGCTGAAAGCAAGCACTACGCCCAACGCCTCAAAGGCAAGCTGGAACCCACCCAAGGCGGCTCCGTCTATGTAGACCCCGAATCCATGGAGTGGCAGCCTTCACAATTCGAAAAAATCTCGATGAAAGTGCTGTATCGCAATGATGCTGAAGGTGAGATGACTGTGCTTCTGAAGTGGGAGCCTGGCGCTGTCTTGCCTTTTCACCGTCATCCGGAAATTGAACAGAGCTACGTTTTGCAAGGCTCGTTCTATGACCACGACGGTATTT
The DNA here is from genome assembly GCF_017377875.1 of Alcaligenes sp. SORT26. Taxonomy (GTDB): domain Bacteria; phylum Pseudomonadota; class Gammaproteobacteria; order Burkholderiales; family Burkholderiaceae_B; genus Alcaligenes; species Alcaligenes parafaecalis. The sequence goes on from NZ_CP070975.1 coordinate 1,233,811, forward strand.
GTCGGGCTGGTCAATATGTATGGCGTCATCCAGGCTCTTTGCACGAAACACATTCCGATGAAGGATGTATTTTGCTGGCGGTATACCGAAAACCGAACGTGTTCTTTGGCACAGCAGGTTTTCAAGCCGCCTGAGCGGCCTTTCGCTACGCGGGGCGCAAGACGCCCCGCACCGCAAGGAGCAGTCATGACCTGCGTCGTCACCGACCCCTGCATCAACTGCCAATATGGCGAGTGCCTGGAGGTATGTCCTGCCGATGCCTTCCATCGCGGCCCGAACTTCATGGTCATCAATCCGCAAAGCTGCATCAATTGCACGCTGTGCATTCTGGCCTGTCCCGTGGAGGCTATTTCCTCAGACTATGAGTTAAGGCCTGAGCATCGGCACTACATCCAACTCAATGCCGAACTGGCACAAAGCTGGCCAGTCGCTTTCAGTGGGCCACCCGCTCATCCAGACGCGCACTTCTGGTCAGAGCAGACCGACAAGCTTGCCTTGCTGCAACGCTGAGAAAGCCACTGCGCACCTTCGCACTCATACGGTATGATTCAAGCTAGGTTGCACGCCTTAAACCCGCTGGCAACCAGACTATTTCATTGCCCGCAGATACGGCCTCACCCAGTGGGGCCGTATCTTCCTTCATACCGTTCAGACGTGGAATCAGGCGTGACCGAGGAACTCAGCTCTCTTAGCCCTAATAACGACAAGCCCGAACAAGAGGAAGCAGCCGTCTGTAAACGGCTGCGTGAACTGCGGCGTGAACATCGCCTGACTCTGGATACCTTGGCCGAACGCTCCGGCTTTACCAAAGGTTATTTATCCAAGATCGAGAATGGCAACAAAGCCCCTCCCATCGGAACCTTGGCTCGCATTGCGCGAGCCATGGGAGTGGACTTGAGCGTTTTCTTTGTCGATCCGGATCAAGACAATCCGACCATGCCGCTAAGCCAGGACTCACCTGTGTCTGTAGTACACAGTTGGGAGCGCAAACCAGTCAGCCGCGGGGGCAGTGAGTACGGCTACGACTACGTCAGCCTTGCACATAAAAAAGCCAACCGAAACATGGATCCGTTCATGTTCACCTTCCCCCAACACACTGATCCTCAAGTGTTTTTTGAGCATGCCGGCGAAGAGTTCGTCTACCTGCTGACTGGTACGGTTGAGTTCGAATTCAAGATTCACGGCCAATTAGCCAAAGTCAGGCTTGAAGCGGGCGATAGCATGTATTTTGAGTCCAATACCCCCCACCGAGGCCGAGCACTGGATGGTGACGCCCAAGCATTGGTAGTGATTATCGAACCACCCAGCGAGGAATAAGAAATCAAGCCGGACATTCTTGTTGCCAAAAAGGAAACATTTAAATATCATTAGGAAACTTTTACGGAGGTTTCCTTATGCGCATTGGCATCATCCTGTACGAAGACGTAGAGCCCATTGAAATTGGTATTTTGGGCACCCTGTCCATGGCAAAGCGCCTGGCCCCAGAGCTGCAGTACCACACCCTTTCCGAAGCTGGCGGAACGATACGATTGCGCAACGGTTTGCATCTGGAGACGGAATACAGTTTTACACAAGCACCCGCCGCCGATGTCACCATCATCACCGGCGGTCCGGGTTGGCAAACACAGGCCAATAACCCCGTACTGTTAAATTTTCTACGCCAACGCCATGCTCGTGGGGATGTCATGGTGAGCGTCTGTACAGGGGCACTTCTACTGGCCAGCGCCCGATTACTGGATGGCCGTGTCGCGACCAGCAAAGCTGCCTACGCAGCCCCAGAGACTTCGCCCCTAAACACATTGGCCGAAATGACCGTGGACTGCTCTGTACGCGAGGCCCTGTTGGTTGACGAAGGAGACATCATCACCGGTGGTGGGGTCAGCCTGTGTGTAGACCTGACACTCTACTTGCTAGAACGCTTTCTGGGGTCAGAACTCGCTGAACGTACGGCCCATATCATGGAATACAGCGCCGCCCGAGCTGCCAATCAAGCACGTTTACCCAGCTTGATAAAACCCATCCACGCCTAAAACCAAGCCGCACAGCCTGCTGTCCTTCACTGAACAACAGGCGCTGCTGCTACAGTTCCACCTGTATCCCCATCTCCACCACCCGATTAGGCGGAATCTTGAAAAAGCGCGTACTGCGGCTGGCATTACGGGCCATGAACGCAAACAAGCGACGACGCCAGCCCAGATACCAGGGCTGCCGCGACTGAATCATCACTGTCTGACGCGACAGGAAGTAAGAGGTCTGCATCGGCTCCAGATTCAACTCGGGATGCTCCAGAGTAATCTGCTCCAGCAACTGCGGCACATTCGGCTCTTGCTTGAAACCCCAGGAAGCCACGGCTTGCCAACTACCCCGGCTCAAACGCTGCAGGCTATAGCGCTCACCAAAAGGAACGTAAGGCACACCCGCACTGGTCACCGTCAAAAACAGTACCTGCTCATGCAAGACTTTATTGTGCTTCAGGTTATGCAATAAGGCTGGCGGGACAGAGTCCGGAATAGTGCTCATGAACACCGCCGTCCCCGGCACGCGGGTAGGGGCGTACTCCTCCAGACTCAGCAAAAATTCTTTCAAAGGCTGCTTGTTTTCCAACAAGCGCTCGTGCAAAGCAGCACGCCCCTGACGCCAGGTCAGCATCAAACCCAGCAAGACGGCACCGACCAGCAAAGGCAGCCAGCCGCCATCCAGAACTTTAAGTGCATTGGCCGAGAAAAGAAGCACATCCAGAATCAGGAAGATACCCAGCAGGCCCAACCATGCCCAACGCTTGATCCCGCTAGCACGACGCGGCAAGAGCACAATCGCCAGCAGACTGGTCATCAACATGGTGCCCGTCACCGCAAAACCGTAAGCATGGGCCAAGCGCTCCGAGGAGCCAAAACTCAGGACCAGAATCATCACCGCCACACACAGCAGCAGATTCACACGGGGCAAATAGATCTGCCCTTCTTCCTTGGCGGAGGTGTGCTGAATGACCATACGGGGCCAAAAACCGAGCTGTACAGCCTGACGCGTCACGGAGAAAGCCCCGGAGATCACCGACTGAGAAGCAATCACCGTCGCTACCGTTGCCAGCATCACCATCGGCACCAAGGCCCAGTTGGGAGCCAGGAAAAAGAAAGGATTACGGATGGCAGCCGGGTCCGAAATCAGCAAAGCACCTTGGCCGAAATAACACAGAACCAGGCAAGGCATGACAATCATGAACCAGGCCTTGCGAATCAAGGGACGACCAAAATGGCCCATATCCGCGTACAAGGCTTCAGCACCGGTCAGCGCCAGCACCAAGGCTCCTAGCAGTAAAAAAGTCTGCCACGGAGCTTCAGCAATAAAGGCCACAGCCCAACGCGGGTCCAAGGCCATCAGGACTTGCGGGTGCTCGATCACACGCCACAACCCCAAACCGCCCAACACCAGAAACCACATCAGCATAATGGGGCCGAACAATTTGCCCATTGTGCCCGTACCGTGCGATTGAATCAGGAACAAGGCCAGCAGCACGCCCAGCGCCAGGGGCACCACCCAGGGGTCCAGCACATGGGACACCATACCGATGCCTTCCAGCGCTGACATCACGGAGATTGCGGGGGTGATAATACTATCGCCGTAAAACAAGGCAGCGCCTATCAAGCCCAGCACCACAATCACCTGACGGCGAGGGCCATGTATGCCACGCGCTGCCAACTCCATCAAGGCCAGGGTTCCCCCTTCGCCCTTATTGTCCAGGCGCAGAACCACGGTGACGTACTTGATGGACACCACGATAGTCAGCAGCCAGAACAACAAGGACAGCACACCATAGACCTGCTCGGCCCCGGGCTGTCCGTACGCGCTCAAGGCCACTTTCATGGTGTAGAGCGGGCTGGTCCCAATATCGCCGTACACCACGCCTAAAGCGCCCATTAACAAGGCGGCCTGAGCCGCTTTTTTGGGGTTTTCTGTTGCTGTGTTCAAGGCTTAATTTCCAATCAAAGAATCGTGCCGGGTCAGACGCGCACCAATACGCGGACCGGGAAAAACGATGGTGACGCGGGTACCCGGAAAATCAGGACGGCTCATCAAACTCCACCAGGCACCATGCGCACGGGCAATTTCCTGCACAATGGCCAGACCCAAACCTGAACCCCCAGCCTGTGTGCCGGGCGAACGGTAAAAGGCTTCAAATACCCGCTGCTGCTCACTAGCCTCAATACCCGGCCCATGATCTTCCACGGACAAGGACGGCGGATTGCTGGACACTCTCAGCACAATCCGATCTGTCCCCTGCCCATAGCGCAGCGCGTTATCCATCAGGTTCGACAACAATTCCCGCAACAGCACGGGTGCGGCATCAATCCAGACAGGCTTTTCAGGTGCCAGCAAATGAATTTCTGCGCCATGCTGGCGAGCCTGCAAGAACCAGTCCCCGCCCTCTTCGCGCGTCCATTCGCACAAGTCCAGGCGCACAAAACTGTCTTTGATATTGGTGTCCGCATCGGTACGGGCCAGAACCAGCAACTGCTGGCCCAGACGAATCATGCGGTCCGACACGCTTTTGATACGCTCGGCGCGCTGCCGAATGTCATCAGGCAAAGGCCGTGCCAGCATGAGCTCGGACTCCAACTGCAAACCCGTCAAAGGCGTACGCAATTGATGTGCGGCATGACCAATAAAACGCTTTTGCGCCTGCAGGGTATCACGCTGACGTTCCAGCAATTCGTTGAAGTGCTCCACCAAGGGCACAATCTCAGCGGGCAAGGCGCTGGCATCCAGACGCTCGAAATCATCATCGGCCCGATTACGGATCTGTTGCGACAAATCGTCAATCGACGCCAACTGAGAACGAATCCCCGACAGCAGCACCCAGGCAATCAGGCTGACCAGCAGCACCTGGCTGAGCGCCATCGTCCAGAAAATATCGCGCAGCAGCCAGTCTTCCAGACTCATGCGACGCGTCAATATCCAGGTCACGCTCAGGTCGAGCACCACCAGAATGGAGATAGGGGGAAACAAACGACCCATCAGTTTGCGGGCCAAAGAACCGGGAGCAAGAAAGCGCTCCAGCCAGCCTCGCCATACGGAGGTTTTTACGGCTGGAGAAAGATGCTGATCGGGCATGGTTGACCTAAGGGTTCAGGCAGCAGGCATGGGCTGCCGTTATGCTCCGGCCACGCTCTCCACATCGAGCAAATAGCCAAAGCCGCGCACAGTCTGTATGACAGCCCCGGTGCCTTCCAGGCGCTTGCGCAAACGATACACGTAGACTTCGACCGCATTGTCGCTGAAATCTGCGTCCCAGGCTGACAAGGAGTTAATAATTTGCTGCTTGGTGACCACACGGCCAGCCCGCATCATCAACATTTCCAGCACGGACAGCTCGCGCACCGACAAGGTCACACGCTGACCGGCACAGCGCAGCTCGCGGCCAATCGTATCAAAGCTCAAGGGGCCCACATCAATAATGGGCTGGACCTGCCCACTGCGGCGGCGGCCAAACACACGCACACGAGCCGCCAGTTCGGACAGATCAAAGGGTTTGATCAGATAGTCATCCGCACCGGCATCCAGACCACCGACACGATCGTCCACGCCATCACGGGCGGTCAGGATCAGCACGGGAATGGCATTGCCCTGCTGACGCAACTGACGCAGCACATCCAGGCCACTGATACCGGGCAGGTTCAAGTCCAGAAGCAGAAGATCGTAGACCTGGGCGGTCAGCTCCCTCAAGGCACTTTCGCCTTCCTGGAGCCAGTCAACAGCGTAGCCCTGATCGTTAAGAAATTCCTGCAGTGCGGCGCCCAAGATGGCGTCGTCTTCGATAACTAGTACACGCATGCGGGGGATTTTATTACGAAACTGGCCCCTCGCGTTGCGGATGCAAAGCGAGGGGCCAGAAAAAACAACACGAGCTATCTGCCGGGATTACTGGGCAGGGGCAGGTACGGCTGGCTTCTCGACAGCCGGGGCACCTTCCTTGGCTTCACCCTCTTCACCTGCCGTCTTGGTCGTTGGACCTGGGCGAGTGATAAAGCCCAAGCGGGTCAGACCCGAGGCCTTGGAGCGGCTCATGACCTGGGCCAGTGTTTCGTAGCGTGTATCAATATCGGCACGGATACGCAGCTCAGGCTGTGGCTCATCCTTGGAGTAGGGAGCCAGCGTGGCGGTCAAATCTTCCAGCGCAACAGGCGACTCGTTCACGAAGATCTGCCCTTCTGCATCAATCGCCAGATCAATCGTCTTGGGATCTTGCTGCACCAGCTCAGAGCTGGCCTGTGGCAACTGAATCTTGATGGAATGCGACAGCAGTGGAGCGGTGATCAGAAAGATCACCAGCAGCACCAGCATGACGTCGATCAGCGGCACCATATTGATTTCGGACAAGGCGGAGCCCGAGTTGCGATTATCAAAGCTGCCAAAAGCCATGATTAGTGCTCCCGCTTGGCAGCCGCTGCCGAGCTCGATGCTGCACCGCCACCCGATGTAGGAACGCGACGCAGAACAGGTTGATTGTCCTGTACAGGCTGGCCGGTAGTCAGGAAGGTAAACAGATCATGGGCAAATGCGTCCAACTGGGACAGGTAAACGCGGTTGGTACGCACAAAAGCGTTATAGGCCAACACGGCAGGAATAGCCACGGCCAGACCCAGACCGGTCATCACCAGTGCTTCACCCACAGGACCGGCAATCTTGTTCAGGGTCACACCATCGGACAGACCGATGTTGATCAGGGCGTGGTACACACCCCAAACCGTACCGAACAGACCCACAAACGGAGCCGTCGAACCCACCGAGGCCAACAGCGTCAGGCCGTTTTCCAGCTTGGCAGTTTCTTCGTCCATGACTTTACGCATGATGCGCGAGACAAAGGCGTCCGTAGAGCCTTTTTCTTCCAGACGCATGGCACCGTACTTGACGTGGTGTTTTTGAGCGTGGATAGCGTGGCTGGCCAAGTGGCTGAACGGATCACGCGCACCGTGGGTGGCGATTTCGTTTTCAACCTGCTCCAGGGAGCTGGCGGACCAGAATTCGCGCATGAAACCTTGCGAGCGACGCTTCAGACGGAAGGACAGCACGCCCTTGACGATAATCAGGTACCAACTGGCAACCGACATCAAGGCCAGGATTACGAACAGCGTTTTACCCACCACATCACTTTGCTGGATAAAGTGCATTACGCCCGTTGATTCCTCAGCGGCAACAATACTGGCGGCAGCCTGATCGGCGACAGGCCCTGCAACTTGTGCCAGGCTTACCCATACGCTTTGAAATAGTTCCTGCATCATTGATATATCCTAGTAAACAAAGTCGAAAGGAATATCGGCCATGGCACGATAGGCCACACCATTTTCCGTATACGGTTTGAAACGTGCTGTGCGTACAGCTCGCAGCGCAGACTCATCCAGGCGTTCATAGCCCGACGAATTTTGCACCTTGGCTTCCAGCACGGTTCCTTGGGTTGAAATCACTACACGAACCACCACACGGCCCTGCTCGCGACGACGTTCCGAGGCCCGTGGGTACACAGGTACAGGACGGCGTCCCAAATAGTCCACACGGCCAATCAGCTTGGGCCTGTCGCCATCCGTAGAACGGGCAGCGGTTTGAGTCGTATTGTCCGTTGCCGGGCCGGCCTGTGCAGCAGGAGCGGCAGGCTGAGCGGGCTGCGGCGTTTCTGCCGGTGGCACCTCTGGCTTGGGCTGTGGCTTGGGCTTAGGTTTTGGCTTGGGTTTCGGTTTGGGCTTGGGAGGCTCCGGGATCGGTGGTTTTTCCACGATCGGCTCTGGCTCGGGCTCCGGTTCAAGGACCGGTTCCGGATCAGGCTCGGGCTCTGGTTCCACCTCGGGCTCGGGATCAGGTTCTGGCTCGGCCACTACCTCTTCAGGAGGAGCGCTGACCTGTTCTTGCTGAACTGGGGACTCCGACACTTCCACCAAAGTCACCCCAACAACATCCATAGGGGCTGGTTCGCCCACAATCTTGGGGGTTTCAGTCCACAAGATGGTAGCCACGACACCAACGTGCAATCCCAGTGCTAATGCCAAGCCAGTTGCCTTCAAGGCCAGCATCGAGCGATTATTCTTTTGAGAAGCAATTCCGGTCATAATCCGTTCTACACATTCTGCAACCCGCATGGACCATGACGGGACCGGACAGGATGCCCAGTGAAGTATCGAATCTTAACAGAAACAGGAATGATTCTCAATACTAAATTCCTGTAATATTTCCTGCTTCAATCCGCCCTGCAAAAACCCTCCAGATACTAACGCAGACAGGCTGACCTAGGGTCAGCCTGTTGCGAATAATTTGCAAAAAGACTAAGAAAGTCGCACTTCAGCCTGGGACTCCAAAGGGAAGGCGCTGAACTTGCGCGGCAAGGCCAAGGCGCGTTCACCCGGCTGCAAACCAAGCTGCGACCAACGCTGGTGATCGAACTCCGCTTCCCAAGCGCGCTCGCCCTCGTTCAGGGCCAGCTCTACCCTCACCGTCGCCCCCAAAGGAATAATGCGCTGTACGGCAACGATGATGCCTTGACCATCCAACTGACGCTGCAAGTCCAGGTCGTGCGGACGCACATAACCCACCGCTTCACCCTGCCCGGCTCCCTGACCATTCAAGGCCTCGTTGGACTCAAACTGACCCAACTGCGGATCGGCGACAAAGCGCCCATGCTGGAACTGACCGGGCAAACGATTGGCCGCCCCCAGGAACTCGTAAACAAAGGGACTGGCCGGATGGTTGTACACATCCTGCGGAGCACCCTCTTGCTCGACCCGACCCTTGTTCAGCACCACGATACGGTCAGCCACTTCAATGGCCTCTTCCTGATCGTGGGTCACGAACAAAGTGCTGATATGCAAATCGTCATGCAGACGACGCAACCAGGAACGCAGCTCCTTGCGTACCTTGGCATCCAGTGCACCAAAGGGCTCGTCCAGGAGCAAAACACCCGGCTCCACCGCCAGAGCACGTGCCAGAGCGATACGTTGACGCTGACCACCAGACAAGGCCGCCGGATAGCGATCCGCCAACCAATCCAGTTGCACCAGTTCCAGAAGCTCGTGTACCCGCTGACGAATCTGGGCTTCAGGCAAACGCTGTTTGCGGGGCTTGATACGCAGGCCAAAGGCCACGTTCTCAAACACAGTCATATGGCGGAACAAGGCATAGTGCTGGAACACAAAACCCACTTGTCGATCCCGCGTCCCCACGGCGGCCACATCCTTGCCATTGATCAGCACCTGACCCGCATCCGCATGTTCCAGGCCAGCCACAATGCGCAACAAGGTCGTCTTGCCGCAGCCTGAAGGCCCCAGCAAAGCCACCAGCTCGCCCGCTGGAAAATCCAATGTCACATCACCCAGTGCCGTAAACGCACCAAACTGTTTAGATAGATGACGAACTTCGATACTCATAATGAACTCCGAATGCGGTCACCCACGATGACCGTCTTGAACCATTTTGCGCTCGGCCCACAATTTAAGCGCCAACGTCAGTAAAGCCAAGACCGCCAACACCGAAGCCGCTGCAAATGCGCCCACCGTGTGATAGTCGTTGTACTCAATTTCTACATGCAAAGGCAGTGTGTTGGTCTGGCCCCGTATATGGCCCGACAGCACCGACACCGCCCCAAATTCGCCCATGGCACGGGCATTGCACAGGATCACGCCATACAGCAGGCCCCATTTGATCTTGGGGAGGGTGACCCGCCAGAACATCTGCCTGCCATTAGCCCCCAGCACCCGCGCCGCTTGCTCTTCCTCGCTGCCTTGCATTTGCATCAGAGGAATCAGCTCGCGCGCTACAAAGGGAAAGGTCACAAATAAGGTTGCCAATACCAGGCCCGGCAAGGCAAAGACGATACGGATATTATTCGCGTCCAGCCAGTCCCAAAATGGGCCCTGCCGACCAAAGATCAGCAGGAACATCAAACCGGCAATCACGGGCGATACCGAAAACGGCAGATCAATCAGCGTGGTCAGAATACTCTTGCCGCGAAACTCGAAACGAGCAATGGCCCAGGAAGCAGCCAAACCAAAGGCAATATTCAAAGGCACCGCAATCACGGCTACCAGCACCGTCAGACTGGCGGCATGCAAGGTGTCGCTCTCGCTCAGGGCGGACAGATACGGCATGATGCCCCGGCTAAAGGCCGTCATGAACACCAGGATCAAGGGCAGCAGCAAAAACAATACAAAGAACAGCAAGGCAATACTAATCAATATCACCTTGACGGCCGGACCCTCATCCTGAGCAGCCCGCAAGCGGGCTGTCTGCACCGGCACCACCTGCACAGTGGAATCCATCGTCAAACTGCTGCTCATCGGGCTGTCTCCAAGGATAAGGGCGCGGCTACCTTGGCCGCTTTACCCTGCGCCTGCCCGGAGTGACGCGACTGCAAATACCACTGCAAACGGTTGATCGCCAACAGGATGATGAAGGACAACACCATCATCAGGACAGCCAAGGCCGATGCTCCCGCATAGTCAAACTGCTCCAGCTTGATGACGATCAGCAAGGGGGTAATTTCCGAAACCATAGGGACGTTACCAGCAATAAAAATCACTGAACCGTACTCACCCACGGCACGCGCAAAGGCCAGGGCTACGCCCGTCAAGCAGGCGGGCAAGATAGCGGGCAAAATGACCTTGGTGACCGTCTGGAAGCGATCCGCCCCCAAACACGCACTGACCTCTTCCTGTTCCTGCTCCAGCTCTTCCAATACGGGCTGCACGGTACGCACGACGAAAGGCAGGCCAATAAAAACCAGAGCAATCAGAACGCCCCAGGGAGTAAACGCAATCTGTCCCACATAAGGCTCAGCCCAGGAACCGATCCAGCCGGTAGGCGCATAAATAGCGGCCAGTGAAATACCGGCTACCGATGTGGGCAGAGCAAAGGGTAAATCAATCAACGCATCCACAATGCGTCGGCCAGGAAAGCGGTATCGCACCAATACCCAAGCCAGAATCAAACCGAACACCCCGTTGATCAAGGCGGCCAAAGCGGCCATGCCAAACGTCAATTTCAAGGAAGCCAGAACACGGGCGGTACTAATCGTTTCCCAAAATGCCGACCAGCCCATAGAGGTGGTCTTGAGCAAAACTGCAGACAAGGGAATCAGCACAATCAGGCTTAAATAACTGATGGACAAACCCATCGTCAGACCAAAGCCTGGCAAAGCCCGCTGCTTACGAGCAGCGGGCAGAAATCCCCATAGACGAGCCTGTGACATCGGACGGTCCTTGGTGTTGGTGGGGGTCATTTGCTCAAGTAAATACTGTCAAACACGCCGCCGTCCGCAAAGTGCTTGGCCTGCACCTGAGTCCAGCCACCCAGCTCCTCATCCACCTTGTAGAGTTTCAAGGCCGGAAACTGGTCACGGTATTTGGCGGCCACCGACTCCAGGCGAGGACGGTAAAAGTGGCGTGCGGCAATTTCCTGACCTTCAGGGCTGTAGAGATACTCCAGATAGGCCTGGGCCACTTTTTCTGCGCCATGTTTGGCCGCATTGGCATCCACCAGCGCCACAGGCGGCTCGGCCAGAATGCTGCTGGACGGCACTACGATGTCAAAGCGATCGGGTCCCAAATCCTTGACAGACAAGAGAGCCTCGTTCTCCCAGGCAATCAACACATCCCCAATACCGCGCTCCACAAAGGTCGTGGTCGACCCACGCGCACCGGAATCCAGCACACTGACGTTACGATACAGCTTGGCAACAAAATCACGCGCCTTATCCTCGTCCCCATTACTTTGCTTCAGGGCGTACAACCAGGCCGCCAGATAATTCCATCGCGCCCCGGCCGAGGTTTTGGGATTCGGGGTAACGACCTTGATATCCGAGCGGATCAAATCATTCCAGTCATGAATCCCCTTGGGATTACCCTTGCGCACCAACAAAACAATGGTGGAGGTATAAGGCGTACTGTTATCAGGCAAGCGAGCTTGCCAGCCCTTGTCCAGCAAACCGGACTGAGCGATCTGATCAATATCGGAAGAAATACCCAAGGTCACCACATCAGCAGGCACACCATCAATAACAGTACGCGCTTGCTTGCTGGAGCCACCGTGGGAACTACGGATGACCACACTGTCACCCGTTTGTTCTTTGTAATGGGTCTGGAAAGCCTTGTTGAATTCAGCGTAAAGTTCACGCGTTGGGTCGTAAGACACATTCAGAATACTGACCTCGGCCGCGACAGCCGTAGCCGCCGCCAGCACCAAGGCCAGCAACGCTCCTGCCTTGACGCCCTTCCACTTCTGTTGAATCCGCTTCATTTCCCATCCCCTAGAAACCATTTCCAAGCAATGAGAACGAGTCTAGCAAGGCTGTTTCACCAGACTAAATACCAATTCTTTGATTAGATATAGCGGGGAGATGGAGAGGGATGGAACGAGTCTGCGAGCATTGCCTTCAAGCCAGCAATCAGCGTTTTTCCAGGACCAGCTCCCACATCGCTTTGGGCTTTATATATTTGTGCGATGTCATGTGCTGCACCGAGATCCGATGCCATTGCTCTCCAAACAGCTTGTCTACACTGGCCGGATCAAAGAAGCGCTTGAAATTGCCTTGATCCTGGTAGAAGTTTTCTTCAATCAACTCCCCCTGTCCGGCGCCGAAATTCACATCCTCGCTTGAGTTCAGACGACACAGAAACAAAGCACCTGGCCGCAAACTGTTCCAGATCCTATGCACAATGGCCTGGGTTTCATCCCATGGGAAGTAATGTAGAGACAGGCTGGCAACGATCAGTTCAAGATTGATCGCTGCATCCGGTAAAGGGTCACGCGTATCTCTGCACTCAATATGCGCCTTGGGCGCTCGCTGCTGCGCAGTAGCCACACACTCAGGAGAAAGGTCAAAAGCCAGCACGTTCAGGCCTGCCTGAATCAAGGTCACCGTGTCGTCGCCAAAGCCGCAACCTATCTCCAGCACAGGCGAACTAATGCCACGTTGGGAGATGAGGGGTAGCCAGCGATCAAGCCAAGGATCTGCATACATAAACGCTTCTCTCGTACGACAAAAAAGAGGATATCAGGACGTAGTAGTGGAAGCGCTACTGAATAACAAAATCAATACAAGCGCCGCAAACAGACATTCGCCCACATTGAACCAGAGGTGCCAAGGCCTGGACTTTTCACTATTGTTTAGCGCGTAGCGAATCCCACGATAGTTAATCCAGCTCAAGCCAATGACCAGCACCGGCCACAATATCCAGAGCGGCGGGAAGAACAGCAGAAACAGAAAGGACAGCCAAGCCAGGACTAACGTAGCCAGCGGTGAAAGACAGGAGAGAAGTTTGCTCATTAAAACCTGAGGACCGCGAATCGACAGGGTCTAGTGTTACCTGAATAGGCCCTGTGCTCAATAGCGGAAAACAGAGCACAAAAGACTGCAAGCAGAAAACCGATAGCTGAACACTGGAGGTAGGTAGTCGACACCAGGCTCAATCCTCAAGAACTAGGTGACCAGGGGAGCGTATCGACTTGCAATGATCGCCCAATCACGCCCCCCACTCTTGGCGTCTATAAGAAACGCTTCGCCACCACGATCATTAGCGAGGTAATTGCATCATCTCCTTGCCCGCCTGATCGTAGGCAATCACCGCCTTGTCCTGAATATTGAACTCCATCAAGTCCCGCCCCGCGACAACAGGACCTTGATAGGTGCTGCGCGTACGCTCCAACAAGGTCTGCTCGGGAATATTCGCCCCACCCTCAGGGAAATAAAACACGATATGCGTGTAAGCCCCCAGCAAAGGCTTGCTCTCGGCAAAGACCTGGCCAACCTGCTCCGGCGTAGAAAAATGCTTGAGCGTTTCATTCAGGATAGGCCTAGCCTTCAAAAAGGCCGGATCAATCAAAGCGACGGAATGGACAAATACATCCGCATTCGCCGCCGCTTCAATCAAGCGTTTGTCATACATGGCATCCCCCGAGATCGCCACTTTCTTGCCGTCATACTCCACGATAAAGCCAAAGGCCGGGATCAACTCCCCACCATGGTCAACCTCTACGGCAGTGACAGTGACCCCATTCTTCTCGTAGAGCACTCCACCTTTTTCAAACTCCTGAGTGACAAACTTCACCCCTTCCACCGGCAAACCCTGGTCTTCCACCCGAATACGAATATCCTCGGCATACGCCTTGGGCAAATAATCCGTCATCGTCTTGGTTCCCTTGGGGCCATAAACCTGCAAAGGTAGCGTCCGCCCTGGCCAAGGTCGGCCAAACCAACCCGTCAGCCATAAATCCGGTAGACCGACGGTGTGATCAGAGTGCAGGTGTGTAAAAAAATGCGCAGTAATGGCGTTAGGCGCAACCCCTTTCTGAAACAAACGCGTCGCCACCCCGCGCCCTGTATCAAACAACAAGGTCTCCTCCCCTGCCTGCACCAAGGTCGCCGGACCTGCACGATCTGCATAAGGTGCAGGCGTCCCCGTTCCCAGCAAAGTTACTGTCATGGAACCGGCGTAGCTCACGGCCGCTACGCCCAACAAAAGCCCGGCACACAGTGCCTTTAACGCTATCCTCATTTTCCCCTTCCTTATTATTGAAGCCTAAACCAATTAGACATTCATATGTTATTACATGCAATTTCAGATGCAGCTAGGAATTTCCCTAGGCGATGTAAAACCGGAGTTTGGAGATGCGGGAGATGCGCTGGACCCGCGACCAGTGAAGAGATAAAAAACTCAAGAACCCACGTAAACACTCAGCTCTGCCGCCAAATGCTCAAAAAGTGTATATATACGCGGCGTCTTGCGCTGATCCTCGTGCATGACCAGCCAGACCTCGTAGCTCCATCCCACTGAATCAGCCAAAACAGGCAGGCATTGTGGCTCCAGACAAGCCAGCGGCAAATGGCAAGCACCAATACCAAATCCTGCCTTCATCGCCATGAACTGCGCCACATCACTATCGCAACGAAAAGAGAAACTTTCTCTTGCAAGCCCATGCTCACTCAGCCCGGGATGCGCCAAGGCACGCAGCTCCTTGTCGACTCCAATCAGCGGATGATCTGACAAGGCTTCCACACAAGCAGGTTGCCCATGCTTGCGCACATAGTCCACATGCGCAAACAGGCCCACACGCACACTTCCAATATGACGCGCCACTAACGCAGCCTGGCTGGGTCGCTGCATACGAATCGCAATATCCGCATCACGCTGCAGCAAATCTTCATTACGGTTGGAAAGCGACAACTCAATCGCCACCTGTGGGTACACCTCCCGAAAGGCTGACAACATAGGCGGCAAGACCAAAGTCCCCATCATCTCGCTTGCCGCAACACGCACCGTACCAGAGACCTCCCCTTGCGAAGCCGATGCTGTGCGCATTAATTGCTCCGCAGCACTGGCCATCACCTCCGCTTGCGGAATTAATGATTGTGCCAAGTCAGTCGGATTGAGCCCATGACGAGAGCGAGTAAACAAGACTGTCCCCAAACCTGCCTCCAACTGCTGGATATGACGACCAACACTGGGTTGAGTCAATCCCAAGGCTCTCGCTGCCCCTGACAAGCTGCCCGTGTGAACAACCGCCAAAAAACTGCGCCACAACTCCCAGCCCAAGGCCGCAGGAGTTGAAGAAGGAAGAGCAGACGAGTGAGGTGTCTTCATCGTTTTTCGTATAGCTAATCAAAGACTTTGAGCAATGTTGATTCTACGAGATCTTTTTTAGAATGCATCAACCACAACACAGACCCAAACCATGACCAATACCTTACTGATCGGCACCTGTTTAGCTGCTCTTGGAATCCTGTGCGCATTGCGCTGGCCACCTCAGGCCACCTTGAACACCCACATTGATATTGACGCCACACCCGAGCAAATCTGGGAACGATTGGGGCAGCCTGAAAGTTACGCAAACTGGAACCCATTCATCATCTCCATGCAAGGGCGCTTGGCTGTCGGTGAACAACTGGTCAATGTGATGCAATCATCTGGGAAAAAACCAATTACCTTCAAACCCAAAGTGCTGACAGTCAAAGCCCCCTACGAACTGCGATGGCGCGGTCGGCTGTTGATACCTGGATTATTTGATGGGGAGCACTACTTTGAGCTACGCCGTCATGGGAACGGTACACGGCTTCACCACGGGGAGAACTTCAGTGGGGTGTTGCTGTGGGTGATGGATGTGGAAACCTTCAGAGCCGACTTTGAGCGGATGAATGAGGCATTGAAGGTGGTTAGTGAGGCGGGGGGATGAGTGTTCTGAAGCAGTCGACTAATCAACAAGATCTTCCACAACCAGTCCGAACCAGGTCACTTGGGCAGCAAGTCATTCGGGGCATCACCAATCACTATGGCAATGCGATTCAAACCCGGGGTGAACAATCCGTATGCTTGCCGTTCACCTTGACCTGCTTACCAGCACTTACATTTCCTCAGCAGCCTAATCTGGAAAAACTATCACCGTACAGCTTGTAGCAGAGCGGATTTGAGTTGATCCAAAACACAAACCAAACAGGCACAAAAAAAGCACTTAGTTTTACCTAAGTGCTTGATTCGACTAGCAAAAGAAATGGTGGGTGCTGAGGGGTTCGAACCCCCGACCTACGCCTTGTAAGGGCGCCGCTCTACCAGCTGAGCTAAGCACCCATTTCAGTGATGCTGTTCTTCTTGTGAAGAAAAAGAATTATAGGACCAAAGAATTCTTTTGGCAAGTCTTTTGCCTAAATTAATTTAAAAATTAATTCACGGCGTCTTTCAGAGCCTTACCGGGACGGAACTTAGGCACGTTTGCGCCTTCGATCTCGATAGTTTCACCGGTACGTGGGTTACGACCCGAACGGGCAGCGCGTTCCGACACAGCGAAGGTGCCAAAACCAACCAGAGTAACCGTATCTTTTTCTTTCAGCGTGGTGGTCACGGCATCGATAAACGCATCCAGTGCACGACCAGCGTCAGCTTTGGACAGATCGGCTTTGGTGGAAATGAATTCGATAAGCTCGGTTTTATTCATTGAGAAAATACCCCTGAAAATTATTTTACGGGCCCCCAGCGGGAACCAGTTTGTGGCGGTCAGACTTAATAGTGACAAGCGACAGTACATCCAAGCACTACCGTCTGTCATTGCAACCAGGCGCACAAGTGCCCCGGTTGGCTACCGCGTATTAAGCCTTCGTTTAATACCCGTGTCAAGCAAAAAAACCCCTGTAACCCGCATCATTGCTCACTGTTGATACAAGTTGCAGGACTTTCCCTAATTTGCATCGAGAAACTTAACAGCCCGTCGCAAATATGTTATTTGGGCCCGGACAAGCACAAAATTAGCTGGCTGATACTGCGTTTTTGAATGGTTTTTCAAGCACTTGGACAAACACGGCGCTTGCTCATCCTGAGCACATCAACAGAAATTCCCTTACCGGCTCCCGACTTAGCGTCGCCAGCGCGCTGCTGAGGGCGAAGGAACGGTCTTTCTGCACCCCTCTCTTGCTCAGCAACCGTGCCCATGCGTGAGCCCCTTCCGCTCCTACAATTTTCTGCATTGTTTGACTGTATTTCGGTAGTCATTACCGTCAAGGAGCACAGCGATGCACGGCAAGGTTTATTTGGTCGGAGCGGGTCCTGGCGACCCCGAACTTCTCACACTACGCGCGTTATATCTACTGCAACATGCGGACGCTGTGGTCTATGACCGTCTGGTCAGCCCCGCCATCATGGGCTGCATCAACCCCGATGCCACCCTGCACGATGTCGGCAAGGTCTCCGCCTGCAAACCCAGCATGCAGGACGATATCAACGATCTGCTCTTGTCTCTTAGCAGAACGCATCAGCATGTGGTCCGCTTAAAAGGGGGTGACCCATTCATCTTTGGACGCGGGGGCGAAGAACAGGAGTATCTGCATCAACATGGCGCTCAAGTAGAGGTGGTCCCCGGCATTACCGCTGCCACGGGTTGTGCGGCTGCTTTAGGGATTCCTTTGACGCATCGTGGACTGGCCAGCAGTGTGCGCTTTATTACCGGGCATCTCCGGGACAATCAAGGCCTGGAACTGAATTGGGCTTCCTTGTCTGACCCTTCCTGTACGCTGGTGTTCTATATGGCGATGGCCAATTGCGGCCATATTGCCCAGTCCCTGATCCAGCACGGACGCAGCCCTCATACACCTATCGCATTAGCACAGGACGCTACGCTGGCCAGCCAGCGCTGGGGCTTGGGCACCCTGGAAACCCTGCCACAGCTCGTGCAGACCTTCAGCCCACCCGCCTTGTTGATCATCGGGCAGGTTGTACAACTGCATCCCGACTATCCCAAACCCATCACCAAGGAGCTGGATGCGCTTACCTCCGAGCCTTCCTGCGTACTGATGTGAATGGGGTGCTCCTTCCTATCCAACACGGCAATAGGCGCTCAGTAGGCAAACGCTTGCTGGTCTTGTTTACGGCCCTACTTATTGCCCTATTCATAGCCTTGTCCGTATTGCATGAAGTGGGGGCAAGTGAGGCAACTCCAACTCTGGAGCGGCAAGCATCTTTACTGACATTGCTCCATCAGGAATGTGGGTCATGCCATGGACTAAGCCTCAAAGGAGGTCTGGGCCCGGCCTTGACGTCCGACGCACTACAAGGCCAAACCGCAGAGCAAATCGCCTTGACGATTATGCAGGGTCGCCCAGGGACGGCCATGCCTGCCTGGAGCCGTTTTCTGCAAGCCCAGGAAAGCCAATGGCTGGCTGATTTTCTTCTTCATAATCGGGATGCTGCACCATGAAAGCACTCATCACTCTTGGTTTGGTCGCTGCCTTGAGCGCTTGCGCCAGCCCACTGCGCGGCACACAGGATTTAGGCTTGATTGTGGAGCGCGCCAACGGCAGTGTGGCCTTGGTGGAAACCAGTCATCGTAGCCAGTTGGCGCGTATTGATGGCCTGGGCGATCTCTCCCATGCTCATATCACCTACTCACGTGACGGACGCTACGGCTATGTCTTCGGGCGCGATGGCGGCCTTAGCAAGGTAGATCTGCTCAAGCAGGTTTTAGTACGTCGCATTATTCAATCCGGGAATGCTATCGGCGGGGCTATCTCGCAAGATGGCAAGCTGATTGTGGTGCAGAACTATGAGCCCGGCGGCATCAAGGTTTTTAATGCAGACACTCTGGATTTAATCAGCGAAGTTCCGTCGTACTACGCTCCAGGAAAACGTGCCAAGGTAGTCGGTTTGGCGGATCTGCCGAACCAGCAATTTGCCTACTCCTTGTTCGAGGCAGGCGAAATCTGGTTGACGGATTTATCGGACCCGCTACAGCCCAAAACCCGGCGCTTTGCAGCAGGCCGCCAACCCTACGATGCCATGGTCACACCCGATGGGCGCTACTACATTGCCGGGCTATTTGGCGAAGATGCCTTGGCCATGCTGGATTTGTGGAACCCCGAAAATGGGGTCAAGAAAACCCTGCAAGGCTATGGACGTGGTGAAACCGCCCTACCCGTCTACAAAATGCCGCATCTGCGCGGTTGGTCCCAGGCAGGCCAAGATCTGTTTCTGCCCGCTATTGGACGCCATGAAGTCCTGGTTACCAGTACCTTGGACTGGCAAGAAAAAGCCCGCATCCCGGTTCAAGGCCAACCCGTTTTTGTGATGGCTCAGCCGGATAGCCGTCAGGTCTGGGTGAGCTTCGCCTTTCCAGACAACGACAAGGTGCAAATCATTGACGTTGCCACCTTGCAGGTCATCCAGACCCTGGCCGTTGGCAAAGCGGTTCTACATATGGAATTCACCCCACGAGGTGAGGCTGTCTGGATTTCGGCGCGAGACGACAACCGTGTCAGCGTGTATGACACCCGTACTTTCAAGCGTCTGGAAAGCATAGAAATTCAGCAGCCCAGTGGTGTGTTCTTTACTCATCGGAGCGGTCGCATTGGTTTCTAATCTCTCCCCTTCCGCCTTTCAATTGCTCAATGCCTGGCAACACGGCTTCCCCTTGGAGCCCCGCCCTTTTCGCAAACTGGGTTTACTGCTGGGGCTAAGCGAACAGACCGTGCTGGACTACCTCCAAGGCTGGCAAGCTGAAGGCATCATCAGCCGTATCGGCCCGGTACTGAATCCCGCCTGTATGAGCAGCACCTTGGTTGGCATGCAGGTTCCGACGTCAGATCTTGCTGCGGTTGCAGGCTGGATCAGCGCCCTGCCCGCCGTGAACCATAACTACGAGCGCGAACACGCCATCAATCTGTGGTTTGTGCTGACCTGTGCGACTGCTCAAGAACGGCAAGTAACGCTAGAGCACATTGCGCGGCATACCGGCCTACTCCCCCTGTCTTTACCTATGCTCAGGGCCTATCACATCGACCTGGGATTCAGCCTGGTGAAGCATGCCAAGCTAGTCACCACCCCCCTGGCAAGCAGCGACACACTACCTGTTACCGGCAGTCCAGAGCGCAAGCTACTGGAGTGCGCCCTGCAAGGCCTGGAGATTCATGCTGAACCATTCAAGCGCCTGGCAGAGCAAACCCACCTGGACGAGAAGCAAGTTCTGCAATACATCCAGAAATTTCTGGAGCAAGGCCTATTCCGACGCTTTGGCGTAGTTCTGCGTCATCGTGCGCTGGGCTACCAGGCCAACGCCATGTGCGTCTGGACGATACCCCAGGAGCGCATCGATACCCTGGGCGAACAGATAGCCCAGCAAGCGGGCATCACGCTGTGCTATCAACGCCAGCCCCTCCCACCCCACTGGCAACACAATCTGTTCTGCATGATTCACGGCAAAGATCGTCAGAACGTCTTGGCTGACCATGCCGCCCTGAACACCCTTCTGGGAATGGATCAATTTCCACATGAGGTGCTGTTTTCTACTCGCTGCTTCAAGCAACGCGGCGCACTGCTTGGCCCTGTTCACCATGACTGATACCCAACAAACGCCCCCGCGGTCCACCCTCCTCGAACTGGATAGCATCGACCGCCATATCCTCAATCACTTGCAAGAGGGCTTTCCCATCTGCTCACGCCCGTTCGCGCAACTGGCCCCTGTTTTCAATCTAAGTGAGCACGAGCTGATTACCCGCGTTCAGCACTTACGCCAATCCGGGGCGCTCAGCCGCTTTGGCCCCCTCTTCCAGGCCGAGGCCTTGGGAGGTGCGTACTGTCTGGCGGCCATTGCCGTACCAGAAACGCGTTGGGACAGCACCGTCAAGGCAGTGAACCGGCATCCCGAGGTGGCCCATAACTACCAACGTGCTCATACCTTGAATATGTGGTTCGTACTTGCGACGGCCACTCCACAAGAAATTGAGCCTTGCATCGCGGCAATCGAAGCTGAAACAGGTTTACCCGTCGTCGCTTTTCCTAAAGAGCGGGAGTACGCCCTAAGCCTGAAACTGGAGCTTTGAAATGGATCACCTGAACCCCGCCTATACCGCCCTGATTCATGCATCGCAACAGGGCTTGGCAATAGAAGCACAGCCCTATCTAAAGTTGGCTGAGGAACTGGGCGTATCCGAAGCCTATGTGCTTAAACAGTTTCAAACCATGCTGGACCAAGGATGCATACGGCGTATTGCTGCCGTACCCAATCACTATGCACTGGGCTATGTCGCCAATGGCATGTGTGTCTGGAACATCGCTGACTCCATGCTGGATGCCGTCGGTGAGTGGCTGGGCACACAGGCCGGAGTCAGCCACTGCTATCGTCGCCCACGTCGTCTACCGGAGTGGCCGTACAACCTGTTTGCCATGTTGCATGGCAAAGACCATGACACCGTACGTGCCCAGGCACGGGCTATCAGCACAGGTATCACGCAGCAATTTCCTGATGTGCTGCACGATCACGACATCCTGTTCTCTACGGCCATTCTCAAGAAAACCGGCCTACGTCTACGGAGGCCCTAAGCATGTTTCGTCTATCCCGTTTCGTCGCCGCCCTGCACTCCCCCGTCACGCCTACCCGTGTCAGCCGCGCACCTGTGGTGATCTGGAATCTGATTCGTCGCTGCAATCTGCATTGCAGCCACTGCTACTCCGCCTCTACCGACAAGGACTTTCCGGGTGAGCTTAGTTATGAGCAGGTCTGTACCGTTATGGATGACCTGCATCAGTTCGGTGTACGCGCATTAATTCTGTCGGGCGGTGAACCCTTGCTGCGCCCCGACATTTACGATTTGGCCCGCTATGCCAAAGCGCTGGACATATATGTCGGGCTATCGTCCAACGGCACCTTGATCACTGAACACAATATTGATCAGATTGCCGACTGCGGCTTTGACTATGTAGGTATTTCTCTGGATGGTCTACAGGCTCGACACGACCGGATTCGCGGCCAGGAAGGAGCCTACGACGCATCCCTGCGCGGCTTGAGACTATGCCGTGAAAAGCAATTAAAAGTGGGTCTGCGCTTTACCCTGACACAAGAAAATGCGATTGATTTAAGTGGCCTGCTGGCCGTGATGGACAGGGAGCAAATAGACCGTTTTTATCTATCTCATTTGAACTACGCCGGTCGAGGTTTAAGCAACCGTGCCTTGGCCAGCCACCATGCCGTCACCCGACAGGCTATGGAGCAGCTTTTCACGACCTGTATGGCATATCAAAAAGCAGGCACGCCCAAAGAATTCACATCGGGCAATAACGATGCCGATGGTGTTTTCTTTCTGCATTGGGTGCGACGCCACTATCCCGAACAAACCTCAAAGATCCTGACCCTATTACGCCAATGGGGAGGCAACTCATCCGGCCAAGGGATTGCCAATATCGACAACCGAGGCAATGTGCACCCCGACACCATGTGGTGGCACTATCGATTGGGAAATGTGCTGCAACGCCCTTTCTCGGAGATTTGGTCTAACAATCAAGAACCTTTGCTGGCAGGACTACGTCAACGACCAAGACCGGTACAGGGACGCTGCGCGAGCTGCGCTTATCTGGATATCTGCAATGGCAATACACGCACCCGTGCGGAGAAAAGCACAGGCAATGTATGGGCGGAAGATCCTGGCTGCTATCTGAATAATCAGGAAATTACTGCCTGAAACCCCAACCCTCAGCCTTCAACCTCCAACCTCCAACCTCCAACCAAACAGTTAAGTATTCAGAACCGTTACAAGCAGGCGCCAGCAGGTGCAGGTACAGGCAGGTGCAGGTGCAGGTGCAGGTGCAGGTGCAGGTGCAGGTGCAGGTGCAAGCGTAAGAGCGAAGAAGCAAAAAAGTGAGGCAAGAAAACCTTGCCTCACTCAATCACTTCAACTATCAGCGGATGCTTTAGCCTGCTTTATCTAGCTATTCATCACACGACACTTACGCCAGGTCACAGATCAAACCTTGCTGACTCAATAGCGCCCTTAAAGGCTGCACATCCCACGAAGACTTCCAGGCAATCACGATGCGCTCTCCTGGCACCCAGGCGCGGCACAGAGGAGCCCAAAAATCCGGGTTCAACAAGGTCTCTTGCAAAACCACACCGGCCTGATCCAGAGCCATCAAACGAGCATCACGGCGAGCCTTTTCCAGAATTCCGGGCAAGATCAATGGCAGGTACAAGACCCAGTCTGCCTGATTCAGTTTACGCAGGGCACGCAGCGTCAGCAGGTCCACCGCTTCCAGATCTGCAATCGGCAAGATAGTGACCTGAATATGCTGTTGGGGTGTTTCGGTCTTTAAGGCTGCTTCAAAGAGCTCTGATGCTTCGACGGATTTTCCCTGCGCCAACAGATCAGGAATAGCGCTATCGAGCACGTAGTCAAAGAAATGACGACGAGTATGGACCTCAGGGAAAGCCTGTTTGATCTCTGAGCGGCGTCGCGCCAGCAAACCGGCCAACTCCCCTACCGACTCTGGAAGCTCACTTTCTATCCACTCGCGAACGCGTCGCGCCAGAACAGGGGCTGAGCCAGCGGAGGAAACCGCAATCATCAAGGGGGAACGGTCGACCATGGCAGGCACCTGAACGGTAGACAACTGCCCGTCATCAACCACATTACAGGGCAGGCGCAAGGCATCGGCGGCCTGCGCTACGATCCGGTTGATCTCCCGCCGTCCAGTGGCCGCCACAACCAGCCAGGCCTCGCGTATATGCTCGGCTACAAACGTGGTGAACAGACTGCTCAGGGCGCCCGCCTGAGCACTGGCCCGCAGCCAGGAAGTCTGCTCCGGAGCGACAACCGTGACTCGTGCTCCTGCCCGTAGCAAGAGCCGAACTTTACGTTCTGCGACTGTACCGCCACCCACGACAACAACCACCTTGCCGGTCAGATTGAAGAACAAAGGAAACACATTCATTGCGCAACATCCTTAAGGCGCCAGTGAAGACTGGCGCCCGGTTCATACTTACTTCAGGCTGGAAAAATAGCCAGCCAGTTCATTCACCATTTCCGGGCTCAGAGGTTCGGCCATCGGGCTCATGATGGGGTCATTGCGCTCCCGCGATTTGAACTGCTGCAGTTGCTTGACCAGATACTCCACTTTCTGCCCAGCCAAGTTGGGATACATGCCCTCTGTACTGACACCCTCAAGACCATGACAAGAGGCACACAAAGGCAACATGGAAGAAGCCTGAGCAGACAACTGTGACTGCCCGTGCGAGCCTTGCAAGCCGACCGGCTTATCTGCCGCCCACACCGCACTGGAACCCAAGAGGCTTATCAGTGCCACACCCATAAAAAGCTGTTTCATGACGTTCCTTTGCTTAGAATTTTTGGGTTTCAGGCTGACCAATGGTGAGCCAGCGAGTACGAGCGCGAGAGAAAATACCGGATGGGCTTTCCATCTTGTGCTCGGCTACCAATTCCAGGCTGCGACTGTCGTAAATCTTCAGGCGATCTCCCCAGTAGCCCGAACTGACATACAGGTAGTCGCCCGTGCGGTTGTAGTTGGGGAAGAATGCATGGCCGCCCACATCCAGGGTCTTGACGACGGACAAGGTGTTTTTGTCGATCAGTTGAATCCAGGAAGCGCGCTTGTCCTTGTCGATAATGTCTACTGCCACATAAGGCGCGTTGGGGTGGGCGGCGGGAGATTCGGTGGCTCCGGCAACCGGGATCTGCTTCACGACAGAGAAGTCTTTGGTATCCCAGGCAGTGACCACAGAACCCAGCTTGCAGGTACCCATATTGGTGCCGAAGGCCAGCATGCGACCATTCACCTCGGTAACAGCACCCGAACCAGCGTGGGGCTGACAGCCAGCCGGTATGTCACGCACCACCTTGTCGTCCTTCAAGTCGATGGCCACATATTTGTTGTCATCGTAAGAAGCGACCATGGAGTAGCGACCATCCGGTGTCAGGAAGGTGTCGTGCAACATGCGTCCAACCTTGGCCAGCTTGGTGACGGGCATATCCGGTTTGTCCGGGTCAATAATCCAGATCTGCCCAGCTTGGCGTAGGGTCAGCGCAAACTTGTTATTGACGCGGCTACCGATAATGGGACCACCGGCAGATTTGATGAAATTGCCATCCGGGTCCTCGCCCTCCAGAGCCAGATACTTCACCGGTTCCAGGGTGTCGGCTTTCAGGATGACCATGCTATTAGGCACAAAGGAGCTCAGTGCCAGCCACTTGCCATCCTTGGAGAGTGCGATACCCGTCCCCGTCAGCCCCACCTTGGCCTGACGCACAATCTGCAAGGTGTACAGGTCGATTTTGTAGACATGACCATCGTCGCTTTTCAGATAACCCCAGCGCTCCTGACTAGGACTGAATTCCATGATGTGCGGCGCGCCAATCGTGGCAATCTCGCCCACCTTCTGGTTGTTCTTGCCATTGATGAATACGGCACGGGCCTGATTGGAACCATCGCCACGGCCGTAGCGTCCACGGGCCATGATAACCATCAGATCGTAGACAGAGTCGATCTCGTAATTGGGCTTGCTGGGCAAGGTGGATTCGTCTACCAGGACTTTCACACTGGCACGAATTTCATCCATGTCCCAGCTACGCTCCGGCACGGGCTCGTTTTTGATCATCTTGGCCAGCGCGCGGATGTCCTCGTCGGGCAGGCGGCCGACAAAAGGCGGCATCAAGGTATCCGGGATTCCGGTCATGATGGTGCCGCGCAAGGCAATCTCACTTTGAACCAGGCGATCACTGTGCAAACCCGGTGCGATATACCCTCCCCGGTCGGCTGCGTGACACACGGCACAGTTTTGCTGAAACAAATTATCTACCCGCACTTGCTCTTCCGTCGGGGCTGCCAGGGCAGCACTGACGGTGGTAGACAGGAAGGCGAGGGTCATCATTTTTCTATACATTCCATTACCTCCAACAATTGCCTTGCTAAAGGGCAAGACCACACAAACTATAACGATTGTTATTTTTTGTTGAGAAGGTATGGATACTGACTACTGAATGGGGATGGTTTTATTTATATCGTAATGACAGGAAACTAAATACTCTTGCATAGATAAAAACATCCATGACAGGCACTCAGTGGGCAGATCAAGAAGTGAGATAAATTTATCACGAACGAATAATCACTTTGACCCAACTCAAGTTAAAACCAAGGTGTGCTGCCTATAGTGGCCCGGCTTGGCTCGCCCTTGATGGTTCTGATTATTTTTCTGGTCCCGCCATGTTTTCTTTACCGATTACGCTTTCCCATACTCACAGCCCACCGTACAAACGACAAATTGCGCGTCAAATCGAAACCCTGATCTGTTCGGGTCGTTTGCAAGAAGGCAACCGTCTGCCCTCAATTAATCGAATGGCGTCTTTGCTTCAGGTTTCCAAGAACACCATCATGGGTGCCTATGATTTGCTGATCGACTCCAATCTGATTCATAGCGAACCCAGCCGTGGTTTCTTTGTGGCTACGCCAACCCGCCATGGACGCAGCCGTCTGGCACCGGACTTTGTTCTGGAGACCGCCCATTGCTCGCGTAACCTGCGCACCAGCACGGCCCAGGCCAGCGGCGTGCATGTGCCCGCTGCCAGCGTGCCCGTTCGGTTTGATTTCAAGATTGGCCGCCCTTCGGTCCATGCTTTTCCACTGCGCCAGTTTATTTATCTGTCCAATCAACTGCTGCGCTATGCGGGTTCGGCTATGGCGGACTACCCGCCGCCTGAAGGCTTATGGGGCCTGCGTCTGCAAATTGCAGACTATCTGGCAGCCAGCAAGGGAATACTGGCCGACCCGGACCACATCCTCATCACCGCCGGGACTCAGGAATCCCTAAGCCTGATCGCCGCCCACTTTCTGGATGAAAGTAGCTGTGCCGTGCATGAATCCCCCGGCTATAACGGCTTCAGTCATTTACTGGCTCGTCATCGTGCGCAAGGCCTTCCCGTGCCAGTGGATCAACACGGTTTGCGTACTGATTTACTGCCCAGGCAGGCGGTGCAACTGGCTTTTGTGACGCCCTCGCATCAGTACCCCTTGGGGCACACCTTGTCGGTGGCGCGCAGGCAGGAACTGCTGGCCTGGGCCAGCAGCAGTGGCGCCTTGATTATCGAGGACGATTATGACGGAGACTTCTGTTATGGCCCGGCCTTGCCCGCGCCACTCAAAGCCATGAGCCCGGGACAGGTGATTTATTTAGGCTCGTTTTCCAAGACCCTGGGGCCGGGTTTGCGGCTGGGCTATATGGTCTGTCCACCTAGCCTGAGCCAGGACTTCATTGCCCGCAAAGCCCTGCTCAATAACGGTTCGCCCTGGCTGACCCAAGCGGTTTTAGCCCGTTTTTTTGATGAATATGACTATTCCCGGCACCTGCAATACTTGCGCCGTCGCTATCTGGAACAGCGCAATACGGTGCTGCAAGGCTTGAAAAAAGTGTGGGGGAATACAGGAACAGTCAGCGGGCAAAATGCCGGCATGCATCTGGCTTTTTGCCTGCCTCCGCATAGTCCAAATGCCGATCAGGTGGCCGAGCGCGCATTGCGATACGGCATCCGGCTCTATCCCTTGTCGCAAGCGGCCAGCCAGGAAGCAGACGACACTGACCCACGTCATCTGCTGTTTGGCTATGCCAATCTGGAATCCAGGGAGCTGCAACTGGCCATGCAGCATCTAGCCTTGATTCAGCCCAGGCTGAACCATGACTAGATACATGAGGGACTTAGGACTGGGCCAGGGCCTGATCGAAGTCTGTGGTCAGATCAATGATCTCTTCGATACCCACGGAGATACGAAGCTGATTGTCGGCAATACCCATCAGCGCGCGCTGCTCGGCACCCATCTCGTGATAGATGGTATGCGCAACGGGCAGCACCAGACTGCGGTTATCACCCAGGTGCGTAGCCAGTACAAAGACTTTCAGACGGTTCAGGAAATCGAAGATTTCAATCCCCTCTTCCAGCACCACGCTCATCAGGCCACCGAAACGATTGCCGAACAACTCAGCCGTACGCTCATGCTGAGGGTGCTCTTCCAGGCCGGGATACTGCACATGTTTCACCTGGGGGTGAGCCTTCAAATGGCGTGCCAGAGCCAAGGCGTTGGAACAGATACGCTCCATGCGCAACGGCAAGGTTTCCGAGCCTACGGCCAGACGGTGAGCCACATCAGACGACAAAGTGCCACCCATATCACGCAAACCCTTCTTGCGGATCTGCACCAGGCCCCAGTTTTGCGTATTGCCGGTGCGATACACCTCGGCAATATTGGGGTAGTGGCTCCAGTCAAACAGACCCGTGTCCGTCACCATGCCACCCAAGGCATTACCGTGACCACCGATGTGTTTGGACAACGAATTCACCACCAGAGAGGCCTTGAATTCACGGCCAGGCGACAAGTACGGCGAGGACAAGGTGCCATCGACCACATACAGCAGACCTTCGTCCTGACACCACTGCCCCACCCCTTTCAGGTCCGCCACTTGCGTGCCCGGATTGGCAATGGTTTCAACAAAGACCATACGGGTATTGGGCTGGCGGGCTGCCTGAACCTGGGCCAGGTCGGTGGCATCGACCAGGGTAGTTTGCACACCCAGATCACGCAAAGTACCCAGCAAACTATTGGTATTGCCAAACAGGTATTTGCTGGCAATCAAGTGATCGCCTTGGCGCAGCAAGGTAAACAGGGTGGCGCTCAAGGCTGCCATGCCGGTTGCGAAGCTGACACTGCCCACGCCTTTTTCCATGCGCGTGATCTTGGCTTCCAGCGCTGCCGTCGTCGGCGTGCCCTGGCGGGAATAGGTAAAACCGGATTTGCCCTGGAAGACCGCTGCCAGCTCACGCGCATCCTGAAAACCGAACTCGGTCGAGGGGTGCAGTGGCTGATGAATAGCGCCATGTTGCGTGCCCAAGCGACGGTCAGAGTGCAAGGTAGAGGTAATAAAGCCGTTTTCTTCCATGATCGTTTCAAAGCCCATATTGCGTGTACACACCGTCAGCACTAACTGGGTTTTGCCCGGCTGACGGCCAATTACCTATTATCTGGTGAAGCGGCGGATGAAACCCGCCGTTTTTTATACAAATAAGTAATTAAGTCAGTAACAAGACTTAAAAGAAATCAAGACTGGCTACGCTGACGCAGGGTTTCGTACAGACAAACTGCGCTGGCAACACTGACGTTCAGGCTTTCTACTGCCCCCATCATGGGGATGGAAACCAGCTCATCGCAGGTTTCACGGGTCAGACGACGCATGCCCTCACCCTCGGCACCCATTACCCAGGCCATGGGGCGGCGAGCATCAACCTGATGGAAGGTGTGCGTTGCCTGATCGCTGGTGCCCACCAGCCAGACATCACGCTCGCGCAGCATGCGCATGGTGCGCGCCAGATTCGTCACCGTAATATAAGGCGTGGATTCAGCACCGCCACATGCGACACGGGATACCGTGGCATTCAAGCCCACGGCACGGTCGCGTGGAGCAATCACTGCATGCGCACCGGCCGCATTGGCGCTACGCAAACATGCTCCCAGATTATGAGGGTCAGTCACGCCGTCCAGAATCAACAAGAAGGGAACCTGACCGGCCTCTTCCAGATCATCCAGCAACTCGTTGACATCGACTGCCAGCTCTTGCTCCAGCGCCAAGGCCACCACACCCTGGTGACGCGTTCCTTTGGCCAGACCATCCAGGCGCTCGACCGGCACGGCCATGACTTTCAGACCAGCCTGCTCTACCTGTTCGATAAAGGCCAGCATACGTTTATCGCGCCGGGTCTGATCCACATAAACTTCGCGCACCGTAGCAGCGCTATAACGAACTCGGGCAATAACGGCATGAAAACCGGCCAAAACCTGCTGAGCCATAACAATCCTTGGGGGAAATAAGAGCAAATAAAGAAAGCCGGGCAAAAAGCCCGGCTTGGCATTGTACGCCTATCGGCGCCGCCCTCTAGGGCTGCGCGCGGACTTGGCAGACTTAGCCGCCTTTTCCGTACTACGTTTCTCGTCCCGCTCGGCCTGCTTTTGCGAGGCGCGGCGTTGGGAGGCTGTTGTTCCTTTCAAGGCCAGCGGCTTGGTAGACGCTGCTTTCTTGACAGGACGCTCGGACGGATCAGGCCCTTCTGCCGCTGCCTTCACCGCTTTGTAGCCCACGCCCTTGACCAGACGGAACTCGATACGACGGGCTTCCAGATCAACGCGTGCAACCTGAACCTGGACTGCATCCGTCAAGCGATAACGCAGACCGGTGCGTTCGCCACGCAGCTCGTTCGAGGTTTCGTTGTACTGGAAGTAATCCGCACCCAGTTCCGATACGTGAACCAGACCTTCTACGTACAAGGTATCCAGAGTCACGAACAGACCAAAGCTGGTTACGCCGCTGACCTTGCCGGAGTATTCCTCGCCCACGTGCTCTTTGACGAACCAGCACTTGAGCCAGGCTTCCACATCCTTGGAGGCCTCATCTGCACGGCGTTCACGCGCCGAGAGCAAGGCCCCCAGTTTTTCCCAACGTGCAAAATCACGCTTGCTGGCTGGTAAGGCGGCATCGCCCGGCTCTTCCGCAATCGCAGGAATATAGCGCTCGCCCTTCAGGATGCCTTTGATGACGCGGTGTACCAACAAGTCCGGGTAACGGCGAATCGGCGAAGTGAAGTGGGCGTATTGCGAATAAGCCAAACCAAAGTGGCCGGTTTTCTCAGGGCTGTAAATCGCCTGCTGCATGGAGCGCAGACACATGGTCTGGATCACGGCGAAGTCAGAGCGACCACGTGCGGCGGCGACAACTTTGGCGTAATCAGCCGACGTAGGCTCGTCGCCCCCTTCCAGCGTCAGACCCAGGCCGCGCAAGTATTCACGCAGCGCTTCCAGCTTCGGCGGGGTTGGACCTTCGTGCACACGGTACAAACCATTGCGACGGCTGCGAGCAATAAAGTCCGCTGCGCAGGTGTTGGCCGCCAACATGCATTCTTCAATCAGCTTGTGAGCGTCATTACGAATCAGAGGCTCGATGCGCTCAATACGACCCAGGGGATTGCAGACGATTTTGGTTTCGACGGTATCGAAATCAATGGCACCACGCGCCGTACGGCGTTCTGCCAGCAAGCGGTACAAGGAATACAGATTCTGAACCGGTTCCAGCACATGCTGAATCTGCGTTGCAGCCGGGCCATTAGGCTGCTGCAAGGCGCTCCAGATGTCGGAGTAGGTGGTGCGGGCGTGGGAATGAATGACGGCTTCGTAAAACTGATAGGCCGACACCGTTCCGGACTTGGCACCATCAGCCAGCACGACCATGTCGCACACCATGACCAGACGGTCTACCGACGGATTCAAGGAACAAATCCCGTTGGACAGACTCTCGGGCAGCATGGGGATCACGCGGCGCGGGAAATACACGCTGGTGCCACGCTCCAGAGCGTCTTCGTCCAGAGCATCGCCCGAACGCACGTAATGGCTGACGTCGGCAATCGCCACCAGCAGGCGCCATGCCCAACGGGGGCGTTTGCCTGCGCCTATATCTACGCGTTCGCAATAGACGGCATCGTCAAAGTCTCGTGCGTCTTCACCGTCAATGGTGATGAACGGCACGTCACGCAAATCGACGCGGCCTTTGTATTCAGACGGTTTTACCTTGGCAGGAATACGAGCGGCCTGCTTCAGCGCCTTCTCGGAGAAATCAACCGGCACCTCAAACTTGCGCACGGCAATTTCGATTTCCATACCGGGGTCGTCAATCTCGCCCAGCACTTCAACCACACGGCCCAAAGGCTGACGATGGCGCTCGGGTTGCTGGGTAATCTCGACGGTAACAACCTGGCCGGGTTCGGCCTCGCCCTGGTCCCCGCCGGGGATCAGAATGTCGTGCTTGATACGCTGATCTTCGGGCACCACGATAAACGTGCCACGTTCGCGCAAGAAACGGCCCACCAATTTGCTGGTGTGTCGCGCCGTGACTTCCACAATCGACGCATCAGGTTTGCCTCGGTACTCACCGACGATGCGCACCATAACGTGGTCGCCGTGCAACACTTTGGCCATCTCGCGCGGAGACAGGAACAAATCGGGCTGCCCGTCGTCGCGCTGCAAGAAACCAAAGCCGTCGCGATGGCCCAACACTTTGCCCGCAATAAAACCAGTTTGGCTATTTTTGCGAATTTTGCCTTCGGGGGAAATCAGCAACTGACCATCGCGCTCCATTGCGCGCACACGCCGCTCAAAACCCACCGTAATTTCTTTGCCCAGGCCCAGCTTTTTCGCCAGCGCCTGCATGGTCAGGCCGTCTGCATCTTCGCGCAGCCCCGCCAGGATCACTTCCCGCGTCGGGGTATCCGGGTCGAAGTCAGGCGGCAACTCATAACGGCCCGTTGATTGAATACGGTCCTCAGTACTGTCTTGATGTTTTTTATTCAAAAGGACACTTCCATTATTAATAAAGTATGCCTATAATCCTTTTTCTTTGCTGCTCACGCAGTAAAGATGTTGGAAGCTTTTGGCACAGCCATAAGCATACAACGATATGCCCAGGTGGCGGAATTGGTAGACGCGCATGGTTCAGGTCCATGTGCCTTCGGGTGTGGAGGTTCGAGTCCTCTTCTGGGCACCAAAATTCCGAAAGGCCGATCATTGAAAAATGATCGGCCTTTTTTATTTGGTGGGCCCACATATTGTTTATCCTCTCGCGTCAAAGAGATTAACGCTGGCTGTGACAGACAATTCGTCGCAATACGATTCCATTCTTTTTTGAACACAGCCACTTCCGCATAAAGAATCACCATCGAATGATCGGCTGCTTTCTTTACAGGCCTGTGAAAAAAGAATCGGAACGGCAGGAGCCACATCCAGCTATTTACCACAGCCTGACATCAAGCCAAACAGGCAAGCCCCCCCTACTCCGTGCAACAGCCATAAAAAAACCGACTGTGTTTCAACAATCGGTTTTCAGCTCCAAAACGTGTTGCGCTTAGCCGCCGCAGCCCCCGCAGCATGCACCATCTTCACCGTGTGCAGGTTTGGCGATTTGATAGCCTGCCCGCTCAACCGCAGCATGCAGATCTTCCAGAGAGACCTGGGTTTCATCAAAACGCACCGAGGCTTTGGCATTTTCAAACGAGGCATCGGCTGCCTGCACACCCTCAATCGCCGCCAAGGCGATGGCCACTTTATCAGCACATTCGGGGTGTTGAAGACCGGCCAGTTTCAGCATTCCAACTTGCATTTTTCGTCCCTTTAACATGAGGTGAGGCAGTTGATAAGATCGCCAACGCCCATAAAGATATATATTAAATACATCTTATTGATACGGCAAGCGATAGGAAGGGGCAAGCACACATCCGATGAGTGGCGGCCTTTACTTCATGCCCAGTTTTCGGCTTACAGCCAGCAAAGCCACAATACTGAGCACCGCAGACAGAATCAGGTAATAGCTAGGAGCTACAGGCGACCCTGTCCACGAAATCAGTCCGGTAGCAATGACCGGAGCAAACCCTCCAAACACCGTCACGCCAATGTTGTAGCTCAAGGACATGCCCGTTACCCGCGTGCGTACCGGGAACACATCGGCCATCAATCCCGCCAAGGGTGCAAAGTAAATCGACTTGAGCAATGCCATCAGGCCCACCACCAGAATCAGTGCCGTTTGGGTAGCCACCGCATTCAGCCACATGAAGGAGGGGAAAATCACAATGGCATACACCGTCGCAGCAAACAGCATGATCTTGATCCGGCTGTATCGGCCTGCCACGTAGCCCACCACGGGGGTTGCGAAGGTCAGGATCAAGCCGCCGGTCAGCGTCGCCAGAAAACCGGCTGACTGCGGGATATGCAAAGTCGTCGCGGCGTAGGACGGCATGTACTTGATAATGAAGTTCGAGGCCGTGGATACGATCAGCGTGCCCATAGCGATCAGCAGCAAGGTTTTTTGTGATGTCAGCACTTCGCGCAAAGGCTGGCTACCGGGCTCGCTTTCTTTGAAGTCGGGGGATTCGTCTACGGTTTTACGAATGTAGTATCCGACGGGCCCCAGCAACAGCCCAAAAATGAAGGGTGTACGCCAGCCCCAGTCCAGCATTTGCTG
Source organism: Alcaligenes sp. SORT26 (assembly GCF_017377875.1). Taxonomy (GTDB): domain Bacteria; phylum Pseudomonadota; class Gammaproteobacteria; order Burkholderiales; family Burkholderiaceae_B; genus Alcaligenes; species Alcaligenes parafaecalis. The sequence goes on from NZ_CP070975.1 coordinate 1,268,146, forward strand.
CTCGCTAAGATTGGAGGTCAGCACATAGCCAAACAAGGACGCCAGCACCACACCAAATCCTTGACTGGCGAACTGAAGACTGGCCACAAAGGTACGGGTGCTTTTCGGAGCGTGCTCCATCATGAAGGCAGTGGAACTACCGAATTCGCCCCCGGCTGAAAAACCCTGGATCAGACGAGCAATCAGAATCCCGATAGGTGCGATGACACCGACAGTGGCATAACTGGGCATGAAGGCAATCATCAGGGTGCCAATCAGCATCAGGATGATGGACAGCGACAAGGCTTTTTTACGGCCGTGGGTATCAGCGTAAGAGCCAATCACCGCCGCCCCGATAGGCCGAATCAAAAACGAGATACCAAAGGTGGCAAACGCCAGCACCAAAGAAACAGTGGGGTCGGTGGTGGGAAAGAACACATGGCTGATCGTCAACGCGAAATAGGCGTAAACGGAAAGATCGAACCATTCCAGGGTGTTGCCCACCAGAGATGCAGCAATCGGCTTCCAGAATGAGCGTGGCATGGCAGCGGCTGTTTGTGTATTTTCCATAATGTATCCTCCTTTTTTCCTGTTGTTGTGTGGGCAGCAAGCTGCCCTTTTTTACGTGTTGTGAGCCCGCTCACCCAATTCCCAGAAAATGCTGGTCATGATGTCCAGACCTTCCTGAATGACGGGTGTGAGCATGTGTTCGTCAGGGGCGTGTTGAGAGCAGCCGGGATAGGAGTGCGGCACCCAGAGAGTGGGCAGGCCCAGCACGTCGGCAAAAATATCGTTGGGCACCGTGCCCGCCAGATTCGGAATCAGGGCAATTTTTTGCGACGTCACCTTGCTGATGGCGTCTTTCACCACCGCAATCCAGGGGTTGCTTAAATCCAGTCGCGTGGCTGGGGTAATACGATCCATGCAGATGCGTACCTGCTCAAAGCCGTGTGCGTCCAGATGCTGACGCAGCGCAGTCTCCAGGCGCTCCCATTCGGTCCCCAATACAAAGCGCAGATTGCAAAAGGCTTTGGCGCGGGGCGGAATGGCATTCACCGGCTTTTGCGGATTGCCCGCCTCCAGCGCCAGCACCTCCAGCGTGTTCCAGCCAAACAGGCGCTCGCCATAACTCAGACCTGGCTCCCCCCAATGCTCATTCAAGGCTTGGCCCAAGGTGTGCTGCCCAATCTCCAGGTCGGCAATGGCTGCTTTGACATCGTCCGGAATCCCGCCTGGTGTCAGATCCGGGCACAATAGTTTTCCTTTGCCATCGATCAGACAGGCCAAGGCGTTGGCCAAGACGATGGCCGGATTCTCCATCACCCCGCCCCAATTGCCCGAATGCAGGCCGCTATCACGGGATACGACCCCCAAAGAGAACAGGGCCGTACCGCGTGAGCCCAGAAACACAGTGGGCTGACTGGCATTCAAGCGAGGGCCATCCGAGGCCAAAAACACATCTGCCGACAAGAGTTCAGCCTGCTCTTCACAGAACTCACGCAAACCCACCGAGCCACGTTCTTCACCCGTCTCAAAAATCGCTTTCAGGTTGAAACCCAGGCGTCCTTTCCGGGCCTGAATCACCTGCTCCAAGGCGACTAAATTGATACTGTGCTGGCCTTTGTTATCTGCCGTGCCACGGCCGTACCAGCGCTCGCCCTCAATCGTCAGCGCCCAGGGGGTCAGACCTTCCCGCCATTGCTGATCATGCCCTGGCACCACATCACCATGCCCGTAAGTCAGGACGGTTGGCAGATCGTCGGACTCGTGGCGATGCGCGACCAGAATGGGCCCTGCCCCTTTGGGGTTGTCCATAATGCGAACCGCAAAACCCAGCTTGCTCAGGCTGGGGCTCAGCTCCTGATCCAGATACTGAACAAGCTGATCGGCCTTCTCGGCAGTTTGGCTATCACTTTCAATGGCGACGCGTCGGCGCAGCTCGGCTTCAAAGCGCCCATCGGCCAGATAGGCACGCACATTGGCTAATGCTTCACTTTTTCCCATTCGTTTGTCGTTCTGTCATTGATATAGAAAGTGGGACTATAAAATCTGGCTTTCCTTCTGTATATTTCTATCTTTAGAATCTAATCAGCTAATTTTTAGAATCCTTAAAACGATACGAACCCATTCGTCCAACGCCAGGACGGGCATTTTTTTATGGACTACAAATATTTTCTGGCCGTTATGGAAACGGGCTCGCTGGCCGCGGCTAGTGCACGGCTGCACATTGCACCCAGCGCTATCAGCCGACAAATTGCCTTGTTGGAAGAGGCCGTGGGGGTCAGCCTGTTTGAACGCAGACGACGCGGCATGGTACTGACCGCTGCCGGGCAAGCCCTGGCCGATCACGCTTTACGAGTACGTTTGGAAGAAGAAGCCATCCTGCAGAGCCTGCGCACCCAGGACTATGCACAAGCCCATCTGATCCGGGTGGCTGCTACCGAAGGCTTGTCGCGCTACTTTTTACCCGGTGTAATGGCTGATTTTTCGGCCCGCATGCCACAGGCGCAATTTGCCTTGAGGGTTGGCTCGCCCAATGATTGCCTGGAGCAAGTCAAAAACGGCGATGTCGATCTTGCGGTGGTCTTTAGCACGGCGCCCGTACCCGATGTCGAGGTGAACCATAGCTGTCGATCCCCTCTTTTTGCCATCATGCGGCCTGATCACCCATTGGCTCGTTCACGCAGCCTGACGCTAGCCGAACTGCAAGCCTATCCCATCGTGGTGCCGGGTGAGGAGTCGACACAAAAGCAGCTTTTCAACCATGTCTGCCAGATGGAAAAACTGCGCTTCAACGAAGTCTTTAGCTGCAATTATTCGGGGGCGCTGCACGAATACGTGCGACAGACAGAAGCGATTGCTTTGGGGGCCTTGATCAGCCACCGCAGCAGTCAGGACAATGGTCTGAAAACCATCCCCGTGCATGACCAGCGTCTGGAGAGGGATATACAGGTGCTCAGCATGGCAAAGCGGGTGTTACCCGCCAGTGTGCAAGAGTTTATGCAGATGCTGATTTTTGAGCTGGAGCAGGATTAAGCGCGCCAGACGCGACCCTGTACCCGACCTGCCCTCACATCAGGTGCTTTAGCACCTGATGCTCCAGACCTGAAAAACAAAAAAGGCCGATCATTTTTCAATGATCGGCCTTTCGGAATTTTGGTGCCCAGAAGAGGACTCGAACCTCCACACCCGAAGGCACATGGACCTGAACCATGCGCGTCTACCAATTCCGCCACCTGGGCTCTGACTGCTTGACTTGTTTTTCAACTCGTCTCTGCAAGACAGAAGAGAACTATAGCATGATTTTCAAATAGTGCAAACTATTTCTACCGTTTTCATACCCGATAGAAATAAACGGGGCCCTTGCACTTCATGAGAATCGCTTTTATGCTTATTGCTATATCAAGAGTTGGGACATCCCATGCCAACCTGTGTACCCGCACAAGGTGGATTCAAGATATGGCCATCTGGCAACTAAAGGGATCGTAGTCATACAACCCGCTGCCAGCGGGTTTTTTTATGCTTGGCTTGCCAGGCAGCCAACGGGTCCTTTAATCCAAATTGCTCACCCGGAATCACTTCCAAGAGCTAAACAGGAGTGTTTTATGTCCGCAGCGTTTTTCTATCACCTGACCCTGGAACAACACAGCTATCGCATTGTTCTGCGCCCCGGTTGTTCCCGGCTGGCCGTAGTGTGTGAACGGCATGCCGATACGGTCGGTGATTACGAGCCACGTTGGCTGGGTTCCAGTTGCCGTGGCGGCTACTGGGCCCGCTTTGAACACGATATCGACAGCACCTTGCTGCTGAATATGGATGCCATTGCCCGGCTGATTGACGAACATCGTCTGGCACATCCCAGCACGGTTCTGGATACGGATTTACAGCCCGTCCTGAAAGTAGGCGGACGCTTGCGCGCCCAGCCCTACCCTCAGCAGCAAGCAGCTTAGTCCAGGCGGGGGGCGTCTTCGCCCTGATCACCTTGTCGCCAGTAGCTGCTGGCCCGGATGGCTCCTTTGTCCAGACCTCGTTCTTGCACCCAATATTCGCGCAAGCTTTGAGCAATCGAATATTCAGCCGCGACCCAAACGTAGCCTGTACCGCTTAATTCCGGTGCGGCACGCAGGGCATCAAGAACGCCATCCAGCCCCGCCAGAGAAGGAATCCAATTCACGGTGACGTGATCGGGTGCCTCCATCGTGCCCAGTGTCAGCAGATTGCGGGCCAGGACATAAACCTGCACCTTCACATTGGCGGGCAGTTCGTGCACACGTCGAGCCATGGCAGGAACAGCAGTTTCGTCACCAATCAGGATTTGCCAATCCAGATCTTTGCTGACCAGGAAGGAGCCGCGTGGACCAGCCACGCCCAGCCTGTCGCCCTCTTTAGCGTGCATGGCCCATTGGCATGCAGGGCCTTCGCCGTGGACCACAAAATCAATATCCATCTCATTGTCCTGTGCTCGGAATTCGCGCGGCGTGTAGTCGCGAATGGGGGGCTTTTCCTGACCAGCGGCAAAGACCATGCCACGCTCGCCCATTTGGGGCAGACGCAATTCCTTGGTGGCGGGATCAGGGAAAATCAATTTGACGTGGTCATCAAAACCGGGGGTGTGAAAACCGTCCAGATCCGAGCCTTCCAGGGTGATGCGCACCATATCAGGACCCAGTTCGCGTCGCTGCTTGACGGTCAGCAAGCGCAGTTTCAGGGTATGGGCCACTTTCTGAGTTAATTGTTCTGACTGCATGCTTAGGCCTCCTTAGGCAAATTGCGTATTTCGGCGATGGCTTTTTCCAGAATAGCCACCACCTCCGCCTGCCGTTCCAGGCTGGCGGTTGATTGTTCAAACATGGCCTGCTTCAGGCTATGACGTACCTGGACAAACTCCGGCAACCAGCCTGTTTGCTCTTGTGCGGCCTTCAAATCTTCATCGCTATTGTGTTCGGCCAACATCTGCCGGATCCACACCAGCTTGCGCCCGCGATAGGTCAGGGATTGCAGCAGGTAATCACATTTCTCGTGCTGCTCGTCCAGATAGGCCTGACCTTCTTTGGTCAGGCTGTACATCTTGCGTCGACCTTCTTCCTCAATCAGTACCCAGCCTTGAGTGGCGCAATAAGCCAGGGCCGGATACACCGCGCCCGCACTGGGCACATAGCTGTTCTGGCTGATCTGCGCAAAGCGGCGGATCAGCTGATAACCGTGAGTGCTGCCTTCTTTGAGCAGCGCCATCAGCATGAGCTGCATGGCGCGGGCAGAGTACTTTCGACCCTGGCCCATATCCAGCAACATGCGCTCGACATCCATTGTGTTGAATTTCATGATCACACTCTTATGCTATATCACACGACACATTCTAATGATAATGAGAACGCCAATCAACTAGAAATTAAAATAAATTCTACGCCTGGATAATTGCTTGCATTTTTAGTTGAATTAACCCTATAATTACAGGCTTGAGACGAGCAACAGCTTGAATCAAAGCCCAGGTGGCGGAATTGGTAGACGCGCATGGTTCAGGTCCATGTGCCTTCGGGTGTGGAGGTTCGAGTCCTCTTCTGGGCACCAAAAATTCCTCAAAAAACCGATCATCGCAAGATGGTCGGTTTTTTGCATTTCAGCCCAGAAAGTCAGGTGCTTGAGCACCTGACGTGGGGACGAGAAAGGTCGGGCATGCAAGCCCGACCGGGGTCGCGCCTGTGTGACCGAGTCCTCTTCTGGGCACCAAAATTCCGAAAGGCCGATCATTGAAAAATGATCGGCCTTTTTTGTTTTGTGTCTTGAAAACAAAGTGAAAAAACCGAAACAGTATTCAATCTGCTTCGGTTTTTTAGTGGTTCAAGTGATTGGGCTACTGCCCTATCCGCCGCAACGCTCTTTAGCGTCTCAATCTAATGCGCGGTGGCGGCGTTGCCAGAACGGCTGCGCCTGATAGCGTTGCTCCATGCTGTACAAGGCATGTTGTGCATTCAAATGGCGCACCAAACCCAGCAAGTAATCTTTCTCATAGCTGCGGGCAGGTTCCGGATTACCTTGTGTCAACGCGATTGCAGCTTGTGCAGCTTGCGATCCACTCCACAATGCCGTTGCCAGACCATTCGCCGCCAAGGGGTCCATTGCCGCGCCTGCATCACCAGCACGCAGGATACGGCCTTCCACAAAGTAAGACACGGTGCAGCTAGCGGCCGCGCTGACTCTCGGTGTGTGATCCGCCATCTGACTATCCAGGCCCAGGCTTTCCATGCGCACTCGTGCGGCATCGGCACAAGCCAGCAAACCAGCCCATACCGAGCCATCGCGGCTCAAGCCATCCGGCAAAAGATCCGAATCCGAGAACAAGGCCACCATCAGGCGGTGACCGGGCATGGGCGACAGATACCACCAGCCCAATTCCACCGCCTCGACCAAGGAGGCCGCCAGGGGCTCGGCCCCTTCAGGTAAGTCAAACACTTGCCACGCAGCAACCAGCCTATCCAGACGGCGACGCTCGGCAGCGGCTCCGGCCGACAAGGCGGCACGGCCGCTACAGTCGATCAATGCGCTGGCTTCCAGACTCGTGCCATCTGCCAATACGGCTTTCACCCCCTCAGGCAGATGCTCCAGACTCTGCACTCGGGTCTGACGAATACTGACTTTCTTTTCTTTTTGTACGCGCTCCAGCAAGACTTGTTCCAGCCGCGCCTTGTCCAGCAAATAACCCTGCCCATCTTCATCCTGTATGGTGCGCAATCCTGCGCCACCCCATACCGAAAAACGCCCTTGCGAACGCAAGGCCACCGTCTCGTCCAGACAGCTTGCCCAACCCAGGCTGGTCAAGACCTGAGCCCCGCGCTCGGACAAGGTTTCGCCAAAAGCAGGCTGGGGCTCTTGCGGAGCCACCAGCGTTACGTCCTGACCTTGCATACTCAGGCGACGCGCCGCCGCTAAACCCGCCACACCGGCGCCAACAACAATAATCATGCCTTCATCCTCAGGTTCCCGTCTGCTTTGTCAGCGGGACAATGTCCATGGAACCGCGTTGTACTTCCACATACAGCTCGGGCGGAACTCCCGCCAGCCCGACTGGCCCCGGACGTTTTACCACGACTCCCATACGAGTCCAAAGCTCGATCATGCGACGCAGGCCATCGGTATACCCCGCTTCCACGTGCAAGCCTATCCCGGAAGCACCCCGCGCCCAGGGCACACGGCTGTGATAGAAGCGCAGACGTTCTTCCACGCTCAAATCTTTGTCCATCAATTGCTTGTAAAACGCTTCGGGCAGAACATCGACTGGCAAAAGAGCTGGCCACCAGATAGGCGTAGGGAAACTGTCTGCTGTTTGTACGGCCTGGCAACTAAAGGCATCCCCTTGCCACGGCACACCCATCCAGCGCGTCAGATCACCCGGTGCTTGGGGACCGATAGGAGCGCCCTTCTCATCCTTGTCAGTGATCTTGGGATTACCTGCAAACACATTGACTGGATTAAGTTGATAACCCATGTCCTGCACCAGATTCTTGCGTGGCGACAAGGCCAGACGGAACGGCAAGCGGGTTTGATCCTTGCCCTGGAACAGTTCAGGGTGGCGAATCGGCCAGGTAATTTCCACACCAGGGTGGAAGGCCCCTCCCGAGCATGCATCCAGGGCAGCACGGGTCAGCGCTTCAGGTTGCAGCTCCAGCGGGATTTTCTCCAGCGAGGTATAGGCATCCATCTTCGCGTCGTGGAAATCGTTGTCGAACTTGCCTTGTGCCCACAGACTCAGAATGTTGTATTGCGTCTTGGTCAGTGTCAGCCAGGAGTGGGGGCTATCGGGATAGTTCACACCATCGCCCAACATCAAGGGCAAGGCATGAGCGCGGATATCTTCACCGCCGGGACGCCGGAAAGCCTCAAATACACGCTGTCGTTGCGCGCGCGCCTGCTCGCCCGGCTCGGCCAAGGCCGCTAAAGTGTCCGGGTCCGACAAGTCACCGACTTTCTGCCAGGCGGCACCCAGGAAGGTGGCGCTGGCTACCCATTGCATCTGACCACTGCGGCGCAAGATAGGCAGCACATCGCGCCGGAAGGAGACCTTTTCGCCGGGTTCGGACAGTTGGCCCAAGGAAATCATGGCTTCACGCGCCGCATCGTAGAGCGTCACAATGGGCTCCATTTGCGGGGCAAACTTGGGTCCGCAAGACACCACCCAGGCCGGTTCGCACTCCACGGTTTCGCCATCGATCTGCACGGTGGCTTTAACCCAGCCATCACACCAATCGTCATGCCAGCCATCATTATTGGTGAAGTCCCGCACCGGATTTTGCTCAATTGCCGTGCGCGATACGCCGTCCGCCGGGAACACCAGCAGGCGCCCTGCTTCATCCGTGCGCAAGTGCCCCAACGGCACATCCAGGCTTTGCCAGAAACGGCCTTGCATGCGATAGGCCGTATTGGCCCCATCGGCATTGATGGACTTGCCTTCAATATTGACCGGACCGGGATCAATCACCAGCATGTCGCGGCGTTTGTCACCGGCAATAAACGGATTGCGTTGGGCACCCGGCACACCGGGAGCCGCATCGCCCCGATCCATGGCATTCACAAAGCCGTACCAAGCGGCTTTGGTATTGGCGACGTGCACCGTCCACTTGGGATTGAAGCTGGCATCCAGCTCACGCACAACCCGACCTTGATCGTCGTAAGCATATAAACGAAAGCGCTGCGCCTGCTTCTTGATGCGACCTTGAGCATCCTTGAAGCCATGTTCAGGCTCGTCCATCAGACCAGGAACCTCAGGGGCAGGAAACCATTCACTGGAATTGCCAACCCGAGCAAAGCCAATGGCCGGGAAAATGGCCACCCGCGCAATTTTGGCTCCTTTGGGCGCCAGCTCCTGCGCCTGCAAAGGCGAGATGGCAGATTTAAACCAGATGGGTGAACTCAGGCTGGCCGCAGCGGCGCTGAACAGAAAATCGCGACGTTTCATAATGGTCCCCTTCGATCATCGCTATAGAGTCGACGTATCGGTGCGCGTAAACGTAATGGCTAAAAACAGAATCAAGAAGAGCCGGAGGCGTCTGAACAGACCGTCCCTGAACCGGCTTCTCTGCTTTTCGCCACTATGACAGCAGAGGAAAAGTCGCAGTAATTTTTTTTAATAATTGTTGAAAATCTGAGACATATTTTTACAGAATGCGAGGGAGCGAAAACAGCATCACCCAGCTTCCCAAGACCAGGTAGGGGCCAAAATGAATCGCCTGCCCCGCTTCCAGTCGTCCACTGAGCCTTAACAGCAAGGCCGCCAACAAACCCAGGACAGACGCCGATAACACCATTCCCGGCAAAGCCGTCGCCCCCAGCCAGGCTCCCAGAGCGGCCAATAATTTGAAGTCACCATGCCCCATGCCTGCACGCCCGGTCAGCAACAAAAACACATAATTCAATAGCCACAAACTGCCATACCCCAATGCTGCCCCCAGCACCGCCAGGGGCAAGCTGGTAAAGGTGTGATCCAGATTGACCAGCAAGCCCAGCCATAACAAAGGCAAGGTCAGGCGATCTGGCAAATAGCCTGTTTCCGCATCAATCCAGGCCAGCAAGGCCGTTCCTGCAATAAATACACAGGCCGCTACCGTCGCCGGAGTCAAATGCCAGCGCCACCCTGCCCAGAGCATCAAGACCAGGGCCAAGCCCTGGCAGACTCCACCCCATTGGCGATGGGCACGCAGCGGCCGGGCCTGCAGTTCAGGCTCCAATTCAATGGGCAGACTCCAGGACCAGTGCCGGGCAGGCCAGAAAAAACAGACCGCCAGGACCAGAGCAAGCCCCATTCCCGCCCAGGCATTGCCCCACGACGTCCACATCATATTGATCCTTCACCAGGTTAATGAAAGCGCGCTTCTCAGCCACGCTGCCCAAATCCTAGCAGAGCCCCAGGTGGTTTTGATGACGTAAGCATTTTTTGCTCCAGGGGTATCGAAGTGGATAGTGGCATTTTTTTGTTACCCGAATCACAGACACAGCCTCACAAGGCTAGGCATAATGCGCTTCACCCCTTTGTTTCGCTTACGGATGAATAAGGAAGCGCTATGAACCATCTTTTGCCACACCCTGCGCGTACTCCCCGCCTACGTCATTTGACGGGCGCGTTGCTCTTGCTCTGGACGGGCTCGGCAGCCAGTACAGCCTGGGCCCAGCAGATCGAGTCCATCACCTTATCCAGCGCCGGGATGGCCGAGATCGAGCGACAAATCCCCATCAGTGATGCGGGCACCGCGCAACTGCGCGTACCTCTCATTCAGGTGGATGACATTCTGAAAACCCTGATGGCTGTCGATGGCAAAAACCGCATCGAATCGCTGACTTTGTCGGGACTGGCCCCGCTGAAAGAAAGCTTTGACAGCCTGCCCTTCTCAGCCAACGACCTCCGCTCGCCCGCTACCCTGGCTCAAGCTTTGCGTGGTCAACAAGTCAGCGCCAGCTCGCAAGGCCGTCTGGTGCGTGGTGCCGTCCTGGGTGTGCAAGCCAATGCGGCCACCAACGAACGTCCCGCCCAAGCCATCTTGAGCGTGCTGACTGAACAAGGCCAGATCCAAACGCTGGAACTGGGACCCGACACCAGCCTGGAAATTCTGGACAAGACCTTGCAGCAGCAATTGCAGCAGGCCACTGAAGTGCTGGCCGGTCAAAGCAATCAGCAATCGCGTGATATTCAATTGGTCTTGAACAAGACCGATACCAAGACTGCCCGACTGTCCTACCTGATTCCTGCACCAGTCTGGAAAAGCTCCTATCGACTGATGATGCAGGACGGCAAGGCCCGCCTGCAGGCCTGGGCCATTTTTGAAAATACCAGCGGTGAAGACTGGAAAGACGTGAAGGTCACGCTCAGTTCCGGCTCACCAGTCATGCTGCGTCAACGTCTGCTGGAGCGCTACTGGAATGAGCGCCCTGAACTGCCTGTTGCCGTCGGCAGTTCCATCGCCCCACAAGCCGACACCCAGGCTACCCTAAGCGCCAATCAAGCCCGCCGAGCAGCGGGTGAAGCCATGCGCGCCCGCATGGCCCCGGTGGCCGCCCCCGCCCCCATGATGGAAGCGGCCTATATGGCAGACAGCGCCATGTCCAAACAATGGGCCTCCGGTGGCGCCGGTGCCAGCACCCAAGCTCAGGAAGGTTTAACCCAGGTTCGCTTTAACCTGCCTCAAACCTTGAGTGTGCCTACCGGCCAGACCGTCTCGGTCCCCTTTATCGATACCTCCTTGCAAGCCGAAGCCCTGTCGGTCTACCGCAGTGGTCAGGCAGGTGATCATCCTACGGCGGCCATCTGGGTCAACAATGAACAGGCCAACAGCCTGCCACCCGGCATCATTACCGTTTTCAACCAGCAAGATGGTCATGTAGGCGATGCAGAACTGGCTGGTCTGCCCGCTGGTGAACAGCGCCTGATCTACTTTGCCCAGGACAGCAAAGTCCAGATCCGTGAGGAGCAAACGGATGAATATCGTCTGAGCAAAACCCGCGTGACCGATGGCGTGGCCCGCTCCGAATGGACGCGTCTGCAAAACTACCGTTTCGAGATCAAAGCCCCGACCGATGAAGATCGCACCGTCCTGATCCAACTGCCTCGCCAGGATGGCTGGACCTTCAAGTCCGATGCCCATGACAGCGATACGGCCCAGGAACACCGTCTGAAGGTCAAAGTTGCCAAGGGCAAGACCGTTACCGTCACCGCCCAGTTGAGCCTGCAAGACCAGATGGAATTGCGCCTGGAGGAAATCGACGAAAACACCCTTCTGCAATGGCGTGGTAACGGCCAGGACAGCGCGCAACAAGCCAAGATGGACAAGCTGATTGAACTGCGTCGCCAACTGAGCCAAGCCCAGCAGGCGCAGAACCAGGCCGTCGAAAACCTGAACGAGACAGTGTCCGAGCAGGAACGCATCCGAGCCAACCTGGCTGCTGTCAGCGCCCAAAGTACCTTGGGTCAACGATTCAGCGAACAACTGGCTCAGCAGGAAGACCAGATTGCCAGCCAGCGCAAAGCCGTTCAGGAACAGCGCGATGCCGTACAAAAAGCCCGTCAGACTTTTGAGAAAGGCTTGGCTGAACTGGGCTAAGTCGCTTCAAGCAGGTGCAGGCAACTCGGCCTGCACCTGCTCCAGAAACGCGCGTATGGCATGGCCTTGCGCGCGTTCTTTCAAACAGTACACAAACTCGCTCAAATGGGCCGAGACATCGCTTAAAGGCAGGCTGATGATGTCTGGATGCGCGGGCACTTCGCGCAAGGGCAACAGGCTGGCCCCCATCCCGCACACGACTCCCCAACCGATGGCCTCCCGACTCCCTATTTCCAGTAGCTGCGTCGGCTCCTGCCCTGCCTGACGGAACACCTGATGGCACAGCTCTCGCGTCATGGAACCTGATTCACGCATCAAGATGGGATAGCGGCACAACTCCACAATGCGCACACGCTGGCGATTCGCCAGAGGATGATCCACCCGCAACACGGCCACCAAGGGGTCCGACGCCAACAACAAACGCACCAGTCGCGGATCGTCGACCAGGGCCGAGGACGCAATCACATCCAATTGATAGTCGTGCAGGGCACTTAACACCCTTTGGGAGTTATCAATGCTCAAGCGCATCTTCACACCGGGGTAAGCCTGATGGAAATTGCGTAACACAGCCATGATGTAATACGGCCCGGTTGCCCCCACGCGCAGCATGCCACTTTTGAGATCACGCAGATCGCGCAAGCTGAAATCAATCTGCGCGGCCTGCTGCATTAATTGCTCAACTTGCGGCAAGAGGCGCTCCCCTTGCTGGCTCAGATATACGCCCTTGCCTTGCCGATAAAACAGCTCCACCCCGTAACGGGTTTCCAGTTGTCGCAGGTGTGAAGTGACGGTGGGCTGGCTGATGCCCAATTGTTGGGCCGCCTTGGTAATAGAGCCACAATGCGCCGTGGCATGAAAGGACTTGAGTTCCAGAGCCAGCATGCTGCTGCTCTCCTTGGGAAGAGGGAAAGCCCAAATTATCCGATGCTCGTATTACAGAAATTAGTTGTACTGTCATCGGGCCGCCATATACGCCTCCCATACTGACGTTCATGACATTCATGACAAGTCGGAACCCCGGGATGAGCGCCAAGCCAGCTTTTTTAACCATACAAGGACTGCACAAGCAGTTCGGCTCCTTTACCGCATTGGACCAGGTCAGCCTGGACATACAAGCCGGTGAACTGGTGTGTTTGCTGGGCCCCTCGGGCTGCGGCAAAACCACTCTGCTGCGCTGCATTGCCGGGCTGCAACAAGCCGATCAAGGCATCATCGTGATGGCAGGCCGAGACATTACACACCTGCCTCCACAACAGCGGGACTACGGCATTCTGTTCCAGTCCTACGCCCTGTTTCCCAACCTGACCGTGGCCCAGAATATTGCGTACGGCCTGTCGCCCCGCAAGAACCTGGCCAGTCAAGTGCGTCAGCGCGTATCGGAAATGCTGGATCTGGTGGGTCTGTCCGGCTCGGAAAACAAATACCCAGCACAACTGTCAGGCGGCCAGCAGCAACGCGTGGCCCTGGCCCGCGCGCTGGCGCCTTCGCCTTCGCTGCTTTTGCTGGATGAGCCCATGTCGGCTCTGGATGCTCAAGTGCGCGAGCGCCTGCGTATTGAGCTGCGCGCCCTGCAGAAACAACTGTCCATCACCACCTTGATGGTGACGCACGATCAGGAAGAGGCCATGGTGATGGCTGACCGGATAGCGGTCATGGAAAAAGGCCGTCTGGTGCAGTTTGATCGCCCCCAGGCCTTGTACCGCGCCCCGGCTGATCCCTTTGTGGCAGGCTTTATCGGAGAGGCCAACTGGCTGCCCTTTACTCCGCTGCATGACTGCTCGGTACGGGTGGAGCGTGTTCGCCTGGACCTGAGTCAGGAAGCCCCCAACACGGCTGGCCGCCTGTTCATTCGCCCTGAAAACATCCGGGTTCTGGATAACAACAGCCCCGCCAGCGCCACCAATACCTTTTTGGCGGACATTGTGGATGGCGTCTTTTTAGGTCGTCACTACAAGCTGATTTTGCGCCCCGAAGGCATGGACGGACTGACGGTCCAGGCCATCGTCAACCCCGAACAAGGCGACCGTTTGCTGGACCCTCTGGCCGCTCGCCGCTGCCGCATCCAGCTTCCTAGCGAGGCGCTGCATGCCCACCACTGATTCCGTGCCGCAGCCTGGCGCTGCCTCCCTGAACGCTGGCCGCCTGCACGCTGTGCCTGTTGCTGAAATGCCTGTGAAGAACCATCCCCTGACTCGTCCCGTCTTGCCTGTCTGGCTAGGTTCGGGAGCACGACGCGCTTTACTGATTGCCCTGTTCGCCCTGCTGGTCCTGTTCCTGGCCCTGCCCATGCTGTTCATTTTGCTGCGTGCCATTCAGGACAGCGAAGGCCAGTTAGTTGGCCTGGGCCAGTTCTGGTCCATCATCAGCGCCCCTGGTTTCATGTCTTTGGTAGGCCGCAGTGTGCTAGTGGGTTTCAGCACCTTGATCATTGTGATCCCCACGGCCTACGCCTTCGCCTTTGCACTGCAACGCTGCTGCATACGTGGCGCAGGCATGTTCCGGGCCCTGGGTCTCCTACCTTTGCTGGCTCCTTCCCTGATGCCCGGCCTGTCCCTGATTTATCTGTTTGGAAATCAAGGCCTGCTGCGCAGTTGGCTAGGTGGCGAAACAATTTATGGTTTCTGGGGCATTGTGCTGGGCGAAGCCTTCTACACCTTCCCCCACGCCTTGATGATTTTGAGCACCGGTCTGGCCCTGGCGGATGCCCGTCTGTATGACGCGGCCCGCGCTATGGGTGCCAACTCCTGGCGTCGTTTTCTGACGGTGACCTTGCCCGCCAGCCGCTACGCCGTTTTTTCTGCGGCCTGCCTGGTCTTTACGCTGACCGTGACCGACTTTGGTGTCCCTAAGGTCGTGGGTGGCTCCTACAACGTGCTGGCTATGGAAGCCTATAAAGCGGTAGTCGGGCAACTGCAGTTCTCCAAAGGCGCAGCCATTGGTGTGCTGCTGCTGATCCCTGCTGTGCTGACTTTCTTTCTGGACCGCCACCTGCGTGCCCGTGCCAGCGGTCAGGCTCAAGGCTCTCTCAGTGCGTACTCGCCCCTGCCTCATCGTCACCGCGACCGCTACTTTACCGCTGTGCTGATTCTGGTTTCCCTGGCAATTCTGACTATTGTGGGCATGGCGGTCTGGGCCTCGCTGATCAAGTTCTGGCCTTACAACCTGAGCCTGTCCCTGAAGTCCTACGACTTCAACAATATGGATGGTGGCGGCTGGCTGGCCTGGCGCAACAGCTTGACCATGGCCTTGTTTACCGCCCTGCTGGGTTCCGCCCTGATTTTCCTGGGTGCCTGGGTACTGGAAAAACTGCCTGCCCGTGGCCAGTCCGAAAAAGGCTTGTACGGCGTGCTGCAGATGCTGGCGCTGGCCCCTATGGCCATTCCCGGCCTGGTACTGGGACTGGGCTACATCTTCTTTTTCAATCACCCCAGCAACCCCTTGGCAGGCCTGTACGGCTCCATGACCTTGCTGGTGCTGTGTACCGTGATTCACCTGTATACCAGCGCCCACCTGAACTTTGTGACAGCATTGAAAGCCATCCCTGCCGAGCTGGAAGCGGCCGCCGCCTCTCTGAAAGCGCCGCGTCTGTCCACCTTGATGGGTGTGACCGTACCGCTGTGCCTGCCCGCTCTGCTGTCGGTATCGCGCTACCTGTTTGTCTCGGCCATGACGACTGTCTCTGCCGTAGTGTTTCTGTACAGCCCGCAAACCGTGCTGGCCTCGGTGGCGGTCATGAATATGGACGATGCGGGTTTTATTGGCCCGGCGGCTGCCATGTGTACCGTCATCATGCTCAGCTCCGGTTCTGTCTGCCTGCTGGTTCATGTTCTGAGCCGGGCCGCCCTGCGTCGCAGCCAGGCCTGGCGCTCCCCCTCTTCTCTTTCTCCAACCTGATAGGACCGCAATGCCATCCCCAACTTGCGCGAGTATGTCGCTTGATACGCCCTCCTCCCAGGCCCCTCGCCTTGAAGCCCTGATTTTTGACTGGGCCGGTACGCTGGTGGACTTTGGTTCCTTTGCTCCCACCCAAATTCTGGTTGAAGCCTTCAAATGCTTTGATCTGAACCTGAATCTGGACCAGGCCCGCAGTGCCATGGGCATTGGTAAATGGGATCACATCAAGGCCATGCTGGAACTGCCTGAAGTGCAGGCCCAGTTTGTCGCCCTGCACGACCGTGAGCCCGACGACAGCGATGTAGACCGCATCTACAACACCTTTTTGCCCATGCAAAACGAACGCGTGGGCGAGTTTTCCGCCGCCATTCCCGGTGCGCGTGAAACCTTGTCCTGGGCACGTCGCCAGGGCCTGAAGATCGGTTCCTGCTCCGGCTACCCACGTCTGGTTCTGGACAACCTCTTGCAGCACGCCCACCGTCAGCAAGTGTTTGTGGACTACCACGTCGCCTTTGACGAAGTCCCCCAGGCTCGCCCCTGGCCTGCCATGGCCCTGGAAAACGTGATTCGTCTGGAAATCAAGAATGTCGGTGCCTGCGTCAAGATTGACGACACACCCGTCGGCATTGAAGAAGGCCGCAATGCCGGTATGTGGACGGTTGGCTTGCTGCTTTCGGGCAATGCCGCCGGTCTGACTGAACTGGAATTTCTGGCCCTGGACGAGAAAAGCCGCCAAGACCTGCGTGATCGCGCAGCGGCCACCTTTGACCATGCCCTGCCCCATTACCTGATCGATACCGTTGCCCAACTGCCTGCTGTGATCGAACAGATCACCGAGCGGATGGCCCAGGGCGAATGCCCCAGCGACTCCCTCTAACCCGCCACACCCCCTTTTGCTGTCACAAGGACATTTCTTCCATGAAAACCATTGTTCTGAGCTCCCTGGCTGCCGCTTTGATGGGCGCCACTTCCCTGGCTCAAGCCGCCACCACCCTGACCGTGTACACCGCGCTGGAAGCCGATCAGCTCAAAGCGTACCAAGCGGCTTTCGAGGCCAAGAATCCCGATATCAAGATCCAGTGGGTGCGTGACTCCACCGGCATCATTACCGCCAAGCTGCTGGCTGAAAAGAACAACCCCAAGGCCGATGCGGTCTGGGGTCTGGCCGGTTCCTCGCTGGGCCTGATGGCCAGCCAGAACATGCTGCAACCCTACGCCCCTCAGGGCCTGGACAAGATCGACGCCAAAATGCGCGATCAAAGCAACCCGCCTAGCTGGGTTGGCATGGACGGCTTCGCGGCCGCCCTGTGCGTGAACACCGTTGAGCTGGAAAAGAACAAGCTGCCTATGCCCACTTCCTGGGAAGATCTGACCAAGCCTGCCTACGCGGGCAAGATCGTCATGCCTAACCCCGCTTCCTCGGGTACCGGCTTTCTGGATGTAAGCGCCTGGCTGCAACTGTTTGGTGAAGACAAGGGCTGGGCCTTCATGGATGGTCTGCACAAGAACATCGGCGCCTACACTCACTCCGGCTCCAAGCCTTGCAATATGGCAGCTGCTGGCGAATACGCCATTGGTGTGTCCTTTGACTACCGTGGCGCTCGTCTGAAAGAAGAAGGCGCTCCACTGGAACTGGTGTTCCCCAAAGAAGGTCTGGGCTGGGAAATTGAAGCCGCTGCCATCATGAAAGGCACCAAGAACCTGGAAGCCGCACAGAAACTGGCTGACTTCTCCGCCAGCGAAGAAGCCAACCACCTGTACAAGACCAACTTTGCCGTGTTGGCCATTCCTTCCATCGCCACCGCCAACCCGCACCTGCCGGCAGACCTGAACCAGCGTCTGATCGACAACAACTTCGTCTGGGCCGCTGAAAACCGCGAGCGCATCATCGAAGAGTGGACCAAGCGTTACGACGGCAAATCGGAAGCCAAGAAGTAATGAGCACACAACACTACGATGTCATCGTGGTGGGGGGCGGCATCCTGGGCATGGCACATGCCTGGGCGGCTGCCCGCCGCAAGCTCAGCGTGGCTGTGCTGGAGCGCAGCCACCAGGCCCAAGGCGCCACCATACGTAATTTTGGTCAGGTACTGGTGACCGGTCAGGCACCGGGCATCATGATGGATCTGGCTCGCCAAAGCCGCGGCCTGTGGCTGGATCTGGCGGCACAAGCCGGTTTCCATGTACGCAGCAATGGTTCGCTGGTACTGGCACGCAATCATCTGGAACTGGAACTGCTGGAAGACTTTGCCCAGGGCCGTGCCAAAGATGAAGGCGTGGCCTGCCAGATGCTGAACGGCAAGGAACTGGCGGCTTTATTTGATGGCCGTTTGGGGCATCACCACGGTGCGCTGCAAGGTCTGGATGATTTGCAGATTTACTCGCGCGACGCCCTGCCCGCCATTACCAGCAGCCTGCAAGCCATGGGCGTGGATGTGTACACCCAGGCGCATGTGCACTATGCGCAAGAAGGTCAGGTACACAGCAGCGTGGGCAACTTCACGGCTAACAGCATTTTTGTGTGCCCCGGTCACGACTACAGCAGCCTTCACCGCGAACTGCTGGATACCGTCAAACCGTCGGTAACACGTTTGCAAATGCTGAAAGTGCGCGCACAAGATGCGGGCTGGGCCTTGGATAGACCTTTGCTGACGGGCTTGTCCTGCCTGCACTACGGTGCCTTCAGCGATCTGCCTCTGGCCGACACGCTGCGCGAGCAAGTACAGCAACGTCATGGTGTTTTGCTGGATCAAGGGATTCACTTGCTGATCAGCCCCACCCCAGAGGGTGATCTGATTATTGGTGATTCGCATGACTACGGCCAGCAAGCCAGCCCCTTCAATCAGGAAGACACGGACCAGTACTTGCTGGCCCTGGCGGAAACCGTGCTGGGTTGCCCGGTACAGGTGCTGCAACGCTGGCAAGGTGTGTACGGTGCCAAGGGACCGGCTCCGTTTTCTGTCTTGCAAGCGGATGGCAGCACACAAGTGACAGTCATGCATACCGGCCTGGGAATGACGACGGGTCTGGCTATTGGTGAACGCAATATCTCGGCTCGCTACGATTGATGAGTTCATTGGCTCCTTGGCCGCTTGAACAAGGTGGCTTAGGTAGTCTGAGTGATCTGCTAGTTTGTACAGCAAGATAGATCCTGGCCCTGCCAAACACCCGGGCCAAACAAAAAACGCGCAGCTTGAGCTGCGCGTTTTTCTTGCTATCAAGCGATATCCCAACCTCGCCCTCCTGTCCTCAGGTATTTCATTGGAAATTTTTGCAAAAAAATCCAATATAGTGGAATAGAATAACTGCCACGACAAACCAACACGGCGGGTAAATGAGCACCGACGATATTAATACCCGCATTGCCAAACGCGTACGCGAGCTACGTCAATTACGCCCGGAAACCATTGATTCCCTGGCCAGCAAAAGTGGTGTCAGCCGCTCCATGATTTCCTTGATTGAACGCGCCGAGGCCAATCCCACGGCCGTCATTCTGGAGAAGCTGGCGGCTGGTTTGGGTGTGTCCATGGCCGCCCTGTTCGAGTCCGAAGAAACGGCTGACAAGCAAAACCCACTGGTACGCCGTACCGATCAGGCTCTATGGAGAGACCCGGAATCCGGCTACATCCGGCGCACCCTGTCCCCTCCCAATTGGCCCAGCAGCCTGCATCTGGCCGAAATCCATTTTCCAGCGGGCAGCAGCGTCACCTATGAAGCCAGTGGCCGCAAACATCCGCTGGAACAACAGATCTGGGTTCTGCAAGGGCAAATCGAAATCACCCATGGCTCGCAACAGTACTCGCTGAAAAGCGGAGATTGCCTAGCCCTGCGTTTTTATCTGCCCATGAGCTTTAGCAATCCACACAGCCAGGCCGCCAAGTACCTCGTCGCGATTGGCGATGAAACCCTGGCCTACCCCATGACAGGAAGGCAGCAATGAAAGACAGTGACAGCGGGTTGCGTTTTATAGACTGCAATGAAGAACAGCATGCAGCCGCTATTTTGGCGATCCTGAACGACGCCATCGTGAACTCCACCGCGCTTTACGACTATGTGCCGCGCCCGCCCGAAGCGATGGTGAGCTGGTTTGCCACCAAACGCGCCAACGGTTTTCCGGTGGTCGGCGTCATTGACGATTCAGGCACACTGATGGGCTTTGCCAGTTGGGGCAGCTTCCGCGCCTTTCCCGCCTACAAATACACCATGGAACACAGCGTCTATGTGCACCCGGAGCATCGCGGCAAAGGGCTGGGCAAGATTCTGATGCAGGAGCTGATTATCCGTGCCCGCCTGGCTAATGTGCATACGCTGGTGGGCTGTATTGATGCCAGCAATGCGGGCAGTATCCACCTGCATAAAAGCCTGGGTTTTACGCATTCGGGCACCTTCAAGGAAGTGGGTTTCAAGTTTGGCCGCTGGCTGGATGCCGCTTTTTACCTGCTCACGCTGGATACGCCCGCCGAGCCGGTGGACGGTTAAGGCGTAAAAAAACCATCGCGGCCTGGGCCTGCGATGGTTTTCAATTAAACCGTTTACCGCGGTATCAGGCACTGGCTTTCGGTTTTTCGTAACAGACGGCGAAGGCGATCAGGCCCAGCACAATACTGAAAACACCCACACCCACCGCCACCGAGGCAAGCAAGCCCAAACCTATGGCCATAAACACGCCCGGAAAGGCGTAGCTGCGCAACCAGGAGGGTTGCTTGGGAACAAGAAAGAGCCCCAGAAACAAAAACCAGGGCATCACAATCGTCCAGAACAGACTGTCCATTAGTACGTCACGCATCATTATTCCATTCAAGTAGGAGGGGCTTGGGCAAGCGATCAAGATGCTCGCCTTTCTGAGTGGATTGTAAACGTCCTGCGGCTGGCCTCCCAGCATGGGCGACTGTTATAAGAGAGAATTATTGTTTCATGGCTAAAGGACCCACTATGAGCATGCTTAGCTTGACCAGCGCAGACCAGCACCATTTTCAAGCCTATGCCGTAGGCGATGAGCAGGCCGAGCACGGCCTGATTGTGTTGCAGGAAATTTTTGGGGTGAATCAGCATATACGCAACACCTGTGACCGCTTTGCCGAGCAAGGCTACCGAGTGCTGTCCCCCGCCCTGTTCGACCGACAAGAGAAAAATGTACAACTGGGCTATACCGCCGAGGACGTACAAGCGGGTCTGGCGCTGCGCAATGGCATTGCTCTGGATAAAACCTTGCTGGATATTCAGGCCTGTGTGGATGCCCTGGGTTCGCGCAAGATTGGCATTGTGGGTTACTGCTGGGGCGGTTCACTAAGCTGGCTGGCCGCCTGCCGCTTGCAGGGTCTGAAAGCCGCCAGTTGCTGGTATGGCTCACAGATTGCCCAGAACGCTCACGAGCAGCCGCAGATTCCGGTACAGATGCATTTCGGGGCGCAGGATCACTCCATTCCTGCCAGTGCGATTCAGACCATTAAAGAAGCGCAGAAAGACGTGACCATTTACGTATATGAACCGGCCGGACATGGTTTTGGCTGTGATCACCGCCCCGATTTCCACGAAGCGTCCTACAAGCAGGCGCAAGAACGTACACTGGCTTTCTTTGCCGAACATCTGCGTTAATCCCCATGCTTGAATCCAGCGACGACCTGCTTGCCCTGTTGAACACCCCCATGCCCTATGGCAAATACAAAGGTCGGCTGCTGGCCGACCTGCCGGGGCACTATCTGAACTGGTTTGCCCGCGAGGGCTTTCCCTCCGGGCGGCTGGGACAGTTGTTGGCCCTGATGCACGAGCTGGATCACAACGGCCTGAAATCCCTGCTGGACCCCTTGCGCCCCCGCCGCAACTAAAAAGCCGGGACAAGCAGCCGCAACAAATACCTTACTGCTGAGCAGGCTGCAACGGTATGTCGCCGTACAGCTTGCTACTATCAAGGCTTCCTCTACACCCCATTGTGAAGGACGTCATGACAACCGCTCTATCTGATTTTCCCATTACCAAAAAATGGCCTGCTCAGCACCCTGAGCACCTGCAGTTGTACTCCTTGCCCACGCCCAACGGCGTCAAGGTTTCCATCATGCTGGAAGAAATTGGCCTGCCCTACGAACCGCATCTGGTCAGCTTTGACCGCAATGACCAGCTCAGCCCCGAGTTCATCTCACTAAGCAGCAACAACAAGATTCCAGCCATCCTGGACCCGAATGGTCCCGACAATCAGCCACTGGCCTTGTTCGAGTCCGGTGCCATCTTGATCTATCTGGCTGAAAAATCCGGTCAACTGCTCTCTGCCGACCCTGCCCAGCGCTATGAAACCCTGCAATGGCTGATGTTCCAGATGGGCGGTGTAGGCCCCATGTTTGGTCAGCTAGGTTTCTTCCACAAATTTGCCGGTAAAGACTTTGAGGACAAGCGCCCCCGCGACCGCTACGTCAGCGAATCCAAACGTCTGCTGGGTGTGATCGACAAGCACCTGGAGGGCAAGGACTGGATGGTGGGCAATAGCTATTCCATCGCTGATATTGCCCTGTTCCCCTGGATTGCCAACCTGATCGGTTTTTACGGGGCAGGCGAGTTGGTGGAGTACGCGCAATTCGAGAATGTAGCCCGTGTTCTGGCGCAATTTCAGGCCCGTCCGGCGGTGCAACGCGGTCTGAATATTCCAGCCCGTGATTAATGGATAAGCCGCGCCAATCAGTGCTTATAAGCCAATTTGCAATAGCCCTGCTATTAAACTGGTCTTGTTTGTATCGCTAGTCGCCAGTCCGTACAATTGGTCCCCTAAACATCCTGCGCAAGCGGTACTATTCCGTTTGCTTGGCTTGTTCATCAATCAAAAAACCAGTCTGCTCATAGAGCGGATACAGGCAAATCCACCAGCCTGATGAGCAAGCCTTTCAAAGCCCTGGATTCTTTCCAGGGCTTTTTTTTGTGTACGATTTGGTGCCCCCATTGCTATGCTTTTTGCTCCTTGCACACTTGCCAGAGCAGAGCCATGAAAGCACATCACTATGAATTGTTGATCAACTGGACCGGCAACACCGGAAGCGGCACCCGCACACTCCGTTCCTATTCACGCAACCATGACGTGGCGGCGGCCGGTCTGGGTGCCATTGCAGCTTCTTCAGACCCTGCTTTCCGAGGTGATCCAAGCCGTTGGAACCCCGAGCAGCTTTTCCTGGCATCGATCGCTCAGTGCCATATGCTGTGGTACTTGGGGATGGCGGCAGAAGCTGGCATTGTGGTTACGGCCTACGAAGACCGCCCTGCCGGGTGCATGATCGAAGAAACCAACGGGGCCGGGCAATTCGAGAGTGTTACCTTGCGTCCACTTGTCACGATCACGCCGGACAGTGACGTCGCCCTGGCCAAAGGGCTTCATGATCGTGTGGGCGAATACTGCTTTATTGCTCGCTCCATCAAAACTCCGATTCACCATGAAGTCACCATTCAGGTGGAGCAGTTGTAGATCGCGAACCCGACATCGCTACCGTCCTGCAAGATACGCAGACTACATTGCCGGAGTCCAGAAACTCCGGCAGCAGACATAGCAATTACACCGCAGGCAAAGGGATGAACTGATCGTCATCCAGCGGTGGCAAGCTGATACGACCGTTGACCCAATCGTCCTTGGCCTGCTCGATGCGGTCCTTGCGCGAGGACACGAAGTTCCACCAGATATGGCGTGGGCCCAAGGGTTCGCCGCCCAGCAGCATCAAATGGCTGTGTTGCTCGGCAACAATACGAGGGCTGTCGCCTTTGGCGAACACCAGCATCTGGCCTGCCGGATAGCGTTGCCCACCCACTTCCAGCCCGCCCTTACAGACATAAATAGCCCGTTCGTCGTGACCGGTCGGCAATGGCACGGACTGGCCCGCTTGCACGCGCAGCTCCATATAGAACAGGGGCGAGTCCACGCTGACGGGGCTGCACAGACCCAAGGCTGAACCGGCAATCAGGCGCCCCTCTAATCCGGTGTCTTGAATCAGCGGCAGTTGATCCGCTTCATAATGCACAAAATCCGGGGCTTGCTCTTCCTTATGCTCAGGCAGCGCCACCCAGGCCTGGATACCATCCATGCGGCCACCGTGGGCACGCATGGGCTCAAAACGCTCGGAATGGCTGATGCCTGAACCCGCTGTCATCCAGTTAAGCGCACCGGGCTTAATTTCCTGCTCCACGCCCAGACTGTCGCGGTGCGTCATGGCCCCTTCAAACAGATAGGTCACGGTAGACAAGCCGATATGCGGGTGTGGCAGCACATCGTTCTCTGGTCCCACCGGTGCCGTCAGTTCTTGCGGCCCCATGCGATCAAAGAAAATGAAAGGCCCCACCATACGCCGTTGGCGAAAGGGCAAAACGCGCCCCACTTCAAACGCACCAATGCTGTGCTGACGTTGCGGAATAAGCAGCTCGACCATAGACACCTCTACTGGGAAGTCGCAAAAATACAATCCCGATTACTATACTCTGCTCCCTGACTTGTTCGCCCTGCCCCACATGTCCACGCTCTCCCTCTTTGACCCGGACCCCGGCAACATCCTGACCCTGGCACCCGGCCTGATCGCCCTGCCCGGCTTGGCCCTGCCCTATGCGTCTGCCTTGGCAGAGGCGGTTAAAGAGGTCGTCCACCTTGCCCCCTGGCGTCACATGCAAGTCCCTTCTGGCCACCGCATGTCAGCCGCCCAAAGCAGTTGCGGAGCCCTGGGGTGGATATCGGATGAACTGGGCTACCGCTACAGCTCCATCGACCCGCAAAGCGGTGTGGCCTGGCCTGCGCTACCCAAGGCGTTCCAAGACTTGCTGGCACTCATTGCCCATGAATCCGGCCAGGGCCCGTTTATGCCCGACACCTGCCTGATCAATTACTACGACGAGCAGGCGCATATGTCCCTGCATCAGGACAGGAACGAACGCGATTTGCAGCACCCGATTGTCTCGGTGTCCCTGGGCCGTGAAGCCTTGTTTTTATGGGGGGGTGCAAAGCGTACTGATCCGGTACGGACACTGCGTTTGCGTGATGGTGATGTGCTGGTCTGGTGGGGGCCATCCAGACTGAATTTTCATGGGATACGCAGACTGGAAGGCCCGGCCCATCCGCTCTGGGGCACGGGACGGGTCAATCTGACATTCAGAAAAGCAGGCTAAGCCTGGGCGATTAGCCTAGCTCGGGCGGTGCAAAGCGGCGGTTTTCCAGCACCGGCAGAATACGTCGTGCATACGCCAGACGCTCGCGATCCAAATCCACCAGGAGCATGGTTGGGGTTTCGGCTGCCTGGGCCACGATCACTCCCAAGGGGTCGACCACCAGACTTTGCCCAATATTGCGCTCCCCACACTCCCCGACTGCGACCATATACGCCGTGTTTTCCAAGGCACGAGCCGTCGTCAATACACGCCAGTGGTGTTCCTTCAAAGGCCCTTTCAGCCAGGCCGACGGCGCCAGCAGGACTTGGGCCCCATCCACACACAAGCGTCGGGCCAGTTCCGGAAAACGCAGGTCGTAGCAAGTCATCAGACCCACTTTGAAACCGGCAACTTCGATCAAGGCCGGGACCTCGGTGCCAGGCTGAACATAGCGCGACTCCTGCACCGAGAAAGCATCGTACAAATGCAGCTTGTTGTAATGCGCCAGGACCTGGCCGTCACGCAGTACCACCAAGGTATTCCAGACCTTGCCTTCGTCTGCAGGAGTATGGATGCAGAAGACCACGGTCAAATCAGTATCGCGGGTGGCCGCACTCAAACGGCTAACAAACTCTCCATCCAGGGCCTGGGCGGATTTCAAGACCAGCTCAGGATCGGCCACATTGCGGGCCAAGACGCCCTCGGGCAGGACCAAAAGCTGGGCTGATGAGCGGATGGCTTGCTCAATCAAGCCCAGGCAGGTGCTCAGGTTTTCCTGCGAATCTTTGGACACGGCCATTTGGCCCAATGCAACTTTCATGACCTACTCCTTGGGTGTGCTGCCTAAGCAATTCTAACGCAGCCACCGGGCTTGACCAGCCAGAAGCTGGAGTCGCAAAAACTGATCGCCAGACGGCCATATGTAAAAAAACCACGGACCCAGCCCTGCGTATTCACCTCTCTTTTCATCATGTAAAAATTGAGACATAAACTGAAATTAAAAAATGAGCTTTATTTCTGTCAATACCCTGAAAGTGTTTAACCACACTAAACACTTGATGATAATTAAAGGAAATTTCAGAGATACGGGCTTGGTCATTAAGCGACAGGGACCTGAAACAAAGCATACGTTGACACACAGACGGCAATAAGTATCAGGGCAATCAATTCACGCTCCATTGTCACCAGTGCCATTCAATTTTTTTTATCCTAATTAGATCAAATCACAAACTGATTCTTTCCTTTGTTCCATCCGCAATCAAAAACATATAACAATGAGATATAAAAAACTTTTATGTTTGCAATGCAATATAGGTTATATAAATCAAGAAAAATGAACCGCTATTAAACCGGACAAAAGAGGAAAATCTTGCTGACAGGACTTGATCGGAGAGCTCCAGATCCTCCCAATCATTCTTTATTTATAGCGATAAACCTCAAAAAAATATGACCGGACATAATTAATATTTACGAACAGCCACTAAATAAGAAACCCATCAGAACAAAATAAAAAACCCAAAAAACAATGGGCCTGGTACGTAAAAGTACAGGCCCACTCATAAATCAGCATGGCTGTTGCAGCCCGCGTCCCAAGCCCTCGCAACAAGCCGGAAAGCCGCTTTGACATTGGACTGTCAATGCACTGATGATTGAAATTCAAAATAACAAGAATAAAAAAAACCCCCGATTTCTTGCAAAATCAGGGGAAAGCTACCACAGGAAAATGATTGGATACTAAACACCCAATAACGTGATTCTATATAAAAAATATAAAAAAATCTGCATACGTTGTTTAGGGCTGACGCTATAGATAGATAAATTAATTTGTGCTGGGACGTAATAAAAATCAAAAAGTTAAAGAAGTGCGTCAATTCCTTACAGTTACATGGCCTTATTACTTGCCCTGAAAATCTTGAGCCTTGCCCTATGACTGCGCGACAATACGGTCTCTTACGGGTTGGACACACCAACCCTCTTGTTTCTCAGGCTCCTATCTTGTCTTCCTCACACTCTTCTTTATCCTCCCGCCAAATTTTGTTGGCCATTCTGGCCCTGGCGGTGGGTGGCTTTTCCATTGGCACCGGCGAATTCGTCAT
The DNA here is from genome assembly GCF_017377875.1 of Alcaligenes sp. SORT26. GTDB lineage: Bacteria > Pseudomonadota > Gammaproteobacteria > Burkholderiales > Burkholderiaceae_B > Alcaligenes > Alcaligenes parafaecalis. The sequence continues at coordinate 1,295,297 of NZ_CP070975.1, forward strand.
CATGGGCTTGCTGCCCGATGTGGCGCAGGATCTGGGTATCGATATTCCTACCGCAGGCCACTTGATCAGTGCCTACGCGCTGGGCGTGGTGATCGGCGCACCCGTTCTGGCTGTGCTGGGCGCTCGCTGGCCCTGGCGTCGTTTATTAATTGCCTTGATGGGCGCCTATGCCGTGGGCAATTTCCTGACTGTTATCGCCCCCACCTATGAAACTGTCTTGATCACCCGCTTGCTGGCAGGTTTGCCGCATGGCACTTACTTTGGTGTCGCCGCTTTGGTTGCAGCCCGTCTGGTGCCTCCCCATCGCCGGGCACAGGCCGTGGCATACGTGATGCTGGGCCTAACGGTCGCCACCCTGGTGGGCGTGCCTATCGCCACCACCTTGGGGCAGTGGCTTAGCTGGCAAGCCGCCTTTACCTTTGTCAGTCTGATTGCCTTGCTCTCCATGGGCTTGGTACTGCGCTTTGTGCCCTTCGTGCCCGCCAATACCCTGGCCAGCCCTTTACGCGAATTGGGCGCGCTGAAACGCAAGCAGGTCTGGCTGACACTGGGCATAGGCGCCATCGGCTTTGGTGGCATGTTCTCGGTATTCAGCTACGTCAAATCCACCTTGATGGAATTGGCCGGTCTGTCGGCCAGCGCGATTCCTGTCGTACTGGCCTTGTTCGGCGTCGGGATGGTCATCGGCAATTTGCTGGGTGCCCGCTATGCCGACCGCTTTCTGGATCGCAGCATCCGTCTGGTGCTGATCTGGGCGACTGCTGTGCTCTTGTTGTTCATGGTGACAGCGCACCACCCTATTCTTGGCCCCCTGAATATCATGCTGATCGGCACCCTGGTGGCTTTGGGCCCGGCTTTGCAGATTCGCTTGATGGATGTGGCCGGTGATGCCCAAACCCTGGCCGCGGCGCTGAACCACTCGGCCTTCAATATGGCCAATGCGCTGGGTGCCTGGTTGGGTGGTCTGACTATTGCTGCAGGCTGGGGCTGGACATCGACAGCCTGGGTGGGCGCTTTGCTCGCTCTGGGCGGCTTGGCCTTGCACACGATTTCGCTACGCATCAAAGAATAAAGCAAGACTATTCCAGAGCAGCCTGACTCATCAGAAAATAGGCTGCTGTCAGGCTTTGCTGGCCCACTCCTACCCAGGGACCCGCAGCCGGGAACTAGCAAACTACTAGCAAACGGCTTGTCACACAGACAAAAAACGGCCTGTGATTGAGTTCACCCTAAAAGGGCTCAATCACAGGCCGTTTTTTTAACGCCAGGCTATCGGGCTACTTGGCACCCAGCCAGAGGATCAAGACTGACTCGCCACCGCAGGACGACCTGCCAGCCAACCGGCGTATCCCATCCCGAAAGTCACCAATATGCATAGGCCCAAAGCCCAGCCCCAGCTATTAAACAGATCATGCAGACCACCCATCGCTGGAGGCCCGAAAGCAGCCAACAAGTAACCCATACACTGAGCCATACCCGACAGAGAGGCGGCTTGCGAGGTGGAGGTGGAACGCACACCAATAAGGGACAAGGCAATCAGGAACACGCTGCCACTACCAAAACCAAACAGCACCGCCCACAACAATGACCAGGACGGCAAGACCAGGAAACCCACAAAGGTCAAGGTCTGCAACAAGGCCCCTGCCAAGGCAACAAGACGCTGATCGTGCAAACGACTCAACAAAGGCATCAACAACAAGGCTGGTACCGCGGTGGCCAACTGCATCAAACCGTGAATCTGCCCGGCATGGTCCGGCTCGAAACCATAGTTCACCAGCATGACGGGCAACCAGCTTGCCAGCATGTAATAAGCCACCGAGTTCAAACCCATATACAGGGTGATATGCCAGGCCAGCGGCAAACGCCACACAGGAGCACTGGCCGACACCGCGGCAGGCGCACTTTGTGCCGCACGTCGATCCGCCCCCAGTTGGGTCGCCCATATCGCAACGCTGGCCAGCGCCATGATGCCCACCACGATCAGGGAGGACCAGCGCCAGCTTTGACCTGTCCACTCGGCCATAGGCACCGCCAGCGCGGAGTTGAACGCCGCGACCAGACCCATGAACAAGACATACAAAGAGGTCACAAAGCTGATACGCATGGGGAAATGGCGTTTGACCAGAGAAGGCAAGAGCACATTCCCCAAGGCAATCCCGATGGCCAGCAAGCCAATACCGGCAAACAGTTCCGTGGTCCCGCCCAATATGCGCACCACCACGCCGATCGCAATCAGCACGGAGGCAATAAACAGGGAACGGGACAAGCCCACCCACCGGGCCATGGAGGCCGCCAGCAAGGAGACCACCGCAAAAATAAACAAAGGCATGGCCGTCAACATGCCCGCCTGGGTCGACGAGAGTGACAGGTCCGCCTGGATCAGCTCCAGCAAGGGTGCAATACCCGTGATCGGCGCACGCAAATTACCCGCGATCAGTAAAACACCCAGCACAACCGTCACGGGGTGAGAGAGCCAGGAAAAACGAGAAAGCGACATGGAAAGTGGCCAGTAGGTGAAAACCCTACTCTATCGTGTTTCGGCCTCGGCGCAAACAGGATATTATGACAACTTATACCCCAAAACGGACAAAGCATGAGTTTTAGCTCGAATCCGCAAGGCGGGCCTATTTTCAGCATCAAGATGGCCATGGGCAGTACGACGGAAAATCCACTGCACACGCATCCCAATGGGCAGCTCATCATGACGCAGTACGGCTCCGTCACCTTGCAAACCGACCAGGGCTACTGGATGGTGCCGCCCCTGTGCGCCGTCTGGGTGCCAGTGGGTATTCGCCACCGTGCCCGTGCCGACGATCAGGCCCTGATTCATTTTCTGTATATTGAGCCCGGCCTGGATCAATTACCCGACCATTGCAGCACCCTGGACCTAAGCCCCATGGTGCGCGAGATGATCATTCATTTAAGCGATCTGGATGCCCATTACGAGCCCAACAGCCAGACCCACCGCCTGGCACTGGTCCTGCTCGAGACCCTGAATCAGATGCCTACCCGCCAACTGCATGTGCCCGTGCCGGAAGACAAGGTTTTGCAGACCATCGCGCAGCATATGCTCAAGCAACCCGACTCGCGTCCTACTATGGCCGACTGGGCAAAAGAACTGGCCATGAGTGAGCGCACCCTGGCCCGACATATGCTAAAACACACAGGGATGAGCTTCGGGCGCTGGCGGCAACAATTCATGATTATGCTGGCCCTGCAAAAACTGGGTTCGGGAATGTCCGTAAAGAGCACGGCCAGGGAATTGGGTTACACCTCTATCAGCGCCTTTATTACCGTTTTCAAATCCATTTTGGGCGATACCCCCAGCCGTTACTTAAGCCAAACCTACTCTTCTTAAGTTTCCATTACCCTCACCACACGCATCCATGTCTTCCACACACCTGTCCCGCCCCGGATATCTGCAGCGCTTATTAAGTTGGTTCCAGATTTCTCACATGTCGGCGGGGCTTATTGCCGTGCTGGTGGGCTATACCAGTTCCGCTGCGATCGTGTTTCAAGCAGCCCAAGCAGCCGGAGCCAACACCGCCGAGCTGGGCTCCTGGATGTGGTCTTTGGGTATTGGCCTAGGCTTGCTGTCCGCAGGCCTGTCACTGCGCTACAAGATTCCGATTCTGACCGCCTGGTCCACACCCGGCGCGGCGCTGCTGGCCACGGGTCTGGTGGGTCTGCCCATGTCGCAGGCCGTAGGAATTTTCCTGTTTTCGTCCCTGCTGACCACTATTTGCGGTCTTAGCGGCAGTTTTCAGAAGCTGATGCAGTACATGCCACGCAGCATTGCCGGTGCCATGCTGGGCGGTATTTTGCTGCGCTTTGGTCTGGACCTGTTTGGTGCCATGCAAACCCAATGGCTGCTATGCCTGAGCATGTTTATCGTGTTCTTGCTGGTGCGTCAGTGGTCGCCCCGCTATGCCGTGCCTCTGGCGCTAGTGGCCGGTGTCACGATTGCCGCCATGCAAGGCCTGCTGAAAATGGAAATTCTGAGCTGGACGCCCGCCACGCCGGTGCTGGTCTGGCCCGAGTTCTCCTGGACGGCTCTGATCGGTGTGGGGATTCCCTTTTTCATCGTCACCATGAGCTCGCAGAACATTCCGGGCGTGGCCGTCCTGAAAGCTCACAATTACGATGCACCTAACTCCACCGTCATTAGCTGGACCGGGATTGTCGGCCTGATCTTTGGCCCTTTTGGGGGCTATGCCTACAATCTGGCCGCGATTAGCGCTGCCCTGTGCATGACGCCGGAAGTGGATGCAGACCCGCGTCAACGCTACCGCGCCAGTGTCTGGGCCGGGATTTTCTACTTTGCAGCCGGGATTTTCGGTGCCACGGTGGTCAGCCTGTTTGCGGCCTTCCCCACCGAGTTGATCGCCGCCATTGCCGGTCTGGCACTGCTGGGCACCATAGGCAACAGCATTCACATGGCACTGGAAGCGCCGGATACCCGTGACGCGGCTCTGGTCACCTTTTTGACTACGGCCTCGGGCATGAGTCTGCTCAATATCGGCAGCGCTTTCTGGGGTCTGGTTTTTGGTATGGCTATGTATCTGATTCAGAAACGAAAAGTTTCCTGACCCCGCCATTTCCCCCCAGTCTGTTCAAGACGGCAACAAGCTTCACATTTGCTTGCTTTGCCGTCTTTTTTCATTAGGCACACTAAAGGCGTAACCACTTTTCTATACGGAGGTGCTTTATGCCTGCTTTATCTCAAGCCCAACAAAAAGCTGCCGGTGCTGCCTTGTCGGCAAAACGCGGTGAAACGCCCCTGTCCAGTCTGAAAGGGGCGTCGATAGAAATGTATAAAACCCTGAGTGAAGGCGAGCTGGAAGAACTGGCCAGTACCGATACGCCACGCCGCAATCTGCCTGAACGCAAGACCTGATCAGACCGCCTGCACGCGTACACCGCTTTGTTCAAAAGCCTGGTGCAAACGCTGGGCAAACTCAGCCGCTCCCGCCTGATCCCCATGCAGACACAAGGTATCGGCAGACAAAGGCACTGTTTTACCGGACAGGCTGGTAACGGTGCCTTGTTCTATCATCTGCATCACTTGCTGCACGGACTGATCAGCGTCGGTAATCATGGCACCAGCTTGCTGACGGGGAGTCAGACTGCCATCGTCCTGATAGCTGCGGTCGGCAAAAACCTCCTGGGCGACTTTCAAGCCTGCATCACGCCCAGCCTGCACCTGAACACTGCCTGCCAAGGCATACAGAATCAGACTGCGATCAATATCCGCCACCGCCTGGGCAATCGCTTTTGCCAATGCCCCGTCGCGGGCGGCCATATTGTAAAGAGCCCCATGGGCCTTGACGTGGTGTAGCGCCGCACCCTGGGTACGTGCAACGGCAGCCAAGGCCCCCACCTGCACCACCACCATGTCATAGACCTGCTCGGGCGTGACGGCCATGACCCGACGGCCGAAACCAGCCAGATCTGGCAAACCCGGATGTGCGCCCAGCTTCACGCCGTGCTTCAGTGCCAAAGCCACCGTCTGACGCATGGTGCCCGGATCTCCGGCATGAAAGCCACAGGCGATATTTACCGACGTCACCCACGGAATCACCTGCTCGTCATGACCCATGACCCAAGGGCCAAAGCTCTCGCCCATATCGCAGTTCAAATCAATACCTAAGCTCATGGAGTTCCCTCTGATAATCCATCCAATCTGCCTGCGGCCTGGGCAATACAACGCCGGAACCACAGCAGCTCTGCTGCATTATGCGTGCGGGGATGCCAGAGTTGGTAAAAACGCATCAGCGGAAAGTGAACCGGACAGGGCAAGACCGTAATAGGCAGAATGCGGGCATAGTACTCGGCAAACTGGCGGTTGGTGGTAAACACCATGTCCGTGCGACTCAAAATCCCCGGCACCAGGCCGAAATACGGCACCACCATCTGTACCTGACGGCTGATGCCCTGCTCGGCCAGACAACCATCAATAAAGCCGCGCTTGTCCGTCACATGGGCTGAAGGGGCCAGATGCGGCATTTCCAGATAATGCTGCAAAGACAGCCCGCGCTGCGCCAGCGGGTGATGGCGGCCCAGCATACAGACCACTTCATCATCAAACAGGCGCGCCAGATGCAGCTTTTCCGGCGGTTCCAGCCAGTTGCCGATCACCACGTCCAGCTCGCCCTCTTCCAGGGCCTGCACGTAGTCCAGATCCGGGTTGATGGTATGGACCACCAGCCGGGCCTGCGGTGCCTGGCGGCGTACCCGCTCGGCAATATCCGGGATAAAAGCGCCATCCAGATAATCCGGTGCGCCCAGATTGAAAACCCGGGTAGACTGACTGGGATCCATAGGCTCTGCGGTAGCAGAAATTCGCTCGATAGCTTGCAGGGCTTCCGTGGCATGTGCCAGCAAAAAGGGACCGCGCTCGGTAGGCACCATCCCCTTTTTACCGCGCAACAAGATTGGATCGCCCGTGATTTCGCGCAAGCGCCGCAAGGCATTGCTGACGGCTGGCTGGGACATGCCCAAGCGGATAGCCGTACGCGAGACGCTATGCTCTTTGAGCAGCGACTGCAACACCCGCAGCAAATGTAGGTCTAGTTGTTCTCGTAATTTTGGCATGGTCTAAATAATACAAGCGCTGGCCCCTGCCGTTGATCCGTGTAGACACTCATACGCTTATATAGTGAACATCATGACAAGCGAATGTTCGCGTCCTAAGCAAATGCTATCTTCGATCCGTAAAAAACCAGTCGAGTGAGATCATGGAGACAAGACCAATTCGTTTTATTTTTCGCGGCCAGGTACAAGAGGTAGCCCAAGCCCCCACCACGCGAACCGTTTTACAGTATATACGTGAGGACCTGCACTGCACCGGCACCAAAGAAGGCTGTGCCGAGGGCGACTGCGGGGCCTGCACCGTCATGATTGGCGAACTGGACCAGAACAATCAATTGCAATTGCGGGCCGTGAACGCCTGTATCCAGTTGCTGCCCACACTCGATGGCAAGGTGCTCTACACCATTGAGGATCTGCGCCAGGACGACGGCACCCTGCATCCGGTACAGCAGGCCATGGTGGACTGGCACGGTGCCCAATGCGGCTTTTGTACGCCGGGCTTCATCATGTCCCTGTGGGGCCTGTACATGAAGCATTCGCCCGAGGACGGCCCGGTTTCCCGTGAGCAGATCGACGATGTGCTGTCGGGCAATCTGTGCCGCTGCACAGGCTACCGCCCCATTATTGATGCCGCCAAGGCCATGCACAGTTACCCGGCTGTCGGTATGGACCGCCCATCCATTGAAGCGCAGCTACGCGCTATTCGTCAGGACGGCATGCTGGCCTATGAATATCAGGGCCAGACCTTCCACGCCCCCCGCACACTGGACCAGTTGGCCCAATTGCGCGAGCAATATCCGCAAGCCCGCATTCTGGCTGGCAGCACGGATATCGGCCTGTGGGTCACCAAGCAATTCCGCGATCTGCCACATCTGATCTACATCGGCCAGGTCGCCGAACTGCGCGAGCTGAAAACCACCGAGGACGATCTCTACATTGGCGCAGGCGTGCTGCTGAACGACGCTTTTGATGCTCTGATCAAAGACCACCCCGAATTGACAGAACTGCGCCAGCGCTTTGCCTCCTTCCCTATCCGCAACGCCGGTACCTTGGGCGGTAACGTGGCCAACGGCTCGCCCATTGGCGACTCCATGCCTGCCCTGATTGCCATGCGTACCCGTGTGGTTCTGCGCAAAGGCGCGGTAGAACGCGTCATGCCTTTGGAAGACCTGTATCTGGCCTACCAGAAAACCGCGATGGAACCGGGTGAATTCGTACAGGGCCTGTATGTGCCGCGTGACAAGGGCCAATGGCAATTCCGCACGTACAAGCTGTCCAAGCGTTTCGACCAGGACATTTCTGCTGTGTGTGCCGCCTTTGCGGTGGAACTGGATGGCAAAATCGTCAAACAGGCCCGCATTGCCTTTGGCGGTATGGCCGCCACCCCTAAACGTGCCAGCCACGCCGAGCAAGTGCTGCAAGGCCAGGAATGGAATGAAGAAAACGTGCAAGCTGCCATGCAAGCGCTGCAACAGGACTACCAGGCCCTGAGCGATATGCGTGCCAGCAGCGAGTACCGCAATCAAAGTGCGGCCAATTTGTTGTATCGCTTCTTCCTGGAAACCCACCCTGAACACGCTTTGAGTCCCGCCCAGTTGAATGTCTTTCACCGAGCTCAAGCCAGCCTGGAGACTTTGTGATGAAAATTGACAGCATCGACCACCTAAACACCGCCACCGCGCAACGAGTCGGCGTGTCCTTTCTGCACGAATCCGCAGACCTGCACGTGAGCGGCACCGCCACCTACACGGACGATTTGCCCGAATTGCAGGGCACGGCCCATATTGCCCTGGGCATGTCCGAAAAAGCCCATGCCCGCTTGCTGAACGTGGATCTGGACGCCGTCCGTCAGGCACCCGGCGTCATTGCCGTGCTCACCGTCGCGGATATTCCCGCTGCCAATAACTGCGGCCCGATTCTGCACGACGACCCGATTTTGGCCGATGGCATTGTGCATTACTTTGGTCAGCCCATCTTTGCAGTGATTGCCAAATCACACGATCAGGCACGCCGTGCTGCTCGTCTGGGCAAGATCACCTATGAAGAGCTGCCTGCCATCCTGACTCCTCAAGAGGCCAAGGCTGCTCAGGTCGGTGTGCTGCCACCCATGCACCTGACCCAAGGGGATGCCCAAAAAGCGCTGGAGGCCGCCCCGCATCGCCTGAAAAGCACCTTCCAGTGCAATGGGCAGGAACAGTTCTACCTGGAAGGCCAGATTTCCTACGCCGTCCCCAAAGAATATGGCGCAGTCCATATCTGGTGCTCCACCCAGCACCCCTCCGAAATGCAACAGCTAGTGGCGCACTGCCTGGGCGTCGGTGCCCACAAGGTGCATGTGGAATGTCGTCGCATGGGTGGCGGTTTTGGGGGCAAAGAATCCCAGTCCGCCCTGTACGCTTGTGTAGCCAGTGTGGCTGCCGTCAAGCTGCAACGCCCGATCAAGCTGCGTCTGGATCGTGACGACGACTTCATGATTACCGGCAAGCGTCACGGCTTCTACTACGAATACGATATTGGCTACGACGACGAAGGCCGCATTCTGGGCGCCCGTCTGGACATGACGGCCAACTCGGGTTTCTCGGCTGACTTGTCCGGCCCGGTTGCCACCCGCGCCATTTGCCACTTCGACAATGCCTATTACCTGTCCGATGTGGAGATGAGCGCGCTGTGTGGCCGCACCAACACACAGTCAAACACGGCTTTCCGTGGTTTTGGCGGCCCGCAAGGCGCTTTGGTGATGGAAGTGGCGCTGGATACGATTGCCCGCCGCCTGGGCAAGGACCCTCTGGATATACGCCAACTGAATTTCTACGGCAAAGAAGATCGCAACATCACCCCGTACGATCAAACCGTTGTCGATAACGTCATCCACGAACTGGTTGGCGAGCTGGAAGCCACCAGCGAATACCGCCAGCGTCGTGAACACATCCGCGAATTCAATGCCAGCAGCCCGATTCTGAAAAAAGGTCTGGCTCTGACTCCGGTAAAGTTCGGTATTTCCTTTAACGTGCCTGCCTTTAACCAGGCGGGTGCTCTGGTCCACGTCTACCGTGACGGCACCGTGCTGGTGAACCACGGCGGCACCGAAATGGGCCAGGGTCTGAACACCAAGGTGGCCCAGGTCGTCGCCCATGAACTGGGCCTGAACCTGGAGCATATCCGGGTAACCGCAACCGATACCACCAAGGTCGCCAACACCTCGGCCACGGCGGCCTCCACCGGCACTGACTTGAACGGGAAAGCAGCTCAAGACGCGGCCTACCAGATCCGCCAGCGCTTGACGACCGTTGCCGCCCAACTGTTTTCCGTTGAAGAATCCAGTGTGAAGTTTGAACGTGGACAGGTCGAAATCGGCGATCAGACCATGCCCTTCTTCCAACTGGTTGAGCATGCATACCAAGCCCGTGTACAGCTCTGGTCTGACGGTTTTTACGCTACGCCAGGCCTGCACTGGGACTCCAAGATCATGAAGGGCAACCCCTTCTACTACTTCTCTTATGGTGCTGCCGTAGCCGAAGTACTGATCGATACGCTGACCGGTGAATCCCGCCTCTTGCGCGCGGATGTGCTGCACGATGTGGGCAAATCCATCAACCCGGCCCTGGATATTGGGCAGGTTGAAGGCGCCTTTATTCAAGGCATGGGCTGGCTGACAACAGAAGAATTGGTGTGGAACGCCCAAGGCAAGCTCACCACTCATGCACCGTCGACTTACAAAATCCCGGCCATCAGCGACTGCCCCGTAGACTTCCGCGTGAACCTGTTTGACGGGCGCAACGCCATGGACTCCATTCACCGCTCCAAAGCCGTGGGTGAGCCGCCCTTGCTGCTGCCCTTCTGCGTGTTCAACGCAATCCGCGATGCGGTCGCCAGCGTAGGCAATTACCAGATCGAGCCAGAGCTGAACGCTCCCGCGACTGCCGAAGCCGTCATGCGAGCAGTTGCGGCTATTCGTCAAGCGAAATGAGTAGCTGGCCCTCTCTTGCCCTCGCCCGCCTGAAAGCGGGTGAGCGGCTGGTTTTGTGCTCGGTGGCCTTGGCAAAAGGCTCCACCCCGCGCACCGCTGGCACCGCCATGCTGTTCAGTCAGACAGAGCAATGGCTGACCATTGGTGGCGGCCACCTGGAATGGGTGGCGGCGGAGCAGGCACGCGTCATGCTCAGCCAGTCCTCCGGCCCCAACTGGAGCCTGAGCCGTCTGCCGCTAGGCCCCAGTCTGGGACAGTGTTGCGGCGGAGTGGTCACCTTGCTGTATGAAACTCTGGGCCCCGAAGACCTGGAATGGCTGGAAGAGCTGGATAAAACAGTGAGCGCCGGACAAGCCAGCAGCCGCCGTTCTCAACTGCTGTCTGACGGCAGCAAGCAAGTGGATATCCAAAGCCCTTCCATCGTGGACGAGTCCCGGCTGGACTACGATGGTTCACAAGGCGTCTGGATGGAAGACCTGCCGCCCCCTCCTCTGACTATCCTGCTGTTTGGCGCTGGTCACGTGGGCGAGGCGCTGGTGCAGATTCTAGGTACGCTGCCATGCCGGGTGCTGTGGATAGACGAACGAGCCGAACTGTTTCCGGCTCAGGTGCCTGATAACGTCAGCCTGGAAATCACCGACATCCCCGATGCCCTGATTGAACAAGCCCCAACCAATAGCTATTTTCTGGTGATGACGCATAATCACGGCCTGGATTTGGCCTTGTGCCAACAAATTCTGCGCCGCCCCGATACGGCCTATGTGGGTCTGATCGGCTCCATGACCAAACGCCGCCAATTTGAGCGCCGCCTGCAACAGCGCGGCATGCCCGAATCCCGTATCCAGGAACTGGTCTGCCCGATTGGCGTACCCGGTATCAAGGGCAAAGCCCCTGCCATTATTGCCGTGGCTGTCGCCGCCGAACTGCTGGCTCATGCCTATCAAATGGGCCAGCTCAGTCGCTGATGCGACCCCGACTTCAAGGACACTATGACTACCTCTTTACACTCTGCCTGTGCCTACCGTGCCCAACTGCTGTACTTTGTAGCGGACCCAGCCACGCTGGAAGATCCTTCCGAAGCCGTGCGCTATCACAGTGATGGTCTGCTGCTGGTTAACGAACAGGGCCAGATCCAAGCCTGTGGCGACTGGTCCGAACTGTCGCGCAGCCTGCCTGCCGGTACAAAGACCGTGGATCTGAGCGGCAAAATCATCATGCCCGGCATGATCGATACCCACCTGCACTTTCCGCAAACCGATATTATTGCCTCCCCTTCCAGCGGCTTGCTGCCCTGGTTGGAAACCTACACCTTCCCGACTGAAGGCCGTTTTGGTGATAGCGAACATGCTCGCGAAGTCGCTGGCGTCTTTCTGGACGAGTTGCTACGCAATGGCACCACTACCGCCCTGGTTTACGGCAGTGTGCATCGCCAATCCGTTGACGCTTTTTTTGAAGAAAGCCACGAACGCAATCTGCGCATGATTGCAGGCAAGGTCATGATGGACCGCAACTGCCCCGACTATCTGCAAGACACGGCAGAGTCCGGCGCACGCGACTCGGAAGACCTGATCAAGCGCTGGCACGGCAAGGGCCGCCAGCTCTACGCACTCACCCCCCGTTTTGCCCCTACATCCACCCCGGAACAATTGGCCGCTTGCGGTGAACTGGCCCGCGCCTACCCCGATGTCTTCCTGCAAACCCACGTGGCAGAAAACAAGGACGAAATCAAATGGGTAAGCGAGCTGTTCCCCAAGAATCGCAGCTATCTGGACGTGTACGACAGCTTTGGCCTGCTTCGCCCCCGTGCCATTTACGGCCACAGCATCTGGCTAGATGAGCAAGACCGCGCCCGCATGCACGATACCGGCAGTATCGCGGCCCACTGCCCCACCTCCAATCTGTTCCTGGCTTCCGGCTTGTTCGACTTCCAGTCGATTCGCCAAAGCAAGGTTCTGCACACCCTGGCCACCGATGTGGGAGGCGGTACGTCTTTCTCCATGCTGCGCACCATGAACGAGGCCCATAAAGTGGCCCGTCTGAACAACTACCACCTGACCGCTGCCTCCATGTTCTACATGGCCACCGAAGGCGCCGCCCGTGCGCTGGACATGCAGGACCAAATCGGTACGCTGGCTCCAGGTGCCGAGGCTGACTTTATTGTGATGGACCCCAAGGCGACGCCCTTGATGGCTCGCCGCAGCACCATGCTGAACTCGCTGGAAGAACAATTGTTCATGCTTGCCCTGCTAGGTGACGATCGCTGCATTCAAGCCAGCTACAGCGCAGGCCGCTGTGTGCATCAGCGCGATCACTAAGCCCATCTGAAACGGGTTCCTGCCTGGCAATTTCAACCATTAAAGCCACTGCCAGGAACCCTCTTCTGCCTACTCAAAAAAGCATCTACACGCGTTTTGTGATTTAACGCGGATTTTACGGTGCCAGCGATACATTGATCCCGTCAGTAGGGAGCCAGCCCCGGCTCCTTCCTCTTCTTGGCGAGATTTCACTATGTCCGGCACATCTACACTGGTGCAACGCAACTCCCTGTTCTACCTGTTAACGCAGGTCGTGGGGGTGACTTTTTTATTTCTTTGGCTGGCCAGCCTGACGCAGAACTGGTCTCCACTCAACCCCTTATTGGCCTCCAGCCCTCAACCTGGCCATATGGCTCATGAAATGAAAGAGGCTCAAGGCCTGCTGACCGGCCTGATTGCCGCTGCTGGCTTGTCTTTTGCCGCTTGGAAGCTGCTGCGTTTGCGCGGTCAGGATGGCTTGTCAGGCAAACGCATCCTGCTCCTGGGCACCAGTCTGTTTCTGGCCGTCCCTTTGCTGATGCTGTTCCTGCAAAGCTCCGCCACCTCTCCGGAACTGGAGTCCGTCTATCGCTGGATGCCAGAGATCAAGCCTTTGCTGGAAGTCGGCGCAGTTCTGGCGGTCGGTGCTGGTTTGCTGCATTTGTACTTTGCGGGCTGGGCCCTGAACCAGGCTCGTCTGCGCTGGGGAGGCCTGCTGGCCGGTCTGGTGTGCGCCTTTTTGCTGGGTCTGCTGGAAGCCGATCAGGAACGTATCAAGCTGACCCAAGTGTTTGCCTCCTTGGCCATCGTCTGGCTCTTGGGCAGCATTGCTTTTTACCCCCTGATCGTCAATCCCAAGCGTTGGTCAGCCTCCCACAGTGAGCGGGCCACGGTAGAAGAAGCCTGGGAACACCTGGCCAGCATCCAGGTACAACGCCGTCGCACCTTGGGTGTCTTTGGTGGCCTGATGGCGGTGATTCTGCCGCTCTTTGCCTCCACCTGGGCCGCCGATTCGCTGGTGTTCCAGTTCACCCGGATGGCGGGTCTGGCTTTGGTGCTGATCGCCGTCCTGGGTCGTTGCTGGTGCATGCTGTACCTGGGCGGGCATAAAGGCTCCAGCCTGATTAGCCAAGGCCCTTACTCCATCAGCCGCAACCCCCTGTACCTGTTTTCACTTTGCGCCGTCATGGGCATGGGAGCGCTCTCGGGCAGCCTGCTGTTAGGCCCCGTGCTGGCCCTCTTTGTGTACGCCGTCTTTAATAATGTGATCGACGAAGAGCAAGTTCTGCTACAAAAAGTCTTTGGTAACAGCTATCAAGATTACTGTCAGCGTGTTCCCCGTCTGGCCCCGAGTCTGCGTCTGTGGAGCAGCCCCAAAGAGCTGCAAGTCTCTCTGACAGGTCTGGCCCGGACTCTGCGCGATGCCCTGCCTTACTTCCTGATCTGGCCTGTCTTTGCCCTGGCACAGTGGCTACAAATCCACGGCTGGGTCCCCGTACTACTACGTCTACCCTGATTAAGCCCAGGTGCAGTAAGCTGAACAAGAACTGTCCCAACCAAGTGGAACAAGCTGTCATGCGTGTTTTGATTGTTGAAAACGATACGACCATTGCCGAAAACCTGTACACCTATCTGGAACTGAAAGGCTTTGCCGTGGATGCCGCCTACGACGGCAATGGCGCGCTGACGCTCCTGCAAGAGCAGGATTTTGATGCTCTGGTCCTGGACCTGGGCCTGCCGGGCCTGGACGGTTTTGGGGTACTGCAGGCGCTGCGCCAGTCCAGCCAAACGCCTATCCCCACTCTGGTTCTGACCGCACGCAGCCAATTGGAAAGCAAGCTCACCGCCTTTGACCTGGGGGCAGACGATTACCTGATCAAACCCTTTGCTCTGGCGGAAGTCGAGGCCCGCCTCCGGGCCTTGATGCGCCGTGGCCCACCCCAGGTCCAACATGGCTCCCTGCATTGGGACAGCCTGGAATACAACCTGGATACAGCCCTGGTTACCGTCAAGGGACAAGACCTGCACCTGAGCTTCAAGGCCCGCCAACTACTGGAAGCCTTGCTACGCGACCCACAAGCCATTCTGACCCGTCGGGCACTGGAAAAAACACTGTGGCCCCAGGGTGCGCCTTCACCCGAAGCCTTGCGCAGCCAAATCCATCTCTTGCGACGCGCCTTGTCCGATGCCGGAGCAGGCTCCATCGAGACCTTGCCCGGCATGGGCTGGCGCTTGCAAAAGGATCAGTAATCAATGGCAAAAACCCTGCGCCGAAGCCGCTTCATGAGCACCCTGACACAACGGGTGTCCTGGGCCTTGACCCTGATTGCAGCCTTGCTGGTCATCATTATGGGTGGACTGGCCTATGTCGCTTTTGCACGCATGGAAGACGAAATGGTCAATGCCATGCTGATCTCCTACGCCCGCAACCCCACCTTGCTGCCAGACAGCGCCTACGACCGCAGCGAGGCACTGGGGGCCGAACTGGACAGTTACTGGTTCTTGCCGGGCCAGGCTCTGGATAATCTGCCTGAATTTGCCCAAGTCCCCAAACCGGGCATTTATGAATTTCATATAGGCAGTGATACCTGGCACGTGCTGCGCCAGGACCAGGAGCAAGGCCACTTGTATCTGGTGTATCGCGCCACCCCGCACGAAGACCGGGTGCGTGAATTTGGTCTGATTCTGCTGCTGATCGGTTCCGCCACCATTTTGCTGGTCTTTTTACTGGGTCGCCGCGTCGCCCGCCATGCCGTCGCCCCCATGCTGACCTTGTCCCGCCACCTGGAAAACTGGGCACCGGGCCGCTCGGGCTTGCCCGAGCATCAGGACGATGAAGCGGGACGCCTGATTCGTGCCTTTAACCGCATGCAAGAGCAAGTTGAAGAGCTGCTCACCCACGAACGGGAATTCGCCGCCAATCTGGGCCACGAACTACGCACGGGCCTGACCGCCATACGCAGCGATTGCGAACTCTTGCTGCTGCAACTGCCCGAAGGCTCCCAACAGCAGCGCCTGCAGCGCATGATGGTCCACGCCGACGCGGTCACCGCCAGTCTGGATGCGGCTGAAAGCCTGGCCTATACCGCAGAGCGCCATGTCCGCGAGGTGGAGCTTCACGAACTGGCCCAACAAACCTGGCAAGCCGTCGCCCTGCTGGACGCGGATAGCAGCAAAGTGCGGTGGAGCAATCTGCTGCCCGACACCCTGATCTACACCCTGGACCCTTATGCCTTGTCCATGCTGCTACGCATCCTGATGCGCAACGCCATCGACCATGCCGCCCCCTGCAAGCTGCAATTAAGCTGGATTGCCCCCTCTGTACTCGCCCTGCAGGACGACGGCCCAGGCATTGCCACACAAGACCAGATCCTGATTTTTGAGCGCCACTTCAGTCAAGGTAAACAACTGGCGACAGGCTTGCGTGAACAGGGCCACCGAGGCATAGGCCTGGCGCTGGCACGCCAATTGGCCCTGGCCCAGGGCTGGAGCCTTAGCGTTCAAAGCGGAGCGAATGAGAAAGGCTGTGTTTTCATGCTGGATCTTGATCCGTCATAAGCCTGTTTGAAGTCAGACTGATACGCCCTTTCCAGGACCGGCTCAAGACACCGTATTCACCGCTGAAACTGAGCTCTCGTAAACCAGGATGGCCGCAGCCAGATCTTCCAAAGCGGTCCCCACCGCTTTAAAGACCGTGCGGCCATCTAAGTCCTTCCGGCCTTCAACCCGCTTGTTCACCAAATCCGCCAGGTCTCCGACCACATCACCCGGCGTAAAGACGCCACGCGACATAGGCCCCAGTAGCTCCCCACTCTTTTGCAGTGCCTCTTGCGTATCAATATAGAGACGCGCATGACTGAAGCACGCATCATCGGCTTCTCGCATCTGCGGGGTGAAGCTACCAATCAGATCAAGGTGACTACCGGAACCCAGCAGCGCACCACGAATAATCGGCTCGGTAGCCAGCGTCGCACAACTAACAATGTCAACCTCGCCCACGGCGCTGCCCAAGTCTGATGCAAGCCGTGCATCAAAGCCTTGCTGGCTCAAACTTTTTACCAGCCTCTGCGCTGCCGTCACATCCCGATCCCACACCAGCACCCGCTCAATAGGCCGGACAACTCGGTAGGCTTCCGGGATCAGACTGCCCACACGCCCACACCCCACGACCAGCAGGCTCCGAGCCGCTGCAGGAGCCAGGTAGGCGGCAGCCAATGCCGATGCAGCCGCCGTTCGGCGAGAGGTAATTTCATTGCCGTCCAGTAATGCCAATGGCTCACCCGTCTTGGCGTCATACAGCAGATAACTGGAATGCAGGCCTGGCAGGCCACGTTCAGCATTGGCGGGGCAGATAGCAACTGTCTTGATACCCAAATATCGGTCTCCTTGCCATGCAGGCATGATCAGCAAGGTTCTGGGAGACGCCTCATCCGTCTCATGCAGTGAGTGAGTATGCCGCAAAGGAACGTGACAACCCGTGATGAACATCTGTTCCAGCGCGGGAATCAGACGATCAAAAGAAAGCGCCTGCCGTGTGTCCGCCGTATTAACAATTTTCATAGTAGTCCTGTGTTTAAAAGGGAATGAAGGTCTGCGCGTCCTCACGCATCCAGGACAACATCCTCAATAGGAATCGCCTGACAGACCAGACAAACGCCTGGGTCCTCTGGTTCACCACCATGAAGGTGACGTACCTTGCCAGAAACCAAACGCACCGCACAGCTTTCGCACTGCCCCACCCGACAACCGCTAGCCATCTGCAAACCCAGCGATTCAGCAAAGCTCAGCAGGGTCCCTTGCTGAGGCCCCCACTCCACGGCATCGCGGCCCGAGCGTAAAAAGCTGACCTTGAAACGCTGATCACCCTGCGGAGGTTCAGTAGGCGAACGAAAAATTTCGCTAAAGATGTCAAAACGGGGAACACCCCGCTCCACCAGTCCGGCGGAAACGATATCCATCATCATAGGAGGGCCACACATATACACCCGCGCACGCAATTCGATCAGCCTGTCATCGACCACACTGGCGTCGATATAACGCTGCTCCGTGAAATCGATTCCCTCCCGATCCCCTTCAAGCGGCGCGGCGTAATAGTTGAGCACCTTCAACTGGGGCAGACGGGACTGGTGATACAAGATGCGCTCACGAAATGCATGTGTGCGACTATTTTGGTTGCCGTAATACAGCCAGATTTCCGGCCCTTCCGCCCCGTTTGGCAGGGACTCCAGAAGACTGATGAAAGGCGTGATACCAATGCCACCCGCAAACAGACAAAGCGGCTGCTGAGATTGGCGCGGCAGGACCCAGCCTCCGGAGGGCGCGCGCAGCGACACCACGTCACCCAGGCGGAGTCGACGGTGCAACAGGCCAGACATGCGGCCCTCAAAGGGCACACCATCAGGCGATAGCCCCTTTTGATGGCGGACAGCGATACTGTAGCTGCGTCGATGAGGGACTTGAGCCGCAGCAGTCAGCGAATAGGCCCGCGACAAGGCGACTCCCCCTCCTCCACCCCACTGAATTTCGATATGTTGCCCTGGTCTAAAGTCCGGCAACTCCAGTGCCTCTACAGACTCAAAATGAATACCCAGAACTCCCTCCGCTTCCGGGTGCAATTTACTGACTTTGAAATCACGATAGCCCGCCCATTTACGTTGGCGCGCCTGAGTTTCAGGGTCCAGCTCCACATCACAGAGAAAAGAGCGCATGGGCACAGAACCACTGACAGGATCATGGTGGTCGGCAGAGATCAAGGTATTGAAATTGCTAGATTGAGCACCCTCAATGGGCAGGTCCGGGCGGTCCAGCTCCGGACAGCTTTGCCACCAGCCGAACTCCGCCACAATCAGGTTTTCAGCGAGTTGTGGCGTGATACGGGCAACGAATCGTGCCTTGCCTAGACGGGTGCTGATGCGTATCCAGTCTCCATCCAAAATCCCTTTCGCATTCGCCAGCACAGGGCTCAACTCAGCGACCGGGTCTGGAGCGCGTTTACGCAGCGACACCAGACTGCGGTGCTGACTATGACAATAAAAACCGTTTTTAGCCGAGCTCAACACAGAGGGAAAGCGCCCCTGCTGCGTCGCCTTAAGATCATGTGGTGTATCGGCTGGCTCAATAAAATTGGGCAGGGGCGGTTGGGAATACTTCAGCAGCCTCTCCGAGTAGAGTTCAACCCGCCGCGTCGGCGTATCAAATCCTAGCACTCCCTTTGATGTGACACGCGCATACTTTCTTTCGCTGGCATCAATAGAGCAGGCAATGCCCTGCGGCTGCTGCCGCAGTTGTTCCACCGACAGGCCCATGGGTTCCAGAATATGATTCCACCCAGCCTCCAGGCTACCCCCGAAGAAATCATCCCCCATGCCCAATCGGCAGGCCAGGTCAAAAACAACATCATTGTCGGATCGTGACTCGCCTTGAGGCGGCACCATACGCTGACGCAGTTGCACCCACCCTGCCGCCCGATCAGTAATCTCAAAACCGACCCGCAAACCCTCACGCTCCCAGGGCGTGTTGATGGGCAGCACGATGTCTGCATACTTGGCGGCAGGCGTCTCAAACAAATCGCAGTGCACATAGAACTCAAGCTGAGAAAGCGCCTGCTGCGCATGCGCCGTATCAGCCTGTGATACCAGCAAGTTCGTGCCAAACGCCAACATCCCACGTACCTTGTACGGCTTCCCCTCCAGAATGGCCCGGTACGTATCGCGTGCTGTCACCCAGCCTTGGGCGGGTGGGCCAATAGGCCGCTCATCAATCCCCAATGCCTTCATACGCTGACGATCAGCCAAGAGGGAAAGTGAATTTACTGGCTGAGTAGGCGGCCCGATACGCACTCGGTTAGCCCCTATACAGTCAAAACTCCCGGTCAGTGCATACAAACAAGCGACTGCCCGCTCTGTCTGCGTTGCATTGGAATGCTGCCCAATGCCCGTCCAGGCGTGATAGGCAATGCGGGCGCTGGACGCAAACAGTGCAGCAGCGGCATGCAAGGCCTTTTCCGGCACACCACTGATACGCTCAACCTCCTTTGGCTGATAGGCGGCACTGGCCTGAGCCAGCAGTTCAAATGCAGGATGACAAAGAAGCCCCGCGACCTTTTCGGTATCAATTGAAAAAGTACCCCGCAAGCAAAAATGCTCGCCACCTTGCTCCTGTGCACTCCGCTCGGTGTCATACGGCACCGCACACTGATGTGCGTCGCTCCACACTACATAGCGGTTCTGCCCGGCATGAGGCCAAAGATCTTGCTCTCGTAAAAAATGCCCGTTATCGCTACGGACCAATAAAGGCCCGTTAGTCCAATCACGGACAAATGCCTTATCGAAGCCCTCGTCACGTAGCATCAAGTGCATCAGGCCAAGCGCAACCGCCGCATCCGTGCCTGGGCGTACCGGCAGCCACACCTCGGCCTGACGCGCCAATGCCGTTGGCCTGGGGTCAACCACAATCATCTTGGCCCCTTTTGCCCGCCCCTTGCCAATTGCGTTGGCCTGCGCCAACCATGTATTGGTGGGGTTGTGCCCCCACAAGACCATCAGATCTGCATTGGCATAATCAGCCGGTGGCATGCCACAACCAAAGGTAAAAGCATGCGCATAGTCCTTATGCCAATTGCACACCTCGGTTGCGTAGCAAATATTGGGACTACCAAACAGGCGGACAAAACGCTCAATCCAGTCGATGCTGTCACTGAGCGAGGTTCCACTGGGTGTCGTCACAGCAAACACGACCGCCTCCGCGCCGCTCTCGGACTTGATTCGGCCTAGCTGTTGCGCCGTCTCCGAGAGCGCCTCCTCCCAACTGATACGCACCCACCCAGGATCAGCACTGCCTTTGGGCTGGGTGCGCCGCATCGGATAGTGCATGCGATGAGGGCTATGCACCATTTCAGGTGCCGACTTCCCCTTCATGCACATGGCCTCCCCGGTCGGATGCGACGGGTCGGGACGTACGGAAATCAAGCTTTCCCCACGCACCTCGTTGACCGTGCCGCAACGCGAACGACAAAGCGTGCAGTATCCCTGTTTGAATTCAGTTGGTATCACGATGAATCACACTCCCTCTGAATCAAGGCATCACAGGAGGGATGTAGGTCAAGGTACGCCCAAAGAACCAGAGCATGAACAGGACCAGCGGTGCATGCACCAGCAACTGCAAAAAGGTGAAGCCAACAATGTCGCGGGCTTTCAAGGCCAGCACTCCGAGCAGCGGCAACATCCAGAAGGGATTGATCAGGTTGGGCAGCGCCTCAGCCGCGTTATAGACCTGGACGGCCCAACCCAAATGTACCTTCAGTTCATTCGCTGCCTGCATGACGTAGGGGGCTTCAATAATCCATTTCCCACCACCCGAGGGGATGAAAAAGCCCAAAACTGCCGAATAGGCTCCCATCATCACTGCAAAAGTCTCTGTGCTGGAGATGCTGACAAACAGATGCGCGATACGGTCGGCCAGGGTCACTCCCCCGGCCCCCTTGGCGGCCGTCAACATAGCGGCAATGGCGCCGTACAAGGGGAACTGAATAATGACGCCTGCTGTAGAGGGGACTGCACGCGTCACCGCATCAAGAAAGTTGCGTGGACGCCAATGGAGCAACAAACCCAGCAAGAGGAACAAGAGGTTATAGGTGTTCAGCCCAGAGATTGCCACCAGAGGACTCTTGGCAATCAGCTCTTGTGCCAGCCAGCCAAAACCAAGAGCGCACAGAAGAATGGTCAGAATGGGGCTACGTTCAAACCATTCGCCCGGACGCCGGGTGGTGGATTCTTTATCAGCCGATTTGAATTCCGTCAGGTCCACACCCAGCTCCTGAGCCGTCACCGCCTTGGAAGCCGTTGGAGCGGACAGAAACGCAATCAGCACCGATACCGTGATCAGAATCACGGCCATGACCATGGACTGCCATAAAAAAATGGTCTGGCCGAATGGGATCACCCCGGTAATATCGAGAATGCTTTTAGGCAGACTGTCCGGATTAGCCTGCAACTGTGCGGCTGAAGAACTGAGACCCAAGGCCCACGTGCCACCCAGGCCCAGATACGCGGCGGCGCCTGCTGCGCGGTAATCCAGCCGCAAATCAGGACGACGTGCCAGGGCCCGTGCATAAAGCGCACTGAAAATTAATGACACCCCCCAATTGAACAAGGACAAAATCATGCTGATGGCCGCAACGCAAGCGATGCCCTGTCGGCCAGAACTGGGTACAGCAGCAAGGCGTTCAATAAGGCGGGCGGCCAGCGGCGAAGTCGCCACCACGTAACCACCAATCGCCACCAGAGCCATTTGCATCGTAAAAACGATCAGGCTCCAGAACCCGTCACCAAAGGCCTTGGCAACTGCTTGCGGGCTGGAGCCATTAACCATAGCCGCACATGCCACAACAACCACGGCAATCGCGGCAAACACATAAGCATCTGGAAACCAGCGCTCTGCCCAGGCCGTAAAGCGCAAACCTAGGCGACTAAGAACACCAGACTGACTGTCCGTATCGCCAGGCGCATGAGAATGAGGTGTACCCCGCCCTATCCCGGCAGGGACTTTTGATGAAGATTGCATGAGTGTCTCCGTATATTGGAACTGTTGGCGTTCCTTGTTGCACATCGACAAACGGTGTGCTGATGGGGATCCTAGCAATCGTCATACGATATTCATAATCCTTTAAATCTATGCAGTGATATAGAATAAATCTATGCAAATCACGATCAAACAACTGGAGCACTTCGTCGCTGCCGCCCAAACGGGACAGGTTTCTCGGGCTGCCCAGCGTTGTTATGTCAGCCAGCCCTCGCTCACCACTTCCTTGAAAAACCTGGAATCTTTTCTGGGGGTGCAGCTCTTTAGCAGGCATTCTGCTGG
The DNA here is from genome assembly GCF_017377875.1 of Alcaligenes sp. SORT26. Taxonomy (GTDB): domain Bacteria; phylum Pseudomonadota; class Gammaproteobacteria; order Burkholderiales; family Burkholderiaceae_B; genus Alcaligenes; species Alcaligenes parafaecalis. The sequence goes on from NZ_CP070975.1 coordinate 1,318,010, forward strand.
CTTGCGGCTGACCTTGCACGGCGAAGGCTTTCTGCGGCATGCCGAGCACATACTGGCGTCTTTGGAAATGGCGGTCGCGGAGACCAAGGACGCTATTTCGTCCGTAGAAGGCTCAGTGAAACTAGCCATTACGGACACAGTCTCGGAATACATGCTGCCTAAAATTATCGGTGCCATGCGCCGCCAACTCCCGCAGGTTTCCTTTGAGCCGGTTGAACGTAACCGCCTTCAAATCGAGCATGGAGTACGAGACGGCGAATTCGACCTGGCTGTCGTTCTTGTCTCCAACTTGACGCGCCGCTCAGACCTTCAGCAAGAACGACTACTGAAGTCCGAGCGCCGACTCTGGACAGCGCTGGATCATCCCTTGGCGACGCAAAGCTCTGTCTCCTTGCAGGAACTGGCTGATCAGGCATTTATCTTGCTGGATATGGATGAGCATGTGGCTACGGTCAATCGCTACTGGAGCGCAGCAAAGCTCAAGCCCAAGGTCGTTTTTCGTACGAAGTCCATTGAGGCGGTGCGCAGCCTGGTGGCCCAGAATGTCGGGGTCACTATTTTGTCAGACCTTGTTTTCAGGCCTTGGTCCCACGATGGCGGCAGGATACGCAGAACGGCCATGACCAGTGGCGTGCCCTCCATGGATTTGGGCCTGATTTATCGGCATGAGGCCCAGATGTCCAAAGCAGCCCTGGCCTGCGCCAACACCTTGCGTTTGCTGGCAAAAAGCGTTCTACGCGAATCCCATCTGATGACGGAAGGGAATGTGCAAGTACCCGGAAATTGAGCCCTAAAAGGCCCGCGCCAAACAAGCTGATCTGAATAAGCAATGCATAAAAAAACACCCCAAATGTCGGAGAAAACTCCAACTTTTGGGGTGTGATTCAGAAGGCCGGTTTTACTACCGACCCCGGCTGAAGAGCTAAAAACTTACTGGCTTTCCAGGAAGCTCTTCAACTTGTCAGCACGGCTAGGATGACGCAGCTTGCGCAAAGCCTTGGCTTCTATTTGACGAATACGCTCACGCGTTACGTCAAACTGCTTGCCTACCTCTTCCAGAGTCTGGTCGGTGCTCATCTCGATACCGAAACGCATGCGCAGCACTTTGGCTTCGCGTGGCGTCAGGGAATCCAGGACATCTTTCACCACATCGCGCATGGAACCGTGCAAAGCGGAATCCGATGGCGAAACGGTGTTGTTGTCCTCGATGAAATCGCCCAAGTGGGAATCGTCATCGTCACCGATAGGCGTTTCCATGGAGATAGGCTCTTTGGCGATCTTCAGGATCTTGCGAACCTTGTCCTCGGGCATGTCCATCTTCTGGGCCAGGGTTGCGGGATCGGGCTCGACGCCGGTTTCCTGCAGAATCTGACGATTGATACGGTTCATCTTGTTGATCGTCTCGATCATGTGAACCGGAATACGAATCGTGCGGGCCTGGTCAGCGATCGAACGCGTAATGGCCTGACGAATCCACCACGTTGCATATGTGGAGAATTTGTAGCCGCGACGGTACTCGAACTTGTCCACTGCCTTCATCAAGCCGATATTGCCTTCCTGAATCAGATCCAGGAACTGCAAGCCACGGTTGGTGTACTTCTTGGCAATGGAGATCACCAGACGCAAGTTGGCCTCGGTCATTTCGCGCTTGGCTTTACGTGCCTTGGCTTCGCCCGTGGTCATGCGTTTGTTGACTTCTTTCAGGTCCTTCAAAGGCAGCACAACGCTGGTTTGCAGGTCGATCAGTTTTTGCTGAACTTCCTGAATCGCAGGGATATGGCGTTCCAGAATGGAGCTGTACGCGTGACCAGCAGCCACTTCCTGAACTACCCATTCCAGATTGGTTTCGTTGCCTGGGAAAGCCTTGATGAAGTGTGCACGTGGCATATCAGCACGGTCCACACAGATGGTCAGGATTTCGCGCTCGTGCTGACGCACAATAGCGACCTGCTCACGCATGGTGTCGGCCAGCTTTTCCACCATTTTGGCGGTAAAGCGAATACCCATGAATTCGTTCAGGATGGTTTCTTGCGCCTGCACATAGCCCTGGCTCTTGTAACCGTCCGTCTCGAAAGACACGCGCATCTTGTCAAACCATTCGCCAATAATGTCGAATTTCTTGAGGGATTTGTTGCGCAGGTATTCGATCTGCTTGCTGCTCATGCCGCCAGCGGGACCTTCATCCTCGTCCTCAGCCGTCACACCCGAACCGGCGTATTCTTCGCCATCGTCGTCCACCAGACCGTCAACCACTTCGTCGATCTGCATGACGCCTTCGCGTACACGCTGAACGTAGGCCAGGATCTCGTTAACTGTGGTTGGGCAAGCGGCAATCGCCATCACCATGTGCTTGAGGCCGTCTTCGATACGCTTGGCGATTTCAATTTCGCCTTCGCGGGTCAGCAGCTCTACCGAACCCATTTCGCGCATGTACATACGCACGGGATCGGTTGTGCGACCAAAGTCGGAATCCACTGTGGTCAGTGCGGCTTCAGCTTCGTCCTCGACGTCGTCGTCGCTGGATGCCATGGGCGCGTTATCGCTCATGAGCAAGGTATCAGCGTCGGGAGCCTGGTCGTAGACCGAAATACCCATGTCACTGAAGGTGCCGATAATGCCATCAATGGCTTCGACATCGACCAGATCGTCAGGCAGGTGGTCATTGATTTCGCTGTAGGTCAGGTAACCCCGATCCTTGCCCAGCTTGATCAGTGCCTTGAGGCGATTGCGGCGGGCTTCCTGTTCTTCAGGGCTGAGCTGGCCACGTACACCGAACACGTCTTTTTCGGCTTTGGCACGCTTGGCACCACGCTTGGCCACCGGTTTGAGATCAGGAATGACCTCTTCTTCGCCCATTTCGTCGTCATCGACAAAGTCAATACCGTCGTTATTGGCATTTTTTGCGGGACGTCCACGGCGACCGCCGGTAGCGGCTTTAGCGGCCGTTTTCTTGGCAGCCGCTTTTTTGGCTACCGTTTTTTTCGCAGCAGCCTTTTTAGCGGCTTTCTTGGCAGGCGCTGCGCCTGGCTCTCCACTTTCGTGAAGTTCATCGAGCTCTACCGAGCTTGATGCCCCTGATTTTGCTGTCGCGGCCAAGGTTTTCTTAGCAGACCGAGAGACCGTCGTCGAGGTTTTACCAGTCGTTTGAGTCATATTTTCTTCCATAGACGCCATTTACCCCTGTGGCACTAAATATGTAGCCACCGAGTCGTACAGGCAAGAGCCTGATGATGAGCGTGTCCACAACCGGCTTGCTCCTGGGCGTGTTGCGCGAGCGAACCCTAAGTCATTTAATCCCTGGCTCATGGGCTCAAGGCATAAGGTGGTTCACAATCCGCTAACCCGCCGCATTTGCTCGCGTACCAGTTTTAACCCCCTGGCCGGCCACAAACACAACACATAACCCAATATTTTACTTCACTTGCCGAGTATAAGCAGCATTCAACAAAGCAATACGGCGTGTCAATTCTTGATAACGCTGACGCTGTTCAGGCTCTTGCAAGCCCGTAGCCACCAGTGCCGACTGCTCTGCTTTGATCGCATCCAGTTCAATGCGATGCAGCGCATCCCGCCATTCGCCTTGAGGATCGGGCAATTCTTCTTCGCCCAACAGCTCCGTAGCCAAGGCTTCCAGTACCGGGGCCAGGTCGGACTCGGGGTCCACGGCCTCCAGTAAAGCGCCTGCGTGACGCGCCGAGCTGGTATTGCTTAAGGCAATCAGCTCTTGCACTAATCGTAAGTGGGGACTTTGCGCCAAAATTTCAAGTTGTTGATCGCCAAGCCCACCCACCAAGGTGGGATGCCCGATCAGCAAGCGCAGCAAACGCTTGGCCATCGGGGTCACGGCACGGCTGCCGCCCACGACTGCGCGTTCGGTCCGCTGGCGATTATTCTTGCCTTTGCCACGAGCGGCGGCAGGCCGTTCCTGATATTGTTCGGGCTGCGAATGCCAGTCCGGTTCGTCCTGCCAGCCTTCCATTGGCAGACTGTCGGCAAACGAACCGTCAAAGCCGTCCTCAAATGGCTCCATGCCATCCGACGACGGTGCAGGCTGCACCGGCACGGGTGGCCGGGCAACCAAACCATCCTGAGCCGGAGGCGTATCGACCACAGGCCGACGCACGGGTTCAACCGTGCTCAGGCGTTGTGCCAATTCGTCCGGGGTCAGCAAGACCATGCGGGCAAATTCATGTTGAATCTGCACTTTCAAGGTGCTGTCAGCCAACTCCAAGAGCAAGGGCAGCGCTTCATGCACGCAAGCAGCACGGCCTTCTGCCTCGTCCATACGATGGCGGGCAGCCAGCTCGTCCAGGAAGAAGCGCGACAAGGCGGGCGCTTCCTGGGCTTGCTCGCGAAACGCGACCGCACCGTGTTCACGGACAAAAGAGTCAGGATCGTGATTGTCCGCCAGGAACATGAAGCGGATGGACACATCGTCACGGACTAGCGGCAAGCAGGTATTGAGCGCACGCCAGGCGGCTTTGCGCCCTGCTCCGTCACCATCAAAGCAAAACACCAGCCGGTCGCTGGCGCGCATCAATTTGGTGATGTGATATTCAGTCGTCGCGGTGCCTAAAGTCGCCACGGCATTGTGCAAGCCATGTTGCGAAAGCGCCACCACGTCCATATAACCTTCAACAATCAGGACAAAGCCTTCTTTGCGTATGCCCTGACGTCCTTCCCACAAGCCATACAGCTCGTGACCTTTGGAAAACAGCGTGGTTTCTGGTGAATTCAGGTACTTGGGCTCGCCCTTTTCGATCAGACGGCCGCCAAAGCCAATAATATGGCCCTTGCTGCTGCGGATCGGAAACATGACGCGCGAGCGGAAGCGGTCGTAGCGACGACCATCCTCGGACTCGATGACCAGGCCCGATTCAACCAGTTGCTTGTCTTCATACTGCGGAAATACAGCCGATAGTCCACGTCGCTCCGTGCCTGTCCAGCCCAAGCCGAAACGGGCAGCCGTCTCCCCATCCAGGCCGCGACGTTTTAAATAGTCGATAGCAATGGGAGATTGTTTTAGCTGACGTAGGTAATGCCCCTGGGCCGTCTCAAGAATGAGATGCTGGCGCGACAATTCGTCTTTACGACGGGCATCGGCAGCACGTTGACGTGGGGTGCGATCTGCTTCGGGCACGGTCATCCCGACGGAACCAGCCAAGCTGCGTACCGCCTCAGGGAATGAAGCCCCTGTGTGTTCCATCAGGAACGAGATTGCCGATCCGTGAGCGCCACAACCGAAGCAATGGTAAAACTGCTTGGTGGGACTGACTGTAAATGAAGGGGATTTTTCGTTGTGAAAAGGGCACAGGCCAAGCAAGTTGGCCCCGCCTTTACGCAACTGCACATATCGCCCGACGACATCTACGACGTCGACACGGGCGAGCAGTTCCTGAACAAAAGATTCAGGGATCAATACAAGCGTGGAGGCAGTTGCTGGCTGCGGATGCGTTTGTAGTGACGCTTCACGGCGGCAGCGTGCTTGCGCTTGCGCTCAGCCGTTGGCTTTTCGTAGAATTCGCGCGAACGCAGCTCGGTCAACAGACCAGTTTTTTCAATAGTGCGTTTGAAGCGGCGCAGAGCAACTTCAAAGGGTTCGTTTTCTTTCAGGCGAACAATGGACATGTAATCCCTGACCTTTGTAAAAAGAGTTAGCGTAACAGATAGCCCAATATGGTAGCACGATTGCAGGCATACACCAAGCAAGGCGCCATCAGGCTATCCACCAATTATCTGAATGCCAGCGATCAAGCCTGGCCAGTACCCTTGCGGATCCAGGCATCTAGCTGATGAGGGCGAATGCTATCGTAGTCCTCAAAAGGCTGATGAATCCAGGGATTTGTGGGCAACTTGGACACGTAGTAGTCCGGGTCGACCTGGGCGTGGCCTTTCCACCACAAAACGGCGGTTTTCAGCTCGGTGATCGCGGGAAACTGTGCACGCAAGTGATCACGCACACGCATAAAAGTCTTGCCCGTATCGACCATATCATCGACCAGCAGCACATTACCATCCAGGGTGCCACGAGTAATGGTGATGTATTGCGCAATATCCAGATCACCCTGTTCGGTACCGGCGGCTTCTCGATAGCTGCTGGTGGCCAAAATGCCCAGGGGAACATCATAGATACGCGAAATAACGTCTCCCACTCTCATGCCGCCTCGTGCCAGGCAAACAATTTTGTCGAATTTCCAACCTGACTCGTGAATGCTCAGGGCCAATGTTTCAATCAGGCGATTGTATTGTTCCCAGGAAACCCATTCATCAGTATCGCTATTTGGGGGCAGACTCATATGTATTCCAGATATAAATGCAATAGCTGCGCCTTTCATACCCGCAAAACAAGAGTCTGGTAGGCCGCGCAGCATCCAGAACGACAAAGCGGCCCTTCAGGCCGCTCTGTACGCACCGCACAACGGTGCAAGGCATTATACCGCGAGAAATCGCTTATTTGGTAAACGGATCGCGCAATACGATGGTTTCGTTGCGATCTGGCCCCGTAGAAACCATGTCGATAGGTACATCGCACAGTTCAGCAATACGTTCCAGGTAACGACGGGCATTGATAGGCAGCTTGTCGTAGTCGGTCACGCCCACGGTGGACTCGGTCCAGCCGGGCATTTCTTCCAGAACAGGTTCGGCCTCAGCAACCGCGTGCGCGCCGTAGGGCAGCACGTCCAGGAACTCGCCCTTGTAGCGGTAACCCACACCAATCTTGATCTGCTCAACGCCGTCCAGCACGTCCAGCTTGGTAATGCACAGACCGGAGATACCGTTGATCATCACCGAGCGTTTCATGGCAGCCGCGTCAAACCAGCCACAACGACGTGGGCGACCCGTTACCGAACCGAATTCCTTGCCGACGGTAGCCAAACGCATACCGGTGTCGTCCAGCAACTCGGTAGGGAATGGACCCGAGCCAACACGAGTGGTGTAGGACTTGGCGATACCCAGCACGTAGCTCAGTTCCTGAGGACCAACACCCGAACCTGCGGAGGCAGCACCGGACAGGCAATTGCTGCTGGTGACGAAGGGGTACGTACCGTGGTCAATATCCAACAACGCACCTTGAGCACCTTCAAACAAGAGCTTCTGCCCTGCTTTCTTGGCTTGGTACAGATTATTGGAGACGTCAGCCACCATAGGAGCAAGCTGTTCAGCATGCTTCATGGCCAGTTCACGAACCTGCTCGGCGGAGACCGCTTCGGCGCCCAAGTACTGGGTCAGCACGAAGTTGTGGTAATCCAGCGCTTCAGACAGTTTTTCGTCGAAGATTTCGGGATCGTACAAGTCCTGAACACGCAGAGCACGGCGTGCCACTTTGTCTTCGTAGGCTGGGCCGATACCGCGGCCGGTCGTACCAATCTTGCCGTCGCCTTTACGCTTTTCACGAGCCTGGTCCACAGCGATGTGGTAGGGCAAAATCAGCGGGCAAGCAGGCGAGATCTGCAGGCGCGAACGCACGTCCAGACCAGCGGCTTCCAGCTCGGCGATTTCGGTCAACAGGGCTTCGGGCGAGAGCACCACGCCATTGCCAATGTAGCAAGTCACGTGCTCGTGCATGATGCCCGAAGGAATCAGGCGCAGAATCGTCTTCTTGCCATTAATCCACAATGTATGGCCAGCGTTATGCCCACCCTGGAAACGAACCACGCCATGCGCGGACTCGGCCAGCCAGTCGACGATCTTGCCTTTGCCTTCGTCACCCCACTGGGTGCCAATCACCACAAGGTTTTTGCTCATGTCTAGTATCAGAATAAAGGAGGCCGGCACAGTGCCGGACCAATAACAATCACCAACGCCGCAAGCTCTCTGGCTTACAGCGCCCTAACTTGCCACTGATCGTCCAACGAGACCAGCTCGCGGTCGATCACGAATTCATCCAGATTCAGCTCTTGTCCGGGCAGCATCTGGACCACAATTTCACCGCTTTGACGCAACTGCTTCACCGCTGCGATCAGGTCTGCATCGCTGCCCCAGGGAGCACGCACGGCACGCGCGGCTTGCGCCGGAGGCAGGCCAGCGGACAGCTTGCGCAAATCCAGACTGAAGCCGGTAGCAGGACGAGCACGGCCATACATACGGCCAATACCGTCAAAGCGTCCACCCTTCACCAGAGCGTCGTGCCAGCCCTCGGCGTACACCGAGAAAATCAGGCCCGAATGATAGGCGTAACCACTGCCGATGTCGGCCAGGTCCACCGTGATTTCATGGCCGGGCAAGGCATCAATAAAACGACGCAGACTGCCCAGGGCTTCACGCACCTCCGGCTCATCGGGCAGAACCGTGCGAGCACGCTCCAGCACGCTGCCATCGCCGTACAGCGAGGTCAAAGCCAGCAGATAACGGGTGGTTTCAGGCAGACAGCCCGACTCACGCCCCAGGGCGCGCAGGCCCGACACATCCTTGGCGTTCAGAAGCTCACACACCTCTGCCACGCGGGTTTTCAAAATAGGATCGCGCTCGATCAGGAAGCGCCCCAGATCAGGGTAGTTCAAGTCCAGGCGAGGATGATGCACCCCTGCTCGACCCACGCTTTCCAGAGCCAGTTGCACCACCTCCAGATCGGATTCAATACCGGCATGGCCAAAAATTTCAGCGCCGATCTGCAGCAACTCACGATCCGACAGCAAACCAGCCGGACGGGCATGCAGGACCGAACCACAGTAGCAAAGCCGAGTTACGCCTTCGCGGTTAAGCAAGTGAGCGTCGATACGGGCTACCTGAGGGGTCATATCGGCGCGTACGCCCATGGTACGACCCGAGATTTGATCGACAACTTTGCTGGTACGCAGATTCAGATCTGTGCCAGAAACCGCTTGCAGGGATTCCAGATACTCCACCAGAGGTGGAGCTACCAGCTCGAACCCGTAAGTACGATACAAGTCTAGCAAATCACGGCGCAACTCTTCGATGCGGCGCGCCTCTGCAGGCAAGATATCAGCCAGGCTCTCTGGCAACAACCAATTGGACATACTCGTGCCTCGGACTACTTATAAACGAAAGTTCCAGCCAAATAAAAAGCGACTTGGGGCTTGTAAGCCGCCCAAGTCGCATGCGAAGTGGTGTTAGTAACTTACACGCTAGTATAAACGATCAGGGCCGCGGGTGGAACACCCGCGGCCCTAAGTTCTCTAGCGTAGATCAGTTAGCAGCCGGTGCTGCCGGTGATCCTTGCTTGCCCCAGTACTTGAAGAAATCAGAGTCGGGGCTGATGACCAAGGTATCGGTCTGCTGACTGAAAGCACTGCGGTAGGCTTCCAGACTGCGGTAGAAACGGTAGAACTCGGGGTTCTTGCTGTAGCTGTCGGAGTAGATGGCAGCAGCTTCACCGTCACCCTGACCACGGATGGCCTGGGCTTGGGCGTAGGCGTCGGCCAGCAGCTCTTCACGCTGACGTTCCGCTTCAGCACGAATACGCTCACTTTCAGCGGCACCGGTTGCACGCAAACGGTTGGCTTCTTGTGTACGCTCGGCTTCCATACGACGGTAAACCGATTCCGAAATCTCCGGAGCGAAGTCAATACGACGCAAACGTACGTCGATCACTTCTACCCCCAGAGGGCGGGCACGAGCCTCAACAGCAGTCAGCACTTCGCGCATGATGGCATCACGCTCGGTAGAGACCACTTCTTTCACGGTACGTACGTTCACCGAGGCGTTCAGAGCGTCACGAATCTGGGCTTGCAAACGCTCGACAGCACCACGGTCGGTTGCGCCGAACGTCACGTAAAACAAGCGTGGATCGGAAATACGCCATTTGACGTAAGAATCGATCAGCAAGTTTTTCTTTTCAGCCGTCTGAATACGCTCGGGGTCCTTGGTTTCAATCGTCTGCAGACGCTTGTCCAGGAACACCACGTTTTCAAACGGTGGCGGCAGCTTGAAGTACAAACCGGGGGTCGTGATCGTACCGCGCACTTCACCCAGAGCAAAAACCAGCGCCGCATCGCGCTCACGCACGATAAATACGGAAGACAGCAGCAGACCGACAATTACCGCCAGGGCCACCAGAGCAGGAAATAAACGTTGCATCAAGCTCTCCTAGCGTGCGTATGGGGAATAAGGACTGACCAAAGAGCCAAGCGAGGTATCCAGATTGGCTGGATTAGCTGGCGCTGGTGCTTTAGGTGCCACAGCCGGAGCTGGACGGCTGACCTGTCCTTGCGAAGCGGCCGAGGCGACAGGAGCAGAAGGCTCCATATCGGTACGGCTACCCACCTGACGCACGATCTTGTCCAAAGGCAGATAGATCATGTTGTTATCGCTACGGGTATCAACCAGTACCTTGCTGGTGCGCTCCAGGATTTCCTGAATCGTGGACAGGTACAGACGATCCCGAGTCACACCCGGTGCCTTCACGTATTCGGCTTCAACACTGCCAAAACGTGCGGTATCACCCTTGGCGTCACCCACCACACGAGCCTTGTAACCCTCAGACTCCTGCATCATGCGAGCCACTTGACCAGCGGCTTCAGGCAAGACCTTGTTAGCGTAAGCCTGACCTTCGTTGATCTGACGCTCGCGGTCCTGACCCGCTTTGACGGCATCGTCAAAAGCAGCCTGAACCTGCTCGGGCGGCTGCACGTTCTGAATAGCAACCGTGCTGATCTGAATACCGGTACGGTAGCGGTCCAGAATGGACTGGGCCAATTGCTGTACATCGACCGCAATCTGGGTACGACCGGAGTACAGCACAGAGTCCATAGGCTGTTTGCCCACGACTTCACGCATGGCGGTTTCAGCCGCCTGACGTACCGACTCGTCTGGATTATTGGTGTTGAACAGGTAATCCGGTGCGCCTGTAGGCAGCAAACGGTACTGAACCACATACTGCATATCGACGATGTTCTCGTCGGTCGTCAGCATCAGGGATTCAGGCAAGACTTTGTTGCGCGCACTTCCGCGATAGCCCACCTCGAAGGTACGCAATTGGGAAATATTGACGGTCTGGTGATCCTCGATCGGAGCAGGCCAGCGCCATTGCAGACCGGGATTCAAGGTCTTCGTGTATTCACCAAAGCGGGTGACCACGGCAACCTGACCTTCCTGCACGATGGTAAAGCCACTGGCCATCCACAGACCCACGGCCACCACACCGCCGATAATCAGCAGTTTGGGCGAGCCCTTGGGAATGGACGGGCCATTGCTGCCACCGGGAGGCATGCCACCGGGAGGGGAGCGACGTCCCTTTTTGCCGAATAAAGATCCCAAGCGACTATTGAAGTCACGCCATACCTCGTCGAGGTCAGGCGGGCCATCTTGTTTCTCGGGGCGGCGAGGTGGCTCGGAACCGTTTTTGCCACTGTCTCGTCCCCAACCGGGATCATTGAGATTGAATATTTTATTGTTCAGACGCATTGTTTTCCGCGAAATGACCTGATTCGACGATTGCTGTACGCAACCCATCCAATCCGATGCGCTCTAAAGCGCTAACAAAGACTCGGGCAATAGTACCATGTTCGTCCCGCTCTACCCGTGGCTCGTAGCCTGCCTGGTCAATTTTGTTATAGACCAGAATCCGAGGTATTTCATGGGCCCCGATGTCCTCCAGAACCTTATGAACTTCAGCGATTTGCTCATCGCGCTGAGGGTTGGCGGCATCGACCACATGCAGCAATAAATCTGCATGGACGGTCTCTTCCAAAGTAGCGCGGAAGGCAGCAATCAAGGTCGGTGGAAGTTCACGAATAAAACCCACCGTATCCGAGATCACGACCTGCCCTGCCCCTTCAATCCAGATACGACGCGTGGTCGTATCCAAGGTAGCAAATAACTGGTCTGCCGCGTAAGCGTCAGCACGAGTCAGGGCATTGAACAGCGTGGACTTGCCCGTGTTGGTATAGCCCACCAGCGACACCGACAAGGTGCCACTGCGAGTGCGCGCCCGACGCTGGGTGCTGCGCTGACGCTGCACCTTGGCCAGACGTTCGCGCAGGGTACGGACTTTATCGCCAATCATGCGGCGGTCCATTTCCAACTGCGATTCACCCGGACCACGCATCCCGATACCGCCTTTTTGACGTTCCAGGTGAGTCCACATACGGGTCAGCCGGGAAGTCAGATGCTGCAACTGAGCCAGTTCGACCTGCAATTTACCTTCGTGACTTTGTGCACGCAAGGCAAAAATATCCAGAATCAGGGCGACGCGATCCACCACACGCAATTCCAGCTTGCGCTCCAGATTACGCTGCTGAGCAGGGCTTAAGGCATGGTCAAACAGCACCACTTCCGCCCCTGTAGCCTTGGCCAGCGCAACGGCCTCTTCCAGCTTGCCCGTACCGATATAGTAGGCAGAGTCCGGACGGGAACGACGCACCACCAGCAGCTCAACAATCTGGGCACCAGCACCTTCAGCCAGCATGACGAACTCTTCGGCATGAGCCTTGTAGTCCAGCTCGCCCATATCCACACTAATAACCAGTGCCTTCAACGCTTGCTCCAGAAACAAAGACCCGCCCGCGAGTACCGCGAGACGGGTCTTTCAGAGTACAAAGAACTGGGTGAGGATTTATTCAGCCTGCTCATCCGCAGCCAAAGTAACAGGGCGTGCAGGAACGACGGTAGAGATCGCGTGCTTATACACCATTTGAGTGACTGTATTGCGCAGCAGTACGACGTACTGATCGAAGGACTCGATCTGACCTTGCAGCTTGATGCCGTTGACCAGGTAGATCGACACAGGGATATGCTCCTTGCGTAGCGCGTTCAAAAACGGGTCTTGTAGAATTTGCCCTTTATTGCTCATTGGTGAGGCTCCGGTTATGTTGTTTTTCCAGAAATGGAAGCGAATCCCACTACTTTACCGGGTTTTCCCTGAATCCGCACGTTCCAAACTGGAGATTTTTATCTAATAGGTGTATATCAGGCGCCGATCAGGCACCTTGCCCTAAAATCTGCCGCAAACTGTTGCACAGTCGGGCACATTGCTCGGGCGATCCTACGGTAATACGCAAATATTGCTCAATGCGTGGCTGGCGGAAATGGCGCACCAAAACCCCTTGTTCACGCAAAGCCTGCTGAATACCTGCTGCCGAATGCTTAGGGTGCGTTGCCATCAAAAAGTTCGCTTTGGAAGGCAGAATCTCGAAACCCAATTGCTCCAGATCAGCACGCAACTGCTCGCGAGCATCGATCACGGCCTGACACTGGCGTTCAAAGTACTCGGTATCTTTCAGCGAAGCCACGGCACCCACCTGGGCAATCGTGTCCATCGGGTAAGAGTTAAAGCTATCCTTGACGCGTTCCAGAGCCTGGATGATCTCGGCGCTGGCCAAGGCATAGCCTACGCGCAGACCGGCCAGAGCACGCGACTTGGACATGGTTTGAATCACGACCAGGTTGTCGTACTTTTCCAGCAAGCCCACAGAAGACGTACCGCCGAAATCGACGTAAGCCTCGTCCACCACCACCGTGGTATCGGGGTTGGCAGCCAGGATGGCCTCGATGTCCGTCAAGGACAGCGGAATACCAGTAGGTGCATTGGGATTGGCGAAAATAATGCCGGCAGGTTTCAAGCTGCGCTCGCGCACATAGTCCTGCACATTCAGCGTGAAATCATCGCGCAGCGGCACGATATCAGCCGGGACACCAAAGTACGAACAGTATGTGGTGTAGAAGCTGTAAGTGATATCGGGTAGCAGTACGGGACGCACACCACGCAGGAACAAGGCGCTGAACACATGGGCCAGGACTTCATCCGAGCCATTGCCCAAAAAGACATTGTTCGCTTTTACGCCGTGGTTATGGGCCACGGCGTCACGCAGTTCCTGCGCGCTGTAGGAGGGGTAAAGACGTAAATCATCGGTCGCCGCCTGGCGGATCGCTTCCAGCGCCTTGGGCGACGGACCGAAAGGATGTTCGTTTGTGTTCAGCTTCAAGAGGTTATCCAGCTTGACCTGCTCGCCCGGTACATAGGGAGAAAGCCCAGCTACATGATCACTCCACAAACGACTCATTACGCATCCTTCAGATAAGGGTTTTTAGATGATTTGAATTCAATGCGTAAAGGCGTACCTTCCAGCTTGAAGGCCTCGCGAAAACGCGTTTCCAGATAGCGGCGGTAACTGTCCGAAATAGCATCCAGGGCGTTGCCGTGAATCACCACAATCGGAGGGTTCATGCCACCTTGGTGAGCATACCGCAACTTGGGACGGAAAATGCCTTTGCGTGGCGGCTGTTGCTGTTCCACCGCTTCTTGCATGATGCGAGTGAGCTTGGGGGTAGACAGCTTGGAGAAAGCAGCAGCGTGTGCGGCATTGATCGACTTGAGCACAGGATTGATCCCCTGCCCTTTCAGAGCCGACAAAGTATGCATCTTGGCAAAGTTCAGGAAGCGCAATTTGCGATCAAACTCGCGCTTGATCCACTCGCGCTGGTATTCGTCCAGACCATCCCACTTGTTGATACCCACGACCAGCGCACGGCCCGTTTCCACCACAAAGCCCGCAATGCTGGCGTCCTGGTCAGAAATTTCCGTGTGCGCGTCAATCATCAGCAAGACCACGTTACATGCTTCAATCGCCTGCAAGGTCTTGATAACGGAGAACTTTTCAACAGCCTCGAACACTTTGCCGCGCTTGCGCAGACCGGCGGTATCGATCAGGGTGTATTCCACCCCGTTGCGCTCGAATTCGATTTCAATGGCATCGCGAGTCGTACCAGGTTGGTCAAAGGCAATAACGCGCTCTTCACCCACCAGGGTATTGATCAGGGTGGACTTGCCCACGTTAGGACGGCCCACAATCGCCAGCTTGATACGGTGCTGGAAGTCCTCGTCATCCTGGCCATCGTCTTCAGACTCAGGAGCAGGAACTTGCTCCAGCGCCAGATTGATCAGCTCTTCCACGCCGTCGCCATGAGAGGCAGAGATCAGGTAAGGCTGACCCAGGCCCAGTTCGTGGAACTCCACGCCACCGGCCTCGTAACGCATGCCTTCGGCCTTGTTGACGGCCAACAGCACTTTCTGCCCCAGCTTGCGCAGCAACTGCGCAATTTCCAGATCCAGCGCATTGACGCCTTCACGGGCATCAACCAGGAAGACGACCACATCCGCTTCAGCAATGGCTTGCTGGGTCTGGCGGGCCATTTCCAGCAACATGCCGGTTTTGGCCACAGGCTCAAAACCGCCCGTATCGACCACGATATAGGGTCGGCTACCTACCCGGCCTTCGCCGTAATGACGGTCACGAGTCAGACCAGGGAAGTTCGCCACCAGCGCCGCGCGCGAACGCGTCAGGCGGTTGAACAAAGTGGACTTGCCGACGTTGGCACGACCGACCAAAGCCACTACGGGCTTAAAAGAAACGCTTTTCAATTGATTCCAACCAAGACCAAATTACCATTGCCGGTCTGGACCAGAACCCCACGCGAGGTTCCGACCAAAGGCGACACAATGGCACCACCGCCGACACT
This sequence comes from Alcaligenes sp. SORT26, assembly GCF_017377875.1. GTDB lineage: Bacteria > Pseudomonadota > Gammaproteobacteria > Burkholderiales > Burkholderiaceae_B > Alcaligenes > Alcaligenes parafaecalis. Next base: position 1,333,427 of record NZ_CP070975.1, read on the forward strand.
GACCCGGCCCAACAAGGTGCCGTCCAGTCGCGATAGAAAGTGAACATAGCCTTCCATGTCACCGGCGGCGAGCGCCTGGGGCAGGACGGCCAAAGGAGCCAGACCACGGTTACGCAAGGCATTCTGCGTCCAGATGGTTTGCCCGTCTGTCATGGCAAACGCTTCAATCTGGTCGCGGCTATTAGCGGCATACAACATATGGTTGTCCGCTGCGATACCGGTACCGGCCGAAAATTCCCTATCCCATACCAGACGACCACCTTGGGAGACGTCAAAGCAGGCAACGCGACCTTGATAGGTTGCACCGCACAGCAGGGGATCGATGACCTGGGGAGCACCCACGACATCATTAATGCGCTCCAGATCGGTCGCGCCGCGGGAAACAGAAATACTGCCTTCCCACACCAGATGACCTTGAGCCGCGTCAATCGCCATCAAGCGGCCATTGGGCATACCAGCCAGAAGCAGGCCGTCGATAATGCGCATTTGCATGCTGGTTTTCAGCGACAAGGCTGGACCGGGACGCTGCAGGCTCCAGCGCAGATCACCGGTGCTGGCGTCAAAGGCTTGCAGGCGGTAATCGCTGGTGCGAACCACTACGACACCGGCACCAACAGCAGGAGGCACATTCACGGCGCTGCTGCTACGGCTGCGCCACAATTCCTTGCCCGAGTCGTCAAACGCAATCACGTTGCCGTCCACCGAAGCAACCGCAGTCACTACACCGTCCGAACCGGCTCCGGCTGTCAGCTTCTTGCCCGCGTTGGTCGACCACTGCACACGACCCGTTTCCAGATCTACCTTGCTGACCTGACCGGATACGGCGGCTGCATAGACCGAGGAACCGGTCAACTGAGGTGCAAAGCCTGAATCCGCACCGCTACCAATGGATGTGCTCCAGCTAATCTTGGCGGCCACACCCGGTGTGTACTCCGTCAAAGGAGTCGGTTCAAAGCGAGGGTCCTTGCTGGAGAACATGGAGCAACCGGCCAAAGCGGTCAGGCTCAGGGCCAGTGCGCTCAAGCGCAGTGCACGCATGGCAGACGATGGGGATTTGCGAATAGAAGGAAGAGACATGAATTAAGCTCCTGCCAGGGCATCAAGTTTGATCTGTACCAACTGGGAAATAGGGTCTTGCTTGAGCAACTCCACAGCCTGTTTCCAGGCCTCGCGCGCTGCATCGTTCTGTCCTTGAGCGGCCAGAATATCGCCTTTGCGATCTGCAAACAGACCGGCAAAGCTGGCAGGAGGGTTCGTCAACTGAGCCAGGGCATCGTCGTAATTCTTCTGTTCCAGCAAAATACCGGCCAGACGCAGGCGTGCCAGCGGAGTCAAGGCTGGGTCGTAGTTGGTTTTGACCATCCACTCCAGTTGCTCACGAGCAGGCGTCAGATTGCCACGCTGCTGCAAGGCCTGGGCAGCCAGCAAAACACCACGAGAGGTGTAGCCGGACTTGGGGAAATCGTTACGCAAGGTCGTGCTGGCTGCCAGCACGCGGGCATCGGCCTCTTCGCCAGTCTGGGCAGCCGCGCTTTCCAGTGCCTCAAAGTAACCCATGGCCTGTCCTGCCTGATGGCCCTGATACCACTGCCAACCGCGCCAACCTGCTACCGCCGCCAAAGCGACAAACGCCAGCACAATGCACAAGGTGCCCCAGCGGTCCCACCATGCCCGCATGGCATCTAGTTTTTCCTGTTCTTCAAGATCGTAGGCCATGCTCAAATCCTTGCTGACAAAACACTGGCGAGTTCAGAAAAATCAACAGACTGTTGTTGCTCGGCGCCATCCGCAGCACGCAACCATTTCACACTGGCCTGTTCTTTTTGGAGTTCATCGTCACCCAAAATCACGGCAGCCTGCGCGCCACTGGCATCAGCCCGTTTGAACTGGGACTTGAAGCCACTGGAGCCTGCGTGGACAATCACCTGCAAACCGGCATCACGCAATTGCTCGGCCAAGAGCGAAGCTTTGCGTTGCGCCGCCTCGCCTTGATGAACCATATATACCTGGCATTCGGGGATGGCTGCCTGCTCACCATCTTGCGAGCACAGATCCAGCAAACGCTCCATACCGATAGCAAAGCCGACGGCTGGAGAGGGTTTGCCACCCATCAATTCGATCAGGCCGTCGTAACGGCCACCACCGCACACCGTACCTTGCGCACCCAGACGGTCAGTTACCCACTCGAACACGGTCAAGTTGTAGTAATCCAGACCACGCACCAGACGCGGGTTCAGTGTGTAAGCAATACCGGCATCGTCCAGACGGTCGCACACGCCCTGGAAGTGAGCACGAGACTCCTCGCCCAGGAAGTCGAACAGGCGTGGGGCCGCATTTGCCATTTCCTGCATGGCCGGATTTTTTGTATCCAGCACACGCAAGGGATTGGTGTACATACGACGCTGGGCTTCTTCATCCAGTACGTCTTTATGCGCTTCCAGGTGTTCAATCAAGGCTGCACGATGAGCCGCGCGCTCTTCAGCCTGCCCCAGGGAATTGAGTTCCAGACGGATATCCGTCAGACCCAGTTTTTTCCACAAACGAGCCAGCATGACGATCAGTTCGGCATCCACATCCGGGCCGGGCAAACCCAAGGCTTCCACATCGATCTGGTGGAACTGGCGGTAACGGCCACGCTGCGGGCGCTCGTGACGGAACACGGGACCCAGCGCATACACGCGATGCGGCCGATCGTACAAAAGATTATGTTCGATAGTGGCGCGCACCATGCCCGCCGTAAATTCGGGGCGCATGGTGAGCTTGTCGCCGTTCAGCGAGTCGGTAAAGGAATACATTTCCTTTTCGACAATATCGGTGACCTCACCAATACCACGGGCAAACAACTGGGTATGTTCCAGTACGGGCGTACGCATATTGCGATAGCCATAACTGGCCAACCATTCCCGCACCAGAGCCTCCAGGGCTTCCCACTGTGCGCTTTCACCCGGTAAGGTGTCTTTCATGCCCGTCAGGGCGCGGAGCTTTTGAAACTGCTGCGTCATAATTCTAATGGTTTGCTCGCCATAGACTGACAAGCGTGTTGATCAAGCCGTTGATGTTTTGCCGTAGCGGCGCTCAACGTAATTCTGGACAATGGTCTGAAATTCCTGAGCGATAGTATCACCCTTCAGGGTAACGACCCGCTCGCCGTCCACATAGACCGGTGCCGAAGGCACTTCCCCGGTTCCCGGCAAACTGATGCCAATATCGGCGTGACGGCTTTCCCCCGGACCATTGACCACACAGCCCATCACCGCGACGTTCATGGTTTCCACGCCGGGATACTGATCTTTCCAGACAGGCATCTGGTCACGCAAATAGCTTTGAATATCATTGGCCAGTTCCTGGAACACCGTGCTGCTGGTGCGACCACAACCTGGACATGCCACCACCATAGGGGTGAAGGCGCGCAGACCCATGGTCTGCAAGATTTCCTGCGCCACCACCACTTCACGGGAGCGATCGCCACCGGGTTCGGGGGTCAGGGAAATACGAATGGTGTCGCCAATGCCTTGCTGCAGCAAGACCGACAAGGCGGCGGTCGAGGCCACAATGCCTTTGCTGCCCATCCCCGCTTCGGTCAAACCCAGATGCAAGGCGTAATCGCAGCGCGCGGACAAATCCTGATAAACAGTAATCAAGTCCTGTACATGGCTGACTTTGCACGACAGCACAATACGTTTACCGTCCAGACCCAATTCTTCGGCACGCTGGGCATTGCTGATGGCAGAAAACACCAGGGCATCACGCATGACAGCCTGTGCCGTCCAGGGATTCGCCCGTTCATTGTTCTCGTCCATCATGCGCGCCATCAGCTCGTGATCCAGGCTGCCCCAGTTCACGCCAATGCGTACGGCCTTGTCATAGCGGCAGGCAATCTCGATCATCTTGGCGAAGTTGTCGTCCCTGCGCTTGCCACCACCCATATTGCCCGGATTGATCCGGTACTTGGACAAGGCTTGCGCACACTCAGGGAAGTCCGCCAGCAGTTTGTGGCCGTTGTAATGAAAGTCCCCCACCAAGGGAACATTCACACCCATCCGGTCCAGTTGTTCACGGATAGCCGGAACCTCCCGGGCCGCTTCGGGAGTGTTAACGGTAATACGCACCAGCTCGGAACCAGCACGCGCCAGCTCTTTAACCTGAATGGCAGTTGCAATGGCATCGACCGTATCAGTGTTGGTCATGGACTGAACCACCACCGGAGCCGAGCCCCCCAGTTTCACCACATGATTGCCCCAACGCACGTCAACCGTACGCGTTACCCGCTTGGGTTGGGCACCCACCGGCAAGGGTTGGCAAGCAGAGGGAGTTTCTGGGCCCTGCGTCATTTCTTCAAATCCTTGAGCCAATCAAATACCAGCCATTCCTGGGGAATCCAGCCCCGATCAATGGCGTAAAAACCAGCGACCAACAACAACACAACAATAATCAGAATCCAGATCCAGCCAAAACCGCCACGGGAATCGGCATACAGGCTCAAATCCGCACTGGACAGGCCCGAACCGGACTGACTGCGGGGCACGGGCTTGGGCGCGGCCGTATCACTGACCTGCGCTTCCAGCATGACCAGTACAGCGGACACATCCGCCTCCAGAAAGCGCGCGTAATTGCGCACCATGCCACGCAAGGGCTGCCCACCGGGCAACTGGTCCCATTCCTGGGCCTCCAGGGCCTCTAGCTGGCGAACCGAAAACTTCAAGCGCGTGGAGGCTTCGTTCAGCGAACAGGATCGCGCCAGACGCAGTTCACGCAATGTAGGGCCTACACCTGAGCCCGTTTCCGGAGCCGATTGGTTGGAGGGGACCAGAGTCTCGCTCATGCACGTTCCTGTTTGATTTGAATAACAGCACGATCAGGCAAACGCTGTTCGATACGGGTGCGATCACGAATATCGCCCGCCAACTGTCCGCAAGCGGCAGCAATGTCATCGCCGCGCGTCTTGCGTACTGTGGTTACCACCCCACCATCCATCAGCCTTTGGGCAAATTGTTTGACCCGTGCTGCTGAGGAGCGTTTCAGACCGGACTGCGGAAAAGGATTGAAAGGAATCAAATTAAATTTACAACGCACGATACGTGCAATATCCAACAGTTCCTGCGCATGCTGGTCGGTATCGTTAATCCCGTCCAGCATGATGTATTCAAACGTGATGAAGTCACGCGGGGCGTGCTCCAGATAGCGATTACAGGCATCCAGAAGCTCGGCCAGCGGGTACTTCTTGTTCAGCGGCACCAGACGGTCGCGCAAGGCATCGTTAGGAGCATGCAGCGAGACGGCCAGCGCCACCGGGCAATCCTGGGCCAGACGGTCCATCATGGGCACCACGCCGGAGGTCGAAACCGTCACACGGCGGCGCGACAGGCCGTAGGCATTATCGTCCAGCATCAGGCGCAAGGCACCGAGCACCTGATCATAATTGAGCAAGGGTTCGCCCATGCCCATCATGACCACATTGCTGATGACGCGCGTACTGGTTTGCTCGGCATCGCCAATGCGGGCCGTTTCAGGCGCGCCCAGCAAAGCACGGCGGGCAAACCAGAGCTGGCCAATGATTTCAGAGGTTGTCAGGTTGCGGTTGAAACCCTGGTAACCCGTAGAACAGAATGGACAGGCCACCGTGCAACCAGCCTGGCTGGAAATACACAGGGTGCCCCGGTCGTCCTCGGGGATGAAAACCGCTTCGACGGCATTGTTGCTGCCAACATCAAACAGCCATTTACGGGTGCCGTCGGTAGAAATATGTTCATGCGACATGCTGGGCGCGGTAACAACACAATTAGCCGTCAACTGTTCGCGGAACTCGCGCGCCAGATCAGTCATCTGCCCAAAATCGTCCTGTTGACGCTGGTGTATCCAGCGCTGCAATTGGCGCGCGCGGAAAGGCTTGCCACCCCATTGGGCGACCAGTTCAACAAGTTTCTCCGGGCCCAGGCCCAGAAGATTGGTAGGTTCGAGCGATGACATAAAAAAATAATACCTTCACGCGCTACGGCATTTACTTTTTTGCACAGGCGCAAAAAAGTCTCTTTCTGTTGGATTTGCCCGGCTCACCGGAAATCCGGTGAGCCGGGCAAGTCTTGCTCAGAGTGCCGCCAATACTGCGCGGTTTAACAAATTAACGGCTGTAGACGTTGCACTCTGGGAAGAAGAAAGCGATTTCAACAGCGGCTGTTTCTGGGGCGTCAGAGCCGTGAACAGCGTTAGCGTCGATGCTTTCTGCGAAGTCAGCACGGATGGTGCCAGCGTCAGCTTTCTTGGGGTCGGTAGCGCCCATCAGTTCGCGGTTCTTGGCAATGGCGCCTTCGCCTTCCAGAACTTGTACGAATACAGGACCGGAAACCATGAAGTCGACCAGATCCTTGAAGAAAGGACGCTCGGCGTGCACGCCGTAGAAGCGCTCGGCTTCGCCACGGGACAGGTGAACCAGGCGACCAGCGATCACTTTCAGGCCAGCGCCTTCAAAGCGGGAAACAATCTGACCGATCACGTTTTTAGCAACGGCATCGGGCTTGATAATGGACAGAGTGCGTTCAATAGCCATGTGAAAATCCAATTAAGAACAATATAGTGTAGTCTTTGCTGCGTAAAGCAAAATGCAGATCCGACGGTTCGCGCTAAATTTTTTAATGAAAACAAGCACTTTCATCAGATTTACGGCAACCCGGCATTTTACCACGCCAAAGACGCGCGGCCACATCTTAAAATAGTGCATCTTACATTCGTTTTTTACCCAGGATTAGTCCAGCCTGACGCCGCGCCCTCCAGCACGTCACCAGGCAGACAGACCGCATCACCATGACCAACTCATCCGCAACGACCTCCGACGAGCAGTTATCCAAGAGCTTTGAACCCCAGGAAATCGAAACGCGCTGGTACGCGCGCTGGGAGCAAGCCGATCTTTTCAAGGGCGGCCAGCACGTCCAGCCCTTGGGTGACCATCAGTCCGAACCCTTTGTCATCCAGTCCCCGCCACCAAACGTGACCGGGACCTTGCACATGGGTCACGCCTTTAACCAGACCATCATGGATGGCCTGACGCGCTACCACCGCATGAAAGGCGACGACACGGTCTATATTCCCGGCACCGACCACGCCGGGATTGCCACCCAGATCATCGTGGAACGCCAGCTTGATGCCCAGAACATCAGCCGCCACGACCTGGGCCGCGAAAAATTCCTGGAAAAAGTCTGGGAGTGGAAAGAGAAGTCGGGCAATACCATTACCGGCCAGTTCCGCCGCCTGGGCGCGTCCTGTGACTGGAGCCGCGAATACTTCACCATGGACGACAACCTGTCCCGTGGTGTGTTGGAAACCTTTGTCCGCCTGTACGAGCAAGGTCTGATTTACCGTGGCAAGCGCCTGGTGAACTGGGACCCCGTGCTGGGCACCGCCGTGTCTGACCTGGAAGTGGTCAGCGAGGAAGAAGACGGCCATCTGTGGGAAATCAGCTACCCGCTGACAACCCCTCAGGGCGGCATCACGCATCTGACTGTTGCCACCACCCGTCCCGAAACCATGCTGGGTGACGTCGCCCTGATGGTGCACCCAGAAGACGAGCGCTACACCAGTCTTATTGGCCAGACCGTCACCCTGCCCCTGGTTGGCCGCTCTATTCCGATCATTGCAGACGACTATGTAGACCCGGCCTTTGGCACGGGCGTGGTCAAGGTTACGCCTGCCCACGACTTCAATGACTACGCCGTTGGCCAGCGCCACGGTCTGGAAATGATCAGCATCCTGACCCTGGATGCCCATATCGCCGACACGGCTCCCGAAGCCTACCAAGGCCTGGAGCGCTTTGCTGCCCGCAAGCAAATCGTGGCTGATCTGGAAGCCCAGGGATTTCTGCACGCTGTCAAACCTCACAAGCTGATGGTGCCACGTGGCGACCGCACCAATACGGTGATCGAGCCCATGCTGACCGACCAGTGGTTTGTCGCCATGAGCAAGCCCGCCCCTGAAGACTCGCTGCACCCCGGCAAGAGCATCACCGAGGTCGCCTTGGACGTGGTGGCCGATGGTCGCGTGCGCTTCTACCCCGACAACTGGTCCAACACTTACAACCAGTGGCTCAATAACATTCAGGACTGGTGTATTTCCCGCCAACTGTGGTGGGGTCACCAGATTCCTGCCTGGTACGCCGAAGATGGCCGCCTGTTTGTTGCCCGTTCAGAAGAAGACGCTCTGGAACAAGCCCGCGCCGCTGGCGTGACCGGCCCTCTGCGTCGCGACGAAGACGTGCTGGATACCTGGTTCTCCTCCGCCCTGGTGCCCTTTACCGATCTGGGCTGGCCGGAAGAAACGCCTGATCTGGCCCGATACCTGCCCTCCAGCGTGCTGGTGACTGGTTTCGACATTATTTTCTTCTGGGTTGCCCGCATGGTCATGATGAGCATGCACCTGACCGGTCGCGTTCCTTTCAACACCGTCTACGTTCACGGACTGGTGTGCGATATGGAAGGCAAGAAGATGAGCAAATCCAAGGGCAATACCATTGACCCGGTGGATTTGATCGATGGCATCGATCTGGAAAGCCTGTTGCACAAGCGCACCTTTGGCCTGATGAATCCCAAACAGGCACAAAGCATCACCAAGCGCACCAAGAAAGACTATCCCGACGGCATCCCCGCCTTCGGTACGGACGCGCTGCGCTTTACCATGGCCGCCTACGCCACCTTGGGCCGCAACATCAACTTCGACATGAAGCGTTGCGAAGGCTACCGCAACTTCTGCAACAAGCTGTGGAACGCCACCCGCTTTGTGCTGATGAACACCGAAGGCCATGAGCTGCACACCGACGCCTCTGCCGAACTGAGCTTTGCAGACCGCTGGATCATCAGCCTGCTGCAAGGTCTGGAACAAGACGCCGAGCGCGGTTTTGCCGACTACCGTTTCGACAACGTCGCCAACGCCATTTACCACTTTGTGTGGGACGAGTACTGCGACTGGTATCTGGAACTGGCCAAGACCCAGATCCAGAACGGTACGCCCGAGCAGCAACTGGGCACCCGCCGCACCCTGATCCGTGTACTGGAAGTAGTGCTGCGCGTCGCGCACCCCATCATCCCGTTCATTACGGAAGAGCTGTGGCAGAAAGTGTCGGTTGTGGCTGGCAAGCGCGCTGCGGACGAAACCACCAGTATTTCGGTCCAGCCCTACCCGATTGCAAACCTTGCTGCCATTGATGAGCAGGCCGTGGCCCAGGTTGCCGAGCTGAAAGCCCAGGTGGACGCCATTCGTGCCCTGCGCGGTGAAATGAATCTCTCGCCCGCCCAGCGTGTACCTCTCGTTGCCCAAGGTGACGCCGCAATCCTGACTGCCAACAGCCCTTACCTGGCCAGCTTGTGCAAACTGGAAAGCGTGGACATCGTGGACCAGCTCCCCGCCGACGCAGGCGCCCCCGTGCAAGTTGTGGACACCACCCAACTGATGCTGCACGTAGAGATCGACGTGGAAGCGGAGCGTATCCGTCTGTCCAAGGAAATCGAACGTCTGCAAGGCGAAATCAGCAAGGCCGAAGGCAAGTTGGGCAACGCCAGCTTTGTGGAGCGCGCACCCGCCGCCGTGGTTGAACAAGAGCGCCTGCGCGTGGCTCAGTTCGGTGAAACACTGCTCAAGGTGAAACAGCAGTTTGATCGTCTGGGCTAATTACTTGAACTAAGCCCCGGCGACAAGAAAAGGCCCTGCAATACTGCAGGGCCTTTTTTTATATCATTAGCCCCAACACCCCAACCAACTCAAACTCAGACGATTGAGCAAAAAATAGAGCCTAGTGGCAGCACAATAACATCATCAATAAACCCGCAATAATCACCACTTAGAAAAATCATATTTTTCACTTAAATCCCTAAAGCTCTGCTATTTTTATTCTTATAGAAAAACCGAACCCTAAAAATAAGAAACCCATGAAAATCATCAACAGTTATTTCGGCCACTCCTTGATCGAAACCCTAGAGAATGAACTTCAAACCGACCTTGGCGACCGATTTGACGTAGGCGTAGGATACGCACAGAATCTAACAAAAGACATGTTTCAACGATTCTGCACGGCCCTTGAGTCATGGCTGGAAGGCGACCAACAACGTAAATTTCGTCTCTTTATTGGGGACCATAGACACCAATATGACAAGAAGGACCAACAAAAAGCTAAAGTTAACGCCTGCACACTCCTGCCAGGCGAACTAAGCAATTTCGGAAGAGCCATTGAGGAGAGAATGGAGGTGATTTTCCTAGAAAGGCTCCATGCAAAATTCTATTGCATGTGGTCACATAAAGAGGATATCGCCAACCTTAGCTGGGCAATCATTGGCAGCAGCAATTTAACAGATGCAGCATTAGAAGAAAAAAATGTGGAAATGGATATCCATTTTGAATCCAGTGACCCACAAATACCTTCCATCCAAAAAGCGCTATACGACATTCTCAATTTCATTGAGTCAGACGGCAACTCAGATGGCGATCTTCACAACATAATTAACGAAAAGACAAAAAAAAGTCGCTGGGAGAACAGTAAACTTAGAGAAACTGAGGAATGGGAGGCCGAGGACCAAGCAATCCAATTAGCTGAAGAACTCCAAGAGGCGGAAGACAGCGCAAGGCGAGAGTCCGACAAAAGGCTAGGGATCAGTGATTCAGCGTAACACCCTCGAAAATAACACACCAAGCTCTACCTAATACGCACTCCAACCTGCCAAATAACACGAAATCAAGACACCCTCCCCATTCTCCGAGCAATACACAAGAATGCCTGTGCAGCCGGGGACAGACGATCGAAATTTAAGGCTGCCAGAGCAATCTCTCGAGGTCGACGCGGTTGTAAGCTGCGATAAACCACCCCTTCTGGCGGCGACGGCAAAGCCAGCCTGCCCGCAATCGTCACGGCCACTCCTTGGGCCACAAAACCCAGCATGGAGGACAACTGCTCAAAACGAAACAGGGTCTTGGGGATAGCACCCGCCGCCGCCAAAAACTGATCCACATGCGGCCCGGAACCCGCCGCCGTACGGATAAACGGCAGGCCATGAAAATCGCTGGCAGACACGCCGCTACAAACCGCCAAACGATGCCCTGCAGGCAAGACGGCCACCAGCTCATCCTCGGCCACAGGCAGAACATCAAAACGCTCATCAGGCAAGATGACAAAGCCCAATTCAACGCGTCGTTCCAACAGCCACTGCGCCACCTCGCTGTCTACACCCTCATCAATCTGCACTTCCACCTCGGGATGCGTCTGCCTGTAGCAGGCCAGCAAATGCGGCAGCACATGCAAGGACGAGGAAGCCCCAAAGGAAGCGATCCGCAAGGTGCCACGGGCAATACCCTGCTCGTAGCAGGCCTCCTGATGCAAGGCTTCTTTCTGCTGAAGGATGTCGTTGGCACGCAGCAGCAATTTGACTCCCACCTCCGTCAGCTCCACTGCCGTCGGACCGCGAGAAAACAGGCAAACACCCAGATCCGCCTCTAGCTGCTTGAGCGCATGGCTGACCGCACTTTGCGTAATCCCTAAAGCACTAGCCGCCCGAGAAAAGCTGCCGATTCTAGCCAGCATGGAAAAAATTTCAAGTTGGGTGAAGGTCATGAGCGTTTACTCATTCGACTATGAAGCAATAAAAGTAAATAGTACCCCTGCTGAAATCTCTCCCATAGTGAATTTAATGAAATCTCCCAACTACTCCGTACACCTGAGCATGATTGGCATGTCCGCCCTGTGGGGCGCTTCCTGGCCCTGGGGCCGGGTGGTCGCTCAAGCCATGCCACCCCTGGCAGCCGCCAGCCTGCGCTTTCTGATTGCCAGCGTGGTACTGCTGCTTTGGATGGGCTTGAGTGGTCGCCTGAAAACCCTGCGCACGCTTGATTCCAGAGAGTGGCTAGGCCTGCTCAATGCCTCTGCCTTTGGGGTGTTTGGCTATTCAATCTTCTTTCTTCTGGCACTGAAGCTGGTCCCCGCAGGCAAGGCAGCCATGGTTGTTGCGCTGAATCCGGTCTTGATCCTGATTCTGGCCTCTTTGCTGTTTCGCGAGCCCGTCAATAAAAAGATGGGCCTGGGCGTAGTGATGGCCGTTTCGGGCGCTCTGTACGCGCTAAGCGCAGGTTCTATCAGCAGTTTGATGCCCGGCCAAAATGGGATAGGCGAATGGTTACTACTGGGCTGTGCCCTGTGCTGGGTCAGCTATACCTTGATTGGCCGCACTGTGCTGACAACCGTAGATTCCCTGACCGCCACCAGCATGACCACACTGATAGGCGCAGTCCTCCTGTCCATCAGCAGCCTGAGCATTGAGGGCATCTCTGCCTGGAGCGGCCTGGCTCATGTTCCCACCCAAGCTTGGTACAGCATATTTGGTCTGGCCTTAGGTTCTACAGCCCTGGCCTTTGCCTGGTATATGCACGGCGTGAAGAGCCTGGGTGCCACATCCGCAGGCGCTTATCTGGCTCTGGTGCCGTTATTTGGTGTTTTGTTTTCCAGCCTGTGGCTTAACGAAGCTCTGAGCCCATCCTTGATAAGCGGCGGTTTGCTGGCGATTAGCGGGATGGTCTTGATGAGCTGGGGACGGCAAACACTGAATGCCAAAGACGGCACCCCCGCGAAAAAATCGGGGCTACAGCTTGGCCAGTGCGACCAAGCAAAGCAGCTCAGATAAAAAACGGCCCGCTTGAAGACGGGCCGTTAAGATCTAGTGAACTCTTCAAGCAAGACTATTCGCCCAAGGAAGCCAGAGACGCCAAAAAGCGTTCGTCCGCCTTGCTAAGCTCACCACGCTGACGAGCCTGCTCGATCAGCTCGGGCCGACGCAAGGCAGTCAAACGCAGGGATTGCTCGCGTCGCCATGCCTGGATACGGCCATGATGGCCGGACATCAGGACTTCGGGCACAGCTTGATCGCGGTAAACCTCGGGACGCGTGTAATGAGGACTATCCAGCAAGCCGCTATTGTCAGCATGAAAGGAGTCCTGACGCGCTGAGTCGGCATCATTCAATACACCCGGCAAGAGCCGAATGACGCTATCGATAATGGCCAAAGAAGCGATTTCACCACCAGACAGCACAAAATCACCCAAAGACAGTTCCTGGGTAATACGCGCATCAATAAAACGCTGATCTATGCCTTCGTAGCGACCACAAACCAGAACCGCGCCGGGGCCTTGGGCCAATTCCTGCGCGACTGACTGATCAAAACGACGCCCTGTAGGGCTAAGCAAAATCACCTCAGGGCGATCACCACGATCAGCCAGGGCCTGATCCAAGGCGTCATTCAAAGGGTCAGCCAGCATGACCATGCCGGGACCACCGCCATAGGGGCGATCATCAACTGTGCGATGCACATCTGTGGTGTAGTCGCGCGGATTCCAGGTGCGCATCTGCCAGATGCCCTGTTTGTGCGCACGGCCGGTGACACCAGCTTCGCTGACCACATCAAACATGTCCGGGAACAGGGTCAGGGCATCAAATCGCATGAGGACTCGGCAAGAAAAAAGCGGATACGCTACAAAAAAACACAGGCCCAGTCAGGCCTCGGTGTTTCCAGCGCGCAGGATTGAAACGATCAAACAGCCCAATGGCTATGCAGTTCGCGGGCGGACATATCCACCGTATGCACAATAGCTTGCACAAAGGGGACCAGCTCTTCCAGCGGCTTGCCCTGCTCGTCTTTTTCAGGCGTAAAGACACCTTCGGCATCCCAGGAGCCACGATGCACGACCAAAATGGAATGGGCACTGTTATCCAGCACTTCCACCACTTGCCCCATGCTTTGCGCCTGGCCATCCTGCTCGCCAAAGAAACGGCAGCCGATCAGATCGACCCAATAAAATTCGTCTTCGTCCGCTTTGGGGAAAGCGGCGCGGGATACCCAAACGGTATGCCCCTTGAGAGCCTGAGCCAGCTCTCGATTATCCAGACCCTCAAACTGCGCCACGATGGTTGCACCATGCTGCTTTGCGGTTTGTATCTGTCTGGGTGATGCAGACGCAAAAACGCCCGCCTGAGATTCAGGCCGGGGCGTTTTTAACCACCACGTTTTTGCATTCAATAGCGCTTTGGTCTGCATAGAATGCGGCTGGATCTTGACCCAACCACGCACACCATAAGCGGAAACAATACGACCAAGCTCAACAAGGTCAGCAGGAATCGCAGTTTGTTTCACACTAAACGCTACTAAAAAAACAGGTGAATCAACTTAGGCAGCCGAAGCAACCTTAGCCGAGTATTCTTTCAACAGGCGAGCCACAGCAGGCGAAACCTGAGCACCGTTGTCGGTGAAGTGCTTTACGCGATCCATTTGCAGACGCAGGTTTTCATGACCTTCGCCAGCAACTGGGTTGTAAAAACCCAAACGTTCGATGAAGCGACCATCACGGCGTTCACGCGCCTCGGCGGCTACTACGTTGTAAAAAGGACGCTTTTTGGAGCCACCACGGGCCAAGCGAATTACCACCATTGATAATCCCTTTATTGTGTAAGGTAAACGGTAAACAAAAAATTCTAGCACTTTTCTGGCATGCATGCCAAAAGCAACACGCAAAAATACCAGATTCAGTGCTAGATACGCAACATACAAAGCAACATTCTACCGCCGACGGCTTAGCGACGGCGTAAAAAATGCAGTGTTTTTTCGGCTTGCTGGTCTTGAGCCAACAGTTCGTTGCCAGTTTGGCGACAAAAAGCCTGAAAATCTTGAATGGCGTGCTGATCGGTGGTGATGACCTGCAACACTTGCCCGGACTCCAACTGTGCCAAGGCTTTCTTGGCGCGCAAGATGGGCAAGGGGCATTTCAGCCCGCTGGCATCAACCTGCAGATCGCTGCTGGGCAAGGCGCCGGTATCCTGTACCGTCATTACGCGCCCAACTTGCTTTCGACCCAGGCCTGCACCGAGGCATTAGCCTGTGGCAAGACACTGGCATCGGTGCCACCACCCATGGCCATGTCAGGGCGACCACCGCCCTTCCCGCCCATTTGCGAGGCCACGAAGCCCACCAGATCGCCTGCCTTGACCTTGGCGGTCAGATCGGGCGTTACGCCCGCCACGAGGCTGACTTTACCGTCAGCAACGATGGACAGCAGAATCACAGCAGACTGCAGCTTGTTCTTCAACTGATCCGCCATTTCACGCAAGGCTTTGGCTTCTACGCCTTGAAGCGTAGCCACCAGCAAGCGGCTGTTGTCGTTCAAAGGCACAGCCTGAGCCAGCAGATCCTGGCCTGCCGAAGCAGCCAGCTTGGATTGCATTTGTTCGCGCTCGCGCTCCAGATCCTTGATCTGACCTTGCAAGGCACTGATACGGGCAACCAGACCTTCTGGCTGGGTACGCAGGCTGGCAGAGGCATCGTTCAGCAGACGTTCCTGGGCTTGCACCCAGTGCAGGCTATTGGTGCCGGTGATGGCCTCAACACGGCGCACGCCAGCGGCTACACCGCCTTCCGAGACAATCTTGAACAAACCGATATCGCCCGTGCGTTGAACGTGGGTACCACCGCACAGCTCACGCGAGAAACCAATATCCAGTACGCGCACTTCGTCGCCGTACTTTTCACCGAACAAAGCCATGGCACCACCGCTGACGGCCTCATCAAAGGACATCAACTGGGCTTGCACAGCCTGGTTAGCCAGGACCTGATCATTCACAATGGCCTCGACCTGAGCAATTTGCTCGGCCGACATGGCAGCATCATGTGCAAAGTCAAAACGGGTTTTTTCAGCGTCTACCAGGGAGCCACGTTGTTGAACGTGACCGCCCAGCACCTGACGCAGCGCTTTGTGCATCAAGTGAGTAGCCGAGTGATTACGAATCACGCGTGCACGACGTTCGGTATCCACCTGAGCTTGCAGCGTCTGGCCAACACTCAACGTGCCAGCGTTCAGTACGCCCTGGTGACCGAACACCTGATTGGAAATCTTCTGGGTGTCCTGAACGTCAAAAGACAGGCCATTATCGCCGCTCAAGGTACCGGCATCGCCCACTTGGCCACCGGACTCGGCGTAGAAAGGCGTGGCATCCAGAACCACCACAGCTTGCTGACCTTGGGTCACGGATTGCACAGAGGTGCCGTCCACATACAAGGCGGTAACGGTGCCGCTACCTTCCAGCGTGGTGTAACCATCAAAGCGGGTTTGCACACCGGAATAGCTCAGGCCTTCAGCCGTTTTGAACTTGCCCGACGCACGCGCCATCTGACGCTGGTTTTCCATGGCGACTTCAAAACCGTCCAGATCGACCTCAATGCCACGCTCGCGGCAGATGTCGGCGGTCAGGTCCACAGGGAAACCGTAAGTGTCGTACAAGGTGAACAGTGTTTGGCCATCCAGCTTGCTGCCCTCTGGCAAGGCAGCCAAAGCCCCTTCAAGAATGCGCATGCCATTTTCCAGCGTTTCGCTGAAACGCTCTTCTTCCTGGCGCAGTACTTGTTCGATACGTTCGCGTTGAGCAATCAACTCGGGGTAGGCTTCGCCCATCGCCTGACCCAGATCCTGCACCAAGCGGTAGAAGAACAAACCCTTCTGACCCAGCTTGTGACCGTGACGCAAGGCGCGACGAATAATGCGGCGCAGCACATAGCCACGGCCTTCATTGCTGGGGATGACCCCATCAATGATCAGGAAGCTGCAAGCACGGATGTGGTCAGCAATCACCTTGAGCGAGTTATTGCTCAGGTCGCTGGTCTTGGTTTCACGTGCGGCGGCCTGAATCAGGGATTGGAACAGGTCGATTTCGTAGTTGGAGTGCACATGCTGCAGCACAGCCGAAATACGCTCCAAGCCCATGCCGGTGTCCACACAAGGCTTGGGCAACGGTGTCATGGTGCCGTCAGCAGAACGCTCGAACTGCATGAACACCAGATTCCATACTTCGATGTAACGGTCGCCGTCTTCTTCGGGCGATCCGGGAGGGCCACCCCAGACATCAGCGCCGTGGTCGTAGAAGATTTCCGAGCAAGGACCACAGGGACCGGTATCGGCCATCTGCCAGAAGTTGTCCGAGTTGTAGCGCACGTCGCCCTTGTCGCCAATGCGGATGATGCGCTCTTTGGGCACACCAATTTCCGAGGCCCAGATATCGTAGGCTTCATCGTCTTCCTGGTAGACGGTGACCCAGAGTTTTTCTGCAGGCAGTTGGTAAACCGTCGTCAGCAGCTCCCAGGCATAGCGAATGGCGTCTTGCTTGAAGTAATCGCCAAAGCTGAAGTTGCCCAGCATTTCAAAAAAGGTGTGGTGGCGGGCGGTGTAGCCCACGTTTTCCAGGTCATTGTGTTTACCACCGGCACGAACACAGCGCTGAGAGCTGGTAGCACGGTTGTAGGGGCGGGTTTCTTTACCCGTGAACACGTCTTTGAACTGCACCATCCCTGCGTTAGTGAACAGCAAGGTAGGGTCATTACCTGGAACCAAGGAAGCCGAGGAAACGATGTGGTGTCCCTTGGATTCAAAAAAAGAAAGAAACTTCTGACGAATTTCTGAGGTTTTCATTACATGCAACGCGATGGAAAATTTAACTGCCTATTATAAGACGATCAGCCTTGCAGCCCATGCGCGCGCTGCGCTGGCACAACACCTGCCGCCCCGGCATAGCAGTGAGAAGCCCGGACGCCACACTCCCTGTACGAGCGGCTGCGTAAGCGTCAAATAGTACTGTTTTCAGCGAGCAGAAACAACAATTCCGACCCCGGAGAGTCGGAACGTGAGACTACTCTGCCCGGAATCGGGAGGTCGCCATGACAGGCCAGAGAGCGCTAACCCTGGCCTGGGGCCGATCAGGCCTTGGGCTGGTAGGGATGATGCTCGGCCCAGTGGCGAGCAATATCTACACGACGACATACCCAGACGCGTTCGTGCGATTGCACGTAATCCAGGAAACGCTGCAGCGCACGGAAGCGGCCAGGACGGCCGATCAGGCGGCAATGCAAACCGATGGATAGCATCTTGGGCGCTTCTTCACCCTCTTCGTACAACACGTCAAACGCGTCTTTCAGGTAAGAGAAGAAATGATCGCCTGTGTTGAAGCCCTGAGGAGCGGCAAAGCGCATGTCGTTGCTGTCCAGGGTGTAGGGCACGATCAACTGAGGTTTGACGCTGTTGTCGCTCATCGGGACTTCGGCCCAGAAAGGCAGATCGTCACCGTAGTAGTCGGAGCTGTACAGGAACTGGCCTTCTTCTGCCACAAGACGCAGGGTGTTCGGGCTGTCACGGCCGGTGTACCAGCCTTCGGGGTGGTGGCCCAGCAAGTCCGTCAGCACTTTCACGCACTGACGCATATGCTCGCGCTCTACCTCTTCGGACACGTTCTGGTAGTGAATCCAGCGGTAACCGTGGCAGGCAATCTCGTGCCCCAGACGCACAAATTCTTGTGCCAGCTCGGGGTGACGCTCCAGCGCCATGCCCACACCAAACACGGTCATGGGCAAGCTGCGTTTTTCAAATTCCTTCAGAATCCGCCACACACCGGCACGCGAGCCGTATTCGTAAATGGATTCCATGGACAGGTGACGGTCCGGGTAAGCCGCCGCACCAATGATTTCGGACAGAAACTGCTCGGAGCCCGGATCACCGTGCAAAACGCAGTTCTCACCGCCCTCTTCATAGTTCAAGACAAACTGCACCGCAATGCGCGCCCGATCAGGCCATTGTGCATGGGGCGCGTTTTTACCGTAACCGATCAGGTCACGAGGGTACTTACTCAAGGACATACCGTCTCCGTTTAGCGTTTTACGCTGAGTGCCAGCCAAGGATCGGCAGCACTGCCATCACCCGCTTCGCTCATGCGATGTTCACAATCACTTAAGTGATGATGCATAGCCAGATGCGCACCGTCGGCATCGCCCTGACTAAGCTTGTCCAAAATCTCTTTGTGCTCGTAGAACGAGCAGGCCTGTTCGCCCGGTGTGTCGTGATAGGCAATGATGAGCGTGGTGCGCGCACACAAGGTATGCATCAGTTCAGTCAGCTCGTCATTGCCGGCGCAGCGCGCCAGCATCACGTGAAACGCATTGGACAGACGCAACCAGCTAATGCGGTCGCCGTGTTCAAAGGCGTGTTGTTCACGCTCCACCAGTTCATACAAGCCAGCCAGGCGCTCCGGCAAATCAGGAAAGCTGATCAGTTTTTTCAGGATCAAGGCTTCCAGATCACGCCGCAGTTCAAACACATCACGTGTTTGCTTGGCGGTGGGCTTCCAGATGAAGGCGCCGCGATTGGGTTCAATGACCACAATCTTGTCGTGTTCGAGGGCAGCCAAAGCAGCACGTACGGTGGCACGTGAGCACTCAAAAATCGTGCACAGCGTGGCTTCCGTCAGTTTGGTTCCTGGCAAAAGACGCCGATCGACCACTGCATCAAAGATCTGGCTATATACACGCCCGACCTCACTATCTGCCAAGCCTCCCTCTAGCAGCGAGGAGGCGCTTGGCGCTTGGGATTCGCTCGTCGTCCCCTCTTGCCGCCGTATCTGAAGCATAGAATTTCTCGTTATTGACTATTGACAATTATTCGGTACCCCGACAAAATCGTCAACATAAATTGTCGACAATCTGATTCCTCAAACAGAGCGACAGTTTCGGGGCCTCAACCCAGCGCACTGATCCTTGCACCGTTGGCCCCCGGCCGGTTCTCAAAACTGGGCTCGCTGGACCTTTTTTGATCACCATAAACCGGAGACATTTATGGGAAAGCTATCAACCCACGTCCTTGACACGACTCAAGGCCGCCCAGCCAGCGGCGTGCGCGTCGATCTGTACACCATCGAAAACGATCAACGCACTCTGATCAAAACCACTCACACCAATAGCGACGGTCGCTGTGATGAGCCCCTGCTGCAAGGCGAGGCCATGCGCACGGGCGTTTTTGAATTGGTGTTCCATGCAGGTGCTTACTTTGCCGCCAGCGGTGTCGCCGTACCCGAGCCACGTTTTGTGGATCAGGTCGGCATTCGCTTCGGCATTGCTGATGCCAACGCCAACTATCACGTTCCCCTGGTCGTGACGCCCTGGTCCTGGTCCACCTATCGCGGTAGCTGATCGCGTATCCAAGTCGACTTTTCGCTTCTATACGAAACCACTCTGATACGAGATCTTTATGTACGCTTACCTACTTGAGTACGGCAACCTGCTGCTGCGCTGGTTGCACGTCATCGCGGCGGTCGCCTGGATTGGCGAGTCCATCTACTTTGTGATGCTGGACAACGGCCTTAAACCCCCGAAAGGCGAAGAAAGCAAGAAACGCGGTGTGTTTGGCGAGATGTGGGCTGTCCACGGCGGCGGCTTCTATCACAATCAAAAGTACCTGACCAACCCGGCCGAGCTGCCTGATGACCTGCACTGGTCTTTCTGGAAGTCCTACACCACCTGGCTGTCCGGTTTCTTCCTGTTCGCCCTGCTCTACCTGACCAAACCCGAGTTCTACCTGGTCAACCCCAATAGCCCCTGGGAATGGGCTGCCCAAATGACTGGCACACAAGCCAACGTCATGGCCATTGCCTTCCTGGCACTGGGCTGGGTGGTTTACAACGGCCTGTGCCGTCTGATCAGCCCCAACATGAACCGCGACGGCCTGCTGAGTGTGGCTGTGGCCATCATGATGGTGGTGGTGGCATACCTGAGCGCCCACATTTTCTCGGGCCGTGCTGCCTTCTTGCTGACCGGTGCTGTCATGGCCACCAGCATGTCGGCCAACGTGTTCTTCTGGATCATTCCCGGCCAGCGCCGCATGGTCAAGGCACTGAAAGCCGGTCAGGCGCCCAACCCTCTGGATGGCAAACGCGGCAAACAGCGTTCGGTACACAATACCTACTTCACGCTGCCCGTTCTGCTGCTGATGCTGAGCAACCACTACTCGTTCACGTATAACAATCCGAATGCGTGGATCATCATGGTGCTGTTCATCTTTGCCGGTGCCCTGATCCGTCAATACTTCGTGCTGATGCACGCTGGCATCAAAAAGCCTGCCTACCCCGCCGCCGGTGTTGTCCTGCTGCTGATCGTGGGTTACCTGGCTGCTCCTGCCAGCCTGAAAGGTGAAGTTGCCAGTGCTCCTGCAGCCGCTAACGGCGCAGAAACCGTCAGCGTTGCCCGTATCCAGGAAATCATGGATGCCCGATGTGTTCAGTGTCACGCCGTCAAGCCTAACGCCGACTTTGGCTTTACGGCTGCCCCTGCTGGCATGTTGCTCGACACCATCGACAACACCGTGCTGCATGCCGACCAGGTAAAAACCGTGGTGCATTCCATGTACATGCCCCTGGGCAACATGACGCAAATGACCGACGAAGAGCGCGCAGCCATTGCCGCCTGGAGTGGCAAGCGCGACTAATGCAGAACAAGGCTCAAGCCTGACGAGCGACAAGCTCCGTAGTAACTTCCAACCCCGATATGATGAAAAATCATGTCGGGGTTTTTTCTTGCTTCGGGCCTGCGGGCTTGCTGCATGCGTAGGCATGCCCCCTCCCCCTATAAAGGCAAACAGAGTTTGATCGCTTGGGCGTGTTGAGGTGGCGCGTCCATTTCAAGCTCAATACAACGACTACTCAGCGACAACAAACGTATGTTTTGATCCCGCTCTCTCCCAATAGGCCAGCGTTGTCCTTGCTGAAATACAAGCAGACGCTGTTCATGCTGAACTTCAGCCAACAGTTGCGTATCTCGCCCATAAATCGCCTTCAGCCTTGGCACGTTCACGAGCTTTGGTGTTGGGCTCTGAATAGCATCGCGATGATGGCTCTCGCCCTCTGCCGGTCTGCTACAAGACGACATATTCTGACGAGCCTGCTCGGCTTCCAGCAGCAACATCTCCCTGACTATCGACACCATGGCTTCCGTCGCCCCAGCCGGTGTACTAAACGTCAACATCAGACCAAACAGAATGCTCAAAAGTCTGCATGTGATCCGCCAAATCCTGGTCGGCCAAGTCCCGATCCGCAGATTCATAAACATAGCCTTCCAGCTCCACGATAAAAGCGCTGCCCAGCAGCGAGGGATATGACTGCGGATTCAAAGACAAGCTCAAACGCTCCCATTGCAGATCAGGGAGCTGTGCCGCTAGCAAATACACCGAGCGCAATGGCGATTGACTGAGCCAGGAGCGCCGCCACACACCTGCCCCTGTTTGTGCGCTCTCATCAGCAGACTCGACCCACTGGGCAGGAGCCAATGACAAGCGCATGAAAGCAGGCTGCAGGGCTGCCAGCTCGGTATGCAAACGTGAAGATGCCGCAACTAGCAGCCGCTCCTGATCTGGACTTGCCAAGGAATGAGGATTCAATGCCTGATACCTCCGCCGGATACGCAACTCAGCCTGCCCTAGTCCGGTGAACTCCAGCTCATTCGGCTCTCGAGTCTGGCTATGCATGGCTACGCTAAAACTGTGCACATTCTCAAACCCATAGTGCGCCTGACAGTCCCACAAGGCAGTCTGACGACGACAATCCACCTGCTGCAATTGCCAGTCCACTCCCTGAGCAGGGAGCTCCTCAATCAGGCCCAGCACAGCCTGGATACTCGTCAAACCGGACTCCTCTTCCTGGGCTGGGCTTGGCTCCCAATCAGACACGTTCGTAACTAAACGCCCCCGCAGATCAGCAGACAACACGCCCGCGAGCGTAGCCATCACCAGCAAAGGCAGCACCACCAGACGAAGCGGACTCTTTTCACGCCACCTCACGCGTCTGACAGGCTGGTGTTGCATACGGCTCTGTGGCCCTCTGCTCTGCTCCAGACAAACCCACAAATCATCAGGCTGTCGCAGCTCACGGATGGAGGGGTAACGAGCCTGTATAGCCTGCCGCAAGGTCTGCACCTGTCCGACCTGAGCCAGGAGACAATCGCTACCCTCCATCACCCGGCCATGCTCCAGCACCAGAAACCACAAACGGCCAGGAGCCACCGTCCATAAAAGAAAAATGGCCTCTTGCGGGTGATGGGCAGCCATACAAGCAGCCGCGGAATAGGCTTGAGCTCGCGTCAGTCTTGCTCTTGAGGGCCCGTTCTGAGCCAGGCGCAGGACTGACTGCGTCCGCCGAGTGTTGAGCCAACTACTCGGCACCCAACCCATTGTCTGCCCTGCTCTTAGCCCTGCAGTTTGTCCTGCTGTCTGTTCTACGGTTTGGCCTACGACCTCCCCATCAACCTCTCCCCACACTTGTTGTTCTTCTGCCTGCCTCTCCATTCGCGTTTCTATTTGCCTTTCTGTTGGCCTTTCTGTTGGCTTGCCTGCCTGCTCTTTCAAATCCCCACCCGCTGCCATCGCGCAAGACCAATACGATTGATGCATCTGAGGGGTTTGAGTCCGATGACTATCTCGCCCGGTATTTGCCCATTGCAATCCGAACCAGTACTCCCGTTGGGATAGGGCTGCACTCATTTCGCGCCTCCATCGCTTGAGCCACCTGCCGATGACTGATCCATGCGCCGCAATCCAGACTGCGGCTCCAAAGCCAAGCGATGTGTTTCATTGCGGTACAGCTCGATACGGCCTGCCTGATAACGCCACTTCAGGCTATATACCGCTGCGATCTGATCAAGCAACGCTGACAAACGCAGTTGCTCAAAAATCAGACCACCTTGCTGAGTCGGTTCCAGCACCTCCTCCACACCTGTTCGTTGGGAAACCTGCGTTAACGACAAGCGAGCCTGCGGACTGATGAACACGGTCAGCTCAGACAATAAAGACAAACGACGCGCCAGTTCATCCAGATCGGGCAAAGGCGTTTCCAAAGAAAAACTGAAGGTTTGGCTGGAGCGTAATGCCGCAGGCAAGACAGCCTGTTTTCGTAAAGGGACGGCCTCCCCCAGCAACCAGGGCTTGTCGACAGACTGAGCATGGGGCATAAAAGCTGCGCTGCTGTCATCCAGTGATACGGCATCATCCAGCCACGCCTGATCGACGTGCTGCCCACGTGTTTGCAAGGTGCAACCCGTCATCAAAAGCAAAAACAATAGGCAGAGGTAATTCATGACTGTCCCTCAGGCGGCACGCTCGGATCGCAGGCTTGCGGCCAAGCCAGAACCCTAAGCACCTGATTGGAGTAAAAACAGGCCTGCAAAGGATGTGCATTCAGTTGGGCAGCCGCTAATAATTGAGCCACAGCAGACTCAAAGCTTCCCTCAAAACGGGCCACTGCCTTGACCGGGAAATCAAGCTCCAAGGTCCAGTGTTCAGGTGCAAAAGTCCATTTCGCTTGTTTAGCCCATCGGACTAATGCCTGCCTTAAGGTTCTATCCTTTATTCGCAGCTCAAAAACCGACTGTTCACTGGACGCTGTATCCAGAACAGGGGCTGGAACTGGCAGCACCTCTGAGCGGGCTTGAAAGGCCTGTGTCTGCACCAATTTCACTGGTGCAAATTCCCCTTCCTTCTCTTGGGCCGCCACTAAATCTGACGCAAACTTCCCAGGAGAAAAATTACTTTGGGCGGAAGAACCGGCCCGAGAAGGACTTGATGAGAAATGGCCTGGTAGAGGGTGAGCAAGCTGAGAGTGGCTTGCTTGGGCAGACTGCAAATGATCTTGCTGGAGGCGATCCTGTAGCACGGCATCTGACTTTTCTACGCCAAGCCATACAGACCCCTCACCATGGACACTCTTGCGCCCTAAGCTGGCCTGTGCCTGTGCTCGCCCAGCACGAAATATCAGCTCCGCCCATAAGCCTTCAATCACTTGAAACTGCCCCAAGGGTTTCAAAGACAGCAATGTTTCCTGCCCATTCCTGCGTCCTAACACCGCTGGCAGCATTTGCTCCGGTGAAAAATGCAGCCAAATCCGAACCCCATTATCAAAGACCTGCATAGGGCCTACCTGTGGGTCGCCGGACAAGCGCCAATCGAAGTTAAAGACGCGTGTGCCCGGGTCAGCCAAGCGACCATCCGGGCCCAGGCTGGTCTGACAGGCGGGCAGCCCCAAACCACACATCACCAACACGCAGAAACGGACAAGAAAACGCATCACAGACACCCAAAGAAAAAACCCCATGTCCCGTTCAAGGGCATGGGGTTTATCTTCCGTGATGCTAGCCTAGGCGGCTAGATCGGCTTGTACGCAGAGATAAATCAGCGTCCTTTCTGAGCCACCAAACGGTTGGCTTCAGTAGCTGCTGTACGCAAGGCAGTCATCGCGGGCTGCTGACCATCCAGAGCGCTTTCCAGGCTCTGGTTGAACACGGCACGAATCTGGCGGTAGTTACGGAAATTGCCTTTGGCTGTACCCGAGGTACCGCTGCTATAGGCACCCACCAGGTGCATCCAGTCGCCCTTGTCCTTGTAGTAATCGCTGCCTGTGGCATTGAAGGCTTCACGGCTCACCGGCAAGAAACCTGTTTTCTGATACCAGCGTGCTGCGTTTTCAGGTTGGGCCAACCAGTTGATGAAACGCGCCGAAGCCTGATCCTGCTCGGACTTATGGCCTTTGACCGCCCACAAAGCCGAACCCGTCACAAAAGGCTTACCGGGGGTTTGGGTGACTTCCGGATAGTACGGCAAACCTGTAACGGCGTACTTCAAGCCGCGTGTGTCGCTGTATTCACCGATATGACCCGAATTGGAGAACATGACAGCACATTCACCCTTGGCAAAGCGCTGGGGCGATTCAGGCAGCGTGCCGGGCTTGACCATCAGTTCGGACTTCACCCAACTGATCATCATGGACAGGTGGCGGATATACATGACGTCAAAGTCAAAACCGACCTTGCCTTTGACTTTGGGGCCGGGAGCCAGACCATAAATCTGGTTATTCACGGCAGCCAGATTCTCCAGATTGATGGAGACAGACTGGTCAGAGGTCAAAGGGCAACGACGCGAACCTTTATTGGCCAGATCGACCAACTGGGCCTGCAGATCCAGCCAGACACGACTTGGGACCGCTGGCTCGATCTTGGCCTTATCAAAGGCATCCAGGTTGTAGTACATGACCGGGATTTCGGCCATGAAAGGGAAGCCTTGCAATTGGCCGCGGCCATTGCGCACAAAGGAGTTCGAGGCCAGGAACCAGGACACATTGTCCATTTTTTCCCGAGCCAGCAAGGTGTACATAGGCAAGATATAGGAGCGATCAGCGACCTCGTCCAGACCGGACATCTCGCCTAACTGCACCAGATTGGGCAAGTCTTTGCCCGCTTGCATGGCCTGATCCAAAGAGGTTTCCGTATCATGCGCCTTGACCGTCACTTTGACGTCTTTCTGGCTACGATTGAAATCCCGAACCAAGCTTTCAAACTCGTCCTGATTGTGCGAGTTCAAAGCGGTCCAGACCTGAATATCAACGGCTGCCAGGGCGGTGGACCCGAACAGCAAAGCGGCTGAGCCACCCGCTGCCATCGCCAAAGCCATAACACCACGTTTCAACAGTAATCCGCGTAGATTTTTCATACATCCTTCAAGATAAAAAAGGAAATTCAGGTTCGGGTTGTCGTCCCATGACCAGGTCCGCCAAGGCTCGGCCAGAGCCTATACCCATGGTCCACCCCAGGGTGCCATGTCCGGTATTCAGGTACAGGTTAGGAATGGAAGATCGGCCTATCAGTGGGACATTAGATGCTGTGGCAGGACGCAGTCCTGACCAGAAATGAACATTATCAAAATCCAATGCGCTTGGGAACAGATCTGCGACATGGGTTAACAAAGCCTGACAGCGGGCGGGATTCAAACTACGGGAATAGCCCGACAATTCAGCGGTTCCAGCCACCCGCAGGCTATCGCCCAGACGGGAAAAAACAAGTTTTTTATCTTTGTCCGTCAGACTGACAGTGGGTACCCCCTCGGGCACCAGCACCGGGAAAGTGGCCGAATAGCCTTTGGCCGGGTAAACGGGGCAGGAAATCCCCAGCGGCTGCAGGACCGTGGGGCTGAAACTGCCCATGGCGACAACAAAAGCATCCGCCTGGATAGACTCGTACGCGCCATCAGCACCAATCACCTCAACTCCTACGACTCGGCCCTTGGTCGTCAGCAAACGGGTGATCTGTGTGGAAAAACGAAACTCCACCCCGGCGCGCCTGGCCATCGCGGCCAAACCACAAGTGAACTGATTGGCATCACCAGATTCATCGTCTTTGGTGTAATCACCACCCACAATCTGATCGCGGGCCGACGCCAGAGCAGGCTCAAGCTGCACCAGCTCGTCCACGCTCATGATGCGCCGGTCCACCCCCATATCGCGCATGACATCGGCCATTTGCTGGGAATCATCCAGACTTTGCGCATCACGGTAAAAGGTGATGATGCCCTTTTCCTGATGTCGGTAGTCAAAGTCCAGGCTAGGCCGCAATTGCTTGAGCGTGCTGCGGCTGTATTCAGCCATCGCCACCAGGGCACGCACATTAGGCGCAACCCGGCCGGGCAGACACTCTCGCAGAAAAGACAGGCACCAGCGCCACTGACGCAGATCCAGGCGCGGACGGAACAGCAAAGGAGCATCGTCCTGCAGCAACCATTTCAGCAGTTTGAGCGGCATTTTCGGGTTGGCCCAGGGCTCGGCATACGACACCGAGATTTGCCCACCGTTGGCACGCGAGGTTTCTTGTGCGGGACCGGTCCCCCGATCCACGACCACCACTTCACAACCTTGCTGGCTCAGCCACCAGGCAGTTGAAACCCCAATAATGCCGCTGCCCAGAACTGCTACTTTCATGTGTACTGTCCGCTTGTTGAGCTATTGATCAAGACGCTTACTTTACGTCTGCCAGGGACGTAAAGGCATCTGCAAAATAATTGTCCGGATTCAGTTGAGCTTGCTCCACAAAATCCTTGCGAGCCGCCTCGACCATACCCGGCGCACCACAGGCGTAGACCTGCCAGGCCGACAGATCAGGCAAATCAGCCAATACGGCCTGATGCACAAAGCCGGTACGTCCCGTCCAAGCATCTTCGGGCTGTGCGTCCGAAATCACCGGAATGAAACGCACATTAGGCAGTTCGCTAGCCCACTTTTCAGCCAGTTCGGACTGGTACAGATCCTTGGGTCGACGACCACCCCAGTACAGGGCCACTTCACGCTGGCTGCCGGTTTGAATCAAACGCTCGATCAAGGCCTTGATCGGTGCAAAACCCGTGCCGCTGGCCAGGAACACCATAGGAGCAGCGCTGTCTTCACGCAAGAAGAAAGAACCCAAAGGCGCTTCCACGCGCAGAATTTCACGCTCTTTCATGGCGGTGGCACCGGCACCGAACACATGATCGGTAAACACGCCGCCGGGCATGTGACGGATATGCAATTCCACCTGGTTGTCTTCCCGTGGCGGTGTGGCCATGGAGTAGCTGCGACGGCTGCCATCTTTCAGGATGAATTCCAGATACTGGCCGGGGTAGTAACGGAAAGGCTCGGACGATGGCATTTGCAGACGCACCACCATCACATCATCACGTACCTTTTCCAGCCCCACGACGCGCGACGGCATTTTGCGAATCTGGATATCGGTCGCCATACGAATTTCGTGGGACTCGATCAGCATGTCGCTGCTGGGCTTGGCCTGACAGAACAGGGTGTAGCCCACCGCACGGTCGTCTTCGCTCAGCAATTGCTCGGGCGCACGGCCTGCATCATATTCGCCTTCAATGACCTTGCCACGGCAAGACGAACAGGTGCCATTACGGCAGCTATAGGGCAAAACAATGCCCGCATTCAGCGCGCCATCCAGCACAGATTGTCCGGGCTGTACGTCAAAACTATGCCCGCTGGGCTGAACCGTAACTTTGAAACTCATATCCCACACTCAAAAAAGAAAGCTATCAGGCGGAGGGCCAGCCTCCGGCGACAATACAAATTCAGGACTCTTCAGGCCGATGCAAAACAGGGTCGTTCAATTTGAGCGACAGGGTCTTGCCCTTGCCTGCCCGCTTGCCCAGATAATTGGCCAGCATGTCCAGATCCATCACGATGGTAGAGGGACGCTTGCGATTTACTCCGCTAACCGCCAGACCGGTTTCACCAAAGGCCACCCACTGACTCAGCGTATCACCTTCATTGAGCTTGATCAGCACGGTGCCACGTCCACCTTTGGACAGCACTTTCAGTTCCTTGATGTCCACCACCAGGAAACGTCCCTGCTCGCTGAGCAGGCCCACATACTGATCGTCTGGGCGCAAAGCCAGGGGTTTAAGCAGCTTTTTGCCATCTTCAATAGTGACAAACTGCTTGCCCGCTTTCTGGCGCGTATTCATGTCGCCTTGGGAGGCCACAAAACCGTAGCCATCGCAGGCCGCCAGCAAGTAGTTCTGCTCCAGAGGCGCGGCCAGAATATGTTCGATAGGCGCGCTGGAGCTGACTTCAATCATGGAGGTAATGGGCTGACCATCTCCACGCGCTGAAGGCAAGCTGGAAACCGGCACAGTATAGACCCGGCCATCGGTACCGATGGCGACCAGATCAGTGGTACTACGGCACTCCAGCGAATCGCGCAGATCATCACCCGTTTTGAAGCTGAATTGCGAGGCGTCGTGGCCGTGGCCCTGACGCGAACGCAGCCAGCCTTTGCGCGACACAATCACGGTAACTGGCTCGTCGACCACCTTGGTTTCCAGCACGGCGCGCTCGGCCGCTTCAATCAAGGTGCGACGCTCATCACCGTAGGTTTTAACGTCTGCTTCGATTTCACGAATCATCAGACGTTTCAAGGCCTTGGGATCATCCAGCAGCTTTTGCAAGGACTCCTGCTCTTCCAGACGCTCTTGCAGCTCTTTCTCGATCTTGAAGCCTTCCAGACGCGCCAACTGACGCAAGCGCATTTCCAGAATATCGTCGGCCTGACGTTCGCTTAACTCAAAGCGCTCCATCAAGGCTGCACGCGGTTCGTCAGATTCGCGAATGGTTTGGATGACTTCATCCACATTCAGGTACACCACCATGCGCCCTTGCAGCACATGGATACGATCAGTGACTTTGTCCAGACGATAGCGGGTACGGCGCTCCATCGTATGACGGCGGAATTCCAGCCAGCTTTGCAGAACCTGACGCAAGGAGCGCTGGCCGGGACGGCCATCAGTATCAATACACACCAGGTTGATGGAGACGTTGCGCTCCAGACTGGTCTGCGCCAATAGGGTGGTCACAAACTCGTCCCGATCAATAGCGCGGGATTTGGGTTCAAAGACCAGACGCACGGCGGCCTGCTTGCCCGACTCGTCACGCACGGCATCGAGCATATTCAGCATCAAGGCTTTAGTCTGCTGTTGCTCGGTGCTCAGGGATTTTTTGCCCGCTTTGACCTTGGGATTGGTGCGTTCCTCAATCTCCTCCAGAATCTGCTGGGAGGAGCTGCCGGGCGGCAATTCAGTCACGACCAATTGCCATTGACCACGCGCCATTTCCTCGAATACCCAACGGGCACGAGCTTTGATGGAACCTCGGCCTTGCGCGTAAACCGCTGCAATGTCAGCCGAAGAGGAAATAATTTGGCCACCGCCGGCAAAGTCCGGGCCAGGAACGATCTCGTGTATTTCCTGATCGCTCAAATTCGGATTGCGCAGCAGGCTCACGCAAGCCTGGGCAACTTCGCGCAGGTTGTGGGAAGGAATCTCGGTTGCCATCCCCACCGCAATCCCCGATGCGCCGTTAAGCAGCATGATGGGCAAGCGAGCAGGCAAGGTCACTGGCTCTTTCTGGCTGCCATCGTAGTTGGGGATAAAGTCCACCGTGCCTTCGTCCAGCTCGTCCAGCAGCAAACGCGAGAACGGAGTCAGGCGCGCTTCCGTGTAACGCATGGCGGCGGCATTGTCGCCATCGCGCGAACCGAAGTTACCCTGCCCATCAACCAGCGGGTAACGCAGCACAAAATTCTGTGCCATACGCACCATGGCGTCATAGGCAGCCTGGTCACCGTGCGGGTGGTACTTACCCAGCACATCCCCCACCACACGGGCCGATTTCACTGGCTTGGCAGTTGGGCCCAGGCCCATCGCGTCCATCGCGTAAAGAATGCGGCGCTGCACCGGCTTTTGGCCATCCGTCAGGTCCGGCAAGGCACGCCCGCGCACGACCGAAACGGCGTAATCCAGATACGCCTGTTCGGCGTACGTCGCCAGCGTGATGCTATCGTCCGATCCGGCCGGTTCAAAATCCAATTGATTGCTATCCATAAATAACTCTTAAGTCGGGCTC
Organism: Alcaligenes sp. SORT26; assembly: GCF_017377875.1. GTDB lineage: Bacteria > Pseudomonadota > Gammaproteobacteria > Burkholderiales > Burkholderiaceae_B > Alcaligenes > Alcaligenes parafaecalis. The sequence goes on from NZ_CP070975.1 coordinate 1,364,496, forward strand.
AGACGTCCAGATCGGCCAAATTGCCTTTTTCTTCCAACCAGGCACGGCGGGCCGAGGCCTCGCCCTTGCCCATCAGCATGGTGAACATGGTTTGCGTACCGCTAAGCCCATCCTCACCCCAATGCACAGGCAATAAACGGCGGGTATCGGGGTTCATGGTGGTATCCCACAACTGTTCCGCGCTCATTTCACCCAGACCTTTAAAGCGGCTGATGCTCCAGGACTCGTTGCGGATACCTTCATTGCGCAGCTTTTCCAAAGTGGCATCCAGCTCGCCCTGATCCAGGCAATAGATTTTGCGAGCCGGGCGTTTGCCAGCGGCAGGCACATCTACGCGGAACAAGGGGGGGCGCGCTACATACACGTGGCCCGCCTCGATCAGTTTGGGGAAATGACGGAAGAACAAGGTCAGCAAGAGCACCTGAATGTGCGAGCCGTCCACGTCCGCATCCGACAAGATACAGATGCGGCCATAGCGCAAACCGGACAGGTCAGGTTCGGACTGGGCATCGTGCGGATCGACACCGATCGCCACGGAAATATCGTGAATTTCCTGGTTGGCAAACAAGCGATCACGATCCACTTCCCAGGCATTCAAGACCTTGCCGCGCAGGGGCAGAATGGCCTGAAATTCCTTGTCGCGCCCCATTTTGGCCGAGCCGCCTGCCGAGTCACCCTCGACCAGAAACAGTTCGGAATTTTCCAGATCGTGGGATTCGCAGTCCGTGAGCTTGCCGGGCAGGACCGCCACGCCCGAACTTTTACGTTTTTCCACTTTCTGGGCCGAACGCGTGCGGGCCTGAGCCTGACGCACGGCTACTTCAGCCAGCTTGCGGCCTTGATCCACATTGGCGTGGAGGTGCAGTTCCAGCGCATTGCGCACATAACCGCTCACCAGACGAACCGCGTCACGGCTATTGAGCTTTTCCTTGATCTGGCCCTGAAACTGCGGGTCCAGCACCTTGGCGGACAGTACAAAACTGGCACGCGCAAATACGTCCTCGGCCTGCAGCTTGACGCCCTTGGGAATCAGGCTATGCAGCTCGGCAAAGCTGCGCACGGCTTGATACAGGCCATCACGCAAGCCCGACTCGTGCGTACCACCGGCACTGGTGGGGATCAGATTGACGTAAGACTCGCGCACAATCTGGGAGTCCAGTGTCCAGGCCACCACCCAATGAGCACCTTCCCCGGGCGAGAAATTATCGTCATCTTGCGGGGCGTACTGGCGGCCTTCAAACAGCGGCACCAGCAACTCCACGCCTTCCATCTCTTCCTGAAGATAGCCACGCAAACCGTCCTGATAGCACCACTGCTGACGCTGGCCGGTTTTTTGCTGCACCAGCTCCACGGTCACCCCTTCCAGCAAGACGGCCTTGCTATGCAGGATATGAGTCAGTTGAGCCAGGGGAATCTGGGCAGAGTCAAAGTATTTGGGATCGGGCCAGACCCGAACACGGGTGCCCGTTTTACGCTTGGCCACCGTCCCCGTCTGGGCCAGAGGCTGCTCCAGCTCGCCGTCGGCAAAGACGATTTCATTGGCTTGCCCGTCACGCCAGACCAGCACTTCCAGGCGACGCGACAAGGCATTGGTTACTGAAACCCCCACCCCGTGCAAACCGCCGGAGAAGGCATAGGCCCCGCCATTGAGCTTGTCGAACTTGCCCCCGGCATGCAGCCGTGTGAAAACCAGTTCCACCACAGGCGCATTCTCTTCGGGGTGCAGGCCGACAGGAATACCGCGCCCATCATCCTCGACCTGGATACCGCCGTCCTCCAGCAAGGTAACCGTCAAGGTACGGGCAAAACCAGCCAGGGCTTCATCGGCCGCGTTATCGATGACCTCCTGCACAATATGCAGGGGATTATCCGTGCGGGTATACATGGCCGGGCGCTGACGGACCGGTTCCAGCCCTTTGAGCACCCGTATAGAAGATTCGTCGTAACGTGTAGTAGACAACTTGATTCCCGGTAGATCGTACAGAAAAACGCTATTTTACGAGTGGTTAGGCGCCAGTGGGGAAACGCTTTATTGGCGCGCGTTGCGCAGTGAATGCACATTATCAACCAGACGCAATGGTATCCTGTCAAAAATTGGCAACAAGACCGTCGCAATTGGCCGTAGAATACATTGTGCTCAGGTCACGCCACACGTATAGTTTTTCGTTATCTTTTAATTTTTTTGCATCTTGCCATGAGCGACTCCATCATTCACGTTACAGACGCCTCCTTTGAGAGCGACGTCCTCAATGCCGAACTTCCTGTTCTGGTCGATTACTGGGCTGCATGGTGCGGCCCCTGTAAAATGATTGCACCTTTGCTCGACGAGGCCGCCGAACTGTACAAAGGTCGTGTTATCATCGCTAAGCTCAACGTCGATGAAAATCCCGACACCCCTGCTAAATTCGGTGTTCGCGGTATTCCAACGCTCATGCTGTTTAAAGACGGCCAAGTCGCCCAGACTAAAGTCGGCGCACTGGCCAAGTCCCAACTTAGCGCGTTTCTCGACAGCTCCCTGTAATCTCTGATTAACCGCACGCAGGCCCTTCGCTGGCCTGCGGTCTGCTGCTGAAAGCCCTTCCCCACACCCATGCACCTGAACGAATTAAAAGCTCTGCACGTCTCGCAGCTGCTAGAAATGGCTGCCACTCTGGAAATCGACAACGCGAACCGCTTGCGCAAGCAAGAGCTGATGTTCGCCATCATGAAAAAGCACGCCAAAAAAGGCGAGCAGATTTTCGGCGACGGGGTGCTTGAAGTCCTGCCTGATGGTTTTGGCTTTCTGCGTTCGCCAGAAACCTCTTACCTGGCCAGCACAGACGATATTTACATCTCGCCTTCGCAGATTCGTCGTTTCAATCTGCACACGGGTGACTCCATTGAAGGCGAAGTGCGCACCCCTAAAGACGGCGAGCGCTACTTTGCCCTGGTCAAGGTGGACAAGGTCAACGGCATGCAGCCCGAGGCCATCAAACATCGCATCATGTTTGAGAACCTGACCCCGCTGCATCCCGATCAGCCCATGCGCCTGGAGCGCGACATCAAAAGCGAAGAGAACATCACAGGTCGTATCCTGGATATCTTCTCGCCTATCGGTAAAGGCCAGCGCGCCCTGATCGTGGCCAGCCCCAAATCCGGTAAAACCGTGATGATGCAGCATATGGCTCACGCCATCACGACCAATTACCCCGAGGCCATCATGATCGTCCTGCTGGTGGACGAGCGCCCCGAGGAAGTGACCGAAATGCAGCGCACCGTGCGCGGCGAAGTGGTGGCCTCCACCTTTGATGAACCCGCTACGCGTCACGTGCAAGTGGCCGAGATGGTCATCGAAAAGGCCAAACGCCTGGTTGAATTGAAAAAAGACGTGGTGATCCTGCTGGACTCCATTACCCGTCTGGCTCGCGCCTACAACACCGTGGTCCCTGCTTCGGGCAAGGTTTTGACCGGTGGTGTGGACGCCAACGCCCTGCAGCGCCCCAAACGCTTTTTTGGCGCTGCCCGTAATCTGGAAGAAGGTGGCTCCTTGACCATCATCGGTACTGCCCTGATCGAAACCGGCAGCCGCATGGACGAAGTCATCTATGAAGAATTTAAAGGTACCGGCAACTCCGAAATCCATCTGGAGCGCCGTCTGGCCGAGAAACGAATTTACCCTGCCATCAACCTGAATAAATCAGGTACCCGTCGTGAAGAGTTGCTGATCAAACCCGATCTTCTACAAAAGGTCTGGGTTCTGCGCAAGTTCATCCATGGGATGGATGAAATTGAAGCCATGGAGTTTATCCTGGACAAAATCCGGGCTACCAAGACCAACTCCGAATTCTTCGACATGATGAAGAAGTAAATCGAACATCCCGCGCAAGCCTCTCTATACGAGAGGCTTGCTTGCGATGGGCGTATGATCGGGTGCATTCCCGTGCATCCATTCTTTCAATCTGCTGAGTTCTACTCGAAATCTCAGTATTGCAAACAGAGTTCGCTTGCAATGAAATCTATCTCTCTAGAACAGTTCCTAGCCAGAGTGCAGTCCCGCGACCCTAACCAGCCTGAATTCATGCAGGCCGTACGGGAAGTCATGACCAGCTTGTGGCCCTTCATCGAGAAAAACCCCCAGTACGCCGATCATGGTCTGCTCGAACGTCTGGTCGAACCCGAACGCGCTATCCAGTTTCGTATCTCCTGGGTAGATGATCGTGGCCAGGTTCAGGTTAATCGCGGTTTCCGTATTCAGCACAGCAATGCCATCGGTCCTTTCAAAGGCGGCATGCGCTTTCACCCTTCGGTGAACCTGTCCATTCTGAAGTTCCTGGCTTTTGAACAAACATTCAAAAACGCCCTGACCACTCTGCCTATGGGCGGCGGTAAAGGCGGCTCGGACTTTGATCCCAAGGGCAAGTCCGATGGCGAAGTGATGCGTTTTTGCCAGGCCCTGATTGTTGAGCTGTACCGCCATCTGGGTCCAGACACAGACGTACCTGCCGGTGATATCGGCGTGGGCGCACGTGAAGTTGGCTTTATGGCTGGCATGATGAAAAAACTCTCCAACAGCGCAGCCAGTGTCTTCACCGGTAAAGATTTGTGCTTTGGCGGCAGTTTGATTCGTCCTGAGGCCACGGGATATGGCACCGTATATTTCGCACAAGAAATGTTGGCTCGCAAAGGCTTGTCCTTTGACGGCATGACAGTGTCGGTTTCCGGCTCGGGCAATGTGGCTCAATACGCCATTGAAAAATGCCTGGATCTGGGTGCGAAAGTGGTTACCGTTTCCGACTCGCAAGGTTGCGTGGTGGACATGGACGGCTTTACCCGCGAAAAACTGGCTTCCCTGATGCACGTTAAAAATGTGCAACGTGGTCGTCTGGTGGATTACGCCAAAGAACACGGCTTGCTCTTTCAAGAAGGCAAACGTCCTTGGCACGTCCCTGTGGACATCGCTCTGCCTTGCGCAACCCAAAATGAGCTGGATGGCAAAGATGCTGAAGTCCTGATCAAGAACGGTGTGCGTTGCGTTGCCGAAGGCGCCAATATGCCCAGCACGCTGGACGCGGTCGATGCCTTTATCCACGCCAAAATCTTGTATGCCCCTGGCAAAGCCAGCAATGCGGGCGGTGTTGCCGTATCCGGTCTGGAAATGAGCCAAAACGCCCAGCGTTTAAGCTGGACACGTGAACAAGTTGACGCCAAGCTGCACTCCATCATGCGTGACATCCACGAAAATTGTGTGAACTATGGTCAAGAAAGCGACTTCATCCACTACGTTAACGGCGCCAATATTGCCGGCTTTGTCAAAGTCGCCAATGCCATGCGTCATCAAGGTGTTTATTAAGTTTTGCGCCTTGCTCAGTAGTCAAAAAAACCGCCCACAAGGCGGTTTTTTTGTTGGTCCACTACGCGGAGCACAGACTCAAGGCAGAAGAATATCCCCACGCTGTGCATAATACGGCCCGGCCCACCGCGCCAAAGGCCGATACACCTCCAGATCTACTTTCCCCTTCTCGTCCATCAAGGACGAATCAACGTGAAAAGCCAGCACTTCCAGAATATGTAGCTGGTTCACGCCACGCCCCAAATCCACTACCTGATCCAGCTTGCACTCCATCTGCACGGCGGCCCCATCCAGGCGAGGCACGCGCACATACTGGCTGGGCACCAGACTCATGCCCAACTCCTTTACCTCACTCTGGCCGGGCGGCAAGGCAGCAGCACTGGCGTGGACAGCAGCCAGATCAGACTGGCGACATAACTGCACCACACATTCTTTGCTGGCCTGCAAATTACGGGCCGTATCCTTCAAGCTGCCGTCATCATTACGGTTGATATTGATCGCCAGCATGGGTGGGCTGTGTGCCACGTAATTAAAGGAGCTGAACGGTGCCAGATTCACACTACCCGACTCCTCCAAGGTACATACCCAGGCAATGGGACGCGGCACGATCAGGGACGTCAGCAGGCGGTAAGCCATGCTGTCGTCCATGCCTTCACAAGACAGGCTGCGATAGCTGGGTGATGTGTTAGTCATGTGCATGCGTGGCCTAAATGAAGAGCTGAATGGTGGGTAAATAACCATCCACGCTCAACAAGTCCACCCGCTTTTCCACGATCTCCCAAGCCTGATCGACGGCGCGCAAACGATAGGAGGCGGTAGCAGGCAGAACCTCGGTTTTTTGCTTCTGATACTCCGAATAAATCAGATTGGTGCGCACGGTATAGCAGCCGTCCTCGTCAGGATGTTCGGACTGAACGCGCGGGGTTTGAATCACGCGCAGACCACGCACGCCGGGTTGCAAGGAAAAGGCACGATGGTGCGACAGACGGTCAATACGCAAGCGCATCAACATGCGATTTTCCAAGGCAATGCACATGCGCCCTTCGGGGCTTTCCTGCCCGGATTCACCAGGAATCCAGTACAGGCCGTCTTGTGCAAACAACTCGTACCATTCATCAAAGCGACCCTGGTCCAGCAAGGCGTTCTCTTGCCATACAAAGTTCTGCAGGCTTTGTTGCAGACCCTCCGTTTGGCCCAGACGCTGGCCTTGCCCCTGGCTTTGCTGCTGATTCAACTGCTGCTGACCTTGCAATGCATCCTGTCCTTGGCCCCTCTGCTGGCCCTGCTCTTGCATCATCCCCATCATTCCTGCTCCTGCTGCGTCATGCCTTGCTTCCAGGCACGGTATTGATTGCGTATGACCCATTCATTATTAGCATCATCAAACGTGCCCTTGCCCTGCTCGCCTTCCTGCGCATCGTATTGACGCAGCAGGTTCACCCACGGATTGCCCTGGGCTTTCAGGCTGGCTTGCTGGCTCTCGAACAAATGCACATCGTCATGGGCGACGACGCTCATGGGCGAATAAACCAGACGGCTATAAGTCAGGCCGCGATCCAGCATTTCACGCGGTGCCCCTTTGGGTTGAAACACCCACACTTCCAGCAAAGTCCGGTTTACTGCCAGAGGCCGCAATACACGAATAATCTGTGGCGAACCCTTGGCCGCCATGCTGGGGTAAAACACCACGTTTTGTGGATTGAAACCCAGCACCCGAGCCGCTTTTTCCTCGCCCCAGGCTTCATTCATCATGGCTTTGTAGCCCGGAATTCCGGAGTAGTCAGTATGAATGCTGAACTTGGTGCCCAGAATGCTGTGCCCGTTCGGATACGTTTCCACGCCCATGCGTGAGTAGAAGTCATAGCCCGAACCGAAGGGCAGCAATTGCTCCAGCGCAGTGGGGTCTTCTTCCTTGAACACTTCACCCACTTTGGCTGCCGAGCTGGAGGCCGACTCATGCGTGGAGATGGGATGCACGGTGTCGTTGATGTTCTCCATGTACATCTTCCAGTTGCAGTTGATGACGGTACGAATCGAACCGCCTGCCACCTGCAACTCCCCTTCCGGAGAGCGATCCGCCATATTGTCCAAGGCCTGCAGCACATCACCGAAGTACTCTTGCAGGCTGAAGCCTTCTTTGCTGAGGCGGGCAAACACAAAGCCGCGATAACTTTCTACCGCCCCCGGCGTGGACAAACCACCAGCCGCCGGACATTGCGAAAACTCCGTGTTTTCGTAGGCATTTTTCAGCGGCACAGCCAGCAGCGAGCCATCCAGCTTGTAGGTCCAGGCGTGATACGGGCAACGCAGCATCTTGCCCACATTGCCACTGGACTCACTGACCAGTCGGGCCCCTTTATGAGCGCAACGGTTCATCACCACCCGTACCGAGCCATCGCTATGGCGCAGCATGATGACAGGGCTTTGCGCCAAGGTCACCGACACATAATCGCCCGTCTTGGGCACCTGACTTTCATGGCCCACGTAGAGCCAGGCACGGCTGAACAGCCGCTCCATTTCCAGTTGAAAGACATCCTCGTCCAGATAGGCATCCCGATGGACCTGGTGGTCCTGGGTCAGGCCCGACAAGGCGGCCTCGTTATTGGCATAACTCATAGTGCTTCCTGTAAATACGAGTAGAACGGGATTCAGACCGCCATAGCGGGTACTAAAGCGGGTGCAGCCTCACCCACGGTTTGGGATGGACAATCCAAAGGCGCAGGCCAGATCTGGCTGGAATCATCCGGCGGCACACTGCCCAGCAAAAGACGGGTATAGGGATGCTGCGGCTTGGCAAATACCTCGGCGGTATTACCTTGCTCGACAACTTCACCGTTTTTCATCACCAGCACTCGCGTGCACAGATAGCGAATCACGGACAAGTCATGGGAGATGAACACCACCGCGACGCCCAATTCCTTATTCAGTCGCAGCAAGAGATTCAGGATCAGTGCTTGCACGGATACATCCAGGCCCGAAACAATTTCATCGGCGACCAGCAGACGCGGTTGCACGCACAAGGCGCGGGCAATGTTCACACGCTGCTTTTGCCCACCGGACAGCTCCGAAGGGAAACGCAAACCAGCATCCTGGGCAATGCCCACCTGCGCCATCAACTCGTCGGCTTTCTGACGACGCTGCTCAGGCGTCATCCCCGGCTGCAACTCCAGCACCTGCGTGACCAACTGCTGCACACTGCGGCGTGGATTCAAGGCCGAATCCGGATCCTGAAAGACCATCTGAATCGTCTGCGACAAGGACTCGCCCTGCCCTTTGGCAAACTGCTCGCGGGACTGGCCTTGCACCAGCACTTGTCCACCGCTAGGCTGCAACAAACCCACCATCAAACGGGCGACGGTGCTCTTGCCACTCCCGCTTTCCCCCACCACACCAACCATCTCGCCGGGGCGCACGCTCAGGGATAGGGGTCGCAAGGCAACCATCAGGCTGCGACGACCATTACGCGTCACACGGTAGCTGCGCTCCACATTCTGAAACTCCACCAAGGGAGCCAAGTCTTCAGACGGCCCTTGCGGCAAAACATGCAGCGCAGCCTGGGCTGCGGCGTCGCGCGTCAGACAGGGGCCTGCACAGCTCACCCAATGACCGGGTTTAACTGCTTCCAACTCCGGGACGCGCTGCTCACAAACCGCATTGCGAGTAGGGCAACGGCGCGCAAAGCGACAGCCAGGCAGATCCCGCATATCTTTCAAGCCGGGCATGATGTCAGCCAAGGATGGCAACGCGTATAAAGGGCCATTCAATGCCGGCGTGGCATTTTTCAGTGCCCAGGAATACGGATGCAAAGGCGTATCCAGCACGTCTGCAGCGGGACCTTGTTCGACCACATCTCCGGCATACAGCACGGCAACCTCATCACAAACGTGGGCCGCCATGCGCAAATCGTGGGTGATCAGAATCACGGCCGTTTGATGGCGCTGCTGCACATCTCGCAAAATACGGATGATTTGCGCTTGAGTAATCACATCCAAGGCCGTTGTAGGCTCGTCGGCCACAATCAGCTCCGGGTCGCCGGAAAAGGCCATGGCAATCAAGATACGCTGGCACTGCCCACCCGAAAGTTCATGCGCATATCGGCCCAGCATGGAGGGAGGATCGGGCAAACCCACCTCTTCCAAACGCTCCAGACAGTATTGCTCGCGCGATGTGCGGGGAATACCCAGTCGAGCCAAATGCTCAAACATCTGCTGGCGTATGGTCAGCACGGGGTTCAGGGAGGACAAGGGCTCCTGCGGCACAAAAGCCACTTTTCGGCCCAGCAGGCGACGCATTTGCGCGCCCGTTACCACCGAACCCTGAAAACAGACTTGCCCCGAAGACAAGCGAAGATTGCTAGGCAACATGCCTGAGATCACCCGCCCTATCATGCTCTTGCCCGCGCCGGATTCCCCGACCAGGCCCAAGGTGCGGCCTGCTTGTACTGCAAACGAGACCTTGCGCAGCAGCTCTACCGATTGCCCTTGCACCGGCACTGAGACACTGACTTGCTTGAATTCAATAACTGGCACGCTCATCAGTGCGCTCCTCGTTGCTTGAGCCGAGGATCCAGCGTGGTGCGCAAACCATCACTCAGCAAATTGAAACCCAGCACTGCAAACACAATGCCAATCACTGGTGCCATCAAGCCCCAGCCTGCCTGGTAAATCTGGTCACGACCATCAGCCAGCATCACGCCCCAGGCCACCACATCGGACGGAACGGAAAGCCCCACGAAACTGAGGATCGCTTCAACCACAATGGCTACCCCCATTTGCAGGCTGAACAAGGTGACGATCAGTGGAGCCACGCTAGGGAGCACTTCGCGCAGCATGATGCGCAGGTGGGAAAAACCCAGCAGATGCGCGGCATAGACATAGTCACGCTGACGCGCCACCAGAACTTCGGCCCGAACCACACGATAAAAACGCGTCCAGTCCACCAGCACCACAGCCAAAATCACGTTGAACAGGCCCGTGCCCAGTCCCACCATCAACATCATGGAAAAGACCACAGGCGGAAACGCCATCCACAGCACCACCAGGGAGCTGACACCTCGATCAAACCAGCCACCGATATAGCCAGCCAAAATAGCCAGCACCGTGCCCAGCACCATCGTGCCTGCCGCGGCGGTTACTGCCACCTGAAAGGCCACACGACTGCCATAAATCAGGCGCGACAAAATACATCGCCCCAGGCCATCCGTTCCCAAGGGATACTGCGCCAGACCGCCGTCCTGCCAGGCAGGTGGCAAGAGCGTTGCCAGCAAGTCCTGGGCGTTGGGATCATTCGGAGCCAGCAAGGGGGCAAACAAGGCCACCAGGGCAAAGATCAGTACCAAGGTGCCACCGACCAGCACCTTGGGATGGGCCAGCACAGGCCGCAGCCGCGCTTGCCAAAAAGATTGTGGATGCGCGCTCATGCGGACCTCAAACGTGGATTCATAACGCTATACAAGCCATCGACACAGAAGTTGACGGCCAGCACCATCAAACAGAACACCAGGGCCACGCCCTGAATCAGGGGAAGGTCATGGTTCTTGATGGCTTGCACCATCAGATTGCCGATACCGGGGAAGGAGAAAATGACTTCGATCAGCAAGGTGCCGCCAAACAAAAAGCCAAACTGCACGCCGATCAGAGTCAAGGTGGGCAGGGCCGCGTTTTTCAGCATGTGCACCAGCAGCACGCGCCATTCCGGCACACCGCGCAGACGAGCGACATTCACGTACTGGCTATTGGCCGTTTCAATCAGGCTGGAGCGCAAGACGCGAATCACAATGGGACTGAAAGCCAGCGCCAGGGCCAATGCAGGCAAGATCAGATGCGAGAAGGCATCCCACCAGGCCAGCCATTGACCGCGTATCAACAGATCAAACAGCAAAAAACCCGTACCACCATCGACGGCTGGCGTGCCTTCCATACGTCCCATAAAGGGCAGGACCGGGAACAGCACACCAAACACCACGATCAAAATGATGCCCCACAGAAAGGACGGCACGGACAGCAGCAGCACCAGTACAAAGTCAGCCACAAATTCGATCTTTTTCTTGTCCAGCAAGTACAGAACAATGCCGCCGGGAATAGAGATCAACAAAGCCATCAGCAAACTGACACAGGCCAGCTCCAGCGTGGGGGGCAAGGCCTGGGCCAGCAAACCTGTCACTGGTTGATGAAAGAAGATGGAGTTGCCCAAATTGCCGCGAAATACACCGCTCAACCAAACCTGGTACTGATGCAAGGCCGAGCCATCCATGCCCAGCTCAACACGCAGCGCCTGTGCATCGGCTTCGGTGGCCGAAGGAGGCAACATCATGCCCAGCGAATCAGCCGGAATGACGCGCAGCATGAAGAACACGATCATGGACAGCAGGAACGCCGTCACCAGCACGAAGACGAGCTTGCGCGCCATCAGGAAGCAAACGTTTTTCATGAAGAGAACCGCAGGAGAAAATACGCCGGGAGGAACCCGGTAGACCACCCCGCAGCATCACGCTGCGGGGCGCATGAAAGGCTTACTGCCAGGAATATTCCTGCGGCAGGATGTAACCCGTCTGATAGGTATTGAGCTTCAGGCCCTTTTTGTAGGCAATGGTGGAGATGGACTGCAACACTGGCAGGCTCCAGGCCTGTTCCGCCGCTTCACGGTTCAGCGCCTGGTAACCGGCTACTCGCTTGTCCTCGTCCATCTGACGATTCAGCTCATCCAGCGTGTCCGCCAGGCGCTCTTCTTTCCAGGTGGAGAAACGCAGGCGTGGGTCCAGAATTCGACCCGTGAAAATCTCTGGATCGCCGGTTGCATTGGCCCAGCTATACAGCATGACGCCTGTTAATTTGGACGAATGGCTCAGTTCCAGATACTTGGCCACGGTAATTTCTTCAACCGTAGTCTGTACACCGATCTGGCTCCACATCTGCGCCACCGCACGAGCGACGTCATAGTCCGAAGGGAAGGTGTTATTGGTGGAGTACAAGGTGATGGTCAGCGGTTTTTCCGTGCTGTAACCCGCCTTGGCCAACTCCTCTACCGCCGCTTTCTTGTCGAAAGGAATGTTCAGATCAGGCACATCACCAGGCGAGCCTTTGGTAGCCAGAACCGACAAGGGCTGAGCCACATTTTTATAGAAGGCACGGGACAGACCGGCCTTGTCGATCGCCATATTCATGGCACGACGTACATGCACGTCTTTGAAACTTTCTACATAGCTGGGCATTTGCAGAATGTAGATCTCGCTGTAGGGATAGACCTTGGCTTCCAGCTTGGGATTCTTTTCCAGGCGGCTGATCTCACGTACAGGAATCTGCACAGAGACATCCGCCCGGCCTGACTCGACAGCAGCCACCCGTGCCGACGAATCCGGCACAATCTCGAACACCACTTGCTTCAAGTCTGGCGCACCTTGCCAGTAGTCTTCGAAAGCTTCCAGGGTAATGCGGGAACCACGCTGATAATCGCTCAGCTTGTACGGGCCTGCGCCTATAGGACGCTTCAGGAATTCCTCTTCCCCCACCTTCTCGAAATAGGCTTTGGGCAAGATATAGGCGGACAAGAAAGCCAGACCTTTCGGTGCTGTGGGTGTAGGCGAACTGAAATGAATGATGGCTTCCAGAGGGCCGGTAATTTCTACCGACTTCAGGGTAGGCAACATGCCATTCAATGCCAATGTTTTCTTGTTGATCGCACGATCAAAAGTGAACTTCAGATCCTCGGCTGTCATGTCACTACCGTCATGGAATTTCACCTTGTCGCGCAGCTTGACCTTCAAAGCCTGACCCGTCTCATCCGCCCATTCCCAGGACTCGATCAGGCGGGGTGCCACCTTCAGATCGTCACCCACAAACAGGGGGGAATCAAACACCGCTTTGTAAATCGACTGGCCGGCCGGGAAAGTCACCGAGGTGGGATCCCAGGATGGAATATCCACCGGGAAAGCAATCTTCAGCTCGTTCCCGGCTGCCAGGCTGGCCGTCCCACAGCCCATCATCAAGGCCGCCCCCAAGGCCAACCCCATCACGCTTTTTCGCAACGCTTTCACCATGTGTCCCCTTTTGTTATGCACATCATCCCAGCGGGAGTCCGCCTTGCTAAAAAGTATATAGTTTATTCTTAAATTAAATGGATAATGGTTTTCCCTATAATTTATTCGCTTTAATATCAACATATTATCTAAAAACAAAACAATATACTTTTTATTAAAAATGACTGAATTTAAAGATAGATTGCACTGGGATACGGCTCAGGGCCAGATTCTGGATGCAGATCGGCGTTACCTGATGATGCGTGCCGATGTACTGATGGGGCTCTTTCGCCGCCTGGATGAACCCGCCCGAACACAGGCGCTGGATGCCTTGGGGCAGGCCGTGATGGAACAAGGGGGCTTGTCGGCCAAGGCCTATTGGGAAGCCATCAATCACGAGCCGCAGGCCTTGCTGGACAGCATTGCGGATATTTCGGCACAGCTAGGTTGGGGGAACTGGGATATTCAAACGGCCGCCAGCGCAGGTTTGCAGGTCAGTGTGAAAAACAGCCCCTTTGCCTGGGGGTTTGGGCCCCATGATCAGCCCCTGTGCCGACCTATCGTTGGTATGCTTACAGCCGTCGGCAAACTGATCTACGATCAGCACGTCCAGGTGCAGGAAACTCACTGCTGCGCACAGGGCCAACATGCTGACTGCCTGTTCACCGTCTTACCCAAAATCAATGAATAAAAACCAGCCTGCCGCCCCGAAACTGAACATACGCCAGCAGGTCTACAAGCACTTGCGCAGCCGCATGCGCAGTGGCGAAATCAACTATGACAGCCGTCTGGTCGACCATGAAATTGCGGCTGAATTGCAAGTCTCGCGCATGCCAGTGCGCGAAGCCCTGCTGCAACTGACCAACGAAGGATTGCTGGAAGGCACCTCACGCGGCTTCATGCTGCGGCGCTTCACGCCTGCCGATATTGCGCAGATCTTTGAAATACGGATGTTGCTGGAGCCGGAAGCGGCGGCAGCGGCTTGCCTGCAAGCAAGTCTGGAAGGCCTGGCCTTGATGAACAAGGCCGCCACGGCAGCCGAAAAAGCACATGAAGCCGCAGACCCCATGCAGTACATGATTGCCAACGATGCCTTTCGGGAAAGCTGGATCATGCTGTGCCCCAACCCGCATTTAAGCACCATGATCATGCGCCTGAGCGACCATGTGGAAGCGGTGCGTCTGGCGACCTTGCGCGATACGCGTTACCGGGAGCTGTCCATGCAGGCCACTCGCGGCATCCTGCAGTCCTTTCTGGATAAAGACCCGGAACAGGCCCGCGAGCATGTGCGCGGCAATCTGCGCCATGCGTCCATGAGCTATTACGCGACGCTGGACGAAATGCTGGAGCGCCAGACTGGCTAAGTGCCTGATTGCATAAGGCTGCGCACGGGACTACTGATGCTCAGAACAAGGTGCGTCAAGGCTGCGCTTTCTGCTCCACCGACGCTGCAATGGCCTTGCCAATCCTGGCGATAGCCGCATTGCGATCTTCCATCGACGCCTTGGTTTCCGTGATGTAAACGGCCGCCACCAAGGGTGCACGCTCTGGTGGCCACATCACCGCGACCACTCCGCGTGTGCCATACCCCCCTGCCCCCGTTCGGTCTGCGACAAGCCAGCTTTCAGGCACACCGGCCCGCAATAAAGGCCCACCCACTTCGTTATGGCGCAGCCAGTCAATCAGCCGATCACGGGAAGGGGATTCAAGCCCCTCTCCCAGAACCAGCTTCTGCAAGGTTTGCACCATGGCCTGGGGAGTAGTCGTGTCACGAGGGTCGCCCGGCGTAGCTTCATTCAAGTCCGGCTCATTGCGATCCAGGCGAGTCACCGTATCGCCCTGCGTGTGCAGAAAAGAGCTGATGGCCCCTGGCCCACCCAACATTTCCAAGACCCCGTTAGCGGCCGTATTGTCGCTGTTGCGCATCGTAATCGCACATAATTGAGCCGCCGATACATACTGACCAATCATGTTTTCCGTGGTGGGCGCATACGACTGTATGGCCTCCTCCTTGACCAGCCAGGCGGTCTTCATCGCCCCCTGCCCTCTGGCCAGCAACGCGGCACAAATCAGGGCTTTGCTAGTGCTGGCCATAGGGAAACGCTCATCAGCACGGTACTGCCAAAGCTGCGCGTCTGCGGTATCCAGGACGGCCACGCCAACACGAGCCTGCAGCGACTGCTCAGCCTCTTGAGCAGCCTGCACGACAGGATGGGTGCCAGCCCCAAACACATTGAAAGACAGGCCTGCTGCAATCAGCAGCACCCCGAGTCGCTTCAGTTTATTTGTACTCATCGGCCTATCTTTACATATCAGTTAACACACAGAAAAAACCTTGCTGCCGGACCGGCCTTTAACTTGAATCTGGCCCCATCAAGTCATGCCACCCAACTTGATGGACTACGGCGAACCTTAAGGTTCAATCCGCGGCGGCGGCTCTCTTTTCTCAGCGCTGACAACTGGGGCATCCAGCTCTTTCAATTGAGGATCATCAATTTTGCCGGTCACCGCGTAAGTCACTGACAAATGGCTGCTCATCGGAATTTGCATCAGCCACTGCGTCAGCAAAGCCCCTACCCCCACGACAGGGTTAACCGTGAAATACGCGGCAATCGCCGCGCCACTCATATCCAGATTGGGGTTCACCACCGCCACCAGATCCAGCGTCTCGTCCTTGATGTCAATCCAGCCCTTCAGCTTGATTGCCCCTGCTGGGCCTTTGATCTGATAGTTATCCAGTTCCAGCTTGCCCTGTGCCAGGTTCATGCGCCCAGTCAGGCTATCAAAAGCAAAGCCTGTTTTGACGGCTCCGAACAAATCCAGATCCAGTCGGCTTAAACGTGAAATGGACTGCAGACTCAAGAGCTCCAGCAACTTGGCTGAACGCGATTTCAAACTGATAAAGCGCCCTTTTTTCAAATCCACATTGAACTGCCCGCTGATCTTGCGCTTGTCGAATGTCCAGGGGAAGTCACTCCAGAACAAGGCAGCTTGTACTGTGCCGTCACCGTCTTTGATTGACTCGGTCAGCAAACCACTGACATCAACAAACTTCCCCAGATCAGCAACATAACTATTGGCAATCAGCTCCAAGCCACGCTGTGGTCCACGCAATGCCAAGGAGCCCTGTCCTTGCAATTGCATACCGTCCGCACTCAGGGCAAAGTTCTCCAGCTTCCACTGCTGTCCCTTTCCGTCAGGCTTGCCCTTGGCTTCCAGCTTGCCAAAACGCATGCCCTGAATCTGCAAGTCATCAACCTTGAGCGAGATCGCAGGCAAGAGCAGATCGTCGTCCATAGGCAAGTCGGCATCGGGCCAGGCCCAATCCGGGCGACGGCTATCAATATGCAAACGGGAAAAATTGGCACTGAACAAGCCGGTAAAACGTCCGTCCTGATGCTGCGCCTGCACATTCCCTTCTGCTTGCCGGGCTTTCAGACTCATGTACAACTTGCCTGCAGCATCTTCGGTACTTTCCAGTTCCAACTGATCAAGCCACTGCCCTCTGAAAAACGCTTGATCTGTTTTCAGACGTACCCGTTCCAACAGGGGCAGCAAAGGGCGGGCCGAGGAAGCCAGGGCACTGCCATCCAAATTCTGGCCAAACTCCTGCACGACCTGCTCCCACGCATCCAGATCTATCCGGTTGTAGCGACTGTGCAATTCCAGACCACGCTTGGGCCAGTTCACCAGACCGGGGGTTCCTATGCTTCCGCTCTGGAAATAACTGCCTTGGCGGGAGCCTTGCAGGTGCAGCAGATTCAGCAAAAAAGTCTGCCTGTCTTCCAGACTGATCTGCAAACGATCTAGCTTGGCGGCGGAGTCGCTACGCCAATCCGCCTTCAATTTAGCCGCCCGCTCCGCAGGCTTATGAAAAGGCTCGGGCAAGTTCAAGGCCAGCCCGCTCAGATCAGATTCCACACCAAAAGAAAAAGAGCTCTTGGCATCCAACATCATCAATGCGCTGTACGGTGTCTGGCCTTGCAAACGCTGCAGGCCTTTCAATTCCAGGTACTGCTCCAGACCTTGTGCGGTCAGCACGCCATTCAAACGCAAGCCGGGCTTGCCCGGCTCCAGCACACCGCTAATTTGGGTATCACCGCCCAGGAGCTTGCCTGACAAAGTCTGCGCGCTAATGCCTTTTTCGTTAAAGGCCAACTCCCCCTTCAAGGCTGTCAAAGACGGCGCCTGAGGCATGTATTGAAACTCGCCATTGTCTATCTGGATCTGGCCCTGGACTTGTGTGTCGTCTGCATTATCCAAGGGAATCTGCAGCTTGAGAGGAACCGTCCAGTCCCCTTTGACCCGGCTCTCTGACAGCAAGCCATCCAGGAGCGAATCCAGGGGGGATTGATGCACCAAAGCCAGATAGCTGGTGGCCGGGGCTTGAGACAAGCCTTCCAGCTTCAAGAAGCTTTCTTTTTCCAAAGAGGTGATGTGTGTCTGGATATCCCGCAGGGCAATATCCTGATGCTTGGCAATTGGCATGCGCGCCTGCTGAGCCAGGATATCCAGATTGTCGTTGTGCATGCGTATGCTGCCCTGCACGCCTTCCAGACGCGGCCAGGCCAAGCGCTTGGGACGTGCAGGCTGGTAATCCACAATCCCGTTATCCAAGGCCCCCGCCACTTCAAAACTGCCATCTTCCGGACTCAAGCCATAGGGAAAGGTATCCAGACCGCCCTGCACACGAATCGTGCCATCACGTACCGCCCCTTGCACCAATCCAGTCTGCATCCATTCGCGGGCCAGCGGATTAACGGTTAAAGGCAGGTAATTCACCAAAGCGCCCAAATTCAGGTATTTGAATTGGCCCTGCCAATCCGCCACCCCGGCTTCAAAATGAGCATCTTCACGCCAGCTTCCACTGATCTGTGCATCCAGATCGGGATTACGCACACCCAGACTCATCTTGCTGATGCTCAGTCTGGCCTGCTCATCACGATGAAGGGTGCCTTGAGCAGCAAGCTGGTCCACGGCCAGATACTGGGCGAACACATCCGGTACACGCAGGCCAAAGCCATTCATAGCCAGCGCCCACTGCAGATCGCCACTTTGCTTGCCCTGAGCCAGCGCCTGCACGTCGTTCAGCCCGCCAGCCAGCTCAACAGCGGCCTGTTCCAGTTGCAGCCGATCTTCGCTTTCAGTCAGCACGGCCACATCGCGCAGTTGTGCGACTAGCTGCATCTGTATGGGCTGAACCGATTGGGTCTGACTGGCCTGGGCACGCAGATCAAGCCAGCCTTTGTCCAGAACTGCAGGCACATCCAGCCAAGGGCGCAGCGCGGGAGTATCTACCCCTTTGGCCTGCACCGTCATCTCCCAAGGCAGGTCCATCACATCCACATTCTCTGGCAGACGACGCTTGCCTTGCACCCGCAAGGCAAGGTCCAGGGACTCTCCCAGATTCGCGGGCAAGGCCGTGGCCAGATTCACCTCGTGCCAGCCCTGTCTATACCCGATCTGCAACTGAATGGAAGGCAGGCTCAACACCGGCGCACCGCGCAAGTCGTCCTGCCACTGCAAGGATGTGCCCTGAATACGAATGCCCCGCTGTTCCAGCAGCCAACGAACCGGCCCTTGCCAAGCCTGAGGCTCGGTGTCCGTGCTGTCATCCTCCAGATCCAGCACTTGCCCCATCACCAGAATCTGGCCTTGAGGATCGCGCCGCACAGGAATCGTCAAACCTTGCACATCCAGTTGACGCAATTGCAGCGAGCCGCTGAACAGCGACTTCCAACTGATATCGGCTTCCAATTGAGGCAGTTGCAGCATGGGCTCCTGGCCCGGCTCAGCCAGGGACAAGCCCGTCACTGCAATATGGGGATTCCAGCCTTGCCAGTCGCCTTTTAATTCTTGAATCTGGACGTTCAGACCGGTTTGCTCACTGATTTTCTGCACCAGATAAGGACGCAAATTATCCAGTTGGGGCACGAGCAGGTAACGTAGCCCGACCAGGCTTAGCATCAGCGCAAAATAGAGCAGCAGCGCCAGTCGCACAAGCCCTCGAACTACCATGCAATCAATTCCCGAGTATAGTTAGATGCGGTCATTTCCGGCATTGTCAGACAAGTAATGGCACTTGCCGTTCCCCCTTCTCCGAAAAGCCTCTTATCGTATGAGCCCGTCCATTATATTGAAGCCCGTGATGCAATGGTCCGGCCCCTTGCGTCGAAAAGTAAACGCTCAGCCACAATTTGGAACGTGGCTGGAAGAGCAAGCGCAACACGCGGTCACCCCCACCCTCATTACGCAATGGTATCGGACTTTACTGCCCGAGCCCGATAATGATCGTCTGGCGCAAGTGCGCCAGGCCTTGCGCCAACTGCGTGAACGGGTCTTTCTGGTGCTGATGATCCGCGATATCAATGGCCTGGCGCCCCTGGAAGAAGTCATGCAGGCCATGAGTAGCCTGGCTGATCTGGCCGTCGCTCAAGCCTACGAAACCGTGGCCCGGCAACTGGCGGAAATCCACGGCATCCCAAAAAATTCGGAAACCGGCCTACCCCAGGAGATGATTATTTTGGGTATGGGCAAGCTGGGTGGGGGCGAATTAAACGTCTCCTCGGATATTGATCTGATCATGCTCTACGACGAGGACGGTGAAACTGACGGTCGCCGCCCCCTGAGCTATCACGAGTTTTACGGCAAAGTTACCCAGCGCATGATGCCCGTGCTGTCCGATACCGACGCCTTCGGCCAGGTGTTTCGCACCGACTTGCGCCTGCGCCCGGACGGAGATTCCGGGCCGCTGGCCTGGAGCATGCAGGCGCTGGAAAACTACCTGGTCAATCAAGGCCGGGAATGGGAGCGCTATGCCTGGATCAAGGCCCGCCCTATCAAGGCCCAGGCTTTTGAAGGCAGCCGCAGTGCAGGCGATGTGCATCACTTCGAGGCCCTGCGTACCCCATTTGTATACCGCAAGTATTTTGATTTTGATGCCTTGTCGGCCCTGCGTGGCCTGCGCGAGCGCATCCGCCAGGATTGGACCCGCCGCGCCCTGAACCGCAATGGCGTGGAGACCTGGCACAACATCAAGCTGGGCGACGGTGGAATTCGGGAAATTGAATTCGTGGTCCAACTGAATCAGTTGATTCGGGGTGGGCGACAGCCTTCCTTGCAAACCCCCAGCCTGCACAAAGCCCTGAAAGGCCAATGTGCCGCTGGTTTGCTGGATCAGGAGGTCTGCGACAAGCTGTTGGCCGCCTATACCTTCTTGCGACGCGTCGAACACCGTTTGCAGTACCGCGAGGACGAGCAAACCCATTTGCTGCCTCAGGACGAGGAGCAGCGCACCGAGCTGGCCTCCACCTTGGGGCTGAGTCTGGCCGATTTCGACGAACAACTAGGCCAGCACAGAAAGTTTGTGTCGCACACCTTCCGCAATGCCTTCCGCCTGGCGGGTATGGGCGAAGAAGCTAGTGCCGAGCCGCCTGCGGCCACAGCTCCCACCCCCGAAATCAACAGCGCCGAACAGGATCAGGCTTTGCAGGAACGCATCGAACAATTGCGTCAGGCCCTGCTGAACAGCCATCGCCTGCGCAGCCTGCCTAATGCCAGCCTGGATCGCGTCCAGCGCTTGATCCCCTTGGCCGAAGATTACGCCTACCGCTCCGAAAACCCGGAAATGACAGCGACCCGGCTCTTCAATCTGATCGAGCTGATTGCCCAACGCAGCGCCTATCTGGCCTTGCTGGCCGAATACCCCGATACCCTGGCCCGCGTCGCCCGTATTGTCTCGGCCAGCCCGTGGGCCGCGCAGTATCTGGCTCAATACCCGCTCCTGCTGGACAGCCTGATCGAATGGCATTCGCTGATGGAGATTCCGGACTTCGCCGCTCTGTCCGAACAAATGTGCCGGGATCTGGACGCCTGCCGTCTGCCCGATGGGCAGGCCGATGTCGAACAGCAAATGAACATGATGCGCGACTGGCAGCATCAGATCACCTTCCAATTGCTGGCTCAGGATCTGGAAGGCGTGCTAACGGTTGAGGCCCTGGCCGACCAGCTCTCGGCCCTGGCCGATATGATGCTGGCCGAAACGCTGGAGCGCACCTGGCCACTGACGCGCCCCCGCAGCCTGGGCCCCGAACACGACACCCCGCCGCGCTTTGCCGTCATTGCCTACGGCAAGCTGGGCGGCAAGGAAATTGGCTACGCCTCGGACCTGGATCTGGTGTTTCTGTACGACGATCCCAGCCAGGACAATGTGGAGCGCTACATCAAACTGGCTCGCCGCATGACCAGTTGGCTGTCCGCCATGACCTCCTCCGGCCGCCTCTACGATATTGACCTGCGTTTGCGCCCGGATGGCGATGCGGGTTTGCTGGCTGTCAGCGTCGATGCCTTCGAGCAGTATCAAACCCGCAGCGCCTGGTCTTGGGAGCACCAAGCCATTACCCGCGCCCGTTTTGTGACCGGGGATGCCCAGATCAAAGAGCGTTTCGATGAAATCCGCCGCTCCATCCTGTTGATGGAGCGGGATCGCCGCAAACTGCGTGCCGATATTCTGGACATGCGTGACAAGATCAGTGCCGGACACCCCAATCGCAGCGAACTGTTTGACTTGAAACACGACCGAGGCGGCATGGTGGATGTGGAGTTCATCACCCAATATCTGGTGCTGTGCCATAGCCGAGAGCATCCCAAACTGCTGGAAAATCTGGGCAATATCGCCCTGCTGGGCATTGCCGCCCAGGCAGGACTGATCGAAGTCGACCATGCCCAGGAGGTGGCAGACGCCTATCGCGCCTTGCGCCGTCGTCAGCATGCATTGCGTCTGGAAGGGGCAGAAAAAGCCCGTGTACCGCAAACCGAGCTGACCCAAGAGCGGCAGGCCGTAACCCGGCTGTGGGATGAGGTCCTGGGGTACTAAGGCAACAGATTGATTTCACTAAACTTTGCCAAGAATCTACAATAGTCGCATTGATTTATTGTGCGACCGACTCGGGACGCCTTTTTACTCGGATTCAGATTCATGTCCACTCAGCTCAATCGTCCAGTTTTAACCATGCCGGAGAAGCGCGAGAAATTGCTGCTGCACTCCTGCTGCGCCCCCTGTTCGGGCGAGGTGATGGAGGCCTTGCACGCCTCGGGGATTGAATACACCGTTTTCTTCTACAACCCCAATATCCACCCTGCCCGCGAGTACGAACTGCGCAAGCAGGAAAACATCCGCTTTGCCGAAGAACACGGCATCGAGTTCATTGACGCCGATTACGACGTGGATAACTGGTTCGAGCGCGTACGCGGCCTGGAACACGCTCCCGAGCGTGGCGAACGCTGCACCGTCTGCTTTGACATGCGCTTTGAGCGTACCGCGCTCTACGCCCATGAAAATGGCTATGACATCATCTCCAGCGTGCTGGGTATCTCGCGCTGGAAGGACATGAACCAGATCAACGACTGCGGCGAACGCGCTGCAGCGCGTTATCCGGAGATGAAGTACTGGACCTACAACTGGCGCAAAGGTGGCGGATCGCAACGCATGCTGGAGATCAGCAAGCGCGAGAACTTCTACCAGCAGGAATACTGCGGCTGTGTGTACTCGCTGCGCGACACCAACCGTCACCGCCGCTCGCAAGGCCGCCCTCGCGTCGAGATCGGCGTGAAGTTCTACGGCAAGGATGAACTGGACCTGACACCGCCTCCGGTTCAAGAGAATGCCTAAGCAAGACCTGCACGGTCTTTACGGACTCAGTACACCTGGCTAAGACAGCCTCCGCCTGACCGATGTCCCATATACGAACATTGCATCGATGAGCCACACCAAGACTCTGGATAGCTTTGTCTTTGCTAAAACCGGAGTGGGTGGCACAGATCAGAGGTAAAGCAACCCAGGCTTGAAACATTCCGTAGAGCCGAAGAAAAAGCGCCTTGGGTACCCAAGGCGCTTTTTTACTGCCGTTTCAACTACGGTTTACTGCATGTGCTGGTCAGCTCTACTGCTCAACTCTCACCAGCACAGCAGTAATCAGAGTCTGCTTATTACTGGATGCTGCGGCTGAACGTAAACTCGCCGTCCTTCCAGTCCACAGGCACCACATCTTTAGGACCAAAGCGGCCTTCCAGAATCAAACGTGCCACTGGGTTTTCAATGTGCTGCTGGATAGCACGTTTCAAAGGACGTGCACCGAACACAGGGTCAAACCCGGCTTTGGCCAACTGCTCCAAAGCAGCCTCGCTGACTTCCAGGTGCATGTCACGCTGAGCCAGTCGCTGATCCAGACGTTGAAGCTGGATACGAGCAATAGACGCAATGTGTTCTGCTTCCAGACCGTGGAACACCACCACCTCGTCGATACGGTTCAGGAACTCGGGGCGGAAATGCTGCTTCACTTCTTCCCACACCACTTCCTTGATCACATCATAAGGCTCACCCGACAAACGCTGGATATGCTGTGAACCCAGGTTGGAGGTCATGATGATTACCGTATTGCGGAAGTCCACCGTACGGCCCTGGCCATCGGTCAAGCGACCATCGTCCAGCACTTGCAAGAGCACGTTAAAGACGTCGGGGTGTGCTTTCTCCACCTCGTCCAGCAAAATCACCGAATAAGGTTTGCGACGCACAGCCTCGGTCAGGTAACCGCCCTCTTCGTAGCCCACGTAGCCGGGAGGCGCCCCGATCAAACGAGCCACCGAGTGCTTCTCCATGAATTCGCTCATGTCGATACGAATCATGTGATCCTCGGAGTCAAAGAGGAAGTTGGCCAAGGCCTTGGTCAGCTCGGTCTTACCCACACCGGTTGGCCCCAGGAACAGGAAGGAACCATAGGGGCGGGACGGATCAGACAAGCCCGCACGCGAGCGACGGATTGCATCCGACACCAGACGTACTGCCTCGCTTTGGCCGACCACACGTTTGTGCAGGTAGTCTTCCATCTGCAAGAGCTTTTCACGCTCGCCCTGCATCATCTTGGATACGGGAATACCGGTAGCGCGGGACACAACTTCCGCAATTTCCTCGGCACCCACCTGAGTACGCAGCAAGCGTGGCTTTTCCTGATCAGCCTTGTCCATATTGGCTTCGGCTGCTTTCAGGCGTTCTTCCAGCTCGGGCAACTTGCCGTATTGCAGCTCGGCCAACTTGTCGAACTGGCCCTTGCGCTGCAGCTCGGCCATTTCGGCACGAACTTTCTCGATTTCCTCTTTAACGACTTGCGAACCCTGAACGGCCGCTTTTTCGGCTTTCCAGATTTCTTCGTAGTCGTTATACTCGCGCTGCAGCTTTTCCATCTCATCATTGATGGCCTGCAAACGGCGCTGAGAAGCCTCGTCCGTGTCCTTGATGACGGCTTCACGCTCGATCTTCAACTGAATGATACGGCGATCCAGCTTGTCCATGACCTCGGGCTTGGAGTCGATCTCCATACGGATACGGGCTGCGGCCTCGTCGATCAGGTCAATAGCCTTATCGGGCAGGAAGCGGTCCGTAATGTAACGCTGTGACAGCTCGGCCGCGGCCACAATGGCGGGGTCGGTAATCGCAACACCGTGGTGCAGCTCGTAGCGCTCCTGCAAACCGCGCAGAATCGCAATCGTGGACTCCATATCGGGCTCGTTCACCAGCACCTTCTGGAAACGACGCTCCAGAGCGGCGTCCTTCTCGATGTACTGGCGGTACTCGTTCAGGGTGGTAGCACCGATACAGTGCAACTCGCCGCGCGACAAGGCAGGCTTGAGCATATTGCCCGCATCCATCGCACCCTCGGCCTTGCCAGCGCCCACCATGGTGTGCAGCTCGTCAATGAAGACAATGGTTTTGCCATCGTCCTTGGACAGCTCTTTCAGTACGGCTTTCAGGCGCTCTTCAAATTCGCCACGATACTTGGCACCGGCCAGCAAAGCGGCCAGATCCAGCACCAGAACGCGCTTGCCCTTCAGGGTTTCAGGCACTTCGTTGTTCACGATCCGCTGCGCCAAACCCTCCACAATGGCGGTCTTACCCACCCCTGGCTCACCAATCAGCACAGGGTTGTTCTTGGTACGACGCTGCAGAATCTGGATAGTGCGACGAATTTCGTCGTCACGGCCAATGACCGGGTCCAGCTTGCCCAGACGGGCACGCTCGGTCAGGTCTGTGGTGTATTTATCCAGGGCTTCACGGTTGCTATCGCCTTCGGCGTCGCTCACGTTGGCACCACCACGTACGGCTTCAATCGCAGCCTCCAAGGCACGGCGCTGCAAACCGGCATCGCGCAAGGCACGCCCGGTTTCGCCTTTGTCATCAGCCAGGGCCAGCAAGAACAGCTCGCTGGCAATATAGGTATCACCGCGCTGGGCCGCTTCCTTGTCGGTCTTGGCCAACGCCGCTTGCAGGGCCGAGCTTAGCTGCTGCTGACCTTCCGCCCCTTGCACCTTGGGCAGATTGGAGATCAGGCGGTTAAGCTCACTTTCCAGACGAGGAATGGCAACGCCCGCACGAGCAAGCAAGCTGCCGGTGCCAGAATCAGCATCAGCCAGCAAGGCGACCAGTACGTGAGCGGGTTCCAGATAGGGGTTGTCTTCGCGAACAGCCAGGCTTTGCGCATCCGCTAAAGCCTGTTGAAACTTCGTTGTCAATTTATCGATTCGCATAGAATTTTCACTTCAGAAAATATGCGATAAGCTAAAGCAAACAGTTACTAAATACTGCTCGCCCAGATCTCGCAACAAATAACAGGATGAATTGAAGATAAGGACAAAAACCAAGTATTCAAGTGTTTAGATCGCTTTTAAACAACAACATGGCAGGAGTAGCTACAGTGCGCTGTACCCGGCATGGGGAGCCACTTCCCGCATGGCGCAGGCCTTAAGAACTAAACATATTAAGGATTATCGGGAATACCAACCAATAAAAAGCTACAATTACACTTGATTTGACTCAAAGATTTAGCGTTTCGCCATCTGACATTATTCCTTATGCAAAAACGTATCTCGGTTACCGCTGACTCCATACGCTGCTCTAGCTGTATGCTCAATGAGGTGTGTCTACCTCTTGGGATGCCTAAGCATGAAATGGAGCGGTTGGACGAATTAGTCAAGGAGCGCATCCGCATCCCCAAGGGCGGCGTGCTGTTTCGACTGGCCGATTCAGTCGAAGGAATCTATGGTCTGCGCTCTGGTTCGATCAAGATGCAGTTGGAAGATTCCACCGGCCACATCCAGATTACGGGCTTTTTATTACCGGGTGAAATCCTGGGTATGGACAGCCTGGTTGAAAACCGCCACGTCTCCCACGCCATCGCGCTGGAAGACAGCGAAGTCTGTGTGATCCGTCTGGACGATCTGGACCGCCTGTCGGCCCAACTGCCTATCTTGCAACAACAGTTCCGTCGCCTGATGAGCAAGGAAATCAACCGCGCCCATCAATTGATGATGACCTTGGCCGGACTGCGCTCTGAACAGCGCCTGGCCGCCTTCTTGCTGAATCTGTCCCAGCGCCTGTCGCTGCTTGGCTATTCCCCTTACGAATTCATTCTGCGCATGAGCCGCGAAGAAATCGGCAACTTCCTGGGCCTGACGCTGGAAACGGTCAGCCGCCTGTTCTCGCGCTTTGCGCGTGAAGGTCTGCTGAAAATCTCGCAACGCGAAGTCCACTTGCTGGACCTGGCTGCCCTGCGCTCCCTGGCAGGCACAGAGTGCGACTAAACGGCCCTGCTGCTGTCTAGGGCTCAAGTACATCGCTGAACGCCCTTGCGGCCTGCTGGTGCCCTCCTGAGCACTCACTACTACAAGATAAAAAAAAGCACATGCAATTTGCATGTGCTTTTTTTATCTCTTCCCGACGATCTGAATCAATCCAGACTATCCGCCGGTTCAGTCAGTACAGCAGGCGACCCTGAGGACATATACAGACTAAGCGTACAAGCCACCGAGACGGCCACCCAAAACAGGAAAAACGCTACCGTATAAAAAGTCAGTCGATCTACTTGCATATGTCCAAGTACAACAATGTCCAGCGGGTCCACCAAAGCAAACACAATTGCGCTTAGCACCCCAGCGACCAGGAATGAAGGCCACAGTATCCACATCAACGATCGGATGGTCATTCGTACCCCCTTCTTGAACGGAAACATACTTCTCTCAACCCTAGCGTAACGGTGAATCGACTGCTTTTAGCGCTGCTCGCGGGCAGGCTCTACTTTGGTGACAACCAGACCTTGCTTGACGCCACCATCCGTAACTCCTTGATTACTGAAGTTCTGGAAGGCCAGCACAATAGTGATGACGCAGCCCACGATAGCCAGAGCGGGGCCGGCCATCAGCAACCAGGGCCACGGCTCACGCCACCAGGGTCCACTGTCCTTTGATTCGTCCATGTTTTTGCTCTTTATAAAGTTACTGAGGAATATAAAAACTACTGCGTTCGTTCACGTAGGTCTTGCGGCCCCCTTCATGCTCGCCCACGGCCTGAATGGAAATATCATACAGGCCCGGCTTGGCACTACTAATTGGGACTTGCACCACGACCGGCAAGAGTCGGTTGCCTGCAGGCGCCACATGAATATGATCCTGACCATTCTCGGTCAGGTGAATACTCGCACCTTCCAGACCCGTCACCGACAACTGCAGCTCCATCGCCTCTTCCGAGGTATTGATCACCTGCAAGCGGAACACGTTTTCAATCAGGCCACCGGGCACTTCACGTCCCAGAGCACCACGATCCCGGATAACGTCCACACGCATCGGCGTACGAGTAGCCAATGTGTACACAAAGGCACCACAGATCACGGCCAGAATCAGAATGTAGGACAGAACACGTGGGCGCAACATCCGACGTCGCACTTCAGGCTGCGTCATGCGCTCTTTGATGGCGCGCTCCGAGGTATAGCGGATCAAGCCTTTCTCGTAGCCCATTTTGTCCATGACCTGATCACAGACGTCCACACAGGCACCGCAACCAATACACATGTATTGCAGGCCATCACGAATATCAATACCGGTCGGACAGACCTGCACACACAGGCTGCAGTCGACACAGTCGCCCATACCCGCTTCCTTGTGATCGATCTTGCGAGATCGACCACCCCGGGTTTCACCACGCACGAAGTCGTAGGTCACCACAAAGGTATCGCTGTCCACCATGGCACTTTGGAAACGAGCGTAGGGGCACATGTACTTACAGACCGCTTCGCGCATGAAACCTGCGTTACCCCAGGTGGCAAAGGCGTAGAACAAGAGCCAGAACCACTGCCAGGGGCCCAGGGACAAGGCGATCAGCTCGCCACCCAGTTCACGGATAGGTGCGAAGTAGCCAATAAAGGTAAAGCCGGTCCACAAAGCCAGCACGATCCACAGGAAGTGCTTGGTGGCTTTGAGACGTAATTTTCGGGCGTTCCAGGCTTGTTCATCCAAGCGGATACGCGCCAGACGGTCCCCTTCCACCTTGCGCTCCACCCACATGAAGATCTCGGTGTAGACCGTCTGCGGACAGGCATAGCCACAGAATAAGCGGCCCGCCATGGCGGTAAAGAGGAATAGGGAAAAGGCTGATATCAGCAGCAGCACCGTCAGGTAAATAACGTCCTGGGGCCACAGAATCATGCCAAAGATGTAGAACTTGCGTTCCAGCAGGTCGAACAGCACGGCCTGACGGCCATGCCATTCCAACCAGGGCAGACCATAGAAAATGATCTGCGTGAAATACACCATCCAGATCCGCCAGCGGGCAAAGACGCCCTTGACGGATCGTGGATAGATTTTGCTGCGTACATCGACCAGCGCCTTCTCGACTTGCGGAGAGGTTCCACCCGCTCCCTTGGTGTTGCGTGGAGGTTGCCACTTGGGCACGGTTCCCTGCGCGTTATCAGCGCTGGGTTGGGGAGAATCACTACTCATTGCAAGTCCTGAAGGCGTCAGATCAATTTAAAACACACTAGTTAGCCTGGGCAGGCTCGGCATTGTTGGACAAGCCCCAGACCCAACCTGCCAGCAAACGAATCTGCTCAGGAGTCATGGTGGCTTTTTGTGCCGGCATCTGGTTAGTGCGACCCTGCAAGACGGTCTGAACGATAGTGGCTTCAGAACTGCCATACAGCCAGTAGTCGTCGGTCAGGTCAGGCGCACCCAACAAGGTATTGCCCTTGGCATCAGCACCGTGACAGGCAAAACATGCGCTGTCATAAACACGTTTACCAGCCACCAGGCGCAAAGGATCTGCAGCCAGGCCCGACAGGGAGCGCACGTACTGCGCCACATCGGAGGCTTGAGCTGGGGTGAATTGCGCTTGTGGCGGCATCATCCCAGTACGGCCTTCGGTAATGGTGTGCAGAATCTGCTCAGGCTCACCGCCCCACAACCAGGCTTTATTGGCCAGGTTAGGGAAGCTGGGCGCACCTTGTGCATCCGAACCGTGACACTGGGCGCAGTTGTTCAGGAACAGGCGCTGACCGATTTCACGGGCTTCCTGATCGCGAGCAATCTCTTCGATAGGCATTTCGCGGTAACGGGCGTACACAGGCTCCAGGCGAGCATTGATCTCGGCCTGTTGCTGCTTGACCTGTTGACCGGAGCTAAAGCCCAACGTGCCCTTGAAGTTGCCCAAGCCGGGGTACAACACCAGATAGCCCAAGGCAAACACACACAAACCGATGTACATCACGGTCCACCAGCGTGGTACGGGTGTATTCAGTTCGGTCAGGTCACCGTCCCAAACGTGGCCGGTTTCTTCTACGTCGACGGTCTTACCCAGAAATGCGCGCTGGGTAAAGAGCAGCCACAAGCAAAACACGATGCCCAGCAAGGCGATACCGGAGATCCAGAGGCTCCAGCCATTATTAAAAAAGTCACTCATTCGGAACCCCCAGGGTTTTTATCGTTACTTCCCTCGTCGG
Organism: Alcaligenes sp. SORT26; assembly: GCF_017377875.1. GTDB lineage: Bacteria > Pseudomonadota > Gammaproteobacteria > Burkholderiales > Burkholderiaceae_B > Alcaligenes > Alcaligenes parafaecalis. The sequence goes on from NZ_CP070975.1 coordinate 1,394,656, forward strand.
GCAAGGCGAAAGGCAGAAGCGCTGCTTCTTCGTTGGCCTGGCGGCGTCCCCGAGAGAACGCCCACCAGCAAATGCCAAGGAAGGTAGCCATCGCCAAAGCGGTCACAACACCGTTGATGATGGCTAACATTTAGTGGCTCCCCTGCTCCACAGCCTTGGCGGCTGCGTCGCGACTGGCTACACCCAGGCCTTGCAGATAAGCAACCACCGCGTCTTCTTCGGTCTTGCCTACCAGCTCCTGAGGAGCAGCATCAATTTGTTCCTGCGTGTAAGGCACACCCAAAGTACGCAAGACGTTCATGCGATCCTGAATGTTTTCGCCTTCCACCGAGTTTTTCTGCAGCCAAGGGTAGGCAGGCATATTGGACTCTTTGACCACGTTACGTGGGTTGCGCAAGTGAATGCGGTGCCATTCGTCGCTGTAGCGCTGACCCACACGAGCCAGATCAGGGCCGGTACGCTTGGAGCCCCACAGGAAGGGGTAGTCGTACACGGACTCACCCGCCAGCGAGTAAGGACCGTAGCGCTGCACTTCGGACTGCAGCATACGAATTTGCTGCGAGTGACAGCCCACACACCCTTCACGGATGTAGATATCGCGACCCATCAGTCTTAACGGCTCGTAAGGCTGAATGCCTTCGGTAGGCTGGGTGGTCGAGTGTTGAAAGAACAAAGGTACGATCTGCACCAGGCCTGCGAAGGAAATCACCAAGATACTCAGGATGATCAGCAGCCCGGTGTTTTTCTCGATCGTGGCGTGCGAAAAGCGCTTATTAGTGTCATTAGCCATGATTTACTCCTTAGGCCAGCAAAGTGGTTTGACCCACCAGCGCTGGATCGCGGGCGTCCGGATTCTTGAGAGGCACAACAGGGTTGATACCTTTCTCACCTGCACGAATGGTCAGGAACACGTTCCAGGACATCAGCAAGATACCGGCCACAAAGAAGGCGCCGCCCAAAGCACGGATTGCGTAGAAGGGGTACGTAGCCTTCACGACTTCCACGAAGCTGTAGGTCAAGGTGCCATCAATACCGGTAGCACGCCACATCAGACCTTGCATCACACCGGCAATCCACATCGCGGCGATATATAGCACCACGCCCAGGGTAGCCAGCCAGAAGTGCAGGTCGATCAAACGTGGACGGGCCATTTCCGTACGGCCGTACAGACGTGGGATCAGGTAGTACAGAGAACCGAAGGTAATCATGGCAACCCAGCCCAGCGCACCGGAGTGCACGTGACCAATGGTCCAGTCGGTGTAGTGCGACAGTGCATTCACTGTACGGATGGCCATCATGGAGCCTTCAAAGGTAGACATACCGTAGAAGGACAGCGCCACCACCATGAACTTCAGGATCGCGTCAGTACGCAGCTTGTGCCAGGCACCCGACATCGTCATGATCCCGTTGATCATGCCACCCCAGGAAGGAGCCAGCAGAATCAGGGAGAAGGTCATGCCCAGGGACTGGGTCCAGTCTGGCAAGGAGGTGTACAGCAAGTGGTGAGGACCGGCCCACATGTACGTAAAGCCCAGCGCCCAGAAGTGAACGATGGACAGACGGTACGAGTAGATAGGACGGTTGGCCTGTTTGGGGATGAAGTAGTACATCATGCCCAGGAACGAGGTCGTCAGGAAAAAGCCCACGGCGTTATGGCCGTACCACCACTGCACCATGGCGTCCTGAACACCCGCGTAAGCCGAGTAAGACTTCATGAAGCTGACGGGCAGTTCCAGGTTATTGAAAATGTGCAGTACGGCGATGGTGACGATGTACGAGCCAAAGAACCAGTTGGCCACATAAATGTGACGCACACGGCGCTTGACGATCGTGCCAAAGAACACAATGGCGTATGCCACCCAGACCAATGTGATCAGGATGTCGATGGGCCATTCCAGTTCGGCGTACTCTTTGGAGCTGGTGTAGCCCATAGGCAGCGTGATGACAGCGGCTACCAGCACGGCTTGCCAACCCCAGAAGGTGAAGGCTGCCAGCTTGTCGCTGAACAAACGGGCCTGACAGGTACGCTGCACCACATAGTAGGATGTCGCGAACAAGCCGGTGCCACCAAAGGCAAAAATCACAGCGTTAGTGTGCAGTGGACGCAAACGTCCAAAACTAAGCCACGGTGTGTCGAAATTGAGTTCTGGCCAAATCAACTGCAAGGCAATAAAGAGGCCTATTGCCATGCCGATGACGCCCCAAAATACGGTCATGATGGCGAACTGCCTCACAATCCCGTAATTGAAGACTTCGGCGTTATTTCCGACTGCATCGGAAGTGCCCATTTGCTTCCCCTAAACAAACATTGTTAATACAAGCGACAACAAGCTACATCATCCAGCAAGTCGGTAATTCGCTACTTGATGCTTATCAAAAAACTTTGGAAAGCACGCACTCGCGCGTGTTTCCGCCCCGCAGACTGTGTGTCGCCGACCATTTGCAGGGCTAAAAAACCAATCAGTAAGTATCAGGTATCGGGCGGACGCTTTACACCCGACAGGCTGGCCGTGGAGTCATCATCAAGCAAGATGGAATCAGCCGCATTGCCCGTATCTTCAAACTGACCGGCAAAAATAGCCCACCAGAATGCGATGCCAATGACAACGACCAGGAAAATGGAGATGGGGATCAGGACCAGCAAGGAGCCGAACATATCAGCCCTGCCTTGCTGCTGGACCGGTCCATTGCGCCGGCACCTCGCGGGTGCGGCTGCGATAGATGCGCCAGGAGTTGGCCGCAACGGCCAAAGAGGACACCAGCATGCTGACCGCGGCCAACCAGGGGGCCACAATGCCCAAGGCAGCCAAGGGTGTCATGAGCAAATGCCAGACAATCGAACCGTACAAGTTCTGACGGGCGATGCGACCGGTTTGCTGGGTCAATTGAACAACTTCAAATTCGTTCTTGGCGGGTCGTGCCAGTAAACCGGCATGGGCCGACGCCACAGCCGAGGGCACCGACATGGACATGGCACAGGGACAGCTCATGACCAGCATGGCGACCACAACGGGGACCACATGCGAAGGGTCCATCCAGTACCAGACCAGACCAAAGGCGGCAGCCAGCACCAGCTGAATACTGACGAACCAAAATGCCAGCGTATCGGAATGACCTGTCACGGACTGACGAAAGCGTTCGATCAGATCATGGGAGGCGGATTGCGTAACCGACTGGCGCGCACAAAGCTCCAGATAACGAGCGGTCAGCAAAAAGGCCACGAACATCGTGACCGAGTCGTAGTAGACCTCGCCTTGCTGGGTCCAGGTGTTATAGACGCTGGGCAGGAAGGCGCCAACAATACCCAAGGCCACCGGCACATCCATGCCAACGCGACCTTCGGACAGGCTTTTGACAGCCCCTTTCAGAATAGGCCAGGCACAGTACAGGACAACAGGCATGGTCAGGCACAGGCCTGCCCAGTTCATGAGCACGATGACTTGCGAGAGGGATTCAATGTCTTCAGGCCGGGTGCTGAAGGAGCGCATATAACCGGGGAAAGCAAACATCATCACCTGCATGGCCGCCAGCCATGCCAGACCCAAACGGGCTAAGGTGTGCCGCCGACGCGACCGCTGCTCATCAGTGAGAGGCTTGGGAAGAGAAAAAATCGAATATGCGCGCATGGAAGGACTATAAGCCACTGATATTTCTTCATTCTTGATTTAAATCAATACGACTTTGCTTCGATCCTATATCGTTGTCCTTATGCATCTTGTTCAGGCCGTTACCCCCCCAACACGGCGCTAACTGTTCAATGCTTTCAAGGCTGCTTATTGGCAGCCTTTTTTTTATTCCCTACCCGCAAGGTTGGACAAGAATTCCACACCCAACAATTCACCCTTGCGCGGCCAAAGTCTACCACGCCTTTCCCCTATGAGAATGCCTTGATTATCAAGAGTTTTCTTACCGAAATCACCCAGTCCTGAGAATGCAAATCAATTCATGGAAAGTTGAATCTTGAATATAAAAAGGGGGAACTCTTGCCGCCCGCTTTGGACGCCTTCCCGAGCTTGTTTTCAGGCGCAATAAACAGCCTTTTTGAGACCTATTCAAACCCGGTTTTACAAATATCAAGCCTTCAATTTTGATATTTTAAATATGTAGCTTTTAAGCAAAAGAATTAGAGATTCAAACAAAAAAGCAGCCCACCGACTGGAGCGTACGGTGGGCTGCCTGCAACCAGGAAAGGGGCTATCTACCCTTCCCTGTCCTGCTTATGCCTCGGACGGTGCAAACTGCTCGGCTTCTGTCGAACCAGCCAATGCGGTTGTCGAGGACTTACCGGCTTCAACTGTCTGTGTGACAGCATCAAAGTAGCCTGTACCCACTTCGCGCTGGTGCTTCACAGCGGTAAAGCCCAGTGGTGCAGCGGCGAACTCTTTTTCCTGCAACTGAACAAAGGCGCTCATCTGGTTGCGAGCGTAGCCGTGAGCCAGCTCGAACATGCCGTAGTTCAGTGCGTGGAAACCCGCCAGGGTGATGAACTGGAACTTGTAGCCCATGGCACCGAGCTCGCGCTGGAACTTGGCAATGGTGGCGTCGTCCAGGTTCTTCTTCCAGTTGAACGAAGGCGAGCAGTTGTAGGACAACATCTTGCCTGGGAACTGGCGATGAATGGCTTCGGCAAAACGACGGGCGTATTCCAGATCCGGCGTGGAAGTTTCGCACCAGACCAGATCAGCGTAAGGAGCGTAGGCCAGACCACGAGCAATGGCTTGATCCAGACCGGCGCGGGTACGGTAGAAACCCTCAACCGTACGCTCGTCCAGAATGAAAGGACGGTCGTATTCGTCGACATCGCTGGTGATCAGATCTGCAGCATCTGCGTCGGTACGGGCAACCAGAATCGTTGGCACATCCAGAACGTCAGCCGCCAGACGCGCAGCCACCAGCTTCGAGACAGCTTCACGTGTAGGCACCAGCACCTTGCCACCCAAGTGACCACACTTTTTGGCCGATGCCAGTTGGTCTTCAAAGTGAACGCCTGCAGCGCCAGCCACAATCATGGCTTTCATCAGTTCAAATGCGTTCAGCACGCCACCGAAACCGGCTTCTGCGTCGGCCACGATAGGAGCGAAGTAATCCACGTAGCCTTCGTCGCCTGGGTTCACCCCTTCCATCCACTGGATCTGATCACAGCGGGCCAGGGAGTTGTTGATGCGACGCACCACGGATGGCACCGAGTTAACGGGGTACAGCGATTGGTCAGGGTACATTTCGCCAGCGCTGTTGGCGTCGCCAGCCACTTGCCAACCCGACAAGTAAATTGCTTTCAAACCAGCCTTGACCTGTTGCATGGCCTGATTACCCGTCAGGGCGCCCAGTGCATTCACAAAGGGCTCCTGATTGATGGATTGCCACAGACGCTCAGCGCCACGGCGAGCCAGAGTGTGCTCCTCGACCAGAGAACCACGCAAACGAATCACTTCCTCAGCGGTGTAACCACGCTTGATACCTTGCCAGCGTGGATCTTCTGCCCAGCGTTTTTGCAAATTGCGGATCTCAGTTTCTCGAGCATTCATGATGGACTCCTAAGATGGATTTAACAGTGAACAAGATGACTACAGTCTACCCAAATGCTGCACCGCAACCATGTTTTCTATCTTATATAAGAGTAATTATTTTTTTGTTTAAAATCATATAGATAAATAATTAATTTCGAGATATGAAACGACTTACCTGTTTGTGAAATGAAAAACTGTGCGGCGCGACAGCCGTTTTTTGCATACTGAGACAAGGATTTCACAATGTGGGATAATCGCCTTTATACCGCCCGGTGGGCGCCTGCTCGCTGCACCGGTTTCCTGTTTTATTTCTGCAGCACCCGCCAATGAGCAACACCTCTCCTCTTAAAGACTCGCCTCTTGGGCACGATGTGGTTTATCCCACACAGTACGACCCTAGTGTCCTGTTTGGCATTGAGCGCTCCCTGAACCGCCAGGCGCTTCACGTTCCCGAGCAATGGCATGGCGCCGATATCTGGAACGGTTACGAGATCTCCTGGCTCAATCCCAAAGGCAAACCTGTGGTTGCCCTGGCCCGGTTCGTAATTCCCTGGAATAGCCCACGCATCATCGAGTCCAAATCCTTCAAGCTCTATCTGAATTCGTTCAACGATGAAGTCGTGGAAGACTGGAACAGCCTTGTTCAGCGCATGGAGCAGGACTTAAGCGCCGTGGCAGGCGCAGCCGTTCATGTGACGCTGCTCCCTCTTGGCGCCTTAAATGGCCAGCCCATTGCCCAATTGGAAGGCCACTGCATTGACGAACTGGATATCAGCATTCAGGACTACACGCCTCAAAGCGGCCTGCTGACATGCCTGCCAAACGCTCCCATCGTGACCGAGTCCCTGGTCTCTGACCTGCTCAAGTCCAATTGCCCGGTAACTGGCCAGCCAGATTGGGGTAGCGTGCAAGTGCGTTACACCGGCCCACAGATCGACCCAGCGTCCTTGCTGCGTTACATCGTCTCCCTGCGCCGCCATACCGAGTTCCACGAACATTGTGTGGAGCGCCTGTTTAGCGATATTCAGCAAAGCTGTCAGCCCGAGCGTTTGCTGGTGTACGCCCGTTATACCCGCCGCGGTGGTCTGGACATCAACCCCTGGCGTAGCAGCCATGCTGATAGCGTTGACGAGCCACGACTGGCTCGTCAATGATCTCTATCTAGTTGGGTTCAGAAAAAGCAGAGAAGCCAGACGCTTTTCTGCGACCTCAGCATCAAGCTCTGTCTTGGAACAGGGCAAGAAAAAACCCCAAAAACACAATACGTTTTTGGGGTTTTCTTTTAGAGCAGCTTGAGGCGGCTAGTCCTCTCACTCAGCGAATCAGGATTTGCTGGCACGACTTACCGTAGAAGCCACATACACGGCCAGACCGGCTGCAGTCCAATATCCAATGGCCGCTCCGTACCAGGGGGCCTGGGTCAAACCCACGTCCAGCAGCAAACCAAAGCCGACTGGTGCCATGGACGAACCCACATCCATCCCCGAATACACCAGGCCATACACCGCCCCGGTCGAACCTTTAGGGGTGACGCGGCGGATCAGCATATCGCGCGATGGCGAGGCAATACCGGAACAAAAGCCAGCCGCCCCCACCACAAACAGCGCCAGGGAAGGCATCACCCACCCTGCCCCCAATACCAGGAGCAAGGCCCCCGATACGCATAGGGAAGCAAAGACGATGAGTTCCGAGCGCGGGGTCGTGGAAGCAATAAAGCCACCTACAAACATGCCTGCTGCCGAGGCCAGCATAAAGCCGGACAGTGCGGTACCCGCCACCACCTTATCAATACCGTAGGTGTTATGCAGCATGGGGATGGTGTAGTTCTGCACCACCGCCATCGCGGCCGTCGCAAAAGCAAAAAACAAGAAGGCGCCCCACAAGGAGGAACGCGACAGCAAGGTGGACAAGGTCGTCCAGACCGACTCTTTGCTTTGCGGCCGGGCCTGTGTACCACCTGCAACCGTCCGCCCTGCCAGGGCATCCCGGTTCAGCAGCACCAGCACCAGAATCGACGCAATCAAGGCGGCTGCTGCCAGCACTGCTACGCGCCAGTTGAAGTAAATCGTCAAGCTTGTGATAAAGACAGGCGTCAGCGCCCAGCCCAGGTTTCCGGTCAAGCCGTGCGCGCTAAAGGCATGGCCCAGACGAGCCGGACTGACACGGTGATTCAAAATGGAGTAATCCACCGGATGAAACACGGCATTGCCCACACCACCGATCAAGGCCGCCGCCAGCAACATGCCATAGCCATTGGCCGTCCCGATCAGCAAGGCCGCGACCACAAAACAGGACAGCCCCACTTTCAGTACCGGCAAGGCACCAATGCGATCAACCAGAAAACCCGAAGAAGCCTGCCCAAAACAGGACACCAGATAAAAGGTGGTGACCAGGCCACCCAGGGTCAGGAAGTCGTAGCCAAACTCCTGGCCCAGGGAGATATACAGCGTAGGCAGAATGAGCTGAAAGAAGTGCGAACTGGCGTGTGCGATACCGATAACGCCAATAACCCGCCAGTCCTGTGAACCATCAGGCCCCGCCCCATCCAGCGTCGTTGTTGATGAATTAGCCATTTGTCTCAGAGTTGCTTTTTCTTGATTTCCGGCCAGGCCTTTTGCAGGTAATAGCACATGGACCAGACCGTCAGGACCGCGGCCACAATAATCAGGGCTTGCCCAATAATCCGTGTTGGCAACCCCATGACGGGGGACCAGTACAGCAGACAAGGAATGGCAACCATTTGCGCGGCGGTTTTGAATTTACCCAAGCGATGCACTGCCACACTACCACTGGCACCAATCTTGGCCATCCATTCCCGCAACGCCGAAATGGTGATTTCGCGGCCAATAATAATCAGGGCGATAAAGGCATCGACACGACCCAGGTCCAGCAAAACCAGCAAAGCGGCGCTGACCATGAGCTTGTCGGCGACGGGGTCCAGGAAGGCCCCGAATGAGGACGTCTGGTTCCAGCGTCGAGCCAGCCAACCGTCAAACCAGTCCGTTGCGGCGGCCACGATAAACACGGAGGCGGCCCACAGATCGCGTGTCTCCATCGTCAGCCAATGCTCTGGCAAATAAAACAGGGCGACGATCAAGGGGATCAGAACGATACGAAGCCACGTCAGGGCAATGGGCAGATTAAAAGGCATAGCTTGGATACCAACCTAATTTAAAACAAAGGCTCTCGCCTATCGTAAAGCATGATAAATGCGTTCGGCCAGTTCAGTAGATATTCCATCAACCGCACTAAGCTCATCAATACTTGCATCGGCAACGCCGCTAAAACCACCAAAGCGAGCCAGCAAACGCTGACGCCGTTTAGCGCCAATCCCGTCAATATCTTCCAGGCGTGACACATTGCGCGTTTTGGCACGTTGGGCACGCATGCCCGTAATGGCAAAACGGTGCGCTTCATCACGCACCTGCGCGACCAGCATCAGTGCCGCAGACTCCACGCCCAAAGCCACAGGCGGGCGATCATCGGCAAACACCAGGGTTTCCAGACCTACTTTACGCTTTTCCCCCTTGGCAACACCGACCAGGACGTGAATATCCAGGCCCAGTTCCACAAAAACCTGGCGGGCAATTTCAACCTGGCCCTTGCCACCGTCAATCAAAACAATGTCCGGCAAAGGTGCCAAACCTTCGGCAACCCGCGAGAAACGTCGGTTCAGCACTTGGCGCATGGCCGCGTAATCGTCACCCGGCGTGATGCCTGCAATGTTGTAGCGGCGATAAAGCGAGTTCTGCATTTCGTGGTGTTTATAAACCACACAGGAGGCCTGGGTGGCCTCCCCCGCCGTATGGCTGATGTCAAAACATTCGATGTGCAGGGTATCGAGCTGGGCCTCGTCCAGATCCAATTGCAGGGCTTCGGCCAGGGCTCGGGTACGGTCGGCACGGGCGGTGGATTCGCTCAACACTCGGGCCAGTGCCAGACCGGCGTTCTTGGTGGCCTGCTCCAGCCAGATCTTGCGCACCCCTTGCGGGCGCACGACAACACGCGCTTTTACGCCCGTTTGCTCGGCCAGCAGTGGCATCAGGTCCGCATCGGGCAAAGCGTGCGAACAGACCAGAACCGGCGGCATGCGGCGTTCCAGGTAGTGCTGGGCGATAAATGCCGCCAACACATCACTGGGAGTGTCATCGTTGATTTGTGTAGGGAAGAAAGCGCGGTCACCCAGGTGACGGCCACCGCGCACCATGGCCAGATTCACACAGAACTTACCGCCCGCGTTCAGAACCACAATAATATCTACGTCTTCCTTGCCCACCTGCTCCATGCTTTGCTGCTGCAGCACGGCCGACAAGGCTTTCATCTGGTCACGCAGGGCCGCCGCCTGCTCAAAGTCCAGGGAATCAGACGCCTGCATCATGCGCTCTTGCAACTCGCCCAGAATTTCCGCCGTATTGCCGTCCAGAAAACTGATCGCGCGCTGCACGTCGAGCTGATACTGCTCAGGTGAGATCAGGTTCACACAGGGGGCCGAACAGCGTCCGATCTGATGCAGCAAACAGGGACGGCTGCGGTTGGCGTAGACGCTGTCTTCACAGGTACGCAGGCGGAACACCCGTTGCAGAATCTGTATGGTTTCGCGCACCGCCCAGGAATTGGGATAAGGGCCGAAGAAATGTCCCTTCCCGCTGGTACTGCCCCGGTAATAGGCAATACGCGGCGCCTGGTGGGCGCTGATCATCAGGTAGGGGTAGGACTTGTCGTCCCGGAAAAGAATGTTGTAGCGCGGCCGTAGACGCTTGATGAGGTTATTTTCCAGCAGCAAGGCCTCGGCCTCGCTGCGGGTCACAGTGACCTCGATGCGCGCGACGCGCGCCACCATATGGGCAATACGGGGACTGCTCAGCGTTTTCTGGAAGTACGAGCTGACACGGCGCTTGAGATCACGCGCCTTGCCCACATACAGTACCTCGCCCTGATCGTCGATATGCCGGTACACGCCCGGCAGATTCGGCAGATCAGACAGATAGGATTTTAGATTGAAGTCCGCGGGCATATTGATAGTGTTCATCCGCTTGCAAAGCGTCCCAATCCAAAGCTGGCGTCGTAGGCATCAGACGACGAATGCGATTTTGCGATTCCTCGGAAATCGTGAAATCCAGGCGCGACAGCAAATCGTCTGCCAGGTCTGGGCGATTGCACACCAGCACCATATCGCAACCCGCCCCCAGAGCGGCCTGGGCACGAGCCAGGATGTCGCCAACAACGGTGGCGCCTTCCATGGTCAGGTCGTCGGAGAAAATCACGCCGTCATAAGCCAGCGCCTTGCGCAGTACACGTTGAATCCAGTAGGGCGAGAAACCGGCAGGCAGCGGGTCTACCTTGGAGTAGATCACGTGAGCGGGCATCACCGATGGCAGTTGCAAGGTGCCCAGCCAGCCATAGGGGGCGGCATCCTCGTCCAGAATTTCTTCCAGCGTACGCTCATCAACCGGAATTTCGTGGTGTGAATCCGCCTCTACACCGCCATGACCGGGAAAGTGCTTGCCGCAAGCGGCCATACCCGCCTTGTTCAAACCACGAATCAGGCCAGCGGCCAGCATGGAGACGGCACGAGGGCTGCGGTGGAAAGAGCGGTCGCCAATTACCTTGCTGACACCCCAATCCAGATCCAGAACGGGCGTGAAACTCATGTCCACGCCACACGCGCGCAGCTCGGCTGCCAGCACGTAGCCTGTGTCTGCGGCAACAGCAGCCGCCTTGACCGCGTCACGGGTCCAGAGCTGTCCTAGCTGGCTCATGGCGGGCAAGGTCGTGAAACCGTCTTCGCGAAAACGCTGAACGCGGCCACCTTCGTGGTCCACAGCGATCAGCAAGGGCTCGTTACGCGCTTCGTGAATGGACTGACACAAAGCAGTCAGTTGGGCACGGTTTTCAAAGTTGCGGCTGAACAGGATCACGCCACCCACCAAAGGATGACGCAGGCGCTCGCGCTCCTGATCCGTCAGGACCATGCCCTGCACGTCCACCATGACTGGGCCCGGAGGCAATACGGCTTGCGAGGAAGAACTCATTTAGTGTCAGACTCAGCTAAGGATAAGGAAGGGATGGCAGGCGCTTTGACTTCCAGCACAACAAAGGCCATGGCCATATCAGACTCGTCGGTCAGGGAAATATGAACAGCCCCGTAGCGGGCATCAAACCAGCTTTGCAGATCTGCGGACAGGCGCACCACCGGGCGGCCGCCCGGTGCATTCAGGGTTTGCATGCGCGACCAGGCCATAGGCATGCGCATTCCCAGGCCCACGGCTTTGGAAAAGGCTTCTTTGGCTGCAAAACGGGTGGCCAGATAACGCAGACCACGCACCGGATCACGTGCCTGACGGCGGGCGTAGACTTCGCGCTCTTGCTCGCCCAGGATGCGCTTTACAAAGCGATCACCATGACGAGCCAAGGCGCGCTCGATCCGGTCAATACGGATCAGGTCGGTGCCGATGCCGGCAATCAAACCGGGCTGTATTGGGGGCATGATGTTATCGAAAAAAAAACGCAAAAACGGCCTGCGCCGCCTACCAGCTTGCAATGATACCGTGAGAGCGCCGAATACAAAAACGGCCCTGCCTGGGCAGAGCCGTTTTTTTACTTCAGGCCAGGTACGTTCAGAACGCGCGTTTGTCGATCACACGTTTGGCTTTACCTGTCACGGTACGCTCCACCATGCCGGAGGACTGCACACGGATACGTGCGCTGACCCCGATAAAGGTCTTGATAGAGTGAGTCAAGCGACGAGCCAGTTGCTCGCGCTGGGCTTCATTCAAATGATTGAACTCGGCACGCACTTCCACCAGAATTTCCAGCTCGTCCATATTGCCGTTACGGCTCAGAACCAATTGGTATTGGGCGGCCAGCTCAGGCATTTTCAGAACCAGTTCTTCGACCTGGGTCGGGAACAGGTTCACGCCACGCACAATCAGCATATCGTCACTGCGGCCAGTGATCTTGCCGATGCGGCGCATGCTGCGCGAAGTGGGTGGCAACAGTTGCGTCAGGTCGCGAGTGCGGTAGCGAATGACGGGCATGGCTTCTTTGCTCAAGGAGGTGAAGACCAGCTCACCGCTTTCGCCCTCAGCCACCGGTTCGCCGGTTTCAGGGTTGATGATTTCGGGGTAGAAATGGTCTTCCCAGACCACTGGGCCGTCCTTGCTTTCCACACACTCCATGGCCACGCCTGGGCCCATTACTTCGGACAGACCGTAAATATCTACCGCATCGATACCGGCACGCTGCTCGATATCCAGACGCATCTGGCCTGTCCAGGGCTCGGCACCAAAAATACCGATGCGCAGGGAGGTGTCACGTGGGTCCATGCCCTGGCGCTCGATCTCTTCCACGATATTGCAGAAGTACGAAGGGGTCACCAGAATCACGTCGGGACGGAAATCCTGAATCAACTGAACTTGTTTTTCAGTCTGGCCACCGGACATGGGGACCACGGTACAACCCAGGCGCTCTGCACCGTAATGCGCACCCAGACCGCCCGTGAACAAGCCATAGCCGTAAGCCACGTGGGCGATATCGCCAGGACGAGCACCGGCCGCCCACATGGAGCGGGCAAACAGATCGGCCCAGGTGGAAATGTCATTGGCGGTGTAACCGACCACGGTAGGTTTACCAGTGGTGCCGCTGGAAGCATGAACGCGTGCTACCTGTTCGCGGGGAACCGCAAACATCTTGAAGGGGTAGTTATCACGCAAGTCTTGCTTGGTCGTGAAGGGAAACTTGGAAATATCCGACAGTTGCTTCAAATCATCGGGATGCACGCCCGCTTCATCAAATTTCTGCCGGTAATGCGGCACATTGTCGTAAGCATGCTTCAACGTCCACTTCAGACGTTCCAGTTGCAAGTTACGGATTTCGTCAACACTTGCATGCTCGATGGCATCGCGGCCAACCTGTTCTTTAATTGCTGTCATGGTGTACTCCTGCCCTGCCGCTGGTGTGGTACTTCCGACCCCCCCGGGTCCACAGGGTATGTATCTTCAAAAAGTTATTTTTTCTCAATTCCGCCCAGTACCGTGCCATTCAGCCGGTACGAGCGCCCACGGAACAAGGCAATACGCTTGTCGTTCTGGTTGACCACTTCGATGTCATACACACCAGTGCGACCTGCCAGGGAGGCCTCGACAGCGCGAGCCGTCAGGACATCCCCTTCAAAGGCAGGTGCCAGGTAATCGATGGTGCAACCTGAAGCAACGGTCGGTGCATTGCGAGAATTGCAGGCAAACGCAAACGTGCTGTCAGCCAAAGCAAAAATGAAACCACCGTGACAGGTCTTGTGGCCGTTAAGCATGTCGGCGCGGACCGTCATGCTCATATTGGCCGCACCGGGTGCCACGGTATCCAGGCTCAGGCCCAGAGCCTGGGATGCCTGGTCATTGCCATACATATGCTCGCTGACCTGTTGGGCCAGCGCTTGTGGATCTTCAACAGCAAGTGCGTTGCTTTGCATCACTTTCCTTTGAATTGGGGGGCACGTTTGCCCAGGAATGCATTAACACCCTCGCGATAATCCTCGGATGCACCCAGCTCACGCATCAGATCGCGCTCCAGGTCCAACTGCTGATCAAGCGAATGGGCATCACTGGCATAAATCGCTTTCTTGGCATAGGCCAGACCTTTGGTCGGCGCCTGCGCAAAATGGGCAGCCAGCTCGTTCAGGCGAGCCTGGAACGCGTCATCGTCGACACATTCCCAGATCAGGCCCCACTGAGCCGCCTGCTCGGCCGAGAGCTTATCGCCCAGCAAAGACAGACCCATGGCGCGTGCCGTACCCACCAGACGCGGCAAGAAGAAAGTACCGCCGGTATCAGGCAGCAGGCCCAGACGGCAGAAAGGCTGGATGAAGCTGGCCGAGCGAGTGGCGATCACGATGTCACCGGCCAAGGCCAGGTTGGCCCCGGCACCGGCGGCCACACCATTCACACCCACTACAACGGGAGCCGCCAGCGCGCGCAGACGACGCACCAGGGGTGCGTAGTATTTTTCGATGGTGCCACCCAGATCCACGGGAGCATCACCGGCGCTCATCTGACGCTCGGACAAATCCTGACCCGCGCAAAAGCCACGGCCATTACCCGTCAGAATCAGTACGCGCAGATCCGCGCACTGTTCGACTTTATCCAGCGCCTGAGCCAGCTCACCGTGCATATCGGCCGTAAAGCTGTTGAGCTTGTCGGGACGATTCAAGGTAATGCGTGCTACGCCATTTTCTAGCTGAAATTGAATACTTTGGTCAGTCACCTGGCCACCCTCCTTTAGAAATGCCAGCGAGTCTGAACGACACGGAAACGGTTAGCGACATAGGCCGAATCCGACAAGGATGCGTTGGCAGCCGGGTTGGCGCCCGTGCCGTGGAAGTCGCTATAGGCTGCAGTCTGGTTAATGAACACAGCGCCGGTCAGGTTCAGGGACAGGGACACGCCGGAACGCTCGGCCATACGCTGAATCTTGGCAGTCACAGCATCATCGGTGCTGTAAGCCGACAAGGTCAGTGCGCCGTGCTCGATCACGTTGCGACCTGCCACTTCAATGCTTTGCTCGGTCGAATCGGTTTGCACCACAAACACGATGGGGCCAAACCATTCTTGCTGGATTTCAGGCTGGTCCACACGGGCCTGCAAAACCAGCGGTGTGCGTACGCGGGCACCGGGGAATGCGGGGTGTTCCAGCGTCTGGCTGTCAGCCAGGATAGGCATGCCCAGTTGGCGAGCCTGATCAATACGCTGTGCGCAAGCGTCGTTTTGCACGGCGCCGGTAATTTCAACGGCACGGGCCGGGTCAGACACCAGTTTTTGTACAGCTAGAGCTAGGCCTTGAGCCACTTCATCAAAGCTCATCACGCCGTCGGCCGTACGGATACCATCGCGAGGCACGTAGATGTTCTGAGGAGCGGTACACATCTGGCCGGAGTACAGCGCAAAGGAGAAAGCCAGGTTGCGGGCAACGGCCTTGAAATCTTCAACCGAATCAATAATGACCTGGTTCACACCGGCTTTTTCGGTATAGACCAACGCGTGGCGGGCGTTTTCTTCCAGCCAGTTACCGTTTTGGCTGCTGCCGGTAAAGTCGATCAGCTTGACGGCCTTGTGCATCGCCAGTTGCTGTGCGGTATCTTCCGAAGGGTCGTGAGCGGCCAGCAAGACCACATTCGGATTGAAACCGGCTTCAGCCAGCACTTCGCGAGCGATCGCAACGGTAATAGCCAAAGGCAGGATTGCACCAGGGTGCGGCTTCACAATTACCGTGTTACCGGTTGCCAGGGAAGCAAACAGGCCGGGGTAACCGTTCCAGGTCGGGAAGGTGGAGCAACCAATCACCAGACCAATGCCACGGGGCACCACTTTGAACTGCTTCTTCATCTGGATGGGATCGTGCTTGCCCTGAGGCTTGATCCAGTCAACCAGACCGGGAATGCGAGACATTTCCTGCCAGGCGTAGGCCACGGCTTCCAGTGCGCGTTCCTGAGCGTGAGGACCACCAGCCTGGAAAGCCATCATGAAGCCCTGACCCGTGGTGTGCTGCACAGCGTGCGCAATCTCGAAGCTGCGCTGATTCAGACGATGCAGAATTTCCAGGCAGATACCGACCCAGGCTTGTGGGCCCGCGTCACGCCAGCTATCCAGCGCCAGTTGCGACTGGGCCAGCAATTGGTCCACTGGCACTTTGGGGTAGCGGATGCCCAGATCAAAACCAAAAGGCGATTGCTCATTGCCCACCTCACCTTGTGCGCCTTCCAGCGTCAAAGGAAAGGCCTTGCCACGGTAGGCTTCAAAAGCAGCCTGACCATCCTGAGCCGCGGTTTCACCATAGGCGCGCGGGCTGGGATTTTCAGGGTAAGCGCTCCAGAAGTTGCGCTCCAGAATACTGCTCAAAGCGTGATCCAGCGTCGCCTGATGCGTCTTGAAAAAATCTGCTGCCATACAATGTGCTCCTGAAACTAGTAGGACGCCAAGCTGGGAAGCTGGCGTCCAGATTCTTGAAAAACCGCTTGTTTGCTGCGGTCTTAGGTTTCCTGATCGAAGTCAATGACCACCCGGTCGGTGACCGGGAAGCTTTGACAACTGAGCACGAAACCGCGGGCTACTTCGTAATCTTCCAGTGCAAAGTTGGCGTCCATGTCCACTTCGCCCTCTACCACTTTGCAACGGCAGGTGGAACAAACCCCACCTTTACAGGAGTAAGGCAATTCCAGCCCTTGCTCCAGCGCCGCGTCCAAAATACTGCTGTTGCTCTTGCTGATGGTCAGGTTGCGGGTGATGCCGTCCTGAATCACGGTCAGCTCGCACTCTTCCTTGCCCGGAGCCTTGCGCGACTCCTCGCCCGTACGCAGGGCACGGGGGCCTTTAGGCGCACCAAACAGCTCGAACTTGATCTGGGATTTTTCCAGGCCATTTTCCTGCAAGGCAGCGACTACCTGCTCGCTCATGTCCTGGGGACCGCAGACAAAGGCCACATCCACACTGCTGGGATCAAACCATTGCTGCATCAACTGGCGTACTTTTTCGCCATCCAGACGACCATTGAAGAGGTCAATATCCTGCGTTTCCCGGCTCATGATATACACGATGGAGAAACGTTCCATATAGGTGTTTTTCAGGTCCTCGATCTCTTCGCGGAACATGATGGCCGAGGAAGCACGGTTACCGAAAAACAGCGTGAAAGTGGAATTAGCCTCGGTATCCAGCGCGGTTTTCACCAGCGACAGAATCGGCGTGATTCCGCTACCCACCGCAAAGGCAGCGTAACGGTGAGCCTGGCTGGGATCAAAGTCCACAGTGAAATTGCCATCCGGTGGCATCACTTCCAGGGAAGCTCCCGCCTCCAGATTGCTATTCGCCCAGGTGGAGAACGCACCATCATTCACACGCTTGATCGCCACACGCAGCAAACGGTCGTGCGGCGCCGCACAGATCGAATAGGAGCGACGCAGTTCCTGGCCGTCCAGATGGGTACGCAAGGTCAGGTACTGACCGGGGCGGAACTGAAACACATCCTGCAAATCGTCGGGCACGGTAAAGGCCACCACCACGGCGTCGCGGGTGCTGCGGGAGACCGAGGCCACAGGAAGAGAATAAAACTGACTCATAGGACTAATGCGCCTTAAAGTAATCGAATGGTTCACCGCAGCTAATGCAGCGATACAGCGCCTTACAGGGTGTGGAGCCAAACTGGCTGATCACCCGTGTATGCGTGGACCCGCATTGAGGACAGGCCACCACGGGCGCCTCGGGCTGACGGAGCAAACCAGAAATATCAACCGCATTTTGGGCTGGAGGAGCGATGCCGTAATCGCGCAAGGCCAGCTTGCCCTGCTCGCTCATCCAATCGGTCGTCCAGGCCGGAGACAACTTGGTATCCACCCGAACCTGCTCGATACCGGCCTGCTGCAAAGCCTGCTCAATGGAGTGGCTCATCTCGTACATCGCCGGACAACCGGAGTAGGTCGGTGTGATGGTGACCACACACACGCCCTCCTCCCAGTTCACATCACGCACAATGCCCAGGTCCAGCAAGGAGATCACGGGGATCTCCGGATCGGGAACCGTAGCCAATACGTGCATGACCTGCTCGGTGCTCCAGGTCTGTGTCATGACGATCACCAGCGAGCGTCGGGGTACATACGTGGCAGATGCTGCATTTCTGCCAGCAGAAACCCTAACGCTTCCGTGTGACGGCCTTGCGGGCCACCGCGATACGCTTTGTGCTGAGCATCCTGCTCGGCCGGGCAACGCAAGGTGGCGCGTTCCAGCACAGACTGAATGTAAGCCAGGCAAGGCTCCCACAGGCTGGCCATCAAGGGCACGGCCTGACGCTGGGCCAGTTCCTCGGTGACTTCGTCATCCAGGAACAATTCGCCGGTGTAGTACCAGGCCTCATCAATCGCTTGTTGCATGCGCTGATGGCTTTCTGGCGTACCGTCGCCCAGACGCACGATCAAATCGGTCGAGCGGCGCAGGTGATACAGCACTTCTTTATGCCCTTTCTGAGCAATGGCACGAATCTGCTCGTCACTGGATTCGACCAACTGCTCCAGCAAGAAGCAATGCCAGGCATCAAACAGGAATTGACGTGCCAGGGTTTCGCCGTAATGACCGTTTTCACGCTCGACCAACAGGTAGTTGGTGTACTCATGCACATCACGGTGATAAGCCAGACGATCTTCGTCACGGCCCTGACCTTCGGTCTCGCCAGCCAGTGTCAGCCACATGCGGGCCTGACCCAGCAAGTCCAGTGCGGTATTGGCACAGGCCAGCTCTTCTTCCAGTGCCGGACCGTGGCCCGTCCACTCACCCAGACGCTGAGCCAGCACCAGGTTGGAATCGCCCATGCGCAGGGCGTAGGAAAATAAGGCTTTATCCATACCGATTCCTACATATTGATGCCGTCAGGCATGGGGAAAAACGTAGGGTGACGATAGACCTTGGTGTTGGAAGGCTCGAACAGCGGGCCTTTGTCGCCAGGGCTGGACGCCGCGATATCTGCCGCACGCACAACCCAGATGCTCACGCCTTCGTTACGACGGGTGTAGACATCACGGGCATTGTTGATCGCCATTTCGGCGTCCGGAGCGTGCAGGCTGCCTACGTGTTTGTGGGCCAGGCCGTGCTGGCTGCGAATAAAGATTTCCCACAGGGGCCAATCGTTCTTGCTCATAACTGAAAATTCCTTGCTGTGCAGCGGCGCGGTCAAAGCGCCTGCTGCGAATCGGATCGAATCAGAAACCGTGCCGGTTTCTTAGCCTTATTGATCAGGCCACCTTGCGGACGGCTTCCTGCTTTTGGGCATGTGCCTCCAGGGCATCACGGAACCAGGCGCCGTTCTCGTGGGCCTGGACTCGAGCCTGGAGTCGCTCACGATTACAGGGACCGTTGCCCTTGATCACTGCCCAGAATTCTTCCCAGTCAATCTCGCCAAAGTCGTAGTGACCGCGCTCTTCGTTCCAGCGCAGATCAGGATCAGGAATGGTCAGGCCCAGGTATTCGGCCTGAGGCACGGTCTGGTCCACCATCTTCTGGCGCAGCTCGTCGTTGGAGAACAGCTTGATCTTCCACTGCATGGACTGGGCGCTATTGGTGGAGTCTGCGTCCGAAGGACCGAACATCATCAAGGCAGGCCACCACCAGCGGTTGATGGAATCCTGAACCATGGCCTTTTGCTCTGGTGTGCCGTGCAGGCACATCTGGATCAACAGGTCGTAACCCTGGCGCTGGTGGAAGGATTCTTCTTTACACACGCGCACCATGGCACGGGCGTAAGGGCCGTAAGAACAACGGCACAGCGGAATCTGGTTGATGATGGCCGAACCGTCGACCAGCCAGCCAACCATGCCAATATCGGCCCAGTTCAGCGTAGGGTAATTAAAAATGCTGGAGTACTTGGCTTTGCCCGACAGCAGGTCGTCGACCAGCTTGTCACGGCCTACGCCCAGTGTTTCAGCAGCGCTGTACAGATACAGACCGTGACCGGCCTCGTCCTGCACCTTGGCCATCAAAATGGCTTTGCGCTTGAGCGAGGGTGCGCGGGTAATCCAGTTGCCTTCAGGCAGCATCCCGACGATCTCGGAGTGCGCGTGCTGAGAGATCTGGCGCACCAAGGTTTTGCGATAGGCTTCGGGCATCCAGTCCCTGGCTTCGATGCGGACACCCTCATCGATGCGCTCTTGGAACCGACGTTCTTCGTCGGACATCTGCTCGATATCCTGGACCTGCTTGACGCCTGTCTCTACAAGTTGTGCATACATGACCATCCCCGGTAAGAGTGCAGAAAGCGCCAAACAAACTTTGTTTCGACGCAAACCATATACACTTCATTATTTAATACGAAAAATGTGATGTCAATCGCAAAACCGTATCATATGGCCTCAGAACAGATGCTTTAAGGGTAAATACTTAGACATAAAAAAACCGAGGAGCGACAAATCGCTATCCTCGGTTTTGATCCTGCCAATGCGTCTTTGCTCAAGGGCTGCAGACAGGTCGCAGACCATGCCTGGGCCAACGCAACATCCGCCTTGCCCCCCCTCTCCGTTTACAGGCGGATAAAGTGCTCGCGGTAGTGCTTCAGCTCGTCAATGGACTCGTAAATATCAGCCAAAGCCTCGTGGCGGCTTTGTTTGACGAAACTTTTAACCACTTCAGGCTTCCAACGCAAAGCCAGCTCTTTCAAGGTGCTGACATCCAGATTGCGATAGTGGAAGAAGGCCTCCAGACGAGGCATGTAGCGGTACATGAAACGACGATCCTGGCTGATGGTGTTGCCACACAAAGGGGACTTGCCAGCCGGCACGTGTTCTTTCAGGAACTCCAGCAACTGGTCCTCGGCCTGCGCTTCGGTCAGGGTGGACGCTTTGACCTTGTCGATCAGGCCACTACGACCATGCGTCCCTTTGTTCCAGGCATCCATGCCGTCGAGCAATTGATTGCTTTGATGAACCACCAGAACCGGACCTTCGGCCACCAGGGTCAAGTCTGCCTCTGTGACTACAACCGCAACTTCGATGATGCGCTCTTTGTCCGGATCCAGTCCCGTCATCTCCATATCGAGCCAGACCAGACGCTGTGTATGAACCGCCATATAATCATTCCTCAAAACGCCCATTTTACATATAGCCGCCTACATGCTGACCTTGTTGTTCATTATCTTTCTGCTTGCGGATGTTTTGCTGCGCTTTTATTTAGGCCTGCGGCAGATCCGGCACGTGTACCGTCATCAAAACGAAGTACCTGCCGAGTTTTCCGAGCGCATTGGCCTGCATAGCCACCAGCGCGCGGCGCGCTACACCATTGCACGCACCCGATTGGGCTTAAGCGAACGCCTGGTCGAAGCCATTGTCTTGCTGGGCTTTACGCTGTTGGGCGGCCTGGAATGGCTGGATATCGTCCTGAGCAACTGGATCAGCCACGAGTTACTGCGTCAACTGAGCCTGATTGGTGCCGTGCTGGCGATTATGGGGGTGGTTGGCCTGCCCTTTGCCTGGTATCGCAAGTTTGTGCTGGAAGCCCGTTTTGGCTTTAACCGCATGAAACCCGCCCTGTTTTTTGCAGACACCGCCAAAACCTTGATCATCGTGCTGATTCTGGGCACGCCCTTGTGCGCTGCCCTGCTTAGCCTGATGGCCTGGGCAGGTCCTGCCTGGCCCTGGTATGGCTGGGGCTTGTGGCTGGTGTTCAATTTGCTGGTGCTGTGGCTGTACCCACGCGTCATCGCCCCCCTCTTCAACACGTTCAAGCCGCTGGACGACGCCAGCTTGCGTGACCGCATTAATGCTCTGGCCCAACGCTGCGGTTTTCAGACCAATGGCTTGTACGTGATGGACGGCTCGCGCCGCTCGGCTCACGGCAACGCCTACTTCACCGGCCTGGGCCGCCAAAAACGGATCGTTTTTTTTGATACCTTGCTGAACAAGCTGCAGCCTGAGGAAGTGGAAGCCGTATTGGCCCATGAACTGGGCCACTTCAAGCATCGCCATATTCAACGTCGACTGCTGATCAGCGTTGTCACCTCGCTGATCTTTTTCCTGCTGGCAGGCTGGGCCTGGGGGCACGTCGACTTTTATACGGGCCTGGGTGTGATTCCTCAACTGGATCACGCCAATGATGCCCTGGCCCTGATTCTGTTCTTCATGGTGGTGCCCACCTTCACTTTCTGGATGGGCCCCTTGAGCGCCCTGCTGTCACGCCGTGACGAATATCAGGCGGACAGCTTTGCGGCCGAGCACAGCCAAGCCCAGGACTTGATCAGCGCCTTACTGAAACTCTATAACGACAATGCGGCTACCTTGACGCCCGACCCCATGCATTCTGCCTTTTACGACAGCCACCCCAACGCGATTGATCGCATCCGACACCTGAAAAGCCTGGCATGACATCCAAATACATTAGCGGTCTTGTGACTGCCGCCCACGGTCGCCACTACTTTGTCGAGCTGCCTGACGGAGAAACGATCAAGTGCTTTCCACGCGGCAAAAAAGCAGGCATCGCCGTTGGCGATCAGGTCGATGTGCTGATGCAGGCCAAGGGGGAAGGCTCTATTGAATCGGTACAGGAACGGCGCAATCTGCTGTATCGCTCTGACGATTTCCGCACCAAACAGTTTGCTGCCAATATCGACCAGCTTCTGATTGTGGTCGCGCCGGAACCGGCCTACTCCGAAGACTTGCTGGGGCGTGCCCTGGTGGCAGCCTGGAGCGTGGATATTGAACCGGTCATTATCTTGAACAAGGCCGATCTGGGCACCCATCTGGAACGAGCACGCAAGAAGCTGGCCCCTATTGCCGCTCTGGGTGTACCCATTCTGGAAATGGTCGCACTGGAGCCCGAACAGACCCGGCAAACCCTGGCACCTTGGCTGGCCAACAAACGCACCTTGTTGCTGGGGCAAAGTGGCATGGGTAAATCTACGCTACTCAATGCCCTGGTCCCGGATGCGGGGGCCTTGACCCAGGAATATTCCATCGCACTCGGAGCCGGTCGGCACACCACCACCAGCACCCGCCTGTACCACTTGCCCAATAGTGGCGACCTGATCGACAGCCCCGGCTTTCAAGCCTTTGGCCTGTCGCATATGACACAGGAAGATATTGCCCACGGCTTCCCCGATTTTCGGAAGGCGGTGGAATCCTGCCGTTTTTATAACTGTACCCACAGGCATGAACCGGGCTGCGGCGTACTGGCGGCTATCGAAGCAGGCAGCATTCACCCCGAGCGGCACGCGCTATACCAGCGCCTGCTGGCCGAGCACGAAAACAAGCCACGCTATTAAGAGAATAAGGGGCGAAGCAGAACGCCCCTTTTTTGTGAAGGCTAGGTCCGCTGCCAGAGCGCTCGCCTGACAGGCCTGTTTACAGGCCCTTGGCGCGTGTATCTCCACCCGCAGACAACTGCACCCAGGCAGCCGACAGGTGGTGGTAGAGATTGCGAATCAAGACCGCTGTGGCACCCCAGATAAAGTAGGGCCCCCAGGGGATAGAAAAGTAGTAGCGACCTGCCCCATCGGGCAAATCCGCGTGGTGCAATTGATGGCGCTGCGGGTCCAGCAAGACAGACAGTGGTACCTCGAAAACCTCGGCCACTTCAGAGCTATCGGGCAGTACCTGAAAACCTTCTTGCAGTTCGCCAATAATGGGGCGCATCGCAAACTGAGTGCTGGTCACAAAAATAGGATGCTGGCCCAGATAACGCACAAAGCGCGGTTCAATGCCGATTTCTTCCTGCGTTTCACGCAAGGCGGCTTCTACCGGCCCCAGATCCGAGGCTTCAATACGTCCACCGGGAAAACTGATCTGCCCCGCATGGTTGTGCAGGTGCATGGCCCGGCGCGTGAAAATGACAGTAGGCCCGTCCGGGCGCTGCATCACGCCAATACAGACGGCGGAGCGCACATTCATGGAACCGGGCAAGAAATCTGGATAAAAGGAGCTGCGAAACAAAGGCTCTACCTGCCACTGTATGGGCTGGGCAAAAGCACTGCGCAGAAAATCCAGTTGCTGGGCCTGAGCAGGCAAATCAGGCAAGGGGTCTAGAGCAACCAAGGGCTGGCTGCGAGGGTCGAATCCAGGAACGATAACGGGCCTGATACGAGGCTTATCCATATGAACTGGTATGTGATCCCACATAAAAACAAAGGCACCCGCCTGGGTGCCTTTGCATCGCTGTTCGCTTGGGAATTAGTTACCCGAACGACGAACGAGTTTTTCTTTGATGCGAGCGGCTTTACCCGAGCGTTCGCGCAGATAGTACAGTTTAGCACGACGCACAGCGCCACGACGCTTGACTTCGATGCTGGAGATCTGCGGGGAATAAAGCTGGAATGTACGCTCAACAGCTTCGCCAGAAGAAATCTTGCGAACGATGAAAGAAGAGTTCAGACCACGATTGCGACGGCCGATAACCACGCCTTCGTAAGCCTGGACACGCTTACGCGTACCTTCAACCACGTTTACGTTCACAACAACGGTGTCACCAGGACCGAACTCGGGAGGCAGTTTGCCACCGGTCAGGCGCTGGATTTCTTCTTGCTCAAGAATAGCGATCAAATCCACGATTAACTCCAAAACCATCGTATCAGCCGCACACACAATTAAAACAGCGCTGACAGAGGATGAAAAAATGATTAGCCCATGATTCTATCAGCAAAAAGCAGGAATTACCAAGCTTTTTGACAGATCAAGGCGTCGTTCAGGGGCGTTTAACTACGCTAAAATACGACACTTTGGGCATGGTGCCCCAGCATTAAACGCAGCACGAGTGACATTTTACTCGTGCTGCCCTCCCCCATTGCTTCCATGGGGGCCGACCTTATCAAAAGGACACAGTCTATGCATGCTGAATACAAAGTTCCTGGCGGCAAGCTGGTCGTGGTCGATCTGGACGTCAAAGACAATCTGATCGAACAAGCACGATTAAGCGGCGACTTTTTTCTGGAACCCCCCGAAGCGCTGGGCCTGATCAATCAGGCCTTGTTAGGCCTGTCCGTCAATAGCAGTGCTGAAGAAATTGCTGCTCACGTAAGCCGTGCCCTGCCTGCCGATACCGAAATGTTTGGCCTGGACCCGCAGGCCATTGGCGTGGTCGTGCGGAGGGCATTGGCATGATGAGCTGGAACGAGTTGCCCTGGGAGCTGGTCCATATGGAGCCACAACCGGCTGCCCTGCATATGGCACTGGATGAAATTATCACCCAAGAAGTCAGCGAAGGCACCCGCGCCCCCACCCTGCGTATCTGGGAATGGCAGGAAGCCGCGGTAGTGATTGGACGTTTCCAGTCCTTGCGTAACGAGATTGAAGCCGATGCGGCTGCCCATCATGGTATTCGAGTCGTACGCCGCATCAGTGGCGGTGGCGCCATGTTTATTGAGCCAGGCAACACCATTACCTATTCGCTCAGCGTGCCCAAGCAGTTTGTAGCAGGCATGACGTTTCAGGAGTCCTATGAGTTTCTGGATTCCTGGGTGATTGAAGCCCTGCGTGAAATCGGTATTGATGCCTGGTATCAGCCCTTGAACGACATTACCAGTGCCGGAGGCAAAATTGGTGGTGCTGCACAAGCACGTCGCGGCAATGCCGTTTTGCACCATGTGACCATGGCCTACGACATTGATGCCGACAAAATGCTGGAAGTCCTGCGCATCGGCAAGGAAAAGCTGTCGGACAAAGGCACAACCAGTGCCAAGAAACGTGTGGACCCTATCCGTAGCCAAACCGGCATGAGCCGCGAAGCAGTCATTGACGCCATGCTGGACGTATTCCGCAAGAAAACGGCACTGAAACCCAGCACACTGGATGCCTCTACATTGGAACGGGCCGAGAAACTGGCACGGGACCGCTTCCTATCGAACGAATGGACACAACTGGTGCCCTGATCGCCCTCTGAAGGGCAGCGTTGCAGTGCCGGTTCAGAACCCGCCCATGCTGCCCAGCCACAACAAGCCAGGAATGCTGGCACCCCACACAGCAACCAAACACACATCCATGACTTTGGCCTTCAAGGTCAGGGGTTTGGTGAACGGACCCGATGTCGCAGCAGAACGTACTGGCCCACGAAAACGTGGTGTGGCTTGAGGACGGTAATGGCGGCTTGGACTGGTCATGGTTAACTCCGTTTACTGTTTTCTTATACAGTACTGTACTTAAAACCAGCATCTAGTGCAATCAGTACCTGCAGTGATGTTGCGCCCACCCCACTGACAGGCTGAAACCCAGTCCTGACGCCATTCACAGCCAACTCCCCACCCAACCTGCCATGCCTTCCCGAATCATTGTCGGGGCTAAACAGTCATATTCACCCAGTACTTTATACAGTAGTTCTGTACAGCCACGCTCCCCATAACACCCACAAAAAAGCCCTCGTGCCGCTATGGCACGAGGGCTTTTTATCTGAACCCGAAGGCCCAGCTAATGCTTACTTGTTAGGCTGAGGCGTCACACGCAGGTAAGGACGGATCTCGGTAAAGCCTTTGGGGAATTTCTGCTTCAGAACTTCAGGATCTTTCAGACTAGGAACGATGATCACATCGTCGCCGTCTTCCCAGTTCACTGGCGTAGCCACGCTATGGCTGTCAGTCAGTTGCAGGGAATCGATCACGCGCAGAATTTCGTTGAAGTTACGGCCTGTGCTGGCTGGGTACGTAATGATCAGACGCACTTTCTTGGCAGGGTCGATGATGAACACCGAACGCACAGTCACGGTGGTGCTGGCGTTGGGGTGGATCATATCGTACAGATCCGACACCTTGCGGTCAGCGTCAGCCAGGATTGGGAAGTTAACGGTGGTCTTTTGGGTTTCGTTGATGTCATCAATCCACTTGCCGTGGGAATCAACATCGTCAACCGAAACGGCAATGACTTTTACGCCGCGCTTGGCGAACTCGTCCGCCAGTTTGGCGGTGTAGCCCAGTTCGGTGGTGCACACAGGCGTGAAATCGGCTGGGTGGGAGAACAAGACGCCCCAGCTATTACCCAAGAACTCGTGAAACTTGATGGTGCCAGCGGAGGATTTTTGTTCAAAATCAGGGGCCAGGTCACCCAGACGAAGTGTAGCCATTACGTTCCTCTTTTCTAAATGCAGCAGCGATTAGGAGATCACTGACTTAAATAATCAGGACTAGTCAGATGATTTTGTCAGTATAAAGAGTGCGTTTCAAATAATTAAAAGCTATATAAATATACCCAAAAAAGGCCCGGCAGCCAAAGAGGCGGCGCGGGCCTTTATGCCTTGCGGCTTGTCGACTTACAGCAGTTCAGTCGACAGGTAAGGAGTCAGCTCCACACCATCCGCCACAGACTGAGCCAAGGCACCGGCACGTGGCAGCAAGTGGCTGGCAAAGAACACGCTGGTCGACAGCTTGCGGCGCAGGAATGGATCCTGATTGCCTTCGCTCAATGCTTTTTCTGCAGCCAAAGCAGCACGAGCCATTTGCCAACCCGTCAGCACGTAACCGGACAGCATCAGGAATGGCACGCTGCCCAGGAATACCGCGGACAGGTCTTTCTGAGCGTTCATCAAGGTGAACATGGCCGCACGTTCCACGCTCTTCACACCTGCTTCCAGGCGATCAGCGATCAAGCTCAATGCAGCTTTGTGCTCACCGCCTTGAGCAGCGCGTTCACGCAGCTTGGCAACGGTTGCACCCAGCTCTGGAGCCAGACCCTGGATCACAGCACCTGCATCACGCAGCACCTTGCGACCGATAAAGTCGTTGGCCTGAATCGCTGTGGTGCCTTCGTAGATAGGCAGAATGCGAGAGTCACGGTAGTGCTGAGCGGCGCCCGTTTCTTCGATAAAGCCCGTACCACCATGCACCTGCACGCCCAGAGAAGTCACTTCCAGGGACATTTCAGTGCTGAAACCCTTGACCACAGGCACCAGGAACTCATACAGAGCCTGATAACGCTTGCGAGCATTTTCGTCTGCGCTGTGACGTGCCTTGTCATTTACACCGGCGGCAAAGTAAGCCAGCGCACGGGAGCCTTCAGTCAAAGCACGCATTTGAACCAGCATGCGCTGCACATCAGGGTGATGGGCGATGGAAACGGCTTTACCGCCCGTCAGGGGAGCACCCTGCACACGGTCGTTCGCGTATTCAACCGCTTGTTGCAAAGCACGTTCAGCCACAGCGATACCCTGCACGCCCACAGCGTAACGGGCTGCGTTCATCATGATGAACATGTACTTCAGGCCTTCGTTTTCCTTGCCGACCAGGTAGCCAACAGCGCCCTCGCCTACATCGCCCTTGCCCGAACCGTACAGCAGCACAGCAGTTGGGCTGCCGTGAATGCCCAGCTTGTGCTCCAGCGACGCACACCAGACATCGTTACGCTCACCCAGAGAGCCATCGTCCTTGACCATGAACTTGGGCACGATGAACAGCGAGATACCCTTCACACCGGCAGGCGCATCAGGCGTGCGGGCCAGCACCAGATGGACGATGTTCTCGGCCATATCGTGCTCACCGTAGGTGATGAAAATCTTTTGACCGCTGATACGGTAGCTGCCGTCATCCTGAGGAACGGCACGGCTGGCAACCTGGGCCAGATCCGAACCGGCCTGAGGCTCGGTCAAGTTCATGGTGCCAGTCCAGCGACCTTCCATCAAAGGCGGCAGGAAACGTTCTTTCTGTTCGTCCGAGCCGACCATGGACACGGCTTCGATCACGCCGTCAGTCAGCAAAGGACACAGGGAAAAAGCCAGGTTGGCGGCATTGATGTTTTCACATGCCACAGCACCAATCAGCTTGGGCAGGCCTTGGCCACCCAGCTCGGCTTCGTGTTGCAAGCCTTGCCAACCGGCTTTTGCAAATTCTTCAAAGGCTTTTTTAAAGCCGGGTGTGGTGGTGACCACACCGTCATTCCACTTGGCGCCATTCTGATCACCGGCGCGGTTCAAAGGTGCTACTTCCTGCTCAACGAAGCGGGCGTTCTCATCAATAATGGCATCGATCAACTCGGCCGAGAAATCCTCAAAGCCAGGCAATTCCAGCACACCAGGTAGATCAGCCAGCTCTGTAAGTGCAAAGCGGATGTCTTGGGTGGGTACACGATACGTCATGAACACTCCTACACAGAAACAAAAAGGACCGAAGCCACAATCAGGCCCCCAGGATATATACGTACTGAAAAAAAGCCTGCTGGAGAAACCCCAGCAGGCCGATTGACGCTTAGAGCGCTTTTTCTAACTCAGGCACGGCTTCAAACAGATCCGCAACCAGACCGTAGTCGGCCACGCCAAAAATAGGCGCTTCTGGATCTTTATTGATAGCAACAATCACTTTGGAATCTTTCATGCCAGCCAAGTGCTGAATGGCACCGGAGATACCGACGGCCACATACAACTGAGGAGCCACGATCTTGCCTGTCTGCCCCACCTGCCAGTCGTTCGGCGCATAGCCAGCGTCAACAGCCGCACGCGAAGCGCCCAATGCCGCACCCAGCTTGTCTGCCAGACCGTCCAGCAACTTGAAGTTTTCGGCACTGCCCATACCGCGGCCACCGGAAACCACGACACCTGCACCGGCCAGTTCTGGGCGGTCGCTCTTAGCCACTTCACGGCTGACAAAAGTCGAACGGCCCGAATCAGCCACAGCGCTCAGTTCTTCAACCGCGGCGCTACCACCTTCAGCGGCAACAGCGTCAAATGCGGTGGTACGCACGGTGATCACTTTAACGGCATCGCTGGACTGAACCGTTGCCACCGCATTACCGGCATAAATAGGACGGGTGAAGGTATCAGCCGACTCCACGGACAAAATGTCCGACAGTTGGGCAACATCCAGCTTGGCCGCAACGCGAGGAGCAATATTCTTGCCCGAAGCGGTAGCGGGGAACAGGATGTGGCTGTAGCCGGATGCAATGGCCAGCACTTGAGCAGCCACGTTTTCAGCCAGGCCTTCAGCCAATGCGGGGCCATCAGCCAACAGTACTTTGCTGACACCCTGGGCTTTGGCAGCCGCCTGGGCCACGCCAGCAGCCTGGTTACCTGCGACCAGAACATGCACATCACCGCCGATTTTCTGAGCGGCAGCCAGAGCGTTGAGCGTTGCAGCCTTGAGCTGCTGATTATCGTGCTCGGCAATAACAAGGATAGCCATTTAAATCACCTTCGCTTCGTTCTTCAGTTTCTCGACCAGTGTCGCTACGTCGGGCACCATGATGCCAGCGGCACGAGCTGGGGGCTCTGTCACTTTCAGCGTTTTGATACGGGGAGCCACATCAATGCCCAGCTCTTCAGGAGTCAGGGTTTCCAAGGGCTTTTTCTTGGCCTTCATGATGTTGGGCAGGGTCACGTAACGAGGCTCGTTCAAGCGCAGGTCGGTGGTGATCACGGCGGGCAGGCTCAGTTTCAATGTTTCCAGGCCGCCGTCCACTTCACGAGTGACCGACACGCTGTCGCCCGAAACTTCAACCTTGCTGGCGAACGTGGCTTGTGGCCAGTCCAGCAGCGCAGCCAGCATCTGGCCGGTTTGGTTGGCATCGTCATCAATGGCTTGTTTGCCCAGGATCACGAGTTGAGGCTGCTCTTTGTCCACCACGGCCTTGATCAGCTTGGCCACGGCCAAAGGCTGCAATTCTGCGTCGGTTTGCACCAGGGTGGCCCGATCCGCACCAATGGCCAAGGCCGTGCGCAGCGTTTCCTGGCTTTGTGCAACGCCGCAAGAAAGCGCGATCACTTCAGTGGCTGCACCGCTTTCTTTGAGGCGAGTGGCCTCTTCGACAGCGATTTCGTCAAAGGGGTTCATGGACATTTTCACATTGGCAATGTCCACCCCGGTTTGGTCAGATTTCACGCGTACCTTGACGTTATAGTCAACTACGCGTTTCACGGGTACTAACACCTTCATGTAATGTTCTCCAGTGCAGTCTTAAATAAAAATTGTTCTGTTGAAATAAGGCTTTAGAAGAATTCCAAAGCCCGGAGCCACTTGCCTAAAGCCCGGCAAGGGCCCTGATGTGGGCCACCACGCTGCGTCCCAGGGACGAGGGATCGTACCCCCCTTCCAGCATACTGACCAGACGTTGTCCGGCACTAGGCGCACAGGCTTGAACCACCATCTCGGTCAATTCCGCATAATCGGCTTCCACCAGGCTTAACTGTCCCATCTCGTCTTCGCGGTGAGCATCAAAGCCTGCCGAGAAAAAGACCATTTCAGGGGCAAACGCCTCTATGCGGGGCAAACAAAGCTGTTTGAACAGATCGATAATCTGCGCAGACTTGGTGTAAGCCTCAACCGGTATATTTACCATGTTTTGCGCCGCCGGGTCCTGAAAGGAATCAGGAAAAAACGGGGACTGAAAGAAACTGCACATCAGAACCCGCTCGTCACCGGCAAAAATCTGTTCGGTCCCATTGCCGTGATGCACGTCAAAATCGACGATCAACACGCGCTTGAGATCATATTTTTCCATCGCATAGGCCACGGCCACCGCGATATTGTTGAAAAAACAAAAACCCATCGCCCGAGCCCGTTCGGCATGATGTCCGGGGGGCCGCACTGCACAAAAAGCACCGGTCGCTCCCTCGTTCATGACGCCATCGACCGCATCCAGACCCGCCCCGGCAGCGGCATAGGCCGCTTCCAGGGTATAGGGATTCATCAGGGTGTCAGGATCGATATTGAAATACCCCTGCTTGGGCAATTGCTCTTTGAGCTTTTGCAGATAAGCAGCATCATGCACCCGCAGGATATCCTCATCCGTCGCCAGCCGAGCTTGCCGCTGGGCCAGATAGGATGCCAGACCGCTGGATAGCAGTTGATCGTTTATGGCATCGAGTCGCTGCGGACTTTCCGGATGCCATCGACCCATCTCATGCAAATGGCACGATGGATGGATAAAATATAGTGTCTCCATGAGGATGGATTATGTTCAGACCCACTCGAATTTTGCAAGCAGTACTGATCGCGCTGAGCACTGCCGGCTGCGCCACAACCACCACCCAAGCCCCGGCCTTGGACTCCAAACCCAGTAAAGACGCGGCTTCCCAAGCCTCTTCAAAAAAACCAACGATCGTCGCCATCAAGGCTTTGGACGAGCCGGTGTCCATTCAGGCCGGTGAATCTCGCTCCGGACGGACACAATTTTTTAAATTAAACGGTGAATTAAACGATGACATTGCGGCCTATGCCCAAGAAGTGGCAAGTGCACGCAAGATTCCATTGGATCTGGTCACCGATATTTTGCAGCAGGCTCAATATAACGAGACCGCTGCCAAATTAATGCGCCCTACAAAAGGTCGTATCAAGCGCAGTTGGGTCACGTACAAGCAGCGCAATGTGGACCCTGCCCGTATTCAGGGTGGCGTCCAGTTCTGGCAAAAACACCGTCTTGCCCTGGACCAGATCTCCCAGACCTACGGTGTACCCCCGTCTATTATTGTGTCGATTCTGGGAGTGGAAACCGTCTACGGCAAAATCATGGGAGACTTCAAGGTACTGGATGCCTTGTTTACCCTGGGCTTTGCGTACCCGGATGACAGCCGCCCCGAACGCGGCCAATTATTTCGCGATCAACTGGCTGACCTGATCGAGCTGCACTATCAAGGGGAACTGGATGCTCGTATTGTTCAGGGTTCGTTTGCTGGCGCGATGGGCATGTCCCAATTCATGCCAGGCAGCCTGATACGGTATGCAGTAGACGGTGACGGCGATGGTCGAATCGACCTGCGCAATAATCCGACTGATGCAATGGCCTCGATTGCCAACTTCTTGCGCGCCCATGGCTGGGAGCCCGGCCTGCCAGTCTTTGCCCCGGCCCAGCTTAGCAATGCCAATAAAGGCATGGTCGATGGCGGCATCTACCCCAAACTGAACTGGACACAGTTGCAAGCGGCCGGAGCCAGCGTAAAAGGCCAGAGCCAGAATACTGGCCCCTGGCAGCAGGCTCAACTAGGCGTCGTGAACCTGGTGGACGAACCGCGCAACACGACAGAATATCGCCTGGGTACGCCCAACTTCTTTGCCATTACCCATTACAACCGCAGTTATTTTTATGCCAGCTCGGTGGCAGATCTGGCCTCCGAACTGGCTAAACAAATGGGCTATGGCGACCCTAATTAATTAAAGATACCGGTAGACAAGTAGCGGTCGCCACGGTCGCACACAATAAAAACGATCGTGGCGTTTTCTACGCGCTGAGCAACGCGCATGGCGGCAACCAGTGCCCCACCCGAAGAAATACCAGCACAGATCCCTTCTTCAGCGGCCATACGACGCGTCATGATCTCGGCCTCTTGCTGACCAATTTCCTCGAACATATCCACTTTGGACGGATCGTAAATCTTGGGCAGATACGCCTCAGGCCATTTACGAATACCGGCAATCTGCGCACCGGGCGCAGGCTGTGCACCCACCACCACAATGCCACTGTTCTGGCTGCGCAAGTAGTTACCTACACCCATGATGGTGCCGGTCGTCCCCATGGCGCTGACAAAGTGAGTGACCTGGCCGTCGGTCTGCTGCCAGATTTCCGGACCGGTGCTGTGTACGTGAGCTGCCGGGTTGTCCATATTGGCAAACTGATCCAGCACCTTGCCCTGCCCTTCGGCCTGCATCTTCATGGCCAGATCTCGGGCATACTCCATGCCGCCTTGATCCGCTGGTGTCAGAATCAGCTTGGCACCGTAAGCGGTCATGGAAGCGCGACGCTCCAGCGACAGATTGTCGGGCATGATCAAAATCATTTTGTAGCCACGCACGGCCGCAATCATGGCCAAGGCAATACCTGTATTACCACTGGTAGCCTCGATCAAGGTGTCTCCCGGCTTGATGTCACCGCGGCGCTCGGCCTCTTGAATCATGGAGCTGGCTGCACGGTCTTTCACCGAACCGGCGGGATTATTGCCTTCCAGTTTGGCCAGCAAGACATTACCGCGTGCCTGCCCAAACTCGCCGGGGATACGCTGCAAGCGCACCAAGGGGGTTTGGCCAACGGTATCTTCAATGGTGGGATAATTTTTCATCGATCAATCTCTTACCTTGAGCAAGAAGGCAGCCAGCTCACACTGACTGCCCATGCAGACTAAACAAACTACTAGCTTAAAGCGAGTCTACGCCCAGAGCTACGGCTTTCTTCTTATATCCGCGTCGGCCGTATTGGAAACTGCTTTGGTGGCGACTTTGGCTGGCTCCACTTTCAAGCCGGATTGCTCCATCGTAATGATCTTTTTCGCGCCTATGCCTTTGACGCGATCCGCCAGATCCTGAAGAGAGTCAAAAGGACCACCACGCTGACGCTCTTCCAGAATCAATTCCGCTGTACGAGGGCCTATGCCTTTAATCTGCTGCAGTTGCTGAGCATCTGCAGAATTCAAATCCACTGCAGCCGCCAGCCCGAACGGCCCTAACAAACATAGCGCCAGCAAGAACCGCAGCACAGATCCGCGCCAGCCTTGCATCAAGGACAAGCGACGAGGGGTGTCAAAGGAAAATTTCAAGCAGGTAGACATGATAAAGGCTCCTTGGAAAGAAGCCTTTATGGTGCTGCCTGCGGGATCACAACGCCTGTTGGAAGACAGCGTTTAGCCATGCGTGGCAGCCCGCATGGACTTTATCGTCCGAATACTTAGCGCAAAGCCCCCGACTGCAGCAGACGACGTACATACTCGGCCACGCCAGTCTGTACATCATGGAAAGGTTTGTCGTAACCAGCAGCCCGCAACTGAGTCAGATCCGCTTGCGTATGGCTTTGATAGCGACCTTTCAGATCATCCGGGAACGGGATGTATTGCAGGAACTGCTGCGTCACCAGGTCTTCCAATGGCAAAGCGGCCAAGCCGTCATGCTCACGCAAGGTATTGACGACCGTCTGGGCCACATCATTGAAAGGCTGGGCACGACCCGAACCGCAGTTAAATACACCGGACTGATTGTCCTGACCCAGGAAATGCAGGTTTACCGATACAACATCATCAATAAAGACGAAGTCACGTTGCTGACCACCATCCACATAACCATCCCAGCCGCCAAACAGCAGCACATGGCCATCACGGCGGTATTGCAGCATATTGTGATATGCCACCGACGCCATGCGACCTTTGTGCTGCTCTTGTGGACCATAGACGTTGAAGTAACGCAGGCCCACCACCGGCGCACGCAGGCTATCCAGATGACGACGCAGTACCTGATCAAACAGGAACTTGGAGTAACCATAGACGTTCAAGGGCGCTTCATTGCTCAGATCTTCGGCATACAGCGGACCCGCACCATAAACAGCGGCCGACGAGGCGTACAACAAGGGGATACGCTTGGCCTGGCAATACTCGAAGATTTCCAGCGTCACGCGGTAGTTGTTGTCCATCATGAACTGACCATTGCGCTCGGTGGTATCCGAACATGCGCCCTGATGCAGAACCGCTTCAATATTGGAAAACTCGTCCCGAGCCAGACGGGCACGGAAATCGTCCTTATCCATATAGTCAGCAATTTGGCCATGCACCAGATTGACGAACTTGTCGCCATCACTCAGATCGTCCACTACCAGAATATCGGTCACACCCTGCTGGTTCAGACCCTTCACCAAATTGCTGCCAATAAAGCCAGCGCCACCGGTCACTACGATCATGCCAATTCCTTTGCCGTCACAATGGACGTACCCAATTTTCCGACTACGATACCGCCCGCACGGTTTGCCCAGCGCATGGCCTGCAACCAATCCAGGCCCGCGGCTCGCATTACCGCCAGCGTCGCCAATACCGTGTCCCCTGCACCGGAGACATCAAACACTTCTTGTGCCTGAGCATCCACATGCTCACGCCCCTGTTCGGTGAACAAGGTCATGCCTTGTTCGGAACGGGTGATCAGCAGGCATTCCAGATTCAGCTTGCGACGCAAATTCTGGGCACGCTGCATTAAATCGTCTTCATCTTTCCAGGCCCCTACGGCTTCCTGCATTTCCGAACGGTTCGGTGTCAGGATAGTGGCGCCCTGATAGCGCTCGTAGGTCTTGCCTTTGGGGTCGACCAAAACGGGAATATTCTTCGAGCGTGCCAAGGCAATCAGGCTTTCAACCTGCGCCAAAGCCCCTTTGGCGTAATCAGACAGAACCAGCACCTGATGCTGATCCAGCAGGTCGCTCATGTTTTGCTGTAGCTGCTCCAGAGCGCCGTCAGCGGGGCTTTCTTCAAAGTCCACCCGCAACAACTGCTGCTGACGACCTAGTACCCGCAACTTCAAGGAAGTAGGCATCAGAGGGTCTTGCACCCAGTGGGCCTGAACATGGTCGGCTTTCGCCAGATCTTGCACTGTCTTGCCTGCTTCGTCCTGCCCAATCACGCCCAGCAAGCTGGCTTGAGCACCCAAAGCGGCGATATTGCGTGCCACGTTGGCCGCACCACCCAAACGATCTTCCACGCGGCCCATCTTGACCACAGGAACAGGCGCTTCGGGGGAGATACGATCCACATCGCCGAACCAGTAACGATCCAGCATGACATCGCCCACGACCAGCACACGGCTGGCAGCAACGGCTTCACCAGGAAACGTCATCATTTCAACTCCTCAAGACGTCGAGGAGCATAGGTTTCCCAGGAGTTGCAACCGGGACACTGCCAGTAAAAATGGCGTGCCTCAAAGCCGCAGGAACTGCAGGAATAACGATCCAGACGCTGGGTGTGTCGATGAATCAAAGAGCGCAGCAGGCTTAGATCGGCCCCTGCAATAATCTGGTCTACGCCGACGGCATCCACACCCTCGACACCCTCTTTGTTTTGCCCTTGATCCTGAAGTTCGACCTCCAGCATCTTGTCCAGACCCAACAAGGAAGGATGAGCGCGCAGGGCATCACGCGCAAACGCCCAGGCCTGCAAATGGCCTTCCTGTTCACGCAGAACACGGAACAGCACATTGAAAATATCCAGGCTGGGGTGCTGCTGATAATGGCTGCGCAACATGGCAACGCCTTCTTCAGCACGACCCAGCTTGCGGTAGCTGTCCAGCAGCTCCGTGGCGTACAGGCCCACATATTCTGGAGCACTGCTCAAAATGGAGACCAGGTAAGCACGCTCTTGCTCGCTCTGCCCTTGCATCCGGGCCACGCGAGCACGCAAACCGGCGACCCGAGCCTGAGATGCGTACATACCTTGACCAGTCCCCAGTTTGCGAATGGCATTATCAGCCTCATCCAGCGCTTTGGCGGCGCGATCAAAATCCGGCTGCTTGCCCTGCAAGGCCCCTTCGGCCTGCTCACACTGGTAATGCACCAGTTGCGGCACGGGTTCGTCGACCAAGGCGCGCAAGCGGCGCACCGCTTCAATGGCACGTGGCCAATCGTGCTCGGACTCGTAAATACGGATCAGGGCGCGCATGGCAGGAATGGCAAAACGGGTTTCGCGCACTGCCTCAAAAGCGGCCTCCGCCCGATCCAGCATGCCTGCTTTCAAAAAGTCCTGGGCGATCTGGAACTGGGCGTTTTCACGGTCAGCAACGGGCAAGTCTGCCCGCGACAACAAACTTTGGTGCACACGAATGGCACGTTCCATTTCGCCACGACGACGAAACAGGCTGCCCAGCGCAAAGTGCAGCTCGGTGGTTTCAGGGTCCAGCTTGGCCACTTCCACAAAGGCGTCAATGGCACGATCCGGCTCTTCGTTGAGCAGGAAGTTCAAACCCTTGAAGTAGGAATCCGGCAAGGTACGGGTTTCGGACATCATTTGCCGAAAGTCCACCCGCGCCGCGACCCAGCCCAAGGCAAATAGAATTGGTACAAAAACCAACCACCAGGTTTCAAAATCCACTGCTTACTCCAACGGCTTACAAAGGCGCCAAGGGGGCGACGGTCTCGGGCGCAACGGCTGCCGTATTCACGGGCGCTTGCTGCATTTGCTCCAGCCTGTCTTGCAGACGGTCCATTTCGCGACGCAAGCGGTTGACCTCGCGACGACGACGCATCACAGCACCGACCATCAGAAGCAGTCCCAACACCAAGCCTAAAATGAACGCAGCCAGCATCACGACGATCAGTGGAACGTCTTGAATAATATGCTCGGCAAAAAAGCTGACCTGCACGGGCTCCGTGTTCTTGAGTGCAAACAGCAGCACGATCACAAAAACGAGCAGACGCAATACCCAGACTAGATAGCGCATTATTAGGGCTCCAACAGTGTTTTTATAATGTCTGATTGTACGTGCAAGCGGAATTTAGCGCACACGCAAAACAGGCCCTAAAAAGGGCCTGTGTAATCAGTGTGCAAGTAGGTCTTAACCGTGACGGACTCTTGCATTGAGCTGCTCGAAGGCAGACGACTGGTCGTCTGCTTCGATTTGCTCTTGCTCAAGAAAGACAGAATCAACTCGCTCGCGCAATTCTTTACCGGCTTTGAAGTGCGGCACCTGTTTACCAGGCACCATCACTTTCTCACCCGACTTGGGATTGCGCCCTACCCGCGGCGAGCGGGTAGAGAGCGAAAAACTGCCAAACCCGCGGATTTCGATCCGTTGACCACTGGCCAAGGCCTGGGTCATTGAATCCAAAACCGTTTTCACGGCGAAATCCATGTCGCGCAGAGCCAGCTGCGGATAGCGGCTGGCCAACAGCGCGATCAGCTCAGACTTTGTCACGCTGATTAACCGTCGTCACGTTGCTGCTGGTCCAGCTTGGCACGCAGCAGAGCACCCAGGTTGGTCGTACCGGACGAAGCGCTAGCTTCGGTCAGACGGGCCATGGATTGAGCGGTTTCGGCGGTATCACGTGCCTTGATGGACAACTGAATCGAACGGGTCTTGCGATCCACGCTCAAGATCATGGTGTCGATTTCCTGACCTTCTTTCAGTGCGGTCGTAGCGTCTTCCACACGGCCCGAGGAGATCTCGGAAGCACGCAGGTAGCCTTCAACGTCCAGCGACAGCGTTACAACAGCACCCTTAGGCTCAACCGACTTGACGACGCCGTTTACCACAGCACCCTTGTCGTAGGTGGCTACGAAGTTGTTGAACGGATCGCCTTCCAGTTGCTTGATGCCCAGGGAAATGCGCTCTTTGTCGGTGTCGATACCCAGAACCACGGCGTCAACTTCGTCGCCCTTCTTGAAGTTGCGAACGGCTTCTTCGCCAGTCTCGGACCAGGACAGGTCGGACAGGTGAACCAGACCGTCGATGCCGCCAGGCAGACCAACAAACACGCCGAAGTCGGTGATGGACTTGATGCCACCGCGAACCTTGTCGCCGCGCTTGAAGTTGATGGCGAAATCTTCCCATGGGTTGGCACGGCACTGCTTCATGCCCAAGGAGATACGACGACGATCTTCGTCGATTTCCAGAACCATGACTTCGACTTCTTCACCCAAGGTCACAACCTTGCGTGGGTCGACGTTCTTGTTGGTCCAATCCATTTCGGATACGTGAACCAGGCCTTCGATACCGTCTTCCACTTCAACAAATGCACCGTAGTCGGTCAGGTTGGTAACCTTGCCGAACAAACGGGTGTTTTGTGGGTAGCGACGTGCCAGGCCGATCCATGGATCTTCGCCCAACTGTTTGACGCCCAGGGAGACACGGCTCTTTTCTTGATCGAACTTGAGAACCTTGGCTTCGATTTCCTGACCCACCTGCAGAACTTCGGATGGGTGACGAACACGGCGCCAGGCCATGTCGGTGATGTGCAGCAGACCGTCGATGCCGCCCAGATCCACGAACGCACCGTAATCGGTGATGTTCTTGACGATACCTTTGACGATAGCGCCTTCGGACAGGGTTTCCAGCAGTTTCTGACGCTCTTCGCCCATGGAGGCTTCCAGCACAGCGCGACGCGACAACACGACGTTGTTACGCTTGCGATCGAGCTTGATAACCTTGAATTCCAGGGTCTTGCCTTCGTATGGCGTGGTGTCCTTGACAGGACGCAGATCAACCAGCGAACCAGGCAAGAAGGCACGGATGCCGTTGGTCATGACAGTCAGACCGCCCTTGACCTTACCGGTGATGGTACCGTTGACCAGCTCGCCGGACTCAAGCGCTTGCTCGAGGGACAACCAGGCCGACAGACGCTTGGCGCGGTCGCGGGACAGGATGGTGTCGCCGTAGCCGTTTTCAAAGGCATCGATTGCCACGGAAACAAAGTCACCAGCTTGAACTTCCAGTTCGCCCTGATCGTTCAGGAACTCTTCCAGAGGGATCAGTGCTTCGGACTTCAGGCCAGCATTGACCAGCACGTAGTTGTGGTCAATACGCAGAACCTCGGCGGAGATAACTTCGCCGCTTTTCAGGTCTTGGTTTTTAATGCTTTCTGCAAACAAATCGGCAAAACTTTCGCCGCCCGTTGCGTCTGTGTGAAGGTTAGTGGACATTAAATCAATCCGTTAGCCAAAATGGCCATAAAAAACACACCAGGCAGAACCCGGTGGAGTGAACAAAGCCCGATCAGCACGGGATTAGGCTGTCGGGACCGCAATACCCGACCAAAGGTCGAGCACCTTATTTACAACTTCCTGGATGCTGAGCTGGGAAGAATCCACAATGTGGGCACCCTGCGCAGGCACGAGCGGGGCATGGGTTCGAGAACGATCACGTTCGTCGCGCGCACGCAAGTCCGCCAAAAGACTCGTAAGATTAGCAGAAATACCCTTTTCGCTCAACTGTTTACAGCGTCTTTGGGCTCGCACTTCGGCATCTGCCAGCAAAAATATCTTTAAAGGCGCATCCGGGAACACAACTGTGCCCATATCGCGCCCATCGCCCACCAAACCGGGTGCAACGCGAAAATCCCGCTGCCGTTGCAAAAGTGCCTCACGCACCAGCGGCAAGGCGGCTACTTGCGAAGCCAGATTGCCCACCTCTTCCTGGCGGATGGCATCGCTGACATCATCGCCATCCATGTAGATATGGGGGTAGTCAAAACGCACATTCAGGTTCTGGGCAGCGTGCTGGACCTGAGCCTCGTCCTGCACATCAACGCCATGACGCAAGCAGGACAAGGCTGTCAGGCGATACAAGGCCCCGCTATCGAGCGTATGCCAACCCAGTTTCTGCGCCACCAGCGAGGCAATGGTGCCTTTACCGGAAGCGGTCGGACCATCAATGGTAATGACGGGAATGGTTTGTTCGGTCATGCCTGCACCAATTGTTCAAAAACAGAAAAATACTCGGGGAAGGTCTTGCTGACGCAGGCGGGGTCCAGAATAGTAATCGGCACCGGGCCAAAACTGGCTAATGAAAAGCACATGGCAATGCGGTGGTCATCATAGGTCTCAATGCTGGCCGAACGCCATTGATCAGCAACAATAGGATGGACTGTCAGCCAGTCCGGGCCAGACTCCACGGTCGCACCCAGCTTGCGCAACTCGGCCTGCATGGCATCAATACGATCCGTTTCCTTGACCCGCCAGCTCGCGATATTACGCAAGGTGCAAGGACCATCGGCGAACATGGCCATGGCAGCGGCAGTCATGGCGGCATCAGGGATGTGATTGAAGTCCAGATCAAAGGCTTTCAGCTTGTCGCCCTGCGCCACACACAGGCCCGAGACGATCAGCTCATTGGCATGGCGCTCGATACGAGCCCCCATGGCCTCGGCCACATCGGCAAACTGGATATCGCCTTGCAGGCTTTCTGTTCCCACGCCCTGAATACGCAGTGGGCCACCGCCAATCGCTCCCAGCGCAATGAAGTAAGAGGCAGAGGAAGCATCGCCTTCCACCACATACAAACCGGGGCTGACATAGGCGGCATCAGCCGCTACGGTAAAACTGCTCCACCCATCCCGATCCACCTGCACGCCAAAGCGCGCCATCATGGCCAGGGTGATTTCAATATAGGGTTGGGAGATCAGCTCCCCTTCCACCTCGATGCGCAAGGGCTGTCCGGTACGGGCGGTCAATAAGGGGGCGGCCATTAACAAGGCCGTCAGGAACTGACTGGACACCGAGCCTTTTACCGAAACCCGACCTTGATCTGCCTGAGCCAACTCACCAATCGCCAAGGGCGGATAGCCTTCCGCACCCAGATACTGGACATCGGCACCCAGACTGCGCAAGGCATCTACCAGATCACCGATAGGACGCTCGTGCATACGGGTAATGCCACTCAGATTGAAGCGGCCACCCATCAGAGCCAAGGCGGCAGTCAGAGAACGAAAGGCCGTACCCGCATTACCCAAGAACAGATCCGCATCGCGATGTGCAAAGGGGGCACCGCCGTCAATCACGACCGTACCCTGCCCCAGATCCTGTACCGCCACGCCCATTTGCTGCAAAGCAGCCATCATGACACGCGTGTCATCAGAGTGCAGCAAGCCCTCCAGACGCGTTTGCCCTTGAGCCAAGGCGGCTAACAACAGGGCTCGATTGGAAATACTTTTGGACCCTGGCAAGGACAGTTGTCCGCTGGCACGACTGACGGGATTCAAAACAAGACTGTCGCTCTGGCTCATTGCAAACCACTCCTACTTGCCCAAAAACGGCGCGCCAAAGCAGCGCGCTCCAAGAATTCGTATAAAGCCTGGCCGTCCTGATTCTGCAGAGCCTGCTCTGCCTGATCCAAAGCCTGACGTACTTCCTGTAACTGACCTAATACGGCCTCGCGATTGCTCAGGAAAATATCACGCCACACCTCCGGCGAACCGGCAGCAATACGGGTGAAATCCCGAAAGCCCGTCCCCGCCAAGGCGAAGCGTTGATCCGAGTTCGCACTGGAGGCCACCTGCCACATAAAGACCGAGGATAGAAAATGCGGCACATGGCTGACCGAGGCCAGCACTTCATCGTGGGTCGCCGGGTCCATCAACATGACCCGCGCCCCGCAGGCTTCCCACACGGCAATCAAGCGTTCGCGCGCGCTGGCGCTGTTTTCTTCCAGGGGAGTCAAAATGACATTGCGGCCATCATAGAGATCGGCACGCGCCGCTTCTGGCCCTACTGTTTCCGCACCCGCAATGGGGTGGCCGGGAACAAACTGGCCGATACGATCACCCAGCGCGTCACGCGCCACACTGACCACATCCACTTTAGTGCTGCCGGCATCGCTGATCAGAGTGTCGTCGCGCAGATGGGGACGTAAAGTTTTCAGTGCCGAAGCCATTGCGCCAATAGGCGTAGCCAGCACAATCAGGTCTGCTTGTTGGGCAGCTTGTTCAAGCGTGGCGACCTCGTCGATCAGGCCCAGCTCCTGGGCGCGTCGCAGGCTTTTTAGCTGGCGACCTACACCCAGCACTTTCCCTACAGCCCCAAAGCGCTTGAGCGCCAAAGCCAAAGAGCCGCCAATCAAACCGACTCCGACGACCGCCAGCACCGGAACCAAAGGCGGCGGCGCCATAGTTTCTGATGACGCTATCATGATTAATTCCGTTCCCTCTCAGGCCGTCCATGCTTGGCGTATTGCGTGAAATATCGCTAGCAAAACCGGGATATTGATGCAGACTTTGCCTTGCTGTCGCGTGAACTCAGGCAAAAGGCCTTGAGGGGGAAAAGCGAAACCTTCCCCACTCAGGCCTTTCTTGTTTCTGATGCTTAAAAGTCGTTTACGGGGTAAGAACCCAGAATCTTGAAAAAGGCGACTTGTTTCTTCAACTCGCTCAAGGCGGCTGCCATGGCAGGCTCGTCACGATGACCGATCAGGTCAACGTAGAAATAATATTCCCACTGCCCGGTACGGGCTGGACGGGATTCCAGACGAGTCATGGACACACCATGCACCGCCAGGGGAGACAGCATGTCATAGACTGCACCGGCCCGGTTGGGCACGGCCAGAATAATGCTGGTTTTGTCATTGCCGCTAGGCAGGGACTCGACATTGCCGATGGCCAAGAAACGGGTGCGGTTATGCGGATCGTCCTGAATACCGGCTTCCACCACGCCCAGATTCCAGGCAGTGATGGCGGTATTGCCAGCAATCGCCGCCACGCTAGGATCAGAGGCCGCCAGGCGGGCCGCTTCCGCATTGCTGGAAGCCGCTTCACGCGAAAGCTGAGGGTAATGCTTTTGCAGCCAGTTCTGACACTGCGCCAAAGCTTGAGGATGGGCCATCACACGGGTGATGCCTTCCATCGTGCCGGACTGGGTCAGCAGATTGTGGTGTACGCGGATGGATCGCTCACCCAAAACGCGCAAGGGCGAGTTCAGCAGCAAATCCAGCGTGCGGTTCACAGCACCTTCAGTCGAGTTTTCGACCGGCACCATGCCGACCTCAGCCTGACCCACTTCAACGCTGCGAAAAACCTCGTCAAAGGAATCGCATTGCAGGCCATCCAGAGCATGGCCGAAATGCTCGTACGCGGCCTGCTCGGAGAAAGAGCCTTGTGGGCCCAGGTAAGCCACGCGCAACACGCTTTCCAAACCGCGGCAGGCAGAAATAATCTGACCCCAGACGGCTTCCACCGCTGCCGGAGTAAACGGGCCATCATTTTCAGACTGCAAACGACGCACAATACGTGCCTCGCGCTCGGGCTTGAGGATGACTTCCTCGGTATTGAAGTCCTGCTTGATCTTG
The DNA here is from genome assembly GCF_017377875.1 of Alcaligenes sp. SORT26. GTDB lineage: Bacteria > Pseudomonadota > Gammaproteobacteria > Burkholderiales > Burkholderiaceae_B > Alcaligenes > Alcaligenes parafaecalis. Next base: position 1,439,082 of record NZ_CP070975.1, read on the forward strand.
CCTACTTCCAAAGCCGCACGAGCACGCTCGTTGAGCAGCTCCAGTATCTGGCGATCCAGCTCATCAATACGATTGCGCCAAGGGAGCAGGCGCTCAGTTAAGGTATTAGCCATTCCGTCGTTCAAAATCAGTCATGAAATCGATAAGTGCCTGCACACCCTCCAGCGGCATGGCGTTATAGATCGAAGCGCGCATACCGCCCACGCTCTTGTGCCCTTTCAGGGAGGTCAAACCTGCTGCCGTGGCCTGTTCCAGGAACAAGGCATCCAAGGACTGGTCACGCAAGAGGAACGGTACGTTCATGCGCGAGCGGTAGGCCGGGTGCACGGTATTGGTGTAGAACTCCGAGGAATCCAGATAGCCGTACAAGGCCTGCGCCTTGGCCGCATCACGCGCCTGCATTGCCGCCACACCACCTTGACGCTCCAGCCACTTGAACATCAGGCCAGCCATGTAGATCGAGTAGGTCGGCGGCGTGTTGAACATGGACTGCTGCTTTTCAATGTTGGCGTAGTTGAACGCCGACGGGCACAAGTCCATAGCGTGCCCCAGCAAGTCCTTGCGGATCATCATCAAGGCGATACCGGACATGCCTGCGTTCTTCTGCGCCCCAGCGTAAGCCACGGACACACGCGAGAAATCAATCGGGCAGGACAGGATGTTGGAGGATACGTCCGCAACCACGGGAACATCCAGCTTGGGAATATCGTTGAACTCTACGCCGCCAATCGTTTCATTGGTGCAGACATGCAGGTAAGCCGCATCCGGGCGCACATCCCATTGGGAGGGCTCGGGAAACCAGGTCCAGGGCGCCCACTCTTTGCCCTGATCCTGCCAAGCCTGACCACTGGTACCGGCGACGTGAATGTCGCCGTAGCGCTGAGCCTCTTCGCAGGACTTGACCGACCAACTGCCCGAAAGCACGTAGTCGGCCTTGCCGCTGCCATTGCGCTGAATCAGGTTCAAAGGCAGCAGGCCGTTCTGGCCCTGTGCCCCACCCTGAACAAACAGCACGGCAAAGTCGTCCGGCACAGACAGCAGGCTGCGCAAATCGGCTTCCGCCTCATCACGCACACCCATATAGTCTTTGCTACGGTGGCTCATTTCCATGATGGACATGCCAGTGCCGTGCCAATTGGTCATTTCAGCAGCGGCTTGTTCCAGCACTTCCAACGGCAGCATCGACGGGCCTGCCGAAAAATTCCATACACGCATTACTCGTTTTCCTCGCCGGAAGGGTCCGCCTGGTCTTGGGCGGAATCAGTTTGATTGTCCTGCTCAAGACTTTCTGGCGCTTGACCGTCTTCGGCCAGCTCGGCATCGACCTCGTCGTCGGTCTCTACCACGCGGTACACACCAGAGAGTTCGCTGTCGTCATCCACGCTGATCAAGGTAACGCCTTGCGTTGCACGGCCCATCTCGCGGATTTCAGCCACGCGAGTACGGACCAGCACACCGGCATTGGTGATCAGCATGATTTCGTCGGTTTCACGGACCAGCACAGCCCCCACCACCTTGCCGTTACGGGCAGAGGTCTGGATGGCAATCATGCCCTTGGTACCGCGACCGTGACGCGTGTATTCGCCAATCGGGGTACGTTTGCCGAAACCGTTCTCGGTCGCGGTCAGCACGGATTGGGTTTCGTCTTCAGCCACCAGCAAGGCGATCACGGACTGACCATCTTCAAGCGTCATGCCACGCACACCACGGGCTGCACGGCCCATTGGACGTACATCACCTTCGTCAAAGCGCACGGCCTTGCCCGCATCCGAGAACAACATGACGTCGTGCACACCATCGGTTAGCTGAGCACCGATCAGGTAGTCGCCCTCGTCCAGGCCCACGGCGATAATGCCGGCCTTGCGGGGGTTGGAGAAGTCGGACAGCGGGGTCTTTTTAACCGTACCGCGCGAGGTCGCCATGAACACGAACTGATCTTCGCTGAATTCCTTGACGGACAGCACCACGTTGATCTTCTCGCCATCTTCCAGAGGGAACATATTGACGATAGGACGGCCACGCGAGTTGCGCGAGCCTTGTGGCACTTCCCAGACCTTGAGCCAGTACACACGGCCACGGTTCGAGAAGCACAGCAGGTAATCGTGCGTGTTGGCAATGAACAGCTTGTCGATCCAGTCGTCCTCTTTCATGGCGGTGGCTTGTTTGCCACGGCCACCACGACGCTGGGCACGGTACTCGGACAGCGGCTGGCTCTTGATGTAGCCGGTATGCGAGAGCGTCACCACCATATCCATGGGGGTGATCAAGTCTTCAGTATCCAGCTCGGTAGCGTTGTGCTCGATTTGCGAGCGACGCAGATCCTTGCCTGTGGCCGAGAATTCGTCGCGCACAGCGATCAGTTCATCACCAATAATGGCGGATACACGCGACGGACTGGACAGAATGTCCAGCAAGTCAGCAATCTTGTCCATGACCTCGCGGTACTCCTGAACAATCTTGTCCTGCTCCAGGCCAGTCAAGCGCTGCAAGCGCATGTTCAGGATTTCCTGAGCCTGCACTTCGCTCAAACGGTACAGACCTTCCGAGCTCATGCCGAACTCGGAGCCCAGATCATCAGGACGGTATGCGTCGCGCCCACCCACAATGGCGCTGGTGTCAGCACGAGCCAACATCTCGCGCACCAGACCGGAATCCCAGGAACGAGCCATCAGCTCGACGCGGGCAACCGGTGGAGTAGGAGCGGCTTTGATGATTTCGATGAACTCATCAATATTGGCCAGGGCTACAGCCAGACCTTCCAGCACATGACCACGCTCGCGCGCTTTACGCAGTTGGAATACGGTACGGCGTGTCACCACTTCGCGGCGGTGGCTCAGGAAGTAATCCACCAACTGTTTCAGGTTGAGCAAACGGGGCTGGCCATCGACCAGTGCCACCATGTTCATCCCGAAGGTTTCTTGCAGTTGCGTGTTCTTGTAGAGGTTGTTCAGAACAACTTCAGGCACTTCGCCGCGCTTCAGTTCAATGACCAAACGCATGCCGTCCTTGTCGGACTCGTCGCGGATATCGGAGATACCCTCGATGCGCTTTTCGTTGACCAGCTCGGCAATACGCTCTTGCAGCGACTTCTTGTTGACCTGGTAAGGAATGGCGTCGACCACGATGGCCTGACGATTGCCCTTTTCCATGTCCTCAAAGTGCGTACTGGCGCGCATGATGACGCGACCACGACCCGTACGATAGCCTTCGCGCACACCGGACATGCCGTAAATAATGGCGCCGGTCGGAAAGTCAGGGGCCGGGATGTATTCAATCAGTTCATCAACCGTGCACTCGGGGTGGCTCAGGCAGTACAGACAGCCGTTGACCACTTCAGCCAGGTTATGCGGCGGAATATTGGTTGCCATACCCACGGCAATACCCGAGCTGCCGTTGACCAGCAGGTTAGGCAGGCGCGAGGGCAACAGGGCCGGTTCTTTTTCGCTGCCATCATAGTTAGGCACGAAATCCACGGTTTCCTGGTCGATATCGGCCAGCAACTCGTGGGCGATCTTGGCCAGACGGATTTCGGTGTAACGCATGGCAGCGGCGTTATCCCCGTCGATGGAACCAAAGTTACCTTGTCCGTCGACCAGGGTGTAGCGCATGGAAAAGTCCTGCGCCAGACGCACGATGGTGTCGTAGACGGCAGAGTCACCATGAGGGTGGTACTTACCGATCACATCACCGACGATACGAGCCGACTTCTTATAGGCACGATTCCAGTCGTTATTGAGTTCATGCATGGCGAACAAGACACGGCGATGCACGGGCTTCAAACCATCTCGCACGTCGGGAAGAGCACGGCCCACAATCACGCTCATGGCGTAATCGAGGTAGCTGCGGCGCATCTCCTCTTCAAGCGAAACGGGAAGCGTCTCCTTGGCAAAGGAATCCATAGGTCAATTCTTTATAGATATGGGTTAAGCAGTAAGCCAGCCGTAAACGGACAAGAGGAAATTCTAGCACTTTCACATAGAGGGACGCAGCGTCGGGCAACGACAAGGCGGACGATGTGCAAGTGAAACAGCAGATTCACCAAAAATCTGTCGTCCACTAATCGTATCGATCATCGATCCAGTAAGCTGCCCCACCCTCAGCCTGTTGTCTAAAACCAACAATAAAAGGAAAGAACAAGGCTAATTCCACGCATCTTCACGAATCGTTCCCCGTCCCCCTCACGCATGTGGCCGAAATGTCTTAAGATTCGACCTAACACGCATGAAACCCAGCGCAAGCAGTCTTTAATCCGTTCAAGGGATTGCTATACTGGTTCCGTTAATCAGCGGCAGGGGTTCGCTGCGGTCACTTAACAGCATCAGCTCAACGAGGAGAAATATGAACAAACCCTCCAAAATCGCACTTGTACTCGCCATTGCCGCCGCATCGGCCACCAGTGCAGTTTCCGCACAAGAGTCCGGCGAAGTTAACAACTGGCGCAATCCGTTTGGCGACGTTTGGAAAAACGGCACCAACGAACTGTGCTGGCGTAACAACTTCTGGACACCTGCTACAGGTATTCCAGGTTGTGACGGCGTGCCCGTTGCTCAAGCCCCCGAAGCTCCTGTCGTCGCTCCTACTGTCACTAAAGTGACTTTGAACGCTGACACTTTCTTCGACTTCGACAAAGCCACCATCAAGCCAGAAGGCCGCCAGGTTCTGGATCAAGTAGCTGACACTGTTCAGTCTATCGATCTGGAAACTCTGATCGCTACCGGTCACACTGACTCGATCGGCGCTGAAGCTTACAACCAGAAGCTGTCCGAGCGTCGCGCCAATGCTGTTAAAGCATACTTGGTCAACAAGGGCGTATCCGCTGACCGTATCTACACCGAAGGCAAGGGCGAAGCTCAGCCAGTGGCGTCCAACAAGACCCGCGAAGGCCGTGCCCAGAACCGTCGCGTAGAAATCGAAATCGTGGGCAACCGCAAGTAATTCTTGCCGCATCACGTATTTCTGTAGCTAAGGCTACAATTAAGGCTCCGCTTTTGCGGGGCCTTAATTTTTTTGGATGAGCCATGACTGCTTCCACCGCCACTAACGTCAATGTCGATCCTGCAGAGATCGATAAATTCAGCGCACTGGCTTCCCGCTGGTGGGACCCAGACAGCGAATTCAAACCGCTGCACGCTATCAACCCTTTGCGTCTGGACTGGATTCTGTCCTACACCGGCTCCCTGGCGGGCAAGCAGGTACTGGACGTAGGTTGTGGTGGCGGGATTTTGTCGGAAAGCCTGGCTCAAGCGGGTGCTGAAGTCACTGGCATTGATCTGGCTGAGCGCTCCTTGAAAATTGCCCGTTTGCACAGCCTGGAGTCGGGCGTGCCGGTCAAATACGAGATGGTCAGCGCCGAAGACATGGCCGATCAGCATCCTGGCCGTTTTGATGTGGTCACTTGCATGGAAATGCTGGAACACGTCCCGGACCCGGGCTCCATCATTCAAGCCTGCTCCAAACTGGTTAAACCCGGTGGCTGGGTCTTTTTCTCGACCCTGAACCGCAATCCCAAATCTTTCTTGTTTGCCATTGTCGGTGCCGAGTATCTCTTGCGCCTGATCCCCAAGGGCACGCACAGCTATGAAGGCTTCATCAAACCCAGCGAGCTGATTTCCTCAGCCCGTCGCAGTGGTCTGGATGCACTGGCTTTGAAAGGCCTGGAATACAACCCGATTACCGAGCACTATCGCCTGTCCGGCGACACCTCCGTCAACTACCTGCTGGCCAGCCGCCGCCAAAGCTAAGCCCTCATGAATAAACTGGTTCTATTCGATTTTGACGGCACTCTGGCCGACTCCGCCCCGGATCTGGCCGCTACCGCCAATCGCATGCGTCAGGCCCGTGGCCTGCCCGATCTGCCCTACGAAGCCTTGCGTCCTTACGCCTCTCATGGTGCTCGGGGCCTGATCAAGGTGGCCTTGGATATCAACACCGACCACCCCGAATACGCACAACTGCGCACGCATTTCCTGCAGGACTACAACGATCACATGACCGAGTTGACCCATTTGTTTGAAGGCGTGGCTCCCATGCTCAAACAACTGGAACAAGCAGGCTATACCTGGGGCATTGTGACCAACAAGTTGGAATATCTGGCTCTGCCACTGATTCGTCACCTGGGTCTGGAAGCGGGCTGTGCCGTCACGGTGGGCGGCGATACGACGCCTCATACCAAGCCTCACCCGGCGCCCCTGCTGCATGCGGCCCAGCAAACAGGTTTTGATCCTAAGGATTGCCTGTACGTCGGTGACGACCTGCGTGATATTCAGGCAGGCCAGGCAGCCGGTATGGCCACCATGATTGCCGCCTACGGCTATTGTGCACAAGACGATAGCCTGAGCACGTGGCAGGCTGACCTGACCGTGCACCACGCCGATGATATCTGGGAAGGCGTACAGCGCTGGGCGAACGACCAACTGTCCCGCCCTTCCCCACTGGCCTGCTAAATCGGCTTAAGGCAGCAGCTCCGACAGGCGCTGCTGCATCCACACCGCCGCCGGGGGCAAAGACTGCCCCTGCCGCCACAGCATACGCACGGGCAAAGGTGGCAACACCATCTCCTGGCAATGCAACTGCGCCAGCTTATTGCGCAAGTTTTCATACTCCGCAATATTCAGCGGCAAAATTGCCCAGCCCATACCATCAGCCACCATATCGGCAATTACATAAAAACTATCTGAGCGCCACACACTGGGGCTGACGACGGTTTGCTCCATCCCCTCGATATGAATCAGCAACTGCCTGTGCGCGGTCAACTCCTTACGGCTGACTTGATCCTGGCTGGCCAGTAGATGCGTACGCGCAACACAAATCGCCTGAGGCACGGCACCGATATAGCTTTGCGCAAACGAAGTCGTATCAGCACCCCGATCAAACTGAAAAGCCACATCCGAGCGACCATCGCTGACGTAATCCATCACCTCGGATGCCGTTCCATTCCAGATCGTCAATTCCAGAGCAGGCCAGCGTAGAGCCAGTTCTTTGAGCAGCAGACGTAGCGGCTCTTGGGGCAGGGCCTCATCCAGACTGATTTCCAATCGCGCCGACTGCCCCTGCGACAGATCCAATGCCCGGCGATTGAGCACATCCACCTGACGCAATAAAGCCTTGGCCTCCAGCAGCATGATTTCTCCCGATACTGTCAGACTCAAGCTGCGACGCGAGCGATCAAACAGCTCCAGGTTCAGGTCGGCTTCCAATAAGGCAATAGAGGTGCTGACCGCAGACTGCACCTTGCCCAGATCTTTGGCAGCCTGAGTCATGGTGCCGGTTTCCGCCACGGCCACGAAATGTCGAATACGTTCTAGTGTCCAATCCATACATCTATTTTAGAGATGCTAATTAACTTTGTCTGTTGATATTATTGATAGATCATAAGGGCTTTTCCCTACCCCTCTGGTTTTATATGCTGCACAGCTCGATTACCCATCAAGCCCAAACTCCCCCGCTGTCCTCAAGCCGTCGCTGGTTGATCCTGGCGATTGTATCGGCAGCACTCTTGTTGATCGTGGTGGACATGACGGTGCTCTATACCGCCCTGCCACGCTTGACGCATGATCTGCAAGCTTCGGCCTCGGACAAGCTGTGGATCATCAACAGCTATGCCCTGGTCGTCTCCGGACTGCTCCTGGGCATGGGTACTCTGGGTGACCGCCTGGGGCATAAACGTCTGTTTCTGTCCGGTTTGGCCCTGTTTGGGCTAGCCTCGATAGCGGCTGCCTACTCGCCCAATCCGACCGCCCTGATTGCCGCTCGCGCCTTTCTGGGCGTCGCCGCGGCCATGATGATGCCCGCCACCCTGTCGCTGATTCGCATCACTTTCCATGATGAGCGTGAACGCGCAGTCGCCTTTGGTGTGTGGGCCTCGATCGCTTCCGGTGGCGCAGCCTTCGGCCCCGTGGTGGGCGGTTTTCTGCTGGAGCATTTCTGGTGGGGCTCAGTCTTCCTGATCAACGTCCCTATCGTGCTGATTGCACTGCCTGTAGGCTGGGTGCTGGTACCACGCTCGACTCCCGATGCTTCCCGCCCCTGGGACATAAAAGGTTCTTTGCTGATTATGGTGGGGCTGGTCGCCAGCACCCTGGCCATAAAAGAAATGGGCAAGCTGCACACCAACTGGAGCCTGACGGCTGCCGCCTTGATCATTGGCATTGCCTTTCTAAGCTGGTTTGTCCGTCAGCAGAACCGCAGCCGCTTTCCCTTGCTGGACTTTGCCCTGTTCAAAGATGCGACGCTTAGCACCGCAGTCTTGTCTGCACTGACAGCCTCGGCTGCCTTGATTGGCATGGAACTGGTCTTTAGCCAACGTCTGCAACTGGTACTGGGTTTCTCGCCTCTGGAAGCGGGCCTGGCCATTATTCCTTTGCCACTGGCCGCCTTTATTGCGGGCCCCCTGGCCGGTCGCCTGCTGACGGTGATTGGCAGCAAGCACTTGCTGATTGGCTCCTTGAGTCTGGCCGGAGCCGGGATGGCCGCTTACCTGGCCTGGCATAACAGCGCACAAGGGCTACAAATCCTGGGGCTGGTGATGTTGGGCCTGGGTGTCGGCGCTGCCATGACAGCGGCCTCCAGCACCATCATGCAAAGCGTGCCGCCCTCACGGGCCGGGATGGCCGCCTCGGTAGAGGAAATGTCGTACGAGCTGGGAGGCGCCCTGGGCGTCACCATCATGGGTAGCCTGCTGTCCTTCGTGTACAGCGCCAGCTTGATCTTGCCCAAAGAGTTGGGCGAGCGCTCCCTGGCCTATGACAGCCTGGATCAAGCCTTATTGATGGCCGAAACCATGCCACAAAATTTGGCACTGAACCTTAGCGAATTGGCTCGCGATTCTTTTGACAAAGGCTATGTTGCCGTGCTGGCCAGTTGTACCGCCCTGCTACTGATGGCAGCTGTGGCAGTCTGGTATTTCCAGCGTATGACTCGCCACCCTCAGGCCCATTAATCCCGCTGTAGCAGCGCCAACTTGCCGGTCTGAGTCGCCCAGTGTTCATGATCCGGCAAGGGCGCTTTTTGCTGGCTGATTCGCTTCCAGGCCGGGTCCTCGCTCAAGGTCCGATTCAATTCCACATAGATCTGCTGCTCTGGCGTCACATCCTGATCGCTTACAATCGCTCCCACCGGACATTCCGCTACGCAAATGGAGCAATCAATACATTCGTCAGGATGGATGACCAGAAAATTCGGACCTTCAAAAAAACAGTCCATCGGGCACACCGTGACGCAATCGGTGTACTTGCACTGGATGCAAGCTTCCGTCACTACATAGGTCATGAGACAGCTACTTCAACAAATAAAGACGGGACATAGCATAACAGCCCAACATGAAAACCATGTGTTCGCTGTCGGCCATGTCCCGATTAGCTCGCCTGACCTCAGGCTTGCCCCGGACGGCTTACACCGCTGCCACGCTTAAATAGCAGGTGGCTTCACGGGCAAGAAGTGGAAAGGCTTGGAGGGTTTGAAGTGCTCCAGCACCTCGCCCATATAAACCGTGCTTTGCTCTGGTCCCAGCTCCAGCTTCATGACCTTGCCCGTTTCAGCCGAAAAATCGACCTTCTTCATATCCAGCCAGAAAGCGCCGGGCGACAGAACCGAGTCAAAGTAGTACAGGCTACGCTGATGGTCGAACACGGTACGCCAGCGGGTCGAGGAGTTGTTAGGCTGATCCGGCACGGTCATGCCGTAAGGTGTCGAGGCATTGCGAATCACGCTCAACACACTGGCCACTGCCTTGTCATCACTAAGATTGCGCGGCACCGCATTGATGTAGAAAGAAGCGCGGGCAAAACGGTCTGCCGCACGGCTCGTGCCTGGCAACATATTCAATCCGCCCACATCCTGCCAGTAGTCCTTGATGGCCAACTGCTGATCGTAGGTGGGCGAGTTCGTCATCACCTGATATTTGCGGTTGTGGTGGATGTGCTGCTTGCCATCGATGTACTCGATAATGGCGCTGTCGCCGGACGCATCCGACATGGCCATATGCAGCGTTGCCAGACGCTCCTCATCCGGCATCTTGTCTGTCAGCACGACAAAGGGGTTCTTTTCCAGCGCCTCTACCGCTTCAGCCACTGTTGCGAAATTGTCCAGTACGTACTGCCCCCACAAGGACAGACTCATGGTCTTGTCACCTTTTTTCGGGGTGGGAAACTGCGACTCGGGCAACCACAAAAGGTTGACGTTCAAGCCCTTTTCATTCGCGCCATCGGTTGATGCAATGTCATAGCCCGAGGCAATGACGCTGCCATACTTCGAGGTCCACTCCAGCGCGGTAGGACCTGTTTCACCATTCCGTTTTTCGCCACGCGGAAAAATCCAGAGATTCGTTTCGACATCCCTTTTCCAGTCCATGGAACGACCGGTAATGACCTGCCCGTTATCACCCAGAAAAACTGCTCGGGTACACGCCTGAGAGGCCGCAGGCACTAAAGCCAGCCCGACTGCGCATGCCAGCAAAGTACGACGACATTTTTTTAGCAACATCTTTCTCTCCAGAGACGGCTAGCCGCCCAATTAATCAAATAAAAAAACAGACTGTTTGCACAGTCGATACATTGGACACGGGTGTAACAAAAACAGGATTAAATCGGCTCGTCAAGCGAGGTGCCTAATTGTGGCGCAAGACCGACAAAACGGGATGCAGGAATCCCTTGTTTTGAGAATAAAAACATTTGGTAACTCATGGTCCAGCGCAATATTACTTTTCCGTTCTGATCGCTTTCACATTCGTTTTCACTACTTTTCATAAAGGCTTTATGCCAGAAATATCGACGACAAACCTAATACTGAATGAGTGCACTTATTCAATAAAAAACGGCCCATGAAGGGCCGATTTTTATTCTGCAGTTTAAAACTCCAGACATTCAAAAAAGCCTGGCAAACGCACGTAGTGATTCATTAACTCTTCAATCAGATATGTGCTGTCACGGGTTTCCAGCGCCAGCAGATTCTCCCGATAATCCTCATCTGCCAGCCCTACCGCCCAACGCCCTGGATCGACACGGGCACCGGCCAAAAGCTCGGACAACTTGGGATCTTGCAAAGCCTCCAAGGCCGTACGCAGGGCCAGCTCCTGATCCGTGAAACCAATCTGTCCATCACGATCAGCTTGTAACGCCGCTTGCACTAGGGGCAACAAATTATCAATATCTTGCTTGCTAAGGTAAAACACATGCATGACACCTTCTCCACGGTTGGTGATCGGCTGTTCCAGCATACCGAAAGAAACAAGACTGGCGCCAGTACGCCATCATTTACAGAATTAGAAAGGGGGTCCATGACAATGATGCGTCAACTCAAGCATTACCGCTGGCTATTGCTGGGACTCTTGCCGCTAGCCAGTCTGGCTCAAGCCCAAGTCAGTGCGCCAAATGCTGCCCCCTTGCCTGACACGGACACGGTCGTTTCGTCGCCTTACACCTTGCAGATCACCCCCTACGCCTGGATCACCGGCCTGTCCGGGGAGTCCTCCCCCTTCAAACGCGCACCCTCTCTGGATATTGAGAAGTCCTTTTCAGATGTGCTGCACGATCTGCGTGCGGCTGCCTTTCTAAATGTCTGGGCGCGACGCGACCGCTATGTGCTCAATGGCGACCTGCTCTACGTGAACACGCGGGAAAGTGAAGTGGTCGGTGGCCTGCCCTTGGTGGGAGCCGCAGAAGGAACAGTGGACACGCGTCTTTTCATGGCAACGCTGCAAGGGGGATACCGTGTCTATGACTCCGAACAAGCCAGCGTGGATGCACTGGCCGGTTTTTCATTTTGGGATATCCGTACCCGTGCTCACCTGAGCACAGCAGGCCGAACCCGGCACCATCAGGAAAGCTTTAGCTGGGTTGACCCCACTATCGGGCTGCGTGCCTTTTATCGCTTTACCCCTGAACTTTCCACTCAGGCCCAGGTCCATCTGGGGGGCTTTGATGTGGGCTCACGCCTCAGCTATCAAGCCACCCTGACCCTGAACTACGACCTGTCGGACAATTTCTCTGTGGCTGCCGGGTACAAGATGTTGAATGTGAACTATCGCCGCTCTGGCCATATTTTTGACACGCGCATGTCCGGGCCGGTAATCGGTCTGACCTGGCGTTACTGATCCCGCCCCAGACTCACGCCCCATCGCGTGACCCTGCTATTTTTTGGATGATTTTGTGTTTCAAGTCGCTGCCCTTGTTTTTGCCCTGTATGTCGCCTGGCGACTGATCAAACCCCTGAAGATCAAACCCTGGATCAAGTGGCTGCTCAGTGCCTTGGCTGTTGCCGCCACCTTGCATCACTACACGGTTGCCCTGTTCTGGGGCACCCGCGCCTCTCCGGAAGTTCCTGCTCAAGTCATCATGGTTCTGGGCTGGGCCTTTGGTGCCGTCTTGCTGGCGGCCTGCTTCACCTTGCTGACCGATCTGACGGGCCTGGTGATGCGCGTTCTGTACAAGCCCGCCGGACTGATTCTGCTGCGCTCTCCTGCCTTGCGGGGAGTGCTGGGTGTGGCGGCAATCAGCCTGTCGGCGCTGGGCGTCTGGCAGGCGGTGAAAGTACCCGAGATCAAATCCATTGAGGTACAGCTAAAGGGCTTGCCTGCCAGCCTGGATGGTTTCAAGCTGGTTCAACTGACAGACCTGCACGCCAGCCGTTTGCTGCAAGGCCCCTGGATTCAGGCCATCGTGGACAAGACCCAAGCCCTGAACCCTGATCTGATCGTGATTACCGGCGACCTGGTCGATGGCACCGTCGCCGCGCGCCGTAACGATGTCGCCCCTTTGCAGGCGCTCTCCGCTCCACAAGGCGTCTATGTGATTGCGGGCAATCACGAGTACTACACCCAATATCAGCCCTGGATAGAACACTTCAACAGCCTGGGCCTGCGCTTGCTGCTGAATAAGCACAGCATCATCCAACAGGGCGATGCGGCTTTTGCCTTGGCCGGTATTACGGACAAATCAGCCGCAACACATGGTCAGCCTCTGCCCGATATCGCCGCTGCGGTAGCAGGAATTCCGTCAGGCATGCCCATCATCATGCTGGCCCACCGCCCGGACACCGCCAAAGAAAGTGCCGCGGCTGGAGCAGCCTTGCAGCTTTCCGGTCATACCCACGGCGGTCATATTGTGGGCATGCACAAGATTGTGCAGATGGCCAACGACGGCTATGTGGGTGGGCTATATCAAGTAGGTGATATGAAGCTGTATGTCAGCTACGGAGCAGGCTTGTGGGCGGGCTTCCCGCTGCGTCTGGGACGCGCCTCAGAAATCACCTTGATTACCTTGCGAGCTTCCTGAAGTCCATCTCTCAAGGCCTGAACGCCCCCATCATGACACGCTGCGCAGCGCCCTTCGACACAGGCGCTGTACAGCGGCACTCTCCGGCGACTGCGCCAGCCACTGAGCACATAGATCACGCACCCACTGCGGCTGATCCTTGGCGGCATCGTTCAAATAATTGGCCACGGAATCCTGCACATACACACTGCTATCACGGTACAGAGCATCCAGAATCGGCAACATGCGTTCAGGCTCCTTTTTCAGAATAGCGATATGTGCGCACCACACTCCCCGAGGGCGCAGAGCTTCACACGCAAAGCGACGCAGATACTCCGAGTCTGAACGCGCCCACTGCTGCAAGTTCTGAATCGACACATCCAGCTCAGCCACCAAGTGCGGGCGTACCGCCATCCAGGCCCATTCACGCACACCAAAATGCGGATCATCAGCCAAGGGACGCAGTGTCTCCAGGCGCTGGGACACGCTTAATGATTCGCGCGCTCCCACCATAAAGCAGGCCCAGCCACGCACCACATCAGCCGGGTGCGCGAGGCAACTTGTCCAGGCCATCTCGCCATAGGTTTCCAGCAAGTACTCTCCTATGGCTTTCATGCGCTTGAGAATACCCAGTTCGGCCACGGTGGCGATGTGATGCACGCCCTGCTCATCCATGTCGGGGAAAACTGTTGCCACCAGCACACGCTGATCAATGGCCAAGGACTCGGTCAACGTAGCGCCCTGGATTTCCCCCTTGGACAGGGCCAGCAAAATATCAGCCGGGATGTCCGCAACCCTGGCATAAGCCTTGCGGTTTTCTGTACTCATGATGCCTGCTCTCCATGGGCGGCTTTGTTTAACAGGGCGCTTAGCTGCGTGCATTCGGTCTCGGACAAATGCTGGAACAATTGGCCTATCCACCGGGCGTGGGTTCCTACCAGCGTCTTGGCCAACTCCGCCCCCTGAGGACTGAGTTTCACCATGACGGAACGCCGGTCCGTCTCGGCTGCAAAGCGCTGCACCAAGCCCGCTTTCAGCAGCCCATCAACCAGAGTTGTGACGGTTGCTCGCGTAACGCCTGCCCGTTCAGCCAGGATGTGGGAGGGCATGCCGTCTGGTGCCTCTTCCAGCAGGAATAAAAGCACAAAACGGGCTTCGCTCAAGCCATGGGGGGCCAACAAGGCGGCGCAGTCTTTATCGATACGAGCAGACAAGGACAGAAGTTGAAAACACAGAGACATGCCCTGCACGTTGACGCCCTTCTGCTGCTCGGCATGCGAGAGCAAAGCCTGATATTTCGCTTCCAGTTTCATAGTTCGATATCAAATGATTTGATGTCGAATCTTAATATCGAACCCCATCAAAAACAAGAAAAATAAAGGGAGTCTCCTGGTAAAAATGAATGTGGGCGAATTTCGCATCATGCCAACTCAATTCACAAAGCGGAATATGCCCAGGTAGTAATGAGCCCATCAGCAAAGACAGCCGATTTTTTGACTAAAGAGTGTCGCCAAAATTCGACAATGCCAAATTTTAAGCTTGATGCTTACGAGAGAGGCTCACGCATGCGGTAAGGTATAAGGCTGGCCGGGCAACAGGCCCGCCACCGATTATCAGCAGCACACATGGAATCCGATTACCAGCATCATGAATAGCATCAAGAAATCGAGCAAATTGGCGAATGTTTTGTACGATATTCGCGGCCCCATCATGGACCGGGCCAAGCAGATGGAAGACGAGGGCCAACAACTGATCAAGCTGAATATCGGCAACTTGGCGGTATTTGGTTTCGACGCCCCGGAAGAAATTCAGCTCGACATGATCCGCAACTTGCCCAACTCCTCGGGCTACTCGGACAGCAAAGGTATTTTTGCAGCGCGTAAAGCTGTCATGCACTACACCCAGGAACAAGGGATCAAGGGCGTGACGCTGGAAGACGTGTACTTGGGTAATGGCGCATCGGAACTGATCGCCATGGCCACCAACGCCTTGCTGGACGATGGTGACGAACTGCTTTTGCCCATGCCCGACTACCCGCTCTGGACCGCAGTGACCAGCTTGTCAGGCGGCACCCCCGTGCATTATCTGTGCGATGAAGCCAATGGCTGGATTCCCGACCTGGACGATATACGCGCCAAGATCACACCACGCACCAAGGGTCTGGTCGTGATCAACCCGAATAACCCCACAGGCGTGCTCTACCCCGACTCGGTCTTGCAAGCCCTGGTCGATATTGCCCGTGAATTCAATCTGGTGCTGCTGGCTGACGAAGTCTACGACAAGGTCTTGTTCGATGACATGAAGCACACTGCCATGGGCAGCCTGTCCAACGATGTGCTGACCTTGACCTTCAACTCCCTGTCCAAGAGCTACCGCGCCTGCGGTTACCGGGCTGGCTGGTTGGTGATTTCCGGCGATAAAAAAGCCGGTGCCGATTACATCGAAGGTCTGAGCATGCTGGCCAACATGAAGCTGTGCGCCAACGTGCCCGGCCAATGGGCCATTCAGACCGCCTTGGGCGGCTATCAAAGCATCAATGACCTGGTTTGCGAAGGCGGACGCCTGCGTCGCCAACGTGATCTGGCGTACGAGCTGATCACCGCGATTCCAGGGGTAAGCTGCGTCATGCCCCACGCGGCGCTATACATGTTCCCGCGTCTGGACCCCGAGATTTACCCTATCAAGGACGACCGCCAGTTCTTCCTGCAACTGCTGGAAGCCACCCGCGTGATGCTGGTTCAGGGCACGGGCTTTAACTGGCCGCATCCAGACCACTTCCGCATGGTATTCCTGCCACACGAACCGGACCTGCGTGAAGCGATCAACCGCATGGCCAAGTTCCTGAAGGACTACCGCATCAAGCACGGTACAGAACGACCTGAATTTGCTCAGGCAACCCTGCCTGCCGTGGGTAGCGCCGAAGCCGTGTAAGCCCGCAAGCAATGGGCTGGCGACATCGCCAGGCTCTACCGCTATAAAAAAACGCCTGATGCCATCGCATCGGGCGTTTTGCTTTCCAAGCCTCTGATCCGCATTCAGGTTTTCACAGATTTCTTGTTGATCAGATTCTGGATCTCGTCCAGGAACTTCAAGGCTGGGCCGGGCAAGCGGCCAAAGCGGCGGTAATAGGTAGAAAAGCGCCGCTCCTGATTCAGGCCTTCCACCATGATTTCCTGCACCATACCGGCCTGCAATTCAGCCAAATACATGGGGCGGCCCAGCCAACTAATAAAACCGGATTGCGTAACCAGGCTTTTCAATAAGGGAATGGACAAACTGGAAACCGTGACCGTAGGTGCAGACAAGCCTTTATCCAGAAACAGGGCCATCAAACGATTGTGTGGCTCGGTATTTTTAGGCACGAAGCACCAACGCTCCTGCAGCAAATCTTCCATCGTCACTTGCGGCCTGGACAATAAAGGATGCTGCGCCCCCACCACCACCCGCATGGTTTCGCTCCATTTTTCGTCACCGGCAACGGTGCGCTCGGTTTCTATGGTTTCAGGCGCAATCAGCAAGTCCAGATGGTAGTTCTCCAACTTTTCTACCAGACCATTCCAGATCCCTTCCGTGACCTCGATCTCTATCCCCGGCCAGCGATCCAGATAGGCCGCAATCGCCGTGGGTGCAAAAATGGCTGAGGTTCCCGCTGTCACTCCAATACGCAACACCCCGGTAGCCAAACCCCGTAGGCGATTCATCTCATTGCGGGCAATTTGCTCTTCCTGACTCAGTGTTTGCGCATGTGGTGCCAAGGCCGTGCCAAATGCCGTCAAACGCATGCCTCCCGAATGACGCTCAAACAGAGGCTCCCCAACCGCCTCCTCCAGGCGCTTGATGATGCGGCTCAAGGCAGGCTGCGTCAGGTTCATTTTGTCGGCGGCTCGACCTAGGGATCCAGTCTCGACCACCGCCAAAAAAGCGCGTAGTTCATTCAAGTTGTAGACCATACCGAACTGTAATGACTTCACCCTTAAATAGCAATATTCAGGAATACCCCTCGCTCCTACACTATCGAAAAAAAGATCAATCCTTGGGGGACAACAACATGCTTGAACTAGCACATCGTCTGGCCATCACGCACTACGTATTCCTTTTTTAAAAAATGGCTTGCCTTGCGCAAGCCATCCGCTTTCATCTTCCAAACCATGAACACAGCAACCATGAAAATTTGCATTGGTGGCGGCGGAGCTATGGGCAGCCTGTTTGCGTGGCAGCTCTGGCGCTCCGGTGCCCAAGTCCATATTTATGACCCCTGGGTCGAACATGTACAGGCCATACAGGCACAGGGTCTACGGGTGGATTACGCCCAGGGCCAGGACAGAGCAATGATTTCTGCCAGTACCGACGCAGGCGAGATTGGCCCCTGTGACGTCTTGATGATTTTTGGGAAATTCCATCAGACCGAAGCCCTGATTCAGGCCTGTCAGCCTGTGCTCCGACCCGACACCCTGATCCTGACCTTGCAAAACGGCCTGGGCAATATCGAGATTCTGAAAACCGCCAACCCTCGGCATCGCCTGGCTTTTGGCCTGACCACGCTGACCAGTGAGCTACATGGCCCGGGCCATATCGAGTCCAGCTACAGCGGCATGGGCGAGACATTTTTCTGGCCCTTGGACGGACAGATCAGCAGCATCGAAACCCGCCTTGGCCACTTGCTCAGCAGCCCTATCGGCACCATGAGCCTGGACGCGCAAATTGAACTGCGTATCTGGAAAAAACTGGTGATCAATTGCTGCCTGAACACCGTCTGCGCCCTGGCCAACAGCAATGTGGCCCAGGTCGCGTCCACAGAAGGCGTCTGGCAACTGTTCGAGAACATCATCAGTGAAATCGTGACCCTGGCAGCCATGAAAAAAATCCCGCTCACCCGTGATATGGCCTTGTCGTATTTAAGCCAGGTGTGTGAGGACGCTGCGGATCACTTCCCGTCCATGGTGATGGACATACGGCGTGGCAAACGCACCGAGATCGACTGTCTGAATGGCGCCATCGTCCAGCAGCTTAAAACGCGTGGCATCCCTGCACCCTGCAATGAGACGGTGACCTCGCTCATCAATGTTTTAGAGGCGCGAGCCTGAATACCCAAAAGAAACCATAAAAAGCACTATCAGGAGGAAATAATGGCTGGAACGACTTACTCGGGCGCTGCTTGGCCAGTGCCCACCCGCATCACCTTACGAGTTGTATTTCTGTGTTTTTTAGCCATCTTGTTTGAAGGCTACGACGTCGGCGTCATGGGGGCGATCTTACCTGCCCTGGCGGCTGATAAAGCGTGGGAACTGACACCACTGGAGCTGGGCGCACTAGGCAGCTACGCCTTGCTGGGCATGTTTTTTGGCGCACTGGCCATAGGCACACTCAGTGATATGGTCGGCCGCAAGAAAATGCTGATTCTGTGTGTGGCGGGGTTCTCCCTGTCCATGGCAGGCGCAGCCTGGGCTCCCACTCCGACTGTCTTTGGCATCTTCCGCTTTTTAGGAGGGCTGGCGCTGGGTGGTGTGATTCCTGTCGCTGCGGCCTACACCATCGAGTTTTCACCCCCGCAGCGCCGTAGCCTGAACTATGGCCTGATGTACTCGGGCTACTCTTTGGGAATTTTGTCCTCGGCTCTGTTTGCCATCTGGCTACTGCCCCAGTTTGGCTGGCGAGAAGTCGTCGCCGTGGGTGCCCTGCCTATTATCTCCGTCCCCTTTTTGATCAAGTTTCTGCCTGAATCACTGGATTACTTGCAGACCAAAGGACGTCACACAGAGGCCTTGGCGCTGGCAAACAAGCTGGGCATGAACGCCCTGCCCGTCGCCAGCACTACCGAACCGGTACAAGCCAACTGGCGCAGTGTGCTACGAGCCATCTTTGGCCCCGGCTATCTGCGTGCCACCGTCTGCTTCTGGATGGCCCTGTTTTTCGGCATGATGCTGGTCTATGGCCTGAACACCTGGTTGCCGCAAATCATGCGTCAGAAC
Source organism: Alcaligenes sp. SORT26 (assembly GCF_017377875.1). Lineage (GTDB taxonomy): Bacteria > Pseudomonadota > Gammaproteobacteria > Burkholderiales > Burkholderiaceae_B > Alcaligenes > Alcaligenes parafaecalis. The sequence goes on from NZ_CP070975.1 coordinate 1,458,298, forward strand.
GGTTTTGATCTGGGCTCCAGCCTGATGTTCCTGGTGGTATTCAGCCTGGCCTCGGCCATCGGTGGTGTATTCCTGGGTAGCCTGGCGGATCGCAGCGGCCCGCGCCGTATTGTCTTCCTGTTTTACCTGCTGGGTGGCCTGGCCATTCTGGGCCTGATGCTGGGGAATTCACTGCTGACCAACTACATTCTGGTGGCACTGGCGGGCATAGGCAGTATTTCCACATCCCTGATTCTGACCGGGTACCTGACCAACTACTACAGCCCCCATGCACGTGGTACGGCAACCGGCTGGGCCATGAGTTTTGCACGCCTGGGGGCCGTTTGTGGTCCGCTGGTAGGGGGCTATATCGGTAATCTGGGCTTGGCCGTAAGCTGGAACTTTATTGTGTTCTCGGTGGCAGGCCTGGGGGCGGCATTAATGGTAGCCGCCATTCCGGCTCGCCCTGCGGGGGAGTAGACCTATGCGTGCCCCTGCACCAGCCGATCTCACTTTTTAATCGGACTCGCTACCCGGCAAGGCTGCCAACACAGCAGCCTGCATGGTTTGCGCAAATGCCGTATCACCCACGGCACGGCTGATCATGCCTGTGCCCAGCATGGCCGCAAACAAAAGCATGACTTGTTCCTCGGACTGCTCGGCACCGGCCTGCAGCGCAACCGCCCGGAACTGCTCGAACAGGCTCTCCACCCCTTCGCTATAAATCGCAGTGGTCTGGGCACCCGAAGGCGAACTGCTGGCCAAGGATGAGAAGGCCAGAATCGGGCAGCTTTGGGTTTGGGGGCGGTGCTTGAAGTAACGCCGCATCAAGGCTTGAAAACCTTGCACCGCATCCTGCTCATAACGCTGATTGATCCGTTCCCAGGAATCAAAGGACTGCGTAAACGCAAAGCGTGACGCTTCCTCAACCAGAGCCTCTTTGGACGCGAACTGCTTGTAAAAAGCACCTGCCGTCAGGCCAGCCTCTTTCATGATGTCGCCAATAGAGACCCCTTCCACCCCCTGTTTGCGAAACAGTCGGCAAGCCGTTTCCAGCACCCGCTCTCGGTTTCGTTCGGCCTGCTCACGCGAGACTCGCCCCATTCAAAGCTCCGGACGACGAAAGGCAATCAGCTTGGCAATCAAGCGCTGACACAACTCATTATTCTGGTTCAGGGTGTGCGACTCTACCGTCACCATTCCCCTGTCCGCTTTAGAGCGCGAGGGCTGAATGTCGATGATTTTACTGAGCACATGCAAGACATCGCCCGGACGCGTTGGGCGCGGCCAATCGATCTGCCCACCGGCCCCAATAATCCCCTGACTGAACACCAGACTGTCTACCAATAGTTTCATGGTGATGGCCGCGGTATGCCAACCACTGGCCGCCAAACCTTGGAAAAACGTGTCCTTGGCCGCTTCTGCATCCAGATGAAAGGGTTGCGGATCAAACTGGCGAGCAAAGCTGACAATTTGCGCTTCATCCATCGCATGTTCCGCGCTGCGAAACTCCATTCCCAGGGCCAGATCTTCAAGATAGACAGGTGCTATAAGGCTCATCCGAATGCTCTCTAGAAAGTGTGTGAGTGCGGCTCACTGCCCGCACAAATAGATTATGTATGACAGCTATCCTGTCACAGCCATTTATCAAAAGCAAGAATAGATTATCCCCATACTCTATTTTAACAAGAGTGATCATTCGGCTTCATCGGAAAGGTAGTGGCGAATCCCCAAAGACACCGCAGCTACAAAAACCGTGAAATGCGCCTTTAATGCGACACATCCTCACAAAACCCACCCCCTTTGTTTTCCAAGCCCGCCATCCTGACTACAATTGCATCCTTGCGGTTTTTGCCGAGGCGCACGGTGTTTCATACCTGCCTTGGCACAACCAGTCCTTACCCTGCTCCGAGGCCGCAAACCCGTTCACAAAACGGCGCTTTGCATCCGCTTCAAGCATGGCTAACCCATTGATTAAGAGGAGATCCTACACCTATGTGCAAATTCATTTATGCACTCTTCTTTGGTATAGAGAGCGGCTCAAGTTCTCGATTTCGCAGCGCGATAATCTAGACTTGAGCGAAGCAAAGACCGACTGAATTACTTCACTCAGGCCTCAAGAATTATCGTCAGCTTCTATTGACGAGGATGCGCTGTACCCGCGCACCTGAAAAACTTGAGCATGTCATGAGTACATTACTAGCAGTCCACTCCCTCTCTTACGAGACCCCATCCGGCCCTTTATTCAAAGAACTGTCCCTCACTATCAAGGCCGGGGATCGAGTTGGACTTATTGGCCACAACGGTTGTGGCAAAAGCACCCTGATCAGCCTGCTTTGTGGCGAACTGACGCCCAAGGAAGGCAGTATTTCGCGATCCAACCATTGCATCCTGGCACGTGTTGAACAATACCTGTCAGCGGATCTGCACGCCTTGAGTTTGCTAAATGCCGTACTGGCTGCCCTGCCTGCAGACCAGCACAGCACGGATGCCTGGCGGGCAGAAACATTGCTATCTGAAATGGGCTTTCAGGAGCAGGACTGGCACACCCCCATTCATGCCTTGAGTGGCGGGCAATACACGCGCCTGCTGCTGGCTCGGGCCCTGATTACCCAGCCCGACCTGCTCTTGCTGGACGAACCCAGCAACCACCTGGACTTGCCATCTTTACTGTGGCTGGAAGGCTTTTTAAGCAATTGGCGTGGCAGCTTTGTGCTGGTGTCCCACGATCAGCGCCTGCTGGATCAGGTGACCAACAGCACCATTATTTTGCGTGATCGATCACTCTCTTTTTTCTCGCTACCTTGCTCAGCAGCGCGTGAGGAACTGCAAAACCGGGATGAGGCGGACTTCCGTCGTCATCAAGGCGAGCAAAGGGAAATTGATCGCATCGAACAAAGCGCAAAACGTCTGGCCATTTGGGGCCAGGTTTACGACAACGAAACCTTTGCCCGTAAAGCCCAAAGCATGGAAAAACGGCTCTCCAAGCTGCGGGACAGCCAAACCGATCTGACGGACGGCACGCCCTGGACCTTGCAACTGCATGGTCTGGACATGAAGGCAGATCGTTTGCTGGATATCGTGGATATGACCGTCAGCCCGGCAGAGAACCTGCCTGCGCTCTTTCAGGTGCAAGGCCTGCAAGTGCGCAGCGGGGATCGCATTGGTTTGGTGGGACGTAACGGCTGCGGGAAATCCTCTTTGCTGCGCCAGCTCTGGCGATACTGGCAGGCAGAGTTCGAGACCACAGCCTTGAAGTTTCACCCACAAGGCCGCGTAGGCTATTACGACCAGGATCAGCAGCTATTGGACGGCTCCAAAACCTTGCTGCATGCGCTGCAGGATTTTTCCTCCCTGCCGGATGATGTCAGAAAAATGGCGCTGATCAGTGCCGGTTTTCCGTATCTGCGGCATGCGCAGCGGGTGGATAGCTTAAGTGGAGGCGAGCGTGCTCGGCTGATGTTTATTGCCCTGTCGCTGGCCAACTATCATCTGCTGTTTCTGGATGAGCCCACCAACCACCTGGATCTGGAAGGCAAAGAAGAACTGGCAGAGGAACTGTGCGAATTCAAAGGCGGTTTTATCCTGGTCACCCACGACCGGGAGCTGCTGGAGAAAAGCTGCAATCGCTTCTGGCTGGTGGACGAGGGTTCCTTGACGGAAATGCTGGACCTGACGCAGTTATATACCTCTCTAGTCCAGACAGATCAAGCAGAGGAATCCTCCCCAGCTTCCAGCCCAGGCACATTGGGCACGAAGACAGCTATATCAGCCCCCTCCAGCGACGACAGTTTGCTGGAACAACTGATTGAGCTGGAAGGCAAACTGGAAGCGGATCTGGCACGCAAGCCCAAGCATCAAAAGCCTGGCTTGCAAGAGGTCTGGCAAGCGGAAATCCACAAGCTGCGCCAAGCCTTGAATCTGGAGTAATCCAGACCTTATGTCTTGCCTGTTCAACAGATCCGGCAAGGCATAAAAAAACAGCCCCTTGTTGTCAGTTTCAACAAGGGGCTGCCTTTATCTGTCTGGTTTTAATCCGCTAAATCCAGCACCAAAGTTTGTGACTTCAAAGGGGAACCCTCACGTAAAGGCTCGGGCTCTCCGCGGGGTACAAAGCCGTAGTTTTCATACAGCCGGACGGCTGCTTCATTCGTCAGGGTCACACCCAAACGCACACACGCTGCTTGTCTGTTTTTTGCCCATTTAACCGCGGCATCCAGCAGACCAAAACCTGCCCGCAAACCTCGCGCGGATGGTGCCACCCACATCTGATAAATATCGGCCACAGCGGGTTCCGAGGCAGACAGCTTGCACCAGACAAGACCACAAGCCTGCCCCTCTCTTTCAGCGAACAAGACGCGGTCCGTCTGCGATGCGCACGCGGCTTCAATTCGCTCCATCCAGAAACGCTCGGCATGTACAGACTCCGCAACGTAAGTGCTGCCAAAGGAGTCAGGCGAATCACGCAGCGCATTTAATCGTAGCGCTTGATAGGTACGCCATTCATACGGCTGAACGGGGCGAATAAGAATCACACCACATCCTTTATAAAGAAAATTTGAGATGCTACTTTAGACAGACCCCGCCCCCCCGTAAAGGCGGTGCAAGGACTCTTTCCTTCTAGACCAGGAGAATTCATGCTAAGTGGACTTAACCACCTGACCTTGGCCGTGACACAACTGGAACGCAGTATCACTTTCTACCAAGCAATACTGGGTTTCAAACTGGATGCCTGTTGGGCAGGCGGCGCGTACCTATCGTTAAATGATTTATGGCTCTGTCTCTCTCTGGACAGCACACGTCAAAACATGAGCACAGCGGATTACACGCATTACGCTTTTTCAACTACTGCAGCAAATTTCCCCAAGATAGTAGAACAGCTACGCCAGCAACACGTACGCGAATGGAAAAGCAATGCAAGCGAGGGCGATTCATTTTATTTTCTGGACCCCGATGGGCATCAACTTGAAATCCATGTCGGCTCGCTGGCCTCTCGTTTAGCTCAATGCCGCCTCAAGCCCTATAAAAATATGCAGTTCTTTGTCTAACACATAAAACGACCTGCTCTACGTTTTCACTTTGCTCCGATTACAAATGCTCCACGTAAACAGCCCACCTTAAAGTGGACTGTTTACGTATTCGACTGTATCCGGTACATCATGGGCATCTAACAACTGGCAGGCAGTCATGTCATAAACCCGCCATTACCTGGCTTATGGCCGTACGGCTGTCACCTCCAGCTCGACCAGCCAACCTGGGTTCACCAGAGCCTGGACCACCATGGCAGATCGCACCGGCAGATTTGGCTGGTCCTTGGTACCAAAGTACTTGGAGTAACCTGCCATGAAACCATCAAAATCCAGTTTTCCACCCTCTGGAGCAACCAGGAAAGCCTGCATCTTGATAATGTCCCCGACCGACATCCCCATGCCTTCCAACTGAGCCTTGATCTGCTCCATGATGGACTCGGTTTGCTGCTGCATGGTGCCATAAGCAGCGGCACTAGCCGCATCGGCCGACTTGTCTCGTACGGCCGGGACAGTGCCGCTTAAATAGACCGTGGTTTTACCGGCGGGCACTTCCACCGCCGTCAGAATCGGGAAATCCGAATTGGGAATAGGATGGCGCTTTACATCCTGCGCCAGCGCCGGGGCAGCCAAACTACTGATAAGTGCAGCACCAGCAAGCATCTTCACGACATTCATCGTTCTCTCCTGATTGAAGGTTCAAAAATCAAGACTTCATTAGGTTTACGCTCTTCCCTGAGTCTATTTAATTTCAGAAACCGGCTCACCGTTCAATCCGTTATCTTTTGATTCAAAAAACCTGGCTCGCTGCGCACCACAGTACAGATCACCGTTCACTGTCGGTGTGGGCTGTTCAGGCACAAAATGCAGGTGAAAATACGGTTTAGTGCAAAGGCCGCATCAAGAGCAACGCACACAAGGCCAACATGAAAACCGCAATACTGCCATCCAGCACCCGCCATGCCAGAGGCTGACGAAAAACGGGTTGTAGCAGCCGGGCACCATAGCCTAAAGCCAGGAACCAGGTCGCACTGGCGATACAGGCTCCCAAGGCAAACGCCCACTGCAATTGGCCGGGATAAGGCGTAGACAAGCTACCCAACAGCACCATCGTGTCCAAATACACATGGGGATTTAAAAGGGTGAAAGCCAAACAAGTCAGGACAATACGACGGCGCTTACGCTCGCTCCCCTGCCCTGCCAGCAAACTGCCTTTGCCCGTCCAGGCCCGTTGCGCGGCCAGCAGCCCATACCAGGCCAGAAACGCAGCACCACCAAAACGTAGCACTTGTAGCAAACCTGGCCATTCGCGCACCAGGGTGCCGATACCGGCTACCCCACACAGGATCAACACAATATCGGCCAGCGCACAGATGCCTACCACCAAGCCCACATGACTACGCTCCAGGCCCTGTCGCAACACAAATGCATTTTGCGTGCCAATGGCCATGATCAAGCCTGCACCCGTCAGAAAGCCAGTTGCGACAACGGAGAAGAACATGCCATCTACCCACGAAATTTGAAAACTGCGCTATGGTGCGGTCATTTACGGATTAAGAAAAGCTAATTATTCTTTATCAAGTTAAGAACAGCTAATCAAACAGGCAAATCATGGATCTGCTGAATCCACAGCTAAGAGCATTTACAGCCGTCCTGGAAGAAGGCAGTTTTGAAGCAGCCGCACGCACGCTCTACATCACAAGCTCGGCCGTCTCACAACGGATCAAAGCGCTGGAAGACAGATTGGGGCAAGTACTGGTTCTGCGCCAACCGCCTTGCCGCCCGACACCCGCAGGGGAGCGGCTGCTACGTCGCGTACGCCCCATGCAAGTGCTGGAAGCGGAGGCACTGGCGGACTTTCTGCCAGAAAAAAATGGGCCTCGCCGACCTATTACGATTGCAGTCAATAGCGACTCTCTGGACACCTGGTTTCTGGCTGCCTTGGCCAAACTGAGCCAGGATCACGGCTACTTGTTTGATGTGCGCGTGGACGACCAGGACCACACACTGGAGCTGATACGCAATGGTTCCGTGCTGGGAGCCGTCACCGCCGAACCCACGCCCTTGCAAGGTTGCGAGGTCCAGGACCTGGGCATCATGCGCTATCAGGCCATTGCCTCCCCGGCATTTGTCGCCCGTCACTTTTCCTTGGGAGTGAATGCCAAGACCCTGGATCACGCTCCCATGATCGTCTTTAATCGCAAGGATGAATTGCAGTGGCGTTTTATACGTCAGATCACGCCAAGAACGATGGCTCCGCCGATTCACTACTTGCCCACCTCAACCGGCTTTGTGAAGGCGGCGGCATTAGGGCTAGGCTGGTGTCTGGCCCCGGAGACCCTGGTGAATGAGGCCTTGGCGGCGAAGGAGCTAGCATTGATCGCCCCCGGTCTTTGTCTGGATGTCCCCCTGTATTGGCAGCATGCCGCGATTCGATCCAGCACCTTGAAAAACATGAGTACGGCACTACAACAGGCGGCCAGCACCTCTTTGCGTTCAGCTCAGAACTAATCCGTTTTCTCCTGCTTTTTGCTGATTTTTCAGGCTTCAACAGGCAGGCTTTGAGATACCGATGAGCACATTGCATCCGTGCCCTATCAGCTCAACTTTTTAAGCAAGCAACACGGTCAACTAGCGTCAGATTTCTTCTTCGATTTATGGGCTTGAGCCAGCTCGGCAATAATGCGCGCCAGCTTTTTAGCAGCCTTTGTCATTTGCTCCGGACTAAACGCACTCAAGCCTAAAATCAGCCCTGGCCTCCCATCACCAGCCTTGTACATGGTGGACACTGGACGCACTGCCACGCCCTCTTTCAAGGCTCGTTGAGCCACCGCCACATCATCAATATGCTCAGCCAGCCACAGCACAGAATGCATGCCCTGATCGCAGGGCTGCAAGCGTGCCAATTCGCCCGGCAGGACCGCGCTGACAATCTCAAAAAGGTGATTGCGACATTGGGTATAGATCCCGCGCATGCGTCGGATATGACGCTCCAGATGCCCCTCTGAAATAAAGCTGGCCAACACGTGCTGATCTGCACTGGGCGGGTGTCGATCCAGCAAGATACGCGCCCCGCAAAAGGCCTTGACCAACTGCGGCGGCACAATCGCATAAGCAAGGCGCAAAGACGGAAAAAGCACCTTGCTAAAGGTCCCCAGATAAATCACCCGCTCCGGGTCCAAACCCTGCAAGGAAGGAAAGGGATGACCGGAATAGCGGAACTCGCTGTCGTAATCATCCTCGACAATCCAGGCGGATTTGGCACGTGCCCAGGCCAGCAAGGCATTACGTCGCGCCATGCTCATGGGCATACCTAAAGGGTATTGATGCGAGGGAGTCACAAAGGCCACTCGCGCATCCGCTTTCACGCGTATCCCCGCCTCTACATCCAGGCCCTCCTCATCCACGGGGACACGAACCATACGATCCGGTGCACCTACCGTATTCAAAATAGCGGTGATACCCGGATAAGCCGGATTCTCTACCCAGGCAAAATCCTCTCGGCCCATCAAGATCAGGCAAGCCAGAAACAGGCCTTGCTGAGTGCCTGTCGTCACAATCACCTGTTCTGCTTCGCAACGGACCGAGCGGGAGCGTCTTACATACTCCGCAATGGCTTCCCGTAACGGCAAAGCACCTTGCGGATCTCCATAACCTCCCGGCGCCCCCAGACCATGAGATCGCAGGCGATTCCCCAAACGTCGCCACACCGGTCCAGGCGAAGCAGCGCCAAGCGGAATCGACACGGCAAAAGGCACAGGGGGCAGCGGCTCAAATTGTGCGGCCACGGCATTGAATGGCTCGGCAGAGGGTGGCGACGGTTGGGTGGCAAGGGCCACGTTGCGGTGTTTGGTGGACCGAGCTTCAGAGCTGCTCAGTGCATGAGCAATGTACGTGCCTACGCCCGGAGAAGACTCCAGAAAACCTTCAGCAATCAGTTGCTCGAACGCCTCCACCACCGTTCCCCGCGCAACCCCCAGCGAACTGGCCAAGGCGCGGGTAGAGGGCAAGGCATCACCCGCTTTAAGTGCACCACCTTTAATCGCCTCACGCAGTTTCTGAGCCAATTGCCGCCCTAAAGAACCGGCACTGCGGTCCAGCTCGCCAAGGGATGGAATCTTCGGGTTAAGGGCCGTTCGGGACATGCTTGTGGTCCATAAAAATAGCGGCAAACTGGTACAAGTCAGTAAACCAGAATAGACCAATAATAGACACATCGAAGCTGAACCCCAAGCCCTTCAAAGAGAACGATGTATATTCCCGCCCACTTCAATGAATCCAGACCTGAGCAACTGCACGAGCTGATCGCCCAACATCCTTTGGGCATTCTGATTGCCCATGGCAAAAGCGGCTTGAGCGCCAATCACCTGCCCTTCATGCTGCACCCCAAAGAGGGCGAGCAAGGCGTCTTGCACTGCCACGTCGCCAGAAATAATCCCGTCTGGCAGGACATCGACAATGGGGATGAAGTGATGGTGATTTTTCGGGCCGGGGACGCCTATATCTCCCCACAATGGTTTCCGAGCAAGCACGAAACCCACAAGCAGGTTCCGTCCTGGAACTACATCGTGGCCCACGCCTATGGACGGGTGACGATACGCGATGAGGAGCGCTATGTTCGCGGTGCCGTGGCACGGTTGACTCGCATCCACGAAGCCAGTCAGCCTGTGCCCTGGAAAATGACGGATGGGCCCAAAGACTATATCGATGCCATGCTCAAAGCCATTGTCGGGATTGAAATTGAAATCACGCGACTAATTGGCAAGACCAAACTGAGTCAGAATAAAGAGGCTCGGGATGTGGAGGCGGCATCAGCAGCGTTAATCAGCCAAGGTGATCATTTCATTGGCAATGCGATGCAGACGGCGGCAGCAGACAAACGGGCACAAGAAGCCGAGAAATAAACAAGGTGACGGGCCCGCGGCAAGGCATCAGCCCTGCCCGATCTGACTATCCCCTTCTTGCTACTTATAATGTGACATCGTGCACCGAGACACCCTCCCCCTTCTCCGGTGCATCACAAGGTCAAGAATATGAGAAGTGATAGTCGGCTCTCCCGCATGCTGCATGTTTTGCTGCACATGGCCAGGCACGATCAGCCATTTACCTCCGAGCAAATCGCCACCATGCTCAGCACCAATCCCGTGGTCGTCCGACGCACCATGGCGGGCTTGCGCAAGGCAGGCTACGTGCGCTCCGAAAAAGGCCACGGGGGCGGCTGGACACTAAGCTGTGATCTAAAAGAAGTCACGCTGCTGGACATACACAAAGCGGTTGGGGGACCGCACATCTTCTTTATCGGCCACGAGAACGAGAACCTAAGCTGCGGTGTCGCCAAAGTGGTCAACGCCGCCTTGGGCGATGTGCTCAAGGAAGCGGAGGCCCTGGTCATGCAAAGGCTGGAAGCCATTCCCTTGGCAGAGCTGCTGGCCGAGTTTGAGCAACTCCATGAGGCAGAAAGGCGTTACGCCGTGCTGAACACAGCGCAACACACCTAGAGAATGTCGCTCAGGCGGCGGCCTCGGCCACCGCCTTGCGCACAGCTTCACGTGCCCCTACCCGCTCCAGATAGGCACTGAGTTTGGGGAATTGGCTCATATCAACCGAATCGCCTTCCAGCCAGCCACCGACGGTATACAGGTACGCATCGGCCACGCTGAACTGCTCGCCCAGCACCCAGGGACCGGTAATCAGGGATTCCAGATACGCCGCACAAGCCCTCATGTTTTGCGGCACCTTGGCCCGCATGGCCTCTTCCGCAGCAGGATCATCTGCCCAACGGGAACCACGACGCTTGTGCGCGTGAGCCACATGCACGGTGGATGCCAGATAGCTGTGCAGCTCCTGCATACGGGCGAACGCAAAAGGGTCATTCAAAGGAGCCAGCTTGGCAGCCGGAAAGCTCTGGGCCACAAAAGCCAGCAAAGCCGGGGTTTCCGTCAAAGCACCCTGCTCTGTCACCAGCGCCGGAACACGCCCCTTGGGATTGACGCACAGAAACTCCGGGCTTTGCTGTTGATTCGCACCAAAATCCAGCTTGACCACATCAAAGTCAGCCCCTGCTTCATGCAGTGCAATATGAGTTGCAAGCGCGCAGGTTCCTGGCGCGGAATAGAACACCCAACGAGACATGTCGATCTCCTTTTGTCCATAAAACGAAGGGATCATTATGACGCTGAAGTGGTGTTGGGCAAGCAAAAAACAAAAAACCCAACAGCCGTTAAGCTGTTGGGTTTCTTGGGATTTCTTGGTGGAGTCGGGGGGAATTGAACCCCCGTCCGCAAGCCGTCCACAGACAGTTCTACATGTGTAGTCAATTAATTTTAAGTTTTAACCTTGGACTGTGCCAATTGACAGGCCTTTCCTTGGCGATCCACTAAGTTTTAGAACCGGACTACGTGGCACAGGCCGATTCGATTCTTTGTAAATAACACTGCTGTAGGTTGCCCTACCTAACCCAAAGACAAATTAGTGCAGTGGCCCAGCCTTAAGCGGCTAGAGCGAAACGCTCGTCGTTGGCGTTTATAGTTTTCCAGTGGATTTACGAGCGTACTGGTGCTCGACACGCCCTGTGCTGCTTCTTGACCCACGTCGAAGCCATGTCGACCCCATGTGGATTAGCAACCATATCACACTGGCTACAAAATGTATAGCTCGTGGTGCTAGAATAACCCTCTTCCGCGCTCTGGCTGAGTCCTCGCCAGAGCGTTTTTTCACGTACTTCACACCTACCCTTTTGTCTGGAGTCGCTTTTCATGGCCCATCCCGCCAATCAAGCCAGAGGCCCATTAGGCTTTATCCTGCATGGCAGTCTTGTTACTCAAATTGTGATCGGTTTGATCGCCGGTATTTTGCTGGGGCGCTTTGCTCCTGATGCCGCACACTCGATCGCCCTGCTTGGTCAATTGTTTGTCTCTGCCTTGAAGTCGGTAGCGCCGATTCTGGTGTTTGTGCTGGTGATGTCTTCCATTGCCAATCAGAAAGCCCAGTCCTCCAGCCGCATGGGTCCGATTTTGCTCTTGTATGTTCTGGGCACCTTCCTGGCCGCGCTGATTGCCGTGATCGCCAGCTTTGCCTTCCCGGTCAAGCTCAAGCTGGATCTGGCCGACGCCACCCTGAACCCACCCGGCAATATCGTTGAGGTGTTGCTGGATCTGCTGACCAGCATTGTCGTCAACCCGGTTGATGCCTTGCTCAACGCCAATTACATGGGCATTTTGGCCTGGGCTATTGCTCTGGGCCTGGCGCTGAAACACGGCTCGCAAGGTTCGCGTGACCTGCTGACCGATATGGCCAATGCCGTCTCCTCTCTGGTGCGTCTGGTCATTCGCTTTGCGCCACTGGGGATTTTTGGTCTGGTCGCGGTCACCATTGCTGAGTCCGGCTTTGACGCACTGCACCAATACGGCTTGTTGCTGCTCGTACTGGTAGGCTGCATGCTGGTGGTAGCCTTGGTCATCAATCCCTTGATTGTGTTCGCCAAGCTGCGTCGCAACCCTTACCCGCTGGTATTCACCTGCCTGCGTGAAAGCGGTATCACAGCCTTCTTCACCCGCAGTTCGGCTGCCAACATCCCTGTGAACATGGCTTTGTGCGAACGTCTGGGCCTGCATAAAGACACCTACTCTGTTTCTATTCCGCTGGGTGCCACGATCAATATGGCCGGTGCTGCTGTCACGATTACCGTGCTGACGCTCGCTGCAGTGCATACACTGGAAATCCCCGCTGACCTACCTACCGCTCTGCTACTGAGCCTGGTTGCTACGATTGCTGCATGCGGTGCATCTGGCGTTGCAGGTGGCTCTTTGCTGCTGATTCCACTAGCATGCAATATGTTCGGTATCTCCAACGATATTGCCATGCAGGTTGTTGGCGTAGGCTTTGTCATTGGGGTGGTGCAAGACTCGGTAGAAACAGCCTTGAACTCCTCAACCGATGTGCTGTTCACCGCTGCGGCAACACTCGAACCAGGCCGTGCCTGATTTGATACCTTGACGCACAAGGGGCCAGCCATTCAGGCTGGCCTTTTTTGTATATAGTCCAAGCCAAACCCGATCGCATCAGCCCAGACAGCAGCCATACTGTAGCGTGCTGGCTCCGCCAGATGCTCCTGCAGCCTAGCCTTTATCAAGGAATCTTCGTGGATTTAGCCAGCCTTTCTCTGTATATCATTGCCGTGTCGGCCGTCACTATCATGCCGGGCCCCACCATGCTGCTTGCCTTGAACAATGGCGCACGTGGCGGCAAGCGAATTGCGGCCTGTGGTATTGCAGGTGCCGCACTCTCGGACCTGATTCTGATCGCCGCCGTGGGCTGTGGACTGGGGGCGCTACTGCTGGCTTCCGAACAGCTTTTTAGCGTGGTGAAATGGATTGGTGCAGCCTATCTGCTGTATCTGGCCTATGGGCTCTGGAATGCTCCGGTCAGCGCTATCCAGACAGAAACCTCTACAGAAAAAGTCCTGTCTGGCCGGGCCGCCTTTCTGCGCTCCTTGCTGGTCGCCTTGTCCAACCCAAAAGGCCTGCTGTTCTTCTCTGCCTTTCTGCCGCAGTTCATCCGCCCGGAAGACGCGATTGCCAGCCAGTACATTACATTGGCGCTGATTACCGCCTTTATTGATATTGCCCTGATGACGGTCTACGCCATAGGGGGCCATCACGCCATGCGACTGCTGTCGGGCCAGGCCATGCGCTGGCTGAACCGGGGCTGCGCAGGCATGCTTGCAGGCCTGGGTATTGCGCTAAGCCTGTATCGACGCAGCAACTCCAACTAAGCCTGATTGTTTGCTCACCAAGGAGCCAATATGAAGCGTATCTATTTAGCGGGCCCTGACGTTTTCTTCAGCGATGCCACCGAGCGCGCCAAGCTGCACAAGCAATTGGTACGGGACTTTGGCTTCAAGCCCTTGCATCCCGTTGACCAGGAAGAGATCGAGGCCTCCTCCATCTACCATCACAATATTCGCCTGCTGGACCAAGCTGATGCTGTCGTAGCCAACATCACCCCTTTTAGAGGGGCAGAAATTGATACCGGCACCGCCTTTGAAATTGGCTATGCCGTGGCCCTGGGTTTACCTGTTTTCACCTACCGCTCCACGGCGGACACCGTACTGGATACGGTGCGCGAACACTACAGCCCCGTCGTGCTGGACCCCGCCAGCCAGCTCTGGCGCGATCGCAATGGGGCTCTGATTGAAGATTTTGGCTTGCCTTCCAATTTGATGGTGGCGATCAGCACGGAGTTTGTACACGGCTCTTTTACAGATGCCCTGATTGCGGTGCAAGATTATTTCAAAGCCATAAGCTGATTCGTTCATCAGAAAAACTCTGCTTATTAATCAAGAAGAAGGAATCAAACAGGGCTGAAATTAAACGGATTTAGACGGAATTAAACGCCCTGCGCACTCAGGTATCATGTGGCCTTGAAATCTTCGACCAGGCAATACAAGCCGCAACCTTGGCTCTATAGCAGCACCCGCTTTCCTTGATTGAAAAAAACAGGGCAACGCCCCGCACCATGCCAGACATCAGCAACATTTCCTTTTTTGACCGTGTACGCGCCATCCTCAGCGACCTCCCCGCCTCCGAGCGACGTCTGGCTCAATTCACGCTGGAGTTTTCAGGTGATCTATCCAGCTACAACGCGTCGGAACTGGCCAGCCTGGCGCACGTCTCCAATGCCACCGTCACACGTCTGATTCGCCGTCTGGAATACGTGAACTACGAAGCCGCACGCAAACAGATTCGTACTGAACGAAAAGACGACTCCCTCACCACGATCACACAGCCGCTTTCCCCCGGTGAAACGGCCCTGAACACGCATCTGCAAGAAAGCTATAGCAAGCTGGGCAATACCTACCGACACCTGTCGCACTCCGTTTTGCTTGATGCCAGCCAGGCCATTAGCCACGCGCGCCAGATTTGGCTGGTGGGTTTGCAGGCAAACTACTTCCTGGCGGGGCATTTTTACTGGCATTTATCCCGATTCATGCCCGGCGTAAGGCTGATCCCCGGAGCAGGCCAAACCGTCTCGGAGTACCTGGCCGACATCAATAGCCAGGATGTCATCCTGATTTTTGATTTGCTCCCCCGACATGCTCAGATGCCGGAGCTGATCCGTCTTCTGGAAAGCCGCTGTGCGGATATTGTGCATATCACGGACCAGGACTACAAAGAGCGGCCCAAAACGCGCTGGCCTCTGCCCTGCCAGCCAGGGCTTGAGCAGCAGCCTGATAATGCGGCGGCCGTTGCCAGCGTGTCTCATCTGCTCTTGTCTGAAGTTCTGAAGGTCAGCGGCGTCACTCACCGGGACAAGCCAGCACAGGAACTTGCCACGGCCGAAGCGCTTTTTTAATACCGTCCAGAGCATAAAAAAGGCACCGCCTCCCCCCTCATCTACGACCAAAGTCGCCTGTCAGGAAAAGTTGATTCGTTCTATACATGCTGTACATAGAGCGCCCCCAAGCGCCCACTCTTTGTACATGCACTGTGTTCAGAGAGCCTCGATGCTAAGAATCATCAACCCTATAAGGAGACATAACGATGAGCTCAGCCAACACTGTCGTCACGGCAGTAACCCAGCACCCCGCCTATCAAGAGTTGCTCAGAAAACGTAACCGCATGAGCCTGATCTTCTTTGGCTTAACCGTCATTGTTTACGCAGGCTTTATCTTGACGCTGGCCTTTGACCCCGAGCTCTTTAGCCGCCCCGTGGGGTCCATGACCATGACCATTGGGGTGCTTAGCGCCGCCATTGTGCTTATCAGTGCCGTTGTTCTCGTTTCCACGTTCGTCTACATCTCCAACAAGGTTTATGACCCCTTGCTGGCTCAAATCATGAAGGACGTGACATGAAGAAACTACTTCTGAGCCTGGGCCTGTTTGGCATGGCCAGCGGCAATGCCATGGCGGCCTCATCCGGCCAGGCCAATACCTCTGCCATCGTCATGTTCCTGATCTTTATTGCCGGGACCATGGTCATCACCTGGTGGGCTGCTCGCCGCACACGCACCACATCGGACTTTTATACGGCTGGTGGCGGTTTGACCGGCTTTCAAAACGGCCTGGCGATTGCCGGAGACTATCTGTCTGCCGCCTCCTTCCTGGGGATTGCGGGCATGGTGTACGTCAGTGGTTTTGACGGCATGATTTACGCCATCGGCTTCATGTTCGGCTGGCCGGTTGTGATGTTCCTGATTGCCGAGCGCCTGCGCAATCTGGGCCGCTACAACTTTGCCGATGTGACCTCATTTCGCCTGTCCCAGAACCCCATGCGGATTCTGGCGGCCAGCGCCTCCCTGCTGATCATTGCCCTGTATCTGATCGCGCAAATGGTCGGCGCAGGCAAGCTGATCGTGCTGCTGTTTGGTCTGGACTACAACGTGGCCGTGGTGATTGTGGGTTCCTTGATGATGATTTACGTCACCTTTGGCGGCATGACAGCCACCACCTGGGTGCAAATCATCAAGGCCGTACTGATGCTGTTCGGTGCCACACTGATGACGATTCTGGTTCTGGCTGCGTTCTACTGGGATGTGGACAGCATGCTGGCCGCCGCCGTGGAAACACACCCTACCGGACACGCCATTCTTGAACCCGGCGCTGCCGTCAGCAGCAACCCGCTGAACGTACTGTCCCTGGGTATTGCACTGGCCTTCGGTACCGCAGGTCTGCCCCATATCCTGATGCGTTTCTTCACCGTGGCCGATGCCAAGGAAGCCCGCAAATCGGTTATCTACGCCAGCAGCTTTATTGGCTACTTCTACCTGCTGACCTTCATCATCGGTTTCGGTGCCATCGCCTTGCTGGTCAAGCATCCCGAGTACTTCCAGACTGGCCCGGATGGCTCCTTCAACATGCTGACCAACCTGATTGGTGGCACCAATATGGTGGCGGTGCACCTGGCCAATGCAGTAGGCGGCAATCTCTTGCTGGGCTTCCTGGCAGCAGTCACCTTCGCCACCATTGTGGCCGTGGTCGCAGGTTTGGCTCTGGCTGGTGCCGCAGCCATTTCGCATGACTTGTACGCCAACGTCATAGCCAAAGGACGCGCAACCGAAAAAGACCAGATGCGCATCTCGCGTATCTCCACGGTGGTTCTGGGTGTACTGGCGATTTTGCTGGGCATTATTTTTGAGAACCAGAACGTCGCCTTCATGGTGGGCCTGGCCTTTGCCATTGCAGCCAGTGCCAACTTCCCGGTCCTGGTGCTGTCGATTGCCTGGCGTGGCTGCACCACGCGTGGTGCCACCATTGGCGGCTTCCTGGGCTTGGTCACCGCCACGGTGTGGGTGGTCTTGAGCAGCACGGTATGGGTGGATGTATTCGGTTTTGCTGAGCCCATCACCCCCTTCCCTAACCCTGGCATCCTGTCCATCCCGCTAGCTTTCTTCTCGATCTGGCTGTTCTCGACCCTGGATAACAGCGCCCGCGCTACCCAGGAACGCGAAGCCTTCGAGGCTCTGACCGTACGCAGTCAAACCGGCATTGGTGCGGCCAGCGCCAGCGCTCACTAAAGCTTTTACGCTGATTTGATCAGCATGCAGGAACAGAAAACAGGGCATTTCGGTGCCCTGTTTTTACTGATGTGCAGCTCATCCAGGCAGGCACCATTACAGAAACTTGGACATGGCATAATCCCCTCATGAATGAACTGCTCATTGCTGACGATCACCCGCTATTTCGTGAAGCGTTACGAGGAGTCGTAGCCAGCCTGTTTCCCGGCACGGCCATCTACGAAGCGGATCGTATCTCCAATTTATATCCACTGGTCGACGACCATCCTGACGCCGATCTGCTCCTGCTGGATCTGGATATTCCGGGGGCTATTGGTTTCAGTGCGCTAGTCCATTTGCGCGCGACCTACCCCTCCCTGCCCATCATTCTGGTCACCGCCCATGAAGAGGCCCGTTTCATGCGCCGCGCCATGGATCACGGCGCCATGGGTTTCATCCCCAAATCCATTGATGCACAAACACTGGGTGTGGCCTTGCAAGTGGTTCTGGATGGCGGCACCTGGCTGCCGGACATCGGCTCCTCCGCCCCCGGCATCAGTCTGGACGAACGCGAAGTGGCCGCGAAACTGCGCGAGCTGACGCCCCAGCAGTTTCGCGTGCTGCAAATGCTCAGCACCGGGCAACTGAACAAGCAGATTGCCTATGATCTGAATGTCTCAGAGGCCACCATCAAGGCGCACATGACGGCCATCCTGCGCAAGCTGGGAGCTTCCAATCGTACCCAGGCCGTCTTGATGGCCAGTCATCTTGGCCTGAACCAGGATGAAGCCCAGGACACTAATACGTTTTAATTTGCGCAGTCAAGAAAGCTCGCAGCGAAGCGGGCTTTACCGGCTTGGTCAGCACCAGATAACCGTATTGGCGGGCAGCGGCTTTCAGTTCATCACTTCCGTCCGCCGTTAATAAAGCACCTTGTGCGTGGGGCAAATGCAGGCGCAATAATTGCAGTGCCTGCAAGCCGTCCAGACGATCATGCAAGTGATAGTCCACCAACAAGACATCTGGGTTCAGCTCGATTTTCTCCAAAGCACTATCCACTGTATTCGCGGTAATAATCTGTGCCCCCCAACGGCCCAGCAATACCTCCATGCCCGCAAGAATATCCAGATCATTATCCAGGCACAGTACCCGCAAACTTTTCAAAGCCAAGCCATCGGCAGGTTGGCTGGACTCATTGCTTGGGTGACTGCTGGCCTCACAAGCCTGACTCAAGGGCACACGAATCGAAAACATGCTGCCGCGCCCCACTTCTGATCGTACATCCAAGGTATGGCCCAGCAGGACGGCAATCCGCTGGCAAATCGACAAGCCCAGACCCAGGCCACGGCCATCCCAATCAAAAGCCTGCTCGTAGCGATGAAATTCCGCATAAATCTGCTGAATGTGATGAGGCGGTATACCTTGGCCGGAGTCCCAGACCTGAAACTCCAGCTCCTCGCCCCGAACCCGCACACCGAACACTACCCGCCCTTCCTGGGTATAGCGCAAAGCATTGGCCAGAAAGTTCTGCAGCACCCGCCGCAGCAAACGATGATCGCTATACACCCGCAGCGGGCGGGCATGTATCCGCAACTGAATGCCGCGCCGTGCCGCCATGGGAGCATATTGATCCGCCAAATGCTGCAACAGGTGCTGGACATTGATCACGCCCAGATCCGGCTTCAAGGCACCAGCATCCAGCCGGGAAATATCCAGCAGGCCTTCCAGCAATTCCTCCGCCGTACGCAAAGAGGTATCGACCCGTTCAGCCAGATTGGGCATTTCCACAAGATCATGGGTATCGCGCAAGGCCGAGGCAAACAGGCGTGCCGCGTTAATCGGTTGCAGCACGTCATGGCTGACCGCAGTCAGGAAACGGGTACGGGACTCCTGCGCTTTTTCCGCCTCCTGCGTGCGCACCGCAACGCGCTGCTCCAGACTGTCGTTCATCTCACGCAACTCGCGCTCCACACGCTTGTATTGTGTGATGTCGCTATAGCTGGTGACGTAGCCACCGCCCGGCAAAGGCCGCCCCCGCAACTCGACCACCTGCTTGTCATTCAACATGCGCTGGGTAACATAGGAAGAGCCTTCGCGCATGAACTGAATACGACGTTCGATAGCCTGCTCCACCCCTATGCTTTCCACGCCATCAACCTTGCCCCGCTCCGCATTAAAACGGATCAGGTCCGCCACAGATCGGCCTACATACAACATGCTGGGCGGGTAATCGAATAGCTGTTGGTAGCGTTGATTCCAGGCGACCAGACGCATATCTGCGTCCACCACACTGACGCCCTGATCAATATTTTCCAGCGTAGCCAGCAAAATATCCCGGTTGAAACGCAGCTCCTGACCCGCCTCATCCAGCACGGCCATAATGGCCGCTACCTCCATGCCCGAACCACGCAAGGCACTGGTCAAGACCAAACGAGCGGACGCTGCTCCCACTGCGGCCGCCAGCAAGAGCTCGGTGAAATGCACCCAGGCACTGTCAGCCTTCAAACCCGGTTCCAGCGATTGCTTGAGCTGTCGGGCCTGCGTCTCAAACGCACGCCGCGCCATCTTCTTGCCAACAATACGCTCGGCCAGCAGCAGCAAATCCTGTACCGACAAATCCCCATACGCATGTCGTGCCGCCAGGGTCTGACGTTCCGCATACGGATTCAGAAACGGCTCGGCACGCAAGCGCTCCCCCAGCCCCGGACGTCTGCGCCAGGACACCCACAGAAAGGCGCTGATATTGCACAACAAGGACCAGAACGTGCCATGCGTCAGCGGGTCCCAACCCTCCAGCCCGAAGAGCTGATAAGGGCGCAACCAGGACAGCCCCAAGGGCCCCTGATGCAACCAGTCATCTGCCAGCAAACCGACCTCGGTCAGCGTTGGCAGGAGCAAGGTATAAACCCAGATCGCAAAGCCCAATAAAAGACCGGCCTCCACCCCTTGCCGACTGGCACCGCGCCAATACAAACCACCGATCAAGCCTGGTCCAAACTGAGCAACTGCCACAAAGGCCATCAAGCCATAGGCCGCCAAGGTCGTGTCACTGCCACTGAGCATGTAATAACCGTAAGCCACTCCGGCCAGCACCATGATGGCGACACGACGTATCCATAGCACCGTAGAGGCCACAGTGCTCTGTTGGTACTGGGCCCAGCCCCGGCGCAGCAACAAGGGCATGACCAGATCGTTACTGACCATGGTGGAAAGCGCCACGCTGGTCACAATGACCATACCCGTCGCCGCAGAAAAGCCGCCGATATACACCATCAAGGCCAGTCCCACCTGGTTTTGCGACAAGGGCAATGCCAGCACAAAGCTATCCGGTGCCACGCCCTCGGCCCCAGTGCCAAACAGGCTGACACCCGCTGCTGCAATGGGTAAAACCATGACACTGACCAGCAGCAGATACGCCCCAAATAGCCAACGTGCCCGGCGAATATCAACCACGTCACCACACTCGACAATAGCCACATGGAACTGGCGAGGCAAACAAATAATGGCGGCAAAGGCCAGCAAGGTCTGCCCCACAAACCCCACCGGCGGGCTGCTCTCGAACAGGGTACTGACGGCCCCCACCATATTAAGTTCAGCCTTTCCGAACCAGCGAACGGCGAACAGACCGACAGCCACCAACGCCACCAGTTTCACCACGGACTCAAAGGCCACCGCCAACATCAGACCCGGCCTGTGCTCGGTAGCATCCACTTGGCGCGTGCCAAACAGAATGGAAAACAAGGCCATCAGAATGGCCACATACAGGGCCGGATCCCCCAGGAAACTGGCATGAAATTCCGTGCCAGCCAGCACACTCAAGCTCAAGGCCACGGCCTTGTACTGCAAGGCCAGATACGGCACCGCTGCCACCACAGCGATCCCGGCCACCATCGCCGCCAAACGCTGCGAGCGTCCATAACGGCTGGCCATGAAGTCAGCAATGGAAACCGTATTCTGGGATTGGGCCACCAGGGCAAGCCGTTCAATTATCCGCCAGCCAAACAGCAGCATCAAAAACGGGCCTAAATAAATCGGCAAAAAACCAATGCCATAGCGTACAGCCGAGCCGACCGCCCCGTAAAACGTCCAGGACGAACAGTACACAGCCAAGGCCAGGCTGTAGACCGTGGGTCGCAACCAGGGGCGCTGGGTATACAAGGGATTCCTGTCCCCGAACCAGGCAATCGCGAACAAAATTGCGGCGTAAATCAAAGAAGCCAACACCACCCAAGCTGGCGTCATCTGCACTGTCTCCTACTTTGGTATAACGCGATGATTTTTCTCGCGATTGTGAGTAATACTAAGACAGTTCCTGCGGGATCTGGACTTGGAAAACTAGGGCTTATCACCTATACCCAATTTGAATTTCAGGACGGATCTCTTGGGGCAAGCAGCACACGCAGCATCATGGGCTACGGTGAAGATCACCTCACCACCCAACAGGCCCGAAACAATGTCTGCATCCCTGTCGTCATGCCGTATCAAACGACCGCAGCAAAACAAGGCGCAGGCGGTATTCAAGCCAGCGCTGCGTCACCTGTTCGGACAAGGATTTCTCGTCTGACATCACAAGAAGAAATAGAGCGTTTCAAACCCAGGGACTAGGGCCCCGGTCTGGAACTCATCTATCACTCGCAAACGGAAACGCCCCGACAAAAAAACTATCTTTCATCGTCATGCGGGGCAAATTAAAGGAGGCAATATGAACCACTCAACATTGAACTTTGATCGCTACCCACAGCAACCGCACGGTGGAACGCTGGTCAATCAGGTCGTCCCGGAAGATCGCGTCAAGGACGAGATTGAGCGTGCGCGCTCCCTGCCCAGCATCCGCGTGGATCTGGAAGCCGTCATCACTATCGAGATGATTGCGACCGGGGTGCTCTCCCCCAACAAAGGCTTCATGAACGAGGCCGACTACAACTCCGTGCTCAAAGAGGGTCGTTTGAGTAATGGTGTGGTGTGGCCTGTGCCTTTGAGCTTCGCCCCGATTGGCGATCGCAACCGCGACATTATTAAAGGACTTTCGGTCGGCTCCGAGGTGGCGCTGACCAACAGCCAGAACGAGCCGGTGGCCATCCTGAGCATCGAGGACATCTTCTCCTACGACAAGGAGCAGCGCGCCCAGCAATTGTTTGGCACTACGGACAGAAACCACCCCGGCGTGGACTCCATTTACCGCCGCATGGGCGATGTGTCCCTGGGTGGTACGTTGCACCTGCTGCAGCGTGTGGACTGGGGCCCGTTCGAGAAGCTGCGTCGCGAACCCAAAGACACCTGGCGTCTGTTCTACGAAGAAAAGAAATTCAATTCCGTAGCAGGCTTTATCACCGGCGCAAACCCGCTGCACCGGGGCCATGAGTACATACACCGCAATGCGCTGGAAGGCATTGATGGCCTGTTCCTGCAGCCACTGGTGGAGATGGCCAAGCGTGAATACGTGCGCCATGAATTCCGCATGATGGCCTACAGGAACGTGCTGGATACCTACTACCCCAAAGAGCGAGCCATCTTGTCGCCGCTGCGTGTCACCTATATTTTTGCTGGCCCGCGCGAAACCATTTTGCATGCCCTGATCATGAAGAACTACGGGTGTACCCATGCCCTGATTGGACGGGATCATGCCGGGATTGGCAGCTACTACGACAAGTACGCCAGCCACAGCATTTTCGATCAGTTCAGCCCCAAGGAAATGGGCATTGATGTGCGCCTGTTCCACGAAGTGTTTTACTGCACGCGCTGCGCCTGCCATGCCACTTCCGAGACCTGCCCGCACGATGATCGCTTCAGGCTGACCATCTCCGGCACCGGCATTCGCGAGATGCTGCGCCACGGCATCATGCCGCCCAAGGAGATTTGCCGCCCCGAATCCATTTTGCCCGCCATGCAAGGCGTGCAACCCAAAGGACTGTGCGAGGAGGGCGAAGCTATCCAGCCCGTCAGCAAGGTTATCCAGAGCATGTTCCCCTACTACACTCAGTACACCCGTCTGGGCGGGGCCAAGCGTAGCGAACCGCTGGACCCGTCTCAGCTAACCGTACGCGATCTGGAAATTGCCAGTCACGACGTCCGGCACCATGCGGGAGATATTTATAACGGGGTGTACACCGAGTACAGCGCCGTGGTGGACCACAACCGCAGCATGCAAGCCTCCTGGATTGAGGATGCCCGTGCAGCCTTGCGCTTCCAGCAAGAACGCCTGATCAGCGATCTGGAAGAAAAACAGCAGCAAGCACCTGAAGAAGCCTCGGACGAGTTCATGTATCAGGACAAGCAAGAGGTCGTGCGGGAGCTGCATTCTGCGCGCAGCTTGCTGGACGATATTCCGGCGGTGATTTCTGCCAAGCAACTGACCACACGTACCTGGAACGTCCTGCCCTACCAGCGCTATCGTGGGGCGGATAAGGAATAAGGCGGTATCTTGCTGCACCGTCCTGCTCGGATTGAAATCGAGCAGGACGGCTTGGAAAAACTTGGGCAATTAACCGTTCAAGATCAAGCATCAAGGCGTGCTGGGAGTCACCAACCACGCCCCGCCTGACTGTTCACTACAGTGACCGCTAATGCCGCAACGAGCAGCGCCAGCACACTCCACGGAAAGGCGGACACGCTAAAAGTTTCGAGCAGAATGCCGCCTACGATTCCGCCACCGGCAATGGCGATATTCCAGACCGTCACCATCATGGATTGCGCCACATCGGTGGCTTCCCCTGCTGCCTTGGCCAAAGCCGTTTGAAAGAGAGTTGCCGAGCCGCCAAAAGCTAGCCCCCAGATGGCGACAGACAAGTAGACCGCAGCCGGTACGGTGCCAACAAGGCCAAGTGCCAATGCGGCAAGCGCGAACAAGGTCGTGCTGATCAGCACCAGTTCACGCAAGCAGCGGTCGATCAACACACCCACAACCCAGATGCCCAGTAGCGCGGCTACGCCAAAAACCAGCAGTACGAGATCGGTCCGATCCGCGATACCGGCTGGAACGAGAAAGGGCGCAATGTAGGTGTAGAGGATGTTATGGGCCAGCACATAGAATAGAGTGACGAACAGAATCGGCCGAATACCCGGTAGAGTAAAAACCATCCTGAGCGCGAACCCCTTTCCGCGTGCTTGCCCAGGAAAGTCCGGCACCTTGGCGATCACCCAGAACACGAGAATCACGGTCAGCAAACTCATAAGGCCAAAAGTCGCGCGCCAGCCGTAGGCCACACCCAGAAATGTACCCGCTGGAATACCGAGAGAAAGCGCAATCGGCGTGCCCGCCATGGCAACCGCAATAGCGCGCCCCTTCAAGTGTGCGGGCACCAAGCGCGCTGCATAGCCAGCCACCAGGGCCCAAAGCAGCCCTGCAAATACACCCGCGAAAAAGCGAGCGACAAGTGTGACGGTGTAGCTGTCAGAGACGGCGGTCACCATATTGACCAAGGCGAAGCCGCTGATGGCGATCAGCAGCAATGGCCTGCGCCGCCAACGCTGCGTGACCACCGTCAATGGAATTGCGGCAAGCAGTGAGCCAATCGCATAAATGGTGACGAGTTGGCCGACTAATGCCTCCGATACCGTCAGGCTTTGCGCCATCAAAGGCAGCAGGCCAGCAGGCAAGGCTTCGGTCAGGATCGTGATGAAGGCTGCCATCGCCAAGGCCAGCAAGGCAGGCAGCGGCAGACGATCCTGATTGTTCACAAGAGTCTCATTGTCTTCCTGCGAGCAGGCTGATCTGTTCATAGCGGTCGAACTCATTGTCCAGACTCCAAAGCAGCATAGACGGCATCACGCAAATCGGTGACGAAGCGGCCAGACATCCCTTCGTACAAGGTGTTGGAGAAGGCGACCACAGTAAGCCTTTGCGCCCGGTCGACAAACCATGAATGACCGTAGGCTCCGCCCCAGCGCCAGGTTCCATTGGACTCGGGCGATGCAGCCAGTGTCCGGTCGCGCAGGACCGAGAAGCCCAGCCCAAAACCGAACCCCGGTGCATCCGGCAGTTCGTCGCCATTCGTCTGATCCCGCTCCATTTCCGCGACCATTTCGCTGGGCAGCAGGCCGCCGCCCCCTTGGCGCAAGGCCTCCAGCAAGCGCAAGAAGTCACCTGCCGTACCCGCCATGCCCGCTCCCCCCGAAGGAAATGCCTGCGGATCGAAGATGCGCGCAGGACTGAAAGGGATACCCACCGCCCCCTCAAAGGGCGAGACCGTTTCGCCTTCTTGCAGTAGATGCGGCTGAGGTGTGCCATTTACATAGGCAGTCGCCACGCCTTGCGCATCCCGCGCGATAAAACCGGTATCCGCCATGCGCAGCGGACCCGTCACAAGCTGGCCCACGGCCACATCCAAAGGCGCGCCATACACCTGCTCGATCAAGGCACCCAGCACGTCGATTGCCAGGGAGTAGCCCCAGGCCGTTCCTGGCTCGTACAGCAGCGGCACAGTGGCGATGCGACGCAGATTCTCTCCCAGACTGATACCCGACACATCCATACCGTCCGACACACCAGCCCGTGCATAAGGACCCTGCGCATCAGTCTCCAGGAAGCGATAGCCCAATCCGGCCGTATGGCTGAGTAGTTGCCGAACCGTGATCTGCGCAGGACGACCGTCAGCCAAACTCGGCCGGAATTCAGGCAGCCAAGAGTGAATGCTGTCATCAAGCCCCAGGCGCCCTTGCGCCACCAGTACCAGTGCAGCGGTGGAGACAATGGGCTTGCTCACGGAGGCCAGGCGAAAGACCGTATCCACCGTCATCGCACGACGACTTTCATGATCGGCCCAGCCATAAGCCTGGTGATGGATCAGCTTGTCATCCTGGGCCACCAGCACGACCGTGCCAACCAGGCGACCTTGGTCCAGTGCCTGTTGAACAAGGGTCTGCACACTGGTGGAAAGATGCGCTGACGGGACGCTGGCGCCTGGCGTAATTACGGAAGTCATCACGGGTAATTCCTTTCATCAATGGAGCGAACTGCCATGATAGAAAGCCTGAAATTAAAGAAAAAGTCAGGTAGAGTTCCGTTTTAAGCGGAACTTTATGTCCGTAATCGAGGTGTGATGATGGACAGTCTCAACAGCTTCACGGTGTTCGTTCAAGTGGCTGAAGTACGCAGCTTTGTTGCGGCTGGTCGGCTGCTGGGCGTGTCAGCATCCGCTGTCGGCAAGAGCGTAGCGCGGCTAGAGGAAAAGCTGGGTGTGCGCCTGTTCCACCGCAGCACTCGCAGTGTCACGCTGACAGCCGAAGGCACACTGTTCCTGCAACGCAGCCGTCGCATCCTTGCCGAAATCGAGGCAGCAGAGCAGGAACTGTCACAAGCGACCACGACGCCACGTGGCCGTTTGCGGGTCAGCTTGCCGCTAGTCAGCTCACTGGTGCTGCCCGTCCTCGGCGACTTCATGCGCGAGTACCCCGAGATTGAGCTGGATCTGGATTTCACCGACAGGCTGGTCGATGTAATTGAGGAAGGCTTCGATGCCGTGATCAGAACAGGGGACCCCACTGACTCGCGCCTCTCCGCCCGTCGGCTTGGCTCCTTCCGTTCGCTACTGGTCGCTTCACCCGACTATCTGGCGCGGCAAGGGATACCCAAAGTACCTGCTGATCTGCTGAATCACACCTGCCTGCACTACCGCTTTCCCAACAGCGGCAAGCTGGAGCCATGGGCCTTGCGCCGCGCGACCGATGAGCCCGAACTGACGCTACCCAGCTCGATGATCTGCAACAACATCGAGACGCGCGTGTGCTTTGCCTTGCAGGGCCTGGGCATTGCCTACCTGCCGGAATTCTCGGTCAGGGAGCCTCTGGCAGATGGGCGACTGCAAGCCGTTCTGGCCGACTATGCAGAACGCACTGGCGTTTTCCACATCCTCTGGCCCGCCAGCAAACATCCTTCACCCAAGGTCAGGGCCTTCATCGACTTCCTGTACGCCCGTGTATTTCCGGCTTCTCAGGACAAGCCACAAGCCAAATCCCGCCGCAAGGACAGCCGATAGAGGATTGGTCGATCCGCCCCGCTGCCCACACCCCCAACTGCCGCGCAAGTTGCGCACCGTTGCGATGAACTTCTGCCTCAATGAGGGCTTTCGACACTCGCACAGGCTTCGATTGACCTCGTCTCAACAATGGATAATCCGCTGTATAAAACTTCGATTGAGCGCTGAACGGAGCCATACAGACACCAGCGCGAAACAAAAAAGCCCCTGATCTTGTTGCGATCAGGGGCTTTTTTTATTGCAGGACGGACATCCAGCCCCGCCCTCTATGCCGACGAGCTGCTTAGCAAATCTCGGCCAGACTTGCCTCATTCACAGGCATCAGGCGGCGGTAGAAGGTAGGCAAGGCAAACAAGGCGCCATGCAAGTCCGCGTTATAGAACTGCAAGGACTCCTGATTCTGGCCGCTCATGCGCTGATCCAGACGTTCCTGGATTTGCTCTGCCGAACATGCACGCGGGTTCAGATCGTCAGAGGCAATCGCCAGACCCCAGTAAGAGCCGTACAGCGGAATATGCAGGCCGTAACCATGCACTTGCGCAAAGACTTCAGCCAAGGATTCGCTCAGCTTCTGAACTTGCTGGCTTTCATGGAACGGCGAACCCAGGTGCAGCACCAGGGCTCCACCACTTGCCAAGGCACGTTTGCAGGACTCGAAGAAAGCCGTGGTGTACAAAGGACCGGCAGGCGTTTCAGGGTCCGTCAGATCCAGATAAATCAGATCAAACTGTTCCTGTGTATTGGCCAGGAATTTTGCCCCATCTTCAATCTGAATGTGCACGCGCGGGTTATCAAACGCGCCCTTATGAATGGACTGCAAGTGCTCGCGGGCCACTTCAATCACTTCACCATCCAGCTCAACCAGAGACACGTGCTCCAGGCTTGGGTATTTCAGCAGTTCTTCCAGCGCGCCGCCATCACCACCGCCCACAATCAGGGCACGGCGTGGATTGGGGTGAGCCAGGGCCGCCGGGTGAATCAGGCCTTCGTGGTAGAAGAACTCTTCGGCCTCGGAGGTCATCATGCAACCATCCAGACGCAAGGTCTTGCCCAGCGTTTCGGAGCGCAGCAACTCCAGACGCTGAAAAGCGGTTTGACGCTCCAGCAAGCGCTCGGTAAAGCGGAAGCCGTACAGGGCGTCTTGGTTCAGGTTTTCCGTCAGCAGTTCGCCAGCATGGGCCGGGCCGTCGGCCTCGCCACGCCACAAACGATTACGTTGAGCCTGGCCGGGTTTGAAAGCCTGCTCAATTCCGTTGATCAGGCGGGTTGCCTTGCCGGAGTTGTCCTGCATGAAGTTGCAGACATACACGTCCAGCGTCACGCCATTGCGTTCTGGCCAGGTATGGATAGCCAAATGAGACTCGGCCAGCAACAGAACACCGGTGACACCACCGGGCTGCCCTTCAAATTCGGGAAATGCCTGCCATTCTTCACCAACAATGGTCAGCCCTGCATCGATAGTCTGCTGGCGGCAAAAATCAGCCAGTTTCTGGGCATCGATCAGCAGCTCTGGGCTGCATGCACATTGGTAAAGGTCTGCGGTCAAGTGCAAGCCTTGCATAATCGTGTGCTCCTTTAACGGATTTGCGTCCCCTACCAACGAGATGACCGCAACATAAAAACTTCAAAGCGAGGTGCACCTGAAATGGCGATCACCTCGCTTCACGAAAAGAGCGCAAATTGTACCTTATATCAAACTTAAATATATGAAAATAACCCTATTTTAGAGAAGATTAAGGTATATACGACGCGGAAGGCAGCAGAACCAATTCCATGACCAAATGCGCGCCCGGCCCCGGATGCTCCTTGAAGTAGACCCGCCCCCCGTGGTGCTGCACAATCGATCGCACAATAGACAGGCCCAAACCACTGCCCTGCACCTGCTGACCGGGAAGGCGGAAGAACTTGTCAAACACCTTCTCTTTATAGAGGGGCTCAATACCCGGCCCCTGATCCAGAACCTCGATACAGGCCCAACCGGCTTGGCCGGGCTGCAAACGCAAGGTTACCAGGGTGTCCGGCGCAGAATACTTCAGGGCATTTTCCAGCGTATTACGCAGAGCCACTAATAAAGGAACAATATCCACCTTGGCCCACAAACCATGTTCGGGCAAATCCAGGCGAATGCGGTGACGCTGCTCGCTGAAGGCACGCAGGCTCAGGCGCAGCACGGCACGCAAATCCGACTCGCGCCATTCTTGTGTTCCCGCTCCCTCGTACTCCATGCGATTCAAGCGCGTCAAATCGTCCAGCAGGACATCTACGCCACGGACTTTTTCATGTAATTGGGTGTAAATCTTACTGGCCCAGGCTGAAGGGGTCGCCTCCAGTTGCAGCAACTCGATATAGCCGCTGATGGCGGCCAGTGGGGAGCGTATTTCATGGGCCGCTACGGCAAAACAGTCGGCGCGCTCGCGTTCCTGTTGCATTTTTGCGCTGACATCGCGAATCATCAGCAAGGTGGCGGTGTCTGACTCGGAGGCGGCATAGGCATGAAATTCCAGGGCGCGAGCCTGCTCCCCTTCGCCATCCCGGTGCATGCAGTAAAAGGGATTTTTCGCGCGGTGAATAACCTGGCTAATTCCAGGCAGCAAATACGCTAAATCCGCCTTTATTCCTTTTTCCAGATTCTGGAAAAAATCGATTAAATCATCGCTGCCATTGGCTAATTCCGGTATATCCAGCAAGCGGCGCATGGCCCGATTACAGCCTTCAATTCGCCCACAGGAATCGAACATGACAATGGCATCGGGCAAAGCATCCAGCATTTGCTCAAAACGATGCGCTTTTTCATAAGCCTGCCCCGGCCATTTGGGCACGCTGGTTCGTTCAAACAAACGTTGCCCGATCAAAAAACTGGTAAATAGTGTGAGCAACAAGCCAATCCCCTATTTTCGTCCCAAAACAAGCACTGCGCCTGCCTCAGTGCGGTTTCAATCTCCATGCGACAAAAAGCCAGTCCAGCGGATAAACCAAGCATTTTTCTTGATGGGATTACTGACATGCCAATGCCATTGCATCAGCCTGGGTGAAAAAAAGTTAAGCGCCTAATAAATGAATTTCATAACAATTAAGCGGGAAAATGGGAAAGGTATCAGTACGTTTTAAAAGTTTTACTCCAAAAATGGACGCCATACTGCTTAACGGGATATTTAGCCGTATCATAAGGCGCATAAATTTTCTTTGAGGAAACAAGGGGGCTTGTACAAAATAGATTCCTATTTATTCCATAAAGGCTGACTAGGATCAAGACTAACGATAAAAACAAGTGCTAGGGTGCTAACACCCTTTTTTCTTGGCCCGACAAGCCAAGCACCGCCCGGACCCGCCCACATCACCAACACTTATAAGTGTGTTCAGCTACCCACACTGGGCCCGTCCGGTAACACGACAGCGCAAGGGATACGCGTAAAATCAACAAGGCTGGCCCAGGTTCACAGGCCCGCCCGATTGAAGTGATCCCCTGACAAAGCATGAACATCTGAAAATCGGAGATATTAGAAGCATGTGTGTCGAATACTCTGCCTATCACTTGGCGTGAACAGGCCACTATCCATTGCCATTATTAGTATTTCTGTACTTACTAATACCGTCTCTACACTCTGCACTGCTACATCGGGGCACACAGCCTTCTTTTCCCCGGTCTGGCCTGCTTTCATTTTGTTGACTCCATGAACGACGCCGTTTACTCCACTCGGCAGGCTGCTGATTTACTGGGCGTATCTGTACGCACCGTACAACTTTGGGTAGAAGCCGGGACACTGAAAGCCTGGAAAACCCAAGGTGGGCACCGACGCATTGACCGCGACTCCGTCCAAGCCATCTTGCAAGAGCGCCAGGGGCACGCCAGCCCCCAGGTCGCACCCGATACCCCGATCACACCCAGCCTGCCCGTTTGTAGCAGTGAACCCTGCCTGCGTGTATTGGTCGTTGAAGACGATCTGGATCTGCTGTCCATCTACCGCATGGCGATGGAGCATCTGCCCTTCCCGGTCGAATTGCGCTGCGAGCAAGATGGCCTGAAAGGTCTGATCGCCGCTGGCAATTTCTACCCCGACGTTCTGATCGTGGATCTGAACCTGCCCAAGCTGGATGGCTTTGCCATGCTCAAGGCCTTGGCCGATGCGCCCGAAACAGAACATACCTTGATCTACGTGATTTCTGCCTTGAGCGCCGCCGATATCCACGCGCGTGGCGGCCTGCCCGGCAAAGCAACCGCACTGGCCAAACCCATCCCTATTGCCCTGCTGCTGCAATTGCTCAGCGAAGCCTTTCACGCCCAGTACCTGCCCTCCTGAGCCCACCCGCTTCCCTTTATCAGCACGGATCAATTTTTTCAATTTCGATCGATTTGTGACAAATATTTTCATTTGATTATCATTTTTTTATTTTTAGACATAAAAAACGAATCAAATGATACTATTCACGAAAATTCACAACAAGAAATTGATCCGTTTATCTTGAGTCTTTTGCTGATACAAAAAAACAAAGGGAAAGGCTATGCGCAAGAACCTACCAATTACCGGCATTGAAACCGAACTGCTGGACGAGCAATATCTCATTTCCAAAACAGACTTGGCAGGCCGCATCATTTATGCGAACCCTGCATTTGTGGAGGTCAGCGGTTTTAGCCGGGAAGAGCTGATCGGCGCGCCACATAACATTGTGCGGCATCCCGATATGCCGTCCGAGGTCTTTGCCGATTTATGGCACACCCTGAAACAGGGGCGTTCATGGGTAGGGGTAGTAAAGAATCGCCGTAAAGACGGCGGTTTTTATTGGGTTCTGGCCCATGCCAGCCCGATTATTGAACAAGGTGAATTAACGGGCTTTGCGTCGGTACGGGTACGTGCCAAAGCCCAGGATATTCAAGCCGCCGAACAGTTTTATCAGGAATTGCGCGAAGGCAAAAATCGCTCACGAACCATACGGGCTGGCCAAATTACAGCCCGTAGTTGGCGACGCCCCTTTGCAGGCCTGCGCTTTTTGGCCGGTCCCAGTTTGCTGGCCGCGTTTTTACGTAAAGGCTTGTTAAATCTGGGGATTACCGGCGGGATTATCGCCATGATCCTGAATACGGAAATGCCACAGCAAAGCATGGTGATGCTGGCTAGCGCCCTGGGCGTAGGCACTCTCATGATTCTTGGCTATCAGGCTGTATTGATGCGACGCGTTTTAGGATCGTTTAAAACGGCCACGCACATCGCCCAACAAATTGCAGCGGGTAATCTGACCGTCAACACTCGGGGGCCCGAGGTCAAAAAACTGGAAACGCTGGGGCAGAACCTGGATCTGATGCGTAAAAGCCTGATGAGTATCAGCACCGACGTTGACCAGAGCTGTGGGAACAATCAAGTCGTGTCCCGCAAGCTGTCGGACAATAGCGCCTTGCTGGAAGCCCGGACGCAGGAACAAGCCGCGTCCATGCAAGAAACCACCGCCAGCATGAGCTCGTTTGGACAGGCCGTTTTGCAGACCGCCGAAAACGCCAAAGCCAGTCATGAACTGGCTAGCCGCAGTGCGGATATTGCAGGCCGTGGTAACGAAGCGGTTCAGAAGGTCAGCTCGTCCATGCAACAGATTCTGGAAAGCTCACAACATATTGGCAATATCGTGTCGATGATCAATAACATCGCCTTTCAAACCAATATCTTGTCGATTAATGCATCTATTGAATCGGCCCGCGCCGGAGAGGCAGGCAAAGGCTTTGCGGTGGTCGCCTCAGCAGTCCGTTCACTGGCTCAACAAGCCGCGCAGGCCGCCGATGAAATCAAGCAACTGGTCACCGAAACCCAAACCCTCAGTGCTGAAGGTGCAACCCATGCGGCCCACGCTGGCCAGACCATGCAGGAGATTCTGACATCCGTGTCTGAAGTCGCCGGTCTGATGGGTGAAATTTCTG
The DNA here is from genome assembly GCF_017377875.1 of Alcaligenes sp. SORT26. Taxonomy (GTDB): domain Bacteria; phylum Pseudomonadota; class Gammaproteobacteria; order Burkholderiales; family Burkholderiaceae_B; genus Alcaligenes; species Alcaligenes parafaecalis. The sequence continues at coordinate 1,491,673 of NZ_CP070975.1, forward strand.
CGGCCACCGGCGAACAAAGTATTGGTTTGGGCCAGCTCACCCAGGCCCTGAAACAAGTGGACCAGATCACCAGCGATAATGCCGCCCTGGTTCATGACTTGAGTGAAACGGCTCAGGAATTGAACCAGAACGGGGCCGAGTTGCAAGAGGCGATCAGTGTCCTGAATCATGGCGATCACGGCCAAGTCCACCATCAAATGCGACCTGCTGCGGCCTTGACGCTGGCCCCGGTCCTGACGATGGATGCCGCTCGTCGTCGCCCTGCCGCAACGGGCCGACTACGACAATTGGCATCCAGTACCTAGCCTCGCTAGAAGCCCAGGCTTTCTGCGCCGCCCAACAAAGCCAGCACACCCAGCACGGCAAAGATACAGGCGGCAATCCGGTGCACCAACTGAGTCGGCAAGCGGCGGGCAATACGCTCGCCAAACAGGACGGCCGGCGCATTGGCCAGCATCATGCCCAGGGTCGTACCCAGTACCACCCACCAGAACTCCTGATATTTAGCGGCTAAAGCGACCGTGGCGATTTGGGTTTTATCGCCCATCTCGGCCAGGAAGAAGGTAACCAGGGTGGTCCCGAACACACCAAATCGAGTGCGCGTAGTTTCGGCATCGTCGATCTTGTCGGGAATCAGAATCCAGATGGCCATGGCCAGAAAGGAAATACCCAGCACCCAGCGCAGCACTTCGGGGTCCAGCAATGCAGGAACCCAGGCACCAATGGCACCGGCCAGACCGTGATTAACTAAGGTTGCTATGAAAATAGCGAGAATGATGGGCCAAGGGCGCTTGTAGCGGGCTGCAAGAATAAAGGCCAACAATTGGGTTTTGTCCCCAATTTCTGCCAAGGCAACCACACCCGTGGAGATAAACAACGCTTCCATAACAACTCCTGGCCGGATAAGAGACAGATGACCACAAACCCTCCCGGCCAAACGCGAAGGTCTATGGTCAAAAGTCTTGCCAGGCTAGTTGCTACCAGCGCCATGACCCTGTGTAGGCCAAGTATGTTGACGCTGGTCTTCGGTAATCCGAAGCGGCTACTCCCTAATGACGAAGCGCATCGTAGCCCAGATTGGCGCACCTGTCCAATCGGCTCTTTTTCAACGCCCAGACGGTACACTTGCTTATTTACCTTCCCCACCGATTTGCATGAGCGCCCAACTCCCTGCCTTCACACCCCAAAAAAGCTACCAGCGCACGGTGCTGCTGTACCTGTTTCTGATGGTTGTCATGTGGACAGTCTTGATGGCAATCAGCCACAAAGCGCCGGATCTGGACGGCATGGAGGAACTGGTCTGGTCATCCAGCTTTGAACTGGGTTATTTAAAGCATCCCCCCTTCCCGTCCTGGGTCATGGCCGCACTGACCAGTGTGTTTGGTCGCCCTATCTGGCTGACGTTTGCGGCAGGGATGACGGCCTCGGTGCTGGGCTTATGGTTTATCTGGAAACTGGCCTGCGAGTTTCTGAATCCCGAGCGCGCCCTGATGGTCTTGCTGATCAGTTCGGTCAGCATTTACTTCTCTTTGCGCGGCACCATTTTTAATCACAACACGGCACAACTGTGGTCCGTCACGGCAGCCACCTGGTTTTTCTATCGTGCCAGCCGGGATCAAAAACCCGCGGACTGGTTATGGTTAGGAGCCGTCGCGGCCTTCGCTACCGTCACCAAATACAGCGCCGTGATTCTGTTCACTGCCTTCTTTTTGTACTTTCTGCGCAGCGGCATGTGGCGCCAGCGGCAAACCTGGACAGGGCTGGGTCTGGCCCTGATCGCGTATGTACTGGTCCTCTCCCCTCATCTGTACTGGCTGGCCGCGCACGACTTCGCCCCCTTCCGCTATATGGACGGCTCCCTGGAAACGCATACACGCTTGGAAGCCTATAAGGAACTGCTGGCCTTCAGCCTGGACCAGCTCGGTCGTCTCAGCCCTATGCTGGTGGCCCTGATTGCGCTAGCCGTCTGGAATCGCCGCGACTCCAAAAGACTCGCTCCGGCGGATGCTGCCTTGCAAAACAAGCAGCGCTATTCTGATGATATCTCCCGTGCCGACAAGCAATTCCTGCTCTGGGTGGGCCTGACTCCCATTATCAGCACCGTACTGATTTCGGCCATTATGGGCACGCGTTTGGTGGCATCCTGGGCCACCACCTTTTTTGTGCTGTATGGTTTTTTTGCCCTGTGGGTCATGCACGGCAAAGACAAGATCCAGCTACGCAGACTGGCAATTATCGTGATCGTGCTGCAGATTTTGCTGGCATCAGGCTATGCCTTGGCCCGAGGCCCCCTGGCCTGGCACAAAGGGCGGGACTCACGTTCGACATTTCCAGGCCCTGAAGTCTCTGCCCAGATGCAGGCCATCTGGAAAGAACACATGCCTGGCATTCCCTTGAAAGTCGTGGTCGCGGACACCTGGTTGGGTGGCAATATTGCCGTCCATGCCGGTCAGGATGTTCTGGTCTTTATTGATGCAGACCCGGCTGCTTCACCCTGGTTAACACTGCCACGCGATCTGGACTGCGGTGCCCTGATTGTCTATAGCCTGAAAACACGAGGACCCGCCCCCGCTGCCTTGCTTGAACTGTACGAACAGGCCCCGATCAAAGGTCGAGCAGAACAGCGCTGGTCCTCCGAGCGCAGCCCCATGATTGATCTGAACTGGGCCATTTTGCCCGCCCAGAGCGGCTGCGCATCTGCCGCACCTTGACCGTCTTAAACCCTGGGGTGATGCACGGGTAGTTGCTCACCCAGATAATCCAGAAAATGACGCACCGCCGGGGCCATGCCTCGGCGCGATGCAAACACGGCGTGAATAATTCCTGGCAAGGGTGCCCATTGCGGCAAAACCTGCACCAGACGCCCTGCCTGCAAGGCATCGCAACACATATAGTCGGGCAAAATACCCACGCCTATGCCTTGCTCTACCCCTTCACGCAAGGTCAGCAAATCCGAGGCCATATAACGGGGCCGATGAGTCACGGTCAGGCTGGCTCCATCAGGGCCATACAACTCCCACTCGCCTTGTCCCTGTCGGGCTGACATGGCGACGGTGGGCAGTTTGGCCAGATCAGCAGGCCCGCGCACCGGATCAAAACGAGCCAGCAATTCCGGCTGCGCAACCACAATAGCGCCGGTCTCGCCCAGGCGTTTCACGATATAGCTGGCGCTATCACTTAAGGTGCTGCGTACTCGCAAAGCCACATCAATTCCGTCGGCAACCGGGTCCACGACACGATTACTGACTTCCACCTCCAGCTCGACCTGAGGATAACGAATCAGAAACTGCGCAAATACTGTCGACAACACCGTGTGCGCCAAGGTGACCGGACAACTGATGCGGAGCAAACCACGCGGTTCTTGCTGCACTTGGGCGACAGCCGCATACGCGGCTTCGGCCTCGTCGCGCATGGCCTGGCAATGGCGTAAGAACACCTCGCCCGCAGGCGTCAGGGACAGGCTGCGGGTGGTGCGTTGCAGCAGGCGGACACCGACTTCAGCCTCAAGGCGGCTCAGGCGTCGCGACACACGCGATGGCGGCATACCCAGGTGGCGGGCGGCGGCACTAAATCCACCGCGTTGCACCACTTCGGTAAACAGCACCATGTCATTTAAGTCATACATACAGGGATGTTTTCCAGGATTACAGACAAAAGTAGAATAATCTTTCTCAGAAAAACCGGCTTATCAAAGGTATGGGCATCAAACATAATGACACCATTCCTTCATCGCTTTGGACACCAAACATCATGAAACTGCTACACGTAGACTCCAGTATCACCGGCGCCAACTCCGTTTCCCGCGAACTTTCGCAATTTGTAGTTGATCAACTGCGCCAGCAAAATGATCAGGTCCAAGTGGAGCATGTTGATCTGGCCCTGAACCCGCCACCTCACTTCTCGGCAGACTCCCTGGGCATGCGTCTGGGTCTGGATCCCGCCACCCTGAGCGAGCGTCAGCGCGCCGAAAACGCGATCACCGAACAATACCTGAGCCAGTTCCTGGCCTCGGACGTGGTCGTGATTGGTGCCCCCTTCTACAACTTCACCATTCCTAGCCAACTGAAAGCCTGGATGGACCGTCTGGCTCAAGCTGGCCGTACGTTCCGCTACACCAGCAATGGCCCAGAAGGCCTGGCTGGCGACAAAACGGTGTACCTGGTTCTGAGCCGTGGCGGCATCTACTCCGAGTCGGAGCAAGGACAGGCCATGGAACATCAGGAAAGCTACCTGCGCGTGATGTTCGGCTTCATGGGTGTGACCGACCTGCGTATTGTCTACGCTGAAGGCCTGGGCAAGACCCCTGAGCTGCGTGATCAGATTATAGAAAACGCCAAAGCCGGTGTCAGCGCCTTGCTGGAAAAGAGCGCAGCCTAAGACAGAGAGGGCCTGGTTCGACCCGGCCTTTCTTGTTTAGTTCTGCAAGGCTCAGGCATCTGTCGCTTCAACGACCAGGCCTGATCCTATAAAAATAAAGCCAGACCCGAATCCCTGTATGGATTTCCGGTCTGGCTTTATTTTTGAGCTCGGAAAGACAAAGGGCCAATTGATGGCCCTTTTTTTTGATACCGATAAAAAAGGAGCGGATGAAAAACAGAATCAAATTCTACCCGCACTCCCTTTTTTTATTCGTCTGTTTCCAGCCAATGGCCCAAACGCAAACGCTTGGTATTCAGGTAGCTCTCGTTAAAGGGATTACCTTCAATCTGGTGCGGCACACGCTCCACCACATCAATCCCGATTTCCTGCAAGGTTTTTACCTTGCGCGGATTATTGGTCATCAGGCGCAGTTTCTGAATACCGACATGATCCAGCATGTCCTTGCAGATATCGTAGCGGCGCATATCGGCAGGAAAGCCCAGCTTCTCGTTGGCTTCCACCGTATCCGCACCCTGATCCTGCAGGTTGTAGGCACGAATCTTGTTCACCAGACCAATGCCCCGCCCTTCCTGGCGCAGATACATCAAGGCACCGCGACCGGTGGTGGCAATACGCTCCAGCGCCAATTGCAACTGAGGGCCACAATCACACCGCAGGCTGAACAAGGCGTCGCCTGTCAGACACTCGGAGTGGACACGAGCCAGAACGGGTTCACCGTCGGCCACATCTCCCAAGGTCAACAAGACGTGTTCTTTTTGATTGCTGCGCTCTACAAATACATGGATCTGAAACACAGCCCAAGGCGTTGGCAAACGGCTGGAGCTGACATAGTCCAATAAAGCGCCGGGTTTAGCCTGCTGGCCAGCAAGCGTAGAGTCCGATTCTGACGCCAGTGCGGCATCCGGGATGGATTGCATAATGAGTCTCTGCTGCAACGAAGAAATGCGGCTTGGCCCCATCCGGGGCAACTCAGCAATGATAGCCTAATTCAGCCTGTTTCTTTAAGCCGGGGACAACATGCTTTTCAGGACCAAATTAGCCGGTTCCCCCATGACACATAGATGAAACATTCACCTTATGTCCCTATCCTTATAGCGAAAAATTCTGCTATCCGGTATTCTACGCAACAAGAAAATACATAAAATGTTATGAAACTTACAAATACAGATGATCTATGGCGCTTTGTGTTTTTTCACTAGCCCTGACCATCCCCAGACTTGATTGATCATGCCCGCCCCTAAGGTCTTTATTCGTTATGTTGTGATTGGGCTCTCGCTAGCCCTGCAACCGTTTGTCGCCCATAGTGCGGCAAGTCAGACCTGGCCCCAGCCTCCTTCACAGCTAAGTCTGGACAGCCCCTATGGCACCTTGCAAGTCAGCCAGAGCGATTATGTCTATGAGGCACAACTGCAACTGGATACGAAAATCATCGCGCCTGAGCTCAAAGGCCTGATCAACATCCCCTATGCCTTCAAGCAGCCCAATAATCAGACAGCCTTGATTTCGGTCGACAATGGCCTGGGTGGTTGCTCTATCAACTACCACTGGGTCACCGTGTCCTCCAAGGGCTATACCGTCTCGCCTGCCTTTGGTTCCTGCAGCGCGCAGATTCGGGTGCGCCATCATGGTCAGACTCTGATCATGGAAACACCCAGCCTGGACAATCCCACCCTGATCGACGAATACCGTTACGACGGGCGCAAAATCAGTTTGCGCAAACGACGTTACACGGTGCAATAGCGGGAACCTTGATACGGCCCCCCGGACTCAAACGGAACACTGACTATAATCAGGTGTCTACGTCTCTCCGGATTTTCCCTATGCAAGCCTCCTCGACTCGCCCTTTACTCATCTGGGATTTACCCACCCGTTTGTTCCACTGGCTGCTGGTCATCAGCATCGTAGGCTGTTTTGTGACGATCAAGGCAGGTGGTCTGTGGATGGACTGGCACGTCCGCTTTGGCCTGCTGGCTTTAGGGCTGCTGGCGTTTCGCCTGGTCTGGGGCCTGATCGGCGGCTATTACTCGCGCTTCAGCCACTTCCTGCCCAATCCGGTACGTAGCCTGCGCTACTTGCGCGACAAACCGGCGGTTTACCCCGGCCACAATCCTGTCGGTGCCTGGTCGGTCTGGATCATGTTGATTGTGTTCGGTTTTCAGGCTGTTTCCGGTCTGTTTGCCAATGACGACATCTTCACCACTGGCCCCCTGGCCTATCTCAGCAGCGACTGGTCCAAAACCCTGACCGGTCTGCACAAGGCAAACGAATGGGTGATGCTGGCCATTATCGGCTTGCATATCCTGGCTATTTTCCTGTATCGCGTGCTAGGTGGTCAGAAATTAACCAGCGTCATGGTCAAAGGCAGCATGCCTGTCCCCAGTGAACCGGCCCTGCCTGCCAGCAAAGATACCTGGAAAACCCGTTTTCTCGCTCTGATCATCGTGGCATTGATTGCCTGTGGCATCTATTGGATGACCGGTCTGGCTCCGGTTGGCGGTGGGATGGACGACTTTATGTAAGCCCGACTTATCCCCAGAAGCTGTGAATAAACCTGGGGATAATGCGGGGATTGTTTGGGCTGAGCCGCATTTTTACTGGTCGTCTTTTAAACTGGACGGAGACTAGCCGCTTGAGCACTCTCTGCACAAAACGCGAGAGCCCAAACCGGATTTCCTTAACGCCGTCGCCAAAATCCCCACAAGACCAGGACCAGACCCGCCAAAGCGGCCAACAAGCCTGCCCAGCTAAAAATGGTCAGGCCCAGCCAGGACGGGCCGCGTGTTACCAGCACCGGCCCCAAAATCAGCACAAAAGCCGCCGTCACAATCGCAATCGCTAAACGAGTGGCGGCTTTTTCCAGGGCTGTGGCCAGACGCGGCATCCCTTCTATCTGAATTCGCGCAGAAATTTTCCCCTGCCGCACCCGGTGCATCAGCAAACGCAGCAGTTGCGGTGCATCCATCGCCAATTGCCGCGACTCAAGCAGACTGCGCTGCAAATCCGCATAAACACGACGGGGGGAATACTGTTTACGCATCAAGGCCATGATCACAGGCTGCGCAACCTCGACCACATCAAACTGAGGGTCCAACCGTTTCAATACCCCATCCGCGGTGATGAAGGCTTTGAACAGCAAGGCCAAATCAGGCGGCAGAATCAAATGGTTTTCACGGGCCAAGGCCATGAAATCCAGCAAGGCGGCGGAGATGGACAAGAGCCCGCTACTTTGTCTGGCCACATAACGCTGGGCACTTTCCTCCAGACGACTCCAGTCAAAGTCCTCCGCTCCCGACCAATCCAGCAGGGTGGTGGCGACCCCATCAGCCTGACCATCCACAATGGCTCGCAATAAAACCAGCAATTGCTGACGGCGACGTTCCGTTAAATGGCCGACCAAACCGAAATCAATAAAAACGACTTTATTGCCGGGCAAGGCCATCATATTGCCAGGATGCGGATCGGCATGAAACAGCCCATCTTCCAGCACCATATGCAAAAAGGCCAAAGCACCACGACGTGCCAGCAAGGGGCGATCTGCCTCTATCGTCAGTAGCTCCTGCTCCTTGATGGGGGACACACCCGGCACAAACTCCTGCACCATGACGGTTGCACTGGTCCACTCCATATAGACACGCGGCACCACAATGTCCTTAAAGGGCTGCATATTCTCGCGCACAGCGATGGTATTCGCCGCCTCACGCGTAAAGTCCAACTCATCGGCAACCGCCTCGGCCAAGGCTCGCACGATATCGTAAGGACGATATTCAGGCAGCAAACCTTGTTGTTGAACCAGACGGGCAATTTGTTTGAGCAAGCGCAGATCTGCCTGAATCAAAGGCTCCAGACCGGGGCGCTGAACTTTCACCACCACTTCAGTGCCATCACGCAAACAGGCGCGATACACCTGGGCCATCGAAGCCGAAGCCAGGACATGGGTATCAAAGCGGGCAAAGGCTTGCTCTACCGTTTGGCCCAACGCTTGTTCCAGCTCGGGCCGGATGATGTCCCAGGGCACAGGCGCAGCCTGTCCTTGCAGTTTCTCCAGCTCCTGCGTCCATTCAAGCGGCAATAAATCATTGCGGGTCGCCAGAATCTGACCAAGCTTGATAAAGGTAGGCCCAAGCTCTTCCAAGGCACGGCGCAGCCGTTCAGGCGCAGAGCGTTCAGGCATTTCTGTTGCCACGGGAGTCTTGCTGCCAGGAAGCAGGTCCGACAAGCCCAGGCGATGCATCACATCCCCAATCCCATATCGAGCAATGACCGCTCCAATTGCTCGTACTCGTGCATGGTCGCGCAAGGCCAACAAGGTTCCTGCCAACATACTCGCTCTCCAATAGGGTACGCCCTGAGAAAAATAACATACCCCGTCTCAGCCAGCCGGGCTCACTTATCCACTTATCCACATTTTCAGTGGGCAAGCTCGGGGATAGCCGCTGGACAAGTCACATTAAGCCAAGCAATTCAATGACTTGTCATGGCAGGGTAATTTAAGCCCCCTCACTGTTGGAGGGTGACAAGAATGGAAAATGCCCCTGCTCTGGACCTGAAATCAGAGTACATTGACGTTTTCAAATTCAAGGAGAGCGTGATGCGTCTGGATAAATCTCGCTCCAGCCGTAATGTCGAGGACCGCCGTGCCAATGGGCCACGTCTGAGCGGTGGCAAGATCGGCTTGGGGACCATCGTTCTGGCACTGGTGGCCATGTACTTTGGGGTCGACCCCAGTGTGGTGCTGAATCTGGCTGAAGGCCCGACCAGCGCCCCGCAATCGCAATCTGTCCCCAGCTCCGATGCACAGGGCCAAACCATTGCCAAGATCCTGGGTGAAACCGAGGATGTCTGGCGTGATGTTTTCGCCAAGCAAACCAATGGCAGCTATCGCGATCCCGTGCTGGTCTTGTATCGCGGCTCGACGCCAACCGCCTGTGGCGCAGGCCAATCCGCGATGGGTCCGTTTTATTGCCCCGCTGATCAGAAACTCTATATAGATCTGGGCTTTTTTACAGAGATGGAACGCAAGATGGGGGTCAAAGGCAACTTCGCCCCGGCTTACGTTATTGCTCATGAAGTCGGCCACCATGTTCAGAACCAATTGGGCATGATGCGCCGCGTGGATGATGCCCGCCGTAATGGCTCGGCTTCCCAGGCCCGTCAGGCATCGGTCCGTCTTGAACTACAGGCCGACTGCTACGCCGGTATCTGGGCGAACCACGCCGATGCACAACGCCAGATTCTGGAACCCGGCGATATTCGCTCTGCTCTGGATGCCGCCCAAGCGGTGGGAGATGACACCTTGCAAAAGCAATCCCAAGGCTATGTGGTGCCCGACTCCTTTACCCATGGCAGCTCGCAACAACGCATGGCCTGGTTTATGGAAGGCTATAAAAGCGGTCAGTTGAAAATGTGCGATACCTTCGCTCGTCCGGATCCCGTTTCCCGATAAACGTAAAATTATGTAACCACTGCTTGTGCAGAATAATTTTCGCTCTATAATCTTTTTCTTCGCAGGAAACAGGGGTCGTTAGCTCAGTTGGTAGAGCACTGGACTCTTAATCCATTGGTCGACAGTTCGAGCCTGTCACGACCCACCAAATATCCTGCTGCTTACGGTACACCATGCCGTAACACCGTAAATTAGCCCGCTATTGCAGCGGGCTTTTTTGCGTCTGGAAAATGCTTAACTCTTCCAGCATGCACTGTTGAAGCCTTGCCAGGCTCCAAGCTGTCGCCAGAAATTAACCCGAATGTGCGCGCTTGCCGGGATTCTTCTTGCTGCGGGTATGCGCGCCACGCTCCTGGCTAACACGCTGGCCACGGGTTTTCGTGCTCAGGGTCACGCCCTTGGGTGGAACGGGAGGAGGAGTACGCTTACGGTCGGCTTCAGTGACAATTTTGGTGCTCATGAAAATCTCTCTAGTTTGGTTAATTAACGCTTATTTTGCGTTCATTCGGTTTAATCTTGGCAGCAGGAATCATCACGGATATGCTGCCACCTTATCTAGCATAGCAGGCATTAGTCAAACCGGCTCGAACGCCCCCTATGGGGCGATGACATACACCCAGGGCGTGACGCACTTATACCAGGCGAGCTTCTACCTCCAGCATTACCGCCTTCAGGTGTTGGCCTCTTAATCCATTGGTCGACAGTTCGAGCCAACCACGACTCACCAAATATCCTGCTGTTTACGGTACACCATGCCGTAACGCCGTAAATTAGCCCGCTATTGCAGCGGGCTTTTTTGTGTCTACACGCGGCAATCCATGACTGCGCAGCCCTGCTCTTGCACAGACCTGGCAGGCTGACGCCTCTTCATGCCACAGCGTCAGCCTACGTCACAACTACACAGAAGCTGGCCCCCCCAAAGCACTGCCCGCCTTGGCCTGAATTTGCGACAAGGTTCGGGCCGGATCGACCAGAATAAAACCCAACACCGCACCCGCCAGCAAGAGCAGCGCCGTCAAGGCAAAGCCTTGATGAAAGCCTGCAATGCCTGGCTCGGCCTGAATCAAACGCCCCATCACAATGGGTGCGACCAGACCTGCCGTTGTGGACAAGGAATTGGTAATAGCCAGAGTAGAACCGCGCTTTTCAACCGGGCAGATCTGAGCGGAAATGGCCGAGCACAATACAAAGCCCACTTGCGGGAAACTCAAGCCCAAAGCGATCAGCACAATCCCGGCTGTAGGCCCTGGATTCAGATAGGCCGCAGCCAACAGACACAGCGCTCCCGCCAACAAGAATCCGACCGTGACCTGACTGCGTGCTACTCGCGCAGAATAGCCCTGACGCAAGAAGCGATTGGACAGGTAGGAACCACCCGAGACAATCGGGATCGCCACAAAGATACACAGGGAGAACAACCAGCCCGCCGTATCAGACGAAAAGCCCAGGCCACGCTGCAAATAGGCAGGCAACCAGGTAAAGACCAGGGCAGCGCACCAGTAAGCCACCCAGTACATCAGCAGATTGCCGATAAAGCTGCGGTTCAGCAGCACATGACGGTAGGAACTACGAGAGGAACTCGTACTCTTGCCTGTATCCGCCGTAGTTGCCGCGGTGGCACTGATCGGACCATCTTTACCCAACAAAGCCCACACCACCAGCCACAACACGCCTGCTGCTGCCGTCACCCAAAACACCGAGCGCCAGCCGTGGCTGATTGCCAGGTAACCCACCAAAGGACCAGCCAGCAACATCCCCACCTGCCCGCCTTGCATGACGATGGCGGTGGGCCAGGTTCGCTCCTGATCGGGGAACCATTTATAGCAAGCATGCAATGCCAGAGGATAAGCAGGCCCCTCCCCTACACCCAGCAAAATACGGCAAGCCATCAGAGCAGCAATCGTGCTGACCCCCATGGCGATCGGCACCTGCGCGATAGACCAAACAATAACCAGCCCCACCAACAGCAGACGCGAGGACACCGTATTGGACATAAAACCCACCACAATGCCCGAGATCGCAAACAGAAAGAAAAAACTGCCTGCAATCGTGCCAAACTGCTGCGGGCTGATGGCCAACTCCTCCATCAACGGAACCGCTACCAGGCCAAAGATCGCCTTGTCCGCGAAGTTGATCACCATGAACAAAAACAATAACAACACCACGACGTACCGCTGTCCTGGGAAATATTTTTTCTGGTTTTCCATGTCTCCCCCCAACTTGTCAAAAGTGCAGCGATACGATCAATAAGGACGGTCACCCACAATGGTGGCTCGGGCCATTTGGCGGGGCAAAGGGAAGTAATCCTGAACAGCATAATGCTGAGTCGAGCGGTTATCCCAAAAGGCGATGGTATGAGGCTGCCATTTCAAGCGCACCTGATACTCGGGATGACGCGCCTGATCCACCAGGTACTGCAATAGAAAGTGGGCGCCGCTTTGCAGCTCGGGCATGCCACGGAAAAAACCGGTTTCGATGTAATTGGCCAGATGTGTGGTCCAGCTACTGACGTACAAAATTCGCTGGCCGGTTTCGGGGTGGGTGCGCACGACGGGGTGGGTCTGAGCCGGGAAACGATCCCGCAAGGCAGCCCTCTCCTCTTCAGGGATACGGTCGATAAAGCCGGGCAATAAATCATGCACCGCTTCCAGCTCGTGCAAAATATCCTTGATATGCGGTGGCAGGTTTTCGTAGGCCAGCGCCATATTGCACCAGATCGTATCGCCACCCGCAGGCGGGCATTCAATACAACGCAGGATGGAACCCATGGAAGGTTCAGCACGCCAGCTCACATCGCTGTGATAGATATTCTCCCGCCCAGGCTGTGTGTTATTGCCACCCAGCAACACCAGTTCGGGATGCTCCGGGTCATGCGGGAACACCGGGTGCAACTCCAGCTCACCAAAACATCGCGCAAACGCAACGTGCTGTGCGGCGTTCAAAGGCTGGTCGCGAAATACCAGCAATTGATGCTTCAACAATAAAGAACGCAGTTCCTGTACCTGCGTTTTCTCCAGAGGCTGAGTCAAATCGACTCCGGCTACCTCTACCCCGATAGCGGGCGACATGACCCTGGTTTCCAAGCGACTGGCTGCGATTGGGCTGTCTACGGCCTGCATCATTATCATCTCCTGAATATTGTTTCGTTTCAAACGAAACAATATTAGCGTGATAAGAATCCAGCACCACTCCGTGATTACCCTTGAGACTTCAAATATGTGCGTCGCCGCTGAAATCGCTGCCGAAACGCTGCACCATGCGGTTTTCCAGGCGCGTCATCATTTGCTTGAAAGAACGTAGCTCTTCTTCGCTCAGCGCGGCAGTCAGCTCTTGCTCCAGATCCAGAGCGATAGGCACGATGCGATCATGTACCTCTTGACCTTGTTCGGTCAGGCAGAGCAGATTGCTGCGCATATCGTTTTCATTATCGCGACGTGCAATCAGTTGGGCGGCAGTCAGGCGGGAGACAGCGCGGCTGACTTTGGCTTTATCCATGCTGGTACGCTCGGTCAGACTGCCCGAGGTCAGGGTTCCATAGCGACCCAGGGTGGCAATGATGCGCCACTCTGGTATGGACAAACCAAATTGCTGCGCATGCTGGCGCGCAAACGTCACCGCAATATGCGAGGCCAGTATCGTGACTTGATACGGGAGAAAATTCTCCAGGTCCAGGGTGGTTTTTTCCAACTCGCTTCCCAAGGCGCTAGTCCGCTGTTTTCAAGGCTTTTGATCATAGCATTGCCCGGCAAGCCCCCGCCCCGATTTTGCTAAGCAATCCGTCCGTCATAGTTGTTTACTTTGCTAGCCAGAAAAATCCGATAGGCTGAAAGATCATTCAAATCAGGAGACTGTCATGCTGATTGCTATTGATCCGACCAAAGCCCCCGACACGACACCACCGGGCAAAACACCGAATCCCGAGCCTGATCCCAAGAAGATTCCAGGCAATGAACCGCCCGGAAAACCTTAGGGCTGAAAGACGAACCTCACGCCCTCTGCACGCATGAACTACAGGCTGAGTAGCAAGGAAAGAGGGGCACGCAACCCTCCCCTGCTCCAGCCTTTCCCTCTCATTCGGTCTGCCGTTTTGCAGCAGGAAAATGTTGCAAAGTTAAGACTATTAAAAAAAAACTGCATAAAATTCGCACGTGTTGCGCTGCAGCATATATTATTTTTCCATAGTCGTTGTTCCTGCGGTGGTGAGATGAGCGGAAACAGGCGTCACAGAGCGCTGCTGTTATCTCGCTACCCACCGACTAGGCAAGACCGGGGTCACGTGCCTAGCTAGCTTACTCGCCTTGCCGGAATTGTGTTGCTCTTCAACCTACAACACAGGTCCGCTTGCCTACCACTTGCGTTCGCGCTGTCGCACACCCTGCTGACAGCCGGAGAGTCGCTCAAACCGGCGCTGCCCGGTTGCACTCAAGCCATCCACCAGGATTATCCATCCCGGTCGGCCCTCTCTCAACCGTCTCCTACCCCCCTCGGTGTTCCATTGCATCCGCAAGGCCAGCTTTGCCTGTGTTTACTTCAGGAACACCTATGAAACTGATTACCGCCATCGTCAAACCCTTCAAGGTTGACGAGATACGCGAGGCCCTTTCCGATCTGGGCATACAGGGGATGACACTCACTGAGGTCAAGGGATTTGGTCGCCAGAAAGGCCACACCGAGCTTTACCGCGGTGCGGAATATGCAGTCGACTTTCTGCCCAAGATCCGCATTGAACTGGCCATTCCCGACGAGCAATTGCAAAGCGTACTGGAAGCCATTCAAAACAGTGCCCGCACCGGTCGTATTGGTGACGGCAAGATCTTTGTCCAGCCGCTGGACCATGTCGTCCGCATTCGCACCGGCGAATGTGATGAGCAAGCCCTGTAATCGGAGAACCCATCATGAACAACGCTGATCTATCGTGGATGCTGGTCTCCACGCTTCTGGTACTGATGATGGCCGCGCCGGGCCTGGCCCTGTTTTACTCGGGGATGGTGCGTCAAAAAAATGCTTTATCCATGCTGTCCCAGACCATGCTGGTGTTTTGTCTGGGCGTCGTGCTGTGGTTCATTTACGGCTATTCGCTGGCCTTTACCGCTGGCAATCCCTTTATCGGCAGTCTGGACAAGGTGCTGTTCAATGGCATGTTCAATGCGGCGGACCAGCAATTTTCCATGTCGGGTACTTTGCCTGAGCTGCTGTTTGCGTCCTTTCAAGCTACTTTCGCTGGTCTGACTTGCGCACTGGTCGTTGGCAGTCTGGCTGAACGTGCCCGCCTGTCTGCCATCCTGGTCTTTACCGTGATCTGGTTCACCCTGGCTTATCTGCCTATTTGCCATATGGTCTGGTTTGCAGATGAACAGCACGGCGGCTTGCTCAACTCCCGTGGCGCGCTGGACTTTGCGGGTGGAACAGTCGTGCATATCAATGCCGGTATTGCAGGCCTGGTCGGTGCCTGGATGATTGGTCCACGACTCAACTACCGTCGTGAAGCCATGCCCCCTCACAACCTGCCTTTGACCTTTATTGGTGCTGCTCTGCTGTGGGTAGGCTGGTTCGGTTTCAACGCTGGCTCGGCTCTGTCTGCCAATGAAAACGCGACGCTTGCTTTCTTTAACACCATGTTGGCAGCCGCCATTGGCGTTGTGGCCTGGACCCTGGGTGAGTGGATCAGCAAAGGCCATCCTTCCTTGTTAGGTGCGTGTTCAGGTGCGATTGCAGGTTTGGTGGGCATTACCCCGGCGGCCGGTTTTGTGGCTCCTTCGGGTGCACTGGCAATTGGCCTGCTGACTTCTCTAGCTTGCTTGTGGGGCGTCAATGTCCTGAAGCGCTGGTTGCGTGCCGACGATACGCTGGATGTATTTGGCATTCATGGTTTGGGCGGGATTGTGGGCGCTTTGCTGACGGGTCTGTTCAATGCTCCCGTTTTAGGTGGCCCTGGCACAGCCGCTGGCAACAGCATCTGGATGCAGCTCTGGATTCAGACAGAAGGCGTTTTGATTACCTTGGTCTGGTCGGGTATTGCCGCCTGGATTGCCTTCAGAATTGCCAAAGCAGTCTGCGGTGGTTTACGTGTCGATGCCGACCACGAGCGCGAAGGTCTGGATATCCGTACCCACGGTGAAACGGGTTATCAACATTGAGATCCCATCATGATTCTTGCTAATCTTGCCTGCAGGCAAACTGCACCCTTTAAACACAGGCACAGGCCTAAAAGAAAAAGCCCTCTTTCGAGGGCTTTTTTTATAAGCAAACGAGCTGCTTATTTTTCTTTGCGGTAAGCGTCGTGACAAGTCTTACAGGACTTGCCCACATTACCAAATGCCACGCGGAACGCATCAAAGTCGCCGGAATCGGAAGCCACTTTCAGCTTATCGATAGCCACGGTGAAATCGTCTGTTGCTTGTTTGAAACCTTGGGCATCGCTCCAGGCTTCAGCTTTGGTCTCGCCGCCTTCAGTACCGGCACCAAAGGCGCCCCAAGGCAAAGCAGCCAAAACCGTCAACACTTCCACGTTTTTAGCGATAGCAGCCGCATCATACGGTGCTTCCTTTTTGGCGACGGGAGCCATACGGCCAAAGTGCGAACCAATCAGCGACATGCTGGCTTGACGGTAGTTCACGGCCTGTTCTGGCTTGGCAAACTGGGCGGTAGCGGGCGTAACAAACGCAGCGCACAGGGCGGCAGCGGCAGTCAGAAACGCGAATTTTTTCATGTGAACTCCTGTGTGATGAAACATAAAACACTTCATAAAGCACTGGCTCAAAAAACCCGATCCGGCTGTGCCTTATGCAAAGACACAGCCGTTTGGATTTAAATAGCCTGAGCCAACTTTACCGCCACACCCAGATAGCTGCGTGGAGTTAGCTCAAGCAAATAGCTTTTAGCGTCGGCTGGCAGTTCCAGACCACCAATAAACTCGCGCAAGGCATCCTGAGTAATACCACGGCCACGTGTCAGGGCTTTGAGTTGCTCGTAAGGCTGGGGCAAACCGTAACGACGCATGACCGTTTGAACGGGTTCAGCCAGAATTTCCCAGCAAGCATCGATGTCTGCATCGACCGCCGCCGCATTCAATTCCAGTTTGCCCAGACCGCGCAGGCAAGCATCGTAAGCCACTACGCTGTAACCCAGGGCCACGCCCAGGTTACGCAGCACGGTGGAGTCGGTCAGGTCACGCTGCCAGCGCGAAATAGGCAGCTTCTCGGACAGGTGACGCAGCATGGCGTTGGCCAGGCCCAGGTTGCCTTCCGAGTTTTCAAAGTCAATCGGGTTGACCTTGTGCGGCATGGTGGACGAACCGATCTCGCCTTCTTTCAGGCGCTGCTTGAAGTAACCCAGGGAGATGTAACCCCAGACGTCACGGTTGAAGTCCAGCAGGATGGTGTTGGCGCGAGCAATCGCATCAAACAGGGCCGCCATCCAGTCGTGGGGTTCGATCTGAATGGTGTAGACGTTTTGCGTCAGACCCAGGCCGCCCAGCACATTCTTGCTGAAGGCTGGCCAGTCAATCTCGGGGTAAGCCGAGAAATGTGCGTTGTAGTTACCCGTCGCACCGTTCAATTTAGCCAAAGGCTGAACGGCAGCAATCGCCGTAATGGCGTTTTGCAAACGAGCGGCCACGTTGGCGAACTCTTTACCCACGGTGCTGGGGCTGGCAGGCTGGCCATGGGTGCGCGAGAGCAAAGGCTGCTCGGCGTGCAAGCGGGCCTGTGCCTTGATGGCATCACACACTTCCTGCAACTGCGGCAAGATGACCTGTTCACGAGCACGTGTCAGCATCAAGGCGTGCGAGGTATTGTTGATGTCCTCGGACGTGCAGGCAAAGTGAATGAACTCCGCGGCGGCGGACAACTCGGCGTGATCAGCCACTTTTTCTTTCAACCAGTACTCCACGGCTTTGACGTCGTGGTTGGTGGTGCGTTCGATGGCTTTGATGCGGGCGGCATCGTCTTCCGAGAAGTTCTGCACCAGGCTCTTGAGCACCTCGCGGGCTTCGGCAGAGAAGGTAGGCAGTTCGGGCAGACCTGCATCGGACAGGCCGATCAGCCAGGCCACTTCGACCTCCACGCGATGCCACATAAATGCGGCTTCGGACAACAGGCCACGCAAGGGGGCGGTACGGCTGCCATAACGCCCGTCCAATGGCGACAAGGCATTCAGAGTGCTCAGGGTATCGGCTATGTGCATCGTTCTACAGAAAAGAAGAGGGGGAATAAAGTCAGCCCGCATTCTAACATTGCGTGCTGACACCCGTATGCCGCGTGTTCAGCACGGGGTCAGAATGCGACGGCTGTTCGAGGCTTTGACGAATAAACCACAGTTTTCCGACATTGTTTCCAGCGACGGGGTCAGGCCCGACCCACGGGGCGTTCGCCCATAGGTTCCTGCTATACTTTTTGAGCCTGCAACTTTTGATAGCTTTTTATGAAACTTCTAGCTTCCCTCACCAGCCCATACGCGCGCAAAGTGCGTGTTGTCATGGCGGAAAAAAAGCTCGACTACGAGCTGATTCTGGAGGATGTGTGGGCCGATGACAGCGATATTCTGAAACACAATCCACTGGGCAAAGTCCCCTGTCTGATTATGGATGATCAGGCAAACTTGTTTGACTCCCGCGTGATCGTCGAGTATCTGGATACCCTCTCGCCCGTCGGCCGCCTGATTCCCCAAGCCGGACGCGATCGCGCTGCGGTCAAATGCTGGGAAGCCATTGCCGATGGCTTGCTGGATGCCTGCGTCGCCATCGTGGTGGAAAAACGCCGCCCCGAAGAGCTCCGCCTGCCCGCCTGGATCGACCGCCAAAACAGCAAGATCACCGCTGCCCTGCAATCGATGAACAATACCCTGGGTGACCAGTCCTTTTGCATGGGCACCAGCTTTAGCCTGGCTGACATTGCTGTTGGCTGCGCACTGGGTTATCTGGACCTGCGCTTTCCTGAACTGGACTGGCGCTCGCAGTACGGCAATCTGCAACGCCTGGACGAGAAACTCCAAGCGCGCCCCTCGTTTGCAAGCACCTTACCGCCTATTCAGTAAGGGCTGCTCAAGCAAGCCAGGGCCCATTCTTTTGAATGGGTTTTTTTATGTCTGCTGACTCAGGATTCGCCCAGCAAACGGTACATCCAGAAGGCCTCATCAGTTTTCATGCGCTGGGCGAACTGGGCAGGTGAAAAGCCCGAAACACGTTTGACCTCTCTGCCGAAATGAGACTGGTCGCTATAACCCGCCTGCAGTGCCACCTCTGACCAGACCGGATTTTCCTGCTGCTGTACCAGGGCAAAGGCACGCTCTGCCCGCACATACCGTTGCAACTCACGCTGGCTTTGCCCTGCCCAACGCTTGAACTGTCTTTGCACCTGGCGCAGGCCAGTTCCCGTGCGCGTCGCGGCCATTTTCACCATCAGCCCCGTCAACCAATGATTGAGTGTCAGCGCCCCTCTGGTCGCTACGGCACCCTGGGCGCATTGATCAATGGCAGCCTCAAGCTGATCAAACAAGCCCTCCTCTCCCGGCGGTATCTGCCCCAGAATCTGGCAGGCAGACACCGGCAGTACCTGCTCCATGGGAAGGACAAGATCAATAAAATCGCTAGCCTGAAGACCAAACAAGCGCTTGAAGGCATCGGGATAGATCCCAATCGAAATCGCATGAACGGGCCCGGGTGACCAGCTCATGGAAGGCCTGCGTGAAGGCCCCGTAAACAGCATTCCGGCAAGCGCCTCGGACAGCACCGGAGTGCCACCTTCAGCAGGCATCTGAACGCTATGCAGTTGCCCATGAAAAATCCACGATAAAACGACCAGGGGCGAGGCCGGATAGACGTTCAGACGCTGCTCCGGCCGCAGGTCCAAACCACGAGTGTCGCGTTCCACGCCCAGGTGGATACCGGTCGCCGTCAGTCGGGTTGGGTGATGCAGACGAGCAGAAGGCAAAGTGGACATAGGAGGTCGTTTCCGTTCTATCCGGCCCACGCTGGGCAGGCCACACTGAAAGCCCTCTTATCCTACTTCAGCTAAACAAACTTATGCCCAAAACTGTACTTCAAGGATCCTGGTCCCATCGTTGCCGCAGTGCCCTGACACTCTGGGCCACCACCGTGGATGTATTGGCCAGACGAGCAATCGCCAGGCCGCTGGTGCCCGGCTGGTCTATCCCCTTTGAAATCGCCACGCTGTTCTATCGCAAGCAGTTCAACCACGCTTTTAGCCTGCCAAGCATGTCAGAAGGCAGAGCCTACTTTGATAGCCTCTATACCATTGCCGAGCCCAATCTGCCCGTCCAGATCCAGGCCAGTACAGCCCAGGAGCCACGCGGGCACTGGTTCATTCCCCGCAAATCCACCCGTTCCAAAACCATGCTGTACTTTCATGGCGGTGGCTATGCGTTTTACCCGACCGTCTCACGCCACTTCATTGCCCTGCTCGCTCATCACCTTCAGATTTCCATCTTCGCTCCCGACTATCGCCTGACTCCAGATCATGCGCATCCGGCTCAACAAGACGATGCACTAGAGGCCTATCGGTATCTGCTGGAGCGCGGCACCCTGCCTGAAGACATTATCCTGGCCGGTGATTCGGCGGGCGGACATCTGGTACTGATGACGCTAGTCAGCCTGCGGCAAGCCGGGCTCCCCCAACCCTCTCTGGCCCTGGCACTTAGCCCCTGGACGGACATAGGCCGACGAGGAGCCAGCCAGTTTGGATATGATCGCTACGACATGGTGCAGGGCTATCAGACACTGCAATATGGCCAATGGTTGAAAGGAAACGGAAACTGGAGTGATGCCCAGCTCTCCCCTATTGCCCAGGACCTGCGCCAACTGGCACCTCTCTATATTCAGGCCGGAGGCAAAGAAATTCTGGTCGACATGATTCGCGATTTTGCCCAAGAGGCTAAAACCCAGGGGGCCGCCGTACGCCTGGATGTGTGGCCAGACATGACGCATGAGTTTCACGCCTATGGCAGCACGCTAACTTCCAGCGAACAGGCAATCGCCGCGCTCTTGGCGGCGATTCAATGGACAGAAGGAGGAGTTTTCAACTCGCTAGAGGAAACCGAGCTGGATGGGCTGGGCTCTGTCTTTAACAAAGCCCAGCCTGAACACATCAAGCCTGAGTGATGGCCTGCGTAATCATGTAAATCGCCAGCACGGTCAGCATGCCGGCAAAGATGCGTTTGAGCGTCGCCTGGTCGATCTTGTGAGCCAGGCTCGCCCCCAAGGGAGCGGTACAAATACTGGTGGCCGACACAATCAACAAAGCAGGCCAGTAGATAAAGCCGATCATGCCCGGATGGCTGCCGAAGCTGGCCTGACCCGACCAGATATAGCCCAGACTATTAGCCAGGGCGATGAAAAACCCCAAGGCCGCGGAGGTGGCCACAGCCTGACGCACCGGTACGTTGCCGCGCAACATGAAGGGGACGGACAAGAAAGCCCCGCCCGCGCCCAGCAAACCGGAGACAAATCCAATCAAGGCGCCCATCGCGGCAATCCAGAAGGGAGCCGGTAGTGATCGGCCTTGCACAGGTGCCGACTTGCGCGCCATTTTGGAGGCCGAATACAGCACAAAAACACCGAACACAATGGCCAGCGCCGTGCTGTTGATCATGGCAAAAATGGCACCACCTGACACCAGCCCGCCCACGATCAGACCTGGCACCATGACTTTGACCACATCCCAGCGGATGGCCCCATGTTTATGGTGAGCCCGCACACTGGACAGAGAGGTGAACAAGATCGTCGCCATGGCAGTGGCAATCGAGGCATGGACGGCCAGTTCCTGCGGCACGCCAAACAAAGGCAGCAAAAAGGTCAGGAAAGGCACGAGAATCATCCCGCCACCAATCCCTAACAAACCCGCGGCCAAGCCGATGCCTGCGCCCAGCACCAACAAACTGATGACAAGAATGGGGTCCATCACCGCCTCTTATTGAATAATGCCGCCGCCCAGGCAGCGGTCACCGTCATACAGAACGACAGATTGGCCCGGTGTTACGGCCCACTGAGGCTGGTCAAAATGCACTGACAGGCTCTCGCCCTCTGCAGCCAAGATGGTGCAGGCCGCATCGGCCTGACGATACCGAGTCTTGGCATGAATGGGGCCCAATGCAGGCGGATGACCCGCTACCCAACTGGTTTGCTCCGCTTTCAGGTCAGACTGCAGCAACCAGGGGTGATCGTGCCCTTGCACCACATACAAGGTGTTCGTAGCCAGATCTTTACGGGCGGCATACCAGGCGTCAGCCGTGCCATCCTCGCGCTGCTTGCCTTTCACACCGCCAATGCCCAAGCCCTTGCGTTGACCATAGGTATGGAACGCCAGGCCTACGTGCTGACCCAGCACCTGCCCTTCCGGCGTTTTGATGGGGCCGGGTTGAGTGGGCAGGTAGCGATTCAAGAATTCGCGGAAAGGCCGCTCGCCAATAAAGCAAATGCCGGTCGAGTCTTTTTTAGCAGCATTGGGCAGCTTCAGTTCTTCGGCAATACGGCGCACTTCCTGCTTGTTGATCTCGCCCAAAGGAAACAAGGTGCGCGACAACTGCGCCTGATTCAGGCGGTGCAGAAAATAGCTTTGGTCTTTGGACGCATCCAAGCCTTTCAGCAACTGAAAGTCCGTTCCGCCACCCGCCATCGGTACGCCACGCACGCGAGCGTAATGGCCGGTCGCAATCCAGTCGGCGCCCAAGGTCATGGCGTGATCCAGAAAGGCCTTGAACTTGATTTCCGCATTGCACAGAACATCCGGATTCGGCGTACGGCCAGCCGAGTATTCCCGCAAGAACTCCGCAAACACGCGATCTTTATATTCTGCCGCGAAGTTGACTGCTTCAATCTCAACGCCTACCAGATCGGCCACACTGGCCGCATCCAGCCAATCCTGACGTGAGGAGCAGAATTCGGAATCGTCGTCGTCTTCCCAGTTCTTCATGAACAGGCCGACGACCTCATAGCCCTGCTCTTTAAGCAACCAGGCTGAAACGGAGGAGTCCACGCCGCCGGACATACCGATAACGACGCGACCTTTTTTGGTGGAAATAGTCATTGCAATGATGATGAGCGGTGCTGCTGATACCGGGCTGTATCGCCCAGCGCGCACCTGACTAACTAAAAAAGGCATTGTACGCCTGCCCTGACGCATGTACAGGCAGACACCGCCCACGGCTGGGGTTTATGGAAAACTGTGCTGCCCAGAACACACAAATAAAAAGCCCGGACACGCGGTCCGGGCTTTCAGGGCGACTCAAGAGTGACTCAGGTGATCAGTCCTGAGGACGTGGAGGCAACATTTTCCCTGGGTTCATGATGTTATGAGGATCCAGCGCCTGCTTGATGCTGCTCATCACATCCAGCGCATCCTGACCGTGCTCGGCCAGCATGAACTCCATCTTGTGCAAGCCCACACCGTGCTCGCCCGTGCAGGTGCCTTGCATGGCAATGGCACGCTCCACCAGACGATGGTTCAGACGCTCGGACTCGTCCCACTCTTCCTGGCTGTCAGCATCCAGCAGCATCAGAACGTGGAAGTTGCCATCGCCCACGTGCCCCACGATGGTGTACGGGAACGGTGCCTGGTCCATATCGGCCGCCGTTTCAGCCACACACTCCGCCAGAGCGGAGATAGGCACACACACATCGGTAGTGCTGGAGCGGCACCCAGGACGCAATTGCAGACCGGCAAAGTAGGCATTGTGTCGAGCGGTCCACAGGCGGGAACGGTCTTCGGCTTTATCAGCCCACTCAAAGTCCATGCCGCCATTGTCTCGCGTGATTTCCTGAACGACCTGAGCCTGCTCCTGCACACCGCTGGGGCTTCCGTGGAATTCAAACAGCAACAGAGGCGATTCTTTCAGGGTCAGTTTGCTGTAGGCATTGGTTGCACGCACCGCCGCCGTGTCCATGAACTCGACACGCGCAATGGGGATGCCCATCTGGATCACTTCGATCACGCTTTGCACGGCAGAGCGCAGATCGGAGAAATTACAGATTGCTGCCGAGATGGCTTCCGGTTGCGGGTACAGACGCACCGTCACTTCCGTGATGATGCCCAGTGTGCCTTCGCTACCGATGAACAAGCGAGTCAGGTCGTAACCGGCCGAGGATTTCTTGGCGCGGTTAGCCGTATTGATAACGCGGCCATCGGCGGTCACGACCGTCAAGGTCAGCACGTTTTCACGCATGGTGCCGTAACGCACGGCATTGGTGCCCGATGCACGGGTTGCCGCCATACCGCCCAGGCTGGCATCCGCACCGGGATCGATGGGGAAGAACAAGCCAGTGTCACGGATATGTTCATTCAAGGCGGTACGTGTCACGCCCGCTTGCACCGTTGCGGTGAAGTCTTCAGCATTGATCACCACGATCTCGTCCATACCGGACAGATCCAGGCTGACACCTCCTTGAATAGCCAGGAAATGCCCTTCCAGTGAGGAACCGGCCCCATAAGGAATCAAGGGCACATGATGTTCATGGCAATGACGCGCCACCCAGGCTACTTCTTCTGTGCTGCGAGCAAAAACAACCACATCGGGCAGCATGGGTGGATACGGCGATTCATCCCGTCCATGGTGTTCACGCACGGCGTGAGAAAGCGAGCAACGCTCTTGGAACTGAGCCTGCAAGGCTTCGATAAAACCTTCAGGTAAAGGGCGCCGCGCTAATTCGGCATGACCGGGTGCATTCATGAACATTCCAAAAAGGCAAAACCCTATTATGAGTGGCTAAGTGCCCCCTCTTCAAGAGCGACTCGTGTCTTGCGACGCTGACGCACGGCCTCAGCCAATTTTTCCAGCACAAGGATGGTGTCATCCCAATCGATGCAACCGTCGGTAATGCTTTGGCCGTAGGTCAAGGGCTTGCCTTCCACCACGTCCTGACGACCGCCCACCAGATGGCTTTCCACCATCACACCGCAAATGCGCATATCGCCACCCGCAATCTGGCCGGACACATCAGCCAGTACTTCGGGCTGACGACGGTAGTCTTTATTGCTGTTGGCATGGCTGGCATCGACCATCACGCGGGGAACCATACCGGCCTTGATCATGGCCTGGCTGGTGGCTTCCACGTTTTCAGCGTCGTAATTGGGCGTCTTGCCGCCACGCAGAATCACGTGACAGTCGTTATTACCCACGGTAGACACAATGGCAGAGTGACCGCCTTTGGTGACCGACAGGAAATGGTGCGGCTGGGAAGCGGCTTTGATCGCGTCCAGGGCAATACGAATATTGCCGTCTGTACCGTTCTTGAAGCCCACAGGGCAGGACAATCCTGAGGACAATTCACGGTGAACCTGACTTTCCGTCGTACGGGCACCAATCGCGCCCCAGGAAACCAGATCCGCAATGTACTGAGGCGTGATCATGTCCAGGAACTCGCAACCAGCGGGCAAATCCAGTTGGTTCACGGCCAGCAGCAATTCGCGGGCGGTGCGCAAACCCTGATTGATGTTGAAGCTGCCATCCATGAACGGATCGTTGATCAGGCCTTTCCAACCCACCGTCGTACGAGGCTTTTCGAAGTACACACGCATCACGATTTCCAGCTCGGGCGCAAAGCGCTTGCGCTCTACCGTCAGGCGGCGGGCGTAATCCAGAGCGGCTTCGGTATCGTGAATGGAACAAGGGCCCACCACGACCACCAGACGATCATCCTGTTCGTGAAGGATTTTGTGAATGCTGCGGCGTGCCTTGTGAACCGTGGTCGAGACAGCAGAAGTGCACGGGAACTCGCGCATCACGTGGGATGGGGGAGACAGCTCCTTAATTTCACGAATCCGTAAATCATCAGTATTGTGCGACACGATTGAACTCCAGTTGGTTTGCCAGGTTCGGGGGCAAACGAAAAAAAAGCCGCCCGGACGATGCTGGCGGCTTATTTCAGGATTTAGGTCTTACTTATGTTTGGTGCAACCCGTCCTTTCCTCCACCAGCGGCATTGGAAAAGCATAAAAATAAAAGTAGAAGACAGGGGTTGCGAAAGTCATGAGAAAAATCCTAACACAGTTCCTGACGCGCCGCCAACAAAACTCGCAAGATTCATCCAAAAAAACGCAGGAAGACAGAATATTTATACCAATAAGCCCTTAAAAATTACCACCAAACGAAACTATTATTTCGTTTAGCTATTTTTATTGGCCCTTTTGTTTCGTGTTATCCCGAAAAACCACGATAAATCGTTTCGATGGCTGGTTTGTCTTATTTTTACATCTACATACAAACCTGATGACAGGCTGCCCTGCTCAAACGCAAAAGGGCCAGAACACTGGGTTCTGGCCCTTAGCCGCCTAATTTAGCAGCACGCTATACGTCCTTTCCCACCATAGCGAGCTTGCTGTCGCTCACGGAAAAATTCGGCGTACTCCATCGGCTTCTGATCGGGGTGATTCACCCGCATATGCGTCAGATACGTTTCGTAGTCAGGTACGCCCACCATCAGACGCAAGGTTGTGGCCAGATAACGCCCGGTGCCCCGCCCTGCCTGGGCACTGCGCGAGATGGCGCCTGTCAATAATCCTTTCATATCAAACTCCTGCTGCTGCCTGAGCCGGTAAAGGCTCGTACGGAGTCTCGGCAGAATGCGGCACCGTGCTACGACGCGCTTTCAGCACGCAACGTATGCCAAAGAACACCATGCTCAAGACCACGAAGATGAACAAACCGCACAAGGTCGAGTTCACGTAATCGTTAAAAATAACCTGCTGCATCTGCTCCAGCGACTTGGCCGGTGCCATGACGGTTTGTTCCGCCAGCCCTTTCTGATACACCTTGGCGTGTGCCAAAAAACCAATCTTGGGGTCAGGGTGGAACATCTTCTGGAAGCCTGCAAACAGCGTGCAAATCAGCAGCCAGATAGTGGGGACCACCGTCACCCATGCGTAGCGGTCTTTCTTCATTTTGAAGAGCACCACCGTACCCAGCACCAGCGCTACCGCCGCCAGCATCTGGTTGGCAATACCAAACAAGGGCCACAAGGTATTGATGCCACCCAGCGGATCAACCACGCCCTGATACAGGAAGTAGCCCCACGCCGCCACACATAAAGAGGTAGCAATCAGGTTGGCAACCAGGGACTCCGTACGCCGCAAGCCCGGCACAAAGGTGCCCATCAAGTCTTGCAGCATGAAGCGGCCTGCACGTGTACCGGCGTCCACTGCCGTCAGAATGAACAGGGCTTCAAACAGAATGGCGAAGTGATACCAGAAGCTCATCATCGCAGGCCCGCCGATGACGTTGTGCAAGATGAACGCCATGCCCACTGCCAGGGTAGGAGCACCACCGGCACGGGAAATAATGCTGTTTTCACCTACGTCGCTGGCCATCTGGGTCAGATCCGCCGGGGTGATCAGAAAGCCCCAGCTAGAGACAACCTGAGCCGCTTGTTCCGGCGTGGTGCCAATCAGGGCCGCCGGGCTATTCATGGCGTAATAAATACCGGGCTCGATCACGCAAGCGGCGACCAAAGCCATGATGGCCACAAAGGATTCCATCAACATGCCGCCGTAGCCGATATAGCGGGCCTGGGTTTCGTTTTCGATCATCTTGGGCGTGGTGCCCGAGGAAATCAAAGCGTGAAAGCCAGACACGGCACCGCAAGCAATGGTGATGAAGAGGAAGGGGAACAGGCTACCCGACCACACTGGGCCCGTGCCATCAATGAACTTGGTGGTGGCGGGCATTTTCAGCTCCGGCGCCACAATCACAATCCCGATCGCCAGACCCACAATGGTGCCGATTTTCAGGAAGGTGGACAGGTAATCACGCGGTGCCAGCAGCAGCCACACGGGCAGCACAGCGGCAATAAAGCCGTAAATAATCAGTGCCCAGGTCAGCTCCTCGCCATCCAGCGTGAAGAAAGGCCCCCAGACGGGATGCGCAGCCACGTCCTGGCCGTACACAATGGCGGCCAGCAAAAAAACCAGGCCAATGACCGAGACCTCGCCAATGCGGCCCGGCCGCAAAAAGCGCAGATAAATCCCCATGAAAATCGCCAGCGGAATCGTGGCGGCCACCGTAAAGGTGCCCCAGGGCGAGTTGATCAGGGCTTTGACCACAATCAGCGCCAGCACGGCCAGAATAATGACCATGATCATGAAGGCACCAAACAAGGCGATCACACCGGGCACGGTGCCCAACTCAGATTTGATCAGATCCCCCAGCGAACGGCCGTCGCGGCGCATGGAGATGAACAGAACCGTAAAGTCCTGCACCGCCCCCGCAAACACCACCCCGGCCAGAATCCAGAGCATGCCGGGCAAGTAGCCCATTTGCGCAGCCAGGACTGGCCCCACCAAAGGCCCGGCCCCTGCAATCGCGGCAAAGTGGTGCCCGAAGAGCACATGCTTATTCGTAGGAACGTAATCCAGACCATCGTTATGACGCCAGGCAGGCGTCATGCGGGTCGCGTCCAGCTCAAAGACCTTACGAGCAATAAAACGGCTGTAGTACCGGTACGCAATCAGATAAACGCAGACTGCGGCAACCACGATCCACAGCGCATTGATACTCTCCCCCCTGCTCAGTGCCACCGTCCCCAGGGCAAACGCCCCCAGCACTGCAACCAACACCCAAATCAAATGCTGCTTTATAAAACCGCCCTCTTCTCTGCTCATAGAGCCTCCACGATTTTGCATTAAGTAAGCCTGTCACCAACTTTTTCTTCTGGCTGCACTTCTGATCTGAAGAAGCCGCCAACTGCCGGCACAAAGGGTCTGACACCGCGTGGGGTGGCAGTCTTTGCAGGAAAGACACAGCCTGTTGGTGCTGTGTCTTTCCCGAACCGGCAGGGGTCGAAAGCCCGCTTTCGCGTGCTTTCCAAAAGGGTGTCGGCGCACCAGAAGGCGCGCCAAACTCATTCATGAATCGATCCGGGGTAGGCATAAGCCAGGCGCTTTTTGGGGGGCAAGCGCTCTTTAATCCTTGGGAGCATAGTAAAAACGCGTACTCAGGACACCGCGCATTTTCCCTAAGACCTGCTGCTTTCCATATATAGAAAGGCTAATCAGTCCTTACGTCCGATAGTTTCTATACATTTAATTTGAGTACGAATGATTTTATACGCTATTATTTCCCTGCAAATCTTTCGTAAAACAAATCATTCATAACGAAATGGTATAGGCGAAAAAAGGACTAATGATGAAACTACAATCCAAGCCCCTCTGCGCGTTGGCCTTTGCCCTGCTGGGTACGATGGCCGCCGCATCCAGCGTACAAGCTGTCACGCTGGAGCAAGTCAAAGAGCGCGGCGTCATTCGCGTCGCCGTTGCTAATGAAATTCCGTACGGATACATGGACATGTCCGGCAAAGCCCAAGGCGCTGGCCCCGAAGTGGCCCAGGCCATCATGGAGCGTCTGGGCATCAAAGAGATCAAATGGGAAACGGCCAACTTCGGTTCGCTGATCCCCGGCCTGCAAGCCAAGCGCTTTGATATGGTGGCCGCCGAGATGGCGATCCTGCCCCAGCGCTGCAATACCGTGCTGTTCTCGGAACCGAACAGCTCTTACGGTGAAGGCCTGCTGGTCGCCAAGGGCAACCCCAAGAACATTCATTCCTATGAAGACTTCGCCAAGACCGATCACAAGATCGCCATCATGGCCGGTGCCGATCAACTGGAAATGATGCAAGCCCTGGGTGTGCCGGACAATCGCATGATCACCATCTCGAATAATGCGGATGCCATTTCCACGGTAGCCACTGGCCGGGCTGATGCCTACGCGGCCACCGGCCAAACAGCCAGCAACCTGGCCTCCAAGAGCGGTGGCAAGGTAGAACTGGCTGCCGAGTTCAAGGACCCCATCATCAACGGCCAAGCGGTCCGTAGCTGGGGCGGCTTTACCTTTGCCAAGGAATCCGAAGACCTGCGCGATGCCGTCAATAAAGAACTGGCCGAATTCAAGAAAACCGATGAGTGGAAAGCCATCCTGAACAAACACGGCTTTACCGAAGAAGACGCCACGCACTCGTTTGAGAAATCCACGGAACAGCTGTGTAAAGCCTGATCCTTCACCTGCGGGTAAGGCGGCCGCAGCGGCCTGCGCGGCCCCTGACAAGGGCCAAGCACGCAGCACCGATGTGCCCCGCCCTGCCCTTGTCTGGAACCTGATATGGATTGGTTAAGTTACAGCTCGGCCCTGATGGAAGGGGCCTGGGTCACGATACAGCTCACGTTTTACTCTACAGTCGTGGGTGCCATCGCCTCCTTTGCTCTGGGCATAGGCAGGCTGTCTCACTCTTTAGCCCTGCGTTCGCTGTCCATTACAGTCATCGAAGTTTTTCGTGGCACCTCTTTATTGGTGCAGCTCTTCTGGCTGTACTTCGCCCTGCCGATTCTGGGCGAGTCCATGGGCCTGGACTGGCGCCTGGACCCGGTCGTGGCGGGCACGCTGGCCTTGGGCCTGAATATCGGTGCCTACGGTGCCGAGGTGGTGCGCGGCGCCATTCAGGCTGTGCCGCATTCCCAACTGGAAGCCGCCAAGGCCCTGGACTTTACCGAGCGCCAAACCTTATGGCGCATCAGTCTGCCCCAGGCCATCCCGGAGATGATGCCCAGCTTCGGAAATCTGGCCGTACAGAACCTGAAAGATACGGCCCTGGTCTCTTTGATCAGCCTGGGAGATTTGAGCTTTAGAGCCGAACAAATACGCAACTTCACCCAGGACAGCACCACCATCTACACCTTGCTCTTGCTGATGTACTTTGGCATGGCACTGGTACTGACGGTCCTGATGAAATTGCTGGAACGCGCAACCGGCCGCTGGCGCGCGCAAAGGAGCTGAACATGCTGTTTGGTATTGAATGGGACACCAGCAGCAACGGAGCATTTGCGCTGTCTATCCTGCCTATTTTGCTTAAGGGTTTATGGGTCACCATCCAGGCCGCGGTGCTGGGCTTTGGTGTTGCTGCCGTTTTAGGGCTGATTCTGGCAGGCCTGAAAAGCGTGCGTCTGCGCCTGATTTCCTGGCCCGCCTATGTGCTGACCGAATTCCTGCGCGACACGCCCTTACTGGTGCAATTGTTTTTCCTGTACTACGTGCTGCCGGACTACGGCATTGTGCTGCCCGCCTTCCTGACCGGCGCACTGGCGCTGGGTGTGCAGTACAGCGCCTATCTGTCCGAGGTCTATCGGGCCGGTCTGGAATCGGTCACCCACGGCCAGACGGAAGCGGCCCGCGCACTGGATATTTCCCCGCTGCGCACCTTTATGGTCATCACCCTGCCCCAGGCTATCCCGCGCATCATTCCCGCGATGGGCAATTACCTGGTCTCCATCATGAAAGACGTGCCCGTGCTCTCTGTGGTGTCGGTGCTGGAAGTCCTGAACGTGGCCAAGATTATTGGTGACCGTACTTTTAACTACATCATTCCCCTGTCCATGGTGGGCGGCCTGTATCTGCTGCTGACCCTCCTGGCTTCGGCTGGGGTACGAACGCTGGACCGGCGTTTGCCCAAGCAAGGAATCCCCCTGCGATGACTGACACAACAAGCCCCATCATTCAATTTGACAATGTCACCAAGAAGTTTGGTGATGTCACCGTCCTGGACGCCTTGAACTTTCAGGTGGAACCGGGTGAGAAAGTCACCATCATCGGCCCTTCCGGTTCTGGTAAATCCACCGTGCTACGTATTTTGATGACGCTGGAGACAATCGACGAAGGCCTCATCACGGTAGCTGGCAAGCCTTTATGGCACGAACGGGTCGACGACAAACTGGTGCCCGCCAGTCAGAACCATTTGCGCGAAATGCGCAAAGAAATGGGTATGGTGTTCCAGCAGTTCAATCTGTTCCCGCACATGACGGTGATGCGTAACGTGACGGAAGCGCCGACCCATGTGCTGGGTCTGTCCAAAGAGCAGGCACGCGAGCGGGCCACAAAATATCTGGATCTGGTGGGCCTGATCGACCATGCGGACAAATTCCCCAGCCAGCTCTCCGGCGGACAACAACAGCGTGTAGGTATTGCACGGGCCCTGGCCATGGAACCGAACATTCTGCTATTTGACGAGCCCACCTCGGCACTGGACCCGGAACTGGTCGGCGAAGTACTGGGCGTGATTCAGAAGCTCAGCCAGGAGCAAGATCTGACGATTCTGCTGGTGACCCACGAAATGCAGTTTGCCAAGGAAGTGTCAGATCGCGTCTGCTTCTTTGATAAAGGCGTGATCGTGGAATCCGGCCCACCAGAACAAGTGTTCTGCAATCCACAGGAAGCACGGACACAGGCGTTTTTAAGCAACTTCATTCAGGCGGCCTAGTCATTCACCATGCCTCTTGGTTGAAGACTATTTCAACACCTCATTCCGGCGATAAAAAACGGGCTATTAATAGCCCGTTTTTTTATCGCCTGTCCCTTGGAAGCTCAGCCCTTCCACGCCCTCAAAACTTACTCGGCCAAAGAAAATACAGGGGATTGCGCCAGCTTGATCGCATGCTCCCGCACATCCTCCGGCCAGGCAGCCAGCAGGGCGTTGAAACGCTCAAGCTCATCAGCAAACAAGGCCCGCATGGCTTCTTCAAAACCGGGCAAATCACCACCAATTGCGGTCATGAAGTTATAGGCCCGCTCCTGCGCCTGACGGCGCTGATCTTTAGCCGCGCTGGCACGGCGCGCTTCTTCAACCAGTTTGCGTAGCGCAACCGAAGCACCTCCGGCTTGAGTCGCCAGCCAATCCCAATGGCGTGGCAACAAGGTCACTTCACGGGGAACCACGCCCAGCTTGGGTCGACCACGGCCTCGTGGGGCCTCCTCCTCGGTCTGCTCGACCTCAGCTTCAGACACATCCACTGCCGCATAGCGTTGCGCCAGCTCCTCGTCCGTCCCTTGGGTATTCACATCCACAAAGTGGCCCGTCACATCGTCAAAGATCAACACGGGATCGTTAACCCGGCTCTCCAGAATTTTTTTCACGGCCAGCACATTGGCCAGCATGGGGCCGGACGCGATACGGCGGTGACCCATAAAGCTGGTGTAGGTATTGGGGTAAGTCGTTTTCATAGCAAAACCAATGCTTCGATTAAGAAGTCTCTATTTTTACCCGGACGATATTAATCAGTCAATATTATCCGGGTATAAATAAATAGGTGTTGCTAATTGAGCGCATTAAGACCGGCAGATCCAGGCCAACCGCCACCACACAGGCTCCAGCACAAGCCAAGTCATAGCTACTGAGTATCTCCGCTAACGGCTTTCTGAACCCAGGCCAGTCAATATGGGGCAGACCTAGTCATCTGCCCAAGGCACGGCCCATAAGCTTGCCTCCCTTGTTCACGATCTTGAGCCCACAAAAAACGCCCCCTGGAAATAAATCCAGGGAGCGTCTTATCCGGCCAAGTCTGCACCCAAGGCACAGACCTTCTTGCTTAGGACTCCAGCAGCGGTCCATTCAAGGGCGTCAAGGCAGAGAACTGCCCCCGAGTGGCCACATGCGCAGGACGTGGCGTCAGTCCCTGTTTGGGATCACCCACACTGTTTTCCACGCTGTTATAGACCGTGAACACATTGGCTCGTGGCCAAGGCGAGATATTGCTGGCCGAGCCGTGCAAGGTATTGCAGTCAAAAAAGATCACCGAACCGGCCTTGGCGGTAATGGCTTCTATACCGCCCTGATCCACCAGCAAACGCAGGCTGATCGGATCGGGCACGCCATACTCCTGCTTGCGCAAGGATTCCTTGTAATGATCGTCCGGTGTTTGACCTGTGCACGAGATGAACTGACGGTGCGAGCCCGGCACCAGCATCAAGGGGCCGTTGCACACATTATTGTCAGTCAGCAGCACTGAGCAGCTTAACGCCCGCATCTGCGGCATGCCGTCTTCGATATGCCAGGTCTCAAAGTCCGAGTGCCAGTAGAACTCCTTGCCGGTAAAGCCCGGTTTCAGGTTGGCACGAGACTGGTGCACATAGACATCCGAGCCCAGAATCTGACGGGCCACATCCAGCACACGCGGATCGCGTACCAGGCGGGCAATCAGCTCGCTTAGCTCATGCACTCGAAAGATAGAGCGCACAGCCTGGCTACCCTTTTCCACCACGGCTTCTTCCCGCGACAAAATGCCGGGGTCGGCACTCATGGCTTCCACATTGCCCAACAAAGCCTGTACTTCCTGCGCATTGAACAAGTCAGGCAGCAACAAAAAACCATTGCTCTCGTATTCACGCAACTGGGCCTTGTTCAGAGGCTGGCTACCTACCGGGTCCGGGTACACCACCGGCTCCTGGCGGCTGACGATGGCCGCCGTTCGTTCTGTACGGGATGTGTACAGATCGCTCATGGTCACTGTCATGATGCTCTCCTTCCTTAGTCTTCCACGATGGCTGGGTAAACCCCTTTCTCATCGTGAACTTCCTGGCCGGTCAGGGGCGGATTGAACACGCAGATCACCCGCAGCGGCTCTTTGCCACCGCGCAGATAGTGTTCATCGTGCTGATCCAGCGCGTAAACCACGCCTGGACCCAAATCGTATTTCTTGCCGTCGGCAACGGTTTCGATTTCGCCATCACCCTCGATGCACCACACCGCTTCCAGGTGATTCTGGTAGTGGATATGCGTCTCGGTGCCAGGAAAAATAACGGTTTCGTGAAAGGAAAAACCCATGCCGTCTTTCTTGAGCAAAACACGGCGGCTGACCCAGGTGTCTGTACGCACCTCGTCGCGGGTTCCAATCACATCTTGTACGTTTTTCACCAACATTAGCGTGCTCCTCCAATCTTCAGAATCTTGGCCTGACTACCGCGTTTGGACAGGCACTGGGCCACGCTGCGTTCAATAATGTCCAGGCCTTGAGTCAGCTCTTCATTGCTGATCGTCAGGGCAGGCAACAACTTCAGAACTTCATCGTGGGCGCCCGAGGTTTCAATCACCAGACCTTGCTTGAAGGACT
Source organism: Alcaligenes sp. SORT26 (assembly GCF_017377875.1). Taxonomy (GTDB): domain Bacteria; phylum Pseudomonadota; class Gammaproteobacteria; order Burkholderiales; family Burkholderiaceae_B; genus Alcaligenes; species Alcaligenes parafaecalis. The sequence continues at coordinate 1,526,368 of NZ_CP070975.1, forward strand.
GAGCGGCAATTTCATTGGCCAGACCGGCTCCGGGTGGCGTCACCAAGCCTTGAATCAGGCCGCGACCACGCACGCTCAAACCACGGTCGGGGTAGCTGTGCACCAGGTTTTCCAGCCAGTCACGCACTTGGCGCTCTTTAGCCAGAATTTCATTTTCAAATTGCTCGTCCGCCCAGTAACTTTCCAGCGCTTGAGCCGCCGTCACAAAGGCCAGGTTGTTGCCACGGAAGGTGCCGTTATGGGCGCTGGGCTTCCACACATCCAGTTCAGGACGCAGCAAGACCAAAGACATGGGCAAACCAAAGCCGGACAGGGATTTGGACAGAGTGATGATGTCGGGGCTGATACCCGCTTGTTCAAAGCTGAAGAAGCGGCCAGTACGTCCGCAACCCACCTGAATGTCATCGATGATCAGCAGCATGTCGTGCTCGCGGCACAGCCGTTGCAGTTCACGCAGCCAGCGCTGTGTAGCGACGTTCACGCCCCCTTCACCCTGCACAGTTTCCACGATGACCGCGGCAGGATGGTCCAGGCCACTGCTGGGATCTTCCAGCAAACGCTCCAGATAAGCCATCGTGTTGACGTCCGGTCCCAAGTAGCCGTCATAAGGCATGAACGAGGTATTACCCAGGGCCACACCCGCTGCACTACGAAACTTGGAGTTCGCCGTCACTGCCAGGGAACCCGTGCTGACGCCGTGGAAACCATGCGTAAAGGAAATCACATTCTGGCGGCCCTTGACCTGGCGTGCCAATTTCAACGCCGCTTCCACGGCATTGGTGCCCGTAGGCCCCGTAAACTGCAGGCGGTAGTCCCACCCGCGCGGTTTGAGCAGAACTTTGTCCACCGTTTCAAGAAAGTATTTCTTGGCACTGGTGGCCATGTCCAAACCGTGTACCAAGCCGTCGGTGTTCAGGTAGTCAATCAGCTTTTCTTTCAGATGGGGGTTGTTATGCCCGTAGTTGAGCGTACCGGCCCCACTGAAAAAATCGATGTATTGCCTGCCTGACTCGTCCTCCAAGACCGAGCCTCGGGCTTTGTTGAAAATGACCGGGAAGGACCGGACGTAGCCCCTTACTTCAGACTCCATCCGGTCGAATATTTTTAAATCAGTCATATTTCCTCTCCTGGTTATAGAACGGCGTGTCTTGAGCCGACAAACTACAATCAGCGAACCAGACCGGCTCTACCGTTCTTTTGCGTAAAGTCCCCTTATCCAGAGTCCAAGGGGCCGATTCGTAATAGAGGTTCTGCCTCGTGCGCCTGATCGGCGAACAAGGCGATATCGAAAAATTCCTGTTCCTGCATGGGCGCAGCCCAATGCCGGGCCATGGCCGCAAACAGGCCTCGCGAGGCCCGATTGCCGGGGCTGACCGTTGTTTCCAGATAGCGTAAGGAACGACCACGCAAGCGTTGCTTCAAATGCTCCAGCATGGCCTGCCCCAGACGCCGCCCACGGGCGCGCTCATGCACGGCGACTTGCCATACAAAGAGCACATCAGGACGGTCGGGGAGAAAGTAGGCAGAGATGAAACCGTCTATTTGTTCCCCGTTCTGCGCCACGACGCAGGTTTGGGCGAAGTGCTCGCTGAGCAGCAAATAGAGATATTCAGAATTCAGATCCAGCGGCGGGCAATCGGCAATCAACTGATGGATGGCCGCTGCATCGCGCAACAAGGGCGCACGCAGTACCAGCGCCGGTTTACTGGGGGCAGACTGGGCAGTCGTCACATTGACTGCCAAGCTGCCCGGACTAGGTCGATCCGTCAAACCACCAACCCGGATTCGGGGGGTACATCCCCTTCCGGGACCTCAAGAATAGGCGAGGCCGTATCGTCGGCCTCCAGCACAACATCCGGGTCAGCATCAAGCAGACGAACAATGCGCTCCAGGGACAAGGTCATGGTGGCCTGTTCCAACTCGGGCAGTTCTTTCAAAGCGTCCGACAGCTTCTTTTGCAAAGGGGACGGGGTATCGCGTGCCAGCGTCACCCCTTCAGGGGTCGCGCTGACAAATACAATGCGCCGGTCTTCACGGCCACGCTCACGCAGCACCAGTTTTTTATCTTCCAGGCGATCCAGAATACCGACGACGGTGCTGGGGCTGACATGCATCTCGCGGCTGATGGCCGTGGCCGTCAGCGGGCCTTTTTCGATAATGGTGCGCAGGCAGATCAACTGGGGCGCGGTGATATTGCTGTACGCCGACAACTGCCTGGAATGCAGGGCAATCGAGCGCGTGATCTGGCGCAAAGCCCGCAAAATTCGTAAATCGTAGTGTTGATCTGTGGTCATTTAATTAGCCAAACAAAATAATTCAGCACGATTAATTCGTGTTGAAATGATATGCCTAGAAAAGATTCAAGTCAAACCGATTTACACTCAAAATCATAGCGAACGTAAACGCAGGGATCTGACTCAAAATCCAAAAAAATGTAAGTACCAGCTCCTTCCGGGATCGGGCTAGCAAGGCGCAGAACGATGCCCTGCTCTATCCTTTTTCACCAAGAGCGGTTCAGGACGACACGCAGCTTACAGTAAACTGCCACGAGTCCTGCTTGCGAACCACCCAAGCCTGAATCCAACCCGGCCCATTAACCCATAAGTCTCTTGGCCAAGTAAAGCCGCTGCCCGTTCACGGCGCACCTTGCAGACATTGAAACCAGCATGAAGCAATCTGATAAGGCAACCCTGATTGGTCTGATCGCCATTGTTCTTTGGAGCACGATTGTCGGCCTGATCCGCAGCGTCAGCGACTATCTGGGTGCCACCGGCGGCGCTGCCCTGATCTACACCCTGGCCTCGGTCTTTCTTCTTTTATCTGTGGGTTGGGTGCGCCTGCGTGAGTTCCCGCGCCGCTACCTGATTTGGGGCAGCATCCTGTTTGTCTGTTATGAGCTGTGCCTGGCCCTGTCTATTGGCTATGCCCATAACAGCCAGCAGGCGATTGAAGTGGGCATGGTCAATTACCTATGGCCTACCTTCACCATCGTGGCGGCTATTTTGTTCAATGGGCAAAAGGCCAACTGGCTGATCGCACCGGGCCTGCTGCTCTCCATGATGGGTATTAGCTGGATTTTGGGGGGTGAGCAAGGCTTGAGTCTGCACAGCATCTGGCTCAATGTGCAGGACAACCCGCTCAGCTATGGCCTGGCGTTTACGGGAGCCCTGATCTGGGCGGGCTATAGCACCATGACTGCCCGTATCGCTCAGGGCAAAAACGGCATCACCTTATTTTTTATGCTGACAGCGGGCGTGCTGTGGATCAAATACTTGGGCCAAGGAGCCGCCGAGATGGTGTTCACGGTTCCTGCACTGGTTTATTTGCTGCTGGCAGCGATTGCCATGGGGTTTGGCTACGCCGCCTGGAACGTGGGCATTTTGCATGGCAATGTCACGATACTGGCGGGTGCCTCTTACTTTATCCCGGTGTTCTCGGCTGCCCTGTCCACCTTTTTGCTACAAGCACCCTTAACCCTGACCTTCTGGCAAGGCTCTGCCATGGTGTGTTTGGGTGCCTTGCTGTGTTGGCTGGCCACACGCACTCGCAGACTCAAAGTAGCGAAAAATACGCAGGCCTCGTAAGACAAGAATGAATGTCTCGGCGAACTCAGTACCCCGAACCGAACAAAAGACAAAAACTTTTTGCTGCGCTGCAATAAAAGCAGCATAAAAAAAGACCGCCCAAATGAATATCATCTTGGGCGGTCTTTTTATCGGTTTTATTAGGCACCAAATTAAATCAGGCCGTACCACCGACAGTCAGGTTTTCCATCCGCACGGTAGGAATCCCCACCCCGACTGGAACACTTTGTCCTTCTTTGCCACACGTACCCACACCCGAATCCAACTGCATGTCATTACCAATCATGCTGATCTGATTCATGGCATCTGGACCGCTGCCAATCAAGGTGGCCCCTTTGACGGGGTACATCAGTTTGCCATTTTCAATAACCCAGGCTTCCGAAGTCGAGAAAACAAACTTACCGCTCGTAATATCAACCTGACCGCCACCGAAGTCTACGGCATATAAACCTTTCTTCACCGAGGCAATAATTTCCTGCGGATCTTTATCGCCACCCAACATGAAGGTATTGGTCATGCGTGGCAAAGGCAGGCTGGCGTAGGATTCGCGACGGCCATTTCCCGTGACAGCCGCACCCATCAGGCGAGCATTATGGGTGTCTTGCAAATAGCCTTTCAAAATACCGTCTTCAATCAGGACGGTACGTTGTGTGGCATTGCCTTCGTCATCCATATTCAGGGAACCACGGCGGTTTTCCAGCGTACCGTCATCAATAACGGTTACGCCTTTAGAAGCCACCCGCTGCCCAATACGACCTGCAAACAAGCTGCTGCCACGACGGTTGAAGTCGCCTTCCAGACCATGCCCCACCGCTTCGTGCAGCATGATGCCGGGCCAGCCTGGGCCCAGAACTACCGTCATCTGCCCTGCAGGTGCAGGCTTGGCTTCCAGATTGGTCATGGCCGAACGCACGGCCTTGTCCACATAGCTGCGCAGCATGTCGTCGGAGAAATAAGACAGGTCTACCCGTCCGCCACCGGCTGCCGAGCCGCGTTCACGGCGGCCTTTATGTTCCACAATGACCGACAGGGACAAATGCACCAGAGGGCGTACATCCGCTGCCAGACGGCCATCACTACCGGCAACCAGCACGACATCGTATTCTGCACCCAGGCTGGCCATGACCTGCACCACGCGCGAATCCGCGGCACGGGCCAACGCATCCAGCCGTCCCAGCAAAGCGACTTTGTCAGGAGCAGGCAAGCTGGCGATAGGATCTGTACCGGTATACAAGGTAGGTCGCTGCGAATCACTGGGCACCAGGATGCCGCTTTTACCCGAACCGCCCTGACGCGCAATCGAGCGCACCACACGCGCCGAGGACAGCAAGGCTTCCGGGCTCAAGGAATCCGAATAGGCAAAAGCGGTTTTTTCACCACTTAATGCGCGTACCCCCACACCCTGCTCGATTGAAAAGCTACCGCTTTTGACAATCCCTTCATCCAGCGCCCAGCCTTCGCTGCGGGTGTACTGAAAATATAAATCGGCATAGTCAGCCTGATGGGTGAAGATCTCACCGAGCGCGCCGGACAAGTGGCTTTCATTCAAGCCCCAAGGGTCAAGCAACAGTCCACGGGCGCATTCCAGGGCATTGATAGCCGGATCAACTAGCTTCATCGTTTATTCCTACTGACAGATCCCCCGCAAACCCAGGGCTGCAAGGGACGAAAATGGGTACCAAGAGACGTGCTGACAGCCACTTGGCTTTCCGTCTATCTGAGCATTAAAACAGAATGTGCCACCGTATGCGATGCCGACGTACTGATCAGGCCCCTTCCGGGCATTCTGAAGCAAAAATCAGCCTATTGAACTAATCAGTTTGAAAATTCCAATTACGACATTTTCTGATACGGAATTAAAACTATTTTAAAATTTACCTAATTAGAAACGCACCTATATGGTTTTGATATAAACCCATTCAAATTCATGATAACCCATGATTAGATTAAATAATCAAGAGCCATAGAATTGTCTAATGAGCTTAAATAATTACAAAAACCAAACACCTTTTTGATTAAGCGTTTATTTTTTATCCAAACTACTTATCTTTTCAAGAAAATCAAAGTACACTGTTTTCGCATGATAAACATGAGCTTGTGCAGGCAGGGTTTATCAGATAACTACAAACATGAAACAGGAATCCTATATGTCAGTCGAAACTTACAGCTCCGCAAAGCAGAAGATAGAAAAAGAGATTCTGCGTCTGCAAAAACAGATGAAATCTCTTCGTGTCAAACAGCGTCGTCCTGTCATCGCGTCTATCGTCAAGTCCATGCAAGACAACGAGATCACGATTGATGAAGTCGCTGAAGCTCTGGACAACTCCGCCCGCCGCGGAGCTGGTGCTGGTTCCGACGGCCCCAAGACCAGCCTGCCTCCCAAATACCGCCACCCCGGCACCCAGGACACCTGGACAGGCCGTGGCCGTCCACCACGGTGGATCATTGATGCTGAAGCCAATGGCCGCAGCCGTGAAGAGTTCCTGATCAAATAAGTGTCGGAACCAAACAAAAGAAAGGGACCGCTTGAAAAAGCGGTCCCTTTCTTGTTTTTATAAATCCCCTACATAAAGCCGGGTTTCTTCCTGCTCAATCCCGTGGTAAAGGATATCGGATATCAATCACCTGTCCATTATTTCCGGGGAAACCATCAAATATGGCCTGGGACAAAAATGGCATCTGCTGGTCCAGGTTGTCAGAATGGCTATAAGAGACGGCTGTAGCACGATACACTTCTGCGCCCGAGTTTTGATTATCTGTAATGATTACATTTAGATAATTTTTATACACAGTGACAGGAACATTCACTACATTCGGAGAATAAAAGAAACCGCCGCCCCAACCATCATTTGGCGCATAATAGCCGCGACCGATTCCCCAAGCCGATGGACCATAAAAACTATCTGAAAATTGAGGCACCCAGCTTTGTTCCTGCGGATTGCCATAATCCATTTGCACCACAAAACGCGCAGACTTCAGATCCGCCGCTTGCACGAGTCCGGTAACGCCAATGGAAGCCCGCACAGAATCTGCAAAAGACTGATATTGCAGATTGCTGCTTTTATCAGCTGCAGACTTGATGTAATACGTATCGCCACTGGTAGCCGTGGGCCACTGCTGATAACGCGTCAATTTGGCAGACCAGCTAGGCGCAGCGCAAGCCGTGGTCAATACCGCCAATGCCAGGCTCATCAGGCGTAGGGCGCGCCAGGAAAACCCTTCAGAAAATAACGTCATAGTTTCACCCTTGCTTGTTTTTCGCTTGCACGTTCAAGCCCGTTTAATGACAGCACCGTAGCGCCGACGAACAATTAGTTTACTGCCTGTTTCTGGCGTCCAGTGTGGGCGTTCAAACAACATTACAATAGACCATCTTTTTTCGATTGTCGGACCAGGATCACATGCGCACAGACACCTTACCTACGATCTCCCGCCACGATTACCAGCCCTACCCCTATCAAATAGAGAAGGTACGACTGGAATTTGATTTGGCGGCCGAGCAAACCTTGGTTCGTCTGGCTTTTCGAGCCAGCAGCCAGGACGGCCAGATCCGCCCCCTGGTACTGGATGGCGAAGACATTGAACTGCTTGAAGTCAGTATCAACGGCGTCACCCTGACTGCCCAGGATTACCAGCTTGATGAACAGGGCCTGACGCTCTCGCCCCAGACCGCAGAATTTGATCTGGCGCTGGTGAGCCGCTGCCGCCCACAAGACAACACCATGTTGATGGGCCTGTATGTATCAGGCCAGAATCTGTTTACCCAATGTGAAGCCCAGGGCTTTCGTCGTATTACCTTCTTCCCGGACCGTCCTGATGTGATGTCCCGTTATGAAGTGGTGCTGCGCGGCGATGCCAAGCTCTATCCCTATTTGCTCTCCAACGGCAATTTGCTGGAAAGCACCACGCTGGACGATGGCCGTACTCAGGCCATCTGGGAAGATCCTTTTCCAAAACCTTCTTATTTATTTGCACTGGTTGCTGGCGATTTTGATGTGCGCGAACGCGAAATCAAAAAGGCCAATGGCCAGCCTGCCCTATTGCAGGTTTATTGCGATCGTGGTGATGGCGATAAAACAGAATGGGCCATGGAATGCCTGGAACATTCCGTACGTTGGGATGAACAGCGCTTTGGTCTGGAACTGGATCTGGACCGCTTCATGATTGTGGCCGCTCGCGACTTCAATATGGGCGCGATGGAAAACAAAGGCCTGAACATCTTTAACGCCGCCTACGTGCTGGCTGATGCACAAAGCACCACCGATGCGTCCTTCCATGCCGTGGAAGCTGTCATTGGTCACGAATACTTCCATAACTGGACCGGCAACCGCGTCACCTGCCGCGACTGGTTCCAGTTATCCCTGAAGGAAGGCCTGACGGTTTTCCGCGATCAGGAGTTTTCCGCTGACATGCTGGCCCAAGGACTGGATGGCGCTCAAGCCGCCAGTGCCCGTGCCGTCAAACGCATTGATGATGTCAGCGTGCTGCGCGCCGCTCAATTCCCGGAAGACGCTGGCCCGATGGCTCACCCTATTCGGCCAGAAAGCTATCAGGAAATCAGCAACTTCTATACCGCCACCATTTACGAAAAAGGCGCAGAAGTCATTCGCATGCAGCACACCCTGCTGGGCGAAGAAAACTTCCAGGCCGGTATCCGCGAATACTTCAAGCGCCATGACGGCCAGGCTGTCACCTGCGATGATTTCGTGGACAGCATGGACAGCGTGTATCGCCAGGTCAAACCCGGCCAGAGCTTGGAGCAATTCCGTCGCTGGTATCAGCAAGCTGGCACGCCGCGCGTCAAGGTCAGCCTGACACATGATCCTGCTACCCAGACCGCTACCCTGACCTTGCGCCAAAGTAATGCGCCCGCAGGGATCGAGAATAAATCCACACCCAAGCCGCCTTTGCATATCCCCTTTGCACTGGGCATGCTGGATCAGCAAGGCACACCGCTGACCCTTCATCTGGACGAGCAGCAAGGCGATACCCTGGTGCTGGATTTCACCGAAGCCGAACAAAGCTGGACCTTCACGCAGATTCCTGAGGCGCCAGTTCTGTCCTTGTTGCGCAATTTCTCCGCTCCCGTACGAGTGGACTACTACCGTCCGGATTCCGAACTGGCGCTGCTGGCCCGTCACGACACTGATCCGTTTGCACGTTGGGAAGCCGCTCAGTTGCTGGCTACCCGTCTGATCTTGTCCTCTGCATCGGGACGCACACCTTCGGCCTCACAATTGGCGACCGTCGTGCAGACCTGGCACGCCCTGGTACAAGATCCTGTCCTGAGCCCAGCGTATAAAGCCCGCATCCTGTCTCTGCCCAGCGAGCGCGAATTGCTGGAGCAAACCCAGCCCATGACCCCGCGCGCCATTGTGCAGGCACGCCGTCAGCTACAACGCGAACTGGGCTTGGCACTGACCCCTTACTGGCAAGAGCTCTACCAATACCTGAGCCTGGAACAGGCTCCATACAGCCCGGATGCCCTGCAGGCGGGTCAACGCTCCTTGCGCAACCTGGCCCTGAACTACCTGCTGGTCGCTGGTGTGAATACCGGCCCGCAACTGGCACGTAACCAATACGATCAGGCCAGCAACATGACTGATCGCATGGGTGCTCTTAGTGCGCTGGTGAACTACGGTGATGCCGAAGACCGTCAGGACGGACTGGATGACTTTTTCCAGCGTTGGCAGGACAATCCCCTGGTGCTGGATCGCTGGTTCAGCTTGCAAGCCACCGCCCCCAGCACGCAAGTCGCTCAGGTACGCGCCCTGATGCTGCATCCGGCCTTTTCGATGCGCAATCCCAACCGCGCCCGTTCTCTGATTTTCCAGTTCTGCATCAACAATATGCAGGCTATACACACGCCGGAAGGCTATGATTTCTGGGCCGAGCAAGTCATTGCCCTGGACAAGCTCAACCCGGAAATATCGGCCCGTCTGGCCCGTGTGTTTGATAATTGGGCCCGCTTTGAACCCGAAGCCCGCGACCCGCTTAAAGCGGCGCTGGAGCGCATTCAGGCCGAACCCGGCCTGTCGGGCAATGTGGCCGAAATCGTACATAAAGCATTAACTCTTTGACCTCGGAGTCTGTCTTGAAGAAAAACCTTACTCAGTATCTGGTGGAGCAACAGCGCCAGAAGAAAACGGTCACCGCCGACGTACGCTTGCTGCTGGAAACCGTAGCACGCGCATGCAAGGCCATTGGCCATGCCGTCAGCAAAGGAGCGCTGGGCGGCGTTCTGGGTTCCCTGGACTCCGAGAACGTACAGGGCGAAGTTCAGAAAAAGCTGGACGTGCTGTCCAACGAGATCCTGCTGGAAGCCAATGAATGGGGCGGCAACCTGGCCGCCATGGCTTCCGAGGAAATGGACACCCTGCACCGCATCCCGGACTACTACCCCAAAGGCGAAAACCTGCTCTTGTTTGATCCGCTGGATGGTTCGTCCAACATTGACGTGAACGTATCCATTGGCACGATCTTCTCGGTACTGAGCGTGCCGCCGGAAGCTCGCGACCGTATCATTGAAGAGCAGGACTTTCTGCAACCCGGCGTGCGTCAGGTTGCGGCCGGTTATGCCATTTATGGCCCGCAAACCATGCTGGTGCTGACCGTGGGTGACGGCGTGGCCGCCTTCACGCTGGACAAGGAAATGGGCTCCTGGGTACTGACCACCGAGCGCATCACCATTCCTGAGGACACCGCAGAATTCGCCATCAATATGTCCAATATGCGTCACTGGGAAGCCCCGGTAAAACGCTATATCGACGATTGCCTGGCTGGCCCTGAAGGCCCCTTGGGCAAAAACTACAATATGCGCTGGATTGCCTCCATGGTGGCCGATGTACACCGCATCCTGACACGTGGTGGCCTGTTCATGTACCCCCGCGACTCCCGTGCTTCTGGCCGTAAAGGCAAGCTGCGTTTGATGTACGAAGCCAATCCCATGAGCTTCCTGGTCGAACAAGCCGGTGGCATGTCGATTGACGGCACGCAGCGCATTCTGGACGTACAACCGACTGAGCTGCACCAGCGCATTGGTGTGATTCTGGGTTCGCGCAATGAAGTCGAGCGCGTGCGTCAGTACCACGAGCAAGGCTGATTGCTGCCTGCCCAGTTCGGGTAGATAAAGCACTGCGAAATAAAAATGGCCTCCTTGTCGGAGGCCATTTTTATAAGACAAACTATTCGGGCTTAGTGCTGAACAAAGGCTATCTGCCCATCACGCGTCACCGCCCGACAATCCGTATTAATCCAGCGTCAAAACCGTAGAACCTGTCGTGCGACGACCGGCCAGATCTTCATGCGCCTTGGCAACCTGATCCAGCGGGAAGCGCTGACCAATCAAAGGCTTGATCTTGCCTTGCAGCACCAGATCAAACATCTCGTCCGCCGCTTCCTGCATGGTTTCCTGCGTAGGCACATACGCACCCAGCACAGGGCGTGTCACATACAAAGAACCTTTAGATGCCAGGGTCGCCAAATTCACACCCGTTACCGGGCCGGAAGCATTCCCGAAGCTGACCATCAAACCACGCGGCTGCAAGCAATCCAGCGAGCGCTCCCAGGTATCCTTACCCACGCCGTCATATACAACGGGCACTTTCTGGCCATTGGTCAATTCCAGCACGCGCTTCACCACATCTTCGTGGGAGTAATCAATCACTTCCCAGGCGCCATTCTGTTTTGCCAGCGCCGCTTTTTCAGGGCTGGAAACCGTACCGATCAATTTCACGCCCAAGGCACGCGCCCATTGGCAAGCGTACAGGCCCACACCACCGGCGGCTGCATGGAACAAAATCGTCTGGCCTTCATGCACGCGATAAGTCTGGCGCAACAAGTACCAGCAGGTCAGACCCTTGAGCATCATGGCCGCGGCCTGCTCAAACGAGATGCCATCAGGAATACGCACCACACGATCCGCAGGCACGTTACGCGCCTCAGCATACGCCCCCAAAGGGCTTTGGCCGTAAGCGACCCGGTCGCCCACTTTCAGATGCGTAACGCCCGAACCCACCGCTTCCACAATGCCAGACGCTTCAAACCCCAAGCCGTGCGGCAAAGGATTGCTGTAGAGGCCATTACGGAAATAGATGTCGATAAAGTTCAAGCCCACCGCTTTTTGGCGTATGGTGACTTCCTTCTCCTGAGGAGCAGGCAACTCTACCGAAGCCCACTGCAATACCTCGGGGCCACCATTACGTTCAATCCGTATCGCCTTAACCGTCTGCGTCATTGTTTTACTCCTTTGATGAGGGGCCCGTAGCAATGTCTTAGAATGATGCCTTACGCGTATTGCCTGCCCGACCCCGCTGCCCTATCGCTGGCTGATATAAAGCACCAGAATAGCCTAAATTTGACTCTTTTTTCTCGGATCGCTTTCCATGACGCATGGACGTGCTCTGGCTGCCATTCATGTGGCCGCTGTTCTGTTCGGACTGACCGGTATTTTTGGTGAATTGATCCAGGTCGGCGCCATGCTGATCACGGCTGGCCGGGCCAGCTTTGCAGTCCTGGCCTTGTTCATCAGCATTCGCTCTCAAGGACGCAGCTTGCGCCAGGGAATGAAGGCAGCGGACTTTCGCACCCTGCTTCTGGCCTCCATCATGCTGGCCATTCACTGGGCCACATTCTTTGTGGCCGTCAAAGTGGGCGGTGTGACCATTGCCACCTTGGGTTTTGCCAGCTTCCCGGCCTTCATTACCTTGTGCGAATGGGCCGTGCTGCGCGAGCGCGTCACCGTCTCTGAATGGATCATTCTGGCACTGGTGACTTTTGGCTTGCTGCTGGTTACCCCTTCCTTCGACTTTCAGGATCAGTCCACCATTGGCCTGGCCTGGGCGATTGCCTCGGGCTTTACCTTTGCCATGTTCACATTGATCAATCGACGTGCAGCCAAGCACCTGTCGGCGCAGCAAGTTGCCTGGTGGGAAAACCTGTTTGTGGCCCTGATGTGCTGGCCTTTTGCCCTGCCGCTGCTGGGCGATAGCACACTGGTGGACTGGGTCTGGATTGCCCTGCTGGGGGTGTTTTGTACCGCCTTGTCGCACTACCTGCTGGTCTCTGCACTCAGCGTTCTGAATGCGCGCAGTGCCGGAATTGTGATCGCGCTTGAACCTGTCTATGCCATTGCCTTTGCGGCCCTGCTCTTTGCCCAATACCCCAGCAGCCGAGCGCTGCTGGGAGGGGCCATCATGATCGGCGCCATCACATGGGCGGGCCTGCGCCCACCCAAATCAAGCTAAGCGCTTAGGCCATCGCTTCCAGCACTTGGGCGATGACTGCACCCACTTCTGTTGTGCTGGCCTGGCCGCCCAGGTCTGGTGTGCGTGGGCCATTGGCCAGAACCTGCTCAATGGCTTGCACCACTTCTGCGGCGGCTTGCGGGTAGCCCAGGAAATCCAGCATCAAAGCACCACTCCAGATCTGACCGACGGGGTTGGCAATGCCTTTGCCGTAGATATCCGGTGCCGAGCCGTGCACAGGCTCAAACAGGGATGGGAAGACTCGTTCCGGGTTCAGGTTGGCCGACGGTGCAATACCGATGGTGCCGGTGCAGGCCGGGCCCAGGTCAGACAGAATATCTCCGAACAAGTTGGAAGCCACCACCACATCGAACCAGTCCGGGTGCTGCACAAAGTGCGCGCACAGAATGTCGATGTGATATTTGTCCCACTTCACATCAGGATATTGCTCGCCCATTGCGGCCACGCGGGAATCCCACCAGGGCATGGAGATGGAAATGCCATTGGATTTGGTCGCAGCAGTAACGTGCTTGCCACGCTTTTTAGCCAGCTCAAACGCAAACTTCAAGACACGATCAGTACCGGTACGGGTGAAGACGCTTTCCTGAATGACCACTTCGCGCTGCGTGCCTTCAAACATGATGCCGCCGCTATTGGAGTACTCACCTTCGGTGTTCTCGCGCACGATGAAGAAATCAATATCACCTGGCTCACGACCTGCCAATGGCGAGCGCACGCCGGGCATCAAACGCACAGGGCGCAAGTTGATGTACTGATCGAATTCACGACGGAATTTGAACAGGGACTCCCACAGCGATACATGATCAGGCACCAGATCAGGCCAGCCCATCGCACCGAAGAAAATGGCCTCAGTATCCATCAATTGGGCTTTCCAGTCCGAGGGCATCATGGTGCCGTTTTTCTGGTAGTAATCCGAGCTCCAGTCCAGCACTTTCCAATCAAAATTGATGGCGTGACGACGAGCGGCCACTTCCAGAATACGCAGCCCCTCGGGCATGACTTCCTTGCCAATCCCGTCTCCCGCGATCACGGCAATACGATGCACTTTACTCATTCCTCTTTCCTTGTGGTTTTACATGGCCGCAACGGCCTTATTCTGACAAGACGCTGTTCCGCTCTCGAAACAGCAATTAGCCTGCCAGCTCCCCTCGGTGCTGGCAGGCAGGTTCAAACTTGAAAACGATTAATAACCCTGGCTGTGATTGACCCGTCCGGTCGCCGGTTTGCCTTCTTGCAAAAGCTCGATACGCGAACCAATTTGCTCCAGCGCCAGTTCACGCACGGTAATACCCGAGATATGAGGCGTAATCATCACTGAAGGGATACCCCAATAGGGGTGATCTGCTGGTAGCGGCTCTTGCGTAAAGGCATCCAGTAAAGCGCCTGACAGGTGGCCGCTCTTGAGGGCGTCCAGCACATCCGCATCGACCAGGTGACCACCACGAGCCACGTTGATCAAATAGCCACCAGGCTGCAAATTCGCAAGCACATCACGGTTGATCAAGCCTTCAGTCTGTGGTGTCAGCGGCAAGGCGTTGACCAGGATACGGCTGGCAGAGACGCACTCTTTCAAGCCCTCTTCACCGGCATAGCACGGGAAATCGGCTTCATGCAGACGACGCGACCAGCCGTGTACGGGATAGCCCAGACTGGCGATGACATTGGCAATCTTGCTACCAATCGCCCCCAGACCCAACACGGCAACCGGCCACTGACGGCGATCAATCGGGCGATAGGCTTTCCACTTGCCTTCGCGCGACTGCTCTTCATATGGCTGAAAACGGCCCACGGCACGCAGCACACCATACAAGGCATATTCGGCCATTTGCTCGGCCATGCCCGCGTCTTCCAGACGGTACAAAGGCATCTCGGCCGGGATGGTGCCCGCTACCGCGTCCACGCCTGCCCCTAGATTGAAGGTAGCGCGCAGCTTGGGTTCCTGCTTGAACAAGACCGTATCCGGCTGCCATACCACGGCGTAGGTCGCCCCTGTGCTGGGCTGACCCGGTACAAATTCGTCAACTGTCCAATCGGGATAGGCTTTGCGGAATTCGTCCGCCCAACGTGTCGTTTCTGATGGTCGTGCTGTGGCAACAATCAAATGAGGCAGTTGCGTGGGCATTAACGTTTTCCTCCAAATAAAGAACCCAATACCCCACGCAGCACTTTGGTGGCCGCCCGTTTGGTCTCGGTTTTAATCATGCTTTGCACCAGGCCATCTTTCTTGCCACCCCGCGGTCCTGTTGATCCAAAAAGAAAATCATTCACCACTCCCATCAGACCGTCATCTTTGCCAGCAGCAGCCGCTCCGGGCTGGGTAGCCCCTGCCGCACCGTTGGCAGCCGCATCTGTGGCTTTTTTAGCCAGCACCTCGTAGGCCGATTCGCGGTCAATGGACTGGTCGTACTTCAAGCCAAACAAGGAGGCTTGTCGCACCGCCTGTCGCTCCGCATCCGTCGCAGGGCCGATCCGGCTACCGGGAGCGACCAGCCAGGCACGTTCGGTAGGCGTCGGAATCCCTTTGGCATCCAGCATGGATACCAGGGCCTCGCCCACGCCCAGCTCGGTAATGGCGGCTTCAATATCCAGGCCCGGATTAGGGCGCATGGTTTGCGCGGCTGTCTTGACCGCTTTCTGATCGCGCGGTGTAAAGGCACGCAAGGCATGCTGCACACGGTTACCCAATTGACCCAGAACAGTGTCAGGAATATCCAGCGGGTTCTGCGTCACAAAGTAAATACCCACGCCTTTGGAGCGGATCAGGCGAACGACCTGCTCAACTTTCTCCAGCAAGGCTTTTGGTGCACCCGTAAACAATAAGTGGGCTTCATCAAAGAAGAAGACCAGACGGGGTTTATCCAGATCCCCCACCTCCGGCAGGCGTTCGTACAGATCAGCCAGCATCCACAACAAGAACACCGCATACAAACGGGGCGATTGCATCAGCTTGTCCGCGGCCAGCACGTTAATCGAGCCACGACCAGAAGCATCAGTGCGAATCCAGTCCATCACATCCAGAGCCGGTTCACCAAAAAAACGGTCCGCCCCCTGGGTTTCCAGACGTAGCAAGGCGCGTTGGATGGCCCCCACACTGGCTGCCGCGATATTGCCGTACTGATTCCGCAACTCGGCGGCACGGTCCGATACGTCTTGCAGCACGGCGCGCAAATCTTTCAGGTCCAGAATCAGTTGGCCTTCATCGTCCGCCAGGCGAAAGACAATATTCAGAATCCCTTCCTGCGTGTCGTTCAATTCCAGAATCTGGGACAGCAGCAAAGGCCCCATATCGGAGATAGTGGCGCGGACAGGATGGCCTTGTTCACCAAAAACGTCCCAGAAAGTAACTGGGTTCGCACCCCAGACCGGCTCGGGCAGGCCCAGTTTTTGCAGACGTTCCTGCAATTTGGGATTGGGCTCTGCTGCCTGGGAAATCCCGCTCAGATCCCCTTTGGCATCGGCCAGGAACACGGGCGTGCCCTGACGAGAGAAGGCTTCGGCCAGCACCTGTAAAGTGACGGTTTTACCCGTTCCTGTGGCACCCGTAATACACCCATGCCGGTTGGCCAGAGCAGGCAACAGGTAAATGGGAGTATTGCTGTTCTGAGCAAGCAAAATTGGATCGGCCATGATTGTTTGTTCTCTTCCAGATAGAATGCCAAGTGCCTAGATTCTAGCGACTTTCGCCCAAGCTCGGGCCTTGTCGTCCAGACAGGTTAAAATAGATCTGTTTTTCTTTGAACGTAGTCTACTGAATTGGTAATACTTTATGGCCGGACATAGTAAATGGGCGAATATTCAGCACCGTAAAGGTCGTCAAGACGCAAAACGGGGCAAACTTTGGACCAAGATCATTCGTGAGGTCACCGTGGCCGCACGTGCCGGAGGCCCTGACCCCGAGTCCAACCCACGTTTGCGCATGGCCTGGGACAAGGCAACCGCTGCCAATATGCCCAAAGACAACATTACCCGTGCCATCCAGCGCGGTGCAGGCGGTACCGACGATGCCAACTACGAAGAGATTCGCTATGAAGGCTATGGCGTGAACGGAGCAGCCGTGATCGTGGACTGCATGACTGATAACCGTCAGCGCACAGTCTCGGATGTACGACATGCCTTTACAAAAAATGGCGGCAATCTGGGTCTGGACGGCTCGGTGGTGTTTCAATTCCGCCACTGTGGGCAGTTCCTGTTCGCTCCGGGCACCTCGGAAGACACGATTATGGAAGTGGGCCTGGAAGCCGGTGCTGACGATATCGTCACCGATGAAGAAGGCCTGATCGAAGTCTTGTGCACACCCAGCGATTACCCCGCTGTACAAGCGGCGTTCCAGGCGGCCGGATTGACCCCTGAAGTGGAAGGCGTGGTCATGAAAGCCCTGAACGAGACCGAATTGAGCGGCGACGATGCCGTCAAAATGCAAAAACTTCTGGACGCACTGGAAGGCCTGGACGATGTCCAAGAGGTCTACACCACCGCCGTCATGGACGAAGCCGAATAACCTGTTTCTGAAAACTCCTCTTTGCGGGCCCTGCCCGACTCATCACTATGAAGCTACTTGTTGTCGGCAGCGGCGGCCGTGAACACGCCTTGGCATGGCGCCTGGCCCAATCTGCACGGGTGCAAACTGTTTATGTTGCCCCTGGCAATGGCGGTACAGCCCGTGCTGAACGCATTGAAAACCTGGCTATCACCGATATCCAGGAACTGATTGCCTTTGTGAAGCAAGAAAAAATTGCCTTCACCATTGTGGGCCCCGAAGCCCCTCTGGCCGCAGGCATTGTGGACGCCTTCCGTGCGGCCGGTCTGAAAATCTTTGGCCCTACCCAGGCAGCAGCACAACTGGAAAGCTCCAAAGACTACGCCAAAGCCTTTATGGTGCGTCACAACATCCCAACGGCGGCCTACGCCACCTTTACCGATCCGGACGCTGCCAAGGATTACATCCGTCAGCAAGGCGCGCCGATTGTGGTCAAGGCCGACGGTCTGGCAGCAGGCAAGGGCGTAATTGTGGCTACCACGCTGGAAGAAGCGCTGGGCGCCATTGACGACATTCTGGGTGATGGCCGCTTTGGTGCTGCCGGTGCCCGCGTGGTCGTGGAAGAATGCCTGACCGGCGAAGAAGCCAGCTTCATCGTCATGTGTGATGGCAAGAATGTTCTGCCCATGGCAACCAGCCAGGATCACAAACGCCTGAAAGACGGCGACCAGGGCCCGAACACAGGTGGCATGGGTGCCTACTCCCCCGCCCCTATCGTCAGCCCCACGCTGCACAACCGCATCATGCGCGAAGTCATTCACCCCACCATGCAAGGCATGGCCAAAGAAGGCTTGCCTTACTCGGGCTTTCTGTACGCGGGCGTGATGATTGACGACGGCCCGGACGCCACGCGCCCCATCAAGGTGCTGGAATTCAATTGCCGTATGGGCGACCCTGAAACCCAGCCCATCATGATGCGCATCAAAAGCGATCTGACCGAGACTTTCGAGCTGGCACTGGCTGGCAAGCTGGACGAGGCCACCATCGAATGGGATCGTCGCACCGCGATTGGCGTGGTACTGGCCGCAGCCAACTACCCCGAAGAACCTCGTACCGGTGATGCCATCACGCAGTTTGCGAAAGACACCGACGAATGCATCACCTTCCATGCAGGCACTCAGATGAAAGAGGGCACCGTGGTAACCACAGGGGGTCGTGTACTGTGTGTCACCGCCATGGCCGACTCCATCCGTCGCGCTCAGGAAGCCGCTTACGAGGCCATTTCCCAAACGCACTTCGACGGCAAGCAGTTCCGCACCGATATTGGCTGGCGCGCTCTGCCCAGCAGTGAATCCTGATTGTCGCAGCAAGGTCTTTTCATGTCTTTACCCATTGATACCGTCCAGGCTTATTTCCGTCAGTTGCAAAGCCACATCGTGGACACACTTGAGCAACTGGATGGCACGCCTTTCGAGTCGGACCAGTGGGATCGTCCAGAAGGCGGTGGCGGTCTGTCCCGCCTGCTGGAGAACGGCCCCGTGTTCGAGCGGGCTGCCGTCCTGTTCAGCCATGTCAAAGGCAACACCCTGCCTCCTTCGGCCAGCGCTCACCGTCCTGAACTGGCCGGTCGCCCCTGGGAGGCCATGGGTGTTTCGCTGGTGATTCATCCGCGCAATCCCTTTGTACCCACCACGCACATGAACGTGCGCATGTTTGTGGCTCAAGCCCAGCAAGCCGACCAGGAAGATGTGTTCTGGTTTGGTGGCGGTCTGGACTTGACCCCTTACTACCTGGACGAAGACGATGCCCGCCATTTCCACCAGGTTTGCCACGATGCTTTGGCGCCACACGGCGCAGATTACTACCCGCGCTACAAGCGCTGGTGCGACGAGTACTTCTACCTGAAGCATCGCAATGAAACCCGTGGCATTGGCGGTATTTTCTACGACGACTTGAACGAACCCGGTTTCGACGCCAGCTTTGCCCTGACCCGTTCGGTAGGCAACTCCTTTACCGATGCGTACGCACCGATTGTGCGCGCCCACATGGACCAGGAGTACACCCAGGCGCATCGGGACTTCCAGGCTATTCGCCGTGGCCGCTATGTCGAGTTCAATCTGGTCTTTGATCGCGGCACCCTGTTTGGCCTGCAGTCGGGTGGGCGGACTGAATCCATTCTGTTGTCCATGCCCCCTCAGGCCAACTGGCGTTATAACTGGTCGCCCGAAACAGGCACACCAGAAGCCGCCTTGGCGCAATACCTGGTACCACGCGAATGGATTTAAAGCGTGTGGGGCTACTGGGTGGCAGTTTCGACCCTATCCACAAAGCCCATGTAACGCTGGCCGTGGCCGCGTTTGAACAGCTCAAGCTGGACCAGGTGCAATTATTGCCCGCGGCCCAGCCCTGGCAGCGCAATACGCTAGGTGCGAGTACCGAGGACAGGCTCGCCATGGCAGAGCTGGCCGCCCAAAGCCACCCTGCCCTGGTGGTCAACCCAGTAGAAATCCTGCGCGGGGGACCCACCTACACCATAGACACGGTGCGCACCTTGCCTGCCGGGTCTCAGTACTACTGGATTTTAGGCAGCGACCAATTGCATAATTTTTGCAGTTGGAACGACTGGCAGGAAATTCTTGAATACGTCGAACTGGCTGTTGCCCAGCGCCCAGGCAATTCCCTGGAAACGCCTGCCGCCTTGCAACAGGAACTGCATCGACTTCAGCGCCGTTTACATCAGATCGATTTTCTGCCCATGGACATCTCGGCGACCCAAATTCGGGAGCGAGTGCAGCGCGGTGACAACATCACCCCCCTGGTCCCGGAAAAAGTCGCTCAATACATTGACAAAAACCGGCTCTATCTTTCCCACCCACAGGCGCGCCCTGTATAGTTCTTTTTATGAATATAGAAACACTTCAACGACTCGTCATCGATGCTCTCGAAGACGTCAAAGCTCAAGACATCAAGGTCTTTAGCACTACCCACATGACCGGCCTGTTCGATCGTGTGGTCATCGCCAGTGGTACATCCAACCGGCAAACCCGCGCTCTGGCCCAGAACGTGTTTGATAAAGCACGCCAACAGAAAGTCGAAGTCCTGGCCCATGAAGGCGAGGATACCGGCGAATGGGTCTTGCTGGATCTGGGCGATATCGTGGTGCATTGCATGCAGCCCGCTATCCGCCAGTACTACAACCTGGAAGAGCTGTGGGGCGAGCGCCCCGTCGACGTCGAACTGCTGCCGCAATCGCGTCAGGTTCCACCTGCAGGCTTTTTCGCCAGCGCCGACGAAGACGAAGACTAAGCGCTTCCTCTGCCCTGTCGGCAACACCCGGGCCGCCGCTTGTGATGCGGCCTTTTTTTTACCGCCGGGCCGCCCCAAGGTAAAAACGCCCCCCTGGGGGGCAGCAAGCCGAAGGCGCAGCGTGGGGGCTTTTTTTAGCGTTTTTTCATGAAACTCATTGTCATCGCGGTAGGTCAGCGTATGCCCGACTGGGTGGAACAAGGCTGGCAGGAATACGCACGCCGCATGCCCCAGGATTGCGCCATTGAGCTGCGCGAAATCAAGGCTGAACCCCGTACCAGCGGCAAGACGCCTGCCCAGATGATGCAGGCCGAAGCCAAGCGCATTGAAGCGGCGATTCCCGCCCAGGCGATGCGCATTGCCCTGGACGAACGCGGCAAGGACCTGACCACCGTCAAGCTGGCCCAGGAACTGGAACGCTGGCGTAGTAGCGGCCAGGACATTGCAATTTTGGTCGGTGGCCCGGACGGGCTGGATGCCGCCTTGAAGCAAAGCTGCCACGGCATGCTGCGCCTGTCTTCCCTGACCTTGCCCCACCCCTTGGTCCGCATTTTTCTGGCCGAACAGCTTTACCGTGCCTGGTCCGTCATGACCGGACATCCGTATCACCGCGCCTGAACCCTTTTTGCCAGTCCCTGTTTCCTATGTCTTTTCAGCCTATCTATCTGGCCTCCGCCAGCCCTCGACGCCACGACCTGCTCAACAGCATTCAAATCAGCCACGAGGTACTGAATGTCCCCAGCCCTCCCGGCGAGGACGAGCCCCGTCTGGAACAGGAGGCCGTGCTGGACTATGTACGCCGCACCGCCCGTGACAAGCTGCTGCGTGCGCTGGAATGGCGTGCCCAGAACAGCAGCCTGGATCAGGAACGCGCTATTTTGAGTGCAGATACAACCGTCTGCATGGGCGAAGACATTTTTGGCAAACCCTCGGATATTGAAGACGCTGCACGCATCTTGCGTGAGCTCTCGGGTCGCCGTCACAAAGTCATGACGGCCTTGTCCTTGGGCGTGGGCGGGGTGGAATTTGAAAGCATCAGCATTAGCGAAGTCAGCTTCAAGACTCTGAACGAGCAGGAAATTGCAGAATACTGCGCCAGCGGTGAACCGATGGGCAAAGCCGGTGCCTATGGTATTCAAGGTTTGGGCGGAGCGTTTATCAGCCACTTGAGTGGCAGTTATACCGGCGTGATGGGTTTGCCTGTGCATGAAACCTACCGCTTGCTGGAACTGGCGAATCTGAAGATCCGCGCATAAGGCCAGTCCCAAGCGGAGAAACAGCCCGACCTGTACAAGAATGGGGAACTATCCTGTCACGGCCCAGTCCCATTCTTTTATTCTGTTTGGATCTTAGTATATATTTTCTGGATATATACACTTACCGACTGTTTTGCAGGATTAACCACCATGCCGCTTTCCTCTATTTCGATTCGTCTTGCCCTGGCCGGTTTACTGTGTGCCAGCACCCTGGCACAAGCCGCCGACCGCCCTGCTGCCCTGAAGGCGCTGGAAGAACAAGGGCTGTCTATTGTGGGCGAGTTCGATGCGCCCGGTGGCTTGAAAGCCTGGGGCGCCTATAGTGGCAATCGTGCCTTGGCCGTCTACAGCCTGCCCGACGGGCAACACATGATGGTCGGCACCCTGATCGATGCCAAGGGCGAAGAAGTCCGCCCGGCCGGTCTGGACAAGCTGGTTCAACCCGCCATCGCCAAAGACATGCTGGGCAAGCTGGAACAATCCCGCTGGATCAAGGATGGCGACGACAAGGCCCCCCGCGTGGTCTACGTCTTTACGGACCCGAACTGCCCCTACTGCATGCAGTTCTGGCAAATGGCCCGCCCCTGGGTGGAGTCGGGCAAGGTACAACTGCGCCACATCATGGTGGGTATTCTGGCCCCCAGCAGCAGCCTGAAATCCGCTGCAATCCTGGCTGCCAAGAATCCTACACAAGCCTTGAACGAACATTCCCTGGCCATGTTGAAAGATCGTAGTGCAGGCGTAAAAGGTCTGGACAGCGTGCCCAGCAACATCGAGGCCGACCTGACCCGCAATGAAGACCTGATGATGGGTTGGGATCTGCGCGCGACGCCCGCCATGGTCTGGCAGGACGAGCAAGGTCACATTCAAATGCAGACCGGCGCCTCGCCCGACATTACCGAACGCGTATTCGGCCCACGCTAACTTCACCAGGAACACTATCCATGAGCCACTGCGTTCTCTTGCACGCCCCCACCCCTGATGCCCTGGAGCGTGCACGCAGCAATGCTCGCAATTTGCTCAAGGATATGCCGGATGCCCAGATCCGTATCATCGTCAATGCGCAGGCCGTCAAAGCCTGCGTAGAAGGCGCTAAGCACGATTGTGACGGCTATACCTATCTGTGCCCCAATACGCTGCGTAACCAGTCACTAAATGCGCCTGAACGCTTCCAGACACTGGAGCAAGGCGCCATCACGGCACTGGTGCAACTCCAGGCCGAAAACTGGATTTATATCCGCGCCTGATAGGGTGTAGGGTCAGAACAACAGACCATACTGGCCGGTCATGATTCTGCCTGCCCTGACCCAAACCTTGATACGATAGCTGGGCCCGCGACAAGCGGGCCTATTTCCACCCCGTATCACAAGGAATCTGTCATGCCCACCCTCTCCCGCGCTGCTCTGCGTCCCTGCTTATTACTGGCTTTGTTTGCTTTAGGAAGCAGCCAGGCACTGGCACAGCAAACTACGATTGGTGTGGGTGTGGGCTTTGCTCCCAAGTATGAAGGCGCTGACAGCTACGATGGTCGTTTCTACCCGCTGCTCTCGCACCGCAATGGCCACTTCTTCCTGGCCCCTAAAGCGGGCATGCCTGCCATTGGCCTGCAAACCAACCTGACCGACAACTGGACCATCGGCACCTATGCCGCCCTGGCCCGTGCCCGTAAATCCGGTGATGCTGACCGTTTGTACGGCACCGACGATATTGATCGTCACGGTAATCTGGGCGTGTTCACCGCCTACCGACTGGGCAATGCCAAGATCGAAGGTAGTTACTATCAGGCGCTGAAAAGTGGCTATGGCGCAACCGCCGTACTGGATCTGAGCTACCGTCTCTGGAACGATCAGGACAGCAGCTTCTCCCTAGGCGCTGAACTGAAATGGTCCAACGAAAAAGCCATGCGCACTTACTTTGGTGTGAAGTCGCACGAAGCGGCAGCCAGCAATGGTCAACTGCGCAGCTACCGTCCTGATGCAGGCCTGCGCTCCTACGCGCTGTACGGCCAGTACACCCACAAGCTCAGCGAAAGCTGGTCCCTGCAAGGCGTGCTGGGTGTGAACACGCTGGGTGAAGAAGCCAAAGACAGCCCGCTGGTCGAGAAAAACAGCAGCGTCTTTGGTGGCGTAGGCTTGGGCTACAGCTTCTAAAGCCTAGGGTCTGCCAACCCGCTTGACCGTCAAGCCGTTGTGTTCCAGGCGTGCCTGCACAACGGCTCGATGATCACCCTGAATCTCCAGCGTTCCTTCTTTTAGCGTCCCGCCCGCTCCACAGGCGTTTTTCAGCTCCTTGACCAAAGCCTTGAGCTGCTCTTCCGGCATGACCAGCCCCGCAACAACGGTCACCCCCTTCCCCTTGCGCCCCTTGGTTTCCAAGCTCAGACGCACCGGCCCTTGAGTCTGGGACAAGCTTTCCTGACGACGATTTTCCTCGCAACGGCATTGGTTCTGCGGCTGCCCACAATCCGGGCACATGCGCCCTTGCTCGGTGCTGTAGACCAATCGAGACAATTGATCCGATAAGCTGGCCATGGAATCTGGCTCCTTGAATAATAAAAAAGCCCACCGAACTCGGTGGGCTTTACGCTGGACAAAGCCCAGACGAATTACATCATGCCCATCAGGACCAGACCAAGCAATTGCTCGGAGGTAAAGCGTTGGCCGTTGATGTCGAACACGCGGTCCTTGCC
This sequence comes from Alcaligenes sp. SORT26, assembly GCF_017377875.1. Classification (GTDB taxonomy): domain Bacteria; phylum Pseudomonadota; class Gammaproteobacteria; order Burkholderiales; family Burkholderiaceae_B; genus Alcaligenes; species Alcaligenes parafaecalis. The sequence continues at coordinate 1,550,946 of NZ_CP070975.1, forward strand.
GTCGTACTTGATGGCAGTCGACACACCGTTTTCGTCATTCTTGAGCATCTTGGACTCAGCGTAAGGAGCCACAGCCGCATCCAGAATCATGTCCAGCATGGCGGCATTGCCTTCCTCAGCCGACATACCTTCAGCCTTGTCCATTTCGGTAGCCAGGTCACGCAGCATGGGCTTGGAAATCAACACATCCAGTTGAGCGGCAGGAATCGCTTCCACCCACAACTCTGGGCTTTCTTTCAGCTCTTGAAGGCTGGCGTTAGGCTTCTGGAAATCCATGCGCAAGGTCGCTTTGGACTCACCAGCCGCGGTGTACCAACGCAGTGGCTCAACGCGCAGAACAGGCTTGTTCTCCAGTGCTTGCAGAACCAGTTCCATCATTTTATCGGCGGTGGCCGAGTCTACGGAATCCAGATCGTTTTGCAGATTGGAATCAGAAACCAGCTTGGACAGAGCAGAAATGGCAGGAGCAGACACACGGTCAAAGCTCATGACCAGCTCAGCCGAACCCAGCTTGATCTTGTCTTCAAACACCAGATCGGACAATTGGTAGCTGATCTTGGTATCGCTGATGGAATCTTTGGTGACAGCGTCAGAGTTCAGTGCAATCTGCTTGAAGGTAATGCCATCGGTTTCAGCGGTTTGCATCTTGATGTTATCAACGCTCAGCTTGCCCACTTGGGTGCCGTTCACATTGATGTCACCATTTTGCTTGAAGTCCACCATAAAGTTGTCGGCTTCCAGCTTCAAGGGATCTGCGCTGATGTCATCCACAAACAACTTGGGGAAGCTGCCTGTCACAACAATATCTTTGCTCTTGCCACCGGCTTTGGTGCGCAACTGACCACCGCTGAAATCCACCTTGATTTCGTCGCCCTGGTGCTTGATGGCTTCAAAATGCATATTGGAATCGACGGCACCGTCAAAACCCACCAGGCTGTCAGCCCACAGAGGGGTCTTGTCGCCGGTCAGCTTGAACCAGCCTTCCGTGTCCTTGGTCTTGACCAGGGTGCTGTGCGACAAAGCGGCAACGGGGGTGAAGTTACCCAGTGCCAATGCCGACATGGGCAGTGGACCGTGGCTGATCTTGTCCTCGAAGGTCAACTCCAGAGGTTTCTCTTGAGCGTCAGCCGGTTTAACGGTGATGGTGTAGCGAGCGGTAGAGGAAAATACGCCACGTTGGTAGTCAACCACGTTCATGACGACCGACTCGTTCATTCCCATTTGCTGCAATTGTTCTGCGGCCAAGGTATTGAACTCGGCCACTTTACCGGACACCAGCGCTTCTGTTTTCTTGCCGGTGTACCAGGTTGAACCACCATATACGGCCGCTAACACGACAACCAGTGTGACTAGCCCTGTACTTTTCTTCATGACTTCCCTTTTGTAGACCTACAGTCCCAACTTCAAATAGCCGACATAATACCGAAACTAAGTTTGACTGATGGTAGTTTATTCCCCGTAATTGTAACTATTCACATGCGTAATGCGAGCGACATCTTCTTCGCCCAGGCCCAGACGATGGGCCGCACGATAGGTTTGCTGCGCGGCATGGGCCACCGGCATACTGGTGTGGCTGACACTGGCCAGCTCGGCCACGGTGTTCAAATCCTTCAACATCGTGTCTACCGACGCCTTGACTTGATTGTCTTGCACGGTCATGCGGGGCACGAACAATTGCAGCAGAACCGAATCGGCCCAGCCGCCACCCAGAGCTTCATTGATTTTGGACGCATCCACACCATTGTCATTGGCCAAGCTCAGCGCCTCGGCAATCGCGGTCAAGGTCGTCGCTACAATCGTCTGGTTGCATAACTTTGTTACTTGGCCAGCCCCTACCGCGCCCATCAAGGTGACGCGTTGCGAATACGCTGCCAGTACCGGGCGGACCTGATCCAACTGCGCCGCCTGCCCACCGACCATGATGGCCAGAGTACCCTGCTCGGCTCCACCTACCCCACCAGATACCGGCGCATCCAGCCAATGAGCTCCACACCGTTGTTGCAGTTGCGCCGCCATATCGCGAGTCGCCTGCGGCGGGATCGAAGAATGGTCCACCACAATACGCAAGGCTCCCGGCACACTGGCCAGACCTTGCTCGCCCAAAACAGTATCGTGCACCGCCTGAGCATCGAACACGCACAGGAATACGGCTTCACATTGCTGGGCCATTTGCGCTGGAGTATCACACCAGCTTGCTCCTGCTTCTAATAAGGCAAGCGCCTTGTCTTTGGAGCGATTCCAGATACTGACCTGATGACCCGCCCCCAACAAGCGACGCACCATCGGTTGACCCATACGACCCAAGCCACAAAAACCAATCTTCATGTTTTGTCCTTTACGCCTCCAGGCCGCCGCTTTAACGGCGATGAGGCAAGAAAAACCCGCCTGTCAGGCGGGTGGATTCCGGCTAGCCCCGCTTCGGGCCGCCCTCACGCTGGGCGTCAGGCCGCATCAGGCTGGCGGTCGGGAGCAGCTTCTTGAAACGCGGAGAGTTCCAGACATTTTTCTTCCACCGCCAACAGGCGAGGAAAAGCCGTCAGGTCGATCTCGAAGCGACGCGCATTGAACATCTGGGGAATCAGGCAGATCTCGGCAATACCGGGCGTATCACCAAAGATAAAATGCTGATCTCTCTTGCCATGACGCTGCACCAACGCTTCCAAGCCTTCCAGCCCCACCTTGACCCAGTGGCGATACCACTGGTTGCGGGCGTCTTCCTCAGCATGCAATTCGTTCTTCAAATACTGCAAGACACGCAGATTATTCAAAGGATGAATATCACACGCCACGGTTTGCGCCATGGAGCGTGCCCAGGCACGTTCAGCCGAGGCTTTGGGCAACAAAGGCAGCTCGGGATAGCGTTCGTCCAGATACTCCAGAATGGCCAGGGACTGGGTGATTATCAAACCATCATCATCCAGAGCGGGAAGCAATTGCACGGGATTGACCTGTACATACTCTGGCTGATGCTGCTGGCCGCCGTCTTTCAGCAGATGGACGGGTTTGATCTGATAGTCCAGACCCTTGAGGTTCAAACCAATCCGCACCCGGTAAGCGGCGGAACTGCGAAAGTAGCTATACAGAATCATCTTGTCTCCTGTCCACCCTGCAAAAATCGTTTTTTTATTTGTTCAGGCTTTCAATTTTGCGCGACAGCTCTCGGGGCAGCGGGAAGGCAATGTTTTCTTCCACACCATCCAGGGCTCGCACACGACCCACACCCAGTTCCTGCAAGCGTTGAATCACCTGATTGACCAGAACTTCCGGTGCCGAAGCACCTGCCGTCACGCCAACACGCTTTTTACCCACCAGCCAGGCCGGATCAATCATTTCCGGCTTATCCAGCAAATAGGCTTCCGCCCCCTTGCGTTCGGCTACTTCGCGCAAGCGATTGGAGTTGGAGCTGTTGGTACTGCCCACCACCAGGACCAGATCGCACTGAGGTGCCATGATCTTGACCGCATCCTGCCGGTTCTGTGTGGCGTAACAGATATCGCTTTTCTTGGGTTCCACGATATTGGGAAAGCGCTCGCGCAAGGCCTGGGCCACCACGGCGGCATCATCCACGGACAACGTGGTTTGCGTCACAAAAGCCAGCTTGTCCGGGTCTACAACAGTCAGCCGAGCCACATCTTCCGGCGTTTCCACCAGGTACATGCCGCCATCGGCCTGCCCCAGGGTGCCCTCGACTTCAGGATGCCCCACGTGACCGATCATGATGATTTCCCGGCCTTCGGCACGCATACGCGAGACTTCAATATGCACTTTGGTGACCAGCGGGCAGGTTGCATCGAACACTTGCAAACCACGCTGTGCGGCATCATCACGCACCTGACGCGACACGCCATGCGCCGAGAAAATCACAATGGCACCCGAGGGGGCTTCGTCCAGCTCTTTAATGAAGATCGCCCCCTTGTTGCGCAGGTCTTCGACCACGTAACGGTTATGAACGATCTCGTGACGCACATAAATCGGTGCGCCATGCAATTCCAAGGCACGCTCGACAATATCAATCGCGCGATCAACCCCAGCACAGAATCCACGGGGCTGGGCCAGAACAACCTCAGCGTTCTGAACAGGAGTAACTTGGCTCATTACAGAATCCCCAAAATATGAACATCCAGGCGCAAGGCCACACCCGCCAAGGGGTGGTTGAAATCAAACAAGGCAGTCTTGTCGTCAATTTCCTTGAGCACGCCCGAGTAACGGCTGCCATTCGGGGCGGCAAACTCCACCATATCACCGGGTACGAATTCCACACCTTCAGCAGCATTGGACGCCAGCATTTCGCGAGTGATGCGCTGCAAGAGGTCAGGGTTACGGGCGCCGTAGGCATCCTCCGGGGTGATGTCGAGCTGAAAGCGCTCGTCTTCACGGTGACCCAGCAATTGCTCTTCCATGCCAGGGGCCCACTGACCATTACCCATTTGCAAGGTCGCAGGACGGCCCGTAAAGGTATCCGCAAACACAGAGCCTGCCGCCGGGCCACTGGCCAGCTCTATACGATAGTGCAAAGTCAGGTAGGAATCCTGACGGACAATTCCAAGCTCGGAACTAGCAGAGTTACTCACGATCGCTCACTATAGAAAATCATTCAATTACCGCATTTTAGCGTTTCTTATGGTCACATCCACATTACGCCGCCAAGGGCCCCGTGAGCGCATGTTGGCGCACGGCCCTGCTTGTCTGACCACCCCTGAACTGCTGGGGATTGTGCTGCGCACCGGTACGCGTGGGCGCAATGCTGTCGAGCTGGGCCAGATGCTGCTGGAACATTTTAACGGACTCAAGGGATTATTATCGGCCGATGCGTCTGCACTGCGTCAGCTAGACGGAATCGGCCCGGCCAAATGCACGGAACTGTTGGTTATCCGGGAACTGCAACGACGCTGTGCCCTGGAATCACTAACCGGCCTGCCTGTCCTGAATCAGGCCGACAAGGTTCGCGAATACTGCCTGGCCCATATCGGACATTTGCCAGTGGAACACTGTCTGGCCCTGTTTCTGGATAATCAACTGCGCTTGATCTGTGCGGAAGAAATCAGCCGGGGAACCGTGAATCAGGCCTCGGTCTACCCGCGGGAGATTTTGCGTGCTGCCCTGCGCCACCATAGCTGCGCCATTATTCTCGCTCATAACCATCCTTCCGGGGCCGCCCACCCCAGCGCGTCCGACATACGGCTGACCCGTCATATCCGTCAGGCTCTGGCTTTGGTGGATATTCGTTTGCTTGATCACATCATCGTCACGCCCAGCGAAACTGTCTCCATGGCCGAACGCGGTGATCTGTAAGCCAGAAGGGCCAGCCGGTTTTTTGATACAGTTCGGTGAGCTTCCCCGTAAAATCCAGAACACACCCAAGCCGAGCACGGAGCGCCATGTCTGATACCGCCGTGAAGTCCTTTGTTGGACGCGTACGCGATATTCTTCACGATCTATCCCCCTCAGAACGACGTCTGGCGGAGTTCGCCCTGGACTTCCCGGGCGATCTGGCGGGCTATACCGCTTCCGAACTGTCTACCCTGGCCAATGTCTCCAACGCCACGGTTACCCGTTTCATCCGGCGCCTGGGCTATGCCAACTACGAAGCTGCCCGCAAGCAAGTACGTTCTGAAAAGAATGCGGGTTCGCCACTGCTCCTGGCGGCCACCGAGACGGAGGCCGGACGCTCACTGGCCACACACCTGCAGCAAAGCCAGAATAATCTGGCCTCAACCTACCGGCGCATCCCCGAAGCGCTGCTACAGGAAATTGCCCAGGCTATTTTGGGCGCACGCAAAGTCTGGGTGCTCGGGTTTCGATCCAGCCACGCGCTGGCCAGCTACTTTCGCTGGCAAATGCTGCAAATCGTGCCCGAAGCCCAACTTATCCCCGGCCCCGGGGAGACCATGGGCGAGCATCTGGCAGGCATACAGGCAGACGATGTCGTGGTGATCTTTGCGCTGCGCCGTCGCGTACGCAGCATGGATCAGCTCATCGAGCAAATAGCCCAGCTCAACCCGAATGTGCTGCATATCAGCGATCAGCTCAGCCCGGAAAAAAGCGCCTGCCGCTGGACCTTGCGCTGTGATGTCCAATCGCCCGGCGTGCTGGATAACCACGTGGCCGTTATTGGTCTGTGCCATTTGATCCTCAGCCAGGTCATGGACCAGGCCGGTCCTGCCGGACGCCGCCATCTGGGTATGGTAGAAGCCTTTCACGACAGCTTTCTGGAGCTGTAGGTCGCCCTACGGGCCCCACAAGACCGCGCAAACAACAAGCGCAAGGGCAAGGAAACACGCTGGGGACAACATCCGGGGCAAGAACAATCGCCGCCCATTCAAGGAATCAAATAAGGATCATACGTAAAACGCGATGATCCTTATTTTATTAAAAAACCTTAAATATCAACAACCTGGAAAGCACCCCACCGATTCTGCAAAATCTTTCTCGTTTACCCTAGTATTGAAAATATTTTTTCATATCAATAATTACTGAAAAAATAATGTTGGGAGACGGACGTGCCATACACGTCCTGAAACGAGGAGAAACCATGTCTAGCACCCGTCAAACCTTGCCTGCTGATGCAGAGCAGGCGCAGGCCAGTTCTACGGCCAACCATCATACGGTTCAGCAGCAATTGGAAAATTCGCTGGAAACCATTGGTGTCACCCATTCGCACCGCAAGGTGCTGGCCCTGATTTTGCTGGGCGTGCTGTTTGACGTGCTGGAGCAAAATGCCGTGGGTCTGGTCGGCCCCCTCCTGCAGGAACACTGGGGCCTGACGCCTCGCGATGTCGGGTTTCTGAACACCCTGACCTTCGCTGCCGCTGCTCTGGGACGTCTGCTGTCCGGCTATATCGCGGATCACTATGGTCGACGCGTGATGCTGACTATCAATCTGGCTCTGTTTACCTTGGGTGCACTGATCTGCGCCCTGGCCCCCAGCTACGGGATTCTGGGCCTGGGCCGTGTGATTGTGGGCTTTGGCCTGGGGGGCGAGATTTCCATTGCCGTCACCATGCTGGCCGAGTTCTGCTCCTCTCGTTTTCGCGGCACCGCCGTGGGCACGATTAACGTGGCAGGCGGCGGTTTGGGCAATATGCTGGCTCCCGCTTTCGGGCTACTGGTTTTTACACTCTTTCCCGGCCCGGAAAGCTGGCGCTGGGTATTTGGCCTGCTGGTCATGCCCGCCTTCATGGTCTTGTTCTATCGCCGCTACATTCCCGAAACACCACGCTTTCTGGTGTCCCAGGGGCGTATTGAGGAAGCCAATCAGGTTCTGAATATCCTGGCCTCGGGCAAACTGGGCCGCCATGTCGCCAATCCCTATCCGTATTTGCACAGTGGACCTCAGGCACAGAAAGCAGAGCGCGTACGTTTGAGCGAGATCTTCCAAGGTCCTCTGGCCATGCGCACTCTGGTTACCGGCATTGCGGTCTGCATGACCTACGGCGCACAACTGACGGTTCTAACGCTGATGCCGACTCTGCTGGTAGAGCAAGGGCACTCTTTGGTGAAAAGCTATACCTTCACCATCCTGATGCAGTCCGGCAGTTTGCTGGGCGCCTTGACCGCCTCTTATCTGGGTTCCCGTGTTCCCCGCAAACGCGTGTTCACCATCGGCGCCCTGCTGGCCTGCGCCAGTGGTCTGGCCTTCGGCTTTCTCAGTTTCAACATCTATTTAGTACTGCTGTTTGGCGCAGCCTTCCAGTTCTGCGTGCTGCTGCTGAATACGACGATCTGGATTTTCTCCCCCGAGCTGTATCCCACCCGAGTCCGTGCCTTTGGAACCGCCTTCATTCTGGCACTAGGAACGCTGGCGGGTGCATTTGTGCCCACCCTGAGCGGCTGGGTACTGGAAAGCTACGGCGTGGCAGGCATGTTCACGTTAATGGCGGGTATGTATGTCACCTTTGCCGCCGTTTTGCAGCTAGCGCCCGAAACCTTTGGCCGCCCGCTGGATACCTGATTTCACTTGATAAGCCGTGTTTCTGCGGCCCTGTATTTATGTCTCATACCGTACTGCTCATCAATCCCAATACTTCCCGTCCCACTACGGACATGATGGTCGCGCTTGCCCAGGCCTGCTTCACCAGCCTGAAGCGCGACGATATCCGGGTCCGGGGGCTAACCGCCCCCGAAGGACCAGCCATGTTGACCGAAATGGATGAACTGGAACAGGCCGCTGCCATCGCTGAACACCCACTGGTATTGGCCCAGGCACAGGACTCGGATGGCGTCATCGTCGGCGCTTTTGGTGATCCTGGCCTGCAGACTCTGGCAGAGCAGGTCTCTGTCCCGGTGATAGGCATAGGCCAGGCCTCCATGATGCAAGCCGCCCGCGCTGGCTCCCCTTTTGGTATCGCCACCACCACGCCCGGCCTGGAGCCATCCATTCTGGAACAGGTCCAGCGTTACGGCTGGGCCGAGCAATTCTCGGGCCTGCGTCTGACAGCGACAGCCCCGCTGGATCTGGCCCAAGCACCCCGGCGTCAGGATCAGGAGCTGGAAGACAGTGTGCTGGCCTGTATCCAGAAAGACGGAGCCCGTGCCGTGATCATCGGTGGCGGCCCCCTGGCGCAAAGCGCCCAAGCCTTGCAAAGCAAGCTGGCCGTTCCCGTCATCAACCCAATTATTGCTGCCTGCGAGCTGATGGCCGAGCGCCTGCCTCCAGATCAGCCTTAAGACGCTGTACCCACAACAAAAAAGGAGAAGCCCCATGACAAGCAGTATCCCCGTGGACGATGCCCGTGCCTCGCCCGCCAGCAAAAAAGAACTGGATCAGATCTACAAGAAAGTGATGTGGCGCATTTTGCCCTTCATCTTTTTGCTATGGATGCTGGCCTGGATCGACAGGCTCAATATTGGTTTTGCCAAACTGCAAATGCAGCCCGAGCTGGGCTTTTCCGAAACGGTTTACGGCATAGGCGCCGGTATTTTCTTTCTGGGTTACTTCTTTTTTGAAGTCCCCAGCAACTGGCTGCTGCTGCGTATTGGCGCACGCAAGACGCTGGCCCGTATCGCCTTTGGCTGGGGCCTGATCTGCGTGCTGATGATGTTCACCAAAACAGCCGCCTATTTTTATGTGATGCGCTTTTTGCTGGGCGCCTTTGAAGCCGGTTTTCAGCCCGGCGTGCTGCTGTTCCTGACCTTCTGGTTTCCGGCCCATCGCCGTGCCAAGGCCTTTGCGGTGTTCATTTCCGCCTCCGCCGTTGCCTCTGTCATTGGTGCCCCGCTGGCGGGCTTGATCATGACCCGCCTGCATGGCGTCAATGACTGGTCCGGTTGGCAATGGTTGTTCCTGCTGGAAGGTCTGCCCACAATTTTTGCAGGCATTCTGGCTGTGATCTTCATTGTGGATAGCCCGGAAAAAGCCAGTTGGCTCAGCCAGCGGGAAAAAGACCTGATCAAAGAAGAGCTGGCCCTGGATGCCAAGGCCGCAGGCCCACGCGAACACAGTTTCAAGAAAGCCTTGGGCAATCGTGATCTGTGGACGCTGACCATGATGTTCTTTGGCATTGTGGCCGCCAACTCCACCCTGGCCTTTTTTGCGCCTACGCTGGTACGCTCGCTGGGCCCAAGCGATCCCCTGCACGTCGGGCTATTGGTGGGGCTGGTCTATGTGTTTGGAGCCATTTTCCAACTGGCACTGGGCTTTAGCGCCGACCGTCGCCGCGAAGCACGCTTGCATACGGGCATTCCGGTCATCATCGGGGCCATTGGTCTGGCCGGTGTGGGCCTGTTCCTGGGCAATAACACGCCTATGGCCTTCATCAGCCTGATTATTGCCGTGTCTGGCACCATGGGTTGTATCCCGGTGTACTGGCAATTGCCTAATGCGGTGCTGGCGGGTTCGGCAGCCGCGATTGGCGTGGCCTTCATCAACTCGGTCGCCAACCTGGCAGGCTTTGGGGCGCCCTTTATGTTAGGTGCGCTGAAAGACTCCAGCGGCAATTTCCAAAGTGGTCTGTGGATTATTGCTGCACTGGAACTGGCGGTAGGTATCTGGATTCTGTCTTTCCGCAAGCGCAATGTAGCGGGCTGATTTTCCAGGAGCCCGCACTTGAGTCACACCCTGAAACCTGATCAAGACCCAGGTTTCAGGGTGTTTTCTTATTGTCGAAAATGCCGGGCGTGCTACGGTTTCCCACGCTTTGTAGCGTGGCATCACGGTCTTTACCCCCGTCCTGTTGCACTTGTGCACCGCTTTTACGGAGTTTTCTTTGAAAAGCGGTGGCTCGATGCTAAAATCTCAGGCTTCATCGGATACGTGGCAAAAAGTCTTTAGGCATTATTCAATCGGGCAGGATGTAAAAACCCAAACTCGGTTAAAAAAACAGCCCTCTAGCTTTTTAGTGCCGGTATTTACAAGATTTGAAATCTGCGTGTGCAGCTTTGTTTTTGTAAATACATGCCTTGCTGGCGGTCCTTATTTGTCAAAACAGGAATCATCATGAAAGAAGGCATTCACCCAGAATACCGTGACGTGGTGTTTCTGGACCTGCAAACGGGCAACTCCTTTATCACCCGTTCCACTGTCCAGACTCGCGAAACCACCGAAAAAGACGGTAAGACCTACCCACTGTTCAAGTGTGACGTGACGTCCGAGTCGCACCCCTTCTATACGGGCGCTCAAACCCGTATCGTGGAAACTGGCCGCGTTGAAAAATTCCGCGCCCGTTTTGCCCGTACGGCTGGTACCGTCAAGAAAGGCGAATAAGCTCTCTTTCTCGGCATACCGCGTTCAGCGCAAAAAAGGCAGCTTCGGCTGCCTTTTTTTTAGCGTACATTTCCCGGCCAAGGCGCCCCCTTTGCATTAAGATAGGGCGAATCAACAGACTGTTTTACCCTAGACGTGTCATCCAGCCTCATACCCACCTCCACCCCTGCCCGCCTGACTGCTACCGCTGCTGTCAAACTTCCCCGACTTGTCCTGCTTGTCGTAGGGACCATTTACATTCTTGCGGGTCTGTTTTTCCGTGATCCCTGGAAGGCAGACGATGTCATCGGGCTAGCCACCATGCTGACCGCCTTGTCTGATCCCAGCGGTCAAGCTTTGCTGTTGCCGCAGGTGGGCGATCTGGCGCATGCCCAGGATGGGCCGCTGACAACCTGGCTGGGTGCCCTGTTCATTACGCTGTTTGCCCCCGCCCTGAAACTGTTTACCTCCGAGCTGAACGCCAATATTGTGGCGTCCCGCCTGCCCAATCTGCTGTGGTTCAGCATGCTGGCGGCCTCGGTCTGGCATAGCGCCTACTGGCTGGCCCGTCGCCCGGAAGCCCAACCCTTACGTCTGCCCTTTGGGGGCGAGCCCTCGCCCACGGCCTATGGGCGCATGATTGCCGACGCCACCTTGCTGCTGACGGTAGCCACGGTCGGCATTATCTGGCGCATGCACGAGACCTCGGAAGTGCCTGCCATCATTGCCTTCCAGGCACTGGCCCTGTACAGCCTGGTGCGCATGTTTGACCGCCCGGCTTCAGGTGCAATCCTGCTGGGCCTGTCTCTGGGCGCCTGCTTTCTGACCCGTGGCTGGCTGGGCGCTGGCCCCATCATGCTGGCCACTGTACTGTGCTTTATTCCACGCGGCCCCTTGCGCCAGCACAGCCAATGGCTGGCCTTGAGCGCCGTGCTGACACTGGCCATCATCATGGCCTGGTGGATTCCGGCCAAACGCGTCAGCGTGTACTGGACCGAACAATGGCGTCTGTGGCATCTGGCCGCCTGGGGCTGGGCCGGTTTCAAAGAACAACTGGATAATCTGCGCGACCTGCTGTGGTTCTTGTGGCCCACCTGGCCCCTGGCCCTGCTGGCGCTGTGGCAATGGCGTAGCTGGTTCAAGGCGCCCCATATTTATGTACCGGCCATCAGCTTTATCGTGCCCTTGATCAGCCTGCTGTTCATGCGCGATGCCTTCGAGCCGGAATACGCGCTGCTGGTCGTGCCTTGCGCTATCCTGGCCGCGTTCTCGCTGCCTACGCTGCGCCGTGGCGTCATCAATACGCTGGACTGGTTTGCCATCATGTGCTTTTCGCTGACGGCCACTACCGTCTGGCTGGGCTGGATTGCTCAGCAAACCGGCTGGCCACGTCAGATCTCGCACAATATTGCTCGCCAGACTCAGGGTTACGACACCTTTATTTCCTGGCCGGTCATGATTATTGCGGTGCTGGGCACGCTAGCCTGGATCTCGCTGGTGCGCTGGCGTCTGTCCACCAACCCTCCCGGCTTGCTGCGTGGCACTGTCTTGTCGGCGGGCGGCCTGATTACGACCTGGCTTTTGCTGGTCACGCTGTGGATGCCCTCGCTGGACTACGTGCGTAGTTACCGCGACGTCTCTGGCGAGTTGTCCGCCGCCCTGCGCGAACACAAGCAGCCCGGCGAATGCCTGCGCTCCTGGGGCCTGGGCTCGGGTCAACGCGCTTCCTTCCTGGTGTTCAACAACATCAACATCAATTTCGACAACCGCTGCTCTTTGGTGCTGGAACAGTTCTCCCTGCGCGACCTGCAAGATGGCAAGGCCCCCATTCCCGACAATGCGGTCCAGCTCTGGCAAGGCAAACGTGGGCCAGATCGTCACGAGGCTTTCCGTCTGCTGCGAGTACAAGCTCAGTAAGTTTCAATCATGTCCTCCGCGTTTTATCACAACTGGAAAAGCCAGGCAGGCCGAATCCTGCGCCAGGCTTGGCCTGTGCTGGTCGGCTCCTGGGCCGGTATCGCCTTCGGTGTCCTGGACACCGTCATGGTCGGCCACAGCAGCCCGATCGACCTGCAGGCCATGGGCCTGGGCGTTTCCATCTACATCACCGTCTTTATTGGCTTGATGGGCGTTATCCATGCCCTGATTCCTATCATTGCGCAGCAATTTGGCGCGCGCCGCCTGACTGAAGTGGGCCGCTGGTGGGGGCAAGGCGTATGGCTGGCCTTTTTGCTGACCCTGATCGGCACCCTGGCGCTGGCTTTTCCCAATATATGGCTAAGCTGGTCGGGCGACTTAAGCCCCGAGGTGCATGACCGGGTTACCTGGTATTTGCGCAGCCTGATTCTGGCCCTGCCCGCCGCCTTGGTATTCCGAACGATTTATTGCCTGGGCACGGCGACCTCTCGCCCCAAGGCCGTGATGCTGATCAATCTGTTTAGCGTGGCTTTCAAAGCCCTGTTCAACTGGGTGCTGATTTTCGGGAAATTCGGTTTACCAGCCATGGGGGCCGTAGGCTCGGGCCTGGCGACCACCCTGGTGTCCTGGCTGATGCTGGCCGCAGGCTTGTGGCTGCTGCGCGCCGACCGCTACTACAAACCCTTTACGCTGCGACTGGGCCTGCCTAACTGGGCGGCACAGAAAGAACTGCTGCGTCTGGGGCTGCCTATGGGCGGCTCCTACCTGATCGAGATCTGCGCCTTCAGCTTCATGGCCTTGCTGGTTGCCCGTGAGGGGGTCTTTGCTTCCGGGGCTCACCAGATCATGGCCAATCTGGCTGCAGTCTGCTTTATGGTGCCGATGGCCGTGGGGGTTGCTGCCGCGTCGGTGAGCGCACAGGCGATTGGTGCGGGGCAATATCATCGCGCCCGGCAGGTAGGGATGTTGAGCCTGGCTATTGTGCTGGCAGGGGTCACCCTGACTATCACCCTGCTGGTTCTGCTGCGCCCGACCCTGGCCAATGCCTATACCGACGATGCTGATGTGGCACTGCGTGCTTTACTCCTGCTGCAACTGCTGCCTTTCTTCCACTTTTTTGATGCCTTCCAGTGTCTGATTTCTTATTTGCTGCGGGCTTATAAAGTGGCTTTTGTCCCTATGCTGCTGCAATTTTTTGCCTTGAGCGTGCTGGGTCTGGGCGGCGGCTGGTGGCTAGGCTTTGGACCTGCTGCCGGATCGCTGGAAGGTGTGATTCAGTGGCTGGCACCGGGAGCACCTGTGGGCGCTGCCAGCTTGTGGACCATGTCCAGCCTGGGACTGGGAGCTTCGGCCTTGCTGCTGCTGTTCTGGTACAGCCACATTCTGCGTATCTACAATCCAGCAAGGCGCAAGACTTAGCAATAAGCAAGACCAAGGCACTGGCATTCGCTCAGTTCAGGGCAGACTCAAATGTCCAGATGCTGACCACCCTGTGCCCTTTTGCTCTTTGCTCTTTGCTCAGCATCAAGAGCCTAAGACCAAAATAGGGCAAACCCTCAAAGCGTAAACATATAAAAAAACGGGACCAGTTAAATAACTGGTCCCGTTTTCTTTATCGCCTTATCAAGACAAGTAAGCTCAGGCAGCAGGTTTACTGCCTTCAATCGCTTCCAAAATCTTGGCGGTATCCTCCGGAGCCGACTCTGCAGCCGCATCCGGCGACTGCTCAACCGCATCAATCAGTGGGCTGACCAGGTCCACCACCTTGCTGCGTGAGAGCAAGCCCAGGAACTCATCGTTCTCACCCGTCACGGCCAAAGGCTCGCTGCTGCGCAACAATTGCCCCAGGATTTCATCCAGGCCCATGGTGGCGGGAACCGAACTCATTTCATCCACAAAGCCGGAAATATCCCGAGCGCCTTGCTGCACCGCTTCTTGAGCACTCGCACGCATCAGCACACCGGCCAGCCGCTTGCCATCGAGCACCGGCGCATAACGCACACCCCGCTCGCTCAAGCGCTCCAGCGCATGGACAGCGCGGGTACGCATGGTGAACGTCAGCGTCTTGCTGGAATCGCGCACCGCATGGGCTGCATTCAACACTTTGCTACGGTTCACATCCTGCAAGAAGGCCTGCACATAATCACTAGCGGGCGACAGCAGAATATCTTCGGGCGAACCTTCCTGGATCAGCTCGCCATCCTTCAAGATGGCAATCCGGTTACCCAGACGCAAGGCTTCATCCAGATCATGCGTAATAAACACGATGGTCTTGTTCAGACGGGCTTGCAACTCCAGCAACTGATCCTGCATTTCACGTCGAATCAGCGGGTCCAGGGCGGAGAAGGCCTCATCCATCAAGAGGATGTCCGCATCGGTCGCCAAGGCTCGCGCCAGGCCCACACGCTGCTGCATACCGCCAGACAGTTGATGAGGATACTGATTCTCGAAGCCTTGCAGGCCCACCTGCTCCAGCCAGTACGTGGCTTTTTCCTCGCGGGCCGCACGGCCCATGCCCTGTACTTGCAAGCCATACGCGGCGTTTTCCAGTACGGTGCGATGCGGGAACAAGCCAAAGCGCTGAAAGACCATGCTGATTTTTTGCTGACGAAACTGCATCAAGGCCTTGCAGTCCAGGCTCATGACGTCCACATCATCAACCAGAATTTGCCCTGCCGTCGGTTCAATCAGACGGTTGAAGTGGCGAATCAAGGTGGACTTGCCCGAACCGGACAAACCCATGATGACGTAGATACTGCCATGCTCGATGGACAGGCTGATGTCACGCAAGCCCAGCGTATGACCGCTTTTTGCCAGCAGTTCATCCTTGCGCACACCGTTGCGGGCCTCTTCCAGCCAGCGCTCGGGTTGCGAACCAAAGATCTTGTAGATATTGCGGACTTCAATCTTGCTCATGCGGCCTCCCGGGTCTGAAAGCGACGACCGAATTCTTGCGTGATACGGTCAAACAAGATAGCCAACAGCACAATCCCTAAACCAGCCATCAGACCACGGCCTACTTGCAGGCGGTTAATGCCTTGCAGCACTTCGTAGCCCAGACCCCGCACACCGATCATGGAGGCGATCACCACCATAGCCAGTGCCATCATGGTTGTCTGGTTGATACCGGCCATGATGTTGGGCATGGCCAAAGGCAATTGCACGCCGTAGAGCTGCTGCCAACGGTTGGAACCGAAGGAGCGCGAGGCTTCCAGCACTTCACTGTCGACCAGGCGTATACCCAGATCGGTCAGACGAATCACCGGGGCAATGGCGTAGATAATGGTGGCAATCAAGGCGGCGATCTTGCCCAGATTGAACAGCATCACTACCGGGATCAAATACACAAAGCTAGGCATAGTTTGCATCACGTCCAGGATCGGCATCATGATGCGGCGCAGCCAGTTGAAGCTGGCCATCAGCAGACCTAGCGGTATACCTATCAGGACAGACAAGAAGACGGCCACGATCATCAGCGCCAGGGTCTGCATGGCCGCATCCCACAGGCCGATCAAGCCGATGACAAACAACATGGCACCCATGGCTACGGAAAACAGGACGCGGCGGCTGGCAGCCCAGCCCAGCACGACCACCACCAGCACGACGGCCCACCAAGGGCTGCTGCGCAGGATGGACTCCATGAACACCAGCATATCCAGCAAAGGCTGGGTCATCGCCCGCAAGGTACTGGAATAGTTGGCAACCAGATCACCCACGAACTGATCGATGGGCAAACGTAAGGCGCGCGGATCAATCAACTCAGGAAACATAAAAAACACTCCGTAAAACTCGTGCATGCAGCGCGGGCTTGTGGCCCGGCCATGATCCTGCCGACCACACGGTGGCCAGGCAGAAAAGCGAGGTACGGCTCAGTGCCCGCACCCTCACGGGGTGCAGTCATCGAGACCGGCCTCGCCCTACAACAACACGAATACTAAAGAGCGGCTTTTACGCGCTGAGCCACATCCAGCGGCACCCACTTGGACCAGGTGTCCTCGTGCTCTTTCAGGAACCATTGCGCCACATCCTCGGGCTCACCTTCGGTTTTTTCCATATGAGCCATGGTGTCGTTCATCAGCTCCAGAGGCATGCTGACATTAGCCAGGAAAGCCGTCAGCTCAGGAGCCGTTTTGGAGAACTCCGTATTCACGGCAGTAAACACCGGGTTTTCGGGGTAATCGCTAGGCTCGGGATTGGCGCAATTGGGGTCAGTCAGACACCCGTGCTTTTTCTCGTCATAAGCGGGCAGTTCCAGCTTGACCAGATCCATGGAGCCCACCAGCGGTGTGGGGTACCAGTAATAGAACACCACGTTTTCCTTGCGCTGATAGGCAGACGTCAAGGCAGCTTTTTGCGTGGCACCTGTACCGGGCGAGAACAGGGTGTAGGTATCACCCAGTTTCAGGGCATTGAACAGATTGCCGCTGACCACTTCACAACCCCAACCGGCCGGGCAGCCATAGAAGCGGCCTTTACCGGGTTCTTCGGGGTCTTTGAATTCATCTTTGAACTTGGGCAAGTCCGCAGCGGACTTCAGTTCAGGCAGGCGCTCGGCGGTGTAGCGTGGAATGAACCAGGCTTCGCCACCCATATAAATATCGCCAATACGTTTTACATTTCCCTTGGCTTCAGCCTGTTTCCAGGGATCAGCCACACTGTTGAGCCAGATTTCAGTGTTGACATCCAGGTCGCCTCGCTCCAATGCGGCCAGAGCCGGAAGCGTCTCGACCGAGATGACCTCAGTCTTGCAGCCATAACCCTTGTCAGCAATAAAACGCTCGACTTCAGTCAGGACCAGATTCGATTCCCAATTCATGCCGCCAAAGCGGACAGTGCGGTCCAGTTCGCAGGCAACCGGCGTGGCGGCTTGTGCAGCGGACGACAAACCCAGCAAAATGCTGGTCAGCACAGAGGCTTGAATCAGGGGAAAGCGGTGCAAGCGCGACTTGGCACCGGCATGAGGGAAGTATGAAGACATGATGCTCCTCCTTGAGTTACTGGGACGCGTCCTGCATGATCAGTCGGCGCCAAGGCTAAAGGGGTGTGCGGAAGACGATGCTCTTATCGCCAATACATACCTACGTAGAGAGCGAGTGCCAGGCACTCACAAGAAACCCGGGACGATGTAGATGGGCAAAACCCTTTTTTATACCGTCCTGTGCCTTGACCGAAACAAAACGGCTGGGGCTGGGCTACACCGCGCGGGGCGATGATTTGGTGCGAAGAGAACACGCTGTTCAAGCGGTTCCGGATCGAATTGATGAATCTGATAAGGAGGCCATTCTACGGCGCTTTGCAATCAAAAACAAATTATTACCGAGCAAAACCAGTAGAAATCAAAAATATGTCAATGGCGAAAACACAACAAAACCCTTGTTTGGCGTGGTTTTAGCGATTTTACGAACTTTATTTTGTTACCAATTAATTCCCGATGAATCGGCGTAATTAAGAACCAGCCCAGAAAAGACAAATGACAAGGCATAAAAACCTTGTCATTTGTCCTTGGGCCAAGCCGATCAGGATTGGTACATATAGTCCCGCCGCCATGGGTAAACCAGGTCTGGTGCGTAATCCAGCTCCTGCGCCCGCCCGGCACTTTGTGCCTGAGCCAGAACCTGATGCAAGGCAATCCAGCCGTGCTCAAAGCCCATCGCGCAACCCGCCAGATACACCCGGTAAGCACGCAGGGATTTCTGCCCTTGCTCGGAATCCAGCGTTGCCTTGGCCTTGTCCAACTGACTCTCCAAAGCATCACTCCAGGCCCACAGAGTACGCGCGTAGTGAGGGCGCAGATTTTCAATATCCAGGCCTTCCAGACCGCCCTCGGCCAAATGCCGCAGCACATGACTGATATGGGTCAGCTCCCCACCAGGGAAAATGTACTTTTCGATAAAGTCGCCCATGCCCGCACCGAGCTGGCTATTGTCCACCCCCCCGGCGGTAATGCCGTGGTTCAGGATCAAGCCACCAGGCTTGACCAGACGACGCAGCTTGTCAAAGTAAGCGCTAAGCTGAGCGCGGCCTACATGCTCGAACATCCCGACCGAGGCCAGCTTGTCATAAGGCTTGAGTTCGTCCAGCTCACGATAGTCCAGCAGCATCATGCGAGCCCGGCCCGTCAGGCCCTTTTGCTCGATCAGTCCGTTTACATAAGCGTGCTGGTTGCGTGACAAGGTAATGCCCGTCACGTCTACATCGTAATTTTCAGCCGCCCACATCAAGAGACCACCCCACCCTGCCCCCACATCCAGAAAACGCTCGCCTGGCTGCAAACGCAGCTTGCGACAAATGTGGTCCAGCTTGGCTTCCTGAGCCTGGGCCAGCGTCATGTCCGGCTCCCGATAATAGGCGCAGGAATAGACCCGACGCGGGTCCAGCCACAAGGCATAGAAGTCGTCCGACAAGTCGTAGTGAAACTGGATCTGCTTGGCATCCTTCTCCTGGGAGTGACGCCAGACGGAGGTCAGGTGTTTGACAATGGAAGTCAGCCAGCCCGCCTGAGCCGCATCCACCGGGGAGCCCGGCAGGATGTCTGCGGCCAAGTGCATCAAATCCCGCATGGAGCCCTCAAAATCCATGCGCCCTTCTACGTAGGCCTCACCCAACTGCCCGGATTGCCCGGCAGCCAGTTGTGCCAATGTGGCGTTGTCTTTGATGGTCAGATGAACCGAGGCATTGGCCGCCCCGACTTGCTCGCCGTTGGGCAAAGTCAGCCGAATCGGAACACTGAGCTGATCTAATTTGGCCTGAACCATTGATGAAATTGAACTCAACTTCGCCTCCTTGTATGTAAACAAACAAAGATGACAATGTGTCCTGCACATCGACACACTGCCCGTAAGCTGTCAATCCTGTAGCCTACTGCATTCAAGCCCTCAATCCGTTGCGTCAAAGTCACGAATCATGTGCTTCATACCTAAAGCACATAGACCGGAATTGACATTACCCCATGCTAAACTGCCTGCCTTTGGCCCTTTGCATCGGTTTGCATTGATGCGCGGCGCGGGGTAGTCGGTCTAGGCTCACAGTCAGGATCTGCCCCACCTTAATACTTGGCCCGATGACACGCAACCACTCCCCTGCATTTCCTCCCTGGCTCGTTTTGATGGGGCTGCTGACCGCCCTGGGGCCCCTGGCCATCGACATGTACCTGCCCGCCTTCCCGGCAATGGCAGACAGCCTGAACACTTCAGCGGGCATGGTCGAACGCACACTGGCTGGTTTCTTGTTGGGTGTGGGCCTTGCCCAGTTGGTCTATGGCCCCATGGCCGACCGCTTTGGTCGCAAGCCGCCGCTCCTGCTGGGCGTCCTGATTTTCACCGTGGCTTCCTTTTTCTGTGCCCGCGCCAGCGATATTGACGAGCTGACCGTCTGGCGTATCGTGCAAGCCTTTGGTGGTGCCGCAGGCATGGCCATCCCCCGTGCCGTTATCCGCGATCGCTTTGAGACTCGCGAAGCGGCACGCGCCCTGTCCATGCTGATGCTGATCATGGGCGTCATGCCCATTCTGGCACCCCTGATCGGCGGGCAGATTCTGCTCTTTAGCGACTGGCGTGGCATCTTCTTCTTTATGGCAGCTTGCGGTGTGCTGCTGTGGCTGCTGACTTTTTTCACCATGAAAGAGTCCCTGGCCCCTGAACGGGTCTTGCCCTTGCAGCCCAAACTGATTGCACACAATTACAGTGCTCTGCTGCGCGACCGGCCCTTTATGTTTTACTCGCTGGCCGCCGGTTTCAGTTCTGCAGGCATGTTTGCCTATATCGCCGGATCCCCACGCGTCTTTATTGAATTATTTGCCGTGGACCCACGCCATTTCGGTTTTTATTTCGGCGCCAATGCGGCCTGTCTGATTGTGTTCTCCCAAGTCAGCGCCCGTTTACTGAATACCTACAGCCCGCCCACCTTGTTGCGTATCGCACAAGGGCTGCAAGTTATCTTTACTGTGCTGGGTGCCATCCTGACGCTGATTGGCGTGCTGGACCTGACCTGGCTGATGGTGACTCTGATGGGCTTTATGGCTTGCCAGGGCTTTGTGAACCCCAACTCTGCTGCCCTGGCTCTGTCCGAGCAGGGGCATCGTCTGGGAACAGCATCGGCCCTGATGGGAGCATTGCAAATGCTGTGCGGTGCGCTGGCCGGTTTTGCTGTCAGTAGTTGGGCGGCTTCCGATGCTTTGCCATTGACGGCTGTATTAGCCTGTTGCGCTGTCTTATCGTGGCTGTTTGGCCGCAATGCAGCGACAAAAGCACGGTAAAACTTGATCTAAGTGATTTTTCCATATTAGAATAATCTTCTTTCGACCCCAGCTTGGGGTTAACACGATCCTAATTTTACAATCGCCCGCGGCTTTTTCGTTTAGCGGAGGCAGATTTAGATCTCAAGGGGTATGACCATGGCACGCGTATGCCAAGTGACCGGAAAAGGCCCAATGTCGGGCAACAATGTTTCGCACGCCAACAATAAAACAAAGCGTCGCTTCCTGCCAAACCTGCAGTCCCGTCGTTTCTGGGTTGAAAGTGAAAACCGTTGGGTTCGCCTGCGTGTTTCCGCTAATGCTATCCGCACCATCGACAAGAACGGTATCGAATCCGTTCTGGCCGAAATGCGCTCCCGCGGCGAAAAGTTCTAAGCTGCGCTTCTTAAACATTTAACCAGGAGCTCATCATGGCAAAAGGTATACGCGAAAAAATCAAACTCGAATCGTCCGCCGGTACGGGTCACTTCTACACCACCACCAAAAACAAGCGCAACATGCCTGAAAAGATGGTGATCAAGAAATTTGACCCCGTCGTTCGCAAGCACGTCGAGTACAAAGAAACCAAGCTGCGTTAATCCGCAAACCCGCTGCTACAGCGGACTGGTTTTAAAAAAGCCTCTGCCCTGCAGAGGCTTTTTTATTGCCTGTTTATTAGCAAGCTTGATCTCGCAGGAACACCGGCAAATCATTGGACTCCGGTGTAAATGGCACTTGATACATCATGTCGCTGACAAAACCTCGGTGATACGTGCTGTGGTTCACGACATGCAGAATGATTTGTTCGCGCGTCATGGCCCCTTGCCCACCACCCACAAATTCAAAATGAATGACTTTCGCCAAGTCCTGACAGGGCCAGGCCTCCACACAGTCCATGTACCAGCGGTCCATCTCCTGCACAGCCTCCCATAAGTCCGCCAAAGCAGGCGTCTGATCGGTATTGCGCGATGTGTACGCGTGCTTTTTCCCCTGCAGGTGGTGCCTGAAAATATCATCGACCACGTAAATGTGATTCAGGGTGTGCACCATATTGCCAAAGCGGGTAGGTCTAGGCTTTAAGGCTTCGCCTGCAGGCAGCTCCATCACATTCTTGAAGGTCAAGGTATTGGCCCACTGCTTGTAACGCAGCAGCATTCTCAAGGTGTTTGCTACTGACGAGGAAGACCCGGCTTGATCGTCCGTCTGCTTGAGAAGAGAAGGGTCATGAGAAACGGTATTCATGCTTTATTCCTGGTCTGTTATCAAGATTCCCTGCCATTCGCCCATTGCACGCGGGCACCTTCCCCCGATCAACGCTGACAGGCGCACCGACGAGTGCCACAGTAGAGAGCGCGCTTAGTCCGGCGAGCTCAGTAGCTTCAATCCTGCCGCCGCAAATGTTACCGACAGCACACCCTCGATCCAGCGGCGCGCTCTTGCATAGAGCGTAATCATCATGGCTGTTGAAAAGGCAATGGCATAGCTGCTGAACACCATGATGCCCAGCAAGACACAGCCGCCCACAATCATGGCCAAGCCTGCGCCTGCGGTCTCCTGGCCAACTCCCAGCGAGATAATCGCTACCCAGGCCATCAAGGCTTTAGGATTGCCCATATGCATGAGCACACCCTGCCGATACAGTGCGCGGTAGCGCGGCGTCTTGTGCCCCTGACTTTTCCCCACCTGACCAGAGACGGGGCTCATTGCCGACTTGCCCGCCCGAAAAGCCAGGTACAGAAGGTACAGGCCGCCTGCCATCTTCAGAAAGACCAAGGCTTGAACATGCGTCGCCAGCAAAGCAGAAACCCCGCTGGCCGCCAGAATCGCCCAGAACATCGAGCCGGTCACCACCCCGGCGGCCAAAGCCAGCGCAGAGCGACGGCCATCACGCATGGCTGTGCCCATAATGGCCATATTGCTGGGCCCTGGACTGGCGGTGGCAATCAGATAGGTTCCGTAAACAAGTGCAAGCTGGCTGGCGATCATAAGGGCAGACTCCGGAAATCCAACAAATCGTTTGCAAGCGCCACGCTAGGGCAAAAGGTCAGCACGATAAACAAGATGAATCTTGTTGCCATCCGGGTCACGCAGGTAGGCACCGTAATAGCCATTGCCATAATGGGGACGCGGGCCTGGGGCACCCTCATCACGACCACCATGAGCCATACCGCCTTCATAAGCCGTGTGGACGGCTTCTTGCGAAGGAGCCAGAAAGGCCACCATGCTGCCATTACCCACACTGGCCAACTCCCCATCCAGGGGGCTGTAAACGTAAAAACGCGGCAAAACTGCTTGCGTACCCACCCAGCACAAGGCGGCTGGCCCGCCATCGGGCGTGACCATTCGGCGTTTCAAGCCAAGCGGAATCAGGACCGCATCATAAAACTGAGCAGCGCGCTCCAGATCACGCGATCCGACGGTAATGTGGCTAAACATCAAGCTCTCCTGCCTGGCCGTCATCCCGACCAGGTCTCTTGCGCCAAGGAACTGCCGTTAAGCGGCATAAATTCTAACGGTATACCAATTTCG
Organism: Alcaligenes sp. SORT26; assembly: GCF_017377875.1. Taxonomy (GTDB): domain Bacteria; phylum Pseudomonadota; class Gammaproteobacteria; order Burkholderiales; family Burkholderiaceae_B; genus Alcaligenes; species Alcaligenes parafaecalis. Next base: position 1,574,306 of record NZ_CP070975.1, read on the forward strand.
AGCGGCTGGCTGGCTGAATTTTCAGAGACTTTCCACACTCGCCTCGCGGCCCGAACTTCGGCCTGATTCTTCTAGTGACGACACAGCCCACCTTGCAAGCGTCCACATCGACATTTGCCCCGTATAATGGCGGATACTCCTTTACTTCTGTCTAAAACGGTATTGCCACTCATGCAGGAACGTTACAACCCCAGCGAGGTTGAACAACTCGCTCAGCAAAACTGGACCGATCGGGACGCCTATCGTGCCGTCGAAAACGCCACCGCTCCCGATGGCTCGCTCAAACCCAAGTTTTACGCATGCTCCATGCTGCCCTATCCTAGCGGCAAGCTACACATGGGTCACGTGCGCAACTACACCATCAACGACATGATGGCGCGCCAGCTACGCATGCGCGGTTTCAACGTTCTCATGCCCATGGGCTGGGATGCTTTTGGCATGCCCGCTGAAAACGCCGCCATCAAATCGCAAGTCCCACCCGCCAAGTGGACCTACGACAACATCGCTTACATGAAAAAGCAGATGCAGGCGATGGGTCTGGCAATCGACTGGTCGCGCGAAATGTGCGCCTGCGATCCCGAATACTACAAATGGAACCAGTGGCTGTTCCTGAAAATGCTGGAAAAAGGCATTGCCTACCGCAAGACCCAGACCGTGAACTGGGACCCGGTAGACCAAACCGTTCTGGCCAACGAACAGGTTATTGAAGGCCGTGGCTGGCGCTCTGGCGCGCTGGTTGAAAAGCGCGAAATTCCTGGCTACTACCTGCGCATTACCGATTACGCCGAAGAGCTGCTGGACACCGTAAAAACCGGCTTGCCCGGCTGGCCCGAGCGTGTGCGTCTGATGCAGGAAAACTGGATCGGCAAGAGTCAGGGCGTACGCTTTGCCTTCCCTCACGATATTCGTGATGAGCAAGGCCAACTGATTCAGGACGGTCGTCTGTACGTGTTCACCACTCGCGTGGACACCATCATGGGCGTGACCTTCTGTGCTGTTGCCCCTGAACACCCGCTGGCTGCCCTGGCTGCCCGCAGCAATCCCGAGCTGACGGCCTTTATTGAAGAATGCAAGAAAGGCGGCACCACGGAAGCCGATATGGCTACCCGTGAAAAAGAAGGCTTGCCTACCGGCCTGACCGTCAAGCACCCACTGACTGGCGCAGACGTTCCTGTCTGGGTCGGTAACTACGTCTTGATGAGCTACGGCGACGGTGCCGTCATGGGCGTGCCTGCTCACGACGAACGCGACTTCGCCTTTGCTCTGAAATACCAATTGCCTATTCAGCAAGTCATTGGCGTTGAAGGCAAAGACTACGACGCCACCCAATGGCAAGACTGGTACGGCGACAAGCAGCAAGGCCAAACCATCAATTCCGGCAAGTACGACGGCCTGGCACACGTCGCTGCCGTGGATGCGATTGCCGCCGACCTGAACGCCAAAGAACTGGGCGAAAAGCAAACCACCTTCCGTCTGCGCGATTGGGGTATTTCCCGTCAGCGCTACTGGGGCACCCCTATCCCTATCATTCATTGCGATGATTGCGGCCCGGTTCCTGTTCCAGAAAAAGACCTGCCCGTGGTTCTGCCTGAAGAGCTGATTCCCGATGGCAGCGGCAACCCGCTGAACAAGCACGACGCCTTCCTGAAGTGCGCCTGCCCTTCTTGCGGCAAACCTGCCCGTCGTGAAACCGACACCATGGACACATTTGTGGACTCGTCCTGGTACTTCCTGCGCTACACCACGCCTGCGCTGAACGACTCCATGACTGATCCACGCACCGATTACTGGATGCCTATGGATCAGTACATCGGTGGTATCGAACACGCTGTGCTGCACTTGCTGTATGCACGCTTCTGGACCAAAGTCATGCGCGACATGGGCCTGGTCAAGATTGACGAGCCCTTTACCCGCCTGCTGTGCCAGGGCATGGTGCTGAACCACAGCTATACCCGTCGCACGCCACAAGGCGGCATCGAATACTTCTGGCCTGAAAACGTCGAAAACATTTACGACGAAAAAGGCGCGATTGTCGGTGCCCGCTTGAAGAGCGATGGTTTGCCCGTGCAGTACAACGGCATTGGCACCATGTCCAAGTCCAAGAACAACGGCGTGGATCCTCAGTCGTTGATCGACTCGATGGGCGCCGACACCGCCCGCCTGTTCATCATGTTCGCCAGCCCACCCGAGCAAACTCTGGAGTGGTCAGATTCGGGCGTGGACGGAGCCAACCGCTTCCTGCGCCGCCTGTGGTCCTTCTGCTACAACCACGCCGACGCCCTGCGCGCCGGTAATGCCCAGGCGACCGACTGGAGCGATCTGGACGCGGCTGCCAAGCGTACCCGTCTGGAAATCCATTCCCTGCTCAAGCAAGCCAATTACGACTACGAACGTATTCAGTACAACACCGTTGTCTCGGCTTGCATGAAGATGCTCAACACCCTGGAGCAGACTCAGTGGGAAGATACACCTGCCGCGCAACGCGCCCTGGCTGAAACCACCTCCATCCTGTTGCGTGTGCTCTACCCTGTGGTGCCACACATCACCTGGCAGTTGTGGCGTGAGCTGGGCTGGGCCGACGGTCTGGGCGATATGCTGGATGCCCAATGGCCTGAAGTCGATGAGCAAGCCCTGATTGCCGACGAAGTCGAACTGATGCTGCAAGTCAATGGCAAGCTGCGTGGTTCGCTGGTCGTACCTCAGGGAGCGGAAAAAGCCGCCATTGAACAAGCTGCCGCCGAACACGCGGCTGTGCTCAAGTATCTGGAAGGCCGCCCCGCCAAGCGCATCATTGTGGTGCCTGGCAAACTCGTTAACGTCGTAGGTTAATCATGCATTTAGCCCGCCTGTTTCCTTCTGCCTCTCTGTCTGTTCCTGTACTCGGGCCCTGGCGACTGGCGGGCCTGATCATCCTGCTCAGCTTCGTGTTGACGGCCTGCGGCTTTCACCTGAAAGGGGTGGCTCCGCTGCCGTTCAGCACGATCTACACCAATATTTCGGACAACAGCGCCTTTGGTGCGAACCTGCGTCGAACCTTGTCGGCCAGCTCACCCCAAACTCGCTTTGTTGAACGCTCACAAGATGCACAAGCCATTTTGCAGCAGTTGTCCCACAGCCGTAACCAACGCGAAATCTCCATCAACGCCAAAGGCCAGGTGGAAGAATACGAACTGCAACTGAGCTTTGTCTTTGAACTGCTGGATGCCAAGGGCCGGGTTGTTTTACCGCCCACAACGCTGAACGTGATTCGTGAGGTCCCTTACGACGCCGAAGCTGTCCAGGCCAAAGACAGCGAAATTGAAATGATTTTCCGTGACATGGAACAGTCGCTGATCAATCGCATTGTGCGTCGCTTGAGCTCGCCCGATGTAACCAGCGCCTACCATTTCATGAGCAGCCAGCCCGACGCCAGTTCTCTGGAAGACATGGAGCTGCTACCCACTCGACAGCAGGCCCCGCTGTAAACATGGGACGCAGGGCCGACCACGACACCTTGCTGCGCGAACTGGCCACGCCATCCGCAGCTTTCCAACCGCTTTATGTGGTGTCCGGTGACGAGCCCCTTTTGCTGGTTGAAGCCGCCGATGCCGTGCGCGCCCGCGCCCGCCAGGACGGCTTTACCGAACGCAGCAGCTTTACTCTGGATGCCCGCGCAGACTGGTCGCAATTGTTTGCTGTCGCCCAGAACATTTCCTTGTTTGGGGATCAAAAACTGGTTGATGTGAGCATTCCCAGCGGCAAACCCGGCAAACCGGGTGGCGATGCCCTGCAAAAGCTCTGCGAGCTCATCAGCGGCGGGCAAATGGACGGCACCAGCTTTCTGATTCAGCTTCCTCGCCTGGATAAAGCCACGCGCAATAGCAAATGGTGCCAGGCCCTGGAGCAGGCGGCCTACTGGGTCGAGATTCAGCCCATCAACCGCAATTCGCTGGGCGGCTGGATTGCTCATCGATTAAAAGCCCAGGACCAAAGCCTGGAACGCAACAGCCTGGAATGGATGGCCGACAAAGTAGAAGGCAACCTCCTGGCCGCACATCAGGAAATCCAGAAACTGGCCCTGATCTACCCTCCTGGCCAACTCAGCCAGGAAGAACTGGAAAACGCCGTCCTGAACGTGGCACGCTACAGCGTGTTTGATCTGCGCGACTCCATGCTGGCCGGTCAAAGCCAACGCGCCCTGACCGTGCTCGATGGCTTGCAGGCAGAGGGCGAAGCCCTGCCCCTGGTCTTGTGGGCCGTAGGCGAAGAAGTTCGTACCTTGGCTCGCCTGTCGCAGGCGCGTCAGCAAGGACAGGATCTGTCCAACCTGTTTCGCCAGTACCGTATCTTCGGCCCGCGTGAAAAACTGGTACGCCAGGCGCTGGACCGCATCCCACCTCAGAGCTGGCCCGCGTCGGTGCTACATGCCCACGATATAGACCGCCTGATCAAGGGTCTGCACCCCAACGGACGCCAACAGGACCCGTGGGAAGAAATGCGCCGCCTGACCATGCGTATCGCGGTCGCGACACAAGCACCTCGCCGCTAAGCGTCCGATACCCCTTAACTCTTAATTGTTGCGATAATGCTCTCTTGAACCGGAGAGTTACACGGCTATGAACGATATCACCCAGTCCTCTGTCGCCACCCAGGTCGGCGATCTGTCTTCCATGATGCAAGATTTGGGCAAGCGTGCTCAGCTTGCCGCTCGTCGCATGCGCGCCGCTACTGGCAAAGCCAAGGCCGACGCCCTGCGCTATATGGCTGATGCCCTGATTGAGCAAAAAGCCCAATTGCAAGCGGCCAACGAGCTGGACTTGCAAGCAGCGCGTGAACGCCAGATTGCCCCGGCCATGATCGAGCGTCTGGCTTTGTCAGACCGCGCCCTGGAAATCATGACCACAGGCTTGCGTCAAATTGCAGATATGGACGATCCGGTCGGCCAGATCGGTGCCTCGCGCACCCGCCCTAACGGCATGCGTGTGGCCCAGATGCGCGTCCCTTTGGGTGTCATCGGCATCATTTACGAATCCCGCCCCAACGTCACCATTGACGCAGCGGCCCTGTGCCTGAAGTCCGGTAACGCCACCATTTTGCGTGGCGGCAGCGAGGCATTTCACTCCAATCAGGCCTTGGCACAGATTATTTCCAGCAGCCTGGAAAAAGCAGGTTTACCCAAGGACGCCGTGCAAGTGGTGCCCACCACGGACCGCGATGCTGTTGGTCTGCTAGTTACCATGACCGACTACGTGGACGTCATTGTCCCTCGTGGTGGCAAGAGCCTGATCCAACGCCTGAGCGCCGAAGCCACCGTGCCGCTGATCAAGCACCTGGATGGCAACTGCCATATCTATGTGGATGAGTTTGCCGATCTGGAAAAAGCCACACGCATCACCTTTAATGCCAAGACGTATCGTTACGGCATTTGCGGTGCCATGGAAACCTTGTTGGTTCATCGCAGCATTGCTCCCGCCTTTCTGCCTGAAATTACCCGCCAATTACAAGAAAAAGGCGTGGAACTACGCGGTTGTGAGCAGACCCGTGCTCTAATCGCCAACGTGGCACCTGCAAGCGAGGAAGATTGGGAAACCGAATTTGCAGCGGCCATCCTGGCGATCCGCATTGTGGACTCCATGGAGCAAGCCATGGACCATATTGCCCAGTACAGTTCCGAGCACACGGAATCCATCGTGACAGAAAACCTGAGCCTGGCCGAACGCTTCCAGCGTGAAGTGGACTCCAGCTCCGTCATGGTGAACCTGCCTACCTGTTTTGCTGATGGCTTCGAGTACGGCCTGGGTGCAGAAATCGGTATTTCCACCAACCGTCTTCACGCCCGAGGCCCAGTGGGTCTGGAAGGTTTGACGACCTACAAATGGGTCTTGCATGGCAATGGCCAAATGCGTGGTTAAATCATGCTTTGGCTAAAAACATTTCACATCTTGTTTGTGACCTCCTGGTTTGCGGGGCTGTTCTACCTGCCTCGTATCTATGTGAATCTGGCCCAGGAGCAAGATGCCAAGACCTATGAAACGCTCTTGGGCATGGCCCGGCGCCTGTATCGCTTTATGGCCCCTTTGGCCATTTTGACTTTGCTGACAGGCCTGGGATTGTTTTTGTATTACGGCATAGGCAAAGGACAGGGTTGGATGCACGCCAAACTGACCCTAGTTTTGATCCTGTTTGCCTTTCACGGTGTGTGCGGACGCTATCTGCGGCAGTTCCAGCAAGGGCAACAAAGCCGCTCACACGTATTCTTCCGCTGGTTCAATGAAATTCCGGTCATCGTTCTGCTGCTGGTCCTCATCCTGGTGGTTATAAAACCCTTCTAATACCTAATTCATGTCAGACCAATCTGAACGCAAGACCCTAAGCCTGGCTACAGGCCCTAAAAAGAAATCCAGCAATGCGGAACCCCGCGTGCGCTCGGGTGCGCGCGCACGTGCGGCCAGCCTGCAGCAAGACCGCCAAGGCGGCCCAAAACGCGAATCCCGCCCCTACGCAGAAAAGCGTGACCAGGACCGCCGTGAGCGTCCCGCATTCGACCGCAACCGCGAAGGCGGTCGTCCTCAATCGGGCGAGCGTCGTGAGTTCTCCGGTGAACGCCGTGAACGTCCAGCGTTTGACCGCAATCGCGAAGGCCGCCCTCAAGGCGACCGTCCAGCGTTCTCCGGCGAGCGTCGCGAACGTCCAGCATTCGACCGCAACCGCGAAGGCCGCCCTCAAGGCGACCGTCCAGCGTTCTCCGGTGAGCGCCGTGAACGCCCCGCATTCGACCGCAACCGCGAAGGCCGCCCTCAAGGCGACCGTCCAGCGTTCTCCGGCGAGCGCCGTGAACGTCCCGCATTCGACCGCAACCGCGAAAGCCGCCCTCAAGGCGATCGTCCTGCATTCTCCGGCGAGCGTCGCGAACGTCCGGCATTCGACCGCAACCGCGAAGGCCGCCCTCAAGGCGATCGTCCTGCATTCTCCGGTGAGCGTCGCGAACGTCCGGCATTCGACCGCAACCGCGAAGGCCGCCCTCAAGGCGACCGTCCAGCGTTCTCCGGCGAGCGCCGTGAACGTCCCGCATTCGACCGCAATCGTGAAGGCGGCCGTCCACAATCGGGCGAACGTCGTGAGTTCTCCGGTGAACGTCGTGAGCGTCCCGCTTTCGACCGCAACCGTGAAGGTGGCCGTCCACAATCGGGCGAACGTCGCGAATTCTCCGGTGAGCGTCGTGAGCGTCCTGCATTCGACCGCAACCGCGAAGGCGGCCGTCCACAATCCGGCGAGCGTCGCGAATTCTCCGGCGAACGCCGTGAGCGTCCCGCTTTCGACCGCAACCGTGAAGGTGGCCGTCCACAATCGGGCGAACGTCGCGAATTCTCCGGTGAGCGTCGCGAGCGTCCTGCATTCGACCGCAACCGCGAAGGCGGCCGTCCTCAGTCGGGCGAACGTCGCGAATTCTCCGGCGAACGCCGTGAGCGCCCTAGCTTTGATCGCAACCGCGACAGCCGCCCTCAAACTGGAGAACGCCGTAATTTCTCTGGTGAGCGCCGCGAACGCCCTGCGTTCAAAGGTGACAGCGAATCTTCGGACCGTACCCCTGCCGGAAAAATGCCTAGTGGCTTGTTCAAGCCCGCTGGTGATTCGGATGCCTTTCCGCAGTACGTGTCTCCTATCCAGCGTGTAGACAGCCCCCAGGCCCCCAAGCCTGGTCAGCGCCTGCCCGACAGCACGATCGAAGAAAACGAGCGTGTTCAGGTCAAGGCCTTGCAAGGCGAGCGCTACCGTCTGTTTGCTCCCTGCCCTCAAGGACTGGAGGAAGCACTGTCTTTGGAACTGCAAGCTCTGGGTTACGAAAACGTGCAAACAGGCCGTGCTGGCTGCCACTTTGACGCAGACTGGATCGGCGTCATGCGTGCCAACCTGTCCTCGCGACTGGCCACACGCATTTTGCTGGAAGTCTCGCACGCACCAGTCAGCAACGAAGAAGACATTCTGGCCCTGGCCCGTGTCACTCCGTGGGAACGCTGGTTTGGCCCTGAGCAAACACTGCGTGTCGATACGTCGGCCGTACGCAGCCCGATGCAAAGCCTGCAGTACTGCAATCTGCGTGCCAAAGACGGGATTTGTGATCGCCTGCGCGATCTGGAAGGCGCTCGTCCTTCTATCGATACCGTGCGCCCTGACGCCAAAGTCCATCTGTTCCTGGACGAGACCAGTGCTACCTTCTATCTGGACACCAGTGGCGAGTCTCTGTTCAAGCGCGGCTGGCGTCACGACAAGGGCGATGCGCCTTTGCGTGAAAACCTGGCGGCTGGCCTGCTGGCCCTGTCCGGCTGGGACCCGACCAAGCCTTTGATCGATCCTTTCTGCGGTAGCGGCACCATTCTGATTGAAGCGGCCTGGATGGCACTGGGAGCCCCTCCCGGTATCTGGCGTCCATTCCACTTTGAGCGCCTGCGCTGCCACGATCAGCGTTTGTGGCGCGATATCAAAGACGAAGCGCGTTCATTGATCGCCCCACGTCTGGATACACCTCTGATCGGTTACGACATCAACCCCGCCGTTCTGGATGCCGCTCGTTCCAACCTGGAGCGCTCGCACCTGACGCTGGAGACGATTCGTTTTGAGCAAGGCGACGCGCTGAAGATTCGCCCCGAAACAGAAGCGGGCTGGATTGTGACCAACCCGCCCTACGGCGAGCGTCTGGAACATCAGGACGAGGACTTCTGGCCAAGCTGGGCCAGCAACCTCAAGCAAAACTTCGCCAACTGGAGTGTGAATATGATCAGCAGCGATCTGGAGCTGCCACGTCATATGCGCCTCAAGCCCAAGCGTCGTTTCCCGCTGTACAACGGTGCGCTGGATTGCCGCCTGTTCTGCTTTGACATGGTTCCGGCCAGTTATCGCAATAACGAAGCGGCCCCGGACGCCAGCGAAGACGCTACCAGCGCCGAATAAGCGTTAAACCGTCTTGCGCATGCCCACAAGGGCCAAGTCCATCTCAATGGCTTGGCCCTTGTTTATTGGGATAGGCACCCCATATAAGCAGCATTCCGTTAGGCAGCGATATACGCGATAATGGAAGTCTTCCCTGTCTCAAGACGCACAATGACACCCTCTTTCACTACTCCTGGCCGCTGGCGACGCTTTGCCTGCATGATGTACGAATCCATCCTGCTGTTCGGCGTTATTTTTACCACCGGCTATCTGTTTGATACCTTGACCCAAAGCCGTAGCGGCCTGGATCTGCGTCATGTGCGTCAGGTCGTTCTGTTTATTGCGCTGGGGATTTATTTTGTGCTGTGCTGGCGTAAAGTCGGCCAGACCTTGCCCATGAAGACCTGGCACATGCGTCTGGTTAATGAGCAAGGCCAGATTCCTGCCCTGCGCACCTTGCTGCTGCGTTATATTTTGCTATGGCCCTTGCCCTTGATGGGTGCCTTGCTGGTTCAGCTTCTGTCTGTCTACACAGGCTATGCGTCCACGGACCTTCTTATCGTGTTTACGCCTTTTCTGAACTTTATCTGGACCTGGTTCGACAAAGACCAGCAGTTCCTGCACGACCGTCTTAGCAAGACTCGTCTGATCGATGCACGCCCTACTCGTGTTACGTCGGCAGCCACCTGAACAGACACGCTGCCTCTTCATTTTTTAGTAGTACAACAAAGTCATGACCGACATTTTAAAAAAATACCTGTTTGCCGACCAAAGCACACGAGCCCAGATGGTTCACCTGGAGCAAGCCTGGCAAATGGGGCTGGAACACCAGCACTACCCAGCCTGCATCCGCGACTTGTTGGGCGAACTGGTTGCTGCCTCCGTGCTGCTGGCGGGCAACCTTAAATTTGACGGCTCCCTGATTCTGCAAATTCAAGGCGATGGCCCCATCGCCTTGCTGGTCGTGGAATGCACATCGGACATGGATATACGCGCAACCGTTTCTCTGCGTGAAAACCATCCTGTGCCCCAAACCGGCACACTTCAAACCCTGCTGAACCCACAAGGCCAAGGTCGCTTTACCGTGGTGTTGGCTCCACGCCAAAGTAGCAAGGACTTCCGCCCCTATCAGGGCGTGGTTCCACTAGAAGGCGAAACCGTGGCCGAAGTTCTGCAAACCTATATGCGCACCTCTGAGCAGCTAGACACCCATCTGTGGCTGGCGGCAGACGAGAACCGCTGCGCAGGCCTGCTGCTGCAACGCATCCCGCCACAAGGTGGTCACAATCTGGCTCAAAACCTGGATACCTGGGAACGTGCCTTGGCCCTAGGCTCCACCGTTCAAAGCCAGGAGCTGCTGCAACTGGATAGCGACACCCTGATTCACCGCCTGTTCTGGGAAGAAGACCTGCAAGTCTTTGAACCTCAGGCTGTGCGCTGGCATTGCCCCTGTTCCCGTCAACGAGTCAGCAATATGCTGCGCATGCTGGGCCGGGAAGAAATTGAGCAAATGCTGGCAGAACAAGACACGGTCAATGTGTCCTGCAACTTCTGCGGCAAGCCTTATCAGTACGATGCCATTGACTGCGCCTCCCTTTTTGTCGACAAGGGCGATACCCAGCCCGGTGACGACACACTGCACTAAGGCAATTAGCTAAGGGCGAATACGCGGGTACAAGCCCTTCTACCCGCCTGAACCGCACACAGCCATGATGGAGACATCATGGCTGATTTTTCTGGTACTCCCCATCTGCAATCTGGCTTGGCAGACTCCCATATTCTGGGGGCTCTGCTGGCTATCCTCCTGCTGAGCTTTCTGGCGCTGGATGTGCTCACCCTGTACTCACTACGGGTACGCCTGCAGCACAGTTTGCTGCAGGCCGCCCGTCAGGCCAGCGTGCATCAGGCACGACCTGAAACCATCGCCCAGACATTCAGCCAGGGCTTGGCTGCCGCCAAAGTGCCGCGCCACGATCAATGGCAAATACAGATTGTGTCGCCCTCCTCCCAGGCCTTTGCCTGGCATGGCAGGCCCTCGTCTCAGCACGAAGGACGGCCCGCCATTACCCAGGGCTGGCAAGCCTTGCAAGCCGAGCAGGCAGACCGCAACAGCCCCAGCATCTACCAGGCGAACACGCTACATCTGTACCTGGTGTATGCCCATCAGGCTGGACCACTATCCTTGATGCGTTTGATGCCCCAGCTTCCAGCTAGCGTAGCGAATCCCCTGAACTCTGCAGTCGTTTGGCTACGCCTGGAAATCAAGCACCCCATGCAGTCCGATGCCGTGCAATGGGATGATTTACCGGATGGCCGGGTGATCTATGCCCGGCAGACAGAAGATCAGGCTGCCCTGGCTGTCTCTCAAGCAGATTGGCCTGCTCCCCTGGACTCTCCGGACCTGCCTTCCCTAAGTGGAAACGCCCCCCTTCCAACCTGGGATGGCAAGACACAAGAACCACAGGACGGCTTGGTGCCACCCAACCCCGCTGACACTGTGCCAGACGAAGGAAATGGCGCCCCAGACTCCCATACCCCTAATCCAGCCTGCTACTGATGCCAAATACTAGCCACAGAAAACAGCAGGCACGGCCAAGCCCGGATAATTCATCCATCAATAAAAAGGGGAAAAATCAGAAATGAACCGGCTAGCTTGCCGTTTCCATAGCGCCTTGCGCGCTACTTCTTAACGTGGGCTGGCTGTCGTAGCAGCCGAACCACCGGGAGGCACAATCTGCACGAAGATCTCGCCTTCACGCATCATGCCGAACTCGCTACGAGCACGCTCTTCAACGGCGTGAGTCCCTGAACGCAAATCCTGAACTTCGGCCAGCAAGGCGTTGTTACGCGCCGTCAGGGCTTCATTGGTTTCTTTTTGCGCGACCAGCTTGGTCTGCATTTGCCGTACATCCAGCCAACCGCCTTTGCCCCACCATAAAGCGTAATGGGTTACCAGGGTCAAACAGAGCAGGAGCAGGACGATAAGGCGCATGGTGGCGTAAGAACCGGGTCTCTCGACCCGGTTCATCAAACAGAATTAGCGCAGATTATAGAACGCTTCGCGACCTGGGAAGGTAGCAACTTCTGCCAATTCTTCTTCAATACGCAACAACTGGTTGTACTTGGCCATACGATCGGAGCGGGACAGGGAGCCCGTTTTGATCTGCATGGCGTTCGTCGCCACAGCGATGTCCGCAATAGTGGAGTCTTCGGTTTCGCCCGAACGGTGCGAAATCACAGCGGTGTAACCGGCACGTTTGGCCATTTCGATGGCAGCAAAGGTTTCGGTCAGGGTGCCGATCTGGTTGATCTTGATCAGAATGGAGTTACCGATACCCAGTTCGATACCCTTCTTCAGGATCTTGGTGTTGGTCACAAACAAATCGTCACCAACCAACTGGATCTTGTCGCCCAGTTGCTGGCTCAGAATGCGCCAGCCGTCCCAATCGTCTTCGGCCATGCCGTCTTCGATGGAGATGATGGGGTACTTGTCGCACCAGTTAGCCAACAGATTGGCAAAGTCTTGCGAGCTCAGGGACACGCCGCCTTCGCCAGCCAGGTGGTATTTACCGTCGCGGTAGAACTCGGAAGCCGCGCAGTCCAGGGCCAGAGCGATCTGGGTGCCGGGCTCGTAACCAGCCTGTTCGATAGCACGCAGGATCAGTTCAATAGCCGCTTCGTGGTTGGCCACGTTAGGAGCAAAACCACCCTCGTCGCCCACAGCGGTGGACATGCCTTGATCGTGAATCAGGCCTTTCAGGGTGTGGAACACTTCTGCACCCATACGCAGCGATTCGCGAAAGCTCTTGGCGCCCACGGGCATGATCATGAACTCTTGCAGATCCAGGGTGTTGTTGGCGTGTGCACCACCGTTGATGACGTTCATCATCGGTACAGGCATGGCCATGGCACCACTGCCACCGAAGTAGCGGTACAGGGACAGACCCGAATCATCAGCAGCGGCACGGGCCACAGCCATACTGGCAGCCAGCATGGCGTTAGCGCCCAGGCGGCTCTTGTCTTCGGTACCGTCCAGCTCGATCAGGGTGCGATCGATAAAGGTTTGTTCTTGAGCATCCAAGCCCATCAAGGCTTCGGAGATTTCGGTGTTCAGGTTTTCGACCGCGCGCAGCACACCTTTGCCCAGGTAACGGCTCTTGTCACCATCACGCAGTTCCAACGCTTCGCGAGCGCCAGTGGATGCACCAGATGGAACGGATGCACGCCCCATAGCGCCCGATTCGAGCAATACATCACACTCCACCGTTGGATTACCACGGGAGTCCAGAATCTCGCGGCCAATAATATCTACGATTGCACTCATGATTTTGACAGTCCTGCCTGAAGTAGCATTAAGCTAGATAAGTTAAACAATCCTGCTGCCGGGCGTATCACCGTAAACCGGTCTGAAGACGGGCTTGAAAAGGTGCTTGGCCTGGAAGTCGAAAAGATCAGCAAGCGCGACAGCTATAGTGCAATCAGCGCCCCCTGCCCTCCTGCTAAAACAGGATTGTACCTGCCCATGACACAGCCGTGCCATGTCTGGTTTCGAAAGCTGGAAAAAAGCCTGGATTCAAGCCCTTGCCCCCTTCCTGATCGAAACCGGCACGTCTTTATTATCACCAGAAATTCCGAGACTAGGCGGCGTCTCTGTAAATACAAAAAGTACCGATACGTCTCAAAGTAAATCTTTGTCGCCTGCCTTTAACAGCGCACTTTCCCAATTGCCCAGCAAGGTAATCAACTGCGACAAGTCCTGATCGGAGAAGTCCTGCAACATGGCCTCGACCAGACGGCGGCGGCGCGGCAAGGTGGCCTCGACCAGCTCACGACCCGCAGGGCTCAGGCGCACATTGGTCAGCCGGTTGTCCTGCTCATCGGTGAAGCGTTCGATCAAGCCCAAAGACTCGATGCTTTTAAGCTGGCGCGTCACCGCAGCCGGATCAATGCGCAATAAACGCACCAACTGCTTTTGAGACAGGCAGCCATCCTCTTGATGCAAACAGATCAGGACACGCCAGCGCGGTAAGGGCATGCCCAATTGCTGGTCAAACGCCGCCATCAAGCTGCGATACGTGCGCCCCAACTGCTGAGCCGCTTGAAGTTGTGGAAATTCATTCATCATGTTCAAGACTGTTCTTGACGATTAAATCGTATGGGCGGCACTTTGCGTACCCAATAAAAACACCAGACTATCAACAGCAAGGTAATGGCCATACCCATATTGACGGCATGCGCCAGGGCGTCGCGGGCCAGGCCCAGATACATCTGCCCGTCTTGTCCTGCCTGTTCCAGAAACTGCGTCTGCTGGCTCACACTCATCAGCACTTGCGGGTCTTGCAGGGAGTGGACCAGAGTAGAGGGCAAGGCCGTTAATTGCGTGCGGATGGCTTCACCGTACTGGTAGTTGATCAGGGTGCCAACGACCGCGGTACCCAACATGCCACCCACCATGCGCATGGACTGTAGCATGGCCGTGGCAATACCCAGCATGGAGCGCTCTACAATTTCCTGCGCAAAAACGGTCAGATTCGGCATGATGCAGCCTATGCCCGTCCCGGCCAGCGTGGCATACATCACAAAGTGCCAATACGGATCGGTTTTCTTGATGAACACCATGCCCAGGCAGGCAATCCCCAGCAGTATCAGCCCCAGATACAGCATGCGATTGGGGTGGCGCAGTCGCGTAATAGTACGGCCATTAATAATACTGCCCACGGTAATGAATACCACCAGGGGCGTAATCAATAAACCGGCTGTTTGCGGGCGCAGGCCATAGCCACCTTGCAGCAATAAAGGCGCATAGAACAACAGCCCAAACAAGATGAAGCCCAAGCCAGCCGACAGAATCAACAAGGACAACTGGGCAGGACTGCTGAACAGGACCAGCGGCAAGAGCGGTTCGTCGACACGACGCTCCCAGGCCACCAGCAGAACAAAAGCCCCCAGACTGCACAATCCCAGCAAGACCATCACATAGCTGCCGCCGTATTGAGGCAACAACTCTACCAAGAGCTGAATACACGCCAGGCCCACCATGAGCAAAAAGGCACCCAGCCAATCCAGACGCACCTTGGTCTGACGAAAATGGCGAATCTGCGGCAAGTAACGATAAACAAAATACAGGCTCAGCAAACCAACAGGCAAATTCACATAGAACACCGAGCGCCAGCCGTAGTGTTCCGTCAGAATCCCACCCAGAAACGGCCCCACGCCATTGGCGATACCAAATGAGGCACTGAGCATGACCTGCCAGCGCAAGCGCACACGCGGATCAGGAAACAGATCGGGCACACAGGCGAAAGCCGTACCTACCAGCATGCCCCCGGCAATCCCTTGCAAAGCGCGGGCCAGAACCAGTTGCAACATGCTTTGCGACATGCCGCACAGCACAGACGCCAAGGTAAACAAGACAATGGACACCAGCACAAAACGGCGGCGGCCGTAGAAATCCCCCAGGCGGCCGAAGATAGGCACAGTAATCACCGAGGTCAGCAAATACGCGGTTGCGACCCAGGCATACAGTTCAAAGCCGTGAAGCTCGGACACAATTGTCGGCAAGGCGGTCCCCACCACTGTCTGATCGATCGCCACCAACATCACCACAAAGCACAAACCCATCATCGCCAGAATGGATTCTGTAACGGATAAAACGCGCCCCGGTGTCTTTTGCGGTGTTTCTGAGAGGTTTACCATTTTCATTGACCATGCAATTATTGCCTAGTCAATCATTTTACGAGAGCGATAAAAACCTGACAAGCACTGCCTGAATCAAACCCTGACCCGCTATCCCGGTACACAATAGCGATCATCCGGAAAGCTTGGCTTTCCAAACGAATCTGCCCCACAGGAAAAACGTATGAATATCATGATTGTTGGTGCCAGCATGGGTCTGGGACGCGCCTTGATGGACGGCTTGGCCCAGGATGGCAACACACTGTATGGCGTGGCCAGACGGCCACCTAGCTCCTTGGGCAGCTCTCTAAGACCGGATCCCAGCTCCAATCAGCACTGGATATGCGCCGATTTGTCCCAACCGGACACCGCCAGCCAATTGGCAGCCGCCTGCCCGGACTCGCTGGACGTACTGGTCTACAACCTGGGGATTTGGGAAGACACGGCATTCAGTGATGAATACGATTTTCTGTCACAAAGCGATCAGGCCATTCGCCGTCTGGTCGACGTGAATCTGACTGGGGCCTTGTTGGTCATACGTCACTTGCTGCCCCATTTATTGCGCAGCAAACAGCCTCGCTTGATTCTGACGGGGTCGACCTCGGGTCTGCGTCAAAGCGGACGACCAGAAGTCGCTTTTGGCGCGACGAAATTTGCCTTGAATGGTTTGGCTGACAGCCTGCGCGAAGGCTATAGAGATCAAGGGCTGGCAGTAAGCTGCCTGCAACTGGGCTATCTGAATACAGAAGATGGCCTGGATGTTCCCTTGCACACGGCGGCTGAACGGGATCAGGGCGAGACCATCCCGGTCCATGACGTGCTCACCATTGTGCGCAGCCTGCTGCAACTGTCTCCGGCCAGTTTTATACGCGAGCTGATCCTGCCTGCCCTGCGTGATCCACGCTTCTAAACATCAAAACAAGCGGATCCCGTTCCTGAGATATTGAACAAAAAGCTTGGACTCTATACCTGGGCCCCATAAAAAAAGGGAGTGTTTTCACACTCCCTTTTTTCTGCCTGACTGCGTGGTATAGCCCGCTTTTTACAGACCTTGCACCACGTACATGGTCATTTTGGCAGCGCCTTCACGTGCTTTACGGGCACGACGGTATTCCTCGGAATCGTGGAAAGCCTGAGCCTGTTCCAATGTGTCGAACTCCATCACCACGGTACGCAAAGGCGCATTGCCTTCCAGAGTGACCGTTTCACCGCCACGCACCAACACTTTCACGTTGTGGGTTTTCATGGCGATGCTGGAAAACTCCTGGTACTGCTTGTACTGCTCGGGGTTGGTAACTTCGACATTAGCAATCAAAAATGCGGACATAGTGTCTCCAAACTACGTTTAATAGCCGTGCTGCAAGGCACCGCTGTTTTTAACAATCGAATCGATCTGTTGCAGTGTCCGCAGCAAATCTGCCATCTGCGACAGAGGGACAGCATTCGGGCCGTCAGACAAGGCCTTGTCCGGATCAGGGTGGGTTTCCATGAACACGCCCGACACACCCGCTGCGACAGCAGCACGCGCCAGAACAGGCACAAATTCACGCTGACCACCCGATGTCGTGCCCTGCCCGCCTGGCAACTGCACCGAGTGCGTGGCATCAAACACGACCGGGCAATCCGTTGCACGCATGATCGCCAAGGAGCGCATGTCGGACACCAGATTGTTGTAGCCAAAGGAAGCACCACGCTCACACACCATGATGGTGGAGCCATCCCCGCCCATTTCCATCGCCGCTGCACGGGCCTTTGCCACCACCTGCACCATATCCTGAGGAGCCAGGAACTGGCCCTTCTTGATATTCACGGGTTTCAGGGTAGCGGCACAAGCCTGGATAAAGTCGGTCTGACGGCACAGAAAAGCGGGTGTTTGCAGCACATCCACGACGGCAGCCACATCATCAACCTGATCTTTATCATGCACATCGGTCAGAACCGGCACTTTGTAGTGCGAGCGCACATCCGCCAGAATTTGCAGACCTTCCGCCATGCCGGGACCTCGGTACGACTTGTCCGAACTCCGGTTGGCCTTGTCAAACGAGCTTTTGTAGATAAAGGGGATACCCAGGGCCGAGGTAATCTCGGCAAGTTGACCCGCTGTATCAAACGCCATTTGACGCGATTCAATCACACAAGGGCCAGCGATCAGAAAAAAGGGCCGATCCAGGCCAACGTCGTAACCGCATAAATCCATAATAGACCTCGTTTCAGTATTGCTGCATTCTCCCACATTCCTGACGGCGATGCTGCACTGCAGTGCAGCATGCCTGTCAGCCCAATCGTTCGGAGATTTCGATCAGGTTCAAGTCCGGGTCGCGCACATAGACAGAGCGAATCGGGCCAGTAGCCCCCGTACGCTGCACCGGCCCTTCAATAATGGGCCAGCCTTGTGACTGCAAATGCTCGATTACCTGCTCCAGCGGAATGCTGGCGATAAAACACAGGTCCAGCGCCCCCGGCACCGGCAAATACGCCTTGGGCTCGAACTCCTGCCCGCGCACATGCAAATTGATCTTTTGCGAGCCAAAGCTGAAAGCAATCCGCCCTTGCCCAAAGACTTCCTGCTTCATACCCAACACGTGCGTATAAAAATGGGTGGTGGCTTGCGGGTCAGTACAGGTCAGCACCAAATGATCCAACTGTTCGATCATGCTTACTCCCAGGAAAGCGGGCAACACATTCTGTCACCCGGAATGAAAAAGCCCGCGTAGCGCGGGCCTTTTCAGTCATACCAAATTATCAAGCCGACTTTTTCTGGCGTTCCAGAGCCGCTTTGATATAGCTGGTAAACAGCGGATGGCCATCACGCGGGGTGGAGGTGAATTCCGGATGGAACTGCACGCCCATGAACCAGGGGTGATCTGGCAATTCCATGATTTCTGGCAGGTTCTCGGTAGGAGTACGAGCCGAAATCACCATGCCCACTTCTTCCAGACGTGGCACGTACAAGGTGTTGACCTCGAAACGGTGACGGTGACGTTCGTTCACTTCAGGGCCATAAATGGCTTCAGCACGCGAACCGGGTTTCACCGGGCAACGCTGGGCACCTTTACGCATGGTGCCGCCCAGATCGGAGGAACCGTCACGATGCTCAACCTTGCCTTCGCGGTCAGCCCACTCAGTAATCAGGGCGACAACGGGGTGCACGGCAGAGGGATCGAACTCGGTGGAGTTCGCACCCACCAGATTACCCACATTGCGAGCAAACTCGACCACGGCCAACTGCATGCCCAGGCAGATACCCAGGAATGGCACGCCGTTTTCACGAGCGTATTGAATGGCGCGAATCTTGCCTTCGGTACCACGCTTGCCAAAGCCGCCCGGCACCAGAATGGCATCCAGACCTTTCAGGCAATCCGTACCTTCGTTCTCGATAACCTCAGAATCCAGGTACTCGATATTGATACGGGTACGGGTGTGGATACCGGCGTGAACCAGGGCTTCGCTCAGCGACTTGTAGGATTCCGTCAGGTCTACGTACTTGCCGACCATACCGATACGCACTTCGTGCTCCGGATTTTCCAGGGCTTGTACCAGACGATCCCACATGGACAGATCCGCTGGTGGAGGCGACAGCGCCAGTGCATCACACACCAGGCTGTCCAGACCTTGCTTGTGCAGCATGGCTGGAATCTTGTAGATGGAATCCGCATCCCAAACCGAAATCACGGCGTCCATGGGCACGTTGGAGAACAGCGAAATCTTGGCCAGTTCGTCATCAGGAATGATGCGATCGGCACGGCACAGCAGAGCGTGAGGGTGGATACCGATTTCACGCAGTTTCTGTACGGAGTGCTGAGTAGGCTTGGTCTTGAGTTCACCGGCCGATGCAATGAACGGCACCAGTGTCAGGTGAACAAAAGCAGTGTTGTTGCGGCCCAGGCGCAGATTCATCTGGCGGGCAGCTTCCAGGAACGGTTGGGATTCGATATCACCCACTGTGCCGCCAATCTCGACGATGGCAACATCGGCTTCGCCATTGTAGGCAGCCTTGGCGCCACGAATGATGAAGTCCTGGATTTCGTTGGTGATGTGCGGGATAACCTGCACGGTCTTGCCCAGATAGTCGCCGCGACGCTCTTTGCGCAGCACGGATTCGTAAATCTGGCCCGTGGTGAAGTTGTTGACCTTGCGCATGCGAGCGGAAATAAAGCGCTCGTAGTGGCCCAGGTCCAGGTCGGTTTCCGCACCATCCTCAGTAACAAACACTTCACCGTGCTGGAAGGGGCTCATGGTGCCCGGATCTACGTTGATGTAGGGATCCAGCTTGAGCATGGTCACGCGCAGGCCGCGGGACTCCAGGATGGCAGCCAGGGATGCAGCCGCAATACCTTTGCCCAGGGAGGACACAACGCCTCCCGTTACGAATACATATTTGGTGGTCATTATAAAAGGCGCCTGAGGTCAAATCAGGCGATAGCGGGAAATTTGGATTATAACGGCAAGCGCCCATGCTTGGCGACCTGACAAGTGGCATTTCACAGCGGAAATACCACTTGCCTTGCAACTATTGACAACAGAGAGAGCTGGCGCTCAGATCGCTTGCGTCCTTTGCTCAAGCCACTTACGTGCATCACCCTGAACACGCGGCAAGAGGCGTTCACGCACTTGTTGATGATATTCATTGAGCCACTTGCGCTCGGCCACCGTCAGTAGTGCGGCATCTATACAACGCGTATCGATAGGACACAGGGTCAGGGTTTCAAAACGCAGAAACTGCCCATACTCGCTGCGCATGGCCGGGACAGCAGCGACCAGATTCTCGATCCGTATGCCCCACTGACCAGGACGGTACAGCCCGGGCTCATTGGACGTAATCATGCCAGCACGCATGGCCGAGTGCGGGCCGATGCGACCGCGCCAGGAAATGGACTGCGGGCCTTCGTGCACATTCATGAAGTAACCCACGCCGTGGCCGGTGCCGTGACCAAAGTCCAGGCCCTGCTCCCACAAAGGCTGACGAGCCAGCACATCAATTTGCTGACCGGCAATGCCTTCGGGAAACACCAGCATAGACAAGGACACCATGCCTTTGAGCACCAGCGTGAAATCACGAATCTGCTCGACAGATACCTGACCTACCGGCACCACACGGGTAATGTCGGTCGTCCCACCCTGATACTGCCCACCCGAATCGATCAACAGCAAACCATTACCATCAATGCGGGCATGCGACTGCTGGGTAGCCTGATAGTGCGGCATGGCACCATTGGCGTTATAGGCGGCAATCGTGCCAAAACTGGGGCTGACAAAGCCTTCCTGACGGGCACGGGCGGCGCAGATATGTTCATCCACATCCAGCTCATTCACTTCGCTTTGCTGTTCAAACCAGGCAAAGAACTCGCACAAGGCAGCGCCGTCTTTCTCCATGGTTTCGCGCACATGGTCCAGCTCGGCATCGGTCTTGCAGGACTTGAGCAATTGAGCGGGGTTGATGTACTCGACCACATTCAAATGGGCGGCCAACTGGGCGGCCCAGGCCGTGGTCCGGGCCATATCCAGCAGGATAGGCATGGACGCGGGCAAAGCGCGCATGAAGGAGGACAGCTCGGTATAGCCTTGCACCTGGACACCGTCCAGAGCTAGCGCTTCCTGAATACCTGCCGACAGTTTGTTGCTATCAACAAACAGGAACGCCTGATCCGGGCCAATCAGCAAGTACGACAAAAATACCGGGTTATAGGACACATCGCTGCCGCGCAGATTCAAGGTCCAGGCAATATCATCCAGTGCGCTGAGCAAATGCCAGTGAGCGCCCTGCTCCTGCATGGCGGCTCGGGTACTGTTCAGGTTTTCCTGACGAGTGCGGCAGGCAAAAGGAGGTAAATGCTCCACCACTTGGCCAACAGGCGCTGCAGGCCGGTCTGCCCAGATTGGACTGAGCAGATCGGCTTCCAGCACCCATTCCAGTTCCTGCTCTTGCGTGGCTTTTTTCCAGGCCAGCAAACTTTGCGCCGAGACCGACTGACTATCCAGGGCCACACGCGACTGGGCGGGCAGATTATTCGCCAGCCAGTCAGCCGGTTCAGGTACTCCAGCATCACCCGCACGTTGCAATTGAATGCCACTGCCCTCCAATTCCTTGGCTGCCTGCTCCCAATAGCGGCTATCGGTCCACAAACCGGCCCAATCTGCCGTCACTACCAAAAGGCCCGCCGAGCCCACAAAACCACTGAGCCATTGACGGCTCTTCCAGCGATCTGGCAGATATTCAGACAGATGGGGATCTGATGTAGGCCAAATGCTGGCCTGCACCGACTGAAATTGCATTTGTTCGCGCAGCGCCTGCAAGCGTGCGGTAACGGGGGTATGGGCCATGCCAACTTCCTTTACATAGACAGCGTTCACGCACCGATCAAACATAAAAAAAGCTCCGACTCGCGCCGAAGCTTTTTTAGCCAGAGAAACCGATCAGGCCACAGCGCTGACGTCCAGCGGGACGCCTGTCTTGGACTGAATGTACTCAAGGCTGACTTCTGGTGCCAACTCAAGCAACTTTAAACCATTTTCCGTCACTTCCATCACTCCCAGATCGGTAATGATGAGGTCAACCACACCCACGCCCGTCAGGGGCAAGGTGCAAGCAGGCAGAATTTTCAGGTCTTCAGTACCGTCTTTCTTGGTGGCTACATGCTCCATCAGAACCACGACGCGACCGACGCCAGCGACCAGATCCATGGCACCGCCCATGCCCTTGATCATCTTGCCGGGAATCATCCAGTTGGCCAGATCGCCCTTTTCCGACACCTGCATGGCACCCAGAATCGCAATATTGATCTTGCCGCCACGAATCATGGCAAACGAATCTGCCGAGGAAAAAATGGACGAGCCGGGCAAGGTGGTGATGGTTTGCTTGCCAGCGTTGATCAGGTCAGCATCAATCTTGTCCTCAGTTGGGAACGGGCCGATACCCAGCAAACCGTTTTCCGACTGCAGCCAGACCTCAATACCCGCAGGCACGTGGTTGGCAACCAGCGTAGGCAAACCGATACCCAGGTTGACGTAAAAGCCGTCCTGAAGCTCCAGAGCGGCGCGTGCCGCCATTTGATCTCTATTCCAAGCCATTATTATCTTGCCTCGCTAATCAGGAAGAACGAACGGTACGCTGTTCAATGCGCTTTTCGGGCTGGGCATTGAGCACGATACGGTGCACGTAAATGCCGGGCAAATGCACATCATCGGGGTCCAGGCTGCCGGTCTCGACAATTTCCTCGACTTCGACAATGGTGATTTTTCCTGCCATCGCCACGTTCGGGTTGAAGTTGCGTGCTGTTTTGCGGAACACCAGGTTGCCACTACGGTCGGCCTTGTAGGCTTTGACCAGCGACACGTCCGGCACCAGCGCCTCTTCCATCACATATTGTTGACCGTTGAACTCTCGGATTTCCTTGCCATCGGCCACGATGGTGCCCACACCCGTTGCGGTGAAAAAGGCCGGGATGCCCGCACCGCCAGCACGCAGCTTTTCAGCCAGCGTACCCTGGGGGGTGAAATCCAGTTCCAGTTCGCCCGCCAGATACTGGCGCTCAAACTCTTTGTTCTCGCCCACGTAGGAGGAAATCATCTTGCGGATCTGGCGCGTTTCCAGCAATTGCCCCAAACCAAAGCCATCCACCCCGGCATTATTGCTAATGCAGGTCAGGTTTTTGACTCCGCTATCGCGCAGCGCAGCAATCAGCGCTTCGGGGATTCCGCACAGGCCGAAACCACCCACTGCGACTGTCTGTCCGTCGGCAACGACTCCCTGCAACGCCTCCTTGGCGCTTGGATAGACTTTATTCAATTGACTCTCCAATGACTCTTTAATTGGCCTAAACAGCAAACTTTGTCCAATAATGCCGCTGCGCACCATTGGGCGCTATCAGGCATTCTACGACTTGACTATGCTTTCCGTATACGTAAAGCTTAACCCTGAAAAACCGAGTGTATCTGTTTACGCTCATCTTCGGTCCAAGGTTGTGAACCGCCTTGGGGGTTAATGGACACCAGCACGCAACGACCGCGCGCATAAATGACA
Organism: Alcaligenes sp. SORT26; assembly: GCF_017377875.1. Classification (GTDB taxonomy): domain Bacteria; phylum Pseudomonadota; class Gammaproteobacteria; order Burkholderiales; family Burkholderiaceae_B; genus Alcaligenes; species Alcaligenes parafaecalis. The sequence goes on from NZ_CP070975.1 coordinate 1,597,908, forward strand.
TCGGCTTGATTTGCATCACATACAAAGACTTCCAGCTCAATGCTGCTGCCACCGACCTTCAGCAATTTGTGCACAATCCGCACAGTGGCCGGATACAGGATCGAGCGCTGGAAATCCAGGCTGGCATGGGCCAGCACCCCGGTACGTGGTGAAGGTGGCACCATGCCCAGCTTCATCATTAACTGAACACGGGCTTCCTCGATATAGCGGAAGTAAACCGTATTGTTAACATGATTCATGGCGTCCAGATCACCCCAACGCACGGCAATATCAAAAGTGGCTCCAGCACCAGAATCTACAACTTGTGTCATTACATGCTCTCCTTACTGATATTTACTGATGTAGCCAGAGGCAGCCAGATACCGGCTTTTGCCGCTGAACTCAAAACGGGATTGCTCAGACTACAATACAATCGACCGTACGCACAGTACACGAATTTCACCCGCCAACAATCAAGAACAAAGCGCTAAGCCGTAATAGGAGATCAGCAGCAATGTCTGAACGTGAATCGATGGAATATGACGTTATTATCGTCGGCGCTGGCCCTGCAGGCCTGGCTACCGCGATACGTCTGAAACAGCTCGCCCAAGAAAAAGAACAAGAAATCAGCGTCTGTATCCTGGAAAAAGGCGCTGAAGTAGGCGCCCATATCCTGTCTGGCGCCGTGATGGATACGCGCGCCCTGGATGAACTGCTGCCCGACTGGAAAGCGCAAGGCGCCCCCATCTCGGTAGAAGTCACCGAGGACAAATTCCTTTTCCTGACCGAAAAAGGCGCACGCAGCACGCCCATGTGGTTGCTGCCTGACTGCTTTAAAAACCATGGCAATTACATTGTCCGCCTGGGCAATGTCGTGCAATGGATGGGGGAACAGGCCGAGGCCCTGGGCGTGGATATTTTCCCCGGCTTTGCCGCTGCCCACATTCTGTATGACGACAACGGTGCGGTACGCGGCGTCTTGACGGGCGATATGGGTGTGGCCCGTGATGGCACCCACACCGCCCACTACCAGCCCGGCATGGAATTGCTGGCGTCCTACACGATTTTTGCTGAAGGTTCACGCGGCCACCTGGGCCGTCAGTTGACTGAACGCTTCAAGCTGGACGAATCCCGCAATGCCCAAAGCTACGGCATTGGCATTAAAGAACTGTGGGAAGTGGACCCGTCCCAATCGCAGCCTGGCCTGGTGATTCACACCGCTGGTTGGCCGCTGGATTCGGATACCTACGGTGGCTCCTTCCTGTACCACCTGGATAACAATCTGGTCATGGTCGGTATGGTTGTAGGCCTGGATTACGCCAACCCCTGGTTGTCTCCCTTCGAGGAATTCCAGCGCTACAAAACTCACCCTGCCCTGCGTGCCACCTTTGAAGGCGGCAAGCGCATTGCTTACGGGGCTCGCTCCCTGACAGCGGGTGGTCTGCTGGCTCTGCCCAAGCTCAGTTTCCCCGGTGGTGCTCTGGTCGGTTGTGATGCCGGTTTCCTGAATGCCTCGCGCATCAAGGGCAGCCACGCCGCCATCAAATCCGGCTCCCTGGCCGCTGAAGCAGCCTTCGAGGCTTTGCAGGCTGGCCGCAAGCAAGACGAGTTGTCCCAATATGCAGAGGCATTCAAACAGTCCTGGCTGCATGCCGAACTGGACAAGGCCCGCAACTTCAAACAGTGGTTCAAGAAAGGCCGCTCGATTGCATCGGTCATGACCTTTGTGGAGCAAGGTCTGCTCAAAGGCAAAATGCCCTGGACCCTGCGTAATAACAAGCCTGATCACGCCTGTTTGCAGCCTGCCGCCGAGTGCGCACGTATCGACTATCCAAAGCCCGATGGCAAGATCACCTTCGACCGCCTGAGTTCCGTGTTTATTTCAAACACCAACCACGAAGAAGATGAACCTGTTCACCTGACGCTGAAAGATCCGTCCGTACCTGTGGCGGTGAACCTGGCTCGTTACGGTGGCCCGGAAGCCCGCTTCTGCCCCGCTGGCGTGTACGAGTTCATCAAGACGGAAACCGGCGACGACAAACTGCAGATCAATGCGCAGAACTGCGTACACTGCAAAACCTGTGACATTAAAGACCCGACCCAGAATATTGTCTGGGTGCCCCCTCAGGGTGGCGAAGGTCCGGTGTACAGCGGCATGTAAAAACAAATCTGGCCTTGGTGCAATCGCCAAGGCCAGATGTTTTTTTGCTGATAAAGAGCCACCCCAAACGGGTGGTTTTTTTATGCCTTGCGACGGGAGCGTGTCGGCCAGTTCACGACAAACAAGCCCAGAAGAATCAAGCCTGTACCCATCAGTTCCAACTGCGTTGGCCACTCATCCAGAATCAGCCAGGCCAACAGAACGGTCAAAGCAGGCACGCCCAGACTGGACATTCCGGCCAGGGTTGCACTGACCCGGCTGACCACCGCCATCCATAGCAGCCAACCCACTCCGGTGGCGATAATCCCCAAATACAGCACACCGCTGAACATCTGCCATTCCATCACAATGGGACGCTGGGGAATCAGGAAACTCAAAGGCAGCACAATCACAATACCCAAAAGGCACTGCCACACTGTGGCATTTAGCAGCTCCACTCGGTGACGCTCAAATAGCTGCTTGGAGAAAACCGCCCCCAAGGCCCAGCTCACGCCACTCAAGGTCGCCAGAACGGAACCGAGTATGCCGCCCATCCCTTCCCAAGGCGCGATCAGGAGCATCAACCCCAGGATGGCAGGCACCATGCCCATAATGTGGCGTTTTTGGGGACGTTGGCCCAACATGGGCCAGGACAAGAGCAAAATCCAGATCGGCATGGTGTAGGCCAGAGCCACCATTTTCCCTGCTCCACCAGCCTGCAAGGAAAACTGGCTCAGCAACTGGAAACCAGTGGTCTGAAAAATGGCGACGCCCAGACTCAGCTTCCAGGGTGTAGGCCGTAAATGCCCGCCTTTAAGACGCAGCACCAGCCATAAAAAAACGAATGCCACCGCATAGCGGGCTGCAATCAGATCGACTGGCCCAATGTAGACGGTCATCGCCTTCATCACGACCCAGCTCATGCCCCAGGTCAGTACCACCAAGCCCATCAGCGCCAAAGCGCCCCTGTCTGCCTGCTGTTCCCCGCTCAAACCTTTCCCCTTTTTTTGAATTCTTGGACCGATGTTTTGGCCACGGACTCAATGCTAGGCTAATTCCACATCGAGCAGGTTTTCAGTAACAAAATAATCAAAGGAAATAAAAAAACCCTGGCTCCGAAAAGAAACCAGGGTCAAACAGGAACTACCAAAAAATTTAGTGTGCTTCGGATAACTGATCCAGAATGGCTGGATTTTCTAGTGTGGAAACGTCTTGGGTGATAGGTTCGTTATTGGCGACAAAGCGCAGCAAACGACGCATGATCTTGCCCGAACGTGTCTTGGGCAGGTTTTCACCAAAGCGGATTTCACGTGGTTTGGCGATAGGACCAATTTCCTTGCCCACCCAGTTACGCAGCTCGGCGGCAATCTTGTCGGCTTCTGCGCCCGAGGGCAGATCACCATTCAGCACCACAAAGGCCACAATAGCTTCACCGGTGGTCGGATCTGGCTTGCCGACAACAGCGGCCTCCGCCACCAGCGGGTGTGCCACCAGGGCCGATTCCACTTCCATGGTGCCCAGGCGGTGACCGGATACGTTCAGCACGTCATCGATACGGCCCATGACCCAGAAGTAGCCATCCGCATCACGCTGTGCACCGTCACCAGCCAGGTAATAGCCTTTCAGCTCGGGTGGGAAGTAGCTTTTCACGAAACGGTCGGGATCGCCCCAGATGGTGCGAATCATATTGGGCCACGGTTTGCGAATGACCAGGAAACCACCATTGCCACGTTCAGCTTCGCCACCCACTTCGTCCACAATGGCCACGTCCATGCCGGGGAACGGCAGACCGCAAGAACCGGGTTTCAGGGGTGTTGCACCAGGCAGAGGGGTAATAACGTGACCGCCGGTTTCTGTCTGCCACCAGGTATCCACAATGGGGCAACGCTCGCGACCCACGTTCTTGTAGTACCACATCCAGGCTTCGGGGTTGATAGGCTCACCCACCGAACCAATGATGCGCAAGGTATCCAGATTGTATTGCTTGGGGTGAATGGCCTCGTCCGCTTCGGCCGCCTTGGTCAGCGAACGAATAGCGGTCGGTGCGGTGTAGAACACCGTTACGCCGTGACGCTCAATCATGTTCCAGAAACGGCCTGCATCCGGGTAAGTGGGCACGCCTTCAAACACGACTTGCGTCACGCCAGCAGCCAGAGGGCCGTAGGTGATGAAGGTGTGGCCGGTTACCCAACCGATGTCGGCGGTACACCAGAACACATCGCTGTCTTTGGCGTCGAAGGTCCACTGCACGCTCAGCATGGCACCCAGCAGATAACCTGCCGAGGAGTGCTGCACGCCTTTGGGTTTGCCGGTGGAGCCAGAGGTGTACAGAACAAACAGAGGGTGTTCTGCATTCACGGACACGGCGGGGCAATCGCTGCTTTGACCCTTGACGGCATCTTCCCACCACAGGTCACGACCTTCGTGCCAGGCAACAGGACCGCCTGTGCGCTTGTACACGATGACGTGACGCACGGCTTCGCAGTCGCCGCCGCTCAGGGCTTCGTCAACCGCATTTTTCAGAGGAATGGCACGGCCACCACGACGCTGTTCGTCAGCCGTAATAACCAGGCTGGCGCCTACGTCCACAGCGCGCTCGTGCAAGCTCTTGGCCGAGAAACCACCAAACACGACGGAGTGGGTAATACCCAAACGGGCACATGCCTGCATGGCCACAATGGCTTGCACCGACATGGGCATATAGATCAGGGCGCGTTCGCCGGTTTTGTAGCCCAGGGCTTTCAAACCATTGGCAAACTGACAAACTTGTTCGTACAGCTCGCGGAAGGTCACTTTAGTGACTTCACCACCGTCGGCTTCAAAAATCAGCGCGGTTTTGTTTTCGGTGGGAGTGCCCAGGTGCTTGTCCAGACAGTTGGCCGAGACGTTCAGCTCGCCATCATGGAACCACTTGTAAAACGGGGGCTTGCTGTCGTCCAGAACCTGAGTGAAAGGCTTGGTCCAGACCAAACGATCGCGGGCCAACTCCGCCCAGAAGCCGGGATTGTCCTGCTCGGCTTTCTGGCAAAGTTCCTGGTAGGCCGCCATGCCAGCAATGCTTGCTTCGCGTTCCAGCTTGGGGAACACGGGAAAGACTCGGCTTTCCGACAGGACGGATTCAATAGACGTTGGACCGCTCATGGTGTTGGCTCCTTTATTTTCCAGATTTGGTGTTTTTTATGGGCTGTGCATAGGACAACCCAGCTTAATTTTATATAAACGTAACGCGCCTTACTTACTCAATCCTGACAACTGAGATTGGCTTGATTCTTGGCCAAAATGCCACGTTCAAAATTCAAACGCGACAGGATCAGCAGACCGGCCAGAAAGAACAAACCAGTGCATGCCAAGGCCAAACGATGGTTGCCACCACTGAGCCAGGTCACCAGACCGTAAGACAGCGGACCACATACAGCGGCCAGTTGAATCGCGAAGGTCCACAAGGCAAAAAACTCGGCCAGACGGCTTTTCGGCGCCAGCAAACCCACCATTGCCCGGCCCGCACTTTGGCTACTTCCTATACACAAGCCCGCAACGGCAGCCGCCGCCCAGAAACCCGCCAGTGATCGTGTGCTGACTGCAATGGTCACCATCACCAGCCAGGCACATAAGGTCAGCGCCAGCGCTCGGCGATGGCCGATGCGATCTTGAATATGTCCAAACAGCAAAGCCCCCACTGCCGCCGCAATATTCACGGTGAAAATCAGCGTCATGGTTTGCGCCATCGTGAAACCCATAGCCTCGGTCGCATAGACGGCGGACAAAGTAATAATGACGGCAATCCCGGCCTGATAGGCAGCACCGCACAGCAATAAGGTGCGGAAGTCGGGAAAATGCTGATGCACATCGCGCGCCGACGCAATCAAACGGGACAGCATCCCTTGCTGCTTTGCTCCGCTAGGCGCGCTGCGCTCCCGCAAAAACAGAAAGGATGGCAAGGCAGACAAGGCAAACAGAGTGGCGGTAATCAGGGCAATACCCGGCACGTACTCCTGAGCCGTCCAGCCCTGCGAGGTCGCCCAGGTCAGAAAAGCCAAAGACAGGCCCAAGGCCAACATGCCACCAAAATAGCCAAAACCCCAGCCCCAACCCGAGACCCGACCCAAGGCTTCAGGCCGGGCGATTTCCGGCAAGAAAGCGCCGATGATGGACTCGCCTATGCAGTAGCAATAATTGGATAAAGCGATGAAAACCAGAGCCCAGACAATGTCATTGGGACCGGCCCAATACAGCATCACCGTAGCCAACACACAACCTATGGTGCTGCTAAACAAAAGCCGCCTTTTGCCTTGACGTGCATCGGCTTTTGCACCGAGCCCAGGCATGGTCAACATGATGCTTAAATAAGAAGCAGACAAAGCCAAGGTCCACGCCAAGGTAGCCCAACTGCGGCCTTCGGCGATAACGCCCACAAAATACGCGCTATAGACACTGGTCAAAATGACGGTGGTGTAGCCAGAGTTTGCGAAATCATACATAGCCCAGGCCCACAACTCGCGCAGCCGAACTCCCTCGTTTAGGGCTTTCCCTAGGGCTTGTCCCATAAATCGCATCATTCAATCCCTATAAATAGTAAAACTTCGCTCTATTTCGCTTATTTTCCGGCAAATCACCAACAAGAGCACTGGACCCATGTACAGAGCCTGAAAACCGCTGCCGACTGCACTTTGAAACAGTATGATTCAATCGCAAAATACCCTGCCACAATGCTTTACGGTGCAATTATCATCCGGTACACTGCCTAGCAATTCAACGTACAGCAACGCCCGGCAAGGTATGCGCTTTTAGCCATACTTACAGCCCTGATACCCATCAATTGCTGCTAATTTCAGCAAAAATAGGCATCAAGGTTGTGCTGCTGCCCACCAAGTCCTTAAAAAAGCCCTGGTTCATGCCGCCACATTACCTGAATCCACCTGCACTTTTGCACATTACCTATCGCAGCGCCAAGTATCTTTTGTTAGCTGGCGCGCTAGCTCTGACAGGGTGTGCCACCACTGGAACTCAACAGTCCAGCCAGGACAAAGATCGTGCGGAACTGGATCACGGCTATTACGCCGATTACGAATTCCAGACCGAGTCCGACCCGCTGGGTACTTACCTGGCCAACCGCGCTCGTAACGACATCAATATTGCTTACAGCAGCGATCGTCGCCAGGGGCGTACCGAAAGCCGCAGTAGCCAAGGTTCTTCCTCTACTCATGGCCTTGCCAACGCCGCCCTTAACTTTCTGGGCGTGAAGTACAGTTTTGGTGGCGACGCCCCCAGCACTGGCTTCGATTGCAGCGGCCTGGTGTCCTACGTGGCTGAAAAGTCCCTGGGTTTAAAACTGCCCCGCCAATCCAAAGATATTGCCAAAGAAGGCACCTCGGTTAACCGTAGCGAGCTGCGCAAAGGCGACCTGGTCTTCTTCAATACCCGTGGCGCTCGTTTCTCTCACGTAGGCATTTACCTGGGCGATGACAAATTTGTCCACGCTCCTCGCACGGGTGCCGTTGTACGCGTCGAGAACATGGAAGTCGGTTACTGGAAAAAACGCTATAACGGCGCACGCCGCCTGGCCGCTGCCGATACGCAGCAGTCCGAAACGCGTCTGCGCAGCGTCAAGTAAGACTGCCCTGCTGCCATTTAAGCAGCCCACAAAAAAGCCACTGTTATGAAACAGTGGCTTTTTTTATCGGTAAAGATTCCTTCTTGCCCCAGTAAGTCATGCAGCCAGTCTAGTGGCTCTTGGTCTTACCGAGCGGACAAGATTCACAATAACCGCACTGGGTTAAAGCTTGCTTCATGCTACAAACCGAGCGACGGCAGGCGACCACTCGAATACCGGACTTCAAGGCAGCAGCACGGAATGTTTTCATGACGTTGTGACCGAGGAAGTCAGTCAGCAAAATCAGCAAATCGGTGCCGGAAGGCAACTGCAGGGTTTTTTTCTGATGAGCAGGATCACGCCCGCTAATATGGTGTTTGATCGAGATATTGTGGATCTTGAGCAAGTCGGGAATATTACCCAGACGGTCTGCTCCAACCACGACAGCACTGACATATTGAGACACGGGAAGCTCCATTGGCTAAGAAAGTTGGATAATGATAATCATTCTTATTATCATAGTCAATTGAGTCGATAGCTTGTTTCAATTTTTACTTATAGCCTTTCTCAATAAGTCCTTCAGCGCTCAAGAAAGGCACTCCAAACGCCCCAACAACAAGGGCCACCGTGATACCACGGTGGCCCTTGTTTCTACCCAAACAGGTGCTGTGAATACCGCCTTACAGCGAGCCACTACCCTGTTTTTCGTCCAGAGCGCTTAGCACGACATCCCGGGTCAATTCCGGTGCCAGCATCTCCAGCAATTCAAAAATATAGTCACGCAGGAAGGCACCGGCTTTCACCGCCACCTTGGTATGGTGAGCACCGAACAAATGCCCCGCTGGCAAGCCCACCAGGCCCTTGTCACGGCGTGGATCAAACGCAATCCCCGCGATGATGCCAATCCCCAGGCCTACGTCCACATAGGTCTTGATCACGTCAGCATCAATGGCCTCCAGCACGATGTCCGGAGTGATCCCGTGTTTGGCAAAGGCCTCATCAATCGAACCTCGACCCGAGAATGCGTGGTCATAGGTGACGATGGGATATTGCGCCAGGGTTTCAATGGATAGCTGTTTGTTGGCAGGCAGATCCGCCAGGGGGTGATCGGGTTTGACCACCACCGTGTGCTCCCAGGTGTAGACCGGCAAAGCCACCAGGCCCGGCGTCAAGGCCAGGGTCTCGGTAGCAATCGCCACGTCAGCCTGTTCATGAATCACCATCTGGGCCAGCACCGGCGGGCTGCCTTCGGCCAAGGACATATGTACCTTGGGAAAGCGGCGGCGGAACTCGGGGATCACCTTGGGCAGCAAATATCGTGCCTGGGCGTGCGTACAAGCAATCACCAGGGTGCCTTCATCGCGGCGGGCGAAGTCGTCGCTGACGCGCTTGAGGTTATCGATCTCGCGCATGATGCGGTCAATCACCTCGGCGACGGCTTCTCCCGGTCGAGTCAGGCCCTTGATGCGTTTACCATGACGTTCAAAAATCTTGATGCCCAGCTCATCTTCAAACTCGATGATCGCTTTGGATACTCCCGGCTGGGAGGTATACAAGGAACGAGCGGCTTCAGTCAGATTGAAGTTACGTCGGATGGTCTCTCGGACAAAGCGGAATTGTTGAATATTCATATGTTAATAGCCCCAGGTACAGGGCTATTATATGTAATAAGAAACGCTCCGCTTATTGCATTAAGTTATATATTTAGATTGAACGATTACGTCATGCTGATTGTTGTATTCATCGTATTGGCATGAGCCTGCCAACGAGCCGTCACGGTTTTGGTCTGTGTCCAGAACTGAACGGCTTGTTTGCCGTTTGGACCCAGATCGCCCAGCTTGGAAGCACGCGAGCCCGTGAAGCTGAACCAGGCCACAGGCACAGGGATGGGGATGTTGATACCAATCTGGCCCACATCAATACGGTTCTGGAAGTAACGTGCATGGCCACCGTCCTGCGTAAAGATGGACACACCATTGCCGTTGGGGTTGCGGTTGATGAACTGCACCGCTTCTTCCAGGGTGTTGACGCGCACAATGCAGAGCACAGGCCCGAAGATTTCTTCTTCGTAAATGCGCATCTCGGCTTTCACATCGCTAAAGACGGTAGGACCGACGAAGTTGCCACTTTCATAGCCGGACACTTTGACGCCACGGCCATCCAGCAAGAGCTTGGCTCCTTCCTGTACACCGGCTTCAATCAAGGATTCCACACGCTGGCGAGCGCGTGGCGAGACCAGTGGTCCCAAATCAGCCTGACGGTCCGTACCTACATTGACCTTCATGGTGGCGGCGCGTTTGACCAGCTCATCAATCCACTCACCGCTTTCACCCACCATCACTGCGACCGAAATCGCCATGCAGCGCTGACCGGCTGCACCAAAGGCCGCACCCAGCAGTTGGTTAATCGCCACATCGCGATCGGCATCAGGCATCACGATGCAGTGGTTCTTGGCACCCATCATGGCTTGCGAACGCTTGCCAGCTTCAGTGGCGCGACGGTGAATCTCGGTCCCGACGGCGGTCGAACCAATAAAGGAAACGGCTTTCACTTCTGGGTGGGTCACCAGGGCATTGGCGATATCAGCACCGCCATGCACCACGTTCAGCACACCTGGAGGCAGACCCGCTTCCAGAGCCAGCTCGGCCAACATCAGGCTGGCGCTGGGATCTTGCTCGGAAGGCTTGAGCACGAAGGTATTACCGCAAGCCACGGCCAGCGGGAACATGAAGCAAGGCAGCATCACGGGGAAGTTGAAGGCCGTCACGCCTGCACACACGCCCAAGGGCTGGATCAGGGTGTAGACATCAACACCGCCCGCGGCGTTTTCTGCGTATTCGCCCAACTGCATCGAGGCAATTGAACACGCGTATTCGATCACTTCCAGACCACGGCCCACTTCGCCCTCAGCATCAGGCATGGTTTTGCCGTGCTCACGCGAAATGGCTTCAGCCAGCTTGGTGCTGTTCTCGCGCACCAGGCGCTGCAGATTCAGCATGACGCGCATGCGAGCGCCCTGGCTGGAATGGCGCCAGCTTTCATAGGCTTTGGCCGAGCTGGCAATAATGGTCTCCAGCTCTTCCATCGTGGCGTAAGGCACTTGGGCTACCACTTCCTGGGTGGCTGGATTGAGCACATCGTCCCAACGGGTGCTCTTGGATTGAACATGTTGTCCATCGATCAGCAAAGGTACACGAACCACTTCCGTCATAGCATGTCTCCAATGAATTGCTCAGGCGGCTAAGCCTTGTTTGTTATCCCACTTGTATGAGGGTTCTCATCGAGTGTAGAAGCCTCAAGACCCGTTTACCATGTTGAAAAATGCACAGGAGCTGGGCATTTATGCACAAGTCTTTTTCAAGGCGGGCTCATCAGGATGGACTGGGATAATCTGCGTTATTTTCTGGAAGTGGCTCGCTGCCAACGGATCAGCGTGGCAGCCCAACGGCTGGGGGTGCAGCACAGCACGGTCGCCCGCCGTATCCAGGCCCTGGAACAGGAACTGGGTTTACGCCTGTTTCATAAGTCCACCGTCAGCGGCTATAGCCTGACCAGCGAGGGGCAGAATCTTCAACAACGTATGGAGCCGGTGGAATGCCGCTTGCTGGCGGCTCGGGATGCGATTACTGGCAAGGCACGGCCTTTGACCGGCAAGCTGCGTCTGGGTTGTACCGAAGCCTTTGGCAGTTATGTTCTGACGCCTTTATTAAGCATTTTTCAGACTCAGTACCCGGAGCTGACTTTAGAGCTGCTGCCCGTCCCCCGCCCGATCAGCCTGTCTCGCCGCGACGCGGATTTGGCGATTGCACTGGAGCGCCCCCAACGTGGGCCGTACTGGTGTACGCGCCTGGCGGATTACAGCTTGCGGCTCTATGCACATCAGGACTATCTGAATGTCCACCCGCCTATCGAAAACGTGCAGGATTTGTCCCAGCATCGCTTTATTGCCTATGTGGATGATCTGGTGTTCAGCGACAGCCTGCGCTATCTGGAAGAAATCGTCAGATCAGCCGCTGTGCGCTTTCGTAGTACCAGCGTGATTGCGCAGTACCAGGCTACCTTGCAGGGGCAAGGGATTGCTGTGCTGCCCTGCTTTCTGGCGAAAACCGATCCTCGTCTGCGCTGCGTTTTGCCGAATGAGGTGGAACTGCGACGCCGTTTCTGGATGTTCTGCCATGAAGAGCAGCGTCAAAACCCTAGCCTGACCCGGCTCTGGCATTTTCTGAAGCAGTCGGTGGAAGAGCGGCAAGACCTGCTGGATGGAGCTTAAGCCGCCAAACCGATCAACAAGTCATTCGACAGGAACAAAAAAGGGGCTGAATGCCCCTTTTGCCGATCAAGTTGTTGCTGGCGGTTTCGGTGCCTTGATGCGCAATTTACGCCACATCATGAAGACCATGATCAGCAGGAAGACCGCGTGGACCAGCCACAAACCGATCTCGAAGCCCAATTGCCCGTTACGGATCCAGCCACGCGACAGGTTGATCAGGTTCATGTAGAGCAGACCCACCAGACCGGCCACCAGAATATTACCGGAGCGGCCCATACGCGGGTTCACCGCCCCCAGGGGAATAGCCAGCAATGCCAGATTCAAGGCTGCCAACGGCAAGGCCACGCGCCACATGATTTGCGAGCGCGCCTCGGCATCGTCATCATTGAATAACAAGGTCGTTTGACGCGCCTTGATCTGCTGTTCAGCACGGGCACGGATAGTTTCGGCGGTGTTACCTGCATCACGGCTTTCCAGCCGCATGCCATAGCTTTCAAAGTCCACCATGCGGAACTCGGCCTGGCCAGGCTTCAAGTCGTAGCGATGGCCTTCACTCAAAACCAGGAAGCGGTCGCCATTGGGCTGCTCTTCCATGCGGGCGCTTTGCGCTGTCACAATGCTTAGCCATTGCGGGTCAATCACGCGGGCAATGACATTACCCAGCTCATCGCCGTCTTTCTCGGGCGAATCTGCATAAAACACGCGGGCACCGTCGTCAGACTCGATAAACTGCCCGGCGGTGACTTTGCTCAGATCGGAACGCTGCTCAAAACGCTGACGGTACTCGGCAATCTGGCGATACGCCCAGGGAGAAGCCTGCAAGGTCAGGACGGCAATCAGGATGGCTGTCGGCACCGCGCACTGCAACACAGGCGTTACCCAGTTTTTCAGGGACAGGCCACTGGCAAACCAGACCACCATTTCAGACTCCCGAAAACTGCGCGTCACGGTCGTCAGCACGGCAATAAACAGGGAAACGGCCAAAATGATCGGCAAAGCGGTAATACTGGAAAAGGCGGCCAGACCCAGCACCACATCAGGCCCAATCGTGCCGTTGGCCGCTTCGCCTAACAAACGCACCAGAAGTACACTAAGCCACACAATCAGCAAAGTGGACAGTACAACGCCACTGTGACTTAAGATTTCGGATACCGCAGAGCGTTTAAATAGAGACATATGAGAATTTGCGAGATAATCGCAGGTACGATTTGCGACACACTGAGGATAGTTGAATGGAATTTAGCACACAGACATCCGCTTCTTTGCACCAAATTAAGACAGCCGCGCTAGGCGTGGGCGTCTTTGCCGAGGGCATTCTAAGCCCCGCAGCGGAACTTATCGACCGCGCCAGTAACGGAGCTGTGAGCGCTGCCGTCAAAGCCGAGTTTAAAGGCAAGCCTAACACCCATCTGGTGCTGCGCAATCTGCCTGGTATTAAGGCCGAACGCGTTATTTTAGTCGGCTTAGGCGCTCAAGAGGAATACAAAGCAGCAACTCATACGCAAGCACAAGCTTGCCTGGCTGCTTATTGCCTCAAGGCTGACCTGAAAGAAGCCGTTTCCACCCTGGCCAGCATCGATTGTAAAGGCACCACCTTGCGCAGCCGCGCACAGGATGCTGCCGTGGCAGTATGCCGCGCCAGCTACCGCTACACGGCCACGTTCAGCAAGCCAGAACCCGCTCCTCAACTGAGCCAGTTCCTGCTGTGGACAGCCCGCACACAAGCCAGCGAAGCCAAGGCTGGTCTGGAACAAGGCCAGGCCATTGGTAACGGTGTGAACCTGACCCGCCTGCTGGCTGACCTGCCCGGCAATATCTGCACCCCTACCTACCTGGGCAAGACCGCCAAGCAGTTGGCCAAAGAATTCAAGACGCTGAAAGCCGAAGTGCTGGAGCGCAAGCAGATTGAAGCCCTGAAAATGGGTTCTTTCCTGTCGGTAGCCAAAGGCTCGGACGAGCCACCTGCCTTCATCGTGCTGCGCCACACACCGAACACCAAGACCAAACACGAGGACGGCCCTATCGTTCTGGTCGGTAAAGGTCTGACATTTGACTCGGGTGGTATCTCCATCAAGCCAGCCGGCAATATGGACGAGATGAAGTACGACATGGGCGGTGCTGCCAGCGTTCTGGGCACCATGCGCGCCATTGCCGAACTGAATATCGACCGTGAAGTCATTGCTGTAGTCGCATCGTGCGAAAACATGCCCAGCGGCAGCGCCAACAAACCCGGCGACGTCGTGACCAGCATGTCCGGCCAGACCATCGAAATTCTGAACACGGACGCGGAAGGCCGCCTGGTTCTGTGCGATGCCCTGACCTATGTCGAGCGTTTCAAACCTGCTGCTGTCATCGATATGGCCACCCTGACCGGCGCTTGCGTGGTCGCTTTGGGCCACATCAACAGCGGTCTGTTCTCCACCGACGACGAACTGGCTGAAGAGCTGCTGCAAGCAGGCAAGCAAACGGGCGACACCGCCTGGCGCATGCCTATGGACGACGCCTATCAGGAACAACTACGCTCGAACTTTGCGGATATGGCCAATATTGGTGGCCCACCCGCCGGTTCGGTCACCGCCGCTTGCTTCCTGGCCCGCTTCACCAAGGCCTACCGTTGGGCTCACCTGGACATCGCAGGCACCGCCTGGCGTGGTGGCAAGGACAAGGGCGCCACTGGCCGTCCCGTGCCTTTGCTGGTTCAGTACCTGCTTAATCAGTGTCGCTAAGCATGACGACCCGCGTCGACTTCGCTTTCGGCGCACCAGATCGTTTGCGCATGGCCTGCGAGGTCGTGCGCAAGCACTACGAGGCGGGCCGTCAGGTGGTGGTGTATCTGTCCGATGCCCGCCAACTGGCCCGTTTCGACCGTCTGCTCTGGGGTTTTGAATCCACGGCGTTTGTACCCCATGTGGGTGTGGAAGACCCCCTGGCAGCCAGTACCCCTATTTTGCTGACCAGTACGGCCCCTGTGCCCTCCGGTGAGCAAAGCTGGCTATTGAATCTGGATGCCCAATGCCCACCCGGTTTTGAACAATTCCCACGAATTTTGGAAATTGTGTCTGAACGGGAAGCCGACCGTACCCAGGCTCGCGAACGCTGGCGTGTGTACCAGACACAGGGCTGCCAAGTGCATGCTCATAAACTGGGGGCTTGAATAATAAAGAAGATTCTTGATTATTCAGGTAATTGTCAGTTATTCTTGACCACTGATCTCTCTGTATTCTAAGGACTCATCATGAGCGAATTTCGTCAATCAAGCTTGCCTGAGCATAACGGCACCCTGGGCGCCCAGTCGCTGATTGCTCGCAATCGCGTCCTGCGCAACACCTACTGGCTGCTGGCCCTGTCCATGATTCCCACTGTGTTGGGAGCTTTGCTGGGCCTGTCTTCCGGCATTAACCGGGTTATGGGCGCCAGCCCAGGCCTGAGCGCCATTGTTTTCCTGGTCGGTGCCTTCGGCCTGATGTTCCTGGTCGAAAAGAACAAGAACAGCTCGCTGGGCGTTGCCCTGCTGATGGCTTTCACCTTCTTCATGGGCATCATGTTGTCCCGCCTGCTGGGCTTTGTCCTGGGCATGGGTAATGGCGCACAACTGATCATGCTGGCCTTTGGCGGTACCGCCGCGGTCTTTGGCACAATGGCGACCATTGCCAGCACCACCAAGCGTGATTTCTCCGGCATGCAGAAATTCCTGTTTGTCGGTGCTGTCATCCTGCTGGTTGCCGCCTTGGCCAACATCTTCCTGCAACTTCCTGCGCTGATGCTGACCATCTCCGTGATGGCTATAGGTATCTTCTCGGCCTTCTTGCTGGTTGACCTGCAGCGCGTCATCAACGGTGGTGAAACCAACTACGTGTCGGCCACCCTGGCGATCTACCTAGACGTCTACAACATTTTCAGCAACCTGCTGATGCTTTTGGGCGTGCTGGGCGGTAACCGCGAATAAGATCGCGAATCCCGCACTCCCCAAGCCCCCTCCTCGAAGGGGGCTTTTTTTATACGGCCAATCCAATGATCCCCCTCTTGGAAAACGCCTCTAGCACCCCATCTTTCAAGTCTTGCTTTCCATTGTTCAGGCCCACCAGACACAAATCTGGCCCTGTTCAGCACTCCCCATCTGCCAGGATTAATCACCCTGACGAAGCGCCCTGTTTTTCGTGTCCTTGCCAGGACGCGCGGGTATAGTAAACCTTATAGAAAAATTTCCCCTCTGGAGAACACTGGTGGCCGTCTTTGAAACTCAACATATTGTCGATAATCTGCGCGGGGCTCGCGAAGAATGGCGACAGGCGCATCAACGCTTGAATGAGCTTGAAGGCCAGGAATTTCCATCGGTACAAGCTTTGATTCAAGTGACCGAGCAGCTCAAAGGCATTTTGTTTCCCATGCGCCTGGGCAGCCCGGAACTGCGCCGCGAGTACGAAGACCACTTTGTTGGCCACCACCTGGGCCAGGCATTGAACACGCTGCTGCAACAAGCCCGTATCGAACTGCAGCGCGCCGCCCTGCTCAACGGTGCCAAGTACGACCGCGAAACTATTGAAGACCAGGCCCACCAGGCTATTCAATCCTTTGCCAACAAGCTGCCAGAGCTGCGCCGCACGCTGGATCTGGATGTGGTCGCGGCCTACCAGGGTGACCCGGCTGCCCGCAATGTCGACGAAGTGCTCTTGTGCTATCCCGGCCTGCTGGCCATGATTCACCACCGTATTGCCCACGCCCTGACCAATCTGGGCTTGCCCCTGACCGCCCGCATTATTGCGGAACTGGCCCATAGCCAGACCGGCATTGATATTCACCCCGGTGCGCAGATTGATCACTCCTGTTTCATCGACCACGGCACCGGCGTTGTTATTGGCGAGACCGCCATTATCGGCAAGCGGGTACGGATTTATCAGGCTGTTACGCTGGGTGCCAAACGCTTTAGCAAGGATGAAAAAGGCTTGCTGCTCAAAGGCCAGCCTCGTCACCCGATTGTGGAAGACGATGTGGTCATTTACGCTGGTGCCACGATTCTGGGCCGCGTGACACTGGGCGCGGGCTCCACCATTGGCGGTAATGTGTGGATTACCGAGGACGTCGCAGCGGGTTGTTCGGTAACCCAGGCCAATTTGCTGCGTAACCAACCTGACTGCCCGGAGAAACTGCGCTAAGCAGATCACTACGCTTTTAGGCTGCTGAAGCTAACAGGCGATGCCCCCTCTTCTGCACAAGGTCTTCAAGTGCAAACAAGAGAGCGCATCCAGGCATAAAAAAAGACTCCTGCTATCAGGAGTCTTTTTTATTCGGGCTCTGGCACAGCCCCGGATTCATCCTGACGGCCACACGAAGCCGTACAGGCGAAAAACTTGGTGTAGACCCAGGTAGGCCCCAGGCCCGAGCATTAAGCCTTGGGAAGCGGCGCAGGCGGCCCTGCTCGCCACATCTTGATGAACCCTTCCACAGCCATCAAGGTAATAGCAACCCAGATCGGGATATAGGTCCACCACTGATTGGCACTCATGGGCTCATCCAGCAGCAAATACGCCACCCAGAACAAGAGCACCGGCTCCACATAACCCAGAATACCGAACAAAGCCAAGGGCAACTGGCGACTGGCAGACAGATAGCTGACCAGAGCGACAGAACTGATCAAACCCAACACAGGAACCTGCCAGAACAGACGCGGCTCTGTGGTGAACATGCCCCACATCTGAGTGTCCTGCACAAACAGCAGCCAGCAGGCGGGCAAAAACAGAAAGCTCAGATCAAACCATAAAGACGCCAAGGAGCCCAGGCGCAGATAACGGCGCAGCATGAAGTACGGCGGATATCCCACCACCACGACCGCCGTCGCCCAGGACACACTGCCCACCCGAAACAATTCGTGCAGCACGCCCAGCCCGGCCAGCACAACAGCAATCCACTGAATGGTGCTTAATCGGTCCTTGTAGATCACGCGCCCTACCAGCACCATCATCAAGGGCAAAAGAAAGTAGCCCAGGGAGACATCCAGCGCCATTTGATGCAAAGGAGCCCAGACAAAAATCCAGAGCTGCACACCGACTAACACCGCAGCCAATAGCAACAGGGCGAAATAACGCCAGTTCCCCGGCCAGTGGCGCAAGACCCAACGCACTTCCCGCCAACGTCGAGCGCGAGTGATCACCAGCGCCAGAGCGGGCAAGCCCAGCACAATACGCCAGGCAAAAATCTGTTCACCACTTAGCGGATGCAAGACCGTGGCGTAGTAATACAGGCAGGCAAATAAAGCCGAGGCCAGAACAGACAGCAAAACCCCTTGCTTCATGAATGGACCTCGTCCATTTTCTGACGCCGCAAATAGGCCTGCCCCACACTGAACAAACGATCACGTTTGAGCAAGGTGTGCGTATCCAGTGCCTGGGCTTCAGGCGTCAGCATCAAGGCAGGCAAACCGTCCAGCAAGCGCTGCATCAGTTCAGGCTGAGCCGCCATATACAGACCCAATAGCTGATCCGGCTCCCACAGGCTGATTCCCAGACGTCGCAGTTCTGAACGATTGAAGTCTTTCAGATTACGGGTCAGGATACCCACCGGCTGATCAGGATAGTGTTGCTGCGCCAAACGGGCGGTGGCGATCACATGCCAGTCCTTGGCATCGGAATAGCGCAAGTTCTTCTTGAACTCGCTGCTATCGCCCAAATCCGCCTCGGGGTAACGCTGCTGCAGCTCCTCCCACTGCTCCTCAATGGACGTGGGCATGACCTTCCAAAGGCGGCCCGCATTGCGACGCCATTCATCCCCGATAACCGGGCTCCAGACAGGCTTGAAAAACTGCTCGTCAGCCAGAGCCAGCAGCAAGCGGCGCAGCACATTGGAGATCAGTACGCAGGTGTCGAGCACCAGCACGGAAGGAAGGGAGACGGCCATATCAGTAGCGTTGCAACTGCATAAGAACGGAGCGGGTGTGGAGAGGACGGCCTAGCAGGCTGTTCAAGCGTTCACGCAGACGTATGCGCAACTCGGGCTCGCCCACAGGATCATTGAAATCGGGGGTTGCTTCATCAAAGCCGTAGCCGGTTTCTGTCAGCAGCACCCATTCAAAGCGCCGCAGTGCCCCCGCAACGGGAGGACGAGGAACCTGGGCCAGATGCACCAGGGCCTCTTCGTAAGCATCAAATAAAACAGGGTGCGGGTCTTCACGCGGTAGCAGACGAATCAATAACTCGTTCATGTACCAGGCCGACATCAAGGCCCTGCCTTTTAAAGGACGAATCCCGGCACAGTCGGCCCTTATCAATGTTTTAACTTCGTTCTTGCCCGACCAGGCCAATAACAAAGGCTGAAACACAGACAAAGCAGGCCGCAAAATGGAATGCGGCCTTTTGGCGCCTTTAGCGACCAGGGGCACTAGCCCGTGGTTGCGCGTAAAGGCATGACAGATCAGGGACGTTTCACGCCAGGCACTGGTGTGCAGTATGTAGCCCGCTTCGTCCTGAAAGCGATGACGGGGATTACTCATACCCCAGGTCACGCAGGACCGCTTCACGATCAGACCAGCCCTTGCGCACCTTGATGTACACATCCAGGAACACGGGCTTGTCGATCAGTTTGGCAATATCTTGGCGAGCCTCGGTCGCGATACGCTTCATGTGCATACCACCGGCTCCCAGCAGAATCGGGCGGTGGCTTTCACGCTCCACCACCACGCAGGCGGCAATACGGGCGCCCTGCTCGTTCTCGTCCCATTGTTCGATCACAACGGTACAACCGTAAGGCAGCTCGTCACCGACCAGACGGAAGATCTTCTCGCGCAGCAGCTCGGAAGTAATGAAGCGCACCGAGCGGTCAGTAATCGTGTCCGCATCGAACATGGCTTCGCCCTCGGGCAAGCGACCAGCGATCTCGTTGAGCAAGTTGTCCAACTGCAAACGCTTGGCAGCGCTGACGGGAATCACGGCACCGTAATCGAACTCCTGGGACAGGCGTGCGATGTAGGGCAGCAACTCATTCTTGCTTTTCAGGGCATCGACCTTATTGATGACCAGAATCGTTTTGCCACCTTTAGGCAGCAAAGGCAGCAGCTCGGCATCCGAAGCCGACCACTTGCCTGCTTCCACCACATGCACCACCACGTCCACATCGGCCAAGGCCTGAGTCACGACGCGGTTCATCATGCGGTTCATGGCACCGCCGTGCTTGGTCTGAAAGCCGGGGGTGTCCACAAACACCATTTGATCGTGATCACGGGTCAACACGCTATTGATGCGGTGACGCGTGGTCTGCGCCTTGCGCGACACGATCGAGATTTTGCTGCCGATCAGGGCGTTGGCCAGCGTGGACTTGCCGACGTTCGGTCGTCCAACAATAGCCACAAAGCCGCAGCGGAAAGGGGTCTCTGTCATTCTGTTTCCTGCGACACTGCCACGGGCAATGTCAATTGTGAGGGGCGACGATGGCGACTGGCGCGCGTCGTCTTGGCTGGAAATTCAGCTTCTAAAATAGCAATGGCCTGTGTTGCGGCAGCTTGCTCAGCAGCACGACGGCTGCTGCCACTGGCACGCACATGGATATTGAGCTTGGCGATCGTGCATTCGATATCGAAGAGCTGATCGTGGGCTGCACCATGCGTGGCCACCACGGTGTACACGGGCAAATCCAGCTTGCGACCTTGCAGCAGCTCTTGCAGCAAGGTTTTGGGATCTTTCCCCAGGGTCTTGGGGTCCACATCCACCAGCATCGGTTCATAGAGCTGGGTGATGACGGTTTGGGCTTGCGTAAAGCCCGCATCCAGAAAGACAGCGCCGAAAATCGCTTCCAGCGCATCCGCCAGGATGGAAGGACGGCGGAAACCACCGCTTTTCAGCTCCCCTTCTCCCAGACGCAAATAATCCGACAAACCCAGACGGGTTGCGATTTCGGCCAGGGCGGCCTGTTTGACCAGGTTCGCTCGCAGGCGCGACAAATCGCCTTCATCAATGCGCTGAAAGCGGTCGAACAACAAGGCCGCAACCGTGAAGTTCAAGACCGAGTCACCCAGAAACTCCAGCCGCTCGTTGTGACGAGCGCTGTGGCTACGATGGGTCAAGGCCTGCTCAAGCAGGCCTGTGTCTTTAAAGGAGTAGCCGATAGCGGCTTCAAGCAGAGCAAGACGTTTCATTAATGGAAGCGACCTATACGGCTAAGTTCGCGGAAATTCATCCAGATAAAGAAGGCGCGTCCCACAATATTCTCATCGGGCACAAAGCCCCAATAACGACTGTCCAGACTATTGTCGCGATTGTCACCCATGACGAAGTAATTACCCTCGGGCACGACACAAGAGACGCCGTTGGAGAAGTACTCACAGGAATCACGATGGGGGAACGCCACGATAGGCATCAAACCCTGAGACTGAGTCTTGTTCAGCAAGATGTTGTGCTGCACTTTGCCCAGCTCTTCCAGATAACGCCCAATGTAGGCGGAGCGATCCGGTTCGTAGTAATCGCCACTGCGTACTTGAGTCACCACCTGCCCGTTCACGGACAGGACTTTGTCACGGTATTCCACCCGATCACCCGGCACGCCAACAACGCGCTTGATGTAGTCCACGGTGGTATCCACGGGATAACGGAACACAATCACATCGCCACGCTCGGGATGGCCCAGTGGCACAACCTTGGTGCCACTGACCGGCAGGCGGATGCCGTACTCGTATTTATTGACCAGAATCAGGTCGCCATTTTTCAGCGTGGGCAACATGGAGCCCGACGGAATACGAAATGGCTCGATGATAAAAGAGCGCAATACGAACACAAACAAAATGACTGGGAAGAAACTGACGCCATACTCAATCCACCAGGGCATGCGATTGGCCTGGTCATACGCGTCCTGGCGCAATTGCTGCAAATGCTCGGGGTCTTGAGCCGCCGTTTCCGGTACTGCCTGCATCGCGGCCTGCGCACGCGCCAGTCGGCGGGAACGCAGGGAGAAACGATCCAAAAACCAGATTGCGCCGGTCAATAGCAGCAGTACAAACAAAATCAGAGCGAAATCCCAGCTCATCGGTTTCCTTTAAAGAAATTAAAGCAGTCCTGGCTGTGGTCGGCTGGGGTTGCCGACCATAGCATTACTTATCCTCGACCTGCAAAATTGCCAAAAAGGCTTCCTGCGGAATTTCCACGTTACCCACTTGCTTCATCCGCTTCTTACCGGCTTTTTGCTTCTCAAGCAGCTTTTTCTTACGAGAGATGTCGCCGCCATAACACTTGGCCAGCACGTTCTTGCGCAGTGCCTTGACGTTTTCGCGAGAAATCACCTCAGCACCAATCGCGGCCTGAATAGCAATATCAAACATCTGGCGCGGGATCAAGGAGCGCATCTTGGCGACCACTTCGCGGCCACGGTAACGGGCGTTGCTACGGTGCACAATCATGGACAGGGCATCGACCCGGTCGCCGTTGATCAGGATATCCACCTTGACCACATCGGCCGAGCGGTATTCCTTGAACTCGTAGTCCATCGAGGCGTAGCCGCGCGACACAGACTTCAGGCGATCAAAGAAGTCCAGCACGATTTCGGCCAGTGGCATTTCATAGACCAGATTCACCTGACGGCCATGATAGGTCATATTTAACTGCAAACCGCGCTTGACTGTACACAGCGTCATGACCGGGCCCACGTATTCCTGCGGCATTAGCAGCGAAACCACAACAATAGGCTCGCGTACGTCTTCGATATGAGAGACCTCCGGCATGCGGGAGGGGCTTTCAATCATCAGAACTTCGCCATCACGACGTTCGACCTCGTACACCACCGACGGCGCGGTAGTGATGATGTCCATGTCGAATTCACGTTCCAGACGCTCCTGAACGATTTCCATGTGCAGAAGGCCCAGGAAACCGCAACGGAAACCAAAGCCCAGTGCCTGAGACACTTCAGGCTCGAACATCAGGGACGAGTCGTTCAGCTTCAGTTTTTCCAGCGAGTCGCGCAGTTGGTCGTACTCACTGCTTTCCACCGGATACAAACCAGCGAACACCTGAGGCTTCACTTCTTTAAAGCCGGGCAAGGCTTTTTCAGCAGGCTTGCCAGCCAGAGTGATGGTGTCACCCACCTTGGCGTGTTCCAGCTCTTTAATACCGGCAATGATGAAACCCACCTCGCCTGCGGACAGGTGAGGACGGTTTTCCGATTTGGGGGTGAACACACCAATGTGCTCAACCAGGTGCGTGGCGCGGGTGGCCATCAGCAGGATTTTTTCCTTGGGCTTGAGCACACCATTGACGATGCGCACCAGCATGACCACGCCCACGTAGTTGTCGAACCAGGAGTCGATGATCAGGGCTTGCAGCGGTGCCGCTGGGTCACCTACTGGCGCCGGTACGCGGGCCACAATGGTCTCCAGGATATCGTCGATACCCAGGCCAGTTTTGGCACTGGCAGCAATCGCATCGCTGGCATCAATACCAATCACGTCTTCCACTTCCTGGCGTGCTGCATCGGGATCTGCCGACGGCAAGTCCATCTTGTTGAGCACGGGAATCACTTCCACGCCCTGATCCAACGCGGTATAGCAGTTGGCAACCGTCTGTGCTTCCACACCTTGGGAGGCGTCCACTACCAGCAAGGCACCTTCACAGGCCGACAAGGAACGGCTGACCTCGTAGGAGAAGTCAACGTGGCCGGGGGTGTCGATCAGGTTCAGGTTGTAAACCTTGCCATCCTGAGCCTTGTAATGCAAAGCGGCGGTCTGGGCCTTAATCGTAATGCCACGCTCTTTCTCGATGTCCATCGAATCCAGAACCTGGGTCGACATCTCGCGGTCGGCCAGGCCACCACAGCGTTGGATCAGGCGGTCAGCCAAGGTCGATTTGCCATGATCGATGTGGGCAATAATAGAGAAATTGCGGATGTGATCCATAAACCCGTTAATAAACAAAGAAAATGTTGAGGCGCAATGCCAGAGAGACGGCACAAGAAAGGGGCGCCCATGACGCCCCTTTTCAGTCCACGCGCCTGAAACGCAAGACCCGTCCTGTCAGACGGGCGCACGTGGAGCCATTATCCATTCGGGGCAGACTGCAGCTCCGAATGGTGGCGGAGAAACTCCGGCCCGTGGCCGGAGTTCATCAATGGCTACCATTTTAGCCGTTTTACAGAATTTTTATTTCGATGGCGTAATCAAAACCCATTGCGACTGGCCTTCACGCAAAACCAGCAAGGCTGCTGCTTTGGATTTATCCAAGGAAGCCACCATTTTAGCGTATTGATCCGGGGTCCCTACGTCTTTATCGTTGACTCGCAAAATAAGGTCGCCCGGCTGTAGACCGGCTTCGCTGGCAGGGGCCGTGGCCTCTGTCACCTGAACGGCACTTTCCACACCCAGACGCTTCAGATCGGCGGCTGGTACTGCCGTCACCTTCAAGCCGAATGCGTCTGCACTGCTGGCGGCTGGACTATTTTTCTCGTCCTTGCTGGCAGTATTGGTATTGCTGGAAGGGATCTCATCAACCTCGATCTTGACGGTCTGTACCTTGCCCTTGCGCCAGATTTCCACCGTAGAGCTTTGACCTGGCTTGGTGCCACCCACAATACGGGGCAGATCTGTCATCTGATTAATGCTGCGATCGTTAAATTTCAGGATCACGTCACCGGACTGGATGCCGGCCTTGGCGGCTGGACCACCCTCTTCCACACTGCTGACCAAAGCACCCTTGCTGTCTTTCAGACCCAGGGCGGTAGCAACATCATCTGCGACCGGCGTAATTTGAACGCCAATACGGCCACGCGTCACTTTACCGTCAGACTTGAGCTGCTCGACCACGCTCATGGCTTCGTCAATCGGAATCGCCAGGGAAATACCCATGAAACCGCCACTGCGCGAGATGATCTGCGAGTTCACACCGACCACTTCACCATTCAGATTGATCAGTGGACCACCGGAGTTACCGGGGTTCACCGCGACGTCTGTCTGAATAAAAGGCAGGTAATCACCCGTTTCGCGATTGATTGCGCTGACAATCCCGGACGTCACCGTCGACTCCAGGCCGAACGGAGAGCCAATGGCCAGAACCCACTGCCCTTTCTTGAGCTGTTTGGAATCACCAATCGCCATGGGCTTCAAATCTTTGGCTTCGATCTTGATCAAGGCCACATCAGTGCGTTCGTCCGTACCGATGATCTTGGCAGGGTATTCCTTGCCATTGCTCAGGGTCACGAAAATACCGTTGGAATCCGCCACCACATGGTTGTTGGTCAGGATGTAGCCATCAGCAGAAATGATGAAACCCGAACCTACGCCACGCGGGACCGTGCGCTCTTGTGGCTGCTGACCTTCATTACCGCCGCCACGGGGACGCTGAGGAGCCATGCCAGGAGGCATGAAATCCGGCCCGAAGAACCAGCGGAACATATCGTAGGGGTCCGAACCCGGGCCCATGGCAGGGGAACGCACCTGCACGGCCTCGGTAGTGCGGATATTGACAACCCCATCCTCGGTCTTGGCAACAACACCGGTGAAGTCAGGCAAGCCCAGGGTCGTGCTCTGGACTTGCTCGCCCGTCTCTACGGGCTGGGCCTGAGCGTGGGCCATGGGCGCACCGGCCGCAAACAACACGGCAGCCGTCAAAGCCGAAAGAACAGGAATACGCATTTTTAGACTCGATTTTTCCATTCTCAAATACTCCTGGTGGACGATCGTCAATGTGTCCGGGATAGAGGGGTGTACTGTGTACCTTCCAGCAAAGCGCGCAAGGTCTGTACTGGGACCGCGCCCGTGCTCGTCAAAACATAATCATTAATGCGACTGCGGTACATATTCATGGAACCACGGTGAAATGCCCCCAAGCTGTTTTCCTCGGCTTCCGGGGTTCCTACCCGTTCCAGAAAGACCGAAATCGCAGCCAGACCGTCAGACATCATCAAGTGCGTTACCTGACGCCCGGCCCGCATGGGTCTGAGCATCTCGGAACGCAAGCTAAAACCGGCAGGCATGGCCAGATGCCACCCTAGCTCGCTCAAATCAATTTTCTGGACCTCGGGTTCGACCACTTCCCACTTGCTGGGGTTCCAACTGGTACGCAACTCTTGCAGGTCCACCTGCTCGCCAAAGGCGACCGAGGCAAAGGCAATCTGGTCCACTACAACTTGTTGTGGGTCCAAAGTTTGCATTTTCAACAATAAATGGTGATCGGTATCAGCGCAGACCCGATAGCCATAACGCTGCTCATCCTTGGGCACCAGCTCGATCAGGTCGCAGGGCCGCCCGGCAACCCGCTCCGGAGTGGGCAGACGCCGCATGTCGTAGAAATTGGGGAGCTGGCTGACATCACCGACCAGAAAACTGGGAAAACGCTCGTTTTCACGACGTTCGATCACCACCATTTTCTTTTCGGGAATCAGACATTGCGTCACTTCGTTTTGACGCAGGAATTCACGCGGTTCGCCATCCAGAATTTCCAGACGCTCGCGCTCGCCCGTACCGTCAATGATATGAACCAGCTTCATGGACTGGCTGGACTGATCCTGGGTGTAAATAATGACCCCGGAATAATCCAGATCGCGAGCCGCTTTATGAACTTTCTGCAGCCAGGGCAAATCCAGCGGTTCAACCCCGCTGGCGTCCTGAGCCAGTACAGGTGTACACAGCATCGCCAGCGAAAAGGCAAACAAACCCTTGTAGAGACGTGCCAGGGCCACCTGCGACGGCATACGTACAGACCTCATTGACCCAGGGCTCCACTTTCAAAGGAAACATGGCGTACCGGACCGGTACCAACAAAGTCGCGGTGCAAATCCGCGTAATCATTCCAGAGCTGATCGTCCTGAACGCTAGCGACCAACGTGCCGGGCACCGAACTGATGCCCATATAAGGCAGACCGACCCACAAGGCAGCCGCCACCGCCGCCACCACAACCAGGCCGCTGACGCCATAGCGCTGTACCAGAGGCCGTTTCATGGCATTGGGTGCGAGCACGGTAGGCTCTTCATCAATCGCTTTGGACAGGCGCGCGTAAAAGCGATCCGAGGTACGGATCGCCAGCGCGTCGGTACGCATGACGTCGCCAATCAAATGATAGGTATCCCAGACTTGTCGCCCATAAGGGGAGTCCAGTTCCTCGGGGCGTATTTCAGCCTCGCCATCCACCCAGGAGGACACAGCGGCCTCCCAGGCATTGAGTTGGTCTTCATCGGAATGGGATTTCAAGGCTTGCATCATCAATCCTTACCACCGTCGTTCACTATCATCACCATCCAGTATGGGGCGCAATTGTGCAGCAATCGCGTCTCGAGCCCGAAAGATGCGTGAGCGCACAGTTCCTATAGGGCAGTCCATGGTTTGAGCTATGTCTTCGTAGCTCATACCTTCTATTTCACGTAGCACGATAGCCGTCCGCAATTCTTCCGGCAGCGCCTGGATTGCTGTATTCACAGTCTCAGCAATCTGGCGACTGACCATCATGGATTCTGGCGTGCTTATATCGCTTAGGTTGTCGATTCGGTCAAAAGTTTCACCTTCTTCAGTTTCGACGTTCTGCACGGTATTGGGACGTCGTGCTGCCGAGGCCTGCCAATTACGGGCTGTGTTGATCGCAATGCGATACAGCCAGGTGTAAAAAGCACTCTCTCCCCGGAACTGGGGAAGCGCTCGGTATGCTTTGATGAAGGTTTCTTGTGCCACGTCCTCGACTTCGGACGGGTCACGCACCATGCGGCTGAGCAGACGCATGATCTTGCGCTGATACTTCAGTACCAGCAGGTCAAAGGCTCGCTTATCCCCACGCTGAACACGTGCAACTAGTTCGGCATCGGTATCGCGTTCACTCATTAAGAATCCTTGTTCTGAGCACGGACCTGATGGGACAGCCGGTTAACGCATAGACACAATGCCCACCAGGCCTGCTTAGTCTGGGCACCCCGCCATAGAGTCACGGTACAGGGCTCGGTGCTGGCTTGATCCCCCAGCAGACGCAAGGTCATAAACCAGGGAGAGCGCCAGACCTGCTCGATCCGCACGGCTTTATCTACTGACCCGGCGCACTGCAAGGAGTATAGCCCTGCACAATGAGCTAGTGTAGCGTGCTCGTTCCATGCCCGACGACTGCGAGCATACAAAAAATAAGCCCACAAAGCACCTGTTGAAATCGCCAAGGCCACAGGCAATTGCCAGCTATTCATTGTCCAGGCCAAACTCAAGGCCACCAAGACACAGATAAAAACGCCCAGTCGGCGCATCGGAGCCGGAGCTCCAATCGACCAGGACTGGGCGTTACGAGTGGGGCAGTCTAGCTTAACGAAGACGACGAACCACCATCGAACCGTTGGTGCCACCAAACCCGAAGGAATTGGACAAGGCCACATCAATCTTCATGTCACGCGCTTGATTGGCGCAGTAATCCAGATCGCAAGCAGGATCCTGATTGAAGATATTGATAGTAGGTGGCGAGATCTGGTTGTACACCGCCAAGGTGGTGAACACCGCTTCAATACCACCGGCCGCACCCAGCAGGTGACCAGTCATGGACTTGGTGGAGTTCACCACCAGCTTGTAGGCGTGATCACCAAAAGCCAGTTTCAAGGCTTCAGATTCGTTCACGTCGCCCAATGGCGTGGAAGTGCCATGAGCATTCACGTACTGAACTTCATCCGCATTGATGCCACCGTTGCGCAAAGCGTTGGCAACACCACGACGAGGACCATCACGGTCTGGCGAAGTAATGTGATGCGCATCGGAGCTCATGCCATAGCCGGAGAACTCACCGTAAATACGTGCGCCGCGTTTCTTGGCGTGTTCGTACTCTTCCAGTACCAGCACACCTGCGCCTTCGCCCAGCACAAAGCCGTCGCGATCCACGTCCCAAGGACGCGATGCCGTTTCCGGATCATCGTTACGGGTGGACAAAGCACGCATGGCGGCAAAACCACCAATCCCCAGGGGGGACACGGTGGATTCTGCACCACCGGCCAGCATGACATCCGCATCGCCGTATTCGATCAGGCGTGCTGCATCACCAATGGAATGCAGACCTGTCGTACACGCGGACACCACGGCATAGCTAGGGCCTTTCAGACCCAGGCCGATAGACAGTTGGCCCGATACCAGGTTAACCAGGGATCCAGGCACAAAGAACGGGGAAATCCGACGTGGACCCCGATCCAGATACTCTTTTTGGGTTTCTTCAATACGGGGCAACCCACCAATCCCCGAGCCGACAATAACGCCGACGCGCTCTGCATCAATGCTATTGATATCCAGGCCACAATCCTGCCAAGCCTGCATGCCAGCCACCACGCCATAATGGATAAAGGTATCCATTTGCTTGGCTTCTTTGACTGAAATGTAGGGTGCTAACTCAAAACCCTTGACCTCACCCGCTATTTGGGCGGTTAGGGCTGAAGGATCGAAACGGGTAATACGCCCGATGCCCGAACGCCCATTGACGATGTTATCCCACGCGGTAGGAATATCGTTGCCGACCGGGGAAACAATACCCAGCCCGGTAATCACGACACGTCGTTTCACGGATGACTCCTAAACACAAAAAAAGCGGTTTAAAGGGAATAACTGCGTCTTGCAAGCTAAAGCCGCCGGGCACAAGCTACTCTCTGGAAACCGCTCTGGAGCGAGGGCGTGCACAATGCCGCCCACCCTCTTAATTGAACTTACTGCTTGCTGTGAGAATTGATGTAGTCCACAGCTTGCTGGACCGTCGTGATTTTCTCAGCTTCTTCGTCTGGAATTTCAGTTTCGAATTCGTCTTCGAGCGCCATCACGAGCTCGACCATGTCGAGCGAGTCGGCACCGAGGTCGTCGAGAAAAGAAGATTCGTTTTTGATCTCGGCTTCGTTAACGCCAAGTTGTTCAGCGACGATCTTCTTGACGCGCTGTTCGATGCTTTCCATGCAGATTCTCCAAGTTGGGAAAAATTCCCGCAAATTATAGCCAATCCATACTGCTAAGAGGGATAAGCTATGACAAAAAACGGCGTTCTTGTATGAGGCCCAACGTTATTCTTACAACGCCGGCTCAAGCAATAGGCCCCAAATAATCCCGCAATTTTACCTCAGCCGGGCGCGATGCCAAGCCTTACATGTGCATACCACCATTCACATGGATGGTACTGCCCGTAATATATTGCGCTTGCGACCCGGCCAGGAAGGCGACCGCGTTAGCGATGTCCTCAGCCGCACCCAGTCGTCCCAGGGGGATTTGCGACAAAATAGCCGCCGACTGCTCAGGAGTCAACGAGCGTGTCATGTCCGTATCGATAAAGCCCGGAGCGACACAATTAACTGTAATGTTACGGCTACCCAGTTCGCGCGCCAAGGCACGGCTCATGCCAGCTACGCCCGCTTTGGCAGCAGCGTAATTGGCCTGGCCGGGGTTACCGCTCTCGCCCACCACCGAAGTGATGCTGATGATGCGGCCCCAGCGGGCCTTCATCATGGGGCGGATAACAGCACGCGACAGGCGGAACACCGCGCTCAGGTTCGTCTGGATAACGGCGTCCCAGTCTTCGTCTTTCAGACGCATGGCCAGGTTATCGCGGGTAATCCCGGCGTTATTGACCAGAATGTGCGGGCCGCCATCTTCTTTGCTCAGTGCCGAAATCAGCGCTTCACAAGCGGCGGGATCGTCCACGTTCAACATCTGGCCGTAGCTGCCGTTCTGATCCAGCACAGCAGAAATTGCCTGCGCGCCCGCTTCAGACGTAGCCGTACCCACAACCTTGGCACCGCGTGCCATCAATTCTTTGGCAATGGCCTGACCGATACCACGCGATGCGCCGGTTACCAGGGCAGTCTTGCCACTAAGATCCAATTCTTGCATTTACGCTCCCTCCAGGGCTTCTAAGGTGGCCTGCAAGGACGCAGGGTCGCTGATCGACAAGGCGACCAGGTCACGATCAATACGCTTGATCAAACCGGTCAACACTTTGCCAGGACCACATTCAACCACGTGGGTGACACCCTGGGCCTTCATGGCCTGAATGGTCTCTACCCAACGTACGGGATGCCAGGCCTGACGGACCAGCGCATCTTTGATCTGCTCTGGGTCGGTAGGCGCGGCAACGTCCACGTTATTGATCACAGAAACAGCAGGAGTCTGAACCTGCACCGAGGCCAAAGCCTGGGCCAGCACAGCAGCCGCCGGCTCCAGCAAGCTGGAATGGAATGGAGCCGACACGGGCAACACCAAGGCACGCTTGGCGCCTGCTTCTTTGGCCAGCGCACAAGCGCGATCTACCGCTTCCACATGACCCGCAATCACGACCTGGGCCGGTGCGTTGTAATTAACGGCCTGAACCTGTTGACCCTCAGCAGCGCGAGCACACACATCACGCACCTGATCATCATCCAGACCCAAAATGGCGGCCATCGTACCGACACCCAGGGGTACCGCGGCTTGCATGGCATCCGCACGTACACGCACCAAGGGAACAGCCTGCTCCAGGCTCAAGGCACCAGCAGCCGTCAAGGCAGAGTATTCACCCAGGCTATGTCCGGCCATTACGGCAGGAACGGGGCCACCAGCCTGAATCCAGGCCTGGTACATGGCCACGGCGCTAGCCAGCATGACTGGTTGAGTATTGGTGGTCAGGTTCAGCGCATCGGCAGGACCCTGAGCCATCAACTGGGCCAGATCCTGACCCAGCGCCTGGCTGGCCTGTGCAATGGCTTGCTGTACAACAGCCGACTCGGACCAGGCATCAAGCATGCCAACGGACTGCGAGCCTTGTCCTGGAAAGACAAACGCAATTTTCATGGTAGAAAAACCCAAAGATATGAGGCGGTAATCCGGATCGCGCTACTTAGCAGCGGACCAGCACCGAACCCCAGGTAAAGCCGCCACCCACGCCTTGCAACAGCGCCAGATCCCCGGCACGGATACGACCGTCCCGGCGAGCAGCATTCAGGGCCAAAGGCACACTGGCTGCCGAGGTGTTGGCATGTTGATCAACCGTGATAACCACCTTTTCGGAGGGGATACCCAGCTTACGACCTAGAAAATTGATGATGCGAACGTTGGCCTGGTGAGGAACCAGCCAATTGATATCGGACAAGGAAATGCCCGCCTGTTCACAAACTTGATTGGCCGAGGTGGCCAGAGAGGTAACAGCCAGCTTGAACACAGCCTGACCGTCCATGCGCAGGAAGGGATCGCCCACCACCTGGCCATGCGAGACATTGCCTGCCGCGCACAAAATACCCATTTGGCTGCCATCTGCATTGAGTTGAGCGGCCAAAATACCAGGCTCATCGCTGGCTTGCAGAACCACAGCGCCCGCACCGTCGCCAAACAGGACGCAGGTAGAGCGGTCGTTCCAATCCAGGATGCTGGAGAACACTTCAGCGCCGATGACCAGCGCATTACGCGCACGGCCCGCCTTGATCATGGCGTCAGCCGTTGTCAGCGCATAGACAAAGCCGCTGCAAACCGCTTGTACGTCGTACGCAGCAGCGCCTTTGTTGCCCAGTTCCGCCTGTACCAGACAAGCCGTGCTGGGAAAAACATAATCGGGAGTAGAGGTAGCCACCACGATCAGGTCCAGATCCTGGGCAGCAATGCCCGCATCTTCCAGTGCCTGACGCGCAGCGTGTGTCGCCAGATGACTGGTACGAACACCGGGATCGGCAAGATGACGCTGGTGAATACCGGTGCGCTCGACAATCCACTGATCGGAGGTTTCGATACCCTTTTGAGCCAGCTCAAGCGCTAGATCATCGTTAGACACAATCCGAGGAGGCAGGTAGCCGCCTGTACCGATAATCTTGGCAAATATCGTCATTTTATGTTCCCGATCAAGCCCGTTCTTATGAGGACGAGGGCTCTGAAGTATGGCGTGTATCTGGTTCGCCGCTTTGCGCATCTTGCAAGCTCACGCTTTGCATGATGCGTTCGACTGCCTGGCTGGTGCCGCTGAGCAGACCATTGAGCACCGCATCGCGGGCCCGCTGCAAAGCATAACCGAAAGCATAGGCATCGGCAGAACCATGACTCTTGATAACAATACCGCGTAAACCCAAAAGAGCCGCACCGTTATGTCGACGATTATCCACCCTGTCGCGGAAACGATTCAAGACCGGGCGAGCCAGTAAAGCGGATACTTTGCTCAAGGGGTCACGGGTAAATTCGTCGCGCAGCATGCTGCCGACCATTTTGGCCAGGCCTTCAATGGATTTAAGGACCACATTGCCCACGAAACCGTCGCACACGACCACATTGACGGTACCTTTGCAGATATCGTCGCCTTCTACGTTGCCGTAAAAATTCAGTCCGCTGGAGCGCAACAATTCAGCCGCCTTCTTGACGACCTCGTTGCCTTTGATGACCTCTTCCCCAATATTGAGCAAGCCCACAGTGGGACGCTCGTGGCGATCCACGATACTGGCCAGCGCAGATCCCATAATGGCGAACTGCAAAAGGTGTTCTGCGGAGCAATCCACATTGGCACCCAGGTCCAGCATGATCGTGGCCCCGCCCTTTTGGTTCGGGATGGACGTGGCAATGGCTGGGCGATCAATCCCATCCAGAGTTTTGAGTACGTAGCGCGAAATTGCCATCCATGCGCCGGTATTACCTGCAGAAATGCAGGCATCAGCTATCCCGTCCTTGACGGACTGGGCAGCCACTCGCATGGAGGAGTCTTTTTTGCGGCGCAGGGCCACCTCGACCGAATCGGCCATGGTGACAACTTCGGATGCGGGAAGAATGTCGTACCAGGAGGTATCGACATTACCTTGCGCACGCAATGTTTGCTCGATGGCCTGAGGCTCGCCAACCAATAAGCAGTGCACATCCGGATAGCGCTTGGCAAAAAGCAGCGCTGCAGGGACAGTGACGGATAAACCGATATCGCCGCCCATGCAATCGATGGCAATACGTATTTTTTTGTTAGACATCAAGCATGCAACCTATGTTGCTTGCAACGACAAGGAGACTATTACTCGTCGTTCTTTGTCTTCAGCACTTTACGGCCACGATAGATGCCGTTGGGGCTGATGTGGTGACGCAGGTGCAGTTCGCCAGTCGTAGGCTCGATAGCCGTCGAAGGACCAGTAAGCGCGTCGTGCGAACGACGCATGTTACGCCGGGACGGGCTCTTTTTATTCTGCTGAACAGCCATGATGACTCCTGTAGATGGACAACCCCGAATAAATGGGTGCAGCCCGAAAAAATTAACGAATTAGTAACAAACAATCAAGACTTCTTGAGCGAGCCCAGTACAGCAAATGGAGATGGCCGCTCGAAAGCGGATTCATCCAGGTCGTCAGACTTGGCTTCCATGGACAAGGACTGCGCGTCGGGGCAAACCTCATGGCGCGGCACATACGGCACGCTAAGAATCAGTTCATCCTCGACCAGCCCCAAGACATCCAACTGGCCTTCACACAAGATGCGATCAGGACCTTCCGTATCGTCATCGTCCAGCTCCAGTTCTTCCTCGGTTGCCACAATCTGTACTTCATTAGAAATATCGATGGGCCACTCAAAAGGCTTTACACAGCGCTGGCATTCCAAAATGACGGTGCCTTTGGCCTGCACATGCACAAAACGACGCCGGGCAGAATCTTCCCGACCCGATACACTCCATTCAATGCGCAAATCGCCTTGATCGGGCAAATCGGATACCAGACGAGACATATCTTCCACCAGCACCTGACCCGCCATTTCCTGGGGGGCACGAGCTAGATTCAAGGTGTCGATATACTGTGTCGTCATAGATATGTAAGGCATCAAGCCAGGCTGTACCAGAACCCTGATGCTGTTTTGTTTGTTGCTCGTGTTACTTGTTTTGCTTGTTTGACTGCTTTGCTTTGGTATCGCTTGGGCGCTCTACCACTTTATTTCTTTTTCCTGCCCTTCGCTATTGACGCCTGCAAAGCAAACCCGACAAGCGCCAAGTAAGTCCGCAACCATTTCAATAACGAAGAAAACATTAGATAATACCGTGCTAAGCACAAGGCAGTCAAACCAAAGCACAGCTAAAACACACTATGCGTCTCATCCTTGCATCAAGCTCAGTCTACCGCCGCGCTATGTTAGCGCGTTTGGGCTTGCCTTTC
This sequence comes from Alcaligenes sp. SORT26, assembly GCF_017377875.1. Classification (GTDB taxonomy): domain Bacteria; phylum Pseudomonadota; class Gammaproteobacteria; order Burkholderiales; family Burkholderiaceae_B; genus Alcaligenes; species Alcaligenes parafaecalis. The sequence goes on from NZ_CP070975.1 coordinate 1,632,898, forward strand.
ACCTGTCAGTCTCCTGACATTGATGAAACCCCACTTCCCGGAGAGGCTCCAGCCGAGCTCAGCCTGCGTTTGGCCCGCGAAAAAGCGGCCCGCATCAGCCTGCTCAACCCAGGCGCACTGGTGATAGGCTCCGATCAGGTCGCCACCTCCGGCCAGGACGCCATAGGCAAACCTGGCGACCATGCCGGTGCGCAGAAACAACTGCGTCGCCTGAGCGGTCAGCTCATCGATTTCCATAGCGCCTTATGTGTGACGGATGGACAGGAATTCCTGTGCAGCGATATTGTTACCAATTGTCGTTTTCGCGCATTAAGCGATGAGGAAATTGAGCACTATCTGCTTCAGGAACAGCCCTACGACACCGCAGGCAGCGCCAAGGCCGAAAGTCTGGGCATTGCCCTGATGGAGTCCATGCGCTCGGATGACCCGACCGCCATTATCGGCCTGCCTCTGATCGAACTGTGCACCATGCTGCGTCACTTTGGTCTGAACCCCTTGCGCCCCAACCTTCTGACCCCTTCCGTTTAGGACTGATTAGCCCATGCCCCAAGCCGCCCCCTTGCATCTGATTCCCGTTGGCTTAAGTGAGAGCCCGATCAGCGGCTGGCTACCTGCCGATGTACGCGCGCTGACACGCGAACTAACTGTATTTATTGCTGAGAACGCCAAAACAGCCCGCGCCTTCCTGAAGTTGATTGAACCTGTGGTGCCCCTGCAAGAAATCACGATCCACACCCTGGATAAACGCGGCAACAAGCCCGGTGAAATGCGTGAATGGCTAAAACCAGCCCTGCAAGGCCAAGCCATTGGTCTGGTTTCAGAAGCTGGCTGCCCGGCCGTGGCCGACCCAGGCTCGCTGGTCGTGGCAATGGCCCACGAAATGAAGATTCCGGTGCGTCCACACGTGGGCCCCTCTTCCATTTTGCTCAGCCTAATGGCCAGCGGCCTGGACGGCCAGCAGTTTGTGTTCCATGGTTACGCCCCGGTCGATGGCAGCGCCCGCGCCAAGCAGCTCAAGCAATGGGAAAACCAATCCCAAAGTCTGAAGCAAACCCAGATTCTGATCGAAACCCCCTATCGCAACCAGGCCATGTACAGCACTTTGCTGCAGGCTTTGAAGCCCACCACTCGCTTATGCCTGGCTCGTGACTTGACGGGTTCGCGCGAACTGATTCAAACCGCTACGGTAGAACAATGGCGCGAGCGTCAGCCCCCTGCACTGGACAAAACCCCGTGTATTTTCCTGTTTCTGGCTGGCCGCTAAGATGAGCCCCCTGTCTTGCCTCACCCCTGCCTTGAAACGCAGTGTCCAGATCGGCGTCCTTAGCCTGACGGCATTATTAGCCGCCTGTGGCAGCAGTGGCCCTATCAAGTTTGATGATAGCTATAGCGCTCAAGGCCAGAACAGCCGCGTGCGCTATCTGGTTCTGCACTACACCGCAGGCGACCATGCCACCTCGCTGAAGGTGCTGACCCAGCGCGATGTCAGCGCCCACTACCTGATCAGCGACGAGCGCCGCCCTACTGTCTACCGATTGGTACCTGAAGACCGCCGTGCCTGGCACGCCGGGCTGGGCTCCTGGTATGGCTTCACTGACCTGAACACAGGCTCGATCGGGATTGAGATCGTCAATATGGGTCGTTTGGGCAATGGTCGTTGGGAGCCCTACACTCAAGGGCAAATCAACACCTTGAAAGTCTTGCTGAAAGACCTGGCGCAGCGTCACAACATCTCGCCACGCAATATTATTGGTCACAGCGATGTCGCTCCACAGCGCAAGACAGACCCCGGCCCTCATTTCCCTTGGAAAGAACTGGCTCAGGATGGCATAGGCCGCTGGTACAAGGAATCACAGGCTCGCGCCTTGCAGGCTCAATACGCAACACGCCCGCTGCCCTCTGCCTCTCAAGTTCAGGCCTGGTTGCGCAAGGCTGGCTATGAAACACCGGAAAGTGGCATGTTCGACAAGGCCACACAAAACGTGATCGCCGCCTTCCAGATGCACTACCGCCCTGCCCGCTACGACGGCATTCTGGACGCCGAAACCGCTGCCATTCTGCAAAGTCTGGATTGATAAAAAAACAGGTAATGAGCACCCAGCCCATTACCTGTTTTTTAATGTGCCGTCTTATTCAAAGCAGGCCAACGGCGCAAAATCAACAGCCCCGCCAGTACCAGCCCATAGACGAAAACTTCCACCACATCATTCTTGCCGGTACGGATCAGGTAAAAATGCAGGACGGATAACACCGCCGCCACATACACCGTCTGATGCAAACGACTCCAACCACGCCCCAACCGCTTTTGCCAGCCTTGCGTGGATGTCAGGGTCAGCGCCAATAAAATCAGCACTGCCACTACGCCAATAGCAATCAAGGGCCGCTGCAACACATCCTGCCACATGGATAGCCAATCGCCCGAGCGATCCCACCAGGCCCAGGCCAAAGTATGCAAGGCCGCATAAAAGAAGCTGAACAAACCCAACATGCGTCGCCACCGAACCAGGGCGGGCTGAGCCAGCAGGCGTCGCACCGGACTGAGCGCCAACGTCACCAACAAAAGCACCAAAGCCCAAACTCCACTGGAGCGGGTCAGGAACTCAGCCGGATTGGCACTTAAGCCGTTCGTAAAACCCAGCCAGATCCAGCGCCCCAGTGGATACAAGGCAAATAAAAACACCAAAGGTTTGAGACGATCTAGCTGCGCCGCTTTCCAGGTTGCCATATTAGTAATAGCGCCTTAAATCCATATCGGCATACAAAGCCGCCACATCATCGGCGTAACCATTAAAAGGCAAGGTCGGCTTTTTAGTCGCAAAAAAGCCCGAGCCTATGACTCGCTCCGTGGCCTGACTCCAGCGTGGATGTGGCACTTCCGGGTTCACATTGGCGTAAAAACCGTATTCATGGGGTGCTACGCGCATCCAACTGGATTGGGGCATGGTATCCGTCAAAGTGATACGAACCAGGGACTTGGCAGATTTGAAACCATACTTCCATGGCACGATCAATCGTACCGGTGCACCGTTCTGAGTCGGCAAAGCCTTGCCATACAAGCCTGTCGCCAGGAGTGTCAGCGGGTGCATGGCTTCATCCAGTCGCAGCGCCTCCACATAAGGCCAGTCCAGGATACGGGACCGCAGGCCCGGCATGGTTTCAGAATCGGCCGCCGTTTCAAAGCGCACAAAGCGAGCCTGCCCCATCGGTTCGGCTCGTTGCAGCAAGGCAGACAAGGAGTACCCCACCCAAGGCACCACCATGGACCAGGCCTCGACACAGCGCAGTCTGTAAATTCGCTCCTCCAAAGGAGCCAGCTTCAGAATCTGGTCCATATCCAGAGTCAGAGGCTTGTTCACCAAACCGTCTATCTGCAAGGTCCAAGGCTCTGTCTTGAAGGCAGCCGAATTCCGGGCAGGGTCTTCTTTACCAGTGCCGAATTCGTAGAAATTATTGTAGGAGGTGATGTCCGACTCGCTGGTCAGCGCATCGTCCAGCTTCCAACGCTGGGAAGGAGTGGCCTGCAAAGGCTGGCCCACCGGAACAGCCTGAGCCCGGCCGGGCAGACTGGCCGCCAGCGCCAAGGCACCGGGAGCCTGCAAAAGTAGACGGCGGCGAGCGCGCCAGACCGACTCATCGGTAATTTCAGAGGGGCGCGGGGCTTGCGAGCGTGATTTGAACATCTCCATCTCCTGTCCTGAAACTAGCTGGCAAGATGGCTACGCAACCCGCTTGCCTCTATTAAATACGTGACAACACCCAATCGCGCATCTGCGCCACATTGTCGACCATCACCGTTGGCTCGGCCTTGGCCAGTGTTTGCGGATCATGCGCGCCGTAGGTGACAGCCACACTATCCATACCAGCATTACTGGCCATATGAATATCGTGAGTCGTGTCGCCCACCATCAAGACCTGCTCAGGTTCCAGCATCAACTCAGCCAGCAATTGATGCAACATTTCCGGGTCCGGCTTGCTGCGAGTTTCGTCCGCACAGCGGGTGGCATCAAAAAAAGTACTGAGATTGACTTGCTGCAGCACCCTGTCCAGACCTTGGCGGCTTTTACCGGTTGCCACTCCTAAGGCAATCTGGCGACCACGAAGTTCACCCATGAAAGGCAAAATTCCGTCAAATAACTTGATATGGGGATCTCGCTGCATGAAATGATAGCGATAGCGCTCCAGAAACAAGGGCATCTGCTCGGCCGTCAAATCGGGCACTGCACGATACAAGGCACTTTCCAGAGACAAACCAATGACCCAGCTAGCTAACTGAATCGAAGGCACAGGCAATTCCAGATCCGCACTGGCCAACTGAATAGAACTGGCAATTGAGTACGTCGAATCCATTACTGTACCGTCCCAATCAAACAGAACGGCGGCATAGCGCGTCATAAGGACTTCTCCAAACGATCAAGAAGGGCCTGACAGGCGGCAGGCATGGCGGCCTCCAGAACCAGAGGCTGTCCGGTGACAGGGTGATCAAACTCCAGGCGTCCGGAATGCAGGAACATGCGCTTGAAACCCTGGCGCGCGAATTGTTCGCGCAGGGCATCGTCGCCATACTTGTCGTCACCCACAATTGGAAAGCCCGAATGGGCCAAATGAACCCGGATCTGGTGGGTACGGCCCGTTTTCAACTCCGCCTGCACCAGACTGAAGCGCCCAAAGCGGCGCTGCATGGTAATGATGGTGTGCGCAGGCTTACCCGTAGGGTCAACCTTGACACGCCGCTCACCACTTTCTGTCAGCCAGCGTAGCAAGGGAAAGCGAATGTGCTGACGATCATTGACCCAATCGCCCTGCACCAGCGCCCAATAAAACTTGCGGGCACGAATTTCACGGAACATATCATGCAAGCCCACCAGGGCGGCACGACGTTTGGCAATAATCAGCAAACCGGATGTGTCCCGGTCCAGGCGATGGGCCAATTCCAGGAATGGCTCTTGAGGACGGGCGGCGCGCAACTGTTCGATCACGCCGAAAGACACACCGCTGCCACCGTGCACCGCCACACCGGCGGGCTTGTCGATCACCATCAGATGCTCGTCCTCGAACACCACCGGAAAAACAGCGGCAGGGACATGACGGGGCTGCTCGGGCTCGGGCAGACGCAGGGGCGGAATCCGCACCATATCGCCATCCTGAAGACGGTAATCACTGCTGATACGGCCTTTATTGACCCGTACTTGCCCGCCGCGAATGGCTTTATAGATGTGGCTTTTTGGCACCCCTTTACATTCGCGTAACAAAAAATTATCTATACGCTGACCCGCCCGCGTTTCATCAATGCGTAGTATTCGCACTTGGGGGGCAGATCTTTGTGATTCATGAGGTTTGCACATAACAAAAAGGGGCATATAATCGCTTCAGCCTATGGAAGCTGAGACTGGGTCCAGCGTAGAGATGCAAAGGGTGCGTCTCCGTTGGATGACCAAGGACTGATAATTGTATCCTTGAGTTCCAGCTTCCGGGTCATAAGGTCGCCGGGGTGAGTCCGAAATAGCGAAAGTCGTGTGGCAAGAAGGCCCGCTTTCCAAGAGATGTTTTCCTCCCGCGTGCCGCGCTGAATTCCTGCACAGATTGTCCCGCTCTTTTGCACCAGCCGCATGATTTATGCAGCTGCCGTTCCCCAGCAATTTTATATTCGTCAAACACACATCGTGACCCTGACCCCCCTGCTGATTGAACTTCGCGCTTTGGCGCGACTCGTGCCTCCCAGACTATAAGCCGGTAGGCCGATTTTGCCTGCCTGCACCAAACTGATGCAGCTATAGCGCTACACACCCTGTGACCCGCGGTCGTGCGCCGATATTTCGGTGCTCCATGACAACGGAGATCCACACTCATGAAACGCATGTTGTTCAATGCGACGCATCAAGAAGAACTACGCGTCGCCATTGTCGACGGTCAAAAACTGATTGACCTCGACATCGAAACAGCCGGGCGCGAACAGCGCAAAGGCAACATTTACAAAGGGGTCATCACCCGCATCGAACCCGGCCTGGAAGCCTGCTTCGTCAGCTACGGTGAAGAGCGTCACGGCTTTCTGCCTTTCAAAGAAGTGGCTCGCAGCTACTTCAAAGAAGGCGTTGATGTCCGTACTGCCCGCATCCAGGACGCCCTGGTCGAAGGCCAGGAACTGATCATCCAGGTTGAAAAAGAAGAGCGTGGCAACAAGGGCGCTGCCCTGACCACCTTTATTTCCCTGGCTGGCCGCTACCTGGTTCTGATGCCCAACAACCCTCGCGGGGGTGGCGTATCGCGCCGTGTTGAAGGCGAAGACCGCCAGGAACTGCGCGAGGCGATGGACCAACTGGACATCCCTCAAGGCATGAGCATCATTGCTCGCACTGCAGGTATCGGCCGCAGCGTCGAAGAACTGCAGTGGGACTTGAACTACCTGATGCAGTTGTGGACCGCCATTGACGGCGCAGCCCGCGACAACGCCGCTCCCATCCTGATTTATCTGGAATCCAGCCTGGTTATCCGGGCGATTCGCGATTATTTTTCGCCCGATATCGGCGAGATCCTGATCGACACGGATGAAATTCACGAGCAGGCCGCCGCTTTCATGAGCGTGGTCATGCCCGACAATCTGCATCGCGTGAAGATGTACCGCGATGACATCCCCCTGTTCTCGCGCTTTCAGATCGAACACCAGATCGAAACCGCCTACTCGCGTACCGTGCAATTGCCTTCGGGCGGTGCTGTCGTTATCGACCACACCGAAGCCCTGGTTGCTATCGACGTGAACTCGGCCCGCTCCACGCGTGGTGCCGACATTGAAGAAACCGCCCTGCGCACCAACCAGGAAGCCGCCGACGAAGTAGCCCGCCAGTTGCGTCTGCGTGACTTGGGTGGCCTGATTGTTATCGACTTCATCGATATGGAGGACAGCAAGAACCAGCGTGCTGTCGAACAACGCCTGCGTGATGCCCTGCACCTGGACCGCGCCCGCGTCCAGATGGGCAAGATCTCGCGCTTTGGTCTGATGGAACTGTCCCGTCAGCGCCTGCGCCCTGCCCTGAACGAAGGCTCCCACATTACTTGCCCACGATGCACCGGCACTGGCGTGATTCGCGATGCCGAATCCAGCGCCCTGCACGTACTGCGTCTGCTGCAAGAAGAAGCCATGAAAGAAGGCACCGCCGCCCTGCACGCTCAAGTGCCGGTGGATGTCGCTACCTTCCTGCTGAACGAAAAACGCGCCGACATCACCAAGATCGAATCGCGCTTGAACATTGCCCTGATCCTGATTCCCAACAAGAATCTGGAAACTCCGCACCACATCATCGAGCGCCTGCGTCACGACGATCCTCGTCTGGACGAACTGCGCAGCAGCTACGAGCTGGTTCAGCAACCTGAACAGCAAGACAGCCTGGTGCCGCACCGCAGCCACGAAATCAAGCCTCGTCCAGAAGCCCTGGTCAAGAGCACCACACCGGCCCAGCCTGCTCCCATGAGCAAGCCTGCCGCTGCCGCCGCCGCCAGCGCCGCTGCCAAAGACAATCAACCCGGCCTGCTCAAGCGCCTGCTGAACTGGTTGTCCGGCAAACCCGCCGAACCGGTTGCGGAAGCTGCCAAATCTGACAGCAGCAAATCCTCCTCGGGTCGCCGCCAAGGCCGTCCTGGCCAGTCCAACAGTGGTCGCGGTCAAGGTGGACGTGGTCGTCGTCAGTCCAACCGCCCCGAAGCCGCTCAGGAAGAAAAAGCCAGCACGGAGAACACCAGCAACAATACGCGCGGTCGCCGCCGTAACGCCTCTGCCGGTAACGAATCCGCTCTGGAAACCCCACAAAGCGCCAACGCCGCACCCGCTACAGCCACTACAGACGAAGGCAGCAGCAACAGCCGCAACCCACGCAATCGTCGTGGCCGTGGCCGCCAACGTCGCGAAGAAGGCAGTGCAGAAAACGTTGAGCTGAACAAAGACGTCGCCAGCACGGACGCCCAGCCAGAACAGGCTGCAGCAGCCGTTGCCAGCGTCGCCGCTGTCGCTGCCATTTCCGCCACCAAGCAAGAAGCACAAAACCGTGCCGACCAACAGGCAGAGGCCGATAACGCCGACACCAGCGATAGCTCGGATGTGGATACGGATGACAACAGCGAAAACGGGGCCCTGGACCCAGAGCGCAAACGCCGCCGTCGTCGCAGCCGTCGTGGTCGTCGTAGCACCGACGCCAACGCCGTAGCCGAAAACGAAGAGAACAACGAAGAAGGCAACTCGGGTGCCTACGTTGCTCACGAAACGCCTAGCTTCAATCCTGCCGCCCTGAACGCTGAAGAACAGGCTGAACAGACTGCCCAAGCCGCTGCAGCAGAGCCTGCACAAGCCCAGGCAGCCGTAGAAGCACCAGCCGCCCAGGAAAGCACTCCAGTCGTCGCCAACACCGCTCAGGAAAGCCCTGACGCCGCCCCTGCTCCAGTGGCTGCCCAGGAAAGCGCCCCTGCACAGCAAGTTGAATCGACTGCAAGCGCAGTTAGCGAAGCAACACCAGCCCAAGAGCCAGCAATCGCTACCGCTCCTGTTGCTGAACAAGTTCAGACCCAGGTCGTTGCAGAAACAGCTCCTGCTGTTGAAGCTCCTGCCGCTGAGACCCCTGCCATTGAAACGCCGGTAGCAGAAAGCCGCGACGCTGAGATTGCTCAGCAAGCCGAAGAAGCCACCAGCATTCAGCCAGAGCCTGTCGCTGCTGACGCAACTCCTGCCCAGGAAGAAGCTGCTGCACCCGTTGCAGAAGCCACTCAGGAAACACCTGCTGCTGAAGAAGTAAAAGCTGAAGCCGCAGCCCCTGTTGCAGAGCCTGTACGTGAAGAAGCTGCAAACGTACAAGCCGAGCCTGTTGCTGAAGCCCAGCCTGCCGTTGAAGCTGCTGCTGAAGTAGCTACCGCTGAAGTCGCTCCTGTAGAAGCAGCTCCAGTCGAAACCGTTACAGAAGTCGCAGAAACACCTGCCGCTGCTGTTGAAACATCGGCACCTGCTGCCGAAACTCCAAAGCCAGCCGCAGCCCCTCTGGACGCTGTCCTGAACGCAGCCGGTATCGAACTGGTAGAAACAGCCCGCTCGGCAGTGCAAGACGATTACCAAGCGGCTCCCGTCCGTTTGGGTCGCCCACGCAAACGCCCAGCTCAAACTGAAGCCAACGAACCGATGCAACAGGTCGAAACGCAGTAAAAAGCCAGACTAAAAACGCCGCCTTCAAGGGCGGCGTTTTTTTATGCTCGTTATATTTGTTGATAGCAATCGCCCGAGAACCAGCACCACTACCTCCTCTTCCTCTTCCTCTCCCTCTTCCTTTCTTACGCCCTCCTCTACATCAGCGTCACCTCGCCCTAATCATCCTGACTATCATCCCTTACCACCTCCTCACCCTCCTCACCCTCCCCCTCACCCTCACCCTCCTCACCCTCCCCCTCCCCCTCACCCTCACCCTCCCCATCCCCACTTCCCCACTTCCCCACTTCCCCACTTCCCCAAAAGTCTGTATGAGCCTTCTCCGACATTTCTCTTTTTCTAGAGCGATGAGGGGAGCGCTGCGGTGGGCGAGTCAGGGCTCTGGCCGCGGGCTCTTGAGCTATCCAGGGTGCAAGCCCTGTGCTGTTTGAGCGGGGCGCTTGTGGTTCGTCCGGGGGACGAACCACCCCGTGAGTTCACAGGGCGCCTGGATAGCTCAAGAGACAAGGGCACCCGTGCGCAGCACGGGCGGGGGCCCCGCCACACCGCAGCGCTCCCCTCACCGCTCTAGAAAAACTGAGCCAATCTCAACAACAAGACTCAAACAGCAGACAATAAAAAACGCCACCTGAACCCAGATGGCGTTTTCTTCAATCCGCTTAAGCCTTGAGCATCAAGGATGACGCGACACAGCCTCAGCAGGTTGGCGCGTCAACAGAGCCAGCAGCTCCGCCAATTCACGCTGCAATTCACGGCGATCAATCACCATATCAATAGCGCCCTTCTCCAGCAGGAACTCGGCACGCTGGAAGCCTTCAGGCAGCTTCTCACGCACCGTCTGCTCGATCACGCGGGGACCGGCAAAGCCGATCAAGGCATTAGGCTCAGCAATCACCACATCGCCCATAAAGGCGAAACTGGCCGACACCCCACCCATCGTTGGGTCCGTCAAAATGCTGATGAACGGCAGACCAGCCTCGGACAGCTCAGCCAAAATAGCCGTCGTCTTGGCCATCTGCATCAAGGAGAACAAGCTCTCCTGCATACGAGCACCACCGGAAGCGGCCACGCAGATGAAAGGACTGCGATTAGCAATAGCCGCCTGCACACCACGTGTGAAGCGTTCGCCAACCACCGAACCCATGGAACCAGCCATGTACTCAAACTCGAAACAAGCCACAACCGCAGGCACAGACAAAATCGTGCCGCTCATCACCACCATGGCTTCAGTTTCGCCCGTTTGCTTGGCCGCCTCGGAAACGCGCTCCGTGTACTTGCGCGAATCGCGGAACTTCAAAGGGTCCATAGGACGGGTGTTGGAACCAATCTCGGTCTGGCCTTCGGGGTCCAGCAAGGATTTGATCCGGCCACGCGCACCAATACGCATGTGATGGCTGCACTTGGGGCAGACATTCAAGGTTGCCTGGAGATCTTCCTTGTAGAGCACAGACTCACACGACGGACATTTCACCCACAGCCCTTCGGGAACGCGACGGCTGCTTTCGGGGTTACGGTTAATTCGCGGCGGGAGTATTTTCTCGATCCAGCTCATTGTTAGATCCTGTTTTCGCTTGGCCGACACCCGGCCCGCCAAGCTCTTTATTCTGAAAAAAAGCGCCTGCTCATCAAGAACAGGCAGATGATTCTATACGCGGAATAGGTATTTAGGCTAATTATCCAATGCCTGACGTATCTGCGCGAGCCATTGGCTGGCTGCTGCAACCGCAGCAGCATCCACATCTTTGGGCTCCTTGCCGGCATTTTCCTGTACCGCCTGCTCCATCGTCTGGATCAGCTTGGAGCCAATAACCACGGCATCTGCACTACGGGAAATCGCTTTGGCGCTTTGCGCATCGCGAATCCCGAAACCTACTCCGACCGGAATTTTGACGTGCTGGCGAATGCGCTGCAAGTGGTGCTCCACATCAGCCACATCGATCTGGGCCGAGCCGGTCACCCCTTTGAGAGACACATAATACACATAGCCCTGAGCCAGAGTCGCCACTTTGGCGATACGCTCGTCAGTCGACGTAGGCGAGAGCAGGAAAATCGTATCCACACCCTGCTCGGTCAGCAAACGGGTGAAATCGGTGGACTCTTCAGGCGGGTAATCCACCGTCAGCACCCCGTCCACACCCGCTTTACCGGCCATCACGGCGAACTCGGCCTGGCCGATGCGTTCAATAGGATTGGCGTATCCCATCAACACCACCGGCGTTTCCTCGTCGATCAGGCGAAACTGCTGCACGATCTCCAGCACTTTACGCAAACCGACGCCACGGCTGATGGCGCGTTCAGCAGCTTGCTGAATGACGGGACCATCGGCCGTAGGATCAGAAAACGGCACACCCAATTCAATGACATCCGCCCCGGCCTGACGCAATGCATGCATCAGAGCCACGGTCGCAGGCACCGAAGGATCGCCAGCCGTAATATAAGGCACCAGGGCGCAGCGCCCGTTCAAACCTTCAAACGTCTTTTTCAGACGCACATTACTCGACATATCAGTTCCCGATTGCTTACAGAGTCAAGCCGCCGTACTCGGCGACCGTGTGCATGTCTTTGTCGCCACGACCGGACAGGCTGACCAGGATGATCTTATCCTTGGGCAACGTCGGGGCGATGCGAGCCGCATGAGCCAAGGCGTGCGAGGACTCCAGCGCAGGCATGATGCCTTCGATACGGCAGCAATCGTGAAACGCTTTAAGTGCGTCCTCATCGGTGCAAGTAGCGTATTGGGCACGGCCGCAGTCTTTCAGCCAAGCATGTTCAGGGCCGACACCAGGATAATCCAGACCAGCCGACACCGAGTGCGTAGGCATGACGTTGCCGTCATCATCCTGCAGCACGTAGGTACGGTTGCCGTGCAACACACCAACCATGCCCTTATTCAGGGAGGCCGAGTGCGCCAGCGTATCCAGACCACGGCCAGCCGCTTCCACACCGATCAGTTCAACATCCTTGTGTTCGATATAGGGGTAGAAAATGCCCATGGCATTGGAACCACCACCCACCGAGGCCAGGACGTAATCAGGCTGACGACCAGCGTCCTGGGGCATTTGCTCCACACACTCGTCACCGATCACGCACTGGAAGTCGCGCACCATCATCGGGTAAGGATGAGGGCCAGCAACCGTACCAATGATGTAGAAGGTATTGCTGATATTGGTCACCCAGTCGCGCATGGCTTCATTCAGCGCATCTTTCAGGGTGCGCGAACCGGATTCCACGGGCACAACTGTCGCGCCCAGCAGTTTCATGCGGTACACATTGGAAGCCTGACGACGAACGTCTTCGCTACCCATATAGACCACACACTCCAGACCATAGCGGGCGGCAACGGTTGCCGTGGCCACGCCATGCTGGCCTGCACCGGTTTCCGCAATAATGCGTGGCTTGCCCATGCGGCGAGCCAGCAGAATCTGACCAATACAATTGTTGATCTTGTGCGCGCCAGTGTGATTAAGATCTTCGCGCTTGAACCAGATTTGAGCTCCACCTAGTTGCTCCGACCATCGACGAGCATGGTACACGGGGCTGGGACGACCGACAAAATGCTTGAGTTCATAGTGAAACTCGCGCAGAAACTCAGGATCGTTCCGATACTGTTCGTAGGCTGCTTTTAACTCGTCCAGGGCGTGGACCAGCGTTTCAGCGACAAACGAACCACCAAACTGACCAAAATGTCCATCCGGGTCGGGCAAGGTATAGGTTTTCAAAGCTCGCTCTCTTGATTGACAAGAACAATCGCGGGCACAACGCCCGCGAGGTTTAGGTTTACTGATTTTAGCAGTTCAGGACGAGTAGCGGCGGGCGCTGACGCCCGATAACTCGTTCAAAGCCACCAAGGCCTTTTGAATTTGCTCGCCATCACGCACTTCAATCGTGAAGATCATGCGTGTCAATGAACGTCGACTTAGGGTATTAATGCCGGTGACGTTCAAACGCAGGCGGGCAAACACTTCCGACAGATCGCGCAACAGGCTGGGATGTTCTTGTGCCTCAATCGCCAGATCTACCGGATATTGAGTATCTCCCGTATCGCCCCAATCCACACTAATAGCCCTTTCAGGCTGTCGCTCGGCCAATTCCTGATAGGACTTGCAGTCCGCACGGTGAATCGACACACCTCGGCCACGGGTCACGAAACCGGCAATCAGATCGGGCGGAGCAGGACGGCAGCAACGAGCCAACTGTGTCATCAACGAATCCACGCCTACCACCAGCACACCGCTTTTGCCTGTCTTGGACACGCTTTCCCGAGCCGCGTCAAACACACGCTGGACGGGTTCTTCTTCCGGAGTGTCCTCCCGGAACAAAGCATCCACTTGCCGCAGGCTGAATTCGTCCTTGGCAACGGCTACATACAAGTCGTCCGCCTTGGCAAAACCCAATTGCTGCGCCATCTGCTCCAGGTTTACTGCTGTGCGGCCCAATCTTTGCAACTCTTTTTCGACCATATTCTGGCCTTGGGAGATGCGCTGCTGCAATTCAATCGCGTTAAACCAGGCCCGCACTTTGGAGCGCGAGCGTGGGCTAGCCAAAAAGCCTAGCTGCACATTCAACCAGTCCCGCGACGGACCACCGGACTTGGCAGCCACAATTTCCACGGTCTGGCCCGTCGACAAACGGGTCGACAAAGGCACCATCTGCCCATCGACGCGTGCGCCCCGGCAACGGTGTCCCAGGTCGGTATGCAGGTAATAGGCAAAATCGACCGGAGTCGCCCCCACGGGCAGCTCGATCACACGAGCCTGGGGTGTCAGCACATAAATGTGTTCGTCTTCCTGAGCCTTCAAGGGCCGGGCAACAGCAGGCTTCCTGGGGGCGTTTGTCGCCACTGCGGTTTCAGCAGCGGGGTCTTTACTGGTTTCCGCCTTGGGAGCAGGCTCGGTCGCATTGGATGTCGCCGCTTCCCTATCCCAGGCCAACAACTGGCGCATCCAGGCGATTTTCCGGTCATCCTCGCCATCGGCTGTCTGCTGACCACCCTGCGCCCCGGCTTCCTTGTAGCGCCAGTGAGCGGCCATCCCGTATTCCGCAAACTGGTGCATGTCACGGGTGCGAATCTGAATCTCAAAGCAACGCCCCTGCGCATCCGCAATCACCGTATGCAGAGAGCGGTAGCCGTTGGGTTTGGGCCGGGAGATGTAATCATCAAACTCCTCGGGAACCGGCGTCCACAGCGAATGCACCACCGCCAGCGTGTGATAGCAACTGCGTTCATCATCCACAATGACGCGCAAGGCCCGCAAATCAAATAGCTGCTCAAAGTCCAGATGCTTGTTACGCATCTTGTTCCAGATACTGAAGATATGCTTGGGCCGACCGGAAACCTCAGCCACGATATGCTCGCGCTTCAAGGCGGCTAAAAGCTGGTCACGTACCTGGCTGATCAGGGTCTCGCGCTCTACCCGCTTATCTTCAAGCTGACTGGCAATATTCTTGTAGACCTCAGGATTCAGGAAGCGAAACGCCAGATCTTCCATTTCCCATTTGACCTGCCAAATCCCCAGCCGATTAGCCAGCGGCGTATACAGTTCCAGCGTCTCCCGGGCAAACTCCACCGGGCATACGGTTTTGGACTGTCTGTACCAGCGCAGGGACTGTAGGCGGGAGGCCAGACGCATCATCACAATGCGCAAATCTGCGGCCATTGCCAACAGCATCTTGCGCTTCATTTCTTTTTGATCGCCCCCGCCCGTCTGCTCTTTGGCCTGACCGGTAATAGAGCCCAAGCGATACAAGGCACGCGAGCCGCGCACCAGTGTCATCACTTCTGCGCCAAAGGCTTTTTGAACCGGGTCCTGCTTGACCTCCGGCCCAGGGGCGGGAGTGACGGCCAGCAAGGCGCTGGCTCGGGTTTGAGCGTCCACACCCAGGCCCGCCAAAATAAGCGCTACCTGAGCGCAATGGCTGTCCAAGGGTTCGCCGGTACTTCCGGCCAGATCCAGCAAAATAGGTCCCGCCCAGTCGGCAGCCGCCTGTAACAGCGTACGCCCTGCTTCATCCAGTCCGTGGCTGGCTTGCGCGAACCATAGAGGATTGAAGGCCGACTCGGCCATAGGGGGAGAAGCAGTGTGATTCATGTGGATTACGTCGATGTGGCCACTCAGCGCTGAAGTGGCTCTCTATACTGTAGACGCTAGTCTATCACCGCGAGTAAGAGCTTATGAGTCTGAACACATGCCGCCAGCTTCTGTTGATTTGGCACTCCCGTACCGGCGCGGCCCGACAATTGGCCGAACAGGCCGAAGAAGGTGCCCTGAAGGTGCTCAAGGAACTGGGCGAGACAGAACAGGTCTGTATCAAACGCTTGCATTGTGATCAGGTGCAAGCACAGGATTTGCGCGATTCCCAGGCCTATTTGTTCTGCGCCCCCGAGAATCTGGGTAGCCTAAGTGGGGCCATGAAAGAGTGCCTGGACCGGAACTATTACGAGGTGCTGGATCAGCTCAATGGACGCCCGTATACCGCGCTGATCAGCGCGGGCAGCGATGGGCAAGGTGCACAGCGGCAACTGGAGCGGATTTGTACCGGCTGGCGGCTAGATTTGGCCGCCCCTGTCCGTATATTCAATTTTCACGCCCAGACGCCAGAAACTATTCTGGCTTCCAAGACCTTGAATGAAGAGCAAATTGCCCAGGCTCGGGAAGCCGGTGGGCATCTGGCGGCCCTGCTTTGTCTATGAAAAAAGCCCTTTGCATTAAGCAAAGGGCTTTGAATCGACTTTATCGCATGACATAGCCAAAAGCTTAAGCTGGCGGCAACTGAAAAACCTGCCGCAAGTAAGCCAAATACGCCGGATCATCACACATGGTCTTTTCAGGCGCATCCGAGACTTTCGCCACCGGCTGACCATTGCAACGCACCATTTTCATGACGATCTGCAAAGGCTCATGGCCCAGGTCATTGGTCAGATTGGTGCCAATCCCGAAAGACACTTTGCAGCGCCCAGCAAAACGCAGGGCCAGCTCAATAGCTTTAGGAATAGTCAGGCCATCAGAGAACACCAGGGTCTTGGTACGCGGATCGGTACGGTTGGCTTGATAATGCGCCAGCAAGCGTTCGCCCCAGATGAAAGGGTCGCCCGAGTCGTGACGGGCACCGTCAAACAGCTTGCAGAAGTACATGTCAAAGTCGCGCAGGAAAGCATCCATGCCGTAGACATCCGACAAGGCAATGCCCAGGTCACCGCGATACTCTTTGGCCCACACTTCCAGGGCAAAAATCTGCGAATCACGCAAGCGAGGGCCCAAGGCCTGACAAGCCTGCAAGTATTCGTGACCCATAGTGCCCAGTGGCGTCACCCCATACTTCATGGCCAGCCAGACGTTGCTGGTCCCCGCAAAATGCGGCTTCATCTGGTCAATCATGGTGGTGACCACTTCTTCGTGCCACTGCTTGGAAAAGCGGCGGCGCGTACCGTAGTCAGCCACACGGAAATCGCTCAAGGCAGGATCATCCACCACCAGGCGCATTTTGGACTGCAGGCGTTCACGCCCTTCGGTCCATGGCGGCTGCGGACGCTCGTTACGGAAGTAAACCTCGTTCACAATGGCCAGCACCGGGATCTCGAACAGGATCGTGTGCAGCCAGGGGCCCTGGACCGAAATCTCGATCTCGCCGGGCTTGTCCCCCGCCTGCACTTGGATACAACGCTCCGGCAGATGGAACAGTCCCAGGAAATCGACAAAATCGCTTTTTATAAAGCGTAGACTACGCAAATAATCCAGCTCGGCGTCTGAAAAACGCAACTGGCACAGCGCATGAATTTCCGCCCGGATCTCATCCAGGTACTGGCTCAAATTAATGTTGGGAGTACGGCATTTATAGCGATACTCCACGTGCGCAGCGGGGAAATGATGCAGAACAACCTGCATCATGGAAAACTTGTACAGGTCCGTATCAAGTAAAGAGGTAATGATCATCACAAACCTACCGATTTTGATTGCGCAACCATAGCACGGGCGCCCATTCTTGCGTACCGCTATCTAGCAGGTGAGCTATTGCGCCATCTCAATAAGCAAGAAGCTGAATATTCGTTAAAATCGAAAGATTCGATTTAAATCCCATTTTTATCGTTCAGGCCCTGTGCGTTGTCACGCACCCCATCCACGACCCTTTGCCGTGACTGACCGCCTTAGCGATACCGCAGGAGTGTTACTGAAATGACCCACGTCGTCACCGAAAACTGTATCAAGTGCAAATTCACCGATTGTGTGGATGTGTGCCCCGTAGACTGTTTTCGTGAAGGCCCGAACTTTCTGGTGATTGACCCGGACGAATGCATCGATTGCGCCGTCTGTATTCCCGAATGCCCGGCCAATGCCATTTTTGCTGAAGAAGACGTCCCGCAGGACCAGGTTCCCTTTATCGAGTTGAATGCCGAACTGACCCCGATCTTTGGCAGCATCAACCGCTCCAAAAAACCGCTGGAAGATGCGGACGACTGGAACGGTGTGGAGAACAAACTACAGTATCTGGAGCGCTAAGCCTTTAGCCTGCCCTATACCAGCCAGACCGGGTGGCTGCATTTGTACCCAGCCACTCTTGCGCCCAATCTCGCCTTTTGATAAAAAAACTTGCCGCACTGCAGCAAGGGAAAATCCCAAGTACAGAGGAACGGTAAACGTCGTATTGTTTCCCACAGGAATAAGCATATACATTCCTCTGTATCAAATTAGGCAACACCAAGGCGCACACTATGCTTTACGATCTGCACGAACTTCAGCGGTCCTTTTTGGCCCCGCTGGCTGCCTTTACCGGCACCAGCTCCCAATGGTTCTCCAACCCCTACAGTCCACTGGCCTATACCCCCCTGTCGCGCCAACTGGCGGCGGCCTCTGAACTGGTACACCGTATCGGCAAAGATTACGAGAAACCGGCCTGGGGTCTGAGCGAAACTCAGATTGACGGGCAAACCGTTGCCGTGCGCGAGGTCGAGCATCTCAGCAAGCCCTTCTGTAGACTGATCCACTTCGAGCGCGATCACCCCAAGGCGGCTCAAGACCCCACGATTTTGCTAGTTGCTCCCCTGTCCGGCCACCACGCCACCTTGCTGCGCGAAACCGTCCGTGCACTGCTGCCTGATCATTCGGTGTATGTCACCGACTGGATTGACGCCCGCATGGTGCCCCGTACGGCTGGCCCCTTCCATCTGGACGACTACGTGCTCTATGTACAAGAGTTCATCCAGACACTGGGCCCCAGTGTGCACGTCATGTCGGTTTGCCAGCCCACCGTGCCGGTACTGGCCGCCGTCTCGCTGATGGCAACCCGTCGCTCGGCCGTGATGCCGCGCAGCATGATCATGATGGGTGGCCCTATCGATACCCGTCAGTCGCCCACCGAGGTCAATCGCCTGGCGACGACCAAATCGTATTCCTGGTTTGAAAACAATCTGATTCACCGCGTACCAACCAAGTACCCCGGTGCTCACCGTCGTGTCTACCCCGGCTTTTTACAACACGCCGGTTTTGTGGCCATGAACCCGGATCGTCACGTCAGCTCGCACTACGATTTTTATCAGCACCTGATCAAGGGTGATGATGACGACGCCCAGGCCCATCGCCGTTTCTACGACGAATACAATGCCGTGCTGGATATGCCCGCCGAGTTCTATCTGGACACCATCCGCATCGTGTTCCAGGAACACCGCCTGCCCAAAGGCCAATGGCACGTGCATGGCGAACAAGTCCGCCCACAGGATATTGATGGCGTAGCCTTGTTTACCATTGAAGGCGAGCTGGACGATATTTCCGGCCAGGGTCAGACCCATTCAGCTCAAGGGCTGTGCTCGAAAATCGCTCCCGACCTTAAACAACAATTCACCGCGCCCAACTGTGGTCATTACGGGATTTTCTCCGGAAGCCGTTGGCGCACCCTGATCTGTCCTAAAATCAGGGACTTCATCCGTCAGCACAACTGATATTTGGCTTACGCCGTTTCTGACGGGGCCAGATGGCCCCGTTTTTGCATTCATGTCCGACACCTTAATACGGCGCATTGACGCCCTGCTCCCTCAAACCCAGTGCACCCGCTGTGGTTACGACGCCTGTTTGCCCTATGCCCAAGCCATCGCTCTTGAAGGCGAGGCGATCAACCGCTGCCCGCCCGGCGGGCAGGAAGGCGTGCAAGCCCTGGCCGAACTGCTGGAGCGCGAAGCTCTGCCTTTGGACCCCGCCTGTGGCGAATTCACCGGTCCCAGTCGAGCGGTAATTATTGAAGAGCACTGCATAGGCTGTACCTTGTGTATTCAAGCCTGTCCGGTCGATGCCATTATTGGCGCCAACAAACTGATGCACACCGTGCTGGCCGACCGCTGTACAGGCTGTGAGCTCTGTGTGCCGCCCTGTCCGGTGGACTGCATCAGCATGGTGCCTACCGATGAATGGAATAGCGCACAGGCCGAGCAGGCGCGTCAAGATACCGAGCAACGCCGCGACCGCCTGCTGGCTCGCCACAAGGAAAGCTCGGATCTGGCAGCCCGTACCCTGGCCAATAAACCCGTTCTGGCCACTACAGCCGATCAGGCCGATAAACGAGAGGCGTCGATTGCCTCTGCCCTGGCTCGCGCCCGTGCCCGCCGTGCCAGCAAGACTGCAAGCGGAAGCACGCCATGAACGCTGCCAAGCGCCACGAGATTTTCAGCCGTTTTCAGGCGGCCAACCCAAAGCCCACCACCGAGCTGGAATACGCTGACACCTTTCAGTTGCTGATTGCGGTCATCTTGTCCGCACAGGCCACAGACCGTTCCGTGAATCTGGCCACCGCCCGTTTCTTCCCGGAACATGGCACGCCGGAAGGGATTTTGGCCATGGGTGAAGAAGGTTTGCGAGAAGCCATCAAGACCATTGGCCTGTACAAGACCAAGGCTGCCAATGTCATCAAGACCTGTCAGATGCTGCTGGACCTGCATCAAGGCAAAGTTCCCTGTGACCGCGCTGCTCTGGAAGCCCTTCCAGGCGTAGGTCGCAAAACTGCCAATGTTGTTTTGAACACGGCCTTCGGCTTGCCCACCATTGCCGTCGATACGCATATTTTCCGCGTCGCCAACCGCACTGGCATTGCTCCGGGCAAGAACGTGGTCGAAGTGGAAAAAAAGCTGGAAAAAATGATTCCCAAGCCTTTCTTGCTGGACGCCCACCACTGGCTGATTTTGCATGGTCGCTATATCTGTGTGGCTCGCAAACCCAAGTGTCCACAATGTGGTATTTCAGATTTGTGCGACTTCAAGCCCAAAACTGTTAACACTTAAGTAACACATGACCGGTTTAACAACATTTGTTTACTAAACAGTGTATTAAACCGGACCTTCCTATGACAAACCCGCATAGTTTTGCTTTCTTGGCGCTTCCATACTGAAACGCATGAAGGACTCTGCCTACCGTTTGCTGACGATGGAATCACCGCAGTAAGAGGCAAAGAACAGAAATCGGGTTCCTGCGCCAGCCAGCCAACGTACAGGCCCTTATTGACGACTCACGACAAGGAGCGTTTCTCATGACACGGGCTGCCCTGGATATTGAGAACCTGTACGCCTGGCACCGAGAGTTCCCGCTCTTGCGCGGATTGAATTTGCAGGTGGCCTCTGGCGAAGTCTGCACGGTACTGAGCCGCAACCGGGCTGGCCGCAGCGCCATGCTACGCGCCATTGTCGGTTTGACGGATAGCCGTCGCGGATCCGTCCGTATTCAAGGTACCGAAGCCATCCACCTGAACCAGCATCAGTTGGCAGATCTGGGCGTTGGCTACAGCCCTTACGAGCAAAGTATCTTCACAGGCCTGAGTTGCGAGGAAAACCTCCTGCTACCACCTGCCATCGGGACGACCCTGGGTGGAGGAATGTCTCTGGTGCAAATCTATGAGCTCCTGCCCTGCCTGGAGCAACGCCGCCATCACATGGCTACCCAGCTCTCCACCGGTGAACAAAAGGTTCTGGCCATTGCCCGTTTACTGCGCACCGGTGTGAACCTGCTGCTTTTGGATAAAGTATCCGAAGGTCTGGCACCTGTGCAGGCCCAAACACTGACCAGGTTGATCTGCACGTTACGCAACGAGGGCTATACCATTGTGCTGGCGGAACAGTGTCCGCAATTCTCGGCCGAGTTCAGCGATCAGTTTCATGTGCTGGAACAAGGGCAAATTATCGAGCGCTTCAGCAAAGCCGAATTGAGCCATAAATACGAGGCTCTGCACGCACTCCTGAATGTATGAGCCCTTGATCCCGGCTGTTACCAGGTGATGCGAAAAACAGACATAGAGGCCGAATCGGCCTCGCATGAATCCTGCTTTCTTGATCTACAACAAGGTCAGGCGGCCAACTACTTCTGAAGCTTGCTTTGGATCAAATCCGCGGGCCCAGCCCTCATGCACTCTGTAGGCTTTACACATCCCTACGGAGCTCCTATGAAAACCCGCCACTTGATTCCAGGTCTGCACCTGTCCCTGCTCGCCGTTGGACTGGCTGCTGTCTTGTACGCCCCCCAGGGCCAAACACACGAAGCGGGTGATTTCTTGCTTAAAGGCGGTGTGACCTGGGTAGCTCCAAAATCCAATAACGGTTCGGTCGCTGACGGCACCGTGGATCTGGATGTAGGCAATAACGCACGCCCCAGCTTTTCGCTGACCTACATGGCCACTCGCAACATTGGTATTGAGCTGCTGGGCGCATTCCCCTTCCAGCACAATATCGACAGCAATCTGGGCCGTATCGGCAAGACCAAGCACTTGCCCCCAACCCTGAGCCTGCAATACCACTTCCTGCCCGACAGCAACTTCCAACCCTATGTGGGCGTGGGCGTGAACTACACCATGTTCTTTGACACCGAGTCGCGTGGTGCGCTGGCAGGTTCGGACCTGAAGCTGAAAAATAGCTGGGGTTTTGCAGCCCAGGTCGGCGTGGATTACAAACTGGATAACAACTGGTTCCTGAACGCCGATATCCGCTACATCAGCATCCGTCCAGACGTGAAGCTGAACGGTCAGTCCATTGGTAAAGCCAAGCTGGACCCCGTGGTTGCCACCATCGGGGTCGGCTACCGCTTCTAAGCGCTGGCTTCTTCCTGCTCGCGTTTGCCCTGCCCCAAGCCCAGATAGCTTTCTATCACTCGGGGATTATGAGCCAGGTCAGACGCGGGCCCTTGCAGCACCACATCGCCCGTCTCCAGTACATAACCGTAGTCAGCCACTTGCAAAGCGGCACGAGCATTTTGCTCGACCAGCAAGATGGCCACGCCGGTACTGCGCAGTCGGGCGATGATCATGAAGATCTCCCGCACCACACGCGGCGCCAGGCCCAGGCTGGGTTCATCCAGCATCAGTACCTTGGGTTGCGCCATCAAGGCACGGCCCACAGCCAGCATCTGCCGCTCCCCACCTGACAAAGTCCCTGCCAACTGGGTACGACGCTCTTTCAAGCGTGGGAACAAGGTATAGACCTTGTCCATCGTGTCGCGCCAGCCGGGATGACGGGCACGATACAGGCGAAAGCCACCCAGCAGCAGATTGTCTTCCACCGTCATGCTGCCAAACAGCTCACGGCGCTCCGGCACCAGAGAAATACCGGCCGCCACGCGACGCTCTACTTCCCAGTGGCTGATTTCCTGGCCTTCGTACTGCACCGAACCTGTACTACGGCCCACGCTGGGCAAAGAGCCCATCATGGCGTTCAGCAAGGTGGATTTACCGGCACCGTTGGCACCAATCACAGTGACAATGCTGCCTGCACGTACGTCCAGGCTGGCCCCCATCACGGCACTGACTTTGCCGTATTGAGCCGCCAGATTGTCCACCTTCAAAATAATGTCATTCGATTGTGCCGAACTCATAGCGCTGCTCCTGCCGAGGCGGGCTCATTGACCTGATCCAGATCCAGGTCGTCATCAATACCACCCAGGTAGGCTTCCAGCACGGCTGGATTTTCCTGAATTTCCTTGGGCAAACCTTCGGCCAGCTTGGTGCCAAAATCCATGACAACCAGCTTGTCCGTCAAATTCATGACAAAGTCCATGTCATGCTCAACCAGCAAAATGCTCATGCCTTCGCTACGCAACTGATCCAGCACTTTGGCCAGTTCCTGCTTTTCTTTGTAGCGCAAGCCAGCAGCCGGTTCGTCCAGCAGCAAGAGCAAAGGATCGGAGGCCAGTGCACGGGCGATTTCCAGAATACGCTGCTGACCCAAGGCCAGATTGCCAGCTTCTTCGTACAGATAATCACCCAAGCCTACACGCTGCAGTTGAACAGCGGCTTCGTGCAGCAACTCGGCTTCACTACGGCGTTCGGTATGCAAGACCGCCGACACCACACCCACCTTGCGACGCAAGTGAGCGCCCAGCGCCACGTTTTCCAGCACAGTCATGGTTGGCAGCAACTGCACGTGCTGGAAGGTACGACCCACGCCCAGACGCGAGATTTCTCGGGCAGGCTGACCATCAATCCGTTTACCCAGGAAGCTGACCTGACCGCTGGTTGCCGACAAGACGCCGGTAATCAGGTTGAAGGTCGTGCTCTTGCCTGCGCCGTTAGGACCGATCAGGCCCATGATCTGACCCGCATTCAAGGTGAAGCTGATGTCGTTCACCGCCACCAGACCACCAAACTCCTTGCGGATCTTGTTCACTTCCAGAACCAGCGAACCGGCCTGGGGACGTTCACGCTGAGGCAGTGCCTCGGCTTGCGGAGGAGCTGCTTGATTGCGTTTCTGCGCACCAAAGATCTGCTCCCAGGCTTTTTGCAAGATAGGCCACAGACCATCACGGGCGTACTGCAAAATCAGGACCATCAAGATACCGAATACGATCAGCTCGAAGTTGATGTCGGTATTGAGCAGCTTGGGCAACCAGTTCTGCAATTGATCCTTCAGGCTCAGCACCAGAGCCGAACCCAGCACGGCACCCCAGACACTGCCTGCTCCACCCAACACCGCCATGAACAGGTATTCAATACCGTAGTTCAGGCCGAAGGGGCTGGGCGACACAGCTCGCTGGTAGTGGGCGTAGAGCCAGCCCGACACGCAAGCCAGCAAGGCAGCGTAAACGAACACAATGACCTTGTAATTGGCCATGTTCACGCCAAAGGACTCAGCCATGCCGCTGCCATGTTTCAGGGCGCGAATAGCACGACCAGGACGGGAATTCAGCAAGTTGCGAGTGCCCCACATGGCCAGCAAGGCGAAAGCCCAGATCAGGTAGTAAATATCCCGGCCTGAGGCCAAGGAAATACCAAAGAACTCCAAAGGCGCAATACCGGAAATACCGTCGTACTGCCCCAGGAACTCCAGGTTACCGAACAGGTAGTACAGGGCCAGACCCCAGGCCAGGGTACACAGTGGCAAGAAGTGACCCGACAAACGCAGCGTGATCGCGCCCAGAATGTAGGCCACCATCATGGTCACGGCCATGCCGATCAGCAGGTTAAACCAGGGCGACCAGCCCAAACGGGCGGTCAGATAGGCTGTGGTGTAAGCACCAAGGCCCACAAAGGCTGCCTGACCGAAAGAGGTCAAACCGCCCACGCCGGTCAACAGCACCAGACCCAGAACCACCAGGCTGGTCAAACCAATATAGTTAAGCTGGGTAATCCAGAATTCGGGCGTTGCGCCCAGTTGCGGCAAGACCAACAGAACCGCAATAAACAATAGCGTCAGCAAGTGTCTCATGTGATTTACTCCTCATCATCCACGTGCTTGCTACCGAAGGAGCGCCACAACAACACCGGTATCACCATGGTAAATACAATAACTTCTTTATAGGCACTGGCCCAGAAAGAGGAAAACGCCTCCAGAACACCCAGGAACAAAGCGCCGAACAGGGTGACGGGGTAGCTGATCAGACCGCCAAAAATTGCGGCCACAAAGCCTTTCAGACCGATCAGGAAGCCCGTGTCGTAATAGATGGTCGTCACAGGAGCGATCAGCATGCCGGACAAGGCACCAATGGCGGCTGCCAGAGTAAACGTCAGCGAACCGGACATATTGGTGCTGATACCCACCAGACGAGCACCGCGACGGTTCACCGCCGTTGCACGCAAGGCGCGACCATACAGGGTCTTACCGAAAAAGCCCCACAGAGCCAGAATCAGCAGCACACAAGCGCCCATCACAAAGAAGGTTTGTGCGGACCAGCTCACGGCGCCCAAAGAGACTTCGCCTTCCATGAAGGGGGGCGTACGCCAGCCCTCAGGACCGAAGAACACCAGACCCAGGCCGGTCAGCGCAAAGTGCACTGCCACAGAGGTAATCAGCAGCACCAGCACACTGGCTTCGGCAATAGGCTGATAAACCAGGCGATACACCATCGGTCCCAGCGGGATCACGACAGCCAGCGAGAACAGCACGGCGACCCACAGGGGCAACTGCGAGCTGACAATCGCGGGGGCAGCAAAATAGACGGCCACAGGGATCACGATATTGACCAGGAACTTGCGTGGCATACCGGCCAGACTGCGGCTGCGCAAGGCAGACAGCAACTCCAGCAAGAACACCAGAGCACCAGCGATCAACAACAAAATAACGGTTCCCGGCATACGGCCATTGACCACAAACGCCAGGGTCAAGGCGCCAAAGGTGACAAACTCACCTTGCGGGATAAAGATGACGCGGGTAACCAGAAAAACCAGAACCAGGGCGAGCCCGAGCAAGGCATAGATGGCGCCATTCAATATGCCATCCTGCAACAAAATTAAAGCAATGGTGGTATCCATGTCGGACAACATCCTGTACAACAAAAAGGGCAAAGGGCTTACGGCAAACGCAGGCCTGTAGCGGGAACGGGTGCCAGGATCAGCCAGCACCCGCCTTGGAAAAAACCGGCTATTGAGCCGGTTTTTGCCTGTCAGATATTACAGATCAGGCTGATATGTCCATTTACCGTCGACCACTTTCACAATCACGTGGGCACGGGTATCCAGCCCAGCGTGGTCTGTTGGAGACATATTGAACACACCCTGGGAAGCCGCCAGTTCCTTGGTTTGTTCCAGAGCGTCACGCAAGGCAGCGCGGAACTCGGGAGTACCGGGTTTGGCACCGGACTTCAGGGCAACAGGAATTGCTTCGGTCACGAGCAGACCGGCATCCCACATATGGCCACCAAAGGTATTGATGGAGCCTGCACCGTACTTGGCTTCATATTTTTCCTTGTAGTCCATGGCGGTCTTTTTCACCGAGCTGCTGTCAGGCAGTTGTTCGGCAACCAGCAAAGGACCGGCGGGCAAGATCATGTCGTTACAGTCTTTGCCACATACACGCAGCACGTCGCTGTTGGCAGCACCGTGTGTCTGGTAAATGATGCCTGCGTAGCCACGGCCTTTCAGTTCACGCTGAGGCAAGGCAACAGGGGTACCGGAACCGGCGATCAGAACGGCATCAGGCTTGGTGCCCAGCAGCTTCAGAACCTGACCGGTCACGCTGGTGTCGTTACGGCCATAGCGCTCGGCACCCAGCACTTTAATGCCTTTGGCTTGAGCCGCTTCGGTAATCACATTCAGCCAGCCGTCACCGTAGGCGTCGTTGTAGCCGATAAAGCCCAGGGTTTTGACGTTCTGTTTAACCATGGCTTCAGCCAAGGCACCGGCCATCAACTGGTCATTTTGAGGAGTCTTGAAAACCCAGGTACGAGCGCCTTCAACAGGATCAACAATCTTGGCGTTGGCGGCCACGCTGATCATGGGTGTCTTGGTTTCACCCGCTACGTCCACCATGGCCAGGGAGCCGGGTGTCACGGACGTACCGATCACCACGTCCACTTTGTCATCGGTGATGAGCTTGCGCATATTGCGCACAGCCACCGTGGTGTCAGTGGCATCGTCCAGCACGATGTATTCAATTTTCTGGCCAGCCACTTCGGTAGGCAGCAGGCTGACTGTATTGCGCTCAGGAATGCCCAGCGAGGCCGCCGGTCCTGTTGCCGCCACCGTCACACCCACTTTGATCTGCGCGGACACGGCCACGGGCAGGCTCAAAGCCAGGGCTGCAGCCAATGTCGTCAGGCGCCCAGTAGTAATGCAGTTCATCCTTTTCTCCCAAATTTTGTTCATTGTTGTGGACCGGATTTAGCGGTCAAAAATCGTAATACAGATAATCACCAGCACATACCAGAAACGTATCAAGTCACGCGGATTTCAGATATTGGTGTTTACCTTAAATATTAAAAGTTTAAATAGTGCACTAACTAAAGTGATAGCTCACTAATTAAGTGCGCAAACCGGCAATTTTCCTGCTCACCCTATAGGGATGAGGGGCACTTTGGAACCCTCTGCTCCAAACACACTCTAATTGTCGATTACTATGTAGGACTGCGCCTCCTGTAGGCATTGATCCGTTTTTTCATAAGGCAGCACACGTGGAAAAAGTACGCAAAACCGACGCTGAGTGGCGCGCCCAGCTCAGCCCCGAAGAATTCTATGTCACCCGTCAAAAAGGGACGGAACGCCCCTTTACCGGTCGCTACTGGGACACCACCAGCGCCGGGATTTATCGCTGCGTCGGTTGTGGCACGGCCTTGTTTGCGTCCGACACCAAGTTTGATGCCGGTTGCGGCTGGCCCAGCTACTTCACCCCCCTGAATCCGGATAACGTGCGTGAAGAGCTTGATGTCAGCCACGGCATGCGCCGTACCGAAGTGCTGTGCAATGTCTGCGATGCCCATCTGGGCCACGTCTTTGAAGACGGCCCGCCCCCCACTGGGCTACGATATTGCATTAACTCCTTGTCCATGACCTTTGAACCCGAAGCATGAAGAAGCTCTTATTTGATCTATTCCCGCTCGTCCTGTTCTTTCTGGCGTTCCGCTTTTCCGATATCTATGTCGCAACCGGCGTGGCCATGGCGGCCTCGATCCTGCAGATACTCTGGCTGAAGCTCACCAGCAAGGCGATCGAGACCTCGCACTGGATCAACCTGGCGGTCATTGTCGTGTTTGGCGGTGCCACCCTGTTCTTCCATAACGATGTGTTCATCCGTTGGAAACCCACGGTGCTGTACTGGATCTTTGCCCTGGTGCTGCTGGGCGGTCGTTACCTGATGCATCGCAACCTGATGCAAAAATTCATGGGCACCCATCTGGTGTTGCCCGGCCATGTCTGGGACAAATTAAACCTGGTCTGGGCCAGCTTTTTTGTCGCCATGGGCCTGGTGAATTTGTACGTTGCCTTCTCCGGCCACTTTACCGAATCCCAATGGGTCAACTTCAAGGCCTTCGGCCTGCTGGGTTTGATGCTGGTGTTTGTCGTTGCCCAATCCTTGTGGCTGGGCCGCTACCTGCAAGACTCTTCCGACAACTCCACTCCCCCAAAATCTTGATTTCGCCATGACAGACGCACTTGCTTCCCTGATTCACGAACGGCTCCAGGCACTGGAACCGTCGGAACTGGACATCATCAATGAGTCCCATCTGCACGCCGGTCATGCCGGTGCACAAGGTGGCGCAAGCCACTTTCGGGTGATTATCGCCTCGAAACAATTTGATGGAATTTCAACACTGGCACGACACAGACTTGTGTATGATCGCGTCCACGATCTAATGCCTTTCCCCATTCACGCTTTGGCTATTCAAGCCAAAACCACCGCTTAAGGATGCTCATGAAACGTATCGCTGCATTTGCCCTGACCTGCGCTATGGCTGCTCCCGTCTATGCTCAGACGATTGCCACCGTTAACGGCAAAAACCTCACGCAAAAAGACCTGGATCAGTTCGTCGCCGTTCTGGTCGAGCAAGGCGCCAAGGATTCGCCAGAGCTGCGTGAGCAAGTCAAACAGGAAATGGTCAACCGTCTGGCCGTCGTGCAAGCGGCTGAAAAAGCCGGTATCGACAAGACCAATCAGGTTCAGCAAGAGCTGGAACTGGCCCGCCAAAGCATTCTGGTCCGCGCTTTGATGGCCGACTACCTGAAGAAGAACCCTGTCACCGACGCCGACCTGACCAAGGAATACAACACCATCAAGTCGATGGAAGAAGGTCAGCAGGAATACAAGGTGCGTCACATCCTGGTGAAGGACGAAGCGGCGGCCAAAGATCTGCTGGCAAAGATCAAGTCCAAAAAAGTCAGCTTTGCTGATGCGGCCAAGAAAGACTCCATCGACACCGGTAGCGGCCAGCAAGGCGGCGATCTGGGCTGGGCACCAAGCGCCACCTACGTTCCTGAGTTCGCTCAGGCTGTAGAGAAGATGAAGAAAGGCGAGCTGAGCGCAGCACCTGTGCAGTCGCAGTTTGGCTGGCACATCATCCAGGTGGATGACTCCCGCCCTGTTACTTTCCCAGCCATGGCCGAAGTGAAGCCTCAACTGGAAGAAATGATGCGTCAGCGCAAGCTGGCCGAATACCAGCAGAAAATCCTGAAAGAAGCCAACATCAAGTAATGGCTTTGGCGGCCGCTTTGTCTTCCCGATAAAGCGGCTGGCAGGAAGAACAAATATGGCGCCTCAAGGGCGCCATATTTGTTTGTGGTGAAGATCGTTCACTGAATGTCATTCATGTGGTAATTAAAAGCCCAGATCACGGCTGAATCACTACCAGGATTTCACTTCTTCCCCTGTGCTATTCACCCGCCAATAAAGCCAGGAACTGGGATTCGTCCAGAATAGTCACACCTAATTCCTGTGCCTTGGTCAGCTTGGAGCCAGCCTCTGCACCCGCCAGCACATAGGCAGTTTTTTTAGAGACCGAGCCACTGGCCTTGCCCCCAGCTTCCAATACGCGGCGCGTGGCTTCATCACGGCTCATGCTGGGTAGCGTACCCGTAATGACCACCGTTTTGCCCGCCAGCGGCAGATTAGCGCTATTGGCACGGACTTGCGCCTGTTGGGGAGTAACCCCGGCTGCCAGCAAGGCATTTAACTCTTTTTGATTATGAATATCTTGGAAGAAATCCTGCAGAGAAGCAGCTACTACCGGCCCAACCTCCTTCACCCGTAAAAAAGCCTCTTTATCAGCCTGCTCCAACGCCCCTAAGGTACCAAAGTGCTCCGCCAAATCTCGCGCAGTAGTTTCACCAACATGACGAATACCTAAGGCGTATATAAAACGATCTAAATAAGGCTGTCGAGCTCTATTAATAGCGTCAATCAAATTCGAGGCAGACTTCTGCCCCATGCGCTCTAAGCCTAGTAAATCCGCTTTGCTGAGTGTAAAAATAGAAGCCAGGGTTTCAACTTTGCCGCTATCAACTAGCTGATCTACAAGTTTCTCTCCAAGCCCCTCAATATCCAGAGCTTTACGACTAACTGCGTGTATCAATGCTTGCTTACGTTGGGCAGGACAAGCCATCCCAGCTGTGCATCTCCATGCAGACGTACCATCCACACGTACAAGCTTTGTGCTGCACACAGGACATTTATCTGGCATCTTGAAAAGCACTTTCTCCTGATCTTTAGGTCGCTGCTCAAACACCACAGAAACAACCTCAGGAATCACATCTCCAGCTCGACGGACTACTACGACATCACCAACCTGTACATCTTTGCGACGCACTTCGTCTTCGTTATGCAGCGTGGCATTGGTAACCGTGACACCACCCACAAAGACCGGCTTCAAGCGCGCAACCGGCGTGACAACACCTGTACGGCCTACTTGAAACTCGATGCTCTCCACACGCGTCATTTCTTCCTGCGCCGGAAACTTGTGCGCAACCGCAAAGCGCGGTGCCCGTGCCACATAGCCCAGAACACGCTGCGCGGCCAAGGAGTTGACCTTGTAGACCACACCGTCAATTTCAAAGGGCAGGTCAGGACGACGCTGCTGGGTTTGGCCGTAAAAATCCAGCAGACCTTGCACACCCTGCACGACTTTGCGGTCGCGACTTAAGGGCATGCCCAGACTTTCCAGCCAGTCCATCATGCCCGATTGGGTATTACGGGGCAACGCATCACTGGCCGGATCGGCAAACAAGGCATTCTGAGGCTGATTGGCGGCAGGCATAGGGCTGACTTCACCCCAGCCATAGGCAAAAAAGCGCAAAGGCCGTTTCGCGGTAATTCTGGGGTCCAACTGACGCAAGCTGCCTGCAGCGGCATTGCGTGGATTCACAAATACTTTTTCGCCACGCTTGGTCTGATTTTCATTCAGGCGCTCGAAGTCCGCCCGGTTCATCAAGACCTCGCCACGCACTTCCAGCACGGCAGGCAATTGCGCCGCATCCCCGCGCAAGCGCAAAGGTATGGAGTTGATGGTGCGAATATTGCTGGTGACGTCCTCGCCAGTTGTGCCGTCACCGCGAGTCGACGCCTGAACCAGCAAGCCTTGCTCGTAGCGCAGGCTGATCGCCAAACCATCAAACTTGTATTCGGCCAGATACTCGACACGGCGGTCCAGACCGACCACACCGGCCTCGACCAGCGTATCGGCCACGCGCTTGTCGAACGCCTGCACTTCTTCGTCGTCAAAGGCATTGCCCAGAGACAACATGGGAACCGCATGCTGGACCGTGTCAAAACCATCCAGGGGGGCTGCACCCACGCGCTGCGTGGGTGAATCAGGGGTGATCCATTCCGGGTGCTCGGCTTCCAGCGCCAGCAACTCGTTCATCAATACGTCGTATTGCGCGTCCGAAATGCTGGGGGCATCCTGAACGTAATAGGCCCAGTTATGCTGGGCCAGTTCTTCATGTAACTGCTGTACTCGCTTCAAACTCACGAAAAAATCCTGCCTGTACGTTCCTGGCCTGCCGTAAAGCCAGCTTGCTCCAGGCGCTCGTACAGATTACTTAGTTGTTCATCAATATTTTGATCGGTGCTTTCGGGCAAGGGGCGACCCTGATCATCCAGCACCACCGCATCCAGGCGGCTGGCCAGATCACGGGCCACCGTCGCCATACGGCTGAAGGCGTGGTCATCTGCCGGGCTGTTGGGCAAATCGAGCAGCAAGTCGATACGCTCAATGCTGGCGGACTGAATATCCTTGGGTTGGGCACCGTCGAACATGGCGGTAAAACGGGGCTGACCCGAATCTGCCAACCAGGCCAATTGCTGGCCGAACGGTAAAAAGCCCGCATCCTTGACCATCTGAATAACAGAAGACGCTGGCATGGGGCCGGGCAAACGCACCGACACACCCACCAGCGCGTCCAGATCAGCGCACGTATTGTCCAGAGCTGCCGCACGACGCAGCACATCATCTTGCTCCGGGCCTTCTACCGCACCATCAAATTGTTGGGCCAGGGATTGGGCCGCCATCCAGACTTGCGACCATTCAATCGCCGACAGGGGACCGCTGCGATTGGCCAGCAAAACGGCAATCTGCATGCTGGCGTAGGACTCACCTGCGCGTAGACGAGCGCGATGACCGCCACCTTCACATTCGGCAAAGTAACGCACCGGTTTGGCGCCACTACGCGATACGGTCTGCAAGGCCTGGGCCAGATCCTGGGCATCCACAGGCTGGCTGAAACTGATGTCAATCACGGCCTCAGTGGTGCAATCGGCCTCGGCGGCGTCATGTTCGCCATCGGCAGCCGTCGCCTCGCCACGGCCTACGCTAGGCTCGCGACGTTCCAGCTCGGTGAGCTGGCTCATCAAAGGATCCGTATCCCCATCCGGGAATTGGCTTTGCATCTGCTGGCGCACTCGGCGGTCTTGCCACCAGTTAAAGACCACTACGAGCAAGATGAGCAAAATGCCCAACAAAATCAGTGCGATTTGCAAATCACTCATTGTCAGTTCCGTCGAATCAACACTACCGGATTAAAAAAAACAGGCTTACACACTGCTCATTTGCATGGCGGCATCTACGTCTACCGCCACGATACGGGACACCCCCTGCTCTTGCATGGTGACACCGATCAACTGCTTGGCCATTTGCATGGCAATTTTATTGTGAGAAATAAACAAAAACTGCGTTTGGTCGCTCATGCTGGCCACCAGATTGGCATAGCGTTCGGTATTGGCATCATCCAGTGGCGCATCCACCTCATCCAGCAAACAAAATGGCGCAGGGTTCAGCTTGAAGAAGGCAAAAACCAGCGCTGTCGCCGTCAAGGCTTTTTCACCACCAGAGAGCAAATGAATGGTGCTGTTGCGTTTGCCTGGCGGTTGCGCCATGACTTGTACACCCGCATCCAGCACTTCATCGCCCACCATCGTCAGTTTAGCCTCTCCACCACCAAATAGCCTTGGGAAAAGCTCACCAAAGTGCTGATTAACGATGTTGAATGTTTCCATGAGCAACTGGCGCGTCTCGCGGTCAATCTTGCGAATGGCATCTTCCAGCGTCTCGATTGCATCGGTCAAATCTTTGTGCTGAGCATCCAGATAGGTCTTGCGCTCTTGGGCCGTCGTCAGCTCTTCAAGGGCCGCCAGGTTCACCGGGCCCAAGCCTTCAATCTGGCGCGAGATACGCTGCACTTCGGACTGCAACCAGCCCACGCGCTGCCATTCTGCTGTCTTTTCCTGTAACAAGCTCCACAGTTCGGAACGGTTTACCTTTCGACTGTCCAACTGTTCAGCAAACTGTTCGACCGCCAGACGCGAGGCTTGTTCCTGCAATTGCAATTCGGTGACTTGCTCGCGCAAGGGACCCAGATTTTTTTCATTCTCGGTACGGGCTTGCTCATGCTCGCGTAATTGCGCGGCCAGAGTATCAAGCTGGATTTTCGCCAGACGTACGGCCTCTTCACGCTCGGCCCGCAACTCCAGGGCATCTTGCAGACCGGCTTGTGCCGCCGAGGCATCCAGATCCAGCAATTCGCCTTGAAGGCCCTCCAATTGACCCGCGGTGCGTTGGGCCTGCTCTTGAGCCAGGGCGAGATTGCGCTCCAGCTCTGCCATGCGTTGTACCAAAGCACGCTCGGCGAACTGGGCATCATGCACAACGCGCTCGCGCTCGTGGACGGTACGGCGGGCCTGTTCAGCCTGCTCGGCGCCCTTCTCGCCTTCCATCTGGGCTTCAGCAAACACACCCTGATGTTCCGCTAATTCTTCATCCAGCGTTTCAAAACGGGCTTCAAACTCTTCACGATTGGCTTGCAGCTCTTCGCGCTGTACGCTCAGCTCTTCCAGCTCATCATTGATTCGACCGCCGCGCTCTTGCGATTGCTGAGCCTGTTGTGCCAGCTTGGAGTGCTCCAACTGCACATCGTGCATACGCACCGTCAATTCACCCACGCGGGCACGGGCGGGAACCAGACCATTACGCACTTGCTGCAAGGCCATTTCGGCCTGGGTGCTGGTATGACCAAGCTCATCCACAATCAGTTGAGCGCCACGCAATTCTCGCTCCAGATGAGCGATCTCTTGCTGCCGAGCCAACATCCCGGCCTGTTCGGAGTCGGGCGCGTAAAAGCGTATGCTATGGCGATCGACCAAGTGACCGTCCTGCACCACGATAGCCATTTGATCGCTTAGTTGCTCGCGCAAACTCAAAGCCTGCTTCAAATCCGAACACACATAGACGTGATGCAGCCAGTTACCCAGCAGACTGCGCAAGGCGCCCTCTTGCTGACGCAATACCGAGCTCAGCAAAGGCAAATCCAGGGCAGGCTTGGCCAGCTCCCCCGCATCGGGAAGCTGATAAAAGCTCAAGCGTGCAGGCGGTGCATCACTGGCAAAGGCGGCGGCCATATCCAGACGGCGCAACTCCAAGGCCGTCATCCGCTCACGCAGCACGGCCTCCAGAGCAGTTTCCCAGCCTTTTTCCACGTCCAGGCTTTGCCAGAGACGCTTCATGCTCTCCAGCCCATGTTTAGCCAGCCAGGGTTCCAAGGTCCCCTTGCGAGCCACATCTTCCTGCAAACGGCTCAAGGCCAGATGTCTTGCTTCCAGACGAGCCATATCCTGGCCGCCTTGCAAGGCTTGTTCCTGCGCCTTCTTGCGCTCTTCTTCCAGTCTGGGAAGCTGGGCCTCCAGGTGCTGCATGTGCTCCTGGGCCTGCTGCAACTGGTTTTGCAGCATATTCAGATCGCCCTGCAAACGCTCCAGATTATCCGGGTCGGGCGCGTTAAGTTCACGCAGCTCCTGCTTCAAGCGTTCCTGACGTTGCTCCAACCCCTGGATTTGACGATCCGCATCACGTTGCGACTGCGCCGCCAAGGCCAGGTTCTGCTCCAGGCGAGCCAGCCCCATGCGCATTTCATCTCGGCGTTGGGCCTGCTCGCGGACTCGTTGCTCCAGATCGGGCAAGGCGCCTTGGGCTTCTTCCAACTGAATCTGTAATTCTTCCAGCCTGACAGCGGCTTCTTCACGCTGCTGCTCGCTGTTTTCCAGCTCTTGCTGGCAATGCTCTTGTTGCTCGACCCAGTCGTGCTGCTGTTGTTCCAGTTGTTCACGGCGCTGAGCCATACGACTGCGTGAATCCAGTACATGGCGGATTTCCGCTTCCAGGCTGGAGACCTGCGACCCTGCTTCGTACAACTGCGTTTGAGCCACGTGCAAGGCATCACCCGCCTGCAAATGGGCTTGCCGCTGCGACTCCAGCGCCGACTCGGTGTGCCGTAAGCCAGCAATGGATTCTTCCAGCTTGGTCTGGGCTTGTTCAATGGCTAAAAAGCGCGCTTTTTGATCGCCCTGTGCATTGGACTCTTTCAACAGCCACAACAAGTTCTGCTTTAACTCGCCGTCTTGCTGCAAATCGCGGTACTGACGAGCCACTTCGGCCTGCGCCTGTAATTTTTCCAACTGCGCATCCAGCTCTCGTTGGATATCTTCCACGCGCAGCAAGTTTTCCCGGGTATCGCGCAAACGGCTTTCCGTTTCGCGACGGCGCTCTTTGTAGCGCGATACGCCCGCTGCCTCTTCCAGAAAAACACGCAGCTCTTCGGGCTTGGCTTCAATCAGGCGGTTAATCATGCCCTGGCCGATAATCGCGTAACCACGCGCCCCCAGGCCAGTACCCAGAAAAATATCGTGAATGTCGCGCCGCCGGACGGCCTGATTATTCAGAAAATAGCTGCTGGTGCCATCCCGGCTCAGCACACGCCGTACCGAGATTTCAGCGTAGGTACTCCACTGACCCGAGGCACGCCCTTCAGAATTATCAAAAACCAGTTCAACCGAGGCACGCCCCGCCGGTTTACGTTGTGACGAACCATTGAAGATCACGTCTTGCATGGACTCGCCACGCAGCTCGGAGGCTTTGCTCTCGCCCAGCACCCAGCGCACCGCATCGATGATGTTGGATTTCCCACAGCCATTGGGCCCGACAACGCCAACCAACTGACTGGGAGTTGGAATGGTGGTCGGGTCCACAAAGGATTTGAAACCAGCAAGTTTGATCTGGGTTAGACGCACAGGGTAAAAGTCAGCTCAGAAAAGACCAATTTGAACAGGCGCGCAGGCGCATTTCTCTCTGCCTGCCACCGCGAGTCGTATGATACCGCAGCACCTGCCACCCACAGCAAAGACGGCTAAAAAACAAATGAAAATCAGCTCAGAGCTGCTGGGATGATAAGGCAGTAAACTCTCCCCTGTCGTCAAGCCCTGTTTACCCTGCTTGGCAAGCAGGACAATAGTGCCAGACAGGGCATTTACAATAGCGCTTTGCCAGCGCCCGCCCGGCCAGAAAATCCGAGCAGTCAGACAGCCGCAATGAATTTCTGATACCACTGCCCCCGCAGTCCCTGTTATTCTTGCTCCCCATCTCTCTTCGTAAATTTCGCACCGGCTCAGGCTTTGTCAGGAAAACTGTGGTGGGCCGCCTTGAAAAAGCTCCTCAGGTCTGACACCTGGCTTTGATTCGTGCTCCGCAGTCCTGCGACTGCGCCTGTGGGCACACGCATTCGGGATGTATTTTGAATAAAGGATTTTATCTGGTCATGGCCGCGCAGGCATTGTCGTCAGTTGCCGACAATGCCTTGCTGATTGCCGCCATCGCCCTGATCGCTGACCTGCACGGACCTATCTGGATGGTCCCCATGATGAAATGGTGGTTTGCGCTGTCCTACGTGCTATTGGCCGCCTTTGTAGGCGCCTTTGCCGACTCGTATCCCAAGGGTCGGGTGATGTTTGCCACCAATGCCATCAAGCTGATGGGCTGTATGTTGATGTTCTGCCACCAGTACTTTGGCATGAACGACTCCCAGCAACTGGTTCTGGTCTTTGTCTCCTACACCCTGGTTGGTATCGGTGCTGCCGCCTACTCCCCTGCCAAGTACGGCATCGTCACCGAAATGCTCAAGCCCGAGCAATTGGTCAAAGGCAATAGCTGGATTGAAGGCCTGACCGTGTTGTCCATTATTGGCGGCACCGTGCTGGGCGGCATTTTGATCAGCCCCTCGATTGCCGCTTCGCTAGCCGAGCACCCGCTGATTGCACCTTTAGCCCAGACACGTGCCGAAGTCGCTATCTTGCTGATTTCCTTTATCTATCTGTCAGCAGCGCTGTGCAATCTGCTGATCCCCCGCACCAATATTGACTACCCGCCCCAACAAAAGAACCCCATCTTGCTGCTCAAGGAATTCCGTACTTACGTACACATTCTGTGGCGTGACAAGCTGGGCCAAATCTCGCTGGCGGTCACCACCTTGTTCTGGGGTGCCGGTGCCACCCTGCAATTCATTGTGATTGAATGGGGCGCTCAGCATCTGGGCTACCGTCTGGATCAGGCCTCGGTGCTGATGGGTGTGGCCGCATTGGGCACGGTCTTTGGTGCCGTCTTTGCCGCCCGCGTTCCCCTGAAGAAATCTCTGGCTGTTCTGCCTGTAGGCGTAGCAATGGGCTTTGTGGTCCTGCTCATGCCTTTGGTACACGAGAAATGGGCGGTCTACACCCTGTTGATGGGTATTGGTGGTTTGTCCGGCTTTTTCGTCGTCCCCATGAATGCCCTGCTGCAACATCGCGGCCACGTCATGCTGTCGGCCGGTCACTCCATTGCCGTACAGAACTTCAATGAACAATTGAACATTCTGTTCATGCTGGCGCTGTACAGCCTGCTGCTGTGGCTGCGTTTGCCCATCAACTACATCATTGTGTTCTTTGGCTTGATGGTGGCGTCTTTAATGACGGTGTTCATCATCTGGAAAAACGCCAATCTGCGCGCTCATCCCGAGCTGGAAGCCTGCATTGGTCAGGAAGGTCACGGACAGGCCTTGGCGGCCAAGTAAACAAAAGCGCCCCTTTGGGGCGCTTTTTACTGGGGGCGCCGAGCCTTGGGGCGGCCCGGCGGTAAAACATACCTCCCCACAGGGCCAGTATCAGGACTGGCTCTGCAACTCGCGTAGCAAGGACAAATCCCGCCAGGCATTGGCTTTATGCTGCGGACGCAGCAATAGCGAGGCGGGATGATACGTCACCACCAAAGGCAAGCTGCGACCTTGAGCATCGGTGTACGTCAGAGCCTGCCCCCGCAAAGCCTCCAGATCCTCATCACGGCCACTTAGTGCCACCGCAGCCAAATGGCCGACAGCCAGCAAACGGCGCGGCTGTACCAGACGAATCTGCGCATCCAGAAAGGCCCGACATGCAGCCAGCTCTTCCTGGGTAGGGGGACGATTCCCCAAGGGGCGGCATTTCACCAGATGTGTTTTATACACGGAGGCATTGGGAATGGCGCTGTTAAGCATGGCCTGCAAGAGCAGCCCGGCTTTGCCATCAAAAGGTTGAGCACTGCGATCATCGCTAGTCCCAGGTGCCTCACCAATAATCATCCAGTCCGGTTCCACCAGCAGCTCAGAGCCAAACACCACTTGAGCCCGGCCCGTGTGCAAGCCACATTCCTGGCAGGCTTGAACCTGCTCCAGCAGGCTGGCCATATCCTGGGCTTTTTCGGGCTGAATCAGCACAGCCGGTCGTTGAACTACTTCCTCGACAGGGGCAACTACCGCAGGGCGAGTGCCCGCTTTACGCAACAAAGCCAAAGCCTGATCACGGGCGGACTGTGCATCCTGCGTCGCGGCTGCACCGGGTGTCGCCAAAGGACGGCTGACCGGCCCATCCGAATGCCGCTCCATCGTCTCTACGGCTGCTACCTGCTCTGGTGTCGATACAGCTGAGGAAGCTGCTTGCTGCACAGTGGCTTGCACGGCAGGCTGCGGCAGACGCGCCAGAAAGGCGCGCTCCAGACCCAGCTCTAAAAGCCAGGTGCGCTGCAGAGGGGAAACAGGCTGAAAATCGATCATGCCCCTGCCTTGCTGGCCAGGTCCAAGCTCATCAAGACGGCATCTTCACGCAGACCATCGCTAAGCGGATAGTAGTTTTTACGCAGACCATCCGCCTGGAAACCCAGCTTTTTATACAAGCTGATAGCCGGAGCATTCGATGCCCGGACTTCCAGAACCACACGCTCTACCTGAGCTTGGCGAGCTAGCTCCAGACCGTCGTCCAGCAATTGGCGAGCCAATCCGCGTCGCTGCTGTTCCGGGGCTACCCCGATCAGCAAAAGCTCCATCATGTCAGGAGCCTTGAGCCAAATCGCGTAGCCCTGCACCTGGCCTTGCTTATGAATAATCCGGGAGCAATAGGCGCTATTGCCCAAAGCATCCGTAAAGTTGCCTGCCGTCCAAGGGTGACTTTCCACCCGACGTTCAATATCCAGCACGGCGGACACATGCCCTGCCTGCATGGCTTCAATCTGCAAGGGTTGATCCAAGGCTGCCGGGTTGCCCCCCAAGCCTTGTTCACGTTCCTGAATGGTGTAGGCGACTTTTTCGCGCACATACAACGGCATGGCCAAATCGGGCGACACACCACGTCCTTCATCCAGATCATGCAAGGCCAGATGCGCAACACTCGCGCCCGTCGCACGCCAACTCTGGCCAACCTTCCAACCCTGTGCGACTACGGCAGGAGCCAGATCTGGGAACTGTTCCAGCGCATCACCGATGACCTGAATAGGCTGCTGCTCTGCAATCAAGCCTTCTGCCTGCAAACGCGCAATCCACAGGGTGATCTGCGCCGCATCCAGCAGCACCGGGCTTTGCAGCACAGACCAGGATTTCTCGGCCGTCCAGCTATACACAGCGGCATAGACCTCTTGCATGCGGGCATCCTGCACCACCACATAGGCCGTCCCTTCAACAGGCGTACCACAGGCGGCAGCAGCCAGCAGAGACGACACTGGCAGCACGGGCAAATCCAAGGCAAAAGCCATGCCTTGAGCCACCCCACACGCCACGCGCAGGCCGGTAAAGCCACCAGGCCCTTGTCCAAAAGCAATGGCGGTCAGGGCCTGCCGATCCAGGCCAGCCTGCTCCAGCAGTTGCTCGGCCATGGGCAAAAGGCGCTCAGCATGATCGCCACTACCCTCATGACTCAGTTCCACAAGCGAAATACCCGCTTGGGTGCGAGACAACAAGGTCAGTTCACAGAGATTGGAGGAAGTCTCCAGGGCAAGAATATGTGCATCCATCGCGCTATTTTAGTTTAAGCAGACTGAAAATAGGCACCCTGATCAGAATGGGGGCAGGATAAACCGCGACATAGGTGAACAGGTCGTGACTTTTCCCTAGCACAGGCATTTTTTTGACCTGACTCAAACCAACCGGAGAGACTATTTGCCACCATATGATTTTCCTCACGACCCAGTCAAACCTGCTGCAAGGCGCATAAATCGTACAAAACACTTAATGTGTAATATTTTTCTACACCCCCCTGTACGCGCTTTCTGATGCCTGTTACATTTTCGCTATGAATACGCCGACCCCCCCCCTCACCCGCAAAATCCTTGTCGTTGACGACGATCCCCGGCTGCGCGATTTATTGCGCCGCTACCTGTCCGAACAAGGGTTCAACGTTTTCGTCGCCGAAGACGGTAAAGAAATGGCCAAACTCTGGCAACGCGAGCATTTCGATCTGCTGGTACTGGATCTGATGCTGCCAGGCGAGGATGGCCTGTCCATCTGTCGTCGGCTGCGCGGCGGACACGACAACACCCCCATCATCATGCTCACCGCCAAGGCCGAAGAAATCGACCGTATCGTGGGCCTGGAAATGGGTGCCGATGACTACCTCATCAAACCCTTCAACCCCCGCGAACTGCTAGCCCGTGTCAACGCTATCTTGCGACGCCGTGGTACCGAGGAACACCCCGGCGCACCTAGTCAGGAAAATGAATCGATCGAGTTCGGTCCCTATGTGCTGAACCTGTCCACTCGAACACTGACCCGCAATAACGAAGTCGTCCCGATTACGACGGGCGAGTTCTCCGTGCTGAAAGTGTTTGCCCGTCATCCCAAGATCCCCTTGTCGCGCGACAAACTGATGGAATTGGCGCGTGGTCGCGAATACGAAGCCTTTGATCGCAGCTTGGACGTACAGATTTCGCGTCTGCGCAAGCTGATCGAACCCAATGCCTCCAAGCCCGTGTTCATTCAAACGGTCTGGGGTCTGGGCTACGTTTTTGTTCCAGACGGCGGTAACTGACCTTGTCTTCCGGTCAGCAAGACGGGCGGCCCGCCGTGGCCGCCCAACGCCGAGCAACAAAAAACTCGAGTATCCGGCTGGGTTTATTCAGCCGGTCTTTTTTATTGCTCGCTGCGTTAATGCTCGTCAGCCTGGGTGCCTGGCTGCAAGTATTCTTCAGTATGGAAGAAGGACCACGCGCGGCCCAAATGGCTCAACGCGTGGCGTCCATTGTCAGCATCACCCGCTCGGCTCTGGTGTACGCGCCTCCGGCGGTACGCCCTGCCCTGTTGCTGGATTTGGCAACCAAAGAAAGTCTGCGCGTGCAACCACGCGAAAATACGGACGAGCTGGAACCCCTGCCGCGCTCTAATTACTGGCAACACGTCTCTACCGAAGTACGTGGTGCATTAGGTAGCCAGACCCTGATCATGTGGTCGGTCAATAGCGTGCCGGGCATCTGGGTTTCCTTTGATATCAATGAAGATCAGTACTGGCTGGTCTTTGATCGCGAACAATTAAGTCTGACGGCTGGCGTGGAATGGCTGGGCTGGGGCGCAACCGCCTTGCTGCTGGCCCTGATCGGTGCCGCAGTCAGTGTGCGTTTTGTGAACCGGCCTTTGGCTCAACTGGCCAAGGTGGCCCAGCAATTGGCCCGTGGCGAAACCCCCAGCACCCTGCCTGAAAAAGGCCCGGTTGAAATCCGCGACATGAATATCGCCTTTAACCGTATGGCCCGCGATATCCGCCAGACCGAGGCGGATCGGGAAATCATGCTGGCCGGTATTTCGCACGACTTGCGCACGCCTCTGGCGCGCATGCGTCTGGAAATCGAATTAAGTCAGGTATCAGACGAAACCCGAGCCGCCATTGACGAGGACTTGGCCCAGATTGACCACAGTATTGGTCAGTTGATGGAGTACGCCCGTCCCGCTGCGGCTGTACCCGAGCATGGCATTGATGTTTCCGCCGTGCTCAATGACGTCTACGAGCGCGAACGCACACATACCGAATCGCTGGGTGGCATTTTGACGGCTTCCGTCGAACCCAATCTGTACGCCCGCATCAGCGCTCACGACTTGAAGCGTATCGTCTCCAACCTGATCGAAAATGCGCGTCGTTATGGCCGCAGCCCCGAAGATGACCGTGCGCGTATCGAACTGTCGGCACATCAGCACGGCAATATTCTGGTGATTGCCGTCAAAGATCAGGGCGCAGGGATTGCCAAAGGCGATATCCAGCGTCTGCTGCGTCCCTTCTCTCGTGGTGTCTCTGCCCGTACTGGCGTGAGCGGTGCAGGTTTGGGGCTGGCGATTGTGGAGCGCTTGCTGGGACAGGTCGGTGGTCACTTTGAGCTGGTCAGCGCCCCCTCCGAGGGTTTGACCGCCCGCATTCAATTGCCACGTATCCGTGCAAGTCGTAATGCCCCTGGAACCCAGGGCGATAAAGACACCAAAGTCTCCTGAACACAAAAAACCTTGGGCGGGTACTCCCCTTGCCCAAGGTCTCATTCAGAACCCAATGCAATCAAGCGCGGTACAACAAGGCCACGGTGGTTACCGCAATCCCTTCCTGGCGGCCCACAAAGCCAATGGCTTCATTTGTTTTGCCTTTGACGTTCACACTGCCCGGCTCTAAATGCAGATCCGCCTCAATATTGGCCACCATGTCAGGAGCATGCGGGGCAATCTTGGGTTTTTGTGCATGAATCGTGGCATCGACATTCCCCACCAGCCAGCCTGCCGCGCGCACCTGCTCATAGGCATGACGCAACAGCACACGGCTATCAGCCCCTTTGTACTGAGGGTCGGTATCCGGGAAATGACGACCGATATCCCCCAGACCCGCCGCACCCAGAATGGCATCGGTAATTGCGTGCAGCAAGGCATCGGCATCCGAGTGCCCCATCAAGCCATGGGTATGCGGAATAGTGACCCCACCCAGAATCAAAGGTCGGCCTTCGCACAGCACATGCACATCAAAACCTTGTCCTACGCGAATCGGCATGCTCATAACCATTTCTCCATCAATTCAAAATCTTCAGGCCAGGTGACTTTAAAATTCCGCGCTGAACCCAATATTAATAAGGGTTGGCTGCCCGCCAATTCCATGGCGCTGGCCTCATCCGTCACTGCCAAA
Source organism: Alcaligenes sp. SORT26 (assembly GCF_017377875.1). GTDB lineage: Bacteria > Pseudomonadota > Gammaproteobacteria > Burkholderiales > Burkholderiaceae_B > Alcaligenes > Alcaligenes parafaecalis. The sequence goes on from NZ_CP070975.1 coordinate 1,676,472, forward strand.
CCTTGTTCTTTAGCCTCTTGCAAGGCCCTGCGCAAATCCTGGGCAGGAAACAACTGCGGAGTTTGCGCCAGCCACAGCCCATCCCTGTCCACGGTCTCCTGCACCGCCACCGCTTCGGTCTGCGTCGCGCGCTTGACGGTATCAGGCACCGGCAAAGCCAGCAAGCCACCGCGCTGCGCCTGCAAGCAAGCATCAATCAAACATCCCAAAGCCTGCCGTGGCAGGCCGGGACGAGCAGCATCATGAACCAGAACCCAAGGCTGTTCCTCTCTATCCAGAGTGTTCAGCGTATTAAGCACCGTTTCAGCCCGCGTCTCCCCACCACAAGGCAGGCAGACGGTGCGTGGCAAACCTTCCAGTGCGGCGGCAGCCCAGGTATCGCCCGGCGCCACGGCAACCCGCACCTGGCTGATGCGTTCATCAGCCAGCAGGGCCTGCACCGAACGGCGCAACATGGGCTGCCCACCCAGCAAACGGTATTGCTTGGGCAAGCCTTGCGCCTTCGTGGCAGAATCCAGGGCGCGCGCACCGATACCGGCGGCTGGAACAATTGCAATCAAGGTAGTCTTCATAGGTGGGTGATTTTATAATGACAATCCTGATGGAAACCGAAAAACAGCACTCCCTGTCCCTGCCCAGCACCCAAGATGTGCTGGCCGCCCTACGCCCCGGTCAACGCTACGCACAGCCCATGCCTCCTGGCTCGGGCGATGCCTGCCTGATTGCCGACCTGGCCCGCCAGCATAAAGCGCCTATTCTGGTGCTCTGCGCCGATCCCCTGACCGCCCAAAGGCTGGCCGAGGAAATCCTGCTATTTGGCCCCACCCTGCGTGTGCGCCAGCTACCGGACTGGGAAACGCTGCCTTATGACAGCTTCTCTCCGCACCAGGATCTGATCTCGGAGCGCCTTCGTACCCTGCACGCCCTGACCATGCACGAGGTCGATATCCTGACCGTGCCTGTCACCACAGCTCTGTACCGTTTGGCCCCACCGTCCTTTCTGGCGGCCTACACCTTCTCTTTCCGTCAGGGCGATGAGCTGGACGAGGCCCAGTTGCGTGCCCAGTTGATGTTGGCCAACTATACCCATATGACACAGGTCAGCGCTCCCGGTGAGTTCAGCATCCGGGGTGGCCTGATTGACTTGTTCCCTATGGGTTCAGTCTTGCCCTATCGACTGGACCTGTTCGACAACGAAATCGAAAGCATACGCAGCTTTGATATAGACACCCAGCGCAGCCTGTATCCCGTCAAGGAAATCCAGCTCCTGCCGGGCCGCGAATTCCCCATGGACGAAGAAGCGCGTACCCAGTTCCGCGCCCGTTTCCGTGAATTCTTTGAAGGTGACCCTTCTCGCGCCCTGCCCTATAAAGACGTAGGCAATGGCATTGCCTTCGCGGGTATCGAATACTATCTGCCGCTGTTCTTTGAAGAAACCGCGACCTTGATGGACTATGTGCCTGAAGGCAGCCTGGTCATCACTCACGGAGATGCACAAAGCGCGATTGGCCGCTTCCAAAGCGATACCCATAGCCGCTTCTCCTTCCTGAAAAACGACCGCGAACGCCCTATTCTTCCCCCAGAAAGCCTGTTTCTGTCGGATGAGCAATTCTTCAATGGAATCAAACCTTTTAGCCGCCTGAGCCTGAATGCCCAAGCGGATGGCCAGCCTATCGCTCACCCTGATTTCGAGCCTTTGCCTCTTGTCGCGGTTAACCGCCGCGACAAGGATCCGCTGGCCCAATTGCGGCAGGAAGTACTGGACCCCAAAAATCGCACCGTATTGTGTGCAGATTCCGCAGGCCGTCGGGAAACCTTGCTGCAAATGCTGCGTGAGCATGACCTGTCACCCGCTACAGACTGCCAGAATCTGGCCGACTTTCTGGAGTCGGACGCGGCCTTTGCCCTGGTGGTGGCCCCGCTGTCGCGTGGCTTTGCCCTGGTGCACGACAGCCTGAGCCTGCTCACCGAAAACGACCTCTACCCCACCCAGACACGCACACAAAGCAGCCGTCGCCGCAACGAGCGCAGCAGCGATGTGGAAGCCATGGTGCGGGATCTGTCCGAACTGCGCGAGGGCGACCCCGTCGTTCACGCCGAGCATGGCATTGGTCGTTATTGCGGTTTGAAAGAAATGGATCTGGGCGAAGGCCCGGTCGAGTTTCTGCATCTGGAATATGCCAAAGGCAGCACTCTCTATGTGCCCGTAGCCCAATTGCACGTGATTGCCCGCTACAGCGGTGCTGATCCCGAGCATGCACCTTTGCACCAATTGGGGTCTGGCCAATGGGACAAAGCGCGTCGCCGTGCCGCCAAGCAGGCGCGTGACAGCGCTGCCGAACTGCTGGCCCTGTATGCCCAGCGTGCCGCCCGTGAAGGCTTCCAGTTCAAATTACCGCTGAATGACTACCAGGCCTTCTCTGAAGGCTTTGGCTTTGAAGAAACCCCGGATCAGGCCGCTGCCATCGAAGCGGTAGTGAACGACATGACCTCCGGCCAGCCTATGGACCGCCTGGTGTGTGGGGATGTGGGCTTTGGTAAAACCGAGGTCGCTCTGCGTGCCGCTTTCCTGGCCGTGGCCAATGGCAAGCAAGTTGCCCTGCTGTGCCCGACCACCTTGCTGGCCGAGCAACATGCACAGACCTTCTCGGATCGCTTTGCCGACTGGCCCATCCGCGTCGCCGAGTTGTCCCGCTTCCGCTCCACCAAAGAGACCCAGGCCGCCATTGCAGGGCTGCGTGAAGGCAGCGTGGATATTGTGATTGGCACGCACAAGATTCTGTCCTCGGACGTGCGTTTCAAACAGCTAGGTTTGGTCATCATCGACGAGGAACACCGCTTTGGTGTGCGTCAGAAAGAAGCCTTGAAGCAACTGCGCGCCGAAGTCGACATTCTGACCCTGACCGCTACCCCTATTCCACGTACCTTAGGCATGTCTTTGGAGGGCATACGGGACTTCTCCGTCATTGCCACGGCACCGCAAAAACGTCTGGCGATCAAAACCTTTGTGCGTCGTGAAGATGGCAGCACCATACGCGAAGCTCTGCTGCGCGAATTGAAACGCGGCGGCCAGGTCTACTTCCTGCATAACGAAGTCGAGACCATTCACAACCGTCGTGCCCGCCTGGAAGAACTGGTGCCCGAAGCCAGTATTGCCGTGGCTCACGGCCAAATGCCCGAGCGCGAACTGGAAGCCGTCATGAAGGGCTTCTACCAGAAGCGCTACAACGTGCTGCTGTGTACCACGATTATTGAAACCGGCATTGACGTGCCTACCGCCAATACCATCGTCATCCATCGAGCTGACCGTTTGGGCCTAGCCCAATTGCACCAGTTGCGTGGACGCGTGGGCCGCTCCCACCACCAGGCCTATGCCTATCTGCTCACCCCTGGCGAGGATGCCATCACCAGCAATGCGAAGAAGCGGCTGGAGGCCATTCAAGCCATGGAAGAGCTGGGCGCAGGCTTTTTCCTGGCGATGCACGATCTGGAAATCCGGGGAGCAGGCGAAGTGCTGGGCGAATCCCAGTCCGGCGACATTCAGGAAGTGGGCTATTCCATGTATGCAGATATGCTCAACACGGCCGTCAAAGCCCTGAAGGCTGGCGAAGAACCGGACCTGGATTCACCCTTTGCCCTGCAATGCGAAGTGAATCTGCATACCTCTGCCCTGCTGCCATCTAACTACTGCCCCGACGTGAATGCCCGCTTGGGCCACTACAAGGCCCTGTCACACGCTCGCAAGGAAGATGACCTTATTCATATCCATGAAGAGCTGATCGACCGCTATGGCCTGCTACCAGAGGCTGGCGAGAATCTGCTGGCCGTCCATCGCCTGCGTATCAAGGCCGAACCGTTGGGAATTGTGAAAATCGATGCCAGCGAGGCACAGGCGACGATTCAGTTTTCCTCCAAGCCCAATGTGGACGCCGTCAGCATTATTGAACTGGTGCAAAAGAACAAGCAGGTGCGATTGGCTGGACCGGACAAGCTGCGGATTGAAATCACCAAAGGTGAGGAAATCAAGAACCGGATTCAGGCCGTACGCAATGTGCTGAACAGTTTGCGCAAAGAGAAGTAAGCCTTAACAACAAGGCTGGACATAAAAAAGAGCGCTGTCAGTGACAGCGCTCTTTTCATTTGGGTAAAACGGCCTACTGCATCACCCCCTCGCCCTGCTTACCGTGCTCAGGTCTAGTGTGCTGCGCTGAGCCTTGCACCGCCAGACTACGCAGGCGATCCGCCAACATCAAACATCCAAGCGGAACCAGTTCAAGACAGCATCCAGTGGAGAGTGGTTAAGCGCAAAGCTGGCTTGCTCCTGCACCACAGGCTTGGCCCGGTAGGCAACCGAGTATTTAGCGTGCGCCATCATGGGCAAGTCATTGGCACCGTCGCCAATCGCAATACACTGCTCCAGGCCAGCGCCCAGCTCCGCAGCCAATTCCTGCAAGAAACGGGCTTTGGCCTGACCATCCACAATCGCACCCAGCACTTTGCCGGTCAGCTTGCCGTCCACCACTTCCAAGGTATTGGAATGGGCATAGCTCAAGCTGAAACGGTCTTTCATGCGTTCAGTAAAGAAGGTGAAGCCACCCGATACCAGCAAGGTTTTTACGCCATGGGCATGAGCCGTCGCTATCAGGCGGTCCGCACCCAGATTAGGCTGCAAGCGCTCTTCATACACGCGAGTCAGATCACTGACAGGCACACCTTCCAGAAACGCCACACGGCGATTCAAGCTCTCGGTGAAGTCCTTGATTTCGCCGCGCATGGCCGCTTCGGTAATCGTGGCAACCTGTTCCTTGCGGCCAGCCATATCAGCAATCTCATCAATACACTCGATATTGATCAGCGTGGAATCCATGTCCATTGCCAGCACGCGCATGTCTTTCAGGCGATCAATCTGCTCCAGAAAAGCAAAGTCCATTGCGCCAGTCTTGCACAGTGCCTGCACCTCAGCACGCTGCGTGGCGTCAGAACCCAGCAGACGCACGGCGGTAGGGCCCAGCTCCTGCACACCATCGGCCTGCACCACTGCCGCAATTTTTTCGATGATGGCGCTATCCAGGCGCGGCCCTTGAAGAATGAGATGAGACATCAGATCGTCCACAAAACAGGAAAATACGGCACAGTCGTCGTGCCAAAAGACGATTATTGTAGCGTGCTGCAGGCTTGCCACGGCCTTGCCCACACACAGCGATGTCAGTTTTCAGTCTGAACTCATCCTGCTACGATAAAAGCTATCGCGAAATGACCGAGGACGCCCTTCATGTATATCTGGCCCAACAACACTTTGCTGGATCTGCTCCACATCGAGCAACCCATCGTTCAAGCTCCTATGGCCGGAGCGCAAGATAGTGAGCTGGCGATTGCCGTGGCTCGTGCTGGCGGCCTGGGCTCATTGGCCTGCGCCATGCTCAGCCTGGAACAAATTCGCGAACAAGTGGGGCTGTTTAGAGCCGCCGTGTCGGCCCCCATCAATCTGAACTTCTTTTGCCACGAGGATCTGCGCCTGGAGCCAGAGGCTCTACAAGAATGGCGTCTTCGCCTGATGCCTTACTACCAGGAATACAGCCTGGACCCGAATCAGGAATTGCCCAAAGCGGCACGTGCTCCCTTCTCCAGCCAACATGCTGAATTGGTCGAAGAGCTGAAACCTGAAGTCGTCAGCTTCCACTTTGGCCTGCCCTCTCCCGAACTGGTGCAGCGCGTTAAAAAAACCGGTGCTCTGATCATGTCCAGCGCTACCACGACGGCTGAGGCGGTCTGGCTGCAAGAGCACGGCGCCGACATCATCATCGCTCAAGGCTTTGAAGCCGGTGGTCACCGTGGCGTGTTCCTGGACAACAAGGTGCACACACAAGTAGGCACCATGTCCCTGGTTCCCCAGATTGCCGATGCCGTCAGCATTCCCGTGATTGCTGCCGGTGGTATTGCTGATGGACGCGGTATTGCCGCAGCCCTGGCTTTGGGTGCCAGCGCGGCGCAAATTGGCACTGCCTACCTGTTCTGTCCCGAATCCAAGATCACCCCGCTGCATCGCGAAGCCCTGTCCAATAGTCGCTCGGACGGCACAGCGCTAACCAATCTGTTCTCTGGCCGCCCAGCTCGCAGTATTCGCACTCGCCTGATGGATGAAATTGGTCCTTTAAGCGCCAGTGCTCCGGTATTCCCCCATGCTGGGTCGGCACTCAGCCCGCTGCGTATCGAAGCCGAAAAACAAGGTCGTACCGAATTCAGTTCCCTGTGGAGCGGACAAAGCGCTGCCTTGGGTCGCGCCCTGCCTGCCGAGCAACTGACGCTGGTCCTCGCTCAAGAGGCTCAGGGCGTCTGCAAGCGCCTGGGAGTGGCTGGTGCCACTCACGCACCCTTGGACAAGCCTTGATCGATTCTGCGGGCTGCACACGCGGTATGCAGCCCATCATCAGCAGCAGAGCCACCTGCTGATTACATGACACCGAAAGTCAGGACGAAAAAAAACCTCGCAATTTTGCGAGGTTTTTTTATCTGGTCAGGACTATTCAAACTTGCCCTTGGGGTGGCGCATCAAATAACGATACACAAAGCCGGGGTACGCCATCACCAGAAACAAGGCAAAGGTAATGGTGTAGAACACCCAGGTTTGCTTGAAGGGATTACCGATACTGGCTTCAAAAGCAAAGCCGAAAGCACCCACAATCCCGTAAAAAGCACACACCTCCAGCAGGCGAGCAAAAAAGCCTTTGGAGACTTTCTGATGGCGAGTACGCCAGGCGGGGAAGTAAAACAGCGCAGCCACTAAAACCAGGCCCAAAAACACCTTACCCAACATAACAGGCAAGGAATTCAGACCGGAACTGGCGGCGATCACCGTGTAAATCCCCAGACCCAAAGCAGCCAGCACAGCCAGGTAGACCAGACCCACAATCAGTTGCAGCCAGGGCGAGAGACCAGAGCGCTCGCCCGGCATGGACCAAGGCAGAACCAGCAAGGGTTTTTCCACCAGAAACGGCAAGTTAGCCGTAATCACGGAAAGAATAATCACAACCCAGATGGAAAAGCTTTGTTCCATAGTGCTACCTACTTAAAACTGCAAGGAAGACTGAATCACGCGGATGCAGGTATCCATCAAGCCACCGGGCAACAGGCCCAGGCCGATAATCAGAACACCATTCACCAACATGACCAGCTTGGTCAGCAAGCCTGTAGAAACAGGATGTGCTTCGCCTTCTGGTTCGTCAAAGTAGACGACCTTCACCACACGCAGGTAGTAGAAAGCGCCGATCAAGGACATGATCACGGCAAACACGGCCAGCCAGACATAACCGGCACCCACCACGGCTTGCAGCACGCTCAGCTTGGCGGCAAAACCGGACAGCGGAGGAATACCAGCCAGGGAGAACATGGACAGCAGCCAGACCAGAGCCAGGCCGGGATTACGACGGCTCAGACCTTTCAGGTCGCTGATGTTTTCACATTCAAAACCACGACGGCTCATGATCAGGATCAGGCCGAAGGTGCTCAGTGTGGTCAGGACGTAGATCACCACGTAGAACAGCGAAGCACCGTAGGCTTGAGAGTGAGTCTCGCCATTGAACACGCCAGCCAGCAAGCCCAGGAAAATGAAACCCATGTGCGAGATGGTCGAATACGCAAGCATACGCTTGAGATTCTTTTGCATGATCGCGGTCAGGTTACCCAGAGCCAGCGACAGCACGGCCATGATCAACAGCATAGGCTGCCAATCCACCGCAACACCGTGCAGGCCTTCCACCAGGAAACGCATGGTCACGGCGAAGGCGGCCAGTTTAGGAGCAGCACCAATGATCAGGGTCACGGTGGTAGGAGCGCCTTGGTAGACGTCCGGTGTCCACATGTGGAAAGGAGCAGCCGTCAATTTGAAAGCCAGACCTGCCACCACAAACACCACACCAAAGACCAGAGCCAGACGCTCGGCCTGACCGTTAGCGATCACTTCAGCAATACGTGGGAACTCCAGGTTGCCGGTAGCGCCATAAATCATGGACATGCCGTACAGCAAGATACCGGAAGCCAAAGCACCCAATACGAAGTACTTCAGGGCAGCTTCAATGGACTGACGATGTTCACGACGCAAGGCCACCAATGCGTACAAGGCAAAGGACATCAGCTCTACGCCCAGATAAGCGGTCAACATGCTGTTGGCCGAAATCATGATCATCTGGCCCAGAAGAGCCATCAGTGTCAGGGTGTAGAGTTCGCCACCACGCTCCATCATGTCACGCTGTTCAGCGTATTCACGACCGTAGATCAGGGTTGCCGCCACAGCAGCACACGAGAGCAGCTTCAGGAAGTGAGCCATCTCGTCCACGACGAACAGGCCACCAAAGGAGACGCCGCTAACGCCCTTGGACCACTGCCAGGCCACGCTGGCCGCAACCACGGCAAGCGTCAGCAGGCTGAACACAAAGGTTGAATGGCGCTGCTTGTGCGTGCTGAACGCATCAAAAATCAGCACACACGAGGCCAGAACCAGGAGCAGGATCTCGGGCAGAGCCAGAGAAAAGTTAAAGGTAGTATCCATAGTGATTCGGCCTACAGTTTCGAGATGGAGACGTGTTGCAGCAACGCTTCAACCGAAACGTGCATGACCTCGGTAAATGGCTTGGGATAGACACCCATGCCGATGACCGCAATCGCCATTACGCCAAGAACGAAGAACTCACGGCCGCTCAGGTCGCTCATGCCGGCAACCTTGTCGTTACCCACGGGACCGAAGGCCACGCGCTTGAGCATCCACAGCGAGTAAGACGCACCGGTAATCAGTGCTGTTGCTGTCAACAGACCGATCCAGAAGTTGTACTCAACCGCGCCCATGATGACGGTGAATTCACCGATAAAGCCGCTGGTGCCTGGCAAACCGCTGTTGGCCATGGAGAACAGCACAAAGAAGGTGACAAAGCGAGGCATAACCTTGACGACACCACCGTAATCGGCAATTTCGCGGCTATGCAGGCGGTCGTACAACACACCAATACACAGGAACATGGCACCGGACACAAAGCCGTGCGAGATCATCTGCATGATCGCGCCTTCCATACCTGTGGTGTTGAAGACGAAAAAGCCCAGTGTGACAAAACCCATGTGAGCCACAGAGGAGTAAGCCACCAGCTTTTTCATGTCGTCCTGAACGATGGCGACCAAACCAATGTAGATCACCGCAACCAGGGACAGCGCAATCACGATACCAGCCAGACCTTGCGACGCATCAGGAGCGATGGGCAGGGAAAAGCGCAGGAAACCGTAAGCACCCAGCTTCAACATGATGGCAGCCAGCACCACGGAACCACCGGTAGGTGCTTCCACGTGGGCATCCGGCAACCAGGTGTGAACGGGCCACATAGGCACTTTCACCGCAAACGCCATGAACAGCGCGGCAAAGATCAGCACCTGTGTGGTGTAGTCCAAGGGGACTTTGTGCCAGGTCAGGATATCGAACGTACCGCCGGACACATTCCACAGGTAGATGAAGGCAACCAGAGTCAGCAGGGAGCCCATCAGGGTGTAGAGGAAGAACTTGACCGAGGCATACACGCGGTTTGGACCACCCCAGATACCGATGATCAGATACATCGGGATCAGTGTGGCTTCAAAGAACACGTAGAACAGCAGGCCATCCAGGGCGGCGAAAACACCAACCATCAGACCTGACAGGATCAAGAAGGCACCCATGTATTGAGCCACGCGGTTCTTGATAACCTGCCAGCCCGCCAGCACCACGATCACCGTAATGAACGCAGTCAGCAAGACAAACCACATGGAAATACCGTCCACGCCAAGGTGGTAATTCACCTTGAAGGCATCAATCCAGGGGGCCAGCTCGACAAACTGCATGTCGGCCGTAGCCGGATTGAAGCCCGTGTACAGAGGAATAGTGACAACAAGACCGGCAATCGAACCCAATAGAGCCAGCCAGCGGGTGAAGGTGGGACGATCATCACGTCCCAGAGCCAGCACCAACAGGCCAGCGACGATAGGTACGAAAATCGCCAGCGTTAACCAAGGAAGAGTAGAAGACGCCATATCGCTAGCCATTTACCGAACCGTCAGTACAAAAAAGGATAAGAGCGCCAGGATCCCGAGGATCATGGCAAAGGCGTAGTGATAGACATAGCCGGACTGGATATGACGGCTGATTGCAGCCACCCAGCCCACTACGCGTGCACTACCGTTGACCACCAGGCCGTCAATCAGACCGCGGTCAGCACCTTTCCAGAGGCCCGTACCCAGGCAGCGAACGCCACGAGACAGTACTTGCTCGTTGAACCAGTCAACGTAGTACTTGTTCTCCAGGATACGGTAGATAAAAGAGCAGTTCTTTTTGATAGCTGCAGGCAAGGCAGGATTAACCAGGTACATGTACCAAGCCACCACAGCACCAGCCACAACCAGCCAGAATGGCAGCGTGCCAAAACCGTGTACGGCGTAAGCCATCCAGTCAGTCCAGTGCTTGGCCAGAGTTGCCATTGCAGGATGTTCAGGCAGAACCGTCACAATACCTTCAAAGTAGCCACCGAACAGCAGCGGATCAACAAACCAGATACCGGCGAAGATCGATGGAATGGCCAGCAGTACCAGAGGCAGCGTAACCACCCAGGGCGACTCGTGAGGATCGCCACCATGAGCGTGATGGTCGTCGTGACCATGCGACTCATCGTGCTTGACGTCACGGAAGCGCTCTTTGCCGTGGAATACCAGGAAGTACAGGCGGAAGGAGTACAGCGAGGTGACGAACACACCGATCAGTGTGGCGTAGTACGCGTAAGTCGAACCCCAGATACCGGCTTCGCCAGCGGCTTCGATGATGTGCTCTTTCGAGTAGAAACCCGAGAAGAACGGCGTACCAACCAGAGCCAGCGTACCGATCAGGAAGGTCAGCCAGGTAATAGGCATGTACTTGCGCAGACCACCCATATTGCGGATGTCCTGATCGTGGTGCATACCGATAATCACCGAACCAGCGCCCAGGAACAGCAAGGCTTTGAAGAAAGCGTGTGTCATCAGGTGGAAGACAGCGGCCGAGTATGCCGAAGCACCCAGAGCAACCGTCATGTAACCCAATTGGGACAAGGTCGAGTAAGCCACAACGCGTTTGACGTCGTTCTGGATAATACCCAGCAAGCCCAGGAACAAGGCACCGGTTGCACCGATCACAATGATGAAGGACAGCGCAGTTGTCGACTGTTCAAACACAGGCGAGAAACGAGCCACCATGAAGATACCGGCCGTCACCATGGTCGCGGCGTGAATCAGCGCCGAGATTGGGGTAGGACCTTCCATGGAGTCTGGCAACCAGCTATGCAAAGGAACCTGAGCCGATTTACCCATGGCACCCACAAACAGGGCCAGAGCAGCAACAGTCAGCAATTGCCAGTCGGTACCGGGGAATGTCATGGTGCTCAGTTCCTGAACCTTGGCGAACACGTCGCTGTAGTTCATGGAGCCGGTGTAGGCGTAGAGCAGACCAATACCCAGGGCAAAACCGAAGTCACCGACACGGTTGACCAGGAAGGCCTTCATATTGGCGAAAATCGCGGTCTTGCGCTCGTACCAGAAACCGATCAGCAGGTAAGAGACCAGACCCACCGCTTCCCAACCGAAGAAGAGCTGCAGCATGTTGTTGGACATGACCAGCATCAGCATCGAGAAGGTAAACAGCGAAATGTAGGAGAAAAAGCGCTGATAACCGGGGTCATCTTTCATGTAGCCAATGGTGTAGATATGCACCATCAGCGACACGGAAGTCACCACCACCATCATCAGGGCGGTCAGCTTGTCGATCAGAAAGCCGATGTCCCACTGAATGCTGCCAATCGTGATCCAGGTGTAGACCGGACCATTGAAGGTCTGGCCTTCCAGCACCTGGAACATCACCATGACCGAACCGATGAAGGCAATCAGCACGCCTGCGATGGTCAGCAGATGAGCGCCGGTCTTGCCGATGAATCGGCCCAGAAAGCCGGTACCAAACAAACCGGCCAGCGCCGAGCCCACTAGGGGAGCAAGCGCAATCGTTAAGTAAAGATTTATGGAGTTCATTAGTGTGCTATCCCATCAACCCTTGAGCTGGTCGAGATCCTGGACATTGATCGAATTAAGGTTACGGAACAACAGAACCAGAATTGCAAGACCAATGGCCGCCTCGGCCGCAGCGACCGTCAGGACGAAAAAGACAAACACCTGACCTGCCTCATTGCCCATCCACGTGGAAAAGGCCACGAAATTAATGTTGGCCGACAACAAAATCAGCTCAACAGACATCAGCAGAATAATCAGGTTGCGACGGTTCAGAAAAAAGCCAAACAGGCCGATCGTGAACAGCACAGCGCCCAGGACCAAATAGTGCGCAAGCGTCAGCGTCATCATCATTTGTCTCCTGGCACGACAGCGTCAGCCGAACTGGACACCGACGGCTTTTCGGTTTGGGAAGGAATGGAAACCATACGCAGACGATCCTTGGCGCGAACTTTGACTTGTTCGCTGGAGACGGTGCGTTTGACACCTTCACGTTTACGCAGAGTCAGTGCAATGGCCGAGATCATGCCAACCAGCAGCACAATGCCACCGAGCAACACAGCCAGCACATACTGGGAGTACATCAACTCGCCAATCACGCGGGTGTTGTTGTAGTCCGCGGCCACCGCGGCAGCAGGTGCCGTTGTGAACCACAGCTTGGTCAGCACAAAGCCCATTTCCAGAACCATGATGGCGCCGATCAACAGCCCCATTGGCACATGAGCCTTGAACTTCTTGGCTGCGGCTTCCTGACGTACGTCCAGCATCATGATGACGAACAGGAACATCACCATCACGGCACCAACGTAGACCACCACCAGCAACAGGCCCAGGAACTCTGCGCCCATCGTGATCCACAGCATGGCTGCCGTGAAGAACACCAGAATCAAATGCAATACGGCCGTAACCGGGTTTTTGGCAGCGATCACGCGATACGCGGCCACCACCATCACCAGCGCCAGCACATAAAACAGAACAGTAGTAAATAACATGAGTGTAGAGCTCCGGCCTTAGCGATAAGGTGCATCTGCGGCACGACGACGAGCGATCTCGTCTTCGTAGCGGTCACCAATAGCCAGCAGCATGTCCTTGGTGTAGTACAAATCGCCGCGTTTTTCGCCGTGGTACTCGTGAATGTGCGTTTCCACGATCGAGTCGACCGGGCAGCTTTCTTCACAGAAACCACAGAAAATACACTTGGCCAGATCGATGTCATAACGCGTGGTGCGGCGTGTGCCGTCCTCGCGCTCTGCCGATTCGATCGAGATGGCCATGGCGGGACACACTGCCTCGCACAGTTTGCACGCGATGCAACGCTCTTCGCCGTTTTCGTAGCGACGCAAAGCGTGCAGACCGCGAAAACGTGGCGAGGTAGGCGTGGTTTCAACGGGATATCGCAGCGTCACTTTACGCTTGAAGAAATACTTCCCCGTCAGGCGCATGCCTTTGAGCATCTCGGACAGCATCAGGCTGCCAAAGAAATCTTTGATTGCTTCCATAATCTTGCCCCTTAGCCTTAATGCCAGATGTTCCAGGGCGTCTGCATCCAGATCGCCACAATAACCAGCCAAACACCGGTCAGCGGGATAAATACTTTCCAGCCCAAACGCATGATCTGGTCATAGCGGTAACGTGGGAACGTCGCACGGAACCAGATGAACATGGAGACTACGATGAAGGTCTTCAGACCCAACCACAGCCACCCCGGAATCCACGTAAAGGGAGCGAACTCGACAATCGGAGTCCAGCCACCCAGGAACATGATGGACGCCAGAGCCGACAGGAAAATCATGTTGGCGTATTCGCCCAAGAAGAACAGAGCAAAACCGGTACCGGAATACTCCACCATAGGACCGGCCACAATTTCCGATTCGCCTTCCACCACGTCAAAGGGGTGACGGTTGGTTTCTGCAACGGCGGAAATTACGTAGATCACAAACAGTGGCAGCAGTGGCAGCCAGTTCCACGACAAGAAGTTCAAGCCCTTGTCTGCAAAGTAGCCCTGTGTCTGGCCCATCACGATGCCCGACAGATTCAGCGTGCCGGAAACCAGCAGGACAGTAATCAGAACAAAGCCGATGGCCAACTCGTAAGACAGCACCTGAGCGGCTGCACGCAGGCCACCCAGCAAAGCGTACTTGGAGTTGGACGCCCAACCGGCCACGATCACACCGTACACACCCAGAGACGTAATCGCCAGGATGTACAGCAGACCGGCATTGATGTCGGACAGAACCACATCAGGGCCAAAAGGAATCACCGCCCAGGCAGCCAAGGCAGGCATCAGGGTGACCACAGGGGCCAGCAGATACAGAACCTTGTTGGACTGAGCAGGAACAATCAGTTCCTTGGTCAGCAGCTTGAATACGTCAGCGAAAGGCTGCAGCAAACCGCGGTAACCGACGCGAGTCGGTCCCAGACGGACGTGCATGAAACCAATCATCTTCCGTTCCCAGTACGTCAGGTAGGCCACGCACAAGATCACGGGAACCGCAATCGCGATCACCTTGAGCAAGGTCCAGACTACAAACCAGGCGGTAGGCCCGAGCAGCTCGGTGCCGTAGTTATTGATGACAGAGAGAAAATCCATGTTATGCACGCTCCACTGTCAATTGACCGAATGCGCTACCCAAGGCGGCAGTTTCAGAAAAAGCGGTGGCAACACGCACCGAGTTCAGTGCCACGGTGTCATCCAACTGAGCTGGCAGGCTGACTTCACCTTGCGAGGAACGAACCTTCACCAGATCGCCGTCGGCCAGACCCAGTTGGGTCAGCGTGGCGGCGGCCATGCGAGCAGTAGGAGCGGCCGAAGCAGGTGTTTCCTGCAAAGGAGCCGAACGACGGACCAGGGCATCGCTGCGGTAGATAGGTACATCTGCCACACGCTCCAGGCCATTGCCTTCAGGCAAGACGCTGGCAGCCAGATTGATCTGGTTGGACAAGCGCGATTCCACACCGGCAGCCATGACAGAGTCACGAACCGATTCGGATGTTTCATCGTCAAAGCCATCCAACTGGAACAGATTGCCCAGTACACGCAGAACCTTCCAGGCTGGACGTGTATCGCCCACGGGAGCGGCTGCACCCTTGAAGCTTTGTACACGGCCTTCAGCATTCACAAAGGTGCCGGAGGTTTCAGTGAAGGGAGAGACAGGCAACATCACATCGGCCCACTGTTCGGCAGCGGAACGATAAGAGGTCAAGGCAACCGAGAAGGTCGCGGACTTCAGTGTTTCCACTGCACGCTCGCCCAGATCGCTGTCCAGAGCAGGTTCCACGTTCAGAACCAGGTAGGCACGCAAAGTTTGAGCCAGCATTTGCTCGGCAGTCAAACCGCCCTTCCCTGGAACGGCATTCGCCAGGTAACCACCCACGGTGTTACCACCGGCAGTCAGGAAGCCCAGTTTGGCACCGCTAGCCTGTGCAATCGCATTAGCGTTGGCAGCAATCACGCTGGCCTGATCCGAGTTGACCGCCATATTGCCCAGCAAGATGGCCACGCGTTCGCCGGAGGACAGGCTGTCAGCAATCTGCTGAGCTTCAGCAGATACTTGCACGCCTTCCAGACCAGCAGGAACTGCTGCGTCCTTGGCTTTGGCAACAGCTACCAGCACTTGAGCCAGGGAATTGGCCAACTGGCTAGGAGCAACCGTCATACGGCCAGCAATCGCATTGAACAATGGATTATCGGCAGCCGAATCAATGAAGGAAACTTGAGCACCACGTTTGACAGCCTGACGCAGACGCTGAGCCATCAAGGGGTGATCTTTACGCAGGAAGGAGCCCACGACCAGAACGCGATCCAGCTCGTTCAAGGCAGTCAGAGGCATACCCAACCAAGGCACACCGGCCAGGGCGCCATCCAGACGGGCATCGGTCTGGCGCAGACGGAAGTCCACGTTTTCAGTACCCAATGCGCGACCCAAGCGAGCCAACAAGGCCAGCTCTTCAGTCGTGGATGTAGCCGAACCAATACAGCCCAGTTGATCTGCACCAAACTTCTCGCGCACGGCATTCATACCGGCAACGATGGTTTGCATGGCGTCGTTCCAGGAAGCCTCACGCCACTGACCGTCATCACCACGCACCATGGGGCGAGTCAGACGATCTTCGGTGTACAGACCTTCGTAGGAGAAACGGTCACGGTCGCTGATCCAGCACTCGTTGACTTCGTCGTTCTCGAAAGGCACAACGCGCAAGACCTTGTCCATCTTGGCTTGCAGCACCAGGTTTGCACCCACGCTGTCGTGCGGGCTAACGCTGCGACGACGGGCCAATTCCCAAGTACGGGCATTGAAGCGGAAAGGCTTGGAGAGCAAGGCACCCACAGGACAAACGTCAATCATGTTGCCCGACAGCTCGGACTCGACTGCGCGACCCACAAAGGTGGTGATCTCGGCGTGCTCGCCGCGATTGAGCATACCGACCTCTTGAACACCGGCGATTTCTTCGCCAGTACGCACACAGCGGGTGCAGTGAATGCAACGCTGCATGGCTTCGGTCGAGATCAGCGGACCCATGGATTTGGCAGCCACGACGCGCTTTTCTTCCTTGTAGCGCGACTCGGAGCCACCGTAACCCACGGCCAGATCCTGCAACTGACATTCGCCACCCTGATCGCATACAGGGCAATCCAGCGGGTGGTTGATCAGCAGAAATTCCATGACGCTCTTTTGAGCGGCAATGGCTTTATCCGAACGAGTACGCACAACCATGCCGTTGGTGACGGGGGTCGCACAAGCTGGCAAAGGCTTGGGTGCTTTTTCCACGTCCACCAAACACATGCGGCAGTTGGCGGCAATACTCAGTTTTTTGTGATAACAGAAGTGCGGCACGTAGACCCCGGCGTCATGGGCAGCCTGAATGACCATGCTGCCTTCCGGGGCGTCAACTTTAATGCCATCGATGGTGAGTTCTACCATTACGTTGTCCTGGCCTACAAATATTGAGGCACCACACAGCCTTTATGCTCGATGTGGTGTGCGAACTCGTCGCGGAAATGCTTAACGAAACTGCGCACCGGCATGGCAGCAGCATCACCCAGGGCACAAATCGTACGGCCCATGATGTTCTGTGCGATGTCGTCGAGCATGTCCAGGTCTTCAGCGCGACCCTGACCGTTCTCGATACGATGCACCATGCGCCACAACCAGCCTGTGCCTTCGCGGCACGGCGTGCACTGGCCGCAGCTTTCGTGATAGTAAAAATATGACAGGCGCAGCAAGGATTTCACCATGCAGCGAGTCTCGTCCATCACGATGACGGCACCCGAACCCAGCATGGAACCTGCTTTGGCGATGGAGTCATAGTCCAGATTGGTCGCCATGATGATGTCGGCGGGCAAAACGGGCGAGCTGGAACCGCCAGGGATCACAGCCTTCAGTTTGCGACCGTCGCGCATGCCACCGGCCAATTCCAGCAAGGTGGCAAAAGGTGTACCCAGCGGCACTTCGTAGTTACCGGGACGCTCTACGTCACCCGTAATGGAGAAGATCTTGGTGCCACCCGCATTAGGGATACCCACTTCCAGGTATTCCTGACCGCTGTTGCGCAGAATCCAGGGAACTGCCGCAAAAGTCTCGGTGTTATTAATGGTCGTCGGTTTGCCATACAGACCAAAGCTGGCGGGGAATGGCGGTTTGAAACGGGGCTGACCCTTCTTGCCTTCCAGGGATTCCAGCAAGGCTGTTTCTTCGCCACAAATGTAGGCGCCGTAACCGTGGAAAGCGTGCAACTGGAAGTCGAAGTCAGAACCCAGGATCTTGTCACCCAGGAAGCCAGCAGCACGGGCTTGCTCCAGAGCTTCTTCAAAACGCTGATAAATCTCGAACACTTCACCGTGGATGTAGTTGTAGCCCACGGTAATGCCCATGGCGTAGGCCGCAATGGCCATGCCTTCGATCACGATATGCGGATTGAAGCGCAAAATATCGCGGTCTTTAAAAGTGCCGGGTTCGCCCTCGTCAGAGTTGCAGACCAGGTACTTTTGGCCGGGCAAGCTGCGGGGCATGAAGCTCCACTTCAGACCCGATGGGAAACCTGCACCGCCACGACCACGCAATGCCGACGCTTTAACTTCAGCAATCACGTCTTCGGGCTTCATGCCAGTCGTCAATACTTTACGCAGGGCTTCATAGCCACCACGCTTGACGTACTCTTCCAGGCCCCAGTTGTCGCCATTCAGGCCAGCCAGAATTTGCGGCTGAATATGACGATCATGAAAAATCATGCTGCGCGACAGGTCGTCACCAGGGTTAGGCTCTAATCCCTGGGAGAACTTACGCAGAATGTCCGGTGCAATCATGCCGATTCTCCGTGTGTCTTCAATTCTTCGAGCATGGCATCAATGCGCTCGGCTTCCATACGCACGCACATGTGCTGATTGTTCAGCAGCATGACGGGCGAATCACCACATGAACCCATACACTCTCCCATGATCAGGGAGAACTGGCCGTCCGCCGTGGTTTCACCGTATTCGATACCCAGCTTTTCTTTCAGGTATTCGCCTGCCTTGACGCCGTCACGCAGCGCACAGGGCAAGTTGGTGCAAACAGAAATGGTGACGCGGCCAACAGGCTTGGTATGGAACATGTTGTAGAAGGTCGCAACCTCCTGCACAGCAATGGGTTCCACGCCAATGTATTGGGCAACATCCTCAATGATTTCAGGCGATACCCAGCCTTTTTCTTGCTGGGCGATGGCCAGCGAGGCCATGATGGCAGAGCGACGTTGATCTGCCGGGAACTTGTTCAGTTCCTTATCGATCTGTTGGTAGGCTTTTTCGGAAAGCAACATAATTCGGTTCCGTTTTTCCAGGCGCGACCTTAACGGTCGATCTCGCCAAACACAATGTCCTGCGTGCCGATGATAGTGACCGCGTCGGCAATCATGTGACCGCGGCTCATTTCATCGAGGGCCTGCAAGTGGACGAAGCCCGGAGCACGGATCTTCATGCGGTAAGGCTTGTTACCACCGTCAGATACCAGATAAATGCCAAACTCGCCCTTTGGATGTTCCACACCGGCATACACTTCGCCAGTAGGCACGTGCATCCCTTCGGAGAACAGTTTGAAATGGTGGATCAAGTCCTCCATCCCGGTTTTCATGCGTTCGCGCGATGGGGGTGCCACTTTATGGTTATCCGTGATGACAGGGCCGGGATTATTGCGCAGCCACTGTACACACTGACGGATAATGCGATTGCTCTCGCGCATTTCTGCGATACGAACCAGGTAACGGTCGTAAGAGTCGCCATTGCGACCCACAGGAATATCAAAGTCGACGCGATCATAGACTTCGTAGGGCTGCATCTTGCGCAGATCCCACTCCACGCCCGAACCACGCAGCATGGGGCCGGTAAAGCCCAGCGCCTTGGCGCGATCAGGATCAACCACGCCCACGCCCACCAGACGCTGCTTCCAGATACGGTTATCGGTCAGCAAGGTCTCGTATTCGTCCACGCACGCGGGGAAGCGATTGGTGAAGTCTTCGATGAAATCCAGCAAAGAACCCGAACGCGCTTCGTTCATGGCTTTCAGTTCTTTGTCGGAGCGGTATTTGTTGGCCTTGTACTGAGGCATGGTGCCGGGCAGATCGCGGTAAACGCCACCTGGACGGTAGTAGGCCGCGTGCAAACGAGCACCTGAGACCGCTTCGTAGCAGTCCATCAGGTCTTCACGTTCACGGAAGGCGTACAGGAACACGGCCATGGCACCCACGTCCAGCGCATGCGAGCCCACCGACATCAGGTGGTTCAGAATGCGGGTGATCTCGTCGAACATCACGCGGATGTACTGGCCACGTAATGGCACCTCAACACCGACCAAACGCTCCACAGCCATACAGTAGGCGTGCTCGTTGACCATCATGGATACATAGTCCAGACGATCCATATAAGGCAGGGTTTGCAGGAAAGTGCGATGCTCGGCCAGCTTTTCAGTGGCGCGGTGCAACAGACCGATATGGGGGTCAGCACGCTGAATAACTTCGCCGTCCAGTTCAAGCACCAAACGCAACACACCGTGTGCGGCTGGGTGCTGAGGACCAAAGTTCAGGGTGTAGTTTTGAATTTCTGCCATGATGCTTATCGCCCAATTCCGTAATCGTCCTCGCGCACCACGCGCGGCGTGATTTCACGCGGCTCAATGGTGACGGGCTGGTAAATGACCCGCTTCTGCTCGGTGTCATAGCGCATTTCGACGTAGCCGGAGATGGGGAAGTCTTTGCGGAACGGATGACCGATGAAACCGTAGTCGGTCAGGATGCGACGCAGATCAGGGTGGTTCTCGAAAATAATGCCGTACAGGTCAAACGCTTCGCGCTCGAACCAGTTCACCGAAGGCCAGACCTCGAACAGGGTTGGCAAAGCGGGGAAATCGTCGTTGGGTACAAAGCAACGCACACGCAGGCGCCAGTTGTGCTTCAAGGACATCAGATGCAGCACAACGGCAAAGCGATGAGGGAACTGAGCCGATGCGGCCTGATAGGTAGGCGCTTTCCAGGCGGAATAATCAATCCCGCACAAGTCGATACAGGTCTCGAAGCGCAGATCAGCGTGGTCGCGCAGCAAGGTGCAGGTATCGACCCACGCATCAACCGGCACTTCCAAAGTGAGTTCATTGCGCGCTTGCGTCAACGCAGCCTGCTCGCCAAGGATAGAGAGCAAGTTGGTTTTTAAAGTTTCTAGCCGTGTCATAGTCTTGTTTAGCCTGTTCTAACCGTTCAGCGTGCGATGGTATTGGTCAAACGGATCTTGTTCTGCATTTGCAGCAAGCCGTAAACCAGAGCTTCAGCGGTTGGAGGACAGCCCGGCACATACACGTCTACCGGCACGATGCGGTCACAGCCGCGCACAACCGAGTAGGAGTAGTGGTAGTAGCCGCCACCATTGGCACAGGAGCCCATGGATACAACCCAGCGTGGCTCAGCCATCTGGTCGTACACCTTACGCAAGGCGGGTGCCATCTTGTTGCACAGGGTACCCGCCACAATCATCAAGTCAGATTGACGTGGGCTGGGACGGAAAATAATGCCGAATTGGTCCAGGTCATAGCGAGCCGCACCAGCGTGCATCATTTCCACTGCACAACAGGCCAGACCAAATGTCATGGGCCACATGGACCCTGTTTTTGCCCAGTTCAGAAACTTGTCTGCACTGGTCGTCACAAAACCTTCTTTGAGAATGCCGTCGATAGCCATAGTAGTTGCCTTTTGCCGGATCAGACCCTGGGAAGCCCCGGCCTATCCTGTTGCTGACCAAACCCGCTGTCATCAAGACGCATCCTCGTGCCCCTTATGCCCAGCAGCAGACGCGAAAACCCGTGTCGGGGTTCTCTATGGATGGGTTACTCCCAGTCCAGAGCGCCTTTTTTCCATTCGTAGATAAAACCGACCGTCAAAACGGCCAAGAACGCCATGACCGTCCAGAAACCGACCAGGCCTACTGTCCCATTGGCCATAGCCCAGGGAAACAGAAAAGCGATTTCCAGATCGAACATGATGAACAGAATCGCGATCAGGTAGTAACGAATGTCCACCTTCATGCGCGAATCACCGAATGCTTCAAAACCGCATTCGTAAGGAGAGAGCTTTTCAGGGTCGGGGCGGTTTGGACCTAACACTCGACCGACTAAAAGCAGTGCCAAGCCAATCCCAGTGGCGACAATGATAAATAGCAAAACGGGAAAGTACTCTTGCAGGTTCATGCAAAGCATCCAATCGCAGTAAATAAACTCTTGGATTGTAGCATTTTGAGAGCACAGTTTTGGGGGATAACCCCAAACCATTACATCTATGCGCGGGTGTTGCACCCATGCCGCAAAAACTGTCAGCTACCTGACCAAAAACCCTTCAACTATTGATTATTTACTTTATTAAGGGTTGTGGTTTGAAGCAGTAATTAATTATCTTACTCGCTTTTGTAAGGGGAATGTCAGCTATCAAGCACCAAAGATCGTTTTTTTATACTTATTTTGTAAGCAAGACAAACAAGACCAGGCGGTCATAAGAACCAAAGCCCCCTCACCAGAAGCAACATCCAAGGGGAAAACCTCAAGCCAGCAGAGCAAGTCAAACGGCAACCCACCAGCAATCATCCCGCAACAGAGCCCTCACCCAACAGGGCATCACCAAGCAAAACAGAAAATGGGAATAAAAAAAGCCATCCCGAAGGATGGCTTTTTATACTTCATCAGCTCAAGCAAGCCCGAAGGCCTGCTTTTCGCAACGCGTAGACATGCTACGCGAAACAATTAGAACTGGTGACGCAGACCAACGCCCAACAGAGTGGACTTAGCGTTAGGCACGAAGTACACGTTCTTGGCGTAAGAACCAATTGCGTACACGTTAGTGCGCTTGCTCAGTGGGTGGCTGTAACCCAGGCTGTAGGTGTGCTGTTTCTTCATTTCCCACGACAGAGTCGAGTTGGCCAGGGCGTTAGGAGCCGAACGAGCGTCAGCCATCGTCCAAGAAGCCATCAGGCTGCCAGCACCAACAGGAGCGGACAAACCAACCAGGTAGGAATTGATCTTCAGACCATCCAGACCGATCATGCTGTTGTCGATACCAGCATCTTTCAACAGACCGGTGCTACCAGCGTAATCTTGGGTAGCGAACAGGCCGTTACGAGTTTGACCGAAAGCCAAGTGAGCTTTCACAACTTCAAAGTCGTAGCTACCGCCGATGTTCCAGGACTTGACGGAAACGCTGTCGCCTTGGCTTTCTGGAGTCTTGAACTGATCGTATGTCAGAGCAACACCGATAGGGCCGTTAGCGTAACGCAGACCAGTAGTCACGCCACGCTTGTTTTCTTGGCTGCCACCGTCAACTTTGTAAGCTTGGTTGCCGTTCACGTTGAACGAGTAACCAACGCCGAACTGGAAGCCGGAGAAGTTAGGGGTTTGGTACATGACCATGTTGTCGTAACGAGCGGTGTTAGCTGCTGTGAAAGCACCACCGATGTTAGCTTGGTCGAAACCGCCGCCGAAAGGATCGGCTACGCCTGGCAAGTACTTGGAAGCGATGTTAGTTTGGCGACCGAAGTCCAATTGACCCCAGCTGTCACCAGCCAGACCCAAAGTGGCTTGACGACCGAACAAACGACCACCTTGAGCGGAGTTACCGGTGCCCAAGTCAAAACCGCTTTCCAGAACGAATACAGCGCGCAGGCCGTCACCCAGATCTTCGGAACCTTTCAGGCCCCAACGGTTGCCGGACTGAATGCCGTTGATCAGACCCGTGCGCTTCTGAGAGAAGTCACCAGCGTCAACGTTAGACAGATACAGGGCTTCGTTGGTCTTCAGTTTTTGGTAACCAATACCAGCGTCCAGAATACCGTACAGGGTGACAGACGTTTCTGCGTGTGCGACGCCAGCGAAGCCGGCCATCAGAGCAGCAGCGAGCAGAGTCTTTTTCATGTAAGAAATCTCCGTAGATTTGAGTAAATCAGAGCAGCCCAACTACAACAGTGCTGCTGCTCTTTCTAACTCCGCGATGGGAAGTTAACGCTATTGCATCAAAATTCCCGCCGCTTGACTACGAAACCCTTCGGAAACGTGAATCTTTGTGCACAGCCTGTTGGCTATACACAACAAAAACCCGCTTAAAGGGGCTTTCCAGGCGGCTTGAGCCCACAGCAACAATTAGCAGGCTAAGCCCTCAAACTTCTTAAGAATTTGCTTTAAGTCTTCAGAGCAATCGGTCGCCAACACTGGTTCTCAGCAAACAAGGCAAAAAATGAAATCAGCGCCCAAAAAGATGAAAATGCCGCCCTCGACGTATTGAGAGCTAAAGCTGACCATACGACTTAAATCCACGATTCTCACAATACGAGAATTTTATATCAAAACAGATTCAGCATGCACTGACCCGGCCCGCACCCTTTTCCAACAAGTCGGAAACGATCCCAGAAACCTCAATACAAGCAACTTGCGCAGAAAGACAAAACACCCCAAAAGTTGGCGAAAAAAAAACCTGTCCTTTTCAGGATCAGGTTTTATTTCCGGGTGCTGCAATTGCAGAACATCCCCGTTTTATTTGTTTGGTGCCGACGACGAGACTCGAACTCGTACAGCTTTCGCCACTACCCCCTCAAGATAGCGTGTCTACCAATTCCACCACGTCGGCAAGCAATCAAGACAGCGATATTAGCATGACAAAAGTAAAGCTGTCAGTACAAAACAGCCCAAAACGCCTAAAAATCACGTACGCAGGCATATTCCACACAAACGCCGTCAAATGAACAAAGCCCGCCATTACGGCGGGCTTCGATATTGCTGTTTCCGATCCTGACTGTGATCTTTGCTGCCTCTTATATATAGAGCAACAGCAAACCCACAAACAGATCGAACTTACTCAGCTGCGGGAACCGCTGGAGCGCTTTGCTCAGGAGTCGCCGATGGAACAGCCGCAGGGACAGAAGCCGCTGGAGCAGGAACCGAAGCAGCACCGGATGGCGCCGCACCAGGAACAGAGGACTCGTAGCCTTGCATCACGCCCGCATCGACTTTCTGCGCTGGATGGTGAGCCACCCACGCCAAACCACCCGTGGACACAAAAAAGACAATTGCCGCCCATTTAGTCATGCGCGACAAAAAGTTTGCCGCACCTGCTGCACCAAACACGCTACCCGCCGAGCCGCCACCGAAGGCCGAGCCCATATCGGCGCCCTTGCCTTGCTGCAACAGAACCAGACCAATAATCAACAGCGAGGAGATAACCTGCACCGCCATCAGAACGGAAGACATCCAATCTTGCATTTAAAGACTCCAGACCCTTTAAGCGGCCACAATACGTAAAAATTCTTGCGCATCCAAAGATGCACCACCCACCAAGGCACCATCAATATCCGGCATGGCAAAAAGCTCAGCGGCATTATCCGCCTTCACGCTGCCACCGTACAAAATACGCAACTGATCCGACTCCATATAGGCACGAATCTGTTGATGCATTTGCTGCGCTTGCTCTGGCGTTGCCGTCAGACCCGTACCAATTGCCCAGACCGGCTCGTAAGCCAACACCAGTTTGGACACCACATCAGCACCCAAGGCTTTGATCGGCTCTAGCTGATCTTGTACCACACAGGTTTCCTGCCCTGCCTCGCGATCAGCCAACTGCTCGCCAATACAGACAATAGGCGTCAAGCCCGCATCCAGCGCCGCAACAACTTTGGCAGCAACCTGAGCACTGCTTTCCTGGTGATACTGCCTGCGCTCGGAATGCCCAACAATGACCCAGCGACAGCCTATATCAGCCAGCATTGCCGCCGATATTTCCCCTGTGTAAGCACCTTTGGCGTGAACGCTGACATCCTGAGCACCGACAGCAATAGCTGAGTCCTTCAGGATGTTCGCCACCTGGGGCAAATACACATAAGGAACGCACACAAGCACATCACAATCTGCCTGCGCATCAGGCTGAACGAGCAGTTCTTGCAGCAGACGGCTGTTGCCATCAAGCGAGCCATTTAATTTCCAATTACCCGCAACCAGTCGTTTACGCGAAGAATGTACGCTCATTGCTCCCTTGATGCCAGTCAAAAAGTTACACCAACGCCCACAATCAAGGCGCAGCTAACCGGCTATTGTAGCGCGAGCAAATCCTTTTCGCGCATGTTTAGCAGAAAATTCGTTTCAAACCGGCAAGAAAAAGGGTGGCTATGCCACCCCTTGCTGCTTTTAAGGAACAAGAATGATCTTGCCGACCTGCTCACCCGCCTCCATCATGGCATGCGCTTCATTCGCTTTCTCCAGCGGGAAAGTCGCATGGATCAAGGGGCGAACCTGACCTGCCTCCAGTAATGGCCAGACACGCTCTTGCAATGCCCGCGCCAATTGCGCCTTGAACTCCACAGGACGAGAGCGCAGCGTTGAACCTGTAATAGTCAAACGACGACGCAAGATCTCGCCGCAATTGATCGTGGCTTTAACTCCGCCCAACAAGGCAATAATCACGATACGGCCATCATCAGCCAGGCACGTCAGATCTCGATTGATGTAGTCACCAGAGACCATATCCAAAATGACATCCACGCCACGGCCGCCCGTTTTGCTTTTAATGACGTCCTCATAGACCTTGGTCTTGTAGTTGATGCCTATCCCGCCCAGACGATTAATCGCCTCAACGCGTTCATCACTACCGGCCGTGGCATAGACGGTATGCCCCAAAGCCACTGCCAACTGGATCGCTGTCGTTCCGATTCCACTTGCACCGCCGTGGACCAGCAAAGTTTCCCCCTTGCTTAACTGCCCGCGGTCAAACACATTACTCCAGACCGTAAAGAACGTCTCCGGCAAGCCCGCCGCTTCCAGCAGACTAAAACCTTTAGGGATAGGCAGACACTGCTGAACCGGGACCACACAATACTCGGCATAGCCCCCACCCGTTACCAGGGCACAGACCTGATCGCCAATCTTGAAAGCACTGCCCTGCACATCACCCGACACGATCTCGCCTGCCAGCTCCAGACCGGGGATATCGGATGCTCCTGCAGGAGGCGGATACGCACCCGCCCGCTGCAATACATCAGGACGGTTCACACCAGCGGCCAGAACTTTGACCAACACCTCCCCAGGACCTGTTTGCGGCATGGGGCGCTCGCCCACTCGCAATACATCCGGTTTTCCAAATTCAGTGATTTCAACCGCTCGCATACTTGCTCCCTGATATCGAATACATTTTTCTGGCATAGCTTAGTGTGCACCACACAAGCAGCCACCTTATTTGCTGCAATCTATCATAGAGACTCGTTTCAGCGCCCTATTCCAGTGATGAAAACATATTATTTCCATGACGCTGGCAAATTTATACGTTACACTTTAAGGCTTTCCTGGCCGCAACGCTTTTTGCCTATGCAGCTTGCCGGGAAAAGCCCAACAGACAGGAAGCGTGCCAGAGCGGTTGAATGGACCGGTCTTGAAAACCGGCGATGGGGTAACCCATCCGTGAGTTCGAATCTCACCGCTTCCGCCATCATCTCCCGCTGCATCCATGGCGGAATTGGTAGACGCAAGGGACTTAAAATCCCTCGATCTTTGATCGTGCCGGTTCGATTCCGGCTGGATGCACCAAACATTTGTCATTGCTGACGAATAGTTTTGTCCCACAATAAAAACCAATGTTTTTATTCATCCCGGACAGACATCGACCATTTCAGAAAAGCCCACTATCAGTGGGCTTTTTTGCATACATCTTTCCGGCTGCAGATCTGCCATTAAACCTAAGCTCCGGCCCATCACTCCCTCCCAGCCCAACAAGCATCACCGAGCGGCAAGCCTTTTACCCCCCACTTGCAGCACCAGGCTCTCCCGCATCACCTTGAAATACGACACATTGGAAACAAGGCGGAACATCAACAAAGCAGCACCCCAAGCAAATCTGGGCACCAGGAGCTAAATACCCCCCACCCTTGAGAGTTCATAATTCAGGCAATCAATCCCAAAAACAGACAACCCCCAGACACAAAAAAACCCGCCTTTCGGCGGGTTTTTCTTTAGCCAGACAGCAAACGCTATCAGGAAGCAGCAGGAGCAGCTGGGCCGCCTTGAGCTTCGATACCGCCGATAGCCTTGATCGACAGACGCAGACGACCTTTCTCGTCAGCTTCAATGACCTTGACCTTAACAACCTGACCTACTTTCAGCACGTCATTGATGTTGGCGATACGGTAGTTAGCGATCTCGGAGATGTGCAGCAAGCCGTCACGGCCTGGCAGCACTTGCACAATCGCACCAAAGTCCAGCAAACGCATCACTGGGCCTTCGTATTCCTGACCCACTTCAACTTCGGCGGTCAGTTCTTTGATACGACGCTCGGCTTCGCGGGCCTTGTCCAGATCGGCGCTGGCGATAGTGATGGTACCGTCATCCGAAATATCGATCTGTGTACCAGTTTCTTCGGTCAGAGCGCGGATAGTTGCACCACCCTTACCAATCACGTCACGAATCTTCTCGGGGTTGATCTTCACGGTCAGCATGCGAGGCGCGAATTCGGACATCTCCGTACGGGAACCGTCGATGGACTCTTTCATCTTGCCCAGGATGTGCATACGGCCTTCGTGAGCCTGAGCCAATGCAACCTGCATGATTTCCTTGGTGATGCCCTGGATCTTGATATCCATCTGCAAAGCAGTAATACCTTTCTCGGTACCGGCAACCTTGAAGTCCATATCACCCAGGTGATCTTCGTCACCCAGGATGTCTGTCAGCACAGCAAACTTGTTGCCTTCCTTGATCAGACCCATGGCCACACCGGCCACGTGATCTTGCACAGGAACGCCAGCGTCCATCATGGACAGCGAGCCACCGCACACGGATGCCATGGAGGAGGAACCGTTGGATTCAGTGATCTCGGACACCACACGGATGGAGTACTGGAAGTCTTCAGCAGCAGGCAACAAAGGCGTCAGAGCGCGCTTGGCCAGACGACCGTGACCGATTTCACGACGCTTGGGAGCACCGAAACGGCCAGCTTCGCCGGTGGCGAACGGAGGCATGTTGTAGTGCATCATGAAGCGATCGCGGTATTCACCCATGATCGAATCAATGATCTGCTCGTCTTGCTTGGTACCCAGGGTGGTCACCACCAAAGCCTGAGTTTCGCCACGCGTGAACAAGGCGCTACCGTGAGCACGGGGCAGAACGCCCAAACGGATGCTGATAGGACGAACCGTGCGGGTGTCGCGACCGTCAATACGGGACTCGCCGCCCAAGATGCGCGAACGCACAATCTTGCTTTCCAGGTCGAACATCATGTTTTCAACGGCAACCATATCAGGCTGAGCCTGACCGGCGGCTTCAGCTTGAGCCTTGACCGTTTCTTTAACTTGAGCGTAAACAGCGCGCACTTGCTCGGTACGAGCTTGTTTTTCGCGTGTCTGGTAGGCCTGTGTCAGACCTTCTTCAGCAGCAGCGGTCACCGAAGCCAGCAGGCTTTCGTTAACAGCAGCAGGCTGCCAATCCCATTCAGGCTTGCCAGCTTCTTCAACCAGTTCGTGAATGCAGTTGATGGCGGCTTGCATTTGCTCGTGAGCAAACACCACACCACCCAGCATGATTTCTTCGGACAATTGCTTGGCTTCGGACTCAACCATCAGCACAGCTTGTTCGGTACCGGCCACAACCAGATCCAGAGCCGAGGACTTCAGTTGAGTTGCGGACGGGTTCAGTACGTACTGACCATCAACGTAACCAACGCGAGCCGCGCCCACAGGACCGTTGAACGGAATACCGGAGATAGCCAGAGCAGCGGAGGCGCCGATCATGGCAGCGATATCAGGATCAATTTCTGGATTGACCGATACCGTGTGAATGATGACCTGAACTTCGTTGTAGAAGCCTTCAGGGAACAGAGGACGCAGTGGGCGGTCGATCAGGCGGGAGATCAGGATCTCGCGCTCGGACTGGCGGCCTTCACGCTTGAAGAAACCACCAG
Organism: Alcaligenes sp. SORT26; assembly: GCF_017377875.1. Lineage (GTDB taxonomy): Bacteria > Pseudomonadota > Gammaproteobacteria > Burkholderiales > Burkholderiaceae_B > Alcaligenes > Alcaligenes parafaecalis. The sequence continues at coordinate 1,705,935 of NZ_CP070975.1, forward strand.
GGATCTTGCCAGCGGAATAGGTTTTTTCGACGTAATCAACGGTCAGAGGAAAGAAGTCCTGACCTGCTTTCGCTTCGCTTTTGCCAACAACAGTGGCCAACACAACAGTGTCTTCAATCGAAACCAGCACGGCACCTGACGCCTGACGTGCGATTTCGCCGGTTTCCAGAACGACGGTATGTTCGCCGTACTGGAAAGACTTGGTGACTTTATTGAACATTAGGAGAATCCTTACAATAAAAAAACCGTGCACACAGCGAAACCAGTTCGCCGAATGCACGGTTGTTTAGCGGGGAGCCAGCCCCGGTATCACTTACGCAGACCGAGTTTTTCGATCAAAGCACGGTAAGCGTCTGGATTACGACCTTTCAGGTAATCCAGCAATTTACGACGACGGCTAACCATACGCAGCAGACCGCGACGGGAGTGGTGATCTTTGTTGTGAGCCTTGAAGTGGCCGGTCAATTCGTTGATGCGAGCGGTCAGCAAAGCCACTTGCACTTCTGGGGAGCCTGTATCGCCTTGTTTACGCTGAAACTCGGAAACGATATCGACTTTTTTGATATCTGCAACTGCCATTTTATTTAGCCTCTAAGACTTGCGTTAGGACCGAGGTGCCCTAACGTGGTGAAAATGAGATTAAGTGCACCGGGCCCACCGGGCCAAGTGCAAGCTAACGATTATAACGAAAAACCGGGGAAGGCGTTAAGCATTTCGATCTGCCAGCCCCCGAAACCCCTGTATTTTAGTTGTTTCCACGCCGAAGTCGCGCCAAAGCTCGAGCCCGACGCCAGCGCCAGGCCATTACGACCCAGCCCGACAAGCCATACAGGCAGAACAAGCCAAACAGGAAGACTGGCGGGTCTGTGGAGACAAACACAAAGACCAGAACAAAGAGCAACATGCCCCAGAACGGCACGCTACGGCTGACCGCAAAGGACTTGCCGCTATAGAACGGTGCATTGGACACCATGGCCAGACCGGCATAGATCGTCAAACCAAACGCGACCCAAGGAATCACGTTCACATGCAGGGACAACTTGTTGTCTACTGCCAGCCAAACAAAGCCCGCCACCAGTGCAGCAGCGGCCGGACTGGGCAGACCCTGGAAAAAGCGTTTGTCGACCACTTCAATATTGGTATTGAAACGAGCCAGACGCAGTGCGCCGCCGGCTACATAGATAAAAGCGGCCAGCCACCCCCACCGCCCCAAACCTTGCATGGCCCAGACATACATGACCAGCGCGGGTGCCGCACCAAAGGAGATCATGTCGGCCATGGAGTCGTACTGCTCGCCAAAGGCGGACTGGGTATTGGTCAAACGGGCAACCCGTCCGTCCATACCGTCAAACACCAGTGCCAGGAAAATGGCGATGGCCGCGGCTTCAAAGCGACCATTCATGGCTTGCACAACGGCATAGAACCCCGCGAACAAATTGGCAGTGGTAAAGGCGTTGGGCAATAGATAGATGCTACGCCGACGACGGGTTTCATCATTGAGCAAATTGGGCATAATTCATGCTTTAAGAGTTGTTGCTAGAGACTGAACGCTCAAATGTAGCATTGTAAGCCAAGCTGCAGAACGCAAATAATTCAAGCGAATAACAGTCAGCCGCCTTAAAAGGGGCAGGATTTGCAGAGGCAGACACAAGCCTGTTCAGGCTGACTGGCATCAAGCAAGAGTATAAGCTCCCGCGCCCCTGAAGGAATCCGCGAATCCCAAGGCAACAGCGCTCGCTGCGCCGCATACGCCCGATCCTGTCCAGATAGTATTGACTTACCTGGAGTGGCCTGACAGCGTTGCCAAACAAAAATAAAAAACCGGCTGGCGCCAGAAGACGCCAGCCGGTTTTTTGTTCAAGACCAGGACAGGCTATTCACCTGCCCCAATATCAAACTTAGTTCTTGGACTTATCAACCAGCTTGTTAGCGGCAATCCAAGGCATCATGGAACGCAGTTTGCCACCCACTTGCTCGATCTGCGATTCGGCGTTGATACGACGACGCGAGATCAGAGTAGGAGCACCAGCGGCATTTTCCAGGATGAAGTTCTTGGCGTAAACACCGGTCTGGATGTCTTCCAGACACTGACGCATGGCTTTGCGTGTTTCTTCGGTAACGATCTTCGGACCGGTCTCGTACTCGCCGTATTCGGCGTTGTTGGAGATCGAGTAGTTCATGTTGGCGATACCGCCTTCGTAGATCAGGTCCACGATCAGCTTCAGCTCGTGCAAGCACTCGAAGTAAGCCATTTCAGGAGCGTAACCAGCATCAACCAGCGTGTCGAAACCAGCTTTGATCAGCTCAACCGCGCCACCGCACAGAACAGCCTGTTCGCCGAACAAGTCGGTTTCGGTTTCTTCGCGGAAGTTGGTTTCGATGATACCGGCACGGCCACCGCCGTTAGCGGATGCGTAAGACAGAGCCACGTCGCGAGCAGCGCCGGTCTTGTCCTGGTAAACAGCGATCAGGTGAGGAACGCCGCCGCCTTGGCTGTAGGTGCCACGAACAGTGTGACCAGGAGCCTTAGGAGCAATCATGATGACGTCGATATCGTCACGTGGCACAACTTGGCCGTAGTGCACGTTAAAGCCGTGAGCAAATGCCAGAGCAGCGCCGGGTTTGATGTTCTCGGCAACCTGGTTGCGGTAAACCTCAGCAATGTTTTCGTCAGGCAACAAGATCATGACAACGTCAGCGCTCTTGACGGCTTCAGCCACTTCCTGAACTTTCAGGCCAGCGTTCTCGGCTTTGCTCCAGGAAGCGCCGCCTTTACGCAGACCCACAACCACGTTCACGCCGGACTCGTGCAGGTTCAGTGCGTGGGCGTGGCCTTGCGAGCCGTAACCGATGATGGCAACGGTCTTGCCTTTGATCAGGGAAAGATCACAATCCTTGTCGTAGAAAACTTTCATTTCAGGTGCTCCAAATTTAATAATTTCGCTTAAACAGCAATTCGAGAATGGCCGCTCATGCAGCAGCGGCACAAAAAGGACCTTGACTCATTACTTCCAGAACAGGGCCACCGCGGTCTACACAGCGTCAGGCCGTGTTTACCCTTTATAAGGAGCCGCTTTAAAAAGCAGCCCCTTGAATAAAAGCGGTAATTATGTCCTGAAAAAGCCTTGGCTTACAGCTTTAAGACACGTTCGCCACGGCTGACACCAGAGACCCCGGTGCGCACTGTTTCAAGAATGGCCGTACGATCCAGCGCATTGATGAAAGCAGCAATTTTGTCTTGAACACCGGTCAGTTCGATGGTGTATGTCTTGTCCGTAACATCAATGATGCGGCCACGGAAAATATCCGCCATGCGCTTCATCTCTTCACGTTCCTTGCCTACCGCCCGCACTTTGATCAGCATGAGTTCACGCTCGATGTGGGGGCCTTCGGACAGATCCACCACCTTGACCACGTCAACCAGACGGTTCAAGTGCTTGGTGATCTGCTCGATGACGTCGTCCGCCCCTCGGGTAACGATAGTCATGCGAGACAGGGTGTCGTCCTCGGTTGGGGCAACCGTCAAGGTCTCGATGTTATAGCCACGGGCTGAAAACAGGCCGACCACACGGGACAGTGCACCGGGCTCGTTTTCCAGAAGGATAGAAATGACGTGTTTCATGGTTCTCTCCTTACAGATCGTCCGGGCCCAAGAGCATTTCTGTCAGGCCGCGGCCTGCTTTCACCATCGGGAACACGTTTTCGGTTTGGTCCGTGATGAAGTTCAGAAATACCAGGCGGTCTTTGTGCGTGGTGAAGGCTTCGCGAATAGCGGGGACCACATCGGCTGGCTTGTCGATCTCCAGACCCACGTGACCATAGCTTTCCACCAGTTTGACAAAGTCAGGCAGCGCATCCACATAGGACTCGGAATAACGCGAGCCGTAGTCGATTTGCTGCCACTGGCGCACCATGCCCAAATAACGATTGTTCAGGCAAAGAACCTTGGGGCTCAAGCGGTACTGTTTGCACGTAGACAGTTCCTGGATGTTCATCTGGATGGAGCCTTCACCGGTGATGACGGCAACGTCCTGGCCAGGGTTGGCCATTTGCACACCCATTGCGTAAGGCAAGCCCACGCCCATCGTGCCCAGGCCACCGGAATTGATCCAGCGACGAGGCTTATTGAATTTGTAGTACTGTGCCGCCCACATCTGGTGCTGGCCCACATCGGAAGTCACGAAGGCGTTGCCGCCGGTCACTTCCCACAGGGATTCCACCACGTATTGCGGCTTGATCAGCTCGTCCGACTTGGTATAGACCAAGGAGTTCTTGCCACGCCAGACGTTGATCTGCTTCCACCAGTCGTTCAACGAAGGCTGGTTCTGCGATTCCTGACGGCTTTGCGCATACAGCTCATTGAACTCGACCAGCACGTCCTTGACGCAGCCCACGATAGGCACATCAACTTTCACGCGCTTGGAAATAACGGAAGGATCAATATCAATATGAATGATCTTGCGTGGATTCTGGCTGAAGTGACGGGTATTACCAATCACACGGTCATCGAAACGGGCACCCACTGCGATCAGGACATCACAGTTTTGCATGGTCATATTGGCTTCGTAGGTCCCGTGCATGCCAGGCATACCAATATATTGGTCTGCCGTGCCGGGATACGCACCCAAGCCCATCAAGGTTGTTGTGCAAGGCGCACCACTTAACTTGACCAGTTCGCTGAGCTCGTTTTCAGCATTACCCAGCACCACACCACCACCGACATAAATCAGCGGGCGCTCGGCGCTATTGAGAATCTGAACGGCTTTCTTGATTTGCCCCTGGTGGCCTTTGGTCACAGGCGCGTAAGAGCGCATCTTGACCTCGCCACGCTTGGGCGTGTATTTGCACGTTGCGGTCGTAATATCTTTGGGGATATCAATCAGCACAGGACCGGGACGGCCTGTGGTGGCAATGAAAAATGCCTTGCGAATGGTATCGGCCAAATCACGAACATCGCGCACCAGAAAGTTGTGCTTGACGCAAGGACGGGTGATACCGATGGCATCACATTCCTGGAAAGCATCTTCACCAATTGCCTGGGTGCTGACCTGCCCACTGATGATGACCATCGGAATGGAGTCCAGGTAAGCGGTCGCAATACCGGTGACGGCATTGGTGACGCCCGGGCCACTGGTTACCAGTGCCACGCCAACTTTTTGGGATGAACGGGAGTAGGCATCCGCCGCATGAACAGCAGCCTGTTCATGGCGCACGAGAATGTGCTGGAAGCGGTCCTGCTTGAAGATTGCGTCGTAGATATAGAGAACGGCACCACCCGGATAACCGAAAACGTGTTCCACGCCTTCGTCCGCGAGCGTGCGCACAACAATATCTGCGCCATTTAATTCAGACATGAGTTTTCCTTTCAGTCTTGCTCTGCAATATCGACCGACCACGACGGTCCGAGCTTGAACCGATGTCAGCAACATGATCTGGCGCTTCATGGCCCACAGGACCACACCACCCAGACACATTACCGTCCGGCCTGCACTCTTCGACACTCAGTGCGTGCATACAAAAACGTATGCGTTAGCTTGAAACGGAAGTCCTGGCATCCCACGCTTGTGACGCGGCCAGCAACAAAGTTTATAGGCGCAAAAAACCGGGCGGATGGCCCGGTTAACAGTGCCTCGCTACAATTTGCTCGGATAAGGAGCAAAAACACCTAGTTACTTTACCTTGACTGCTCAAAGCGAGCAACTGTGATTGTTGGTAAAGTGCAAAAAAACAGGCTTAAAGCTTGCATACGTAAAACGATATACTGTCTACCTATGACGAGCTGTCCGGGTATTTTATGGCATCGCCCATCCCACAATTAAAACAATTCCTGTATAGCCACTATTTTTTCGGTGGACTGCGCCAGTCCATCGGTGTGCTTTTGCCGGTCATTATTTTGGGCCGCTTCTTTGGTCACTATGACATTGGCGTCATTGCGTCCATGGGCGCCACCTGCGTTGCCATCATTGACCAGCCCGGCGGCCCGCGCCGCTACCGCAACAATGAAATGCTGGGCGGTATTGCCCTGGGCACTGTCACCGTCGGCCTGACGGGGCTGGCCTCCAGCTCTCCCCTGCTGCTGGTTCTGTGCGTCCCGTTTCTGTGCTTTCTGTACAGCATGTTCTCCGTCTTTGGCCGTCGTGGCGGGCTGATCGGCTTTGCCGCCCTGCTGCTGATGACCTTGACGATGCGCTTTCCCATGCAGCCGCACGAGGTCCTGGCGCACACGCTGTATTCCTTTGGCGGCGGGCTGTCCTATTACCTGTTCAGCACCCTGTTCAGACGTCTGTTCTGGTATCGGGAAGAACGACAGACTCTGGCAGTGGCGTTGTTCGCAACCGCTGAATACATGGAAGCCCGTGCCCAGTTCTACGACTCCACCTCGGACCTGGATACCTGCTACCGACGCCTGATCAATCTGCAGTCCAATATGACCGAGAAACACCAGGCTGCCCGGGATATGGTGCTACGTGAACTGCCCCGTGGATACGGGCGTGGGGATCATCACCGCCGCGCTTTGCTGACGATCTTTTTAAATATGGTCAGCATTCTGGATTCCCTGGTCGCTACCTATACGGACTACACCGTGCTGCGTCGCCAACTGGTCGAGAGCGACTTCATGATCTTTGCCCGTGATGGCTTGTACAAGCTGTCCCTGGACATTGGTCGCGTTGCCATGAATGTCTCGCGCAGCAACAGTACAAAACGCCGCTCCAGCGTCAAAGCAGAAATCCGCGCCATGGAATATGAACTGGAGAAGTACAAACGCCAGGGCATGTCGCAAACCGACCCGGAAACCTATGCGCTGCTGGTTCAAGTAGTGCGCCGCCTGCGAAACCTGAACCGTATTGTGGACAATATGGCCAGCCTGTCCCACCGCGCCAGTCAGAATCTGCCGGTAGACCAATACCTGAATAAATCGCTAAGCCGCATGCTGTCGCGCGAAGAGTTGCGCCTGGGTATGTTGACAAGCAACCTGAAGCGCAAGTCCTCGCACTTTCGCTATGCCGCACGCGTCAGTATTGCTTCCATGGTGGCACTGGGTGTAGGCGGGCTGAGTGCCCACTTTCAAAATGAATTGGGCTTGGTCAGCGCCCTGACTGCTCACAGTTACTGGATCATCCTGACCATTCTGGTAATCATGAAGCCGGGCTTTGCAATCACACGTCAGCGCAATGGCTGGCGTTTGTTTGGCACTGTGCTGGGCTGCGCGGCGGCCTTCCTGCTGCTGAAGCTGACCGATAACCGCGAACTGTATCTGATTGCCATGCTGCTGGCCTACTTGCTGGGTAACAGTCTGGTTCAGCTTAATTTCTTGCTGTCCGCCCTGTTCAACACGATCTTCGTGATCCTGTCCTTCCAGTTCCTGTCTACTGGTGGTTCCTTCATTATTGGCGAGCGTCTGATTGATACGCTGATTGGCTGCGGTATCGCGATGGCCGCCAGTTACTTGCTGCCCAATTGGGAGTCCAGTGCCATGACGGGCCTGGCTCGTGCCGCTTTGGCAGCCAACCAGGAATTCTGGCGCGCTGGTATGGAGTTTGCCCGCCTGAGCCGACTCCACAACCAGATCATCAAGACCAGCAAAGACGGCGAATCCACCATGACAGATGCCCAGAAGGAGCAAGTGGATCTGGACTTGATGGAAGCGGATACCGCCTGGCAAGTGGCGAACAAGAACGTGCATATTGCCTTCAGCAACTTTGCCTCGGCCTTTTATCGCATGATGGATGAGCCAGTCAGCCGTCAGGCCAATGTGTCTTTGCTGAATAATCTGCTGATTCAGAACCATGTACTGGCTTCGCAAATCAGTGCCGCCGCTCCCTTGCTGGCGAACCTGAGTCAAATTCCGCCAGGCATCCAGAACTCACTGGATGCCATTGGAGCCCTGATCAACGACAAAGACGCCGAGCCACCTGCCTCGATTGAAACCGAAGGTGAGTTGGCCATGCTGGCCTACCCGATTCGTCAAATGAGCAAGGCTGCCCAACTGATACGGCAGGATATGAGAGGCCTGGAATATAGCGCTGGCCCGCAACTGCCGCCTGAGCGCAAGCAGGAACTGAAGCAGCAAGAGGCTTGATAAGCCTATCCTGAAACAAAATAAACTCGCCATTAGATCCACAGCATTCAGCATTCAGCACTCAGCACTCAGCACTCAGCACTCAGCACTCAGCACTCAGCACTAAAGCATAGGGCGCCAGGCCCTCTAACCGAGAAATAAAAAAGGCAAGGCGCAATACATGCCCTTGCCTTTTTTCATCAAAACCACAAGACCGCAGACCAGCTAAAAACAGCAGTATCTGCGGCCCATGACATCAAACCAAAACGTCTATCACGCCTTGGCGTCCTGCTCAGAGCGACGGAACACCAGCTTGTCCTCGCTAGACAGCTCTGGCTGGAATACATACCCTTCGCGATCAAACGCCTTCAAGCCTTCAACCGTCTGAATCCGCTTGTCGATTACAAAGCGCGCCATCAAACCACGGGCTTTTTTGGCATAGAAACTGATAATTTTCCAGACGCCATTTTTCTCGTCCTGGAACACGCACTGCACCACACGGGCGCGCAGGGCTTTCTGATCTACCGCCTTGAAGTATTCTTCCGAAGCCAGATTCAACACAACAGGCTTGGCCTCGCCTTCCTGACGCTCGTTCAGATAGTTGGCAATGCGGCTACCCCAGTAAGCGTACAAATTCGCCCCACCGGGGTTCTTCAAGCGAGTCCCCATTTCCAGACGGTAAGGACGCATGAGATCCAACGGACGCAATGCCCCGTACAAGCCGCTAAGAATCACAATGTGATCCTGAATCCACTTCAGCTCCTTATCCGACAAATCAGTGGCTGCCATGCCTTCATAGACATCGCCATTGAACGCCAGAATGGCCTGCCGCGCATTGGAGCGGTCAAATTTGGGCTCCCATTCCTGGTAGCGCTGCACATTCAGGCGCGCCAGATCGTCGCTCAGCTTCATCAAGCCTGCAATATCCTGCTCGGACTGAGTGCGCAAAATATCAATCAAGCCTTGCGCCTGCTCCACAAACAGAGGCTGAGTTTCCAGTTCCGTGCGTACAGGGGAATCGTAATCCAGCTTTTTCGCTGGCGAGAGCAATAACAACATGCGCCTACATCCTTTCTATCCAAACAGATAAAGGGCCAAGCCCTTTATCTGTTTCATCTACAAAACATGCTCTGACAGCAATTAACGAGCCGTCCAGCCACCATCCAGACTTAGCGTCGTACCCGTCATTTGATCGGCAGCGGGAGACGACAAGAACACAGCAGCACCACCCAATTGCTCAGGAGTCACAAACTGCAGAGACGGCTGTTTCTCGGCCAGCAACTCGCGAGCGGCAGCTTCAATATCAATGCCTTTTTGCTGACTGATGGCTTCAATCTGTTTTTCTACCAAAGGCGTACGTACCCAGCCTGGGCAGATTGCATTGCAAGTAATACCCTTGCCCGCATTTTCCAGCGCCGTCACCTTGGTCAGACCCACAACGCCGTGCTTGGCAGCTACATAAGCCGATTTATTCACCGATGCCACCAGGCCATGAGCCGAAGCGATATTGATGATGCGCCCCCAACCCTGCTTTTGCATGATGGGCAAGGCAGCGGCTGTGCCGTGGAAAACAGCCGACAGGTTCAGGGCAATGATGGCGTTCCATTTATCAACCGGGAACTCTTCAATGGGTGCGGTGTACTGAATACCTGCGTTATTGACCAGAATATCCAGACCACCCAAAGCTTCTGCCGCCTTGGCAACAAAGTCACGGGTCGCCTGTGCATCGCTCAAGTCTGCATTCAGATAATAGGCTTTGACACCAAACTTGGACTCCAGCGTGCTGCGCTCGCGTTCGATATCTTCAGGCTGACCAAAACCGTTGATCACCACATCTGCACCTGCTTTTGCCAATTCGGTGGCCATGGCCAGACCGATACCACTGGTCGATCCTGTTACGACCGCTTTTTTACCTTTCAGCATAGATACCTCGTGAGTATTGACAACAGAGAACTGAAACCCCAAGTGTACTCGCCGCCCCGCACTGCCGGGAAATGCAAGGAGCTACTTTTGTCCGGGATCATGAAGGTTTGCCAAGTAAGGCGAAACTGTCTTGAGTGGAATTCAGCAGCATTACCTACCGTGGTCCTGGGTCACACTGAAAAAAGCCTGGATCAGACAGGCATAACAGGCCAAGCATCCATAATCAGAAGCCGCAGGCGCTTTCACCTTAACGCGCTTATATGACAAAACAGCACACCCGGACACAGGGATGTAGATGGGGCAAGGAACCCTAGCAGAAAACAAAAAAGCCCTTGAATAATCAAGGGCTTTTAAAATTCCAGGTGGCGGACAGGGTGGGATTCGAACCCACGGTACGCTTGCACGTACGCCTGATTTCGAGTCAGGTACATTCGACCACTCTGCCACCTGTCCGCGATTGCTTATATGGTTACAAGCAAGCCCATAAATATAGATGAAAGAACACACTTTGACAAGCACTAAAGACGCATAGCACTTCCTGTTGATGCGGCTATTTTGTGATGAACTCACCCCTTCAGCCCAAAGAATTCTTTTCAATCAGGGGTTTACCCTCCATTTTGGCCTATTTCGCTTGTTCGCCCTGTTTCGCAAGCCTATATTGGAAGCACACATTAACGCATCGCAGCCCTGCCCTTTTTGGGCAGTCCTTGTAATTCCAGTGCAGCTTACTGGACTTGATAAAAGGAATTGTCATGCAAACCTTCCAATGGATTATCGACGCCAACGGCGACGGCATATACAGCCTGAACGAGATTCTCCAGACGCTACGCTGGGCTTTTCGTGTACCAGGCAGCCTGGTAGTTGAGACCCTGGGCTCTATCCCGGTCCTGTCTGATGTATTACGCATCCAGGCCTCTGATGCGACGGGTTACGCTTCACTGCGAGGTGGACTGGTCAGTATCCTGTCGCTGTTCTTCTGGGCCGGACTCTGTCTCTGGTTTTTGGAAGTCAACTCCAAGCCACGTGCAGAGCCTCCACAGCGCAACGCACGCCACACGCCACACCTGAACAAGCAACTGGATTCCGTGCACGGTCGACAGCTACACGCCAACTACAACCGTCGTCCTATCCGCCATCGTCAGGTTGAACGTCATACCTTCTAAATCCATCCATGCGCCTCCCCTGTCCCATCAGGCCGGGGGAAACATGTGTTAAGAAAGGTAAACCCCTGGCATAGCTCATACGAGCCATGTTGCGTTTGGAAGTGCTTTGCCAGGATTACCTAACGTTTGGGCTACATGTTTTGGGCAACAATCGCTGCAGCTAGAGTCACGAGAGGTGCAGCATATGAAAAAGCTACTATTAGCCGGTTTGATGGTCTTGGGCACCAGCACTGCTTACGCTGGTGGTGTGAATGTCGACATTAATGTGGGCATTCCTGGCATTGGGTACGGGCCTATCTACTATCCTCCGGCACAAATTATTGAACGCCCGGTTTACGTGGCCCCGCCACCGGTGGTGTACCACCCTCCACGGTATGTCTATCGTCCCGGCTACGTGGAATATGGTCGCTCCAACAAGGAATGGCGCAAAGAGCAGCGACGCGCTCACAAGCGCTGGCGTAAGCACCGGGATCGCGACTGGGATGACTGATCAATCTGTAGTAATTCGACAATGAAAAATGGCTGAGGACCATGACGGTCATCAGCCATTTTTTGCATTCAGCCAGTCGCTTTACTGCGCAGGCACCAGACGCTCCAGACCGCCCATATAAGGACGCAGGGCTTTAGGCACAATCACGCTGCCATCTTCTTGCTGATGGTTTTCCAGCACGGCAACCAGGGCACGACCTACGGCCAGACCCGAACCATTCAGCGTGTGCACAAACTCGGGGCGTGCTTTGCTGTCAGCACGGAAACGCGCTTGCAGACGACGGGCCTGGAAAGCCTCGCAGTTCGATACCGAGGAAATCTCGCGGAAGGTATCCTGAGCAGGCAACCACACTTCCAAATCGTAGGTTTTAGCGGCGGAAAAGCCCATATCGCCGGTACACAACTGCACCACGCGGTATGGCAGCTCCAGAGCCTGCAAAACGTGCTCGGCGTGGCCGACCATGGACTCCAGCGCTTCATAGGATTGTTCAGGGTGAACGATCTGAACCATTTCCACTTTGTCGAACTGGTGTTGACGGATCACACCACGCGTATCGCGGCCACCGCTGCCCGCTTCCGAACGGAAACAAGGCGAATGAGCTGTCAAGCGCATAGGCAGGGCATCACCGGCCAGAATCTCGTCGCGCACCATCCCTGTCAGACTGATCTCGGAGGTGGAGATCAGGTACAGATCTTCTGGCTTGGATTCGGCGGGATCAGCAGATTCGTTTTCCTGACCGCCCTTGGTCACCCAGAACATATCGTCCTTGAACTTGGGCAACTGGCCCGTACCGTACAAGGTAGACGCGTTCACGATGTAAGGGGTGTAGCACTCGGTGTAGCCGTGCTCTTCCACCTGGGTGTCCAGCATGAACTGGGCCAGAGCACGGTGAAGACGAGCCAGAGGGCCACGCAGAACCATGAAACGGGCGCCAGCCAACTTGCGGGCTGCTTCAAAATCCAGGCCAAACTGTTCGCCCAGATCCACGTGGTCACGCGGCTCAAAGGTGATGTGCGCAGGCTTGCCCTGATCATCTTTAGGACCGGGAATCCAGCGGCGCACTTCGACGTTATCCTCTTCGGACTCGCCCACTGGCACGCTTTCGTGCGGCAAGTTAGGGATGGTGGCGAACCAGGAAGACAGCTCGGACTGCACTTGCGACAAATCCTGCTCCAACTGCTTCAGGCGCACGGGAATTTGCTGGGATTGAGCCAATGCCTCGCTGGCGTCTTCGCCCTTGGACTTGAGCTGACCGATGCGTTTGGCCAGTGCATTGCGCTCGGCCTGCAAGGTTTCAGTTTCCACCTGCACTGCCTTGCGGCGGGCTTCCAACTGCTGGAAACGCTCGGTGTCAAATTGCACGCCACGTTTCGCCAAGCCCTGTACCAGCGGCTCCAAGTCTTTGCGTAATTGGTTCAGATCTAACATTTAATAGCCATATAGGTGATGGTTCAATCCCGATTGATCTGGTGATTTTAACCACAAGCCACTGCAAGCGCAGCACGGCACAAACAGTGGAGACAGATCGGGAAATACGGGGGGTGACAGGCCAAGCATCGGCCTGCCCTGTCTTAGGTATCTTTTTTACCGGCCTGCTCGTCCAGTTGGCGCAAGCGGTCCATTTTTTCAGCAATCTTGATTTCCAGGCCACGCGGCACAGGCTGATACCAATGCGGATCGGGAATCCCGTCTGGCAAATAGGTCTCACCAGCGGCGTAGGCATTGGGCTCATCATGGGCATAGCGATACGCATGACCGTGGCCCAGCTCTTTCATCAGCTTGGTTGGGGCGTTACGCAAATGCACGGGTACTTCGCGGCTTTTATCCTGTTTCACAAAGGCTCGGGCCTGGTTGTACGCCATATAGCCAGCATTACTCTTGGCAGCTATCGCCAGATAAATCACGGCCTGCCCTAAGGCCAGCTCGCCCTCCGGGCTACCCAGGCGCTCGAAGGTCAAGGCGGCGTCGTTAGCAATTTGCATGGCACGCGGGTCGGCGAGACCAATATCTTCCCAAGCCATACGAATGATACGGCGCGACAAATAGCGGGCATCCGCTCCGCCATCCAGCATGCGAGTCAGCCAATACAAGGCGGCGTCCGGGTTGGAGCCACGCACCGATTTATGCAGGGCAGAAATCTGGTCGTAGAAATTATCGCCCCCCTTGTCAAAACGCCTGGAATTCAAAGTCAGCGCATTTTGTAGAAAATCGGTGGTGACGAGTGCCGTTCCCGAAGTCTTGGCAGCGGTATTGGTTTGCTCCAACAGATTCAGAAAGCGACGTGCGTCTCCATCGGCATAGCCCACCAGGGTTTCAACGGCTTGATCCTCAAACTCCAAGCCTTCCAGGGCGTTTTGCTCTTGTACGCGGCGCAGCAACAGCTTTAGCTCGTCGTCCGTCAGGGACTTGAGCACATAGACCTGCGCCCGGGACAGCAAGGCGGAATTCACCTCGAAAGACGGGTTTTCCGTTGTGGCACCAATAAAAGTCACCAGCCCGCTTTCTGCGTACGGCAAGAGCGCATCCTGCTGGGACTTGTTGAACCGATGAATCTCATCCACAAACAGGATGGTGTGCTTGCCCATGGCCAGGTTCTGCTGAGCCTGCTCCATGGCCGCACGAATATCTTTCACGCCCGAAAACACAGCAGACAAGGCGATGAACTCGCACTCGAAGGCGCTGGCTGTCAGCCGTGCCAAGGTGGTTTTACCCACGCCGGGTGGCCCCCAGAAAATCATGGAGTGCGGTTTACCAGACTGGAAAGCCAAACGTAGTGGCTTGCCCTCGCCCAGCAAATGAGACTGCCCCACCACCTGATCCAGGGTCTTGGGGCGCAAGGCTTCGGCTAAAGGTGCGGAGGGTTCTTGAGCGAACAAATCACGCATGGCGATCGCCCTTCCTAAAATGGCAAGACCTGGCCAAACGAGCCAGGTCTGTATTGAAAACTTGATTTGCTGGAGTCAGCAAGAGGCTGACCCCGGCTATCTCTGCGCAAGAACTGATTGCGCCTCAAGGCATGGAGACAACATCAACCCCGGCAGGTGCCTTGAAGGTAAAAGTGCCCAAGGTAATACGGGGATTAGGGTCCAGATTGGTGAAGTCGATATAGGTCGTTTGCCCAAACGAATCCTGCAATTCCAGACGACGCGGCTCACGGCCCTTGAAGCCGATATCCACGTAAGAGAAACCTGCATCGCTTTGCAAAGGCGTTGCCCGTATCCACTCCAACCCGTCTCGTGCATCTTGCTCAACCAGACGGAAGGACTCTTCCAGATTGCCCGTACCAAACAGGATCGCCGCAGGCGAAGCGCCGATGGATTGATCCACACCGCGCTCGGTGACTTGAGCCAGATCCGGGTCGTATTGATAAAGAACCTTGCCGTCCGACACGATCAACTGCTCATAAGGCCGTTGCACATGCCATTTGAACTGGCCGGGGCGCTGAAACACGAATTGCCCGGATTGCGGTGCCCCTTTGGACTGACCATTGCTGTCAACCGTACGCTGGGAGAACTCTCCCTTGGCAGCGCTCACATCCTGCACAAACGAGCGCAATTGTTCGCTGGCCGACGCGGCCATGGTCAAGGCAGGTGTAGCGGCCAGCAACATGCTGGCCAGTAGTGTCTTAATCTTCATCTTTGGCACCTCCTGCGGGGACCAGAATTTCGCGGTTACCGTTAGGCTGCATAGCCGATACCAGACCGGCCTGCTCCATTTGTTCCAGCAGTCGGGCTGCCCGGTTGTAACCGATACGCAAATGACGCTGCACCGAGGAAATCGAGGCGCGACGATTCTTGATAATGACCTGAACAGCCTGGTCGTACAGCGGGTCTGCTTCAGCATCTGCCATGCCGGTAACCGGGTTGACGCCATCAGCCGATTCGCCTTCGATAGCACCTTCCAGCAGGCCTTCAATGTAATCAGGCTCGCCGTGTTCTTTCAGGTGCTCGACCACGCGATGAACTTCCTCATCGCTGACAAAAGCGCCATGCACACGTTTGGGCAAGCCTGTACCGGGAGGCAGATAAAGCATATCGCCCATGCCCAGCAAGGTTTCCGCCCCCATCTGATCCAGAATGGTGCGCGAGTCGATCTTGGAGGACACCTGGAAAGCGATACGGGTCGGAATGTTCGCCTTGATCAGACCCGTAATTACGTCCACGCTAGGACGCTGCGTAGCCAGAATCAGGTGAATACCAGCCGCACGGGCCTTCTGGGCCAAACGGGCAATCAACTCTTCGATCTTCTTGCCCTGCACCATCATCAGGTCGGCCAGCTCGTCAATAATGACAACGATCATGGGCAGAACGGACAGTGGCTCGGGAGCATCCGGCGTCAAGGAGAAAGGATTGGGGATAGGCTCATCACGCTTTTGCGCTTCGCGTATCTTGGCGTTGTAACCGGCCAGATTGCGCACACCCAGCTTGCTCATCAAGCGGTAGCGTTTTTCCATTTCGGCCACACACCAGTTCAAGGCGTTGGACGCCAGACGCATGTCCGTGACCACCGGTGCCAGCAAATGAGGGATGCCTTCATAGACACTCATTTCCAGCATCTTGGGGTCGATCAGGATCAGGCGCACATCGGCCGGGTCTGCCTTGTAGAGCAGCGACAGAATCATGGCGTTGATCCCCACCGACTTACCGGAACCAGTGGTACCAGCGACCAGCAGGTGAGGCATTTTGGCCAAATCCGCCACCACAGGCTTACCCGCAATGTCCTTGCCCAAAGCCATGGTCAGTAAGGAGGCGCTGCTGTGATAAGTCTGGGAGCCAACGATCTCCTCCAGGCGCACCATTTGGCGGCGGGGATTAGGCAGTTCCAGACCCATCAGGTTCTTACCGGGAATCGTCTCGACCACACGAATGCTGACCAGACTCAAGGCACGGGCCAGGTCTTTAGCCAGATTCACGATCTGGCTACCTTTGACACCCGTAGCTGGCTCGATCTCGTAACGCGTAATCACAGGACCGGCCTGAGCCGCCACCACCGTTACAGCAACACCGAAGTCGGACAATTTCTTTTCAATCAGGCGCGAGGTGAATTCAATCGTTTCCTGCGACACGGTCTCTACATTGTCTGTAGCCGGGTCCAGCAAGGATAAAGGAGGCAAATCGCCCGCCTCTCCTGCCTGACGCGGTGCCTTGAATAGCGTCTGTTGCTTTTCTTTCTCGACACGCTCGGACTTGGGCACAGCCACAAAAGCCGGTTCGATACGCACCGGCTGCTCGTGAACCAGTTGTTCCTGTTTGGCCACCACGCTTTCTGTACGCTCGGCACGTTTGACCTCGCCCACACGGCGATCCTGACGGGCCGACCACAACGTCATCACGCGGCGAATCGCCCCCTCGATGAAACCACCCAGGCGTTCAGCCAGCGTCAGCCAGGAGAAACCGAAGAACAAACTGGCTCCACCGGCGAGCAGTCCCATCAGCACCAACGTGGCGCCACCAAAACCTATGGAAGTTACTAATAGTTGCGATAATAATTGGCCTAACTGCCCGCCAGCTCCCGCTGGGAGCTGCCATTGCTGGCCCAGATCTTTAAAAAACAGCGATTCCAGGCCCATGCTGCCCAGAAACAAAAAGAAAAAGCCTATGCCAATTTCCCAACGCACCCGAGGCAGAACGTCCTCGTTTTTGGTGCTGGGCAGCAACAAGGCCGTCAGACGATAAAAACCCACGGCGACGCGCTGTACCAGCAGCACCACCCAGAGCCAGGCCGTCAGACCAAATAGAAACAAGAGAAAATCGGCGATGTGGGCACCAAAAATGCCCCCGCCGTTTTGGATCAGCCCCGAATGCACGGAATGCGACCAGCCGGGATCGCCCGGGTCCCAGGTCGCCAGTACCAGACCAAGCCAGGCCGCCAGGGCAGCGAAGATAATCCACCGTGCTTCGCGCAGCAGTCCTGTCAGGCGCTGCTGCAGGGCAGAAGGCCCATTGCGCACATTTTTGGATGACCGGGACGAACGAGGGGATGTTGCAGGTATTCTTGCCATGGACTCATTATAATTGGAGATCGTCTTTTTCGGATTTTCTGTGATGTCGACTACTAAGCACGCAAAAGTACTCATTCTGGGCTCAGGCCCGGCCGGCTATACCGCAGCGATCTACGCAGCCCGCGCCAACCTCAACCCCGTCTTGGTCACTGGCATGGAGCAAGGTGGCCAACTGATGACCACCACGGATGTAGATAACTGGCCAGCCGATGCCCAAGGTGTCCAGGGACCTGATCTTATGGCACGTTTCCAGGCTCATGCGGAACGATTCGAAACAGAATTAATCTTTGACATGGTGTCTTCGGTTGATCTGTCCACCCGCCCCCTGACCCTGAATGGGGATAGTGGCACAGTCTACACCTGCGATTCGCTGATTATTGCGACAGGCGCCTCGGCTCAGTACCTGGGTCTGCCAACAGAGCAGGAATTCATGGGCCGTGGTGTGTCCGGCTGCGCGACGTGTGACGGTTTCTTCTACAAGAACCAGGACGTGGCCGTGGTCGGTGGTGGCAATACCGCCGTGGAAGAAGCCCTGTACCTGTCCAATATTTGCAAGACTGTGACGCTGATTCACCGTCGCGACACCTTCCGCTCCGAGCCCATCCTGACTGACAAGCTGATGGATCGCGTCCAGAACGGCAATATCCGCCTGAAACTGCACAGCGAATTGCAAGAAGTGCTGGGTGACGCCTCTGGCGTGACCGGTGTGCGCATCGTCAACAACCAGACCCAGGCCACGGAAGATTTAGCCGTGACCGGCGCGTTTATCGCCATCGGCCACAAGCCCAACACCGGAATCTTTGAAGGCAAGCTGGATATGCACGACGGCTACATCACAACTCGTAGCGGTCTGAAAGGCATGGCCACCATGACTTCCGTTCCTGGCGTGTTCGCAGCAGGCGACGTGCAAGACAATATCTACCGTCAGGCCATCACCAGCGCAGCCAGCGGTTGCATGGCTGCGCTGGACGCACAGCGCTGGTTGGATGAAAACAAGTAAGCCCAAAGCAGTAGGCCGTAGCCTGGCAGACCTGAAGAAGTTGCAAGGTCAGGTCCGCCAGGATCTCAATCCGCCCGCTGCCCCCGCCCGTCCCCAAGCTCGCAAGCGTCCCCGCCCGCCAGACCCCGGTGGCAAGCCAGCCAAACAGGCTCCTGCCAGCAACGCCGCAGCGACCGAAGACCCTGTTTCTTTATTGGACCCCAGCGATAGAGCCTGGCTACGCCAGTCCATGCGCGATGTCGCTCCTTTAAAAAAACGTGGCCAAACCACGGTGATGAGCCGCCCGGCAGCCAGCCCGGAACAGTTGGAACAACGCCGTCGCCACGCCGTGGGTGCGCCCATCAATGCGCCTGCCCTGCCGCAAGCCTCGGATCAGTATGTCAGCGTGCAAGGCGAAACCAACGATCTCCGACACCTGCGCCCCGGCTGTGGCACTGATGTGTTGCGTGACCTGGAGCGCAACCGTTGGCCGATTGAGTCCAGCCTGGACTTGCACGGTTCCGATCTGGAACAGGCCCGCGAACGCCTGGATAATTTTCTACGCTCCTGTCTGGAGCATGGTGTGCGCTGTGTACGCATTGTCCATGGCACGGGCTACGGCTCGCGCAATGGCGAACCGGTCTTGCGTCATGCCGTGCGTCGCTGGTTGACCCAGTTGCCCAGCGTTCTGGCTTATATGGAATGCGCACCCAATGAGGGTGGGCAAGGTGCCGTCAAGCTGGTGCTGCAAGCCATGTCTGAACCCAGTGTTTGATTTTTTTCATTAGGTACAGACGTAAAAAAGGCCAGCTTTCGCTGGCCTTTTTTTTGTTGTTGTTATGTTGTACTGCCTATTGCTTTTATAATAGTGACCGTTTTATTTCGGTCTTTATTGCCCAGCTTTGCGGGGCTATGTCTCCTCACCTGCATGAAACGTATTGTGCCCCATTTATAAAGCTGTCACACTTAGGGAATGCACTGATACCCGCATGGTAAGAAAACGTCAGATGCAGCAGACACAGCCCATTACGCGGCTGACTCGCCCAAAGCCTTCACGGCACGCTTCAAAAACACCTGCATTTCTTTCTCTGCCTGTTTATCGCCCTGCTCCTGGGCAATCTCCAAACCCTGCTCCAGAATTTCCTTGGCCTGTTTGAATTGCTCCAGGTTCACCAGCACCCGGCCCAACAGCTTCCAGGCAGCGGTGTAACGCGGATTCATTTCCACGGCTTTAGACAAATGCTCGCGAGCCGCTTCCAGATCGCCTTCACCCATACATGCATTACCCAGACCAAAGCGCAGCAAGGCATTATCCTTGCCTGCAGCCAGTAGTTTTTCCAATCCTTCGCGCATAATCCGTACCCTTGAAAACGAAGCGAGGCTTGATCATGCTGCTCTCACACAAAACCACGCAGCGACAAGCCTGAACAGCTTGATGACTATTGAACGGTATAGCCATAAACCATTGAGCTTGGTTTTGTACCACGGAATATCAAAGGGCGGCCTCAGCAGGCCAGGCTCTGTAGGCCCATTCCCCTGCTGTTGCCATCCGTGCCGGGGTTTCAGGCCAGATCGCCCTGCAATACACCTTTGCTGACCACTTCCCGGCCATCCAGGCTGACCGTGCAATTGCGCATTGGATAGTCAAAGTGGCAATCGGAGAAACGGCCTGCCGCAGGATTCGCACCGGTCGAAAAGAGGAAGTTGCCTGCAAAGGCGCGCAGTTCTGTGCCATTGGTATCGCGCTTGTCATACATGGCCAAGGAATCCCAACGAGCTGCCGGTGCCATGCCCCAGCCTACGTGGCTGACCGCATAAGCATCTTTATCATTCCAGCTTGCATAGTAAGAGCGGATCAAATCAGCATCCACGCCCTTGCCCTCAATGGCTACAACGTAATCATTTTCGATACGCAGCGTGACAGCCGATTCCAGATAGCGCTTGAAGGTCAGATTCACATCCCCACTATCCAGCACCAAGGTGCCATTTACACTGCCATTGCTGGGATAGCAAATGCACAAGCCAGCAGGCCAATAACCAAAGCTGCCCGGTTTATCCGCAATACCCGCGCTACCACGGCCAATCACACCCGCCAAGCTGACCGTCAAATCTGTACCGGCCTCGGAATGAATGTGCATGACGCTGGCATCCGTAATCAGCTTGCCGCCAATATCGCATTTGCCTTGCAGGTAGGGACTGGGTTTGACCCGCTCCAGAATCTCGGGATGTTCGTCGCTGATCATCATGATGCGGGCACCTTTGGCCAGCAGTGCCGCACGTTCAGGCGAATGCAGCAGCCCCTCTACCGTGCAGTCCACAATAAACTGGCTCCCTGCCAAAGCCTGAACAATCGGGTCCATGCCTTCCAGAGCCAGAGAAGTCCCGGTAGAGCGCAAAGCGATATTGCTTTTCAAACGTGGGGAGACCAGTTTGACATGGCATACCCGTGCACCCATTTGCGTCAGGGCCAACTCGGCCAGCTCGGCCAGTACCGAGCGCGATTGCGTCTCGGACAGCACCACCGCCATTTCGCCGGGCTGCACCTTGCACAGTCCAAACACCTCTACAAAGTCAGCAATCCACTTGCCTTCAATATGTTCACGCAACATCTCACTACTCCTTGAAAACTCAAAAAGGCGCTGCGCGGCTATTCCAGCCAGGCAGCGCCCGTATCTATCGTCTTAGTCGTGCAGATCCTTACCCTTGGTCTCGGGTGAGGCAATGGTGGCCCACAAAGCCAGGACACACAGACCAATCAAGTACCAGTCAAAGACCTGCTTTTGATTGATGGAGTGCAGCCAAGCTTGCAGATAGGGAGCCGTCCCACCCGTCAAAGCCCCGGCGACCGAATACGGCAAGCCCATGGCGACCGCACGAATACGGGTCGGAAACTGCTCGGGGAAAAAGGCGGGCATGATGGCGGTGGGTGCCGAGATCAAGAGCATGCCGCCTGCCATGAACACCACCAGACGCCAGATCTCGCCTTGGCCGCCTGTCAGCACCATCGTCAGCGGAATAATGCTGATGATTGAGCCGATGGAAAAAAAGTACCAGTTCGCCTTGCGTCCAAAACGATCTGAAAACGCTCCCCAGAAAATCAGGCACAAGATCAGGAACAGATTGGCTCCCACCCCCACCCACATCACCTTGGCGGCAGGCATGCCCAGAGAAGTAATGGCAAAGGTAGGGGCCATAATTGCCCACACGTAATACAACACCGTGCCGCCTGCTGATAAGGCAAAAACCCGCAAGCAAGCACTACGGTATTTCCAGACCTCGGCCCAGAACACGCGCGCACCAGGACGTGCCGTTTTGCCCGACGCTTTCGCTGCAGCCTGACGGGCTTTGAACATGGGGGTTTCATCCAGCTTTCTGCGCAGATACAGCGCATATACCCCCAAGGCACCACCCAGGACAAAAGGAACTCGCCAGGCCCAGGCCCGGACTACATCCTCGCCCAGCATGCTGGTCAGGCAGGCACTGAGCAGAACGGCGGCCAGCACCCCTATCGTGACAAAGACAAAAACGGATGAGGACCACAGCCCACGCTTGTGAGCGGGCGCCATTTCGGTGACATAGGTAAAGGAAGAAACCACCTCCCCGCCGTGACCAATCCCTTGCAGCAAACGCCCCATCAACAAGAACAGAGCGGCAATCGGGCCAACCATGTCATAAGTAGGTGCAATACCAATCACCAGACTGCCCAGGGCTGTCACCAGCATGGACAAGGTCATGGTGAAACGTCGCCCTTTGCGGTCCGCCAGCCAGCCAAAAAAGATGCCTCCCAGCGGGCGCATGAAAAAGCCCACGGCAAACACCGCCAGCGTGCCCAGCAAGGCTGCCAGCGGGTCCTCACTATGAAAAAACTGCTTGGCAAAATAGGCGGCAAAAATCGAATACGCCGTCCAGTCGTACCACTCCAGGGCGTTACCCGCCCCAACCCCCAAAATAACGCGTCGACGCTGCGCAGCAGTCATGGGCTGCTCGCGCAAAGATGATGTATGTGCGTCCAAGAGATGTCCCCTTCACTGTGGTTTTATTTATTACGTTTTGTTTTTTGTTTTTGATCCGGCGGCCTAGGCCACCAACTGCGTGAAACGAGAACGATGAAAGATCAATGGCGAGATTTCGCGTTCGATCTGCACATCGTGAATAAGCAACTGCACGGCATCATGGTCCCCGGCTGGATGCACCTGAAACACGCTGCAATCGAACCAGACAGATGCCCCTTGTAGATGGACGGCGCCCTCCTCGGTCAACTCGACCTCGATATCGCTAAAGCGGCTGTCCTTGTCAGGCCCAGCCAACTGGCGGCAAATGGCCGCATGCTCAGCACTCAAAATAGATACCCCCAGACGCGAGGCGCGTGACAGCAACGCCCAGGTCGAGGAACTTTTCTGCACAAAAAAGGCGGCCAAGGGTGGATCCAGCGACACCCCTACGGAAAAACTGGACGCAACAATGACTTGCGGCTTGCCATCGAGCACCGCCGCAATAGCAGCCACCCCTGATGGAAAGTGTCCGAAGGCTTCGCGTACCGCCCTGGCTCCCAACCCAATACTGTTTTCTTTCATGACGATGCCTCTGCTCGGACGTTAAAAATTCAAAACCCAACAATGAGGCGAGCCTGATTTCACCCTGCTCGCTTGGCCTCAATTTTGTTTCGATCGTCATTTATTTGCAATAAGAAAATTAGTAATCAACACCATTTTCTGATTATTTTAGGTGTTAACCCTGTGAAAATTCGTCGTTTTAAAAGCTATAGGCCTATACAATTCATCTAAAAATTATTGCGCATTAAGTTCTGTCATTATTTATTTGCAATAAAATATCGAATCAACAAATGCCCGAGCCATGACAACAAGACCTATCCCCAACGAGAAGGACAGCATGTATCTACATATCGTTTTGATGGCACCCCACGCCCCTGTCAGCCCGGAGCTGGCACCCAAGCTGGATCACGCCTTTATCCGCATACGCCAGGAGTGTCCAGGCATAGAGCGCTTTGAGTGGGTGCCGAATTTGTCGCGCAGCTCTGCGCGCTACAGCCATGCCCTGCTGTCTGTATTCCGCACTCAGGAAGCTCTGGATGCTTACAGAGAGAGCGATGCTCATCAGGCCATGCTGGATGCCATCGCCCCACATATTCAGGACATCGTGGTGTTGGACAGCGTGCTGGAGGAAAACCTGCCCTGAAAGGCCATGCCGCAGTCCTGTCGTACAAGACGTAACAAGCCTCGAATGCGGCCACGCTAGCGCCGCCGGGGCACGCACGGTAAAATGGCCCGCTACAAACCTACTATCAAAAATGGGTAGCGATCAGCCCCTCCACCGGAAAACAGAATGAAAGCAAGCGTCGCGATTGATGAGTTCATCGCCAGCCGAGACCATGGCGAGCACGAGCAACTTGCCCCGCACCACTACATTCTGACGCTCTACGGCCTGTTCGCCCGTCCCACGGGTGTCATCATCCCCGTCGCCAGCGTAGTGCAACTACTGGCTGATCTGGGCGCAGAGCCATCCAGTGTCCGATCCGCCATTTCCCGATTGAAGAAAAAAGGCGTGCTGGTCAGCCAGCAAGCAGCATCAGGCAAAGGCTATGCCTTGGCTGATGAGCTGGAACCGCATATGCAAGCCGGGGACGAGCGGATTTTTTCTTCGCCCTCCATGAACATTCGCGACCCCTGGCTGCTGGTATCTTTCTCCGTTCCTGAAAGCGAGCGCCAGAACCGTCACAAGATTCGTACCGGCTTGGCCCGCATGGGTTTTGGTACGGTGAATGCGGGCCTGTATATAGGCCCGGCGCGCTTGCAGGCAGAAGCTGTCGAATATATACGCGAGCACCAGCTTTGGCCCTACATCGAGCTCTTCACCTGCGAACCCAGTGGCCTGAGCGATATTCAGGAAAAGATTTCCCGCTGGTGGAATTGGGACAAGCTGGCCAATGAGTACCAGTCCTTCCTGAACTCGTATCAGCACGAGGTTGAAGTCTGGCAAACCGCTTTGCGCCAGGGCACGGGCGACCCTCTGGAAGCCTTCCGACTCTATATGCCCATGGTGACACGCTGGCGCCGACTGCCCTTTCTGGATCCTGGCCTGGCACCTGAACTATTGCCAGACAACTGGGTTGGCAATACAGCCCGCAAATTGTTTGGTGATTTGCATAGACTGCTTAGCCCTTTGTGCGCGCAACACGTGCAGCAGGCCATTCCAAACTGGAAGGCCCGCGGCACGGAATAAGCCCGCTCCTTTCGTTACGCCCCTGCAAAGCGAGCGATGTCGCCCATCAATTTCTGGGCGACACGCTCAAACTGCTCCTGCGTCACCCCCTGCATCATGGGCGCATCCTGCCAGGCCTGGAAGTTGCCAAACTGGAACGGCAAATCAAAACAATGCCCGCTGAACACCGCATCAAGCGGGCTTTGTTCCGTAAAGTCATTCCAAACCACAGAGCGCCCCGCTGCCCTCAGGCTGGCCGCATACTGCGTAGGAAAACGCTGAAACTGCAACCATGACGAGGCTGCCACAACTTGCTGATACGGCGTCAGACCCGACTCTGCTCCCTGATACACCCCATTTCGCAGCAGACTGGCAGGCAAATCTTCCACAGGCCATACACCCAAAGCCTGATCCACCTGCTCTTGCGTCGCCTGCCGGTGAAAAGGCACATCAAAAAAGAACACCGAGGACTCTTGAGCAGTACAGCGCAGATACACCGCCTGTGCATGGCAGGCTTGCGCCGCCCAGCCAGGATTCAATAAATCCGGCGGCATCCCGGCACTGGCCACAGGCAAGAATGCCGAAGGCGCATGAGCCAAACGTGGCGGCTCTTTGTCCAGGGCCATCATGCCGTGCTGCATCAAGGTATCGACATCCGCCGTCAGCCATTGATCACCCAGGCTATGTCGCACGCGTTCCGTGGTTTTTCTTTGCTGCTCGGGCGACCACGGCGTGCGTGTTCCCATGCTGAGTAAAGCCACACGATCAACCCAGCCTCGTGTGGACTCCAGCACGCTGAGCAAATGCGCATACCAACCACCTGCCGATTGCCCCATCAAGGTAATCTTGTCCGGGTCGCCTCCAAAAGCATGAATACGATCCTTCACCCATTGCAGCGCCAGGAGCAGGTCTGCTGCAGGCAAAGGCAAGTCGTCCGCTTGTGCATCACCCAAGTGCCCCAAGGCACCCAGACGGTAATTCACATTGACCACCACCATGCCCTGCGCTGCCAGGCGAGTGCCGTCATACCAATCCAAAGAAGCGCCCCCACTCACCCAAGCACCGCCGTGGATAAAGAACAGCACGGGCAGACCTTGCGCTTGGGCGGGTGCCCACACATTCAAAAAATAAGCGTCTTCAGATTGCGGATTGGCACTGCCTGCGCCCATGACCGCAGCAAGGCGGCTGGGGCGCTGCGGAAATAAAGGCACCTGATCCAGTGATGCCGCTGCCACCCGCCCCGTCGCCGTCTGCGCCACTTCAAAACGACGCGTGCCTTGGGCGTAACGCAGGCCATACCAAGCCTGCACCTCTACGCCATCGGCACGACAACGACGCGAGGGAGCATTGATCAGCAATGTCGCCGTCATGGCTTAGAGCTTGTTGGAAATATAAGGTGTGCCAGTCATGCCATTACCGTGCAGCTCATACCCCATAGGCGCGGTAATCGAGGCATGGCGAGTACCTGTATTAATGTCCCGCCACATACGGCCCAGCAGACTGTTTTCCGCGAAGGAGGCCGTGCCATGCAACCAGCACAGATTGTTCACCGCATCCACCAGTTCGTGTCCAGCATGACCGATCCCGGCGCGATGGCGGGCGCGCAACTCCAAGGGCATGGGCACTGTGCCAGAGGCAGCAGCATCAACCTGTGCAGCAGCACGCTCCAGCAGTAAACGGGCACCATCAATCTGGATACTGGCTGTGCCCAGGTTCTGCACAAACGCCCCCGAGTCCGACTGCTTCTTGTAATGGGTATAAGTAATGCCGCGCTTGCCACTAACCCCACTGGTGAAATCCACGGCGGCTTGAGCGGCCCCCAACGATGGTGCTTGGATGCAGGTCGACATGGTCAGGTGTGGCGTCAAACGACGACCAAACGTGGCCGAGGGATCTTGCTCCTGCACATCACCCATCAGTTGCTGAAACGTGATCAGGCGCTCTTTGGGTACCCACAGGTTTTCAGCCACCATGGTGTTGGAACCCGAACCGCGCATGCCGATGGTGTACCAGGTGTCCTGAATTTCAAACTCATCACGACGCATCAGCACAAAGCCTACGGTAGGCTCGACCAGCTCGCTTTCCTTGATGAACAGAATCCCCAGCGCCCAGTCCGAGTGGTTGCTGTTCGAGGCAAAAGGCCACTTGCCCGTAATGCGCCAGCCATCGCCGTCCGGCGTTGCCGTGCCTTGCGGCTGGGCAAAAATGGATGCGGCACGGATAGGGCCATCTGCAAACACCTCATCCAGCATGACATCGCTAAAGCGGTTGGCCAGCATGACCGAACCATTCGAGATCACCACACACCAGGCGGCCGCCGGATCGTAATAGCCCACGGCGCTGGCGCACTGCAAGAGCATGTCCGCCCCACCCTCGTAACCGCCGTAGCGCTTCAAGGCCGAAATGCGCCAGGCCCCGGTGGATTCCAAAGCCTGAACGGCCTCATCCGACAACATGCGATTACGGTCCGCCTGAGGGGCCAGCTCGCGTAGCAGCGGGCCGATTTCATGGATGCGCCCCAGAATCTCCTCGGTCTCCTGACGAGATGGTGCCTGGGTAACGGTGACCCGCTCGCGCTCGGCGACCAATGTAGCTCCTGTGATAGTCATAACTGCTCCTTAGAATTATTTGATATGGCAAATTTATAGCTATCGTCAATTAATCGCAATATTAATAATTATGGAAACCGTAAAAACCACTTGTTTTATTGGATTTATTCGGGTTTTCACCTATAAAAAATCATACATCCCTCTTATTTTTAATTGCATAAAACTAACGATCAACAATAATTTGAGCGTAAAATCATAAGGAAAAGACAGGAGCAGAACAGCCCACCAAAGCATGAGACGAAAAAAAACCGCCGACCCTAAGGTCGGCGGTTTCTCATGTAGAGAACCGGCTTTAACAGCCTGTTTTCATTACATGTTTTCGATCATGACATCGCCAAAGCCGGAGCAGGACACTTGAGTAGCGCCTTCCATCAGACGGGCAAAGTCATACGTCACTTTACGCGAGGTGATGGATTTTTCCATGCTGGAGATGATCAGATCAGCAGCTTCGGTCCAGCCCATGTGACGCAGCATCATTTCGGCGGACAGAATCAGCGAACCTGGGTTCACGTAGTCTTTGCCAGCGTACTTGGGAGCTGTACCGTGGGTAGCTTCGAACATGGCCACGGAGTCGGACAGGTTGGCGCCGGGGGCGATACCAATACCACCCACTTGAGCAGCCAGAGCGTCGGAGATGTAGTCGCCGTTCAGGTTCAGTGTGGCGATAACGTCGTACTCGGCAGGACGCAGCAGGATCTGTTGCAAGAAGGCGTCAGCAATCGAATCCTTGACGATGATCTCGCGACCAGTCTTGGGATTCTTGAATTTGCACCATGGGCCGCCGTCAATCAATTCAGCGCCGAATTCTTTTTGAGCCAGTTCGTAAGCCCAATCACGGAAGCCACCTTCGGTGAACTTCATGATGTTGCCCTTGTGCACGATGGTCACGGAAGAGCGATCGTTGTCGATGGCGTACTGGATGGCCTTGCGCACCAGGCGCTCGGTACCTTCGCGGGACACAGGCTTGACACCGATACCGGAGGTATTGGGAAAGCGGATCTTGTTCACGCCCAGGGTGTTTTGCAGGAAGTCGATCAGCTTCTTGGCGCTTTCGGACTCAGCAGCAAATTCGATACCAGCGTAAATGTCTTCGGAGTTCTCGCGGAAAATGACCATTTCGGTCTTTTCTGGCTCACGCACAGGCGAAGGAACACCTTTGAAGTAGCGCACTGGGCGCAGGCAGACGTACAGGTCCAGTTGCTGACGCAGGGCCACGTTCAGGGAACGGATGCCACCGCCAACGGGAGTGGTCAGAGGGCCTTTGATGGATACGACGTAGTCTTTAACGGCATCCAGAGTTTCTTCTGGCAGCCACACGTCGGAACCGTACACCTTGGTGGATTTTTCACCGGCGAACACTTCCATCCATTCGATCTTGCGCTTGCCAGCGTAAGCTTTGGCAACAGCAGCGTCGACCACTTTGATCATGACTGGCGAAATATCCACGCCCGTACCATCACCCTCGATGTAAGGAATAATGGGTTGATCGGGAACATTCAGGGAAAAATCCGCGTTAACTGTAATTTTCTGCCCCGACGCGGGGATCTTGATATGCTGATAGGACATGGATGCTCCAGTTGTGCTCCAATATTAGGGATAGCTAAACACGGAACGCTTTTGCGTTTCCGAAGTCTTATATAAGAGTTTAACTTAATTCGCGCGTATTCAGGCACCTGTAAACTCAAAGCTTGCCAAAAATCCTTGCATTCTTGACAACTTATCCATTCTACACGGCCCTGATTATGGCTTGCATCAGCCTCCCGCCCCCACAGACCAGCGTAAAATGCGTGCCGTAGATTCGCATTTTCTGACTATTTTTTCTCGACTCCACCATGTTCAACCCCTCTCGCGAGCAGGTTCGCCAATTTTTCATTGAAGCTTGGGACAAGCACCAAAGTGGTCACCTGCTGACCGCCCTGGAAACCATGGCGGTGGATCTGGTGCAACAGCACCCCGAATACCACGAAGACCTGCGCAACACCGACGCCGTCAACCAGGACTACTCGGTTGAGCAAGGGCGCAGCAATCCCTTTTTGCATTTGTCCATGCATCTGGCCATCAATGAACAGTTATCCATTGACCAACCACCGGGGATCAAGGGCGCCTATCAGCGCCTGTTGGCCAGACACGAACCGCACGCCGCCACGCACATCATCATGGAAGCGCTGGGCGAGGTGATCTGGGAGGCGCAACGTCTGGGTACACCGCTGAACAACGAGCGTTATATCGAATTGATTTTGCGCCACAGCACGCGCGACTAAGGCCGCGCACGGCCTTATTTTCTGTTGCTCAAGGGCCCGGGCTGGCGCGACAGCCAGACAGAAATACTGTCAATATCAGCCTGACTCATGGTGTTGGCCATCGCCCCCATCACCGCATTTTTACGGATATTGGCCGTGGCGGGCGCTCCCGCCTGACCACGCTGATACGCCATCAAGGCCTGCCGCAGATAATCTGCATGCTGGCCTGCCAGAATGGGGTATTCAGGATTGAGCGGTGTTTTGGCATCCTCGCCATGACAGGATGCGCAATTCAGATTCTTCCAGGCTTCTGCGCCGGTTTTGGCCAGATCTTCTGCGGCCATTGCCTGCGTTGCCACGCTGGCCACCAGCCCCATTGCCATCAGCAATACTGCTTTTTTCATAGCTGCCTCCCCGTCCTTAAGGTTTGTTGCCCGCGTAATACGCGGCAATATCCGCCATGTCCTGTTCAGACAGGCTCAGCGCAATGGCTTGCATGGTGGGGAAGGTTCGGGCGCCGCTGGCATATTCCTTAAGCGCCGCTTCAATATAAGCGGCCCCTTGCCCGGCAATCATGGGGACGTGATAGACCTCGGGAAAGCTTGCCTTGTAACCGGGCAAGCCATGACAGCCTATACACATGGAGACCTTGTCGCGCGCCGCCTCGGGATTGGCCTTGATTGGCTCGGAATCCTGCGCCTGGGCTGCTGACAGCAGACAGGAGCTTGAGGCTAGAAGAAAGAAAGAGACATACCGCTTCATTTGCAACTTCATCATCGCTATTCGCTTTGTCGTGGAGTTGAAAACGGTCCGGGTCAGGCTCTGCGTCTATTGCAGCAAAGGGGGAATCAACGCGATACCTGGCTCTGTGATGCTGACCGACGAGTACTGAGTCGATTGTATGATAATTGCCAAGGATGACTGATACTAGTATTTATACCCGAGTTTCTATTCTTGACAGATCAACATTTTAAGTACAAGTTTGAGCCGACTTATGACTACTGCGACCCGTTTTGAAGGCACCGATCAATACGTTGCCACTGATGATTTGAAGCTGGCTGTCAACGCCGCCCTGACACTACAACGCCCTTTGTTGATCAAAGGTGAGCCCGGTACCGGTAAAACCTTGCTGGCGATAGAAGTGGCCCGCGCACTGGGCCGCCCCCTGCTGCAATGGCACATCAAGTCCACCACTAAAGCGCACCAGGGCCTGTATGAATATGACGCTGTCTCGCGTCTGCGCGATTCCCAGTTGGGCGATGAAAAAGTCCGCGATATTGGCAACTACATTGTTCAAGGCACCCTGTGGCAAGCCTTCGAGTCCGACGAACCCACCGTGGTGCTGATCGACGAAATCGACAAGGCCGATATCGAATTCCCCAATGACCTGCTGCAAGAGCTGGATCGCATGGAGTTTCATGTGTACGAGACTCGTCAAACCGTTACCGCGCGTCATCGCCCCTTGATCATCATTACGTCCAATAACGAAAAAGATCTGCCCGACGCCTTCTTGCGCCGCTGTTTCTTTCACTACATCCGCTTCCCCGAGCGCGAGACCATGGAACAGATTGTGGCCGTGCACTACCCCAATCTGCGCAGCGATATTCTGTCCAGCGCCCTGGACACCTTCTTTGCCCTGCGTGATGTCCCTGGCCTGAAAAAGAAACCGTCCACCTCGGAATTTCTGGACTGGCTGCGTCTGCTGCTGGCCAACGACATTCCTGCCGATGCCCTGCACGAGCTGGATGAAGGTCTGCCCCCCATGGCCGGTGCCTTGCTGAAGAACGAACAGGACTTGTCCTTGATGCAACGTCTGGCCGCCATGAGCCAACGCAGCCAGCGCCGGAGCTGATATGCAAACAAGCGCTTTTTCCCAGCCAATCGCTCCCCTGACGCTGGAAGGATGGGGAGTGCGTCTGGAGCCTTTGCAACTGGCGCATGTGGAACTGCTGGAAGCGGCTGCGGCCGATGGCGAGCTTTGGAATGTGCGTGTGACGAGCGTACCCGCCCCGGGCCAGGCTCAGGACTATGTACAAAAGGCGCTGGACGGTCTGGATCAAGGCCATATGCTGCCCTTTCTGGTGCGTGACCTGACAACTGACCGAACGGTCGGCACCACGCGCTATCACGACATTATTGCGCCAGTGGCCCGCCTGGAAATCGGCTACACCTGGTACGCTCGCAGCGCCCAGCGCAGTCACGTCAATACCGCGGCCAAGCTGCTCTTGTTGCAACATGCGTTCGAGACCCTGGGAGCCGGAGTCGTAGGCTGGCGCACTGACCATCTGAACTTCAAATCCCAACAAGCGATCACCCGCCTGGGAGCACGTTTTGATGGCCGCATTCGCCACCACGCTATCCGCCGCGACGGCTCGATACGCGACACCATGTTCTACAGCTTGATGGCAGGCGAGTGGCCCGATACCCGCGCCCACTTGCTGGACAAACTAAGGCAGCACAGCCATGTTGCTTGATTTCTTCTACCACCTGCGCGAACGCGGCTTGCCGGTTTCCATTCAGGAACACCTGACGCTGCTGGACGCCCTGTGCAAAGGCATCATGCCGCCCACGCTGGACGACTTCTATCATCTGTCCAGACTGGTACTGATCAAGGACGAAACGCTTTACGACCGCTTTGATCTGGCCTTTGGCGAGTTCTATCAGCCACAACTTGAAGCCCTGGCCAAGGATAAGACCTTGCCTGAGGACTGGCTGCGCAAAACTCTGACGCGTAACCTGACCCCGGAACAAAAAGCCGCGCTGGAAAAGCATGGTCTGGACAAGCTGCTGGAGATGTTCAAAGAGCGTTTGAAAGAACAGCAGGGACGTCATGCTGGCGGCAGCAAATGGATTGGCACGGGCGGCTCTTCACCTTTTGGACACGGTGGCTATCACCCCGAAGGTATCCGTATCGGCGGCCCTTCTGCTGGAAATCGCACCGCCATCAAAGTCTGGGAAAAGCGCGAGTTCGTGGACTACGACGACCAGCAAGAACTGGGCACACGCAACTTCAAGATGGCTTTGCGACGCCTGCGCCGCTTTGCCCGCCAAGGCGCCCCCACCGAGCTGGATCTGGACAGCACCATACGCGAGACAGCTCGCAACGCGGGCATGCTGGATCTGCAAATGCAGGCCGAGCGACAAAACCGCGTGAATGTGCTGATGCTGCTGGATATAGGCGGCAGCATGGATGACCATATCGCTCAGGTGGAAGCCCTGTTCTCGGCCGCACGTTCCGAATTCAAACACCTGGAGGCCTACTACTTCCAT
This sequence comes from Alcaligenes sp. SORT26, assembly GCF_017377875.1. Classification (GTDB taxonomy): domain Bacteria; phylum Pseudomonadota; class Gammaproteobacteria; order Burkholderiales; family Burkholderiaceae_B; genus Alcaligenes; species Alcaligenes parafaecalis. Next base: position 1,738,888 of record NZ_CP070975.1, read on the forward strand.
AACTGCGTGTATGAATCCGTATGGCGGAACAATTCACGCCGCCAAAGCGAAAGACTGGAAACCTGGGATTTGCTGCGCAAGTACAACGAGGACTGGCGCATCATTATCGTGGGTGACGCCACCATGAGCCCTTACGAGATCATGGCTCCAGGTGGCTCTGTTGAGCACTACAACAAGGAAACCGGCGCAGCCTGGCTGCAAAGGCTGAACGACCACTGGCCCCGTATTGCCTGGCTCAACCCCGAGCCACAGGCTTACTGGCCCTACCGCCAATCCATCGCCATCATTCAGAACCTGATGTCCGACCATATGTACCCCGTTACCAGCGCAGGGCTGGAAGAGGCGATGCGGTACTTGTCGCGGTAGAACAACGCCAAGCCAACGTCAGCACACCTCAGCCATAAAAAAACCCGCATGCTCATCAGACCATGCGGGTTTTGATTGATTGCCTGATGGCGATCAGCGTCCTTTCTGCCTCTGCAACATACCGGCACGTTGCTGCTCCAGATCCTTGATCTGACGCTGCAACTCTCGCAACTGCTCGCGGGCTTCGCGTTCCTGCTCTGCCAGTGCATAGGCTTCGCGGCGGGACTCTTCACGCTGGGCGATAGCCAGGGCCTCTTGCTGACGTTGCAAAGCCAGATCATTTTGCAAAACGGTCAACTGATCGGCGCTTTCATTCAATTGCTTTTCGGCTTTCGCCACTTCCGCCTGCAGCTTGATGCGCTCCAGATCAGCAGCGGCATAGTCCACGGTGTCCTGACGGTACTGGGTGTACATGCGCTCAGCCAGGGACTCATCGGTGGTCTTGAAGACGCGCCAGAATTCGCGCTGCTGGAACAAGGCGACGTAGTAAGTCATGCTATCGGCCGCGAACAGCAAGCTGGCACCAAAGCGGCCGTTATAGGCGGTACGCAGTTCCTGGACGGCACGGGCCTGAATCAACTGCTGCAACTGGGCCACAGTCGTGTTCTGGTAAGCCGGGGCGGCTGCGGGCGCAGGGGCAGCAGCCGGAGCGGCAACAGGGGCCACTTCTTCGACATCTTGCTCCTGGGTTTGCGCCACGACGGGTCGCTCTGGTTCCTGGTTCAAGGACACCGAGCTGCACGCTGACAATAAAAGAAGTCCTCCCAAGGACAGCAACACCGCCGTCTTCTGACTAAGGTTCACCATACCCATCCCTTGATAATCAATTTTTTGTGATTAGCTTGATACACAGAATCAGCCCGTATTCTAAACGCGGCTTGTCGCATCTTGTGCCTTTATGTTGAATTTGCGCATCTTTTCCCACAAGACTTTACGAGATATCCCTAATACAGCCGCCGTATCCTGCCGTCGCCAGTTCTGGGTATCCAGTACGGTAATGATGCGGGCACGTTCCTCTTGCTCCTGTGCATTCAGGCTGATCACCGGCTCGGGCCGCTCCAGGATAGGCGCCCCTTCAGGCAAGGCCATGACAGGAGCCATGACAGGGGCGTTGAAACGCTCCAGCACTTGTCGCAACTGCACCGATTCCCAGGCACCAAATTGCTTGCTCATGACGGCGACGCGTTCAACCAGATTGGCCAGTTCACGCACATTACCGTTAAAGCGCATGCTGCCTACGGCATCCAGCACCCATTGCGGAATATCTTCAACGTCGCACTCCAGCGCCTGTTCCAGCAAGGCGCAGAAAATAGCGATCTTTTCCTGGGAGCCGCGCTGCTCCAGATTGGGAATCAGCAGCTCCACCACGGCCAAACGGTAATACAGGTCTGCCCGGAACAGGCCTTGCTGCACCAGACCCAAGAGGTTCTTATTGGTGGCCGCCACCATACGAAAATCAACCGGAATTTGCTGTGTGGACCCCAGGCGCGTCACTGCACGTTGCTCCAGCACGCGCAACAGTTTCACCTGTTGATGCAAAGGCAAATCCCCGATTTCATCCAGAAATAACGTACCTTGATCCGCCTGCTCAAAATAGCCTTTATGGGCACCAATCGCGCCGGTAAAAGCACCTTTGGCGTGACCAAAGAAATGCGCCTCGAACAGGCCTTCAGGAACCGCTCCGCAGTTCACGGGAACAAAAGGGCCCTGGGCACGGGCAGAGCGCTCATGCAGCAATTGGGCGATACGCTCTTTGCCCACCCCGGTTTCACCATGAATCAGGACGCTGGCACCGCTGTCAGCGTACATATCGGCCTCTGCTATCAAAGCACGCATCACAGGTGATACAGCCACTAAGGGTTGCGGTCCGCCCTGCCCTTCACGCTCGACCTGAGCCGTCAATCCGGCCAGCTTGGCAACCAGCGTACGCAGCTCGGCCTGACTGAAGGACAAGGGCAAGGTATAGGAATAGGCTGAAGGGTAAAAACGCGGGTCATAGCCTCTGTCTTCCGAGGCCACCCAAATCACCGGAATAGCATGTTCCACCAGCCACTGATGCTGCTCAAAGCGCCCTTGCGCCATCACGCTGACGGACACCAGTGCGACAGCATGGCGCGTGGGATGACGCTCCGCATCCAGGACCAATGCAGGCTCTACACGCATGACCGCTACCGAACTGGGTTCCAAGGCGCGCTCGGCGCGCACCACCAGATCGGAGCTACCCTCCCAGACGTATAAAACAGGTTCATTACCCATAAAGCTGACGCTCATTGCTGTGTTCGCCTCCCGCCCTATTGCACCAGATAGGCAGTGCCGCACTGCACATCATGAAGTTTCACATCGGCCTCGACCAGGCTCAGACCCAGCAGCTTCAACAGTTCTTCCAGCAGGCCGCTCAAGCCTTGCAAGACCGGGTCCAGCAAAGCGATGACCAGACTGAGCACAGCACCAACCAGATTGGAGTCTTTGAAAACCAAGGTCTCTACCGCGCCCGTGCGGCAATCGCGCATGGCTTTCTGCCCACCAATGCCAGCAAGCCCACACGCCACATCACTCAAAGGAGCTCCCAGTAGCGTGGTCAACAAATTATCAACAAAACCCAAGGTGCCGCCCAAGACACCGATCAAGCCGTTCTGGCTCATAGTGCGGGCCAATTGATCCATCCGTTCCTTGGACCAGTTCATCTCGTTCACAACGGCAGAGACAGAGCGACCTGGGCCATCACCCACCAGACTTTCTGCCATCTGACGCTTGCCCGATGCACCACTCCAGGGCGTGTTCAGCAGGTCGCCCAGAATGCCGGACAGAACCGCATCGGAGAGCAGGCTGACACTACGGGTCAAGTCCAATTGGGTCGCGTTGACAGTCTTTTCCGACGGCTGGCCCGGAGGGGCCGTCAAAGTGACATGGACCGGGTTTTTAGTATCAATCAAAGGCAAAGTGACTTTGGCCGTCAATGGCAAAATACCCAGCACATTAATCACCCGATGGCGCTGAATCTGACCAAAGGAGGTGTCCTTGCAGCTATTGCTGGTCGAGAAGAAATCCGAATGCGGAAATTTGCCTAAGCACACATTCACCAACGAAGAACTGACGGCAATCGTGGCCTGATTATCGGCAATCGGCGGACGGCACACATTGACCAGCTCACCCGTTGCCTGGGACAGCTCAATAATGATGGGCAGGCTGACTTCCGTACCCAGCACTTTAAGAATGGGGCCTGCCAAGGGAATCTTGGAGGTGTCCAGATTCAAATACACGCGCACACCGGCCGAGTTCGCTTTCGTTCCAATCCCGCCCATAGCGATACTGGGCGGTTCCACCACACGTACCCGCAGGTCCAGGGCGTTATTGAACATACCCGTCAAACCGGAAGGCAGCGCAGTCAGATTCAGATCAATCAGATTCTTGCCATTGGCCACCACCAAACCGGTGTTAACCAGTTGCAGCACATCCAGATTCACGTTCAGGGCGGACAAGGGATCCACACCATTGATGAGGGCCAAAATACCGCCCTCCCCCAACAGTTTCACGGGCAAATCCAGCGGTCCCACGCCCAGCAGCAGCTTGATGTATTCCTGCAAGGCCCCTACGTCCAGGCCCAGCGTTTTTTGTTGATTCAATAAATCCAGACTGGCGCTTAACAAATCGGCCAGGGTCAGTTGCTCCAGACGCGTCAACTCCTCTGGCGTCCCCACCCCGGCAATCACCGTGGCCGGAAGCCCCAATGCTTTCAGCAAACCGGCAGGCGTGATCTTGGCATTCACCAAACCGGCTGAGTCCAGCACCGTCAATTGGTCCGGGCGCAGGCCTACGCCGCGCAGCAGGTTATAGACCAGGCCATTGCGTTTCAAGGACAGCAAGCGACTGCCCACAGAGAAGGTCGCCACAGGCTCGCTACTCTTGGCGGTAGCAACCGCCTCAATCACCGAGGACGTAAAAAAGGGAAATAAAGAAGGCGGCTGATAGCTCAAATGCACACGCACTGCGTCCGCAGGCAGAACCTGCGCAAAGCGCTGGCTGGCATCCGCCTGAGCACTATTCCACTTGCCGCATAGTACCTTGGCTCCATCCCCCGTCAGGCCTGCAGCCGGGGAATTGGGCTGGCTGCGCAAACTGAACCGGGCCATATTCTGCCCTTGCTGACAACCCAGCGCATCCCCTGAACCCAAGGATTGGGCACCGGCCAGGGCAGCCAGATCAGCCGCGTTCTGCAGATCCCGCTTCACATAGAAGTTATGCCCCAAGTGCGCCGCACCCAGCAGCACCAGCCCCACCAGCAAAGCCGCTGCCGCAGGCACAATAATGGAACCTTGCTGTTTGTGCATCGGCTGATTCTGGGTTCGAGTTCTTCCCCATTTCATGTCGCTCTCCTAACCCGCTCTACCCCAGTGGGCTTTAATCACTACCGTTTGTTTTGATGCGTTCTTTCATGTACTCGGGGATGGGGTGCTTGAAACTTTCCAAGTAGCGATCCCAGGCCAGATTGGCTGCCGCACCGTGTACGGGCAACACCTTGCCTTCTCGATCCGGGTCGGCCTGCATGCTGAGCAAGCTGCGGGTATCCGACCCCACCTCAAGGCGGGGGGGAATATGGCGGCGCTCGTTTTGCACGTGCACAGGCAGGCCTTCAACTTCGGGCCAGGGGTGCACTTCTTCATCGCTCAAGCGGTATTTCTCGTAAGGCTGGCGTTCGGCAGGCGTTGTGGCAGCAGCCGCAGCAGGGGCAGCCGGTGTATGCACACCTTGATTGCTGGCTGCCGCCGGGCTAGTGCTGACCGGATAGGTGCTGGTCCCAGAGACCATCGCTCCGGTCAGGGGAGGCTGTGTCTGCGCCCAGGCACCGCTGGCCATCAATAGAGTGCAGCAGGCCAAAATGCGGGATCGGTTCATTGCGATATCCTTGAAAAAACAGCAATCAATTCATTGACGAGGGCACAGGGCCCAGGCTCTCCAGCAAGGGCCGGTTCAGCCCTGCTTGTGTAGCGGAAACCACGGCACGACCACGATCAGAGTTCACCACCGGGTTCCGAGAGTGAACAGAGCGGCTGGCTCCCACCTGAGTCACCGTATTCACGGTCGCAGGACTTAAGGCCACTACCTGGGCTCTGGCCTGCTCATCCTGAGCAGCGGCCGCCAACCGCAGATCCTGCTGTTTTTGCTGTTGCTGACGTGCATGCAGTTGCTCCAGCTCGTGGCCGATTTGCTCGGCCATCTGCGCTACCGCCTGCTGGGTAGCCGAGTCCATTCCGGCTTGCTGCATCACAAAGCTGGCTCGTTGCGGCTCCTGACTGACCAATAAATACAGAGCCATATTGCTCAAAATCTTGGGGTTATCCGGGGCCAGTTCAGCAGCCTTGCCCAGAGCCAGCCGCGCCTCCTGAGGGCGACCGGAACGCAAATAGGCATAGGCCAGATCACTTTGCACAATGGCATTGGTCGGGTCTTGCTGTGCCGCTTGCTTCAAGTAATGAGCCGCCTGCTCAAAGTGCTGTTGAGAACCCGCGATCAAGCCCAAACCCTGATACGCCCGACCAGCAACCGGCGTATTGACCAAGGATTGAAAGGTGTGGGCCGCCTGCTCCAATTGGCCGGTCTGACGCTGGGCCTCGGCCCGCAGCACCATGACTTCAGGGTCTGCACCGTATTCTTTTTCCATGGCCTCTGCGTAAGCCAGCGAGGCAAAATACCGCCCCTGCTTTTGAGTTTCTTCCAGCATGCGCACAGCCATCTGCCTGTCGCTGGGCTTGCGTTTTTCCCAGTGCTCAATCTCTTTGCTTTGCAAGAAGGCTTCTTGTTCCTGTTGCTGACGCACCAGCTCGTAAGCCGAGTCAGTGGTGGAGCAGGCCACCAGCAAAGCACTGCTCAAACCCAATGCAGCCCAGCGCATCACGGGACGAATCCATGTCGACGTTTTCATCAAAGTCATCCTCCGGCTACTTGGCTCATGCCACGGAACAAGGCCAGAAAACCTGACCCTGCAGTAATAATTAATAGGGCGGGCAATAGGGTCAGCACCATCACACCGGTCATTTTTACGGTCAATTTGCCGACTTTGGCTTTCAGTTCCAGGCGACGCTGTTCGCGCAAGCGCACACCAAAGCGATGCAGCGGCTCTTGCATCGCCCCACCATGCTGGTCCACCTGCACAATCAGACGGCAAATTACGGCCAGGTCCTCGTTGGTAAAGCCACTGGCCAGCCGCTCCAGGGACTGCTCCCGAGTTCGGCCCCGCGCATACTGCTCGACGGCAATGGTCAGTTCCGAGCCCATAACCGGAATCACGTCATGGAATTCACGCTCAATGGTGTGCAGGGTCTGATCCATAGACAGGCCTACCCCTTGCAGCAAACGCAGCAAATCCACAAACAGGGGCAGTTCCGCCGCAATGCGCAGACGGCGCTGCGAAACCCGACGTGCCAGCCACCATTTGGGCAGCATCCAGCCAAGGGCAAAGCCAATGAACACGGAGACAAAGGGCACATGCTCATTCAGCCTGCGAGTCATGGGCAACAAGCTGAACAGGACAATCAGGAGGATGCTCAATCCCACCCGGCTCAGTACAAAATACTGACGTGCCACATCAATGTGCTTGAAGCCTGCATTCATGATCAGCAGGCGATCTTCTTCACTCAACAGGCTGGAGCCAAAGCGCCCTTTCAGCCAGCGCTCTCCCAGGCTACCGGCCTGCATCTTGATCTGTTCCACCGTCTGACGAGACTGGCTGGGAGCCTGCGAACTATGGGGCGCCCCTTTCAGGCGCTCGTCCACAACCTGGCTCAAACGCATGGCTTGCTGACGCTGCTGCCAATGGTGGTTAAACCACAGTGCGAACAGAATCAGCCCCGCCAGTGCGCAAGCCACAGCTCCCCAGATCAGAACGGTTTGTGCTTCCAAGGCCATCATGTCTTGCTCCTAGACATTGCGTGCCATCCAATACAGCCAATAACAACCCACACACTGCAAGACCGCTGCGAACAGCAGCATGCGAAACCCCACCGGGTCATTCCACATGGTCAAGAACAGCTCGTTATTGAAAATCAGAATGTAGACGCCGATCAGAATCGGCAATAAAGCCAGAATCCAGGCGGACAAGCGCACCTCGGCCGACAAGGCCACCAGCTCGCTGCGGGCGTTTTCCCGGTCGCGCATGAAGCCCGCCATACGTTCCATCGTCTGGTCACTGCGTCCACCAAAACGCATTGCCACGCTAATCACTGCTGCTACCAGAAACAGCTCGTGCAAACCGTGCTGGCGCGATACGGCTCGCAGAGCCACATCCAGATCCTGGCCCGAGCGATGCAAGGAATTGGCGTCTTGCAGCACCTGCCCCAAAGGCTGAGGGGTGTTGTCAGCGGCATTCAAAAAAGCCGCACCCATACTGTTACCAATGGTGATAAGACGCACCATCAGATCCAGAAAATCAGGAATCTGCGAGACGATTTTGCGATGACGCTTATCGCTGCGGAACCACAAAAAGGTATAGGCACCGAGCACCGTGGCAATCAACATGGCCACACCTGCCACAGGGCCGACCAAGGCCAGCAAGACCGCAGGTGGCACTAGCGTGCCCAGCAGAAGAATCAGATAGAAACGGCGCGAAGGCTGAATCCCTGTGCGCAACATGAACTCCCGCCACCCCTTGGGCGCACTTAACCAGGCGTCCTGAGTTTCAGGCTGTATCCGTACGCTGCTCTGTACCGCCGGACGCAAGGCCAGTTGCTGCTCCAGCACCTGGGCCGAACGCTGGGCCTGCTGACGCTGGGCGCCTTTAGCCCAGAGCAGCAAAGCACCCAGTGTCAGAATGACAGCCGCCAAAGCGATATACAAAGCCATCATTTAGCGTCTCCAATCCCAGAAACCGCCGCCCTCCTTGGACGTGTTTTCCTGGGCCTGAACCTGCTCGTTCGCCAGTTGATCGCGGTACTGCATCAGCTTGCGGGTATGCGGATGTATGCCCAGGCTGACCCAGCGATCCTGCTCGTTGCCATCATCCAGCACATAGGACTCGTGGCGATACAGCTCTTGCATGGCAATAACGCCATCGCCCATACCGGTAATCTCGGTAATGGACAGCACCCGACGCTTGCCGTTGGGCAAACGACCAATTTGAATAATGAAATCCAGCGCGCTGGCAATCTGCCGACGCAAGCTGTCTTCACTTCCCTGAAACCCGGCGAAACCCGCCAGCATTTCCACGCGATACACACATTCACGCGGCGAGTTGGCGTGAATCGTTGCCATAGAACCTTCGTGGCCCGTATTCATGGCTTGCAGCATGTCGATGACCTCGGCCCCTCGAACCTCTCCCACTACCACCCGGTCCGGACGCATACGCAAGCTGTTGCGCAAGAGTTCGCGAATTGAAATCTCGCCACTGCCGTCATAACCAGCCTGACGCGCTTCCAGTCGCACCACGTGTGGGTGATTCAAGGCCAATTCGGCGGTGTCTTCTACCGTGACGACCCGTTCAGTTTTAGGGATATAAAAGGCCAAGGCATTGAGCAAGGAGGTCTTGCCCGAGCTGGTTCCGCCTGAGATCAGGATATTGCAGCGTGACGCTACGGCAGCTTGCAGCAAACGGTCCACCGGCTCATCAAACGCGCCCAGACGCATCAAGTCTTCCGGTTTCAGCGGGTCTTTACGGAACTTCCGAATGGACACCATCGGGCCATCTACCGCCAAGGGATGAATGACCACGTTCAGGCGGCCACCATCGGGCAGGCGGGCATCAACCATAGGCACGGACTCGTCAAGCCTGCGTCCCAGCGGGGCCAGAATGCGGCGTACGATACGCAGCACGTGCTGGTCATCAGTAAACCCACTGGGCTCTTGGCCTAATACGCCCCCCCGCGACACAAACAACTTGTCGTAACCGTTGATCAGAATATCTTCCACGGCCGGATCTTCCAGCAGGTCCTCCAACGGCCCCAAACCCGCCAACTCGCGGGTCAAGGCCTGCACGATTTCCCGAACTTCCTGTTCGTTAACCGGCACTCGTTTCAAACGAACGAAGCTGGCCAGTTCGATACCGACAAAATCCTGAATGGCCTGCCGAGTCCAGCGGCCAAACTCGGCCCCCAGCTCTTCGATACGAGCCAGCAAATGTTCATGAGCCTGTTCCCGGACCTGAATCAGGTCGGGACGCCCACCGAGCAATGAAGTATTGTTCATGCCTTACTTTTCCATGCTTGGGCCTGATCAGCCCCCGAACCTGAATTTCAACCGTCCCAAAACCGTACTGACCTTGTTTTGCGACAGCCCCTGCCTGCGCCCCGTCAAACCCGTTGCCAGACTTTGCAGGGCACGGGTATACGGGTCCTTCTCATCGACTTGCACCAAAATCTTGCCCAAGCTGGCACTACGCATATGGCCTAATCGCCGGTCTGGCAAGACCGCGGCCAGCTCCAGGCCAAAACGCTCAGCAATGGCCTGCCCGGAAAAACCGTAAGCAGGATCAAACTGATTGACCACCAAACGCACATTGGCAAGCGCATCAAACTGGGCTCGCAAGGCCAGAAATTCGGCCAGAGAGACCAGAGCTCCCATGCTTTGATCAGTCACCACCAGCACCTCATCCACCAGCGATTCCAGTTCCACCAGGAAACGGGGATTCGGAAAACCACCCGCATCAATCACCAGGCAACCCATGCGTTCACGCAGATAACTGCACAGGCCCAAGGAGTCTTCCAGACTGATTTGATTGAGCGTGTTCACATCGGCGGGCAAGGACAACAGGTTGAGCCCGCTGCTGTGCTGCGCCAGCGCTGAATGCAACATGGTGTCGTCCATCCGATGCCGCTGCGACGCCGCCTGAATAAAATCAAAGTCCGACCCCAGGCCCATGTACAAGGCGCAGTCCCCGGTCGGGGCCCCCAGATCCAGCAAGCCCACTCGCTCGGGCAAAGGCACCAGCTCCACAGGCAAAGGCTTGACCGTGGACAAACCCCGTACCTCTTTACCCATGCGATTCATCTCTTGCTGCAACAGCCAGGACAGGCTGCTGGCCACCGTGCTGCACCCCACCCCGATACGCGCCCCCATCAACAAGACACTGCGAAAAGGCTTGTCCAGCAAAGGGCTGTGTTGGGTTTGGCCCAGCTTCTCGATCAGGATCTGCAACTGATGGTGCACGTCCTCATTCGTATCCAGATTCAGAAACTCGTTGGCACCGGCCCGCAAGGCATTCACCGTCCCTTGCGGCACCGAGGCGCGCCCTACCGCCACACGCTGCACACTGGCATCCAGCCGGGCCAGACTGCGCACCAGGGTCACCACCTTCCCGTTTTCTTCACCATGTTGCCCATGGGCAAAGTCAAAAAACACCAAAGGTTCAGCCTGCTTGGCCAGCTCCCGGCGCAAACTCTCGGTCGTGGGCTCAATGGCCCGCACCGTCAGCAGCCCGGCGGCTGCCGTGTTGATCATCACAGCCAGCTCGGGGTGCTCTGTACACAAGAGATATTCCCGGTATCGTTGCACGTCACCACTCCACGCGCTTAGCGCGAAAACCCTGGCATCTGCTCGTAACCGTGACGACCCAGCAAGAAATAGCCCCAGGCATTGGGCGCGTCATCCAGCTTTTCCTGACGACCACCGGGCAAGGCTATCGTGGCGCCTTTCTGAATAGGTTTGATCAGACGGGGCGTCACCACAATGACCAACTCCAGCTCTTTTTGGCTGTACTGCACGTTGCGAAAGAAGCTGCCCAAAATGGGCAAGTCGCCCAGGAAAGGGATCTTCTTGACGGCGGCCGCGGTTTGACGCGACACCAGCCCGCTGATGATGTAGCTCTCTCCATCACCCAGCTCGATGGTCGTGTCGGCACGACGGGTACGCAAAGAAGGCATCACGCCACCACCGGGCATTTCCACCACCCGCGAATAGTCCAGATCACTGGCTTCAGGGGCCACTTTCAACGCGATACGCTCGGGCGACAAAACTGTAGGTGTGACGGTCAAGCCAATACCAAAGGGTTTGTATTCCACGGTCGTCGTACCCAAGCCACCGGAACTGGGGATAGGAATCTCACCACCAGACAGGAAGCTGGCGCTATGGCCGGACATGGCCACCAGGGTCGGCTCCGCCAGCACACGGGCCAGGCCGTTTTGCTCCAGCAGATTCAAGGCCGCACTGAAATTGCGCGAGTTATACGCCAGACTCAAACCGCCACTCAAGGCCGTAGGCAAAAGGTTCACGCCGCCCGACCAGGGTTTGCCACCAATGGCATTGGCGCTCAAACCAATGTCCTTCATCACTTCGCGGGACACTTCCACCACTTTGACTTCCACCTGCACCATGCCACTGGCACTGACCTCGGACAGGTCCAGCACAGCGGCATCCGGGCCTGCACCGGAGCGGGCGGCCGCCATGGCATTTTGATGATCCAGCAAGGAAGGGCTGCTACCTGTAATCAACGCCTGCTGCCCGGCACTGGACACCTGGGCCGACATAGGGCTACCCGATTGCGCCAGTTGCTGTTGCACCTGGCTGGTCACTTCAATCGTCCAGCGATCCGGATTCGTACGACCGGGCATCCAGACACGCAAATCCGCCACTCCGGCGCGCTTGCCAATCAGGAGCACTTCGCCCCGCTGCCCGGCAGAAGAGCTCAGAATCTGCACATCCGCCACGCTTTCATCACTGATCGCCACACGCTGAGGAACTTGCGGCAAACGCAAGATATCCTGATCGTTGGCTACCAGCCGAATCACCTTTTGGCTGGCGCTAGTCTGGGCCGTTTGTGCCATGACGGGCATCGGTGCCAAACCTGACAAGCAGAGCGCATACCAGCACCCCAAACCCAGACCTGCTTTTTTGATTTTCTGTCTCATGTGTTTAATCCATGCTGCCTTGCGTCGCTTCCCGTCAACCGCCACTAGCAGGCTGACCCGTCCCCTCAACAAGCTCTTCATTGCTTAATACTGAATGACTTCCAAGCGGCCCCCGCGAATCACCTCAGTGCGGCGCGGTGGCGCAGCATGCGGTTCTCCACTGGACAAGGCGCGTGCTTGCACTTGTTCTTTCTCGGTCTGGCTGATCGAAAACTCGCGCAGACCCAAACCGGCCATGGCGCGGTTATCCGGCAGTTTCAAGGCATCACGCTGATCCGCATCCAGACTGGCGCGTGCGGGGATCAGACCGGCAAACTCGGGGAATAAAGAGGGATCGGGCAGGCTCTCGTCCTTAGGGGCTCGCAAGACCAATTGCAAGCTGCCGCTGCGGCTGGCCAGCAAGAGTTCATTCACCGATTCCAGCGGGACCGCCAACATGGCATGACGAGCCTGCGTATCTGCACGATTGGCGGCATTGGCCTCTGCCGGATCTGGCCCGGACAACGAAGCGCCGCCGTAAGCCAGCACGCGCACACGCGGCATCAACAGACGGGCCTGGGTGTCTTTGACTTCGTTACCGCTATTGAAGGTAATGAAGATATCGACCAGATCACCCGGCTCTACCCGATGGCTAGCGCCAGAGATCACATCAATGGGGATGCTGACGGCACGCTCACCCTCTTCCAGATAACTGGCCAGACTTTTGGCGATAAAACTGCTCAATACAGGCTGGCCCTGCTCCAGGTCAAAACGCAGGGTTTTGCCTGTCAACGCCTCCAGGGTGTTGAACGACTGGGCCGGAGCAGCAGGCCATTGGGCCAACTGCAAGGCTTCTGCTTGCAAGGTTTCCCCTGCTTTCACATCACGCTTGACGACCACCACCGCCTGCAAAGCGGCTGCCGGTTCCGGATTCTGTGTACTGGCCACAGGCTGAACCACTTCCGGTTTTGGTTTCATGCCCAGGTACAGGGCAAAGGCAACCAGTACGGCTGCTATCAGCAATAAAAGGACTGCCGCCCCCTTCATAATGCCGCTCATTGAGCTTGTCTCCGTAGTACGAGTAATGTCTTGGCGCTCAGTGAGCGCAGTTGATCCGCTTCGTCTTCTTCAGAACGCAGCAAATCCAGGGTTTGAGAAAGTATTCCGGGTTCCATGTCCAGCTTCAGGGACAACTGGGCACAGTCATACTGAGGCTCTGACACGCAGGCCTGGGACTGGACATCCGCACTGAGATCCCCAAACCAGTGCAGGAACGAATCACTCTTGGCTTTGCCCTTGCCGTAGTTTTCCGCCAGCTCCTGATTGATAAAGGGCTCTATCTGGTCGACTGATTTGACGTTCATGGTCACCTGACGGGACAGGTCTCCGACCAGATGGCTCATTTTTTGTTGGGCCAGAAACAGCGAACTGAAGGTGATGATGCCGCTGAAAACCAGCAGCAAAATCCCGATCATCAAGGCGAACTCGATGGCGGCAACCCCTTCTTGGCGCTGGGAGGATGAAGTGAATCCAGGCTTGCGCGTCATGGCGTCTCTCCCTTGCTCCCTAATTCCCCAGCAATCATCAGATTTATCTGCGCATTGCCCTTTAACTGTTCAGGGACGACCAGAGAAAACAAGGTATCGGGGGCAAAACGGGGAATCAGCGGAGCCTGCACGTAGTCGTACACAATGCCGACACGCACCTCGTCGCTGATCAAATCCGCACTGACGCGAACATGCTCGCTACCCACCCAATTGCTTAACCACTGAACTTGATCGGCGGCCACTTCCCTGGCCCGATCAGCACGCGCCTGCAAACGGTTCTGACCCGCACCCGGACCACCTGAAGCAAAACCCGGCTCAATCAGGGCGGCACGCGCACCGGACTCGGCGGCGAAATTCAAGGACTGCTGAGCGGTCATGATCAGACCGAAAGTCAGCAAGCCGTAAATGAAGAGAAACAGCAATGGGAACACCAATGCAAATTCCAGCGCGTAGGCTCCGTATTGATACTTTTTATCTACGCCACGCCGCGTCGGTAATTGGCCCTCTCGTGGGGGCTTTATTGATTTTGCATCCATACCCACCCCATTGTTGCAAGGGCTAACCAAGCCCCTAAAGGCACACTGCGTGCTTTGACCCGGGTTCCCGGCAAAGCAAATCCGTACTTACGTTCCAAAGAAGGCAACAGCACCAGTACCAAGGCATGCAAACCCGCCAGTACCGTGGCAAACAAGACCACCATGCCTGCTTCTTTCCATCCCAAGGCCAGGCCCAGCACGGCCATCAACTTCACATCTGCTGCGCCCATCAAACGTAATAGCCAGATTGGATAAAACACGATCAAGGCGGCGGCAAAACCAATCAGGGAGTCCATCCAGCTCGCCACCCATCCCCAGGGCAAGCCATAGAACACGCTGACAGCTATCTTGTGCAGCAAGACCGTCAAACAATAAAAAACGAGTAATGAATTAGGTATTTTCCGAAATCTCAGATCGCGATAAATAATCTGAATGGAAAAGAAAAACAGAATGAAGATAAAAGAAAGGCTTATTAAATAAAACATAAGCATCAGCCATTCAAGCCGAAAGAAACAGCCAGACTTGAAGTGGCTGATGATCAAACAAATTAAATAAAATCAATCACCAGCAGGAGCACCATCTGCCGTACCTTTCTTCACAGCTGTAGAAACAGCAGCAAACATCGCCTTTAGATCTGTGCCCACTGCGGTCAGCGTAGCAATAATCGCCACAGCAATCAGCCCTGCGATCAGGCCGTACTCAATAGCCGTTGCACCGTCTTCATCGTTCCAGAATTGCTGAAGTTGAGTCTTCATGACTGTCCCCATTTAAAAAGAAAAAATCACCCTCAAAGGCGAGGGTTAGAGGCCCCTCGGGGCACAACACTTTGCCAACTTTGGCAACTTCCACTGCTAACTGTTATCAATTTTTGTATTTTTTAGATGAAATCATCTTAAACCCAGGTATGTACATGTTTTTACTAGGGTTTACGTGTAACAGACATCAAATACACAAACGAATTCTAGCCCAAAGATACGAAAAACGCATGATTGTGTATTTACAACAGCTAAATTCCTATGGAAAAAGGCCAAAAAACAGCTAATTTGAAACCTTTACTTACCTAAGTTGTGACGAAGTTTGTTAATGTTACTGTTTTTATCATTTCAAATTGCAACACAATGCCGATCACCTTCTCTATGAAAGAGACCAGACAGGCCGGTTTAATCCATTGAAAGAAAGTAACTTTTTTTCCATCTTCTGTTACGAGCAAGGGAAAACCCCAGCAGACTTGAGTACCCATCAATACAGCCATAAAGGACGGTTTGCCAACGGCCTAAATCAGGGCTAATTTTTTTAAGTTTCAAAATGTAATAGTTAAGGCTTTTTAAAGCTGCAACCAAAAACAAGGCTCTTTCAAACAGCAAAAAGTGACAGGGAAGATAAACTACGGCACAGTAGAAAAAAGCGCCCGATATTTAGCTAATAATGATTAATGAATATGAATCTCAAGCCCTACTTGCCACTGGCTCCTCTTAGAAAAAAAAATCTCAGTCTGATTGCAAGTCTGGGATTATTTATGGGCCTGACAACCGTAAGCCTGACGAGTTGGGCGGACGCACCCTTGCGGGGTAATCCCGTCGACTCTTTGCCGCCCATTAATGCACCAAGCCCCGCTACTCGCACTCCATCCTTGAATATTCCGCCTGCGGCGGCCCAGACTCAATTGCAGCAGCAACTTCAGCAACAATTGGTGGTGCGCAGTTTTGATGTCAGCGGTAGCCGCAGCATTCCTTTTGAGCAAATCACAGGCATTCTGGAACCCTTGGCCGGTAAAACCGTCACCATTGCCCAGCTCATCACTGAAGTGAATAAAATCACCGCCTTGTATCAGCAACAGGGCTACCCCTTGTCCTTTGCCATCTTGCAGCAGCAGGACTTCTCCAAAGGACATATCAAGGTCACGGTAGTTGAAGGGCATGTCGGCAGTGTCCGCATTGAAGGGGATCCGGGCCGCAGCCAGGCTCGTATTGAGCGCATTGCTCAAGCGATGGTGGACGAAAAACCATTAAGCCAACGCACGCTGGAACGCACCATGAACCTGCTGCGTACGGTGCCTGGCTTAAAGATCGACCCCAAGCTGGACATGCCTGTGCGCACCGATGGTGCTTCTGAACTAGTCATTAATGCACAGCACAAATCGTTCAGCGCCAATGCCAGCGTGGCAGAGATGGGCTCCAGCAAGCAGGCCCTGGTGCAACTCAGCGCCAACAGCCTGACACCTTTGGGTGAAGAGCTGAAGCTGACTGCCGCCATCCCCACCAGCTCCGAGGACGTCAAGTACGTCAGCGGGAATCTGACCATTCCTCTGAACGCAGATGGTCTGGCTTTGGAGATTGATGGTTACCACTATCGATCCACCCCGCGTGACGAAGTACTGGAGAGCCAGGGCTGGAATCGCAAGGTGATCAACGAGCGCCTTGGGGCGGCAATCAGCTACCCCTTTATCCTGAATAATCAGCGCAGCCTGAAAGGCACGGCAGGCTTTTATGCCAGTCGCTCTCTGGATGACTACACGCACAAAACACTAGACAATGTCTGGATTGAAAACACCACTGACGTCCGCGCCCTGAAAGCTGAAATGCGCTATACCGATGCCTCGCCACGCCAATCCCGGGAGGTCAATCTGGGGGTATACAAAGGCCTGGATGCAATGGGTGCCCGCAAAACCCTGAACACCTATTTGCAGCGCGACGCCGAATCTGATCTGGACCTGAACTTCACCCGCTGGACAGCCTCCGTCAAGCAGAACCTGGTTTTGCCTGGCCAATTCGGTATGAGCCTCTCGGCCAGTGGTCAGTACAGCTCCAATGTGCTGCCCAACTCCGAGCAAGTTTCCTTTGGAGCCTGGCGACACGGCTATGGCTATCCGCAAGGCGAGATGGCGGGGGATAAGGGTGTGGGCGCCACTCTGGAAATAAACCGGCGCTTTACCAACTCCTCTACCTGGCTCAACAGCATTCAGCCCTACATTGCCTATGACTGGGCTCGGGCCTGGTACAACCTGGAGCGCTTGAACAGCTATAACAACCGCCGCCTGCGCTCGGCTGCCATTGGTGTGCGGCTGTCCAATAACAAACACTATTTATTTGATATCAACATTGCCAAGCCACTGGGCGATCTGCCGGTCAACTCGGATGAGCGCAAACTTCGTCTGAACACCAACTTCCTGTTCTTCTACGACGGATTCTAAGTTCTACTCCTGCGCGAGCTCCGTTGCTCCTGTTTGCCTCCTCTGCCCCCTCGGCCATCGCAAGATGGCCTTTTTTATGCTCCATCCAGGCCTATTCGGACCCCAGGTGTTACGAAAAACGTTACGTAACGGGAACGGAACACCTGGCACAAAATTCCCGAAACACGCTTGAACCTGCTCAGAATCCACTCAAAACCATCACACCACAAAAAACAAAACCCGAGCCAAACCATTGATTAACAATAATAAAAAATAAAATAAATAACAAAAACAAACTTGGCACAGAAATTGCTTCATTTCTATCAACAGCCCATCAAGGGCGTGCTTACACTTCAAATCGGAGTCAGACATGAAAGCAAGGAATTCAGCAAGAAAAGCCTCGGTACAACGCACATTGCAACGTACTGTTGTGGCCACATTGGTCATCAGCGCCGCCGTCCTGGCAGGTTGCTCCTCGCGCGGTGGAGTACGCGACGGCATGGAAGTCGCCGTACGTCCGCCCGTTGTTGATCCCAATCTGCCTAACCCCGGCGACGGTGGCAATAACGGCGGAAATAATGGGGGTAATAACGGTGGGAACAATGGCGGGAACAACGGTGGCGGTAACGGCATCACCGAAAATGCCCTGGGTAATCTGGGCAAGGCTGTCGACAATGTAGTCCCACTTAACCTGGGCAAAACCGGTACTCAACTGGGTCAAACTCTGGACGGTGCGCTCAAACCCGTCACCAATATCGTTACGGACACAACTCGCACCGTTGGCGGGCTTACTGGTTTAGGCCAACCAATCAATGGTCTGACAAATCAAGTCGGTGGCGTCGTGACCAATCTGGGAGATCAGTTGGACAAGACTGGCCTGCCGTTGAATCTGGGTAAAGGAGCAGGCGGCCTGCTCTCCCATCTGGGCCAGGCCGTCGGTTCGGCGGGTGGCTTGCTGGTCAACGATCCCAAGAACACCAACCCACTTGGCAATACCCTGTACCACGCCACGAAAGGCGTAGAAGTGCTGACGGGCTCCTTGCTGGGTGAAGGCAGCCTGCTGCATCCGCTGACGGCGCAACTGGGCCTGGGCGGAATCTTGCTGGCTGACGGCGGTGAGCCTGTTCTGAAGCCTGCGCTGGGCAATGTCGGACAAACCGTAGACAACATTCTGCCTCTGGGCCTGAACCCGATTCTGGGTGATGTCGGTGGTGCTCTGGACAATACCGTGGCACCTGTCGTTGCCACCGTCACCAATGTGACGCAGCAAGTGGGCGATGGTTTGGGTGTTGGCCAGCCCATCAACGCCTTGCTGGGCGGTGTAGGCAGCGCCCTGGGTAATGTGGGCACTCAACTGGATAGCGCGGCCCCTCTGGGTCTGGGCGGTGTGATCGGAAACTTGGGTCAGGCCGTTGCCTCGGTTGGTGGTCTGGTTCACCAAACCGATAGCAATACAAACCCGCTGGGCAACACACTGAATCACGCAACACAAGCCGTCGCTTCGCTGACAGGCGGCTTGGGCGGGATTACGGGTGGTGAAGGTGGCGGCTTGCTCGCTCCAGTCACTGGATTGTTGGGCGGCCTGGGTGGTGGTGACGGCGCAACGGGCGGTCTGCTGGCTCCAGTCACCAATCTGGTCGGTGGTTTGACCGGCGGCTTGGGTGGCGGCAATGCGGCCAACGGTGGCTTGCTGGCTCCCGTCACTAGCCTGGTTGGTGGTTTGACCGGTGGCCTGGGCGGTGGCGACGCAGCTAACGGTGGCTTGCTGGCTCCTGTCACTAACCTGGTGGGTGGTTTCACCGGCGGACTGGGTGGTGGTGATGCAGCTAACGGCGGCTTGCTGGCTCCCGTCACTAACTTGGTTGGCGGTTTGACCGGTGGCCTGGGTGGTGGTGATGCAGCTAACGGCGGCTTGTTGGCTCCCGTCACTAACTTGGTTGGCGGTTTGACCGGTGGCCTGGGTGGTGGTGATGCAGCTAACGGCGGCTTGTTGGCTCCTGTTACCAACCTGGTGGGCGGTTTGACCGGCGGCCTGGGTGGTGGTGATGCAGCTAACGGCGGCTTGCTGGCTCCTGTTACCGGCATTCTGGGCGGGGTCACAGGCAGTGTTTCGATTGGCGGTGGCGCAGCCGCTGAGGGCCAGGCAAGTGGTGGCTTGTTGACGCCGGTTACCGGCTTGGTTGGTGGCCTGGTCGGCGGTCTGCTGGGAGGTGGCCGGAAATGATGAATAAAGTCATGAACCCGGTCAGTTTGCCAGTGAGCTTTCATCCTGGCGCGCAAAGCGCCGGGAGCCGCTCCAACTGGTCCTCCCATAACGATGAGCACAGTGTGCTGTCAGAAAAAATGCTGATGGATCTGGGCAAAATGCTGGGCCGTCAGTTCACCATCTACGCGGAGGCCCTGAAAGCCAGTCTGGCCGAACAAGCCAGCATGCCCTTGAATGACTTCAAGGCACTGGAATACATCATGGAGTTCGATGCTCTGCCTACCGGACAGCTCGCCCACCTGATGGACTTGAGTGCCAGTGGTGTCAGCGCCCTGATCAACCGCCTGGAACACCGGGGCTACATCACACGCGGTCGTCACCCCTTGGACAAACGGGTGATTGCCCTGCACCCCGTACAGGACAAATGCCGCGAGGTTCTCGCCCTTAAAGAACGAGCGATCAATCAGGCCATCAACACAGCAGCGAACCAAAACCCGGCACAACTCATTGCCATGTATGACTTTCTGGTCGATAGCATGAGTACCTTCAGGCAAAACACCAAAGACTGGCTGGATGCCAAGGCCCTGGTGCCACGAGCCTCCTGATCACGCCGCTCTACCCCATCCGAACCGCTGCTTGTCAGCGGTTCTTTTTTTGTTACGTAACACGTTCCGCCCGAGCCCCAAAACCCGTAACAAATAGCCCTCTTTTTTTCTTGTACTTTCTGCCATCCCCAAGCGGAATGCGGCTTGCAAAGAACCCTATAAATTGGCACGCGAATTGCTTAACTAGATTCAGGAAGCAAGCAAGTACCCCGATCATTTATTGGAGCAAGCAATGCATAAAAATACAGACAGCAAGAAACCAGGCCTGCGCCTGACTCTCCTGGCCACCTTGATGGCCAGCACCTTAACCTTGACCGCCTGCGGTAGCTTACTCGGTGGTGGTGGCGGCAGTAGCGGTGGCGGCGGATCGGAAACCCCCACGAACCCTGGCCCAGGCACTGGCGGCCCAGGTGGTGGTGATAACGGCGGCGGTGACAACGGCGGTGGCGATAACGGCGGCGGCGATAACGGCGGCGGCGACAACGGCGGCGGTGATAACGGCGGTGGCGATAACGGCGGTGGCGATAACGGCGGTGGCGATAACGGCGGTGGCGATAACGGCGGCGGCGACAACGGCGGCGGCGATAACGGCGGCAATCCCCCCACTCGCACTCCAGGTCCACTGGAAACCACCCTTAACAACGTAGGCGAAGCCGTCGACAACGTACTGCCTGTCGGCTTGCAAGACACCGGCGGCAAGCTGGGCAAGGCACTGGATACCGTAGTCGCTCCTGTTCTGGACACAGCCACAGGCCTGACTCAACAAATTGGTGGCGCTACTGGCTTGGGCCAACCCGTAAACAGCCTGCTCGGTCAGACTGGTGGCGTAGTTGCCAATCTGGGCGAACAACTGGGCAATAGCGGCCTACCTCTGAATCTGGGTCAAGGTGTGGGCGGTCTTTTGAGTGGTTTGGGCAATGCAGTGGGTAGTGCAGGCGGCTTGCTGCATGCTGACGCTAACAACCCCAAACCATTGACAGCCGTGCTGGGCCACGCAACTGGCGGCGTTGCCGCTCTGACCGACTCCCTGCTGGGCGAAGGCAGCTTGTTGTACCCCATCACCGGCCAACTGGGTCTGGGTGGTTTGCTGAACGGCACGGACGCCCCCGCTATTCTTGAGCCCTCCTTGGCCAACGTGGGGCAAACCGTCGATAACATCTTGCCGATTGGCTTGAACCCAATCCTGGGCAATGTCGGCGAAACCCTGGATACCGTAGTCGCTCCTGTAGGTGCCACGGTCACTCATGTCACTCAACAAGTGGGTGACGGCCTGGGCGTCGGTCAGCCAATCAATGCCTTGCTGGGCGGAGTAGGCAGCGCCCTGGCCAATGTGGGTACTCAAGTGGATGGCGCAGCCCCTCTGGGTCTGGGCGGTGTAGTCGGACATTTGGGTCAGGCCGTTGCCTCGGTCGGTGGCCTGGTTCATCAAACCGATAGCAATACGAACCCGCTGGGCAACACCCTGAACCACGCTACACAAGCCGTCGCTTCCTTGACTGGCGGACTGACGGGTAATGGAGAAGGCGGCTTGCTCTCCCCTGTCACCGGTTTGCTCGGCGGCCTGACAGGCGGCTTGGGTGGTGGTGATGCTGCCAACGGTGGCTTGCTGGCTCCTGTCACAGGCCTGCTCGGTGGTTTGACAGGTGGCTTGGGCGGTGGCGAAGGTGCCAACGGTGGTTTGCTGGCCCCTGTCACCAATCTGGTCGGTGGTTTGACTGGCGGACTGGGTGGTGGCGATGCGGCTAACGGCGGCTTGCTGGCTCCCGTAACAGGTCTGCTCGGTGGTTTGACGGGTGGTTTGGGTGGTGGTGACGCAGCTAACGGCGGCTTGCTGGCTCCGGTCACAAACCTGGTCGGCGGCCTGACCGGCGGACTGGGTGGTGGCGATGCAGCTAACGGCGGTTTGCTGGCTCCGGTCACTGGCCTGGTCGGTGGTTTGGTTGGCGGCCTGGGTGGCGGAGCAACGGTCTCGGTAGACGTGAGCGCCTCTGGCGGCGCAGCCGCAGGCGGTGGCGCCGTCGCAGGCACCAACGGCGGCTTGCTGGCTCCAGTTACCGGCATCCTCGGTGGCTTGCTGGGCAGTCCTCGATAAGCGACAGGATGGGGCGTACCCCGCCCCATCCCTCAATCCCAGGACCTCTCGCATCTCACCCCGACCTGTCTGAGCAATCCTGATCTTTAGATGGAGTAAGTCATGACGACAAAGACACGTTTTACATCCAGCAGGATCGTTTTGCTCAGCCTGACAGCCAGTCTATTTTCAGCGACGGCCCAGTCGGATTCACTAAGTACCACTTACTTCACCCCCCCTCCAGGGGCGACACTGCAAAACCTTGATAGAACTATAAATCATGTCTTTCCCCAGCGACCTTCGCACCTCCAACTCGATCAGCCTGAGCTAATAGATACACTAGAGCAGCTCAAGAACTACGAAGCCCGCATCAGGGATGCCATTGATATTAGCTATGTCACTTCATCAACGGGGAAAGAGGTTTCCCTGTACGCAGGCGATTCTATCGATGTACTAGGACGACTTATCGAACAGCCTGATCTGCCACTAGACCTGAACGAAGTCTCTGGAACTCTGGTCAGAGGCATAGGTAATACAGTACGTAGCGTTGGAGGCGTGCTCTATGATGACCCGAACAACCGCTCCCCATTGACATCCGCCCTGGATTACGCAACGGGTGGGCTTGCAGATGCGACCGATATCCTCTTCCAGAACAACGGCCAGTTGCAACTATTGCAAGGTTCTCCAGGCAGCAGCCTGCTAACCGGCAATGAGTCATCTACCAGCTTACTCGCTCCTGTAACGACTCTGGTTAATGGACTGAATGGCAACATGTCCACTGACTCAGCAGCGAACAATGGCTTACTGGCACCGGTCAATCAGTTAATAGCCGGGCTTACTGGTGCCGTACCCACAGCAGGCTCTGGCAACACTGGCGTACTGCAACCGGTAACTGGCCTGGTCAACGGTTTACTAGGCGGTCCACCGCGCTAAGGACATTTGCGTATGCCCAATAAACAGCCCCTGACAACTGAATGGACCGAGCCAGAAGCAAGGGACGAAGTTTTGTCAGGGCATATGCAAAACGATATTGTGCGCATGATGCTGCGCCAGTTTGATGTGTACCTGGAAGCGAACAAGCACCAGTTGGCGCAGGCAGCGGGTCTGAGTCTGAATGAGTACAAGGCACTGGAATTTGTGCTGGAGCTCAAACCTCTGTCCCCCGGCAAGCTGGCCCAATTATTGAACCTTAGCCCCAGTGGTACCCAAGCCTTGGTGACGCGTCTGGAAAATGCGGGCTACTTGCTGCGCAAGCCGCATCCGCGCGATGGGCGCATGACCAGCCTGTATCCCCATCACGAACGCTGCAGACGCTTGATTGCCTCTATGGACCAGCCCGCGCATCAGATCATGAATGCCACGGCACACTACAGCACCAGTCAGTTAACGGCTTTGCATGACTTTCTGCTCAAGAGTCTGAACCATCTGCGTAACGAGGCCTTGGACGGATTGAAACGCAAAGCCAATTAAAAGCGGCGTCGTTTTCTTGCTGTTTTGCCCACCAGTGCCCCTGGTGGGTTTTTTTTTGTTAAGCCCCGCTAATTGCAGGGAGCGCTGCCTACCCAGCTAAACGGCCCCATGCTACAAAAGACACTGGTCGGCTTGGCTGGCTTTTTCATCGCTAAAACCGTAAGGATGTATTCATGAAACTCTCGGTACTGATTGCCGCCCTGCGCTTGCGCCATCTGGCAGGGGCCGCGCTGCTGTCCAGCTCACTGGCAGCCTATGCTCTGCCCGCTGGTCTGGCCCAAGGCCCCTCTGTCGAAGGCGTCACTCAATACACGCTGGACAATGGCCTGCGCCTTGTTCTGGCCCCCGACGATTCCAAGCCCACCACCACCGTCAACATGACGTATCTGGTCGGTTCCCGACATGAAAATTACGGGCAAACCGGCATGGCTCACCTGCTGGAACACATGCTGTTTCGCGGCACGCCCACCTTGCGCAATGCACTGGGAGAATTTTCCAAGCGCGGTCTGGAAGCCAACGGCACCACTTCTAGTGACCGTACCAATTACTTTGCCAGCTTTGCAGCAGATCCCGAAACCCTGAAGTGGTATCTGGACTGGCAGGCCGACGTGATGGTCAACGCCCTGATCGACAAGCAGGATCTGGTGGCAGAAATGCCGGTGGTGCGTAATGAAATGGAAAGCGGTGAAAACAGCCCTTTCCGTGTTCTGATGCAAAAGCTGACGGCCGCAGCCTACCAGTGGCATAGCTATGGCAAAACCACCATTGGTGCCCGCTCGGACGTAGAGAATGTGGATATCGAGCAGCTTCGCAAGTTCTACCACGACTACTACCAACCTGATAACGCGGTGCTCTTTGTGACCGGGCAGTTCGATACCGAGCAGACTCTGGAAAACATTGCCAAGGCTTTTGGTTCTATTCCCAAACCGACCCGTACCCTGCGTCCTGAATACACGGTTGAACCAGTACAAGATGGCACACGTACCGTTACCTTGCGTCGTCACGGCGGCACGCCGCTGATCATGTCGCTGTACCACCTGCCCAGCGCCGCCAGCCCAGAGTATATGGACCTGAGCCTGGGGATCAGCGCCCTGGGTGATACCCCCAGCGGGCAGTTGTACAAAAATCTGGTCAACAAGAATTTGGCCACCAGCGTGTTCAGTTTCGACTCGGAAAGCCACGATCCCGGCTACGCCCTGTTTGGTGCCGAGCTGAAACAAGACATGGATCAGCAAAAAGCCTTGAAGGCCATGAATGACACGCTGGAAGGCTTGGCCAAGTCCCCGCTGAAAGATGCCGATCTGGAACGTATCCGCAGCCAGTGGATGACGGGCTGGACCCAGACTTATGCCAATCCGGCCGGGCTGGCCAGCGCTCTTTCTGAAGCCGCTGCCAGTGGCGATTGGCGCTTGTTCTTCCTGCAGCGTGATCGGGTAGAAGCCGCCAAATTGCCACAAGTCCAAAAAGCGCTGGAAACCTGGCTGGTAGCCAGCAACCGCAGCAACGGCTTGTACATCCCCACAGAAAAACCTGTGCGTGCACCTGAAGCCAACGTCGTCGATGTTGCCAAACTGGTGCAAGACTACACCGGCAAGGACAGCGGCAAAACGGTAGAGGCCTTTGACCCCAGCCCCGCCAACATCATGGCCCGCACCGATCTGCAGCCTTTATCTTTGGGCAAGGATCTGGGCGAAGTGAAGATGGCACTACTACCTAAAGGTACTCGCGCTGACCGTGTAGAAGCACGCTTGTCCTTCAAATTTGGTTCGCCCGATCAGCTCAAGAACCAGACGGCTGCCGCCGCTGCCGTTGCCAGCCTGCTGACAACAGGCACCAAGACACTGAATCGCGAACAGATTTCCGATCAGTTCACCGCTATGCAAACTCAGTTCAGCACCAGCGGTTCCAATGGTCGCTTGTACCTGACGCTGTCCTCCAACCGTGAGAACCTGCCCAAAGCCATTGCTCTGGCGCTGGACGTGCTGCGCAACGCAAACTTCCCCGAGGACGAGCTGAAGAAATATCAGCAAGCCGTGGTCACCGATCTGAAATCGGCCAGTACTGAGCCTGCTGCCTTGGCAAGCCAGACGATCGAACGCTATACCAACCCATGGCCCAAAGACGATATCCGCTACACGCCCAGCTTTGAAGAGGGCATAGAACGGGTGCAAGCCGTTACGATCAAGCAGGTGCGGGACTTCCATCAAAAATTCTACGGTACGGGCGATGTCGCCTTTAGCGCCGTAGGTGACTTTGACAAGGAAGAGGTTCGCAAGGCTTTGGCTGATGGTTTGAAAGGCTGGCGCAAAGCCCCGACCTACCAGCGTCCGGATGATCCTTTGCAAACCGTTGCTCCCAAGGTGTTTGACATCAACACCCCGGACAAGGCAAACGCCTTCTATCTGGCCGATCTGGGCCTGAAGCTGCAAGACAGCGATGCCGACTTCCCGGCTGTCTATCTGGCCAACTACTTGCTGGGGCTGTCTGAAACCTCGCGCCTGTGGAACCGCGTACGTGTGGAAGATGGCTTGTCCTATAACGTACGTAGCCAAGTGGATGCGTCCAGCTATGAGCCGAATGGTTCGTGGACGGTGTATGCCATCCACGCTCCCAGCAATAGCGAAAAGCTGAGCAAAACCATTGATGAAGTACTGACTCAAACCCTAAAAGACGGCTTTAGCGAGCAAGAGGTCAAGGAAGGCGTGAATGCCTTGCTGAACTACCGCCGCTTGTCGCGTAGCCAGGACACGGTGGTCAGCAGCGCGTGGCTGAACTATCTGGATCTGGGCCGCAGCTTTGAATGGTCGGAGAAAATGGACCAGGATCTGCAAAAGCTCAATGCGGAACAGGTCAATACAGTTTTACGTAAATACCTGAAACCCAAGGACATGGTCGTGGCGATTGCCGCTGACCACGAGCGTCAGAAGCAAGGTGCAGCGGCTCCTGAAGCCGAGGCAAGCGAACAAGCCCCCACTCCTGCATCGACGGCCCCTGCAGCACTGGAAGCTCAACCCTGATCGGTAAAGCACAAGGCTTGCTCAGGCAGGCATAAAAAAGCCCGGTACTTTCGTACCGGGCTTTTTATTTCGCTTTCCCTTGCAGGATTCAGGAGAAGAAACCCTTCACCTTGTCCGTCCAGGATTCGCTTTTGGGCGAGTGCTTGACGCCACCATCGCTCAAGGCCTGTTCAAACTGACGCAGCAATTTCTTTTGCTCGTCGTTCAGACGCACAGGGGTCTCGATTTGAATGTGGCAGTACAAGTCACCGGGGTAGCTGGAGCGCAGGCCCTTGATACCCTTGCCGCGCAAGCGGAACGTCTTGCCCACTTGAGTGCCCTCAGGAATGGTGATTTCGCCACGCCCTGTCAGGGTAGGTACTTCCACCGTTCCACCCAGCGCTGCCGTGGTGAATGGGATAGTCAGTTCGCAGTGCAGATCCTCGCCGTCACGCTGGAAAATACCGTGCGGCTTGATGCGGATTTCCACATACAAGTCACCGGCAGGACCACCGTTGACGCCAGGCTCGCCATTACCGCTGGAGCGGATGCGCATGCCATCATCAATACCGGCTGGAATCTTGACCTGCAAGGTCTTGGTCTTTTTGACCTTGCCCTCACCGTGACACACCACGCAGGGGTCCGCAATTTCCTTGCCGCTACCGTGACAGGTCGGGCAGGTTTGCTGCATGCTGAAAATGCCCTGCTGCATACGGACAGCGCCACTGCCTTGGCAGGTACGGCAAGTCTGTGCAGAGGTACCGGGTTTGGCACCCGAACCCGAGCAGGTTTCGCAATTTTCCCAGCTTGGTACGCGAATTTCAGTATCAAAACCGGCCGCTGCCTGCTCCAGGCTGATGTCCAGCGAGTAGCGCAAATCTGCACCGCGGTATACCTGAGGGCCACCGCCGCGACGTCCGCCGCCACCACCGAAGATTTCGCCAAAAATATCGCCAAAGGCGTCTGCAAATCCGGCCCCGCCCATGCCGCCACCCATACCGCCCATGCCAGCGTTGGGATCGACTCCGGCATGACCATAGCGGTCATAGGCTTCGCGTTTCTGTTCGTCGGACAGGATCTCGTACGCTTCCTTGGCTTCCTTGAACTTTTCCTCGGCGTCCTTGCTATCCGGATTACGGTCAGGGTGGAACTTCATGGCCAGCTTGCGATACGCCTTGCGGAGTTCATCCTGCGTCGCATTTTTGGCCACACCGAGAATTTCGTATAAATCGCGTTTTGCCATGTTTGATTAACGACGTCTAAACGCCGCTGATTGAATAATAATGCCCGATCTCCAGCGTATGCCGCCAAAGATCGGGCCAGGGAACCTTACTCAGGCTCGCAATTACTGATCGCGTTTGACTTCTTTAAAGTCAGCGTCGACCACGTTCTCGTCGGCGGGCTGCTGGGCCGTACCTTCAGCACCTTCTTGTGCTGCGGCTTGAGCCTGCATGTCGGCGTACATCTTCTCGCCCAGTTTCTGCGAGGCTACACCCAGTGCTTCCACCTTGGCGTCGATGGCTTCCTTATCGCCTTCTTTCAGAGTTTCCTCCAGGTCAGCGATTGCCTTTTCGATGGCTTCTTTCTCTTCCGCTTCCAGCTTGTCGCCATAGTCCGTCATGGACTTGCGAGTGGAGTGGATCAAGGCTTCAGCCTGGTTGCGAGCAACCGCCAGTTCAGCGATACGGTGGTCTTCAGCCGCGTTCACTTCGGCATCTTTCACCATGCGCTCGATCTCCTCGTCGGACAAACCGGAGTTTGCCTTGATGGTGATCTTGTTCTCTTTGCCTGTGCCCTTGTCTTTGGCGGACACGTGCAAGATACCGTTGGCGTCGATGTCGAAGGTCACTTCAATCTGTGGCAGGCCACGTGCTGCTGGTGGAATACCTTCCAGATTGAACTCGCCCAAAGCCTTGTTACCGGCAGCGATTTCGCGCTCGCCCTGGAACACTTTGATGGTCACAGCAGGCTGGTTATCGTCAGCCGTGGAGAACACTTGCGAATGACGCGTAGGAATCGTGGTGTTCTTCTGGATCATCTTGGTCATGACGCCACCCAGGGTTTCGATACCCAGGGACAGAGGAGTCACGTCCAGCAGCAAGACGTCAGTACGGTCGCCCGACAAGACGGAACCTTGAATGGCTGCACCAGCGGCCACGGCTTCGTCAGGGTTGATGTCTTTACGTGGTTCACGGCCAAAGAACTCTTTAACGCGCTCTTGCACCTTGGGCATACGGCTCATGCCGCCGACCAGGATAACGTCGTCGATTTCCGAAACCTTCACACCAGCGTCCTTGATAGCAACGCGGCAAGGCTCGATCGTGCGTTCGATCAGGTCTTCAACCAGCGCTTCCAGCTTGGAGCGGGTGATCTTCAGGTTCAAGTGCTTGGGACCGGAAGCGTCTGCCGTGATGTAAGGCAGGTTGATTTCGGTCTGCTGCGTCGAGGACAGTTCGATCTTGGCTTTTTCAGCGGATTCTTTCAGACGCTGCAAGGCCAGCACATCTTTGGACAGATCCACGCCGCTTTCTTTCTTGAACTCGGCAATGATGTAGTCGATGATGCGCTTGTCAAAGTCTTCGCCACCCAGGAAGGTGTCGCCGTTGGTCGAGAGCACTTCAAACTGTTTCTCGCCATCGATATCAGCGATTTCGATGATGGAAACGTCGAACGTACCGCCACCCAAGTCATACACAGCAATCTTGCGATCACCCTTTTCAGCCTTGTCCAGACCGAAAGCCAAAGCCGCAGCGGTTGGCTCGTTGATGATGCGCTTGACTTCCAGACCGGCAATGCGGCCTGCATCCTTGGTTGCCTGACGCTGGCTGTCGTTAAAGTAAGCAGGCACGGTAATCACGGCCTCGGTTACTTCTTCGCCCAGGTAGTCTTCGGCAGTTTTCTTCATTTTGCGCAAGATATCGGCAGACACTTGCTGAGGAGCCATCTTCTTGCCTTGAGCTTCCACCCATGCGTCGCCGTTGTCGGCGGCAACAATGGTGTAAGGCACGTGGTCGATGTCTGTTTGTACGGCTTTTTCCGTGAACTTACGGCCAATCAAACGCTTGACAGCGAAGATGGTGTTCGTAGGGTTGGTAACAGCCTGGCGCTTGGCGGGTGCGCCAACCAGGATTTCACCGTCCTGCATGTAAGCCACGATGGAAGGGGTCGTGCGACCGCCTTCGGCATTTTCGATAATACGAACCTGGTCACCGTCCAACACCGATACACAGCTATTGGTGGTTCCAAGGTCAATACCAATGATTTTGCCCATGATTTTTTACCTGACTAAAAGATTGATTGCGAAAGCAAATTGTTTGATGAAATGCATATGGGGAATACTCCGAGCATTTCAAGAGCGACCATCATTTTTTTTAACGGTGCCAGCAACAATCCGGGGAATTACACGTAAAAGCCTGTCAATTCCGGGCGGCCTGCCAGCACAGTCTGACGGGCTCGTTTATTTAGGCGCCGACACCATGACCAAAGCGGGACGCAAAACGCGATCCGAAATGGTGTAGCCCTTTTGCAGCAATTGGGCTACCGCGCCTTCTTCAAATTCAGAAGGCACAGCCGAAATGGCTTGGTGCAGGTGCGGATCGAACTTGTCGCCCGCTTGCGGTGCCACTTCTTTCAGGTTGTTGCGCTCGAAAGCCTTGTTCAACTGGCGCAAGGTGGTTTCCACCCCTTCCTTCCAGGTTTCCGTGCTCTGCTCGGTCTGGGCCAGTGCGGCTTCCAGACTGTCACGCACGGGGATCAGGCTTTCAGCAAAGGACTCGGTGCCAAACTTGCGGGCTTTAGAGACATCATCATCCGCACGACGGCGGATGTTTTCCACTTCGGCTTTGGCGCGCAGCAACTGGTCGTAGTACTGCGACACTTTTTCCTGGGCCTGGGCCAATTCAGTAGCCAGATCAGCCGAGTTTTCTTCGGGCTGCTGGCCCAGAATCTCTGGCTGGTCTTGCCCGACAGTACCCTGTTGTGCCTGTTCAGGCGTGTTTTCCGTCACTTCCCCGTCCAGAGGCTTATTGGGATCGGCATGTGTAGCCATTCGATGTATCTCCACTACAGAATTCGTTGATCGCATGAAAATGGGGGCATCTGCCCCCAGTTCAAGACCTGCCTTTGTATTTTTGCTGGCCTGGCCCTTCAAAAACCGGCTGCGGCTATCGGGTAGGCACCAGACGGCTGGGTAACCAGCCGCCCAAATGTTGCACAGCCAGCCGCCCCAGGCCCTCAATCCATTGCGGATCGTCATTCAGGCAAGGGATGTAATGGAACTCGCGACCGCCCTCTTCCAGAAAAGCGTCACGGCACTCCACCTGAATTTCTTCCAGCGTTTCCAGACAATCGGCCAGAAAGCCAGGGCAGACAGCATCCACACGTCCCACCCCCTGCTTGCCCCATTCGCGCAAAGTGGGTTCGGTGTAGGGTTCCAGCCAGCGCTGCGCACCAAAACGACTTTGAAAGGCCATATGCACTTCGACGGCAGGCTCATCCAGCGCCGCACGCAAGGCATCCGCCGTTTCACGGCAATCGCGGTAATAGGGGTCACCCAGTTCCACGCAGCGGCGTGGCAAACCGTGAAAGCTCAATAACAAACGCTCTGGTTTGCCATGTTCATCCCAATAGCGACGAATCTGCGCCGCCAAGGGGCCGATGTAATCCGGGTGGGTGTGATAGCGCTTGATGAAACGCAGCTCGGGCTGATTGCGCTGCTTGCCCAGATGGGCCGCCACGCAATCGACCGCGGTGGCCGTGGTGCTGGCCGCATACTGAGGGTACAGCGGCAAGGTCAAAATGCGCTCACAACCAGCCGCTTTCAACTTGTCCAGGCCACTGGCAATAGACGGGTTGCCGTAACGCATGCCCAGCTCTACTTTCACGTCGTGACCTTGTCCCTGCAACAGCTCCTGCAAGCCATCTGCCTGCGCCTGGCTGTACACCAGCAAGGGCGCGCCATTTTGCAACCAGATGTCCTTGTAGCGCGGTGCCAGCTTGCTGGGACGACGCGGCAAGATGAACAGACGCAAAATAATCTGCCAGACAGGCTGAGGGATCTCGATCACTCGGGGGTCAGACAGGAATTCGCCCAGATAGCGCCGAATCGACGCTGCATCAGGCTGATCCGGCGTACCCAGATTGACCAGCAAAATGCCGACAGGCCCGGCCTCGCGTACCGGAGCCTGCTCATTGAACATATCGGCGTCCTGCGCTTCGGGCAAATAAGGAGAAGCAAACAACTTGGGCATGATGATTAGTGCGTTAGACAGCCAGATTGCCTTCAGCCCAAGAACAGACTGAAGGCCCATCGTTTAACTGGCAGAGTGATGGCTCAAGGCATTGGACAATAGCCGCGCTGTAATGTCCACGATAGGAATCACACGATCATACGCCATACGCGATGGCCCAATCACGCCCAGCGTACCCACAACCTTGCCGTCCACACCGTAAGGCGCGGTGATCACAGACACATCATCCACCGGCAAAAGCTGGGAATCCCCACCAATGTAAATTTGTACGCCATCGGCCTGACTGGAGACATCCAGCAAGTGCAGCAGATCGGTTTTTTTCTCGAATAGAGAGAACAAGCGCCGCAGGCGATCCATATCCGCCACCATTTCCGTGACATTCAGCAATTTGCTCTCGCCCGCGATGACAACCGCCTCTTCACTATCAGGCTGGTGGCTACCCACATCCACCGCTTGTTGCATCAAACGTGAAATATCCACCTGCAAAGAACTGAGCTCTTGCGACAAGGCCAGCTTGACGGACTCAAAAGACATGCCCGAGAAGTGCTGATTGAAAAAGTTGCTGGCCTCGACCAGTTCCTGTTCCAGATAATCCCGGGGCACGAACAGAATGCGGTTCTGCACATCGCCATCCGGGGTGACGATAATCAGCAACACTCGCTTGTCGGACAGGCGAATAAACTCAATCTGCCTGAAGGTCTGCGCCTTTTTTGGCGCCAGCACCACACCGGCAAACTGCGACAGATTCGACAGCAGCGAAGCGGCGGAACTGACGGCGCGGTTAGGCTCATCAAAAGGCAAATACTGGCTTAGATTGCGGGCATCGGGCCGCTCGAAACGCTCTGCCGCCAGGAGGCGATCCACAAACAGGCGGTAGCCTTTAGGCGTGGGAATGCGCCCCGCCGAGGTGTGGGGGCTATGAATCAGGCCCAGGCCTTCCAGCTCCGCCATCACATTACGTATCGTGGCCGGAGAAAAATCAAAAATGGTTGATAAGGTGCGGGACCCTACCGGCTGACCGTCGGCAATGTAGCGTTCGATCAGTACCTTCAACAAGGCATTTGCTCTGTCATCCATGTCGCGTACGTCACTTAAAAACACCAGCTCTGCATGATAAAGGGGAGAATCTTACAGCCAAGCCTAGAGTGGCAACTCTATAATCCACTGATCGCCATTATTTCATTAAACATAAGGTTTTCGCCCCATGCATTTCAAAACGGTTGCCATTGTTGGCAGATATCAGGACTCCGGCTTGGATGCGCCCATCCGATCGCTGGCTGCAACCCTGGTCAACACTGGTTGCTCGGTGCTGCTGGAGGCCGCAACCGCCCAGAATGCCGGTATTACTGAATTCCCCATTGGTGATTATGCCCAGATTGGCAAGCGCGCCGATCTGGCTATCGTAATGGGCGGGGATGGCACCATGATAGGCGCTGCCCGCGAATTAGCCCACAGCAAGGTGCCATTGATCGGGATTAACCACGGTCGCCTCGGTTTTATTACCGATGTCCCCTTGAATGACGCCAATGATGCTTTGCTAAGCGTCCTGAAAGGTGAATACGATGTTGAAGAGCGTTCCATGCTGGAAGGCCGCGTGGTGCGGGACGGGGAAGTGCTGTATTCGGGCGTAGCCCTGAACGATGTGGTCATCAACCGCGCCGGTCGCGGCGGCATGATCGAGCTGCGTGTAGAGCTTGATGGCGTGTTCATGTACCGCCAGCGCTCCGACGGCCTGATCATCTCCACTCCTACCGGCTCCACGGCGTATGCGCTGGCCGCCAGCGGCCCTTTGCTGCACCCGTCCCTGAAAGCTTTTTTGCTGGTGCCGGTGGCTCCACAAACCTTGTCACACCGCCCTATTGTGCTGCCCGACACAGGCACCCTGAATTTGACCATTACGGCCCTGGGCCGGGTGGAATCCGGTGGCAGCGTGCACTTTGACATGCAAACCTGGTCGGACTGTCAGCAGGGCGACCGCATTGATGTGCGGCGCGCCCAAAACACCATTCGCTTTATCCATCCCAAGGGCTACAGCTTTTTTTCCACCTTGCGCCAGAAGCTGGGCTGGAATCACATCCCTTTGCCTAACGACGAAAACGAATAAACCCCTATGCTGCGTACCCTGCACGTTCGAGACTTTGTCATCGTGGATCAAGCCACGATTGATTTCGACACCGGCTTCACGGTTTTTTCCGGGGAGACCGGCGCTGGCAAATCCATTTTGATTGATGCGCTCTCCCTGGTATTAGGAGCACGCGGCGACGCCAAAGCCATACGCGAAGGCTGTGCACGTACCGAGGTCAGCGCGCATTTCGACTGCGAGCAAGACATTCAGAGCTGGCTTAGCGAGCGTGATTTCGATGTTTCGGAAGAACTGATTCTGCGCCGCCTGATCGACCAGCAAGGCCGCAACCGCAGCTACATCAATGGCAGCGCCGCGACCTTGACCCAACTGCGCGAACTGGGTGAGTTGCTTGTGGATATTCACGGCCAGCACGCCCATCAAAGCCTGATGAATCCCCAAAGTCAGTACGATCTGCTGGACAGCCAAGGCGGCCATTTGCCGCTGGCCCGTCAAGTAGCCCAGTCCTGGCAGCAATTGAGTCAGGCACGCAAAGCCGTCGAACAGGCCAGTCAAAGTGCTGAGCAGGGAAAGCGCGAACAGGAACGTCTGGAATGGCAGATCAATGAGCTCTCCAGTCTGAGTTTGCGTGCGGGTGAATGGGATCAGTTGCAGCAGGAGCACACTCGCCTGTCCCACGCCCAAGCCCTGATTGATGGCAGTGCAGTAGCCCTGACGGCGCTGGATGGCGAGGAAACCTCGGTACAGCAATTGCTGGGTAAAGCCAGCCACGAAATGAGCGCCCTGCTGCGCCATGATCCCGGCCTGCAAGCCATTGTGGATGCCTTGGAGTCCGCACAGATTGCGGTCACTGAAGCGGCGTCGGATCTGAACAGTTATTTAAGCGATATGGAGCTGGACCCGGAACGTCTGGCCGAGGCTGAAGAACGGGTATCAGCCATTTTCAGCGCGGCTCGAAAGTTGAAAGTGGAGCCAGAAGAGCTGCCCAGCCTGCTGGAAGGCTGGCAGGAGCAACTGGCTCAACTACAGCAGTCTTTCGACCTGGAAGCCTTGCAAGCCAAAGCCCAGCAAGCCGAAAAGCAGTATCAGGATTTAAGCGGCAAGCTCAGCACAGCACGACGCAAAACCAGTGTGCAGCTTGGCAAGCAAGTCAGCCAGGCGATGCAGTCTATGGCAATGCAAGGCGGGCGCTTTGAAGTGGCTCTAACGGCCTGCGCCCCCCAGGTCCACGGACTTGAGCAAGTCGAGTTTCTGGTGGCGGGTCATGAAGGGGTAACGCCGCGTCCGCTGGCCAAAGTTGCATCAGGTGGTGAGCTGGCCCGAATTTCCCTGGCGCTGTCCGTCATCGCCAGCCAGGCAGCTCGTGTGCCTACCCTGATTTTTGACGAAGTGGATACGGGTGTCGGTGGCGCCGTGGCCGAAGTGGTGGGACGTTTGCTGCAAGAGCTAGGCGCACGCCATCAAGTCTTGTGTGTGACCCACCTGCCCCAGGTGGCTGCCTGCGGCAATCATCATTTGAAAGTCGAGAAAACGACCGAGCAAGGCCAGACGTTTTCCTCGATCCATCCGTTGACGCAAGACGAACGCGTGGACGAAATCGCCCGTATGTTGGGTGGTCTGGAAATTACGCAAACGACCCGCGAGCATGCGCGGGAAATGCTGGCACGCCAGCGCTAGACCTTTGCGAAGGACAAGCTAAACCACCAGCGCCTTTGGCGGCCGGTGGTTTTTTGTATCCAGTCCTGACAGCCCTGCAACGCGGATCTGATTGTTCTTTGAATTTTCAGGATGCCAATGTGGCTAAATCCTGCCCCCAACTATCAGATCCCGCACTAATAGGTCTATCAAGCCAGATTTAGCTGCGCAGAGTCGGCTTGGCCTGTTTGCCCGCTTCCGAGCATTTAGGGCAAATGCCGTACAACAGCATGGTGTGGCTCTCCAGCACAAAACCGTGGTCTTTGGCGACCTGGTGCTGGCGGGCTTCGATATTGCTGTCGGTAAACTCTTCGACTGCGCCGCAGTTGGTGCAAATCAGGTGATCGTGGTGATCGCCATCATTCAGTTCAAACACGGCTTTACCGCCGTCGAACTGGCTGCGCACCAAAATACCGGCTTGCTCGAACTGGGTCAGCACACGGTAGACCGTGGCCAAACCAATATCGACTTCCTCGGCGATCAGAAGGCGGTAAACGTCTTCAGCGCTAAGGTGGCGTTGACCGTCCTGATCGGAGCGGCGAAAAATATCCAGAATCTTCAGGCGCGGAAAAGTCGCCTTAAGCCCCATGTTCTTCAGTTCATTTTGATCGTTCATGGCTAAATTATCGCATCTTGATGGGGATGGATCTCAAGTCCGTTCTGATTAAAAACCAGCTCGTCTTGAGGCGGTTCAATGCGCAATTCATGCGCTTTTTCCTAAACCCTTATATGATAACGATTTTATTCCTACTGGGGCATTTCGTGCAGAAGAAGGCCAATTCATTCACTCCTGTCATCCGCGCCATACTCGCAGCCAGTCTGGCTGCCGCCGCTCTGAGCGCCTGCGGATCCTCTAAATGGGGCTTCCCGTACCGCGCCGACATTCAGCAGGGGAACTGGATCACTGCCGAGCAAGTGGCCCGCCTGCAATCGGGGATGACACGCGAACAAGTTCGTTATCTATTGGGTTCACCCACCTTGCAAGACATTTTCCACGCTGACCGTTGGGACTACCCCTACCTGAACCAGCCTGGCTACGGCAAGAGCGAGCAGCGCACCTTCACCGTCTGGTTTGAAGGCGACACCCTGGTTCGCTGGCAAGGCGACGAACAACCAGATCGCCAACCGTTTGAGCGCAGCGACACCGGCAAAAAACAAACCCCACCGCCTGCTGACGCCGACAATGCCGCCCCAACGCCTAGCGTTAGCGGCACCCAGCCTACGCTTTAAGCTTCACCGTTAAGGACACTGGATACATGCGCATTGCCATTGCTGGCGCAGACGGCCGTATGGGCCGGATGCTGATTGAATCTGTTTTGAACAGTACGGACCTGACCCTGACCGTTGCCCTGGACCATAGCGGTTCCAAAGCCATCGGCCAGGACGCAGGTGCTTTCCTGGGCAAAGAGAGCGGCGTCACGATCACTGATGATCTGGATGCCCTGGCCCACGCTGACTGCCTGATCGACTTCACCCGTCCGGAAGGCACTTTGGCCCATCTGGACGCGTGCCAGAAATACGGCACCCGTCTGGTCATTGGCACCACTGGCTTTTCCGAAGCAGAAAAACAGCAGATTATGGCGGCTGGCCGCGAAATCGCCATTATGTTCGCGCCGAACATGAGCGTAGGCGTGAATGCCACGCTGAAGCTGATCGAAATGGCCGCGGCCTTGCTGAACCACGGCTACGACGCCGAGGTTTTTGAAGCCCATCACCGCAACAAAGTGGATGCGCCATCGGGCACCGCCCTGGCAATGGGTGAAGCTATCGCCAAAACCTGGGGTGAGTCCCTGAACGATGTGGCCGACTGGGCTCGTCACGGCCATACCGGTGCCCGTCAAGACGGTCGCATTGGTTTTTCCGTGGTGCGCGGTGGCGACATTGTGGGCGACCATACCGTGTTTTTCTGCGGCGAAGGCGAACGCATCGAGATCTCGCATCGTTCCAGCAGCCGTGCGGGCTACACCAATGGCAGCCTGCGTGCCGCACGTTTCCTGAGCGACAAGAGCACAGGCCTGTACTCCATGCAAGATGTGCTGGGTTTGTAAAAACCTGTCTGCACCTTTGTCTGAAAAGCCGACTTTCGAGTCGGCTTTTTTTATCTGTACTCCAACTGAATCAGCTCTAAAAAATCTCTTCTACCTGGCTGCACAGAGGCTTGCCCTCCTCAAACGCCCCTCTGTCACATCTCCTCC
The DNA here is from genome assembly GCF_017377875.1 of Alcaligenes sp. SORT26. Taxonomy (GTDB): domain Bacteria; phylum Pseudomonadota; class Gammaproteobacteria; order Burkholderiales; family Burkholderiaceae_B; genus Alcaligenes; species Alcaligenes parafaecalis. Next base: position 1,776,886 of record NZ_CP070975.1, read on the forward strand.
CCCCTGTTTTCCCTGCTTGACGCAGAAAAAAATATCACTAATATGTCAGTTGGATATTTAAAGAATGAACCTTTTCCTGCAGGAGACAACTGACATGATGAGCGAACGCCAACGCAAGTTCCGAGAGGACTACAAATCCAATATCAGCCCCGCCTACAACGGTATTGTTCACGTTGTGGTGACCTACATCGTGGGCCTGGCCGCGATTTACTACAGCATCACCCAACTAGGGCCCATAGGATGGGAATGGCTGATTGTGATCCCCGTTTTTCTAGCGGGTAATTTTGTTGAATGGGCCATGCACCGCTATGTGATGCACCGACGCATCAACATCATTGGCTTGCGGGAAATCTACGAACGCCACACCCGCCAGCATCATCAGTACTTCACCGATAACGAAGCCACCATTGATTCCAGCAAGGAGTTTCGGATTGTGTTTTTCCCCTGGCGCGTCCTGGCGACCCTGGGAGTTGGTGGGGGGATTTTGGGCTGGGTGGCCGCAACGGTCATCAACCCTAATGCGGGCTATTTTGTCTTCATGACCATGGTGGCGCAGTACCTGGTGTACGAGGCCTTTCACTATTGCTGTCATGTGCATGAGAACAGCTTTGTGCGCAATATGCCCTTCATCAACACCATTCGCCGTCACCATACGGCCCATCACAATCAGGGCATCATGATGAAGTACAACATGAACCTGACCTTCCCCATTGCAGACTGGGCGATGGGCACCACGGATCTGCGCCGTGGTCTGCTGGGCCACCTGTTCAATGGCTATAGCGAAAAGCACGTCAAGGAAGAACTGAAACCGATTATTCGCCGCTTCCGTTTTGAAGATACTGGCGATACAACCGACGGCCCCGCCTTGAAGCAAGACGAAGCCCATGCTCTGGAGCGCGGGCTGGCCTGAAGAAGCCCCGTATCTTACTTACAAGCTGGAGATCAAGGTCGTGCGGGCAAGTTCTTCGATGTAATCCATCAAGAGGTCCAGGCTCTGACCGGCCTGGTCCATATCGCCCCCGGCAATGGACATCGCCAAATTGGCATGCAGTCTGCCCATTTCCGTCAAATCCGGGTTTTGCTGATAGTGGCAGAACCAGAAACGACGTGACAGGCCATGTGTCAGACGCATCGCCGCTTCCGCAAATTCATTGCGCGCGGCTTCGATTTCCAGCTCATTCAACCGCCGATCTGCCCGGATAAAACTGACTTCATCGTTCTGGGCGGCTGCTTCCAGGAAAGCATCATGCAAGCTCTTGAATTGCTCGCGTTGATCGCGTGTCGCCCGTTTGGCCGCACTGCGGCAGATCAGACGTTCGATTTCCCGACGCGTCTCAATCAGACGCAACTGTTTGGGCATATCCAGTTCTGGAATCAACAGCCCACGCTGCGGCAAGACCAGCATCAGATGCTCACGCGCCAAACGCTGGATAGCTTCTCGAATCGGGGTGCGGCCAATCTCGAACATCTGGCTCAAGGTCAATTCCGACACGATGCTGCCCGGTGGCAACTTCAGGGTAATGATGGCCTCTTCCAAACGCTCGTAAGCAATGTCCGTGAGCTTGGGCTTGGGCTCTGCCAAGGCCTTGATTTCCAGGCCCTCATCAAGAGTTTGCCCCTTTCCCGCTACCTTCCGCTTGCTTGTGACCATGCTAACCCTGCCTTTAAAACGCAGCGTTTGCTGCTGACACCGAACACCTGACGCCTGCCCAAGCCCCCATGCTACGAGGCCCGACCTAAGCAACAGCCTCATATCTTAGTTGTATTTATCTACTCCAGGAAGCCACATGAGCATTGCCCACGACTCACCACAAGGCGCCATCATCGCCATCCACGGCATACAAGGCACCCATCGCAGTTGGCTGCCTCTGGCCCAAATCAGCCCCCCTGCACTGTCCTGGCATACCCCGGATTTACGAGGTCGAGGCCAGGCGCTACGTGGCACCTGCCAAGAGGACTACGGTCTGGATGGCTTCGTACAGGACCTGCGTGTCTGCATCGAGAGCCTGCCCAAGGACCTGCCCTATGTTCTGGCCGGCTGGAGTCTGGGCGTGTCTGTTGTGCTGCAAACCTGCCTGACGCTGCTGGATGAACAAGCTCCGCTCCCACAGGCTCTGCTGTTGTTATCAGGCACAGCCAGCCTGAACAGTACCCACTGGTTCCAAGCACAAGATACCCCCACCCTGCTGCAGGAAATTGCAGAACGAGAACAGCGCCTGGGCTTGAAGGAAGCCGCTGGCCACCAGGATGTGGCCTGGACCTGGTTGGCGAATCGTCACCATGACTTGCATGCACAAGTACCCCGTATCGCTATTCCCTCTTTGATCATTCACGGCGAGCAGGATCTGGACTGCCCCATTGCACATGCCCACCAGTTGGCACAGGCCCTGCCGCAAGCCACCTTGCACAGCCTGCCTGACGCCGGTCACAGCATTCTGGGCTCGCACACAGAGCTGATCGCCTCCCTGATTGCCCCCTTCTGCTCCCTTCACACCGCAAGGACTCCCGTATGAACACGCACGTTTTCTTTTGCCCCCCTCCCCGCACCTTGATGGGGCGTGGCTGCCGTCATGATCTGCCTGCGCTGATTGCCCACTTGGGCTGGCGTCGTGGCTTATTGATTACCGACCGCTTTTTCACCATTCAAACCACCTGGGTTCAGGACCACATCGCAGCCTGTAGAGAGCTGGGTATTGAGGTCGTGGTTTTTGATGGTGGCGAGCCAGACCCTTCCACCACCTTATGCGATCAGGCCACGCTGCAAATACGCGCCCATTTGGCCGATCACCCTATTGATTACGTATTGGCTTTGGGCGGTGGCAGCAATATTGATCTGGCCAAAGCACTGTGTCTGACCGTCCCCACCGGGGAGTCCATACGCGCCTACAGCGGCACCTGGCCAGCCCACACCAAACCCTTGCCCTTGATCGCCTTGCCCACCACCTCGGGCACAGGATCTGAGGCTACACCGGGAGCCATTTTGGTCGATCCCGACAACGCCACCAAAATCGCCGTCATGGGCAATGCGCTACGCCCCGCCATTGCCGTTATCGACCCGGAACTGAGCGATAGCTGTCCGCCCCGCGTCACTGCCGATGCAGGTATTGATGCCCTGACCCATGCCATTGAATCCTTTGTGACTCAGGATGCCAGCCTGTTTGACCGCGCCGGAAGCCCGGACCCTGGCTATAGCGGCCGCTCCTCCCTGACCATGATGTTTGCCCGCGAATCCATACGCCTGTGTGGTGCCTTCATGCTGCGCGCCTATCGCGACGGTAGCGACACTGAAGCCCGTGATGGCATGGCCAGCGCCAGCTACTACGCGGCACTTTCCTACGGCACAGCAGGCCTGAACGCTGTCCACGGCATTGCCTACGCACTAGCCGGTTTGACGCACCAATCCCATGGCACGACCAATGCCGTCCTGCTGCCCTATGTGCTGGATGAGCTACGTGAAACCCGCGCCCCGGAACTGCTGGAAGTGGCCCAACTGCTAGGCATGCCACCCGCCAATCCCCATGACACCTTGATGGCCCTGCCTGCCTATGTGCGCTCCTTGGTCGAAAAACTGGATATTCCTTCCGACCTGAGCCAATGCGGCGTACAGGCCCATCAACTGGAGCGTTTGCAAACAGACGCCCTGCAAGTCACTCGCCTTGCCAAAGCCTTTCCGGTGGCTGACTGCACCAGCGCCTACCAACGCATTATTCAAAGCGCTTTTGAAGGCAGTCTGGCCGGAGCCGTCACCAACAGTTAATTAGCCAACTAAGTACATACCATTATTTAACCCTAAAATAAATACCACTAGTATCCATGTAATATATCAGTAAAAGAAAAAAGGCCTGCCTTGGCCTGACGGCAGGTCACCTACACCTAAAAAACCCGCCACAAGAGCGGACCGACAGGAGACACCTATGACAGCCCAGCTATCCCCCAATGTGGCAAATCGCCTTGAGCGATTACCCATGACACGCTATCAACGCATGCTGTTCGGTATTATCGCGACCGCCTGGTTCTTTGATTCTATGGACCTGGGCATCATGACCTTTGTATTAGGCTCCATCAAAGCAGAAATGGGCTTGAGCACCGCGCAAGCGGGCATGCTGGCCAGCTCCAGTTTTCTAGGCATGTTTCTGGGCGCGGCCATTGCAGGGATGCTGGCAGATAAATATGGCCGCAAACCCGTCTTCCAATGGAGCATGATTTTCTGGGGTGTGGGAAGTCTGGCCTGTGGACTGTCTCAAAACATTGAGCAGCTAATGGCGTTTCGAGTCTTGCTGGGCTTTGGCATGGGGATGGAGTTTCCCATCGGCCTGGCAATGGTTTCCGAAATTGTCCCTGCCAAAAGCCGTGGTCGCTATATTGCGATCCTGGAAGGTTTCTGGCCCCTGGGCTTTATCAGTGCCGGTATTCTGACGTTTTTAAGTCTGGACTATATAGGCTGGCGCGGCATTTTCATTGCGCTGTCCATCCCTGCCCTGTTCGTCTTTGTTATCCGCCGCTGGGTGCCCGAATCGCCTCGTTGGCTGGAAGAAGCAGGCCATAACGACCGTGCCGAGCAAGTCACCAGCGCCTTTGAACACAAGGTTATTCAAGCCAACGGAGGCCAAGCCCTGCCCGCTCCCCTGCCCGCCACACCGAGCGAAAAACTGAACCGGGGCGCCTTGTTCTCCCAGCTCTGGCAAGGTCAGTACGCACGCCGCACACTGATGCTCTGGATGCTGTGGTTCTTCTCTTTGCTGGGCTATTACGGTCTGACGACCTGGCTGGGTGCCCTGTTGCAACAAGCCGGTTATGAAGTCACCAAGTCCGTCACCTACACCATCTACATTTCCTTGGCGGGTATTCCCGGTTTCATCTTCTCGGCCTGGCTACTGGAAAAATGGGGTCGCAAAGCCACCATGGTCTTGATGCTGTTCGGCAGCGCAGGCTGTGCCTTTATCTATGGCCACGTCGCCACCAGCCAGGCCCCCGTTGCTCAGTTGATTGGTGCCGGTTTGTGCATGCAGTTCTTCATGTTTGGCATGTGGTCCGTCTTGTATGCCTACACCCCGGAGCTGTATCCCACACGTACTCGCAGCACTGGAGCCGGGTTTGCCTCCTCAATAGGTCGGCTGGGTTCCTTGTTCGGGCCTTTGCTGGTGGGCTTTATCTTGCCGTGGACCGGCCATGCTGGCGTCTTCACGCTAGGTGCTATTTCCTTCTCTATTGCCGCCCTGGTGGTGATTGCCTTGGGTGTAGAAACCAAGGGGCGATCGCTGGAGGAAGTATCGGCTTAAGACACTGATTCAATTGATAATTAGTTAACTTAAAGCTCAATAAAAAAACCCGTACCAGCCTATTTAGCTGCTACGGGTTTTACTTATAAATGGCTATGCCTAGTTGCCATTGCTGTCCTGACTCAGGTCAACCTGAATACGCCCATCCAAAACCGCATGAGCCCGCTCTCGATCCACATCACCTTCCCAGGTCCCCACCACCACGGTTCCTACGCAGTTACCAATCAAGTTGGTCAAGGCACGAGCCATCCCCATGAACCAGTCAACCGACAAAACCAGAACCAAGCCAATAGCTGGAATAGCGGGAACCGCACTCAACGTTGCTGCCAGAATCACAATGGCAGAACCCGGCACGCCGTGTGCCCCTTTGGAGGTCAGCATGGAGATGGCCAAAATGGTCATCAAATCGATAAAGGACAAGGGTGTATTGGTGGCCTGTGCAATAAACACAGCGGCCAAAGTCAGGTAAATCGAAAAGCCATCCAAGTTAAAGGAATAACCCGTCGGCACCACCAGGCCCACCGTGGACTGTTTGATACCCATGCGCTCCAGCTTGCGCATCACTTGGGGCAAGACCGCATCGGACGACGCCGTCCCCAACACCACCAGCAGTTCCTCTCGCAAATACCTCAACAGTTTGACGATGCTAAAACCAGTCATGCGCAAGATCAGACCCAACACGCCCAGCACAAAAATGGCGCAGGTCACATAAAACAGCACAACCAGCAAGCCCAACTTGCCCAGGGTGCCAAGTCCGTACTCGCCTACCGTAAAGGCCACCGCCCCCAGCACGCCCAAGGGTGCCAAACGGACAATAAAACCAATAATCTTGAAAAACACATGAGACAGTGTCTCCACCGCCGATGCCACCGGACGACCACGCTCACCCATCAGAGCCACGGCCAAACCGAACAAAATCGCAATCAGCAACACTTGCAGAATATCGCCCGAAGCGAAAGCATCCACAAAAGTGGTCGGAATAATCTTCATCAAGAAGCCGACAGTATCCGTACTTTGCGCAACCCGCGAGGTATACGCGGCCATGGCGCTGGCATCCAGCGTGCTGGGATCCACATTCATCCCATGACCAGGAGTAAAGAAATAGCCCAGCAAAATCCCCAAAGCCAAGGCAAAAGTAGTGACCACCTCGAAGTAAATCAGGGCCTTCACCCCGACACGCCCCACTTTCTTCAAATCACTGCTGCCACAAATTCCGTGTACCACGACACAAAACACCAAGGGCGCCACGATCATCTTGATCAGCTTGATAAAACCATCACCAAAGGGTTTGAGCGAGGCGGCAAAGTCCGGCCAGATCACCCCCACCAAGACTCCAAGTATCAAGGCAACAATGACCTGCCCAAACAAGGTTCTGTATAAAAAACGCATCTTTGTCTCCAGTGATTGTGTAAGAACTGCCGTTTTTCTACGGCCAATCCGTCAAACTAAAATTTCATCTGACATGTCAGCATATATTCAATATGAAATACCGAATATAATTAAAATCGAATATGAAGAAGCAGTCGTAAAAACCCCTACAAGTACAAATCGGAGACGCTAAATGAGTATTCCCTCCTCCTCTGACGACTCGTTGCTGGCCACCCAGGCGTTCCAGGCATTTCGTCATTTACTAGCTACAGGGCGAGTACGTGCGGGGCAGATGGTGTCGATGGCCGAGCTGATGAAACTAAGCGACTTCCCGCTGGCTCCAGTGCGTGAAGCCGTCAAGCGCGCAGCGGCTGCCGGGCTGGTGTCTATCCTGCCCAAGCGGGGTGTTCTGGTTCTGGAGGCAACCACGGAAGCGCTACGGGAATGCTTCCAGTTGCGCTGTGTTTTCGATCAGGAGGGGGCCAGAATACTGGCGAGCTGTGCCAAGCAGCCCGCACTGGAGAGCTTGCGGGACAAACACGAGAAGATTCTGGAGCAGGCACAAAGCGGCCTTGTCACCACCGCCTTGCAGATTCAGGCCATGGAAGTGGACTGGGCCTTGCACCGCTATCTGGCTCAAGCGCTGCAGAACCGCTCGGCCATGACCATTTACGAAGAAAACTGTGATCGCATCAATGTGCTGCAGCACTCGCGCCGCCCATTACCCGAGCGCATTGTGCCCGCCATGAAGGAGCACTTGCAGATCCTGGATACGCTTCAGGCAGGACATCCCGAAGCAGCCATGGAAGCGGTGCGCCACCATCTGGCACAAACACTGCGATGGTGGGGCGCGGTTGACGCTTAATTCACAATAACGGGCTCTTGTTCCAGCTCCACTCCGAAGCGCTCCCGAACAGAGCCCCGAATCGCCTGGGCCAGGCGTTCAATATCATGCGCGGTCCCGCCGCCATGGTTCACCAGCACTAAGGCCTGACGATCATGTACACCCACCGCACCATTACGCTGGCCTTTCCAGCCACACTGGTCAATCAACCAGCCCGCCGCTAATTTGCATTGGCCTTGCCCCAAGTCGTAAGACACCAAGTTCGGCCATTGCTGTTTAAGCGTATCGCGCTGCTCTACAGGCACAACCGGGTTCTTGAAGAAGCTACCTGCATTCCCCAGGACACGAGGGTCTGGCAATTTTTGACGACGAATTTCGCAAACCGCATCAAAAATGATTTGAGGGTCTGGCTCGCCCGCCAAATGTGCTTGTTTATTCAGATCGGGATATTCCAGCACTGGCGTCCACTGACGCGGCAAGGCAAAACGCACTGCCAGAATCAACCAGCTACCTGCCGGATCGTGCTTGAAGCGGCTGTCTCTATATGCAAAGCCGCACTCCGCAGCAGACAGCTCGATCTCCTTACCGTCTTTAAAGCTCCAGGCCAGCACGCTATGCACGCGCTGCTCCAGCTCCAGGCCGTAAGCACCAATATTTTGTACAGGCGCAGCCCCGACCGTACCGGGAATCAAGGCCAGATTTTCCAAACCGGGCCAGCCCTGATTCAAGCAATGCTGTACAAAATCATGCCAGCACTCCCCAGCCTGCGCTTCCACGATATAGGCAGCCTCATTTTCAGCCAGTAAACGAATACCTTTGCTTTCAACTTTCAGTACCAGGGCATCGACTTGCTCGGCCAGCACCACATTACTGCCACCACCCAGCACGAAAATGCGCTCCCCCTGATCAGTCAGCGCTTGCAGCCCAGGCAACTGGGTAACATTGTCATACACCAGCAGGTCACGCGCGCAACTGCGTAGACCCAAGGTATTAAAAGAGCTCAAATCCACATTACGCTGCCTGTCCACGGCCCTGTCCCACGATCAAAGAAAGCAATAAGCATAGCTCGGACAGACAATTTTCCGGGGAAAATTACAGAATCTATTGACAAGCTTACTTCCAGCAGTCTATAGTTACGTTCTTGCTTAGGGCAGCGTCAGTTTCGCAGCAAAAAAGCAGTTTGAAGGTAGTCTGGTTTGTTAAGCGGTACAGGTAAAAAGCTGGTAGGAAACTTCAGCAAAACACCAAAAACACTTGACAAACAAATACAGCCACTCTAAACTAGCTTTCTTTACTTAATCAGCACCAAAGATTAAGTGAATTGCTAAAAAACGGATTAAAAACTGCTTTTAGCAAACCGTCTGCACAGCAGATATGCGGGAGTAGCTCAGTTGGTAGAGCGCAACCTTGCCAAGGTTGAGGTCGCGAGTTCGAGACTCGTCTCCCGCTCCAGATTCCTAAGGGAAGCCTAGGCTTCCCTTTTTAATCGACCACGGCGCAATGGCAGAGTGGTTATGCAGCGGATTGCAAATCCGTCTAGGTCGGTTCGATTCCGGCTTGCGCCTCCAGTAATTCTGGTCACAAGTCGGTAGTGTAGTAAAAAATGCGGGAGTAGCTCAGTTGGTAGAGCGCAACCTTGCCAAGGTTGAGGTCGCGAGTTCGAGACTCGTCTCCCGCTCCAAATTCAAAAAGCCCAAACTTCGGTTTGGGCTTTTTCTTGTCTGCTGCATTCAGCCTTGTTTCAACCAGGACGCAGGTTCACGAACAGGCTCCGGTTTGGACGCTGCCAAAGGCCGCCCCAATATCTGTGCCGCCCCACGTTCCCCGATCATGATAGCCGTCGCATTGGTATTGCCACTCGTCACCATAGGGCAGACCGACAAATCCACCACGCGCAGATTGGGTACACCATGCACGCGCAAATCCAGATCCGTCACCGAGCTGACGCTATCCTGCCCCAATCGGCACGTACCCGTCGGGTGATAAACCGTCTTGATGTTTTGCCGTACAAATGCTTCCAACGCCTTGGTATCCCGCCAATCCATGTCTTCAGGCGCGGTCACCTTCTTGATCAAGGCTTTGAGCGATGGTTGCTCCATTAACCTGAGCCCAATCTGCACGGCCCGAATCTGCCCGTCCAGATCAGCTTGTGTCCCTAAATAGTTGGGATCAATCAGGGGCTGATCTTGCGGATCCTTGCTGCGCAAGCGCAGTTGCCCTCTTGCTTCGGGTCGAACATGCCCTGTCTTGACGGTCAAACCGTGCTCCTGCGCCGGTGGTTTTTCTCCTGGCGTATTGTCAAAGTTATCCAGCACGGGCAGGAACATCAGTTGAATATCCGGCCGCCCTACGCCCAGGCTGTCGATGAAAGCCCCGCCTTCCAGGACATTCGTGGTCAGCAAACCGCTACGGAACGCCGCCCATTGAAACATGTGGCGGATGGCGCGCAGGCCTTTGTCCTCGCCAAGCAGGCTATTGCTGGCGTGCGTGGTCGCATTCAAGGACAGATGCAGATGATCGTGCAGATTCTTGCCAACGGGCAAATCCAGCAAGGTGTCGATGCCCAATTCACTTAAATGCTCTTTGGGGCCTACGCCAGACTGCATCAGGATCTTGGGACTGCCAAAGGAACCTGCACTCAGAATGACCTCATTGCGCACCCAGGCCGCTTGCACATTTCCCTGCTTTTCGCTGAATTCCACCCCAACCGCGCGGCCTTCGCTAAACAGTACTTTGTGTGTCAGGGCGCCTGTAATCACAGTCAACTTGTCATTGCCCCGCACGCGCTCCAAATACGCTTTGGAAGTGCTGCAACGCTCTCCGGAACGGGTAGTTGTCTGGTAGTAACCTATCCCTTGCTGGGATGCTCCATTGAAATCATTCACATACGCAAGCCCCATCTCCTGGCCTGCGCGCACAAAAGCTTGTGTCATGGGATGACGGAAACGGTTCTCGCTGACACCCAGATAACCGCCTGCCCGATGATACTCACCGCTTAAACTTTCGTTGTCCTCGGCGAACTTGAAGTACGGCAGCACGTCCCGTGCGCCCCACCCTGGCATAGCCCATTCATCAAAATCCTCTTGCTGGCCACGGATGTAAATCATGCCGTTCACCGAGCTGCCCCCGCCCAACACCTTGCCTTGTGCAATGATCATCTCGCGGCCATTGCAGCGAGGCTGAGGAACCGTCATATAAGGCCAGGACTTTTGCTGAAACACCTTTACAACCGTTGCCGGGATACGGTGAAAAATGCTGCTATCCGGCCCTCCCGCCTCAAGCAACAACACAGTGCCCGCGTTCTGTTCTATCAGGCGCGTTGCCACCACGCAGCCCGCCGAACCGCCCCCTACCACGATATAGTCGTACTCTTGTCTGGACATGTTGAAGCCTCAATGAAAATATTTCCTGAGAATTCTAGAGGCCCATAAAACCAGTCGATTGACTCTCCAAGACACCAGATTGACTCTGACTGCCAAACTAAGTGAAAACGATAGGAGCAAGCCACCCGCTGATCGGTAGAATATTTCAGGAGAAATGCACTCTCCCGAGACGATCAACCATGACTACTCAAAACCAGTATGCTTTCGAGCACTGGAACGACTTGGTCCAGGCCGTATGCAGCCGATTGGTGACGCGCCGCCCCAACAAGGAAAAACCCTTTTTCGGGAATTTCCAGGTACATGACTTCGGCGGTCTGGACATCGCTGACATTCGCACCAACGCCGATCTTGTCCGCTGCGAGCACGGCAGCCTGACTCGCGGCGATGATCGTTTTTATTTTCTGGTCATGCAACGTCAAGGCACCATGGCCATCCGCACTGATCGCGAGCAGTTCATCCTGCGCCCCGGCGACATGGCCTTGCTGGATTCCGCCCAGCCGTACGAGATGCGATCACTGGACATCATTAACCAGCTATCGGTCCATCTGGACCGCCAGGCCTTTGATCAACACGTCCCTTTTTATGCGAACCGTTTCGGCAAGCTGCAGCACAAGGACTTTCATGGACAACTGCTGCAATCTTTGCTGCGCCAGTTAAATGTCATGACACCGCAGGCCTACGCTCCACTTGCCCCGCAGCATGGTACGTCACTGCAAAATACCCTGATTACGCTTCTGGCCCCCTTGCTAAAGAACGGCCCGCCCTTGGAAAAGCATGATTTGCGCGGCCTGGCTGAGCGCATGATCGAACAGACCCTGCATGAACCCCTCAGCCCCCAGGAACTCGCCAAGCGCTTGAAGATTTCTGTTCGGCAACTGCATCGCCAATTCGAGCAAGGCCAGGAAACTGTGCAGCGCTACACATTGCGACGACGCCTGGAGCGCTGCGCCGAAGAACTGAGCGCTCCCGACAAATGGGATGTACCGGCAGCACATATTGCCTGCCAGTGGGGCTTTAGCGACTCTGCTTATTTTTCACGCGCCTTTAAAAAACACTTCGGATTGCCACCGGCAGCCTATCGCAGCCGCAGCAAAGAAGGCTAAGCCCTCGCACACTGCCTGGGCTCGCCTGCTGCCAGCCGTCAGGCCTATCGGTTAATATCGCATTTCGCACGCAGCGAATACGGCTCTAATGAGCTGAACAGTCGATCTTGAGCAGCCATAAAAGTGCCTGAATCCGTAACACGGCGATAAGCACGCCCCTCCAAAAAACATATCAACAAATACACTCCAGAAAGTGATGGCCTTGATTAATCCTTTACGGACCACGCTGCTTGAGCTGGCAACGAGAAAAGCCGTCGCGGCAAGCCTGATACGGTCTGTATCTGATACGTACCGGCGCGGGCCCTGCAAGACAGGCATCATTGCTTTTCTGCTCGTCCTGCTTAGCGGCTGCGCAGGCGTCAAAATCGCTACCGTCAGCACCGAGGATTACATTGCCCAGCGCCGTGGCGATATCCTCACCACCAACAAGCTCAGCGCTTCCGCACGCGATACCCTGACCAGCCTGGCGATCGCCCCCGAGCAATGCGCGAAAGACATTCCTCATTGCACATCCAGGCTGACCGAGCTCTGGAACCTGGACACCGAGCAACGCATGGCGGCACTGGCCGAGGTCTGGACGCAAGAGGCCTTGCGCTTGCAAGGACGGCGCAATGCACGGCCTGACTTTTCGGTCGAATTGTTCGATGCGTATCTGCAAAGCGCTCGCTATGCCTACGCCTATCTGTTTTTCACCGATCGCAGGCCCGGGGATCGTGCCTTTGAAGATCGTCAGACCCAAGTGCGGGACTACTACAACTACGCGGTACAGCAAGCGACCATGCTGCTGTTTGCCAAGTATCACGACACCAGCTACGCCTTTCAGAAAACCATTAAGATCGGCCAGTGGAGTATTCGGGGGGACTTATCCCAGGTTCGCAATGCCACTGCCCCACAACCCCATGAGCTGATTCCAGCCTCGCAACTGACATTCCGTGGGGTGCGCAGCATTTATCGCCGTGACGGCTTCGGAGCCGAGATAGTGGTGGTGAACGACTCCCAGGACATCAGCCCCGCCACGTTCCAGAGCACGTATAGCGAGCCGCCTTTCCAGGCAGTGACGGGGATTATTACCTTCCCAGGCGAAACGCTGTCCCAGGTTCTGCAAACCCGCGACGCAACAATTATTGGCTACGACCCTTACCAGCAAACCAGCGTTCAATTAAAAGACGTGCAAGTACCACTGGCGGCCAACTACACCTCTGCCTACGGACTATGGCTAGCGCGCTCTGACTTCTCGACGCAGGCTTTACGCACCGTACTGGGGCGGGATGGTGGCATTGAAGCGCCACATGTCTTTCTGCTGCAACCCTATGACCCGAACCGTCGCGTCATCATCATGTTGCATGGTTTGGCCAGCAGTCCTGAAGCCTGGATTAATGTCGCCAATGAAGTGCTGGGTGATGAAGAACTACGGGATCGCTATCAGATCTGGCAGGTCTACTATCCGACCAACCTGCCCCTGCCCTACAACAATGCCGAGATTCGGAAAGCACTGACGGAAACCTTCCGGCACTTCGATCCCAGCAGAAAGGCGATTGCCTCGAACAATATTGTGGTGATCGGTCATAGCATGGGCGGGGTGCTGGGACGTCTACTGGTGTCCTCGTCCGACAATCTGCTGGAAGACGCAGCCCGAGACCGCTATCAAATGGATGATGTCAGCATCGCCAAAATGAATCAGGAATTTGGCAATGTGGTGCACTTCTCTCCCCTGCCCGGCATAACGACGGCAATCTTTATTGCGGCCCCTCACAAGGGCACACCGTTTGCGGGAAATCGTATCTCACGCTTGGCAGCAGCGCTGATTACCTTGCCGGTTACGGTGGTGACTCAGCTCAATAAACTTAGCCAGGTGGCCGTGGGCAATACGCCTGCCAAAGAGGAAATGCTGATTCTGCCCAATGGGGTAGAAAGCCTGCGCGACAGCGATCCCTTCATGCAGATCACCTCCAAAATGGCGATCTCTACGCAAGTGCGTTATCACAGCATTATTGCCAACGACACGCCCAAAAAAGACTTGCTGTATTCGGATGACGGGCTGGTGCCCTATCAAAGCTCCCACCTGCCCGGGGCAACGTCGGAACTGGTGATCCCCTTCTCCCATAGCGTGCAGGAGACACCCGAGGCAATTCTGGAAATCAGGCGGATTTTGCGGGAGCAATTACAGTAGCAGTAGCTGTAACTGTGGATGTTGCTAATGCAGGTGCAGGTGCAGGTGCAGGTGCAGGTGCAGGTGCAGGTGCAGGTGCAGGTGCAGGTGCCCAGCATTCTCCTATGAACATATATAACTCATAGGAAATAATGCCCCTCTGTTGCAGTCCCCCTACAGCCCAGGCTTCACGGCCTTGTCATACTCCCAGCCCCCACCCACGGCCTTGTACAGATCCACCATATTCTGGAGCTGGCTTTCCCTTACCGCGATGACCTGGACCTCTGCCTGATACAGATTCCGCTGCGCATCCAACTGCTCCAGATATGAGGCGTAGCCAGCCTCATAGCGATTGCGGGCGTGCTCCAAAGAACGCTTCAACACATCACGCCTTGCGGTCACATGGCTTAACTCCTCAGCAAAACGCTGTTGACCCGCCAAGGCATTTTCCACCTCGGAGAAAGCCTTCAGAGCCACCCCTCGATACGCAAACGCAGCTTCGTCACGCTGAGCTGTTGCTGAATCAAACTGCGCCTGCAAACGCCCACGATCAAAGATAGGGGCCAAAATGCTCCCACCCAGACTCCAGATTTTGGTGGGGTCGTAGCTTAAGGCACTGACGTACAAAGCCCCGGCTCGTGCCGACAAGGACACTTGTGGCAAAAAAGCAGCCCGGCTTGCGGCCATGGAGGCATCTTTGGAAGCCAGATCCAGCTCTGCACGAGCAATATCAGGACGACGGCGTAGCAGCTCGGACGGCAAGCCTGGACCCGGTGCAGGTAGCAACAAAGCTGCCAAGGTAGAGCCGGTGTTTTGCTCATAAGCCGCAGGCAATTCCCCGGACAGCAAACGCAAGGCATTGTGGTGTCGGCTGATTGCCAGCTTTAACTGCGGAATATGCTGCTCTACGGCTTCAAGCTCGGATTCAGCCTGAGTCAGCTCCAATTGAGAGATGTAGCCCGCCTCAAATTTTTCCTGAGCCAGCCGCAAGGCTTCAGCCCGCGATGAGGAAGTCGCTTGGGCCTGTTGCAACTGTGCATCCAAACTGAGCAAGCCTATATAAGTACGGGCGGTTTCCGCTGCAACACTCAAGGCAATGGCATCGTAATCTGCCTGGGTAGCAGACAGTTTTAGCTCCGCCGCTTTGGCCTGGGAACTTAAGCGCCCCCAGAGATCCAGCTCCCAGTTCAACTGCAGCGCTGGCTGTACCGCACGGCTAATCGCCATACCGCTAGGCCCCAAGGCCCGTTCCGCATGCGCGCCGGTATCAAAAGATAGCGAAGGACCTAAAGACGAATCGGCCAATTGAAGCTCAGCCCGTGCCCGCTCGATACGAGTAGCGGCACTCAATATATCGGTATTCCGCGCCAGGGCCGCTTCCACGGCGGCACTTAGAGCCGGGTCACCATAGGCTTTCCACCAGGCAGAATCCACCACCGTTGCCTCGGAAGATGCAGCTATCCAGGCTGACGGGGCCTCTACCTGCGATTGCTCGGGAGCAAGGCGGTAAGCAGGCATACAGCCAGATAGCAGCGCCGCCCCGCCCAACAAAGCAATCCCATACCTTCTTGCTGACGAGATCATGGATTGCGCTCCCCAGCCTTATCAGATTCGTCCGACGTATCTACCCTGGCAATAACGGACAAGCCGGGTCGCAGTCGCTCCATTCCTGGCTGGTCTGCATCGATGGCAATGCGAATTGGCAAACGCTGAACCACTTTAGTGAAGTTGCCGCTGGCATTATCAGCCCTCAGCACCGAGAACTCAGACCCCGTCGCCGGAGCAATCCGCTCGACATGGCCGTGAAACTCCGCGCCATCCAGGCCATCCACCGTGAAGCGCGCAAGCTGACCCACATGGATGCTAGCCGTCTGCGTTTCCTTGAAATTCGCTACCACCCAACGGGCATCCGGCACCAGAAACAACAACTGCGAGCCTGCCGTCACATACTGGCCCTGGCGCACAGAAGCCTCACTGACTTGACCGTCAGCCGGTGCGGTCACCACCGTGTTATCCATATCGATACGCGCCAAACCCAGGGCCGCTTCAGCCGACTTCACCTTGGCCTGCAAGGTCGCCCGCGATACGTCGGTGGATTTGATCGTTTCTTCTGCAATCGCAATATTGGCTTTGGCTTGCAGCATATTGCCGCGCCCCAGCTCTGCCGTCGCAACAGCCTGATCGCGCTCACGCACAGAAATCGAGCCTTTATTCGCCAATTCCTTGGCACGATTGCGATCCGCCTCAGCACGCCGAGCCTCGGCCTGAGCCGACACCAGCGCTGCCTTGCGTGCATCCAGACTGGCCCGGTTCTGTGCCTGGGCCTGATCCAGATTTGCCAGCTCCGCTAGTGCCGCATCTAGCTGCGCCTGTGCCTGGTTCAGCTTTTCTTTATAGATACGATCATCAATCTGCACCAAAGGCTGGCCCGCCTGAACTCGCTCAAAGTCCTGCACCAGCACTTGGGATACATAACCACTAACCTGCGGTGCCAGCACGGTCATTTGACCGCGTACGTAGGCATTGTCGGTCGTGACTCGGGTGGTTTTAAATGGCCCCAGGTTCCAGGCCCACAAAATAAGCAGCAAGCCACCCAGCAACACGAAGGCCATCACAATGACGCTGCGTCTGCTCGGCTTGATAACTTTAGGAGGCAGTGAAGGCGCGTTGGCCGGACCCAGTTTGCCATCGTTGTCTGAGTCTGTCGGTGCGGCAAGCTCACTACTGCGATCCTGATTTTCAGATGAAGTGTCTTGACTCATAAATACGGACTACGTTTAAGAATTTGAAGAAGTGCCAGATGCCGCTTTCGCGCGTCTGGACTCAAGAACAGGGCCAGCCGCCAGGAGCACGGGCCATAACAAAAAGCCTGTCGCTAAAAGACCGATCAGCAGGAAAACATCGTTATAGGCCCGAACATGCGCTTCCCGACGAGCGGTTTGAGCCAACTGGGCCGTGCCGGTTGCCGCTTTCAAAACCGGGTCCGTCATGACAGGGCCCACCGCTTGTTGCTGCTGCTTCAGGCGATTGGCTACCAAGGGATCAGCCACATTCAGGTGGCTGACAATGGCCGCATAATGATGCTGCTGACGTTGCTGCTCAAAGGTGCTCAAGGTGGCGGTACCCAGCAGGCCCCCCAAGGTCTGGGTGACATTAAGCAGCACAATAAAAGTCACCATATGATCGGGGCCGTACTTGAAAGCTTGCTTGAACCCAATCATCACCAAAGGCCCCATGAACATGCCTGCACCAATGGACAGCACAAACTGGCTGTAGAAAAAGTCATGCGGGCGGTCCATGCTGGTGCGCCCAAAGTCCATGAAGCTGGAAATGCCAATCAGGAAAATGGCTGCAAACACCTGCAGCAGAATCGTCTTGGGGCCAAAGGTCAGCGCACTTAGCGCAATGCCGCACACAATCCCCAAAAAGACGACCCAGAACAAAGGCTGCATCTGCTCCGAGCCCATGCCCAGGGTGCGCAGCATATTGACCATGCCGTAATTCTGCTCGGTCGTGATGAAGCGCAAAATCATGGCGCCTACGGCAAAATAAATGGTCGAGCCTTGAGCCAGCCACCGCACTTTAAGCAGTGGATTAACACGGTGATATTCCAGAAAGGAGCAGATCGTAAACAGGAATAAAGAAGCGATCGCCATCCAGGCCAGATTGCTATCGTTGAACCACCAGCGGATGTAGCCCTGCGTTAAAAATACGATCAGCAAACCGGCGGCAGGCGCAAACAGGGCAAAGGCCAGAAAGTCCAGTTTTTCAAACGCCTTGATCTGATAACCGGGAGGCAATTTCAACAGCACGACTGCTGCAAATGCACACAAGGCCATACCCGCTTCAAAGCTATAAAGACCATGCCAATTCCCCAGTTCAATCAGGGAAGGAGACAGCACCCAGGCCAGAGGCGTCGCCATCTGCGTAATACTCACTCCTAGCACCAAGGCCTTGCCCAACAAGCGTCTGGGGAAAGCCTGCAGCATGTACAACACGCCTAGCGTGCTTGCCGCCGCCCCCGAAAAACCGCTGGCACCGCGCAGAAAAATCAGCGACTCGGCACTATTGATAGACAGGTGCAGCAAGGCCAAGAAGGCATACAGACCCAAGCCAATTTCAGCAAACAGGCGCATGCCATATTGCTGCCGGAACTTGAACACCAGCAAATTGGCGGTGATATTGACCATCGCATAAGCCGCAGGCAACCAGGCCGCCTCGGAAGGCGTCAGCCCAAGCTCCCCTTGCAGCGTAGGCAGGTTCACCGACACCAGAGCATTCCCCAGCCCGCCCGTCAAACCAACCAGTATCGCGACCAGGCCGTAAGCGACCCGTATGTGCGACTCATGATGAGGAGCCGATGGTGAACCCGGCATGAAAGGCTTTTCGTGGTCCTCCCAATGCGGGTGTGGCTTCAAATAAGGACTCATTCAGGCTCCCAGTCCGGAGCCTGGCTATCCACCTGCAAGAGCACGCCTTCACACAGGAACTTCAGGGAACGCTTGACGAACAACAGCCTTTCCTTGTCCGTGCGCCCACGCAAACTGGCTGCCAGCATTCCAATCAGAAGAGGAATATCCGTGGGCTGCAAAGCGGGGTTGCACTGCCCGGCGGCCTGCCCTTTTTCCAGCGGCTCCCGGGCCAGCTCAACCAGACGCGCCCGAACTCCCACAATGGCGGGATGTCCAGGATCAATGGCTTTCCAGTAATCGGACATGGGGGCCGACTCCAGCGCGAAGCCAGCCAGCACCTGCATCAGAATCTTGAAGTCCTGAGCATTGCCTTTACGCTTGCTCTGAAAGCGCTCCTCAATCCGGTCTGCTGCGCGTACCAGCAAGGCTTCCATCAAGGCAGCCCGGTCGGGAAAGTTGCGATACAAGGTTGCCCGTCCGACACCAGCCTGCGATACAACCTGGTCCAGGGGAGCCGTGACGCCATGCTTGCTAAATACCGTGTTAGCCGCTGCCAGCAACAGTTCCCGGCGTTCCAATGCATCAGAACGATTAGGTAAATTCCGGTTTTTCATTCCGAAATTATACGGACAGTTTTGTCCGCTTAAAAAGGGGCAGGATTAAAATAGTGGTAAGAAACGATATTCCATGTATGAAATAAAAGCTGAAGACTACTTGAAATAAACAAGAGCAGCCTTGGCCTGAATGACCAAAACTGCTCTTTTGAAGCCGCTATCTAATTCGTAGCAACGGGCTTGTCACACAAGAGTCGAACAAAGCTCTGCACCGTTTTTCAAACCAGCTTCTTGTCTCCCGTCAGGCTGGTCTTTTGCTGCTTAAGCCAGCTATCGTGCAACCACTTCTCGGTTTTACGATGACCGGGAAATGTGATCCAGGTAATGTCGCGCTCAAACACCATGGGCTGCTCATCGGGCCCAATAATCACCCAGAACCACAAACGATCTTCCAGGTTGCGGGCCTTTACCTTCATCCCGGTCAAGGTCACCGTCTCTGTACTACCATTCCGCTCTATACGAATCGGCTCGTCATGGGTATCAACCCAATGAATTTCCATTTTCGGCAGTAAGTCAGGAGCATGCTCCTGCAAGAAAGCGCGCGCGATTTCCTCGCTGCGCTCTGCACTCGGTAAAGGACGATCCACCAAGTCCAGGGAGATATTGGCAAAGCCTTTCAGACGTCCGGACTCAGACACAACCGAGCTGAAATGCTCCCCTTCCAGCCCGGCATTACGACCATCCTCACGCTCATAGCGGGTCAGGACAACGGGCTCTCCGTCTACATTGACGGCACGTTGGGCTACCTGAGCATGAGTCGCAGGAACAAAGGCTGCGGCGGGATTATTGATTGTGGTTCTCATAACATTCTCCGTAGTAGAGGGACTGGTCTGCGCCTGTGCAGGAAGAGCCCAGGCCGCCTGCAGCGTTACTGCGGCAAGCACAGCAGGAAGAGAAAAATGAACTCGCATTGTTACGGACTCCTATTCAGAAACCAGGGCATAGACTGCGCAGCCCACCAGCAAAGCGGCGAGCAACAAATAAGTACTAGCTAGAGTCATATCCGTCGTCTGCTGCGCCAGCCACGGCCCCAGACTTGCGCCAATAAACAAAACAAAGGTGTAGAGCGAGACGGCCAGGCCTCGCACTGAGCTATCGCTGACTCCTGCGACTCGGGCGATCAGGCTAGGGACGCTGATACCCAGCCCGGCCACAAAGAGGAAACTGGCACCCAGCAAGGCCATCAAATGGGTTTCACCTGCCCATGCACTCCCTCCTAGTCCCGCAGCAGCACACACCAATCCCACACCGAGCGTTCGCTGCGCCCCCACACGGGGCATCACGACGGCAACCAGCAAAGGTGTCAAAAACGCAGGCGCTACCAAAGCGCGAGTCATCAAAGGGGAAACTCCCAACTGGGCGAATTGCCTTCCGAGTTTGCTATCCAAGCTCATGTAGAAAGCGACAAAACACATCAGCAGGAAAAATGCGGGTACGTAAACACGGCGCAGTCTTGCATCGGCCAGCAAACTCCCTATGGACCTGTAAGCACTCAAAAACCCAGTCAGTCCCTGACCCATGCGCTCATCGGCAGGCCTCTTCCACAGGCACCACGCGGTCAAGGCAAACACAGCGCAGAGCGGCCAAAATGCAGCTCCCAGCCCCCAAGGCCCGGCAATCAATCCGCCATAAATCTGCCCCAGCAAACCAGCAGAAAGAAAAGCCGTACTCATCCAGGCCACACTCCACACCCGTTGACGTGGGCTACCTCGCTCAGCCAGATACGCAATCGCTACAGGAGGAAAGGAAGAAGCAGCCAGTCCCTGCAGTACACGACCAACGATCAAAACAGCAGGAGAGTTGGCAAGGCTTAGCACCGCCGTGGCACATATCAAGGCCAGCAAGCCACCGACCAAGACACTGCGACGGCCCAAACGATCTGACAGAGGACCAAAAACAAGAAATCCGGCAGCGTAGGCAAATCCAAAACTGCTGACCATGCCCGTGGCATCAACCCCATAGGATTGCTTCAAGACTCCCAGAATCGGCAAGGGCAGGTACAGCAGGGAAACAACCGACAAAGCGCAGAGAACCATCAGGGCGCGCAAGCGCACACTGACAGCCTGCAGATCATTTGCGGGTACTTTCATCATAAATGTTCCTAGCTGTTATACAGCAAGCTACATATATATTAAAAAAAAACGGCAGACAATCAGCCGCCGTTTGCTTTGGGCAAGATGCCCTCTTGATTGAGCTTGAGCATCAAACGCATCAGCAAATCTCGTTCTTTTGCGTCGAAATGACTCATTAACTCAGCAACCCAAACGTAATGAGCAGGCAAGGCTTTTCCCAGGACGTCGGCGCCATGCTCTGTCAGACGAACTAACCAGGCACGACGATCTTGAGGATGCTGTTCCCGATCACAGAGGCCAGCCACTTCCATACGATCAATAATGCGAGTCATCGTCTGTGACGTAACCGAGACACCGTCAGCCAGCGTGCCAATGCTCAAGCCGTCCGGGTTACGTTTCAGCAAAATCAGCACAAAGAACTGCGTCTGCGACAAGCCGGAAGTGCGATCAAGATTGACTTCAAAAGCCGACAACATTTCACTGGTTGCCGAAGCCCAGACAAGCCAAGTCTGCAAACCGTCCACGTCCGGGTTGCTGTACTCGGCGCCCAGCGTCACCAGAGTGTCGTAGCTAGGAAGATCCTTGAGTTCAAACATCGCACTGCCATGTAATCATTATGGCTGAAATGTAGCTGACTACCTATTTGTAGGTCAAGAGCTTAAAAAAAACAATAATCTGGCTCAATACTGTTGATCGCAATCACCGCCTTGCTCCATCAACATGTTTGAATAAATAATCTTTCTTACCTCACGAAATCCATAAGAGCCCCCATGACACCCCAAACAGCAATCCGGATGGCCTCGTATAACAGCCAGATGAACCGTCGTGTTTATGATGCAGCAGCACGTTTATCTTTTGACGAACTGCATCAAAACCGAGGAGCATTTTTTGGTTCGCTGTTCCAAACCCTGACGCATATTGCAGTGGGTGACACAACCTGGTTGCTTCGTTTCGCCGAGCACCCCGATGCCTTGGTATTGCGGGAAAAAATGGCTGCCTTTACCGCACCCAACGCCTTGGATCAAAAGCTTTTCAACACCTTGCCAGAGCTGGAGCAGTATCGCGGTACTTTGGATAGAATTATTGAAGAATGGGCCGGGTCACTGACACAGGCACAACTGAACCAAACGCTAAGCTTTACCAATATGGCAGGCAAGAATATGCAGAAAGACTTTGCACTTCTGGTAGCGCACTTTTTCAACCACCAGACTCACCACCGCGGCCAGGCCAGCACCCTGCTGTCTCAGTCCGGTGTCGATATTGGGGTGACGGATTTGTTGGCTTTGGTGTCTTGAAAATTAATCGCCAATAAAAATGTAGCCCCTGGGCCTCAAAAAATCGAAAAACCAAAGTTTTGAGGCCCAGGGGCTACAAATTCAGAAGGGATTGGTGAGTACGTCAGCTAGACCCTCCCACCCCTTGCATCAGCTCCCCTTAATACTGTGCCCGCAAAGACAGCATCACGTTCTGAGGCGCACCGTACCAGCCCTGGTTATAGAAGCCGATCTGCGAGTAGTACTTTTTATCGAACAGGTTATTCACATTCAGCGTGGCCGAGACGCGTTTGTTGAAGTCATAGCGTGCCATCAGATTCACAAGGGCGTAGCTGCCCTGCTCTACCTTATGAACCTGCCGATTTGGACCCGTGGCGTTCTGGTACATGCGGTTCTGCCAATCAATCCCGCCCCCTACGGTCAGCCCCTGCCAGTCTCCCGACAAGCGGTACGTGGTGTAGAGCTTGAACAAGGTGCGCGGCTTGCTAGTGTTGATCGGTTTGCCTTGGGCATCCTTGGCGGTGAAGGTCGTCAAGCTGCTGGCCAGATGCCAGCCCGGCAGCACCTCTCCCCCAACTTCCAGCTCTATCCCTTCCACTTTCGCCCCGGGAACCGGGCGGTAGGCGGGGGTGTTGGGCGGAGCACCGATCACGTTATTGCCCGTGGACTCGGCCAGATTATCCTGGCGGGTCTGAAACAGGGACAGGGCTCCGTTCACACGTCCATCCAGCCAGGCCGCCTTTATACCCAGCTCGTAGCTCTTGCCGGTAATCGGATCCAGAATCTGGCCTTGTTCATTACGAGCGTTTTGTGGCTTGAAGATTTCTGTGTAGCTGGCGTAGGCCGTATAGGTATCGTTGAAGTCGTAAATCAGCCCGGCGTAGGGAACAAACTGATCCTTGTGGCGATACTGACGCTTGGCCCCAAAGTAGGTCTGATCGGTTTCCCAGTTACTGATGCGTCCACCCACCATCAAACGCAGATTGTCCATCAAGGCAAAGCGGCCTACCGCATACGCACCAGACTGCTTGCTGACCAAATCGTCTGCCTGACTGGGGTCGCTAGACCAGTTCGGCTCGGGTACACGGCCCGGCTCGTAGAAACTCCCTGCATTCGGCACAGGAGCCAGGGCCCGATATTGCGGGAAATCGACACGATCTTCGGAACGCATCCAGCCCAAGGAAAACTCATGTTCACGACCAAACAATTCAAACGGGCCTGACAAGGATGCGTTAAAGGCTTTACGACGCACATCCCCCTTGTAATACGAGAAAGAGTTCGATGTACCCAGGCCAGTTTCACGGTCGGGATAGCCGCCCCGGAAGATTTGTTTCATGGACGCGTCCGTTACCGACTGGTTATAGGTGACGCGCAGCTTCAAATCGTTGGTGAACTGATGGCTTAAATCGATAAAGCCCGTAGTGGTGTCGTTTTCAACACGCGCCCATTTGGCATTATTGGAAACCGAGCGATCAAAATCCGTACGGCTGCCATCGCTATAGAACAAGGGAAAGCCACTGCCAAAGCCGTTATTGGAACTGGATTGGTAAGCGACCCCGCCTGTCAGTTCCATGCCTGGCATCAGGTCTGCGGTGATGACGCCGTACAAGGTACGCGTCTTGGTATCTTGCAGATCGGTATAGCTGTCGGCCTTGCCATAAGCACCGACCAAGCGCCCGCGGACACGACCATCCTTGGTGATAGGGGTAGAAATATCAGCATAGCCGCGAGCAAAGTTCCAGCTACCTACATTCACTCCGGCAGAGGCGGCAAAGTCACGCAAAGGACGTTTACGCACATAATTAACGGCTGCTGACGGACTACCGGCACCGGTCATCAAACCCGTAGCACCACGCACTACTTCAACCCGATCAAAAACGGCCAGATCCAGATTGCTTTCCCCAAAGGCCCAAGGTGACAACACGGGCTGAGTCCAGCCATCAAACTGGTAGTTATCAACACCAAAACCTCGAGCCGAAAAGGAATAGCGATTGGTATCGCTACGCGTAACCGACATACCGGGCGCGCTTTGCAAGGCGTCTGCCGTTGTTTGCATACCCCGGTCATCCATCATCTGACGGGTGACCACGCTAACGGATTGTGGAGTTTCCTTGATGGACAGGGAGAGCCCCGTCGCTGTGCTCATGGCCTTGGTGGTGTACGAAGGATCGGTTTCCGTCACACCGGGATCACGATTGCTCTTGATGGTGATGACAGACAGTTCTGCAGGAACATCCGCCGCTTTATCCTGCGCCCAGACCGGGCTGCCAGCGGCTGCCAACAACATGGCCGAGCGAGTTAAGGGAGTCAGCAGGCGCAGCCTTGCACGAGCAGAACAGGTAGAAACAGCAAGCATGGAAGTGGATCTCAGGACAGGTTTTAGATGCGAACAATTATCATCTACCGTATTTACCGAAGCGTATCCCTAAACGCAGAAACCCTATTCCAAATATCAGTCCTGTCGCTTTCTTCCTATGCTGGGCGTCGATCAGCGCCTTGTTGCAGCCAAAACCAGCTAATTGCACTAAGCACTACGCAGATCAGCATGGCAGCAGACATGCGCAAGGGCTGCCCATAAACCCACGGCACCAGCCAGCCACTGACAACAGAAAACGTGCTCATCTGGCAAAAACTCAATAAGGACGCCGCCAACCCGGCCCGGCTTGGCACTTGAGCCAGGATGCGCATCGTCACCACCGGCATCAGCATGGCCAGACCGGCGGTGAAGAAAGCAGGCAGCAGCACTGCCCAAGGCAAGGCGGGGTGCGCAGCACTGGCCAGATACCAGGTATAAGCAGTGCAACTGCTCAGCATCAGGCCATAGGCTCGACGAATAATCTTGATACCCCCCCAATGCCGCACAAGATGGGCAGACGCCAAGGCTCCCAGCATGGCCCCAATCACCAAGGGCACAAACAGCACGGCAAAGGCGGTTTCGGGAAGATTCAAGGTACGGGAAATGAAATCCGGAGCGGCACCAATCAAAAAAGCCTGAGCTCCGACCAGCAGACTTAAAGCCAGGCTCATGCCCATGAAGGAAACATCACCCAGCAATTGCGCAATATCGCTACGTAATTGACGCCAGGCCAAGGGCTGACGCTTGCTGCTGGGCAAGGTTTCAGGCAAGCAACGCATGCACAAATAGCAAGCCGCCGCTGCCAGAACGGCCAGCATCCAGAACACGGAGCGCCAGCCCACATGCGCAATCAACTGGCCGCCCACAATCGGGGCCAGAGCGGGCGACACATTAAAGACCACAACGATATAAGACAAGGTACGTTGCGCCTGTTCGCCTTGATAGCAATCCCGCACCATGGCCTGACCGATCACCAAACCCGCTCCGGCCGACAAGCCTTGCAGTACCCGAGCCGCCAGGAGCCAATCCATGCTGGGTGCCAAAGCCGCCATCACCGAGCCGGTGATATACACCAGCAAGGACGCCAGAATCACAGGCTTGCGGCCCCAGGCATCAGACAGGGTGCCATGCAGCAGCAACATGGCCGCATAGGCAGACATATACACACCCAGGGTCTGCTGCACGCTTTCTGGCGGCACCTGAAACTCGCGCTCCAGAGCGCTGAAAGCAGGTAAATAGGCGTCAATCGTGGCAGGTGCAACGCAGGCCAGCAGGCCCAGAATCAGCACCATCAAGGGATACGGGGGAAGCGAAGAAGGCAACACAGCTCGGTCTGAAACAAGAAAAAACGCCCCATAAAGGGGAGGTCTCTTTCAGGATGGACGAGGCAAGCCGGACTGGGTAATGGCAAATGCCTAAAGAGCTTTGAACAATGACAGAGCTGGCCGCCCCGCCGCTTCAATTCAGTTCGCTGGGCGAAATCCCGTAGCGTTCACGAAAGGCCGTCGCAAAGTTGGTGGCGTGGCGATAGCCCACAAAGTGAGCCGCCTGCTGCACGCTCCAGCCTTGCGCCAGATAATCACGCGCCAGTTCCAGACGACGCTCCCGCAGCCAGCCAAAAACCGAGCATTGATACATGGCCTGGAACTTCACCCGCAAGGTGCTGGGACTCATGCAGGCCAGCTTGGCCAGATCCGCCAAGGTATGGTCTTCCCCCGGTGCGTTATACAAACGCTCCCGCACCCGTTCCAGCAATTGTCGATCACGGGCCATCGCCGGTGATTCTTTGACCGGCTTTTGCGTCAGTCCATCCAGAGCATGCGCCAGCACTTGCAGGCTGACGCCTTCCAGCAGCAAATCGTGCGTGGCTCCCTGCCAGGGGCTGTCGATCAAATGCTCCAGGGTATTGAGCAAATGCGGCGGCACCGTCCATTGCTGCATGCGCAGCCCGGAAGGCCCCATCAGTTTGGACAAGGTCTCGGCCAGCCGCGAGTCCCCCACACCTTCAGGAGAACTCAAAGAGATATTGATGCTGCGCAGTCGCTGCCCCGCCGGGTGAATGCCCGTCATGCTCACAGCGTCGCTGTGCGCGATGCTGATGCCGCTTTGCGCCACCAGACTTAGTGAGGCCTGGCTGGCAAGCTGTGTCTGCGCTCGGCCTTGCAGCATCACAATGGCGGAGAAATGCGGGGCGCTGATAGAACTGGACTCGTAATGATGGTGCGTCACGATATCCGAGAGCACCAGCTTGATACCGGGCCGGACCTCATGCTCCTGCACGCGCCCTTGCGCAATGCAAAGTTCTTCCCTGCCCCGATCCGGACCTGCGTAATGCGGCAAACGATAGCGAAAACCCGCCTGACTACCGAGTCGGTCAAAGTCCGATACCGTGAATCTGATCATAGGAATGTAGAAAAGAAACTGCGTCTGCCGAAGCTATCAAGACTCAAGGCATTCAAGCGGATGAAGACAGCAAGGCCAAAACAAGCCAAGTGAGAATAACATACGTTCTCAATTATAAGGCGACTTTCAAGCTGCCCCTGTTTACCCCAACAGTTCTCGAATACCCGGCAATAAGCACCCTCATCATATAGATACGATTTGTTGTCCGGGTATTTGTTTGCCCAGTCGCAAGCAGCCCTATAATCAAGAATGATTCCTGTTTAGCCTTCTGTGATCTGACCTTGATGAAAACTTCCCTGCCCCGCTTTCTGCTCAGTGCTGCCACGCTCTGCCTGGCTTTCACACTTCCCGCTCAAGCTCAACAAAGCCAACGCCCCTGGAACGAAACAGCGGGCCCGACCATCGTGGACCAGCAACAAAGCCTTTACCGCTTTGAAACCTTGATCATGGCCTCGGAAGACGGCAAGCGTCATTACAAAGTACAGATAGGTACGCCGAACCGGCCTGCGCCCGCACGCGGCCATCCGGTGATTTACATGGTGGATGGCAATGCCGCCATGGCCAGTATTAACGTGGACGACCTGAAAGCCATCAGTACCCTGTCTGCCCCGGTATTGGTGGCGATTGGCTACGACACGGAAGCCCGTCACGATGTGATTGCCCGCTCCTTCGACTACACGCCTCCCGTTACGGAAAACGGCGTCAGCAAGCCTGTAGAAGTACGGGGTCGTCTAGGAGGTGGTGCAGATATTTTTCTGGACTATATAGAAACGCACATCAAGCCCGCCGTGGAAGAACGTGAGCCTATTGATCGCTCCCGCCAAACGCTGTGGGGTCACTCGTACGGCGGTCTGTTCACCTTGCATACTCTCCTCACCCACCCGGACCTGTACCAGCGCTACGTCGCGGGCGATCCTTCCTTGTGGTGGCACGACGGCATTCTGGTCAAGACAGCTCAGGCTTTTGATACGACACGGGCAAAAGACAAGCAAATCGCCATCATGGTGGGTGGACAACGTCGCAATACGTCCATGAGCAATGCAGCGGCTCAATGGTCCACGCAGGATTTGGCCAAGCATTTGCAGGATGCGGGGCTGAATGTCAGCTACGAAAACTTTAGCGAACTAAACCATGGCCAGATGCTGGCCGCGTCCTTGAAACCGGCGTTACGCATCGCTGCCCAGCCGTGATGCCCGTAAGGCATCACCACTGAACAGAATCAGCGCTCTTTTCTCAAGGGCGCTGTCCCACCCCCACAAAGCCGCCATCGGGCAACTTCAACACATTGAAAGGTGCGGGTTCAATCACCGCCCCCTTGGCGTAAATGCCATCAATAACGGCGCCCATATTGTCCAGAGACAAACCGGGCGTAAAAGCAGTCGCTTTCTCCCACTCACCCTCAGCCGTCTGCACAAACACAGAGCCAATATTCATGGGGTTATTAACCGACAGAACAATCGCTTCCTCTCCTGCTTCGCCTGGCAACAAATCCGCAAAAACCAGCAAGCAACCAGCGTGCTCAGCGGGTGTCCGGGTCTCGCAAGCCTTGGCCAAATAGGCGATATCCCAGTCTGGATAGGTTTCGATAAAAGACTGACGCAAAGGATGATCTGCCGGAGAACTGGGTAAAGAGCTCATCAACATCTGCCGCGCCTTGTCCTCACCGATGTTCCAGACCTCCAGCTCCTGGCCAGGGTCAACAGCCTCCTCCGTTTCCTGAGACTTGTCGACCAACATGTCCCGCTCCACCAGATGGCGCACCGCCTCCTGCCCTGGCTTGCCCCAGTACATTCTCATCTCTGTGTCCGGAAAATCATCCGGCGCGAGAGTACCGGCTTCCAGCCGTGCCACCTGGGAGTCTACGGACACCGCCTCGGGAGACCAGATCCGGGTCAACCAGACGACCGCCAGAACAATCAACACCAAGGCCATGCCAATATTGGAACGGCGTACTCTTGCCATCCAGTTCCTGGCGTGGCAGGCCGCCCAGAAGTAGCTCAAACCATAGCCAGCCGCCACCAAAGCAGCTGTCATTGCCAAGACACGAATCGGGGTCCAGCCATATTGATCAACCCGTGCCCAGATTGCCCACACAGCGACGGCCGCCAACACAGGCATCACAAAACCCAGCAAGCGGGCCGAAGCACGCAGCAATGGCGTTGGACTGGCATTCACATCGTCATCCGCCACCACCGAAGACACCAGAGTCGACGCGCCCAATACAGCCGCCACACACAATGCCGACAGTGGCAAACCTTCACCGGTACGCCAGGGCAAAGCCACAATGAACACCACCATCACCACCAGCAAGAAGGGGGTCAGCAAACGCAGCAACTTCAGCAACAATATTGGTGACAAATAGCCACCCTCCGAGTCCGAGGCAACCGCCAGACCTGCCCCCACCAAAGCACCAGACACCACCGCCGCAACGGTAGGCTCCAGCAGCACATCCTCCAAAAGCGTAATACCGACAAAACTGAGCAGAAGATGGCAAGCCATCAACACGCCCCAGGCCAGGCCGCAGAAGAACAGCGCCACCGCCCAGGAGCACACCATGGACCAGCTCACATCAAATAGACGTTGATAGTTATTCCAGTCCTGACGCCGCTCCACGACAAGCGCTAAAAACGGCAAGGTAATGGTCGACAACAAGCCTATGGCCACCCACATCTGCGGTGCGCGCCAAAAGAGCTCAACCTCCGCATACCCACCTTGCCCTTCCAGAATCAGCACAGCGCTAACGACGCCCAGTCCCAGAGACGCCAGCAAGGCTTTGAGCGCAGACACATGCATCAGCAAGGAAAAGGACGCCACCCCAAAAATTCCCACTGCCAACAGCAAGGACACCCAAATATGCTCGCGGGACGCAGGCGTCATCATCAAATTGCTGAAGGCCGCCCATTCAAGCAGGCCCAGCAAGGCCCCGGCCAGACACAAGGTCAGCGTCCGCCGGTTTTGTAAGGAAGAAAATGAGATCGCAATCATGGTGAGAAAAAGGCAGTCGATTCAACAAGGACAGCATAGGGAGGAACACCATTGCTGACGGCGTCAGGACATAGGGTGATAACCCATGTGATGCCCTGCGGAACCCGGCTAGTTTAGTACGGTGGAGCGCCTCCCTCAGTACTGGGTAGGACTGCTCTTGTAAGCAGAAGTTAGGCTCACAGAAAGGCCATACTCAGACTTAAAAGTCGGCGATCAAACTCTGATTTGGTGTAGTCACAGAAAAAGCTAGTGCCATCACCGCGCTTAACAGCCGACTTTGCGCATGAGAGCTAACCGCTAGCAGGTCTAGATCTGGGTTATAAGGGTTATGATATTATTAATAATTCAAAATAACCCTTAAGGAGTATATCCATGAGCGTCCTGGTAAGTAGTCCCAGTGTCTCGACCTTGGTGGGTACGCCCAAAGAGGTTAAGGCAAGTTTAGGACGGTCTAAGGCCGAACAAGTTTTGGTGCTGGCGTTTGATCACATCAAACCTGCCGCTTTCAAGGCCTTGGCAGAGAACTTCACCAATGTGGCCTCGTCCATGTTCGAGGTTTTACAGGAGCGTCAGGACAAGGAGTCGCTGGAGCGTCTGGCTGAAGTTCTTGTGCCACGTACACCACCCTCTCCTCGCTTGCTAAAAGAAGCCGCTATGCTGGTTCAAGCCCGCACGGCTGTGCTGGAAAGTGGGGATTGGCTTAGTGCTGCTGATGTCGCGCAATTGGCGGGCTTAAGTACCCGCAACCCTAGCGCCCAGCCTAATAAATGGAAGAAGCAGGGGCAGATTTTTGCCATTAATCATGGTGGTGCGGATTACTTTCCCGGCTATGGTCTGGACCCGGCTACCAGCTTCCGTCCAGCCAAGCCTTTGGCTCAGGTTCTGGAGATTCTGGCCGGGCATAAAGATAGCTGGGGCATGGCCTACTGGTTCATGTCCAACAATAGCTTTCTGGGTGGAAAACGCCCTCAAGACTTGTTGATCTCAGCCCCGGAGAAAGTCATTGCCGCGGCTCAAGACGAAGTCCAAGCCGTGGCTCATGGCTAATCCAGCCTCGTCAATAGTGATGGGCGGTAAGCCTGCTCCGGAGCAAGGGACGTTCGGCATTCCCGTACCAGGTAGTGAGCTACGGCTGACGTTGATGGAGTGGCCCAAAGGGCAGTTGCTGCATCGTGTCCATCAAGATAAATACTCGGCTGCCCAGTTCAATCCCGGTACGCAAGGCAATGCGCGCTTCAGTCCGATTCAGGACAACAAAGGCAAAGCCATCCCCACCTTGTACGGTGGCACCAGCCGTGACTGCGCCATGATGGAAACCATCTTTCATGACGTCCCGCATGCCGCAGGCTTTAAAAGCTATGACAAGAAGAAGCTGCTAGCCCAGGTGCACTCCATGGTGCAAATCAATGTCCCCTTGATTTTGGTCGATCTGGCCAGCGTCTCCTTGCGGAAGTTGGGTGTGACACGCAAACAGCTAATCGATACAGAAAAAGATCAGTACCCCGCCACGCGCTTATGGGCGGCTGCTATTTATCAACAATGCCCCCAAGCCCAAGGCTTATGTTGGGTGTCTCGGCAAGATGATTCCGCGCGGGCTGTGATGCTGTTTGGAGACCGTATTACCAAAAGCGGATTAAAGCCCCAAGGCCCATCACACAAGTTGAGCGAAGATCCAGCTACCTATGATGCCGTGCTGGATCTAGCTGAACGGATTGGGGTCTTGATTGTTGCAGACAATATGTAAGCCCGGCTCCAACAGTCGATGGGCTGGCCGCTAACTCGCCTTAGCAAATTGACTGCGATGCCAGTCTAAAGATTGCGCACTCGCTTGATCAAAGTCATTTTTCGTTTGGCGCAACGGCTTCCCCTGTAAAGCCTCGTATTCAGTACCCTGCAACTCTACGGATATCTGTACCGTCATACTCTGGGAATCAATCACGATCAAACCAAGATCAAATAGCGTATGGATATCGGCACGTAATAAAAGGCCGTTAGACACCACGTTCGTGTGCTCCCCTTCATAGGGATAAATATGGGCCGCTTCTAATACGGCGGATAAGGTACACCCCGTAATAGCACAGCCCCCCTCA
Source organism: Alcaligenes sp. SORT26 (assembly GCF_017377875.1). Taxonomy (GTDB): domain Bacteria; phylum Pseudomonadota; class Gammaproteobacteria; order Burkholderiales; family Burkholderiaceae_B; genus Alcaligenes; species Alcaligenes parafaecalis. The sequence continues at coordinate 1,809,218 of NZ_CP070975.1, forward strand.
TACGCACTCATCAATGCTCGACGAAAAGCGGGCTGCCCCCGTCGACGAACGATCTCAGTTACTACTTTTTTTCTGGCATCACTACTATCTGTAGGATCGAAATAGGAAGTCTTTGTCACCTCTGACTCGGCTTCCCTCAAGGCTTCGTCAACCAAACTACTTACCTTACGGACTGACACACCAAGCCGACTGCCTGAAGCTGGGTCCCGATAAATTTCCCAGACCCCATGTTTTTCAGGCTCATACAGCTCAAATCGCCCTCCCCCTAGCATAAACAGGCAATCACAAGCGTAACCCTCGTCTGTTCTACGAGGGTTCTTGTTCCGTTCATAGCCTGTCCGCGCTTTAGAGTTAACGGACATCATGTACAAATCTGATAGATTCTTTGTGTTGTAGTCGCTATCGTGCTCAATAATCCAGCTTCCCACTTCTTTCCGGCTAGCGCTTCCACCTAGCTCTACTACGGCTTGCAAAGCTTTTTGCCAGTATGGACTTTCTTTAGCGCCAACCACTGATTGAGCCTTAGTAGGAGGCTCTCCTGTTATCAGGGTGATCAGTCTGGAACGCACTCCAGACCCTACATTTCCCAAAGGGAGCAGTCCTGCAACCCACGGTAAGCCTAATTCTCGGCGCACAGCCGAAATATTGGTCATACGGTACTCATAGGCTTTCGCAGTACGGCCAAACCTCCGCGCCAACTCTTTATAAATCTCCGTCTTAACGTAGCGAATACCGTCACGATCGTTATCTAGCATTTTTTGATAGCTGTGTACCGAAGCTGCTAGCTCTTCATCACTCCAAACTGTAGACACTCCTCCTACCCCCCTTTTTTTTACACTCACGCATCATGTGTTCGCTGCTGCAGATACAGCATCAAGCAAAGTCTCAGACTTCAATAATGCAAAATGTAACATTCGAGGCATATAAGCTAAAGACCTAAAATTGGGCGAAAAAAAACCTGAGCCGGCACAGCACCAGACTCAGGCAAAAGGTTTCCGCTGTTTAGCGGTCTATCAGAACGCGGCGCTGTAAATAGCGAAGGCGTCGTCTTCGGTCACGTCGCGGGGGTTGTTGCCCAGCAGACGGGTTTGTTTCATCGCTTCCTGGGCCATACGGCGCAGGTCGCTTTCTTTGATGCCGACTTCGCGCAGTTGACGCTCGATGCCGGTATCAATGGCGATCTGTTCCATGAAATTGATGAAGGCTTCGGTCTTGGAGGCCTCATCACCCTGGATGCCGGGGATCAGCACTTCAGCCAGTTCGGCGTACAGCGGTGCTGCGGCCGGAGCGTTAAAGCGCAGAACGTGTGGCAGAACCAGCGAGTTCGACAAACCATGTGGCACGTGGAAAATACCGCCGATCGGGTAAGCCAGGGCGTGTACGGCCCCCACTGGGGCGTTCGCAAATGCCTGACCAGCCAAGGTCGCACCCAGCAGGATGTCCTGACGTGCTGCAGCATCCTTGCCGTTACGACAAACATGCACCAGCTTGCCGCCAATCAGACGCAAGGCTTGTTTGGCCAGATTGTCCGAAAGCGGGTTTTTCAGGACACGGCTGGTGTAGGCCTCGATGGCGTGCACCATGGCGTCGATACCGGTCGCCGCCGTAATACGGGGAGGCAGGCCCAATGTCAGTTCCGAGTCCAGAATGGCCAGATCTGCGTACAGCTCGGGAGCCACCACGCCAGATTTGGTGGTTTCGCCGGTGGTCACGATGGAAATAGGCGTCACTTCCGAGCCTGTTCCCGCCGTGGTCGGGATCTGCACCAAGGGCAGGCGCGAGCCGCGCACATTATCAATGCCGTACATCTCTTGCAGGGGCTGGTCGGACGCCAGCAGGACGGCCAGCAGTTTGGCCACGTCCATGGATGAACCGCCACCCAGGCCGACGACGATTTCCGTCTTGGCCTGGCGAGCGCGCTCGGTTGCCTGCAAAACAATGTGCTCTGGAGGATCGGCAATAACATCGTCAATCACTTGCACGCTCCAGCCGTTGGCTTTCAGATCAGCCAGGGCAGGATCCAGCAAGCCGCTTTCGTGCAGGAATCGGTCGGTCACCAGACAAACGCGCTCTTGCGAGAAACGCTTGCGCAGGATCTGACCGAGCCGGGCAGCGGCTCCGCTTTCAACATAAATAGCGGGGGTGGTTCTGAACTCGAATGCCGACATGGGCTTTCTCCTTATGGTATGGCGGGCTGCGGTACTTCGATACGGCCGCGGTCCATCCGGTAGGTGTAATCGATCACATTGCCCGCGTGCTGCAAGTCAGCACCGGACAACAAAGCACTAAAGCCCTCTTTGCTCAGCTCGCCCACCACTTCTGCAATACGCTTGGACAGCGCAGGAGCGACACCTTCAAAAGGCTCGTCCAGCAAAAGCAGCTTGTCAGCAGTCATCAGGGCACGGCCAATCGCGACCAGCTTTTGTTGACCACCCGACAATTGCAGGGCGCGGCGTGGGCCGAAGACTTTCAATTCAGGGATGATGCGCCAGACACGGTCCAGACGCTCTTCAATATCCTGGGATTTCAGGGCCCAGGCGGGCAGGCGGATATTCTCTTCCACGCTCAGCTCGGGGATCAGTTTGCGATCCTCGGGGGCAAAACCCATGCCCAGGCTGGTGCGACGGTAGGCGGGCATCTTGGCCAGTTCCTGACCATCAAACATGACCGAGCCATTGTCCACCGCCAGCAAGCCCATCACCGTGCGCATCAGCGTGGTTTTACCCGCACCGTTACGACCGGCCAGGCCCACGATCTGGCCCTGGCGCACCTGCAGGTTTACCTGGCGCAGAATGCTGGTTGGGCCAATACGTACATCCAGATTTTTGACATCAAGCAGCATTATCGGCCTCCTGTTTATTGCGTCCCACCGGCTCGCCGATGATGTATTCACGAACCTGTTCATGGGCCAGCACTTCATCAGGAGTGCCGTTGGCCAGAATAGTGCCGTCGTAGAAAGCCAGCACGCGGTCACTGTAGCGGCGCACGATTTCCATATCGTGTTCCACAAACAGAACCGTCACGCCCGCATCGCGGACCACTTTCATGACACGGTCCATCACTTCAAATTTCTCGTCACTGGCCACGCCACTGGTGGGCTCGTCCAGCAAGAGGACTTTAGGCTGGGCTACCATGGCCAGCGCGATGTCCAGCAGCTTGCGAATCCCTTCGGGCAAAGTGCCTGCCTGGGACTGGGCGAAGGCGCTCAGGCCGAAACGCTCCAAGATCGCACTGGCTTCGGACAAGGGTTGCTTGGCCACGCCCAAGGCGATTTCCACGTTTTCCAATGCGTTCAGAGAAGTGAACAACTGAGGAATCTGGAAAGAGCGGGCAATCCCCAAACGGGTTACTTCCCGTGGTGGCAAACCCGTGATTTCACGACCGGCAAAAAAGATATTGCCGGAGTCCGGCTTCATATAGCCGGTCAACATGTTCACGAAGGTGGTTTTACCTGCGCCATTGGTACCGATCAGGCCCGTAATGGTTTGCGCATGGATATCAACGGTCATATCGCGTGCAGCGTGGACAGCGCCAAACTGCTTGCACAAACCTTTAGCGGAAATCAAGGGTGACTGACTCATGAGCGGGCCCCTGTCGGTGAAGAAGAATCGGTGGTGTTAGCCGCCTTGTTGCGGCGGTTCAAGATGCTGATCAGGCCACCTGGCAAGAACACAATCAGGGCCAACATGCTGACACCCATCACGATCTGCCAAGTGTTAGGCGCATATTGGTAAGCCAGTGTGCGAATCAGTTCCAGGCTCAAGGCACCCAGGAAAGGCGCGTAAGCATTACGAGTACCGCCCAGCACAGCAATAAAGATGAACTCGCCCGAGGTGGTCCAGAACGCCAGTTCAGGGTCCACGTGACCGATGCTCAGCGAGGACAGGGCACCGCCCAGACCGGCCAAAGCGGCAGCCAGCACGTAGCTCAGGTGAATATTGCGATAGGCCGAAGCACCCAGGTACTCAACACGGATTTCATTGTCTTTGATTGCTGGTCCCAGACGACCGGCACGGCTGCGCAGAAAGCCTTGCATGGCCCACAGCACAAAACCCACCAGCACGACGGTCAGGACAAACACGCCAGGACGCGACAGGGTTTCTGCAAAAGCACCCCACATGAAGGAAGGCGCATGCACGTTAAAGCCGTCACTGCCACCCAGGCTAGGGTTACGCACCAGCAGGCCGTACATGATCATGGACAAAGCCAGGCTCAGCATGGCAAAGAAAATGTCACGGTAGCGAGCCAGCAAAAAGCCCAGCACCCAGGCCAGCAAGGCAGCGCAAGCAGCGGCGAAGGGCAGCAGGACCAGAGCTTCGCGCCAGTCCAGGTAGTTCATGGCCATACCGACACCATAGGCGCCGATGCAGTAGTACAGACCTTGACCGAAAGAGGCCAGGCCCGAGCGCAGCAAGAGCACCACGCCCAGGGCAACCAGGCCCTTGGCCAGCGCCACAGTAATCAGGAACTGCCAGGACGGCAAGCCAAAGCCCACGATCAGGGCGGCCACCGTAATGACCAGGGCAATCATGCCCTGCTTAAGCGTAATGTTGGTCTTGTTCATATCTTTCGGGCCTCGGCGGCAGCAAACAATCCTTTAGGACGGACGGCCAACACCAGTGCCATTACCGCGTAGATGGAGAAAAGTTCGATTTCGGGCCAGTAATGCACAGCAAAGGAGCGCACCAGGCCAACAATCACGGCCCCAAGAGCGGCACCGGGCAAGGAACCCAGACCACCGATCACGACCACGGCGAAGGCCATCACAATGACCTCAACACCCATGCCGGGAGCGACAGAAATAGTAGGAGCCGTCAGCGCACCACCCAGGGCGGCCAGCGTGGCACCTGCAATAAAGGTCAGCAGGAAGTAGCGTTGCACGTTAATGCCCATGGCCTGGCTGACTTCGCGGTCATGAATCACGGCCAGCAAGATGCGGCCTTGACGCGAATACTTCAGGAACAGGGTCAGGAACAGGCCAGCCAGAATGGCAGCCACAACAATCACAAAGCTGTAGGTGGGGTAGAACAGGTCACCGAATTCGACGTTACCCAACAAACCATAAGGCTCGGCGATCACGTAAGGATCAACGCCCCAGACCAGCTTGACGGTATCTTCCAGAATCAGGAAGACCGCATAGGTAATCAGCAAAGAGACAACAGGTTCTTCCTGGTAGAAGAAGCGCAGCAAGCCGTATTCAATGACAAGACCCAGGACCAGACCGGCAATAACCGCGGCCAGGATCAGCATCAGATAGCTGCCGTAAGGGCTTTGATCGGTAGAGAGCCACTGCGTCACCATGGTGACGGCGGTATAGGCGCCAATGGTATAGAGGCTGCCGTGGGCCATGTTCAGGATCTTCATCACACCATAGATCAGCGTGAGTCCGACCGCGACCAGAAACAGCCAGGCGGCGTACATGATGCCATCTATTAGGGCAGCAGAAAGAAGAGACATAGTCGGTTTCTGTGGAAATGGAATAAAAAATGCCACCACGCCTTCGGTTCGCTTCCCCTTATGGGAGAAGCTTGTACCTTGGAGTGGCCTAGCGGTAAAAACCGGACATGCAAAACAAGATCTTGCATGCCCGGATTTTCAGGGCAGCGTCCTTTTCAGGACGCCTGCTCGGATCAGTACTTCAGACCGCCCTTGATCCAGTCGATGGACTTCACGCCTTCGGGTGGAGTCACTTCTTCAGGTTTGAAGTGACGCAGGTCGGTAAAGCTGATCACGCCCTTATCGTTTTTCACCACGCCCAAGGTCGTGCCTTGAACAGCCTGGTGGCCTTGCCCCAGGGACATGGTGACGTCGCCCGATGGGCTCTCGAAAGTCAGGTGTTCAAAGGCACTGACCACTTGTTCGGTGGAAGGAGCTTTGCCTTCGTTGGCAGCCTGGGCTTTTTCGTAAGCTGCTTTCAGACCCAGCAGGGTTTGCGTCATCTTGTAGGATGGGTAGCTAGGATCCGCATTGAATTGCTCGCGGTAGCTGGCACGCAACCAACGGTTCAATTCATTGTCAGGAGCGAAAGCAGCGTGTGGGCCACGAGCACCGATGATGGTGCCGGTAGGGATCTGATTGTTGGCACGGTGAGTCGCCGTTTCACCAGCGGTCAGCACAGTCAGAGTGTTGCGGAACAGACCACGTGGCAGAGCCTGCACCACGAAGCCTTCCAGATCGCCACCCCAGAAGCTGGAGTGAATCACTTCAGGACGAGCCGCCATCAGGGACGAGATTTCAGCATTGTACTGACCGGCGCCCAGTTTAGGCATTTGCGAAGTCTTGGCTTCTACACCGGGTTTGAGGGCTTGCAGTGTGCCTTCAAAATCGTGCCAGGCGTCTTGGCCCCAGGCGTAATTCTGGTTGATACCGGCGTAGCTCTTGAGCTCAGGATTGCGCTCCAGCACAAAGCGGGCAGCCGCCACGTTGTCCATGGTGGCGTGGGCCACAGGACGGAACACGTATTTGTAGCTGGCATCTTCAAACAGGCGTGGTGTGCCGCAATCGAAAATCAGCGTCAGTTTTTTCAGCTCTTCAGCAACGGGGGCCACGGCCAGACAATCACCCGAGGAGATGTAGCCAACCACGATGTCCACGTTCTGTTGCTGAACCAGGTTGCGGTATTCGCTAACCTGTTTGGCCGTGCCGCCGTTCTCGTCGATAAAGACCAGTTCAATCGGTGCACCACCCAGACCCTTGGTGTTGTAAGGGGCGGGTACTTTACCGTCGTTCAGTTGAGCAGCAGTCAGTTCAGCGGCGTTCTTGGCAGGCACGCCAAAAGGACCGGAGGCAGCGCCGGACAAGAAAGTAACCACACCAATCTTGATGGGTTTGACATCATCAGCGTTGGCCGTCGTGCTGGCCATGATGCCAGCGGTGGCCAGTGTCAGGGCCAAAGTCAATTTTCGTGGGGTTGCAGACAGGATAGACATAGCGTCTCCGTATTTAGCTTATTGTGGGTTTCTGCTGATGGGGCGCTCTCTATATATAAGAGCGGCCCCCTTCGCTGCGCTAGGCGCGGGTATGTATCAACTTACAGCTGCTGACACATGTATTTGATTTCCAGGTACTCATCGATACCGTAGCGAGAGCCTTCGCGACCCAGACCGGATTGCTTGACGCCCCCAAACGGAGCCACTTCGTTGGAAATCAAACCGGTATTGACGCCGACCATGCCGTATTCCAGCGATTCGCCCATGCGCCAGGCACGTGCGTTGTCGCGGGTGAACAGATAGGCAGCAAGACCATATTCGGTGTCATTGGCCATCGCGATCGCTTCGGCTTCGTCTTTGAAGCGGAACAAAGGCGCCACAGGGCCAAACAATTCTTCGCGAGCCACGCGCATGGCAGGCGTTGCATCACCCAGCACGGTGGGCGAGAAGTACGTACCGCCCAAAGGATGAGGAGCGCCACCTTGCAGAACGCTGGCGCCGTGCTCGACGGCATCATCAATCAATTCACGCAGACGGTTGACGGCTTTTTGCTCGATCAGCGGACCTTGCTCCACGCCCTCTTCCATACCGTTGCCCACTTTCAGAGCAGCAACGCGCTCGCTCAAGGCCTTGGCAAAGCGATCGTAAATACCGTCTTGCACCAGGAAGCGGTTGGCACACACGCAAGTCTGGCCGCTGTTGCGGTACTTGGAAGCCATGGCGCCTTCAATGGCAGCGTCCAGGTCAGCATCATCAAACACGATGAACGGAGCATTGCCACCCAGTTCCAAAGACAGACGCTTGATGGTGGGAGCACATTGCGCCATCAACAAACGGCCCACTTCTGTAGAACCGGTGAAGGACAGCTTGCGCACGATAGGGCTGGCGGTCAGGACCGCACCCACCACGCGGGACTGGCCGGTGACCAACTGGAACACGCCAGCAGGAATACCCACGCGCTCGGCCAGTACGGCCAGCGCCACGGCGGTCAGGGGAGTCAGGTCGGCAGGGCGAACAATAATGCTGCAACCAGCAGCCAGGGCTGGTGCCACCTTGCGGGTAATCATGGCCGCAGGGAAGTTCCAGGGAGTGATGGCCGCGCACACGCCTACAGGCTGCTTGACCACCACAATGCGCTTGTCCGACTGAGGGTGACCCATCACGTCGCCATACACACGCTTGGCTTCTTCGCTGAACCACTCCACAAAGGAGGCGGCGTACAGCACTTCACCACGAGCCTCGGCCCAGGGCTTGCCCTGTTCCATAGTCATGATGGTGGCCAGGTCATCCGCATTGGCAACCATGGCATCGAACCAGGCGCGCAACAGCTTGGCGCGTTCGTGCCCGCTGCGTGCTTTCCATTCGCGCTGGGCCACTTCAGCATCGCTGATGACCGATTCGATTTCTGCTGTGGCCAGGCTGGCGACATTGGCCAGGCACTCGCCCGTAGCAGGATTAAGAACGGCGAAGGTGTTGCCATCGCCTGCCGAGACCCAACCCTGAGCGGTCCAGGACTGATCTTTAGCCAGGCTGGGATCCTTCAGTTTGCTAATCAATGATGCCGCGATATTGTTCATTATGCTGAACCTGTTTCTCTTATAGTGAACTTGATAGAATTATAGGAGCCGAAAAATCGTGACGTCAACGAATCGGCTTACGGGTTTACCCGTAGAACATCAGTCACCGTATTTTTTATTCCGGGGGGTTTAAGGGCACAATGTAGCGCTGGCATCAATGCGGCAAATCTGGCCTAATTCAGGACCTGCACGCTTGGTCTGCGGTCTGATTGTCCGTGGGATGCCGCTTGCTGTGCTGACAGACCCTTACCCCTGTTTCCCGAGTTCAGCCCGCCCAGGCGGGCTTAGTGGACTTCCTGTGTGTTGTTATGGAGTTAGTCGTAGTGGAAGAGAAGAAACTGGTTCCGGCTGTAGTACGTGCAGTCACCGTGCTGGACGAATTGGCGGCCTCGCCGGAGCCCCTGTCATTTACGGACCTGGTCAAACGCCTGGGTATGCCCAAAAGCTCTTTGTATGGTCTGTGCACCACCTTGCTGGATCTGCACCTGATTCGTAAGTTGGAAAATGGCAGTTTCACCCTGGGCACACACGTGATGGGCTGGGCCAATGCCTTCCTGTCCCAACTGGACCTGACGCAAGAGTTTTTTGCGGCGTGGGACGATATGCGCGTCTTGCCTGAAGAGACCATTACCCTGTCCATTCTGGATGGTGAGGATGTGGTCTATATCGCCTGCCGAAACGGCACCCGGCCACTGGGTTTTACCTTCCGCGCCGGAATGCGTTTGCCCGCGGTTTATACCGCTACCGGCAAAGCCATGCTGAGCACGCTGCAAGGGCAAGATCTGGAACAAGCCTTGAATCATCCCTGGCCAGAACCGCTGACCGTTCATGGCCCACGCAATAAAGATGATCTGATGGTGGAACTGAACGACGTACAGCGCCTGGGTTACTCCGTAGACGCCTGTGGCGTGCGTGATGGCATGCACTGTTTTGGAGCAGCGGTTTTTGATTCCAATAACCGGGCAGCGGTAGCCGGTGTGGCCGTCAGCTTGTTGACTCAGGAAGCCGATGAAGCCGCACAGCGCCGTGCCGGTGAAGCCATGCGCAAGCTGGCCAACCGTTTGTCAGAGCGCTTAGGCGCATCGCGTAAAGCCTGATGCAGAGCGTCGGACAACGGCGCTTTCAGATATTGGGGCAGCCAAGGCTGCCCGGCAATGCCGTTAGGCCTGAATAACAGCATCACTTGATGTCTTTTGCCTGTTAACAAGACGCCGAGGCGCGCTGCGATGACCTGCCCCACCAGGCCAGCACAATCGCCAATACACAGAGTCCTGCGGTAATCAGGAAAGTGATGGAAAAGGCGCTACTAATCGCCTGTGCAGAGCTCTCCGCCACCACCTGACCGCCCAATAAAGACGCAAATACCAGGGGAAGTAAAGAAGCCCCGGCCATAAAGCCCAAATTGCGCGACAAGCCCAGCAGACCCGACAGCAGGCCTTTATGTTCTTCCACGGCCTGAGCCATGACAGCCGTGTTATTGGCGGCCATAAATAACTGGAACCCGGGCGTGATCAGAACCAGCGCGATGATATAGCCTGCCACCCCAAAAAAGTGAGGGAAAATGGCAAAGCAACACAGCCCCATACCCGACAGCAGCAAACCCAGCATCAGGGTTCGATGTACACCAAAGCGATCCGTAATACGGCCTGCAGGAACCCCGGACAAGGCAGCCGCCAATGGCCCCATTGCCATCACCACGCCGGTTTCAGCCTCTTTTAAACCCAGCCCAAAAAATAGAAAAAACGGCCCGACCACCAGGGTAGACATCATGATGGCACCCACCAGCAGATTCATGCTGAGCGAGCTCACCAACGCGCGTTCCCCCAGCAAAGTGACAGGCACCAAAGGGCGAGTCGCCTGTCGTTCGGTTCGGATAAACAGCCACAGCGACACGACACCCGGAATCAGCCAGATCCAGGGCTGGATGACCAGCCCCACCTTGCCGCCAGTGGCCAGTAAAGAGAAACATAGCAAGGTGATGAACAACCAGACACTGCCTGCCCAATCCGTGCTTTGAGCAGAGCCACCAGTTGCTTTCTCATGGGGAACACCGCGTAAGGCCAATACCCATAATCCTGACCCTGCCAGCCCCAGCAAGACAAAGGCGGCACGCCAACCCAGAGCGCCGATTAACACGCCTCCCAAGGACGGCCCCAGAGCTGTGCCTATCGCTGACATGGTTCCCATCAAGCCCATCACTGTTCCCAGCCGCGCTTTGGGTACCAAACCTTTAGCCATCGACAGGGGCAACGCCATCAAGATAGCCGCTGCCAATCCTTGCAACGCACGAGCGGCAATCAGCCACCCCAGGCTTGGAGCCCCTGCACACAGTGCCGAGGCCAAGGTGAACAGCGCCAAACCCGTTAACAAGACACGCCTATGCCCATATAAGTCTCCCAGACGACCCACAAGCACAATCGTGACCGTCACCGCCAGCAGATACGCCAGCACGACCCACTGAACCTGCTGGACGCCTGCCGAAAATACTCGGCTCAGGGTGGGCAAGGCCACCGTGACAATGCTGGTCCCCAAAGAGGCCAGCAAAATAGAACCAGCCAAAGCAAACAGCAAACCTGTACTGCCCGTCGATATCATTTGTTTTTTCATGTCCAACTTCTTGTTGTCAGAGGAGTGTTCACCTACTATGCAACTTAAAGCCAACTTGAGGTCAAGCATGAAACTCATTGATATTGGGGCCCTATCCAAAACCAGTGGGGTCAGCACCTCCACGCTGCGCTACTACGAGGAAATGGGCTTGATCCAGTCACCGGCCCGCAACGGCCTGCGACGCCAATATAGCGAAGACACCCTGGTACAGTTGGCGGTGATCTCCTTAGGCAAAGCAGCGGGGTTCTCACTGGAAGAAATCGGCAAAATGTTCGATAAAGACACACCTTCCGATCTCCCCCGCCCCACTTTGCAACAACGCGCAAATGACATTGATCGCCAAATTCGTCGAATGAAAACCCTAAGCCATATGCTGCGTCATGTTGCCCAATGCCAGGCCCCCTCGCACATGGAGTGCGAGCGTTTTCGCAAGCTGCTGCGTGTGGCTTGCCCAGCAATCCCGGCTGCCCCCAACATGGCCCCAGACACCGAGCAATAGACCCATACAGCACTAAAAACCACAGCACTGCCCCTGCCCAGTCCAGCGCCCAGCTACAATAGCTATTCTCTTTATTTCAGGCAGTTTTTGTGAGCTCCCCCATCGTGCCCTCTACTTCTTTCAGTACCCTCCCCCTGCTTCCTGCCTTGCTCGAAACCCTGGATAGCTTGGGCTTTGAAAAGATGACGGCCATTCAGGAGCAAAGCCTGCCGCTGATTCTGCAAGGCCGCGACCTGATCGCCCAAGCCAAGACCGGCAGCGGCAAAACCGCCGCATTTGGCCTGGGTCTGTTGCAAACCCTGAACCCCAGCAAGCTGACACCACAAGCCCTGGTGATCTGTCCCACGCGCGAGCTGGCCGACCAGGTCACCACCGAGCTGCGCCGTCTGGCGCGCCAGATTCCTAACGTGCGCATGCTGACTCTGTGTGGTGGCGTGCCCTCACGTCCGCAAACCGAAGCCTTGCGCAACGGTACTCACGTCGTGGTGGGAACGCCTGGCCGAATTCAGGATCATCTGGAACGCGGCAATCTGGACCTGTCCGCCCTGAAGACCCTAGTGCTGGACGAAGCCGACCGCATGGTGGATATGGGCTTTCATGACGATATTGTGGCCATTGCCTCGCACTGCCCGCCCCGTCGTCAGACCCTGCTGTTTTCGGCCACCTACCCGGACAATATCCGCAAGCTCAGCGCCCGCTTTCTGAAAAACCCCGCAGAAGTCAAAGTGGAAGCGCTGCACGATGCCAGCCAGATCGAACAGATTTTTTACGAAGTTCACCCCGAGCACCGCTTGTCTGCCGTGGTGACACTGCTGGAACATTTCCGCCCCGCCTCTACCCTGATTTTCTGCAACACCAAAATGCGTTGTCAGGAAGTGGTGGAAGAGCTGCAATCCGAAGGCATCCAGGCCCTGGCCTTGACCGGCGATCTGGAACAGCGTGATCGCGACGAAATTCTGGTGCAGTTTTCCAATCAAAGCTGCGCCGTACTGGTGGCGACCGATGTGGCCTCTCGCGGTCTGGATATCCAGAACCTGGGTGCGGTCATTAACGTGGATGTCACCAAGGACAGCGAAGTGCATATCCACCGCGTAGGCCGTGTTGGCCGTGGTGATCAGAAAGGCCTGGCCTTGAACCTGGTCTCGCGCAACGAACTGCGTTGGGTCAAGCTGATTGAAGACTTCCAGGGCCGTGAAGTGAAATGGGGCAATTTGAAAGGCTTGCGCTCCCAATCCAAAGAGCCGCTGCGCGCGCCCATGATGACGCTGGAAATTCAGGGTGGGAAAAAAGACAAGCTGCGTCCCGGCGATTTGCTGGGTGCCTTGACGCGTGATGTAGGTCTGAAAGGGGATCAGGTCGGCAAGATTGCGATTACCGACGCCCGCTCCTACGTGGCTCTGGATCGTGGGATTGCCCGTCAATTCTTTGACCGCATTGCAGAGACCAATATCAAAGGCCGCCGCTTCCGCATGCGCTTTGTGGAAGATAAGTAAAAAGGGCTGTCCCAGAGGCAAAACCAAGAACCGGCAACGTCGATAAAAAAGCCTCGTGCTCATAATAACTAGTGCCGTTGCCGAGTCAAAAAACTGCTGTCACCCATGCCAGAAGATGAAGGCTATCCGCTTGCCAAGCCAGATTTTAAAATAAAACTCGCGGCACAAAGAAAAATATATAAACTACAGACCAAGGCAATAGGTACTGCGAACTCGCGTCTGTTTTCACCAAAGACATCAGAAACACACAAAAGCCAGGAAAAACAGACAATCGCCTTGAGATCATTAGCCAATTAACAAGTCGCAAACAAAAGGAAAAGCCATGAGCAACCACATTTTTTCCGCTACTGCTACGTTAATCGACCAACTAAAGATTGAATGCACAGCAAGGGATTCCTCGTTTTTCCTGACTGAACCGGGCAAGCAAAGCGATGCAAATAGTGGCATGACTCCCTTGGAGGCGCTGCTTTCAGCCATTGGTGCCTGCAAATGCATTGCTGCAAAAGCTTTTGCAAAGAGTCAAAAAATTGACTTAATCGACATCAAAGTCAAGATGGACGGTGAAATAGATACCGATGGATTCTATGGAATCAACAAAGAAGCAAAAATGGGATTTCATAAAATCACATCCCAATACTATATTCAGGCCAACAACAGTGATGAAGAAATAAAAGAGTTTGTCAGTTTCATTGAAAGAACCTGCCCAGTTCTGGACACAATAATAAATGCACCTGAACTCTCAAACGAGATCAACATTATCAAAAAATAAGATAAAGTCCGTCTTCTTATAGAAAATGTCGTAGCCTGTGTGAGTGACTACATACAGGCTATTTTACTGGGCGCCTGTTTCAAATGACTGACCGCTGAAGGTCCCGAACCATGCCAGCGTGCCAGCTCCCGTATACGCTCTATCAGGCTGGCAGCGGCTTCACTCATGCTGCCGGTCTCTCGTGGGTAGGCCATCAATAACTCGCAGCGCGGGCCACCGCCGATCAAGGGCCGCGACACCACATTCTTGGGCATGAAGTATTCCGCGTAAGTCGGCAGCAAGGTGTAGCCCAAACCGGCCGCCACCAGATTAATGCTCATCAAGGGGTTGGCCGAGTTATAGGTGTGCTCGGGCACAACCTTATGGTGGGCCAGATAACGAGCCAGCACATCGTGCATGGAACGGCCATAGGAGCGGTCCACCGCAATCATGGGCAGGCGGTTCAAGCGCGCAGGCGGGATCAGGCTATACGCTTCCAGGCGATGGCCTTTAGGCAGATAGACTCGCAAAGGCTCATCCAGTACCACCTCGCTACAGACATTGCTTGCCCGCACCGGACCGCGCATAAAACCCAGATCCAATTCCCCTCGGGCCATGGCCCCTTCCTGCTCGTTGGACGTCAGACTGCGCAGCACCACATCCACCTGCGGAAAAGCAGCACGGAAAGCGGGCAAGACTGCCGGAAAAATACGGACTTCTGCCGCGGGCACAAAACCTATCGTCAGCACTTCCCTGGCTTGCGACGCCGCCTTGCCGGCACGTATCACCGCCTCGTCTACTTTCTGCAAAATCTCGCGGGCATCATCCAGGAAAACAGCCCCCGCTTCTGTCAGCTCGACTTTGCGACGAGTCCGGTTCAGCAAGGGATAGCCGATCTCTTCCTCCAGATTACGGATCTGCTCGCTCAAGGAGGGTTGAGAGGTGTAGAGCCGCTCGGCAGCACGGGTGAAATTCAACTCTTCCGCGACTGCAACGAAGTAACGCAAGTGTCGCAATTCCAAGTTTGTCTCCTGTCAAATTAGTCGCCCTCTGCCCGGCTCGGACCCGAACAGCATCTGGCTCGTCCTGCGGTATCTCACCTGAACAGGCCGTTCTTGTAATCACTATTGTCGCTGCTACCAAGACTTCAAAAACAGCTTCGATTCTCATTGCTGCAGCGCAGCAATTGAAGCTCACGTAAACCCTATGCCTCTGTAAGACCGCATCAATATTGGACTTCAGACTTAAGCCCTATCCATACCAGGGTTTTAAAGCGGACTTATCGGGTTTGCCGATCACCCGATCTAAAGCAAGTATTGGTCGGATTCATTTCAAGCTTCTACATTTTGCCGTTGGCGACAAAAACCTGTTTTGCAAAAGCACGCATTGCAATAGCGAGGAGCAAGCGATGGGAATCAACCCTGAAAAAATCGAAGCCTTGGTCGATGCACGTAATGGACGCGTTACCCCTTCCATTTACACCGACCCGGATATTTATGAGCTGGAGCTGGAACGCATCTTTGGCCGCACCTGGCTGTTTTTGTGTCACACCAGCCAGATTCCCAAAGCGGGAGACTTCTTCAATACCTATATGGGCGAAGACCCGATTATCGTGGTTCGTCAAAAAGACGGCTCGATCAAGGCCTTTCTGAACCAATGCCGACACCGCTCGATGCGCGTGTCCTATGCCGACTCGGGCAATACCAAAGCCTTTACCTGTCCCTACCACGGCTGGAGTTATGGCACCAACGGCGATCTGGTGGATGTACCGCTGGAACCACGCGCCTATCCGCAAGGCTTGTGCAAGGAAAAGTGGGGCCTGCAGGAAGTGACCCGCGTCAAAGTATACAAAGGCCTGGTCTTTGGCAATTGGGACGCCACCGCTCCTGATCTGGAAGAGTACATGGGCGACATTGCCTGGTACCTGGACGGTGTGCTGGACCGGCGCGAAGGCGGTACCGAAATCATTGGCGGTGTTCAGAAATGGACCATTGAATGCAACTGGAAATTCCCCGCCGAACAGTTCGCGTCTGACCAATACCACGCCCTGTTCTCGCATGCGTCTGCCGTGCAAGTGCTGGGCCAGAAACCCGGTGACGAGGACAAGGCACTGGGCGCTGGCCAAACCGCACGCCCGGTCTGGGAAACCGCCAAGGACGCCGTTCAATATGGCCAACGCGGCCATGGCAGTGGCTTCTTCTTTACCGAGCAGCCCGACGCCAACGTATGGGTAGATGGCGAAGTTTCACAGTACTTTCGCGACACCTATGCCGAAGCCCACGAGCGCCTGGGCGAAGTGCGTGCCCTGCGTCTGGCCGGTCACAACAATATGTTCCCCACACTGAGCTGGCTGAACGGCACGGCGACACTGCGCGTCTGGCATCCACGTGGCCCGAACCAGGTGGAGGTCTGGGCATTTTGTATTGCCGATGCCGCCGCTCCCGACGAAGTGAAGGCCGCCTTTGAACGCAGCGCCACCCGCGCCTTTGGCCCAGCCGGTTTCCTGGAGCAGGACGACTCCGAGAACTGGGCTGAAATTCAGAAAATCCTGCGTGGCAAACGCGCCCGTGGCACTCAGTTGTGCATGGAAATGGGCTTGGGTAACGAGGGTCTGCGCAGCGATGGCGTGCCAGGCGTTACCAACTACATCTTCTCCGAAACAGCCGCTCGCGGTCTGTACAAGTACTGGGCCGACCTGATGGTGTCCGAGACCTGGGATGAAGTACTGGAGCGCAGCCGCATCTATGAAGAGGAGTTGGTGAAATGAGCGCCGTCATTGAAGAACCGACCCAAACTGCCATCGTCGACATGCAACTGCATCATGAAATTGCCGACTTCCTTTACATGGAAGCCGAACTGCTGGACGACTGGCAATTTCGCGATTGGCTGGACCTGCTGTCCGAGGACATTCACTACCACATGCGCAGCACCAGCAATGCGCAAACCCGTGATCGCCGCCGCAGCGTGCAACCGCCGACCACCTGGATTTTCAACGACAACAAGTTCCAGTTGGAGCGTCGCGTTGCCCGCCTGGAAACCGGCATGGCCTGGGCGGAGGAGCCGCCTTCGCGCACCCGCCACTTTGTCAGCAACCTGCGTATCCGCCCCACCGCCGACGGCCAGGGTTACGAGATACGCAGCAACTATATCCTGTACCGCGCCCAGAAAGAAAAGGACGAGACCTGGTACGCCGGCAAGCGCCTGGATTATGTACGCCGCGCAGACAAGCGCTTTGGTTGGGAATTGTATGAACGCGAGATCGTTCTGGATCAAGTCGTCATTACATCCCACAACCTGAGCGTTCTGTTCTGACCCTGCTCACTTTCCGATGTTGATTGATATGACACGCATTACCGCATGTGAAACCGGTGCCCTGGCCGATGGCGAGGCACTGAAGATAGACACTCCCGACCGCCAGATTGCCCTGTTCAATATTGATGGCACCTTCTATGCAACAGACGACCGTTGCACTCATGGCAACGCGTCCATGTCCGAAGGCTATATCGAGGACGACGGCACCGTGGAGTGCCCGCTGCACGCTGCCCGTTTCTGTCTGAAAACGGGCGCTGCCCTGTGCCAGCCCGCGACCGAGGCGTTACGCACCTATCCGGTGATCATCAGCGAAGGCATGGTCTATATCGATCTGGAGGCCCAGGCATGAATGGCTGGCTACAAAACGAAGTCGCCTTGATTACCGGCGGCGGTTCAGGCCTGGGTCTGGCATTGGTCGAGCGTTTTTTAAAGGAAGGCGCATCCGTGGCCGTGCTGGAGCGCTCGGCAGAAAAATGTGCCGATCTGGAACAGAAGTTCGACGGCAAGGTGCTGGCCATCCAGGGGGATGTGTGCAGCGCAGCCGACAACCAGAACGCCGTGGAGGCCACGGTCGCCCGCTTTGGCAAGCTGGACTGCTTTATTGGCAATGCCGCAGTCTGGGACCATGGCGCTAGGCTGATCAACACCAGCATGGAGCAACTGGACAAAGGCTTTGACGAGCTGTTTGCCATCAACGTCAAAGGCTATCTGCTCGGTGCCAAGGCGGCGGCAGCCGAACTGGTCAAATCCTGCGGCAGCATGATTTTCACCTTGAGCAATTCGGCCTTTTACGCCGAAGGCGGTGGCCCGCTTTATACCGCCAGCAAACATGCCGCGGTCGGTCTGATTCGTGAACTGGCTTTTGAGCTGGCGCCTAAAGTCCGTGTCAACGGCGTGGGGCCTTGCGGCATGAAAACCGATTTGCGTGGCCCACAAGCCTTGGGGCAGCAAGATACGCGCATCATGGATTCGCGTTCACCAGATGCCATCAAAGCAATCCTGCCACTGCAATTCTTTCCCGAACCTGAAGAATTTACCGGCCCCTTTGTGCTGCTAGCCTCGCGCCAGAACAACCAGACTCTGACCGGCGTCATGATCAATGCCGACGCAGGTCTGGGAGTACGCGGTATACGCAATGTGGCCGGTGGACTGGAGCTGTGATGCAGACACCTCATATTGTGATTATTGGTGGGGGACAGGCCGGTGCCACGGCTGCCGCTGAACTGCGTCGTCGTGAATTTGCCGGACAGATCACCCTGGTCGGAGAGGAACCCCACCTGCCTTACGAACGTCCGCCCCTGTCCAAAGACGCCTTGCTGGACCCGGACAATGTGCAGCTGAACCTGCATCCAGCCAGCTTTTACAACGAGCAGAGCATCAGCTTGAAATTGGGTATCCGTGCCGAAGCGATTGACGCTCAACAAGGCTGCATCACCCTGTCCAACGGCGAAACTCTGCAATACGACAGCCTCTTGCTGGCAACGGGCGCACAAGCCCGACGTCTGCCCGAACTGGACGCGCTAGGTTCGGTATCGCATGTTCTGCGCACCCTGGACGATGCCAACCGCATTCGCGCTCAGCTCAAACCTGGCAGCCATGTGCTGGTGGTCGGTGCCGGTGTGATTGGCCTGGAACTGGCATCCAGCCTGGTCGCTTTGGGTACCACGGTGGAGCTGATCGATCCGGCTAGCCGCATCATGTCGCGCAACGCACCGGAAGTCCTCAGCCAGTATCTGCAGACCGTGCATGAAGCTCGCGGCGTGCGCTTTCACCTGGGCATACAGGTCAGCAAGGCCCGCCGGGACGAAGAACAGAAAGTGGCGCTGACACTGAGCAATGGCCAGCAACTGCAAGGTGATCTGCTGATTTACGGTGTCGGTGTGACCATTGATACCCGTTTGGCCGATAGTGCCGGACTGCACACCGAACAGGGTGCAATTGTGATTGATGAACACGGCCGCAGTTCCCAGCCTGCCATTTATGCCGCGGGTGATACCACCGTGCAAATTGGTCTGGATGGCCGCTGGCAACGACAGGAAACCTGGGAGAACGCCAACCGTCAGGCTTGCATGGCCGTTTGCCACATGCTGGACCAGGAACCTGCCCAGGCCAGCCCGGCCTGGTTCTGGACAGACCAGTGCGATCTGAACATTCAATTCGCCGGAGACATGGCCGCTGCCCATTGGATCCTGCGCGGCAAGCTGGACACGCCTCCTTTTGTCCTGATTGGCCTGGACCCTGAAGGGGCCATTTGCGGAGCCATCACCGTCAATCAGGGCCGCGATATGCGCCCGCTTAAAGAGCTGATTGAACACCGGGCCGTCCTGCCGCTGGAGGTATGGAACGACACCACCCAGAACCTGCGCAATCTGGCCAAACAAGTCGCGCAGACAACAAACAGCCACACCGCCGCCTTGACTGGCGAAGCGGCGGCACCCGTACACCCATAATCAGAATCAGGAGACCGACATGCTGGCACACCTGGAGTGTCTTTCACACACGCCGTTGCTGGGGCATCACGACCCGGCTCAAGCGGTACTGGACGAGGTCTTTGCGGTACAGAAAGCCGCCCGCGAACGGATTGCGGCCTTCAAGCCTGATCTGATCGTGCTGTTCACCCCCGATCACTTCAACGGCTTTTTCTACAACGTCATGCCCAGCTTTTGCATCGGCACCGGCGCGCATGCCATTGGCGATTTTGACAGTCTGGCCGGACGCCTGGATGTGCCCTTCGAGCTGGCCACACAATGCGCCACCCATGTGATCAATAGCGGCGTGGACGTGGCCATTTCACACGATATGCAACTGGATCATGGTGCCGCCTACCCGCTGGAACATCTGGTGGGCAGTCTGGATCAGTACCCGGTTATTCCAGTTTTCATCAACTCGGTTGCCGCCCCCTTGCCAACCTTCAAGCGTGCCCGTTTGCTGGGCGAGGCCATCGGGCAATGGGCCCGCTCTACCGGCAAGCGCGTGCTGTGGATCGGCTCGGGCGGCTTGTCGCACCAGCCCCCCGTGCCAGTCTA
The DNA here is from genome assembly GCF_017377875.1 of Alcaligenes sp. SORT26. Classification (GTDB taxonomy): domain Bacteria; phylum Pseudomonadota; class Gammaproteobacteria; order Burkholderiales; family Burkholderiaceae_B; genus Alcaligenes; species Alcaligenes parafaecalis. Next base: position 1,829,409 of record NZ_CP070975.1, read on the forward strand.
TGCCGAAGCCCCCGATGCCGTGCGTCGCTCGCTGGATGGCGAAGGCTACACGCTGTCGCCTGAGGCCCGTGCCGCCCGCACACAACGCACGATCGATGCTGGCAAAGCCTTCACCCAGGACCCTTCTGTTCTGCATCCGCTCAACCCCGAATGGGACCAGAACTTTCTGGATCTGCTGCAAACGCAGGGCTATGCCCAGCTCGATGAGGTCGCCAACAACGACGTGTCCGCCCTGGCAGGCCGAAGCGCCCACGAAGTCAAAACCTGGGTAGCCGCCTTTGCCGGGCTGTCGGCCTATGGCCCTTACGAAGCAGGACATCGCTACTACCGCGAAATTCCGGAGTGGATTGCCGGTTTTGGCGGCCTGTCTGCCCATCCCAGCAAGAACTGAAATCCACCACAACAAAACATCAGGAGATTGTCATGAGTCTGAATGAATCTGATTACAGCCGTTTCGCGACCGTGGTCGAGGAAGGCAAAGAACTGCGCATCCACTACAACGATCTGGGTCAGGGCGAACAGACGGTTGTCATGCTGCACGGCTCCGGCCCCGGTGCCACCGGCTGGGCCAACTTCAACCGCAATATTGAACCGCTGACCCAGGCTGGTTATCGCGTCCTGCTGATCGACTGTCCTGGCTGGGGCAAGAGCGATTCCATCGTCAACAGCGGTTCACGCTCCGACCTGAACGCCCGTGTGGTGAAAAGCATTATTGACCAGTTGGGCATAGACAAAATCCACATGCTGGGCAACTCCATGGGCGGCCATAGCTCGGTTGCCTTTGCCCTGACCTGGCCCGAGCGCGTTGCCAAGCTGGTCCTGATGGGGGGCGGCACAGGTGGCATGAGCCTGTTTACCCCCATGCCCAGCGAAGGTATCAAGCTGCTGAACGGTCTTTACCGCGAACCCACGCTGGAAAACCTGAAGCGCTTTAACAATGTGTTCGTATTCGACGCCAGCGTGCTGACTGAAGAGCTGCTGCAGGCCCGTCTGAACAATATGCTCAGCCGCAAGGACCACTTGGAAAACTTCCTGAAGTCCCTGGAAGCCAATCCCCGCCAGTTCCCCGATTTCAGCCCGCGCCTGCCCGGCATTACCGCCCCTACTCTGATCATCTGGGGCCGTCAGGACCGGGTTGTGCCTTTCGATACCGGCTTGCGTCTGCTGGCTGGCATTCCCAACTCCGAGCTGCACGTCTACAACCAGTGCGGTCACTGGGCGCAGTGGGAACATGCCGAGAAATTCAACCAGTTAGTTCTGGATTTCCTGGAGCGTTGAGATGAACAAGGCATCCAGCGATCTGCTCGATACCCTGGCCAGCCGTCTGCGCCAGGCCGAGAGCAGCAATCAGTCCATAGACCCGATTCGCAGCCTGATTGGTGAAGACAATGCCGAGGCCGCCTACACCATCCAGCGCATCAATATTGCCCGTGGACTAGCCCAAGGTCGTCGCCTGACGGGCCGCAAGATTGGCCTGACCAACCCCAAGGTCCAGCAGCAACTGGGCGTGTCGCAACCCGACTTTGGCGCCCTGTTTGCCGACATGGCCTATGGCGATGGCGAAACCGTCCCTGTCGAACGTGTCCTGCAACCCAAGATCGAGGCCGAAATTGCCCTGGTGCTGGAGCGCGACCTGCCCCATGCCGACACCAGCTTTGGCGATGTCGCCGCAGCAGTAGGCTGGGTCATGCCCTCTTTGGAAATCGTGGGCAGCCGCATTGCCAACTGGGATATCCGCTTTGTGGATACCGTGGCCGACAACGCCTCCAGCGGCCTGTACGTGCTGGGCGGCCCCGCCCGTCGCCTGGACGGCCTGGACCTGCGCAATGCCCGCATGAGCCTGCATCGCAATGGGGAACTGGCCTCCAGCGGCAGCGGTGCCGAATGCCTGGGCCACCCCTTTAATGCCGCCGCCTGGCTGGCCCGCACCATGGCCAAACTGGGCGAACCGCTACGGGCCGGCGATCTGATTCTGACCGGTGCATTAGGCCCTATGGCTCCCGTCGCCCCCGGCGATCACTTTGAAGCCGTGATCGAGGGCATAGGCTCGGTATCCGTCACCTTCAGCGCAGGCTAAGTCCTCTTTGTACGGAGTAACACACATGACAAACCCCAACGGCATTGCCGTCGCCATCATAGGCTCGGGCAATATCGGCACCGACCTGATGATCAAGGTGATGCGCCAAAGCAAACACCTGAAAATGGGCGCGATGGTCGGCATCGACCCGGCCTCCGATGGTCTGGCCCGTGCGGCCCGCCTTGGCGTGCCCACCACCCATGAAGGACTGGATGGGCTGTTGAAGCTGCCCAACTTCAAGGACATTCGCATTGTGTTTGATGCGACCAGCGCCGGAGCCCACGCCCGTCACAATGCCGTCCTGCAAGAGCATGGCATCCAGGTCATTGACCTGACCCCTGCGGCTATCGGCCCCTACACCATCCCGGTCGTGAACCTGGACGACAATCTGGACGCACCCAACATCAATATGGTCACCTGCGGCGGGCAGGCCACCGTCCCTATCATTGCAGCGGTCTCGCAGGTCACCCCCGTGCACTATGCCGAAATCATTGCCTCGATCTCGTCCAAATCCGCCGGTCCGGGCACCCGCGCCAATATTGACGAGTTCACTGAAACTACCAGTAAAGCCATGCAGGTCGTAGGCGGTGCCACCGTGGGCAAGGCCATTATTGTGCTCAACCCGGCCGAGCCGCCTTTGCTGATGCGCGATACCGTCTACACCCTCAGCGATCCGGGCAAGGAAGCGGAAATCGAGCAGTCCATCCAGCGCATGGCCGACAAGGTTCAGGCCTACGTGCCCGGCTATCGCCTCAAGCAAAAAGTGCAGTTCGATGTAATTCCCGAGGACAAGCCCATCAATGTGCCCGGTCTGGGATGGCGCTCCGGCCTGAAAACTACGGTGTTTATCGAGGTGGAAGGCGCCGCACACTATCTGCCTGCCTATGCTGGCAACCTGGACATCATGACTAGTGCTGCGCTGGCCTGCGCCGAGCGACTGGCCCAAACCCGCCTGCTCACGCAAACCGCATGACACGCAAGGACATCACAATGGCACACGATCCCAACAAGAAGCTCTTTATTTCCGACGTGACCCTGCGCGACGGCAGCCACGCGGTGCGTCATCAATACAGCCTGCAAAACGCCATGGATATTGCCCGTGCCCTGGACCAGGCCAAGGTCGATTCCATCGAAGTGGCCCACGGCGACGGGCTGTGTGGCTCCAGCTTCAACTACGGTTTTGGCGCACACACCGACCTGGAATGGATTGAGGCCGTAGCCTCAGTCATTACCCATGCCAGGATTGCCACCTTGCTGCTGCCAGGCATTGGCACCATTCACGATCTGAAAGCCGCTTATGACGCCGGTGCCCGCATTGTGCGGGTGGCCACGCACTGTACCGAGGCCGACGTCAGCAAACAGTACATCGAATATGCCCGCAATCTGGGCATGGACACGGTGGGCTTTCTGATGATGAGCCACATGACTACGCCGCAACATTTGGCCGAACAAGCCAAGCTGATGGAAAGCTACGGGGCGACCTGCTGCTATGTGGTCGACTCGGGCGGGGCCTTGAACATGAACGATGTGCGCGACCGTTTCCGCGCCTTCAAGGATGTGCTCAAACCCGAAACCGAGACCGGCATTCACGCCCACCACAACCTGTCCCTGGGTGTGGCCAACAGCATTGTGGCCGTGGAAGAAGGCTGCGACCGCATTGATGCCAGCCTGGCAGGCATGGGGGCCGGAGCCGGCAATGCCCCGCTGGAAGTGTTTATTGCTGCCGCCGCACGCATGGGCTGGAACCATGGCACGGATCTGTACACCCTGATGGACGCAGCAGACGACATTGTGCGCCCCTTGCAGGATCGCCCAGTGCGCGTAGACCGCGAGACTCTGGCCCTGGGCTATGCAGGCGTATACAGCAGCTTCTTGCGTCACAGCGAAGTAGCCGCCCAGAAATACGGCCTGAAAACCGTGGACATTCTGGTCGAACTGGGCAAACGCCGCATGGTTGGCGGCCAGGAAGACATGATTGTGGACGTGGCTCTGGACTTGCTGCAACGACAAGCCGCGACGGCCTGACTCCGGAACTCTAAAAAAGCTCTACCCCGACTCACCGCCGCTTTAACTCGCGGTGAGCGGATTTCTGCGCCCTGAATTCGGGGCGGGCAGGTCGCAGAAGCAATAAAAAAACGTCCCGGTCAACCGAGGAGACATTGCAATGACACAAACCCACGGCCGCAGGCACGCGGTCATCACGGTGGCGATCTGCTTTCTGATCGCCGTTATCGAAGGCATGGATATTCAAGCTGCTGGCATTGCCGTTAAAGGCGTGGCAGCCGAGTTTGGACTGGATAAAACTTATCAGGGCTATTTTCTAAGTGCAGGCATTCTGGGCCTGCTGCCCGGTTCACTGATGGGCGGGCGCTGGGCTGATAAATACGGTCGCAAGGCCGTGCTGATTGCCTCAGTCGCTATCTTTGCCCTGTTTACCTTGTTCACCGCTTGGGTCAACAGCCTGGCCATCCTCTTGATGGTGCGTTTTCTGGCTGGTGCAGGTCTGGGCGCAGCCATGCCCAACCTGATTACCCTGGCCGCCGAATCGGTCAAACCCGAACACCGTGCCCGCGCTGTAGGCATGATGTATGCGGGCATGCCTGTGGGTGCAGCCATCCTGTCGCTGGTGGCCGCCTCCAACTTTGGCGAGAACTGGAAAAACATCTTCTACCTGGGCGGCTTGCTGCCCCTGCTCGTCATTCCTGTCATGGTCTGGTTCTTGCCCGAATCGCGCGAGTTTCTGCAAGCACGCCAGAGCCGGGCCATCGTCCAGGGACGCTTCCAGGATCTGTTCAGAAATGGTTTGGCCGCCCGTACCCTGCTTTTGTGGGTCAGCTATTTCTTCACGCTGATGGTGGTGTATCTGATGCTGAGCTGGTTGCCTTCCTTGTTTCAGGAACTGGGCTTTAGCCGCAAGCAAGGCAGCACTGCCCAGTTCTGGTTCATGGTCAGCGCAACCATGGGCACCGTCTTGCTGGGCTATCTGACAGACCGCTGGCACAAGGCGTTGGTGATCGCGCTGATGTATGGCGGGATCCTGGCCGGTTTGCTTAGTCTGAACGGCGCATCGGGCTTGGGACAAATGTATTGGGCTGCCGCCTTGACGGGCGCTTTTGTGATCGGTTGCCAAGGTGTCTTGTATGCTTTTGGCGGCATTGTCTACCCCACCGCCGTGCGTGCCACAGGTGTAGGCACCGCCGCTGCAGTAGGCCGCATTGGTGCCACCTTGGGCCCGACCATTGCAGGCATGTTGCTTAGCCAGGGCTATGGTGCTGCCGGTGTGATCAGCTCGGCCATTCCCTGCATTATTGTCTCGGCGCTGTGCATGTTCCTGGTGGTGCGTCAGATCAGTCAAGAACGAGCATTGGCCTCCAGCAATCCTGCCCTGTCAGCAGCAGGCAAAGCATAAGAACAGAGCAGATTGCAGATCAAAACCGGGCTGCAATCTGCACACCAGCCATCCTATAGCCAGCCCTTGTACCTAAGGGCTGCTGCCAAGCCAAAGTAGCACTGCCTGCATGGCTGGCTCCCCAAGGTTGACCGTATTCGACCTTGGGGGCCACTCGCAATGGCAGCCCCCCATTCAGCGTTGCAGACCTACGCGATCTATGCGGGGTCACTTGTGGCAATCCCTGAGGAGAATGGAAACAAGAATAAAGAATGACGGGATACAATGGCCGGCTGCTATTTTGGCAGCAGTTTTTTATGGTCGGGCGTAACCCTGCAGCGGGGAAACAAGAACAAGGTGCCTGACCCAGCACGGAAACACGAGTGATGGACACAGTCATACTTCTTCTGATCGCCGCTATTGCCTTGCATTTTGTGCGAGCACGCTATCAACGCGGGCGCATTATCTTGCTGGGCCGCCACCTGAGCAGCTTCCAGCTAGAGCGCCATATGGAAACGCTGACAGAAGGCTATACCCGCGCCATTGGAGAACAGGATCCCTCGCGTCAGCTACAGGTTCTGGAGATGTTTGCCCAAACTGAACATGCCGTGGCCACCCAGATTCAATCCTTGGCCGATCTGCTGCAAAAAGAACCGGCAGAAAATACCCGCGTGGGCATGCTGCCTTTCTGCGTTCCTTATGCAGAACGAATCATCCCGTCCATGACACGAGACTTTCGTCAGCTTTTGCAGATTCATGCTGCCGGTTTGCGCCATGTTGTAGATAATCCCGAACAACTGGACCCAAAGAACCGGGCCTATCATTTGTCAGCCGAACTTTATCTGTTCCAACATAGCTGTCACTGGTTTTGCAAGTCCAAAACCGTGGCCGATGCACGCTTGCTAGCACGCCATAAAGTCACTCATCAAAAAGTGTTGGAGTCCGTGTCTGCCCAGACTCGCAGCGCCTATTTGCGCTGGCAGCAAGGCCAGGACAAGCAGTAAAAAAAGGAGCCAGCACGGCTCCTTTTTTTATACATCAATATCATGACTACCCAACCATCAGCACAGCAAAAGCCTCTGAAAAGTCTGGTATGAATTGTTCACGACGTTGCCGTTGGAACAGAACAGTTGCTACGCCTGCACTTCCCCCCCAGAACAAACTTGTGCAAGTGGCAAGAGCCAAACCTTAGCCCATATGGTTCGTTGAAAGGGCAAAGTCGGTTTCTTGATTTGCCTGCTCCTCACATCACACTCCTTATTCATCAACAATTAATTCCTGCCTATATGCAAACCGGCTTGAAATTAATTTTAAGGTCGTGACTTCTTTATTTATATCAGACCATTCTTATTTTTACTTTTCAACGACTTATATACAATCAAACCTTACATGGGTTAATTGTCAATAATTGCAAACTCGCTTCGAACACTTCTTGACATACGATTAATTATAAAACCAACCCTGCCAATCAATTAATTTCATTTTTAAGAATAGTCCTAAATCTTTTCACCGATTGATTTCCTAAACTTCAATTGTGCTCTAAACCAAGCACATACCTGGGAACCTTCGAGCGCCCCAAGGCGTACAACAAGGTTGCTTCGTTTGTCCAACAATCGGAAGTCAAATCAATCATGAAAAAGATCCTTTTAGGCCTCACCATCCTTTCCGCTTTCGCCGCTGCCGGTGCTCAAGCCGAACCTGTTCTTGGTGCTCGTGGCAACATCAGCTTTGTCGGTAGCATCAACGCTGACAGCTGCACCGTGCGCACCCCTGGTGCATCCAGTTCCGGTGCCAACATGCTGGTAGACATGGGCCCCGTCTCGGCCAAAACCCTGGGTACCGAAGCCGTACCTGCCACCTCCGAAGGCGGCCTGACCTCCATCGCCAAAAACATCGACATGCAAGTTGAATGTGCAAGCGGCACCAAAGTTGAACTGAAACTGGCTCCTACCGCCACGTCCGGCAAGGGTATTGCTGTTACTGGCGGCGCCCAGAACGTGCAGATCATGCTGGTCAGCAACGAAAGCGTTCTGGACTTTACCGGCGGCACCGCCAAGCTGGAAGCTCCTTACGCTGAAGGCGCCATCAATATCCCTCTGACCGCTTACTACACCCGTAAAGCCGGCGCTGATATTGCTGATGTGGTTGGCGGCCAAGCCAATGCCACCGTTGCTTACGAGCTGTCTTACGAATAAGACTGCCTAAGCTGCTGGCGAGGGGAGCCCTCCTCGCCAGAGTCACCCCTCAAGGAGAATGAACCATGTCCATCTTAACTTTCAAGAAACTGGCTTTTGGATGTCTAACCCTTGGCGCTGCACTGTTGGGCAGCCATGCACAGGCATCGATCTCCTTGAGTGGTACCCGCCTGATCCTGCCCGAAAAACAACAAGAAGCATCCATCGTAGTTCGCAACGAAAATTCGCCGGTACTGGTTCAGTCCTGGTTGGAAACGAATACCGACCACGACCAAGCGGAACTGCCTTTTGCCATCACCCCCGCACTGGTCAAAGTTGCCCCAAATGCACAGCAAGTGATGCGCGTCCTGTATGCCGGTGGCGAACAAGGTATGCCCCGCGACCGTGAAACCGTACTGTGGCTGAACGTTCAAGAAATCCCCCAACAAGGCCCTGGCGACAATCAATTGCAGATTGCTATCCGCCAACGCATCAAATTATTTTTCCGCCCTGACGGCCTGCCCGGTTCGGCAGAGCAGGCTCCTGCTCAATTGCAGTGGTCTGTAGTGAACAATCAAGGCAAACCCATGCTGGAAATTCACAACCCCAGCGCTTACCACGTGTCCATGTCCACCCTGAGCACCGCCAGAGGTCAGGCAATGGAAGACCCTGGCATGATTGCCCCTGGCCAGACTCGTCTGCTGCCACTGGGCCGCTCGGGCGCCCAAGACACCTTGCAGTTTCGCGCTATCAGCGACTATGGCAGTGCCGATCCCTATGAAGTTCGCCTCAACGGGCAGAACAAGGTCCAAGGCCGCGCCTTGACTCCGGATAAGTAAAAAAAAAACGGCGGCCTCGACCGCCCAGCCTCCCCCGCCTCACGTCTGACCCTTTCGGCTACTGGCTCTTGGCCAGTAGCAGGAGCCCTTGCACGTCCTCGAATCGTCCAACACGCCCCCTGGGTGCAGAGTCATGTCTAAAAAAAACCACCTGTTCTGCCATAGCATTCGTCCCTACAGCCGCCAGCCTCTGGCCACGCTGCGACTGGCTTTGCTGCCCTGCCTGGTCATCATGGCCTGCACAGTCCAGGCCCAGACAGACTCCTCCATCCAAGTACCTGTCCCTGAAGAAAACAAGGCGAAGCCCGTTCAAGTTGCCGCCCTGAGCACGACTGACTCCCTGGGCTTTAACATGGCCTTCCTTCAAGGCAATGCCTCCACAGCGGATCTGCGCACCTTGCTCTCGAACAGCAACGTGTCCGAAGGCGTGCAGCGTGTGGACCTGTATGTGAACCAACAGCGCACCGGACGGCGAGACATCACCTTCAAGCGCAACCCGCGCACTGATGACAACGAACCCTGCTTTAACCAGGAGATGCTGGAACAAGCCGGTGTTGACCTGAGCAAACTGCCTGCCCCCTTGCCAGCCGAGGCGAGCTGCCTGCGCCTGCCAGAGATTGTGCCCGAAGCCACTGTGACGTATGAAAGCGCCCAGTTGCGCCTGCAACTGAACATTCCACAAATTTACTTGAGCCCCAGCAAGCGCGGCTATGTAGACCCATCGCTGTGGGATTCGGGGCAGATGGCTGCTTTTGTGAACTACGGATTGAACGTGCGCCGGGATCAAAGCAAGGGCATGTCCGCTACCAATGACCTTAGCGCAGACCTGCGCATGGGCGTGAATATCGGACCCTGGCGTCTACGTAACAACTCCTACTACAGCTCGGGTACCAACCGCCCCAGCTCTTTTACCAGCCAGAACACCTATGCTCAACGCGACATCGTCGCCCTGAAAAGCCAACTGCTGGCCGGGCAAACTTATACCCGTTCGCCACTTTTTGACAGCGTGCGCTTTATGGGTGTGCAAATGCTCTCGGACGAGGCCATGCGCCCCGATAGCGAGCAAGGCTATGCACCGGTTATCCGCGGCACGGCCGAGAGCAACGCCACCGTGGAAGTGCGCCAGAACGGCTATGTCATCTACACCACCAACGTGGCACCGGGCCCCTTTGCAATCAGCGATCTGTCTCCATCAGGCTCCAATGGCGATCTGGAAATCACCATTATCGAAGCTGATGGTTCGCGCCGTATTTTGCGTCAAGCTTTTTCTGCTCCGCCCCTGATGGTACGCGAGGGCCGTCTGAGCTATGACATCGCTGCTGGCCAGTTGCGCCTGAACGACAATATGCAAGAACGCCCCCACTTTGTCAGCGGCTCCATGCTGTATGGCGTTAGCGCCAATACGACGCTGGCCGCCGGGGTACAGGCATCCAAAAACTTCAGCGCCTACTCCCTGGGCGTAGGCATGAATACCCAGTTAGGTGCAGTGTCACTGGATGCAACCCGTTCCACCAGCCATATCCAGGGTCAGCAATCCCAGGGCACCAGCATGAACCTGCGCTACAACAAGTTCATCGAAACCACCGGCTCGAACGTGTCCGTCAATCTGCGTCACGACCTGAGCCGTGGCTATCGCACCCTGTCCGATCATGTCCAGGCAATGGAAGCCCCCGCGCACCTTCGCATGTATGGTTCGCGCGACTCTCGTCAGCGCATTGATGCCAACATCAGCCAGCCTGTGGGCGACGGCAACCTCTATCTGAATGCCTCCTACAACAAACATTGGGAGAACACCTCCTCCAATAGCCTATCGGTGGGCTATAGCAACAATATCGGTAAGGTGAGCTACAACCTGGCCTACACCCGAACCCGGAATTTGCAGTCCTCCTTTAGCTCCTCGCGCTCCCACGACAATGCCATCATGCTGACGCTGAGCATGCCCTTGGGCAGTGGCTCCCATGCTCCACAAAGCTTTACCAGCATCAATCACGACAATAATGGCAACTCGGTCCAAGCCGGTGCCAGTGGATTGCTACCTACCGACCGCGAGATCAGCTACGCCGTCGCAGGTGGACGCACAGTTGCCGGCGAAAGCAATGCATCGGTCAACGTCGGCACGACCACTTCCTTTGCCCGTATGAATGCTGGCTACTCCTACGGCAACCGTCACAACTCCGGCAACTTCTCGGCCAACGGTTCAATTGTGGCGCACGGTGGCGGCGTCAACCTGGGTCAGGCTCTGGGCGAGACCATCATGCTGGCCAAAGTAGAACCCGCCGTAGCCGGTGTAGGAATCTCCAGCCATGTCGGTGTCGAAACCGGGTCAAACGGCTACGCCATCATCCCGAATGCCACGCCGTACCGCAGCAATCACGTCAGTCTGGATACACGCAAGGCTCCAAAAAACGCCGAATTCGACAACGCCGTACAACAGATTGTCCCTACACGCGGTGCGGTTGCGCTGGCGACCTTCAAGGCCGAGGTGGGCTACCGCGTACAGTTTGAACTGCGTGACGAGCAAGGGCTAGCTCTGCCCTTTGGTGCCATGGTGCGCAATGCCGCCGGTGAACAACTAGGCATGACAGACCCGCGTGGCCGTGTCCTGACCATGGTGTCCCCCGAGCAGATGCGTGGTCACCTGGACATCAGCCGTGACGGCCAACTGTGCCGCGCTCGCTACGAACTGTCCGAAAATACGGACGAGCTGAACTACCAACTGGTCCGCCTGAATTGTGTTCAGCGCGATCCTGACCCCATGCTGCCGGGCGATCTGGCCAAGCAAGGCAAGGATCAAGACGGCACGGTATGAACGGGCGCATCCACAAGCTAAATAGCGGCCCCCTGCGTGAGAACCTGCCCGCCATGCAGGTTCCCCGCTTTCCCAGCGTGTTGCTGGGTGCCTTGTCCCTGATTCTGATTCTGTGCGCCTCGCTGGGTACCGGTGCTTATTTGTATGCTTCGGCCACACATCTGGTTTCCGAATATCGTCGGCAGCTCAATAGCGCAGCAGACCACGCACAACTGTTCTTTGACCAGCGTGAAGTGCTGCTGCGTGCCGTGGCCGCCAGCGCGGTTTCCCCAGACTCCCTGAGTCTGGCAGCCAACACCCACAATCTGGAAGCAATCGACACGCCAGACAGTGGTCCCCTGGATCACTACACCTTGTTGCTGACACGTCGCCACTGGAACGCCATCCACCGCACGGGCAACCTGCGTTACAGCAAACTCAGTCCTACCCAAGACTTTCGTCTGGAGCGCGACGGCCAGGATCTGCTGTGGGTGCCTCAAATCGATGCCCTGACCACACGCCTGAAAACAATCAATCAAGATCCTCATGCCCGTCAAGTTCCCGTGATCTGGCTGCATCAGAATATTGACTCTGTATCGCGTCTGGTGGCCTACACGCCTATCGATCGGGAAAATCGCCAGGGTGCCTGGCTAGGCCTGGAATTAAGAGACATAGATCGCGCCCTGACCTTGAGTCCTCCCCCGCCCAGTACCGAATACATTCTGTTCGATATACGCGGACAGGCTGTCTTGTACAGCAGCGCCCCGCCGGATTCGTCCGAGTTGCGCTGGGTACAACAAGACTATTTCGGCTTTGATGGTAAAGGCTGGCCGCAACACATCATCCTGAGCAAGTCCATCGGGACAGGCGGCTTGCGGGTGCTCTATGCCTTGCCGACCCGGCAACTGCTGCACGATGGTCGCAGCGCCCTGATCACTGCCTTGCTGACCCTTACGGTCTTTACCACTGTTGTCCTTGTCGGTGCCAGCCTGATCCGACGCCGTTTGCTGCTGCCAGCCCGCCAGCAACAGCAAAGCCTGGTCGATAGTGTGTCCTTGAATCGCAAGCTGATTGCCATGGCGCCCGTGGGCCTGACACTGGTCGATGCCCAAGGCGACGTAATCTTTCAAGAAAACCTGCAAGCCCGCAGTTGGATGCAAGGCGATGATCAATGGCGCACGCGTCTGCCCGGCGAGCAGGATCAAAGTGCCTGCACCGACGTCACCTTGAGAGATGGCCGCAGCGTGCGCGTGCATGCCATCAGCCTGAGTTACCGGGGCAATCGGGCGGCCTTGTGTTCCATCATTGACATTACGAGCGAGAAAGCCGAAGAAGCGGCGCTGCGTCACTCCCGCCAACTGGCGGAAAATGCCAATATTGCCAAGACCCAGTTCCTGACCACGATGAGTCACGAGATCCGCACGCCCTTGTACGGCATTCTGGGCACGCTGGAACTGCTGTCGCTGTCCGAGAAAAACCGACATCCCTCGCCCTATCTGGACACCTTGCGCCGCTCGGCCGAAACCCTGTTCCGGGTGGTGGGTGAGTCGCTGGACCTGTCCCGCATTGAAGCCGGCCACGTCAACCTGGAGCCACGCGAATTTACGGCACAGGAGCAAGTCGATGAAGTGATTGCCTCCTTTGCCGCCACAGCACAGAACAAGGGCTTGCTGCTTTACTCTGTCACCCCGGTGCGGGCCCTGGTCCCCACTATTGGTGACCCCTTGAAAATCCGCCAGATTCTGAGCAATCTGGTCAGCAATGCCATCAAGTTCACCACCTCCGGCCATGTGGTGCTGCGCCTGCATACCGAGCCTCAACCCGGCAACCGCCTGGCCCTGCGTTTTCAGGTAACGGACTCGGGCCAAGGCATCAGTGCCGACATCCTGCCCAAGCTGTTTTTACCGTATTTCAGCGCAAACAAAGGCGGGGTCAGCAAGCAAGCTGGCACAGGTCTGGGTTTACCGATTTGCCAGCGTCTGGCCAGCCTGATGGGCGGCTCCCTGTCTGTAGTCAGCGAGCCCGGACTGGGGACCAGCATTAGCTTTGAAGTGATTTTGCCAGTGGCCGCCCCGCCAGGTACTCCTCCGGCACCCGAGTCCTTGCTGGCATTCCACCCCGTCTATGTTGCCGGAGACATCCCCGAGATCGTCTCCAACGTCAGCAAATGGCTGCGACACTGGGGCGCCTACGCCCTGCCCTACACCGGGCAGGCCACCAAACCCGGCACGGTCCTGGTGCATAGTTGGCCCGCTTTTGCCACCAGCACGCCAGAATGGACTGGCCGCCAGGTGATGGTTCGACCCAATACCCAAACCACAGCCATACAAGCAGACAATCCGGACTACTTCTACACTGCCTCAACCGCGATGGAGCACATCATGCATGCGGTACAGCAGGCTCAGGCCCTGGACTGTACGCCCCAGCGAGACGAAGAGCCTTTTAATCCACCCAGACGCACACAGCGAGTCCTGGTGGTAGACGACAACCCGGTGAACCGGCAAATTCTTCAGGAGCAATTGACTGTGTTGGGCTGCACCACCCATCTGGAGGCCAATGGCGAAGCCGCCCTGGACCTGCCAGACAAAGACCGTTTTGATATTGTCTTTACCGACCTGTTCATGCCCGGCATGGACGGCTACTCCCTGGCCCGCGCCTTGCGTGCCGAGGGCTATCAGGGGCGCATCATCGGCATTACGGCCAATGCGATTCTGGACAAAGACAAGGAATGGTCTGCCGCAGGCATGGATGCCCTGCTGATCAAGCCTTTGCCTATGGCCGCCTTGCGCGACAGTCTGCAGCCTCCGACACCCTAAGCCTGCCCCATCATGCACGACTCCTGCGTCGCCATCGCCGCGCGGGACGGTATGATATGGCAGGACTTGCCCTGCACGGCGATCCCACGGAGAACCATGGCCAACTCACCTTTTAATCGCATGACGCGACGCTCGCATGGACACACGCGACTGTTGCTCAGTGTTATCCCTGTTTCATTCATGCTGCTAGGCGCACTGGTCGTCGGTGGCCAGCATTTCTTCAGTAATGAGCGCCATCGCCTGAAATCAGATTTCACGGTGACCTTGGCGTACATCCACGAGCAGGAACGCTTTTTAGCCCAATTAAAAGCCGATGCTGCCAAACTGGAAGCCGGGCTGGAACCCGAACCCCCGCCAGTAGAAAGCGGCCACTCCGTCAGCATCTGGCGCCCCACTGCCAGTGTGTCCTTTTCCATGATCTGCGAACATCACTGTCGTGCCCCTAAAGAGGATTACGGCACGCTGGGCGCCGATCTGGCCGACAGTTTTGCCTCCTTCTGGGCGCTATCCTATTTTCCGTCCGGCTACTTGTTCCTGTTCCATCCCGAGATGGAAGACAGTTTGAGCATTCCGGAACTGGAGTCTTCCCGCACGGATACCGTTCTGCCCATTGCCTCTCACAAAGAGGCACGCCAGCATATTCAGGCACCCAGCAAACCTGTATCCGGGCCACCAACCGTAAAATGGGTCTCCTTGCCCGGCCACCCTTTGCATATGCTGGGAATTATCCCGATTTCCCTGCCCGGCCTGCCCGTGCCTGGAGCAGACCCCACGCTGTTCCAGGCCATGAGTCTGTTTGACAAGGGCCGGCTGCGCGAATTTTTCAATCAGTCCGAAGCTCCGCTGGGCTATCGCTTCTGGCTGCACCATGCCGAACAGGGCCTGTTAATCGGGAAGAACGATTCCCCTGATCTGAAACACGATGGCTTTACCTTCAGCCTGCAAGGGCTGGCCTTCCAGATGCGCGACCCTTCGGGAACCTGGACGGGCCGCTATCTGATCAGCCCCAGTCAATTGCTCAACACCACCTGGGTGCCATTGGGCACAGTCGTATTTTTATTGTTGAGTCTGTTAGGCGGCATGGCCTATGCACGCTGGTATGGACGCCGTGTGGTGGAACCGGCCCGGCAAGCTCAAAGCGCCCTGCTGGAAAGCCAGGACTTTAACCGCAGCATTATTGATACTTCACCGGTGGCCTTGTGCGTCATCAGCAAGGACAAGCGCCAGATTATTTTTGGCAATGCCCAGGCGCTGGAATGGCTGGAACTGGATGCAGGGGATAGCTTGCCCGAGCAGTCCCCTCTGTCCCTGGCCTTGAACGAATTGCAGCAGCAAGGGCCAGAGGCCAACGAAGGCAAAGTGGACCTGGCCGATGGCCGCAGCCTGCATCTTGCCTGCGCTCCCAGCCGCTATCACGAACAGGATGTCTTGCTGTGCGTCCTGATGGACCTGACTGCCCAAGAAGAAATCCAGCGTGAGCTGGAGCGAGCCCGTACGGCAGCGGACGAGGCCAGCACCGCCAAGTCCGCCTTCCTGGCCACCATGAGCCATGAAATTCGCACGCCTTTGTACGGAGTCTTGGGGTCTTTGGAGCTGCTGTCCTTGACCGAGCTGGATGCCCAGCAACATCAGCAAGTGGACCGGATACAGGGTGCATCGCGCCAGCTTCTGCAAATTATCAGCGACATTCTGGACATCAGCCGAATTGAAGCAGGCCAGACGCATGTGCAGTCCGTGCCGCTGGATCCGGTAGCTCTGGTGCAGGACTGCATCGCCACCTACACCGCCATGGCCCAGCAGAAAAACCTGCTCTTGTTCTGCCATGTAGCCCCGGATGTGCCCCGCAGCGTTTTGGGCGACCCACTGCATATACGCCAGATTCTGAGCAATCTGATCAGCAATGCCGTCAAGTTCACGCAGGCTGGCCATATTATTGTGCGGCTGCACCAGGAAAAACTGGCCAAAGGCAAGGCGCAACTGCTGTTTCAGGTAGCGGACAGTGGCGTAGGCATTGAACATGAACGCCAGGAGCAGTTGTTTACTCCGTTTTATGTGGCCCATTCGGGAGAACACACCATACGCGGGGCGGGCCTGGGCCTATCCATTTGCGCCCGTCTGGCCGATCTGATGGGCAGCCAGATTCAACTGACCAGCGAACCTGGTCTAGGCAGCAGTTTCTCTTTTATTCTGAATCTGGATATAGAGCCCGCAGGCGCGGAAACTCGCCCAGCCCCGGATCTGCAAGGCATGAGGCTGCATGTACGCACGCCGCACGCCGAGCTGTCAGAGTCAATTTGCACTTGGTTAAATCGCTGGAATGCGCAAGCACAGGCCATGCTGCCCAACTACCCGCTAAAGGGGAATGCCGAAGATATCTTGCTGGATGTGATGATGCCCGGCAGCAAGCCTGCCCCGAACTGGCCTGGCCCTTACATCAGCGTATCGGCACGCGACGGCAGCGCCACCTTGCCCGAGGCCGATGGCACCAACCCGGAAAGCATTGCACGCGCCCTGGAGCGCTGGCAGGCACAACAAGACGCCACATCCGAACAAACTGTCTCCCCGCCCGTCAAAGCAGCCATCAAGCCCCCCTGCCGCCCCGGTCTGCATGTACTCGTGGCTGAAGACAATCCGCTTAACCAGGCCACTTTACGCGAGCAGTTGGAGCGTTTGGGATGTCAGGTCACTCTGGCCCAGGACGGTGAAGAGGCCCTTAGCCTGTGGGATGGCAATAACCACGATCTGCTGCTAACGGACGTCAATATGCCCAATATGACGGGCTACGAACTGGCCCGACGCTTGCGCGACCAAGGCATGAGTGCCCCTATTGTGGGCATTACAGCCAACGCCATGCGTGACGAAGCCCAGCGCTGCACACAAAGTGGCATGAACGCCTGCCTGGTCAAACCCATGAATCTGGCCACCTTGGGCAATTTGCTGGAATCCTTGGTCAGCTCACCCGTACCACGACGCTACAGAGAGATTTTCCGCAGCACCATGAGCAAGGATCTGGAAGTGCTGGAACAGGCCCTGCAAGAACAAGACACCGCCCAGAGCCAGGCCGTTTTGCATCGTATGGCCGGTGCACTGGTAGTAATGGGCTTGCAGGAAATCGCTGACAAGGTGAAAGAATTGGAACAGAATTTCAGGCAGAATACTCAACAAACTGAAACACAAGCTCAAACAGCAGTCGCAGTTTGCAATGCATTACGCAAGCTGATCGAACAAGCTTAGCAAAACAGGCAAGGAAACCCCGGTATGCCCGCCATTCAAAAACTGCGCGTCATCATTGCAGACGATCACCCATTGATCCTGATGGGCATACGCGAGCTGCTGGGACGTGATATCAATCTGAGTGTCGAGGCCGTAGCAGCCAGCCCCTCGGAGCTGGTTCAGCACCTGCAGAAAAGTCAGCCCGATGCCATCATTACCGACTACTCCATGCCGGGCGATGAGCAATATGGCGATGGAATGCGCTTCATTTCCTATCTGCGACGCCACTTCCCAGAGGTCAAGCTGATTGTGCTGACCATGGTGTCCAACCCCATGATTATTTCTTCTTTGTACGACGCGGGCGTACAAGGGGTGGTACTCAAACAGGACGAACTGTCCGAGGCCCTGGTCGCCTTGCATTTGTTGCGCCAAGGCGTGAAATATTACCCGGCCAATTTCAAACAGGACACACCCAAAGATGTGCTGGAAAGCTCGGTGCCCGATCGTCTGGCATCACTAAGCCCACGTGAATTTGAAGTGCTGCGTCTGTTTGCCATGGGCGACTCCATCAGCAGCATTGCTGAGCAATTAAATCGCAGCATCAAAACAATCAGCGCGCAAAAAGCCTCGGCCATGCGCAAGTTGAACGTGCAGAACAACCAGGACCTGATTGTTTTTTGCACTCAGCACAATTTGTTTTCCTAAGCGGCCCAACGCTGACGCATCCACATATCCAGCTCGAAAGCGGGAGTGGGTTTGGCAAACAAATACCCTTGCGCGTAATCGCAGCCCATTTGCTGCAAGATATCCAGATCAGCCTGGGCTTCCACCCCCTCTGCCGTCACTCGCAAGCCACGTTCCTTGGCGGTCGCAATCCAGCCCAGAACCTGATTGGCCTGCTGACGATTGTCCGACAAACCATGCACAAAACGCCGATCCAGTTTCAACTCTGAAAACGGCGCACAGGCCAGCCGCTCCATGGAGCTGTAATCCACACCCACATCATCCTGAGCCAGGCCAAAACCCATCGCCACCAAGCGACATGCCCCCATGAACAAGGCACAAGGCGTCTTGGTGTCGGAGTTCTCCAACAGTTCAAAAGTGATGTCACGCGCGCGCCCCTGCTTGGCCTGCACACAGGCCATCAAACGATCCGGCAAGCCAGCATCATCAAGCAAATGTGTGGGCAAATTCACGGACACCGGCATCACCGTCCCTTGACGCCGCCAGTAAGCCTGCAACCCCAAGGCCTCTTGCAAAATGTGCATCAGCAAGGCCTCGTCCAGGCCGTGCTCACTGAACCAGGGCAGAAAAACATTAGGTGACAACAAACCCAATTGCGGATGACGCCACCGCGCCAGGGCTTCCAAAGCCACCAGCTTTTGGGACTGCACCGATACCTTGGGCTGCAACCAGGCCTGAATCTGATCCTTGTGCAAAGCATTCAGCAAGCCAGCCCGGCTGATGATGGCCCCGCCTGCCTGAGCACCCGGCAAGGCAGCCGCAGGCCTTGGCACCCACAAGCCCGACTCGCAGCGAGCACGACGGGTAGGCCGCGCCAGCGTTCTGGACGGGCGGTAGGTCAAGCATCCGGACGGTTGTTTAAAAACAGAAGGTGCAAACATGAAGAGCCCCGGCAACAAGAGATGCGCATCACAAACCGCCTTACGGTTCAGCTGCTATCATCGATGCTTTAAATCTTAAGATTTCAGCAGCTTGACGGGTCTAGGAATAATCCGAAAAAACTTGTCAACTACAAAACAGCCTAGGAAAACCGGAGCCTCAGTTGATCTTTTGAACAGTCAATCAACAATAAAAAAAGCCCTGCTCCAAACTCAAGGAACAGGGCTTTAAACGATACAAGAGGCTCAAACCATTGGGCCATTAGTCATACATAAAAGTGACCACTGCCTCTGCATTCATACTACCGGGTGTCACCGCCGTTTTAGTCACACCTGGCATCATCACATACTGAGCAGTAATTGGCATGTACATATCACTTGTAGTACTGGCGGATGGCCCCTCAACGACAGCCTGGCGTTCTGGCAACGTCGAACCAACTGGAGCAGGCCCTAGCTTAATCGCTGTCTGGCTATCGCGGTGATACAGCCGCACTCCTACTTCCGGGTGTGACGATGTGACATAAGCATTGGAAGCAGACGGTGCACGTGCGTCAGTAAAGAACGCTTTGATCGTCGTGCCCACTGGACACTGCTTGCCGACCAGATCAAAATTGTATTGCCCGATAATACCCTCGCTCCGATGGCTGCCTGCTGAAGCCAATTCAGAGGCCATTACAGGCGACATTGTGGCCACCACATTCAAATCGGCCGAGGCACAAGTCGATACGGAGGGGCGTGGCAACTCAGGAACAGTCGTATCCTGGGACAACATTCCCAGTAAATCGAAGGAACCATCTCTGCACAAAGATCGGTTTCCTTGAAGAGGACCTCCAAATACCCGACCGTTACCAATTCCCGACCGTTTAAAATCCGGCTTTCCTCCCTGATATGCTTTGGCATCAATAACCACCACTTCGTACTGAAAGGTATAGGAAATACCAAAACTTGCAGGTGCAGATCCAACCAGCAAAGTGAACTCATAGGGGTTAGTTACCGTGGTCCCACTCGGGGCTGCATGACTAGGAACAAAATTGTAGCTCCCCTGAGCGTAATGCCCCATCCAGCGTATACGCACACCTACCCCAGGCATTTCGCGCATGGGGACAACCTCATCAGGATATAAAGCATCCGCTCCCCCCCTCATTTCCACGTACGCCTTAGGTAAATTGGCTGGATAACTAAAAAGAAAAGTGGTAGAGGCAGTGGCAAGAATCTGTCTATTGTAGACCTCACCCTTGATTGGGTAAGTGACCCAATTATATAAATGCCCGCCGCTTGCCCTGTAGCATTGTGACGTCTGGGCATGTGCGTTGGAATTTATAAAAAACATAAAAATACAAAAACACATGAAGATAATTTTATTCATGTTTCTATTTAATTTTTTCGTCATTTTTATTCACCTATTACCGGTACTTGATCATTTAATCATTCACAAGAAAGCATATAAATAAGACTATTCCTATAAGTTCCCTTGTGTCCTTTCATGTACTTATTGGCAGGGCACGACAGATAAACCCCACTGACTTCTTGCTGTTGCATGCACCCGGCACACGTCGTCGCCTACAGCACTGGAAAACCCTAGTATTTTTCAAGCAACAGATTTTGTAGATTAAATAAGCAGACATCTTCGTCTGCCAAAAACAGATGCATGCGCTGCCAGAGTTGCCAGTGACATGCAGGCAATTAAGCCTCATTCCCTTTCACAAGGGGTGGGGCTTTTTTTGTGCGCGCGATTTATGCATGCCTGTTTTATGACCACCACAAGGAGAAGACAAATGACGGTAAGTGTGAAAGACGCCTTGGCCGCAAAAGGGATACATCCCAGCCCCCAGCATCTGGAGAAACTGGAGGTCAAATGGCGCGAAATCCAGGCCATGAAAGGCAATCTGGAAGGCATTGCCATTGACGATGCAGACGTTGCGATCAAACACCTGGCCGGAGGCGACCACCATGAATAAAGATCTACTTGAACTGAGCGTTATCGACCTGGCCGACAAGCTGCGCAGCAAAGCCGTCTCCCCCGTTGAAGTCACCGACAACCTGCTGGCCTATATCGACCAGTCCAACAAGCAGACCAACGCCTACATCTCTGTGACGGCTGATCAGGCCCGCAAGAGCGCCAAACAAGCCGAGCAGGACATCATGGCCGGGAAGTACAAGGGCGTCTTTCACGGCGTGCCCCTGGGACTGAAAGACAATATTTACTTTGCGAACGAGGTCACCACCATGGCCTCCAAAATCCACAAAGACTTTGTCTCCAAAGACGATGCCACCGTTGCCACCAAGCTGCGCGATGCCGGGGTGATCTTCACAGGCAAGCTGAACATGCACGAGTACGCCTGGGGCATCGACAACAACAACCCGCACTTCGGTGCCGTCCATAACCCCTGGAATGCGGACCGCGTCCCCGGTGGCTCCAGCGGTGGCTCGGGTGCGGCTGTCGCCTCCCATAGCTCCTACAACACCCTGGGCACCGACACGGCCGGTTCCATCCGTATCCCATCGGCCGCATGCGGCATCGTCGGTCTGAAACCCACCCATGGCCGCGTCAGCAAATTCGGCGTCTACCCCCTGGCCTGGACCCTGGACCACGTAGGCCCCATGTCCAAAACCGTCGCTGACGCTGCTGCGATGCTGGAAGTCATTGCTGGCTTTGATGGTCGCGACCCCACTTGCGCCAACGTCCCCGTCGGCTCCTACCTGAGCGCGCTGAACGGTAATGTCAAAGGGCTGCGCATCGGCATCATCGAAGACTACTTCTTCAAGAACGTGGACGCCGGTATCGAAAAAGTGATCCGTGACCGCCTGGCCGACCTGGAAAAACAGGGCGCCAAAGTCATCCCGCTGAAAGTCCCTGCCCTGCGCTACTCCGAATGGGCCGAGCTGGCCGTCAGCCTGACCGAAGCTGCCACCATCCACCATCAGGACCTGATCAAACGCCCCGACGACTTCGGCGGCGACATCCGCTTCCTGTTTGAACTGGGCGAGCTGTTCAGCGGCATCGACTACCTGCAAGCCCAGCAAGTGCGCCGTGCGCTGAAACAGCAATTCACCGCCACCTTCAAAGACGTAGACGTCATCATCGCCCCCACCCTGCCTTGCCAGGTCCCCAATATCGGCACTGATACCGTCAACATCAACGGCAAGACCCTGGACTTCATCGACGAAGGCATCCGCTTTACCGGCCCCAGCAACCTGACCGGCCTGCCCGCCGTCACCGTGCCAGCCGGTATCTCCGAAGGCATGCCCGTGGGCCTGCAAATCATCGGCCCCGCCTTTGAAGAAGCCCGCATCCTGAACGTCGCCTACGCCGTGGAAAACATGAAACCACTGGCAGGACACCACCCCGTCCTGAAACCGTAAGCTCAACGAAGCACCACAGGAACAAGCCCCTGTCCTCTAAAAGCAGACAGGGGCTTTCTTTAGTAAAGCGGATAAAAGAAGCAATCTCTACAGCTCGGACCCCGCTACCGAAAACAACAAAATTAAGTGAACTCAGACAGTTTGACCCCACCCGAACTGGCCCGATACCCCACACCCGACCAAACCAAGCAAAGGCAAAGACCAAGACAAGCAATCCCCAACCAGGCCAAAGCCATCAAAATCGTAAACACAGAGGGACTCTATTTTCTTTCAATAAGCCATTCGGGTTCCCCCCACGGCTGAGCGGCGAGTCAGAGTTCTTGCCGCGGGCGATTGCGGGATACGGGGTGCAAGCGCCCTTCTGTTCGCGCCCGACGCTTGTGATGTGTCCGGGGGACACATCACCGGGCAAGTTAAGGGCGCGCCCGTATCCTGCAATTGCCAAGGGGACCGACGCGCAGCGTCGGCAAGGACTCAGCCGCTCAGCCGTGGGGGGAACCTGAATGGCGTCTTTCAGAACGAGCCCCCTCTGTTCCAACCAGAGGCGTATCAGATAAGAAGGCAATCTAAACCGAGCAAGGCAAGGCAAAGCAAAACGAAACCAAGTCAAACAGCACAAGCTCTTACGACCACCCCAAGCAAGGCATCACCTCCTGCGTCAAATGCGCCACATTCAAGCGCATCCTGTCCTTGTAATCCTTGCCCACAGCAAACGACGCCCCCGGCATCAGCAAGATCCCCTGCTGTTCCAGCCTCTCTATATAAGCCGTCAAATCCGGCATCTCCGGGTGCCCGACCCACAAGAACATCCCGCCCTGCGCCGGTACATCAAACACCCAGCCGTACTCCCTCAGCACTTTCTGGGCAATTTGCTGATGCGTCATCAACTGCCGCTGAATCGACTGCGTATGTTTCGCATACGTGCCATCCGCCAGAATCGTATTGACGAAACGCTCGCAAAACCCCGGCACGGCCACGCTGGTTAAAAGCTTCAAACGAATCAAAGACTCCAGCAACTGCGGCCCGCAGGCGATATAGCCAATCCGCAAGGACGCCGACAAGGACTTGGAAAAACTGCCTATATAAACCACATGCTCCAAATCCCCCAGCCCCGCAAAAGTCTGCCGCACGCCGGGAAAGAAATCCCCATACACATCGTCCTCAACAATCAGGAAGTCATGCTCTACGGCCAGCTTGACCACGGCAAAAGCCACCTTGGGACTCAAGCCCGCCCCGGTCGGATTATGAAAAGTGCTATTGCAGAAAAACGCCCGTACCTTATGCGTCTGCAAAATCTGCTCCAACGCTGCCACATCCGGCCCATCCGCCAGGCGCGGCACACCAATAGGCACACCGCCACACAAGCGAATCAGCTTGATCAAGTTGCCATTACACGGCTCATCCACCAAAACATGATCACCCTGACGGATCACAGTCCGCGCGATCAGATCCAGCGCTTGCGTCGCCCCCAATGTCGTCACAATCTGCTGGGGAGAAACCTCGATCAAAGTCGATTGCCGCAACAACAGGGACAACTGTTTACGCAAGGGCAAATAGCCCTGAATATCGCCGTACTCCACCAAACCGCTACGCCCTGAACGTGCCGTCTTGCGTATGGCTTTAGCCAAAGCATCCGTATCCCGCCAAGGCATGGGTAACCAGCCGCAGCCTAATTTGCATTGATCTGGCTTGGCCTGCAGCAACTTGAACAAAGGGTCCATCGGGGCCTCGGACGGCAAAATGGACAAGTGCTCATTCAGGGCGGACCAGCGCGCCACAAAATAACCACGCCCTTGCAGAGCCTCCAGCATCCCCTCGCCCACCAGGCGAGTGTAGGCACTGACCACGGTGTGATGGCTCAGGCTTTCTTTAGCCCTCATCTGTCGGATCGACGGCAATTGCTGCCCTATTGCCCATTCCCCCTTGAGAATACGTGCCTTCAAACCTTCATAAAAATCCATGCCTGCCTCCCCAGACACTGTTAGAAGAAAATAGCTAACAGTTTTCAGAATAGTACACCTACTGTTCGAGACAAGCCCGCCAGGAGAATACAAAATCACCCCCATCTTTCTGACGTGCCAGTAGAGGTTTGCCTCGCTCTCAAGATCGGGACATTTGTCATTTAATCCAAGCACACCGACGCCAACCACAACGCAGCATCATGACCCCCACCCAACTTCCTTTCAAAACCTACCTCTACTTCCTGGCCCAATCCATTAACCTGACCACCGCCGTCATGTCCGTCACCATGGCGGCCCTGGTTGGCGGTAGTCTGGCCCCCGAGCCCTGGCTATCCACTGTGCCCTATGGTTTCCAGTTCCTGTTTGTGATGCTGTTCACCCTTCCCGCATCCAGGCTGATGGCCGCCATAGGCCGGAAAAAATCCTTTTTACTGGCCTGTCTGCCCTTGGCCGCCTCGGGTGTCGTCGGGTATTGGGCAATCGAGATGAAGCAGTTCTCCTGGCTGGTGGTCTCGCATGCCTTGCTGGGTATGTATATTGCCTTTGCCAACTTCAACCGCTTTGCCGCCACCGACGGACTTGGCAGCAACTTGAAACCGCGTGCTATCTCTTTGGTTGTGGCCGGAGGGGTGATTGCCGCCGTATCAGGCCCCTTGCTGATACGGGGTTTGAAAACCAGCAGCTTCGGGGCAGAGTTTGCCGCCTGCTATGCCGCCTTCATCTTGCTGGCTTTGATCTCATTCATCCTGAATCTGTGCATCAAGGAAGTGCAGCCTGTTCAACAGGCTGCGCGCAAGAAAACAAATCGTGGCCAGACCTTGGGCCTGGTGCTGCATAACAAGACGCTGGCCATTGCCATCTGCATCGCCGCGATTGGCTACGGCATCATGAACCTGCTGATGATTCAGGCGTCCATGCATATGTCCCATCTTCATGTGCACTTTTCAGACATCAGCACCGCGATTCAATGGCATGTGCTGGCCATGTTCGCCCCCTCTTTCTTTACCGGCATTCTGATCCAGAAGTTTGGCCTGAAAACCATTGCCATTACCGGCATCCTGCTATTGCTCTTGAGCAGCCTGATCAACATTGCTGGTCACAGCTATACGACACTCAGCCTTTCACTCTTGATTCTGGGTTTGGGCTGGAACTTCACCTATGTGGGAGGCAGTGCCTTGCTAACGGAGACTCTGGAGGGCAAGCCGCAGTTTCTGGAAGTGCAGGGCCTGAACGATTTGGGCGTATCCATCTGTGCGACCCTGGGGGCGTTTGCCCCGGCCTTTCTGTTCAGTTTTGCAGGCTGGGGCGGCACCAATATTCTGTCCGCCATGATCTGCCTGGTGCTGTTGCTCCTGTCGCTGCTCTATATTCATCCTACAAAAACCGGCAAGCCGTAGAACCGCGTCTGCCCCGATCACTACAGTCACGTCATTCCCAATGAAATCGCCGCTGCCATGCCTGGGGAGCGGCGATTTTTTACGTCTATCTCAATAATCGAAAGCCATGAAAATCAGATAGTTCTTAATTCTTGGTCTGAATCTGCATGTTCCAATTTCGGGACCCAACAAGCCCATGCAATCTGCTTTTGCTGATGGTTCAAAACAAGGAGTCTGGACCTCGTTTCCAAGGCTTGCGGCAACGCTCGAATTCAATACTCGTCCCCAAAATAATCTGAATAAAGCTAGTCGAACGTATCGAGGAGTTTATGCGATTCACCTTTCCCGGCGCAGCCATTGTGGCTGCCTTTGTTTTATCTGCCTGCCAAACGACCGCACCTGTTCACAACGCCCCGGAGACCAGCGCATCCAGCAAAGAGGACAAGTGCTTTCAGGAGTTCGCCGCACTCAAAGATCTGGACCCGGTCGCCTACGAAAAATACCGTCAGCAAATGCAGACTATTGATGAGAACTTTGGGATCTATAAAAGCAATGCGGCATTGATTGATGAAAACGCCTCTGAAATCATGCTGACTGAAGTCAACAAGATGCTGTCCCTGGTCTGTGTCCGGATTAACAACGCCGTCTACTCCAACATGATGGATCGCGTTCAAAGCCTGAACAAGCTATGAGAAAGTACTTCAACGCGGCACTTTGCTGCAGCTTGCTGCTGTTTTATGAAGCTTCTCATTCGGTGGGAACAGGCTTACTGGACCGCTTGGCTCACGAAAACATCATTGGTGATGGCCTTCCTAGACCACAAGGAAATGCGGGCTCTCCCCAAACCAGCCCCCTACCTCCCACTACAGCTCAGGCCGAGAACAATGCCCTGCTCAGAAACGAGCTGCATCAGGCCAACACGCAGTTGATTGCCTTGCAACAGCGTCTGTCAGATACCGAAAACCTGAACAGCCAACTACAACAACAATTGCAGCAGCTACAGGCAGAGCCGGACGGCTCTCTGGTTCTGGCACCCATCGCCATCGATCAGGAACAAAACCAGGCGCGGATCAGGGAATTAAGCCAACGTCTGGAAGAGGAGCTGAGTCAAAAACATGCTTTGGCATCAGAACTGGAAAGCCTGCAAAGTGCCCAGCGCCAGGACCTATCCAATGACCAGTTGCAAGACAGCAAACTTGCTGCGACCGCGACTGAGATCGCCACGCTCAAGAAAGAGATAGACGAGCTGAAAGAGGCAAAACAGGACTTGCAACACAGGTTGGTCGCGCAGGCGCTGAATTCAAACAAGGCCGAACCTGCAGGCGCGCCCCGACGCATGATTGTGAATGACGCCGCCTCGCCAGACATCCGCCTTAGCTATGCCATCGGGGCCTGGTATGCGGACAGTGCGCCGCACGAGACGCAGAAACTGGCATCCATTGGCAAGCAACTGGATTTGCAAGCCTTCTCCCAGGGTTTCAGCGACAAAATCGACCAGCGCCTGCAATTGTCCTCCAGCATCATTTCTGTGGAGCTGACCAACGTCGACAAGCTATTGGAACAGGCCATGCTGTCCAAGAACGAGAAGCTGGCCAAATCGGTTCTGGCGGCGGCAGGGGCGGAAAAAGGTGCCATCAAAATGGCGGATGGAGTGGTCTACAAGATCCTGAACAAGGGCAAGGCACCTATGGTGACCGCCAGCAGCGATATCCTGTTTGAACTTGATGAAGAACTGGGAACAGGGGAAATACTGGCTGCCAGAGACACCAAAACCAGTCTGACTGCGGACTTACCGCCCCTTTTCCAAGAGATCGTCAAACAACTGGGTATTGGTGGCTCTGCACGCATCCATGTCCCCATCACCGAGGCCCATGCCGCCACCGGCGTGCCGCCAGGCTCGGTCTCGATTACCACGATCAAGATTATTGGCGTGAAATAAAACAAATGCCGGTACTCGCATAAAAATCGAGCACCGGCATTAGGACTGTTTTAAACCCAAACCTGCGGTAATGGCTCCATCCACCAAATCAACAGAGCCCCCCCTGCTATCACTTACTTGGCGGTATAGCCACCATCCGCAACCAAACAAGCGCCTGTCATGAAGCTGGCCCCTTCCGAGAGCAGAAAGGCAATAGCATGGGCAATTTCATCGGCATGACCCAAACGGCCAATCGGGTGTTGAGCCACCAAGGCTTCACGAGCAGCCGCATCCAGACCCGACAAAATCGGCGTATCGACATAACCGGGGTGGATGGTATTGATGCGCAGGCCCTGAGAGGAGTACTCCAGGGCTGCAGAGCGGCTCAGGCCAATCACACCGTGCTTGGCGGCGTTGTAGCCGGGCAACGTAGGATTGGCGACCAGGCCCATAATGGACGACATATTGACGATGGCACCACCGCCCGCCGCCAAAATAGCGGGAATCTGATAACGCAGGCCATAGGCTACGCCGTTCAGGTTGATGTCGATCAGGCGACGCCAGCCGTCCAGATCCATCTCGCCTGCCGGGCCGGAATCCCCGCCCACACCGGCGTTATTGACAGCGAAGTGCAAGGCACCAAAGTGTTCAATGGCGCAATCGACAGCGGCTTTCAATTGATCGGGCTGGGTGACATCCGCCACATTCGCCACCGCCTTGCCACCGGCCTGCTCAATTTCCTTGACCACGGCTTGAACCGCGTCGGCCTGTACGTCAGACACAACAACCGACAGGCCATTGGCGGCCAGCAGGCGGGCCGTTGCAGCACCGATACCCGAGGCTGCGCCAGTTACCAAAACAGAGTGGCCGGAAAATGAATACTTCATGCTGAAAACTCCTTCAAAAATTCACTAGAACCAAGTCTCAAGACTTGCGCTGACGAGTCCTGGACGCTGCACCCGTGCTGGCAGGTTTAGCCGCAGCTTTGCCTTGCCCGGATGATGGCGTTGAGCTTGTTGCAGACTTGGCTGCCGATTTACTTGCTGGCGTGGTGGGCGCCGTTGCTGCCTTGGCGGCTGGCTTTGTTGCAGTAGTAGCCGAACCAGGCTTGGCCCCTGCGCTAACGGCCTTGGCAGGTGCGCTAACAGCAGGCTTACCTTTGGCTTTTTCTGCCGGGAACAGCGGTCCAGAAGCAAACGAAGTAGCAACTGGTTTATTAGCTGCGCCTGTAGCAGGCGTAGGTCGTGTCGCGGAGCTAGGCGTCGCAGACTTAGATGCGGCCTTACCCAAGGCTTGAGCCGGAACACCCGCCATGGTTTGAGCAAGGGGTTTTGTCGCTGGCTCGGCGGCTGGTTTCACTGGAGCAGATGTCGCTGTTTTAGCTGTCGTACCTACTGACGATGGCCCCGTTGATTTCGCTACCGTTTTTGTTACGGCCTGGGCCATTGGCTTTACTGGTGCAGGAGTGGCAGGCTTCTTGAGCGCTGCTGGCGTAGTTTTAGCGGCTGCTTTAGTTGCGGTCTTGCTTGCCGTTTTAGCGACAGGCTTGGCGTCCGCCTCATCTGATTTCTTGCCCTGCTCTTGCTGCTGGGCAGCCATCTCGAACAAGCCGAGCACCTCTTCAGAAGCCTTCACCACCGCTTCAGGCGCAGCATCCTGCTCATCAATGGCGCTGATCAGTTTCTTGATCAGGGACGCGACCAAGCGGATTTCCTCTGGCGTCTGTTTGCTCAGCAGATGTGGAATCGCTTCTACAGCCTTGTGTCCGTGGTGCGCCAGAACCAGCGCCTGCTCACGAATTGCAGCACGCATTTTTTCAATATCAATCTTGCCGGTGTCGTACTGCTCGCGCAGACGCATGGCAGCATGGTGATAACGCTCATCCACACTGTTGCGCTGCTTGGCAATGTGGAACAAGGCGCGCAAAGCCGCTTCCAGCAAACCGCCTTCGTTCAGCAAACCGTCCAGTCTGTGCATTTGCTGACGCACAAAAGCCAGATGCTCGGGCGAGCTACCGGGATGGGGACGCGCCGGTACGGAGTCACCCGGTGCATGGCCCGCCAAAGCCATCAACAAGGGCGAGCCATAAACCGTGTCAAACCAGATCTGATAAATACTGTCGCGCCGGTCACGGTAATTGTTCAGGACCCGTTCCATAGCCTGGGAGAAATTCTCCTGCGCTTCCAGGAAAATATTGTCCTCGTCCACGGTCTGGCGCTGCTGGGCGATGTTTTCTGCCCACTGATGAATCGTGGCGGCCCAGGGATGGGCGCTGGTCCAGGACTCGTACGACAGACGCATGGGGTTAACGGCTTCCAGCAATGCCGCGGTATAGGGAGTAGACAGCGCTTTGACCCAAGGCTGCAAGGTGCTCTTGTAGAACGCCAGATTGATTTCCGATAGACGCGCCGCAGCAGCAAAACGTCGATCCGACTCAGGATCAGGCTGCACAATTTCGGCAATTTCAGCCAGATTGCTTTGCCGCACCGACATCAAATAGGGGTCATTCAACAAGGTGTCGTCATCGGGCGTTTCTTCGACCGTCGCGCGGTAAATACCGGCAGGCAGCAAATCAATTTGATCAATGGTGCTGGCAAATTTGCGGTGCTCTTTGCTGCCCACACTACCGGACACAAAAATACCCAAATGTCCGATACGATCATGGGTCGTAAAGACGATGGTCTGGTCGTGACTGCGCACATCATCGTCATCCAGATACAGGTCAGTAATCCAGCCCAGTGCCTGTGCGGGCGGCGTAATGTTGTCGCCAAAAGAACTGAACACCACGATGGGCGAACGGATATTGCGCAGGTCGATGCGGATGCCGTCGGAGGTCATTAACTGTGCCGTAGACAGCTTGTTGCCAATGAACAGGTTATCCACGATGTACTGCATTTCCACATCGTTCAGAAATACATAACCGCCCCAGTATTTCTCGAAACCGATATAGCGTTCGGCTTCGGTGTCTGCATTGGCGTACACGTTGTACTGCTTGGACCACAAGGTATTGGCCGGGTCCAGATTCTCGAAATTCTTGACCAGCCACGCACCGTCAAAGCGACCATTGCCCAGATCGCTGGTCATCGCTGTTAACCAGCTACCACCCAGCAAGCCACCGGCATAGCGCATGGGGTTGCGGCCTGCCCAGTAAGACACGGGGGCTCCGGCCAGAATCAAGGGACCAAACAACTCCGGCCACACAGCCGCCGCCATCATGATCTGCCAGCCCGCCTGACAATTACCGATCACCACCGGCTTGCCCTGACTTTCTGGATGCAGCTCGGCCGCTTTGCTGACAAAGGCAGCATGGGCACGCATCACATCCTCAACCGTCTGGCCAGGAACAGGGTCCGGTAAAAATCCGACAAAGTAGCAAGGGTGCCCGGCTTGCAGCGCGGCACCGATTTCACTATCCGACTTGAAACCACCGATGCCCGGCCCATGACCGGCACGGGGATCAACCACCAGAAACGGACGTTTGCTGGGGTCGGTAGGCTGATCTTCCGGTGCCAGAATACGCACCATCAGATAGTTGACGGGTCGGGGAAGAGTCAGACCCGACATGACCAGTTCGGCCGGGAAGTTCAGCACATTCGGCACTTCTACCTTGCGTTGGGCCTGGTACTGATCCCCGACCTGACGCTCGATATCGGCATACAGAATGGCGCGCTGCCAGGCGTCCACAAAGTACGAGGAGACGGTCTGACCCAGGTTCCAGGGATTCATCATCCAGGGGGACCAGGCCGTGCTGTCGTCACGAGACTTATCTGTCATCATCTTCTCCCTTCAATCAGCTAGCTGTTCAAGCGGCCTCAATGGCAATGGCTACGCCTTGACCGCCACCAATGCACAGAGTGGCCAGACCTTTCTGGCCACCACGGCGACGCAGTTCATGAACCAGGGTGACCAACACGCGCGCACCGGACGCACCAATGGGGTGACCCAAGGCAATCGCACCGCCGTTGACGTTGACCTTGCTCATGTCCCACTGCAAGTCTTTGGCCACAGCCAGCGATTGGGCGGCAAAGGCTTCGTTAGCTTCGATCAGATCCAGTTGATCAATTTCCCAACCCACTTTCTTCAAGACCTTGCGGCTGGCCGACACGGGGCCAATCCCCATGATGGCCGGGTCCACACCCGTGCTGGCCCAGCCACGAATCCACGCCAGGACAGGCAGACCCAATTCCTTGACCTTGTCGGCGCTGGCCAGCAAGAGCACAGCGGCACCATCATTAATGGTGGACGCGTTACCTGCCGTGACCGTGCCGTCTTTCTTGAAGGCAGGACGCAGCTTGGCCAGGGATTCCAGTGTGGTTTGTGCGCGTGGTTGCTCGTCGGCCTCGACACGGACGGGATCGCCTTTGCGCTGGGGCACGTCGATCGGAGTGATCTCGTCCTTGAAGCGTCCGGCTTCCATGGCCGCTACGGCTTTACGCTGGGACTCCACCGCAAAAGCATCTTGCTGCTCACGGCTGATCTCATAACGCTCGGCCAGATTTTCTGCCGTGATACCCATGTGGTAATTGTGGAAGGCATCAGTCAAACCGTCGCGCAACAAGGTGTCGTCCATCATGGCGTGGCCCAGACCCAAACCTGTGCGCGCCTTGTGCACCACAAAGGGAGCCAGGCTCATGCTTTCCTGACCACCGGCGAGCACCAGATCCGCATCGCCCAGGGCAATGGCCTGAGCCGCCAGATGCACCGCTTTCAGGCCCGAACCGCAGAGCTTGTTCAGGGACATGGAGGGGACTTCATAAGGCAGGCCAGCGTTCACGGCCGCCTGGCGAGCCGGGTTCTGCCCGGCTCCAGCAGTCAGAATCTGACCCAGAATGACTTCATCAATCTGTTCGGCTGCCACGCCTGTGCTCTGGAGCACGGCACGAATCAGTTGTGCGCTCAAATCATGGGCGGGCACCGTAGACAGCCCCCCTTGAAAGCGTCCAATGGGGGTACGAGTCGCCGCAACAATCGCGATATCTTTGTGCATATCCATTCCTTTCATAAGTCGCAGACCCGACTAGCGGGCCCATACAGGCAGCAGCCGAACCGAGTCGAGCCTAGTACATATGCTGGCCGCCATTCATGGCGACATTACTACCTGTCATAAATCCGGCTGCTTCGCTGGCAATGAAGGTGACCAAGGCCGCGATTTCCTCCGGCTTGCCCAGACGGCCCACCGGAATGCCCGCGATGATGCTGTTACGCACATCTTCAGGCACGGCCATGACCATTTGCGTGGCCAGATAACCGGGGGAGATCGTATTCACCGTCACGCCCTTGCGCGCCACTTCCTGAGCCAGCGCCTTGGTAAAGCCGTGCATCCCTGCCTTGGCGGCCGAGTAGTTGGTTTGACCAAACTGCCCCTTGCTGCCATTAATAGAAGAGATGTTGATCACACGGCCCCAGCCACGTTCCAGCATGCTGTCAATAAAGGGCTTGGTGACGTTAAAGACCGAGTCCAGATTGACGCGCAGCACATCGTCCCACTTGTCTTTGCTCAATTTGCGGAAGGTGCCGTCGCGCGTAATACCGGCGTTATTGATCAGGATGTCGACCTGTTGGCCGTCCTTTGCAATCGCCTGCGCCATTTGCTGGCACGACTCGAAGTCCGCCACATCAACGTGATAGCCCTGGAACACATAGCCTGCGTCGGCCTGCTCTTTCAGCCAGATCTGGGCATCGGCATCGCTGCGCGAGTGAGTCACCAGAACATGGTGACCCGCATCATG
Source organism: Alcaligenes sp. SORT26 (assembly GCF_017377875.1). Classification (GTDB taxonomy): domain Bacteria; phylum Pseudomonadota; class Gammaproteobacteria; order Burkholderiales; family Burkholderiaceae_B; genus Alcaligenes; species Alcaligenes parafaecalis. Next base: position 1,862,673 of record NZ_CP070975.1, read on the forward strand.
CAAAGCGCGGGCGATCTCTTGACCCAGACCGCCCATACCACCTGTCACCAACGCAGTGCGTTTAACCGTAGACATACCGCTTATGCTCCCTTTTTAGTGTCAGAGGCGCTGGCAGCATTTGCCCAAGGTGCGCCCCACTGCTTGAAAATATCCATGACTGGCACAGCGGCGCTGGTGTTGCTGACCACGCCCATGACCGACTTCTGCCAGGCTTCCAGCGCTTCTTGCAAACCGTTGGTGAACTCGGTCTGGTTCTGAATGGCCAGTTCATTGATGGTCTGGCTGTCATTCACACCGTGCTGGAACAAACGCCAGAAGGTGTCGGCAGGCAAGGTCGCCAGAGACTGCCAATTGCCGGTTTGCAGCAGGCCTTCAATTTCAGCCGTGGTCTGCTCCATGCTCCTCATGCTGCTTTTCTGTACGGACTCCAACCAACGATGACCACCCGCCTGCAGCAGGCGGGTGATACGCAGTTGCAACTCAACATTGGCCTTGTACAGATCCAGGGGAAGTGTCTCCATGCTCATCGAAATCTCCTTAAAGGAAAAAAGTGCCCCCTGAGGGGGCCCAGTCCATCAAGCCATCTGAGAGATGGTGTTACGAAAACGCCGCAGCGACAGGACAAACAGGGCTGTCCCAATCACCAGCAGGGCTAAAAAGGGTTGCCATACGGTTTCAATACCAGCACCGCGGAACAATATGGCCTGCCCTAAAGACACGAAGTGCGTAGTGGGGGCCAGTTGCATCAGGTTTTGCACAATTTCCGGCATGCTCTCACGGGGCGTGCGACCGCCCGAGAGCAAGTTCATGGGCAACAAGGTCAACATCAGGAGCAAACCGAATTGCGGCATGCTGCGCGACAAGGTGGCCAGATAAATACCCATGGAGGTCATGGCAAACAGACACAGCACCGCACCACACAAGAACAGCGGGATAGAACCTTCAATAGGAACGCCCAACAATCCGCGCACCACAAAATTGAGCGAAGCCGCCGTGGCAATCAGCACCACCAGACCCATCGCCGTGACTTTGGAGGCCATGATCTCGCCCGGTGTAACGGGCATCACCAGCAAGTGTTCGATGGTGCCGTGCTCACGCTCCCGAATCAGGGCAGCCCCGGTCAGGATGATGGACAACATGGCCACCGAGTTGATGACCTCGGCAATACTGCCGAACCAGGCTTTTTCCAGTGTGGGGTTAAAACGAATCCGCAAGGCCAGATCCACCGGCAAGGTATCGATGCTGCGATAACGCCGCACGAACTCGTTGACCTCGCCCATCACCACCTGCTGGATGTAGTTATTGCCGGTAAAGGCCTGACTCATGCGGGTAGCATCAATGTTCAATTGCACTTCAGGACTGCGCCCGGCCAGCACGTCACGCTGAAAATTGGGGGGAATATTCAGCACAAAGGTGAACGCCCCCGTATCCATGCCCGAGTCCATTTCTCCGTACTCGATCATGTGCGGATGAATGAACTCCGGCGGATAAAAGGCCGAAGTAATACGGGCCGACAAAGGGCTTTGGTCCTGATCCACAATCGCAATAGGTGCATTGTTCAGGGTTTCCGGCTGGGCCGTTGCCGAGGTGTAAATCGAGACCGAGAACACATATACGATGAGCAGCAACATCATGGGGTCGCGCGCCAGACTCCACAGCTCTTTGCGACCCAGCAACAGCACATTCTTGAGTTTTCTCATCTCACTTCTCCTGCTTTTTCAGCAGCATGACTGCCGCACCCAACACCACCGGAATCGCCAAAAGCAAAGCGAACAAAGCACCATGCAGATCCGAGAAAGTCAGCGCCTTGTTAAATACCCCGCGACTGATGTTGAACATATGGGTGGCCGGGTAAATCTCGCCCGCCCAGCGGCTGATCCCTTCCATGGAAGACACCGGATTCAACAAACCGGACAGTTGCGTGGCGGGCAGCATGGTGCCAATCATGGCAAAGAACATGGCCGCGATCTGGCTTTGCGTCACGGTGGACGCCACCAGACCCATGCCGGTTGAGATCACGCAGAACATCAAGGTCGCCACACTCAAGGTCAGGAAACTGCCCTTGATCGGTACATCGAAGACCGTGATCGCCAATAGACACATGCACAAAAAGTTGATCATCGCCAAGCCGATATAGGGAATCTGCTTGCCCAGCAGAAACTCCACTCGCGTCACCGGCGTAACGTACAGATTGATGATGGAACCCAACTCTTTTTCGCGCACCACGGACAGCGCCGTCAGCATGGCAGGCAGCATCAGCAAGAGCACCGGAATCACCGCGGGCACCATGGCGGGCAAGCTCTTGACGTCCGGGTTGTAACGGTAACGGTCCTGAATACTGGCGGGCACTACCAAGGCCCCTGCCCCCAGGCGCTCCTTGGCCTGCGTAATCAGCCATTGCTGGTGCATGGCTTTGACGTAGCCTTGAATGGTCTCGGCGCGGGTTGGCATGGAGCCATCGACCCAGGCGGCAATTTCTGGTTTGCTGCCACGCAGAACATCACGGCCAAAGCCGGGCGGGATTTCAATCGCCAGCGCAATCTTGCCGCGCCGCATTCTGTTGTCCAGGTCCTCGTAATCTGTCAGCGGCGGCTGCTCCAGAAAATAACGGGAACCGGACAGGTTCAAGGCATAGTTCTGGCTGATGCTAGTTTGATCGCGGTCCAGCACGGCGTAGCGCAAATCCTCTACGTCCAGTGTGATACCAAAACCCATCACAAACAGCAAAATCAGGGAACCGGCCAGGGCCAGGGTCGCTCGTACCGGGTCCCGACGTAGCTCCAGCGCCTCGCGCCAGGTGTAGCTTAGTAGACGCTGCAAGCTGAAACGGTCTGGTTTGCCGCCATGTTCCTGTTCATCAGAAACCACGGCCTGTTCTGTCGCGGCTTCCACTTCTGGCTCAGGGCCACTCGCTTCCAGCAGATAGCCGATAAAGGCCTCTTCCAGATCAGCAGCACCGCGTTTTTTAACCAGATTGGCCGGTGTGTCGCTATCCAGCACTTTACCGGCATGCATCATGGACATGCGGTCGCAACGCTCGGCCTCGTTCATGAAGTGGGTCGAGATAAAGATCGTGACCTTGTCGCGGCGGGATAACTCAATCAGCAATCGCCAGAAATTATCACGTGCTACCGGGTCCACGCCGGAGGTGGGTTCATCCAGGATCAGCAGCTCGGGTTTATGCACCATCGCGACTGCCAAAGACAAACGCTGACGCATCCCCAAAGGAATGGCATCAGGCAGGCGATCCAGAATCTGCCCCAGATCAAAGCGCTCCACCATCTCGGCGACACGAGCCTCAACCTCCTCGGCAGGAACGTGGAAAAGCTGAGCGTGCAGCACCAGGTTTTGTCGTACGGTCAGTTCGCTATACAGGGAGAAAGCCTGCGACATATAGCCCACGCGACGGCGGGTATCAATGTCTTTAGGATTCACCTCGTGGCCGAACAGCCAGGCCTGGCCTTCAGACGCGGGCAACAAACCGGTCAGCATCTTCATGGTGGTGGACTTGCCGCAACCATTCGAGCCCAGGAAGCCGAAAATCTCGCCGCGTCGGATGCGGAAGGAGACGCTATCGACAGCCGTAAAGTCACCAAAACGAATCGTCAGCCCTTCGGCTTCAATCGCGATATCGTCGGCATCCACCTCCAGGGGCGGAATTTCTACTGCTTTATGACCTTGGCGTTTGTCTTCAGGCAACAAGCGGATAAAGGCCTGCTCCAGACTTTTGCTTTCTGTGCGCTCCAGCAATTCCTTGGGCGTTCCGGTAGCCAGAATCTGGCCATCATCCATGGCGACCAGCCAATCAAAGCGCTGGGCTTCGTCCATATAAGCGGTGGCCACAATTACGCTCATGCTGGGTCGTTCGATGCGAATACGCTCGATCAAGTCCCAGAACTGCTTGCGAGCCAAGGGGTCCACACCGGTGGTGGGTTCATCCAGCAGCAGAAAATCCGGGTCGTGAATCAGTGCGCAGCACAGACCCAGCTTTTGTTTCATACCACCGGACAACTTGCCAGCCGGACGGGTCAAAAAGGGATACAGGCCCGTGCTACGCGTCAAGTCGTCAATGCGACGGCGACGCTCGGCGGCATCATGCCCAAACAGGCGGCCAAAGAACTGCAGGTTCTCTTCCACCGACAAGGTGGGATACAAGTTCTTGCCCAGACCTTGGGGCATGTAGGCAATGCGCGGGCAAATCTGTTCGCGATGGCTTTTTTCCGCCATATCGCCACCCAGCACTTCAATGCGCCCTTCCTGAATGACGCGGGCACCCGCCAGCAGGGACAGCAAGCTGGATTTACCCACGCCATCAGGACCAATCAGTCCGACCATGCAAGCGGCAGGAACATCCAGGCTTAAACGATCCAGTGCGAGCGTGTCGCCATAACGCTGACTAAGCTCAACAACGCGAGCAACTGCCGCCGCTTGCTGCTTGGGCATGGTTTACTCCGTCAAGGTAGAAGTCAGCGACTCAGGCCAACTGGCATTGGGGTCCAGCTTCACCCAGGCCACACCGGGCAAGCCGGTCTTGACTTGCTCCAGGTGCTTTTTCAGCAATTCAGGGGCAATCTGGGCCTTGACGCGGAACATCAGCTTTTGGCGCTCCGAGGCAGTTTCTACGCTCTTGGGCGTGAACTGGGCCGAACTGGCCACGAAGGACACCGTAGCGGGGACCGGAATATTAGGGATGGCATCCAGCACCAGACGAACTTCGGTACCCAGAGCGACCTTGCCCGCCACTTCGCTAGGCAGGAAGAAAGTCATGTACACATCGGACAGGTCCAGCACGTTCAGCACACGACCACCGGCACCCAGCACTTCACCGGGTTGAGCAACACGGAATTGCACACGGCCATCGCGGGGGCTGACCAGTTTGCTATCACGCAAGTCGGCTTCGATACGGGCAACAGCGGCCGTGGCAGCTTCCACGGCAGAACGTGCGCCAATCAACTGAGCTTTAGCGGCGTTGATAGCGGCTTCCGATGCGGTGGCCTGGGCCTTGGTAGCAGCGACGACAGCCTGGGCACCACGCACACGGGCGCGGTCATCATCCAGTTCCTGAGCCGAAGCAGCACCTTCTTTGGACAAGGTGGTGGAACGGGCCAGACGACGTTGAGCCGCATCCAGCTCCGACTCACGCTGACCAATCAAGGCTTTGGCGGCGATGGCATCGCTTTCACGCAAGGCAACCTGAGCCTCGGAGGCAGCCACATTATTTTCTGCCTGACGCAAACCGGCTACCGCTTCATCCCGAGCCGCTTCCAGACTGTCTTGCTGCATGATGGCCAGAACCTCGCCTTCCTTCACGAAGTCGCCTTCATGAGCGGCAATGCTCTGGATACGGCCGGCAAACTTGGTGGAGATATCAATCTCGGTGGCTTCGATACGGCCATTGCCGCTCACAAAGCCTTCTCCCGGGCCAGTGTTGGACATTTTCTGCCATGCCCACCAACCCAGGCCAAGAACCCCGGCAACGATCAGGACAGGAACAAGATTTTTTTTCAAAGAGGAAGATTGTTTGCTCATAGCTGGCTCGAGGATGGATCCGAAGTAGAGGAGTTATGGGTGTTGGTCAGGGGCTCGGCAGGGTCCAGCCCACCGCCCAAGGCGCTATACATGGCAATCTGGCTGGCCAGAAGCGCACGGCGCGTTTGCACGACTTGCTGCTCCACATCCAGCAAATCGCGCTGCGCATCCAGCACTTCCAGATAAGCGGCCGAGCCGTTGTCGTAACGCATTTGTGCCAAACGAGCGCGCTCGGTCTGGGCGCTTCGGGCCACTAACTGGACTTCCAGTTGCTGACTTAACCAATGACGGGTCGACAAGGCGTCTGACACTTCACGGAAGGCGGTTTGAATCGCTTTCTCGTACTCGGCAACACGCATGTCACGACGTACATAAGAGACGTCCAGATTGGCGCTGCGACGGCCGCCGTCAAAAATAGGCAGGGAAATGGTGGGGGCGAACATCCAGGCCTTGCTGCCTGAATCAAACAAGCCATCCAGCTCGGCACTGGCCGTACCAAAATTGCCTGTCAAGGCGATGCGCGGGAAGAAAGCGGCTCGCGCGGCACCAATATTGGCATTGGCCGCACGCAGCTTGTGTTCAGCCGCAATAATGTCGGGACGCCACATCATCAGGTCTGAAGGCAGGCCGGGGGCCAGTTCAGCCAGCATGACGTTTTCATTCAATGGCGCGCCAGTTGGGGAAACTCCAGGGTCTGCACCCAATAGCTGCTGCAGAGCATGCAGTTGCACAGCACGTTGCTGCTCCAACTGGGCCAGCATGGACTGGGCCTGGGTCAGCAAGGTTTGCACCTGGGTCACATCCAGTTTGGACGTTGCTCCTACCTCGTAGCGGCGGGAGAAAATACGGTAGGACTCCTGACGAGTCTCTACACTTTTACGAGCGATCTGCACACGCTCGTCCAGCTCGCGCACCACAATATAGTTATTGGCCACTTGCGAGACCAGAGCCACATGAACGGCTTGTCGGCCCGCTTCGGTCGCCAGCCAGCCTTGCAAGGCGGCATCTTCCAGACTACGGACCCGACCCCACAAATCCAGTTCCCAACTGGTCAACCCGACTTGAGCGCGGTAATCGCCTCCCGTTACGGCCTGGCCGCTAGGATTCATATCCCCCGGCACGCGCGAACGAGCGGTCTGACCACCTACAGTAAATTCCGGGAAGCGTTCGCTACGCTGCAAATTCAGCATGGCGCGGGCCTCATCCACCCGCAGGACCGCCACGCGCATATCGCGGTTATTTTCCAGTGCGGTCTCAATGAGCTTGCCCAGAACCGGATCTTTAAAGTACTCGCGCCAGCCCAAGTCGCGAGCTCGTACCGCAGTGGCCGAGCCAGCCGACAGGTCTGAATAGGCTTGCGGAACAGGGGAAGCTGGCTGATCGTAATCGGGCGCCATCGAGGCGCAACCCGCCAGGGTGACCAGCAAGGCAGCCAGCGCGAAATGAGGGCGACGCGCAGCGCTTCGGTGCTTGAGACTCAAATCGTAGGTCTGTGGGGCCATTGTAAAAAATGCCTAATGAGAAAAAGGGAAACTGCCGTCAAGACAAAACAGCACGTCAGCGATGGGCTTGCGCCTATCGCCGACATAACACAGAGCGACAAGCTCACTGTTTAGCGAGCTTGCATGACCTGACTGCTTACTTCACTAATACGTATTGACCGGGCGCAGGGCCCACCGGGGCAAAGCCTTGCTTGGCCGCCCCCATTTGCGGTGGCTTCACGTCTGCACCGGAGCGAGCTTTCAGCCACTCGGTCCAGGCGGACCACCAGGAGCCCGGATGCGAGGCCGCTTGTGCCTGCCACTCGTCCACCAGAACAGGAGCAGTGCCTGCGGCTCGGGTATGGATCTGATACTTGCGACGCGGATGGCCGGGTTCGCTGACAATTCCGGCGTTGTGACCACCTGTGGTCAAGACAAAGGTGATCTCGGCAGGAACCAGATAATGCAGCTTGTAAACCGAACGCCAGGGTGCGACGTGATCGGAGACGGTGCCCACGCAAAAAACAGGCAAATTGATTTGCGCCAGAGAAACGATACGGCCTTCAACCGGATAACGGTTTTGACTTAAATCATTATTCAAATACAAGCGGCGCAAATATTGCGAGTGCATGGTGGCAGGCATACGTGTGGCATCTGCATTCCAGGCCATTAAATCGTTCAAGGGACGACGTTCGCCCAATAAATATTTATTGACCATAGGCGCCCACAATAAATCAGCAGAACGCAACATTTGAAATGCGGCTTCCATCTGATTGGCGCGTAAAAACCCTTCATCGGCCATCTGCGCTTCCAGCAGGCTGACCTGGCTTTCGTCAATGAACAGGGACAGATCGCCAGGCTCGGAGAAGTCGGTTTGAGCGGCGAAGAAAGTCAGGGAAGCCAGCCTGTCGTCCCCATCGCGTGCCATGGCGGCCGCCGCGATAGCCAGCAAGGTGCCACCCAGGCAGTAGCCGGTAGCATGCACTTTCTGGCCTGGAACAATGGCATTGACGGCATCCAGACTGGCTTTCCAGCCCAGACGAATGTAGTCGTCCATGCCAAAGGCATGGTCCTTGGCATCGGGGTTTTTCCAGGACAGGCAAAACACTGTATAGCCCTGGTCGACCAGGTATTTGATCAGCGAATTCTGCTGAGACAGATCCAGAATGTAGTACTTCATAATCCAGGCCGGAACGATCAAAATAGGCTCTGGGTGTACTAGTTTCGTGGTGGGTGTGTATTGAATCAGCTCCACCAGCTCATTGCGCAACACCACCTTGCCTGGTGTCGCCGCCAAATCCTTCCCTACCGTGAAATCTTCCGTACCAACAGGAGGCTCGCCCGCGAACTGGGCCTGCATATCCTGCTGCCAATGCTCCAGACCACGGCTGAAGTTATCCCCTTGCTCTGCCAGGGTTTTATCCCATACCAAAGGGTTGGTCAGTGCGAAATTGCTGGGGCTGAGCATGTTCAGCCATTGCTCGGCACCAAAGGCAATCAACTGCTGATGATGGGGCTCTACCCCTGCCACACCCTCGGTTGCGCTTTGCCACCATTGCTGCTGCGCCTGATAGGTTTGCCGCAACAAATTAAAGGGCCAGCGGTCCCAGGCGGGATCCGCAAACCGGCGGTCTGTCTGAGCGGGGGGTGTTGCTTGAGCAGGGGCTTGCGCAGGAAGCTGGGCAGAGGCGGCCAGCTCCTCGCTCCAGTCACGGAATAACTGCTCCCACTGACTAAGGGCCAACTGCCGTAATTGTTCTTGTTTGCCGGGGCTCAGGGCCAGATGACGTATCCAATCCATCCAGGCCATGAACTGCGATTCGGGGGAGATGGAGCTCCAGATACGGGCCCAGGCGGCTCGTGCGGATGCGTCTAAATGCTCAGTCTGATCGATGCACTGCCTGCTTACCATTGCCACTCCGCAAAAAGTACACATAAAGAAAAAAGCAGATACGACTGCTTAGTCTTTTTAATAATACACCAGTTTACATCTAAACTTTTTGCATGCAGGCCTTTTAACAAAGACCTATAAAAAACCTTTGCGGTAGATCAAGTTCATGACAGATAAAAAACGGTCAGCTCAAGCCACCTTTCCTGTTATAACGTGCCTGATATGAAATGGGGAAATAAAAACAAGCATAAAAAATAAATAAACCTTCACTGAAAAGGGAAGGCTTTTAAAAACAACAAAGACCATGCAACCCACTGAAACATATGGCACTTCAAACAGGCAACAGAACAATTATTTCTTAGCTATATGACAAAACGAAGCTGCCGTCCCGGCTAGGGATTCAAGCCACTACAGACCTGATCAGACGCCAGCCCGAAAGCAGTGGCCTGATATACTGCAAGCCCCATATCTTGCCCATCCACACAGGGTGACATGACAGACTCGCACCAAAATAAACCTCAAAAAAACGAAACCACAAGCAAGCGACGCTACCTGCCCTCGGCCGAGCGCAAACGCGAAATCCTGAAAGCCGCTTTTGAAGAATTTTCCCATCGGGGTTTTCTGGGAACCTCTCTGGAACGGATTGCCGCCAGCGCCGGCATTTCCAAGTCCGGGATCTACGCGCACTACAGCAGCAAGGATGAAGTGTTCGAGGACATGCTCCACAGCACCCTGCTGCCACCCGACGGCAATACTTTTGAGCTGACCGATACATCGGATGCCGACACCCTGTCCTGTATCGTGGATGAGTACCTCAAGCAACTGTACAAACGCCTGTCCAGCCCGGACGTGCAAGCCATGTTCAGACTCTTGATGACCGAGAGCGGCCGCGTACCCGATCTGGCGCACTACTGGGGCAAACAGCTCCTGAGTCAGAACTACACGTCCAATCAGGCATTTTTTGAACTGGGTATACAGCGTGGTCTCATCCGCCCCGACGTCAGCTCGTCCGATTACATCCTGGCGGCCTCCCCTTCCCTGATGTGGCTCATGGTCCTGCTGGTTCTGGGCCCACAGAACTCGCCCGTGCCTTTTGACGAAGTCCATCGCTTGCACAAACGCTTACTCATAGAGTGTCTGCAACCTGCGGCGACCTGATCCTTCGCCTATATGAAGTGGACCACGCCGGCTCGGCTGCCTTGGCGCCAGAGCTGGACTCAAGGCCCGCCGACGCAGCCCGCCTGCTCTCTTTACCCCATAAGCCTCATCAAGCCAGACGTATAAGCGTCTCGGGCGCTCACGCTACACTTGAGGGCAACGATCATTCCCTCGAACAGCAACTGCCCGTACAATAGTCGGTTGCAGTCCATTTCCAATGGGTTCCCTCACCCCATCCACCAAAAAGGTTCAGACATGACTCTGCCTACCGTGCCGTCTTCACGGCTGTCGTTCTATTTGCGACTTTTAATTGCGTTTCACATTTTTATTGTGATCGCCAGCAATTACCTGGTTCAACTTCCCATTGAACTGTTCGGCTTTCATAGCACCTGGGGGGCCTTCAGCTTTCCCTTCGTTTTTCTGGCCACCGACCTGACAGTCCGTCTAATGGGCAAGTCCGAAGCGCGTCGCGTCATTACCCGCGCCATGTTCCCGGCCTTGATCGCCTCGTATGTGGTGTCCGTCCTGTTTAACGAAGGCCATTTCAATGGTCTGCAAGCACTGGGCGAATTCAACAGCTTTGTCTTCCGCATTGCCTTGGCCAGTTTTGCTGCCTATGTATTAGGACAGTTGCTGGATGTGCAGGTGTTTGACCGCATCCGCCGCGACTACAAGCAATGGTGGATCGCACCAGCAGCCGCTTCCATCTTTGGGCAGGCTTTGGATACTCTGGCCTTTTTCGGCATCGCCTTCTGGCGCAGCAGCAACCCGTTCATGGCCGAGCACTGGGGTGAAATTGCCGTGGTGGACTACGTTATCAAGCTGGGCGTCAGCCTGCTGCTTTTTGTGCCCATGTATGGCGTACTGCTTAACTCCCTGATCAGCACCATGAAGCGCCGCGCGCTCAGTACCCCACAGGTCAAGGCATGAAGCCGCACACTCCCCGCCGCCGGGCACTGGTTTTATTTTCGGGCGGACAGGATTCAGCCACTTGTCTAGCCTGGGCACTGGACCGCTTTGCCTTGGTGGAAACCGTGGGCTTTGACTACGGGCAGCGCAACCATGCGGAATTGCAGTGCCGCCAGACCTTAAGAGACAAGCTGTGCCAGCAATTCCCGCATTGGGCAGAACGCCTGGGGGAAGATCATGTGCTGGACGCCAGCGTGCTGGCTCAGATTGGCGGCAGTGCCATGACCGAATCCATGACGATTGCCATGCAGGAAGACGGGCTACCCAATACTTTTGTACCGGGTCGGAACCTGCTGTTCTTTACCCTGGCAGGTGCCTTGGCCTACCGCCGGGGCCTGGATACGCTGGTGGGTGGCATGTCTGAAACCGACTACTCCGGCTACCCGGATTGTCGAGACAATACGCTCAAAGCCTTGCAAGTGGCCTTGAGCCTGGGCATAGAGCGCCCGCTGACCGTGGAAACGCCACTGATGTGGCTGGACAAAGCGGATACCTGGGAACTGGCCCACCAGCTAGGCGCGGATGCTTTAGTGAAGCTGATCCAGCAAGACAGCCATACCTGCTACCAGAATGAGCGCGAAACGCTGCATGACTGGGGATATGGCTGCGGGCACTGCCCGGCGTGTGAGCTGCGGGCCAAGGGGTATGGGGATTGGAAGTTGCGGGGCTAATCGCTTCGCTATTTTTTGCAGTGGCAAGGGCACATCGCACAATGCAGGCTCCGAGTCCCCAAAAACTCCAACTCTCAATATCGCATCAAATATTTTCACTTACCAGACAAGAGCTTTTATTTGCTAATTTCATTAATTACCAAACACCCAAAATTTTTTATATTTAATAAAGCAATAAATATCTAGCAAGTATTTTCATATTATCAATATACTTAACCCCACTAAAATCAATCAATTTTTCTTATAAGGTCTACGCCAGGTTTCACCATTTGAGCCCCATGCCCCCTCCTTCTCGTTCGTTCTGAGGCATGGCGAGCCACTACACATAGACCACATAAGATTTACACCGTACTGTTCCAACTCAAGAGCACGTGATTCCATAGCAGCTAGTTCTTGGCGTCGAGTATCGATTTCCTCTCTCGTAGGAATGAAATTCATAGCAACTATCAATGCAACGCCCAAAATTGCAAATATAAAAACGGTTAAACCACAAAACAACTTAAGCCCCAACCATCTCGCCGCACGCGTATACCGGTCCGCAGCTAGCACAGCTTGCTCATCAGCTTTTATAAAATTCTGTTGAAGCAGCTTAGCTGCTTCAACAGCATTGGTCGTTGCAGCCCCATCAATCTTATGAACTACAGATTGCGCAAGGGTCCCCATACGGGTTTCTATCCTTACCCGCATCTCATCCAATGCAGAAATCGCGGCTTCCGCTTGCTCTTGAGTTTGCCCGCTAGCAATTAAAATCTTAGTCACCACATCGAGTTGAGTTTGGATCTGATCATCAAATTCTTTAGGTGTCATATCTACCTTTCCAAGCTTGGCCCTTTGCGTTCAAGTTTATGCTGTCGCTCTTTCTTACGTTGTCTCAAGTATTCAAGATCCTTCTCTAACTTCACCTGCCTTTCCTTTATCCATAGAGAATGTTCAAGATTCAACTCTAACAAATCAGTGAGTGGTGCGAATCGAAGAAGCCCTCCTGGCTCAGCCAAAAGTAAAAGCCCCCCTGAACCCACTTCCCCCTTTCCCTGTGTGCGTCTTACCCACGCTAGGTACTCATTAATTTGAGCCCCTGTATATAGAACATTCTGACTAACTATATCTTTAGCTAAAGTGTGAATAAACTCTTCCAGCAGCTCTATTCTTGGACCCTTTGGACGAGGAAAGGCATCCAAATACGGAACCACCCTTAAGCCAAGAGTATTTTCGGTGGCTTTAGTTTCAATTAACCAATGAACCTCTCTCGAAATCGGCTCAAGCCTCGCTCCTTGAATTGCAGGGCACAAAAGAGAATGTCGGGCTTTCTCCTTAGCTAAGCTTGCTCCCTCTGCCTTAAACTCTATGAGCCGGACAACACCTGTAAATTTGAGAAGCACATCGCCTAGCAATTGGTCAGCAGGAGTTTGCTGTAACAGATTAACCGAGCCTGCCAGCATATCTTTTCCCTGCTTATCACGGAGTGAATAGCCAAGTGCAAATAGAAAATTACCAATAGTGATATTCTCGTACAGCTTCATCTTTTTCCCAATTATTTTTATTTTTAAATACTGTTAAACCCAACAAAACTCAGTGTATTTTCTCACTCAAATATCAGATACGATTTAGCCTCCACAAAAAGAGGCTACAGTTTATTAAAAAAATAAACCGAAAATATTAAACTCATAAAAAACCCAGCCACCAAAGTAGCTGGGCCCTTATAAAGAAGTTAATCAGTTCACAACTGTGCTGGCTCTGTCTGCACCTGATATACCGGGTAGCGTCGACACAAGGTCACAATCTTTTCACGGATATCGTGCTTGATCTTGTCCAGGGTGCCTGCCTCGTAAGCATCCAGCACATCACACAAGTAATGAGCCAACTGCTCGCAATCCGCTACGGTAAAGCCACGCGTGGTGACGGCAGGCGTCCCGATACGAATCCCGGAAGTCACCATGGGCGAACGCGGGTCGTTGGGCACCGAGTTCTTGTTCACGGTAATGTAGGCATCAGCCAAGGCATCGCTGGCTTCCTGACCCGTATAAGGCTTGGCCGACAGATTGATCAGCATCATGTGGTTATCCGTCCCACCTGACACGATGTTGTGACCACGCTGCATCAATACGGTGGCCATGGCGCGGGCATTACGCACCACGTTTTGCTGATAGCTACGGAACTCCGGCTGCAGGGCCTCTTTGAAAGCAATCGCCTTGGCGGCAATCAAGTGCATCAAGGGGCCACCCTGCACGCCAGGAAAAACGGCAGAGTTCAGACGTTTGTAGAAATCTTCACTTTGCCCTTTGGCCATGATCACGCCACCACGTGGACCGCGCAGCGTTTTATGTGTCGTACTGGTAACTACATGCGCATATGGCAAGGGGCTAGGGTACTCGCCCGCCGCGACCAGACCCGCCACGTGGGCCATATCTACCCAGAACCAGGCACCGACTTTGTCCGCGATCTGGCGCATGCGTGCCCAATCTTTCACGCGGGAATAGGCCGAAAAACCACCAATCAGCATTTTGGGCTTGGTCTCGATGGCAATACGCTCCATTTCGTCGTAATCGATCAAGCCGGTTTTGATATCAACCCCGTAAGGAACAATGTTGTAAAGACGCCCGGAAATATTGATGGGGTTACCGTGTGTCAGGTGTCCCCCCTGAGCCAGATTCATCCCCATGACCGTATCGCCCGGTTTGAGCAAGGCCAGGAACACGGCAGTATTGGCTTGTGCTCCAGCATGAGGCTGCACGTTGGCGTAGTCGCAATCGAACACGGCTTTCAGGCGCTCAATCGCCAGGCGTTCGGCCACGTCCACAAATTCACAACCGGCGTAGTACCGCTTGTCGGGATAACCTTCGGCGTACTTATTGGTAAACACCGAGTTTTGCACCTGCATCACCAAGGGGCTGGCGTAGTTTTCCGAGGCAATCAGTTCTACGTGATCTTCCTGACGGCTTTCTTCGCCCTGGATGGCCTGCGCCAATTCCTTGTCGAATTCAGCCAGGCTGAGTGTGTTGTCGTACATCGCTTTTCCTTAAAAAATTTCAACTCAAGTTGCAGCCACTTGCCGGGCCGCTGTGTAAAGCAGGCACACGCCCTAGCCGTGCGTGCGCTCGAACTCGCGCATGAACTCCCCCAGCGCCTGTACCGCATCCAAGGTGACGGCGTTGTAGATGCTGGCGCGCAAGCCCCCCGTTGATTGGTGTCCCTTCAAACCATGAAAACCATTTTTTTGTGCTTCTTCTGCAAATAAAGCATCTACATTATTTTTGGAAATATGGAATGGAATGTTATTGATGGATCGATAGTCAGGCAAAACATTATTGATATAAAAACCATTACTTCCATCAATAACGTCATAGAGCAATTGTGATTTTTTCTTATTTATTTCATGCAACACATTTATTCCACCCACACGCTCAATCCATTCCAGCGTTAAACCCAACACATACCAGGAAAAGGTGGAAGGCGTATTTAATAAGGATTGTTTTTTTGCTTGAATGGAAAAATCCAGGGCTTGTGGTGTACTTGTTAAAGGTTTGTCTAAAATAGCGGGATTCAGGACAACAAGCGTGACACCAGCAATCCCCATATTCTTTTGGGCAGATGCATAAATCAAATCATGCGCCGAAATGTCAAGCGGTTTTGACATCAAACTGGAGCAAGCATCACACACCAATGGAATAGGCGAGACAGGTGGTGCTGAAAATTGCAAGCCCTGTGCTGTTTCGTTTTCTGTGTAATGCAAGTAAGCCGCATCCAGATTAATATTAGATTCATTAATCTCGGGAATACGATCAAATCCAGTTTCATGAGAACTGGCTATGATTCTTACCTTTCCATATTGCCTGGCGGCATTAGCTGCTTGTTCCGACCATAAACCCGTATGTATATAGTCCGCTGTGTTTGTTTGATGGAACAAGTTCATCGGAATTTGAGAAAACTGCAAGTAAGAACCACCTTGCAGCAGCAAGACGTGATAGTCCGATGGAACCGCCAGGACACGGCGCAACGCAGCGTCGGTACGATGGGCAAAATC
Organism: Alcaligenes sp. SORT26; assembly: GCF_017377875.1. Taxonomy (GTDB): domain Bacteria; phylum Pseudomonadota; class Gammaproteobacteria; order Burkholderiales; family Burkholderiaceae_B; genus Alcaligenes; species Alcaligenes parafaecalis. The sequence goes on from NZ_CP070975.1 coordinate 1,878,393, forward strand.
CATGAAGGGCTGGGAACGATGGCTGATTTCCATCACAGACAAACCTGTGCCAGCGAAATCAAGCAGCTCATCACGCACTTGCAATAGAACATCCATTGGCAAGGCGCTGGGCCCTGCGCTGAAATTAAAGGGTCGGGACATACTTGCTGAGATCCTGTACAAACCTGAACGCCGGAACAGGCCCCCCTATTTCGGCAATGACAATCAAGTCTACGAGCACAATGGTCTGACTAGTCAGACCATTAATATTCTCTGGAGCAGACCGCATGACGCGTTCGTTTGAACTGGACACCTTGAAGATGCGTCTTAACGATGACGAACTTCAATCCCTGGATCTTCACCAGCGCATTCAGCGTGCCTTGCGGGCACTGATTCTGGATGGTGCCCTGGGTCCGGGAGTCAAGCTGCCTGCCACGCGCTCACTGGCCAAGTCCCTGAGCATGGCGCGCGATACGGTTGAAAATGCCTATGTCCAACTGCACCGCGACGGCTTTATCGTGCGGCGCGAAGGCTCGGGCAGCTATGTTTCCGAATCGGTAGGCACCGAGCTGCGTGGCAGCGCATACCGCCGCATCAAGGCTCAGGATATGAAACGAAGCGTGATGGAACCGGGTACGGGCTTAAGCCGCCGGGGTCGCGCCGTGTTTGAAAGTGGTGGCATTGCCGACCAGCAGACCATCAAGGCCTTTGCCACGGGCCTGCCTGAAACCCGCAACTTCCCCACGGATGTCTGGGAACGCTTGCAGCGTCAGGCCATGAAAGACTTTCGAGCCAATATCCTGCTGCACGGTGATCCGCAAGGCACGGAGTCCCTGCGTAAAGCCATTGCTGTCTACCTGAATCTGGAGCGCGGAGCCAAAGTGTCTGCGGACCAGATCCTGATTCTGAGCAGCACGCGCCAAGCCCTGTTCCTGTGTGCTCAGTTGCTGGTGGATGCGGGCAAACCCATTCTGGTTGAAAACCCCGGCTACTTTGGTGCCCGCAAAGCCTTTGAAGCCGCCGAGGCCCGAGTTGTACCTATTGGTGTGGACGAACAAGGTCTACGCACCGAGCTCTTGCATGAAGATCGCAGCGGAGCCAATTGCATTTACGTCACACCTTCCCACCAATACCCCACCGGCGCGACCCTGTCCTTGGAACGCCGCCTGGAGCTGATACGCTGGGCCGCTGAAAATGGTCGCTGGATTCTGGAAGACGACTACGACAGCGAGTTTCACTACGACGGATTGCCGACCGCTTGTGTGCAGGGCCTGGATAAATACCAGCGCACGATTTACCTGGGCACCTTCAGTAAAACCCTTTATCCAGGGCTGCGCATGGGGTACATGGCCCTGCCACCCGAACTGGTCAAACCCTTCACCCAGGCGCGCAGCATCATGGATGGTCATACGCCACAAATCCTGCAACTGACGCTGGCACGCTTTATGGAAGACGGACACTACAACTCCCATATCCGCGCCATGCGCAAGCTGTATGCAGGACGACGGGAGATCATGCTGGAAGCGATCGAACAGCATTTGCAAGGGATTGTCCGCGCTGCCCGCCCCGAAGGTGGTCTGCAAATCCCCTGCTTTCTGGAACCGGGCTGGTCCGAGGAACACACCCTGCGTCGTGCCTTGAGTGCGGGGGTACAACTGCCAGGCTTAAGTCGCCTGTACATCGGTGAAGAAAAACAACAGGGCTGGTTATTAGGTTATGCCTCACTGACCGCGTATGAGATCGAGTCCGCCATGTTGCGTCTAGCCAACGCCCTGCGTCAGGGCAAAGGCTAAGTGGGGGCAATCAGTACATCAAGGGGTATCGCCGGTTCAGGTCGGTGACCCCTTCCAGAATGGCATTTTCGGTTCGTGGATTGCGCGCCCCACTGCGCACCCCACCCAGCAAAGCCAAAATCATGTCGCCAATTTCCTTGAAGTCGTCTTCGCCCAAACCGCGAGTCGTACAGGCAGCACTTCCTACGCGGATACCGGAGTAAGCACCACTTATTTGCTCGTAAGGCACCCGGTGTTTGCTAAGGCTGATGCCTAGCTGGGTTAATACCCGCTCCACCAAGGGGCCGGACAACTCCCAGGGGCGCAAATCCACCACCCCAAAATGACAATCCGTCCCGCCTGACACCACAGTCAGCCCCCCTTCAGACAGACGTCGGCACAGACTGCGAGCATTAACAATAACGGACTGGGCATAGGCTTTATAAGACGGGCTCATGGCTTCACCCAAAGCCACCGCTTTGGCCGCCATGATGTTCAGCAAAGGTCCACCTTGCAGCCCTGGATACACAGCCTGATTCAAGCGCTCTGCCAGCTTGGGCTCGTTGCACAAGATAATGCCGCCACGCGGGCCCCGTAAGGTGCCATGTGTGGAAAACGTAGTGACGTGCGCATGTTTGACTGGCGACTCCATCAGGCCCGCCGCAACCAGTCCGGCGCTATGAGCCAAATCCACCATCAGGTACGCGTTGACCTCGTTGGCAATTTGTCGGAACTCAGCAAAGTTGGGCGTACGTGAGTACGACGAGCCCCCGGCAATAATCAGCCGTGGGCGCTCCTTGTGGGCCAAGGCGCGCACCTGATCCATATCTACCCATTGCGTTTGGCGATCCACTCCATAGGAGCAGGTCTGAAACCAGCGCCCCGACACATTGAAGTGCGAGCCGTGACTAAGATGGCCACCCGCACATTGATCCAAGGACAGAATCGTGTCACCCGGCGAGAGCAGGGCCAGGTACACCGCCAGATTGGCCTGGCTACCCGAGTGAGCCTGCACGTTGGCATAGGCCGCCCCAAAAACGGACTTGGCTCGTTCTATAGCCAGCTCTTCAGTCTGATCTGCCTGTTCGCACCCGCCGTAAATCCGGTGTCCCGGATAGCCTTGCGCCTGCTTGTTGCTCAGCAGGGAACCCTGTACATCCAGGACGGCACGGCTCAGGTAATTCTCGGAAGCAATCAACTCAATGGTGTGTTGTTGACGACGCCGTTCGGCTTCGATGATGTCCCAAAGATTGCGATCGCTTTGCTGCAGAAATTGCGAACCCACCAGAGGCAGGTGGGGGGTGTCGCCACCGGCAAGACTCTTCATGGGAGTTCCTGTTTAGATATTGGCCGCTTCAGGGTCGTGGCCATTATTCAGGCACGAAGCAAAAGCGCGGCCCTTGGCCTGACGATTCCAAGGGCGAAAGATAAACATCCTATTCTGTTTATCGTCCTATCAAACAGTCCATTAAAAATTAATTCACCAGACCACTTTTAATTATTGTTATTCGAATAAATATTCAAAGCATAAAACAATCAAAAACCGCTGAAACACAGGGCTAAAGCCAATTCCGATAAATCCACTCAAGAATTAAAACGTGGATCAAAATTTTATTATCAAGTGGTCTGTTAAATGATCTTTAAATGGTCTGTCATTTATTGTCATAGGATCATTAGAATGCAGCCAACGAATACTCAACGCCCATACTTCTAAACGCTCAAGCAGATTATCACTTTTTTCAATCTGCAAACGAAAAAACACCCCCAGTTTTCCCATGACTACAGGAAACGCCATTGCTTTAACGGCAGTTCAACCACGCTGATCCCCCAAGCCTCAAGAAACCCGGTAACGGGGTTTTTTTGGTTCTTATTCTACGAAATCAGCACATTCTTTTAAGCCTGCGAATTTCCATTTGGAAATAAAGATGGGTGGAATAACGAAACGATTTGTTCATTTCGAACAGATCGCACTCAACACAGCAAGGAAGTTTGAAATGACAATCAAAAGCTACGAAACTGATGACGCCGTACGTAATATGCTGCAAAAGCTGTCTGTACTCTGGAAAAACCGGGCTGCCGTTAATCAGGAATTGCCTGATTACAACAATCTGGCTTTCGATGCCAACAAAGCAGACTTCAGCGAATGCTTATTACCATTTCGCGAACACCAGGCTTGGCTGGAAGCGCCTGAAGAATTGAAATCGCAATGCTTGTCCTACGCTTGGGGTATTTACAACCTCAAGACCATTTACGTTGAGTGCAACGTGGTCACACCTTCCTGCGAAGACATCATCAAGACGCCACCACCCAGTGCCAACCGCAATTTGCTGCAAGACGTGATGTCCCAGGCCTTGCTGGACGAAGCCCTGCACACCCGCATGTCGATTATGGCTTGCAACTACATCTACTCCATGCGCGGCCTGCAGCCCCTGGACTTCACCAACTTCAACCTGGTGCAGTGGCGCAATGAAATCCTGAGCCATTGCGGTTCGGAGTCCGAGCGTCGCCTGACCCGCTTTGCGATTGCCTGCGCCTCCGAGACTCTGATTACCGACTATCTGAAGACCATGGCCGAGGACAAGAGCATCCAGACCGTGTGCCATGAAGTCACCCGCACCCATGCCATGGACGAGTGGAGCCACTCCAGCGTGTTCAGCTTTGTGGCCTCTGACATCATTCACGGCCTGAGCCAGAAAGAGCGCGAGCATATGCGTGCCGTTATTTTGCGCACCGTAGAGATGTTCGCCAACAATGAAATGGGCGCCTGGGAAAAAGTGTTCTCCATGGTGAACTTCCCCAATGCACGCGACATTTTGCACGACACAGGCGACTCCAACGAAATTGGCGTGTACACCGGTTCGGTAGAAAGCCTGATCGAGCGCATTGGCCTGAACAGCAAATCCGGCAAGGCCCAGCCAGAAGCGGAGCAACAGGAGGCGCTGCAATGACAGCCATGATTCAGGCGCGCTGCGAGACCGTTCGCCCAGAGGCCGGGAATGTCAAAGTTTTCACCTTGCGCGTGCAAGGTGGCCACTTTGATTTCCTGCAGGGCCTGCAGGCGGGCAAGCATGTCGCCCTGAGCTACCCCGATACCGGCGGCACTCTTCAACAGCGTATGTATTCGATCACCCGTATGGCCGATCCAGACCTGATTGAAATTGCCGTTAAAGGATCGGGCCGCAATAGCGTCTCCGATCACTTGCACGCCACCTTGCGCGAGGGCATGAATGTGCCCCTGCAATATGTGGCGGGTGATATCTCGGTGGACTCTATTGTGGGTTACGAGCGTATCGCCATGATCGCAGGCGGCATCGGCATTACCCTGCCTATTGCCTTGCTGCGAGAACTGGCGGCGCGAGCCCAGGACGGCTTGCCAGTACCACAAGTACATTTGCTGCTCAGTATTGCCCGTATTGCCGACATTCCCTTTCTGCACGAACTGCTGCAACTGGATCTGACCAGTAGCTGGTTCACGCTGACCGTGTTTGTCACGCAGGAAAAGATCCGCGATAGCGCTCATTTCAAAGTGGGTCGCCCCTCTTTTGAAAACCTGGAGCTCTTGAAGGACCCGCAGGCGGTGGTGATTTGCGGCAGCCACGGCTTTGCCCAGGCGCTGCGCGAATACACTATTCAGGCGCACCCCATCTCGCATATGTTGATCGAGGCCTTTTCCCCGCCTGCCAAGTCCGGCGTGGAAATCCTGCCTGAAGCAGGCAGCGCTCCCTTGCAGATCAATGTACGTACAACGGGGCAAACGCTGTCGCCCGAACCGGGCAGCAGCTTGCTGGAAATGCTGGAAGCGGGCGATGTGCCTATCCGCAGCCAGTGCCGTTCGGGTATTTGCGGTGCGTGCCGGGTCCAGATCTCGGATGGCGAGTACCGTTCCGAGCCGGATTTTTGCCTGAGCGATCAGGACAAAGCCCAGGGCCATGCGCTGGCGTGTTGCACCTTCCCCCTATCGGGTGCCATTAATGTAGACATCGGTACCACGAGCTGACATCCTTACCCTCTGGATTGAAAGAAACCCTTATGAAGAAAGTCATCGCACTGCGTCATATCCATTTTGAAGACTTGGGCACACTGGAACCTGTTCTGATCGAACAGGGCTACCAAGTTCAATACATTGACCCTTCCGTCGAGTCACTACGTCACGTAGGTGAACAGGACGCTGACCTGCTGGTTGTATTAGGCGGGCCTATCGGCGCCTACGACGAAAAGATTTACCCTTTCCTAAGCGATGAGCTGGAACTGATCAACAAGTTCTTGCTGGCTGGCAAACCCTTGCTGGGTGTTTGTCTGGGCGCACAATTGATTGCGCGCGCCCTGGGAGCCAATGTATACCCTCTGGGTGTCAAAGAAATTGGTTTTTCCCCCTTGAAACTGAGCGAAGCGGGCAAAGAATCGCCCCTGGCCGCCCTAAGCGGCATTCCGGTGCTGCACTGGCACGGGGATCAGTTCGATATCCCGGACGGCGCCATTCACCTGGCCAGTACCGATGTGGGTCCGAACCAGGCTTTCTCTTTTGGCACACAGGTGTTGGGCCTGCAATTTCACCTGGAAGCTGACACCAGCAAACTGGAACGCTGGCTGGTGGGCCATGCTAACGAACTGGGCCAAGCCGATATCGATCCGCAAATGCTGCGTCTGGAAGCCATGGCGGTCCAAAAACGCCTGCACGCCGCCGCCGCAACCGTGCTGACTCGCTGGCTCAGTCAACTTAAACAAACCGATAAGGCCGATTGCGCTGCATGAACACAGCAGTAAGCTTCGTTGACCGGGAACGACATCCCTACCATGTGGATGTCGTTTCCATTCAGTCCCAAGTCGTCTACGGTCGGGTTGGCAACAATGTTGCTGGCCCGACCTTGCGTAGACACGGATTTAAAGTCGCTGCCGTTCCCACCGTATTGCTCAGCAACAACCCGCAATATCCCACGGTGCATGGCGGTTCCGTACCCGACGAATGGCTGGAAGGCTTTCTGGACGACCTGGTGTTGCGGGGCGCGCTGGACAAGGTACGGGCTGTCCTGGTGGGATATCTGGGCAGCGCGAACCAGGCTGTCATCATTGCAAACTGGTTGAAAACGCTGTTACTGCAACACCCGGATATCCTGGTTATTGTGGACCCGGTCATTGGTGATCTGGATGTGGGGGTCTATGTCGATCCGGCCCTGATCCAGACCTATCACAAAACCCTGCTGCCCCTGGCCACTGGCCTGACCCCCAATAATTACGAACTGTCCCTGCTGACCCAACAGCCTTGCGACACCGTTGAAGCCAGCTCGGCCGCCGCGCACACCTTGCTCAATGGCCGTACCGAATGGGTCATTGCCACCAGTGCCGCCCCCGAGTCCTGGCAGGATGGCCAGATCAAATTATTAATGGCCCGCAAAGAGCCACGCGCCGACACCTTGCTTAGCCATCCCCGCGTGGATTGTGCTGCCAAAGGCACGGGTGACCTGTTTGCTTCCACATTGCTGGCCCACCTGATTTTGGGCGCAGACCTGCATTCTGCGGTGCATACAGCCAGTGCCAGTGTCTTGCATCAATTGGAATTAACGCGTCAGGCCGGGCATCAGGAATTGATTTTGCCCATAGATCCTTTCCGAGCCTGAGCAAATATTTCCTAATCTAACAAACCTTTCAACAGGCGGCCGTTCTCGTTAAGCTGTGCGCTCTTAGTTACAAACGGAGCATGACATGGGGCTGCCTTTTAAAAGCACGCTACATCCACGGGTGTTCTGGGGATCTACCTTTATCGTCCTGATCTTCTTGCTGATCGGGATCATTTTCCCTAAAGATGCCGCACTTATTTTTGAACAGTTACAAAACTGGGTCATCAAAAGTTTCGGCTGGTTCTATATCCTGGCTGTTGCCCTCTTTTTCTTTGCCGTCGTCTATCTGGCCTTAAGCCGCTATGGCAATTTGAAACTAGGGCCGGATGATTCAGAGCCTGACTACCCGTATCTCACCTGGATGGCGATGCTATTTGCCGCCGGTATGGGCATTGGCTTGATGTTCTTTGCCGTGGCCGAGCCACTGCAACACTTCTCTGCCCCGCCTTCGGGTCTGGCCAGCACAGTGGAAGCCGCCCACCAGGCGCAGATCATCACCTTCTTTCACTGGGGCGTTCATGCCTGGGCCGTCTATGCGGTCGTGGGTTTATCGCTGGCGTATTTCTGCTTTCGCTACAACCTGCCTTTAACGATTCGTTCGGGTCTTTATCCCTTATTTGGCAAACGCATCGAAGGCTGGATTGGCGATAGCGTCGATATTTTCGCCGTTTGCGGCACGTTATTTGGCATTGCCACTTCCATGGGTTTGGGCGTGCTTCAAATCAATGCCGGTCTGGAGCATTTATTTGGCTGGCCCCAGGAAACCTGGCTGCAAATTATTTTGATTGTGGTCGTGACCGCGTTGGCAACGCTGTCCGTGGTCAGTGGATTGGACGTCGGTATTCGCCGCCTGTCCGAACTGAATTTGCTGGTTGCTATTGCCTTGATGCTGTTTGTGCTCGCCGTGGGGCCAACGGCCTTTTTGATGAATGCTTTTGTACAGAATATCGGCGGTTATCTCGATAACTTCTTTGCACGTTCATTTAGTACACAAGCGTTCCGCGGGCAAAGCTGGATGAAAGCCTGGACCTTGTTTTACTGGGCCTGGTGGATTGCGTGGTCGCCTTTTGTCGGCATGTTTATTGCCCGCATCTCGCGTGGCCGCACAGTACGTGAGTTTGTGCTGGGTGTCTTGCTGGTGCCCACGGTCTTTACTTTCTTCTGGATGACTGTGTTTGGCAACACCGCCATCTTCCTAGACATGACGGTAGCCGGGGGTCAGCTTGCACAAGATGCGGCAGCCAACGCCTCTGTCGCGCTGTTCGAGTTCCTGGAATACCTGCCCTGGTCCAATGTGACCTCGATTCTGGCGATTATTCTGGTTGCCATCTTCTTTGTGACCTCGGCCGACTCGGGTTCGCTGGTAATCGATACGCTGGCTGCCGGTGGTGTGGAAGACGCTCCCGTCTGGCAACGTATCTACTGGTGTGCACTGGAAGGCACCACCGCTTCGCTGCTCTTGCTGGCCGGTGGCCTGACCGCCTTGCAGACTGTCACGCTGGTCAGTGCCCTGCCCTTTGCCATCATCATGTTCTTGCTGATTCTGGGACTGTTCAAGGGCATGAAAGCGGATATGTCACGCCTGCGCCGTCAACAGGGTCCTGCCTCCGGGCCTGCCCCGGGTTCGGAAATATCCTGGCGTCGGCGCCTGTCGACCATTCTGCATACGCCGAATCAGCGTGATGCACGCCGCTTCCTGGCCGATATCGTCCTGCCTTCCTTGCAAGCCGTGGCCGAGGAGCTGGGCAAGCGCGACTTGAATGTCAGCCTGGACACCGGCGAGCAAGACAAGGCTCAACTGACCATCCAGGCCGATAACCAGCGCAACTTCGTCTATGGCGTGGAACTGAGCGCACGCCGTGTCGCCAGCTTTACGGCGGCCGCTGCCCGCAATGAGCAGACTCGCCCCCACGAATGGCAAGTGCGCACGGTGTTTGCTGATGGCAGTCGGGGTTATGACCTGATGGGTTTGTCGTCCAGCCAGGTTATTAACGACATCCTGAACCACTTCGAGCGCTATCAGGCCCTGGTGACCTCCGAGGCCACCGCACTCTACGCGCAGTCGCCCGACCCGACCTAAGCCTCTGATCCGGCCTCCAGTTTTCGTTCCAGAATCTGGGGGCCGGGCCCTTGCTGGCCCAGAATATCGGCTGGGTTACGCAAGGGGCATTCACTCATCGACAAGCACCCACAGCCAATGCAGTGGGTCAGCTCATCACGCAGCCGCGTCAACTGCTCAATACGATCATTCAGCTTGTCTTGCCAGCGACTGGACATGGCCCGCCATTGCTTGCTGGATGGCTTGCTGCCTGGTGGCAAACCACTCAGAGCCTCATGAATTTCCTCTAGCGGAATCCCCGTGCGCTGCGCCACTTTGATGATCGCAATGTAGCGCAAGACCACCGATTCAAAACGGCGCTGGTTGCCACTGTTTCGGGTACTGGCGATCAAGCCCTTGGATTCATAAAAATGCACGGTCGACACAGGCACACCGCTGCGTTTAGCCACTTCCCCCACCGTCAATGCTCGACTGTAATCCGCTGTTTTTGCCATCTTGCCACCCCTTGACCTCAAGTTAACTTGAGGTTTTATAGTCCAGGTATCTAATTAAGGCAAGCCGTGTTGGCTGCCCCCTTTGTTGTCACAGGAACCTGCCATGCCTCCCCTCATTTGGATTATGTTTGCCGGACCGTTGTCATGGTTGCGGCAATCCCTGCTTGTGTCAGCCACGTACTTCAAACCCGAAGACTGGTCACAAAGTGATCAACGATTCGGCTGGACTCTCCCGAACAAACTGCCTCTGTGGCCTTCCTCCGTACAGGGAGGGCAAGCAGCATGAGTTCGCGTCGTACATGGATCATGATTCCCGTTTTGGCCGGTGTATTGGCCCTGGGCTGGCGTTTGCTGCCCGCCTCACAAGAAGCACAGGCTGGTGGCGCCTACCCACCCGCCGTCGTCGAGCTATCAACTGTAGAGTCTCAAACCGCTCCCCGTCTTTTACATGCGGTGGGAGCATTGGAAGCCTGGCAACAAGTGCTGTTAAGCGCGGAAACCAGCGGTCGCATTCGCAAGATAGATTTCACCTCCGGACAAGCGGTCAGGGCAGGCCAACCACTACTTGTGTTGAATGACGAACTGGAACAAGCCAGCGTGCGTCGGGAGCAAGCGCAGGTCAAACAGGCGGCCATTCAATTGACGCGCGTGCGCAAATTGAAAGAACAGCAAGCCGCTACCCAGGAACAGTTGGATCAGGCCCAGGCCGATCACGCCGTGGCTCAAGCCCAACTGCAATACCAGCGCGCTGAGCTGGCCCTGAAACAGATCAACGCCCCCTTCGCAGGCCGTATCGGTATCACCAGCCTGCACCAGGGCCACTATCTGCAGCCAGGCCAAACCATTGCCAGCCTGGTTGATGACAGCCAGTTGCGCGTCAACCTGAGCGTGCCCGAGCACAGTTTGCGTGACCTGAATGTGGGCCAGACCTTGCAGATACAGGTAGATGCCTGGCCCGAAGAAACCTTCGAGGCCAAGATCAGTGCGATTGACCCCTTGATTGGAGACTCGCGCAGCGTTCGCCTGCAAGCCGTGCTCAACAACCCGGAACACCGTTTGCAGGCGGGTATGTATGCCCGCGCACAATTAAAGCGCCCGGCCGAAGCCCCCGTGCTGACCGTACCTGAAACCGCACTGACCTATACCGCTTACGGGCAAACCGTATTCGTTGCTACCCCTCAGGACCAGGGCTTGTGGCAAGTGCGTCGCGTATCGGTGCAAACCGGCGAAGCCTGGGATGAACGTGTCGAAATTACCGATGGGCTAAAAGCAGGCGATACCGTTGTCAGCGCCGGTCAGATCAAGATTCAGGACGGCTCCACCGTGCAGACCGCCAAGGATAAGGAGCCCGTATGAACACCACCTCCCGTCCCGGCTTTACCGACTTGTTCGTTCGTCGGCCGGTACTTGCTCTGGTGGTCAGCGCCCTGCTCCTGATGCTGGGTCTGTTTTCCCTGGACAAGCTGCCCATCCGGCAGTATCCCTTGCTGGAAAACTCCACCATCACGATTACCACCGAGTACCCCGGCGCCTCTGCACAACTGATGCAAGGCTTTGTGACCCAGCCCATCGCCCAGGCTCTGGCCTCGGTGGAAGGGGTGGACTATCTCTCCTCCAACTCCGTGCAAAGCCGCAGTGTCGTGACCTTGCGCATGGAACTGAACCGCGACTCTACCCAGGCCCTGACCGAAGTCATGAGCAAAGTCAGCCAGGTGCGTTATCGCCTGCCTGAAGGTGCCTACGACCCGGTGGTGGAGCGTTCCTCCGGAGACTCCACGGCGGTGGCCTATGTCGGTTTTTCCACCACGTCGATCTCCATCCCGGAGTTGAATGACTACTTGTCCCGCGTGGTCGAACCCATGTTCTCCACCATTGACGGCGTAGCGAAAATCCAGACCTTCGGTGGCCAGAAGCTGGCCATGCGCCTATGGCTGGATTCGGACCGCATGGCCGGTTATCAACTGACAGCCGCCGATATCGCCCAGGCCGTGCGAGCCAATAACTATCAGGCCGCCCCCGGCATGGTCAAAGGCCAGCATGTTCTGAGCAATATTCAGCTCAATTCAGATCTGACCAGCGTGGCCGAATTCCAGGACCTGATTGTGCGTGAAGACGGCACATCCCTGGTACGACTGCGCGATGTGGGCAAAGTGGAACTGGGTGCGGCGGCGACCGAAACCAGCGCCTTGATGGATGGCCTGCCCGCGATTCACCTGGGTTTGTTCCCCACCCCTGGCGGCAACCCCTTGCGCATTGTGGAAGGCATTCGTGATCGCCTGCCCGCTATTGAAGCCACCCTGCCACCGGGTGTTGAAGTGGCTCTGGCCTTTGAAACCGCCCGCTTTATTCAAGCCTCGATTGATGAGGTGCTCAAGACCCTGACCGAAGCCATGATTATTGTGGTGCTGGTCATTTACCTGTGCCTGGGTTCCTTCCGCAGTGTGCTGATTCCCCTGGCTACCATTCCCCTGTCCATGTTGGGCGCAGCCGCCTTGATGCTGGCCTTTGGCTTCAGTATCAACTTGCTGACCTTGCTGGCCATGGTGCTGGCGATCGGGCTAGTCGTGGACGATGCGATTGTGGTGGTTGAAAACGTGCACCGTCACATTGCCGCCGGACGCTCGCCCGTGGTGGCGGCCTTGCTGGGCGCACGGGAAGTGGCGGGGCCTGTCATTGCCATGACGCTGACACTGGCCGCCGTCTATGCACCGATTGGCCTGATGGGCGGCCTGACCGGAGCGCTCTTCAAAGAGTTTGCCCTGACGCTGGCCGGTGCCGTGCTGGTATCCGGTGTGGTGGCCCTGACCTTGTCCCCGGTGATGAGCTCTTTGCTGCTGCCCTCTCAGCAAGATGAAGGTCGCATGGCCCACCTGGCCGAGAGCTTCTTCGGTGGTTTGTCTGCCCGCTATGGCCGCTTGCTGGCTCGGTCCTTGCGTCACCGCTGGCTTACCGGCGCTATGGCCCTGCTGGTCTTTATCAGCCTGCCCGTGCTCTATCAGATGACACACAGCGAACTGGCACCGATTGAAGATCAGGCCAGCGTGCTGACGGCAGTGAAAGCCCCGCAGAACGCCAACCTGGCCTATGCCGAGCGCGACGGCAAACTGCTGGACGATACCTATCGTGACGTAGCCGAAACCGAGAGCACCTGGCTGATTGTGGGTACAGACGGCCCGGCCGCCAGCTTTGGCGGGATCAACCTGAAAGACTGGAGCAAGCGCGAGCGCGATGCCAGCGCCGTACAAGGTGAGCTGCAAGGACGCGTCAGCAGCATTCCCGGCAGCAGTATCTTCGCCTTCCAGCTCGCCCCCTTGCCCGGCTCCAGCGGCGGCCTGCCCGTCCAACTGGTGCTGCGCAGTCCCGGCGACTACCGCACGGTGTACGACACCATGGAATGGGTCAAACAGCAGGCGCGTGAAAGCGGATTGTTTGTGGTGGTGGACAGTGATCTGGATTACAACAAGCCCGTTTCCCGCGTAGAAATCGACCGCAGCAAAGCGGCCAGCATGGGCATCAGCCTGCGTGATATTGCAGACTCCCTGGCTGTGCTGGTGGGCGAGAACTACCTGAACCGCTTCTCGCTGGATGGTCGCTCGTATGACGTGATTCCGCAAAGCCAGCGCGAACTGCGCCTGACCGCCCAGGCTCTGACCCGCCAGTTTGTACGCAGTGCCAATGGCGAGCTGGTGCCCTTGTCGACCATGGTCCAGATTCACAGCGAAGTGGAACCGAACAGCCTGCGCCAATTCAACCAGCAGAACTCGGCCACCTTGCAGGCCATTCCTGCACCCGGCGTCACCCTGGGCCAGGCCGTTGCCTATCTGGATGAAGTCGCCAGCCAATTGCCTGCCGGTTTTACGCATGACTGGCAATCCGAATCACGCCAGTTCACGCAGGAAAGCCAGTCTCTGGTGTGGGCCTTCCTGGCCGCATTGGTGGTGATTTATCTGGTACTGGCCGCGCAATATGAAAGCCTGGTGGATCCCATCATCATTCTGGTCACCGTCCCCTTGTCCTTATGCGGCGCACTGCTGCCTCTGGCGCTGGGATTGGGCACGCTCAATATCTACACCCAGATTGGCTTGCTGACCCTGGTGGGGCTAATCAGCAAACACGGGATCCTGATGGTGGAATTTGCCAATGAACTGCAATTCAAAGAGGGGCTGAAAAAACCTGAAGCCATCTTGCAAGCGGCCCGTATCCGTTTACGTCCTGTACTGATGACAACCGGGGCCATGGTCTTTGGTCTGGTGCCGCTCCTGTTTGCCTCGGGCGCGGGTGCCAGCAGCCGCTTTGGCCTGGGCGTGGTGCTGGTATCAGGCATGCTGATCGGCACCGTCTTCACCTTATTCATCCTGCCTACTTTGTATACCTTGCTGGCGCATGATCACGCCCATCAAGCAGACACCCCGCGGGCGCGCGACCTGGCTCAGGCCCTGCGCCCTTCGACTGGAGAACACGCATCATGACGCCACATGCTTTATCAAACAGGCTCGCCCCTGTGGCACGTGCTTTGCGACTGGTGATCCCCAGCCTGATCCTGAGCGGCTGCGCCGTGGGACTGGATACCTCCATTCCCACCGCCCCGACCTTGGCCCAAAGCAACTGGAACAGTCAGTTTGCACAAGCCCCCGAGCAGCGCGAAAACTGGTGGACCTTGCTTCAAGACCCCCAGTTGGACGCCTTGATTGCCAAGGCTCTGGATCACAATCTGGATATTGCCCAGGCACAAGCCCGCTGGCGGGCCTCCCGCGCCCTGATCGACGAGCGCCAGCATGACAGGCTGCCCGCAGTCACTGCCCAGGCCAGCTACAACCGTAGCGGCGCACAATTTACCGCGCCAGACGGCTCCATTGATCACGGCATTACCGAGAACTGGCGCTTGGGTATGCAAGCCACTTGGGAGATCGACCTGTTTGGCCGTGTGGAACAACTGGCCCGCTCTGCCCAGGCACGCAGCGAAGCCAGCGCGGATCAACTGGAGCTGACTCGACAGGCTATGGCCGCTGAGCTGGCACGCCAATACGTGCAGGCCCAGGGCTTGCAACGGCGCGTGGCCCTGGCAGAGGACGATGTACGAAGCTGGGAACATACCCTGAAGCTGGTGCAGGCCGGTGTGTCGCTAGGCCGGGAACTGCCCGAGAATCTGGACAATGCCCACGCCGGTCTGGAGCGTGCCAAAACCCTGGTGCCGCAACTGCGCAGCGACCTGGAACTGGCCCGCCTGCGCATTCAGGTCTTGAGCGGTGGCCAAGCCGAAGCCATAGCCACACCGCTGCCCAGCGCCAAAGCGCCGTTGGCCGCTTCCCTGCCTTTGGGCGATGTAAACGCCATGCTGTTCAACCGGCCTGACGTACGCGCTGCACGACAAGAGATTCTGGCCAACTCGCACGAAGTCGCCTCAGCCACAGCCGAGCTATACCCCCGTCTGGATCTGGCTGGTTTCATCGGCTTCTTTGCCCTGCGGGGCAGCAACCTGGGCAATGCCGCGCGAGCATTCGATGTCTCTCCTGCCATGCAATGGCCTGCTCTTCGTTTAGGGCATGCCAAAGCACGCTTGCGGGGCATGGAAGCCGTGGCAGACGAGTCACGTCTGCACTATCAGCAAGTCTTGCTACAGGCCCAGGAAGAAATTCAGGGGTCTTTGCAAAGGCTGACGCAACATCAGGAAAGCCTGCTTAGCCTGACACGGGCTGCTTCACATCTGGAAAATGCTCACACTCGTGCCCTGACGCGCTATGAAGTGGGCGCGGGTGCGTATCAGCAAGTGCTGGAGAATCAACGCAGCCTGAACCAGACCCGGCAAGAGCTGGCAATGGCTGAAACCGGCTCCTACCTGAATGTGATTGCCTTGTATCAGGCCTTGGGTTGGGGAATCGCTACACCGAACACGCCTGAGTAATTTCAAGGCTGATTGGTCTGGGGGTGGTCTGTCTCAAAGATAGGCCGCCCCTTTTCTATTTGGGCATCCGCCTGTTGCAAAAACTCGGATAGATTCGCAATCTTGCTCTGCATCAGCCGGTCCAGAAATTTACCGCCAAACCACAACAAGGCGCAGCAGAAAAACGTAATCGGCAATACATACCAACGCAGCCAGGCCGAAGCATCCAGCAACCAGCCAAGCACGGTAAAAATCACCACCAAGGTGCAGGCAATCCAGTTATTGCGTTTGGCTTTAAGCAGAAATTTACTCAAGTCCTGGTGACCACGCTCCAGGGTTTCCAATTGCTCGCACAACTGATCACGATCTTTTTTCAACTTTGCCCAGGCGGCGCGCTGCTCCTGTGTCACCGGCCTGCTTGGTTCATGTTCCTGATGGCTCATCATCTCTACGTCTGGCAGCGGAGTGCTCTATAAAAACGCTATAAAACCTCGCTAGTTCCCCAGCAAGGACGAACCTTTCTGCCCCAGGGACAGCACTTCACTGGCATTCACAATAGCAATCGAAATGTCTTCAATCGTGCTGCGTTTGTTCATGGCTTGCTCGCGGATCAGATCATAGGCCTGATCCTCGGAAACCTGGTGGGCACGCATCAAGATCGTCTTGGCTTGCGCCACATGGCGTTGCCCTACTAATTTGCTTTGCAACTTGCTGATCAGACGACGCTGCTGACGCAGTTCTTTATGGTATTTGCGGGCCAGCACCACCGTGGACAAGAGACCAAAAGAACGAATGGGCGAGGGCAAAATCGCCTGAATATTCAGATCCAGCACCGCCGACACAATGGTGGGGTTCTCATAATTGACCACCGCAATAATGGTGGGTGCTTCCTCATCACATACCCAATCCAGGCGCAGGTGCAAAAGATCAGGTTGCACGGCCAGAAATACCAGATCCGTTCCTGACGGCAGGTTCTGCGTGGGCGGCCAGATCGTCTGGACCGCGCACCCGATACGCTGCAGTTGCTGGGTCAGCAAGCGGCCATCGCTATCGTCCGGGTGCATGACCACCATCGTCAATTGCCGCAGTTCCTTCAACTGTGGCGAGGTGGCATGCGGAAACCGGTTCCGCGCTCGCAGGGGCTTGTTTGCCGGCTCATCACCGTAGGAAGAGGAGTTGGCCACGCTTTATGTCTCCAAAGTATCCAGCTTGGCAGTCCAGTCACCCAGAGAATGAGTGACCAGATACGGATCGGGCGAGACGGGGCGTGTTGCTTGCCGCACAATCGTAAATTCGCCATCGGCGTTAATGCGCCCAATCCGAGGGTAGAGCCACGTGTGGTGATTATTGGGATCAACTTTGATCCGCCCCTGAGGCGCATCCAGCTCACTGCCCAAGAGATAAGGCAGCAAGTCCTCGATCGCATCACTGGCCGATTGTCGATACGCATTGGCAAACAAATGCATCTGTGAATAGGCCGCTTCCCAACACAGATTAGGGTGGCAGTCAGCGCCAAAGCGCTTGCGCAAGCTGGCCAGACAACGCGCATTGACCTCTGACTCTATCGATTGAAAATACGGTGCCGCCGTGAAATGGCCACAGGCAATTTCTGCCCCCATCTGCGCGATCTCTGCCTCCGAAGTCGTCAGGCTGGCAATAGGCATGGTCTGCGGATTAAAGCCTGCATTGGCATACGCACGATACAGATTGGCCGTGGAATCCCCCACCACCGTAGAAAAGATAAAGTCCGGCTGCTTGTCCCGTATGTCCTGCATGATGCGGCTGTAATCACTTTCACTGGCATCCAGAGGCAGATAGTGCTCGCCCAGCACTTTGCTGTCGGGATGCTGCATCACCAGCTCGCGCATGATGCGGTTGGACTCGTAGGGGTAGATATAGTCCGAGCCAATCATGTAGACCCGTGCCCCGAAATTACTGGTCATGAAATGCGCCAGCTGCACGCTGTTCTGATTGGGCGCGGCACCGGTATAGATCACATTGCCGGAAAACTCGAAGCCTTCGTACAAAGTGGGATAGAACAGCAGCTTGTTCCATTTCTCCACAATCGGGATCACCGCCTTGCGGCTGCTGGACATATAGCCGCCAAAAATCACATTGACCCGGTCATGCACAATCAGCCGCTCGGCCTGCTCGGCATAGCATGAGGGCTTGGAAGCCGGGTCGTAGCACACGGCGACCAATTCACGCCCCAACAGGCCACCGGCCTCGTTGATTTCATCAATCGCCAGTTTGGTCCCCTGCCATTGCGACTGGCCAATGGTAGAGGTCATGCCGGTTGCGGAATAAAGAACGCCGACGCGTACGGGGTCGTTGTGAGCCAAAGTCCATCTCCTGTCTAGCATGGTAGAGGCGCAGGTCGACAGACCTGCCAATAAACACTACGAGCGAGCATCAGGTTACTCCAAAAAACAGCATGACTTCGGCTCCCAAACGACGTTCCATTCTTGCCTTGCTTACCAGGCATCCATCAAGATCACGGTGCCGGGCAACCAGCATGTCAGCGCACCGATCAGGATGGTGTACACGGGCAAGATACGTACTGTGCGACCCAGTCCCAAAGCCAGAAAAAACAGGAACCACAAGCTGGACCACAAGAGCCACATGGTGATCAAGCGTGGATCACCCGCCGTCCAGGCAAAGGCCAGCGCACTGATAGCCACAAACAGGCAATACCAGCCAAAGCCAACGCCCTTCAGGCCATACCACTGCACCACGGCCAGATACAGATACGTAAAGGCAAACAGCAAGCCTCCGGCGACGGCAAAGAAATCCGCCATTTGCTCGCCACGCTGCAAGCCCACCAGATTGATGAACAGGGCCAGCAGCCCCACCAGCAAGTTAAAGGGGGCAAGATCCCGACTTTCAATACGTCCAGTCAAACCCACACCATTAACAATCAGCACAGCCCCAATAAAGAAAAGCGCAACACCCAACATGGCATAAGCCTCCAAAACAAGGTGACGATTCCGGCCTGGCTGGCGTCAGGACCCTCCTGGCGCTGCGTGAGCTCTGTGTATCGCAATGGCTTCTTGCTGTTTGGCATTTCCAGGTAGTTCGTAACCTAACTATAAGGTCGGACTTATTTCGGGCAAACAAAAAGGCCCAGACGGATTCAAGGGATGAACCAGTCTGGGCCTTTTTGCCCAACATCAACGCTGGCAACATTGGCAGCAGATGTCGTTTCAATTCGGAAATGTCACAGCGATCTGAAATCGCGATCGGTGCAATTCTTACATAGCCCGGTCTCTCGCCTGTACTAGCGATTACCCTAGCGGCTGACTATTGGCGTCCTAAATAAAAATTGTGCTAAAGTAGCCCATCGATTTAACGATCTGATTCTTATTCCATGAACCGCCCCGCATCCTCTTTGCTAAGCACTCTGCCCCTATCGCGGGCCGCGTCGCTGCGGGCGGGCTCTCCTCCTCCTCCATCTGTCTTGCTGATGACTGTCGTCGCCCCGGGCGTCGTCAATCAAGCCGCAGTCGTGTCCGACGTCGTCGTCGACACACGCGTCTACAGCGTCTGCTCCTAAGACTTCGTCTTTTTTTCCCTGCGCTACCGATGCGCCTGGAATGTCTTTGCAGACAAACCTAATTTATTTAGACAGATAAAGAACATCATGATTTCTTCTTCTCGCGCCCAAGCGGGTGCTATTGCTTTGTTCGTGCTGCTATGGGGCAGCGCGGGTATTTTCACGCGTGTGGGTTTGGACCATGGCTCGGTCATGGCCATGCTGATCCTGCGTTTTGCCATCGCCCTGCCTATGGTGATCCTGCTGGGGCACTTCAATGGCGGCTGGCTACCGCCCAAAGGACAACGTCTGCTGCCCGCAATCAGCGGTTTGCTGATGATCGGGCTGTATTCGTTTTTCTATTTTGAAACCCTGGCACAAGGGATTACGCCGGGTCTTCTGGCCACAATCTTGGGTGTACAGCCGATTCTGACCTTGGCATTAACCGAGCGGCGTTTTTCCCTGACTCGTGTGGCTGGTTTGGCCTTGTCTTTGACTGGCCTGATTCTGGTGGTTTATCAAAGCCTGATTGTCAGCCGTTTGTCCGTCACGGGTCTGGTGTTTGCCATTGCCGCTTTGCTCAGTATTACGGTGGGGACGATTGTGCAAAAGCGTCAGCCCGTCGGTGCTTTGCAAGGCATGCCTTTGCAGTACTCCTTGTCTTTGGGCTTGTTCATTCTGGTGTCCCTGGGTTTGGGGCAAGAGATTCGCTGGGAAAACACACTGGGCTTTTGGGGGCCGGTGGTATGGCTTGGGCTGGTGATTTCCGTGCTGGCTCAGTTGCTGTTGTATCGCATGATTCGCAGCGGGAATCTGGTCAATGTCACCAGCCTGTTTTATCTGGTGCCTGTGGTGACAGCGGGATTGGATTTCCTGATTCTGGGGAATACCTTGGCCGCTCGGGCTGGATTGGGACTGGTGGCTATCTTGGCTGGTCTGTGGCTGACTTTACGGAAGAAAGCAGCGTAAGGTGGGTTTTTACCTGCGTTAACACAAGTGAGGCCGGTCTTTGAATGATGAGATCGGTCTCCATGAAGCCACCACTTGGGTCCCTCTGCAGGGCTTGGGCTGAGAACTTGCCGGTGCTGCGCACCGGTGCCCTTGTCAGGAGATAGCTACGGGCGCATCCTGAACTCGCGGGGTGGTTCGTCCCCCGGACGAACCACAAGCGCCCCGCTCAAACAGCAGGATGCTTATACCCCTACGCTATCTCCTGACCGCGGCAAGTACTCTGATCCGCCCAATCCCTGCAGAGGGACCCAAGTGGTTCACAGTGATGCATATCCACGATTCAAGCCGGTTTGCTTCCAAGATCCAGATGCTCAGAGACAAATCTCAAAGCCCCCTCTAAAAGCCCCTGGTTTACGAGTTCTCGCTACGCTCAATCACAATAGCCTTCCAATTCATCTCAACAACTTGGCCAACAACAAACCCTACCAAGCGCCAAACCGAGGATCGCTACACAGCCCCCCGTCCTCTCTACAACCAGCACTTCCTCCCACCCCAAATCGGTTTTTTTGTATTTCTCCGTTGTGAGCCGCTTGGGGCCGGGTTCAGGGGCTTGGGCGATTCAGACTGCTTGCCGCAGGCGGTGTCTTGATCCGGGGTGCAAGCACTCTGCTGTTTGAGCCCGACGCTTGTGGTTTGTCCGGGGGACAAACCACCGGGCGAGTTCAGAGTGCGCCCGGATCAAGACACCGACAAGGGCACCGATGCGCAGCATCGGCAAGTAGTCAAGCCCAAGCCCCTGAACCCGGCCCCAAGCGGCGTCCCTCACCGAGACGACCAAACAACAAAAAAAAGAACCGACATCTCCAACCCTGGGGTCGGGTGAGATATCGGTTCAAAAGCCGGGGGCCTGTTCCCGGCGTGCTACCGTTTCAAAACGTGCTTCTAATTATTGATTCCTTTCAAAAGCATCCCAGCGTCTTACTGCGCTGCAATCCAGTCCTGTAACTCCTGCTCCCCCTGCCAAGGCTGAGTACGCTCCGCACTAGCCGCACGCGCTTCAGCGACAAGTTCAGGAGTAAGCGCCTCTGCCTCATTCCCCCATTCATGGCGAATGAAATTAAACACGGCGGCTAGCTCCGCATCACTGAACTGCTCCGCAAAAGCAGGCATTGCTCCCTGATACTGCTGCCCTTTCACCGTGATAGGCCCGTTAATGCCATGCAACACCAACTGAGCCAACACCTTGGGCTCGCCCTTCACCCATTCAGAGTCAGCCAAAGGGGGAAACACTCCCGGCAAACCTTGTCCCGTCGCCTGATGGCAGGCCACACAGGCATTGGCATAAAGCTGCTTGCCATCCGCAGAGGCACTGGCAGGGGCAGGAGCCAACACAGCCAACGGTCGTTGATCACCCAAGCGGGGAGAGCTATTAGGCTGAGCCGACACGATGTAGTACACCGCCCAGGCCAGCAGCGCCAAAATCACCAGAATCACAACTCGCGGAACCGGGTTGTACTGCTCATGGGGATCGGCGTTCTCGCTTTGACGATTTTGCACAGGCTTGTTCATTCCTCGCGCTCCACGACATCAGCACTCAAGATTGGATAGACGTGCTTGAGCGACTGCAAATACACGACCAGATCCAAGGCCTCCGGACGTGCCACAACCACCTTGCCCTCTGGCGCTACACCCGGTGGCAGGCTAACAACACGCTCATCAGGCTGTACCTGATCCGGGTCTTTCGCCTCGAACAGAAAACGATAGGGAGGCATATTGCTACCCGGCGAATACGCGCGCGGATCATACAAATGGCCCAGATGCCAATCCTGACTAGGCTGACGCACGCCAATATTGAACAGATCCGGCCCGGTACGCATGGTGCCCAGCAAAGGCGGATCATCATAGTGATAATCCCCCGCCACAGAGGCGCGCCCCCAGCCACGGCTGGCATCAGCGACACCGGCTCCCGTGGTACTGGGCTGCTGTGTGTGGCAAGTAATACAACCATTGCCCCGATACACCGCCCGGCCACGTACTTCCTGGCTGGTATAGGGCGACAAGCCTTCCGGTGCAGGCTCGTCTTTCAACTGCAGAAAAGGCACCACAATCATGGCGGCCGTGGCCAGGGACAAGGTCACCATGGACCCGATAATCAACTTCAGTTCGTTTTCCATGTCCTCAAACCTCCAGCTCAGCAGTACGGCGCACGGCAGCCGAGCGAGACTCGGTCAAGGCGAACGCACCGGACTTCACAATCATCAGCAAGACGTGCAGGGCAAACACCAGATGGCCCAAAGTCATCAAAGCACCACCAATGGAGCGACCTTGCAGCCAGGGCATGGTGACAGCCACGGACTCCATAAAGCCACGCGTTGGATCCAGCAAGGCCAAGCCTTGCAGTACGCCACCAATGCTGAGCGTGATCATGTACACCGCAAAGCCAGCCACCACCAGCCAGAAGTGCCAGGAGATCAAGGCTGGACGGGGCCAGGCGGTATTCAGAATGCGGGGTAAGGCAAAGTACACCCCACCAAAAATCACCATGGTCACAAAGCCATACATGCCCAGGTGAGCATGCGCTACGGTGAAGTGTGTGAAGTGCGTAATGGAGTTCAGGGAGCGCAAGGCTTCAGCAGAACCTTGCAGGGAGGCGACGGTGTACATCATGGCGCCAAAGACGATGAACCGCAGAACCGGCGAATGACGCAACGCACTGAAGTGACCTTTCAAGGTCAAGTGCTGGTTAGCCGAGAAGGCCAGCACCGGAATCACCATCATCACGCTTTGCACGATGGACAGAGTGATCAGCCATTCAGGAATAGGGCCACCGATCAAATGGTGTGCTCCGACCTGACCGTAGAAAAAGGCCAGCGTCCAGAAACCCAGCAAGGACAAGTTGTAGGAACGTACGGGACGCCCGATGACTTTAGGCAAGAAGTAGTAAATGGCCGCAATCGACATGGGGGTGTAGAACAGGCCCAGCACGTTATGCCCGAACCACCAGTTCATGGTGGCCTGCTCAACGCCAAAGTGCACGCCCGGAACCTTGGCAACCAGATACAGGATCGGGAACCAGAACAGTGCGGCACCGATGTACCAAACCGACACGTACAAGTGCTTGACCTTGCGTTGCGAAAGCATCAAGGCCAGTGGCATGCCGATCATCATGCCGCCAAAGGCAAACAGCACACCAATCTGCCAGGGAATTTCCAGCCACTCCAAACCAGCATTCAAACCAATGGCCAAGGCCCCGATCCCCGCGACCAGAGCCGCGTTCCAGACCAGTCCACCGACCATCACCAAACGGCCACCCAAAAGTGGGGTTTGCAGCAGGCGCGGCAGCATCCAGATTGTCAGCCCCAGCAAGCCCATCGGGGCCCAGCCATATGCAACACCGTTCAGGTGAATCGTGCGCAGACGGCCAAAGCTCAACCAGGACACATCGCCCAGGAACTCTGGCCAATGCAGTTTCAGCGAACTGATCAGACCGGCAAAAGACGCCACCACCAGCCAGACCACCGCACAGACAATCAATAAAAAAGCAGGCATGGAGCTGGAGCGGTCAGCCTGCTCGCGTGCCTCCATCTCTACAGCACTGGTTTGCTGGCCGTGGTTCTCTGCCAGATGGTCTGCGGCAGCCAAACTGAGCGCTTGCCGTTGAGCATCACCGGCAGAAGGCTCTTCGGGCTGGCCGATCTCGCCCTTATGAAAAATAGTGCGTGCACCACTGACGTCAGCATCGAACAGGCCCTTGCGCAAGGACCAGATAAAGGCAAAAAGCCCGGCAATCGACAGGATGAATGCGGCAAGCAAAAGCGCCGTCGGGTTCATGGTATTCCTCTGATGAGATAGGGCCGTCCCCCGCAGGGGCACGGACGAAAACACTCGCAAGGCTACCCGTCGGTACAGAGCATTCCAAGAATCAGTTAAAGCTTCAAAAACCCTATCAGTTGTCCTGTAAGCGGCGTAAATAGCGCCTTGCTTGTGCTTACAGCCCTACCCATCAGATAATAAAAAAACCACATTTGGCGAATCAACCGTATCAGATGGAGTATCAAGTCGCATGAAACTATATGAGACTCTGGCAAAAGAGCTGGCCCAGGCCATTCTGGACGGCACGGTCGCGGCGGGCGAGCGCATGCCGTCGGTGCGCCAGTTAATGGATAAGCACAAGATCAGCGCCTCGACGATTTTTCAGGCTTATTACCGTCTGGAAGCACAAGGGCTGATACAGGCACGCCCACGTTCGGGCTATTACGTGTGCTCTCATCTGGCCCCACATACGCTGGAAGCCGACACCGCGTCCCAGCCCCCCTTGCAGGCCACCAACGTCAACAATAGCGACCTGATCATGGCGATTTTGCAATCCAGTTCAGAGCGCTCCGTTGCTCCCTTGGGATCAGCATTTCCCAGCCCCCTGCTCTTTCCACTGGAGCGATTAGGCCGCTTTTTATCAGCCAGTCTCAAACAGCAAGATCCTTGGGCCAGCCTGGATGATCTGACCCAGGGGCATGCCGCCCTGCGTCGGCAGATTGCCTTGCGTTATTTGGCTCAAGGCATGGCTATCAACGCTAACGATATTGTGATTACCAATGGCGCACTGGAAGCCCTGAATCTCTGCCTGGCCGCCGTCACCCAGCCGGGCGATATTGTGCTGGTGGAGTCACCCACTTTCTATGCTGCCTTGCAGTCTTTGGAGCGCATGAAACTGCAGGCCCTGGAAGTGCCCACTCACCCACGCGAGGGCATCGATCTGGATGCGTTGGAGCAAGCCATCGTGCGCCACTCCCCCAAAGCCTGCTGGTTGATGACCAACTTCCAGAACCCATTGGGCAGCCTGATGCCGGACGCCAAAAAAGCACAATTGGTAGAGCTATTGGCCCGTCACGAAATCCCCTTGATCGAGGACGATGTGTACGGCGAGCTGTACTTCGATACCGAACGCCCACGACCCGCCAAAGCCTTTGATCGCCAGGGTTTGGTGATGCACTGCTCCTCCTTTTCCAAAACCCTGGCACCCGGCTATCGGGTAGGCTGGGCTGTGCCGGGACGCTATACCCGCGAAGTCGCCAAAGCCAAGCTGACCACAACACTGACCTCTCCCGTTCCTACTCAACTGGCTCTGGCCAGCTATCTGGAAAAAGGAGCCTACGACCAGCATCTGCGTCGCCTGCGCACCCAACTGAAAAATCAGTATGAACAGTTCTCCAAAGCCCTGGGACGCTACTTCCCGACAGGCACCCGCGCCACACGCCCCGAAGGCGGCTACTTTCTCTGGGTAGAGCTGGAAAAAAGCGTACAGACGCTGGACTTGCATCGTCAGGCCTTGTCACAAGGCATCAGTCTGGCACCGGGTTCTATTTTCTCTACCACCCAAAACTACAGCCATTGTTTACGCCTGAATTTTGGTCATCCCTGGACCGATCAAAGCAGCAATGCCTTGGAAATACTGGGTAATCTGTGCAGGCCATTGCCACTTAAAAAATAAAGATCCGTAGGGTTGATCGATAGGAAATAAAAATCGCTAATAGATTGTTATGTATAGACAAAAACCTCATGATGAAACGGTTTTACTGCAGAAAAAAAACCGACTATTCAGGAGTTTTTGATGTCGCATACCTTACGTAGCAAACTGATTGGCGTCTGGAAACTGGTGTCGTTTGATTTTGTCCCCTCGGATGGCTCTCCTTCCTATCCAGGTCTAGGCCCCAACCCGATCGGCATGCTGATTTATACGGGAACAGGCTACATGGCCGCCCAACTGGGCAGCAGTGACAGAACCGTGCAAGACCCCTGCCAAAGCCTGATAGACAGCTACCTGGCTTATGCCGGTACGTTTGAAGTCGATGAGCAAGCCCACTGCGTGACCCATTTTGTGGATATGTCCTTGTACCCGGACTGGGTGGACGTGCCCCAGCCAAGACTGGCGCGATTTAGCGAAGGAGCACTGGAACTGATCACCCGTGACCCCGTGGTCGTCGGTGGCAAGTTGGGCATGGGCACCTTGTTATGGCACCGGGCCAGCCCGACCTAAGCATACGCATCAGGGACGTACAGCAAGCACACGGCCAGCCACGACGCTGGCCATTTCAATTCTGCGCAACAGAGTCCAGCGCATTCAAGAAGTAATCCACAATCGCATGCGCGCGCCTATCCTTGCGCATGGCCAACGACAGGGGAATCGTGAATTGGCGCTGCTGCGGGTCCACCGCGATCATCTGCCCCTTTTCCACCCAACGGGCTGCGACATGCTCGGGCAAGAAGCCGATGTACTCACCAGTCAGAATCAAAAAAGCGATGCCTTCCCGATCACTGGCCGTTGCCACACAATTCAAATCCTGATGCTGGGCAATGGCTTCCGAACTCATTCGATACGCAGGAGCAATAGCAGCCGCAGCGCGCAAATCCGCAGGTGGTACCGTCCCTTTTTGAGCGGCACGGAACAAGGGATGCTCCCAGGAGCAATACAGAAAATAAGGCTCGGCATACAGCGTGCGGTACTCCAAGCCGCTAAGCGCATTGGTTTCAGGCAGCACGCCCATGTGCAAACGGTCCTCCAACAAGCCACGCTCTATCTCCCCCGGCGTACTCATGCTGATATGCACACGCACCGCATCACTGTTTTGCCGCAGGGTGCGCAAGGCCGACGTAATGTGCATATGTGGCTGCGAGATCAGGCTATTCATCAACCCTATATTCAAATCTCCCCTCAAACTGGAATGCAGTTGATTAACCTCGCTACGGAAGTTCTCCACCGCCGCCATCAAGGTTTCACTGGCCCGCAGCACTTGCCGGCCTTCTTCCGTCAAGGCAAAACCCGCCCTGCCACGCTGGCACAACCGTATACCCCCCAGGCGCTTTTCCAGATCGCTCATGTGCAAGCTGATGGCCGAGCGCGTAATCCCCAGCACACCCTCTGCAGCCGAAAAGCTGCCCACTTGCGCCACCGTTCTGAACACACGCAGCAGGCGCAAATCAAAATCGGAAACCTGCAAGAGTCCTTTCAGATGCATATAGGTGAGTAAAACAATAAGTGAAGTTGAATAAAAACGTATTTTACTCAACAACTTAGCTCCCTACACTGGGGGTATTCACCGCCTTGAGGAGACCGACGTGAACTCACCCTACTTTGCGCCCCAGCAGATCGCCAGTGAACTCAATCTCCAGTCCCACTGGATGCCCTTTACCGCGAACCGGCACTTTCAGCAGGACCCACGCCTGGTCGTGAAAGCCGAAGGCAACTGGCTGTACGACCAGGACGGCCGCCAGATTTTTGACAGCCTGTCCGGGCTTTGGACTTGCGGTGCAGGCCACGCCCGCCATGAGATCCAGGCAGCCGTGCATCGCCAACTGGGGCAACTGGACTACTCCCCCGCCTTTCAGTTTGGACACCCAGCCGCATTTCAACTGGCCGACAAGCTGACTCAGCTCACCCCTGAAGGCCTGGACCACGTGTTTTTCACCAACTCCGGCTCTGAATGTACGGACACCGTCGTCAAAATGGTGCGTGCCTACTGGCGCATCAAAGGCCAGGCCACCAAAACCCGCCTGATTGGCCGAGCCCGCGGCTACCACGGCGTCAACGTGGCTGGGACCAGCCTGGGTGGCATAGGCGGCAACCGCAAAATGTTTGGCCAGTTGATGGATGCCGACCACTTGCCCCACGTACTGCAAGCAGACTGCGCCTTCACCCACGGCCAGCCTGAAACCGGCGGTCTTACTTTGGCCGATGAACTGCTTAAACTGATCGAACTGCACGATGCCAGTACCATCGCCGCTGTATTTGTAGAGCCCGTCTCCGGCTCGGCAGGCGTACTGGTTCCCCCTACCGGCTACCTGCAACGCCTGCGTCAGATTTGCGATCAGCACAACATCCTGCTGGTATTTGATGAAGTCATTACCGGCCTGGGTCGTTTGGGCACCCACACCGGAGCCGAATACTTTGGCGTCACACCCGATGTCATGACCATGGCCAAGCAACTGACCAACGGCGCCATTCCCATGGGCGCGGTCATTGCCAGCAAAGAGATCTACCAAACCTTCATGGGCCAGGACTTGCCACTGCACGCCGTCGAATTCAGCCACGGCCATACCTACTCCGCCCACCCCGTGGCCTGCGCCGCCGGTCTGGCCGCACTGGAATTGCTGGAACAAGACAATCTGCTGCAACGCTCCGCCGAACTGGCGCCACACTTTGAACAAGCCCTGCACCAACTGCGCGACTGCCCCAACGTCATCGACATCCGTAACTGCGGTTTAGCGGGAGCCATTCAACTGGCACCCCGCAATGGCGACCCCGCCATCCGTCCCTTTGAAGCAGGCCTGCAACTATGGAAACAAGGTTTTTACGTACGCTTTGGCGGCGACACCTTGCAATTTGGCCCGCCCTTCACCAGCACACCCGCCCAACTCAGCTCACTCTTTGATGCGGTGGGCGGCGTCTTGAAGCAACTGGCCTGACACGCCACACAGGGCGGCCAAACACCGGCCGCCCACACCCCCCCTTCACTCGTTGCAAATAGAAACCTTAACTTTGTCTGCAGGCAGAACCCGCCCCCTGCTCCAAGGACCACAAACGCGCCATAATACGAGCTTTGCTCCACAAGAATTATCCAGCGCCATGAGTACATCCACCTCGTCCACCTTTGCTCAGGCTCCTATCGGCCTGTTTGACTCGGGCGTGGGCGGCCTGTCCATCTGGCGCGCCCTGCGCCAGTCCCTGCCCAACGAGAACCTGCTGTATCTGGCCGACTCACACTGCGCCCCTTACGGCGACCGCTCCCCCGAATGGATCGTGGAACGCACCCAGCGCATGGCACAAGTGCTGGTCGACCAAGGCTGCAAAGCGCTCGTCATCGCCTGCAACACCGCCACCCTGGTTGCCGCCCCCACCTTGCGGGCCCAACTCAACATCCCCATCATCGCCATCGAACCGGCCATCAAACCGGCGGCTGCCTTAAGCCGCAGCCGTAGCATCGCCCTGATGGCCACCAGCCGCACTCTGGACAGCAGCGGCCTGCAAAACCTGATTGAGCGCTACGCCAGCGACATAGAAGTCATCCGCATTCCCTGCCCCGGCCTGGCCGACCGCGTCGAAGCCCTGCAACTGTCAGGCCCGGAAA
This sequence comes from Alcaligenes sp. SORT26, assembly GCF_017377875.1. Lineage (GTDB taxonomy): Bacteria > Pseudomonadota > Gammaproteobacteria > Burkholderiales > Burkholderiaceae_B > Alcaligenes > Alcaligenes parafaecalis. Next base: position 1,907,798 of record NZ_CP070975.1, read on the forward strand.
TCGAAGCAGAACTCCAGGCACGCTTGGCCCCGGCCCTGCAAAGCCAAGCCGACACACTCGTACTGGGCTGCACCCACTACCCCTTCCTGCGCCCCACCATCGAAGCCATCAGCGGCTCGCGCTTCCACATTCTGGAACCCTCCTTCGCCGTCGCCGCCCAAGTCCACCGCCGCCTGGAACAAGCGAACTGCCTGAATACACAAATACAAACAGGCAACAGCGCCTTCATCAGCAGCGCCCCCATGGAGCAAGCCAGAAAAGTCATCCAGGCACTGACCGGACTGACCGAGCCGACCATGCTGGCATTCCCGACACAGCCGCTAACCACTCTGTAAAACCCAGCCGTCCTCAATCTCCCGATGTATCCAACAAGAGCAGCTTGAATTGGCTGCTCGATCCGACTGAGCTTTGCCTCCGACTACCCAACTGCGGGCATCACCACTCACCGACTACGCGCAGCCACACCTCCTCACTGACGTGGTGACGTGGTGACGTGGTGACGTGGTGACGTGGTGACGTGGTGACGTGGTGACGTGGTGACGTGGTGACGTGGTGACGTGGTGACGTGGTGACGTGGTGACGTGGTGACGTGGTGACGTGGTGACGTGGTGACGTGGTGACGTGGTGACGTGGTGACGTGGTGACGTGGTGACGTGGTGACGTGGTGACGTGGTGACGTGGTGACGTGGTGACGTGGTGACGTGGTGACGTGGTGACGTGGTGACGTGGTGACGTGGTGGCTTTTAAAACCCTCCTCCCGGACGGTTTTAAAAGCCAGCCCAAACAACAAGTCCCAGCCATCACGATTCAAACCAGCAGTCTGCACAAACAAGAATTCCGGGCGTCACTCTACGACCCGTTGAGAGCTGCTCGGGGTGCAGGCACAGGGGGCGCAGGGCGAGTCAGACTACTTGCCGCGGTCGGAGGGTCAATCGGGGATGCAAGCGGCCTGCTGTTTGAGCCCGACGCTTGTGGTTTGTCCGGGGGACAAACCACCGGGCGAGTTCAGGCTGCGCCCCGATTGACCCTCCGACAAGGGCACCGACGCGCAGCGTCGGCAAGTAGTCCGCCCCAGCCCCCTGTGCCTGCACCCCGAGCAGCGGCCCACGAAGAATGCCCTCCGGCAATCCTCCCCTCAGTTGCCTCCATCAATCCCCCCTAGCCTGCACTCCACCTCAACCCAAACCCAAACCCAAACCCAAACCCAACAACTTTGAACCTAAAACATAAAAAAATCGCTCAAACCCCGCCACTCCCCCCTCCCCGTAACAAACCATCCATCAAACCGCCACATCCCCGCCAGGCCGCAGCCAGCCAACGCTCCCCCTCCCCATCCTCCCGCACTAATCACCCCACCCCATAAAACACAATCCAATCATCGGCGGATTTAGCCATCCGTTCACAGGGCAGTCATACGCCCTTCCTACACTGCCCGCAGTCCTGATCCGATGCCGACTGAGCAGCCCACCCCCACGCACAGTCCGGCCTCTCTTTTTTCCTTCTCTCCACGAGTGGCTGTATGACCTTCACCTCCCGTCCCCAAAAATCCCACACCGTGCAGCGCCTGCAGCAAGCCGGGATCTCCCTGTCCCTGGCACTGCTGCTGACCGCCTGCGGCAGCGGCTCCGGTGGTAACGATGGCCCGGCAAACCCCGGCGTCGACCCCGAAACCCCCACCGTCGAACCCGGCGACAAACCCCAGGCACTGGGCGGCAAAAAAGCCCTGATCGTCACCCTTGACGGCCTGAGCTACGAAGCCCTGCTGCAAGCTCGCCAGGCAGGCCAACACCCCGCCCTGAAAAACCTGACCATCGCCCCCGCCCAAACCGGTGGCTATGTCGGCACCGCCAGCGAACAGCGCACCTTGCCACTGCCCGGCTGGGCCTCCCTGATCACCGGCGTCTGGGCAGACCAGCACGGCCTGCGCGGTGTCGGCCAGGAAGACACCAAACTTAATAGCCCCACCCTGGTCGCTCAAACCTCCAAACCCACCCAGGCCGCCCTGGCCTTGAGCAATGCCAACTACCGCACACTGTGGAGCCAGGACCTGCAAGAAGGCCGCATCATCGAAGCTGCCAACTGTACCGACTCCGATAGCTGTGTCAGCGAGCAAACACAAAAGTACCTGCAAGAAGGCAAATCCCTGATTCTGGCCCAGATCCAGGCCCCCGCCCGCGCTGCCACACAAGGAGGCCTGGGCAGCCCGGCCTATCAACAAGCCGTACAGGAGTCCCTGGCCTCGCTGGACAAACTGTTTGCCCTGATCGACAAGCGCAAACAGGCAGACGCCTCGGAAGACTGGCTGATCATTCTGACCACCAGCTACGGCCTGGACGAATTCGGCGGCACCACTGGCTCCCAATTCAACCGCAACAAGACCAGCTTTATTGCCACCAATAAAACCCTGGCCTCCCTGCCCGCCGCCGACAGCCAAATCAGCAGCACCACAGACATGAACACCCTGGCCGCCGTCATCGACATCGCGCCTACCGTCTTGTCACACCTGGGCCTTCAAAACGAGCAATACCGCTTCCGCGGCTCGCCCTTGCAAGCCGAAACCCGTGTACGCAATCTGGCCTTCAACAAACCGGCCGACAAAAACATGGTGGACCTGAACTGGGTCCTGCAAGGCGAGGCCTCGCAAGAAATCCAGGTGATGCGCGATGGCAAACTGATCGCCACCCTGCCCGCCGGTACCACGCATTACTCCGATCCTTTACCCGCTTCGGACACCGCCCAAACCTACTCCCTGTACTACTCGGTCCAGGTGGGCCAAGCCGCCTCCGCCCTGAAAGCAGACGTAGGCTACCAGCCGCCTCCCAAACTGGCTGACACCCTGAAAAACGGTTTGCGCAGCTACTACACCTTCAACGCGCAACCCTTTACCGACGCCAAAGGTGGCAGCAGCCTGCAAACCTCCACACCCGCCGTCCCTGCCGGTCAATTGATTGCCGGTGATTTCCTGGATCCCAGCACCGCCAAAGGTGGTCTGCGCATCGTAGGCAGCAATGCCGACAACAACGGCAACCGAGGCTACCGCCTGTCCATGAGCCGCGACCTGTTCACCTTGAGCAGCGTGCAGCAAATGACCATCGGCTTCTGGCTGCGCACACCCAACAACTGTCAGGGTTACGGCGCTTCCATCATGGCCAACAAGAACTACGACTCTGGCAACAACCCCGGTTTTGCGTTGGGTCTGTTTAACGCCGGTGGTTGCGACATCCGCTTTAACACCGGCTACGGTGGCGGCCGCAACGAGAGCCAGGGCTACAACATCACCCCCGATGAATGGGCCTATGTGGCCGTCGTCATCGACAAGGCCGAAGGCAAGATGCTGGGCCACGTATTCGATCCCAAGAAAGGCGCCCAATTTGGTTCGGTTGCCCTGGAAGCACGCACGCTGCAAGCCCTGGGTGGCACCGGCACGGGCGAGCTGGGTTTGAACGAAGACGTTACCGGCCAGTACTACAAACGCTGGGGACGCAGCGACATCAATATGGACTTTGGCGAACTGGCCATGTGGGACCGCGCCCTGAGCACGGACGAACTGACCAGCATTTTTGAATCCCGCCAGCCTCTGTCCAGCCTCCAACCCTGATCGCCACGCAAGGACTTTTCATGACTCCCAAGAACGCTTCATCCACCTTCGAGCGCATAAAACGCGCATCCGTTTTGTTGATGCTCTGCGGCCTGCTGGCTGCTTGCAGCAGCGGTAGTGACAACGGTGGCTCGGACAACCCCGGCTCGCCTGAAGAGCCCACCGAGCCCGGCAAACCCACGCCAGAACCCGCGCCGCAACTGAAATGCGCCCCTTGATTGATTAAGAGATTAAGCACAATGACTTCACGCCGCACCTTCCTACGCAATATGACGGGCGCAAGCCTGGCTGCAGGTTCCCTGGCTGCTTTTCCTCCCAGCATCCGCAAAGCCCTGGCCATTCCCGCCAACAACAAAACGGGCACGATCAAAGACGTCGAACACATTATTGTTCTGATGCAAGAGAACCGTTCGTTTGACCATTACTTCGGCACCTTGAAGGGTGTGCGCGGTTTTGGTGACCGCTTCACCATTCCGCTGCCCAATGGCCGCAACGTCTGGCAGCAGAACGTCAGCTCCACTGAAACAGTCATGCCTTACCACCTGGACAGCACAAAAGGGAATGCCCAGCGTGTCAACGGCACACCGCACTCCTGGTCCGACGGCCAGGCCGCCTGGGATCATGGCCGCATGGATTTCTGGCCCAAGCACAAGAACCGCCACTCCATGGGTTTCTACCGTGAAGCCGAAGTGCCGTTCCAGTTCGCCATGGCCAACGCCTTCACCCTGTGTGATGCCTACCACTGTTCCATGCACACCGGCACCAACTCCAACCGCATGTTCCTGTGGACCGGCACCAACGGCCCCACGGGCACGGGCGAGTGTACGGTGAACAATGCCTGGGATAGCCTGGGTTCCTCCTTGCTGGGCTACGAGTGGAAAACCTACCCCGAGCGCCTGGAAGAAGCGGGTATTAGCTGGAAGGTGTACCAGAACTTGCCCGACAACTTCACCGACAACTCCCTGGCAGGCTTCAAGCAATATCGCCGCGCCAACGAAAAGTCCGGCAAACCCAACAACTCGCCATACGATCCAGCCGACAACACGGGCAACCCGCTCTACAAAGGTGTTGCCAACACCATGCCCGATGGTGGTTTCTTCGACCAACTGCGCAAGGACGTGGCAGAAGGCAATCTGCCCCAGATTTCCTGGGTGGTCGCTCCCGCCAACTACTCCGAGCACCCAGGCCCATCAAGCCCAGTACAAGGTGGCTGGTATACCCAGGAACTGCTGGACGCCCTGACCGCCAACCCCGAGGTCTGGAGCAAGACGGTTCTGCTAGTCAACTTTGATGAGAACGACGGCTTCTTTGATCACGTGCCTTCGCCTTCCGTCCCGTCCATTGATCCGGTCACCGGCAAACCGGCTGGCAAGACGTCCTTGAGCGCAGAAGAACTCGCGTTTGAGTACTACAACTACCCCAGCCCCAAAGGTCTGCTGGGCCAGCCTCCCCGCGATGGCAAAGCCTTTGGCCCCGGCGTACGTGTGCCTATGTACGTAATCTCCCCCTGGAGCCGTGGCGGCTGGGTGAACTCCCAAGTGTTTGACCACACTTCGGTCATCCGCTTCATGGAAGAGCGCTTTGGTGTGATGGAGCCCAACATCAGCCCTTACCGCCGTGCAGTCTGCGGTGACCTGACCACTGCCTTCAACTTTGCCAGCCCGAACGACGAACCACTGCCTACGCTGAATGGCCGTCGCAGCCGTCAAGACGCGGACTCCATCCGCAGCGCCCAGGAACGACTGGCCCAGGTGCCACAACCCGTGGACAACCAACGCATCCCCGTGCAGCAAACCGGCGTGCGTCCATCGCGAGCCCTGCCATACGAACTGCACGTCAGCGCCCGTTGCGACAGCGAAAAAGGCGTCCAACTGCTGTTCTCCAACACGGGTAAAGCAGCCGCTGTTTTCCACGTTTACGACAAGCTGAACCTGGACCGTATCCCCCGCCGCTACATGGTCGCTCCTGACCAGATTCTGGACGATGTCTGGGACGTGCAAGCCGATAACCTGGGCCATTACGACCTGTGGGTACTGGGACCGAACGGTTTTCACCGTCACTTCCGTGGCGATGTCAGCGTGTTGAGCCAGGCCGAAGCCGCCCGCCCCGAAATCCGCGTCTGCTACGAAGTGTCCAAGGGTGATGTCTATCTGGAAATGATGAACGGTGGTCAGTCCGCCTGCACCTTCACCATCCAGTCCATGGCCTACCGCGAAGACGGCCCATGGGAAGTCACGGTTGAACCGGGCAAGCAATCCAAGCAATCCTGGACCTTGAAGCCCAGCGGCCACTGGTACGACTTTGTCGTGCGCAGCAACAGCGACCCGAGCTACTACCGTCGCTTTGCTGGCCGAGTGGAGTTTGGTGAGCACGGCGTAAGCGATCCAGCCCTGGGGATCCCCGCCTACCTGTAAGTGTTAAACGCCCTAGCTCTATAGTTTCACCGTCTGACTATGTGTGCGTGCGCACCACGCACACTTTTTACCCCGATGTCCGCATTTGGCATCGGGGCTTTTTTTTACTGACGTGAAACGTGAATGTCTGCTCTTCCCGGTACGTCTAGCGGGAAAAGCGCGACCTCAGGTTCAAACCAATGTAGTGCCTTCTACGTTGCCTCTTCCTTTTCATCGCGACTCTCTCATCATTGATGGGAGCCGCTGGCTGGGTACTTCCCAACTCAATCACTGTTCTTAACACAGTGGAGTACGCACTACGGGCAGGTAAACAGCTTTCTGCCCCCGCATACAAAGCACGCTCACAGGACAGTGGGGATTCATCAGCCAGAAAAAGGATGGCGACATTATCCAACTGACGCATCGCCGAGATCACGTCATAGACATCAAACGCGCTCTCGCCCTCCCCATCAATAATCAGAATGCGCAGGCGCTTTCCGAGCATGGCAAGGTCCGTAGGGCTGGTTGCTACCGTCGTGCACACCCCTGAGCCAGCCAGATAATCATGCAGGGCCAGCATATCGCCCACACGCGATGATGCAGGCTGTGCAATCAGGAGAAAAACCACATCAAAATCATACATAGGGCGCGATACGCAGTCCTGTTATCACTGACCACCCTGCATCAATTTAATAATGGCCTGTGTATGCTGGGCATTCTGGGTTCCGATTAGCAAACGTCCGTCGGAAATCGTTTCACTGATACGGGCCACGCTGACCAACTGCCCTTGCACGCTTAAAAGAAGATAGTGGCCTTGCGCCTGAGCCGTGACGCTGCGCAGCTTGGTAATGCCGTTCTGATTCATCTCCAGCAAAAGAAACGTACCTTGATCTTGTGCCGTCACCGGGGTGACACGATGCAGATCGGCTTGCGTCAACACCGGCTGAGGCAGCGCATACAGAGAGGTTCCCCCCACATCCACCGCAACCAAGGGCGCTTCCGCTTTTTCCTGCGCCAGATGCAGGGTAATCACGGCTGAAGATTGATTACGAGCAGCCGTTGCCGGGCTGGCATTCGTCGACACCGCCGAGCTTTGCATGGCAGGCGGAGCAGGATCGACCGGTTCGGGGATACGACGAGGTGCCGTTTGCTGACACGCTGCCAAGCCGCCTGCCAGAACCAGCACAGCTAATTTGTGCAGAATATTCATTGTTATCTCGGTACATGGCGCGCACCCAGTCTGGCCAGGTGCGCGCGCTGTTGCTGCATCCAACTTAGCGTTGGCCTTGAACTGCAATATCAACCCGACGATTCGGTGCCAGGCAGGCAATCAAATCACGGCGATTGTGCTGATCACACTGCACCAGAGGTCGGTCCTGACCAAAGCCTTGCGTCACAATCGCGGCGGCTGGAATGCCTTGTGCCGACAAGGCCTGCCGCACTGTCTCGGCGCGCTGCTGCGACAGGCGTTGATTCGATGCCGCATTCCCGATCCGATCGGTATGACCAGAGACCGTCACCTGTTCGATGTCAGACATTTGCTTGAGCTGACCGGCAATATCGCGAATTGTCGCCACGCCTGCGCTGGTCAAGGTCGCACTGCCAAATGCAAAAGCCACATCCCCGGAAAGCGAGAAAGGCTGAATCGTCGCCGTTTTGGGCGTCGCATCCAGAACAGCAGCACAATCGCTGGGCTTCCAATAGAAGCTGCGACCCAGCTTGTCCTGATCAAACAGCACCTTGAACTGACAAGTCTTGATGCCCTGTACCGTGTTGAAGTGAAACAGGTAATCCCACTCCCGAACCTTGAAGCCCTCAGCAAAGTGCGGGCGACCTAACAAGTCATAAAGCTGATCACGCGTCACACCTTCCCGAACCTGACGCAGATTGTCGATATTGGGATAAGAGCCCGTGTGAAAAGTCGCTTTGTCCACGTCAGGAAACACCGGGTTTTCTGTATGACCTTCCGAGTCCACCTGACTCAAGGTTCCGCAACCAGCAAGCACCAGACTGCCAAGCAAAGCAGCCCCAAACCAATTTTTTTTCATGATCTGAATTCCTTCAAAAGTGTGTGCTGTGCATCGGCGTCCATACGCCGATGCACCGTAGAGTCAGGGCTGGATTACCACTGGTAGCCAACACCCACTGCGCCGCCATAATCACCGCGCGAGGTGGTATTGCCCGAGAGCTTGTAGACCCATTTACCGTTATCGGTAATGCCGGAGAAGCCAATAGCCATACCGGACTCTCCACGCCAGGTGCCACCGGCCATGGACATCATGTGTTTGCCCGGCAAATAAGCCTGAGGCAGCGACGCTGTTGCCATTGCGGCAGCCACACCTGCACTTAATCGGTTATCCAGACGATTGATATCGTGGCGAATATTGTTGATCTGGCCTTGCAGATTGCCCGCAACCTGATTCAACTGGCTCACGTTCACCGCATCGGTATCATTGATGCCCGCCGCCACATTAGTAATGTGCTTGCCGGACATATTGATGCCGTTCTCGTTGATGATCGGGCCACCGTTATTGATCTGAATTTCATCGGCCTGAACATTCACCGCCGTAATGGAATTGACCGTCACATCTTGAGCCAGCGATACCTTGATATCGGCACCCACGGTCTGGCCTGCATCATTGACCCGGTCCGTCTTGGAGATCACGATGTTGTCGCCTTCAACAAAGCCCACCGTGTTGCCATTGTGGATAGGTGTACCGTCGCCGGAGCCATTGTTGCCGCCACCAGAGCCAGGGCCATTGCCATTGGAACCACCGTTGTTGCCACCGTCCTTGCCATCCGTCGGGGCTTCAACATTCCAGTGCATGCTGTCCAGAACATCTTTCAAGGATGTGTGCTGACCACCGTTGTAGGCAAAGGAGCCGTTTCCATCCAGGCCAATGAAGGACTCGATAGGCTGGAGCTGTCCGTAATTCACGGCATCCGTCGGATTGCGACCGGCGGCCACATTGGTAATGCGCATATCACCTGCGTTGATGCCTGCCAGGGTAATGCTGGGGCCATTGTTGATGGTCAGGCCGGTGTTACCCAGATGTACGTCATTGCCTACCGCAACACCGGCGTTGTTGATGACGGTATCGCCGGTCTTCAGGCTGCCATCAGCCCCCAGATCGATGTCCTTGTTCAACTTGACTTCAAGCTGCCCATCATCATCGGTCCCGGTCTGCTCAACCGTGATGTTCTTATCCCCTGCAAACGTCACTTGGCCATTTGGACCGATGTTGGCGCTATTACCGTCAGTATCCGTCACGTTCCAGCCTGCGCTGGCTACATCGCTGACTCGCTTGAGCTGGTCTTCCGTTGCCGCCTGGCCGCTGGTGTAATTGTCCGGATCCCAGGTGAGATTGGTCAGGCCACCAATTCGGCCCGTATCACCATTGATCGTGACCGGGTTCGCTCCGCCCACCACTACCTGCGTGCTGCTTATGGCCGTGCTATTACCGGCCGCATCTGCCACGGTGATCGCACCTGCACCCACTGTGGTCGTGTCACCAGCGGCATTGCTCACCGTGGTGCCTGCTGCTGTCGTGGCGGTCTTGTTGCCTGCACCATCATCCACCGTCAGACCATCGTTGTTGACCAAGGTGTTGCCTGTGGTCAGGCTGCCATCCGCACCCAGATCAATGTCTTTGTTCAGATCGAAAACCAGATCCGTACCATCACGCGTGATGTTGATATTGCCGTCCGTGTTGCTGAAGTCCACCGAAGCACCCGGCTTCACGTTCTCGGCAGCACCACCATTAGCGCTGACGTTCCAGCCTGCATTGGCAATGTCCGAGACCTCTTTCAACTGCGACACATTCACAGCATCGGTATCATCCGTGCCAGCATCCAGATTGGTGATCTTCTTGCCACCCATATTGATGCCGTCGCCGTTGATCACCGGACCACCGTTATTAATGGTGATGCTGTTCAGATCGGTCAGGTTCTGAGCCATGACCAGGTTCAACTTGTTGCCGTCGCTATCAACGCGCAAGTTGGCACCGGTGGATTCTTCGCCTTCGGCCAGTTCACCTGAAATGGTCAAAGGTGTGTTGTCGCCCAAGGTCTTGGCAATGGTGTTGCCGGTATTGCCTGCAAAGCTCAAGCCATCGGCCTGGGTAGCGACTTCGTTGCCCTTGTAAGTGACCTCACCCGTGTTGTTGACTACAAAGTTGTCACCCAGGCGGGTTTCACCCTGAACGGTCAGGTTATTGGTGGTGATGCTATCGCCCTTGACTACCGTATCACCGACAGTGACGCTGTCGCCGTTGATCACCGTATCGCCCACGGTGATGCTGTTGCCAACTGTCAGATCATTAGCCAGATTGAAGGCCAGATCCGTGCCATCACGTGTGATGTCGATATTGCCGTCGGTATTGCTGAAGTCCACCGAAGCGCCAGGCTTCACGTTCTCGGCAGCACCACCATTGGCGCTGACGTTCCAGCCTGCATTGGCAACATCAGAGACCTCTTTCAACTGCGATACATTCACAGCATCGGTATCGTCCGTGCCAGCATCCAGATTGGTGATCTTCTTGCCACCCATATCGATGCCGTCGCCATTGATCACCGGACCACCGTTATTGATGGTGATGCTGTTCAGATCTGTCAGGTTCTGAGCCATGACCAGGTTCAACTTGTTGCCGTCGCTATCGACGCGCAGGTTGGCGCCCGTGGAGACTTCACCCGCTGCCAGTTCGCCAGACAGCGTCAACGGTGTGTTGTCACCCAAGGTCTTGGCAATGGTGTTGCCGGTATTGCCTGCAAAGCTCAAGCCATCAGCCTGAGTGGCGACTTCGTTGCCCTTGTAGATAACATCGCCGTTGTTATTAACCACAAAGCTGTCACCCAGGCGGGTTTCGCCCTGAACGGTCAGGTTATTGGTGGTGATGCTATCGCCATTGACTACCGTGTCACCTATCGTGACGCTGTCGCCATTGATGACTGTATCGCCTACGGTAATGCTGTTGCCCACCGTCAGATCATCGGCCAGATTGAAGGCCAGATCAGTCCCGGTACGAGTAACGGTGATGTTGCCATCGTCATTACTGAAGTCCACCGAACCACCCGGCTTCACGTTCGCAGTGGCGTCACCATTGGCACTCACATACCAGCCTTGAGCTGCGTATTTGATCGCATCGTGCACCGTGTTTTCACCGGTATCACCGATATTGCTCATGCTCAGAGTGCCGTTGGTCGCCAGCGTGGCATTGCCACCCAGAATGTTTTTCGTGGTGTTGGCCACATTGCCCAGCACCGCATTCGTGGCATACAACTGGCTGCCATTGATCGCATCCGTGCTGCTCGCGCTGATCCGACCTGCGGCCACATTCGTCACAGTGCGTTTTTCCTGCTCCGTACCCACGCTGACGGTAGCAACAGGACGATCGCCGGCAAAGTTGCCGTAGTTCAGCCCGTTCAAAGACGCATTCAAGGTGCCAACCGCGCCTGCTGTCACGGCACCATCACCCAGTGCTACCGAGCGTGCATTGCCTGCCTGTGCGCCCTGACCAATAGCAACAGCGCGGTCGGCCGTGCTGCGGGAATCGGCACCCAGCGCAATCGCTTGTCGTTCAATGGCCCAGGCATCACGGCCCTGAGCAATCGAATCTTCGCCAAAGGCATGAGCGCCCTTGCCCTGTGCCTGTGCATAGTCGGCTTTGGCCTGGGCTTCGCGACCTACTGCAATACTGCTATTGAACTCGGCAACCGAGTCCGTACCCAAGGCAATGGAATCGCGGTTCTTGTCCCGGTTTTCGACATCAGGAGCAGGCTCGCCGGAGCGAGCACGAGTACCGATGGCAATCCCACGGGCAGCAAAGGCCTTGGCATCCGTACCGCTGGCCTGTGAGTCATTCGCATCCGCCCATGACCGGGAGCCAAAAGCCATGGCGTCAGTGGCCGTCGCCTTGGCATTGCTACCCTGAGCAATACCGCGAGCAGCATTCACCACAGAGTTTTTACCGATCACAATCCCTTCCATGGCCGTGGAACTGGATTCTGTACCAATCACAATCGAGTTCTCGACAGACGGGCCATTTGCCTGGCGATCCGTATAGGAATCCCGGCCAATGACAATGGAATTCTTGTCACGGCTGACGACAGACGTACCAATCGCCACACCACTCTCATCACGCGCCTCGGATTGCGAGTTACCGATGGTGGTCGAGTTCACGCCCAGGCCCTTGATGTTGTGACCCATCACAACAGAAGAAGCCCCTTCCGCACCGGCCATATGCCCGATTGCAATCGAGTCTCGCTCTTTAGCCGTCGCATCTGGCCCGATGGCAATCGAATCGATGGCAGTCGCAGCAGCGCCGTTATTGTTCTTGTTGCCCTTGTCCACGCCGCCATCATTGACGCTGAAATAGCGAGGCTTGCTGTCGGCAATCTGCTGGCCCCAGTCGTCACCCACCTTTTCGGCCAGCTTCTCATAGTCCACTGTTGCACCCAGCGTCACCTGATCTACAGCCGATTGCAACTGGCGCACGTTCACCGCGTCCGTGTCTTTAGCACCATCTTCCACATTGACGATACGGCGCGTGAACTCGCTGCCCGCTTCGCTGCTACCGACAGAAACCGCACTGCCTGTGAAAGCCTTGTTGGTGAATCGGCCTGTGCCGGAAACATCACCTTGTACAGCGTGGGAGTTCAAGCCCAAAGCGACAAAGTTGCTGTCTGCATGCGCATTCGGGCCAATAGCCGTCCCGGTTCCCAGAGCGGTAGTCTGACGGCCAATGGCGACCCCGGTATTACCGGCAATCGCTTTGTACCCGATGGCAACGCCTTCAGTCTCGGCACCCGCGTCCTCGCCAATACCAACAGCACGATTCGACTCGCGCCCCTGATTGGCATTCATGCCCAGGCTGATATTGCTATCCCCTTTGATATTCTGGCCAGCGTTTCGGCCCATCGTCACGTTCTCGTTGCCATTCACGCCATTGCCTGCGCCATCACCCAGCGCCACGTTGAACTGGCCTGTGACGTTCTGCCCCGTTGCCTGTCCAATAGCGATATTGTGCGAACGGTCGCCCGGCAGATGATTGCCAGTCGCCCGGCCAGCATCATTACCGATGGAGATATTGTTATCTGCATTGGCTTGAGCACCCAAACCCAAGGCGATACCATTGGCACCACTGGCCTGGGCCTGCGTGCCCAATGCCAAGGCATTATTTCCACCCGCCGCTGCTTCGCGACCCACCGCGACGCTGGCCAGGCCACTGCTCTGACTATCCTTGCCAATAGCAATGGCCGCCTCCGGTTTGGGTCGGCTGTCTGCGCTGGCGACACGGGCACCGTCACCCAATGCAATCGCACTCTCGGCATCGGCCAAGGCCCCCTGGCCTGCGGCAATACTGCGATCACCCTCTGCCTTGGACTCAGGGCCAATCGCAATGGATTCTTCACCGTTCGCCTCGGAATCGGGCTGCTCGGAGTTAGCACGGAAATACTTCACGCCGGGAGTGGTTTCATCCACACCTAAAGCGGTCAAACGATTGTTGATCGTTAGCAGTCCAGCTTCAGCCGTTCCAATTCGTGTGCCCTGAGCAGCAATAGCCGTTTCATTATTCGTAATTCGGCTGGCATGATCTGCGATGGCAGTCTGATTGTCAGCCAGCTTGGTCGCATGGTCTGCAATAGCAGCTTCATTGCCAGCAACCCGGCCTTCCAGCCCGTCAATCTTGCCTGTATTAGTCAGTACATCAGCAGAAGTGGCATTCAACTGCCCCTGAGTCGCCACGGACTCACCGCCCACCGTAATCTGATCGGCACTCAAGACACCCGCAATTGTCAGGCTGCTCAAGCCCACAATGCTGCCACCGCCTGTGAACCGGATGGTGCCGCCCGGAGCCGTGAAGTTGATCACGTTGTCCAGACCCTCATCAGGAATCTCGACCGCGGCCCATACATTGCTCATCCCCAGCGCACTGGCCGTCAAGATCGCAGCCAAACCCAGACGGGCAGCAAAAGACGGATGCTTGGCGCCCGCCACACAAGAAGAACTGCGTTTGCCTTTCGCGTTCTTATTCTCTGAGACGGCAACAAATGTTCCAGTCTGCTCATTCCAGATGGTTTTATAGACGTGATTCATCTCTGTTCCTGATCCTTTAAGGAATACTTCTTGAATGCAAAGTTGGTGTGAGTGGGGTTGAAGCTGTCTTGAACGCACAAAGGTGCCGCCCCCTCCCACGGGGGCTGGACGGAGGGGGGAGCAATCAGATAGCCCTGGACGGCGTGCACGCCTGCCTCGACGCTCAACTGGTAATCCAGGGCTGTCTCTATTCCTTCGGCGATGACGTATTGGCTGATGCCGCGTGAGGCATGAACCCAGGAATTCAGGGCAGCGATGCCGTCCTTGTCCCATGCCTGATGCACAAGGGCCTTATCGATTTTTATGATGTGAGGACGCACCTGCCGGGCCAGATCCAGGGTGTTGAACCCCGCCCCGATGTCATCAATGGCTACTTTGCAGCCCAGCTTTCGCAAGGTGCGAAGCAGGCTGGCCGCCGCCTCCTGATCAAAAACCGCCGCGGTTTCTGTAATCTCCAGGGTCAAGCGACGTGCCAGTTGCGGGTCCGTGTTCAGTACCGCAATGAGCAATCTCCACCAGGGCGCAGACTGCAAAGACAAGGGGGAAATGTTGCAGGCAAGGTGGATATCCGGATTTCGTTCCAGAATCTGCACAGCCGCCCAAAGGACACTGGCATCCAATCGTTCCGTGCAGTGCAAACGCTCTATCGCTTGGACCACCAGGGCGCAAGACGCGGGCTGGACGCGTTCATCCGCCCCTCCCCAGCGCAACAGCAGCTCGTAATACAGAATCTGCTGATGATTCTCGACCAACACAACGGGCTGGAATGACAGGGCCACCTTCTCGTCCCGCATGTCGGCAAAGAAACGGCTTGCCAAGGCCATGTCATTGCGGGTCTGCGCGCAAACAGGGGGCTGGACTTCGGAAAAGGCAATCGTGCTGGCCAGCGAATGCAGATGGGAAAGACAAACGGGTTGGTCGACCGAGGCCTCTACCCAGGCCAGTACGGCATTCACAAGGATGCTGTCCGAGCCGCATTGGACAGGCTCATAGCACAGCGCCGCTTTGACGCGTTCCAGGAACAGGTCCTTGTCAAACTGGGAAGGCAAGCGGCAGTCGCTCAGGCTGATCAGCACCGCGTGATCGAGCACCAGGATGTCGTCGCGCACCACGCCATAAGGGCGCAGCCGCTCCTGGATAGCGGACAAAAAGGCTTGTCGAAACAGGTGTGCGTCGTAGGCCTGGGCAAGCGACTCGGCGCTGCGCAGGCCCAACAGCAGATAACTGTTTGAAGGCGTAACTTGCTGCAACCAGCAAGACAGGAACTCTACCGACGCCGCGCCCATTACGCGCCCCGCATCGCCAGTTGGCACTCTAGGCGTTGGCCCTCAATCCGCGCCTGGCCTGCCAGCCGGAAGCGGCCAAAAAGCCTCCTTTATGTCAACATCCCTTCCATAACAAATAGTCACGTTTGTACGTGGAATCTACGCTGAAAAGGATCATTTCGATGCGCTATTCGGTTGGGACTAAAAGGAGGCTTCTTGTCAAAATCTCAAACCTATTTACGCCTTTTCTTAACCATTGTTGACGCTTGCCTTGTACAGGCTGCAACGTTCTTCAAAAAGTGCATCGACCCGGACCCGCTGCGTGTTGACACACATGTGGCTGCCGCTAACACTTAATCAGTATCTGCATCTGAAACATGCGTTAATAAAAATTGACGTCCTAGTTTTTAGTGCAGTACGAGCGACCTTAGTCGCCCTTTACGTGACAGCAGGTTTGCATGTAGTTAGTAAAACTTGACATCGCGTGGCCACAACTCCACTAGACCATCTTGGTTTTACTAACGCCGATTGCACTGAGATGTGGTCGAAGAGGGAGGGGGGCTGCGCCTTGCGCTAGGAAGATGGGTATTATGAGTAAGAAATATGGGTATGCACGCGTCTCGACACAGGATCAAAACCTGGACCTGCAGATTGCGGCACTGAAAAAAGTGAATTGTGATCATATCTATACGGATAGAGGAATATCCGGCGCTAAAGCAGTACGTCCAGGTTTGAATCATCTTCAAAGAAAAATGAAATCAGGCGACACCCTGATTGTCTGGCGTCTGGATAGATTGGGACGATCTCTGCGCTATTTAGTGGACACAATTGATCGTTTGGGCAAAGACAATATTCACTTCATATCTCTGACAGAAAACATAGATACCACCACCTCGGGTGGCCGATTACTGTTTCATATGATGGCGGCATTAGCCGAATTTGAACGCTCGCTGATCAGCGAACGCACTCGGGCAGGAATGGCGGCTGCTCGCGCCAATGGCAGACCACTAGGAAGACGCCCCGCCCTATCACCTGCCCAGCATGAAGAAGCGCTTATAGCGCTGACCAACAAAGTACCTTTGGACATCATTGCAAAAAAGTATGCCGTACACCCAAGGACCATTCGCCGTATTAAAGCCTTGGCTTCGTCATAGCATCTATGGCCTGGCTCACACCGAGCACATGAACGATTGCCGCCAGCCTTCAGCATGGCGGCATCCAGACCTCCTCAACGTACAGCTCAATACCAGCGCTTATTGCACCAGCTGATTCATCTCAATAATCGGCAACATCACGGCCAGCACAATCAACAGCACCAAACCACCCATCAGCAGAATCATCAAGGGTTCCAGCAAGGCCGTCATGGTCAGCGCTTTGCGCTCCAGTTCGGTCGACAAAGTCGTCGCCGCACGGTCCAGCATGGGAGCCAGCTCGCCGGTTTTTTCCCCACTGGCAATCAGTTGTACTAATAGTGGTGGGAACAAGGCGCTTCGTTGCAGCGCGCTGGCTAAAGGCAAGCCTTCACGCACACGAATGGCTGCCTGGTTCACGGCATCGCGCAAGGCCAGATTGGATACAGTACGTCCGGCGGCTTCCAGAGCGGTCAGCAAGGCGACATTGCTACCGGCCAGAATCGCCAAGGTCGCCGCAAAACGAGCGGTATCCACGCCCAGCAGATAGCCCCCCAGAACAGGCACGCCTAACAAGCGTCGATGAAACGCCAGCTTCAAGGCCGGTTGTCGCAGCAGAAAAGCGACCAGCACGGCGACCAGCACCAACACAATAAACAGCACCAGCCCCCATTCACGCAGCAAATCGCTGGCGCTGATCATGACGCGAGTCAGCATGGGCAGTTGCTGCTTGGCCTGGGTAAAAGCTCCCACCACTTGCGGGACCACATAGCTCAGCAAGAACACCACCATCGCTACCGAGATCAGGCTGACGATGGCGGGATAGATGAAGGCCGTCAGCACCTTGCCCCGCAAGGCCCCACTGTCTTCGATAAAGCTGGCCAACCTGTCCAGCACTTGCTCCAGCTCGCCCGATTGCTCCCCGGCACGGACCAATGCCCGGTAGATTTCCGGGAAGTCGCGCGGGTGATTGGCCAGGGCATCGCTCAAGCTTTGGCCTGCGCGGATATCGGCACGTAAAGCCGCCAGAAGTTGCACCAGGGGGCGACGTGTGGCTTGTTCGATCACCACGCCCAGGCTGGCTTCCAGAGACAATCCGGCTGCCACCAAACTGGCTAATTGACGTGTCAGCCAGGACAACTCGGTACGGCGCAAACCCACGCTGCGGGCACGGGCCGCAGCCCGGCTGCGTCCGGCTTTCAGGGAAACGGTCAGCAGGCCTCGGGCCAATAATTGCTGGCGCGCCAGTCGTTCACTATCGGCCTCCAGCACGCCACGCTCGCTACGCCCGGCCTGGTCTACTGCTTCATAGTGATAGGTACCCATCTTGTGCTGCCCGCCTATAACTCGCGCGTCACGCGCAAGACTTCTTCAGTGGTGCTGATGCCCTGCTCCACCCAGCGCTGGGCGTCTTCTCGCAAGCTGCGCATACCCGATTCGCGGGCGGCCTGGCGCAAGGCGGGCTCCGCCCCCGCTGCATTCAACAAGTGTTGAGCACGTTCATCGATCCGATACAGCTCATGAATGCCGGTACGGCCCTGATAACCGGTATGGGCACAGTGCTCGCAGCCATGCGGGCTGGCATGATACTGACCATGCTCGGCAGGCACACGGCAATGTCGGCATAGCTTGCGGATCAAACGCTGGGCCAGGACCCCACGCAAGGTCGAAGCCAGCAAGAAAGGCTCCACCCCCATATCCACCAAGCGTGTCGCGGCCGAGACTGCATCGTTGGTGTGCAAGGTCGCCAGGACCAGGTGACCCGTCAAGGATGCCTGCACGGCAATCTGCGCCGTTTCCAGGTCACGGATTTCCCCAATCATGATGATGTCCGGGTCTTGCCGCAAAATGGCACGCAAGGCTCGCGAGAAACTCAATTCAATCCGGGGATTCACCTGCGTCTGACCCACGCCCGGCAGGTCATATTCAATGGGATCTTCCACCGTCAGCACATTGCTGCGCGCCGTATCGACCCGGCCCAGTGCGGCGTACAAGGTGGTGGTCTTGCCGCTACCAGTAGGGCCAGTGACCAGCACAATGCCGTGCGGTTGATGAATCAGCTCATCCAACTGCGCCAGAATATCCGGCGCCATGCCCAGGCGCTCCAGCTCCAATTGCCCGGCTGACTTGTCCAGCAAACGCATCACCGCCCGTTCGCCATGTCCGGTTGGCAAGATCGATACGCGCAGATCCAGCGCCCGCCCCCCTACTTTCAAGGCAATACGGCCATCTTGCGGCAAGCGTTTTTCAGCAATATCCAGGCTGGCCATAATCTTGATACGCGAGACCAGGGCACCGTGCAAAGCACGCCGTGGGCTGACAATATCGCGCAAACGGCCATCCACGCGGTAACGCACAACGGAATGGGTTTCATAAGGTTCCAAGTGAATATCACTGGCCCCATCGCGCACTGCCTGAGTGAACAAGGCATTGATCATGCGGATCACCGGCGCATCGTCCTGGTTTTCCAGCAAATCGGTGACAGCGGGCAGCTCCTGCATCAGGCGATCCAGGTCTACCTCATTGGCCGCCGCATCCACCACACTGGCGGCATCATCGCCCTGCGCGTAACTGGCATCAATCAAGGTATCCAGTTCCGCATCCGGTATTTGCCGCTCTTGCAGTTCGGGATAGCGCCGCCGCAGTTCCACCAAAGCCCAATCCGGTGTGCGCTCGCTAATCACCAGCGAACCCACCCCTTGCTGTTGCGTCAGCACGGCCCGGTGCTGGCGTGCCCAGGAGTACGGCAGGCGGGTCATAGGCTCTCTCGCAAGTCCACGGCACCACTGCTTGGCGGCAGAACCATGTGCCCTGCATCCGGGTGGAACCAGGTGGAGCGATCCGGCAAGCCCGTCTGTACAGCGCGCATATAGTTGTAGCGGTCCAGAGACAAGCTCTGGCTGTCTTGAGCGTTACGCACGATATGAGGGCGCAAAAACACCATCAGATTGGTTTTGGTGCGCTTGCGTTTTTCGTACTTGAACAGGTTACCCACCAGCGGAATATCGCCCAGCAAGGGAACGGACTGCGTACCGTCCTCAATCGAATCTTCCAGCAAACCGCCCAGCACAATGATCTGGCCGTCATCCACCAGCACATTGGTGCTGAGCGCACGTTTGCGCGTGACGGGCGAGTTGGCCGATACGGACATGGCGGTATCAATACTGCTGACCTCCTGGTACAGCGCCATCTTGACGGTGCCGCCCTCCGAGATCTGCGGACGCACTTTCAAGGTCAGGCCCACATCTTCGCGCTGGATAGTCTGAAATGGATTGCTGGCCCCATCGCCGGTGGTGGTGTATTGGCCCGTCACAAACGGAACGGTACGGCCCACCATAATGCTGGCCTCTTCGTTATCCAGCGTCATCAGATTCGGAGTGGACAGAATGTTGGTGCCACCCTGACGTTCCAGCGCACGCGCCAGCACACCCAGGTTGACGACCTGCTGGCCCAGCACATTTACCGTGCCTTTCACCACCCCCAGGCTTAAACCCGCCGCCAGCGAATCCAGTGTGGTCGCCCCAGCCTTGGTGATACCACTGCCGCCCAGATTGGCACCACCTACAAAGCCCGAGCCGTCGGCAATATTGCCGCCCCCGGTCATCCACTGGATGCCGAACTCGGCCGCATTTTCTGCGTTCACTTCCACAATCAGACTTTCCACCAGAACCTGAGCGCGGCGTTGATCCAGTTGGTCGATGACTTCACGCAGGCTGCGATACACCGGGTCGGGTGCCGAGATAATCAGCGTATTGGTGGACGGGTCTGCCTGCACCGTGGCACCGCCTGCACTGAACGCCACAGTCCCGCTCGCATTGTTCACTGCACTCAAGCCCGCCTCGCCTTGCGGCTGGGCTGGGGGCGCAGCCGTATTCATGGCCTTGGCACCACCCGCCGTGCCGGTACTCGGTGTTGGCGCAAGACTATTACTTTGCTGCTGTGTCCCGGTAGAGGACGTCCCCGAGCCGGATTGCCCAGTCAAGGCCGCGCGCAACACTTCAGCCAACTGCACAGCCTGAGCATTACGCAGATAAACCACATGCAAATTGCCCTTATTGCTCTCCGGGCTGTCGATGCGTCGGATCAGATCACGCGCCAGATCCAGACGGGCCGGACTACCTGCCCGCACCAATACAGAGTTGCTGCGCGGGTCGGCCACGACGGTAATGCGTTGCGCCACATCATTGCCGGGCGTATCCAGCATTTGCGAGGCCAAGGCCGCCACATCCAGCGCCACACCATAGTCAATCGGGATGATGTCGGTGTTCAAACCGGCAGGGGTATCGATCCCAGCAATCACCTGCGCAATGCGATCCAGATTGTCGCCGTAGTCCGTGACAACCAAGGTGTTATTGGAGGGATAGGCATTGATAGGATTGTTGGGCGAAATCATGGGCCGCAACACAGGCACCAGGGCTGTGGCGTTTTCATAGCGCAAGGTAAAAACACGGGTCTCCAGCTCGCCACTGCCGCTGGCTCCCGCCCCGGCGGCCCGCACTGCACCGCCTTGCTGACGGGCCTCGGCTTCAGGCACCACGCGGCTGACCTTGCCATTACGAAGCACGGCAAAACCTTGCATGCGCAACGCAGACAGCAGCATTTCATAGGCTGTGCGTGCATCTACGGGGACTTCAGACACCAGGGTCAACTGGCCTTTCACACGCGGGTCCACGATGAAGTTCTGCCCGGTGAAACGCGCCAGGGCCGCCACCACGCCATCCAGCTCGGCATCCACAAAATTCAGGGTAATGTCATTGCCTTGCGGGAACTGAGCCGGGTCAGGCAAATCGATCGGGGCCGCGCTGCCTCCTACCCGCTGCGGAACCCGACGGGTAACAGCAGGCGAAGGCGTATTGCTGGTAGCAAAGCGCGGATCACTCTGGCTGCTGCTGATCGGTGCCTTGCCTACGGAGGCAAAAAAAGAAGAAGGATCCGGGCCTGGATCAGGTTTCTGACCATTGCTGGCACAGGCGCTCAACAGCACGGCCGCACCCAGGCTTAAAAGGAAGCGAGGCTGCAATCCAGGAAGTCGTTTAGTCAAGGTACTCATAGTCAAAATATCGTTATTCCTGCTTGCTAGTCGTTGTGGCGATTTGCCATTGGGTCACACCCTGACGTTGAGGCCCCAGGGCCTCTAATAATTCTTTGAAGCGTTGATCATCGGCTTGTTTGGCTTGAGCGCGTCCTTCAAACAGCCCGCCATCCGGCCCCCACTGACCTTGTCCTGCCAAGGTCAAATCCCCCGCCAGTGTTCGCAGGCTAAGCTGCACGCCCTTGCCCTTGCGGTTGACGGTCAATTGGTAATCGCCCAGTTCGGCTTGAGCGGCCAAAGCGGATCGTGCATTGCGCCAATCCAGTTCCAGCAAGGGTCCGGTTTCGGCGGCCAGTGCTTGGCTGGGCCAGCGCAATTGCAACTGTCCCTGTGGCTGCACGGTCTGCAATAAAGGATGCAGACGCCCCAACAGCGCGGCGGGAGCGGTCAGGCTTTGACCTGAAATGCGCCAACCTTGCAGGCTGGCTTGCAAACGCACGGGCTGATCGAACCAGGCATGGCTTAACTCCATCTGCGGCCAGGGCGTCAAACGCCAGCGCCAGCTAACAGGGCCAGGGACAGTGCGAGCCAACAAACCCGAGCCCACTACCAATAAGCCCTGCCCAGAAGCCAGGCTGCCATGCGCCGTTTCCAGTCGTAAAGGCAGTTGCTCCGCTTGCCAGATCAGCATCACGCGGGCAGGTAAAAACGGCACCGCGGCCAGGAGCAAGAGCAGCGTCAATAATCCCCAGGCACTTATCTTTGCCAGCTTTTTCATGATGGCTCTCCCGCACGCAACACAATGCGGCCATCCAGAAGGCCCGCGCGTTCACGGCTATCCACCACGGAGCGACTCATGCTGACTTCCTGCACTGCAAAGCCCAGAACACGAGGGGCATGCATCAACCAATCCATCAGGGCAGGCGCCGCCACAGCCTGGCAGACCAGAACCCGCTGCTCGGCCTGCGCCTCCTCTGGCTGGCACTGGCTACCCAAGGTTTGCAAACTGCGTTGCAAGGCCTTGTCTTGCCCTTGCGCATCAGGCGGCGCTACCAGCTCTTTATCCAGAACCTGAATCTGGGCCAGCACGGTTTGTAATTGCGCCATCTCGTACTGCAAGCGGGGCAACTCCTGCTTGGCCAAGGCCAGATCACGCACCGCAGGCCGCAAGAGCAGCAACCACAAAAGCATCAGCACCAACAAAGCACCCAATACCGACAAGGCCAATTGATCCCGACGGTTCAGGGCCTGCCAATACTGTCTGGCGATGGCCAGCTTGCCTTGCAGGCTCAGCAGTACAGGCTTCAAAACAGTGAACTTGTTCATTGCTGCCCCCCCTGCTGGCTGGACTGTTGGCCCGCTTTGCTAAACCCAATTTCCCACTGCCGCGCCGACTCGCCCTGCTTCCATTCCAAATCAGATTCAGCCGCCAAAGGCTGTGCAGGCAGCTCGCTGGCCAGGGTCAACTGCAATTGCTGGTCTTTGAAATTCAATGCCCGTACCTGTCCCTGCAAAGCAGGCCACTGCACCGCACTGGCCATCAACAAACGATCAAAGGGGGCCGAGGCCGGGCTTTTCTCGGCCAGCAAGCCATCGCGGTGCTGTCTGGCCTGAGTCAAGGGTGCGACGATAACGGGCAAGTGCGGTAAAGCCTGTCGCACCGCCTGCTCCATCTGGGTCTGCGTCTGCTTCATCTGCGAGCGCAAGGATTGCGCTTGCTGTTGCAGTACCAGCGTCCAGCTCAACACGGCTGCCAGGGTCCACCACAGGCTTTGACGCAGCACACTGCTCCCACCGCTTGATGCCATCTCCGGCATCAACAAAGAACAAGCCGGTACGGTCAGGCTTTGGCCTTGTCCGTGTCGGTCTTGCTCATGGCCGTCCGACCAGGCGTACACAGCACTCAAGGGCAAGCCGAACTGGCGAGCCTGCTCGCCCAGTGCCAACAAGGACTGACGCTCCGTCCAGGCCAACTGGCTCATTCCCGACGGCCCGGCGGCAGAACAGGCCACCCACACCTGTTCGATCGGGCTTAAACACATGGGCTCGACAGCACTGCACGCCACCGCCTGACGTCGAGAGGCGCTGACCGAGGGAATACGCGCTTCGGTGACCGTCGCCATCCCTGCGGGCAAGACCAGTTCCATGGAACTGGCCAAGGCTTTCAAGGCTTGCACCTCTCCCCGCCCCCGGCGCAGCACCTTGGCGCGCTTGTCTCGTAGTACAAAATCCACCGGCTGATCCAGCCGTGATGGAGAGTCCAAATAAATACGCAGCACTTTGCTCATCACTTCAACGAACCCAGACAATCCGGCTGCGATCCGCTGCCCTGTTAATCAGGGCTTGGGTCGCTACCCGGCTATGGTCAAGTCGCAACTCTCCACTTAATAAAAACCATTCACTGCGCACGGTCAGCGTTTGCCCTTCCAGCGCCTCCTGACGTTGCAAACGGGCTTGTACATCGGCCTGATCCCGGAACCACTGGCCCCGGTCACGCTGCTCCAACAAGCCACGCCACTCCACAAGACTGACCGAAGGCTGCACGGCGGCCAGAACCTGGGCGCTGGCGGTATTCACATTCAAGGATTTGGCCTGCGGCAAATAGCTCAGATAAGGTTCTAGCTGCTTGGCCTGTTGAACCGCATTCGGGAAAAAATCCTGCAAATGAGAAGGCCACGGGGCTTGTCCGGCCTGTGCCCGTTCCAGCCGCTGGGCCAGCTCCAAAGCCAAAGAAGGCGGCTGCTGCACACTGCCCAGCAACTGCTCAAGCGCCTGCACATAAGTAGCCTGCACGCGCCCATCACGCAGCAATAAAGCCAGATTGAATTTGCCCTGTTCGTCCTGGATGTAGCCGGAGAAATAAGCCGCCCGGGTCTTGTCCGGGGTCTCTATCTTCAGCTCGCTCAGGGCCTGAGCCCACAGTCCGCCTTTATGGGTCACCGCCGAACGCTGCGAGTCCAGACGCAGCACCAGCACCGCCCAATCCAGCGCACCGCGCAGCAGCCAGTTCGCCTGCAGGTAATCGCGCTCGCTGGCCAGTTGTGTAGCCAAGCCACTTTGGCGTTGCACGATGCCCATGGTGGCAATCGACACCGCCATCACGACGACCAGCGCATTAATCACCGCCATGCCTTGTTGGGATGGGCGCTTCATAGCAGCATCACCACTTTGCGGTAGGGGTGCTCTTGCCCTTCCAGTTGCACCGTCAGCTCTATACCTGTCGCGGCTGCTCCGGCTTGCTCTGGCCAGGGCCAGCTTTGCCAGCCACGTGCCGGAATCCAGATACGCACATTCCAGGCGCTCACCTGCTCCAGCACATCTTGCAATGGGCCCAGCTCAGGCAAGGGGTACACCGTTCCAACCTGAGCAATGGCCCGCTGCAACACGCCTTGCTGCAAACGCCATTGAATTTGCTGGGTGCCCGCCCCCGCTTCGGCACGGCGTTCAATCATCAGAATGGCGGGCCCCTCGCCCTGCGCTTGCCAATGGATGCTGGGTGGCAACACCGCCATCGCCCCTGTTGGATCGCTTGGGCGAGGCGCAGCGGGCAAATGCAACTCCAGATCCCGACCCATTTGGGACAAGGTATTGAACAAGGCCTGGGTCTGGCTGGCCTGGCGGCTTAGCTGCTCATCCGCATGTAAAACAGCATCCAGGCCACGCCAGGACATCAGGCTGATCAAGGCCATAATGGTCAAGGCCACCAACATTTCCACCAGCGTGAAGCCTTCCTGGCCAGCGTCTGTCATGGCAAGGACGCCAAAGTCGCGTGCAGCTCGGCCAGCACAGGGCCTTGGGGGACAAAAGCCTGTACCGTCACCTGACGAAAGAAGCGATTGGCTGTGGCCTGCACCACTTGCTTGCATTGCAGGTTCAAGGAACCCTGACGGCAAGGAACTACGGTTTCACCTGGCTCGGGAAACAGGCGCCGCAAGCGCATTTCTGCCACCACACTGTCTACCGCCAACAAGGCCGCACTGCGCTCGTACATGGCCTGACTGCCAGAGGCACTCAAACCCAGTGCCCGCAAGCCCGCCGTCAACGCGACCGAAACAATCGCCAGTGCAATCAATACTTCAATCAAACTCATGCCACGCTCTGTCATGACTGCACATCAAAACGGCCTGTCGGATCGCTGCGTAAATGCAGGACCTCGTGGCCATCATCCAGCTCCAACTGCCGTGGCGCGGACAACCATTCATTCACAAAAACCCACGGTCCTACTGGCTCCAGGCGCACACGCACCGAGTCCAAAGACCAGGATCGCTGGGGAAATAACTGGGCAAAGCGGGCTTGATCGCGCAGCCAGCCCGGTGTGGGGCTGCTGCCATCGGTGACGTCCGGAATCAGGCTGAAACGATAGCCTTGCTGATCTGCCGTCCAGGCCACTTGACGACCACTTTCACGTACATAGCTTTGCAACTCGGCCAGACGCAAAGCCAGTTGACGGGCTTCCCGCTGCAAGCCCTGATCACGGTCCAGTACCAGCACGCTTAAACCTGCACTGCTGACAATGCCCACGATCAGCAAGACCACCAGGGTCTCGATCAAGGAAAAGCCCCGCTGTGTCACATCAGTCCCAATTGCCTATATCGGCATCACTGCCAGACCCACCGGCCTGCCCGTCCGCCCCCAGCGAGAACACATCAATCTCGCCATGCACGCCGGGTTGCAAATATTGGTAAGGATTGCCCCAAGGGTCGCTGGGCAAGCGGTCCATATACGGACGCCAGTTACGGGGCTCAGGTGGCTGGGCAGGACGTTGATGCAGCGCCGACAAGCCTTGAGCCGTGCTGGGATAACGGCCGTTATCCAGGCGGTACAGCTTCAGCGCCTGTGTCAGCGCAGCAATATCCTGACGAGCTGCCACGGCGCGAGCCTGATCAGGGCGGTCCATCAGACTGGGGACAACCAGGGCCGCCATAATGCCCATGATGACCACCACCACCATGACCTCAATCAAAGAGAAACCTTGTTGAGCGCGGGACTGAACAGATCCGGCCAAACGACGTGCTGGACTGCGAGAGAAAGTAGATCGAGACATGAAGGAAATAAGTCACCCAAAAAAACTCAAGCTCTTGTCATACGGGCTTCATGCAGCACACGCACACTAGGAGCCCTTAAGACAGCCATACGGGCCGTCTGCGAAAGCACTATGCGATGCAGTCTAAATGGGTATTATTTCCGCCATATTTCCGTCACATCTTTGGCTGCGTTTGTGTCAGGCCGGTATCGCGCTGGCCTTGCTCAACCTGCTGATCAACCTGTATCTGCCATCGGACGGCACGATTGCGCCGGTGCTGGATGAAGACCACCGCGAACAGATCAGCACGCAGCAGATCGCACAGTGGTTTGGGGGCAGCACCGCCCTGCCCGAACTGCGCTTGCACGGCATGATTGTGAGCGGCCAGACTGGCGCGGCCCTGCTCAGCATCAACCAACAGCCGGTCCGTGCGTATCGCCCTGGTCAGGAGCTGGCCCCCGGCGTGCTGCTGGATTCGCTGCAGCGTGAACACATTGTGATTACGGTTGATGCCGTACCCCAACAAATCGCCACCGAGCGCAAGGGCCCGGCCATCATTCCCGGTATTCAGCAAGGGGCTAAGCCCTGAAGTGAACGGTTAGCAGTATGATTTAAGGCTGTTTTCCTACTTCCCCCTGATGGGTATGCCTGCTTTACTTCGTCACTGGTTTGACAGCCTGCGCCCCAAGTCGCTGGCCATTGCACGTCCTGAAATGCTGCGTGCCACCTTGGGCGCCACGCTTAGCGTGCTGATTGTTTCCTCCCTTAGCCTGTACCTGTCAGATTTTGCGCACACGCATCATTGGTTGGTCGCCTCTCTGGCCGCCAGTGCCTTGCTAATCTTTCTGGTGCCAACCAGCCCGCTGGCTCAACCCTGGAACATATTGCTGGGCAATCTGGTGGGCGCACTCACAGGCATTACCTGCGCGACGCTGCTCCCTCATCCGATTGCTGCCATTACGATGGCCGTTTGCGTTGCCATGCCCATCATGCTGGCCCTGCGCTGTGTACATCCGCCCAGCCTGGCTATGGCGGTATTTCCCGCCCTGAATGGTATTCAGAACTACGATTTCGTCCTGTTTCCGGTGCTGTTTGACTCCTGCGTGCTGATCCTTCTGGGCATGCTGTACAACCGCCTGACTGGCGTGGCTTACCCGCCAATACACAAACCCGCAACCCGCCCCGCAGCCACTCCTGCCCGCTTTACGGATCAGGATTACGATGCGGCCTTGAGCCACTACAACCAGACGCTGAACATCAGCCACGACGATCTGGAGAAACTGGTCAGCTATGTTCATCAGTCAGCCTTCCGACGCAATCTGGGCACACGCCGCTGCGCGACCCTGATGAATGATTCACCCCTTTCCTGCCAGATCAGCACACCCTTGCAACAAGCCTGGGACATGATGCGCGAGCGCAAGGTCAAAGCCTTGCCCGTGCTGGACCAGAACAAGCATGTGATTGGTATTTTGGCTTTATCGGACTTTTTGCAGCGTGCCGGGCTGGATCAGCCGGATAATCTGCGCCAGCGACTCAAGCGCTTTTTAAGCCCTCGGCAGCGTTCAGCACCGACAGTGGCCGAGATCATGACCACACCTGCCGTCACCGCCAATGCAAACTGGTCGGTGGCAGAGCTGATTCCCCTGTTCAGCCAGGGTCGCCATCGCCATATGCCGGTGGTCAATGATCACAAAGAGCTGGTGGGCATGATTACCCAGTCGGATCTGATGCTGGAACTGTTCAGAATCTTGCAGCCATCACGAACGAAGCAAGAATAGACAGGGCAAAAAAAATCCCCACTGTTCGGCAAACGCCACACAGTGGGGATAGATTCATTGCCAGCGCCTGTAGCTCTGAAACCGAACCGTTTTAATCAGCCTGCAACACACCTCGGCGCAACTGATCGCGCTCGATCGACTCGAACAAGGCTTTGAAGTTGCCTTCGCCAAAACCATCATCGCCCTTGCGCTGGATGAACTCGAAGAACACAGGGCCCATCAAGGTTTCCGAGAAAATCTGCAACAAGAGACGACGATGGCCACCTTCCGATGTGCCATCGAGCAAAATGCCACGATTTTGCAGCTCTGCAGTCGGCTCACCGTGCGCAGGCAAGCGGCCTTCCAGCATCTCGTAATAGGTTTGTGGGGGTGCGGTCATAAAGCGCATGCCCATGGCTTTGAGCTTGTCCCAAGAGGCGATCAGATCCTCGGTCAGGAAAGCCACGTGCTGGATGCCTTCACCATTGAACTGCATCAGGAATTCTTCAATCTGCCCCGAACCCTTGGCCGACTCTTCGTTCAGAGGGATACGAATTTTGCCATCGGGAGCCGTCATGGCTTTGGACGTCAGGCCGGTGTACTCGCCCTTGATATCGAAGTAACGAATCTCGCGGAAATTGAACAGGTGCTCGTAGAACTGAGCCCAGTACGCCATGCGACCGCGGTATACGTTGTGGGTCAGGTGATCGATCTCTTTCAGGCCCGCGCCCACAGGGTGGCGGTCCACACCTTCCAGGTAGACGAAGTCAATATCGTAAATGGAGTTACCTTCGCCAAAACGGTCGATCAGGTACAGAGGCGCGCCGCCAATCCCTTTGATCGCAGGCAAACGCAGTTCCATAGGGCCGGTAGGAATATCAACAGGCTGGGCGCCCAGTTCCAGTGCGCGCTCATACGCTTGCTGCGCATCACGCACCCGAAACGCCATGCCGCAGGCCGAAGGGCCGTGTTCGGCAGCAAAATAAGCGGCGTGGCTCTTGGGTTCTTCGTTCAGGATCAGGTTGATCTCGCCCTGACGGTACAGGGACACTTTCTTGGAACGGTGTACCGCCACTTTGGTGAAACCCATCATCTCAAAGACAGGTTCCATCACGCCAGGCTGGGGAGCGGCAAATTCGATGAACTCAAAGCCCATCAGGCCCATTGGATTTTCAAACAAGTCAGTCATAGCAGACTCCAACTGTAATCAGGTAATCAAGGATGGCGTAAAAACGCCTTGAAACTTGGGCTCAAGCCTTGCAGGGGGGCGCGCAGGATACCCCACGCACACTGCGTGCCAAGTGATCACCAAACAACAATTGAAATCCCAGAAACCTCACAGGCTCTGCTCCAGTGGGCGGGAACCCGAAATGTGCTCCCAGTGCCGGCACTTATTATGAGGGGTACAGGCCCGTATCGAATATAGAGCATTACCCTAGAGGCTTAAACCACCTGCCTTAGCGCGCCAGCAACTGAGGGACGGATGACAGCAACATCGCCACCCCGGACAGGGTTAATAAACTTAAAACAATGGCGCGGAATGTGCTTTGGCTGATACCCACATACAGACGTGCGCCCGCCAATACGGGAATCAGCACCGCCAGCATGACCAGCCCGATCGAGGGCAGCATGGACGGGAGAATAGAACCGGAGGCGATATACGCCAGCAAGGTCACGGACAAGGTGGCCAGATTGAAGTTTTGAATAACGGCACGCTGCTCATCTTTAGGCAGGCCCGTCATGGTCGTCCATAGGGTAGGAATCACCCCGGTCATCCCGCCCAAACCGCCCATCACACCACCAATCAAACCCGCCAGGGCATTAGCCAGGCGACTGCGCACGCGCACATGGCCCAGACGACTGGACATCAGCATGATGGGGCACCAGATCACCATCAAGGTGCCCAAAAACGCCTTGAACACCGCCGCATCCAGAAAAGGCAGCAGATACGTTCCCAAAGGCACGCCGAGCAGGCCACCGAACAAGAAAGGCAAGAGAATCTGCCAGTACGACGTGCGTCGCCGGGTAAAGGCGGCAATCATCTGTCCCGTCCAGGCACCACACACCGCCAGCACCGCCGCCAGTTGGGGCTCCAGAAACCAGGCCCAGCAGGACATGGCCACCATACCGAAGGCAAAGCCCGACAGGCCCTGCACAAAACCCGCCACAATGGCGCCAAAGGCAACCGCCAGATAAACCGACTCCATATTCCCCTGCTGCTCCTGCATGTAGACAAGGCCACAGTATCCCCCTTGTACGAAACGAGCGGGCAGAAAAAAGCCTCCAGAATGGAGGCTTCCCAAACTAAAACCGGCGTCGGCCAACTTAGGGCCAAATCAGGCCTGGTTCAGATTGGTTCAGGCTGGGTCAGCAGCACGCAGATCACGAGGTTGGATCAGCGATTCAGCACGCAACACATCGTTCAGGGTCTCGGCGTCCATCAAACCACGCTTGAGAACTACATCACGAATATTGGCACCGGTCTGGAAGGCTTCAGCGGCCACCGAGGTTGCCGCTTTGTAACCGATAAACGGATTCAAGGCAGTGACCAGGGAAATGGAACGCTCAATATTGCTTTCCAGGCATTCACGGTTGGCAGTGATACCCACCACGCAGAACTGAGTCAGCGTGTCGCACGCATTGCTCAACAAAGCCATGCTACGCAGCAGGGAGTGAATAATCACAGGCTCAAACGCGTTCAACTGCAATTGACCGGCTTCAGCAGCCATTGTCACGGTCATGTCGGCGCCAATAACTTCAAAGGCAACCTGGTTGACCACTTCCGGGATCACAGGATTGACTTTACCGGGCATGATGGACGAACCAGCTTGCACGGCGGGCAGACAAATTTCACCCATACCAGCACGAGGACCGCTAGAGAGCAGACGCAAGTCGTTGGACAACTTGGACAGCTTGACGGCAGCACGCTTCAACACACCCGACAGGTGCAGGAAACCGCCACAATCCTGGGTAGCTTCGATCAAGTCCGCAGAAACGCGCAGTTGAACGCCAGACAGATCGGACAAAGCAGCCACAGCCAACTGAGCGTACTCAGGATGAGCCGTGATACCCGTACCAATCGCTGTACCGCCCAGATTCACGTCGCACATCAGTTTGCGCGATTCTTTCAGGCGCACGATGTCTTCGTTAATCATGGTGGCAAATGCGTTGAACTCCTGACCCAGGGTCATGGGCACCGCGTCTTGCAACTGGGTGCGGCCAATCTTCATGTACGAGGAGAATTCCGCGGACTTTTTCAGGAAGGCATCACGCAG
This sequence comes from Alcaligenes sp. SORT26, assembly GCF_017377875.1. Classification (GTDB taxonomy): domain Bacteria; phylum Pseudomonadota; class Gammaproteobacteria; order Burkholderiales; family Burkholderiaceae_B; genus Alcaligenes; species Alcaligenes parafaecalis. The sequence goes on from NZ_CP070975.1 coordinate 1,939,366, forward strand.
ACGCTCCATGGCGGCAAACAGCGGATCCAGCGAACGGTAGGCAGCCAGGTGCAAAGCCGTTGGGTAGACGTCATTAGTGCTTTGGGCCATGTTCACATCTTCATTGGGATGAAGATATTGGTACTCGCCGCGCTTGTGACCCATATGTTCCAAGGCCAGGTTACAAATAACCTCGTTGGCATTCATATTGGTCGAGGTACCTGCGCCACCCTGAATCATGTCTACCACGAAATGCTCGTGACACGTGCCAGTCTGTACGGCCTGACATGCGGCCACAATGGCGTCGTGCTTATCCTGTTCCAGCAAACCCAGTTTGAAATTGGCCTGAGCAGCGGCCTGCTTGACCAGCGCCAAAGCATTAATCAGTTCCGGGTAAGTTGAAATAGGCGTACCGGTAATGTGGAAATTCTCCTTGGCACGCAAGGTATGAACACCATAATAGACTTCATCGGGGACTTGGCGGTCTCCCAGCAAATCATGTTCGATACGGAACTGACTCATAATTCCTTCGTTTCCTTAATAACGATAGCAAGACTTTTTTGATACGCCTCATACTCGATCCCGGACTGTAAACGGAACAAAGCCCTACCATTTCTTGCGAACTTGGCAGGGGCTCGGGGACATGCTGGCAAATACCGCTAATAAGCTTTGGATAATGCTTGTATCCAAATCCGGAAAGCAAAGGCCCGTAAAAAACGGGCCTCTATTGCAATCCGCCAAGCGGGGTGAATGATCCAACCGCCTTTTTTGAAGGCATCGTCGAGCTCGGGAAGCGCTGTGAACATTGTAAACGCCGTGCGCTCGCATGCGCGTCGTTTTGCGGTTTTTCTTGGTTTGCGCCGCCTTATCTTCCTGACTGACAGTTGAAAACCTGCTTACTTTAGCGGTGTATCTCCGATATAGCTCGCTCATCTTGTTGGTAACAAGAGTCTGGCACTTTGAACACGAGCGTTGCGTGCTTGCATCATTTTGATGCGTTTAAGCCATAAGACTCACAACACACGATCAAAAGTCATGTCCTTGCCTACTCAGTTTGAAGTCCCGAAACCTTGCAGTTTGAGAAAAAACGGAAGGCGAAAGAGTATACACAGGCATTAAGACTATTCTATAAACGCATGGCCGCTTATACTGAAAAAAACTGGTCTTATTTTACTAAATGAAAATTCCTAATCAATAAAAGATGTTTAAATCAGTAAAAATGGAATTAAAAAATAAGATAAATTTCCACATTAAAAGCAGCGGCTCAGTAATAAAAGAAAGCAAACCTGATTTTATTGGGTTTTGTTGATTCTTTCTAAATAACTACTGCTCTTTGCCGCGCACTCCTTAACGGCACAGCACTATGAAATTACTCGATCTGAAATACCAAACTATCCTGAGCGAATCCCACCGCCAGGCTCACCCCAAAACCGAGGATATCGAACTGTGTTTACGCGTTCTGTCGCTGGCCTCCAGCATTAATCGCGCTTCCAGCACAGTTCTGAATGAGTTTGGCCTGTCCGAAGGCCGTCTTGTCCTCCTGTTTTTGCTTAGCCGCCAGCCCTCTGGCCTAAGCCCTGCCCTCCTGGCAGAACAGGCGGGCGTTACCCGCGCCACCATTACCGGCTTGCTTGACGGGCTGGAACAGCAGCAACTGCTGGTACGCCAAAACAATACCTCGGACCGCCGTGTGCTCACTGTTAAACTCACCGAAGCCGGACAAGAGTTGTGCGAGCACCTGCTGCCCTATTACATCGAGTGGCTCTCGGGTGTCTTTAGCCATGTTCCCCAGGATGTACGCGAACGCTTGTCCAATTTGTTATCCAGAGCCCTGAAAGGCGATGACACCCCGGAAATCAAAGTTGAAAAGCCTCTTTCGCACGGAATCCCCGGAACCATGCAGCGCAGTTATATGGCTTAAGGCATCAACCCGCCTTGTCCAGGGGCTGACTTTCCTGTCGGCCCAACACCATCAAGGGTGGCACCGATACGGTTGCCACCCTTTGTTTTCGTCCCTGCAAGGCTGAAGCTTATGGATGCTGCTGTTATTGATGCCATGAAAAAATGGCCCAATGTACCTGCCGTCAGCGGGTATATCTCTTTGGATCAGTCCGGCCATTGGCGACATCATCCGGCTGGCGATGCCAACCAGCATCCCGATCAGATTGGAGAGCGTATTGCCCATCAGGGCTTGCTGGCATTTTTCAATCGCAACTACCAATCGGATGAGCAAGGCCGCTGGTTTATCCAGAATGGTCCACAGCGCGTCTATATACGTCTGGATGCCGCCCCCCTGATTGTGTCTTTGGCAGAAGATCAGGCCCATTTGCAAGACCACACCGGCCGCCCGGTCGAGACCATCCAGGCCTGGTTCATCAGTGCTGATGGCATGCTGTATCTGCGCACATCAGCAGGCCCGGCCTTGCTGGCAGGCCGCGATATGCCCGCTCTGCTGGAACAGCTACGAAATCCGGCGCAACAAGGGCTGGACAGCCTGGACCTGGAGCAGCCCAATCACAGTACTGGCTGGCATTTACCCGCCTACCCCACGCCGAGTTCCCTGACAGTCTGGTCTTCCTGCGTGTCGCCCGCCGAGGAATTGGCGTATATTGTTTTGCCAGAGCCCGATCCCACTTGAACCGCCATCACAGAATCTGCATGACCCAGCCATCCGCCTCTTTCTACTTCCCCGCCCCACGCACACAAAACTTCTGCAATCAATGCGGCAGCAAACTGACACGCCTGGTGCCACCAGACGATAACCGCATGCGCGATGTCTGCGAAAGCTGCGGTGCTGTTCATTACCAGAACCCCCGCAACGTGGTGGGTATTGTGCCTATGTGGAAAGACGATCAGGTCTTGCTGTGCCGTCGTGCCATCGAGCCACGCTACAACACCTGGACGCTGCCAGCCGGTTTCATGGAGCTGGGCGAGACGCTGGGACAAGGCGCTTTGCGTGAAATGGCTGAAGAGGCCGGTGCCCAGGTCGAGCCGGGCCCTCTCTTCACGGTTATCAGCGTGCCCTACGCCGAGCAAGTCCATGTGTACTATCTGGCCAAAGTCACCAGTGATGTACTGGACCCCGGCCCGGAATCTCTGGAAGCCCGCTTCTTTCACCTGGACGACATCCCTTGGGACAATCTGGCCTTCCGTACCGTTAGCGCCACCTTGGAGCGCTACGTCGCCGACCACAAGGCAGGCCGCTTCCAGATTCACGAATTTGATATCGCCCCCCGCGACCACGACTGATCATGTCGCTCGTATGGGTCGCTCCTGATCAGGCCCTGCCCAGCCCTGAACACGCCAGCCCCGAAGGGCTGGTCGCTGCCGGATTGGACTTAAGCGTTCCACGCCTCCTGGAGGCCTATAGCCAGGGCATGTTTCCCTGGTACAGCCCAGGCGATCCGGTTCTGTGGTGGTCCCCCGATCCGCGTATGGTGCTGGAAGTAGATCACTTCAAGATATCCCGTTCGCTAGGTAAAAAGCTGCGGCAAATCGCGCGTCAGCAATACGAAGATCATCCCCCCATCCGAGTCACCTGCGATCTGGCCTTCGAGCAGGTCATAGGCCAGTGCGCAGCCCAACGCAGCGCCACTGGCACATGGATCAGCCCGGATATTCAGCAGGTCTATACCGACTTGCATCACACAGGCTACGCCCACAGCGTAGAAACCTGGGTGGATGACAAGCTGGTAGGCGGTTTGTATGGCGTGAATCTGGGCCGCTTCTTTTTTGGCGAATCCATGTTTGCCTTGCAAACCGATGCCAGCAAGATCGCCCTGGCCCATCTGGTGGATTTCCTGAAATTTGCCGGTGTGCCTTATATAGACTGCCAGCAAGAGACGGCCCATCTGGCCAGCCTGGGTGCCAGCCCCATTCCCCGAGCAGACTTCATGGACGCCCTGGCCTGGGCCAAAGACCAGCCCAGCCCGGTCTGGCCGCGTGGCGCTTTGCAACTAGGCCTGCCCCCAACTTGCTAGGCTGGCGCGAGCATCCCATAATGGCTCTATCACGCTTGGCAGAGTCGCATGAATTATCCCAAAGCACCCACCAGCCCCCAAACGCTGCAGTTCTATTCCACCGCCAGCTATCGCTGCAGCTATCTGCCTGAGCAACAGGCCCGCTCCCTGGTTGCCGCTCCTGCGCACCTGATTAACGACACGGTCTACTCCAAACTGGTCCAGCAAGGCTTTCGGCGTAGCGGCACCTTTACCTACCGCCCCTACTGCGATCAGTGCCGCGCCTGCCTGCCCTTGCGCTGCGACACCCTGCACTTTCAACCCGATCGAACCCAGCGCCGAGCCAAAAAACGTCACGGCAATCTGATCGTGCAAGATCTGCCTTTGCACTGGAACGCCGAACACTACGAGCTGTACCGTCGCTATCAGGCCAGCCGCCACCCCGGCGCAGGCATGGACGAGGACGACCAGTCCCAGTACGCCCAGTTTCTGCTGGCCAGCCATGTCACCTCGCGCCTGCTGGAGTTTCGTGAACCCGACGGCACCTTGAAAATTGTGGCGGTCATCGACGTGCTGCAAGACGGGCTTTCCGCCGTCTATACCTTTTTTGATCCCGACGACACCGGCAGTCTGGGCACCTACGCCGTGCTCTGGCAACTGGACTATTGCCGTCAACAATCTCTGCCCTGGCTCTATTTAGGCTACTGGATCGAAGAAAGCCGTAAAATGGCCTACAAAACCCGCTTTCGCCCCTACCAGCTCCTGATGAAAGGTCGTTGGGAATGGCTGGCTTAACGTCCTCTTTTATCGATCCCCATGTCTGCCCTATTCAGCCTTTATCCCTTGGCTCGCCGGGTGCTGTTCAGTCTGGATGCTGAACACGCTCACGAACTGACTCTGAAATCCCTGCATTGCGCCCACCAAACCCCTATTTTGGGTAGTTTGCTCAAAGACCTGCCCAGCAAACCTCTGGAACTGATGGGTCTGAAACTGCGCAATCCTATCGGTCTGGCCGCTGGCCTGGATAAAAATGGCGCGCATATTGATGCTTTGGGCGCACTGGGCTTTGGTTTTGTGGAAGTCGGCACCGTCACCCCGAAAGCGCAGCCGGGCAACCCCAAACCACGCCTGTTCCGCTTGCCTGAAGCCAATAGCCTGATCAACCGCTTTGGCTTTAACAACCACGGCCTGGATACCTTTATTGAGAACGTCTGCCGCAGCCAGTTTCGCTCGCAAGGCGGCATTCTGGGTTTGAATATCGGCAAGAATGCGACTACCCCCATCGAACAGGCCGATCAGGACTACCTGACTTGCCTGCGCGCGGTCTACCCTCACGCGGACTACGTTACCGTCAATATTTCCTCGCCCAACACGCAAAACCTGCGTGCTTTGCAGGCTCAGGATGAACTGGCCCGTCTGCTGGGTGCCTTGCAATCGCTGCGCACCGAGCTCGCCGACGAGCATAAGCGCTACGTACCTATTGTGGTGAAAATTGCCCCCGATCTGGATCAATCGCAGATTGATGCCATTGCCGACACGGTGCCGTCTCAAGGTCTGGATGGCATTATTGCCACCAACACCACCTTGTCGCGCGATGCGGTCCAAGGCTTGCGACATGGTCAGGAACAAGGCGGTTTGTCCGGCCCACCCGTACACGAATTGTCCTTGAACGTGATTCGTCGTCTGCGCGAGCAACTAGGCCCCGACTTCCCCATTATCGGGGTAGGCGGTATCGAGTCCGGCCGCCAGGCTCAGGAAAAAATCCAGGCAGGTGCCCAGGCTGTTCAGTTGTATACCGGCTTGATTTACAAAGGCCCGGCTCTGATTTCCGAGTGCATCCGCGCTCTGTAAAACGCACATTGCCCGCTTTATGCGGGCAATAGCATCCTGTCCTGCAGCACCGCCTGCATTGCGCACAAGAAAAAAGCCAGCTCATTGAGCTGGCTTTTTCTTTAGCACCTGATCAAATCAGGCAAGCAAATGCTTACTTCTTGCTGGTAGCAGCCGTTGCAGCAGCGGCAGCCGCTTCAACAGTTTTGTTGCTGGCTTCAGTGACTTGAGCAGCAGCTTTCAAGCTGGCGTTAGTAGCAGCCTGGATGTTGCTCTCAGCAGCATCAGCAGCTTGGCGAGCAGCTTTAACAACGGTTTCAGCCGCGTTGGAAGCCGTAGCGAAAGAAGACTTCAGCAGAGCAACAGCGCTTTCAGTGCCGGTAGGCGCATTCTTGGCCAGTTGGTCGATAGCGTCAGCAGCGTGTTGCTGGCCTTGAGCCAATTGAGCTTCAGCGATACGCGACAGGTTCAGTTGCAGATCGGAGAAAATGTCGTACACGCTTTTGCCGTATTCCAGAGCTTGGGCAGCGTTAGGCTTGGCCACGGTTTGCGACAGGGCAACAACGTCTTGCACGTCTTTGGCATTGATGGCTTGCTGGGATTGGCCAGCCGCTTGTTCCAGCGAGCTGCGCAGCAGGTTCAGATTCAGACCAACCAGCTTTTCAAAGCCTTGTAGCAATTGACCTTGAGCGGCGAACAGATTGTTCAAGGTAGCTTGTTGGGATTCCAGTACGTTTTGTGGAATAGCACTCATGATGTTTTCCTTGGAGATACGTGGCCTGGGTCAAGCCAGCGTGAAATTAGTGTCAGTGTTACTAGACAAGGGTCTGAAGAAGGCCCGGCCCATTCGCAACTACGCAAGGCAAACCTTCTATGTTGCAACGCAACAATTCAACTTTAAGCGCTATCCAAATCAAAGTCAACGGAATTTGTTGCGCTGCAACAAAACAGTGCTGAGCTTATCGTCAAAACGCATAAACAGCGTAAAAACACAGACTTAGCGCTGCTTGTCGTATCCCAGAGTTTCGGAAATTTTGGCAGCCGTGCTGAGCAGAACGGGAATCCAGTCGTCGTGCAAACGCTCGGCAGGAGCCGACAAAGACAGGCCCGCCAGGAGCTTGCCGGTGTCGTCGTACACGCCAGCCGCAATACAGCGTACGCCCATCTCCAGCTCTTCATTGTCGCGGGCGTAACCCAGACGACGAACTTGGGCCAATTCTCGTTCCAGCAGTTCCAACTGAGTAATGCTGTTACGGGTCGCCCCTGCCAGACCGGTGCGCATCACATAAGCGCGAACCTGACGCGGTTCCCAGGAAGCCAGGAACAGCTTGCCGGTCGAGGTCAGATGTAAAGGCGCGTGCCCGCCAATGGCGCGCACCACCTGCATGCCGGAGCTTTCACTCCAGGAGCGTTCTACATAGACAATTTCATCGCCCTGCTGCAAGGACAGATTCACCGTTTGGCCGGTGTATTTATGCAGCTCGCGCATCGGAGCCAAGGAGGCCGCACGTACGTTCAAACGTCCTTTGACCAACGAGCCCAACTCCAGCAGACGCATGCCCAGTCGGTACAAACCGCTGTCCACCCGTTCAACATAGCGCCCCACCACCAGATCGTTAAGGATACGGTGAGTAGTCGATGTATGCAGGCCGGTTGCCGCCGCCAGATTCTTCAATGCGACAGGCTCAGACTGCTTGGCCAGTTCGTCCAATAGAATCATGGCGCGTTCCAGAACCTGGATCGACATCTGACCACCATTGCTGGACGACGCGCTAGAAGGCGTAAAGGAATTTGTTGTCATTATTAGGAGAATTATGATGCAACGCAACAAATTCCATAATATGAAATGGCCGCGCGCTTGGCAAGCGCTATTTTAGCGCAGGGCTCAAGCTCCCGCCCAGGTCCAACACCTGCTGCCGCAAGTAAGCCAAGGCTTCGGCCGCCGCTTCCGGCTCCCCTTTCACACCCAGATCAATATGCGGCTGCCCGCCCGACTCGCCCACGCTAGGCAAGCTGAAGGCTTTCACGCCCGGCCAGTTCAATTCCACATGCTCCATGGCAGGCGTAATCCGGGACTCCGGCAAGTTGAAAGCCAGAAAAGAATGCTCCACCCGATGAGCCAAATGGTGCAACTCACGGTAGCGGGTATCCAGCGTCCACTCCATCATGGGCCAGGCCATGATCGGAAAGCCGGGCATGAAAGTGTGATTGCGAATAAAAAAGCCGGGAATCTTGTTATAGGTATTGGGCACAATCTCTGCCCCTTCCGGGAACATGCCCATCTGCAAACGCTGCTGATTCTCGGGCAAGGACATATCGGCACTGCCCACCCCATTGAGCTCGTTTTCAGCACAACGCTCGGTAATCAAGGCGGCGGCTTCAGGATGCAGCATCAGGGCTACGCCCAAGGCCTTGGCCGCAGCCTGACGAGTCTGATCATCCGGTGTGGCCCCAATCCCGCCACAGCAAAACACAATATCCGGTGTCGCAAAACTGCGTTCCAAGGTAGCGGCAATCGTATCCAGATCATCGGGGATGATCTGTGCGCCCCCCAGTTGCAAGCCCCTGGCACCCAGCAGCTCGATCAGCTTTGAAAAATGTTTATCGTAGCGACGTCCCGACAGGATTTCATCGCCAATGATAATCAGCCGAATAACGGCTTGATCCTTAGTTGTCATGGTCAATAAGCGGATGAGAAGCCGCAACTGCCTCTTGCTGGCGCAGGCGACGGAGGTTTTCCAAAGAGAAGTGAGCAAACACCAGGGCCGAGAACACAGGCAGAACCAGCCAGGCAGGTGGAATCAGGTTCAACAAGGCAAAGATCAGGCCAATCAGCCAATATTGGCTATTCAGGCGGGACCACAGAAACTTGCGCTCCTGGACATTTGCATGCTCTACCAGCGAGTCCACCCGCAAGATGCGCGTCAGGGCAAAGACCCACCACAGCACGGGCAGAATCAGCGCAAACGGCGGGAAAATCCATAAAGGCAAAGTGACCAGCCAGCCCAGCACAAACAAAGTACCAACCCAAACAGCGTTCCAGACACTCACCACCGTCGCGTTATGGCCTTGCTTGATCACATCGGGATAGTCTTTCTGCTGCAAATGGCCCAGCACCAAAGGCATGACCAGCACAGCGGCAATGATCAGGCCCAGCACACCGGCAATAGGCAGCAAGATACCCAGCGCCAGCAACGGCGCCAAATACACTTTCAGAGAAAACAGGCCCAGGCCCACCAGCCACTGGTCGACAGACTCAAAGGCATTCCAGCCTCCCAGCAGTTCCAGCAACCAGTTCTGAATCGGCGTCCACAACAGCCAGCTCAACAAAATCAGGCCCACAAACATGATCAGAAACGGCATGACCAGGGCAATCAGCATGCGTGGCTGAAATTGCGAGACCAAGGAACGCTTGAAGGCGGTAGAGACGCTGGCCCAGCTACCTGCGGGGCCCGATCGCGATGGGGCAGACGAAGAAACGGACATACTGCTCCTGCTAAGCAAAATCGATTACCCGAGTATCATAGACACAGTCGCTTCTTTTTGTCTGTATGAAATTATGGCCTTGTTCAACGCTCAACACGATCTGCCCGCCCTGGCGGCCCACCTGCACGCCGAGCCCGATGCTTTGCTGATTGCCTGTTTCTGTGCCGAATGGTGCAAAACCTGTCAGCAGTACCAACCTGCTTTTGAGGCTTTGGCTACACAGTTTCCTCAGGCCTGCCTGATCTGGATCGATATTGAAGAGCAGCCCGAGCTAGTGGGCGATGAGGATATTGAAGATTTCCCCACGCTGCTGATCCAGAACGAAAATGGGACCGTTTTTTACGGTCCCATGCTGCCTCATATCGAACATCTGGAGCGTCTGGTGCACAGCATCTCAGAACGCAGCCCGGTGATTGAGGCCGGGCCAGGGGATTTGCGCGCCTTAGTAGCGGCCGCCGCCTAACAAGACACCCACCGAGCGCTTGCGCGCTGCATTGGAAGGTGTGCTCACTGCTGGCTTGGGTGCTGCCGCGTTTGATGGCTCGTAAGGCTTGAGGAAAAACTCGTCCACAGGTGGCGTGTTCGACTGGTACGAACGACGCTCACCACGCTCGTGGCGGTTATTGCTGGAGCTGGAACGAGACGAAGCCACTGAAGGCAGATCCAGCTTCAGGCGCGGCACAGCCGTCCCGATCAGTTTTTCAATTTCCAGCAGCAGATGCTCTTCATCTGGAGCCATCAAGGCGATGGCTTCACCCGACGCACCTGCTCGACCTGTACGACCGATACGGTGTACGTAATCTTCGGCGTTGTAAGGCAGGTCCACGTTGATGACGCAGGGCATACCGGCCACGTCCAGACCGCGTGCAGCCACGTCTGTTGCCACCAGCACATCCACCGTACCGGCCTTGAAGGCCTCCAGAACTTTCATCCGTTCCAACTGACTTTTGTTGCCGTGGATGGATTCAGCCTTGATGCCTTCACGCTCCAGATAACGGGCCAGTTGTCCGGCACCGATCTTGGTATTGGAAAAGACAATGGTTTGAGTCAGCTTCTTGGTCTTGACCAGATGCACCACGGCGCGACGCTTGTCGTCTGCCGACATGGGGTACACCACCTGGGTCACGGTAGAAGCGGTGGCGTTGCGGGCGGCTACTTCGATCTCGACAGGATCATTCAGGAAGTTGCGGGCCAGCTTGCGAATTTCCTTGCTGAAGGTTGCCGAGAACAGCAAGCCCTGGCGGCTCTTGGGCAGCAAGGAAACAATACGGTCCAGGTCGGGCAAAAAGCCCATATCCAGCATGCGGTCAGCCTCGTCCAGCACCAGAATGCTGACCTGGCTTAAATTGATCGTGCGCTGGTCAATGTGATCCAGCAAACGGCCTGGGGTGGCGATGACAATTTCAACACCACGACGCAGGGCTTCTTTTTGCGGACCAATATCCACACCACCAAACACCACGGTCGAGCGCAGCGGAACCGATTTGCTGTAGAGCGCAATGCTCTCAGCCACCTGGTCGGCAAGCTCTCGGGTCGGCGTCAACACCAAAGCCCGCACAGGGTGGCGGGCAGGCGAAGCGCTGGTCGTGGCGTGTGCCATCAGACGATTCAGGATGGGCAAGGAAAAGGCTGCCGTCTTACCTGTCCCGGTCTGAGCGGCCCCCATCACGTCACGGCCAGCCAGCACCACGGGAATCGCCTCGGCCTGAATAGGCGTAGGCTTGGAATATCCCGCCTCGGTAACGGCGTTTAATATTCCAGGGTGCAGACCGAAATCAGCAAACGTAAGGTCATTGGGGGTCGAAGGAGTTTTATCTGTCATGTACGCAAAAAGTCGGCTTGCCACGAGTGGCAAGCATTTGTAACAATCCTATTTTAACTTATGCCCGCCTGCTTCAACAGCAGTCACGGGCGTGTAAGTACTCGCGTCAGGATTTTATGGCATCACGGCACGTATCAGCCAGAACGCCACCATCCCGGCCACGATTACCCAAACAGCATTACGGGTACGGATAAACACCAGCACAGCTACCAGGCTGGCCAGCGCTTTAATATCCAATCGGGGGGTGTCGCCGTAAGCCCAAGGCAAAAGTTCCGGGATAATGATTGCTGCCAGAGCAGCCACCGGAGCAAAGCGCAAGGCGCGCCGCATACGTTCGGTCAGGGGCAGCAAATCACCAAACATGAAATAGCCTGAGCGGGTCAGCAAGCTGCACAACACCAACAGGGCGATTGCACCCAAAACGTACCAATCATACTGCCAATCGCTCATCACCGTGCATCCCTATGCCGTTGCAGTTGTTCTGCCGCCACGCCTGCCAACACCCCGCCAAGCACGGCTGCCACCAGTCCCAAACGTAAAGGCAAGGCCTGTCCGACCCAGGCAATCACACTGGCGGTGATCAAACAGGACCACATGGCGCGGTTATTGACCAAGGGAATCAGGAGCGCCAGCAAGGCCAGGATCGCGGCGAACTCCAAAGACCAGGAGGCGGGTACATAAGCGCTCAATACAATCCCGGACAGGGAGGCAATTTGCCAGCTTAACCAGCCTGGCAAAATAATTCCCAGGTAGTACCAGAGATGCTCGCGCGAACCGCGCTCTTTGGAATCCCCATATTTGGACATGAACAGCACAAACACCATATCACTGGTGATATAGCCCAAACCCAAACGCTTTTTCCAGCTCAGGTGGCGGAAAAACGGCTGCAGGGCCGCCCCAAAAATAATGAAGCGGATATTGACGATAAAGCCAGCGGTAAAAATCAGCCACAAAGGCGCATGGGACTCGATCAGCGGCAAAGCCGTCAGTTGGGCCGAGCCCGCATAGACAAACAGCGTCATCAAGGTCGCCTCAAAGCCACTCAAACCCGACTTGACCATCGCTACCCCGGTCACAAAGCCCCAGACAACGGTGGCAATCATGGCGGGAATAAAGTCGATGAATCCGGCGCGCATATGCACACGATCCTGTGCACTAGGCAACAAGGCCGATATTCTTGTTATGGCTGACACGCCGTCTCCTGAGATGCGCTGCCCACGTGCTGTAAACAGCAGCGACAGCTTTGCTTATGATTTTTCTTATTCTAGAAGCAAAAGCGGGACACGAACATCTTGCTCTCTTGATAAGGTCACGAAAAAACAGGCCGGGTCTTGCTACAATCGCTAGTCTACGCACGTAAAGTTCGGCACCGCCGTTGCGTGCAAGGTATTCTTACCCCTCTCATTGTTTATCAGGAACCCTATGAGCGCCGCTATCGAACCTAAAAAAGCAGATCACGAACTGATTATGGTCGGAGCCGACGAACTGCCCGTGCATTGCCCCCGTCCAGGCGGCACTCTGTGGAACATGCACCCTCGCGTGTATATCGATATCAGCAAAACCGGCGAAGCCGCTTGTCCTTACTGTGGTGCCCGCTACCGCCTGAAAGAAGGCGAGAAGGTTCACGGTCATTAATTTCTGAATCTGGCTTCGTTGGACCCTACTGCTCCCCCCTCTGGCAATGCGATAGAGCCGGGCCCTGCGCCCGGAGCAGATGCGCAACCCTGGCGTCACACAGACGTGGTTGCCCGTCTGGATTCCAGCGCCTGCCCCCTGCCCGCCTGGTTACCTGGCGGGCACGTACAGACTATTCATGGGGCATTTTTTGCCCGCCATCACCACATCGCCTTTGTACGTCAGCGCATTGATACGCCTGATGGCGACTTTCTGGATCTGGACTGGACCGGACCCGGACTGTTTGCAGACAAACTGGCCAGTGGTGCTACAGCCCAACCCGACGCCCATCTCGCCCGCACGGCGGCCCGCCGCTGGATGCAGCCGCAAGATTGGGACAGCCTGCCCAGCAGCGCCGACACCCATGCCCTGGTCTTGTTTCACGGGCTGGAAGGCAGCAGCCGCAGTCACTACATCCAGGCCATTGCGCAATACTTCCGCGCCCGTGGCTGGATTGTCGTGGTGGCTCATTTCCGGGGTTGCTCGGGCTTTCCGAATCGCATGGCACGCGCCTATTACTCGGGCGACTCGGAAGAAATCAGCTTTATTCTGAATACCGTTCGCGGCCATCTGCCCAATGTACGCTGGCACGCGGCTGGCACCTCGCTGGGTGGCAATGCCATGCTGAAATATATGGGCGAAGCGGGCGACGAAGCCTCCTGGCTGCAAGCCTGCGCATCCATTTCAGTGCCGCTGGATCTGGTCACGTGTGGCCGCTACTTGTCCGAGTCCCGCATGGGGCGCTGGTTCTACTCGCCTTACTTTCTTAAAAGCATGCGCAGCAAGCTGCAGGACAAGGCTCACCGCTTTCCAGGCATGGTCGATACAGCACGCCTGAACCAGGCCCGTACCCTGCGTGACTTCGATGATATTTATACCGCGCCCATGCACGGTTTCAGCCATGCACTGGATTATTGGACACGCGCGTCCAGCAAGCCTTTACTGCGCAGCATCAAAATCCCCACGCTGGTCTTGAATGCCCGCAACGACCCCTTTGTGCCGCATGCCAGCTTGCCAACGATTCAGGATTGCTCGGATTCCATCTTGCTGCACCAGCCAGCTCAGGGTGGGCATGTAGGTTTCATCACAGGCAGCATCCCCGGCAATATGGGGTGGCTACCTGCACGGCTGGCCCGCTTTTTTGAAACGAATAGCTAGGTTTGCGTAAAGCGGGCTCCGGCCTTCAAGAACCTCAGGAACGGAAGCGTTCCAACAAGACACGCTCACTTTCCACGCGCTCGCGCAATTGGCGAATTTGCGTATCCAGCTCCGATTGCTGATAAAAGTCTTGAGTCAAATTACGGGCCTGCTGCAACTGTTCCACTGCTGTCGGTAGTGCCCCCACCAATTGGTAGTACTCGGCCATTGTTCGGCGCGCTTTGACACCATCACCCAGACGATCATAGGTTTGAGCCAGTAACTGGTGCAGTTGCGGCTCATCCGGCCACTGCTTGATGCGATCCATCAAGAACAATTGCGCCTGATCGTTTTGCCCCAGTTGCTGCAAGACCTGCACATAGGCCAAGGCGACACCCTGGCTCTTGGGCCAACGCTGCCAGGCTTGTTTGGCCAAGCTCAAGGCACCTTGCACATCGCGATCCGCAATCGCTATACGAATGTCCAGGGTATCCAATTCAGGAGCTTGATATTTACCCTGGGCACGCGCTTCTGCCAGGTGAATACGAGCCTGCTCATAATCCTGACGGCCCTGCGCAATATAGGCCAGACCATACTGAGCGGCCGAACGCTCCAGATCACTTTGTGTCTGATTCGTGCTTTGCAAAGCCTGCTCCAGGACGCGCAAGGACTGCCCACCTCCAGCTTGCATCACCATCAATTTGGCGCGGATATACCAAAACGAAGAAGTGTCCTGGTAATTACTCTCCGGCAGACCCCGCACCCGGTTACTGATATCCGACTCTCGCTGCAGCGACATCGGGTGAGTGCTGGCATATTCATTGGCCGTTGCACGCTCGTTCAGGCGCGAAGCTGCCGCAAGACGCTGAAACATCTGCACCATGCCTTGAGGCTCGTAACCGGCCTTGAGCAGCATCTCGAAACCAACCCGGTCGGCCTCCTGCTCGGCCTGACGCGAAAAGCCCAATTGCCTGTCCACGGCAGCGGCCTGACCAAACGCGGCCGCCCCCATCGCCAAATCCCCACTACCGGCTAAGGCCCCCAACAAGGCTCCGGCCAAGGCAGCAATCAGCAAATGATTGCTTTGTGCACTTTGTGTAATACCACGAGCGACGTGACGTTGCGCCACGTGGGCAATTTCGTGGGCCAACACCGAGGCCAGTTCGGACTCGGATCTGGAGGCAGTAAACAGCCCACTATGAATACCGATATAGCCACCGGGCAAAGCAAAGGCGTTAATGCTGTTATCACGCAAGGCAAACACCGTAACCGGCTGTGCCATCGCTGGGCCATACTGGGCCAGCTTGCGTCCCATATCGGTCAAATACTGATTGATATCCGGGTCCGACACATACTCAGGCGAACGCCTGCCCTGCTCCATGATGGCATTGCCCAGAGTACGTTCCAAAGCGGGAGACAACTCGGCGCCCGAGGCCGCCCCCATGGACGGAATTCCGATAGGCTGCGCCTGTACAGGCAGCACTGGGCTAAACGCCAGCGACAGCGCCAAGGCTAGAGACAGCATGGAACGGACGGGTTTGGACTGCATGGATACTCCCGACAAAATCAATTGGCCCTGGCCATCATAGCGCCTGTTCGTACCCGAGATTCTGGCAAACGGTGACGAGCTGACAAGCGCATCAAGGTGCCCAAGGCATACAAAAGACCAAACACTTCCACCAGACCGGCCAGCACCCACATAATCAGGCCCCCCATGACCTGATCGGCCAAGGCATCCATTCCCGGAATGGCACGGCCGCATAAATCAAAAATGGGGTAAAGATCGTACTCGGTAAAGGTGATGATGGCGCCCACAATCATTTGGGGCACCATCGTGATGACCGGCGAAAGTATACGCCCACCCACCGACAGCCGGGCCGGTGGTGAAGGTCGACGATCAAGAATAAGGTTCCAGTACATGATCCCGCTGATCACCACAGACCAGTTCATCAACCGGTACAAACGCCAGTCCAGCATGGAATAGAACTGCACGGTCGGCAGCATCCAGATCAGGACCAGGAAAACAAACAGGAAAGCGACCAGCACCGGGTTGGTCAAGACAGCCTGCACACGTCGGCCAGTAGGACGACGCAGCCACTGCGCCAGAGCACGACGCCAACTCAAGGGCAAGCCAGCTCGCAAGGTTTGACCCGGATACGCACCCATCAAGAACAAGGGGCCCAGATGATGCAGGATCAAATGCTGGGCCCGATGGATGAAGAACATGCGCTCGGCGTAATAATCCAGGCGCGTGTGCAGGGAAAGGTAGAGGAGAATCAGGCCAATCCAGAAAAAGGACTGGCGCAAAAGATTGGGGCGGTGAACTTGCCGCCCCCGGACGTACAAAGCAATGACCAGCAAAAAGGTCAAAAGCAGAACAGGAGAAAACTCCCAAGGTGTCAGCCAGTCAAGCAAGGACATAGCAGCGCCATCCGCAAATCCAGTTGCGGTTTAGTTTATAGCAATACGCTCCCGTCCTGCCCACTTCACATTCAGCACACCGGGATAATCCCGAATCAGCCGTGCTCGTTGCATCAGTTCTGCTCGCAGTTCAGGCGGGCAGGTCAAGGTAACGCAGGCCGTGTCGTGTGTATCGGAGTGGTCTACCTGGACATTGGCCACGCGGATACCCGCGGTATTCAGGTCCGAGTAGATACGGCGCCGGATCTGGGCCAGATCGCCACGAGGGCACACAACCGTCAAACGGGAGACGGACAAGGGTGCACGGGCACGCAGGGCAGAAGCCTGGATGCCGGCACGGCGCAAGAAGAGATCGAAAATACGCATACATTCCCCCTATTGCACATTAAAGTTGCAACACATCAGGATTCGGAAAGCCAAAGGCTTTCTTAGAGAATGAAATGGCGGGGAATTTAAGGCAGCAGAGTAGCTGCCTGAGACACCACGCCCTGAAACTTCCAGGACGCGGCAAGCTGTGAAGGAATCAGCGGGCCTGAACGCGCCTGGACAAGGTTAAGTCGAAAATGGTTCGACTAGCACTGTCGCCGGGGTCGGGATTCACCACACAGCTCCTATAAAACGAAAGAACCCGTATTGTAACGTGAGCCAAGCCCCTCCACAAGGGAAGTCCTGTGAAAAACCTTTACTTTACAAGGCACTTGATGTGTTTAATACACAGACAGATCCAGCCAGCCCATATAGCGATAAAAGGCCATGATGATGTGCACCAGCCAGAACAGGCTGATATTGGCAAAGGCAACTGTAGACACCACTGCCGTCAGAACACTGGGCCAGCCATGCTGATTATGCTGATCGCTTTGCGGGTTGTAGATGGCATCAAAATTTTGCGGGCTGCGCAGGGCCAGAATCACGGCCTCCACAATACCGGCGCTAACCGGCAGGATCAGCAAATTGGGAAACAGGGAGTCCAGACCGTGTTGAAAAACGATGCTTCCCAGGACGGCCAGCCCCGTAAAAACCAGCGGACCATACCAGAAGCGCCTACCCAAATAGCGGTGGTGTGCGCCCACCGCGCCTAATAATAGAGACAGCCACGCGGCGGTGACTTTATGGCGAAAAGGTTTGGTCTGTTCAAGAGACAAAGTCTGGTGAGACATGCAGGGCATCCAATCCGGGCTTGTGCCAGAGCCTGTCCAGATGACAAGGCCCCACGCATTGCGCACAGCTACCATTTGCTTAAGGCCAATTTGGCAGCCACCTTCCCGTACAATACCCGAATTACTTCCTTGCCGTCATGAGGTTCCCCATGAATGCCACCGACTACGACATCGCCATTTGTGGCGCCGGTCCCGTAGGCGCATCTTTGGCGCTGATGCTGGCTGCCCAGCACCCAAGCCCATCACGCATAGCCGTCCTGGGGAAAAACTTCAATCTGGCCAGCACAGAACATAGCCAAGGCGATCCACGTACCCTGGCCCTGAACCACGGTAGCCGCCGCTTGATTCTGAATCAACTCAAGGCCTGGCCCGAGCGCGCCGCCTTGATGCGCACCGTGCATGTCTCCCAAAAAGGACGTCTGGGCCGTTGCCTGATTCAGGCGGATGAGCTGGGTGTGCCCGATCTGGGCGCAGTCGTTCATTACGATGATTTGCTCTGGGCCCTGCACGCCCGGCTTCGAGACAGCGGTGTCACCTTGCTGCCCGCCCAGGAAGCTCGCACACATTCCGCCCCAAAACAAATTCTGATTGATCACGATGCAGGTCAAGCCAGCGCCTTGATTGCGGTGCAATGCGATGGCGTACGCCCCACCGGGGTACGACGCGATTACGGGCAGCACGCCTTGCTGACCACGGTACGCGCCAGTCAACCCCAAACCGGCTGGGCTTACGAGCGCTTTACAGAACACGGCCCCTTCGCCGCCCTGCCTCACCCGGACGCCCCGGATCTGTACGCTATTGTCTGGTGCAACAGCCCCGAACGCAGTCAGTCTCTTGCTGAGCTTCCCGTTGAGGAGTTCCAGGCTGAAATGCGGCAAGCCTTTGGCGAACGACTGGGGCATCTGGAACTGGTTTCCAAGCGCCACATTTTCCCCCTGGCCTTTCATGCTGGCCCCAGCCGCTTGTCCGAGCGCCTGTTGGCCGTCGGTAATGCCGCCCAGACCTTGCACCCCGTTGCCGGTCAGGGCTTGAATCTGGGCTTGCGTGATGTCGCGCAATTGTCACAGTGCCTGGCAGCCTGGCAAGCGGATTGCAGTCAAAACCCCGATCCGTTTTTGGCACGCTATGCCCGTCTGCGTCGCCCCGATCGCTGGTTGACTGCCGCCATCACCGACACCTTGCCGCGCCTGTTTGCTACCAAGAACCCCTTGATCCAGCATGCCTGCGGTCTGGGACTCTTGGCGATGGACACACTGCCTTTCGCCCGACAACCTTTTGCCCGGCAACTGCTGCAAGGCATGCGCGCCTAAGCACTGGCATTGCACAGGCCCCGATCCGGGGCCTACCCCCTTTCACTTGTAAGTCCTTGCCCACGAACCCGTGTCGCAGGGTTAAAATCTCCCCCATGCGTATCGGCCCCTGGACCCTTCCCAACCCTATTTTCATTGCTCCCATGGCTGGAGTCACAGACAGACCTTATCGTCGTCTGTGCAAAACGCTGGGTGCCGGTTATGCCGTCTCGGAGATGGCCGCCAGCAACAAGCGTTTATGGGATAGCGTTAAAACCGCCAGACGCCTGAACCACGAAGGCGAAGCCGATCCGGTCGCCGTACAGATTGCCGGTTCCGACCCTGAAATGATGGCCGAAGCGGCTGTGTTCAATATCAGCAAAGGTGCCCGTATCATCGATATCAATATGGGTTGCCCGGCCAAGAAAGTCTGTAATGTGGCCTCGGGTTCCGCCCTGTTGCGCGACGAACCACGCATCGTTGAAATCCTTGAGCACGTTGTCAAGGCATGTACTCCCTACCAGGTTCCGGTTACACTCAAGACCCGTACCGGCTGGGATGCGCAATCGCGCAATGCTGTTCGTATTGCCCGCTTGGCCGAGGATATCGGCATCGCCGCCCTGACCTTGCATGGTCGCACCCGCTGCGACTTCTACCAGGGCCACGCCGAATACGACACCATACGCGAAGTCAAAAACAGTCTCTCTATTCCGGTCATCGCCAATGGGGATATCGATAGTCCCGAAAAGGCAAAATTCGTACTAGAGTACACCGGAGCGGATGCCGTCATGATCGGTCGAGCCGCGCAAGGACGTCCCTGGATTTTCCGGGAAATCCTGCATTATCTCGAACATGGCGTACATCGGGCAGCCCCCACCTTTGGCGAGTTGCGCGATTGCATGATCGAACACCTGCAAGACCATTACGCTTTCTACGGGCAGCACACTGGAGTACGTACTGCCCGCAAACATATTGGCTGGTATCTGTCGGATATGCCGGACTCCCGACACTGGCTGGATCAGATTAATCGTATCGAAAACTGTGCAGATCAATTAGAAGCCATTACTCACTGGTTTCAAGAATGCGAACTGGACCAGCCTTACCTGCAATAAAAGATCGCTGTGTGGCTCTTTTGTATTTAAGTACTACGTATACCTTCAGAAAAAAATGTCAACGACCAACCCACTAGAACAGTCCGTACGTGAACGCCTCGAACGCTATTTCGCCGATCTGG
Source organism: Alcaligenes sp. SORT26 (assembly GCF_017377875.1). Classification (GTDB taxonomy): domain Bacteria; phylum Pseudomonadota; class Gammaproteobacteria; order Burkholderiales; family Burkholderiaceae_B; genus Alcaligenes; species Alcaligenes parafaecalis. The sequence goes on from NZ_CP070975.1 coordinate 1,959,354, forward strand.
GCGAATCCGAGCCACGCGATCTGTTGTCGATGGTCATCTCCTGCGTGGAACGGCCTGTCCTGCAAGTTGCCCTGGAGAAATCCGCGGGCAACCAATCCAAGGCCGCAGAAATGCTGGGCATCACGCGTAGTACCTTGCGCAAGAAGCTCAGCGCCCACAATCTGCAACCCTGATTCCTAACTCTCACGTCTCACCTTCCATGAAAATCCAGACAGCTCTTCTCTCTGTCTCCGACAAAACCGGTATTGTCGAATTTGCCCAAGCACTCGCCCAACGCGGAGTGCGGCTTCTATCCACGGGCGGTACTGCCAAGCTGCTGGCCCAGGCTGGCCTGAGCGTCACCGAAGTGGCCCAGCACACCGGTTCGCCAGAAATTCTGGATGGCCGTGTCAAAACACTGCATCCCAAAATTCACGGTGGCCTGCTGGCCCGTCGCGACAGCGCCGAACACCTGAAGACACTGGAAGAGCACGGTATTGACCGTATCGATCTGCTGGTCGTCAACCTCTACCCCTTCCGTGAAACCATTGCCAAGCCTGGTTGCACCTTTGCCGATGCGGTAGAGAACATTGATATTGGTGGCCCCGCCATGTTGCGTGCTGCTGCTAAAAACCATGGCACGCCTGAAGGCGGCGCCTGTGTCGTCATTGACCCTGTCGATTACGAGCGCGTACTGGCTGATATGGATGGCCCTGCTGGTCACCCTTCTTACGGCCTGCGTCTGGAACTGGCTGCCAAGGTCTACGCCCATACTGCCGCTTACGACGGTGCCATTGCCGCTTACCTGACTAGCTTGGCTCAAGCCGAGCCTGCCCAGGAGAGCGCCCCCGAAGTGAACACCTGGCCCAATGTGCTGACCATTCAGCTCAAACAGGAACAGACTCTGCGCTACGGCGAGAACCCGCACCAAAGCGCGGCCTTCTACACAGACGGCACCATTGGCGAAGGTTTGCTGGGTCGCTACAAGCAACTGCAGGGCAAGGAACTGTCCTACAACAATATTGCTGACGCCGATGCCGCCTGGGAATGTGTACGCAGCTTTGACGCGGGCGCTTGCGTCATCGTCAAGCACGCCAACCCTTGCGGTGTAGCCTTGGGCGAAACCGCCGAAGAGTCCTATCGCAAAGCATTCCAAACCGATCCAACTTCAGCCTTTGGCGGCATTATTGCCTTCAACCGCGAAGTGGACGAAGCTGCTGCCCAGGCGATCAGCAGCCAGTTTGTGGAAGTGCTGCTGGCACCTTCCTACACTCAAGGCGCTCTGGACGTGTTTGCTGCGAAAAAGAACGTGCGCGTGCTGAGCATCCAGCCCGGTCAGGCTCACAACGCTTTTGACGTCAAGCGTGTCGGTGGCGGCTGGTTGGTGCAAACGCCCGACACGTTCCGCGATAACACCGAAGGCTTCAAGGTCGTGACGCAAGTCCAACCTACTGCCCAGCAAATGCAAGACATGCTGTTTGCCTGGAACGTGGCCAAGTACGTGAAATCCAACGCTATCGTGTTCTGCGGTCAAGGCATGACACTGGGCGTAGGCGCTGGCCAGATGAGCCGTGTGGACTCTGCCCGCATCGCGTCCATCAAAGCTGAAAACGCTGGTCTGATCCTGCAAGGTTCGGCAGTCGCGTCCGACGCATTCTTCCCCTTCCGCGATGGTCTGGATGTGGTTGCCGAGGCGGGCGCCACCTGCGTGATTCAACCCGGCGGAAGCGTGCGTGATGACGAAGTCATTGCCGCCGCCAACGAGCGTGGAATTGCCATGGTCCTGACCGGCACACGCCACTTCCGTCACTAATATGCGAATCCTGGGCATAGACCCTGGCTTGCGTCGCACTGGTTTCGGAGTGATCGACGCCCAGGGGCCCAGCTTGCGCTATGTGGCCAGCGGGACCATCGTGGTCCCGCCTGATCTGCCTCTGGCAGAGCGGTTAAAGCTGATTCTGACTCACATCACTGAAGTGATTGAGCAAAGCAAGCCCGATACCTCTGCCATCGAAAAAGTCTTTGTGAACAGCAACCCTGCCTCTACCCTTTTGCTAGGGCAAGCACGGGGCGCCGCCTTGTGCGCGCTGGCCGTAGGTGGGCTGGATGTACATGAATACACAGCTTTGCAGATCAAGAAAACCGTCACCGGCAGCGGTCATGCTGCCAAAGAACAAATCCAACTGATGGTTCAGCGACTGCTGCAATTAAATGGCCTACCCGCACCGGACTCGGCCGATGCACTGGCCTGCGCCATCAGCCATGCCCATCACTCCAGTGTGGTGGGTGGCCTGCAAAAAAGCGGAGCCATAACAACAGGCCCGCGCCGTCGCATTCGCGCTGGCCGGATCTTGGGTTAACTCTCCAGAAGGAATGTCATGATAGGTCGCATCCGGGGTACCTTGATCGAAAAACAACCACCCACCATCTGTGTGGATGTAGGTGGTGTCGGTTACGAAATCGATGTTCCCATGAGCACGCTCTACCAAATGCCAGAACTGGGTGCACAGGTCAATCTGTTCACTCACCTGGCCATTCGTGAAGATGCCCACGTACTGTTTGGCTTTTCCAGCCTGAACGAGCGCAGCACCTTCAAGGCGCTGATCAAAGTGACGGGTATTGGTGCTCGCACTGCCCTGTCCTTGCTGTCGGGTATGAGCGCTGAAGAACTGGCCGATGCTATTACGCGCCAGGAGACTTCCCGTCTGGTGAAGATTCCTGGCATAGGCAAGAAAACTGCCGAGCGTCTTCTGCTGGAACTGCGTGGCAAGCTGGGCGCAGACCTGGGCAGCGGCGGTACAGTCAGCGCCGTTCCCAATAGCCGTGATGATGTGCTGCACGCTTTGGAAGCCTTGGGCTACTCCAACAAGGAAGCCACTATTGCTGTCAAAGCCTTGCCGGATGATATTGATGTATCGGAAGGGATCAAGCAGGCCTTGAAGTCTCTGTCACGCGCTTGATACGAAGCTGCAATGTATAAAGAGCCGGGCCATTCATTATGAATGGCCCGGCTTTTTATCTATTCATACGACAGCGTGGCGACTGAGCTTTTATTGATGCGATGATTGGCTGGCCTATCGGCTTACTGCCTGCATCTGCAAACCACTCAATTCATCAAGCGAGCAGACGCCCCAAGGCAGATACATCCACATTCCCGCCACTGATCAGCACGCCAACTTTACGGCCTTGCAAATCACCCTGACGCATTACCGCGGCGGCACCCAAACAGCCCGTAGGCTCCACCACCATCTTCATCCGTTCAGCAAAGAAACGCATGGCCTGAACCAGCTCAGCATCGGGTACAGTCAAAATGTCTGTAACCATGCTGCGGATCAGCTCAAATGTCATGGGAGCCAGCGCTTGCGTCAAAGCCCCATCTGCAATCGATGCGGGTGGCGCAATTTTGACGATCGCCCCACTACGCAAAGACTGCTGCGCATCATCGCCCGCCTGCGGCTCTACCCCAAAAACTTCACAAGCCGGTGCCATGGCCTTGGCGGCCAGCAAGCAGCCCGACAGCAAACCGCCCCCACCTAAGGGAACATAAAATTGCTGCAAATCGGGCACTTCCTGGAACAGTTCCAATGCCGCTGTGCCCTGCCCAGAAATCACATCAGGATGCGCAAAAGGTGGGATCAAAGTCAGACCCTCGCGCTCCACCAAGTCCTGGGCAATCTGGGCACGGTCTTGGGTCAGGCGATCGTACTCAATCACTTTGGCCCCGTAACCGCGCGTCGCAGCAAGCTTAAGAACCGGCGCATCCGAATTCATGATGATGGTGGCCGGTATACCCAAGAGCTTGGCTGATAAGGCCACGGCCTGAGCATGATTACCCGAAGAAAATGCCACGACACCGGCTTTTTTCTGTTCATCCGTCAAACGCGCCAGTGCATTGAAACCACCTCGGAACTTGAAAGCACCAATACGCTGAAAGTTCTCGCATTTGAAGTAGACTTCGCCATTCAGGCGCTCGTTCAATGTAGTGGAAGTCAGGACCGGGGTGCGGTGTGCCACGGGCGCCAAGCGTTCTGCGGCAGCCACAACATCAGCAAAATCAGGTAATTCCAGGGACATGGCTAAAATCTCGTTTGAAAACTCCAACCCACATTATGCGGGATGCCAAGCGAAGCAGCCTAGACCCATCGGCACAAAACGATCCTCCCTGTAGAAGAGCGACGATCTGCATAAGCACTCTGTGCACGCTGCCACGAGCCTCAGTACTCAGGCGGCTAGCGCTTGGTGTACCATACTGTATATTCAATCAGCGTAGTCATCATGGCCATACACTCCGATTCGCTCTCCAGCCTGCCTTCTGAACAGCGCATCATTACGCCTAAACCCTTGTCGCCCAACGAAGAGTCCATCGAGCGCGCCTTACGGCCCAAGATGCTGGAGGACTATGTCGGGCAAGCTCGTGCGCGTGAACAACTAGAAATTTTCATCGCTGCTGCTCGACAACGTCAGGAGGCCTTGGACCACGTTTTGCTGTTTGGCCCGCCCGGTCTGGGTAAAACCACTCTGGCGCACATCATTGCCCATGAAATGGGCGTGAATCTACGTCAAACCTCCGGCCCCGTGCTGGAGCGCCCTGGCGATCTGGCTGCTCTGCTGACGAATCTGGAACCCAACGACGTCCTGTTTATTGACGAAATCCATCGTCTCTCCCCCGTTGTCGAAGAAATTCTGTACCCGGCCCTGGAAGACTTCCAGATTGATATTTTGATTGGTGAAGGCCCGGCCGCCCGCAGCGTCAAACTGGATTTGCAGCCCTTTACCCTGGTCGGCGCGACAACCCGAGCAGGCATGCTGACCAACCCCTTGCGGGACCGTTTTGGCATTGTGTCCCGTCTGGAGTTCTATGACGTCAAGGATTTGACGCATATCGTGGCGCGCAGCGCCCGCCTGCTTAACGTCAGCACGACAGACGAAGGCACTTACGAGATCGCCCGCCGCTCTCGCGGCACACCCCGTATTGCCAACCGACTCTTGCGCCGGGTGCGCGATTACGCCGAGGTCAAAACTGGCGGCGTCATCCATACCGACTGCGCACAAGCCGCCCTGTCCATGCTGGAAGTGGACCCGCAGGGCCTGGATTTAATGGATAGAAAACTGCTGGAAGCCATCATCCATAAATTTGACGGTGGCCCGGTTGGGGTAGACAGCTTGGCCGCTGCCATTGGTGAAGAGCGCGACACTATTGAAGATGTCATCGAACCCTATCTGATCCAGCACGGCTTTTTGCAACGCACCCCCAGAGGCCGCATTGCCACCCTGAACACCTGGCGTCACTTGGGGCTAACGCCACCACGTAACACTCAGGGTCAGGAATTGTTCGACGCCGAATAAGTGTTTAGCCCCACCGAGCCCAGGGGCGAAACACCAATAGCAAGGTAATCGCAATCGACACGGCGGCAGCCAGCAACAAGGCTGTCAGCCAATGGAAGTGGGTAAAGGTCAAGGCCAGCATCGTACAAAAACCGGCCAGACTCCCCGTCCCCCACAAGGCCGAACGCAAGGTCGCAACCAGGCTGGCAGCGCCCAGCGTTTGATGGATCGTCACGGCCACCACGGTATAGCCAATAGGGAAGGCCATAATCAGCCCCGACAAGCTAGACCCCAAGCGCGAACTGCTGGTTGTCACCACAGCCACCAAGAGACCAGCCAGTGTCCCTCTGAATATCAGCAGCCCCCACCCCGCTTTAGCCTTGCTGGTTCCCTTCATCCCTGCCAGGTGACGCGACACGCGCAAGCTGAAAGCGGTAACGGCAATAAACAAGACCAGGCCTAGCCAAGGCTGTATCGGCATGAAGGACAGCAAAAAGGCAGCGACCGCCCAGCCTGCCACCGCACACAACAAGGTACGCCAGGGCGATAAGGTAGGAGCACATAGAATAATGAGCAGCAAAAACAGTTGAGTCGCGCTAAGCGAATACACGGCATAAGTTGCCGCCTGCTGCACATAATCGGCCGGAAATTGTTGGGCCAGAAAATAAAAACCGGGGCCCAAGACCATGGGCAAACCAGCCAAGGCGCCACCGATCAAGGGACCGAATGCCCCGACAGACCAGGACACCAGCACCACAACCAATCCGGTAGCCACCATTCGGACCGCCAAGGCGGACCATTCAATATCAAGAAAAACAGTTTCCACGGACTTATCACGTGAGGACATCCGCTATAAAGACCTGCCCGCTCAAATAGGACTAATACCATTTGAGCCGGGCAGCTTCTCTATAACTTAGCCCACCACACTCCAGTCCAGGGCCTGACCGGCTGCGAGCGGGATCAAAGGCTCGCCCGCCATTTCCACGGATTCGGGAATCATGAACTCGGCGCGTTGCAGCGTCATTGTGCCTTCATTGACGGGCAGACCGTAAAAGGCGGGACCGTTCAGGCTGGCAAATGCCTCCAGCTTATCCAGACGCCCGGCCTTGTCAAAAGCACTGGCATACAGCTCCATCGCGTGTAGTGCGGTATAACAGCCCGCACAGCCACAGCTTTGCTCTTTGCGGCTACGCGAGTGCGGTGCACTGTCCGTACCCAGGAAGAAACGATTGCTGTCGCTAGTAGCAGCCGCAAGCAATGCCTGGCGGTGTTTCTCGCGCTTCAACACGGGCAAACAGTACCAATGTGGTTGCAGGCCGCCTTGGAACAAGGCATTACGGTTATAGAGCAAGTGATGAGCGGTGATGGTCGCGGCAACCGGGCCGTCAGCCTGGCTGACATAAGCTGCACCCTCAGCCGTGGTCAAATGTTCAAACACGACCTTCAGCTCCGGGAAAGCCTTGCGCATAGGAATCATCACGCGCTCGATAAATACGGCTTCACGGTCGAACAAGTCGATGCTTGGGTCAGTGACCTCACCGTGCATCAACAAAGGCATACCCGATTCCTGCATCTGGGCCAGAGCCTTGGAACAGTTTTTCAGCAGATCCGTCACACCGGCGTCGGAGTTGGTCGTGGCACCGGCAGGATACAGCTTCACCCCATGCACCACCCCGCTTTCCTTGGCACGAACAATTTCCTCGGGCGGCGTATTGTCAGTCAGGTACAAAGTCATCAAAGGCTCAAACTTGCCGGCATACTCGGTTTTGGCCAAGGCGCTCAAGATACGCTCGCGGTAAGCCAGCGCCTGTGCCGTGGCAGTTACCGGCGGGGTCAGGTTAGGCATGACGATGGCCCGATCAAATTGCGCCGCTGTATGGCCCAAGACCGATTCCAACACGGCGCCATCGCGCAGGTGCAAATGCCAATCGTCAGGACGACGGATGACCAGGGTATCCACAGTAGGGCTCATATCTTTACTCAATATCAAACAAAGGACCCGCGCTTTTCACCATCAGTAAAGCAACAGGCGCCACAATTGCCTTCCAGCAGGCCGAATCCATCATTATGCTACAGCTACCTGTGCTGCGCATGATTGGCACAGGAATCCCGAGCCAAAATCCATAGTGCGTTGCAGCAGCCTGTAAACACTGGAAAAATTGCTTACAGACCGGCAAAGCTCCGACTCACAAAGGGCTTGGACGTATAGGGAGTATCACGGTATGCTGACAGACAAGTCGTGCCCTAGCGCATAACCCGCCCCTTCAACTCGTTTCTCAGGAGTTTCGTTCATGGCCAGCACTGAAAAAAAGCCTGCTACCCGCAAACCCAATGCAGCCTTCATGAAACCACTCACTCCTAGCCCAACACTGGCTGCGGTGATTGGCTCTGGCGCGCTGCCGCGTACTGAAGTTACGAAGAAAATCTGGGAATACATCAAGAAACACGATCTGCAAGATCCCAAGAACCGTCGCAACATCAATGCCGACGCCAAGCTGCGCCCTTTGTTCGGCAAGGATCAGGTCTCCATGTTTGAACTGACCAAGCTGGTCAGCGCTCACCTGAAATAAGCACGGGGTGCCCAGGCACCTCTGGCAATATCGGGCCGCGTCGCTGAGCTTTCAGCCGCGGCCCTTTTTTATACGGCGGCATCAAGCCCCCTGCTTTTTCGTCTTCATGCCGATTCAATCTATTACTCCCCCCCAGACAACACCACACGTACTGTGCTGGCTACGCCGTGATCTGCGCCTGCACGACCATGCGGCCTTGTACCATGCCTTAAAAAGTGGCCTGCCCGTGGCCTGTGTATTTGTCTTTGACAGCACTATCCTGCAATCCCTGCCTGCAGAGGATGTACGACTGGCTTTTATCCACGACAGCCTGCTGCAAATACAGGAACAACTACGCCAGCACGGCAGCGAGCTGATCACGGTTTACGGCGACCCCATTCAGAAAATCCCCGAACTGGCCGCCAGCCTGAATGCAAAAACCATCTATGCAAATGAGGACTATGAGCCCGCTGCCCTGACTCGTGACCAAACGCTTGGCCAGGCACTGGCGGCCCAAGGCGTCAATCTGAAGCTGTTTAAAGATCAAGTCATCTTTGCTCGCGATGAAATCCTGACGCAACAGCAGCAGCCCTATACCGTCTTTACGCCCTATAAGCGCAACTGGCTGGGCCGCATCCGTTCTGAAGATGTTCAGGCCTATGACTGCACACAAGGACAGTGGGCAGCGCTTCCCGCTCAAAACCTGCCCGATCTGGCTGACTTGGGTTTCCAGAACGAGTCCCGCGAGCAACTGTTGAATCCGGCAGGCTGGCAAGGGGCGCAAACCTTGCTGGAGCAATTTGAACCCAGAATTCGCGCGTACCAAGAACGCCGGGATTTTCCAGCCAAGCGAGGCGTCTCTTACCTGGCGCCACATCTACGGTTTGGAACGCTCTCTATCCGTCAGGCAGTTTCCCTGGCCTGGCCCAGCGACTCCGAAGGTGCCGCTACCTGGCTAAGTGAACTGATTTGGCGTGAGTTCTACCAACAGTTCTTATGGCATCACCCGGAAACCGCCACAGAGAGCTTCAGGCCCGCCTACAAGGACCTCCCCTTCCCCAACCGCACAGACTGGTTTGAAGCCTGGAAAGATGGGCAGACTGGCTACCCCATTGTGGATGCCGCAATGCGTCAGTTAAACCAGTCTGGCTATATGCATAACCGACTTCGTATGATCAGCGCCTCCTTTCTGGTGAAAGACTTGCTGATAGACTGGCGTTGGGGTGAGCAATATTTTGCTAAAAAGCTGCTTGATTACGATATGGCTTCCAATGTGGGAGGCTGGCAATGGGCTGCTTCTACCGGGTGTGATGCGCAACCTTACTTTCGCATTTTCAACCCCATCACCCAATCACGTAAATTTGATCCGGACGGGCAATTTATACGGCGTTATGTGCCAGAACTGGCATCACTGGATAAACAAGCGGTGCACGCACCCTGGCAAGCCAAGCAACTCCCCTTGGAGTTCAGGCTGGGACACGATTACCCGGCCCCTATCGTGGATCATGACGAACAAAGGCATCGTGCTTTGGCTCTATTCAAGCGGGCAGGAGAACCAGAGCAGGTAGATTGAAATACCTTAAGGATAGTTATGTCAGAGAGCTCCAGACCACCACCGCCAGCCAGTACTCCGGTACTGCTACAAAATCTGCAAGCCGCCCATCCTCAAGCGCAAGTGGCCATCCTGGACTTCAGTGCCGATCACGCTGAAATCAACCTGGCTCATAAAGGCGTCCCGGTGCATACCGAGCACTTCCCGGAACTAAGTGGCGTACAGCTACTGGCTAGCTGTTTTGCCGATTCCAGTTCGCGCGCCGCCCAACTGGAACATGCCATTGAAGTTGTGGAAGACGCCATCATGCCAGCCAGTCTGGACCTGCGTCAGTTCATGGTGTTTGCCGCTGGGGAATTTGCGGAAGAACTGAGCGCCTGGCTTAATGAAGCCCAAGGCAGCGAGCAGCACATTTTGAATCGGGACATGATTGACGATCTGTTCACCCTTTACGCTGCAGCCAGCCAAGGGGCCATCAGCCTGAAGATGATCAACGCTGGCTCTTTGGAAAATATCCATAAGCTGGTCAATAATCAAAATCTGGGTATTTACCTGCTACTGCTGCGTGAGTGCCTGCACCATATGCACATTGAGCAGATCCACTTGCTAGCCCCCTGAAGGCTTCATGGACAGAGATTCCCAGTAATGCGAGGGGTTCATCCAGAGCAAGAAGAGGTATAGCCAGGAAGCTTCCGGCACATCCACACAAAGTCACGCCACCCAACAAAGCAGAATCACCTCAGCAAACAACACAAACAACAAAACATAAAAAAAGGTGCTCATCAGAGCACCTTTTTAAATACTTCTCTCCTGCCTCTACCAGAGCAGTCCTGATCCTGACGCTACTTAGTAGTCGTGACCCAAAGCCTGACCACCGGCCAAGGCCAACCAGCCCTTGATCAGACGGTGAATAATCCATACCAAGGCTACCAGAGCGGTTACCCAACCAATAAAGATAGTCGTCAACAGAGCGCTCAGAACTACCCAGAGCAAACCCCACCAGAACGTCTTGATGACCCAGTCCAGATGGCTGGCATAAATTGTGCCCGATGCATCGCCACGTTTGACGTAGGCCAGAATCACAGCCGCCACAGCAGCAGCACCAAAGATACCTGCGCTGATCATAGCCAAAGAAAACAAGCCATAGCAGATGTGCGTGATTTTGCGCAGCGACAAGCCTGGTTCAAGCTCGGGGCTAATGGGCTGATTCATTCGGTTCTCCTGAAACAAGCATTAACAATAACTAGACCGAACTATTTTACCCATACTTTGGGCATTAACCGTATGACAGTGGCAGAGCTACCACCATGTAGATAGAAGGAGCGAGGAGGATCTGTACAGAAGGGAGGATAAGCCTGCCCGGAACGAGCGTTGAGATGTGGTCTGCTGGGTGCAGAGTGGGGATATCGGGTAGTAATGGGAGATAAATCTGCCCAGAACGGGCGTAGCGGGACGGCGTAGGCCTGCCCTGATCGGTCCAGGAGAGCGGAGCCTGTGCTACAGACAGAGCACAGTGGCCGAGCTACCACCCTGCAGGCAGCAGATGGTGCCTCTACGATTTGGCCTCGCATAAAACAAAACCCCCGCAAGCGATGAGCTTGCGGGGGTTTTGAGGAATAAGAGCTTGACGATGACCTACTTTCACAGACGTCCGTCCACTATCATCGGCGCAAAGGCGTTTCACAATCCTGTTCGGGATGGGAAGGTGTGGGACCACCTCGCTATGGTCGTCAAGCGTAAACTGGTTGCCGAGTCGTCTTTCAAGGGACGCCCCAGCCAATTGGAAGAAGCACCTTGCTGTGATCAGTACGGATCAATCAGCAAGTGTTTGCGAAGGTGTCGAGCGCGGGTTGCGCTGCACTTCAATATTACGTTCTGTGGTCAACAACTTAACTCACTACAACCTCAAGGGTTATAGGATCAAGCCACACGGGCAATTAGTACTGGTTAGCTACATGCATTACTGCACTTCCACACCCAGCCTATCAACGTCCTGGTCTCGGACGACCCTACAGGGAGGTCAAGCCTCCGGGATATCTAATCTTCAGACGAGTTTCCCGCTTAGATGCCTTCAGCGGTTATCTCTTCCGTACGTAGCTACTCGGCAATGCCATTGGCATGACAACCGATACACCAGTGGTACGTCCACTCCGGTCCTCTCGTACTAGGAGCAGGCTCCGTCAAATATCCAACGCCCACGGCAGATAGGGACCAAACTGTCTCACGACGTTTTAAACCCAGCTCACGTACCTCTTTAAATGGCGAACAGCCATACCCTTGGGACCGGCTACAGCCCCAGGATGAGATGAGCCGACATCGAGGTGCCAAACACCGCCGTCGATATGAACTCTTGGGCGGTATCAGCCTGTTATCCCCAGAGTACCTTTTATCCGTTGAGCGATGGCCCTTCCATACAGAACCACCGGATCACTATGTCCTACTTTCGTACCTGTTCGACTTGTCAGTCTCACAGTCAAGCACGCTTATGCCATTGCACTATCAAGACGATTTCCGACCGTCTCTAGCGTACCTTCGAACTCCTCCGTTACACTTTAGGAGGAGACCGCCCCAGTCAAACTGCCCACCATGCACGGTCCCCGATCCCGATAAGGGACCTAGGTTAGAACCGCAAACAGACCAGGGTGGTATTTCAAGGTTGGCTCCACGCAATCTGGCGATCACGCTTCAATGCCTCCCACCTATCCTACACAGGCCGGTTCACAATCCAATGCAAAGCTACAGTAAAGGTTCATGGGGTCTTTCCGTCTAGCCGCGGGGAGATTGCATCATCACAACCATGTCAACTTCGCTGAGTCTCAGGAGGAGACAGTGTGGCCATCGTTACGCCATTCGTGCAGGTCGGAACTTACCCGACAAGGAATTTCGCTACCTTAGGACCGTTATAGTTACGGCCGCCGTTTACCGGGGCTTCGATCAAGAGCTTGCACCCCATCACTTAACCTTCCGGCACCGGGCAGGCGTCACACCCTATACGTCCACTTTCGTGTTTGCAGAGTGCTGTGTTTTTAGTAAACAGTCGCAGCCACCGATTCACTGCGGCCTCTTCATGCTTTGTGCGCAGGCACATCACACTAGTGAGGCATACCTTCTCCCGAAGTTACGGTATTAATTTGCCGAGTTCCTTCTCCTGAGTTCTCTCAAGCGCCTTGGAATATTCATCCCGTCCACCTGTGTCGGTTTGCGGTACGGTCTCGTAGAGCTGAAGCTTAGAGGCTTTTCTTGGAACTGCTTCCAGTTAGTTTAGAGCCGAAGCTCTATCCAGTCACACCCTTGAATTACGCACCCGGATTTGCCTAAGTGCCTTCTATGATGCGCCAACGGGGACATCCAACACCCCGATAACATTCTGCAATCCGTCCCCCCATCGCACTCTACGACGGTGCGGGAATATTAACCCGCTTCCCATCAGCTACGCATCTCTGCCTCGCCTTAGGGGCCGACTCACCCTGCGCCGATGAACGTTGCGCAGGAAACCTTGGACTTACGGCGAGGGGGCTTTTCACCCCCTTTATCGCTACTCATGTCAGCATTCTCACTTCCGATACCTCCAGCATTCCTCACGGAACACCTTCACAGGCTTACGGAACGCTCTCCTACCATGTGTACTAAAAGTACACATCCGCAGCTTCGGTCTATGGCTTAGCCCCGTTACATCTTCCGCGCAGGACGACTCGATCAGTGAGCTATTACGCTTTCTTTAAAGGATGGCTGCTTCTAAGCCAACCTCCTGACTGTCTATGCCTTCCCACTTCGTTTCCCACTTAGCCATAGTTAGGGACCTTAGCTGGCGGTCTGGGTTGTTTCCCTCTTGAGTCCGGACGTTAGCACCCGGTGCTCTGTCTCCCGTACTGTACTTGCCGGTATTCGGAGTTTGCCATGGGTTGGTAAGTCGCTGTGACCCCCTAGCCATAACAGTGCTCTACCCCCGGCAGTAATATACGAGGCACTACCTAAATAGTTTTCGGAGAGAACCAGCTATCTCCAGGCTTGTTTAGCCTTTCACTCCGATCCACAGCTCATCCCCTAATTTTTCAACATTAGTGGGTTCGGTCCTCCAGCACGTGTTACCGTGCCTTCAACCTGGCCATGGATAGATCGCCTGGTTTCGGGTCTACACCCAGCGACTGAATCGCCCTATTCGGACTCGCTTTCGCTACGCCTCCCCTATTCGGTTAAGCTTGCCACTGAATGTAAGTCGCTGACCCATTATACAAAAGGTACGCAGTCACACCACGAAGGTGCTCCTACTGTTTGTATGCATATGATTTCAGGATCTATTTCACTCCCCTTCCGGGGTTCTTTTCGCCTTTCCCTCACGGTACTGGTTCACTATCGGTCGATCACGAGTATTTAGCCTTGGAGGATGGTCCCCCCATATTCAGACAGGATTTCACGTGTCCCGCCCTACTTGTTCGATGCTTAGTTCCACGTACTGAATTTCGCCTACAGGGCTATCACCTGCTACGGCTGGACTTTCCATTCCATTCGACTATTCAATACGCTAAAACATCCAGGCTGGTCCGGTTTCGCTCGCCACTACTTCCGGAATCTCGGTTGATTTCTTTTCCTCGAGTTACTGAGATGGTTCAGTTCACTCGGTTCGCCTCCACATGCCTATGTATTCAGCATGGGATACCGTATTACTACGGTGGGTTTCCCCATTCGGACATCTACGGATCAAAGCTTGTTTGCCAGCTCCCCGTAGCTTTTCGCAGGCTACCGCGTCCTTCATCGCCTGTGATCGCCAAGGCATCCATCATATGCACTTATTCGCTTGATCCTATAACGCTTGATGCTGTTATAGGAATATGAGTATACGTTGTTGCCGTTCATCAATCCTTAGCTGTTATCCAATCCGAAGATCAGACAACGTCTATATTTTTGAGAACTTTCGTTGAACATAATTTGTTCTGTTGCAATCACAACCCGTGTATTGTCATCACAAGGCGACTAATCGCTTTGCGTTTATTAGACAACACACCTTCGTTGTGCTTCTTCCTAATTGTTAAAGAGCAATTCGTGGGTTGTATAACCCAACGAGCAGCATTCTTGTAAAAGAACACTCTTCGTTGAATCTAACGCCAGGTCAACCGTTGTTGGCCTGTGCCCTATACTCTGTCATGAACCTTGCTGTATCTACCAACCACAAAAGCGGTGGTGGAGGATGACGGGATCGAACCGACGACCCCCTGCTTGCAAAGCAGGTGCTCTCCCAGCTGAGCTAATCCCCCGAGGTAATCGTTGGTGGGTCAAGTTGGAATCGAACCAACGACCCCCGCCTTATCAAGACGGTGCTCTAACCGACTGAGCTACTGACCCATCTATCACCAGTGGGCGATACCTTCAATGGTCATGACATTAACTAACAGCCAATAAGTGTGGACGCTTTCGCTTTGCGAGCCATTCGCTCTAAAAGGAGGTGATCCAGCCGCACCTTCCGATACGGCTACCTTGTTACGACTTCACCCCAGTCATGAATCCCACCGTGGTAAGCGCCCTCCTTGCGGTTAGGCTACCTACTTCTGGTGAAACCCACTCCCATGGTGTGACGGGCGGTGTGTACAAGACCCGGGAACGTATTCACCGCGACATTCTGATCCGCGATTACTAGCGATTCCGACTTCACGCAGTCGAGTTGCAGACTGCGATCCGGACTACGATCGGGTTTCTGAGATTGGCTCCCCCTCGCGGGTTGGCGACCCTCTGTCCCGACCATTGTATGACGTGTGAAGCCCTACCCATAAGGGCCATGAGGACTTGACGTCATCCCCACCTTCCTCCGGTTTGTCACCGGCAGTCTCATTAGAGTGCTCTTGCGTAGCAACTAATGACAAGGGTTGCGCTCGTTGCGGGACTTAACCCAACATCTCACGACACGAGCTGACGACAGCCATGCAGCACCTGTGTTCCGGTTCTCTTGCGAGCACTGCCAAATCTCTTCGGCATTCCAGACATGTCAAGGGTAGGTAAGGTTTTTCGCGTTGCATCGAATTAATCCACATCATCCACCGCTTGTGCGGGTCCCCGTCAATTCCTTTGAGTTTTAATCTTGCGACCGTACTCCCCAGGCGGTCAACTTCACGCGTTAGCTGCGCTACTAAGGCCTAACGGCCCCAACAGCTAGTTGACATCGTTTAGGGCGTGGACTACCAGGGTATCTAATCCTGTTTGCTCCCCACGCTTTCGTGTCTGAGCGTCAGTATTATCCCAGGGGGCTGCCTTCGCCATCGGTATTCCTCCACATATCTACGCATTTCACTGCTACACGTGGAATTCTACCCCCCTCTGACATACTCTAGCTCGGCAGTTAAAAATGCAGTTCCAAGGTTGAGCCCTGGGATTTCACATCTTTCTTTCCGAACCGCCTACACACGCTTTACGCCCAGTAATTCCGATTAACGCTTGCACCCTACGTATTACCGCGGCTGCTGGCACGTAGTTAGCCGGTGCTTATTCTGCAGATACCGTCAGCAGTACCTCGTATTAGGAGGTACCTTTTCTTCTCTGCCAAAAGTACTTTACAACCCGAAGGCCTTCATCATACACGCGGGATGGCTGGATCAGGGTTTCCCCCATTGTCCAAAATTCCCCACTGCTGCCTCCCGTAGGAGTCTGGGCCGTGTCTCAGTCCCAGTGTGGCTGGTCGTCCTCTCAAACCAGCTACGGATCGTTGCCTTGGTGAGCCTTTACCCCACCAACTAGCTAATCCGATATCGGCCGCTCCAATAGTGAGAGGTTCCGAAGAATCCCCCCCTTTCCCCCGTAGGGCGTATGCGGTATTAGCCACTCTTTCGAGTAGTTATCCCCCGCTACTGGGCACGTTCCGATATATTACTCACCCGTCCGCCACTCGCCACCAAGAGAGCAAGCTCTCTCGTGCTGCCGTTCGACTTGCATGTGTAAAGCATCCCGCTAGCGTTCAATCTGAGCCAGGATCAAACTCTTCAGTTTAATCTCTGTGGTTGTCCCGTCTTGCGACGAGACCGATTGTGTCTCAAAGAAAAATTCAGAGTTACACAAGGTAATTCTTCATCTTTCGTTTGTGAGCACTTGATACAAACTTGTGGCGATCCCCGAAGGGTTCGACTCGCTCATTCCAAGCGCCCACACTTATCGGCTGTTAATTGTTAAAGAGCAGTGACAGTTGTCTGTCGTTCTACTGACTAACCCGGCTGGCTCGTCGCGCTTAGCGCTTCGTGCCTTGCTGTGTTAGCAGCAGAGAAACGAGATTATGAAGCAGATCAGGTAGTGTGTCAAGCGTTTTTTTGAAGAAGTTAGAAAGTTTTAAAACCGTCCAACTCGTCCCGCTTAACCAGAACTTTCGTTCCGTCCTACCTGGCGAACAATCAACCGCAAGGCTAACTATCCAACTTCACAAACAAGGGTAAATTTTCAAATCTGTTTCAACCTTCGAAACCGCTTAAAAACTTAACGTTGCGTTCTCTGGAGCAGAACCTAGAACTTTAACACAGAATTTTCTGATTTGTCAAGCTCCGGGTTTTACGCCGTGTCAGTTACCTGACTCAGTCATTCAAGCTTCGGTGCGGACCTCTTGGTCAAGGCGGTGAATCTTGGCTAACTGCTCTCTGCGGCGCCTCGGGAAAACCCTGTGTGTGCTGCAGCGAGAAAAGAACTATAGCACGATGATTTTCAGACGTGCAAGCCTTCTTTGCCATTTTTCTTAGCATTTGAGGAAAGGAAACCCCGTAAAACGCCGTAGAACATTGATAACTATGAACAATAACTATAAAAATAATTTTTAGATTAATTTTGGATTTTTTGTCCTGGTAGTGAGCCTACCCGTCCTCAGACGCAAATCCTAAGCTAATCAGCTATTTTCTCGCAAAGAATAGCCAGATATTCTCCAGCCGCTCAGCATTTCCCCTCTCTATATAGAGAAGAAGCGAAAACACCGCCAACACTAGTCACCAGTCAGCAGTCCCTGTGCTTACTTGCTTACTTGCTTACTTGCTTACTTGCTTACTTGCTTACTTGCTTACTTGCTTACTTGCTTACTTGCTTACTTGCTTACTTGCTTACTTGCTTACTTGCTTACTTGCTTACTTGCTTACTTGCTTACTTGCTTACTTGCTTACTTGCTTGCTTGCTTGCTTGCTTGCTTGCTTGCTTGCTTGCTTGCTTGCTTGCTTGCTTGCTTGCTTGCTTGCTTGCTTGCTTGCTTGCTTGCTTGCTTGCGAAATAAGGAAATGATGAGAAGAAAAAATGGAGACATGGAGAGCCAACAAAGAAACGCCAGCAAGAACACTGCATCAGCCCTTCCCCCCAACCAAGAGTGTCTCTATATAGATATAGAGTTGAATGGCCTCCAAGATCGAGTGTTATGCAGGGCTGTTAGCCGCTCGAGGCTCCGGGACAGGGGGTTGGGGCGAGTCAGACGACTTGCCTTGTCAGAGTCACAATCGGGGATGCAAGCAGTCTGCTGTTTGAGCCCAACGCTTGTGATTGGTCCGGGGGACCAATCACTGGGCGAGTTCAGACTGCGCCCCGATTGTGACTCCGACAAGGGGACCGGCGCAACGCGCCGGCAAGTCGTCCGCCCCAATCCCCTGTCCCGGGGCTTCGAGTGGCGACCTACATAGAGCGGCTGGAGCAATGAACGCCTCTCTCTCTATATAGAGGAGCCATTCATCATTGCGACTCTACTCTCTCTATATATAGATACGCTCACTCTATATAGAGACTAATGACACACTGACCTCATAGAGACACGCAGCCAGAAACACACAGCCAGAGCGGCACAAGCCCACCCAATGCAGAGCTGCAAACAAAGCCCCTCCCATCTACTCTATAGAGATAGCCCCCTTCCCTTTACGCCCACAAGCAATAAGCTAATCCCCAATTCATTGTTATTTTCTGTAGCCACGTTCATTACCATTCCTTATGCACTTAATCCTCTAAGCAGGCCCCTGCTTACTCAAGAGAGTAATAATGATCAAACCTATCCTCATCTCCTTGGCATTTGCATTCAGCTCGGTCCTGGCACCGACTGTCTCCGCAGAGCCAAGCGCACCCGAAACAGCCGCCAAGCCAGCGGCTCTGATCTCGGCTGCAGACCTGGCCACCAAGCTGGACCAGAGCAATCTGCGTATTCTGGATATCCGCACAGACAAAGAATATGCAGCAGGCCACGTACCTGGTGCAGTCCATACTCCCTATGGCGCCTATCGCGGCCCAGCCGAAAACGCCGGAGCCTTGCGCTCGGAAGCCGACCTATCCGCATTGTTCAGCAAAGCAGGCATTTCCAAAGACAGCTACGTTGTCGTGACCTACGCAGGTGCAAACCCCACCGACTTCGGTGCCGCCGCCCGCGTGTACTGGACATTGAAAGCAGGCGGTCTGACACAGCTATCCATTCTGGACGGTGGCCTGCAAGCCTGGGAAGCCGAAAGCAAACCCTTGAGCAAAGACGCCCCAAGCGTCCCCCCTACAGAATTCAGCTACCACTACAACAAAGACATGGTGGTCAGCACACAAGAAGTAGCTGACTACATCAAGAACGGCCAAGCCCCCGTCTTGCTGGACGCTCGCCCCACCGAGTTTTTCAAAGGCGAAAAGCGTGTTGACGCCGCCGCCCGCTATGGCACCTTGCCCGGCGCACGCGAACTGGACTTCAACAGCTTCTTTCGCAGCGACAAGCCCGTCCTGAAAGACACGGGCGAACTCGTCAAGATCGTCAAAGAACAAGGCCTAGACGACAAACCCACCGTTTCGTTCTGCAATACCGGCCACTGGGCTGCCACCAACTGGTTTGTCCTCTCCGAACTGGCAGGCAACCCCAATGTGAAGCTCTACCCCGAGTCCGTCGTGGAATGGAGCCGCAGCAGCTTGCCCATGGATAATCAGCCCTCCCGCTTCGAGGTTTTGAAGCTCGATGCCAAGCGCGCCATTAACTAAAGAAATCGACCATGCTTTATCTGACTAGACTGGGCTTTATCCTGGCCAGCCTGGCCCTGATTGTTGGGGTCGCGCTGGTAGGTGGCCTGCGCCAAGGGCTGCTGGCCCTTTTGGGGATTGGCTTTGGCGCGGTACTGCAAGGTGCCCGCTTTGGCTTTACCACCGGTTGGCGCAACTATATCGAGCGTCGCGACCCTCAAGGAATCTGGGCACAAATGCTCTTGCTAGTATTGGCCGCCGCCTTCACCCTGCCCTTGATTGCCGATAGTGGTGGCGAGCTGGTAGGCGCAATTGCCCCCTTGACCATCAGCCTGGTGCTGGGAGCCTTCCTGTTTGGCGCCGCCATGCAGCTGGCCGACGGTTGCGGCTCCGGGACCTTGTATAAAGCAGGCGCTGGTGCACCGATCTCATTCGCCGTCTTGCCTACTTTCGCGATTGGCAGCTTTTTGGGTGCATCGCATCAACCCGGCTGGATTGCGTTGGGCGGTTTACCCGCTATCGACCTGACCGTCTCCTTGGGCTGGCCCACCGCCTTGCTGATTACCGTACTGGGCTGCGCCGCCGTGTCCTGGTTCGTAGGCCGAGGTGCACGTCGCCATCAAAAAGAGCACAACGGCACACCCGCCAAATGGGAAATGCGCTGGTGGATGGGCGCCTTGCTGCTGGCCGTGCTGTACGCCATTCACATGATCGTTGCAGGCCAGCCTTGGGGTATCGTCTACGGTATTGGCCTGTGGGGCGCCAAAGTATTCTCCGCCTTGGGCTGGACACCGGTTGGCGACGCATTCTGGGGGGTTGCTCCCCATGCACAACGTCTGGCAGAACCTGTTTTGGCCGACGTTACCTCCGTCACCAACTTCGGTTTGATTCTGGGTGCCATGGCCGCCTCACGCTGGAACCATCCTGCCAATTTCAAATCGCCCAATGCTCGCACTTTATGGGTAGGCGCGATTGCGGGTCTGGTCATGGGCTACAGTGCCCGTATGGCCTTTGGATGTAATGTGGGCGCATTCCTGGGAGGCATTGCCTCGGCCAGCATACATGGCTGGGTCTGGTTTGCACTGGCCTTTGCCGGGTCCATCATAGGCGTGCGTATTCGTCGCCGCGTTAACCCTTGAGTGGCGCCACCATGAGCAAAACTACTTTCCGCCTTATTACCAGTACCTTCTGGCTGGTCGTTGTCTTGTTGGTTGTCATGGACAGTCTGCAAGACTATCCCTACCGTCCTGAACCCGCCCCCATTGCCTGGGGTAGTGGACAAGCCGCCAGTGGCGGTCACTGCTCGGGTCGATAAGTCACCCGGCCACCAGGCCTGAAACGCCCCTGATTCACAAAACTTTGGCAGCGACTTCTGTATGCTGCACAAGGTTTCAAGATCAGGGGCTTTTTTATAGGCGATCTAAACACACCCGCCCCATAGCAGTAAAAAGACCAGGACACGACGCCCCCTGCTCTTCAGTTGGACAGGAGCCACAGCACACCAAAACTGTCTGCTTGCCGTGCTAGCATCAGTCAAATTTTCACTGCTCCCGCTGTCATGCTGAATTTCCTACGCACCACGCTGATCCGCAGTCTGCGCATGTTCTATACCGTTGCACGCATCATGATCCCCATCATGATCGCGGTGCGTATTGCTGCGCAGTTGGGTTTGATTGAGCAAGCCGGGAAGTTGATTGGCCCTGTCATGGCCTTGGTCGGGTTACCTGCCGAAGCCGGGATTGTTTGGGCGACCACCGCCTTGGCCGGAATTTATGCAGGCATAGGCTCCATGGCAGCCTTGGGCGACAGCTTGAGTTTCAATGTCGCCCAGATCAGCGTCCTGGGCACCATGATGCTGTTTGCGCACAATATGCCCATGGAGCAAGCCATTGTGCGTAAAGCCGGAGCCAGTTTCTGGTTTACAGCGGCTCTACGCATTATTTGTGCCTTGCTCTACGGCGCTCTGTTGGCCTGGGGCCTGAACAGCGCCGGACTGCTGCAAGAACCTGTATCCCTGGCCTGGCTGTATGGGCAGTCAAATGCCACGCAAGGTGGCTGGCAAGGCTGGATAGATTGGTTTTGGGGCACAGCCAGCTCTCTGCTGATGACCTGGCTCATTATCCTGGGCTTGTTGCTGATTTTATCTGTGCTGGACAAGATAGGCTTCACCCGTGTGTTGACCCGGCTGCTGCTACCCTTGCTGCGGTTTTCCGGCCTGGAAGAGCGCGTTGCCCCCACAACCACGATTGGCGTATTGCTGGGTCTAAGCTATGGCGGCGCTTTGATTATTGATGAGTCCCGCCAGCAAAATTACAGTCCCCGAACACGTCTGCTGGCTTTGTCCTGGCTGTCTTTAAGCCATTCCCTGATTGAAGACACCATTCTTATTCTGGCTCTGGGTGCCAACATCTGGGTGGCTCTGGTGGGCCGACTTGTTCTGACTTTGCTGGTTATTGGCCTGATGGCCCGGCTGACATTACCAGGTAGCGCCCTGTACAGACGCTACCTTGCTCCTGCTACCCACACGTGAGCCGCTTTAGCTTTTAATCAGCAAATCCTGAAAGCGCTGATAGAACTTCTTGAGCTTGGGCGCGATCACCATCTGGCAATAAGCCTGCTCGGGATGCAGCGCAAAATAATCGTGGTGATAGTCCTCGGCTTCCCAGAATCGGGAGCTGTCGAGCACATGCGTCACGATAGGCGCGTCAAATTGCGGCTTGATTTCTTCAATGACCTCAAAGGCCTGGCGTCGCTGCTCTTCATCCTGACAAAAAATGGCAGAGGCGTATTGCGGACCTTGATCAGCCCCCTGACGGTCAGGCGTGGTGGGGTCATGGGTCAGGAAAAACACTTCCAGCAAATCCCGATAGGAAATGACGGAAGGGTCAAACTCCACTTTGACCACTTCAATGTGGCCGGTCTGCTTACCGCAAACCTGTTCATAAGTGGGATGCTCAATATGGCCACCACAATACCCAGGCACCACCGACTGCACACCTCGCAAGGCCTTGAAAATCCCTTCGGTGCACCAAAAGCATCCGCCACCTAGTATGGCTGTTTCCTTCATGAATTCTCCTTTGTTGACGAATTGGCTAGACTCAGCAACCAGGCAGCAATCGCTTGTGCCTGCTCGGCGCTAATCCGGTTTTGAGCGGGCATGGGAATCGCTCCCCAGTTTCCGCGGCTCCCCTGCTGAATTTGTCGCTGCAAATACGCCTGGGTTTCCTGCACCGGACCTTGCGCATAGCGTTGGGCGATCTCCCGAAAAGGAGGACCCACCCGTTTACGATCAATCTGATGACAGGACAAACACTGCGCCTGTACGGTCTCCATCAAGGCTACCGTATCAGCCTTTGCGACTGGATTAAAGATCAGCCACCCATAAAAAACTACTAATGGTAAACGGCTGGCCCAAGAGACTGAATGCAGCATGATCCTTCCCTTACAATTTACCCAGCCCTAGCCTGGGCTCGCAGTCACGCTATTATCTGTTATTCACCTCTGTAATGGGCACGCATGTTAA
The DNA here is from genome assembly GCF_017377875.1 of Alcaligenes sp. SORT26. Lineage (GTDB taxonomy): Bacteria > Pseudomonadota > Gammaproteobacteria > Burkholderiales > Burkholderiaceae_B > Alcaligenes > Alcaligenes parafaecalis. Next base: position 1,982,197 of record NZ_CP070975.1, read on the forward strand.
TTCATCCGCAGTTTGATCCCGTCGCCATACAACTTGGTCCCCTTGCCATTCACTGGTATGGCTTGATGTATCTGGTCGGCTTTGGCCTGGTCTGGCTGGCTGGCATGGCGCGTATTCGCGCAGGCTATACCCTGCTGACACGCAAAGACCTGGAAGACCTGATCTTTTACTGCGTCCTGGGCGTGGTAGCAGGTGGTCGTCTTGGCTATACCTTGTTCTATCAGCCCGCCTACTACTTGTCGCATCCGCTGGAAATTCTGTATGTCTGGCAAGGTGGCATGTCCTTTCATGGCGGCCTGATTGGCGTCCTGGTGACGATTGCACTATTTGCCCGGAACCGACAACGGCGCTTTCTGGAAATCAGCGATTTCCTGGCTCCCTTGATTCCGCTGGGACTGGCCGTGGGCCGCCTGGGTAATTTCATTAACGGTGAACTGTGGGGCCGTCCTAGCGATGTGTCCTGGGCTATGGTGTTCCCGCAAGTGGACTCCATCCCCCGCCACCCCTCGCAGTTGTACGAGATGGCTCTGGAAGGCATCGCCCTGTTTATCCTGCTGTGGTGGTTTACGCGCCGCCCACGTGCCGTGGGCCAGACCAGTGCCCTGTTCCTGATCGGCTATGGTTTCTTCCGCTTCATGGTGGAGTACACCCGCGAACCTGATGGCTACCTGGGGTTGCTGAGCGCGGGCTTGTCGATGGGACAGTGGTTGTCCTTGCCCATGATTGTGGCCGGACTGGCTTTGTTTGCTTATGCCAGCAAGCGGGGTGTGACGCCCGGCAGTCAGGGATAAGAAGATCTGCAGAAAAGAAAAAAGCCCGTCCAGATGTGGACGGGCTTTTTTTGTAGGTGCCCCACCATTGCCGTCAAGACCGGCATCCTGGAACCGAGGGTCCAAGATCGGCTGTCATCAAGCCAGCTTCGGGTTCGTCGACGAGGACGATCGCTCCTACTGGCTAATCCAACAACCTGTATGCCAAAAGCATTGGTTCAAGGAATGTATGGTCGTGTCACGAACACGGCAGGGACTTACTGGGATGAAGCTGCCCGCGAGGAACAACAAGGGGCAGCTTTCAAATTTGGTCTAGCGCGCAGTACCCGAAGGTTCGATGACATCGTCAATCATTGCGTGCATGTCCTCAATTTTACGCTTGAAATCGCCAAATGCAACATTAGCCAGTGGACCATCAGGTGCTTTAGCGGATAAAAACTCGCTGGCGATCTGAATGGCAGCCATAACAGCGATGCGTTCGTTCCCCGAGACGCGGCCAGAGCCCTTGATGGACTGCATGCGCTGATCAACCAGTTTGACAGCTTCAAGCAAGCGCGCTTTTTCGGATGGTGGGCATGCCAGAGAATACTCGCGGCCCAACAGGGAAATATCGACTCGTTCCATGACTTACTCCTGTACCGCACCGGGTAGACGCATCAGGATCGAACCGATCTGGTCACGAGCCTGTCCTGCTACATCGCGCAACACGCCCATGCCTGCACGCGCACTATCAAGCTCGCGGCGCAAAGCCACGATTTGAGCTTGTTCTTGCTCAAGCAGTTTTTTCAGTTCTGCCTGATCGGCTTGTGCTTGTTGCTGCACCACATCCAATTGACGCTGATGGGTAGCAACACCGGTGGACAGGGACTCGAACTCGTCCTGTTGACGTCGATTTTGCTGGCGCAAGGCGTCCAGCTCGGCATCCTGAGTTTTCAGACGAGCTAATAATTGAGCGCGTTCAGCGTTTAGCTGACGAGATTGCTCTACCAGTTGACCGATACGGTCAGCGAGAAAGTCGAGATCTTGCAACATGGGCCTTATCGTAAACCATTGCTAGCGTTACTGGGTAGAGGAATTTCATACTAATGATAACCTTTCACCCATCTTTCCATTACCTTTCAAACTTCTTTCAAAGCATCCTATTGACCAGCCAACACGCTCCCAAAAAACCCTAAATTTCCCGATTTACCGGGAAAACCCTTAAAAACTAGGGTCAAGTCAGGGTTTCCAGTCTTCAAGTGCTCCATTACCATGCGTCACCTCTGTTCAATGCAGTCGGCACAGGCAGAGCGTGGAGCTCAGCTCCAACATAAAGAAGCTGACACAGGAAAAAGGAAAACCAATGCGCAAGGCAGACAAGGAGAATCCACCTTATGCAAATTAAAAATAAACAGGACTTCTGGTCCGGGATCATGTTCGTGGTGATAGGCGCAGCTTTTGCGCTTGGAGCCACCAGCTACTCGATGGGAACCGCTGCCCGCATGGGACCAGGCTACTTCCCTTTCTGGCTGGGGGTATGCCTGGCTCTATTGGGGGCTGTTGTCACATTCAATTCGATGTCTGCCAAAGCGGAAGAAACCGAAGTAGAGAAGTTTAACTGGAAAGTGGCCCTGGTTATCATCGGCGCGGTGGTGCTTTGTGGTCTGACGCTCAATTCTCTGGGTGTCTACATTTCCATTTTCTTGCTTGTTCTGATCAGCAGCTTTGCCAGCCATGAATTTAGCTGGCCTGTTGCACTGGGCGCAGCCGTGTTTCTGGTGCTGTTCGTCTGGTTGGCATTCATCAAGGGCCTGGGGCTGGTGTTCCCCTTGTGGCCAAGTTTTCTGGCCTGATTGGAGGTGAACGGAAATGGAATTATTTGACAACCTGATGCTGGGTTTCTCCGTGGCGATCACGCCCGAGAACCTGGCCTACGCCCTGCTCGGTTGCATACTGGGCACCCTGATTGGCGTGTTGCCTGGCATTGGCCCTGTGCCTACCATCGCCATGCTGCTGCCCATTACCTATGTGCTGCCTCCCGTGGCTGGCCTGATCATGTTGGCCGGTATTTACTACGGCGCTCAGTATGGTGGGTCCACAACGGCCATTCTGGTCGCCTTGCCGGGGGAAACCTCAGCGGTGGTAACTGTGCTGGACGGCCACCAGATGGCGCGTAATGGTCGGGCCGGTGCGGCCTTGGCGATTGCTGCTCTGGGTTCTTTCTTCGCTGGTTGTGTGGCCACCGTGCTGCTGGCTGCCTTTGCGCCTCCTTTGGCTGAAGTCGCCTTCAAGTTTGGACCTGCGGAGTATTTCTCATTAATGGTCTTAGGTCTGGTCGGCGCTGTGGTGCTGGCCTCCGGCTCCCTGCCTAAAGCCATCTGCATGATCTTGCTGGGTCTGCTGCTGGGTATGGTCGGTACAGACGTGAACTCCGGCGTCGCCCGTTACGACTTTGGTATTCCAGAACTGCAAGACGGTATCGACTTTGCCGTGGTTGCCATGGGTGTGTTTGGTTTCTCTGAAATCATGAACAACCTGGAACTGGGCGACCAGCGTGTCGAGATCACAGGCAAAGTGGGTTCTTTGTATCCCAACAAACAGGAATTTAAAGAGTCCTGGCCTGCTGTTGTCCGTGGTACTGCCATGGGTTCGGTACTGGGTATCTTGCCCGGTGGCGGTGCGGTGTTGTCTTCCTTTGCGTCCTACACGCTGGAGAAGAAAATCTCCCGCAATCCTGAGCGCTTTGGTAAAGGTCACCCTGCTGGTCTGGCTGGCCCTGAGTCGGCTAACAACGCAGCAGCCCAGACTTCGTTCATCCCGCTGCTGACCTTGGGTATTCCAGGTAACGCGGTAACGGCTCTGATGATTGGTGCGATGACCATCCACAACATTCAGCCCGGCCCACAAGTGATGACCAGCCACCCCGAGCTGTTCTGGGGCCTGATTGCCTCCATGTGGATCGGTAACCTGATGCTGGTGATTCTGAACCTGCCATTGGTCGGTCTGTGGGTGAAGCTGCTGAAAGTGCCTTACCGCCTTCTGTTCCCTGCCATTCTGGTGTTCTGCACGGTCGGTGTGTACTCGCTGAACTACAACGTGTTTGATATCTTGGTTACCGCTGCCTTTGGTTTTGTTGGCTACGTGTGGTCCAAGCTGCGTTGTGAAGGTGCACCATTGCTGCTGGGTCTGGTTCTGGGACCGATGATGGAAGAAAACTTCCGTCGTGCCCTGCTCTTGTCTCGCGGTGATTACACCACCTTCCTGACTCGCCCACTGTCTTTGTCCTTGTTGGTGTTGGCGGCCTTCCTGGTCGTGATCGTTGCCTTGCCTTCGGTGAAAAAGAAACGCGAAGCCACTTTTGTGGAAGAGGACTAAGACACAGCCAGTCCTCTGGTTTGAAAGCTCCCTCTGAAAGGGAGCATTCAAACCGGCGCAGTAAACAAGAAGGCCTGATTTCGTCTCTCCACGAAATCAGGCCTTTTTCTTTGTCGCCTGGTTTTGCCGCTTGGTTTCAAGACAGTTCAATCTTCTGAAGACAGAACAGATCCGCCCCAAAAGCAAACATCAAGCAGCCAGAACGGCTTGTGTGCACTGCCTTCCCAACAAGGGAGCCAGAATGACACCGGGATGGGCGACGACCGCAAACAAGCCATCCAAACTCCCAATGGGGCCGCATAAAGGAAGCTTGTTGCAAGTCATGGGGCGCTGCCCGACTTCTATAGACAATACGCGCGGGACAGACGGCAGTTTCAACAACTGGGCAATGGACTGACATGTTTCTTCAGCCAAGCTTTGCAAACCTGCTTTTCCTTCCAAGGGATAGTCCAACGCCGACATCAATCCCCTTTCCTTGCCCGGTCGTAACTCCAAGTCCTGGGCACAGAGTAAATGTCGGATCAGAGTTCTATCAGCATCAAGACGCAGCAAGACGGCGGGCTGCTGCTCAATAGACAGAGCTACCCCTGCACTGGCTGCCAAAGCCAAGGCTCCATAAGCATTAGCCAGTACCACCTTGTCGGCATAGATGGCTTGCCCCTGCATCTCTACGCCGGTAACTCGCCCTCCTGCCGACAGCACACACTGCACCTTGCCAGACAGAACCGTGGCTCCGCCCACTTGTGCAGCCTGAATAAAGCAACGGGCCAGATCCACGGGTTCCAAGGCGAAGTCATCCGGTGCCCACATTGCCAAATCAGGTACAGCCGCCAGCGACGGTTCTTTTTGACGCACTTGCGTAGCCGACCAGCTTTCCACCCTGGAGCCTGCTGCCAGATGTTCAGCAATTGAGGCGGCTGTCTCATTCTTCGTCGCCCCCCAGGACAAGGCTCCGCGCACTGTCACAGGCAAGGTCCCCAAAGCCTGCTCCAGACGTTTGAACTCCTCCAGAGCATGCAGGCGCAAGGCAAAGGCGTCAGGGTCATCAGAGGGCGCGCTGGCGCTGGCTCCTACCCATCCAAAAGAAGCGGAAGTTGCACTAGGCGTGCTGCCCGGCCCTTGATCGATCAGGGTCACAGCAGCACCCGCTTGAGTCAGATGCCAGGCGACCGACGCTCCCATCACGCCGCCACCGACGACCAGAACTTTGCATTTATGCGTCATAGCTTTCTACGAATTAATAAACAGAAGCAGTCTGCTCTGTATGTGACTACACAAGCGAACAGCCAGAATGGCGACAAGATACGGTCTGCTACGAGCAAAAACAACAATGGCCTGAATCCCTTGCGGAATTCAGGCCATTGAGATCAGCCCAACTTACATCGTGCCTTGACGACGTTTGTAGAAGTTACCGATATACATGGCCAGCAGCACCAGCACGGTAGAGATCAGAATCATGATGATCCCCAGTGCGGAGAGCTTGCCCCACAACCCATCTTCGGCATAGCCCAGCACCTGCACCGCCAGCACTTCCGTGCCAGGGCGGGACAGCACGACGGACACGGTCAACTCACGGATAAACATGGTGGCCATCAAAATCCATGCAGACACCACACCGGGAATCAGCAATGGAATAATGATGCGGCGCATGGTCGTCCAGGAACTGGCCCCGGCAACGGCAGAGGACTCTTCCAGGTGAGCATGCACCTGCACAAAAGCCGCCGACAAAGGCCGGATACCGTAAGGCAGATAGGCCGCGATATAGGCAAGCAGCAAGGCTGTCAGCGTGGCATACAAAGGCGTTTGCACGAAGAACCACATAAAACCGATACCAATCACAATCCCCGGGAAGGAGAAGGACAGGAAGCTCAAGGTATCCAGCAGCGCCGCCGCCCGCGTTCGTAACTTGACCACGACATAGGCCACAAACAACGAGAGCAGCACACCCAGACTGGCCCCGACCACCGCCAGGAACAGACTGTTCTTCATGGCGACTTTGGAGATCGGGTCTTGAATGACATCAATCCAGTTCGCCCAGCTCATCAAGGAGAAGGCACGAGCGCTAGGCACCATGGAGTACGGAATCATGGAGGTGTAGAGCAACACGGCCACGGGCAGCACCACCATCAGCAAGCTGATAATGCCCACGATGATGAACAGCGGGATTTTGGCGCGACGCAGTTCCAGTTGAGTGGGCTTGAACCCCCGGCTGGAGATCGTCACATACTTGCTGCTTTCTGCCGTCATGTAGCGGTACAGCACAATCAGGGCAATGGAGGCCGACAATACACTCATGCCCAGCGCCGCCGCTTTTCCGTAATCCGGCGCGAAGCCGGTTGAGATCATCTCGAACAGATACGTGGCCAGCACATCCACACGACCCGGCGTACCCAGAACTCGTGGCACGGCGTAGGAAGCCAGGGCCCGCACAATTGCCAGAATGAACGCCGCCATAATGGCTGGGCGCAAAATCGGTAAGGTCACCCGCGTCAAGGTTCGCCACAGACCGCCCCCGAACACACGGGAGGACTCTTCCATGGAAACGTCAAACGAGGCCATGGCGGGCGCAATGATCAGGTAGGCCACGGGCATGTTCAACAAGCCCTCGACCAGAATCATGCCCCACAGGGAGTAAATGTTCAGCGGCGCTTCCTGCAGACCCAAGGTGTCCTGCAAGAACATATTGATCAGGCCGTTGGACGGATTCAGCAGCAGTGCCCAGCTTACCGAGAACAGCAAGTGCGGAATCATCATGGGTACGATGGACAGCACCGTGAACACCCCTTTCATGGGCATGTTCGTACGCGTATTCAGGTAGGCCAGAAAAACTGCCAGCGCGGTGGAGAACAGGGACGAACCCAGCACGAAGACCACCGTATTAAAGGTGACTTCCAGCAAGAAAGGGTCGGTATAGGCAGCTACGTACTTGGCCGTGGTGAAAGAGCCAAAAGCGGTCAGGCCCTGCGAGAAGCTGCCCAACAGCAACATCAGGACCGGGCACAGCGTCAGAAAACCGACGATCAGAATAAGCGACCAGCTAAGTGGTCTGCGAGTTTGATTCATGATGCCCCGCCCTTATGCCGACAACAGCATGCAGTGTTCAGGGTGCAGGTTAAAGCGCACGGTATCGCCCCCTTTCACCTTCACGTCTGGATCAATACACACCAGGAGCTGCTCTTTACCCACATTGACTTCAGCTTCGTAGGACTCACCCACGAACTCCAAAGCCTGGACCTGGCCGTGGAACAGATTCTGACCCGCATCGCTGGACTGACTGCTGACACGAATAAATTCAGGACGAATGCACAGAGTGACTTCGGTGCCCACGGGCAGGTCGCGCTTTTTGCAGTGCAGTTGACCCAGCTCGCATTCCACAATGGTAGAATCCACACGCTGCTCCAGCACTTTCGCACTGATCTGGTTGGCACGACCAATAAAGTCCGCCACAAAGCGGTGATCGGCATCAAAGTAAATTTTTTCTGGCGTGCCAATTTCCAGAATCTTGCCACCGCGCATCACAGCGATGGAGTTGGACAAGGCCAGTGCCTCGACGCGATCGTGCGTCACATACACAGCAGTAATGTCCAAACGGCTCAGGAACTCACGCAGTTCTTTACGGGTTTCTTCACGCAGCTTGGCGTCCAGGTTACTGAGCGGCTCGTCAAACAGAATAACTTTAGGCTCGGCCACCAGGGCTCGTGCCAGTGCAACACGCTGTTGCTGGCCACCGGACAGGCGCGTTGCAGAACGCTGGTCCACCCCTTCCAACTGCACAAACTTCAGGATATTCGCGACTTTTTCACGAATCACCTCTTTGCGCTCGCCACGCACTTGCAGCGGGTAAGCGATATTGTCGAACACTGTCATGTGCGGCCAGATGGCATAGGTCTGGAACACCATGCCCAGGCCGCGCTTTTCTACCGGCACAGCAATATTCTTGGCGCTGGACCAGACGATCTCGTCCCCAATGCGAATTTCACCCTCGTCCGGGGTTTCCAGACCCACAATGCACCGCAGCAGCGTGGTTTTGCCGCAGCCGCTGGGTCCTAACAGTGTGAAAAACTCATTAGCGGGAATCGTCAGGTTGATATTGTCCAAAGCTTTGAAGGTTTTGCCCTCTGAGACATAGGTCTTGCTTAGGCCGGTAATTTCAATTTGCATAATGAGTAGATGTTTTCAGTAAAAATGAGGCGAGGCGCCAAGGCGCCCCGTTTTAGACGAACTTGTCGTTCTTGTCGTCCCGATTAACGGACGGCGAAGATACGGCTGAATTCGCGGCCCCAACGGACCAGTTCTTCGTCGCTCAGGTCGCGGATTGGCTCGACCTTGGCTTTATCAATGCCAGCAACCGGTGGGTGTACGCCGGGAGCCAACACATATTCGCCTACCTTATTGGCCAAAATACCCATGGCCTCATTGCCCAGCCAGTAATCCAGGAACACACGGGCTGCATCAGGATGCGGAGCGTTCTTGGTCAAGGCGATGGCTCGTGGCGAACCCAGCAAAGGCTGACCCGACATGGGGCCCCAGGCCAATGGTGCAGGCGACTTGGTCACGATGTACTTGGGCATGGAAATGGCAATCAGCTTCTCGCCACTTTCAATAGGGGCCGGTGTTGGACCAAACGAAGCCACAAACATAGGCTTGTTGGCTGCCAGACCTTTCAGGAAGTCCAGCCACTGCTCTTCGCTGCTAAAGACCTTTTCTTTCAGACCAATCAACCAGCCAATAGTGGAGGGGTGATTGGACGGGTTGGCCATCACAATCTTGTCTTTCCACTTGGGATCGGCCAGATCTTCGTAGCGTTGTGGAGCGTCCTCGGCCTTGAGGTGGTCCGTATTATAGATATAAGACACATATTCGATGCCAAATTGAATAATCGAATCGTCTTGAATGGCCCACTCGGGGTAGCCCTGCACGGCCTCGGACTGATGAGGAATCAGCACGCCCTGCTCTTTGAGCAGTTGCAACATGGGCAGGGGAGCCTGAACCACGTCCGCCATCAGCTTGCCCGCATTGAACTCGGTCAGGATGGTGGGGATGAACTTGGAGCTGGAAATACGGGTGTATTTGCCTTCAATGCCTTGCGCCTGTTGCAAGGCCTTCATGATGGGCTCAACCGCCGTGATGTTGGCGTAGAAAACAGCCTGGCCTTGAGCCTTTGCTTTTTCCAGTACAGCGGCGTCTGCCGCCCACGCCGCCCATGGCAAAGAGGTGCTCATCGAGGCCAGTCCAGTGGCACCTGCCAGCTTCAAGAAACGACGACGGTCAAAAGTAGTCATAAGGTTCACGTTCCAGTTAATTAGCTAGGAAATTATGTGGGCCCATCATAATCCAGACAGGCGCATTCCATTTATTACAGATCTATGTGTGGTTTAGAACATGAGGGGCCTGACGCCGTCAAGCCTCAATCGTGGTGCCGCTTATTCACGCTGGGAAAGATCACACTAAAAAAGCTGCGCTAAGCTGTAGGCCCAGACACGATTATTCCTACGGAGACCAACGCCATGAGCCCCTCGATTCAGCCAAAATCCTATGAATCCCTCGCCCCGCAAAAAGTGGCGTTCATTGGTCTGGGTGTGATGGGCTACCCAATGGCCGGACATTTGGCCCAGGCCGGTCATCAAGTGACGGTATACAACCGCAATCAGGCCAAGGCAGAACAATGGAGCGCAGAGTTCAAACAGGAATGGGCGGCCACGCCAGCCCTGGCAGCCGCACAAGCTGACATCGTGATGGCCTGTGTGGGCAACGATGATGATCTGCGCGCTATTTTCCTTGGTCCCGACGGAGCTTTGGCGGGAATGAAGGCAGGAAGTCTCTTTATCGACCACACCACAGCCTCCGCCGAAGTTGCTCAAGAGTTGGGAGCGCTGGCCGCCAATCAGAATGTCGCCTTTATAGATGCCCCGATTTCTGGCGGACAAGCAGGTGCCCAAAAAGGCATGCTCAGCATTATGTGCGGCGGCAAGACAGAGGATATGGAGCGCGCCCGCCCCCTGATGATGAGCTATGCCCAGGCCTGCACCTTGATGGGCCCCTTGGGATCGGGGCAACTGTGCAAGATGGTGAACCAGATTGCGGTGGTTGGCCTATTGCAGGCTTTGGCCGAAGCGATGGCATTTGGAGAGCGGGCTGGACTGGACATGGAACAGGCGCTCTCGGTCTTGACCAAGGGGGCTGCCCGAAGCTGGCAAATGGAAACCAAAGGCCCGACGATGCTGGCTCGGGATTTTCAACCCGGCTTTACCGTCAATTGGATGCTGAAAGATCTGGACCTGGTACAGCAGGAGGCTCAGCGCAACGGTGCCCAGCTACCGGGCACCCGCTTGATTCAAGAACAATTTGCGAAGATTGCAGAGCAAGGCCATCGGGATCTGGATATCTCCAGTCTGTTCAGCCTGCTAGCCCGCCCAAGCGACGCCTCTTGATTAAGCGTTAGGTTCAGGTTTAGGTGATTCGGGGGTGAGCAGCGGCAAACGCAAGGTCGCCTTCAGGCCATAACCACCCATATCGTTGGGCTCGCCATCCGTCAGCACAATCGTGCCACCGTTGCGCTCGGCATAGGCCAGTGCAATGGCCAGGCCCAGCCCGGAACCTGAACCTCGCCCACCTTTACGCGCCGGGCCACCGCGGTCAAACCGTACAAACACGCTTTCACGCAAACTGGCCGCCAGACCCATGCCATTGTCCGTCACGCTGATCCAGGCCTGCTTGTCGTCCTGCCCGGCAGAAACCGTAATCGCACTGCCACTCCCGGCGTGGTTGATGGCATTGTGAATCAGGTTGGACACGGACTCATGAATCTCGGCATCGCTGGCATAAACCCATAGAGGCGCTTGCTCGCCCTCTTCACCCGGTCCAATCCAGCCCAAGTCCTGACGATGCTCGCGCGCCAAAGGTAAATACTGCAACACCACTTCGCGCCCAAGGCTGGCTAAATCAACCTGCCCCTGGCTCATGCTGGTGGTATGACTGGCGTGGGCCAGGGCCAGCAACTGTTCAGTCAGACGGGTAGCTTGCCCCAACTGCTTGATAATCGCCCCCAAGGATTCACGCACGCGTTCAATGTCTGGTTCACGGCGGGCGTACTGGGCTTGAGTATGAATAATGGCCAGAGGCGTACGTAATTGATGCGAGGCATCGGCCAGGAACTGAGCCTGTCTATCCAGCACGGAACGGTACAACTCAATATGGTGATTGACCGAACGCACCAAAGGCACGACCTCTCGCGGTACGTCGCGTTCGTCCAAAGGCTGCAGATCATCCACACTGCGGTTACGCACTTCCTGACGCAAAGCCTGCAAAGGACGCAAGGCCCAGGCGACGGCAAACCAGACCAGCAACACGGCAAACAGCAACATGCGCAAATTGCGGAAAATGCCTTCGCGCCAGGCTTCCTGCTGAGTACGCAGGCGCAAATCCATGCTTTCACCCACCATCACCACGACCTGTCTGTGCTGGCCCTTGTAGTGAAGGTCGCGCCACAAGGCCACCATACGCACGGTGTCATTGCGAAAGAAAGAGTCGTAGAAAACTGGAACGCCTTCGTGATCAGCCAGATTGGAAGGACGCGGCAACCCTTCCATGCCCAGCAAGGTGCGTCCTTTTAATTGTTTGGCATCGGCGCCGCCCAGATTACGCACCAAAGGAGTGACTTCTTCGACCCGGAAATATTTGCGATTGCCCGGCCGGGACTCCAGCATGACCTGGGCATAAAAAGGCGGGTCAATACGTAAACTGCCATCGGCGTTGAATTCCACACTGGTCTCCAGCACCTTGGCCGGCTCCAGCAAGGCGCTGTCATAGACATTTTCCGTGACCGAGTTCATGGCCAGATAGTCTTCCCAACTGTCGTACAACAGCAGGGCCACCACACCCGGTATCAGCAATACCAGCAGCCAAAAGCGCAAACTGCCTTGCCAGGCATTGGCGGGGGGTGGAGAAGGAGCTGTCATGCGACGCCGGATTCCGCCTCAAGCACTTCCAACATATAGCCCAGGCCGCGCACCGTCACGATATGCACATCGCTATTGGCCAATTTCTTGCGCAAACGGTGCAAGACGACCTCGATGGCATCCGGGCTGGCGTCGCTATCGTGCTCGAACACACGGGCGAACAACTGGGATTTTTCCACTGGCATCCCTGAGCGGCTGATCAACACCAGCAAAGCCGCGTGCTCACGCGGTGTCAGGTGAACAATGGCACTGTCCAGTAAAAAGGCTCGGCTTTCCGGGTTGTATTCCAGCGAGCCACAGCTAACCATAGGCGTCACGCGCCCACGACTGCGTCGCACCAGTGCCGCCAGACGAGCTTCCAGCTCTTCCAGGGCAAAGGGTTTGGTCAGGAAATCATCGGCACCCAGATTCAGACCGCGAACGCGGTCTTGCAAGGCACCTTGAGCGGTCAGGATCAGCACCGGGGTGTGATCGCCGCGTTCGCGCATCTCGCGCAAAAGCACCAGCCCGTGTTTATCAGGCAGGCGCAAATCCATGACGACCGCATCATACTCATGAGCCGCCAACAACACTTCTGCTGTACGAGCATCGTGAGCGGGATCGGGCAAAAAACCACTTTGCGCCAAAGCCCGCTCTAGCCATGCGGCCATTTCCCGCTCGTCTTCAACCAATAATATGCGCATGATCCCTGCTATCTAAGGTATCGGCATCAACTGCGCTTTGAAGGCGCTGACGTAAATAACGATTTTCCTGACGCCGTCGGAACAAAATATCCGACAGCTCGTTCAGCGCTTGCTGATAGACTTCCCGCTTGAACTCAATCACTGAATCAAGTGGCACCCAATATTGACTCCAACGCCATGCATCAAACTCCGGCGTCGAGGAAGAACGCAGGCAGACATCACTGTCTCGCCCTACCAGCCGCAACAGGAACCAGATTTGTTTCTGACCCTTGTAATGGCCGCGCGCCTCCCGACGTACAAAATGATTGGGCACGTTGTAGCGAAGCCAATCTCGCGTCCGGCCTAATATACGGATATGCTCAGGCAGCAAGCCCACTTCTTCATGCAGTTCGCGGTACATCGCTTGTACGGGTGTTTCACCGTATTTGATACCGCCTTGCGGGAACTGCCAGGCATGTTCCCGAATACGCTTGCCCCAAAAAACCTCGTTCTTGCGATTAACGAGGATAATTCCGACATTAGGACGGTAGCCTTCACGATCTAACATAGGCCACCTCTAACGAATTCAATACAATTAGATCTGATTATACGTACCTGACGAGTTCCCTACCATGCATGCTAGCCAGTATCACATTAATACCCTGAAAGAAGCGCCTACCGAGGCCGAAGTTGCCAGCCACCAGCTCATGACGCGTGCCGGCATGATCCGTAAAGCGGCCGGCGGTATCTATACCTATATGCCTATGGGTTTGCGCGTGCTGCGCAAGATTGAAAACATCATCCGTCAGGAAATGGACCGCTCCGGCGCCATTGAACTGCTGATGCCTGTGGTCCAGCCTGCCGAACTCTGGGTAGAGTCGGGTCGTTGGGAAAAATATGGCGACGAGCTGCTCCGTATCAAGGACCGCCACCAGCGCGACTTCGTGCTGCAGCCCACCTCCGAAGAAGTCATCACGGACATCGCTCGCAACGAGATCCATAGCTGGCGCCAGTTGCCCATCAACTTCTACCACATTCAAACCAAGTTCCGTGACGAGCGTCGTCCCCGTTTTGGTTTGATGCGCGGCCGCGAATTCACCATGAAGGATGCCTATTCCTTTGACCGCAACGCTGAAGACGCCCAGGCCAGCTACGACAATATGTATGACGCTTACATGCGCATCTTCGGTCGTCTGGGCCTGAACTTCCGTGCCGTGGCTGCCGATACCGGCTCGATTGGTGGTACCCGCAGTCATGAATTCCAGGTCATTGCTGATACCGGCGAAGACTTGCTGGTCTACAACCCCGATACCGACTACGCCGCCAATATTGAGCTGGCTCCTGCTCCTTGCCTGCTGGCCGAGCGTGCTGCTCCTGGCCAGGCGCTGGTCAAGACAGCCACACCAGACGCCCCAAAATGTGAACTGGTTGCCCAGCAACTGGGTCTGGACCTGAGCGCTACCGTTAAATCCGTGGTGCTGGCTACCGACGTGGAAGAAGACGGCCAAACTAAAACCACCGTGCACTTGCTGCTGGTGCGTGGCGACCATGAAGTCAACGACATCAAGGTTTCCAAACTGGCTGGCTTTGAAAAAGGCCACCGCCTGGCCACTGAGGAAGAAATCGTCACGACCTTTGGCTGCAAGCCTGGCTACCTGGGTCCCATCGGCACCCGTCAGCCTGTGCAAGTCATTGCCGACCTGACCGTAGCCAACATGAGCGACTTTGTCTGTGGCGCAAACGAAGAAGGCTTCCACCATACCGGTGTGAACTGGGGCCGTGACCTGCCCGAGCCTATCAAGGCCGATCTGCGCAACGTCGTACACGGTGACCCTGCCCCCGAAGGCGGCAAGCTGGCTATCCAGCGCGGTATTGAAGTAGGCCACGTCTTCTTCCTGGGCGATGTCTACTCCAAGAAACTGAACGCGACCTTTTTGGAAACTGATGGTAAACCTGCTGTCATGCAAATGGGTTGTTATGGCATTGGTGTCAGCCGTATTGCGGCTGCTGCCATCGAGCAGAACCATGACGAACGCGGCATGATCTGGCCTCGCGCCCTGGCTCCGTTTGAAGTGGTGATCTGCCCGATCGGCTTTACCAAAAGCGATGCCGTCCGTCAGACTGCGACTGATCTGTACACCAAGCTTAAAGAGCAAGGCGTGGATGTGATCCTGGATGACCGCGATGCCCGCCCCGGCATCATGTTTGCCGACTGGGAGCTGATTGGTGTGCCGCTGCGCATTACCATTGGCGAGCGCGGCCTGAAAGAAGGCGTTGTCGAGATGCAAGCCCGCCGTGATGCCAGCAGCACCAACGTGCCGGTGGAGCAGATTGCTCAGGTCAGCGTCGAGCGTTTGGCCACGCTGTAAGGACTCCAAGCAGGGCTGGCCTTGTGCCACGCCCTGCCCGTCAACATAAACTCTTTTACGAACGACATGCTTAATGACAAGTGGGACACCCAGGCTCGGCTTGATATTCGCGTATATTACGAGGACACCGACGCTGGGGGGATCGTATATTACGCCAACTACCTGAAGTTCTTTGAGCGTGCGCGCACGGAATGGCTCAGGAATTTGGGCGTAAACCAATCGGACGTGGCGGAGCAGAATCAACGCCTGTTCGTAGTCAAGAAGGTTGAAATACAATATCTCAAACCTGCCCGGCTCGATGATCTGATCTCGGTGCGCAGCCGCATTACCCAACTGGGTTCGGCTACCATCCATTTCGAACAAGGTGCCCTGCGAGGTGGGGAACTGCTATGCCAAAGCACTATCCAAATTGTTTGCGTTGACGCCACCACGCTTCGTCCAAGCAAGCTGGACTCTGATTTACGTACCCTCTTGGAAAAGGTTCAGGACTGACCATGCAAGCTACTAGCGACCTGTCGCTGATTTCGCTACTTCTCGATGCCAGTATTCCCGTTCAGCTCGTCATGCTGATTCTGTTGGGAATTTCGATTCTCTCGTGGGCCTATATTTTCAGTAAAAGGGCTGCACTTAAACGCACGCTGGAACAGACCCGCCGCTTTGAGGACGATTTCTGGGCGGGTGGCGATCTGGCCGTGCTTCAGCAATCCATTTCCTCGCGTCGTGCTGAACACGGTGCCCTGGCCCGTATTTTTGAAGCAGGGATGACCGAGTTCATCAAGGCACGCCGCAGCCAAAGCTCTGGCCCTGCCCTGCTGGACGGTCCACGCCGTGCCATGCGCGCCAGCTACCAGCGCGAAATGGATACGCTGGAAACCCACCTGAACTTCCTGGCCTCTGCCGGTTCGGTCAGCCCCTACATCGGCTTGCTCGGTACCGTCTGGGGGATCATGCACGCCTTTATCGGCCTGTCCGGCATGCAACAAGCCACCCTGGCCTCGGTCGCTCCCGGTATTGCCGAAGCGCTGATCGCCACGGCCATTGGTCTGTTTGCCGCTATCCCCGCCGTGGTGGCCTACAACCGCTTTACCAACGAACTGGATCGCATCTCGATCCGCTTTGACAGCTTTATCGACGAATTTCTGAACATCTTGCAGCGGCAGGTGAACTGATGCCATCGATGCGTGGAAGCACTGGCCGTCACGGCCGGCGCATGAAAAATGAAATCAACGTCGTCCCTTATATCGACGTGATGCTGGTGCTGCTGGTGATCTTCATGGTCACCGCTCCCATGATTACCCCCGGTCTGGTGGAATTGCCCTCGGTAGGCCAAGCCTCCGAAGTGCCCGCCAAGCCGGTGGAAATCCAGGTTGATAAGGACGGCAAGCTGGCCATTCGACTGCGCGATGCGGGCTCCGAGTTCATGAACATCGAGAAGTCCACATTGATCAACGAAGTGCGCTCGCGCATGCAGGCCGACAGCCCGGTTGTCATTGCCGCTGACGGCAAAGTTCCCTACGAGACCGTTATGGGCTTGATGGATGAACTGCGCTCCAACGGCATCAACCGCCTGGGTCTGATCGTCGATCGCAATAGCGATACCGACGCTCGCAAATAACCTCTGGCCGGATAGCGTGCTCGCCATCCGGCGCGAAAAACCTGAACTGAATGAAGCACAGAACACGCAATACCCGCAATCAGGCGCTGCGCTCGCCTGAGCAAAAGGAAGATCGGCGCGGCTTGCTCATCGCCCTGGGTCTGCACGGGCTGTTGCTGCTCGCCATTTTGGCGGGAGCCCTTTTTTCTGCACCCAAAACACCCAATGCGGTGCAGGTCGAATTGTGGATGGACGGTGTCGCGCCCGATGCGGCCGTCAATGCTGATCCCGAAGCCCCCGAGGCTGAGCCCGAGCCGCAGCCTGAGCCTGAACCGGCTCCAGAGCCAGAACCCAAGCCTGAACCAGAACCTGAACCGCCTCCGGCCCCCAAGCCACCTCCTGAGCCTGCCAAGGTAACCCCTCCTGCTGAACCTGAAGTCGATCCCGAAATCGCTTTGGAAGAAGCCCGCAAAGAACGCGAGAAAAAAGAGCGTGAAGAAAAGCTGGAACAGGAACGTCTGGAAAAACAGCGTCAGGACAAGCTAGCCGCTGAACGTCGTGAGCGCGAACAGAAGGAAAAGCAGGAACAGGAACGCAAGGACAAGGCAGAAGCTGAGGCAAAAGCCAAGGCAGAAGCAGATCGCAAGGCCAAAGCCGAGGCTGACGCCAAAGCCAAAGCGGATGCTGAACGCAAAGCCAAAGCAGATGCAGAAGCGAAAGCCAAGGCCGACGCCGAGGCAAAGGCCAAAGCAGACGCTGAACGCAAAGCCCGTGCTGATGCCGCTGCCAAAGCCAAGGCGGATGCCGAGCGCAAGGCCAAGGAAGAAGCCTTCCGCCGTGCCATGCGTGAAGGTGCCCCAGGTCGTCCCGGCGGCACCGCAGACCGTAACCAGGCCGGTGGCGGTGGTGGTGATGGTGGCTACGCCGCCAAGGTGCGCGCTTGCGTGCAGCCTGGCGTGGTCTACAGCACCCCTCCTCGCTCTGAAGTGCGTGGCAACCCCGCACTGCAGTACCGCGTGGACCTGAATGCCGACGGCACGCCTAATCGCGTTCAAATCAAACGATCGTCCGGCATCGCGCAGTTCGATGATGCCGTATCCAAGGGTCTTGCCCGTTGCAGCCCTTTCCCCAAACCGCCTAGCGGTAGCTACCCATCGTATATTGATGGTGAGTACCGTATGTTCGATTAATCAGGAGATTGCATAATGACCGCCGCTACCCCTGCCCTGGCGAGTTTTGCTCGTCATTGGCGCGCCTCGGCCACTGGAGCGTTTGCCCTGGCCGCTGGCATGTTCGCCAGCCAACCGGCCCAGGCCCAACTGCGAGTCGATATATCGGGTGTGGGTGCTACTCAGTACCCCATCGCGATCGCCGATTTTGCTGACAATCCAGCCAGCCAGTCCCTGGCTGAAGTTATCCGTGCTGACCTGACGCGTTCGGGTCAATTCCAATTGATCAATGCCACCGGCGCTGGTCTGAATGCAGAAAGCACGATTGCCTACGACGAATGGCGCAATCGCGGTGCTGATTACCTGGCCTACGGTTCGGTCTCCCAGGCGGGCGGCCAATATTCCATCAGCTATCGCCTGGTGGATTCAGTCCGTCAAACGCAGATGGATGGCGTCGCTTTTGCAGGCAGCGAAAAAGAGCTGCGCCGCATTTCGCACCAGATTGCAGACCGGATTTATGAAAAAATTACGGGTGTGCGTGGTGTTTTCTCCACCCGACTGGCCTACGTGTTGCAAACAGGCAACAATTTCGAGTTACAAATTGCTGACTCTGACGGCCAAAATCCGCAGGTAATGTTGCGTTCTCGACACTCAATCATCTCCCCAGCCTGGTCTCCTGACGGTAAAAAGCTGGCTTATGTGAGCTTTGAAAACGACAAACCTGTTGTATATGTGCAAACTTTGGCCACAGGTCACCGTGAACCCTTGGCTAATTTCAAGGGCAATAACAGTAGTCCTGCATGGGCTCCAAACGGCAATCAGGTCGCTGTTGTGCTCTCCAGAGACGGTATTTCGCAGATTTACACGCTAAATACGGACGGATCCGGATTGCGCCGCGTGATGCGTTCTCCCCTGATCGATACTGAACCGAGTTTTATGCCCGATGGCAACTCCCTTGTATTTGTGAGCGATCGTGGTGGTGCTCCCAACATTTACAAAGTGAGCCTGGGTGGTGACGATGCACAGCGCATTACCTTCAACGGGAGTTACAATATTTCACCGGAGGTCTCTGCAGACGGTACTAGGCTTGTATACGTCACACGCAGAAACGGTGCTTTCCGAATTGCTATTCAAGATATGGCATCAGGAGCAGAGCAACTGCTGACGACAGGTCCCGACGATCAGTCTCCGAGTTTCGCCCCTAATGGGATGCAGATCTTATATAGTTCTGTTCAGGGGGGCCGCAGTGTCCTAGCTGTGACATCCGTGGACGGTCGCGTTCGTCAGACCCTCTCGTCTTTGAATGGCAAAGTACGCGAACCCACCTGGGGACCATTTACCAACTGACATCCTGTGTGACTCTTTTTCAAAAGGAATTCAAATGAGCTCGCGCATTCTTAAAAGTCTTACCCTCGCCGTTATGGCTGCCGCCCTTGCTGCTTGCAGCTCGGTTCCTCTGGATCAAAACTCCGGTTCAACCGGCGGTACAGGATCGGACTCTGCTAGCGCAGGCCAGATCATGGACCCCTTCAACCCTCAAAGCCCACTGGCACAACAACGCTCGGTGTTCTTTGACTACGACAGCTACGTGGTTAACGACCAGTACCGTGGCCTGGTAGAAATGCACGCTTCGTACCTGAGCAGCCATCCTCAGCAAACCGTTCGCATCGAAGGTAATACCGACGAGCGTGGCGGTGCCGAGTACAACTTGGCTCTGGGTCAGCGTCGTTCCGACGCCGTTGCACGCATGCTGGGTCTGCTGGGCGTGAGCAACAGCCAGATCGAAGCTGTGAGCTTTGGTAAAGAGCGTCCAAAAGCCTTGGGTAACACCGAAGCTGATTACGCTGAAAACCGTCGCGCAGACATCGTTTACCAACGATAATTTCTGCATCGACCAAGTGGTTCCGACGCCGTGGCGGTTGTTAACGCCGCGGCGTTTTTTATCGGCAGCACGCCCGATCCACTGAAAATTCGTTATGCTGGACGGCGGACTTGCCAGGCCAAGGCAAAGCCCCGAGATCACAGCCCCCAACAGAGGGGAAACCGGCAGGTGAGGAGCCTGCGCACTGCGGATGCACATTTTTTAACGGACTTCACTATGCACGCTTATAAAAAGCCTTTTCGTCTCGCGACCGTTGCCCTGATCGCCACGGCCGCCCTGTTCGCCAGCCTGCCGGCCAAGGCCTTTGCCGATGACGAGGCCCGACGCGCCATTTTGGAGCTGCGGCAGCAAATTCGTCAGATGAACGAGCAAAATACCCAGGCTCGCCTGCAATTGGCTGATCAAATTGACACCCTGCGCTCCGAAGTTGTGTCGCTGCGCGGCCAAGTGGAAAAACTGAGCTGGCAAGCCAGCGGCCAAGGCCAGAACAATGCGCCTGCCGGGCAACAAAGCCCCCACGCCGCAGACCCACAAGAACAAGCCGTTTTCGATAGCGCCATGGACGCCTACCGCGCTGGCCAATACAAACCAGCCGCCGACGCCTTTGCGGGTTTTCTGGCTGCCTACCCCTCCAGCGTTCTGGCCGACGAAGTGCGCTTTTATGAAGGCAGCAGCTTGTACGCCATCAAGAGCTTCAAAACCTCTATCCAGAAACTGCAAGCTTTCGTGAAGGCTTCTCCACAAAGCCCACGTGCCGCTGACGCATTGATGGTGACAGCCTCCAGCCAGATCGAACTGAACGATCTGAGCGGTGCCAAAACCACCTTGCAACGTATCGTCAAAGACTACCCACAAGCTGAAGCGGCTGAAACCGCACGCAGCCGCTTGAAACTGCTGGAATAAACTAGCTGCATCAAGACCATACGGACCGGGTTCAGACCCGGTCTGTTTTTTTCAGGCGATCGCTCCTTGCCTGACTTTTATTGCTTGCCATGACAAACCCGTTTGCCGACTTCTCCACGCTTGAACTGACCGCCCAAGGCTATCGCCACACTTTCGTCGATCAAGGCCAGGGCACCCCTGTTTTGCTGATCCACGGCTCCTTATGTGATTGGCGTTACTGGCGCTGGCAGATTCCCGCTTTCGCCACCGACTATCGAGTGCTGGCACCCAGCCTGCGCTCTTACTGGCCCGGTGCGCCCAGCCCTGGCAACTTCAGCACCGCGCAGCATGCTCAGGACTTGCAGGCCCTGCTGGACCAGCATATTCCTGATGAGAAGGTTCATATCGTGGGCCACTCCCGCGGTGGCCACGTGGCCTTGTTGCTGACCCAGGGTATGCCAGAGCGTGTTGCCAGCCTGACCTTGGCCGACCCCGGCTTTCCAACCCCCGGAGCCTACTCCTACGCCCCTTTATTCCAGCAAGTCGCTGAGCGCCTGGAACAAGGCGACCGGGACGGTGCGATGGCCTTATTCATCGATACCGTCAACGGCTCGGGAACCTGGAAGCAAATGACGCGCTGGTTTCGCGAGATGATTCAGGACAATGCCCACACCATGCTCGAGCAACGACAAGAGCCTAATCAAGGCCCCGCACTGGAATGGCTCAAGCAGCTTGATGCGCCCCTGAGCTTCATCACCGGTGAAAGCAGCCCCACGCGCTACCACCACTGCATGGACATCATCCGTCAACATCGGCGCGAGGATCAATTCCACCGTATTCCCTTGGCTGCGCATGGCATGAATCTGGCCAACCCCAAGGCCTTCAACCAGGCCGTGCTGGACGCTCTGCAAGCCTGATCTTCCACACAAAACTGGCCGCATAAGGCGGCCAGTTTTTTATTCAGATCAAACTCGTCGACTCAATACGCCTGTGTCTTGGCAGGCCGCAACTCACACTCGGCTTGAACCTGAGTGTCATCCGACAAATGCAGACTCAGAATAATGCGCTCGCCCAAAGCGAGATCCTCTTTCGCTTGCCCCAGCATCACATGGTATGCCCCCGGTTTCAGGCTTAACGTGCCGCCTGCCGGAATCTCTACCTCGGACGTATGAGACATGCGAGCCATGCCATCCTTTTCGGTCGTCTGGTGCAGCATGACGTGCCCAAAAGACAAAGAGCTGGCGCCCACCACAGCCACGCTTTGCTCACCCTGGTTTTCCAGCTCCAGATAAGCCGCTGAAGGCGTAGGCTCGGGAAGCATGCGCACCCAACATTGACTGGCATGAACCTGAGTGCTCAAGGCGCGTACTGTTTCGGGCTGATGACCGTGACTGTGCGCCACGGCAGCACTTGTCGATACCAGCAAACCCAAGGCAACAAGAATGGCACTGCGTTTCATGATGCTCCTCGCTTTTTTCTGATCGATTGGAATTGGTCCAGCCTTGAACAGCCGGGCGCCGAACTACCCCGATACGCGGGACGATCTGATACAGTACCAGCCAGTATGCCTTTCTTACAACGGCCTTCTTTTCAGTGACGACGTCATGACCAGCACACACTCTGCACCCGAACCAAAAATCGATATTGTTCAGTTTCGTGACTTACTCGAACGTCTGCATCCCTTTGCGGCCGTTCTGGGTATTGATGTTGTTCACATCGGCCACGACAACGCCTGTTTGCGCTTGCCCGAGCGGAATGCTCACCAACGCATGGGCGGTATGGTGGCAGGCCCCATGCTGATGGGTCTGGCTGATCTGGCCCTGTATGCCGCAGTCGTAGGCGCAACCGGCAACCCGGATGCCGTCACCTCCAGCCTGACCATCAACTTCCTGCGCAAGGCCCCTCCTGGCGATATTCTGGCTCACGCCCGGATTCACAAAACTGGCCGTACCTGCGCGGGCGATGTGCTGCTGGAACCGGCCAACGGTGGCCCGGCGGTCGCTCAAGTGATTAGTACCTGGTCCTTGCCTCGCGCCAAATAAATCATGTTTGCAAAGTCTCAAACCACCGGCCCGACCCAACTCTGGCTGGCGGAGCTGCAATCGTCCTTGCGCCTGGGCGGACCTTTAATTCTGACCAATCTGGCCCAGGTCAGCCTGCTGGCAACCAACCTGATTTACATGGGCCGTCTTGGCCCGGATGAACTGGCTGCGGGCTCCCTGTCTGCCAGCCTGTATCAGGCCTTCATGATTTTCAGCATGGGCCTGGTGTCGGCCGTGGTTCCCATGCTGGCCACGACCCTGGGGCGGCGACTGCGTAATGTGCGCGAGTCCCAGCAAATCATCCGCCACGGCTTTTTGACCGCCTTGCTGATCACCCTGCCCGCCTGGCTTGTGCTGTGGAATGCCGAGTACATCTTGCTGATGATGGGGCAGGACCCTGTCGTCGCGGCTCGCTCCGTCAATTACATGCATACGCTGCAATGGGCGCTCTTGCCTTATCTGGGCTATATCGTGCTGCGCTCCTTTCTGGCGGCAATGGAAAAGCCGGGATGGACCTTGGTAATTGCCATCGCAGCCATTGGGATCAATGCCTTGCTGGGCTGGTTATTCGTATTCGGCAATCTGGGCATGCCCGAAATGGGACTGGCGGGAGCCGGTCTGGCTACGACCCTGTCCAGCATTTTCATGTTCGCAGGGCTAAGCTGGGTGGTTCTGAACGATCCCCGTTTCCGACGTTATTACCTGTTTAACGATGCCTGGCAATGGAGTCTGAAACGCCTGTGGAAAATGTGGGCGCTGGGTATCCCCATTGCCATTACCTTCACACTGGAAACCCTGGTCTTTTACGCCGCCATCATGATGATGGGTGTGCTGGGTCAATCTGATCTGGCTGCGCACGCGATCGCCATGCAGATCTGCTCGGTGTCTTACATGATTCCTTTGGGCTTCAGCCAAGTTGCCACCATACGGGTAGGCTTGGCAGCAGGCCGGGTTGATCCTTTGGGTGCGCGGCGAGCTGGCTGGATTTCCTACGTGCTGGGGGTTGGGTTTATGGGGTTGGCTGCCTTGGTATTCTGGTTCGCCCCCCTGACCCTGATTGGTCTGTTCCTGGATCTGGATGTGGCTGAAAATCAGCCTGTCATCCAACTGGCCATTACCTTCCTGGCCCTGGCAGCTCTGTTCCAGATCAGTGATGGTGCTCAGGCCGTGGCTGCAGGGATGCTGCGCGGCCTGCATGACACGCGCATACCCATGTTGCTGGCCTTGCTAGGATATTGGGTGCTGGGAGTTCCTACGGGCTCTCTGCTGGCCTTCCAGTTCAATATGGGTGGGATGGGAATCTGGATCGGGTTGGTGACAGGCTTATCTGTGGTTGCCGTGCTGATGACACTACGCTGGATGCGGGCGTCAACGCGCTTGGGACGCAAGCGGCCTACGCAGGCCGCATAGTCCTGAGCGATGACAAACCAGCCTTAGGCCAAACAAGGAAAAAGCTCGGGCTTGGCCTGAACAACAGCCTGAAAAGCCACACCGCCCCCTATAACAAAGCCCCTTGTCGGAGAATCCGACAAGGGGCTTTGTTTATCTACAGACTACGGGGCAGCTTACTGCTTGGGCAGTTTGCTGGCCACGCCTTCCACGTAGTAGTCCATGCGGTTCAATGCGTCGTCATCCAGGAAACCGGATTCCAGACGCACTTTGCCGTCGTTGTCCTTGATAGGAGCAGCAAATGGTTGCAGGGTGCCAGCCACGATCTCGGCCTGTTTGGCCAGAACGAACTCTTTCACATCAGCAGGCACTTCAGGACCGAAGCCTTCCAAAGCGGCCATGCCGGACTTCAGGCCACCCCAGGTGCTGTCGTTCTGCCATTTGCCATCCAGAACTTCAGTGGCTTTACGAGTGAAGTAGTCACCCCAGTGGTGAGTCACCGCAGCCAGTTGGGCTTTAGGACCAAACTTGCTCATGTCGGAGTGGTAGGCAATGGCGTACTTGCCCGCTTCTTCAGCCGCTTGCACGGTGGCAGTCGAGTCGGTGTGGTGAGTGACCACGTCTGCGCCCTGACCCAGCAAGGTCACAGCCGCATCACGCTCTTTACCTGGGTCGTACCAGCTATTGGCCCACACCACGCGCACCTGGGCCTCAGGGTTCACGCTCTTCAAACCGATAGCAAAGGCGTTGATACCTTGCAGTACTTCAGGAATGGGGTGAGCCCCCACGTAACCGACCACGTTGGATTTAGTCATCTTGCCAGCCAGCACGCCAGCCAGGTAACGGGACTCGTAGAAACGGGCGTTGGTGGTTGCCACGTTAGGAGCCGTCTTGTAGCCGGTGGAGTGCACGAATTTCACGTCCGGAAATTGCTTGGCCACTTTCTGCGTCTGATTCATGTAGCCAAACGAGGTGGTGAAAATCAGCTTGTTGCCTTGCTGGGCCAGATCACGGATCACGCGTTCAGCATCAGCACCTTCAGGCACGTTTTCCACGTACTGAGTGACTACACGGCCTTTCAGAGCCTCTTCCATTTCAAGACGGCCAATATCCTGCTGCCAGGTCCAACCGGCTTCACCGATAGGGCTGACATACACAAAACCGATTTTCAGGGGCTCTTGATCGTTTGCCTGAACGGATACAGGCAAGGCGGCCAGGGGGGAAGCGATGGCAGCGGCCATAAGGGCCTTGCGCATAAAGTTTCCAGTCATGTCAGTCCTCTAGTTGTTGGGATTGAAGTTTTTGCCAAGCGATGCAGGCATATTCAACCTGATCCAGTTAGCGTTTCGGGAAATTAAAACCAGCACAATAATTGTGGCCAGATACGGCATCATAGCCAGTAATTGCGAGGCCACCGGGACGCCCAGAGCCTGCGCATGATAGGTCAGAATCGTGACCCCACCAAACAGATACGCGCCCAGCATCACACGCCAGGGACGCCAGGTAGCAAAAGTTGTCAGTGCCAGGGCAATCCAGCCGCGTCCAGAGACCATATTCTCTACCCACATCGGTGTGTAAACCAGGCAGATAAAGGCACCGGCCAGACCGCAGCAGGCACCACCAAACATCAAGGCACCCAGACGGATATAGCGCACGTTATAACCCAGCGAGTGGGCCGAAGCAGGCGACTCGCCCACCGCCCGCAAGACCAGGCCGGAGCGCGTGCGTGTCAGAAACCAGGCCACAGCAATACACAAGGCCCAGGACACATACACCATATAGTGCTGCTGGAAGAAAGCAGGCCCGATCAAGGGAATATCTTTCAGCACAGGAATGGACAGCTTGGTCACCACCAGGGAGTTGCCGGTAAACGGCAAGCCAATATAGGCGGAGGCCCCTACCCCAAATAAGGAGAGCGCCAGGCCGCAAGCAACCTGATTGGCTCCCAGCCAGACGGTCAGCCAGGCAAAGGCCGCGGCCATGACCATGCCAACGACCGCGCCCAGCACAAAGCCCAAAGCAGGACTGCCCGTCTGCACGGCGACGGCAAAGCCCACAATGGCGGCCATGAGCATCATGCCTTCGGAGCCCAGATTGATGACGCCGGATTTTTCATTAATCAGCAAACCCAATGCTGCCAGGAGCAAAGGGGTGCCTGCGTTGATGGTTGCGGCTAGCAAAGGTGCAATCGCGTCCATTACTTTCTCCAGACCAAACGCTTGGTGATGAGCACGTCACAAGCCAACAATGAAAACAGGAGGATGCCCTGGAAGATACCCGTAATCGCATTGGGCAGACCCAAACGACTTTGGGCCAATTCCCCACCGATATACAGCAAGGACATCACAAAAGAGGAAAAAATCAGTCCCAGCGGGTGCAGTCGCCCCACAAAGGCCACAATAATGGCGGCAAAACCATAACCGGGGGAAATCGAAGGCGTCAGTTGACCGACGGGGCCCATGACCTCAGCCGCACCGGCCAAACCCGCCAAAGCCCCCGAAATCAGCAAGGAACTCCACAAGGCCTTGCGGGACGAAAAGCCTGCATAGCGTGCGGCCAGCGGGGCCATGCCCCCCACGCGCAATCGGAAACCCGCCATGCTGCGAGTCAGAAACAGCCACGCGGCCACCGAAGCGATCAAGGCCAGAATAATGCCGCTATGCAAACGGGTGCCCGGCAAGACGGCAGAGAGCAAAAAACCATCGGAGAACAGGCTGGACTGCGGGAAGCCAAAACCATCTGGATCACGCAAGGCGCCGTGGACCAGATAGCTCAGCAAGTGCTGGGCTACATAAACCAGCATCAGAGACACCAGAATCTCGTTGGCATTGAAGCGATCTTTCAGAAAAGCCACAATCCCGGCCCAGAACATGCCGCCCAGCATGCCGCACACCAAAGCCACGGCAATCAGGAAAAAGCCGCCGTTATCGCCATTGTCCACTTGCAGGATGAAGGCTCCAGCCGCCAGGGCTCCCATCACCAACTGCCCTTCTGCCCCGATATTGAAGATATTGGCTCGAAAGCAGATCGCCAGACCGACCGAGATCAGCAACAGAGGGATCAGCTTGACGCCCACCTCGGCCCAACCATTCAGGTCACGCAAAGGCTCCAGGAAAAACACATTCAGGCCAGCCAGCGGGTTTTTGCCCAGCGACCAGAACAAGGTCCCGGCTACGGCCATGGTCAGCAAGACAGCCAATAAAGGGGAACACCAGGCCATCAAGGTTGAGGGCGTGGCGCGAGTCTCAAGCCTGAACATGCTCATCCTCCGTCCACAAACCACTCATCCATTGCCCAATCTGATCAACACTGGCTTGCGCCACGGGAATAGAGGGAGACATACGACCTTTGGAGATAACAATCAGGCGATCGGCAATCGCAAACAATTCATCCAGCTCTTCGGAGATGACCAGCAAAGCACAGCCCGCGTCGCGCAAGGCCAGCAGCTCGGCGTGGATCTGGGCGGCAGCCCCTACGTCCACACCCCAGGTTGGCTGGGCAATCACCAGAATACGCGGCTGGCGGGTCACTTCACGGCCGATAATGTACTTTTGCAGATTGCCGCCAGACAGGCTGTTGGCAGCGGCTTGCTCATTAGACGTTTTGACACGAAAGCGCTTGATAATCCCGCCCGCCAGACGGCGAATGCTGGGAAAGCGCAGAAAACCACGCTTCACCGTTTCCGGGTTTTGATGAGACAGCAGCAGGTTTTGGGCCAGAGATAACTCCGGCACCGCACCGCGTCCCAGGCGTTCTTCAGGCACAAAGCCCATGCCCTGGTCACGTCGCCATGCGGCATCGCGCTGGGCAATCGCCTGGCCGTCCAGCACAATC
The DNA here is from genome assembly GCF_017377875.1 of Alcaligenes sp. SORT26. Lineage (GTDB taxonomy): Bacteria > Pseudomonadota > Gammaproteobacteria > Burkholderiales > Burkholderiaceae_B > Alcaligenes > Alcaligenes parafaecalis. The sequence continues at coordinate 2,010,102 of NZ_CP070975.1, forward strand.
ATGTCGGCCCGTGCGCGGGTATCTTCACCCGACAAGGCGGCCAACAATTCCTGCTGACCATTACCGGAAATACCGGCCACACCCAGGATTTCACCCTGGTGCAGATCAAAGCTGACATCCTGCAACTCGCAGGCAAAAGGATGGGATTTGCTCAATTGCAGATTACGCACCTGCAAGAGCGTCCCGCCTTGTTGTGTGCTGCGTTCGCCCAGAGACTGAGGCTCGGCACCGATCATCAGACGCGACAGGCTGGCCGTCGTTTCCTGGCGTGGATCACAATACCCTGTGACCTTGCCCATGCGCATGACCGTACAGGCATTGCACAGCTCGCGGATTTCATCGAGCTTGTGGCTGATATAGACAATGCTGCAACCCTCTGCCGCCAACTGACGCAAAGTACCAAACAAGCGGCGCACCGCCTGAGGGGTCAATACCGAAGTAGGCTCGTCCAGAATCAGCAGTTTGGGCTTGCCCAACAAGGCACGCACAATTTCCACTCGCTGGCATTCGCCCACAGACAAGGTATGAATGTGGCGTTGCGGGTCCAGGTCCAGACCATACTGGCTGGCGGTCTCACTGATACGCCCGGCCAGTTCCTGCATATTCGTAGAGGCAGGCAAACCCAGCGCAATATTCTCCGTGACGGTCAGGGTGTCAAACAGGGAAAAGTGCTGGAACACCATGCCAATGCCCAGTTGACGGGCTGCCGCTGGGCTGCTGATCTGAACCGGCTGACCATCCCACAGAATCTGGCCTTGATCGGGTTTGACCACACCGTAGATGATTTTCATCAGGGTGGACTTGCCCGCGCCATTCTCCCCCAACACGGCATGAATCTGCCCGGGCAGGATAGACAAGGAAATATTGTCGTTGGCCACCACTGCCGGATAGGCCTTGGTGATATTACGAAGTTCCAGGCGTGGCACAGCCTTGGGGTCTAGGGATACCGTTTGCTCACCGGACTCAGAGGAATGGCCCACGGGAGACGATAGGGTCATGGCTGTATCAGCAAAAAAATATAAAACGCCTGAGCAAGCGCATCATGGCCTGCTCAGACGTACAAATAGGGAAGAAAAACCTTGGGCTTAACGCTTGCCCAGAGCTTGCTCGATTTTCTTGTCGGTCTTGTATTGGCTAAGGGAATACACCGCCCAGATAGCGGCAGGGATCCATCCGATCACGGTCAACTGCAAAATCAGGCAAATAATGCCTGCCACAGGCCGACCAATCGTGAAAAAACCCAGCCAGGGTAGTAATAGTGCGATTAGTAAGCGCATGAGAACACTCAGAATAATGGGAAATGAGCGCTATTTTACCCTTTATTGCCCGGCTGAATCATTTGCCCACTAACAAGTGAAACATACGGCCCTGCTCAGACACGCTGAGCAGGGCCGCACACTTCAAACTGAAAGTTACAGCAGCTCTTTACGCAACTGCGCAGGCGACTTGGGCGAGAGCAGGCCTGGAGCCACGTCCAGCACGGTTTGAGCACCGATCTGCCCTTGCTGGTTCATGCGGTAAGCGGCACGCGCGTAAGCGACCAGCACGCTGGAAGTGAACTCCGGGTTGCTGCCCAGATTCAGCGCGTATTCCACGACTTGCTGCGAGCCCGAACCCGACTGGCCACTACGGATCACAAAACCACCATGTGGCATGGCGGCGTGATCACGAGCCAAGGTTTCGGCGTCGATAAAGTTCACTTCGGTGTCGTAGTCCGCAAAGTAGTCGGGCATGGTCACAATAGCTTCACGCACGGTTTCGGCATCGGCACCCTGTTCCAGCACCACAAAGCACTGACGCTTGTGTTTTTCACGGGTGCTCAGCTCGGGCTGCTCCCCGTTACGTACACGCTGCACGGCTGCTTCGATAGGCAAGGTGTATTGCACACCACCGGCCACACCCGCCACACGGCGGATCGCATCCGAGTGACCTTGGCTCAGGCCCTTGCCCCAGAAGGTGTAGGTCTGGCCAACAGGCAAGACACATTCGCCATACAGACGGTTCAGGGAGAACAGGCCTGGATCCCAACCCACGGCGATCAGGGCCGTCGTACCGGCACCTTGAGCCGCTGCATCTACCGCAGCATGGTACTCAGGGATACGGGCGTGGGTATCAAAGCTGTCGACCGTTGTGAACCAGCGCGCCAAGGCCGGGCCTTGTTCGGGCAGGTCATTTTTAGAGCCACCACAGAGAATCAGCACATCAATATCATTGCGGTACTGTTCGATCTGGTCCAGGGCGCGCACAGGCACACCTGCACTTTGCAGACGCAAGGAAGCAGGGTCACGACGAGTAAAAACGCTGACCAGCTCCATGTCCGGGTTCTGTGCCAGGGCCAGCTCTACGCCTCGCCCTAAATTGCCGTAACCTGCAATACCGACACGGATTTTGCTACTCATGGTGTTTTCCTTAAAACTGATAAATAAGTGCTTTCGAAACTGCTGCGCTCTGAAGCGGCTGGCTTAGTCGCTGATCATGCGGGCGGCAAAGCCCATGAACAGCAAGCCCACCGAGCCATTGCCCATACGGGACAGACGTTGATGACGCCGGAAAATCCCTGCCAGACGATCACCGCCAAAGATCAGCAAAGACAGATAGCAAATGCTGATCACCTCGACCACCAGGCCCAGGATCATGAACGCCCAGCCTGTATGGCCCGCCGAGGGATCGACGAACTGCACAAAAAAGGACAGGAAGAACAAGATGGCCTTGGGGTTCAACAAGCTAAGGAACAAGGCTTTGCGAAAACGGGTTTCGTGACGCAAACGCGTATCTACGGACTGCACCGGGCCACCTTGCCTGAAGGCCGACTGTAACAGTCGCAGGCCCAAGTACAAAAGATAAGCCGCGCCCAGCCAGCGTATGCCCATATACAACATGGGCAGAGTCTTGAGCAGCGAGGCAGCGCCCAAAGCGGTCAGCGTCATCAAAATGCCGTCGCCCACCACCACGCCCAAAGCCGCTTTATAGCCCTCGCGCACACCATGTCCCGCGCCACTGGCCAGGACATACAAAGAATTGGGTCCGGGCAAAAGCACGATAAACACCGTGCCCACCACAAAGGCCCAGAAATTGATAATACCGATTTGTTCGAGCACGTCGGCCTCGCTAAACGCAGCAGAATCTGCAATTTTAGCGCTAAAAAAATGCCCCTGGCACGGGTGGAATGCCAGGGGCGATCAGGTCAATTTGTAAGGTCTACGCTGCCGGACTGACTCAGCTACGCATTACCAGACCTGATGGACTACGCAGTAGCGAGTTCCTGGGTCTGGAACTGCTCCTGTTTCATGGTGCCTTCTTGCTGAAAACGAACGTGCCAGGACAGGGCCTCTTCCAGAATGTGAGGCGTATGGCCGCCACGTTGGCTGGCGCGTTCAACATAGTCCAGCAAGGCAGGACGGTAATCAGGGTGAGCACATTTTTCGATGATGACGCGGGCACGTTCACGTGGAGCCAGGCCGCGCAAATCAGCCAGACCCCACTCGGAAACCAGCACGGCCACATCGTGTTCGCAATGGTCTACGTGCGATGCCATGGGCACCACACTGGAGATGGCACCGTCTTTGGCCACGGACTTGCTGACAAAAATGGACAGGTGCGCATTACGGGCGAAGTCACCCGAACCGCCAATGCCATTCATCATGTGGGTGCCACAGACGTGCGTGGAGTTCACGTTGCCGTAGATATCAAATTCCAGCGCGGTGTTGATCGCAATAATGCCCAGACGACGCACCAGCTCAGGATGGTTACTGATTTCCTGCGGGCGCAGCACCAGCTTGTCGCGATAGCTATCCAGACCTTCCAGGAATTGCGCCATTTTGGGGGCAGACAAAGTCAAGGACGACGCCGAGGCAAAGCTCAACTGGCCGGAATCCAGCATGGCAATCGCGCTGTCCTGCAAGACTTCCGAGTACATCTTCAGGTCGGTAAACGGAGAATCCAGCAGGCCGTAAGTCACGGCGTTGGCAATCGTGCCGATACCTACCTGCAAAGGCAGCAAGGAGTGGCTCATGCGGCCAGCGTCTACTTCACCTTTCAGGAACTCGATGATGTGACCGGCAATTGCCTGGGTTTCTTCATCAGGAGGCAACACGCTGGAGGGGCTGTCCAAAGCGTCAGTCACCACGATAGCGACAATGCGGGAAGGATCAACCTGAATAGCGGTAGTGCCAATACGCTGGTCCACATCCGTCAATTCAATAGGCTGGCGGTTGGGGCGGGCTTCAGGCACATAAATATCGTGCAAACCTTCCATTTCCACCGGCATGCTCAAGTTCAGCTCAACAATGATCTGTTTGGCTTGCTGCGCAAAACTGGCCGAGTTGCCTACCGAAGTCGTAGGCACAATCGCACCCGTTTCAGTAATGGCAACGGCTTCAATAACAGCAATGTCGATGGCAGGCAGGTTGCCCGAGCGCATGTGCTCCACAGTCAGGGACAAGTGCTGATCGGTGAACAGAACCTTGCCTTCATTGATATGACGGCGCAGTACCGAGTCCACTTGAAACGGCGAGCGGCGGGCCAGAACACCGGCCTCGGCCATCATGCCGTCGCTATCATTACCCAGCGAGGCGCCGGTAACCACATTCAGTTTTAATTGCTCGGTCTGGGCGCGCTCGGCCAAGGCACGAGGCATGACCTTACAGTCCCCAGCGCGGGTAAAACCGCTCATCCCGACATTCATCCCGTCTTTGAAGAAGGCGACTGCCTCCTGAGCGGTCATGACTTTGCCTTCCAATTCGGGGGAACGAATGCGATCCTTGAACATCGTGTGCTCCTGTCTCTGTGTCATTGATCTACCTGTTCATGCTTTCGGAAGGAGCCGCGGGCCGAAAGCGCCAGGCGGGATCTTCACGCAACAGAACGACAACTCGCTTTAAAAGGCCGGGCTGCAAGAGCCGCGTTTCAAAGCCGAAATCGCCCTGACAACAGGCGTTTATGTTTTTTGAACAAAGCCAGCATAGCATCGCCATAATGAATAAAATAACTCCTACGAAGTCGTAAAAGTCATAGATAAAAGGCCAGCCAAACATGGACATCCGATCCTTGCGATACTTCATTGAAACCGTTAAACATCAAAGCTTTACGCAAGCTGCGCAAAGTCTGAATGTGACGCAATCGACCATCAGCAAGATGGTCAAACAACTGGAAGATGAATTGGGCGAGCCCTTGCTGATTCGCGATCATCGCCAGTTGCAACTGACCGATTGCGGCAAAGTGGTGCTAGAGCGCGGGCAGGAAGTTTTGCAGAGCATGCAAGGGCTGTTGCGAGAAGTTCACGAAGTCCAGGCCCTGCAACGAGGCCGCCTGGATCTGGGCATCCCGCCCATGATTAATGTGCTGTTCACAGAAGTGCTCAAGACCTTCAAGAACCGGCATCCGCAGATCGAGCTGATTCTGCACGAAGAAACCGGCATGGGGATTGAGCGCCTGGTTGCTGCAGGCACCGTTGAAATGGGGCTGAGCATTCTGCCGCTAGGGCCGGAATTGAATGTATCGGCGACTCCTGTAGCCAAACATGCAGTTTGGGCGATTGGACACAAGGACACGCTGGTCGGCACGCAGAAGAAAATCAAGCTGCGGGAACTGGAAAAGCATCCGCTGATCTTTCTAGGCGAAGACTACGCCCTGACCCGAATGCTGCGACGCGCCTTCGCCCACGCAGGCTTACGGGCGACTGTTGCTGCACAAAGCAACCAGTGGGATTGGGTTGCTTCCATGGCACAAGCGGGAATGGGCGTTGCCCTGCTGCCCCAGCCGTTTCTGTCTCGACTGGAACCCGGGGATTGGGTTGCCAAAGAAGTCGTGGACCCGGCATTGAATTGGGAAGTCGCACTCCTGTGGAATGGACGGTATCTGTCGCAGGCGGCCAGAGCATGGCTGCAGGTATGTGCGGATGTACTGGGAGGAAACTGGCCGGAGCTTGAAGGGGATCTGTAGCAGGGGGCTTGTGGATTAATGCATAGGCAATCTCTATAAAGCACCACTGCTGCGGCCTGCGGGGGCGCCGGGCTTGACCACTTGCCGACGCTGCGCGTCGGTGCCCTGGTCAGAAAGGCAGGACGGGCGCATTCTGAACTCGCACGGCATCTCATGTATCAAGCCGCTCAAGCCGTCTGCCCCGGCCTCGGGGCGATTCAGACTGCTTGCCGCGGGCTGTTCTGGAATCCGGGATGCAAGCCCTGTGCTGTTCGAGCGGGGCGCTTGTACTTGGTCCGGGGGACCAAGTACCCCGTGAGTTCACAGGGCGCCCGGATTCCAGAACAGACAAGGGTACCGGTGCGCAGCACCGGCAAGTAGTCAAGCCCCGAGGCCGGGGCAGACGGCTTGAGCGGCGTCTTTCCTGAGACGACTTTTCTCAAAGAGCGCGATCAATGCTGAAGCACTCCTGATACACAACAACTGCTTCTCGCCCCACCCACAGACAAAAAAAGAGCCACCCCAAACAGGGTGGCCCTCTTGAACAGCTAGTTCCAACAATCAGAAAGACTTAAGCAGTCACTTTCTCTGCAGCCGGCTCTTCAACTTCAGCCGAACTACGGATCAGGTAATCAAAAGCGCTCAAAGCAGCCTTGGCACCCTCACCCGCAGCAATCACGATCTGCTTGAAAGGCACAGTCGTCACGTCACCAGCAGCAAACACACCTGCCAGCGAAGTAGCACCACGAGCATCAACCTCGATCTCGCCATGGCGCGACAAACCGACATCGCTACCCTTCAGCCATTCCGTGTTGGGCACCAGACCAATCTGGACAAACACGCCATCCAGCTTCAGGCTCTTGGCTTCCTGAGTCTGACGATCCAGGTAATTCAAACCCACCACCTTGGTGCCATCACCCAGAACCTCAGTCGTCTGAGCCTGCATGATGATCGACACATTAGGCAGACTGCGCAGCTTGGACTGCAACACCTGGTCAGCACGCAAAGCATCACCAAATTCGATCAAGGTAACGTGCTTGACCAAACCAGCCAGGTCAATCGCTGCTTCCACGCCGGAGTTACCGCCACCGACCACAGCCACATCCTTGCCCTTGAACAGAGGACCATCACAGTGCGGGCAATACGCCACGCCACGATTACGGTAATCCTGCTCACCAGGAACATTCAGCTCGCGCCAGCGGGCACCCGTTGCCAGAATGACGGACTTGGCTTTCAACTGAGCGCCACCATCCACATCCACGATGACCTGCTTGCCTTCACGGCGAATACCCTTGGCACGATGCAGATTCATGATGTCCACATCGTAGGTTTTAACGTGCTGCTCCAGCGCCGTTGCAAACGCAGGGCCATTGGTCTCAACCACCGAGATGTAGTTCTCGATCGACATGGTGTCCAGAACCTGCCCACCAAAACGCTCGGCCAGAACACCGGTACGAATACCCTTGCGAGCAGCGTACACAGCAGCGGCTGCACCAGCAGGACCACCACCGACGATCAGCACATCAAACTCGTCCTTGGCATTCAAGGCTTCAGCACGAGCCGAGTTATCGCCTGTGTCCAGCTTGGCCAGCAACTCTTCAGCACTGGCACGGCCTTGATGGAACATTTCACCATTCAAGAACACAGCCGGAACCGACATGATGTTGCGCTGCTGAACCTCGTCCTGGAACAGGGCACCGTCAATCGCCACGTGCTTGATACGTGGGTTGATCACGGACATGGCGTTCAGAGCCTGCACCACGTCAGGACAGTTCTGGCACGACAGCGAGAAATACGTTTCAAAAACAAAGTCGCCGGGCAGATTACGGATCTGCTCAATCACAGCGGCATCCAGCTTGATTTCATGGCCGCCCACTTGCAGCAAAGCCAGAATCAAAGAAGTAAATTCGTGTCCCATCGGGATACCCGCAAAGCTCACGCTAATGTCGGTACCGGGACGGTTAATTTGGAAGGAAGGCTTGCGCTCTTGCGCATCCACATCTTCGCGATAGCTGGTCTTGTCGGACAAGCCATCAATTTCTTGCAACAGCTCGCGCAGCTCGACGGACTTGGCGCCAGTATCCAGCGTTGCAACGATCTCGATCGGTTGCGTGATCTTCTCGAGGTAAGCCTTCAATTGAGTTTTGATGTTTGCATCTAACATGTGAAACGCCCTTTATCCTGTACTGAACGAAACAACTTGAGGTGCCTGAACCGGTCAGGCACCGGGGTGGCGGCGCAGCGCGCCGACCACCGCTTAAGACCCGTGTTTAAAAGGTCTTAGATCTTGCCAACCAGATCCAGGGAAGGAGTCAGCGTCTTGGCGCCTTCTTCCCATTTAGCTGGGCAAACTTCGCCGGGGTGAGCAGCGATGTACTGAGCAGCTTTAACTTTGCGCAGCAGTTCGGAAGCCACACGGCCGATGCCGTTGTCGTGGATTTCCAGAACCTTGATTTCGCCTTCTGGGTTCACCACGAACGTACCGCGCAGAGCGATACCTTCTTCTTCAATCAGCACTTCAAAGTTGCGCGAAAGCTGATGAGTTGGGTCAGCCAGCATTGGGTAGTTAACTTTGCCAATGGCGTCCGACGTGTCGTGCCATGCTTTGTGAGCAAAGTGAGTGTCGGTGGACACGGAGTAAATTTCCACGCCCAGTTTCTGGAACTCGGCGTAGTTCTCGGCCAGGTCTTCCAATTCGGTTGGGCAGACAAACGTAAAGTCGGCTGGGTAGAAAACGAAAACAGACCACTTACCCGCAACGGTTTCGTTGCTGACTTCGATAAATTTGCCGTTGTGAAAAGCTTGTGCTTTAAAAGGTTTGATGACGGTGTTGATCAAAGACATACATGCTCCGGTGAGTGATTAATCATTGATAGTGAGTTCATTATAGGAACCCCCTCTCAATTAGTAAAATTGATTAATGCAATAATGTTCATTGCTATTAGCTATCGCGCTTCGCATAAAAGCTTCTTTCTATGCGTCGCACAGACTTATGCTAACAGAGCTAGATGACAGCGCAACTATCAGCGTTCAAGCTATAAGGCTACTTCGCTGGATACGGTAGGCAAGGACTGCTTGGCACTGTCCAAACAGCGCGCAAAATCACGCCAAAACTGCGCATCCTCGCCTAAAGAAACATTGATGCGCATATATGTAGATGGTTGCTGTTGCGGGGAAAACAAGGCCCCAGGCACCAATAAATGCCCTGGCCGGCCCAACGCGCGCACCAGACTTTCCGTATCCACGCCGGTATCGACCCACACAAACATGCCCGCCTGAGGCGGTGCATCCGGAGCCAAGCCTAGCTGAGCCAACTGCTCCAATGTTCTATGCCTATCGCTATCCGCATGGCGGCGCAGGCGCTCCAGATGTTTACGATAGGGGCCGTCTACCAGCACCCGGTGAATAACCCGCTCGCCCAGCTCCGGCGAAGTCAGCCCAGCCAGCATTTTCAAATTCACCAGAGCCTGCAAAAGTTCAGGGGCAGCCGCCATATAGGCCACCCGCAAACCGGCTGCCATCACTTTGGAATAACCACCCACCAAAGTGACCCGATTCAACTGATCCAATTGAGCCAGACGACAAGCCGGATGAGCATGCAGCTCGCTATAGGTGTCGTCCTCAATAATGTGGAAATCCCAGGTCTGAGCCAAGGTCAGAATGCTATGCGCCACAGCCGGACTCAAGCTAAAGCCGGTTGGGTTATGCACAACGGTATTTAAAATGACCAGACGAGGACGGTGTTCACGCGCCAACTGTTCCAATACCGCCAGGTCCGGGCCATCTGCTCGACGCGGGAGGCTCAATACTCGTACGTCCACAACAGCCAGACGTGCGAACAGCAAATACCAGGCCGGATCTTCTACGACGACGGCATCGCCCGGACGCAACCAATGGCGCAGGATCAAATCCAGGGCCTGCGTCACACCACTGCACAATAAAAGCTGGGTATCAGGATCTGCCTGTATACCGCCATCCTCCAACTGCCCGGCAATATGCTGACGCAAAGGACGATAGCCATGTGAATGCCCATAGCCCAGCAAGTTGGACCCCGCACTGCGACTGACCTGCCGCAAGGCGGCCAGAATCATGTCGTTGTCCAGCCACTGACGGGGAATGCCTGCACTGTCACTATGCCCCATGAAACTATTCAGCATCCAGTTCACATCAATCTTGCGTGGCTCGTTCTTTTCCACATGCAAGGACTCGGAGCGTAAACGCCGGGGGCTGCGCACCCGCACAAAAAAACCCGAGCCAGGACGGGATTCCACCAGTCCCAAAGCCATCAGCTTGTCGTAGGCCGCGACCACCGTATGGGTGCTGACACCGGCAGATTGCGCCAGCTTGCGTACTGAAGGCAAACGGCTGCCACCCCGGTAACGCAAATGCAGAGCTTGCTGCACCCAGGCAACCAACTGGTCGCTAAGCGTATTGTCCGAGCCCCGCACCGGCTGCCAATCCATCCATTCCATGATGCTGACCTTTTACGTAGAAAACCGACTGTAGCGGAAGTTTGACCAGTACAGCCTGACCCACTGATTGATTAACTGTATTGCAACTGTATCGCTTATTTATTTTAAGCTCAAAGGTGTCAACAACCTATTTTTCATCCGTGGTGATTTTCATGAGCCGCAGCACCAGCCTTCCCATTCCCTCTTCTGCTCCTGCCTTGCTGACCTATCTCTACGCCTTTATCGGCGTCATGGTCTTTGCCTTCACCCTGCCCATGACACGGCTGGCGGTGCAAAGCTTTGATCCCTGGCTGATCGGAATGGCGCGAGCAAGCATCGCAGGTGTCTTTGCGGCCATCATTTTGCTGGCTACACGCAGCCGTCGCCCTACCGCGTCGGAGTGGCGGGGAATCGCTCTGTCCTGTACCGGTGTGATCGTGGGCTGGCCCGTGTTCTCTTCCATTGCCATGCAAACCGTGCCGTCCTCGCACGGGGCAGTGTTAAGTGGCCTGATTCCCTTGGCGACGGCCATTGTGGCCTCGGCACGCAGCGGCGAACCCTTGAGCCGCCGCTTCTGGATGTTGAGCCTGCTGGGTGCTGTACTGGTCCTGCTCTATGCTTTCTATATTGGTGAAGGCGCCCTGCAAACCGGGGATATCTGGCTGGCCCTGGCTGTCTTCATGTCTGGCGTAGGCTATGCCGAAGGGGGCCGTGTCGCTCGTACCCTGGGCGGCTGGCGTACCATCTGCTGGTGTCTGGCAGCCAGCCTGCCGCTGACCATTCCCGCCACCTTGTGGCTGGCCTTCCCCATCAGCGAAATGCCCTCCTCCCAATCCATCATGGCCTTGCTCTACCTGGCCCTGTTTTCATCCTTGCTGGGCTTCTTTCCCTGGTACAAAGCGATGGCGATGGGCGGGGTGGCCCGTATTGGTCAGGTACAACTGGCCCAACCTTTCCTGACGGTACTGATTTCGGCGGTGTGGTTAAGCGAGCAAGTCGACCTGCTGACCTGGCTGTCCTGCATCGTCATCATCGCCATTATTGCCGCCAGCCGACGCGCCTGAAAATGCAATGAGAAGGCGGCTAAATACAGCAAGGGCATATTCACCTAACTAATACTTCGTTCCCAGCGTAGGCGCGCGCAAGCACACTGGCTCATCATCCCATGAACCATGTAAGGCAATAGCGCGGCCCACGCGATTCCAATTCGTGCAGGGCCGGTGCTGGTATTGCCGCAAGGACATCTGATCATGCCCGCCCAAGCCCCTGCCGCGCTTGCTCTAAGCGCCCGGCCCTTGATGCTGTGGAAACAACTGCGCGACGACCTGCAGCAAATCGCGCACGAACACGCCGATGCCGTGCTGGCCAGCTCTCTGGCCGCGGAAGACATGGTGCTGTTTCACGCCATGTCCATCTATACCCCCGACTTGCAAACCATCACCCTGGATACGGGTCGCCTGCACGAAGAAACCTTGCAGTTGGGCCAAGACATTCAGCAGCACTACGAACGCCCCATCCTGTTCTTTCACCCCGATCCGGACCGGGTTCAGGAACACGTGCAAACCCATGGCACACATGCTTTTTATGAAAGCGTGGAGTTACGCAAAGAATGCTGCGCGATCCGCAAAGTGGAGCCACTGCGCCGTGCCCTGCAAGGACGTTCGGCCTGGATTACCGGCCAGCGACGCGAGCAAACCGCCAGCCGCACGGACCTGGCCAGCAAGGAATATGACAGCGTCTTTGGTCTGGAAAAATTCAACCCGCTGATCGAATGGACCCAGGACGATGTCTGGGCCGTAATCCGTGGGTTAAGCATCCCCTACAACGCGCTGCACGATCAAGGCTACCCCTCCATTGGCTGCGAGCCCTGTACGCGCGCCATTCGCCCCGGTGAAGATGTGCGCGCCGGGCGCTGGTGGTGGGAACAGCGCGACAGCCTGGAATGCGGCCTGCATGCCAGCAATCTGAATAGCAGTGTCAACACCTGAAGGAAACTCATGGGCGAACCTCTCTCCAACCGTACTCACCTGGACTGGCTAGAAGCCGAGGCCATTTTTATTCTGCGCGAAATCGCGGCTGAAGCTGAAAAACCCGTGCTGCTGTTCTCCGGCGGCAAGGACTCCGCCGTGCTGCTGCAACTGGCTCAGAAAGCCTTTGCACCCGGCCCCCTGCCCTTTCCTTTGATGCATGTGGACACTGACCATAACTACCCTGAAGTCATTGAGTTTCGGGATCGTCGTGCGACCGAGCTGAATGCTGAGCTGATTGTGCGCAGCGTGGAAGATTCCATCGCTCGCGGCACGGTCGTGCTGCGCCATGAAACAGCCAGCCGTAACGGCGCCCAGGCCGTCACCTTGCTGGAAGCCATTGCCGAGTTTGGCTTTGATGCCTGTTTCGGTGGTGCCCGCCGCGATGAGGAAAAAGCCCGCGCCAAGGAACGCATCGTGTCGTTCCGCGACGAGTTCGGCCAGTGGGACCCTAAAGCACAACGTCCCGAGCTGTGGCACCTGTTCAATACCCGTATTCACAAGGGCGAGAACCTGCGCGTTTTCCCCATTTCCAACTGGACCGAGCTGGACGTGTGGCAATACATCCAGCGCGAAGCCATTGATCTGCCTTCCATTTACTACACACACTCACGCGAGGTCGTGGAGCGTCAGGGCCTGATCGTGCCCATCACCCCGCTGACTCCCTTGCTGGACGGCGAAACCTCCGAGTGGCGCGATGTGCGATTCCGCACCGTAGGCGATATTTCCTGCACCTGCCCGGTGCTCTCTACCGCTGCGTCCGTGCAGGACATTATTGCTGAAACCGCCTTGGCCACCATTACCGAGCGCGGCGCGACCCGCATGGATGACCAGACCTCTGAAGCCTCCATGGAACACCGCAAGAAACAAGGATATTTCTAATGAACACAGTCAATGATGCCTGGCTCCAGGCCGCCGATCAGGGTGTACTGCGCCTGATTACCGCGGGCTCTGTGGACGACGGAAAATCCACCTTGATCGGACGTTTGCTGGTGGATAGCCAGGGCGTATTTGCCGACCAGATCGCGGCCATCCAGCGCTCCAAATACAAACGTGGCGAGGACGCCGAACCCGATCTGGCCTTGCTGACCGATGGTCTGGAAGCCGAGCGCGAACAGGGCATTACTATTGATGTGGCCTATCGCTACTTCGCCACGCCAAAACGCAAATTCATCGTGGCCGACACTCCAGGGCACGAGCAATACACCCGTAACATGATTACGGGAGCGTCCACCGCCCAGGCCGCCATCATCCTGATTGATGCACACCGCGCCAAAGACGGCCAACTGCTGACCCAGACCAAGCGCCACAGTACTGTCGCCAAGCTGCTGGGCCTGCGTCATATCGTGGTGGCCGTGAACAAGATGGATCTGGTGGATTGGGATCAGGCCGTATTCGACCGCATTCACGAAGCCTATCGCCAACTGGCTGCGCAACTGGGGATTGAACACTTTCAAATCATTCCCTTGTCGGCCCTGAAAGGCGAGAACATTACGCAGGCTTCGCCCCACACGCCCTGGTACACAGGCCTGCCACTCTTGCCTTTGCTGGAATCTCTGGATTTGCGCGAAGACATTCAACGCCCTGCCCGACTGTTTGTGCAGTGGGTGGCGCGTCATGGCGGCAGTCGCGCCGATGGCTTCCGTGGCTATGCGGGTCAGTTAAGTGGTGGCCGCATACAGGTTGGCGATAGTGTTCAGGTATGGCCCAGCGCGAAAACGGCGGTGGTGACACAACTGTTCCGGGCAGGCGAAGAGCAGATTCAGGTTAGCGACGGCGATGCCGTCACCCTGGTGCTGGACCGAGAGCTGGATATTTCCCGTGGGGATTTGCTGACACTGGCCCACGATCAGGTCAGCACCAGCAAGAACTTTGATGCGCAACTCTGCTGGCTGGACGAGCAGGCCTTGAACACCACCCGCTTCTACTGGTTGAAACAGGGGACGCGTCTGACACAAGCCAAAGTTCAGGCGGTGCATGCGTTACGGGACGTCCACAGCTTGCAGGAGCAAGAGGCTGCTGGCACCTTATCTTTGAATGATATTGGCCGCGTCAGCCTGGTCAGCCGGGACCCGCTGGTACTGGATGATTACCAGGATCACTCCAGCACCGGTTCCTTTATCTTGATCGACCCCAGCACAAACCAGACCGTCGCCGCCGGTCTGGTTCAAAAATCCGCCTGAGGTCTAGCGCCCAGGCTTAGCGCTTGGCACGTACCAACGCGAGGGACTGTTCAGCAATGATCAGTTCCTCGTTTGTTGGTATGACCAGTACACGCACCTGACTATCATCCGTGGAAATCACGGTGCCCCCAGCCTGATTACGCGCTGGGTCAATTTTCACACCCAACCACTCCAGATGCTGGGCAATGCCTGCACGAATAGAGGGGCTGTGCTCGCCAATACCGGCCGTGAACACCAGCGTATCCAGGCCCTTCAAGGCTACGCACAAACCCGCCAGATTTTCAGCAGTGTGATAGCAGAAGTACTCCACCGCCAACTTGGCGCGAGGGTCATCCGAGGCCTCCAGAGCACGCATATCCGCCTGATCGCCCGACAGACCTTTCAGACCGGACTGGGTGTACAGCACAGATTGAATTTCATCGTGCTCCATACCCTGCTCCAGCATCCACAAGACGACGCCCGCATCCAGACGGCCCGGACGCGTGCCCATAGGCAGGCCATCCAAAGCCGTAAAGCCCATGGTGGTGTGAACACTGCGCCCTTCTTTCAAGGCGCAGGCAGACGCGCCGGAACCCAAGTGAGCCACCACGACACGCCCATCCGCCAGTTCGGGGATCTCGCGCTGCAAATGCTGGGAAATATAATGGTAAGACAGGCCATGAAAACCGTAGCGGCGCACGCCCTGTTCAAAGAAACGACCCGGCAAGGCAAAGTGCTGCAAGTGCGGAGCATGGCCTTGGTGGAACGCGGTATCCAGACACGCTACCTGGAAAATTTCCGGATAGTGCTCGAAGATAACTCGCACAGGCGCCAGGTTATTTTGTTGATGCAAAGGTGCCAGGGGCGACAGGCTATCCAGATATTCCAAGACCTCGGGTGTCAGACGCACACTGCTGTCATAACGAGCGCCCCCGTGCACAATGCGGTGACCCACCGCAATAGGCCGCCCATCCACATGCTCCAGCAACCAGCGCGCCACTAAAGCCTGGGCCGTATGCAAGTCTTTGGCCTGTTCGCCATCCAGATCCTGCTTGACCATGGATTGACCTTGGGCGTCTTTCACCTTGAAGGCTGGCTGAGAACTGCCAATACCCGACACCTGACCGCCAAACTCGAAATCCAGCCGATCGCCCGGCTGGACTTTATACATATGAAACTTCAGGCTGGAGCTGCCTGCGTTAATGACCAGAATCTGCTCGCTCATGAGTGCTGGGCCTCCACAGCAACTTTACGTTCCAGATGACCGGCGTAGATGCTGGCAACGGCGCACGAAGCCATGCGGGTCTGCGCACTGTCGGCGCGGCTGGTCAGAATGATAGGTACACGCGCGCCCATCACAATACCGGCTGCCTGGGCTCCAGACAGAAAGGTCAGATTCTTAGCCAGCATATTGCCCGCTTCCAGATCGGGAGCAACCAGAATCTGCGCCTTGCCCGCGACGGGCGACACAATGCCTTTAATACGCGCCGCTTCCGGGCTGATGGCGTTATCCAGCGCCAAGGGGCCATCGAGCACGCCGCCGGTAATCTGGCCACGATCTGCCATTTTGCACAGCGCTGCCGCTTCCAGCGTGGACGGGATTTTTTCTGTGACCTGCTCGACGGCAGACAGGATCGCCACCAGAGGTTTGCCCAAGCCCAGGCCGAGGTGCAAATCAATGGCGTTTTGCACAATGTCCGCTTTGGTGCTGAGGTCCGGGAAAATATTGATCGCGCCGTCCGTCACAAACAGAGGCTTTGGGTAACTGGGCACATCCATGATGAAGACATGACTTAAGCGACGGCCCGTACGCAAGCCTTTGCCCTGGGTGCACAGCACGGCCTGGATCAGCTCGTCAGTGTGCAGGCTACCTTTCATCAATAACTGGGCGCGCCCGGCCAGCACTTCTTCCACGGCTCTTTCTGCCGAGGCGTGGCTATGCGGCGTATCAATCAGGGTGACGCCTTCCAGGCTGAAACCATGCTCTGCTGCCACAGAATGCAAGCGGGCCTGGGGCCCCACCAACACAATCTCGAACAGGCCTAGGGCACGCGCCTGCAAAGCTGCCCCCAAAGACACGTCATCGCAAGGGTGAGCCACCACACAAATCCGACTGTGCTCTTTACGAGCTTGCTCGATCAATCGGGAATAATGACTGGAAGGCCCAGTACGATCAGCAGCCGCGGGGGCCGTATCCAAGCCAGCAGGGTGATTCATGGTAGATGACTCCTTGGAGATGAACGAAGGCTAACCCACTACTTAAGCATTTATCTGAGCGCCTGTCTTTGATGGCGAACAGAGAAACTTCAATATTTTGCCTATAACTCTTTTAAGACGGCTATGAATGAAGCATAAAAAGTAAAGATTTAAAAAAATCCGGTTTCGCACATTGCGAACCGGATTTTTTATTTTATGGCGGCTTATTTAAATAAAAGCCAAGTTGTACGCCCTTTACTCTGTGGCTAAAGGCCCAGGTCACTCAGGCTGGGATGCTCGTCAGGACGCCGCCCCAAAGGCCAGTGGAACTTGCGCTCCGACTCTGAAATGGCCACATCATTAATGCTGGCATGGCGCACGGCCATATAGCCATGCTCATCAAATTCCCAGTTCTCATTTCCATAACTACGCCACCATTGGCCGTATTCATCTTGCCATTCGTAGGCAAAGCGCACCGCAATCCTGTTTTCTTGCCAGGCCCAGAGTTCTTTAATCAAACGATATTCACGCTCTTTTTGCCATTTGCGTTCTAAAAAAGATTGGACCTGATCGCGCCCCTGCGGAAATTCGCTGCGATTACGCCAGCGAGTATCCACGGTATAGGCCTGTGAAACCTTGACTGGGTCACGACTGTTCCAGGCATCCTCTGCAGCACGCACTTTCTGGCGAGCACTCTCCTGCTCGAAGGGTGGCAAGGGAGGACGTTTATCCATAGTGATCTCCTAGAAAACAAGAGTAGACCAGACAGTCTAGCGGTAAAACGTAAACAGACTCTTACTGGCCTGAATCGGCCCATGCTGCTTGCTCAAACTCCGTCACCAGAAAGTCGATAAAGGCTTGCACCCGTGCCGAGCGGGAACGACCGGGCGGGGTCAGCAAATGCAGGGTCAGACCGGGCAAATCCCATTGAGGCAGAACGACCTCCAGCAAGCCTTGCTCCACCATATCGCCCAACAAAAACTGAGGTAGTACGGTCAGCCCCAAACCTTGGAGCAAAGGCGGGATCAAAGCCTGAGCGTTATTGACTTGCAGGGTGCAGGGCACGGTTTGGGAGTAATGCTCTTTCCCCTGCTGGAAGCGCCAGACGCTGCCTCTTCGTTCGTAGGCGTAACGCAGGCTGATGTGTTGGGCCAGATCGCTGGGGTGGCTGGGTCGGCCATATTTCGTCAGGTAAGCCGGAGCGGCTACCAGCCGCAAGCGCAGATTGCATAAACGGCGTACCAGGAGGCTGGAGTCATCCATGGAGGAAATGCGCAAGGCCATGTCAAAGCCCTGTTCGACGATGTTTACTTGGGCATCGTTAAAGTGCAGGTCCAGCAACACCGCCGGGTGCTTTTCCATGAAAGCAGGCAACAAGGGCGCCAGGTGTTCCAGACCAAAGGACATGGGGGCCGCTATTTTGATGCGCCCTTGCAGGCTCTCTCGTTGATCACGGGCCAGGGCTTCGGCGCTTTGCCCGGCAGCAAGAACGGCCTGGGCCTGCTCCAGGCTAGCCTGCCCGGTTTCTGTCAGGGACAGGCGTCGGGAGGTGCGGTGAAACAAGGACACTTGCAGTTGTTTCTCCAGGCGTGCAATGGCCTTGGAAACGGTGGGCTGGGAAAGCCCCAGCACGTCAGCCGCTTGGGCAAAGGAGCCGGTTTCTGCCACGGTGGCGAAGATGGCCCAGGCTTGTAGGTCTGGAAGTGTTTTCATGAATATTTTGGAATGAATACTATGCGATTGATTCTATTTTATTCAATCGACAAGGCGCTTAGAATTCTTTTTAGTATCCAATATTAAGGAGCGCATCATGATTGAACATCGGCCTTTTAATGAGCTGGGCGGCGCCAACCACGGCTGGCTGGACGCCAAGCATCATTTTTCTTTTGCGAATTACTACGATCCTGATCGTATGGAATGGGGTCCCCTGCGTGTCTGGAATGACGACACGATTGCGCCCAATACCGGCTTCCCGCCTCATGATCATGCCGATATGGAGATCATTACGTATGTGCGTGAAGGGGCGATCAGCCATCAGGATAGTTTGGGTAATAAGGGTCGTACGGAAGCAGGCGATGTGCAGGTCATGAGTGCTGGCACGGGTATTCGCCATGCGGAGTACAACCTGGAGACTGTCACGACTCGGATTTTCCAGATCTGGATTCAGCCTGAACAGCGTGGTTTACCACCTGCCTGGGGAGCCAAGCCTTTTCCCAAGGATGAGCGTTCGGGGCAGTTTGTAGCTTTGGCCAGTGGTTTTGAGGGCGACACGGAGGCTTTGCCTATTCGTGCCCAGGCTCGTGTGCTGGGGGCGACGTTGAAGAAAGGGCAGAGCACGGTTTTGTCTTTGCCTGCGGATCATCTGGCTTATCTGGTCCCTGCTACCGGGCGGGTTTCGGTGAATGGTCTGGAGTTGAATGCCCGCGATGGGGCGGCGGTTCGCAATGAGACTACGCTGGAAATTCAGGCGCTGGAGGATGCTGAGCTGGTGCTGGTTGAGACGGCGCAGTAATTGCTGATGGGCTGTGTTGAGGATGGGGGGGAGCGATTTGGGCTCCCCCTTCTTCTTTTTTTGGTTCTGATGTTCTGTTCTTTTGTTGTTCTGTTTTTCAAGAACTAAACGCAGGTAAGAGAAGATGATTGTTTTTTAGATGTCATATTTTAGATGTCAGATGTCGGCTCAATAATTGAACAAACTGACAGGACATTTAAAGGGGCCGGGCAGGTTGCTGACGCAAGGTCACTTGTTCGGTACTCGGCCTTGTCAGAAAGACGCCACTTGGAACCCAGTCAGAGGTGTCCGGGCTGAGCACTTGCCGGTGCTGCGCACCGGTGCCCTTGTCTGTTCTGGAATCCGGGCGCCCTGTGAACTCACGGGGTACTTGGCCCCCCGGACCAAGTACAAGCGCCCCGCTCAAACAGCACAGGGCTTGCATCCCGGATTCCAGAACAGACCGCGGCAAGTACTCTGAATCGCCCTGACACCTCTGACTGGGTTCCAAGCGGCTCGCATCGTGAAGCAAAGTAAGGCCGAAACGTAACTTAGATGGCGCTTTATGGGCTAATTGATGATGGATTCAGGGGTATTTTGTGTGGCTTATTTTCTTGTCATGAAAAACGATGCTGGGAGTGGACAACCTCGCTTGTCTGTTTTTGGTCTTGATTTGAAAAGCAGGCCTGATTTTTTGTTTAGGTAAAGTAAACAATTCCCTCTTTTTCTCCCCTTTCCTATTCTGTAGAGCTTTCCCTTTACGGAAACTGGCTCATAAAGCAGATCGAAATCTCTCCTTTTCTCTGATTAAACTGTTTGTTCTCAATCAACAAGCGTCTGTGCTGCAACAATATCGTTACAATTGTTGTAACGCCAATTTTCAACTCTTCTTAATGCACGCGAACTCACCGTGTCCTCTCCCAACCAGTATTTTGTTCTGATCGTCCCTGCCTGCGCGGCATTGCTGGGCATCGCAATGATTTACTGCTGGAGCCGTCTACGCGATCACCGTTATTTGCTCTGGATTGCTTCGGGGTATATCTCCACGGCTATTCCTATGGGGATTCATAGTCTGATGCCCAATGGGCTATTGGCGCGCTGGACTCTGCCTTTGTCGGCCATGTATTTGTTTGGTGTCTGGGCTTTGTCTCATGGGGTCGCGTTGCGTTTTGGCGGGCGTGCTCATCCCAGGCTGGCTTGGGCGATCATGTTCAGCACACTGGGGCTGCTTTTTTATTTTTCCCAGATTGATGATGATCTCTGGCTACGTTTGCAGATTCTGAACTGGGGCTTGGCCTTATTGGTCGCCCTGCCCGTCAAGTCAATCTTGTCCAGCAGGGCGCGCACGATTCCTTTGGCAACACTGTTGCGGGCCTCTTATCTGACGGCTCTGCTCTATGCTTTTGTTCGTGTGTTTGCGCTGGCCACGCTGATCCCTCGCGAGCTGCAGCCGGAGCTGACCCGCTCCGGCTTTTGGCTCGTGATGTTAGCGACCAATATGTTCATCAGCATTTGGGTCGCGCTGGCTATTTTGACCAGTACGGCCATGTCGATTGTGCAGACGCTGGATCATGAGCGCAGCCGGGACCCTTTGACTCGTTTGTTGAATCGTCGTGCGTTTTTCGAGCAGGTTAAAAAGCGCCTGGAACTATATGGTCATAGTGGCTGGGCGGTCATGACTTGCGACTTGGACCATTTCAAGATGGTCAATGACACCTGGGGCCATGCTGCGGGCGACCGGGCCTTGAAGGAGTTCGGGGCTTTGCTGGCTCGCACGGTGAGGCAGGATGATTTGGCGGCCCGCTTCGGGGGCGAGGAGTTTGTCTTGCTGATACGCAGTGCCAGCCTGCATACCGCCGTGCTGGTTGCCGAGCGTTTGCGCAGCAGTGTGATGAATCTGCATATCCCCGCCACAGCCCATACGCTGACGGCCAGTTTCGGAGTGGTTCAGCTCAGCAGCAATGGCGACATCAACCTGGCCATTGAACAGGCCGACCAGCTTTTGTATGAAGCCAAACATGCTGGCCGCAACAAGGTCGTTTGGAAGGCTTCCTGAGTTATTCCTCCTGCTTGCTGATACCCTTACAGTCTCTTTTTCAAGACAGCCCTGTTAGAGGCTGATTGATCGGATTATCACAGCAAAGCCGGGGGCGTTCACGCCTCCCAGGAGACCTCATGTCACTTACCGAACTTAGCGCCAGCGATCTGCTGGCAGGTCTGGAAAAAAGCCAGTTCAGCGCCCGCGAGATTGCCGACGAGCTGCTCAAACAATCACAAGAAATGGCCCATTTAGGCGGTCTGGCTCATTTGAATTCGGAGCTGTTTTATCAGCAGGCAGATCAGTCCGACGCACGCCGCGCCCGTGGCGAGGCCTTGGCGCTGGACGGCGTGCCTTTGGTGATGAAAGACAATCTGAACACCACAGACATGCCCACCACATCCAGCACCGGCGCCCTGCAAGGCCGCATGCCGCTGAAAGATGCGGATGTGGTCGCACAATTGCGTAAAGCCGGTGCTGTGCTACCCGCCAAGTCCGTGATGCACGAACTGGCTTTTGGCATTACGACCAATAACGCCACCACCGGCCCCAGCCGCAACCCGTATGACCCGAACCGCATCCCCGGTGGCTCTTCCGGCGGCACCGCGACGGTGGTGGCGGCTCGTCAATTCCCGGCCGGTTTGGGTACGGATACGGGCGCTTCTGTGCGTCTGCCTGCAGCGCTTTGCGGCCTGTACGGTTTCCGTCCTACCGTGGGCCGTTATTCGGGCCAAGGCATTGTGCCTTTGTCCCCTACCCGCGATACGGCTGGCCCCATGACTCGCAGTCTGGCTGACATCAGTCTGCTGGACAGCTTGCTCTGCCAGAAAGCCCCGTCTGTTATCGCCACTCCATCCTTGAAAGAACTGCGTCTGGGCGTACCCCGTGACAGTTTCTGGAAAGAGATGGATGCCGGTGTAGCCGACGTCACTCTGGCATTTCTGGATGATTTGCAAAAAGCCGGTGTCACGCTGGTCGATGTAGATCTGTCCCCGGTTCTGAAAATCAATGCCCGTGTTGGCATGCCGATTGTGCTGTACGAGACCTTGCAGAACCTGCCTTTGTATCTGGCCGAAAACAAGTACGGCATTGGTCTGGACGAGCTGATTGCCGGTATTCACAGCACGGACGTAAAAGAGATTTTCGATGCCATTACGGGCGACTACACCATCAGCCAGGAAGCCTACGAAGAAGCGCTGAATGTAGACCGCCCCCTGATGCAGCAAGCCTATGCAGACCTGCTGCGCCAGTCCAATGTAGGTGGCTTGATCTTCCCGACCAGCCCACTGACTGCCTGCCCGATTGGCGATGATGAAACCACCATGATGAACGGCAAGGCAGTACCTACGTTCAACACCTATATCTCGCGTACTGATGTGGGCTCTAACCTGGGTGCACCGGGTATCTCCCTGCCTATCGGCTTGTCGGGTGGTTTGCCGGTAGGGATGCTGATTGAAGCCGGTATCGGTGCGGATGATCAGTTGCTGGCTCTGTGCCGCGCAATTGATCCTTTGTTGCCAGCAACGCCAGCACCGGATTTGAGCAAACGTCCTACCGTAGCTTAATCCGTCCTCAGCGCTCCAAGGCTGAGTAAATGCCCCAATAAAGGCACCTTCAGCTTAAGAAAACAGGCCAGCTTCGTCAGGAAGTCTGGCCTGTTTTCTTTTCGACTAGTATCCATCGAAAGGACTAGCCCCCTTTCCTTGCCTAAACCACAGCCAACCGGATACAAGCCAAGCCATACATATTTCAGTTGAAAGCAGCGATCTTGAAACGCTAAACTAAATACTGTGTTTCTATACAGATACCACCACTTGCTGCTGGCTATAAATAGCAATTCTGGCCTCTCTACCCACTCTCTCCCCTGCAGCCTGGCCCAACCTGCCCACAGTTCATTCATTGCCCCCCTCCCCCACCTACCTGCAAGCAAGCACGCTCTCTGTTAAGAACACATCCCTTGAACAAACATGGTTCCGATATAAAAAAAGACCAATGAACACACAGATTCTTTTATTACGCGGCGTCATGCCTACCGGCAAAAACAAAGTGCTGATGGCACCGCTGCGGGCGGCTCTGGAAGCGGCTGGTTTGCGGGACGTCAGAACCTATATTCAAAGCGGCAATGCCATTGTGTTCACGGAGCTTGAACAGCCGGAACTGGAGCAACTGGTTCATCACGCCATCAAGGAAAACCTGGGTGGGGATATTCAGGTGATTGCCCGGACACCGGCTTATTTCATGCAAGTCATGGCCAACAATCCCTTCAAGGACCAGCCCCCCAGCCAACTTTATTTCACCTTGCTGCGTTCACCGGCAGACAGCGCCTTGCTCCATGCCTTCCATGCCCTGGAGCACGAACCCGATCAGGTACGCGTCATTGATGACATCGCCTATATCGTGTGCGCGACCCGGTATAGAGACCTGAAAGCCAACAATAATTTCATCGAGAAAAAGCTCAAGGTCATTGCCACCACACGCAACTTCAACACGATGAGCAAGCTGATTGCCTTGAGTACGGGGAATTAGGTAGTGGTTTACAGAGCACCACAATAACTGAGCATTCGCTACTCCCTAAAGGAGCAGCATCAAGCAAACCAGCGCAATGTTCTCAGTAGAGAGGTCAGGCCCGAACACCCCTGGATGCGGCCAGATATCCTTCCCGCAGAAACAGAAAAAACGGGAAGGCCAATGATGGGCCCACCGCCAGGCACAAAAGGGGCAACCACAGACGTCGCATCGCAATCCGGTTCCCCTCAACAAGAATAAACACGGCAACTGCAATACCCGAAACTAAAACATCTGCCCAGGCAAAAGCGGAGATAGGGCTGGAGGTGGCTTGCTGTAGCAAGAGCGGTAGATTCAGCCCATAGGCGGAGAGCCACGGCACAAACTGCGACAGAGGTAATGCCGCGCCGAGGACGGCAAGAAGAAGGTAGATGTTCCGCACGATGTTTTTGCTTTGTCCAAGATGTAGTGGGAGGCACTGGATCGTGCATTCTCCTATACGAACTGCTCTGTATACCGGATAGGCTCCTGTCGAACGTCACTGAGCTTTGAGCTTGCTTATTGTTCATCGCTTAATTTTAAATCGTGTTTACTGATCCATATATTGAGGCGAGCATCGGGAAGCTGCCTAAACGGTGCGGCTGCTTTCAACCCTAAGCAGACAATTATTTCATCCTCACCCGGATTCCCCGAACTTAAATTTCGACATATCTGGCATAAACTCATAAAACAGCGGGCATTGAGGGTTCGACTTTTCTACAGCCACAAGCATCATGGGCAAGTCCTGCAGCCTGAACTGCTGCAGCGATAGGATGAACATTCCTTCCGCAATAGTTCGTAGGAACAAGGTGATCTCTTCCATCTCGTCGTGAATATTTATAGCTTCGCCTTTCACCATTCCCCATACAGGCACGCGAATTCGGCCGTCCGCTTGCACTTTGAAGTTAGTGATCTCTGTTTGCTTTTCATCGCGAGCGTGCTCTGCATAGTTTCTCAAGTTGACAATGCGACGAATGCTGTCTACCTGGTCAGTCACAAACTTCAACAGGCTGCTGTCAGCATCCACTACAGTTACCAAAGTCCGCACGAGGTAATCGAAGTTTGAGCTTTCCTTAACCGGCACGTACAGACGGGGAATTCCGCATATTGCTCGAATCACCTTGTTGGCAATGATGAGGAAATTATTGGCTTCGTGCTGCAAATCCTTAACTTGGGGAAAAGGATTAAATCCGCGGCCGTAGTTATCTCTTTGAAGATCATTGCGTTCAACCTTTGCAATGATTTCCCTTACCTGGCTGCTCACTCGTTGGCTGATCTGTTGACACTGCAATAGCTCTTCCTTGATCTTATGCATATGCCGAAGCAGGACCTCCTTGCCTACTCCAGCAGGCAAACTTACAGCCTTGAGTAACTCGCTGCTTTGAATGCACAAGCGCGACACGATCTCGTTGCCAGACCCCGCCTTCATATCAACAGTGCAGACCCAGGGAGCATTAGGATTTATCCGCTCTGGATCTACATCTTCAGGGCTGCGAAGCTGGGCGGTAGCGTCGACCTTATAGATTTCCATAAAGGTTCCGTAGCTCACCATCTGGGTTATTGGGCCTGTACCTTCCTTGAACTCGAATTTTCCCGCACCATCACGTGCTGGCATTGAAACCTTTGGCGGCTCATATTTCTTGGCAATCATGGCTGCCCTCCGTTAGTAGTCATTGTCCTGTGTTCCACACGAATGGGAAAGTGAGCACGTATGAATTTACAAAGCTGGCAAACAGAAACGGGGGGCTTTGTCGCCAGCTGTGTCGTATCTACCTTATGTCCGCTCCTGACCGAAAGCAGCCAACTGTTTGGTGTTTGCTCCATAAATGGACTCCGACATCCATAAAGCCAGCCAAACAAGGCGTTTTCAGAACTTTCTACCAGTCCTCCTCTGGTTCCATATCCTCCGCTGATACCCAGTTGGACTGCCATTCAAAGTTCAGAACTGAGTAGCGAAAGCTCAAACCTCAGCGCCCCCTCCCCCCCACAATCCCACGCCCCAGGACAAATATGTAACACCTGACCCCTGGTGCTCTTGAAATTAGCAAAGTCGTCCCTATAATTAGCACTCGAAGGGGTTGAGTGCTAAAACGCCTCGCCCCCCAATCGGACTCACAACTAAAGTCATATTAAACAGGAGTTTCTCCATGGCACTGCGTCCTTTGAACGATCGTGTGATCGTCAAGCGTCTGGACAACGAACGCACCACCGCTTCCGGTATCGTTATCCCCGAGAGCGCGACTGAAAAGCCCGATCAAGGCGAAATCCTGGCCGTTGGCCCCGGTAAGAAAACCGAGGACGGCAAGGTTCTGGCGCTGGATCTGAAGGTCGGCGACAAAGTTCTGTTTGGCAAGTACTCCGGCCAAGCCGTCAAGATCGACGGTGAAGAGCTGCTGGTGATCCGCGAAGAAGAAATCTTCGCCGTGATCGAATAAGTACCGCCAACAAAATTCAATAGGATTCAAACCATGACTGCAAAACAAGTGTATTTCGGCGACGAAGCACGTACCCGCATCGTCCGCGGCGTCAACATTCTGGCTAACGCTGTCAAGACCACCATGGGCCCTAAAGGCCGTAACGTGGTTCTGGACCGCTCTTTCGGCGCTCCTACCGTTACTAAAGACGGTGTGTCCGTTGCTAAAGAAATCGAACTGAAAGACAAGTTCGAAAACATCGGTGCTCAACTGGTTAAAGAAGTTGCTTCCAAGACTTCCGACAACGCCGGTGACGGTACGACTACCGCTACTGTGCTGGCTCAAGCCATCGTTGAAGAAGGCCTGAAGTTTGTTGCCGCTGGCATCAACCCAATGGACCTGAAGCGCGGTATCGACAAGGCTGTTGTTGTGGTTGTTGACGAACTGCGCAAGCTGTCCCGTCCTTGCACCACCAGCAAAGAAATCGCTCAAGTCGGTTCCATCTCGGCCAACAGCGACCACTCCATTGGTGAGATCATCGCCAATGCCATGGACAAAGTCGGCAAAGAAGGCGTGATCACCGTTGAAGACGGCAAATCGCTGGAAAACGAACTGGACGTGGTTGAAGGTATGCAGTTTGACCGCGGCTACCTGTCCCCTTACTTCATCAACAACTCCGAGAAGCAAGTTGCTGTTCTGGAAGATCCGTTTGTGCTGATTTTCGACAAGAAAATCTCCAACATCCGTGATCTGCTGCCCGTATTGGAGCAAGTTGCCAAGACCAGCCGTCCTTTGCTGATCGTTGCTGAAGACGTGGAAGGCGAAGCCCTGGCTACTCTGGTTGTGAACAACATCCGCGGCATCCTGAAGACCACCGCTGTTAAGGCTCCTGGCTTTGGCGACCGTCGTAAAGCCATGCTGGAAGACATCGCTATCCTGACTGGCGGTACCGTGATCTCCGAAGAAACCGGTATGTCTCTGGAAAAAGCGACTCTGGACGATCTGGGTCAGGCCAAGCGTATTGAAGTGGCCAAAGAAAACACCACGATCATCGACGGCGCTGGTAACGGCACCGACATCGAAGCTCGCGTGAAACAAATCCGCGTTCAGATCGAAGAGTCCACTTCCGACTACGACCGTGAAAAACTGCAAGAGCGCGTGGCCAAGCTGGCTGGCGGTGTTGCTGTGATTCGCGTTGGCGCTGCCACCGAAGTCGAAATGAAAGAGAAGAAAGCCCGCGTTGAAGACGCCCTGCACGCTACTCGCGCAGCCGTCGAAGAAGGTATTGTTCCTGGCGGTGGCGTTGCACTGATTCGTGCCCGCGCTGCTGTTGCCCAACTGGCTGGCGACAACACCGACCAAGACGCTGGTATCAAACTGATCCTGCGTGCTATCGAAGCTCCTTTGCGCACTATCGTTTCCAACGCCGGTGAAGAAGCCAGCGTGGTTGTGAACCAAGTGGCCAGCGGCACCGGCACTTACGGCTACAACGCAGCTACCGGCGAGTACGGTGACCTGGTTGAGCAAGGTGTTCTGGACCCAACCAAAGTAACCCGCACTGCTCTGCAAAACGCAGCTTCGATCGCCAGCCTGTTGCTGACAACCGAAGTGGCCGTGTCGGAAATCGTGGACGACAAACCTGCTCCAGCCATGCCTGACATGGGCGGTATGGGCGGCATGGGTGGTATGGGCGGCTTCTAAGCCACTTGTCAGCACCCCGATTCGGGCAGGAATTGATCACTTCTGCCCTGATCGCCACGCTTTTAGTACAAAAACCGGATGGAATTCTCCATCCGGTTTTTTTTCGCCCGAGCAAACCCCTATAATCAGGGCACTTCAATCTGCAACCCTCTTCATGTCAGACTCTCCATTCAAAAGCAAAGGCGGCCTGGGCCGCTTGTTCAATGCCTTGCGCTACTCGGGGCAAGGCTTGGCTGCCGCCCTGCGTCATGAAGCCGCCTTTCGCCAGGAACTGGCGCTGGCCGTGATTCTGACGCCACTGGCCTTCTGGCTGGGCCAAAGCCCGCTGGAGATTCTGGTCTTGCTGGCCACGCTGGTCTTTGTGCTGGTGGTGGAGCTGTTGAACTCCGCCCTGGAAGCCCTGGCTGACACCATTACCCTGGAGCATCACCCCTTGATCGGGCGCGCCAAGGATCTGGCCAGTGCAGCCGTGCTGATGTCCCTTATTTTTGCTGGTGCCGTCTGGCTCAGCTTTTTGTATAGCCGTTTACTTTCCTGATTCCCATGACATTCATAGAAAAACTGAACCGTGCCTGGACGGACAACCAATCCATGTTGATGGTGGGTCTGGACCCAGACCCTGCCCGCCTGCCTTTGGAGCTGGCCGACAAACCCGGCGCGATTTATGAGTTCTGCAAAGCGATCGTGGACGTCACGGCCGACTACACCTGTGGCATCAAGCCACAGATTGCTTACTTTGCCGCTCAGGGTGCCGAGGATCAGTTGCAGGATCTGTGCGACTACATCCGCAGCCGCTACCCTCACCTGCCCATCGTGCTGGACGCCAAGCGCGGGGACGTGGGTTCGACGGCCGAGCAATACGCACGCGAAGCCTTTGAGCGCTATCGCGCAGACGCCGTCACCGTCAGCCCCTACATGGGCTTCGACTCGGTAGAGCCTTACCTGGAATATACGGATAAAGGCGTGATTGTGCTGTGCCGCACCTCCAACCCTGGTGGCTCGGACCTGCAATTCATGGAAATGGCTGACGGCACGCCGCTGTACCTGCACGTGGCCAGCCTGGTCGCGGAGAAATGGAACAAGAACGGCCAATGCGCCCTGGTTGTGGGTGCAACCTTCCCAGAGGAAATCGGCAAAGTGCGTGCCCGTATTGGTGACATGCCTTTATTGGTGCCCGGCATTGGCGCACAAGGTGGCGATGTGGTGGCGACTGTTGCAGCCGGTATGGACTCGCAAGGCAATGGCATGATGATCAACTCGTCGCGCGCTATTCTGTACGCCAGCCGTGGGCATGATTGGCGTGATGCTGCTCAAGCCGCGGCGATTGCTACACGCAATGCCATTAATGATGCACGGAACAAATAAGGCTGAATGACGAACTTCCCGGCCTGCTAAGCAGAACGGGAAACGACGCCAGCCTGTAACTGCAGGAATAGCGACAGCGACAGCGACAGCGACAGCGACAGCGACAGCGACAGCGACAGCGACAGCGACAGCGACAGCGACAGCGACAGCGACAGCGACAGCGACAGCGACAGCGACAGCGACAGCGACAGCGACAGCGACAGCGACAGCGACAGCGACAGCGACAGCGACAGCAATTAGTATAGATACAAGAAAGCCCCGCTCACTTGGATTCAATCCCAAATGAGCGGGGCTTTTTATTTATTAAGCGATGACCGATAAGTCCGGCTCAGGCTCAGCCTGAACCTTAAGCGCAAGAAGCAACTTACCCCTGCTGAGCCACGAACCCCAGGCCATGGTCTGACCTGCATTTCAGGCAGTAGGAGCAGTGTCGATCCGACACTGCTCCTGCCACAAGCTCAAAAACTAAACCAGGCCTACGTTTCGACTCTGGCACTGGCTCAAATTCTGGTTTGAGTTTGGCTTTGGCTTTGGCTTTGGCTTTGGCTTTGGCTTTGGCTTTGGCTTTTAATCCTAGCTCAAGCCTGGTCCCGGTTACGCCACTGCTTCAGCTCCGGGCTATCAGCCCCCAGCAAACTCTCCAAAGCCTGCTCGGTATGCTCACCTAGCTGCGGCGGAGCCATGCGATAGGACACCGGACTATCCGAGAAGCGCATCGGACTAGCGGTCATGCTGACCTTCCCTGCCTGACTATGATCCAGTTCAATCCGCATATTCCGCGCCTGAACCTGCGGGTGCGAGAACACACCATGCAGATCATTGATAGGCCCGGCTGGCACGCCGATCTTGTCCAGCGTCTCCAACCAGTAAGCGCTAGGATGCTTTTGCATTGCCGCGCTCAGGATCTGCTCCAGCTCATCCCTGTGCTTGACCCGTTGGCTATTGATGCGGAAACGCTCGTCCTCCACCACTTCCGGATGGCCGATCGCTTCGCAATAAGCCGCGAACTGACGGTTATTGCCAATCGCCACAATGATGTGACCATCCTGGGTCGGGAATACCTGATACGGCACCAGGTTCTGGTGTGCGTTACCGGCCCGCTTCGGTGCCTGCCCGCTAACCAGATAGTTCATGTTCTGGTTAGCCAACATGGCAACCTGACAGTCCAGCAAGGCAATGTCGATATGCTGGCCCAAGCCGCTGCGTGAGCGCTCGAACAAGGCGGCCAGAATGCTGCTGGTGGCATACATACCCGTCATCAAGTCTGCGACGGCGACCCCGGCCTTCTGGGGGCCACCACCGGGCTTGTCATCACGCTCGCCGGTCAGGCTCATCATCCCGCCCATGGCCTGAATCATGAAGTCGTAACCGGGGCGCTCGGCATAAGGGCCAGTCTGCCCGAAGCCGGTGATCGAGCAATAGATCAAACGGGGGTTGATCGCTTTCAGGCTGGCATAGTCCAGACCGTACTTGGCCAGACCACCCACCTTGAAGTTCTCCACCAGAATGTCGCATTCCCGTGCCATGGCACGCACCACATCCGCCCCAGCCTGACTGGCTATGTCCAGGCTGATCGACTGTTTATTACGGTTGGCCGACAAGTAGTAGGCCGCTTCAGCCGTATCTTCCTGCTCGGGCGTCTGCAAAAAGGGCGGCCCCCAGGCACGGGTATCGTCGCCGGTTTCAGGCTTTTCGATCTTGTAGACATTCGCCCCCAAGTCCGCCAGGTTCTGCGTACACCAGGGGCCAGCCAGAATGCGGGTCAAATCCAGAACCCGGATACCTTCCAAAGGGGCAGGACGACTGGCCTGCGGGGCGTGCTGATCGCTCACGTTAAGGTACTCCATTCAAAAACGATTAGTCCAACGTGATATCGGCTTGCTTGATCAGGCTGCCAAACTTCTCGTCTTCCTGACGCAGAAACTCGGCGTACTCGGCGGGAGTCGAGGAAATGATATCCACACCCTGACGACGGAAGGTTTCCACAAACTCGGCGTTCTCGCTGACGGTCTTCATGGACTGGCTCAGGCGTTCCACGATGTCGGCGGGTGTACCACTGCTGACGTGAAAACCGAACCAGGCAGTAACGTTATAGCCCTGATCCAAACCCAGCTCTGCAAAGGTAGGCACATTGGGCAACAGCGAGGAGCGCTCGGGGCCCGAGACAGCCAAAGGACGCACGGTATTGGCATTGATATGCGTGATAGCTGTGCC
The DNA here is from genome assembly GCF_017377875.1 of Alcaligenes sp. SORT26. Taxonomy (GTDB): domain Bacteria; phylum Pseudomonadota; class Gammaproteobacteria; order Burkholderiales; family Burkholderiaceae_B; genus Alcaligenes; species Alcaligenes parafaecalis. The sequence continues at coordinate 2,041,624 of NZ_CP070975.1, forward strand.
CATGCTGTCAAACATGAAGGAGATATGGCCGCCCAGCAGATCTGTCATGGCAGGCGCACTGCCACGGTAAGGAGCGTGAATGACGTCGATATTCGCCATTGTGGTGAACGCCGCTGCCGACAAGTGGGACGAGGAACCGTTCCCAAAGGAAGCGTAGGTCAAGTCTTCAGGCTTGGCTCGGGCGTGGTCGATCAGCTCTTGCCCCGTGCTAAAGGGGCTTTGCTTGGCGTTAACCACCAGGACGTTCTGCCCTTCTGCCACCAACGAGACGGCGGTCAAATCCTGTGCAGGGTCATAAGGCAGTTTTTTGTACAGGTGATTATTGACGACCGCCTGACCCACTGCAGCCAACAGGACGGTGTAGCCATCAGGAGCGGATTTAGCTACGAAGTCGGTAGCGATAATGCCGCTGGCACCCGGCTTGTTTTCCACAATGATGATCTGGCCCAGATCCTTGGACATTTGCTGTGCAACACCGCGGGCGATCACATCGGTCACACCGCCTGGCGTAAAGGGCACCACCAGACGAATCGGCTTGTCCGGATAGGCTGCTTGTGCAGTCAGGGAACAAAACATCAAGCCCATTCCGGCTAGAAGAGGAGCCACTTTATGGGCCAGAACTTTTTTCATGAATCACTCCAAACTTATTTTGTTCGATAATCGAACTTGATTATTAAATTGCTAAGTCTTGTTTTTTTTACAATTTATCATCGATAATTCTTGATAATCCCTACAGGTTCGGTAATCGAACAAAACTAGACTCTGAGCCCCATTCAGCCATGACGACGAACAAAGAGACAAGCCCCGCCGCCGACAGCTACAAAGGTGACCCGGATTACATGCAGTCGCTGGCCCGTGGCCTGCAAGTGATTACGGCTTTTTCAGACCGAAGACGGCCTTTGCGAGCAGCAGAAATTGCTCTGAAAACGGGCCTGGCGCGGGCGGTGGTTCAACGCTGCCTCTACACGCTGCAAGCCTTGGGTTATGCGGAACAAGAAGGTGCTTTCTGGAAGCTGCGCCCAGCGATTTTGCAGTTGGGCCATGCCTATTTTTCCTCAACGTCCATCGTCAGCCTGGCCCAACCCATACTGGATGATTTAAGTGACCGTGTCGGCGAGACCTGTGCTCTGGCTTTGCTGGATGGAGACGAAATTCTGTATCTGGCTCGTGCTCAGCGACAACGTGTTCTGACCGTGTCCCTGGGACTGGGAAGCCGCCTGCCTGCGCACTGCACTTCAATCGGACGCATGATGCTGTCCCAGCTTCCACAAAACAGGCTGGATGCGTATCTGGAACTGGCTCCCTTCAAGATCATGACGCAATACACCGCCCATACCCGCGAGGCTTTGCTACGCGAGTTAAAGCAGGTGCAGGAGAAGGATTACTCCTTGATCAAGGAGGAGCTGGAACTGGGTTTGACGGCGATTGGCGTGCCAGTACGCAGCGCCAGCGGACGTGTCGTCGCGGGGATGAGTATCAGCATCAAGGATTGGCAGGACTCTGAAGAAAAACTGATCCAGCGCTGCCTGCCCGAACTGCGTTCGAGCGCCAGGCAGCTAGGTTTGATGTTGCCAGCCTAAGGTGGGCGATCTGGCGATCAGGCAGGATTGAGCATGGTCAGTGCGCTGCTCAAGGCGTATTCCACGGCTTGCTGACGAATTTCAGCACGATCCCCGTTAAAAATACGGGCGGCTGCGCGGGTCACAATGCCATCGCCCCGGCGTTGCGCAAAACCAAAGCACACCAAGCCAACCGGTTTGCCCGGTGTGGCGCCATCAGGGCCAGCAATTCCCGTGGTGGAAATAGCCAATTCTGCATCGGCTGTGGCTTCCAGCGCCCCTGCCGCCATTTCCATCGCGGTTTCTTCACTGACCGCACCAAAACGGTCCAGGGTGTCCTGGTTCACGCCCAGCTCCTGCACCTTGGCCTTATTGCTATAGGTGACAAAACCGCGCTCAAACCAGGCACTGGAACCGGGCAAATCCGTCAGGGAAGCAGCCAGAAGGCCACCCGTACATGATTCGGCGCAGGCGACCATCCAGCCTCGATCTTTAAGGGCTCGTCCTAATTCCAGGGCGGCATTGCCATGCTCGTATTCGCTCATGAGAAGACTCCAAAACGTACCAAGACAGCCATCAGCAACAAGGTATAGCCTGCGGCCAGAAGATCGTCCCACATAACGCCAAAACCGTTATGCAGATGACGATCAAAATAGCGGATCGGCGCAGGTTTGAGAATATCAAAGAAACGAAATAACACGAATGCGATGCCCTGTGCCAGCCAGGTTTGCGGAATCAACCACAGCACCAGCCAGAAGGCGACCATCTCATCCCAGTTCATGCCGCTGTGATCGGACACGCCCAGATCGTACCCAGTGCGGTGGCACGCCCAGCAGCCAATGAAAAAAGTGACGGGCAGGAAGATCGCCATTTGCATGTCGGTCAGCACATGCAAACCCAAGACCCACAAAACCCAGGCCAGAACCGTACCCCAGGTTCCCGGCCCCGGACGCAATACGCCCGTACCGCCACCAAAGGCGATCAGACGCCAGGGCTTTTTAACCACCCAATCCAGGGTAGGACGCTGAATAGGATTTAAGGAAGGATCAGGAAATGTGCTCATGACACAGACTCAGCCACCAAAATGGTCGAAACCGCCCTGGGCAGGGGCAGGATGCAGACCCTGTTGATCACGCACATGAACCCCGTTGCCAGCGTGCATGGAGCCAATACGGCTTAGCTGAACGCCTTCGCGCTGGGCCAGCGCCATGATGGACTCCCGTTGTTGGGGAGCACCTGTAAAACACAGTTGAAAAACATCACCACCGACCAGGACTGCTTCACGTTGCAGCTCGGCAGGCAAACCTTGCAGGGATGGGTCCAGCGGCAAAGCATCCCAATCCAGATGGGCTGCGCATTGACTGGCTTTGGCGATATGGCCCAGATCTTGAACCAGGCCGTCAGAGACATCAATGGCCGCATGGGCCAAACCGGCCAGGGCATGGCCCAGACGATACGGAGGCCAGGGTTGCTCCAGAGCACCACGGCTGGCAGCCAGCCGCTGCGGATCAGCGCGAAGACGGCCTTGCAGGAGGCGCAAGGCAATATCTGCTGCTCCCAATGTGCCCGTCAACCAGATATCGTCACCAGCTTGGGCGGCACTGCGTTGCAAAGCTTGCCCTGCCGGGACTTCACCCAGAACGGTAATACTGATGACCACGCCCTGCTTGCTGCGCGTGGTGTCTCCACCGATCAAGGGGCATTGCGCCTGATCAGCCAGTTGGAACAAGCCATTTGAGAACGCTTCCAGCCATTCGGGTCGGACTTCAGGCATGGACAAGCCCAGGAGGCAAGCTCGTGGTTTGGCCCCCATCGCACCCAGGTCCGACAGATTCACGGCCAGTGCTTTATGCCCGAGCAGAAAGGGATCAACGTCAGGAAAGAAATGCTGCCCCTCGATCAGAAGATCGACGCTGCTGGCCAGTTGCCAGCCCGGCTTCGGGGTGAAAAGTGCGCAATCGTCACCCACTCCCAAATATCCTTCGGGAGCGGGGCGATTGAAATACTGCTGGATAAGACCGAACTCGTTCAGCACGGCACGCCCCGTTTTAGCGGCGGGCCTGCTTGGCAACTTCAGGAGCGCGTACGTCGGCAGCCAGCTTGTCCAGCACGCCGTTAACGAATTTAAAGCCGTCGGTACCGCCAAAGGATTTGGCCAGTTCGACTGCTTCGTTAATGGCAACGCGGTATGGCACTTCTACGTGATGCACCAGTTCGTAGCTGCCAATCAGCAAGATGCCGTGCTCGATGGGAGAGAGCTCTTCCAAAGGGCGGTCAACATAAGGCAAAAAGCGTTCGCGCAGCACTGGGGCTTCGCGCATTACGCCGAACAGCAAGGTTTTGAACCAGGCTGCATCAGCTTCGCCAAACTCCTCGTCGCCCCGGATATGGGCGTCGATGGAGGTGGCTTCCTGCAGGCCATCTGCCCCTCGCAAAAGCCAGGAGTAGATGCCCTGCAGGGCAAATTCGCGCGAGCGGCGGCGCGCGGATCGTCCGTTGGCCTTGCTGGCCGGGACTTTATTTGTCGTCGTCAAGATCTTCGTCCTCGTAATCTTCGTCCTCATCGTCGTCCAGCTCGGGTTCGAGGACGGCGATAAGATTGCCCAGCTCGACCGCCGTACGGGCGCAATCGCGACCTTTTTCAGCGGCACGAATTTCAGCCTGTTCATCTGTGTTGGTGGTCAGTACACCGTTAGCAACCGGAATGCCGGTAGCTAGGGAGACTTGTGTAATAGCCGAAGCGCTTTCGTTGCTGACCACTTCAAAGTGGTAGGTATCGCCACGGATGACGGCACCCAGTGCGATCAGAGCATCGAATTCGCCTGTTTCGGCCATTTGGCCCAGAGTAATACCCAATTCCAGCGCGCCAGGAACGGACAGAACCGTCACATCACGCTCGTCCACACCCAAGGCTTCCAGCTCTTTCAAGCAAGCTTCCAGTTCGGTCAGGCCGATGGATTCGTTGAAACGTGCACGCACAATACCAATGTGCAGACCTTCCCCGTTCAGGTCAGGGGTAACAATGTAAGGATTCATGTTGGAAGCTCCGCTTAGGATTGAGAATCTGGTTCGCTATGGTAACCCGTCACGGTCAATGCAAACCCGGCCATGCTTGGCATTTTACGTGGTCGCGACATCAAACGGGCTTTGCCAACATTGAGGTCACGCAAAATCTGTGCACCAATTCCATAAGTGCGCAAATCATTGCGGCTGGGGCGACCGCGTGGAGTCTGTGCCGGGCTGTCTTCACTCCAGGCGTGAATCTGCTCGAAACTCTCTTCTTCGGAGTTCTGGCAGTTCATCAGCAACACGACGCCGCTGTCGGATTTGGCGACAGTGCGCAGTGCCGTCGGCAGGGTCCAGCTATGGCCGACGCTATCTTCAACCAGGACGTCCAGAACCGTGGTGGGTTCGTGCACACGCACCAGCGTTTCAACATCAGGGCTGATTTGGCCGTGGACCAGTGCCAGATGCAAACCGCCGGAAGACAAGTCGCGGTAAGCATGGCACTCGAATTCGCCGTAAGGAGTCTTGACGGGTTTCTTGTGCAGACGCTCGATCATGGATTCATGTTCGCTGCGGTACTGAATCAGATCCGCAATGGTGCCCACCTTGATGCCGTGTTCGCGGGCAAACACCAGCAAATCGGGCAAACGGGCCATGGAGCCATCGGGATTCAGCACTTCGCAAATAACGGCGGCCGGAGTCAAGCCTGCCATCGCGGTCAGATCGCAACCAGCTTCGGTGTGACCGGCACGAACCAGCACGCCACCTTTGGCCGCTTTCAGCGGGAAAATGTGACCAGGTTGAACCAGATCAATCGGACGCGCATCGCGCGCAACCGCCGCTTGCACGGTGCGGGCACGGTCAGCAGCGGAGATACCAGTTTCCACGCCTTCAGCCGCTTCAATCGACACCGTGAAGTTGGTGCCAAAGCGCGTACCGTTGCGGGTAGCCATCAAAGGCAGGTCCAGTTGGCGGCAACGCTCTTCGGTCAGGGTCAGGCAAACCAGACCACGACCATGTGTCACCATGAAGTTGATCGCTTCGGCATTCACGAATTCAGCGGCCATGACCAGGTCGCCTTCGTTTTCGCGGTCCTCTTCGTCAACCAGAATAACCATGCGCCCTGCGCGCAGCTCTTCAACAATCTCTGGAACGGGAGCGATTGGACTGGCGCCCAGTTGACCAGCGTCGGACTGAATTTCTTGATTCATCGTGCTCTTTGCTCAGACAGATAATAATTAAGACCATTTTACGACACCCAGGCCCCGGCGGGCAGCTTCATTAGTCGGTACACTTGAAGACCGTGCCAAACCGCCCCAAGCCCCTATGACCGAACCCATTTTGCCTGCTCTGGACGAAAAACGTCGCCGTATCCAATCCATTGAAACGGGTTTTGGCCTGTTGAAGGTACTGGTAGACAGCGGCCAGCCCATGATGTTGCGCGATCTGGCGACCCAGGCGGGCATGAGCTCAGCCAAAGCCCACCCCTACCTGGTCAGCTTTACCAATGTAGGACTGGTACAACAGGCACCCGCTACCGGTTTGTACGAACTGGGGCCCTTTGCCTTGCAGATGGGCCTGGTCAGCCTGCAAAGCCAGAACCCGGTCAAGATTGCCCTGCCACTGGTACAGTCCTGGGCCTCACGCATTGGGCATACACTGGGTTTGGCCGTGTTGGGGTCACATGGCCCCACGATGGTGCATATCAGCGAGGCCAGCTACCCGGTCCACGTCAATATGCGCTGCGGCACGGTGATGTCCATGTTGCATACGGCCACCGGCCACGTCTTTGCCGCCTGGCTGCCGCCGGAAGTCGCTCGCCACTATATTGAGCGTGAAGCGGGCGACAGCGCTGTGGTCACCAGTATCAGCCCCTTGCGCCCCAGCCCTATAGAACTGGCGGCCATGCTGGAGAAAATCCGCGAGCAAGGCGTGGCCCAGGCACTGGGCAACCCCCTGCCCGGCATCGATGCTTTGTCCGTGCCTGTGTTTGATCATTCCGGACAGATTGTGCTGGCCCTGACCAGCCTGGGCCCCAGCACCCTGTTTGATGCCAGTATCGACAGCCCTATCCTGGCGCAGTTGCGACAGTGCGCCAACAGCATTTCACATCAGTTGGGCTGGCGCGAGCCACTGGGCACCCCCCCTTTATAAAACTTGACATGACTACACACATTTCCAGGGGTGTGACCACTTCAAGTTTGGCCGGTTTACATGCAAAATAATCGTTTTATCCGCCCACCTGTTGTGGGCGACATCTCGAGTGCGATGCTGTGCTAGAACAAGAGCTGAAATTTTTTGTGCCCGAGAGTGCCCGTCCCGGTTTGTTGACCGCTTTTGACGTTGTACGCACGGGTAGCATTACCTTAAACGCCATCTACTTTGATACGCCCGAACGCGATCTGGCGCGGACCAGTATCGCCCTGCGTTTGCGCAAGGAAGGCGAGCAGTGGGTGCAGACTGTCAAACTACCCGGTCCTGACACCCTGTCCCGAATTGAAATCAATCACTCCCGGCCTGGCCCGGAACTGGATCTGGAGCTGTATCAAGGCACGGCCGCCTACGCTGTGCTGGCCCCGTATGCTCAACAGATCCAGGCCCGTTACCAGACCCGAATACAGCGCGAGCTGGCGCTGATCAAGCAAGGCCAATCGGAGCTGGAGCTGGCCTACGATGTAGGTCACATCGAATCCAATGGCTTGAAGCTGCTGGTTAACGAGCTGGAAATTGAGCTGATCAGCGGTGAGAGCCTGACCATGTTTGAGGTCGGCCAACGCTGGCTGTACAAGCATGGCTTGATTCTGGAGATGCGCAGCAAATCCGAACGAGGCGATGCACTGGCCAGTCTGGCAGATCGCCGCCGGGCCAAATCCGAGAGCCTGGACCTGTCGCCCGAGCAAGTGGCGGCCGCTTTGACGCGCAAAGCCTACGATCTGCCCAAACCACATTTTGTTGATACCGAAGATCTGGAGCAGTTTTACAGCCTGAGCGCGACCATGAGCCTGGAGCAAGTGATCCGCAATGCCGCCCTGCTGGCGGGGGTGGATGGCATACGCCCGGACTCCTCCCGTCAGGCCGACTATCTGGCCTTGATGCGCGTAGGTCTGCGCCGTCTGCGCTCCTGCCGCAAGCTGTTCAAAATGTGGCTGTCGGCTAGCGAAGGCTATGCCAACACCCGTCTGACACACTATTTTGGCCTGTTTGGTCAGGCGCGCGATCAGGATCTGGTGCATCTGGAGATCACCCCCTTGCTGTTGCAGGCGGGCATGCCCGGCCCGGCGCCAGAGCCCGCACCTGCACATCTTGAGCATGACCCGGTCCAACTGGCCAGCGCCGCCGAGTTTCAATCTTTGCTATTAAGTAATCTGCAAAGCCTGATTTGTGGCCCCACGCTGGAGCTGCAAAGTGCGCCACAAGCCGAGCATCTGGTTGAAGCACGCATCAGCCGTTGGTTCCAGACTATTCAACTACGCAGCCAGCGCTTCGCCCAGATCAGCCAGGACAAGCAGCACCGGCTGCGCAATCGCATCAAAAGCCTGCGTTACTGCCTGGAGTTTTTACCCAGCGCTGCTGATAAACAAGGGCTGCACCGAGTCTTGCGAGAATGTCAGGCCTTGATTGGCGCCGTTACCGATGTGGATGTAGCACTGGACTGGTACGCCCAACATGCCGCCAACCCTGAGCAGGCGCAATTTGCACGCGACTGGTTAACCCATGCCCGCCAAGGCCGTGCTGCCCATGCCCAACATGCGCTCAATGCTTTGGATCAACATCAACCGCAAACCGAGTTGCTACGGCGCTAAACGGTAAGGATCCCCAAGCTACGCCCAAGGCTTGTTGCCCCCCCCCCTAAAGAGACGCTTTTCACCGGGGGCGCCGAGCCTTAGGGCTGTCCGGCGGTCAAAAAAAAACAAAAAACCGGCGATACCTTCAGAGGCATCGCCGGTTTTTTTATAGCCAGGCTTGGCCTTAAGCGTTCATACCCAACAAGGCGGATGCAAATTCACGGGCGACAAAGGCCTGCAGATCCTGCATGCCCTCGCCCACACCAATCCAGTAAACCGGGATGGGACGTACGCCCTGGGCGCAGGCAGCCACTGCTGCCAGCGTACCGCCCTTGGCCGTACCATCCAGTTTGGTAACAACCAGGCCAGTCAAGCCCAAGGCCGCGTCAAAAGCGCGGATTTGCGAAATCGCGTTCTGGCCGGTATTCCCGTCAACAACCAGCAGAATTTCGTGAGGGGCCTGGCCGTCTGCCTTGCCAATCACGCGTTTGATCTTCTTGAGCTCTTCCATCAAGTGCAACTGAGTCGGCAAGCGGCCAGCCGTATCCACCATGACCACACCCATATCGCGGGCACGGCCTGCGTGTACGGCGTCGAAAGCCACTGCCGCCGGGTCGCCGCCATCTTGAGCAATAACGCTGACGTTGTTGCGGGTGCCCCACTCGATCAACTGTTCACGAGCCGCGGCACGGAAGGTATCACCGGCGGCCAGTAGGACTTTGGCGCCCTGCTCCTGGAAGGTATGAGCCAGTTTGCCGATGGACGTGGTTTTACCCGCGCCGTTCACACCAGCAATCATGACGACCAAGGGCTTGCTGGAGCCCAGCGGAAAGGATTTCTCCAAAGGCTTCAAGTGATCCGTCAGGATGTCACAGAGGATTTGTTTGACCTGTGCGGCCTCGGTCACTTTTTCTTTGCGGACACGAGCACGCAAAGCGGTGATCAGCTTTTCTGTTGCTTCCACACCGGCGTCTGCCATCAACAGGGCATCTTCCAGTTCCTCAAACAGAGCTTCATCAACCTTGGCGCCGACGAACAGGCTGCTAAGGCTTTGACCCGTACGCGACAAACCTTGCTTCAGGCGGGACATCCAGGAGGTCTTGGCAACCACAGGAGCCTGCGCTTCTGGCTCTGGAGCTCGTACCGGCTCGGGCTCTGGCTCTGGTTCTGGGGCCGGGGCCGGGGCAGGCACTGGTTCAGGTACAGGTGTGGGTGCTGGCGTCGGCACAACCTCCGGTTCCGGTACAGGGACCACAACCGGCTCTGGCGCTGGCACTACCTCAGGTTCTGGAATCGGCGCAATCTCAGGCACAGGAGCCGGAGTCGGCTCTGGCACCGGCACAATTTCAGGCTCAGGTACGGGCACTACCTCTGGCTCAGGAGCAACTTCAGGCACGAAGGCAGGAGCAGGCTCCGACACAGGAGCTACTTCAGGTGCAGGAGCGGGCACAGGAACGCTGGCAGGCGCAGGCGGTGGCACCTCCAGCGGCGAGGGCGTAGACTCGGAGGCGGCTTGATGTTCAGCCTGGCTTTCAGATTTGCCATCCTGAACCGCAGCAGGCTGCACGGCCGGTGGCGTCACCGGTGCACTGGGTTCCTGCCTGGCAGCGGGAGATGGGGGCGCCGAGTCGGCCTGAGGCTCGGACTGGGCAGGAGAAAGCGGCTCGGTCAGCTCCGTAGGAGTGGCTTGCGGCTCTGGCTTGGCCTTCTTTCTTTTAAAAAAACTGAACATACGATTTACACTAGAAAATTCTGTTGAATGACCACATTATCCGATCAAAGCGCGAATGAGAAAACATGCTGTCCGTATTGTAGGTGGTGATTACCGCCGCACACCGATTTCAGTTGTCGATGCACCCGGCCTGCGGCCTACCCCGGATCGTGTGCGTGAAACCCTGTTTAACTGGCTTAACCACTTCTGGGGCGCGCAGTTCAGCGATAAAAACGTACTGGACCTGTTTGCGGGCAGTGGCGCTCTGGGTTTTGAAGCAGCCTCGCGCGGTGTGGCCTTTGTACAAATGGTGGAGCGTCACGCTCCCGCTGTTGCCAATTTGCGCGCCCTGCGCACCAAGCTTAAAGCCGAACACGTCCGTATCCATGCAGGTGACGCCCTCCATATTCTGGAGCGCAGCCAGATGCGCTACGATCTGGTCTTCATAGACCCGCCTTTTGCGCGCGACTGGATGGAACGTATCTGGCCCTTGCTGCCCAATGTGCTGGCACCGGACGCACTGGTTTACATTGAGTCCGAAACCCCTATACAAGCCCCAGATCAATACGGGATACTACGACAGGATAAGGCAGGGCAGGTACATTATCATTTGTTGCGATTTGCTGCGATGCAAAAAACAGTCAATAATGCCGAATTTTCCGGGACGCCTGCGCCGCTCCCCCCGGACTCCGACCTGCCAACTTGAACCATTTACGCGGATGCACCATGATCACTGCTGTTTACCCCGGCACCTTCGACCCCCTGACCCGAGGCCATGAAGACCTGGTCCGGCGAGCCGCCAACCTTTTCGATCACGTTGTGGTCGGTGTGGCCTCCAGCCAGAACAAGCGCCCTTTCTTCACGGTTGAAGAGCGTGTTGAGATCGCTTCCGAAGTGCTCAGCCACTATCCCAACGTGGAAGTAAAAAGCTTTTCCGGCCTGCTCAAGGACTTTGTACGCGAACAAAATGGTCGCGTTATCGTACGTGGCCTGCGCGCCGTATCTGATTTTGAATATGAATTCCAAATGGCTGGCATGAACCGCCACCTGCTGCCTGAAGTCGAGACCATGTTCATGACTCCTTCGGACCAGTACCAGTTCATCTCCGGCACCATCGTGCGCGAGATTGCCATTCTGGGTGGCGATGTAGGCAAATTTGTCTTCCCGTCCGTGGAGCGCTGGCTACAAACCAAGGCCAAAGAACGCAAGCAACAAGCGGTTTCAGCCACCTGAACTCGCCCTGCGTAGCGGTCCGTACTACACTGTAAGGTGACCGACTGGTCAAATTCCAAGACCACGCTTATCAGGACACTGCGCTATGGCACTGCACATTACAGAAGAATGTATTAACTGCGACGTTTGTGAGCCGCAGTGCCCTAACCTGGCTATTTACATGGGTGAGGAGATCTACGAGATCAATCCCAACCTGTGTACAGAATGCGTTGGCCACTTTGATGAGCCACAGTGCGTCGTGGTGTGCCCGGTTGAATGTATCGAGATTCACCCTCAGCACCAGGAGAGCCAGGAAACCTTGCTGGCCCGCTATCACCGGCTGCAATCCGAGCCCACGACCTGATTGGAATCACAAAAAAAGCCCTGCCATGAGCAGGGCTTTTTTATATGCAGATGGACATGACAGCCAACACTGCGTTAAGCCGACTCCGGCAAACGCTTTAACAAACGCAGCGGCTGGCCTGCGTAGCGCGTAAACCACTCTGCAGGCAAATCCCCTTCATCGACCAATTGCACGGACTGACCATTCTCCTGCCAGGTGGAGAAGGAATCAGGATCGTCCTCGATCACATCCGCTTCTATATCCAGACGCAACATGCCGGGAGCACGCAGTACCAGTTGGCCAAAACGCAGCTCTATGCTCAGTTCTGACAAGGTGGGCAGCGCATCGGCTGCCAGAACCTGCCCCTGCTCGTTACCCAGTACCCAACGCCCCGTACAGGCCAGCGCCTTGCTATCACTCAAGGCCGGGCCACCTTGCAATAGATAGACCGCATCCTGAGAGACTACCGTGTTCATGACTGGGCCTGTGCTCATGGCTTGAACCATTGCTTCATGGCCTCGCCCACGGTTTGCGGGACTTTGGCGCCCAGCTCGTCCTTGATGATCTGCTTTACCTCGGACTTGACGTCAACATTGGCATTATTCTTGGCTTCCGTGGCCTGCTGGCTCAACAAATCCAGCAAACCGTCTTGCAGCGCCTTTTTGATCGATGTGCTGGCAATTTCTTTCCATTGAATCTGGTAGGACAACTCGGCCCAAGGACCAGAAATATGGATAGGAATCAGGACATTGCGCAGATCCTGGAAGGATTTACGTTCCTCGGCGGCCAGATTGTTATGGTTCAAGCGCGCCTGCAAAGTCACATCCGCCTGTTGCGTCACCAAATCCAGTATGGAGCCTTTCGCGGTTGTGACCGTCAGAATCGGGGTCGTAGCGCGGAAGTTGCGGAAACTGGCTTGCCCTTTCTTGATATCCAGGCTGCCTTGCAGACGGCTCAGAACAGTACGACGCAAGGGGTCTGACTCTGGCAATAGCAAGGGAATCTGACCACTAAAGGCATTGCGTACCGCTTCGTTGATATCGCGCACGCTCTGGTCCAGATCAACGCTGCGCCAGCTACCTTCGTGCAAATCTACGGTCAGCCCGCCTTCCAGGGCATTCAGACGCTCTTCTTGTGTGGCACCTTGCGCCTTCAAGTTCAAGTCCACATTGCCCTTGCCTGCCAGATAATCGTTGCCGAAGGCATCCAGCAAGAGCGAACCCACTTGCATTTGCTGCAACTTCAAACCCAGTTCAAAACGCTTGCCGGGCTCGACCTTGGCCTTGGCCTGAAGCTGGCCTTCATAGGCCTGTGCATTGAACTGCGACAGATTAATGAGCTGACCTTGATTCTTGACCTGCGCCTTGACCTGCTCCAGCACCACACCCAGGCTGCGGAGTTTCTCAATTTCAAAACGCAGATCAAACGTCAGCGCATCCAGCCAAGCGTAAGACGATTCCTCGGTAGCAGGTTCTTCGGCTTCAGGAGTAGCTTCTGCTTGCTCTGCCTTGGGCTGCTCCGCCTGCTCAGCCTCTTCAGCGGCGGGCTCCTGCTCCGACTCAGCAGCCGCTTCTGGTGCTTCGGCAGCGGGTTCAGGATCAATCGGGGTGACAACTTCTGGAGCGGTCGCCCAGAAAATGGAGCGCAACTCGTCCAGATCCAGCCTGTCTGCCTTCAGCACTGCCGCCAGCAAAGGACCTTTACCCTTGTCTTGCAGTGTCAGGTCCAGACTACCCTGGGCCTGCTCGGTGCTGCTGCTTAGCTGTGCGCTGTATTCCTGTTTGCCTTTATTCAAATCCGCCTGACCCGTGACAGGCATCTCAAAGCGGCTGCCCGCATCGGCCTCGTCCTCAACTCGCACATTGGCTTGAATATCCGGCAAACGCAGCCACTCATTGGAGGGTTGCCATTGCAAGGGCGAAGCTGCCTTCAATTGAGCGACACGGCTACCTTGCTTTAGCGCCCCTTCCAGCTTGGCCTGCTCAAACAACAGTTCCTGACTGTTGCCGGACAAACCTTGCAGGGTCAGGCCCAGCCCCAACACCTTGGGACCGCTGACTTTCAGGCTGGCGACTACGGGCGCACCTTCAGCTTCGGCGGGCGAAACCTGAATACGCGGAACGTCTAAAGCCAAGTCCAGATTCTGGTCTTCATTCTTGCCGCGGACGCGCAGCGCCAGTTTCTCGAAAGAAACCAAGTCACTAAAGCTGTCGATCTGCATCTTGGGCGTGTTCAGCGAGGCATTCAAATCGCTGACCGGGTAAGCGCCCAGCCACTGGCCCTGCAATTGTGTATCCAGATTTGTGGCGCTGAACTGACGCTGGGCAGACTTATAGGTCACATTGCCTTTAAGCGTCAGGCTTTGCGCCTGCAGCTCGTCCAGATTACCCACAAAGCTCAAGTTCAGTTTTTGTGCACCATAGGATTTGGACGCAGGGTCCAGGCTCAATTGCCCTTGTCCTTCCAGAACGCCATCGGCCACGGGGTAATCCCCGGACAGACGGCTCTTGAAGGCCACATCAAAGGGCTGACCAAAGGTCATGCGGCCTGTGTTCACTTCCAGTTGCAACAAACGGCCAATCATATTGCTGCGTTTGCTGAAGTAATGGATTTCACCGCCCTTCAAGCTAAGACCAGCGATATCAATCTGAAAATCCGTCTCGCTGCCGGAGCGCTTGGCAATCAATTCCGGGACAGGCAAGGATTCGGGGGCGGGCTCGGCAGGTTTATCCTGCGGGGCCTCGGCCGCTTGAGCGGCGGGCAGCAAGGACACGCCAGAGCGGGCAACAGGCAGTTGGGGACCGGCAGGCGGGGCTTGCAACAAGTCATCAAAATTGAGCTTGCCGTTTTCATCGCGCACAATCCAGGCCTTGAAGCCTGTGACCGCCACGTGGTCTACCACCAAACGGTTATTGATCAAGGGCCACAAGGCCACCGCAAAACGGGCACTTTCCAAAGAGGCGAAAGGATCTTCCGAATTACGGTCAGACAGGGACAGCCCCTGCACGGACAGGCCGATGCGGGGAAAGAGAGAAAGTTCGATATCACCGTCAATCTTGAGCGTACGTTGATACTTTTGCTGGACGATGTCTGCCAGCTTCTGTTTGTACGAATTGGGATTGAATGTCAGCAGGAAAATTGCCCCGCCAACCACTGTGACAATAGCCAAAACGACGAGGCTGAATAAGCCCCGCTTAAACCATACTTTCATGTAAGCCTCTAGGACCTCGGGGAAGGATGCAACACGCCATCTGCCCGGATACGAAATGCTAACCCATGTAGGGCCATTGCGAAGTAACGAAAATAAGAAATATCCACCTGCTATTTAAAAAGCAGAGCCCACATCAGCGACAAGACCTTATTACCCAAAGAAATAAAAGCATAGTTTTAATGTCTGCGCCCTTAGATGTATTTCTCTGCATACAGGGGTTATGCTTGCTCTGTCTTATATAAGCCACTTGATAATCAATTTCAGAATTAACCATGAAACTAGAGACTCTTGCCATTCATGCTGGCTACCAGCCAGATCCGACCACAAAAGCTGTTGCTGTCCCGATTTACCAGACCACTTCCTACGCTTTCGACAATACGCAACACGGCGCGGATCTGTTTGACCTGAAAGTACCCGGCAATATCTACACCCGCATCATGAACCCGACCAATGCCGTGCTCGAAGAGCGTGTTGCGGCCCTGGAAGGCGGGATTGGCGGCTTGGCAGTAGCCTCTGGCATGGCGGCCATCACGTATGCTATCCAAACGATTGCTGAGGCCGGCGACAACATTGTGTCCGTCAGTAAGCTGTATGGCGGAACGTATAACCTGTTCGCGCACTCCTTTCCGCGTCAGGGCATTACCGTCAAATTTGCCCAGCCCAACGACATTGAAGCGCTGGAAGCCCTGATTGACGACCGCACCCGCGCCGTTTTCTGCGAAACCATCGGCAACCCGGCTGGCAACATCATTGATATCCGTGCGCTGGCTGATGCTGCTCACCGTCATGGCGTGCCCCTGATTGTAGACAACACGGTGGCATCCCCTGCCCTTTGCCGTCCTATCGAACACGGTGCCGACATTGTGGTGCACTCGCTGACCAAATACATGGGCGGTCACGGCACGACCATCGCAGGCATGGTGGTGGACTCTGGCAAATTCCCTTGGGCCGAGCACAAAGAGCGCTTTGCCATTCTGAATACACCTGACCCTTCCTACCACGGCGTGGTCTACACCGAAGCCTTCGGCCCGGCTGCCTTTATTGGCCGCTGCCGCGTGGCTCCGCTGCGTAACACCGGTGCTGCTCTGGCTCCCTTTAGCGCCTTCCAGATTCTGCAAGGCATCGAAACCCTGCCTTTGCGCATGGAACGCCATACGGAAAACGCCCTGAAAGTGGCCGAGTACCTGAACAAGCACCCGCAAGTATCCTGGGTCAAGTACGCCGGTCTGAGCGATCACCCTGATCACGAGCTGGCCAAGCGCTACATGGGCGGCAAACCCGCAGCCATTCTGTCCTTTGGTATCAAAGGCGGCATTGCAGCCGGTACACGCTTTATTGACGCGCTGAACCTGGTCCTGCGACTGGTCAATATTGGTGATGCCAAATCTCTAGCGTGCCATCCAGCCAGCACCACGCACCGTCAACTGAACGCCGAAGAACTGGCGGCTGTGGGCGTCAGCGAAGACATGGTGCGCCTGTCCATTGGTCTGGAACACATCGACGACATTCTGGCCGATCTGGAACAAGCGCTGGAAGCAGCCGCACGCGGCTAAAGACGGGAGAACCTGTACAGAGTCTGTACAGGTTTTGCTGCATCAAGCCATAAAAAAAGCCTGAAACCGGTATTGCACCGATTTCAGGCTTTTTTGTATTCTGTGCGCCGCAAACCATTAGCAGGCGGCGTCACCGTCTCAAGGGATCAAGACTTGCGAAACAACTGCGTCAAACCGCCCAGCAAGCTGCTGGCATCGGTAATGTGAGATGGATCAAACTGGCCATTCGGGCTGGCTTGATTGATCAGGGATGGCAGCATGATCTTCAGATTATCCAGCACGCTTTGCTGATTCAAACCCGACAGATCCACCAATTGCTTGATGGCTGGCTGACCCATCACGCCCAACAAATCCTGCTGACCGATTTCCTGATTGCTGCCCTGCGAGATCCAGGACGACACCACATCACCAAAACCGCCGGTACGAAAGCGCTCGATCAAGCCGCTCAAGCCACCGGGATAGGTGCTGACCACTTGAATCAAGGCAGGCAACAAAGCGCCCTGTTCTTTGGATTTAGCATCCGTCGACGACAAGGCCGACACAACAGAATTAAGCAAACTCATTATTTTTCTCCCCAATGCACGGCACCGCGCGCGGGCAGGTGCTGATATCAGGCCTCATTATGCCGTGACAGCCCGCCAGACGGGGCGGATTAATTGTCAAGGTGGGTCAATAGATCACTGGCGGAAAGGCCCTATTGCCCTGGGCTGGGCCTACGCTACACTGGATTATCGATAGTCCCGCACTATGCGCTGCCCACAGACCGACTCCATGGAGACCCTGGAATGACGCAAGCTTCCTATACCGTCCTGTCCTCTGAAGAGACTGCTCGTGCCCTGCCCTATCCCGAGCTGGTCGCCCAGCTAGGTAAAGCCATGGCCCAATATGCCGCTGGCACTATCGTCGCCCCAACCCGTCAGGTTCTGAACTATCCCCAAACAGGGCAAATGCTGTCCATGCCTGCCGTCTCACACGATATAGGGGTACATAAGCTGGCCAATGTGATGCCGGACAATCAGCAGCAAGAGCAGGACATTATCCAGGGCCTGGTCAGCGTGTACAACGCCCAAAATGGCCTGCCTTTGCTCATCATGGATGCGCCCGTCCTGTCCGAACGCCGCACCGCAGCGGTATCCATGCTGGGGATTCAGGCACTGTGGTCCCAGGGCCCCGAGCACATCACCCTCCTTGGTTACGGGCGACAAGCCCTGGCACACTGCGATGCCATCATGACGCTCTATCCCAAGGCTCGCGTCACCCTGACAGGCCGCAATCACGAGCGTGCTCAATCCGTGGCCGAATCCCTGCAAGCGCAATTCGGCGACAGAGTCCAGGCGGCGGCCGCTGTGCCTGACAGGACCGATGTATTGATTGCCCTGACATCCAGCCTGACACCCGTCTATCACGAGCCCGCCCGTCAGGATCGTCTGTTGATTGGCCTGGGTGCATTCAAACCGGACATGGCCGAATTCGAGGCCCATACCCTATTAGCCAGCCGTCTCTATGCGGATGACGTTGCGGGTGCTCGCCAGGAAGCGGGGGACCTGATTCAGGCCCAAGTGGACTGGAGCCAGGTCCAAAGCATTCATCAGGTGCTGCGCACCCCGGCCCCGAAAGACAAGCCCCTCTTCTTCAAATCCGTAGGCTCTGCTGCCTGGGATCTAGCCGCCGCACGCTGTGCCCTGCACCATATAAGCCAGGCCTAAATACTTAGGTCGCTAACTAGCTGACATCACATTCCAAACCGCGCCCAGAGTGTTACTCTGGCGCGTACAATCCCTTACAGTCACTTACCGATCTTTTTTGCCTCGCCATCCATGACTTCTCCTCTTGATCCCATCGAAGACGATCCGTACCAGATCCAGTCCAAATTTGAAATTCTGCGTGTTTTACGGGCTATCGAAAAAGGGGGCCTGCTACTGCACATGGAAGCCAATCAGGGCAATGACCGGATTGTCACCACCATTCTGGACATTGATCTGGATAACAATGTCGTGGTGATTGATACCGCCAACAAAGAAGAAAAAACTCGCAATCTGCTGCAGTCCGAACACACCAGTTTCGAGACCTCGCTGGACAAGATCAAGGTGACCTTCAAGGGCCCTACTCCAGAGGTGGTTTCCTACGAAGGGCAGCCAGCACTGGCCATCCCCATCCCGGAATCCATTCGGCGCTTGCAGCGACGCGAATTCTTCCGCGTCAATGTGCCCGTCAGCGAACCGGCCATGGTGATCTTGCGACTGAATAACGAAACCAAGAGCTTCTTGCTGCACGATATCAGCGGCGGTGGCTTGTCCTTGGTGGACGAATCCCAGAGTCTGGCAGAAGTCATAGGCACGCATAAAACCGAGTCCCTGCTGGAACTGCCGCAAGCAGGTTCTTTCGTCGTAGCGCTGCAAGTAGCGCGTACAGAAACGCAGCAGCTAGCCAATGGCAAACAGATTCAGCGTTTGGGCTGTACCTTTATTGACCTGTCTGCCTCCACGCAAATGGCCATTCAGCACTACATCAGTCGCCTGGAACGTCAGCAGATCGCCAAACAGCGCGGGCACGGTTAATTGAATTGATACGCTTAGGACATCCCCAAATCGCTTGGGGTGTCCACATCGCGCAAAATCCCCTCGTCAAGCAAAGGCACAAACAAAGTCTGATCTTTATTGGCCTGCAACAAGCCACGCGCGCCCTGCTCATCTGAAAGCTCCAGAAGCTGGCGACGCCACTGCAGCCCAAAGCCGATGGGATTGCCGGGCTGAGCATCCAAAACGGGACGCACAATCCCCACCCCATCCTGCACCGCCTGAGCCACCGCAGCGACCGTGCTAGGCCTGACCCAAGGCATATCTGCCAGCAACACCACATAGCCATACTGCGGCTTGCCAGCCTGTATCCCCGCTTTCAAACTGACGCCCATACCTCGAATGGCTTCCGGAGCCTGAACGAACTGGATAGGCAGATCACTTAACTCCTGACGCAAAAGCTGCTCGTGGACATCACAAACCAGCAGCACCTCGTCCAGAACAGACAAAGCCGTTTCACAGACACGGCGCACCATCGTTTTGCCATCGTCCATCCTGGCCAACAACTTCAAGCATTGGCCCGAAGGATCGAAACGACGCCCCAACCCCGCTGCCAGAATAATGCCCGTCACCCCAGATACATGCTGCTGCCCTGCCATTGATTCACCTTTCTAATCCGGTGTGAGCTCTTTGTCACACATAGTCTTTTCACGTCTCTGCCTAAAGGATAAATTTATTGGTGCAAACAAGCACCACAAACCAGGCAAAATAAAATGTAGTAACATGACTACATCAACAAATCACAGGAGGGTGCATCATGACTATCACCACTCTTTCAAGCCGGGAATTCAACCAGGCCACCAGTGAAGCTAAAAAAGCCGCTGCCGACGGGCCAGTCATCATTACAGACCGTGGCCGCCCCTCGCACGTACTAATGACATTCCAAAGTTACCTGCACCTGACCGAGCAGCGCCGCAACATCATCGATGAACTCGCCATGCAGGAAGACGAAGCCGATATCGACTTTGAACCTACTCGAAGCACTATCACCACCCGCCCTGCTGATTTCTGACCATGTACCTTCTGGACACCAACGTCATCTCCGAAATACGGAAAATGAAATCCGGCAAAGCCGATGCGAACGTCACCGCCTGGATTCGCAGCGTCAACGCCGCCACCCTGTACATATCCGTCATTACCGTCCTGGAACTGGAACAAGGCATCCTGGGCAAAGAGCGGGAGGATGCCGCCCAGGGAGCCATACTGCGCAATTGGTTTGAAAACCAGGTGCTACCCACATTCTCCGACTTCACCTTGAACATCGACGCTGCCGTTGCACAACGCTGCGCCCAGCTACATGTTCCAAACAAGAAAGGTGAGCGAGACGCCCTGATCGCGGCAACCGCCCTGGTGCACGACATGACCGTCGTCACACGCAACGCCAAAGACTTCAAAGATACCCCTGTCGCCCTTCTCAATCCCTGGGAGCGCTGAACCCGAACAGCTCTCTTTTCCTCCGCAGCAGTGCCGTTTGGGCTTTAACCCTTGCTGCGTGTTTTCTTGTGGGGCCCGGGTTCGGCTTGTCGGGCGAGTCAGGGCCCTTGCCGCGGGCAGGGTGTCGGGGCGGGATGCAAGGGTCGTGCTGTTTGAGGAGCACGCTTGCGGTTTGTCCGGGGGACAAACCGCGCTCCGAGTTCACGACCCGCCCGTCCCGATGCTCTGACAAGGGCACCCACGCGCAGCGTGGGCAAGGTCCCCGCCAAGACAAGCCGAACCCGGGCCCCACAAGAAAACTACTCACCGCCCTCACGCAAAGCCCAAACGGCACGACCAGAAGAAAGCCGCCCTAAAAAAAGCGACTCCCCCTCAACCCTGCAATCCCAGAACTCAAAGCACAAAGCTCAAAAAAAGCAAATAAGCCCCGTTTAAAAACAAAGCCAAGGGTTTAAAACCATCAATGTCCATTTGACACCATCTGCTATATTTTCCCGACGCAGGCCAAGGGCATCCCCCTTCATCAGCCTTGCCTCAATGCAGCAACAATGAACGCCCACTCTAATCAAACTGTTTCCTCTACCTCAGGGGCCATTCAGTGCAAACAATATCTCGCGCATTCAACACCTGCTCAACAATGAAACTAACAAAACTGTATGCCGCCCTGGCACTCGCCATTGCCCCACTGTCTGCTCACGCCCTGGAAGACAGAGCCGTCACAGACGCATCGGGGCGCACCGTCTTTATCGCGCGGTTTTTTGATATGGGCGATGGTCCATTCGACGAACGCCACAACACGTCCTTCTGGAGCTGGCAAGGACATGATGCCTACAAAAACGAGATCGTTGACGGCCTGAGCTATTGGGCTGAAATACTCCAGATCCAGGGGAACAATCCCCCAACCATCGTCAATATCGGTACGAGTGACGAGGCAGGCAACGCCTACGGTGGCTCGCCCGCCGCCAATGACGGCCAAAGCTCCTTGACGCAAATGCAGCAGAACATCTTCGGCCTGTCGCCTGCCGAAGGTACGCTGCCACTCGGCGGACATGGTTTTTTTGGCCTGGGCCAAGACGACTACGCAACAAACCCGGCATTTACACAAACGCCCCTTACCGGTAAAGACAGCGTACTTCTGACGGCCATACACGAAATTGCCCATGGGCTAGGCGTGTTAAGCAGTGTGGAAGACAGGGGCGGCATAAATGACACACAACCGTATTTCGAAGACCAACTGAATAGCTGGACTCAACTACTAAGAGACGACAACGGCAATCCAGCACAGGCAGACCAGAAGATTCTGTGTAATGGCTGCAACACCTCCTACGACCCTGATGCCTTCGACTTGCGTCAGGACAAAGGCTTTCTGATCGGTGCCAATATCGAGCAAGTTCTGGCCGGTGGCCTGCGTGGTGTCCCCGTAAAAATACTGGGAGAGGACGGCAGCATCGATAACAACTTCATGAGCCATATCGAGCTTCGAAACAGCGTCATGAGCCATCAGAACTACCGCAACTATTCAGGCTTCATGGAAGCTGAACTGGCGGTACTGCAAGATATTGGCTACACCATTGACCGGGCCAACTTCTTCGGACGCTCGATCTACGGCGATGGCCTTGAGCTGGTGAATACACAAGGTTTCTTTGCACGCAATGCCGAGGGCACGCAATACCTTCCAGGCCAATACAACCAATCCACACTAGGTCTGGGCCTGCATATCTACGGCAGCAACAACCAGATCCGACAAGCTGCAGACCTGCTGGCAGCAGGATCAGGCGGCGCGGGTATACGGGTGGATGGCGAGAACAACACCCTTGTCATCGACCCAGGCGTCAAAATCTACGCCGATGGTTTGAACGGGCAAGGCATTCAATTTGCTTACGGCCGTGGACATACACTGGTTCATCGCGGTGACATCCAGGCTACCGGCCCTCAGGGCGTAGGCCTGCGTTTCGATTTTGGCACCAACTCACTGAGCAACGAAGTCGAGCGTCGTGGCTCCTACATACGCAGCAGCGGGGGCGCTAATCAAACCCTGCTGCCGGAACTGAACGGCCCATTGGTTCAACAAGCCGACATTAGTGGGCGAGTCGCAGGCAAAGAAGCGGCCATCCTGATTTCTGACAACGCCTACGTAGAGCGCATCAACCTGATGCAAGGCGCCCAGATCGAAGGCGATATTATTTCGCGCTATGCAGAACGTGACGACAACAATCAACTACGTCTGACCACCCTCTCTTTTGGCCAGACGGCTGACAGCCAGGGCCGCAGCATAGACCAGCCCGACGCAACATTCCACCTGAGCTACGCCGGTAACATCACCGGCAAAGACAATCTGGCCCTGTCGTTTGACGGCGGCACCACGCAACTGAACGGCACCTTGCAGGTCTACAGCGCCACCGTCCAGGAAGCAGCGACATTAGGTGGCAATGCCAACTTCGATCTGGCCAGCGGCAGCGCCCTGATCAACGCTGGCACCTTGACGCCCGGCAACTCAGCCGGACGCATCAGCGTCAACGGAGATTTCCAGCAAACATCGATGGGACGCCTGGTCGCAGAATTTGACGGCAAAGGCAGCCACGACGTACTGGCCGTCAGCGGCCATGCAGACCTGGACGGCACGCTGAAGCTGGAACCCTTGGCCGACTGGTATCAAAACTCCTGGTCAGTCGACACTGGCTCGCTGGTAGAAGCAGCCAGTCACAGCGGCAACTTCAGTACTACCCAGATCGCTCATGTATCACCCACCTTGCGGTTTGATGCTGCGGCCCTAGGCAGTGAACGCTACCGCTTGTCTGCCACCCGTGCCGACAATGCCTACAGCCAGTATGGCAACGATGCCAACCAGCGAGAGGCCGGGAACGCCTTGTTCAAGCTGGCTGCCGCCGGGCCCGCCTCCGCGCAAGCACTGTTCCAGACACTCGACTTCTCGGCCACGGACGGCTCACAAATACCCACTGCCCTGGACCAGATTTCACCGGCTGGCTACAGCGCTGCCATGGCTGCTTCCCTGATGCATGAGCGCTCAATCATGCAAACTGCCCGTCAAGGCCTGAGCCAAAGCCTGCTGCGGCCTGGTACGGAATGGCAAGGCTACGCCTTGGTATTTGGCGCAAACGCCGATCAGAACACGCGTGGCTCCATGCTGGGCTACGACGCTAATAGCTATGGCTTGATCGTTGGGGCTGGGCGCGCGCTGGAATCGGCTCCCGACTTCGCCGTCGGCGCCCAACTTGATATTTCAGACCTGTCAGTCAAACCGGATGCCCCTTACTCTGGCAAGAGCAAAGCCACCGCATTTGGCCTTGCTGCCCACCTGCAATACCGTCCTGGAGCAAAAGAAGGCCTTTTTGCTTTCAGTGGGCTGCGTCTGGGCCTGGAGCAAGCTGATATGCGCAGGCAGATTGCTATCGGTGACTACCAGGCGAGCCACTCATCCGACTGGACCGGGCGCAATCTGTCGCTTGATGCAGGCACAGGCTACCTTTGGGAGCTGAACCCCTCTTTATCGGTAGGCCCCTTTGTCAGCATGAACTATGCCTTGGTGTCCCGGCCCTCTATCGACGAATCGGGCAACGCGGCAACGCGCCTTCACCTGGACAGCAAACGCATCGACGCCTTGCGCTCCAGCCTTGGGCTGACCGCCACCTGGAATCGCGCCCTGAACGATGGCAGCAACTTGGCCATGAATGTCGACGTGGGCTGGAATCATGAATGGCTGAACCGCGATCTGACTCAAGCGGCACATTTCGCGATTGCGTCCACGGATACCGCGTTTGATACCCGCAATAGCGTGCTGCCCCGCGACACAATGAACCTGCGAGCAGGCCTGACCTGGCAACGCAGTGAGCGCCTGTCGATTGGCACCGGCATCAGCTCACAGTTCGGAGGTGGATATTCATCGCTACAAGGACAGGTGAATCTGCGCTGGGCGTTTTAACAATCGACGCCCTCTTACAGACCTGAACCACAAGTACAAAAAAACCCCTGGGAGCCATTCGACTCCCAGGGGCACAGGTCCGATAGCCTGCCCCCAAGCGGCAGGCCACCGATACTCGATCAAAGACCAATCAACTTCATCGCCTCTTCACGCGTCGCCACGGTGGCGTACTTCTGACGCATGTCGAAAAGATTAGCCTCATGCGGGCCAATTGCACGATCACCCACGCAATCAGAGACGACCAAGGGGCGGAAGCCCAGTTGCATCGCATCAACCACACTGGAGCGCACGCAACCGCTGGTGACCGCACCGGCAACCAGCAGTGTTTGCACACCACGTTGGGTCAACCAAGCTGCCAAGGGCGTACCAAAAAACGCGGAGGGTACATTCTTGCGAACCACAAACTCGCCCAGAGCAGGTGCCAGTTCAGGCACGATGTGGCTGTTGTGCGCGTCTTCGGTCAGACCCAGCATGCCGGGGACTTTGATGCTGAAGATATTGTTATCAGCGCCATCGTCGGCATACACAATACGGGTGTGAGCCACAGGCCAGCCCTGTTCACGAGCCGTTGCCAGTAAGGTCTGCGTGTTCTCGATAGCCTCAGGGATATTGCCGCCACCAAATACCGCCGGGTCGGCAAAACCGTTCACCAGATCAATAATCAGCAAGCCATACGGAGCTTTAGGCTCCAGCGTCGACCCAAAACCTTGTTGAGCGTAAACCGCTCCTTCATTCGTACTCACCAACGCCTCCGTCCAGTACTTTGCCATCACGCACTACGGCGCGGCCATCCAGGCTAACCGTGCAATTGCGCAAAGGAATATCAATGTGGCATGCCGTTGTCCGCTTGCCGCCAGCTTCATTATTCGGTCCCAAGGAGAACAGGAAGTTACCCTCGAAAGCGCGCGCATCCATACCAATCGTGTTCTCACGCGAGTACAGACCCAAAGTGGACCAGTGAGCACGCGGCTGCAGACCCCAACCAATATGGGAAATCGCGTAGCCTTCAGGATCGTTGAAAGTCTTCATGTACTCGTCCAGCAGCTCGGCTTCGATACCACCTTCAATCTTGGTGGCGTAGCCGTTTTCTACCGTCAGAATGATCTGCTCAGTCGAGTACTTCTTTTGTGGCAACAGGATGTCGCCCTTGTCGATCACGATGGTGCCGTTGGTACCCAACTCATTAGGCCAGGTCAGCACAAAGCCGCTAGGCCAGTGGTCCCAACGGCCGGGCTCGTCCACAAAACCGTACTCGCGAATCGCGGGGAATTCACCCAGCGGGCAACGCAAATCCGTACCGGCAGCCGAGGTAATGCTCATTTCCTTGGCGGCCTTGATCAAAGCGGCGGCTGCGGTCACGCGTGCACGATCTGCTTCGGTTGGCACAGTGCGAACCAGAATTTCGGGTGGCTCTACCGCCAACAAAATCTTGGTACCGGACTTCAGAATGTCGATCTGCTCGGGCGAGAACAACAGGGTCATCAAATCCAGAACCAGATCGCTGGCCTTCAAGGCCGCAATCGCCGCTTCATTACCTGTCAGCGGAGTCGTACCCAAGTAGGCCAACGAGTCACGGCTCAAGGCTTTTTCCGCATTGACCGGCAACAAATCCAGGCGATTCACAATCGCACCCATAGACTGAGCCGCAATCTGTGCACACTGCATCGTCTGCGGGTGTGTGGTCGAGCTGGTCAGCAAGGTCACTGTCTGACCGGCTTGCAGCTTGGACAGACGCAGCACTTCCTGCCACGCCTCGATAAGTTGGTAATCACTTACTGCCATCTTGTCTCTCCTTGTGAAAGGTTCCGACACTGACGCGGAACCTCTGCATCACGACGGGCCACCCATGTGGCCCTTTCAACATCACACCAGGCGCTGGCCCAGGAAATCACCGAAGGCCTCGTAAAAGCCGGCTTCGTTGTCCCAGGGAATCATGTGACCAGCATTGGGCACGCGTACGTGCTGAACGCCAGAGGCCAGTTGCTGAATCTCGGCCACGTCTTCATCACGCACCACGTCGCCACGCTCGGCGGTCATCAGCAAGGCGGGGACGTTCAGATGCGGGAAGTCGACGTGAATGTCATCGGTGTGGAAACCTTCAAAGCTGGCCAGAATCGCAGGCTCGTGGCAGGTGTGCAGCCACTGAGCACGCAATTGCAGTTGCTCTTGGGTCCAGGTCGGGCAGAAGGCGCGCATGTCTTCAGCCGTACAACCCTTGCGAGCCATCGCCATGGAATCCACGTACCAAGGCAACTTGGAAGGATAGGCACGGCGATCTGGGCCGGAGACGGGAGGATCAACCATCACCAGACGGCTCAAGCCATCGCTGTTCTTGTGAGCGGCACGCAAACCAATGCGCGCACCCATGGAGTGACCAACCACGATGTAGTCTTTCAAACCCAGTTCTTGGGCCAATGCGATCAAGTCATCCGCCTGTGCGTCCAGGCTGTAGTCCATACCTTCCGCTGCTTCGCTCAGACCACGACCACGCACGTCCTGGATGTAAGTATCAAAGTGCTTGCCGAACTGCTCGCCCACAAAGCCCCAGGTCACAGCCGGGCTGGTGATGCCAGGAACGATGATGACGGCAGGACGCTGATCGCGCCCACCGACGGAACCGCCGAAACGCAGGTAATGCTGACGAATGCCATTGGCATGAACATGGCCGCCGTAAAGAAAGGTACTCATTAATCTGTCCTTGGATTGAAACCGTCAGGCCTGGGCCTGACCCATGAAAATTGCTGCTGCCTACGCCGTTTGAGGCGCAGCAGCCAGCGCGGCCCGGACCACATCCGGTGTAAAAGGCACTTGCCGAAAACGTCGGCCAGTTGCATCAAATAAAGCATTGGCAATAGCCGAGGCACAGGGCACGGAGGCGGACTCGCCCGACCCCATGGGCGGCTCGGATTGCCTGTCCATCAAAACCACCTCAATAGGCGGGATGCGCGGGAAATCAACAATGGGATAAGCCCCCCACTCCGCGCTCACCACGCCTTGCGCGTTAAAGCGCACCTGCTCATACAAGGTCCGGCTCAAAGACTGAATCACATTGCCGTGAATCTGGTGACGCACACCCGCCGGGTTCACCATCTGCCCAGTATCCTGACCGACATAAATTTGCTCGACCTCGATCACACCCGTTTCGGCATGCACCCGCAGATCCAGCAACCAGGCGGACCAGGCTGCACCAAAACCGGGAAATTTGCTGTGGATATAGCGGGCGTACGACAAGCCACGGCCATACAAATATCCTTGCTCATCCGGCTGCCCACGCGAACCTTGACGCCGCAACTGCCATTGGCCCTTATCAGCCACTGCCTGCAGCAGTTCCTGGGCACGGACGTCCTTATCCAGATAGCGCAAGCGATAGGTCAAGGGGTCGACCTGAGCCTCTACCGCCAGCTCGTCCAGAAAACAGTCATGCGCAAAGGAGTTCGGCATGGCCGACACGCCACGCAACCAGGACGCGCGCACAATCGCAGGCATATCCTGGCAAACCACTCGTTGTTTGGGGTAGCTGTAAGGCGGCACGGCGGTACGGTCGCCCATTTCCAATTGACGCGGTGCCGCCGATTCACGGCCTGTTAGCAACAAGGCCAGATTCGGTGCATCGTTGGAGGGGTAATGCGTCACAAAATCGTAGTGACGCAACTGCCCTTGGGCATCAATAGAACCTTCTACATCCATCAACTGGGCGGCTCCTTTGGGCTCCCAGCCATGTTCCTGTTCGCGGGTCAGTTGCACGCGTACCGGCGCACCCACCGCCCGCGACATCAGCAAGGCATCGGCGCAAACATCGTCGGCACAATTGCGGCCATAGCATCCTGCGGCCTCGTGACGGATGATCTCCAGACCTGCCTCGTCTTCGTCCAGCAACTGACTTAAATGCACACGCAACATATGCGGGTTCTGCGAGCCCGACCAGATGCGGCTATGACCGGGCTGGTAATCGGCCACGGCGCAAGAAGGACCAATCGAGGCATGTAACTGGAAAGGCCAGATATACGTACGCTTCAGGCGCTTGCCTTCCGGCGGCAACTCATCAAAACCCGGACCCGTATCTGTCAGCAAACGCTCTGTCATGGGCTGACGACGAATCAACTGCTCCAGATTGCTCATATCCTCCAAAGGAGGAATCGCTTTCCAGCGCACTTTCAATTCTCTTGCGGCACGCATCGCATGCTCTTCACGGCGAGCCACCACACCAATAAAGTCACCCAGCACGACAAGCTGCACATCATCGCCAATATGGCGGATGGATTGCTCGTCGACCGACTCCAGGCTGCAACCTACAAAATCCCCGCTGTCCCGCCCTATATAAGGAGGACGTACGACACGACCATGCAGCATGCCCGGCACGCGCACATCCTGTACATAAACCCATTGCCCAGCCACTTTTCCGGGAATATCGACACGCGCCTGGGGGGTCCCTACAATGCGCAATTGCTCGGCCGATTTGGTGGGGGTTTCTTTATCCAGGTAGGCGCGTAGCTCCAGGCCTTCCAGCAATTGCCAGTAGCTCAGGCTGCGCCCGTCAGGGGCAATAACGGTGCCGTCCTCGACCCGCAGTTGATCTGTATCCAGCATCCAGCGCTGTGCGGCTTGTGCCAGCAATAATTGCCGTGCCTGAGCCGCCGCCTTGCGCAAGGGCACCGCATGAATCTGAATAGACGCACTGGCAATTGTGGGCCCCTGATTCGGGGACGCATCGGTATGGCCCAGCACCATTTGTACGCGCGACATGGGTACGTCCAGCTCGTCGGCCACAATCTGGCTCAAAGCCGTTTGAATGCCCGTGCCCAAATCCACGTGGCCATGAAATGCGCGCACCCAGCCCTGCTCGGACACCGCGACAAAGATATCGTCGTGCGCCTGCAGATACTCGGACACCACGCCAGGCTGCCCAGGCGAGGGCTTGGGAGGCCGGGCCGGTGCCGCTAAAATCAGCAAGGTGCCGGGCGCCTTGAGCAAGTCTTGCTGCTGGTGGCGCGGCGCATCGTAAGACATCACACTCTCCTGGCTGGGCTTTATCAACAAGGTCTATGGGGGGCCGATACGGATCAGACCCTGGAAAACCCGCCTGAGGCACGCACTAGCAAAACACGAATTACTAGCGTACACGCCCTAATAAAATCAAATACAGTGCGCTAAAACTCATTTACCGCAACTACTATAAAGAGAAAATCAAGGGCTTAATAATCAGTGTAAACCCTATATTAAATAAGAAACACCCGAATTCAAGACCGCTTGCCAAGAGGGCTTTGATTGATGCCTCAAGGGAATAGTAGAATCTATTTACTCAATAAATTAAAGTGTATACACTTAATTTAAGCATATCAATACCGAGCTGATAAAAGCACCGCACACGCTGTCAGACAACAAGGTGCGATCAACCAAAGGTGAAACCCATGAACCCTTGTACTCGCCCGCACACCTTGCGGGTCAATCAAGAGACCCACATCATCGAGGTGGAACCCGATACTCCGCTGCTTTATGTCCTGCGTAACGATCTGGAACTGAATGGTCCCAAGTTCGGCTGTGGCCTGGGCGAGTGCGGCGCCTGTACAGTGTTGGTAGATGGCGTGGCGGCACGCTCCTGTGTGGTGCCCGTCAGCCTGGTTGAAAACCGGCAGATCACTACATTGGAAGGTTTGGCCCAGGACGGCCAGCCCAATGACGTCCAGCAGGCTTTTATTGATTGCCAGGCGGCCCAATGCGGCTATTGCCTGAACGGCATGGTCATGACCGTGCAGGCTTTGCTGGACCGTAATCCGCAAGCCACTGAAGAACAGATTCGGGACGAGCTGCGTTATAACCTGTGTCGCTGCGGTACCCATGTGGAAATCATGCAAGCAGCACTGCGTGTCGCAAAGGCCCGGCAATGAGTCATTCAGTACAAGATACTTCCCGAGCGCAATGGCCAGAGCTGCCACCCGGCACCCATCTCTTGCACGGGGCGCTTGTGCGCCCTCCTTACTGGTCTTACAAAAACGGGCAGTACCAAGGTGCAGAATTACAAACCGTAGACAAGCAGGCTGCCCTGCAAGTGCCCGGTGTCGTTGCTTGCGTGCATATGGGCAACTTCCTGGGTGTGCTGGCCGTTCAAGTGGAACAGGCCCATCAGGGCGCCGCATTGCTGGATGCCCGCTGGGCCACCCCTGTCCCATCGAATCAGGCGGCATTGTCCGCCAATGAAGCAGCGGCCAAGACCAGCAGCACGCCCGATCACAGTTACGAATGGCAGGCGGCGGCAGATCATCAGGAAACCGCCTGGGCCCGCGCGTGCTACCACGACAAGAAACTCTATGTATGGGCGCATACTCAACGGCCTGCTGCGCTATTGATTGAGCTGCAAGCCCTTAGCGGCCTGCCAAGTGAACAAATCTGCCTGCTAGATATAGCGGGCAATCAGGCGGATGCCTATGACTGCGCAATGGATGCTGCTGTCATGGCCTTTGGCCGCCCCCAGGCGGTACAGGTACGGGCCAGCCACAGCGAAGCCATTATTCGTTTGAGCGTCTATCAGAACACGGCCACTCCCGGTGATCTGAGCGCACACTTGCAAGCCAGCCGCTGGCATCTGAATACCTTGTCGGGCGCCCGCCCCTCTTTGGCGGCCATTCTTTGTGGTCAGCAAGGTCTGCCCAGCAGCGGGCCGGAAGTCAAAAGCGATTACTTTGCGGCACCTAGCCCTAGCTATGATGGCGCCGCTGCCAGCAGCGACCCCGATAGCCTGGCCCAAGCCACCGTCTTTGCGCAAGAATCGCAATTCGATCAGGACTGCCACATTCTAGGGCTGGACCCGTTGGAAGCGCGGCTGGAACAGGTACACAGCCCGCAGGGGCGCGATCTGCTGCAACGCGTTGCCGCACAATCAGACTGGTCCGAGCCTTTGCCCACACAACAAGGTCCTTTACGCAAAGGACGGGGACTGGCTTACAGTCATATTGTTGAGCAAGTCCCCGGCCAAGCAGCGCGAGAGCAATGGTCTGCCTGGGCGGTGGATGTCAGCGTCGATACCCGCCAGGGAACGCTTAGCATCGACAAGCTGACCATTGGCCACGACAGCACAGAACTGGGCAATCCCGCCCAATCATCGGAGTCTGCACCGGCTTTGGCCGACAGGCTGGGCCGCTGGGCGCAGCAATTACTGAACAGCACCGCGGGCAATAGTGGTGATGCGGCGAGCAACAGTGCAAAGAAAGACGCGACAGCCAAACCTGCCGTCCAACTGGTCAAACGGGAATCTGCCGTAGGCCAGCCATTGGCCTGGAATCAGGGCGTAGAGCTACCTGCTGCTGCCGCCATTGCCAATGCCATTTTCAATGCCAGCGGCATACGTCTGACCAGCGCCCCCTTTAGCGAGCAATCGCTGGCGCTGGGCTATCAGGAAGGAAAAACAGGCAGCAGCAAGAAACGCAAAGCCTGGTGGGGTGCCCTGGCCGCAGTAGCGACCGGCACCGTATTAAGCGCCCTGCCCTGGCGTCCAGCCATTGCGCCGGTGGGCCAAGTGGATACCTCCATCTTTTCAGAGCTGGCTATTGAGCGTGGCCGACTGGTTGCCATTGCAGGTGACTGCATGGTCTGCCACACCGCAGAAGGGGGCACACCCAATGCCGGTGGCCTGGGCCTGGATACGCCCTTTGGCACTATCTACACCACCAATATCACCCCCGATAAAGAAACCGGCATTGGCAGTTGGAGCTACAAAGCCTTTGAGCGCGCCATGCGAGAAGGCATTCATCAGGACGGCCGTCATCTGTATCCGGCCTTTCCTTACACCGCTTTTGCCAAGATCAGCGACGAGGACATGCAGTCTCTGTATGCCTACCTGATGACGCAGGAGCCGGTGAAGTCCGAGGTCCCGGAAACCAAGCTGCCTTTCCCCATGAATATGCGGCCTTTGGTGGCGGGCTGGAACATGCTGTTTCACCGCGACCCGAATGCCTACGTCCCTGACCCGACCCAGACGGTGCAATGGAATCGGGGTGCTTATCTGGTCAATAGCAGCGGCCACTGTGCCGCCTGCCATAGCCCGCGCAATATGCTGGGTGCAGAAAAAGGCGGCGAGGCCAATTTCCTGGCCGGAGGCTTTGCCGATAACTGGGAAGCGCCCGCTTTGAACAGCCTGTCCAAAGCCCCCATCCCCTGGACAGAACAGGAGCTGTACCAATACCTGCGCACCGGCTATTCACCCCGCCACGGTGTGGCGGCGGGCCCGATGGGCCCCGTCGTCGCTGGTCTGGCCGAACTGCCTGAGTCTGATGTGCGCGCTATGGCACATTATCTGAGCAGCTTGAATCCGGTTGAGAGTGAGCAAGAGCAAACGCACGCAGCACAAGCCGCCCGTCTGGAGCAGGACAGCCGCAGCAACAAAGAAGTAATGCTGATGCCAGGCGAGAATCTGTTCAACGGTGCCTGTGCTGTCTGTCACGATCCGCGTGGCGGCCCGGTTCTGTTTGGAGCGCGTCCTTCCCTGGCTCTGAACAGTAATCTGCATAGCGAGCACCCGGACAATGCGATTCAGGTCCTGATGCACGGCATTACCCGCCCCGCGCAGCCTACCCTGGGTTCCATGCCTGCGTTCAAGAACAGCATGAACGACGAACAGATGGAAGATTTGCTGAACTATATGCGGGCACGTTTTGCGCCAGAGAAGCCAGCCTGGACAGGACTGAAAGACAAGATTGCGACCATACGGGAGCAGAAGGGACACTTGTAGGCTGAGCTAGTCCACAGATAGTGTTGGGCACACGGCAAAAAAACAAAGGCGGCTTCAAGTTTTCACTTGGCCGCCTTTGCTTTATCGTTCATCGCATTCAGACTTGCTTAATCAACCCGAAAACCCACCTGCTTGCAAAAATTTCTGCTCTTCCTCTGTCGTGCTGCGGCCAAAAATCGCATTGCGATGGGGGAAGCGACCAAAGCGTTCGACCACATCCAGATGCTCTTCAGCATGGTCCAGCCAGGGACGGCCAATTTCCTGATTCAGGCGCACGGCCTCTTGCTGATCTGCCAGATTTTCTGCATGAGAATACGGCAGGTAACAGAACACACGGCGCTCTAGCGGGATCTGCTTATCCTGACCTTTGGCAACCATGGCCTTGGCAATCGCCAAGCCTTTATCATCCGTTGCGTACATACGGGTGGTATTACGAAACGAGTTGCGCGGAAACTGATCCAGCAGAATCAACAAGGCATAACTGCCTTCTGCTGTCTGCGCCCAGTCGTCAAACTCGCCCTTGGCCGCACGCTCGTGCCAGTCTAAAAAGCGCTCGCGAAATTCCCGGTCAAAGTCATCGGACTTGCGAAACCATTTCTCCGGTCCTGCCTCAACCCAGAAATCAATCACTGCCTGCGGATTAGGACGTGCATCTGCCATGGTGTTCTCCTGAAGCCGGTCAGGCCTCTGCTATCTGGAGGCCTGAAGTTAAACAGACAGGTAAGTGCGCCGCACCTGCTCGTTGGCACTTAATTCCTGCATCGCGCCACTGTACCGTATTTGTCCCTTCTCCAGCACATAAGCCCGATCCGACACCAGCTCGGCAAAGTGCAGATTCTGCTCAGACAACAAGATACTGACACCGGCCTGCTTCAACTCCAGAATCATGTGCACCATCTGCTCGACGATCACGGGGGCCACCCCTTCGGACGGCTCGTCCAGCAAGACCAGATAGGGATTGCCCATCAAGGTCCGCGCCACCGTCAGCATTTGCTGCTCGCCGCCGCTCATCTGTCCGCCCGGCCTGTCCTGCATCTGGCCCAGATTGGGAAACAGGCTGTACAAACGCTCCGGCAACCAATGCGGTGCGGCCGAGCCATCGGGCCAATGCCGGGGTGCTTGTCGCCCCACTTCCAGATTTTCCGTGACACTCAGATCGGTAAAGATACGCCGGTCTTCGGGCACAAAGCCCAAGCCTGCACGGGCAATCTCAAAGGGCTGCTTGTCGTGGATAGTCTGTCCCATGAATTCGATATGGCCGTTGGAGCGCTCCATCAAACCCATAATGGATTTCAAGGTGGTGGACTTGCCTGCGCCATTACGGCCCATCAGCGCAACCACCTCGCCGCGTTGCACGGTCAGAGACAGATCGAACAGAATATGCGCGGCCCCGTACCAGGCATTCAGACCATCGACACTGAGCAAGGGCTCCTCGGCCGTCATGCCTGCGCTGCTCCGGTCAGAACCGGCGAATAAATCCTGCGTCATGCTGGCTCCTTGTTCTCGAATGTTTTGCCCGTGCCAAAGTAGACCTCCTGCACTTTGGGATGCTGGCGGATATAGTCTGCATCCCCTTCAGCCACCAACCGACCACGAGCCAGCACCAGCATGCGGTCCGAATGCTCGAACACCACATCCATGCTGTGCTCGGTGAACAGCACGCCCATATTGCGTTCAACCACCAGCTTTTTGGTCAGACGCATCAGCTCATTGCGCTCTTTGGGAGCCATACCGGCGGTGGGCTCGTCCATGAGCAAAAGACGCGGATCATTGGCCAGGGCAATTGCCAGCTCTACCCGTTTCACATCGCCATAAGCCAGCTCGCTGCAAGGCCGCTCTGCCTGAGCCAACATGCCCACTTGATCCAGCAGATCCAAAGCACGGGCTCGCTCGAACTGTGCCGCCCGCCGCCAAAAGGAAAACAGTTTTTTCTGATGCGCCAGCAAGGCCATCTGCACGTTTTCCACCACGGTCAAGGAGGCGAAGGTAGCCGCGATCTGGAAGGTACGGCCTACCCCCATTGCCGCAATCTTGCGCGGAGCCAGACCCACCAGTTCCTGATCGCCCAAACGCACCGAACCTGCAGTTGGCGTCAACTGCCCGCCCACCATATTGAAAGTAGTGGTTTTGCCTGCGCCATTGGGGCCGATCAAGGCCAGGAACTCCCCGGCCTGCACATCAAACTCAATTCCGTCTACGGCCAGATTGCCGCCAAACGCTTTTTTAAGACCTCGTACTTGCAGCAAACTCATGACGATGCCTCCGGTGCGACGCGACGATGCGCCCAGCGTTTGAAAAAGCCAGCAATACCCTGAGGGAAAGCCAGAACCAGCAGCAAAATAACGCCACCAAACAAGGCGCGCCAATATTGCGTAATCCCCAGGAAGAAGTCTTGCAGCAAGGTAAACACGGCTGCACCGACCACCGGACCCACCAGGGTTTGCAAACCACCCAACAAGACCATGACCAGGCCATCCACGGATTTATTCACCGCAATCACTTCAGGTGACACGCTGCCCTTGGAAAAGACAAACAAGGCACCGGCCAGACCCGCAAAGGTGCCCGCCAGGATAAAGGTCAGCCACTGCACACGTTTCACAGGGATACCAATCGCCTCGGCCCGCAAGGCCGAATCCCGACTGGCTCGCATGGCATAGCCAAAAGGTGAGAACAAAATCCGGCGCAACAAGAAAGCGGCTGCCACGACAACAAACAAAGCAAAGTAATAGTAGCGATCACCCGACAGCCACTCGGCAGGCCAGATACCCACCACACCATTGGAACCGCCGGTAAAGCTGTCCCACTGATACACAATCGACCAGACGATCTGTGCGAAAGCCAAGGTCAGCATCGCCAGATACACCCCGGACAGACGCACGCAGAACCAGCCAAAAACCATGGCTCCCAAACCCGCGACGGCCGGGGCCAGAACCAGTGACCAGCCCATCGACAAGGCGGCCGCCTTAAAGAGCAAGGCCGCCGCATAAGCACCCAGCCCAAAATAAGCGGCATGGCCAAAGGAGTTCATCCCGCCTGGCCCCATCATGAAGTGCAGGCTTAAGGAGAACAGGGCCAGGACCAGAATATCCAGAGCCAGCACAGGCGCATACGGGAACCAGTCGCTCATCAAGGGCAAGGCCGCCATCACACCCAGAACCACCAGCACCATGATCTGGAACGCCCCGCTGCCCGCACGCAAAGGCGCTTCAATCGGAGCGGAGTTACGGCTGACCGCTTGAGCACGTCCAAACAAGCCCCAGGGCCGGAACACCAGCACCACGGCCATGAAGATGAACTCCACCACCAGCGTCAGTTTCGGAAAGGCAAAGTCCACACCAAAGAAGGTGACGGTGCCCAGAGCGATACACAGAGCCTTCAATTCAGCGACGATCAGGGCAGCCACGTAAGCACCGGGGATGGAACCCATGCCACCGACCACCACAATCACAAAGGCATCCCCGATCACGCTCAAATCCAGCAGCAGATTGGCAGGCTGACGCGGCAATTGAACCGCACCGCCCAAACCGGCCAGAAAGGCGCCCAAAGCAAATACACCCGTAAACAGCCAGGCCTGATTCACGCCCAGCGCGCCCAGCATCTGTCTGTCGTGGGTGGCGGCGCGCACCAGCACGCCCCAACGTGTACGAGTCAGCAAGAGCCACAACAAGCCCAGCACCACCGGGCCGATTACGATCAGCACCAGGTCATAAACCGGGAAGAAGCGCCCTGCAATGGAAATAGAACCGTTCAAACCCGGAGCCAGCGGCCCCAGCAGATCTTCCGGCCCCCAAACCGCCAAGGCGCCATCGTTGATCACCAGCACCAGGGCAAAGGTGGCCAATAACTGAAACAGCTCGGGCGCTTTATAAATACGCCGCAGCAGCACAATTTCCAGCAAGGCCCCCAGTGCGCCCACCAGCAAGGCGGCCACAATCAAGCCCGCCCAGAATCCCAGTGCCGAACCACCCATGAATTGCACGGTGGAATACGCCATGTAGATGCCCAGCATGTACAGGGAGCCGTGTGCAAAGTTGACGATACGTGTCACCCCAAAAATCAGGGATAAACCCGCCGCCACCAGGAACAAAGACGATGCCTCGGCCAGTCCGTTAAGGAACTGAACCCATAAACCCGATAAGGCCATTACTGCCTCGCGTCAGAAGTGGCGCGCCACACGGCGCGCCGATCTACGAAATACTGCGTTCTTGGAATTATTGATTGGCCGCGGCAGGACGCCACTGGCTGACTTGCTCATCCGTAGGCTGTACATCTTTGCCATCGGCATAACGGATATTGGTCATGATGCCCTTGCCGTCCTGCTTGGCCAGCACACCCACATAGGCCCCCTGCGTGGATTGCTGATCTTGCGTGCGGTAAGTGATGGGGCCAAACGGCGTGACCACATCCAGACCACGGAACGCTTTGATCATGGCTTCCGTGTCGGTAGAACCGGCTTTTTCAATACCAGCGGCAATCGACACAATGGTGCTGTAGCCAATAATCGTACCCAGGCGTGGATGCTCTTTGTACTTGTCCTGATAGGCTTTCAGGAAGGCATTATGCTCGGGCGTGTCAATGGCGTACCAAGGGTAGCCGGTGACAATCCAGCCTTCTGGTGTTTCTTCACCCAAGGGGTCCAGATACTCCGGTTCCCCCGTCAACATGCTGACAACCGGCATGGCAGGGCCGAAGAATTGGCGCTGGTTACCGGCACGAACCAGACGGGCCAGATCAGAGGCGAACAGCACGTTGAAGACGGCATCAGGTTTGGCTTCGGACAAAGCCTGCACCACAGCACCAGCATCGACCTTGCCCAGCGGCGTGGCCTGTTCAGCCACGAACTCGATATCGGGCTGAGCTTCTTTCATCAAGGTCTTGAAAGTGGCGACGGCCGACTGACCATACTCGTAGTTGGGGTACACAATTGCCCAGCGCTTCTTGTTCAGCTTGACGGCTTCGGGCACCAGCATGGCCACCTGCATATAGGTGGAGTTGCGCAGACGGAAGGTGTAGCGATTGCCATCGGCCCAGACAATCTTGTCGGTCAAAGGCTCGCTGGCCAGAAAGAATACTTTTTTGTGTTTGACGAAGTCGGTAATGGCCAGACCGATATTGGACAAGAAGGTCCCGGTCAGGACATCCACTTTGTCACGCGAGATCAATTCCTCGGCAGCGCGTACCGCATCGCCGGGATTGGAGTTGTCATCCTTGATGATCAACTGCAATTGCTTGCCGTGAATTCCCCCGGCCTGGTTGATTTGCTCTACGGCCAGTTCCATCCCGTTCCGGTACGGCCCCAAAAAGGCCGGTTGGGATTTATAGCTGTTGAGTTCCCCAATCTTGATCACCCCCTCGGCGGCAGCGGTGGCCCCCAAGGTTTGCAACATCATTGTTCCAGCCAGTGCTACCCCTGCAAATGTCTTATTCATTGTCTTCTCCGTGGGCTTGTGACGCGAAACACGACTCAGCGACTTGTCTTGTTTTAGTGATTTAAAGTGTACACATGGTATTTTTGCGAGTAAATCGGCCAAGACCTAGGGATATACCCTTGAACACTTTAAACATAAAGCACAACAAGCCACACAGAAAGCCATTAAAGCAAGGAGATCAAGAAAAAATGAGCAGAAAAAGTTGATAGCCTGGAAAGAGAGAAAGCACAGATATACAGTGACTACACTTAATAAGCCCAAAGATTAAAACGCTACCACCCCGCCTGGTTCCTGCACGCGCCGAATCATGGATTTCATAAACTGCTCCATCATATCCGGCAAGCCGCTTTTGTACTGGGGAAATCCTCTAGAAGGTTTCACCTGGAAATATCAAAACCTAAAGAACTTTGACGTTATATTCTCAAGAGATAAAAAAACGGTAGCCCCCCACGGCTACTCTTGAGGAGACCAGATTTTGACTTTCCCCCGTCGCTTCCCATCCCGACTGACCCTTAGCGTGTTGACCACCAGCGTCTTGCTGGCCGCCTGTGCCAGCGCCCCCGTAAGTGAGCGCAGCGTCACCATCAAGCGCGACAGCTATGGCACGCCGCATATCTATGCTGACAGCACCTATGGCCTGTTTTATGGCTACGCCTATGCCGTCGCTACAGATCGTCTGTACCAGATGGAAATTGCCAAGCGCTCTGGCTGGGGAACGGTTGCCGAGGTTCTGGGAGCGGATTTCCTGGAGCTGGATAAAGTCACCCACAACAATATCGACCCGGACTCCATCCGCAAGCAATTGGCCGCACTGTCCAAAGAAGACCGGGCCATGTTTGAGGGCTATGCCGCTGGCTTTACCCAGCGCGTGCGCGAGGTGAAAGCGCAGCGCGATACCCTGATGCCCAAGGAGTTTCTGGACAAAGGTTTTGAGCCTTCTGAGTGGCAGCCCGAAGATATTGCCATGGTCTGGGTGGGCCTGATTCTGAACCGCTTCTTTGCCGGTACAGCGGAAGTGGCCAACCTGAATCTGCTGGAAACCTTGAAGGCAGACCAGGGCGCAGAACGAGGCGAACAGCTCTACAAGCAATTGCGCTGGCTGAACGACCCCACCGCCCCCACCATCATTCCACAGGCTGACGCCAAGACCGCGCTGGCCGACTTGCCTACGCATTTGCAGGCCCTGTCCTCGCAAGCCGCGCAGGACTATTTGCATAAGCAATCCATCGCCCTTGGCCCAACCGTCGCCGCAGGCACGCCTACCGCCAGCAATGCCTGGTTGCTGGGCCCCGAAAAGACGACTCACGGCCACGCCGTTCTGTACAACGGCCCGCAACAAGGCTGGTACACACCATCCATTACCTATAGCGTCGGCCTGCACGGTGCAGGCTATGACCTGACCGGCAGCACCGCCGTTGCCCTGCCCGCTATTTTGTTCGGCACCAATGGCCAGATTGCCTGGGGCTCCACGGTGGGCTCGCTGGACACCAATGATGTGTACCAACTGCGCCTGAAAGAAGGCGACCCGCACAGCTACTGGTACAACAATGCCTGGCGCCCCATGGAGCATAAGCAGGTACGCATCAAAGTGCGCGGCCAGGACGATGTGATGCTGGACGTGTACCACGCGGCTCAAGGCTATGTCAGCAGTTGGGACAAGAAGAACAACACCGCCTACGCCAACCGCCGTACCTGGGAAGGCCGAGAAATTGAAACGCTGCTGGGCTGGGCACATGCAGCCAAGGCCAAGAACTGGGATCAATTCATGGCCCAGGCCGCACGCGTCAGCGCGTCCATTACCTGGTTCTATGCCGATACCAAAAACAATATCGGTGCCGCAGCCCTGGGCCTCTTGCCACAGCGCCCTACCAGCCAGGCCATCCAGTTCCCCGCAAGCGGCGATGGCAGCATGGAATGGCAAGGCTTCCTGAGCTTTGATCACAACCCAAAAGTGCTGAACCCGCAGCAAGGCTATATCGCTAGCTGGAACAACAAGGCCTTTGGCGCTTTGCTGGCCGACAACTCCAACTTCTCGTATGTGGACCGTGTGCAGGAACTGCTGGCACCGCTGCAAGCCAAGCAACGCCTCAGCGACCAGGAGATCTGGGGTATTGATTCCCTGGGCGCACGTTCCGACCTGAATGCGCGTTACTTCGCCCCCATCATCCAGGAAGCTGCCAAGCTGCCACGCGCCAGCGCCTTGGCCCGTCAGGCTGCCGAGCAGCTAAAAGGTTGGGACTACAAGCTGCAAGTAGCCAGCGATAGCAAACACTACGAAGGCAGTGCACCCGCCGTCATGCAGGCCTGGATGCAAGCAGCCGTACCGATGTTTCTGAAAGGCCGTCTGCCCGACAGCGTCTACAACAACTACACGCAGAGCCTGTACCCCGCCGTGGATGACCCACGCAGCGCCCAGCCTGCTGCCGCTGCCAAACTGATCTGGAACGCTATCCAGGGACCGGCTGCGGGCGTGCCGCAGACAATTGATTTCCTGCAAGGACGCCCTGCCCAGGAACTGGTGCTGGATGCACTGGAGCAGGCTGCGGCATCGCTGCAAAAATCGCAGGGTGCGCAAGCGCAGCAATGGCGTGCCCCCGCCGTCTCCATGTTGTTTGCAGCGCGCAATGCGATTGGCGTGCCGTGGTCCGACCCGGCACACGAACGCCGCATCCTGCCCTATCTGAACACCGGCAGCGCCCGATTCCAGTACGTGCTGGACCCGACAGGCGTGCGCATGTGCTCGGTCATGGCGCCGGGGCAAAGCGGTTTCATCAACCCCAAAGGCGAAGCAGACCCGCATCACTCGGATCAGCTTGAGATGTTTGCTGCTTTCAAATGCAAGAGCGAAGCCATTAGCGCTCAGGACATAGACAAGGCCAGCCAGGACAGCAAGACCCTGCGCTACTAAGCCACCAGTAGAAAACGGGGCCTGAAGCGTTTAGCGCTCCAGGCCCCGTTTCTTTTTGATCTGCCAGCAAGGCTCAATCCTGTGCCACCACCTGATTACGACCGGCACGTTTGGCTTGATACAAACGCTGGTCCGCCTGCATCAACACATCCTCAATAAGCTGGCCGGGCTGACACAAGGCCAGGCCCATGCTGGCCGTAATCTGGAAAGACTCTCGATCATGGTTATAAAACGTCTGCGCCTGAACCTGTTGCAAGAGCAAGCGGGCAAAACTCAAGGCCTGCTCATCCTTGCGGCCTGCCAGAATCAGGACAAACTCCTCGCCACCATAGCGCGCGGCCAGATCATCCGGTCCCAGGTGCGCCCTGAATAAAGAGGCGGTGCGCATCAGGACCTCATCCCCCACCGAATGGCCGTGGGTATCGTTGATCTGCTTGAAGTGATCCAGATCCACCATCAGAACGTGCAAGCTCTCCTGCGCCGCCCCCTGCCCCAGTTGACGGCTTAAGGCACCCCGGTTCAACAAACCCGTCAAGGTATCGTGCGTGGCTTGTCGGTACAAACGCAGCAAAAGCCCCAAGTGGAAATAATTGGCCGTCAAAGCCACCACCAGCAAGGCGCTCAAGAGCCAAAGATCCTGCAAGCCTTTCATGCTTAGCCAGGTTCCCGAACTGACACTGGCCAGTACCTGCAGGGCAATCAAGGCGCCCCCCACCAAAGCGGATTCCAGCAAGGTAAAGGGGAAAATGCTTAAGGTTGCCACCAACAAGAAAGGAATAAAGCCATAACCCAGCACCACGTAATGCCCAGCCCCCGCCAGGGTCAGCAACATATACGCATAAAAAGAGGCTGGCAAAATAAAGACCAGGCCACTTAAAACATAAATGCGGGTAATGCGCTGATGGCCATTAAAAGCCAGCCACACACACAAGATCAGACCACCCAGACTTAAGACACGCACCGCCATCAAGTGGGCGGGCCAACTGGGCAAGACCAGCCAATCCATCAAAGTCCAAAGGGGGGTGAGCAAGGCAAACAGCAAACCAACCAGGATGACGCGACTACGCAAATACTCCATTCGGGCATGTATGAAGTCGCGTGAATGATATTTCCCGCTCAGCGTGTCGCGCACCGAGCTAATACTGATCGCTTGCAAGTTTTTCCAGCCTTCCAGAACTGTTCCCATCAATCAATTCGCTTAGAAGAAACAAAGTAACATATCGGCAATTTTTAGTTACATGAGTTTGAAAAACAAGCTGTCAATTCTTTCAGGGTCAGCAGGCACTGACCCTGAATTACAATCACGTTGCTTGAGCTTGTTTGCTCATCCAG
The DNA here is from genome assembly GCF_017377875.1 of Alcaligenes sp. SORT26. Classification (GTDB taxonomy): domain Bacteria; phylum Pseudomonadota; class Gammaproteobacteria; order Burkholderiales; family Burkholderiaceae_B; genus Alcaligenes; species Alcaligenes parafaecalis. The sequence continues at coordinate 2,084,345 of NZ_CP070975.1, forward strand.
CTAATTACCTCTTCCAACATCGGTTCGCCCGAATCTTGCGGGCGCCACAACAGACCAAGCTGACCGTGCAAGCGCGGGTCGCTCCAGTCCAATTCCAAAATACATAACTCCGGGTAAACCGGCACCATGCTGCGCGTCATCGGCACTAAAAAGTGGCTATCTACGGCAACACGGGCATTCGTATGTGCGTAGGCGGACTCAATCGCACAGGTGGGATACGGCAAACCCTTGGCATCCAGGCTCAATTCAAAACTGCGCCGCATCGGGCTGTTTCGTGGTGGCAGAATCCAGGGGTAATCCAGTGTCTGTTCCCAGGTAACTTCATCTTGCTGTGCCAAAGGATGCTTGCGGCATGCCGCCACGCCCAAAGGCACCATGCCCAGCGGCAAATAGGCCATTGCCGGATTACGGCCTGCTTCGTCCACACGGCCAATGACCAGATCCAGCTCACCCTGCTCCAGATTGCGGCTCAGAATATCCAGCGTCCCTTCCTGAATACGGATATGGCATTGCGGATCACGCTCATGCAAATACACCAGCAACTGCGGTAAATAAACCGCAGCCACCATAGGCGAAATACCCAGAGTAAATTGCTGACGAAAACCTTGCCGGTATTGCTCCAGCGTCGCATTCATGCGGTCCAGACGATTGAGCACCCCTTGGGCCTGAGCCACCAGCGCCAAGGCGGCTGGCAAAGGCTCAATACCGCGAGCATGGCGCTCGAATAAAGGCATGCCTATATTGTCTTCAAAGTCCTTGAGCCATTTTGACAAGGCTGGCTGAGTCATATTGGACTGCCGGGCCACATCGCTCATGCTTTTCTGTTCGCACAAACGAATTAAAACCTGCAGATGCTTTAAGCGAATGCGTTCACTCCAGCTCATGACTTACCTATATGAAAGAGGTATATATACCTGCAAGTTATTCAATTTAACATTATGGCTACTGCTTCCATAATGGGGATACCCAAAGCTACAAAATAGGCACTTCATGTCTCAATCAGTACCCAATTTTTTATTGATTATTGCGGATCAGCTCCGCGCTGACCATTTAGCTTGTTATGGCAATAAAGAAGTAAAAACGCCCAATCTGGATGCTTTAGCGGCTCGCGGTTGGAGTGCTGATCGATTTTACGTCGCCACCCCCATCTGCATGCCCAATCGCGCCTCCTTGATGACAGGCCGCATGCCATCGGTACACGGCGCCCGTCACAACGGGGTGCCCCTGCCGCTGGACTCCAGCACCTTTGTGGATGTCCTGCGTCAGGCGGGCTGGAGTACGGCCCTGGTGGGCAAAGCACACTTGCAAAACATTACGGATACTCCACCGCTGTATCCACGCCCGGATGATCCTCCCACCCAAGGCGAAGCCCGTCCGCCCTTGCCGACCAATGACTACGGTCAGGAATGCGGCCAATGGTGGCGAGATCGCGCAGATCACGGCGTGCAACTGCCTTTCTACGGCTACGAGCATGTAGACCTGGCCATTGATCACGGCGATCAGGTCTGGGGCGATTATGGTCGCTGGTTGCAGGACGAACACCCCGAGATCGCCGCCTTGTCCGGCCCTGAAAACGCCATCCCGACGCCAGACTACGAATTAAGCCGGATTGGCCAAGCCTGGCGCACCCGTGTGCCAGAAGAGTACAGCACCACGGCCTGGATTGGTGAGCGCACACGCGCAGTGCTGGACAAATATGCCCAGGAGCAACAGCCTTTCTTTATTCAGTGCTCCTTCCCGGACCCGCATCACCCCTTCACCCCGCACGGCCAGTACTGGGACATGTACAAACCTGAAGAGGTCAGCCTGCCCGACTCCTTCCACCTGGGCCCGCATCCCCTGCCCGCCCATCTGCAATTGCTGCATCAGTTGCGTGATGAAGGCAAAGCCATCAAGCACACACCGACGCTGTTTGCCTGCTCCGAGCGCGAAGCCCGCGAGGCAATTGCCTTGAACTACGGCTCTATTACGCATATTGATGCCGAGATCGGGCGCATTCTGGACCATCTAGAGCACACGGGCCAGGCCGAAAACACCATCGTCATATTCATGAGCGACCATGGCGACTTCATGGGCGATCATCAGTTGATGCTGAAAGGGCCTGTGCATTACCAGAGCATTATTCGCAGCCCCTTTATCTGGTTTGACCCCCAGGATGCGAAAGCGCAAGGTACAAGCCCGGCGGTCTGTTCTACCATTGACGTCGCGCCTACGGTTTTGCAGCGTGCGGGGCAGTTGCCCTACAACGGCATTCAAGGCCGCTCCTTGCTGAACGTCATGCAGAACGAGCCTGTGGATTGGCGCAAGGGTGTACTGATTGAGGAAGAAAACCAGCGCAAGCTGTTCAATACACCTATCCGCACCAAGCTGCGTTCGCTGGTCACGCAGCAGCATCGTCTGAGCTTGTATGAAGGTGGTCAGATTGGTGAGCTTTACGATCTGCAAGCTGATCCGCTGGAGCGACATAATTTATGGGACGAACCGGATGCACAGGCGTTAAAAACAACGCTTTTGTGTCAATTGATCGATACCATGATGGCTCACAGTGAAACCAGTCCTCTGCCTCTGGCGATAGCGTGAGCTGAATACTTTTAACTACCCTAATCTGGAGACATCTATGCCCACCCTTTCCTTGCTGCGCAAAGTAAGCATTTGTGCGCTGATCTTACCTTTGGCTACGCCAGTCCAGAGTGCCGAGGTGGCCACGATTGTGGTCAGTTCCGTGGCAGGCGGCCCGCTGGATGTCCTGGGTCGTATGTTGGCCCGCGAGGCCACTGAAACTACCGGCCAGACGATTGTGGTAGAGAACCGCGCCGGTGCAGCAGGGACAATTGCTGCTGAAGCGGTGGGCCGCGCCAAGCCGGACGGCAATACCTTGCTGTTGACGCTGGATACGGTTGCCACCGCCAATCCGCATATTTACGTCAACAGCAAATTCAAGATTGGCGAGTCCCTGGAGCTGGTGTCCTTACTGGGGACGTTTGACCAGGTTCTGGTGGTTCCCAGCAAAACCGGCATCACCACACCTGCCGAGTTTCTGGATCGTGCACGTGCCAAGCCCATGAATTACGGCTCCGCCGGTATGGGTTCACCTGGGCATTTGATGATGTCGGCCCTGACGCAAGATAGCGGCATCAAGCTGGATCACATTCCGTATCGCAGCAATAGCGCTGTGGTCAATGATATGTATGGCGAGCGTCTGGACAGCGGCTTTCTGACGATTGCCGGTGTTTTGGGTCCGATCAAGGAAGGTTTGCTGACTCCCTTGGCGACGTCTGGCGGCAAGCGCAATCCTTTGCTGCCTGAGGTCCCTACTTTGGCCGAAGCGAAGTTGCCGGGTCTGGAAAACTTTGACGAAAGCTTCTCGTACCTGGTGTTCACCACCAAGGGTTCGCCTCCAGAGAAGATCAAGGCTTGGAATGATTTGCTGAGCGATATCGTGAAGCGCCCTTCCACCGCCGAGACTTTGCGGATGCTGGATATTCAAGCCTACGATTCGTCCAAGGTTTCTCCAGCCCAATGGGTGCAGCAGCGTAGTGCTCGCTGGGAGCAGATTGTGCGGGATAACAATATTCGCTCTGATCAGTAATTGTTGGAATTACAGCCCCTGGTTTCAGGGGCCGTTTTTTTTGGGGCTGCGTAGGTGTTGCTGAAGGCAGGCTTTCTTCGTGGAGTTGCTTCGGGGAGGCTCAATGCTTGATGGCGAGGCAGCTCGTAAAAAGAAGGGAGCAGGAGCAGAGAGCCGGTTAGTGCAGGTGTAGCAGTGGTCGGGCTGAGCACTTGCCGGTGCTGCGCACCGGTGCCCTTGTCAGGAGATAGCTACGGGCGCATCCTGAACTCGCGGGGTGGTTCGTCCCCCGGACGAACCACAAGCGCCCCGCTCAAACAGCAGGATGCTTGCACCCCTACGCGATCTCCTGACCGCGGCAAGTACTCTGATCCGCCCGACCACTGCTACACCTGCACCAACCGGCAGACTCACACTACTCTGTTTCCTTCTTTTTAAGAGTCAACTACATGGCTCATGTGCGGTATGAGGTTTACTGTTTTCACGTCCTGTTTATAGTGCGAGATCAAGGGCGCCAGAAGTGACTACCGACAACAACAACAACAACAACAACAACAACAACAACAACAACAACAACAACAACAACAACAACAACAACAAAAGCCAAAGCCAAAGCCAAAGCCAAAGCCAAAAAGAGTAGCGCCCAAAAACCTTAAAGCCCCCTCTGGCATCATAAAAAAAGCTACTTAACCCCTACCCACATTTTCTTCAACTCCAATCACCTCGCCTATCACTCACGTATTCAAACCAAGCTCAAGGCCTGCCTGAAGCATCCCAAAAAACACGAAATCACCGTTCAACAAATCCAAACCTTTTCTCCTCTCCAGTGCTGTTTGGGCTATGTACACGATGTGGCTTGTTTTCTTGTGGGGCCCGTGTCCGGCTTGTCGGGCGAGTCAGGACTCTTGCCGCGGGCAGTGTGACGGGGCGGGATGCAAGGGTCGTGCTGTTTGAGGAGCACGCTTGCGGTTTGTCCGGGGGACAAATCGCGCTCCGAGTTCACGACCCGCCCGCCCCGTCACACTGACAAGGGAACCCACGCGCAGCGTGGGCAAGGGGCCCGCCAAGACAAGCCGGACACGGGCCCCACAAGAAAACCCTCTCGCTCCCCCGCATAGCCCAAACAGCACGACCAGAAGAAAGCCGCTGCACCGCCCACCGCCCCAGTCACCTAAGTTCTGCCATGCCGCCGCCTTTTAGCTCATCAAGGTAATGACGCCCTTGTGAACCAACAGCAACAGCAGAACCAGAAACCAGCCTTAATCCAGGCTGATCCCCGCCCGAGTCACAATGTCATGCCAGTAATCCGCCTCCGCAGGCAGCCCTTTCCGAAACTCCTCGGCAGACACCTTGGACAGCAAATACCCCTGATCCAGTAACTTCTTGCGAATCTCCTGATCAGCCAGAACTTTCTCCAAAGCCCCTTCAATCTTGGCCACAATCTCCGCATCCGTCCCGGCAGGAACTGCCAAAGCCCACCAGTTGCTGATGACCACATCCTTGTAGCCCAGCTCCTCCATCGTGGGGACATCCGGAAAGGCCGGGAAACGCTCCGGCAAAGCCACCGCCAACGCCTTCAAACGACCTTCTGGCAAAAAGGCCGCCCCCAAACCATAGCTGCTGACAAACATCTGCACTTCATTGCTCAACAAAGCCTGAATCCCCGGCGCCGACCCCCGGTAATGAATACCCAGCATGTCGCCTTCCAGAGCCTCGGACAGCTTCCACGCCGATAACTCTGGCGTCGTCCCCGCCCCCGGCGTCCCGTAGTTCACCTGCCCCTTGCGCTGCTGAACATAATCCCGAAACTCAGCCATCGTGTTGACCGGCAACTGCCCATTCACATAAACCAGGGCCGCCGCATCTGCGACCTTGTTGATGACATACAGATCCTTGGCCGGGTCATAGCCCATGTTCTTGTACAGGAACTGATTGATCACAAAATTATTGGTCGCTGAAAACAGCAAGGTGTAGCCATCTGGCTTGGAGCGCGCCACCATTTGCGTGCCGATATTGCCACCCGCCCCGGTCTTGTAATCTGTAATCACCGTCTGCCCCAATTCACGGGACAGCTCAGGCTGCAAAATACGGAAAATAATGTCCCCGGCAGCTCCCGGTGGATAAGGAATCACAACCTTCACCGGATGATCAGGGTAGTCCGCCCAGGCCGATCCCGCCCCTCCCAGGCAAAGCGCAGCCATCAGACCCACCACTGTTTTTTTGAGTACTTGCATCTTGTCTCCCCCGCGCGCCTTTTACAGGTCTATGCGCATCAAGTCCGTTGCCAAACGCAAGTCGCCCTTGTAGCTCTTGCGAATATCTCGAGCCACTTCGTCCAGGCGTTCAGGCCCCATCAAATCAACCGGCAAATGATTACCCGCCGCACGTTTAATCACCGGGCTGGTGGAATCGTAATGCCCAAAGTGGGTGGCCACTAAACTCTTCACATTGGCTCGGCGGGCGATTTCACCCAACTGCAAAGGACTGGTATGAGCAAAAGTGCCCACCCCCGATTCCGCACGGTGTTTCAAGAAAGACTCAGGGAAAGTGCACTCGTGAATCAGCAAATCCGCATCCTGAGCCAAGCGGATCATGGATTCACACGGAGCCGTATCGCCACTGAAAGCCACCACTTTGCCCTCGGCCTCCATACGAATACCAAAACAATCCGTAATTTCCGTCGGAATGTGATCCACCACATCAATGTAGATTTTGACGTCCTCATCCTCGTACATCAGACCAGGCTCCACCTCGAACACCTCGGGGCGTACGGCTTCGATATTCTTTTTACGGGCCGGATACGCGGCACGGGCCTGAATATCCACACGGAAAGCGCCGTTCTCGAAAGAGTGATCCACAAAGTCCTGAGTCCCCTTGGGACCAAAAACCTTCAGCCTGCCTTCGCGGTTGAAAACCCAGCTAGACAAGACAAAAAACGGCAAACCGCAGACGTGGTCATAGTGCAGGTGACTTAGAAACACCCAAGGCACATCAGCCGGATTGATATTGGCCTTCACCATCTGACGCGTGGACCCTTCGCCGCAATCAAACAGGTAATTCTTGCCGTTATCCAGCGTCACCAAAATGGACGACTGGGCACGGTCCGGATCAGGCAACGCAGCGCCGGTGCCAAGCATGGTTATCTTCACGTAAAGCTCCTTCAAGCAGATAAAAACATCCGGCACCAGAACAGTGCCTCTTCGATAAAGTCATAAAGTTCTATTTTTAGGACTTTATGAAAAAAGTGTACACCTCGTCTTCCAGACCGATAACTTGGTGTTTTTACCTAGAAGTGTCGTAAAGGCGCATGGCGCCTGGGATGGCGAGCTTAAAAGCCGGGGGAGAGTTCTGTCTGAATGCTCAAGTATTTGGCGGGATAAAAGACCTGCGCCGCATACACCAGTTGATCAGCACGGTTCAGAATCAGGCGAATTACCCGTACAACAGGCATGCCTATGTCCATGTTCAGATGGCGAGCCAAATCCGCATCCGCCACTCGTACCGTCAGTGTTTGACGTATGGTGTGAATCTGCTCACGAGCCAAACGATTCAGCACCAGCAATACAGGCTGCTGACTTAATTCAGGCTGCAGAGTCTGCGCCAGGGTGTTCAGCACATAGACCGTGTTCAGGCTGTAAGCCACCCCATCCGCGTAATTGATGCGACTGGTCCACCAGTAATCATCCGGCAAGGACTGGCCCGTAATCTCTATGGGCAAGGCCCCCGTCCCCTGGCCCAGCTCCACCATGACCGAATCCAGACGCGTCAAATGTTCGATCAGAGCGTCCCAGTTGGTGGGTAGCATCAGCCAATGATCCTGGGCTACATCACCAATAACAAAGGTTCCTTTGCCACGCGTGCGTTCAATCAGGCCTTCATTTTCCAGTTCGTCCAGCGCGGCCCGCACAGTTGCACGCGAGACGCCGTATTCCTGCATCAGCTCTTCCAAGGTGGGAATACGCGTTCCCACTGGCCATTCGCCACGCTCCAGGCGCGCTCGCAAGGTATATTTCACCTTGAGCGACAGGGGCAATTTGGACTGTTTGCGCAGCGAAGAACGTGTGGGATCAGCCATACGAAGAGGCGTCTAAGCACAAGAAAGTGACAAGCCCACATCATAGCCTGCGACGGGATAAGCCGGAGATATCCCAAAAAGGTTTAATCTTGAACAAGCAAGGCGTTTATTTTTGCAAAAGTTGGTAAACGAAAATTAAACGGATCGGATACATTATCCCAATCATTGCTTAACTCTTGATACGAGCCCGAGCCCATGGATGTTTTGCCTTCCTCTGCTTCGCACTTGGCCCAAATTTACCTACTCGGTACGTACCGACTACTGGTTCAAGGACAATGCCGCGCACAAATCATTAATTACGATAAAGCGCGTATTTTGTTGTCCATGTTGGCGCTAGCGCAGGGCAAACCGATCAGTCGTAGCCGCCTGGCTGAAACGATCTGGCACGAAGACCCGATCAGTGTGGGCCGTGCTCGTTTGCGCCATGCGCTACATGCCTTGCGCCGCGCCTTTGAAGGCTGTGATCAGGCCCTGCACATTACCAATGACACCTTGGCCCTGGACCCTAGCCGGGCCCAGGTGGATGTGCTGAGCCTGCTGCAACACCCCAGCCAGCCCTCGCTCAATGACCTGGAACGCCTGAATCTGTATCAAGGCCCCTTGCTGGGCCAGGTCAAGTTGCATCATGGCGAACAGTTGCAGGACTGGTTGCAAGATACACAGCAAAACATTCGACAGACTCTGTCGCAATGTCGTGACCGTTACATACAATCCGGCCTGGCTGCGCTGCCCACGCCGCAAGCAATCAGTTACCTTAAACGCTGGCTCCTGATCTGGCCGGAAGAAGAAAAGCTGCATCAGGAGCTGATTCGTCTGCTCAAGCAGGAAGGCCAACACGAAGCCGCCTTGCACGCCTACGAGCAATGCTCGGTACTGCTGGCGGATCGTCTGGGTTGTGAGCCTAGCGCCCAAACGCGCAGCCTGGTGGATTTGCCCCAGCGCCCTGCCAATCTGCCCGCCACAGCTCTACCCAAGTCGGTCTCCTTGCGTCTGCGTCCTTTGGCCGCAGTGGGTTTCTGCCTGCGATTTGAACCCGGCCACCGCCATGCTCGCGAGCAAGGTGGACACTTACTGGAAAAAAGCCGCCAGACCTTGCACCAATTGATTGAGCATCATGGTGGCTGGCCCTGCGAGGCCGGTCCCAATCAGTTGATCGCTTACTTTGGCTATCCCGAGTTGCTGGAGTCGCCCGTCACCCAGGCGGCCCAACTGGCCCGCGTCGCCGCGACCTTGCGCATGGATGAGCACGTCAAGCTGAGCATCGCCCTTCATGCCGATCTGGCAATGGATGACCAAAGCGCTTATCCCGACCCGTGGGGCCAATTGGCGCAGATTGTGCTGCCCCTGAGTTGGGAGGCTGCACCCGGCGCACCGCGTATCAGTTCGCAAGCTGCGTTGCGTCTGGACATCAAGGATATTCAAGGCCCTCTGGGTCGCCACAATGAAGCCCTGTGGCTGAACCTGAGCCCCTCTGATATTGATCACAGCCGTTTAACCAGCCGCGTCTATGGTCGCTCCCAGGAGTTCGATCATCTGGTGCAAGCCTGGTCACATATCGGGCCTAATCGTGCCTTGCATCACATCGCCATTCACGGCCGCGCCCATATTGGCAAAAGCCTGCTGGTGCAGTCGCTGGCCGACTATGTACAAAAAACGGCCCACCACTGCATTGTGCTGCATTGTCGCGAAGATAAACGCCGCGTGGCCTGGCACCCGATTCGTCAATGGCTGCACGAGCAGATTGGCGATTACCTCACGTCGCAAAGCAGCAAGCCTAGCGACCCCTTTTCTGTGCAGACCTTGCAAGAGGCCCTGGAGATCAGCCCCAAACAGGCCCAGTCCCTGCATCAATGGTTGAACAGCGGACCTGACGAGCAGGACTTGAATGAGCCCTCTACGGCTCATATGGACCTCTTGTTCAATTTGCTCAGCGGCCAGGGCAATTCCCCCCGCCGCCGTTTGCTGATTATTGAAAATGTTCAGTGGGCCGACCCGCCTACCCAGCGTCTGATTCGCTTGCTGGCGCATACTGCACCGCGTCACCCGACCCTCTTGCTGACCACCAGCCGCAAGCCAGGCCATGGTCTGGAACGCGCCGAGCACTTGAGTTTGCGTGCCCTGGATCGCTCCAGCATCAACAGCTTGCTGGGCGGCCAACGTGGCCAACGACTGGCCCGTGACAAGCGCAGCCGTCTGGTCAAGTTAAGCGCAGGCAATCCGGGCCACGCCAATGAGCTGCTGCGCTGCCACGAACTGAATATCGAATGCAGCGACGCGCTGTGCCTGACTGATCTGATCTGTACTCAGTACCACAGCCTCTTGCCCGCTACGCGCCACATCCTGCTCAGCATTGCCTTGCATGAGCAAACCATTGCCATCGACGAACTGGCCCTGATGTTGCGCCTGGACCAAGCCGCACTGAGCAGTGGTCTGGACACACTGGCCACGCTGGACTTGATTGATCTGCATGACGAGAGCGTCTCCTGCCTGCCTCTGGCCGCCCAGGCGCTGGAGCGCGTGGCAATGCGTGAAGAACTGCGCCAGTCCCACCATGCCATCGCCCAGCATGGCATACGCCGTCGCCATGCTCCCGAGCAGATTGCTCTGCATCTGTGTGAAGCCGAAAGCGCGGAAGCGGCTTTCTGGTGGCAACGCGCCGCCCGTGAGGCGCTGGCAAAAGACGATCTGCGTCAGGCCAGCCAATACCTGCAACGCTCCTTGAACCGCAGCGAACTGATTGAGGACCTGCAGGTTCGCCAAACCCTGCAGTTTGAATGTCGCATGTTGCAAGGCGCCATTGAATCGGCCCTGTACGGCCCGGCCTCTGCGTCTACCGCCATGGCTTACGAGCTGGGGCATGAGCTGCATGACGAGCATGACTCGGATCAGGTCATGATCAGCTTGTGGACGGCCTGGACGGCGTTTCAAGCCCAGGGCAACTTCGAGCAAGCCTTGCAAAAGGCGCGCCAACTGCTGGCCCTGGCCAATGAAACCAGCCACGATCAAAACCGGAGCTGGGCTCTGTACGCGATTGGCCAGCACGAGCTCTGGAAAGGCAATGTCAATAATGCCGTCCAGACGCTGAACCTGAGCCTGGCCGTGTTTGATGATCTGAAAGAGCAGAACAGTCGTCAGGCCATTGCCGAGCATTTCCCGCAGTCCATTACCTTTGGCACCTTGAGTGTCGCCCTGGCCTTGCAAGGCAATATGGACGCCGCTCAGCAACATGCGCATTTAGCCTTGCAAAGCTTGCGCGCCGATACCGCTTTTTCCCTGCGAGCCATTACCCATCTGTTCGTAATGCAGGCTTACTACCTGATGGAGCAACTGGAAGACTGCCTGCAAGTGGCCGAGCTGTCCTTGCAAGAGCTGCAAAAGTCGCACAACCCCGAGCCCTGGTCTGCGCTTAGCCGCTCTTACCTGCACTATTGCCATGTGATGCTGCATGGCCGCGAGACCAGCCTGCAATCCCTGCTCGACTGCGTGCAAATTGCTCAGTACGGTCTGCCCATCAGCACCGATGGTTTGATGAGCCGGATTGCTCGCGCCATGATTCGCCTGGGTCGCAGCAATGAAGCCATGCCCTGGCTGGACAAGGCTGCAGCACAAGGTCTGCGCTACGACACCAACAGCCTGGGCGCCGAGCTGCACTGTGTACGCGGGGATGCCTGGATGGCATTGGGCGAAAATGCCCAGGCCTTGCAGGAATGGAATTTGGCCGAGCAGCACATGGAAAAACACAGCCTGCATCGTTACGCGGACTGGATTCAGGCGCGTCGACAGGCTGTGCAGAAACTCAAGGTCTAATCAGCAACCCGCTACACCCACATGAAAATGCCCTCAAGGATTCAGCTTTATCCTTGGGGGCATTTCACATCCATTGCGCCTGGCAAAGCGTGACTTAGAGCAACCACTCAATCGGCAAGATAGACAGCACACCCACTCCGGCCCGTCGCCAGATACTGGCATTGGGTTCCGTCGTGAACAGGCGCTGGGTGCCGTCTTCATTCAACTGAATCCAGACCAGCTCCCCTTTATCATCCAGCTCGACGCGATAACTGCGGTAAGGCAGGACTTCCTCAAAACTCTTGGACAAGGCTTGCGCCATTTCCGAGCTTTCAATAATGAAGCCCAGCTCGGTATTCAAATTGACCGAACGCGGATCGAAGTTGAAGGAACCCACAAATAAGCGCTTGCCGTCCACCGCAAAGGTCTTGGCATGCAAAGCCGAGCCGGAACTACCAAATGGCCCGGAGCCGTGGCGAGTCGGCTTATCGTGGGTAGGTCGCAGCTCCCACAACTGCACACCTGCCTCCAGCAAGGCCTTGCGTCGTTTTGCATAGCCTGCATGCACGGCCGTCACATCTGTAGCAGCCAGGGAATTGGTCAGCACCCGTACCCGCATTCCGGGCCGGGCCATCATGTCCTCAAACGCACGAACGCCCGCAGCGGTGGGCACGAAGTAGGAGGACACCAGATCCACCTGACTAGTGGGTTTGCCCAGCACATGGTCCATTTGCCAGACCAGCAACTGCTCCGGGTTCACGGGACCCAAGGCCTTGGCAGGATCATCGCTGATCATGGTGGCGCGTGCCCACTGGAAATCCAGCTCGCCTCGCACTAAATGGCTGACCAGATCCGATTCGCGCAACACTTGCTGATAGTCTTTGGCGCGCGGTTGCGCCTCGGCTTCTTGCAACTGCTGTTGAAACTTGGCCAAGGCATCCGGGCCGCCCGTCTTGATCAGACTGTCTACCGGATAAGCGGACTGGCTGGCCCAGTAGCGATCAAAATCCTTGGACACATCCTGCACAACCGCGCCAATCGCCATCACATCCAGGTCTGCAAACAGAACGTCCTGGGTGGCACCGAAATACTCATCCCCCACATTACGCCCGCCAATAATGGTGACCTGGTTATCCACGGTGAAGGACTTGTTGTGCATGCGCCGGTTCAGGCGGGAAAAGTCCGTCAGAAAACCCAGCGGCTTGGGCCAACGCAGCACAAAAGGATTGAACAGGCGCACTTCAATATTGGGGTGTGCGTTCAGGGCGGCCAAGGTATCGTCCAGGCCCGTGATGCCATTGTCGTCAATCAGCAAACGCACACGCACACCACGCTCGGCTGCCTGCAACAAGGTGCCCAGCATCAGGGTGCCAGTGGTATCGCCCCGCCAGATGTAATACTGCACATCCAGGGTTTTTTGCGCGGCAAAGGCCAGCAAGGCACGGGCGGCATAGGCGTCGTGCGGATCGAACAGGGGATAAATTCCCGTCAGTCCGGGATGCTGCTGCGCCATGGGGTCCACAGCCTGACCAATCATGGTGTTTTGCGCCTGATCCAGGGGCAAGGCTTCAGTCTGGCTACGCCCTTCCAGCGAGGGCAAGGCACACCCGGTCAAGCCAGCCAGCAAGGCTCCACCGGCAATCAGGCTGCGCCAAAAGAAGGACAAAGGCTGCCCCTTGGAACGGGGAATTGTCGGCTTCTTGCTGGGGTCGATTTTCATGAAAGCATCTCTGTGGACATGGGCATCGCTGCACATAGTAGCACCGCCATCCCGGCAGACCGATGGCACGTTTCGCAATCAATACTTGCAGCAAGTGACAGGGCGGACAACAATAAAGCACCAACCCATACTTTAAACCTGAAACAAGTAGCATGCCGCCCGCAACGTCTTCCGCTTTACTGCCCCGCCACCTTGCCATTATTTTGCTGTTGATGCTGGGCAGCTCCTTCGCCGCCAACCATATTGCGGCCAAAGTGGCGCTGGACCACGGCACCGGGCTCATCATCTCCGTTATTTTCCGCTCGGCCGCAGCCACCCTGGCCTTGAGCATGCTGCTGATCTGGCGCAAGCAAGCCTTGCATGTGCCGCGTCAGTATCTGGGCTGGCAACTGATGCTGGGCGGGCTGATCACCCTGCAGTGCATGCTGATTTACTCCTCTATTGCCCGCATCCCGGTGGCCCTGGCCTTGCTGGTGGCCAATATGTACCCGATTCTGCTGGCCCTGCTGACCTGGGTACTGGGTGGGCACAAACCGACTCGCAAGACCTCCATCATCATGGTGGCGATTCTGGTCGGTCTCTTGCTGGCACTGGATACACCTAGCCTGATCAAGGGCGCAACGCTGGATGCGCAATGGGTGCTGGGCGTGGTATGCAGCCTGCTGACTGCCCTGACCTTTGCCATTGGCCTGTGGATTACAGAAAATAAACTGGCGCCCCTGCCCGGTCTGGTACGCAGTTTCTGTACCATCAGCCAAACTCTGGTCTGCCTGATTGCCCTGAGCCCCTTGGGGCTGCTGCCCGGTGGCTCATCCCTGCCCCACGATGCTGTTGGCTGGATTGCCCTGTCGCTGGTCTGTGCGCTGTACACCACGGGCTTTGTAACCCTGTTTGTACTGGCTCCACGGCTGGACATGACGCGCAACGCACCCTTCATGAATATGGAGCCGGTGGCTTCCCTGATTCTGGGTTGGCTGATTCTGAAGCAAACCTTGAACTCCACCCAATTGCTGGGTGGGGCCGTGGTGCTAAGCGGGATTATCGCCTTGGCTTACCAACGCGCACCCCGTAATAAATAACAGCAGAAACTAGGCTCTGGACAGAAGCCGCTGCCAAACGCGCGGCAGCACCTGCAACAGATCTTCTGGAATCAGGCCGGGGCCAAACTCCAGGGCGGCTTGTGAATGAAGCCAGACGGCAGCGCCTGCTGCCTCAAAAGCAGGCATGCCCTGGGTCAACAAGCCGCACACCAAACCGGCCAATACATCCCCACTGCCCCCTGTCGCCAACCAGGGTGGCGCGCAGGCATTGATCAAGGCCCGTCCGTCCGGCGCGGCAATCACCGTATCCGCCCCCTTCAGAACCAACACAGCCCCGCATTGCCGAGCCGCCAGACGCGCGGCTTCCAACCTATCTGCTCCGCCATCAAAAACACGAACGAACTCCCCGGCATGCGGAGTCAACACACATTGCTCGTGCAAAGCATCCAGCAATTCCTGCGGCTGTTCGGCAAAGCTGCTGATTGCATCCGCATCCAGCACACACGGTTTCCCGGTCGCCAACAAAGCCAAGGTCAGACGACGGGTCGCCTCCCCCAGGCCCGCTCCGGGCCCCACCAGCCAGGCACGAATCCGTTCGTCCGTGCTAATGGTTTCATCCAAAGGCGCCACCATAATGCTGTCCATTGCGCTGGCGTAAACGGGCCAGACTGAAGGCGGCACTGCCATGCTGACCAGCCCAGCTCCAGCGCGTTGCGCGGCACGGGCCGCCAGACGACTGGCACCCGTCATTCGTTCGCCCCCAACCACCAAGGCATGTCCACGGGTGTATTTGTGACTCTGGGCCCCCAACTGCGGCAAATGGCCTTGCCACAAAGCCGGTTCATTCAACCAGGTATTGGGCTCCTGCAAAGCGGGGGCAGGCATGCCTATTTCGGCCAGCTCCAGCTTGCCGCACAAGGCCCGCCCTGGATACAGCACATGACCCGGCTTGTAGCGTACAAAGCTGATTGTCACCGTGGCAGGCGCCACCCCACCGCGCACCTGCCCGCTGGCGCCATCCAGACCCGACGGCACGTCAATGGCACACACAGGCACTTTGGAAGCCGCCAGGGACTGAATCAGGGCGGCTGTCTCGCCTTCTACGTCGCGATCCAGACCCGCACCCAGCAAACCATCCACCACCACGGAAAAACGTCGGAAATCCGGGCACTGGCTTTCCCAGCGACCCTGCCATTGCGATTGCGCCCAGGCAGCCGTTCCTTGTCGCAGGGACGGGTCCACCAGACTGAACACAGAAACAACCCGCCCCTGTTCGCGCAGAATTTGCGCGGCCACCAAGGCATCACCACCGTTATTACCCGGCCCGCACAAGAACAGCACAGCCCCTTGCGGCCAGTGTCTCTGCACAGTCCGCGCCACCGCACTGGCGGCGGCCTGCATCAATTGCTCGATGGATACCCCGAAACCCGGTGCCGCCGCGTCCATACTGGCGCATTGTGCCGGGCTGTACAGGGCCTGTTTTCCGGGAGCTGCGCTGAGGGGCAAAAAACCATATTGGGACACGAGGGGCATGGCAGGCTCACAAAGGCAGAAATAAAGACACCTGACCACAGACGGCTTATCACCCGTTTGCGGTCCCGAAAAGGCGTTCGATACTGGACCGGCCGACGACAAAAAAAGAACGGGTCGCCGCCCGTTCTCTTATCTTAGTGCGAATTGTCTGAATGCAGAACTGTCGCTATCGCCAGCCACTTGCTTAGGCGGACTGCTGCTCTTGCCTATCCTTGACGGAGCCCACAGACAGCTCACGCGGCACATCCACCCCATTTTTAATGGCAATGATTTCAGCCATGATGCTGACCGCAATCTCTGCCGGGGTTTTGCTGCCTATATACAAACCAATCGGGCCTTTAAGCTTGTCGATTTCCTGGGCCGTCAAATCGAAGTACTCGGCCAGGCGTTCGCGGCGGCTCTGGTTATTACGCCGCGAGCCAATCGCCCCCACATAAAAGGCACTGCTTTTCAGCGCCTCCAGCAAGGCCATATCGTCCAGCTTGGGGTCGTGCGTCAGGGCCACAATGGCGGTGCGCCGATCTGGCACGCAGGCGATCACCTCGTCATCGGGCATGCCGCTGACCACACGTGCGCCCGCCACGCTCCAGCCCTGAATATGCTCGCTGCGCGGATCGCACACCGTCACATCAAAGCCATTGAACAAGGCAATGGTGGCCACGTACTCGGACAATTGCCCGCCCCCGATCAGCAAAAGCCGATAGGACGGGCCAAAGGTGACAGACAGGCAATCCTGGCTAAGGTGCAAAGCCGCTGGAACACGGGTAGCGCTGCCCCAGGCACGGCCGGTTTGCAGATCCACATGACGTTGCACCAGATGACGCTGTTCCAGCAAACCCAGCACATCCGACAAGGCCTGCGGGCAGGGGTTGAACTCCACCAGCAAGCGTATCGTGCCCCCGCAAGGCAGGCCAAAGCGGTGCGCTTCATCCGCGCTGATGCCATAGGTCAGCAGTTGGGGGCGACCATCGCCGTGCAGGCGTTTATCGCTCCCTTCAGGGTCGTGATAGGCGCGGATCAGATCGTCCTCGATACAACCGCCCGAGACTGATCCGACCACCGCCCCACCCTTTTCCAGAGCCATGATGGAGCCCTCTGGACGGGGGGACGAACCCCAGGTCTGCACAACCGTGACCAGAATGGCATCACGCCCTTGTGCGCGCCATTCTTGCAACTGGCGCAATACCCTGACATCCAGGCTCTCCATAGTCGTCTCCTGTCTTTCCTGTGTTTACTTGAATACCGGCATACCACCACCGTCGCCCGAATCATCAAAGGGATTCATGTTGTCGCCGTATTCATCCTGCATTTCGATCGTGACTGTATTGGGATCAATTTTGGCGCCCGTGCCCTTGTAGTGCGTCACCATGCCGGGGAACAGCAATACCACGGCAATCATCACAATCTGGATGCAGATAAAGGGTACGGAGCCCCAGTAAATGTCGCCTGTGGCCACACCCGGGATCTTCTTTTTAGTCACTTTGTCGATGTAATCATCCTTGGGCGCCACCGAGCGCAAATAAAATAGTGAGAAGCCAAATGGTGGATGCATAAAGGATGTTTGCATATTAACGGCTAAGAGCACGCCAAACCAGATTAAATCGATACCCATCTTGTCGGCCACCGGCCCCAGCAAAGGCACGATGATGAAAGCCAGCTCGAAGAAATCCAGGAAAAAGGCCAGTACAAACACCAGCACACTGACCAGAATCAGGAAGCCGTATTCGCCGCCTGGCAGGTCAATCAGCAGGTGCTCCACCCACAGGTCACCGTCCACGCCACGGAAAGTCAGCGAGAAGATGGTGGAACCGATCAGAATGAACATCACAAAGCAGGACAGCTTGGCTGTGGTGTCCATAGCCTGCTTGAGCAAATCAATGCTCAGTCGACCACGGCTGACGGCCATCAGAATGGCACCGACTGCGCCCATCGCGCCGCCTTCGGTAGGGGTAGCAATCCCCAGGAAGATCGTGCCCAGCACCAGGAAGATCAGCCCCAGCGGCGGGATCATTACAAACACGACCCGCTCGGCCAATACCGACAACAAACCCAGCTTGAGCCACTTGTTGATCAGAGCCAGCAAGAAGGCCACACCACCTACCAGCAAAATTCCAATGATGACTTTCTCATCAACCGGGCCATTGGGGTCAATCCAGAACTCGTCCAGCACATAACCGGCAACCAGAGAGATCAGCAGGAGCACGCACAAGGAACGGGAGCCCGAACGGCCATTGGCCTCCGAGTACGTACGATGCTCAACGGGAATGGGGGGCACATCCTTGGGACGCAGCACAGCCAGAATCAGGATGTAAAGCAGGTAGGCACCTGTCAGCACCAGACCGGGCACCATCGCGCCACGGTACATATCGCCGACCGAACGACCCAACTGGTCAGCCAACACAATCAGCACCAGGGATGGCGGAATAATCTGCGACAGTGTTCCCGAGGCGGCAATTACCCCAGTTGCCAGTCGACGGCTATAGCCGTAACGCAGCATGATAGGCAGGGAGATCAGGCCCATGGAAATGACCGATGCCGATACCACACCGGTTGTGGCGGCCAGCATGGCACCCACAAACACCACGGCAATCGCCAGGCCACCAGGCATGGAGCCAAACAACTGGCCAATCGTATCGAGCAGGTCTTCCGCCATGCCCGAACGCTCCAGAATCAGCCCCATAAAGGTAAAGAAAGGAATGGCCAGCAAGGTATCGTTGGCCATGATGCCAAACACCCGCAGCGGCAAGGCCTGGAACAAGGACCAGTTGAACAGGCCCATTTCCACACCAATCAGGCCGAACACCATGCCGTTGGCGGCCAGAGCAAAGGCAACCGGAAAGCCCAGCAGCAAGAAAACAATCAGTGATGCAAACATCACTGGCGCCATATTGGCGACAAATAAATCCATCATGATCTGGTTCAGCCTTTCTGTTGATGCACTAACTTGGCCTCGGCTTGCCGTGCAATTTCTTCAGCCAGCAACTCTTCGGGCGTTTTTTCCTGCAACTTCTTGTTGGGGTTGGGGCAAGCGCCACGCAAAAAACCAATGCACTTGATCAGATGCGAAATCCCCTGCAGGGAAATCAGGGCGAAACCAATAGGAATAATCAGTTTGGCGGGCCAGCGAATCAGGCCACCGGAGTTGGAGGACACTTCCTGCGTCAGATAAGAGTCCATGAACACCGGCCAGGACAAGGCCATGATGGCGATACAGGCAGGCAGCATGAACAGCACCACACACGCCGCTTCGATCATGATTTGCTTGCGCTCGGACAGGCGCGAGGCCAGCACGTCCACGCGTACGTGTTCGTTGCGCAAAAAGGTGTAGCCACCGGTTAGCAGGAACAAGGCGCCAAACAAATACCATTGCACTTCCAGCCAGGCATTGGAGCTGGAATCGAAAAATTTACGCGCAATGGCGTTATAGGAACTGATCAACACCACCAGCAGAACCACCCACATGACCACCCGGCCACATAGCTGATTCAGGCTGTCGATCGCCCTTGATAGTTTTAGTAAAGATTGCATCAATCCCCCAGATTTTCTGCGTTGAAGTTAGTTGAAATCTAGTTGGACCGAAAACGGGTAGCGCGCTTTTCAACTGCGTCCAGCAGGAAATACAACACCAGACCCATCACGGCCAAAATAAACAGGGCGGAGAACACGCGCACGGTGTCAAACACCCCCTGGGCGCTCATGATCACAAAGCCCAGCCCCCGCTGGGAGGACACGAATTCGCCCACAATGGCTCCCACCAAAGCCAGGGATAGAGCCACTTTCAGGCCCGCCATGATGGACGGCAGCGCCGAAGGCAAACGCACCTTGAAAAACAGGGCGACCGGCCCACCTTTCAGGACACGGCCCAGGTCCAGAATGTCCGGCGAGACCGAGCGCAGGCCTTGCACCGTATCCACAATCACGGCAAAGACAGCAATCAAAAAGGCGATAGCCACCTTGGGCTCGTAGCCGGTGCCCATCCAGACCACGAACAGGGGTGCCAGAGCGACTTTCGGAATACTGTTAAAACCCACAATCAGGGGATAGCAAAAACGCTCGAAGAGCGGTGAACACACTAAAGCGACCGCGATCAGCACGCCGCCTACGGCGGCCAGTACAAATCCAGCCAGCGTGATGCCGAGCGTGTATAACGCTTGACCCATGTACCAACCCAGTTCGCCATACAAATCCTCCAGAATCAGCGAGGGGCGCGGCAAAATCACTTCCCGCACCTGCCCCAGCCAACAAATTAGTTCCCACGCCAACAACACCACGACGGTAGAGACCACGCCCGCCAACCAGGAGGGCATGGAACGCAAGGCTTTACTCATGGCTATCTCCTGCACCATCGGCAATACCAAACAATTGGCGGATATGAGCCACATGACGCCCGAACTCCGGGGTCTCGCGTAGAGACAGCGGGCGAGGACGGGGGAAGTCGATGTGGATCTGTTCCAGAATGCGGCCCGGACGGGAGGAAAACACCAGCACGGTATCGGCCAGGAACACGGCTTCGGCAATGCCGTGCGTCACAAACAAGGTGGTGTTGCCCGTTTTCATCCAGATGCGTTGCAACTCGGCGTTCATGTTGTCGCGCGTCAGTGCGTCCAGCGCACCGAAAGGCTCATCCATCAGCAGCAGGCGTGGGTCATCGACCAGAGCACGGCAGATGGAAGCGCGCTGGCGCATGCCACCAGACAACTGGCGCGGATAGCTATCCGCAAACTGGGACAGGCCCGTCAAGGCCAGCAAGGCATCCACCTTGTCCAGATAGTCCGCCGTACGTTTGCCCGCGAACTCCAGGGGCAACAGAATGTTGTCGCGTATGGTGCGCCACTCCAGCAGGGCATCGCGCTGGAACACCATGCCCACCTGATCGGGCGGGCCGCTGACGGGTTGCTGGTCTACCGTCAGGGAGCCACTACTGATATCTTCCAGCCCGGCCACACAACGCAAGAAGGTGCTTTTCCCGCAGCCGCTAGGGCCCAGAATGCTGATGAACTGGCCGGGTTGAATATCGACATTAATGCCATCCAGGGCCAGCACATCCCGCGCACCTTCAAAGCGCTTGCGCACATCTTGAGAAAGAACCCGCGCCGCCATTACTTCTGCTCCAGCGCGGTCAGGGATTGCGTCGTCACCACGCCGGACTGGTAGAAATCCGTGGCTTTCTGACCAGCGGGAATCAACTCCACCCGCTCCAGCGTGGCAATCGTCTTGTCCCAATCCGCAGGCTGGTTCACACCAATGCTGCCTTGCCCGACGGCTGGGCCAAAGTAGGTTTTAAGAATGTTCAACTGGTCCAGCAAAATCGCTTTGTCCAAACGCGCATTGGGGCGTTGCGCCACAATCGCATCCACAGCTTCTTGCTCGTGACCGTTGTAAATGTAGTTCCAGGACTTGGCGACCACATTAGAGAATGTCGTCAGCTCCGCACCACGACTGGCCAGCTTGGATTCGCTGGTGAACAGACCAAAGCTGACCATATCCAGACCATGCTGAGCAAAAGGAATGGCATTGGACTCACGTTGACGCGACACCGAGGCCAAGACAAACGGAATAGTTGAAATAACCGCATCTGCCCGACCCACGGCATAGGTGGCGGCCTTGCCAGCCGCATCCACGCTCAGCAGATCCACATCACTGCGGCGCAATCCACCTGCTGCCAGGAAGGCATCCACAAACGGAGCTTCCAGCGAACCGGCGGTATAGGCGATCTTGCGCCCCTTCAAACCCTCCGGCCCCGTGATGCCCGAATCCTTGGGCACCAGCACGCCAATATCACTGGTCGTGGCAAAGGTAGCCAGACCTTTGACCGGCAAGCCTTTGCTGCGGGCAATGACCATAGAAGCCAGTGCGGCCTGGCCCACATCGAAGCGGTCGCTGCCACCCACGATCTGCACCGCCGTCACCGAACCGTTGCCATCTTCCAGGCGCACATCCAGCCCAGCCTGCTTGAACCAGCCCTTTTCCACCGCCAGATGAAACGGGGCATGAACGGCCCAAGGCGTCCAATCCAGCTTCACATTCAAGGGTTCTGCTGCCACCCCCCACGTGCTCAACAACAAGGTGGCCCCGATTGCGAGGCGCACACGTCCTCCCAAAGCTTTACGCTCCGTCATCTCCTTACCCCCGTTTTATTTATCGTCTTGCGTCGTCTAGGCGTTTATGAGCGCCGGAAAAGTCCCATGAAGCGGTCCCACAAAATGCTGAAGAACATCTTGACCGGATTGAACTCGGCCACGACCGGTTCTTCACCTTCGGCCAGCGGTTTTTCCAGGCGCAAGTTCACGTTCTTGCCGAACTCCGCAATCATGCGACGTACGAAGTCCTGAACCAGCCCGGAGCGCGAAAACTGCGCCAGCGGCCCTTGCAGCGAATACACCAACTCGACTTCCACGCGGCTGCGTTCGTCGCCATCCGGATTGACCTTGAAGCTGACATCGCCACGAGCACGCGATTGGCTCAAAGAGTCCACACCTTCGCCGCGCAGCACGGCGGCACGGCGCTCGTTGTCTTCTTCCAGCGTGGCATTGCCCTTGAAAGCGGCCGACATGGGGCCGAACTTGATGGCGATCTTGCCCTGTACCGTAGCCCCCTCCTGGGACTCGATAATCGCACCGGGCAAACAACCCGCCACCTTGGGCAAATCTTTCATGAAAGCCCAGACCTGATCAGCCGGGAAGCGGGCATCAAAACCACCTTGAATCGCCTGGCCTTTGCCCTTGTCGGCACTGCCGGAGGCGGCAGGCGCAGCAGCCGCCACCGGAGCGGGAGCCTGTACTTCTTCCTGTACGGCTTCAAAGGTGGTGAAACCGTTCTGGTTCCAGTCCTGTTGCACGTTTTGCACCACAGCGGCACGCAAGGCTTCTACCTGAGCATCGGGCTGATCGCGCATGGCTTGCAGCACGGACAGAATGGCGGCCGTAATGCCCTGATAGCCGGTGCAGCGGCAAATATTGCCGGACAGCTCAATACGCACACGGGCTTCATCTGCATCCGGTAAACGCAGCACGATGTCACGGCTGGTGGCCAACATGCCAGGGGTACAAAAGCCGCATTGCAAGGCGTGTTTTTCAGAAAAAGCCTTACGCAGACGGCTCATGATCGGGTCGTCGTCATAACCTTCTACGGTGGTGACTTCGTGGCCATCACAGGCACCGGCAAAGGTAATGCAGGAGCGTACCGGACGGCCATCGACCAGCACCGTACACGCGCCGCACACACCGTGTTCACAGCTCAGGTTGGTGCCGGTCAAACGGCTTTTCTCGCGAATGAAATCACCCAGGTGGGTACGCGACTCGGCCTCATGCTTTTGCAAGCGGCCGTTAACTTGAATCGAGATTTCTGCCATGTCTTAACCTTTCACGCCCAGAGCTTGCTTCAGGCTGCGCTCTACTACCGTACGGAACAGCACCTGATGGGCTTCGTCCCGCTGTGCCAGATACGGCTGCAAGGCCGCTGCAATGGTGTCCCCTTCCAGGACGGCTGCCCCTTGTGCGGCCACTTTCACGGCCAGCTCCGGCAAGGAACGCGGTGCGCCTTCCATGGCACCAATGACCACTCGCGCCGTGCGCGTGGCCGGGTCGAAATAGCAGGCGCAACTGGCATCGGCAAACTCACCCACTTTGCGCGTGAATTTGTAGTAACCCCAACGAGCCGAACCGGATACTTCCGGCACATCGACGGACTCGATAAACTCACCGGCTTCCAGCACCGTGGTGTAGGCGGCCAGCATGAATTCGCTCATGGGAACGCTGCGGCTGCCTTGGGTTCCACGCACATTGACGTTTGCACCCAAAGCGGCACAAGTCAGCACCCAATCCGCTGCCGGATCAGCATGGGCCAGGCTGCCACCCAAGGTGCCGCGATTACGCACACCTCGGTAAGCAATGCGGCCTGCGACTTTCTGCATCATGTGGCCGCGCAGCAGTTCATGAATGCCGTCTTCGATCTGGGCATGCGTCACCGCGGCACCGATACGCACCTGCCCTTTATGGGC
Source organism: Alcaligenes sp. SORT26 (assembly GCF_017377875.1). GTDB lineage: Bacteria > Pseudomonadota > Gammaproteobacteria > Burkholderiales > Burkholderiaceae_B > Alcaligenes > Alcaligenes parafaecalis. Next base: position 2,108,066 of record NZ_CP070975.1, read on the forward strand.
CGATACCTGACGCAGTTCGGGCACTGCCGACACATCCAGCACACGGCCTGGGCGTACCAGACGCAGATTCAACATGGGGCCCAGGGACTGACTACCGCCCATCAAGCGCAGCGCTGAAGGGTCGCTGCCATAGGCATCCTGGATCTGTTTCAGGCTCTGGGCCTGTTCGTACTCAAACTTGGCGGCCTTCATGCCTGAACCTCCGACACGGGCTGTTTATCTTGCTGACTAACGGGCTGTGCTGCGGCGCGAATGGCGCTCAGCAGTCGATGCGGTGTCACTGGCGTATGCGAGACCTGTGCCCCCGTGGAGCGCAAGGCATTATTGATGGCGGACATGATGGCGGCGGGAGGCGCAATCGCCCCGCCCTCGCCCATGCCCTTGGCGCCGAACTCGGTATTGGGCGACGGACTTTCCATGTGTTCGATATGAATATTGGGCACTTCGCAGGCACCGGGCATGACATAGTCCGCCAAGGTCGATGCCAGCGGCTGACCGAACTCGTCGTACGGCATTTCTTCGTACAAAGCGGTGCCAATCCCCTGGGCAATGCCGCCAATAGTCTGACCTTCCACAATCATGGGGTTGATCATGACGCCGCAGTCTTCCACCACCACGTACTTGAGCACTTCCACCCCGCCGGTACGCGGATCAACCGCCACCACCACGGCATTGCTGGCGTAGGTGAAGCTGCCGGTATCGACTTTGGGCTTGTAGCCCACGGACAGTTCCAGACCTTGCGGGTCCACATCTTCAGGCAGATGTTGCGGGTTGATGTACCAGGCATCAGCCACCTGGGCGATGCTGACCTGGCGGTCATTGGCACTGAACATATCGCCTTGATGCTGCATGCTGTCCACATCGGTTTTCAGCATATGGGCGGCAATCTTGCGCACGCGTGGCAGCAGCTCTTTACAGGCCTTGGAGACTGCACCACCCGACATCACCAAAGAACGGGACGCGTAAGTGCCGGTAGAAAATGGGGTGCGGCCAGTATCTCCGTGCACCACTTTGATCTTGGCCACGGGAATACCCAGAATCTCGCTGGCGATCTGGGCAAAAGACGTTTCCATACCCTGACCGTGCGAGTGCACACCGACACGCACTTCCAGGCCACCGTCTGGCGTCATGCGTACAAAGGCCTGGTCGAAACCTGGAATAACAGCCGTCCCCCAGCTCGCAAACACGGACGTACCGTGTGCGGATTGCTCGGTATAGGAAGCAACACCCAGACCAATCAGACGACCATCCGCTTCGCCTTGGGCCTGCCGTGCCATCACGGCATCCACGTCCACCGCTGCCAAAGCGCGACGCAGGCTTTCTGGATAATCGCCCGAGTCGTAATGCTTGTTGGCCACGTTGACGTAAGGCATTTGCTCGCCTTGCACCAGGTTCATCAAGCGAATCTCCCAGGAGGACTTGCCGACCGCCAAAGCGATCTGATCCATCATCTGTTCAATGGCCAGACAGACACCCGTACGGGCTACGCCACGATACGGCATGAAACCCGGTTTATTGGTGCCCACACCGCGCGTGCGGCAGCGGTAGCCACGGAAATCATAAGGACCGGGCAAGTTACCCAAGGCCTGACCTACTTCCAGACCCACAGTAAAGGGCCAGACAGAATAAGCGCCGCCATCAATATCAATTTCAGCATCCAGCGCCAACAGGCGGCCTTCATTGCTGATATGTGCTTTCAGACGGTACTGGTGTTCACGGGTATTTGCGCCCGCAATCAAATGCTCGCGGCGATCTTCCATGAAACGGAAGGGCTTGCGGAAAGTCTTGGCCAGCCAGGCCACACACAGTTCTTCTTGATGCAGCACGCATTTGTAGCCAAAGGCACCGCCCACATCGGGGGAAATCACGCGCACCTGGGCCTGATCCATGCCCAGAAACTGAGCAATACCAGTCCGGTGCATGTGCGGAATCTGACTGCCGCAATACACCACCAACTGATCGGCCTGAAAATCCCAATAGGCCAACACGGCCTTGCCTTCCATAGGCAACATGCATTGACGCGACAGGCTGACGGAATGCTCGATCACGCGGTCGGCACGGGCGGCGTGCTCTTCAAAAGCCACGTCCGAGCGCAGTGTCACAAACTCATTGTTCTGCCAGCCGTCATGCAACAGATCACCCTGTGCGGCCAGCGAGGCCTGCACACTGCCATAGACCGGCAGTTCGTCATACAAGGCTTCAATCTCTTCCAGAACGTCCTCGGCCACGGCGCGGCTTTCGCCAAAGGCCAGAGCCACCGGCTCGCCCACATAACGCACACTACCCGAGGCCAGCGGCGGCATGCTGGAGGCCTGATAACTGGGCAAGGTGGACGCGGCGTAAATATCCAGACAGTCCGGCATATCAGCGCGGGTAATAACCTGCGCGCGTGCGCTGTCTTCAATATTGATCTGACGAATACGGGCATGCGCCATAGGGCTGCGCAGGAAGGCGACTTCCTGCAGCCCTGGCATGGTCATGTTTCCGATGAAGTTGCCCTGGCCATTGAGATGGCGCGCATCCTCCTTGCGGAGAATACGCGCACCGACTCCTTGGCCACCCAGGCTTGACGGGTGACTGTGCTGACTCATTTCACTACCTTAAGAATGTGCTGCTTAACTGCGCTTGCCCAACTCGCTGAAGGTGAAGTTGTCCAGGGCGCTTTCAGCCACCCGGAACCAACTGGCTTCCTGCTCCTGGAAGGCCTTCCAGCTTGGATAAATCTTGGCAAAATCGGCGTTGCTGTCCGACAGTTCCTTCCACAGTTCCTGGGACTTGTCGTAAGCGGCCTTCATGACGTCTTTGGGGAAGTAACGCAGCTTGGCACCTTCTGCCACCAGCTTGCGCAAGGCAGCCGGGTTCAAGGCGTCGTACTTGGCCAGGCTGAGCATGGTCTGCTCGTTACAGGCCGTCTCGAAAGCAGCTTTGAAGTTGGCAGGCAAGGCTTCCCAGGCATCTTTGTTGACCATGGTGGTCAAGGATGCACTGCCCTCGAACCAGCCGGGGGAGTAGTAGAAAGGAGCCACTTTGTTCAAGCCCAGCTTTTCGTCGTCGTAAGGGCCAATCCACTCGGCCGCGTCAATCGTGCCTTTTTCCAGCGAGGAGTAAATATCGCTAGGTGGAATCTGCTGAGGCACAGCGCCCAGTTTGGACAGCACCATGCCACCAATGCCACCGATACGCATTTTCAGGCCTTGCAGGCTGTCCAGGTCCTTGATTTCCTTGCGGAACCAACCACCCATTTGTACGCCCACGTTACCTGCCACAAAGTTCACGATGTTGTACTGGCTGTACATTTCACGCAGCAATTTCAGGCCGCCACCGAAGTGCACCCAGGAATTGTGCTGGCGGGCGTTCATGCCAAAGGACAGGCCGGTATCAAAAGTTACGGCAGTGTTCTTGCCCACAAACGCGGTGCTGAGCACGTGATTGCACTCGACCGTGCCGTTGCTGATGGCATCCATATTCTGGGCGTAAGGCACCAGCTCGCCGCCGGGGAATGCGCGGATCTCGAACTTGCCTTCAGTCAGTTCGCTAACACGTTTGCACAGCGCTTCCGCCGAACCGTAAATGGTGTCCAGGCTTTTGGGCCAGCCGGTGGACATGCGCCAGCGCACGGTAGGGCTATTTTGCGCAATCGCAGGGGCGGCTACTGCTGCCAGACCTGCACCCGCGACCGTTGCCGATTTCAGCAGAAAACTACGACGCTCCATCACTCACCTCTTTGTATTTTTTAATGTATTCACACCCCCTGCTCGATAGGGGCCTGGGTATTTTCCCGCCAATCTGGCCGTGCACTCAGGCGCACACATCATGCTCTTGCCAGACCGTCCCCCCAAGGGACCAGACGGATGTCCGAAGCCATGCTGCCGTGCTGTAAAAATCACATTCACGACTTCGATAATAGTAAGTGTGCTGATTAATTAATTTTTGGTCAAGCAGGGAAACTACTGACGCATGTCCTTGATGGGATAAAGGAAAGCCGCATCAATAGCTTAAGCCTCAACTAGCGCAATCCCTTATAAAAACGATATTTGATTTTATAATTTATACAGTATACTGACTAATTGAAAGCACAAACCGGAGACAACTTTGAACTGGATAAAAATTTCCGAAACCGATGCCATCGACAACGAAGAGTCCCTGGCCATCGAGTGGGAAGGCAAGAAACTGGCCCTGCACAAACTGGAGGACGAGTTCTACCTGACCGACAACGTCTGTACTCACCAATACGCCCTGCTGTCCGACGGCTATCTGGAGGATGGTTGTGTGGAATGTCCCTTGCATCAGGCCAAATTCTGTTTGCGCACAGGCAAGGCCATGAACGCGCCTGCCACGGTGGACATCAAGGTCTATCCGCTGCGTATTGAAGGCAGCGATATTCTGGCTGACTTCAGCCAGGCCTAAGCACTTTTTTTTGCTGACGAGACCTGCAACATCATGGCAAACCACACTTCCGTACTGATCATTGGTGCTGGCCAAGCGGCTTCGGTGCTGGCACGCGAACTGCGCAGCCTGGGCTATACCGGCAGCATCACGCTGGTGGGCGACGAAGCCCACTTGCCTTACGAGCGTCCGCCCCTGTCCAAAGACGTGCTTAAAGCCAGCGCAACGACAGACAGCGTGTTTCTGCAAAAGGCAGAGTTCTACCAAGAACAACAAATAGAACTGCTGCTCGGCACGACGGTGCAATCGCTGGACTGCAACACACGTCAGGCGACCTTGAGCAACGGCCAAACCTGGAACTTTGAGCACGCCGTGCTGGCCACAGGCGGCGCTGCTCGCGAACTGGCTTTATTACCTGCCACTGAAGCCAACGCCCTGTATCTGCGCACGCTGGACGATGCGCTCAGTCTGCAAGCCCGCTTGCAGCCCGGCTTGCGCGCACTGGTGATTGGCGGTGGCTTCATGGGTTTGGAGCTGGCCTCTACCGCCAGCGAAACTGGCGCACAGGTCACGGTAATTGAAGCGAACGAACGCTTATTGGCCCGCAATGCCCCTGCCCTCTTGTCGCAATGGCTGCTAGAGCGCTTTGAATCCAAAGGCATCACGGTGCGCTTGGGTCATGGCGTACGTCAGGCTCACTTTGTGGCCGAAAACGAGCATCCCGTGCAGTTGGAGCTGAACGACGGTCATACCCTGAATGGGGATCTGGCCATTGTGGCGGCGGGTCTGACAGCGAACTCCGCCCTGGCTCAGGCTAGCGGCATTGCAGTCGACGAGATGACAGCCGGGATTATTGTGGATCGCCAGGGTCGCACCCGTGTGGCGGGTATTTATGCGGCGGGCGATTGCGCCACGCAGATTTGCCCGGACACCTCCTTACGCACGCGCACCGAATCCTGGCAGAACGCCAATGAGCAGGCTCGTCAGGTAGCCCACGCCATTGCCGGGCAGGATGCCCCTGCTGCACCCGTTAGCTGGTTCTGGACGGATGTGCTCGGTTGCAACATCCAGATGCTGGGCCAAGGCGGCCCGGATCTGAACTATCAGGTACGCGGTGTCATGGACAGCCAGGGCGATGCCATCAGCTTCATGTTGCTGGCCTTTGAAGGTCAACATTTGCGACACGCGATTGCCGTCAATGCCGGAGCAGATTTACGCGCTTTACGCAGTGTCATGGAACAGGACTTGCCTGTGGATCCGGCCATCGTGCTGGACCCGGCAACCAAGCTGCGCCAGTACGTGAAAGAAGCGGCCCGTACGGCCTCAGTCTAAGAAAGAGAAGCGGCCTGCGCCGCCTCGTCATCACGAATCATTAAAGAGTTATCAGAGGAGATCTCCATGTATCAGACGCAAACGGTGATAGGCCAGACGGTCGGGTCCAAAGACCGCCCCGTTGAGGAATGCACCTGGCCCGAGGACGTGCTCAACACCATTCCAGACTGGGTCTACACCAGCAACGACATCTACAACCGCGAGATGGAACGCATTTTCCACGGCGACACCTGGAACTTTGTGGCGCTGGAAGCGGAAATCCCTGACTCGGGCGATTACAAGCGCTCATATGTAGGTTCCACACCAGTGGTCGTCGCTCGTGCGGAAGATGGCAGCATCAACGTCTTTGAAAACCGCTGTGCACACCGTGGCGCGGAGTTTTGCCGTCATAACCAGGGCAATACTAATGAATTTGTGTGTCCGTATCACCAGTGGTCTTACAGCCTGAAGGGCGATCTGCAAGGGATTCCTTTCAAGCGTGGTGCGAACAAAGAAGGCGGCATGCCGCGCAGCTTCAAGAACTCTGAGCATGGTCTGAAAAAGCTGCATGTGACCACGCACAATGGCGTGATCTTTGCGTCCTACAGCGACAAGGTCGAGCCGATTACGGAGTATCTGACACCCGAAATCCTGAAGGATTTCGAGGCCATTTTCCCCGGCAAGAAGCTGAAAATTCTGGGCTACTACCGTAACGAGCTGCCTTGCAACTGGAAGATGTACCACGAGAATCTGAAGGATCCTTACCACGCGACCTTGCTGCACTCTTTCCTGGTGGTGTTTGGTTTGCTGGTAGCGGGCAACAAGTCGCAGATGTATGTAGACCCGGTGCATGGTCGCCATGGCTATATGGCATCCGCCAAGTCCGAGGACAAGTATGCCGAGGTCAGCGAGGACAACAAGAAGGAAATGCGTTCTTTCGTGGACGATATGCGTTTGCGCGACGAGCGTTTCCTGGACTACGTCAAAGAGTTTGATTCGCCCTGGTCGGTGACCATGCAGACGATCTGGCCCAACCTGATTGTTCAGCGCGAGATGAATACCTTGGGTGTGCGTCAGATTGTGCCCAATGGCCCGAACAGCCTGATCATGCAATGGACCATGTTTGGCTACGAGGACGATACCGAGGAGATGACGCGTCACCGTCTGCGTCAGGGCAACTTGATGGGTCCTGCCGGTTTTCTGGGTCTGGAAGATAACGAGGCCATGAAGTTTGTACAGGAAGGGGTACGTCGTTCCAGCAGCGAGGTGAACATCATCAAGCTCGATGAGAGCAAGCTGGGTACGTCCAATACGCTGATCTCGGAAGCGGCTATTCGCTCCATGTACCAGTACTACCGCCAAGTGATGGATCTGTAAGACGAGCTGACTTATGAAAATGGATTTTTCTTTCAAACCCGCCCAGGTTTCTGGTGAGCGCGCTTTGGCTCTGAAGGCGGAAATTGAGCTGTTCAATGCCGAGTACTGTGCCACTTTGGATCGTGGCAATGTTGAGGACTGGCCCATGTTCTTTGTGGAGGACGCCTTGTATCGCGTCACTTCACGCGAGAACGCGGACCTGAAGCTGCTGGTGGGCCTGGTCTATGCCGAAGGCCGCAACATGATGCACGATCGCGCGGTGGCTATTGCCCGCACGCAAATGTATGCGCCGCGCTACATGCTGCATCTGGTGACGGATGTTCGTGTGGTCAGCGAGGCGGACAACGGGGATATCGAGGCTGAAGCCAATTTCATGCTGATGCAGACTTTGGTGGAAGGGCCTTCTACAGTGCATCTGGTGGGTAATTATTTTGATACGTTCACCCGCGAGGAAGGCCGCTTGATGCTCAAGGAACGTCAGGTGATTTTTGATACGTCCATCCTGGCGAATGACCTGGTGTTTCCGGTGTAAGACTTCTTTCTTATATCTGTTTTTTTTATAGCTGTTTCCGAGCCACTTGAGTCAGAGGGTCTTCTGATTCCTTTAAGCACCTTTCTTTGTTGAGGGGTGCTTTTTTTTGCTTATTTTTTGCTTATTTTTTGGAAAGTGGAATGAGGCTTTGGAACTGTTAGCACAGGTTGAGGGGGAAGATTGATCCTGGAGATGAAAGAAGACTCTGTGAAGACGCCATTCAGTCAGCCTGCTGAGGTGTTGGGGCTGAGCACTTGCCGGTGCTGCGCACCGATGCCCTTGTCAGGAGATAGCTACGGGCGCATCCTGAACTCGCCGGGTACTTGGTCCCCCGGACCAAGTACAAGCGTCCGGCTCAGACAGCAGGATGCTTGCACCCCTACGCTATCTCCTGACCGCGGCAAGCACTCTGATCCGCCCCAACACCTCAGCAGGCTGACTGAACGGCTCACAATGGCTTTTTATCTACCAATCTCTTACAGACAGACTCTTTAAACAAACAGGGTCTCGTACCTTGCTCTTCTACGTTTCCTAAGCGCATATCGTTCTGCTCTTCTGCCCCCCCCTAAAACCCTATCGTCTTGCCCTTTCGCATTCACTAAATCGGCTTCGTCACATCAACAACTCAAAAGCCGCGAGCAGGACTAACTTGCTGTTTACTGCGTGACCTGTCCTGATAGCACACCAAGAACTCTACTCATTCACGGAATCTCTAAAAACACACTCCACTGCCACTCTTCGTTTTACTTTCCCTCTAAACACAAAAGAACAATTAAAAAAACCACATCTAAACTAATATCCCCAAACCCCGAGAACATTCAGCCTCAGCCAAAGCAAACCCCATCCTCTTCCCCTCCCTTCCCTTCCTTTCTCCACCCATCCAATCTGAGCCCCTACCTTTCATCCCACCTCTGCAAGTGCCGTTTGGGCTTTAAACCATGTTGCTTGTTTTCTTGTGCGGCCCGGGTTCGGCTTGTCGGGCGAGTCAGGGCTCTTGCCGCAGGCGGAGTGCCGGGGCGGGATACAAGGGTCGTGCTGTTTGAGGAGCACGCTTGCGGTTTGTCCGGGGGACAAATCGCGCTCCGAGTTCACGACCCGCCCGCCCCGGCACTCTGACAAGGGCACCCACGCGCAGCGTGGGCAAGGGCCCCGCCAAGACAAGCCGAACCCGGGCCGCACAAGAAAACTATCCACCGCCCTCACACAAAGCCCAAACGGCACGTCCAGAAGAAAAACGCCCCCGAGAGCCATACGGCTCCCAGGGGCACAGGTCCGATAGTCCGCCCCCAAGCGGCAGACCACCGATACTCAATCACAAGACTATCAAAACAGACTTGTTAACGACGAATCATGTCCATCAAGCACGGACGCCCATCCAGGCCATGATGGAACACATCGTTCTTCTCAAATACTCAAGAGCTTGACTGGCATTAAAGACCAATCAACTTCATCGCCTCTTCACGCGTTGCCACGGTGGCGTACTTCTGACGCATGTCGAACAGGTTGGCCTCATGCGGGCCAATTGCACGATCACCCACGCAATCAGAGACGACCAAGGGGCGGAAGCCCAGTTGCATCGCATCGACCACGCTGGAACGCACGCAACCGCTGGTGACCGCACCGGCAACCAGCAAAGTCTGCACACCACGTTGGGTCAACCAAGCTGCCAAGGGCGTACCAAAAAACGCGGAGGGTACATTCTTGCGAACGACAAACTCGCCCGGTGCAGGAGCCAGCTCAGGCACGATGTGGCTGTTGTGCGCGTCTTCGGTCAGACCCAGCATGCCAGGGACTTTGATGCTGAAGATATTGTTATCAGCGCCATCGTCGGCATACACAATACGGGTGTGAGCCACAGGCCAGCCCTGTTCACGAGCCGTTGCCAGCAAGGTCTGCGTGTTCTCGATAGCCTCAGGGATATTGCCGCCACCAAATACCGCCGGGTCGGCAAAACCGTTCACCAGATCAATAATCAGTAAGCCATACGGAGCTTTAGGCTCCAGCGTCGACCCAAAACCTTGTTGAGCGTAAACCGCTCCTTCATTCGTACTCACCAACACCTCCATCCAATACCTTACCGTCACGCACTACGGCACGACCGTCCAGGCTAACCGTGCAATTACGCAAAGGAATGTCAATGTGACACGCCGTCGTACGATTGCCGCCTGCCTCGTTGTTCGGGCCCAGGGAGAACAGGAAGTTACCCTCGAAGGCACGTGCATCCATGCCAATGGTGTTCTCACGCGAGTACAGACCCAGCGTAGACCAATGACAACGCGGTTGCAGACCCCAGCCGATATGCGAGATAGCGTAGCCTTCGGGGTCATTAAAGGACTTCATGTACTCGTCCAATAGTTGCGCCTCAATACCACCTTCGATCTTCGTGGCGTAACCATTCTCCACCGTCAGAATAATCTGCTCGGAGGAATACTTTTTCTGCGGCAACAGAATGTCGCCCTTGTCGATCACGATGGTGCCGTTGGTACCCAACTCATTAGGCCAGGTCAGCACAAAACCGCTAGGCCAGTGGTCCCAACGACCGGGCTCGTCCACAAAACCATATTCACGAATAGCCGGGAACTCGCCCAAAGGGCAACGCAGATTGGTGCCTGCGGGAGATGTGATGCTCATTTCCTTGGCGGCTTTGATCAGACCCGCCGCCGCTGTCACACGGATACGATCCGCTTCGGTCGGCACGGTACGGACCAGAATTTCTGGTGGTTCCACCGCCAACAGAATCTTGGTACCGGACTTCAAAATGTCGATCTGCTCGGGCGAGAACAACAAAGTCATCAAATCCAGAACCAGATCGCTGGCTTTCAGCGCGGCAATCGCCGCTTCATTACCCGTCAAAGGCGTGGTGCCCAAGTAGGCCAACGAGTCACGGCTCAAGGCCTTTTCTGCATTGACAGGCAACAGATCCAGACGATTCACCACTGCGCCCATGGACTGGGCTGCGATCTGCGCGCACTGCATGGTTTGCTGATTGGTCGTGGAGCTGGTCAGCAAGGTCACTGTTTGACCCGCTTCCAGCTTGGACAGGCGCAGAACCTCTTGCCATGCCTCGATAAGTTGGTAATCACTCACTGCCATTTAGTCTCTCCTTGTGAGACACCTCGGCTTCAAACCGACATGCCTTATCACGACAGGGCCGCCCATGCGGCCCTTTCAACATCACACCAAGCGCTGGCCCAGGAAATCACCGAAGGCCTCGTAAAAGCCGGCTTCGTTGTCCCAAGGAATCATGTGACCAGCATTAGGCACGCGCACGTGCTGAACGCCAGAGGCCAGTTGCTGAATCTCGGCCACATCTTCATCACGCACCACGTCGCCACGCTCGGCAGTCATCAACAAAGCAGGGACGTTCAGATGCGGGAAGTCGACATGAATGTCATCGGTGTGGAAACCTTCAAAGCTGGCCAGAATCGCAGGCTCGTGGCAGGTGTGCAGCCACTGAGCACGCAATTGCAGTTGCTCTTGAGTCCAGGTCGGGCAGAAGGCGCGCATGTCTTCTGCGGTGCAACCCTTGCGAGCCATCGCCATGGAATCCACGTACCAAGGCAACTTGGAAGGATAGGCACGGCGGTCTGGGCCGGATACAGGAGGATCAACCATCACCAGACGGCTCAAGCCATCGCTGCTCTTGTGAGCCGCACGTAAACCAATGCGCGCACCCATGGAGTGACCAACCACGATGTAGTCTTTCAAACCCAAAGCCTGAGCCAGTGCGATCAAGTCATCCGCCTGTGCGTCCAGGCTGTAGTCCATACCTTCCGCTGCTTCGCTCAGACCACGACCACGCACGTCCTGGATGTAAGTATCGAAGTGCTTGCCGAACTGCTCGCCTACAAAGCCCCAGGTCACGGCCGGGCTGGTAATGCCAGGAACGATGATGACGGCAGGACGCTGATCGCGCCCACCGACGGAACCGCCAAAACGCAGGTAATGCTGACGAATGCCATTGGCGTGCACATGAGCGCCGTACAGAAATGTGCTCATGCTTAGCTCCGGTCCAGCTTGAACAGACGGGCGGCGTTGCCGTAGCACACCAGCTCGCGTGTCTTGTCATCCATCGGTGCCGCTTCGATGAAATCTGCTGCCAATTCGGTGGATTCGTAAGGGTAGTCCACGGAGAACAACACGGCCTCGGCACCCATTTCACCAATCGCGCCCATCAGGGTCGGGGCGGAACAGACACCAGAAGTGGTGATCAGAATATTGCTGCCGATGTACTCGGACGGCTTGCGCTTCAGGGTGACACCGTGCGGGTAGACTGCAAAACGGCTGTCGTAGCGCCAGCGCTGGAATGGCAGGCCTTCACCCATATGACCCAGCACCAGTTTCACTTCCGGACAACGGTCAAACACACCACCGAACAACATGCGCAGTGCGTGGGTGCCAGTCTCTACGCCCCAACCCCAGGTTGCGCCCATCAGCTCCGGGTGGCCAGAGTATGCGTGAGGCATTTCGTAAGCATCAAACGGGTGCAGATAAAACGGCACATCCAGCTTCTGCACGGTTTCCCAGAAGGCATCGTATTCGCGGCCATCGTAGTACACGCCATGCGTGTGACCGTTCACCAAAGCACCTTTCAAGCCCAGATCCTGCACCGCGCGCGTCAGCTCTTGTGCTGCGGCAGCCGGGTCTTGCATGGGCAAAGTGGCAAAGCCACCCAGGCGGTCGGGATGGCGTGCAATTTGCTGCGCCAGGAAATCATTGTTCTGACGTGAACGCTCGATAGCGACGGACACATCCTTTTCCACTTGCACGCCAGGACCGGTCTGCGACAGCACGACGTATTCGATGCCGGCACGGTCCATTACCTCCAGACGCTGTGCATCGAAGTCATGCAAACGAGCCATCAGTTCACGCGCGTCGGCACTGTCAATATGTTTGACAAAGGCCTTGGAATAATCCTCAAAGCCAACGGCGTTGAAGTGCTCCTCCAGTGCTATTTTTTTAATACGTTTCACCGTAAATTTTCCCTAAATTATTGATTTACTTAAGGTCAATCGTTTGACCCCCCAACAATATCTATCAGTATGCTGATTATTATTGTTTTCAGCAAGTCGGGAAATCACATATACTTTGGGGCGTGGACAGTGCCTGTAGAAATGACCACAAATCAGAAATTGGGGCTGCTGTTCACGCTAGCGTAGTCCTGCTTTCCTTGTAGACGCCGACCTTGCAGCCGTACCCTTTGCAGGTCGTCCCGCTTTCTGTTTGTTGCCTGTCGGGCAATGGGCAAAAGGCCACTCAATCGATGACTGACTTATCCATGAAGAATCACGCCGAGCTAAAGCAAGAAGAACGACTGGACGCCGACGGGGCCGAAATCCTGGGTCCAGTGGAAGAAGAAAATGCCGAGCTGTATCGACGCAAGCTGTGGTCCCGACCCGGTTTTCTGGTTCGCCGTCTTAACCAGATTCACTACGCCATGTTTTACGAGGAGTGCAAAAGTGACCTCACCCCTGTCCAGCACGGTGTTCTGTCTGTGCTGATGGGTTCGCCCTGGCTGGATCAAACGACTATTGGCTATGAACTGGGGCTGGATCGCACCACCTCAGCCGATGTCATCCGCAGGCTGGAAGAGAAAGGTTTGCTGGGGCGCCGCATCAACCCCGAGGACCGCCGGTCCCGTCAGACTTACATCACTGAGGCAGGATTGGCAGCGATGAAGGAAATCAGCACCGGCATGAATCTGGCTCAGGAACGCCTGCTGGATCCACTGACCGCAAAGCAGCGCCAAACTTTCATGACCATGCTGACGCGCGTCGTGGAGCACAACAACCAATACGGTCGTGCAGCGCTGAAGAATATGTGAGAGGTTCGGGGGGCTTCAGGCCCCTCGCGCGTACCAATCCGGTAGTTCAAAGGCATGCGCTGGCAGTTGATATAGCTGGCGCAAACTGGCCTGACTCAGCATGTCGCGGGGCTGGCCTTGCGCCAAGATGCCCCCATCCCGATACAAGATTACCCAGTCTGCCACGCGGGCCGCATGCTCGGGTTGATGCGTGCACAACAGCACACCCAAGCCCTCCTGACGCAAGTGCGAGACTTGATCCAGCACGCGTAATTGATTCGCGAAGTCCAGACTGGATGCGGGTTCATCCATGATCAGAAACTGCGAACGCTGCGCCAAGGCACGGGCAATCACACAGAGTTGACGCTCTCCGCCACTGATCTGATCAATGCGTTTTTCAGTCAGATGGCCTATGCCCAGACGCTCCAGGCAAACCCCTACCCATTGCCGGTCTGCCGCACTCGGCTGGGTGTACCAGGCCAGCTCACTGGCACAACCTAGCAGCACCCACTGCTCTACCGTGAAGGCAAATGCAGAGTCCTGCGCTTGCGGCACATACGCCAGTTGTCGAGCCAGAGCGCGACGACTCCATTGCTCCAAAGGTTTGCCCTGCACCCTGACCTGCCCGCTTAACGGCGGCTGCAAGCCCAGCAGAGTCCGCAACAGGGTGGACTTGCCACTGCCATTGGGGCCCAGCAAACAGACGACCTGCCCGGTCTGCACACGCAAATTCAGATTGCTGGCTACTTGCTTGCGCCCATAGCCGACAGCCAGATCAAGAGCCTCCAAGCCTTGTTCGCTCATCGCTGCCTCGCACCACGAGCCAGCAACAGCAAGAAGCCGGGGGCACCCACCAAGGCCGTCAGCACACCTAAGGGTAGTTCCAATGTGCCTATGCTGCGTGCCAGCGTGTCCGTCAACAGAAGGAAGGCAGCCCCTACCAGCAAGCAGACAGGCAACAGGCGCGAAAAATCCGGCCCCACCAGCAAGCGAGCCACATGCGGAATCAACAAACCCACCCACCCCACAATGCCCGCCAGAGCCACGCACACTGCCGTCATCAAGGTGGCACAAATAATCAGCAGGCAACGCAAGGCGGAAATGGGCATGCCCAGGGAACGCGCCTCATCATCCTGCAAGGCCAGTACGTTGATACGCCAGCGCAGCAGCCAGACAGGAACGACACAAGCCAGCACCATCATCGCAGCAGGCCAGACTTCGTAGGAGCGCACCGCGCTTAGGCCGCCCAGCAACCAGAAGGTCATGGAAGGCAACTGAGAATAGGGATCGGCCAGAATTTTGATCAGCGATAAAGCGGCACCCAGCAAGGTGCCAACCGCCATCCCGGCCAAGACCAGAATCAAAATCGGCGGATGATGGCGCAACATGCGCGCCAGACTCAGAACAATGCCTACGGCCAGCAAACCGCCCACAAAGGCGGCCATCTGCACGCCGAACAAAGAGAGGTTCAAATAGATAGCCAGAATCGCCCCCAGGCCCGCCCCCGAGGACACGCCCAGAATGTCGGGCGACACCAGCGGATTACGAAACATGGTCTGGTAGGCGGCGCCTGCGGTAGAGAGCGCGGCCCCCACCACCAGAGCCGCAGCAATACGCGGTAAGCGTAGATCCCAGATGACGCGTACCGCCTGACTTTGCGAGGTATCCGGGTCACTTGAAAAACCAGCCGCTAAAGCTCGCAGCACATCTGTCCCCGACAAAGGGTAAGCCCCCTGCCCCAGCGCAAACACCACCAGGACGGCCAGAATCAGCCCCAGAAAAAGCAGCAACAGCCCGTAGGGCAAACCCAGCTTCATGAGTTTTGTGTTGAACCCAAGGGGTCCAGCCCTTGCACCAGTCGCTTGATCTGCTCGCTGTCCAAAGACATGCCGTAAAAGGCTGAGTAGAAATCCTGCAACTCTGCCAGCATGCGTGGCATGGCCTCACTACCTTCCAGCAAGGCATTCAGCCAGATCACACCGGCCAGACGATTGATTCCCGGCGGGCCATCCAGCCAACCAAAAGGCAAGGCCGGAACACGATACAAACGTCCTTCCCGCACAGCCTTGAGCTGATTCCAGGGAGCCTGAGTCTTGGCCAACTCAAAAAAAGCATCATCCTGGGCGAACAGAATATCCGGGTCCCAAGCCAATAATTGCTCGTAAGAAATACGGCCCAACCGATTATCGCTTTTCTCGTCGCCCATGACCGTCAAACCACACAGCCGCAGCACTTCGGTATGAATGGACTGACCCATACCAGTTTCCAAGCCATCATTACCGCGTGCCAAATAGGCTTTCAAGCCCTTGGCTCGGGGTCGGGCAGCCTGATGGGCAATGTCCAGAATAACTTGAGCGCGTAAGGCCAATTGCTGACCGCGCTCTGCCTGCCCCAGTAAATGCCCTGCCTGACGCAACTGCGCCGGGCTGTCATTCAAACGACCATCCAGCAAAACATAGGGCACGCCGGTCTGTTCCTGCACGGACTTGGCGGCCGACTCGTAATAGGGATTCACATCCCCTATATCCACCACCATATCGGGCTTCAAAGCCAGCAGGCTTTCCAGGGACAAGGTACTGCCCCGACCAGCCAGACGGCCCAGATAAGGCAAGGAGAAACCCGCGGCGGCCATCTGGCCCTGCGCGGCAGGCGCCAACTGAAAAGGCCAACCTAAAAGAGTATGCGGCGCAAGGCAATACACCAGCACAGAAGCGGGCGGACCAGCGGCCACCACCCGGCCCACCTTGGCCGGGTCGGGCAGCTTGCCCGCCACGCTGATATGCAAATTGATAGAGGTACTGGCCCCAGCCTCCCCAGACTGGGCCAGCAAGCGGGCATGAGGCGCCAAAATCGGCAGTGCCGCCAAGGCACGCAATATATCACGACGCTTCATCCCGCCTCTCCCCCTTTAACTGCTAAGCACGATGTGCTTTAGAAACGATAGCTTCCGCCCACAAACCAGACACGTCCGGGCATGGGGTAGCCTTCTTTATATTGGTACAACTTGTCGCCCAGGTTACGTACACCCGCTTCCAGGGTGATGTCCGAATTCGGACGCCAGATACCCTTCAAGCCCAACAAGGCAAAGCCCGGTGTTTTTTCGTAAATCTGATCGCCCTTGCTATTGGCGTAGGAGTAGTAACGGCCACTTTCGGTTTCCACCGAACCCATTACTTCCCACTGTGCCGTCGGCTTCCAGCTCAAGTGAGCAAACAGACGGTGATTCGGCGTATCCACCAATTTGACGTCTGGATCAGACTGATTGCGACGATTCAAATAAGTGTATGCCAGGCCACCAGACCAGTGCGCCGAAAAATCCTGCTGCAAGGACAGTTCCAGACCCATTTGACGAGCCTTGCCCACGTTGGTGGCCTGATCACAAAAGCCTACAGGACGGTACTTGTCACAGCCGGGTGCCTGGATAACAGTGCTTTGAATCATGTCACGCACCTGGCTCAGGAACAGTGCCGATTCCAGTTGAGCACCTTCCCATGGCTGACCACGCAAGCCCAGCTCGTAGTGAATGGCATGCTCTGGTTTCAGATCCGGGTTGGGTTGGGCGTAACCCATACGGCTGGAGTAACGATCTTTAATCGTGGGGAAGCGGGTTTTGTAGGCCACGCTACCGTAGACCTGCATCGCTTCGCTCCAGTCGTAACCCAGCTCCAGCAGACCGTTGGTGGCATCGGTATCGCCGGTTTCAAAGTTATGCGCCTCTTTGGCTTTGCGACGCTCGTGGCTGGCACCAACGCGCAGTTGCCACTGCTCGCCCAGAGCAATGCGATCTTCAAAAGCCAGGGAGGTGGTTACGTCTTTATAGTGTTCCGTGCCAGCGGGCTTGGGATCACGGTGCTGATCTTCCTTGTAGTGCAAGGCAAAGTGCAGTTCGTGATTGTCCAGGCTGGTGTTCACCCACTCCAGCGCCGCACCACGGGTACGGTCCGTGTACTCGCTAGTCGGCCCAGTCAGCGTGGCGTACTGCCCGTCGCTATACATGTCCAGACCGTTCTTGTACTTGTCTTCGTACACACGGGTCTTGATGGTGTTGCTCTCACCAACCCGGGTGGAGCTCAGGAAGTACAGGCTTTCCTTGTCCCAGTAAGGCCAGCGCCAGTAGCGTTGGCCCAGCTTGGCATCATTCACGCCGGTGTAGACCGGATTGTCTTTCTGCCCTTTCTGGTTCACATAGCCAATGACGTACTCATCCGTAGCATTGGGGGTGATACCCAGTTTGAAGGATGCTTTCTTGTCCATTTGCGAGGCATTGCTGCGCATGCCGCCGGTATCGGTAGGGCGTGCTTTTTGATCCTCAAAACCACGGCCCAAAGGGAAAGTACGTTCGCCCGACCAGGACAGGCCAGCTTGCAAATACCAGGAACCCTGGTTAGTGCCCACGTTCAAGGCGCTGTAACGCTGATCGCCCGTAGCGTAACCAGCACGGAACTCGCCTTCAAATTCTTTAACGGGTTTGCGGGTCACCAGATTGATGGCACCACCCATGATGTTGGGGCCATACAGTAAGGAAGCTGCACCCTTGGCCACGCGAATTTCGCTCAGGTCCATCGTGGTGAAACGGGTGAAGTCCACATAGCCGTCGTACGGCACGTACTGTGGAATACCGTCAAGGAACAAAGGCACCTGACGCGAATCGAAGCCGCGCACATAGACCATTTGTTCATTACGAGCACCGCCCGCCGAAACGGTCACGCCGGGCTGCACACTGACGGCGGCACCCACGTCGCGCAAATCAAAAGCCTGCATTTCTTTCTGGCTAACCGCGCTCTCTCCCAAGGGAGCTTCACGATTCAGATTGGACTGCACGACCACTTTGCCCAACTGGAAAACGCGATCCTCGTTTTCTTGAGCGTGAGCCTGGCTAACTGCCAAGACCCCCATCAGGCTCAAGACCAAAGCGCGAGGTACAAAACAAACGGATTGATGACGCGCTGCTGTGGCGCGTTTGGACTGATGTCT
Organism: Alcaligenes sp. SORT26; assembly: GCF_017377875.1. Taxonomy (GTDB): domain Bacteria; phylum Pseudomonadota; class Gammaproteobacteria; order Burkholderiales; family Burkholderiaceae_B; genus Alcaligenes; species Alcaligenes parafaecalis. The sequence continues at coordinate 2,126,449 of NZ_CP070975.1, forward strand.
CATTCCACTTCCCTATTCGATCTTTCTAATTGGTTTATGAACTGGTACTACACAAAAATGCACTGCAAAAAAAAACGGGCCCCAGGGGGCCCGTAAATAGAACCCATCATCGAGCGATGAGTGATGGTTCTTTCGAAAACACCGCTATATAGTAAAGCATATAGCGAAGAACTACAACTAGCCAGAAACTTTAAGGTTCAGGTTTTCCCGTCTTCCCAATTTGCGGCTTCTCGCCAACAATACGGCTGTACTGAGCATTTTTATCAACATGCTGTCAGCAAGGTGCTCGCACAAATGGGCACCGAATCCAATCCCAAGACACAGGACCCGCGCAAATACTGGCGCAAATCCACAGGAGCACAATTTATGTTTAAAGCTATGACGCGCGGTTCGGTCCGCCTGGTTGAACGCTATCTACCCGATCCGTATATTTTCGTCATTCTGCTCACACTGATTGCCGGGATTGCGGCAATGGCCTTTGAGCAACGCTCTCCCATGCAGATCATCCAGTATTGGGGCAATGGCTTTTGGGGTCTGCTGACCTTTGCCATGCAAATGCTGCTGGTCTTGCTAACTGGGCACATGCTGGCCAGCACACCTTTGGTAAAAAGCTGGTTGCGTGGTCTGGCCTCTCTGGCTCGCTCCGCAGGCTCGGCCATTATTCTGGTCACTCTGGTTTCTCTGGCTGCAAGCTGGATCAACTGGGGCTTCGGTCTGGTAGTCGGTGCCCTGTTCGCCAAAGAACTGGCCCGTCAGGTCCGTGTTGACTACCGCTTGCTGGTTGCCAGTGCCTACTCTGGCTTTCTGGTCTGGCACGGTGGACTGGCCGGTTCGGTTCCACTGACTATTGCCACCTCGGGCCACTTTTCCGAAGACAAGATTGGCATCATCGGTACATCCGACACTATCTTCGCCTTCTTCAATCTGGCCATTGTGATCGCCCTGTTTATCCTGGTGCCATTGATCAACCGCTTGATGCTGCCAAGCGATAAAGAAAGCATTTATGTGGATCCCAAGTTGCTGGAAGATGCTCCAGATGACACCACCCAAACCACGGATCGTCCTGCGGACCGTCTGGAAAACAGCCGCCTGATCTCGATTGTGATTGGTGTCGCTGGCCTGGCCTACCTGTTTGACTACTACGTGCTGCGCGGTGCGACCCTGAACCTGAACGTGATCAACTTCACCTTCCTGATTCTGGCTATCTTGCTGCATGGCACACCACGTCGTTTGCTGAAAAGCCTGGATGAAGCCATCCGCGGCGGTGCCGGGATTGTGATCCAGTTCCCCTTTTACGCAGGCATCATGGCCATCATGATCGACTCCGGTCTGGCTGCCAGCCTGTCCGAGTGGATGGTGTCTTTTGCCACCGCCACCACCCTGCCTTTCTGGACCTTCATGAGCGCCGGTCTGGTCAATATTTTTGTACCTTCGGGCGGTGGACAATGGGCCGTACAAAGCCCGGTCGTGATTGCCGCTACTCAGGCGCTGGACGCCGATATGGCTCGCACCGCCATGGCTGTCGCCTGGGGTGATTCCTGGACCAATATGCTGCAGCCTTTCTGGGCCTTGCCAGTACTGGCTATTGCCGGATTGAAAGCCAAGGACATCATGGGCTTTTGCCTGATTCAGCTCATTGTTTCGGGTATCGTGATTTCGATTGGCTTGACCTGGTTGTAAACCTGCCAAGCAATACAAGTGAAAGGGCCCGCTAGCTGCGGGCCCTTTGCTATCTAAAGCTCACTGCAGACCTGACTGACTTGCTCCCTGAACCAGGCGTAGGCAGAACTGGCACGCGTGCGTTCATGCCAAGTCTGGCACACACAAAACGGGGCTAAATCCAAAGGATGGTCCAGCACGTCCAGATTGTGCCCGACACAGAGCAGACGAGCCATACGCTCAGCCAAGCTGATTACGAAATCGGTACGCGCCAACAAGCCAGGAACTGCCAAAAAATGGGGCAGACTAACTTGCACTTGGCGCTGTAGTTGGCGTGTTTGCAAAGCATCAGCCAAACGACGCTCACGGCTGCCGTTATGGCCAGGCACCCCAATATGGCTACGTCTGCAAAACTCGTCCAAGTCCATAGCCTGGCCATTACGTCCGCAAGCTCTCATCACAACCACATAACGGTCATGAAAAAGCTCCTGGCGAAACAGAGGGTAAGACACCGCTGCCGACGATGACAGAACCAGATCAGCTCGCCCGCCCAGCAACCAATCCTCAGCCCCCAAATCCGCCATATCCAGGACCTCCAGGCTGCATTGCGGGGCATGCCGCTGCAAATGCGCCGTTAGGGCCGGAATCAACAAGTAAGACAGATACTCCGTCGTTGCCACTCGAAAACGAACATCCAGACTGAGTGGTTCACGCTGCTCCTTATCGGTCAGCAACAAGTCATCCAGCAAACTCAAGGCCTGCTCAATACGGGGGGCCAAAGCGCGCGCCTTGTGTGTCGGCTCGACGCCTTGAGCCGTACGCAAAAACAAGACATCACCAAAATACAGACGCAACTTCGCGATTTCCTTGCTCACCGTAGATTGATTGGACTCCAGCGTCAAAGCAGCACGGCTGACATTACCCTCTCGAAACACGGCAAGAAAAGTACGCAACTGGACCAAATCCAGATTCTTCATTTCACTCCCCCTGCTTACGTATTTCTATTTCAGCCTAATCAATCATTCCAATACGGAATTGCCTCGTTTTCAGGCCTCTCGGACACTAATACGACAAATTACTACCACAGGAAACCCCATGAGGACTCTGATTAAAGCGCGCTGGGTCATTGCGTTCGAGCAAGGGCGCCATTGCGTGATCGACAACGGCCAACTCGTCTACGAAGGCGAACATATCATATACGTGGGTACTCATTACGAAGGACAAGTGGACCAGATCATTGAGGCACCTGACAGCGTTCTGGCTCCCGGCTTTATTGATACCCATGTCCACTCCGGTCACCGGGCCCTGCATAAACTTCTAGCCGACGGTGGCCGCCCTGCATTATTCGGCCAGCCTTATATGGACGTGACCATTGCACGCAAAGGCACACAAATACGCGGCTACCCCAACTATCTGGATCAAGAGCAAGCAGCAAAAGATCCCGGCATTGCTCTGCATGCCGCCTTTACTGCCGCCGAGCTGCTGCGCAACGGTGTCACCACCTTTGTGGAGCTGGGGGGACACGTCATCGTCCAGGAAGCATTGTGGGCTCAATGCGAGGCCTTAGGTATTCGTGGATACCTGGGCCCCGGCTACGATAGTGGCCGATGGCAATCCGATGACAAGGGGCAGCTCGAACGCATCCCGTATCCGGATCAGGGCGAACAGCTTTTCCAGGATGCCCTGACTTTTATTCGCCGTGCACAAGCCCATGAGTCCGACCTGATTCACGGCATTCTGGTCCCCCGCGAAATCGAAAACTGCAGCCTCGACCTATTACGTCAAACCGTACGTGCAGCCGATGAATTGAAACTGCCTATGGCCACACATGCTGGCTACAACGTGATTGAATTTATGGAGACCGTCCGTGAACACGGCCTGACTCCTATCGAGCTGCTGAACCATGTCGGGATGCTGCGTCCCACCTTGAATATCGGACATGCCAACCTGATCTCCAATAATCCAAAAATGAATTACTCAGGTGGGGACGATCTGGGTTTGATGGGGCAGAAGAAAGTCTCCATCTCACACTGTCCGGTCAATATTGTGCGTCGGGCTCGCACGCTGGATAACTGGAAAGCGTATCGCCAGGCAGGAGTCAATATCACAATCGGCAGCGATACCTACCCACGCGACATGTTCATGAACATGCGGACCGCTTCCTACCACGGAAAAGTCATGAGCCATGACCTGACCGCGGCCAGTGCTGCTGAAGTATTTGAAGCAGCCACCTTGGCGGCTGCACGTTCCTTGGGTCGGGACGACCTGGGACGGTTAGCTGCCAATGCCCGAGCAGACATGATTCTGGTCCGTATAGGCCGAGGCGATGTCCTGCGCTATGGCCCAATTTGGGACCCTATCCGCAGCATGGTTGAATGCGGCATCGGCGACGACGTGGATACCGTCATCTGCAATGGCAGAGTCAGCATGCGAGGCGGGGTCATACCAGAGGTGGACCTGCCAGCCTTGCGCCGTCAGGTTCAAGATTTTGCCGAAGACATCTGGCCCAACCTGCAAGACTGGGATCAGCTCAAACGCAGTGCGCAAGATATGTGTCCCATCAGTCGCTGCACACATCTATAAAAAACACCCTCGTTGAGGAGACAAGACATGATCAAAAAAACAGCTCTCGCTATTGTCGCAACGGCTTTACTAAACACACTCTCGATTGCACAGGCACAGCAGGTAGACTTTCCGCAAGGCCCTGTGCGTGTCATCGTTCCCTATGGGGCTGGCGGAAGCGCGGACATTCTGGCACGAGCCGTCAGCGACAAGCTGACTCAATTATGGGGACAGACTGTCATCGTAGAAAACAAGCCAGGCGGTATAGGTACGATTGGAATCATGAGCGTGGTCAAGTCAAAGGCTGACGGCTACACCCTGGTATCGGTGCCCGTGTCTGACTTGGCTGTTAATCCACACCTCTACAAAAAACGGTCTTTTGATGTGTTGAAAGATCTGGATCCCGTCAGTCAGGTAGGTTCTGTGCCCAATGTCTTGATCACTAACCCGGCACTGAAACTGCACAGCACGGCTGATTTAATCAAACTCGCCCGGCAACCCGGACAAAACTTGACCTACAGCTCTCCTGGCGTGGGTAGTCAGGCACATTTAGCCGCCGAGGTATTTGCGCGCAAGCATGGGCTGACACTTAACCATATTCCCTATAACAGCGTCTCGGCTGCCATTACCGACGTAGCAGGCGGCCATGTGGATCTGATGTTTGCGCAACTACCCAGCGCCTTGGGCTTTATCCAAGGAAAAACGGTGACTCTATTGGGTATCGCCGCTCAGCAGCGCAGTCCGCTACTGCCAGATACCCCCACGCTGACTGAGTCGACTGGCGAGACATACGGCGATTTTATTTCGTGGTCCGGACTGATGGCGCCAGCAGGCACACCCATAGATATACGCGAAAAAATTGCGCGTGATCTTAAGCATGTAATGGACAACACAGATCTCAATCGCGTATTAGCCAGTTCAGGGACGGTGGGAATAGGTAGCACACCGCAGCAGCTAGATGCCGCCATACACGAAGACTACGATCGCTATGGACGCATCATTACCGACCTGAAATTGGTCTTGGACTAGATAAAAATGGGGGAATGTAGATGGTGGGCGGTACAAGGTTCGAACTTGTGACTTCCACCGTGTGAAGGTGGCACTCTACCACTGAGTTAACCGCCCGAAGCTTTCAAGAACTGAAAAGCTGCGAAGAAAGAAACTATAGCATGGCCCTGCTTGCCTGACAAGTTTTGGGCCTGCTATTTTTATGCGGCCATCACTCCGCCGAGGGGTTCAACATCTCGCGCCACAAGGGTGCTTTTTTATTCTGCTTTTCCAGCACGTCCATATACTTTTCGTGCTCGGCCTGATCGGCTTCCGAAGCACGCAAGACTTTCAGCACACTGGTATCAAACTTGCCCAGGCTCAAATCGCTGCCGTCGCCGCCTTCTCCGCCTGACTCGTCAAAGTCCATTAACAAGGCATCCTGACCGCGCGTCATGGCCAGCCAGACATCGGCCAGCAATTCCGAGTCCAGCAAGGCGCCGTGCAAGGTGCGGTGCGAGTTGGAAATACCGTAGCGTTCGCACAAGGCATCCAGCGAATTGCGCTTGCCCGGATGCATTTCCCGCGCTACCAGCAAGGAGTCGGTAATGGTGTCGCAGTAATTGGAAAATGGCTTCTTGCCTACTTTCTGCAGCTCAGCATCCAGAAAGCGCGTATCAAAGGAGGCGTTATGGATGATGACTTCGGCACCGTTCACAAAGTCCAGCACCTGATCCACCACATCCTTGAAGCGCGGGTGTCCGGCCAGGAACTCGGTAGTCAAACCGTGAATGGCCAAGGCTTCCGGGTCTGAATCCCGATCCGGGTTCAGATAAAGGTGCAGGTGACGGCCCGTCAATTTACGGTTGAACAGCTCTACTCCACCCACCTCGACAATGCGGTGCCCCTCGCGCGGCTCCAGACCGGTGGTTTCAGTATCCAGAATAATTTGACGCATTCACTTTCCCTACACAAATTCAATCAAGGTCACTGCCTTCAACAAGGTAGCGGCATTATTGCCTGCCACCCCGGATACAGTGGTCCAGTCGTTTAGACAGACGCCTCGGGCTTATCAATCAGTTCCAACTGCTTGTCCTGCCCCACCTTCTTGCCTGCAATCAAGGTGTATGCCACCGGCACCACAAACAAGGTGAGCAAGGTTCCCAGGGACAAACCGCCCACCAGCACCCAACCAATTTGCTGACGGGATTCGGCACCTGCCCCGGAGGCATAGGCCAGCGGCAAGACACCCAGCACCATGGCGCCGGTTGTCATCAAGATGGGGCGCAGGCGCATCTCGCAAGCGCGCACCACGGCATTGTACAAACTGGCCCCGGCTTCGCGTTGCTGGGTGGCAAACTCCACAATCAAGATACCGTGCTTGGTAATCAGGCCGACCAGCGTAATCAAACCGATCTGGCTATAGATGGACAAGGTTCCGCCCGATAACCACAGCGCCAGCAAGGCCCCCGTCATGGACAAGGGCACGGACAGCATGATGATGAGCGGATTGCGCCAGCTTTCAAACTGCGCGGCCAGCACCAGATAAATAAAGGCCAGGGCCATCAGGAAAACCAGATAGATGCTGCCCGAAGAGTCACGGAACTCCCGCGACTGCCCATCCAGGTCCGTCTGCACGGTTTCCGGCAAGGTCTTGCGGGCCACCTCGTTCATGTGCTCCAGCACTTCACCCAGGGCATAGCCGGGTGCCACCGAGGCTTCCACAATCACCGCCCGCAACCGGTTGAAGTGGTTCAGCGATTGTGGCGACACGCTTTCGCGCACCTTCAGGAAGTTGGAGGCCTGCACCATGCCACCGTCTTTGGTGCGCACGTAAATATCCAGAATATTTTGCGGGCTGGAGCGAGCCTGTTTGTCGACCTGCACAATCACATCGTACTGTTCGCCATCGCTCTTGTAGCGCGTCACCTGACGGCCACCCAGCATGGATTCCAGTGTGCGGCCAACCGCTTCCACTGACACGCCTGTGTCAGCCAGCTTGTCGCGGTCTACATCAATGCGGATTTCCGGCGTGTTCAAACGCAAGTCGGTATCCACGTTCAACAGGCCTGGATAGTCCTTCAGCTCGGCCAGGAACTCGTCCACGATCTTGGCCAGCTCCGGATACGGGGCCTGACTCATGATCACGAACTCCACTGGCTTGGACGTAGCCCGCTGCCCCAAGGACGGCGGGTTGGTCGGGAAGGCGCGCGCCCCCGGAATCGCCGAGAAATGCGGCTGCAGTTCACGCGCAATGGATTGCTGATTGCGTGTGCGCTCCTCCCAGGGTTTCAGACGCAGAATCGCAAAAGAGTCGGTTACGGTCGGGAAACCAATAACGGACTGGTAGCCCTCTGTTTCCGGTATGCCGCGATACAACTCTTCCACCCGCTCCACATTGTGCAAGGTGTAATCCAGTGTGGCTCCTTCAGGCGAATTCACAATCCCGAAGATCACCCCCCGGTCTTCAATCGGAGCCAGTTCACTTTTGATGACGGTAAACAGCAGGCCACTGGAGGCCGCGACCGCGACACCAATAAGCAAGACCAGAAAGCGCCAGCGCAAGGCACGAATCAGAACGCGACGATAGCCACGGGTCAACCAGACCAGGAAGTTCTCTATGCTCTGACTGACGCGGCCCACTTTTGCACCATGCGGGCGCAACATGCGCGAGCACATCATGGGAGTCAGGGTCAGCGCAACAAAACCGGATACCAGCACGGCGGCGGCCAGGGTCAGGGCAAACTCGATAAATAATCGCCCGGTACGGCCTGTGGCGAATGCCAGTGGCGCGTACACCGCTACCAGCGTCAGCGTCATGGCAATCACGGCGAAGGCAATTTCACGCACACCCAAAAAGGCCGCCTGCATGGCCGTCTTGCCCTCTTCGATATGGCGGTACACGTTCTCCAGCACCACAATCGCATCGTCCACCACCAAACCAATGGCCAGCACCATCGCCAGCAAAGTCAGCGTATTGATGGAAAAACCCAGCATATACATGATGGCGAAGGCACCGATCAGAGAGATCGGAATCGTCACAATGGGGATGACACTGGCACGGAAGCTGCGCAGGAAAAAAACGATCACCAGCACCACCAGCAAGATCGCTTCGGCAATGGTGGTGTACACCGAATCAATGGATTTCTGAATGAAGATGGAACTGTCGTAAGACACGGCCAGCTTCATATTGCCCGGCAAGCTCTCGTTGATGCGCTCGACTTCGGCACGCACGGACTTGGACAGGTCCAGCGGATTCGCGGTGGACTGCTTGGTCACACCAATGTTCAGACTGTTCTGGCCGTTAAAACGGGCCAATACCCGCTCTTCGGCTGGCCCGATACGCACGTCGGCAATATCGGAGATACGTACCGGATAACCCGCCACCTGGCTGATGATGATGTCGCGAAACTCATCGGGCGTTTCCAGGTCCGTCGAAGACACCACAGAAAACTCGCGTGCATCGGACTCGATCCGGCCAGCCGGGATCAGCACGTTCTGCTTGCGCAGGGCATCTTCCACGTCTTGCACGGTTAACTGATACGCCCCCAGGCGGGTACGATCCAGGTCGATACGCATGGCGGGCAAGCGTTCGCCAAACACACGCACTTCGGCCGCACCGGGCAAAACCGACAAACGTGTCTTGATATAGCGGTTGATGTAGTCCGAGGCCTCCAGCATGCTGTAGTCGCCGGTGTCCACACCTACATAAATAATCGGGGTAGAGTCCGCCTCCACCTTGTTGATGATGGGTTCGTCCACCTCATCAGGCAAAAAGCGACGGGCCCGCGAGACCTTGTCACGCACGTCCGCGGCGGCCGCATCAGGGGCTCGGTCCAGATTGAATTTAATGTTGATCAGGCTGCGTTCGGAACGACTGCGTGACGTCATCACGTTCACGCCTTCAATACCGGACAACTGGTCTTCCAAAGGCTTGGTGACCTGGGACTCGATCACCTCCGGTGAGGCCCCTTTATAGTTGGTGATGACGGACACCACCGGCTCGTCGATGGCGGGGTACTCGCGTACGGTCAGGCGTTCATAGGAAATGAAACCAACCAGCACAATCACCAAAGACAGAACCGTGGCGAATACCGGGCGACGGATACATAAATCAGAGAGAACCATGATTCCGTCCTATTGCTGCGGCTGGGTTTGTACGTCGATCACTTCCTGAATATCGACAGGCACCCCATCACGGACTTTTTGCAGCCCCGCCACCAGCACATTGTCCCCGGCTTTCAGATCGCCTGTGACTTGCACCCAACCCTGCTCGCGCACACCAATCTGTACCTGACGGCGCTCTGCCCGGCCGTCTTTCACAATATAGATGTACTGATCCTGGCCGGAAGGGGCCAGTGCGGTTTCAGGCACCATCAAGGCCTGATAGCGCGACAGCTCCAGCCGTACGCGGCTGAACAGTCCCGGACGCAAGGCACCATCTTCATTAGGCACTTGAGCCCGCAACAAAATAGAGCGACCTGCTGTATCCACCGCCGGGCTGACGGCCAGCACAGTGCCTTTGCGTGTCTCGCCCAGAAAGGCATCAAAGCGCAGCTCTACCGGCATACCGGGCTTCACATCAGCCAAGTATTGTTCGGGAATACGGAAATCCACATTCAGGATAGAGACGGCTTCCAATTGCACCAGATCGGTGCCCGGCCCCACATAATCACCCACCGACACATTACGCAGTCCGGTGACGCCATCGAAAGGAGCACGAATACGGGTTTTATCCAGATGCACACGCGCCAATTGCACTTCGGCTTGCTGGACTGCCAAGCGACTGCCGGACTCGTCTTTGGCTTGCTGGCTGATGAAACCCTGACGACTCAGTTCCGAAGAACGCTTGTGCTGGCTATTAGCCAAATTCAAATTGGCCTGTGCCTGATTCAACTGCGCCTGCGCCATCGCCGGGTCCAGTTGAATCAAAAGCTGACCTTTCTTGATGGGCTGGCCTTCTTCAAAGCTGATCGCCGAAATACGACCGCTGATCTCAGGGCGCAAAACCACGGATTCCCTGGCGACCAGGGTTCCAACGGCGGCCACATCACGAATCAACTCACTTTGCCGCACTGGCAGTACTTCCACCCGGGTGGCCTCAGATTGAGCCCAAACAGGTGTGCTGCTTGCAAACAGGACGAGAAACAGAGAAAAAATCGTGGGGCGCAGCGTGGAAATCATGGGCGGCTTATCCTGACCGGCCAGGCCGGTGAAGCTGTCTGACAAAATATGACGAGTGGCTAATAGTACTATCAGCGGGCTTAGAATCTGCCCAAGATCTTATAACTGCCTGGCTATTTCCACCCCTTCATTGGCCAGTTGATCCGCCCTTTCATTCCCGGGATCGCCCGCGTGGCCACGCACCCAAAGCCAGGTCAGTTCATGCTTGGCCGCCTGCTTTTCCAGTTCCTGCCACAGGTCAGCATTCTTGACGGGCTTTTTATCTGCCGTGCGCCAGCCGCGTGCTTTCCAGCCGGGCAGCCATTCGTTCATGCCTTTTTGTACGTACTGGGAATCCGTATGCACGCGTACCTGACATGGGCGTTTCAGGACTTTCAAAGCCTCGATCACCGCCAGCAGTTCCATACGATTATTCGTGGTGTCAGCCTCGCCACCGCAAATGGCTTTTTCACGTCCGCCGTGACGCAGCAGAGCGCCCCAGCCCCCTAATCCCGGATTGCCCTTGCAGGCGCCGTCGGTCCAAATATCCACAACATCAGTCATATCTTGCTAATTCCTTCATCGGCAGCGCGTCCTGCCACCACCATAGGCCGACGCACACGCCGACGACTTTTTTTCCACTTGGGCCCAACCATGCGCAAGGCGGGCGTTCGCTTGACCGCGCTAATCATATAGACGGCCCCCGCAAAGCTCCACCAGCGCGCACCACTTTGTTCCATCCAGCCCCAGCGATCCAGCCAGACCTGCTGACGGCACAGGGGCGCATAGCAGCCCATCTGCGTGCTTTGCACATCAAAGGACAAGAGCTTTAACCAGTCTCGCAAGCGCGAGGTCGACAAGACATCACCCGGCAAGGTGGGCGTGCCCCGTTCCAGGCCCGGAATCCAGTCATGGGCGCCCCACAAACTCAAAGGGTTGAAACCGGTCAGGATAATGCGACCTTCAGGCACCAGCACACGCTCGGCCTCGCGCAAAACCTGGTGAGGGTCGCTGGCGCTTTCCAGCGTATGAGGCAGAACTAAAAGATCAATGCTTTGCGTATCAAAAGGCAGATGTTCGGGCTCGGCATACACCAGATTCTTCTGGCTGGCTGGCAAGACCCCGGCCTGGGCCGTGCATACCTTGCAGGAGACCCGGCTATGCGCCAGCAGGTCCCAATGCGGCAATCCAATTTGTATGGCATGATACCCGAAGGCGTTGACCACCTCGGCTTCGACCCGGGCTTGTTCCCAGGCTCGCACATATCGCCCCGGTACGGTTTCCAACCACTGGGCAAATTGATCATTCAAAGTCTGCTCCACTGGCGCTCTCTCCCTCTACCATGATGAATACATTTACCTGGCCTGCGCCAAGCGATGTTCGCCTGATCCCACTGCCTGCCCTGAACGACAACTATATCTGGGCTTTAGCGCGCAATGGTCATGCTTTGGTTGTGGACCCCGGTCAGGCCGCCCCGGTTCTGGACTGGCTGGCAAGCGAGTCCTTACAACTGGATGCTATTTTACTGACACACCACCACGGTGACCATGTCGGGGGTGTCATGGATATCCTGGCCCAGCATCCGGCCCGCGTGTGGGGCCCGGCCCACGAGCGTCTGCCTGCCTGTGACGTGCGTGTCGGCCAGTCTGACAAGGTTGAATTACCCACTCTGGAATTGACGCTGGACGTACTGGATATCCCGGGCCATACCGCCGGACACGTTGCGTACTTTGGTCAAAATGAGGTAAAACAGCCCTTTGTTTTCTGTGGTGATACCTTGTTTGCCGCCGGTTGCGGACGCCTTTTTGAAGGCACCCCGGCACAAATGACAGATTCCCTGGGCAAGTTGGCAAAGCTGCCATCGGACACCCTGATCTGCTGTGCGCACGAATACACCTTATCCAATTTACGCTGGGCTCTACAGGTAGAGCCGGACAATCCCCAACTGCATGAGCGTTGGGAACAGGATAAGCTCAAGCGTCAGCAAAACTTGCCTACGGTGCCATCCACCCTGAAAACAGAATTGGCTACCAATCCATTTCTGCGTTGCGAGACGACTGCTGTTATTCACGCTGCCGAGCACTATGCCGCTCAGTCCCTGGATAATCCTGTCGAGGTATTTGCCAGCCTGCGCGACTGGAAAAATAATTTCTGAAGATTCCGCAATGAACCTACTGAGACTTTTCGCGCTGCTATGCGCTTTCGTGCTGGCAGGCTGCGCCACAGGCCCCAAGGTCAGTCCGCAAAAAGCCGCCAAGACCACCACCAGCATTGCCGCCGATACGTCTCGTACGATTGACCTGACCCACCCTCCCAAAGACGCCTGGGACCGGATGCGCCGCGGATTCTCCATACCCAACCTGCATACCGATCTGGTCGATTACTGGACCAACTACTACGCTTCGCACCCCGAATCCATCCGCACCATGAGCCAGCGCGCCTCGCGCTATCTGTACCACATCATGGACGAACTGGATGCTCGCGGCCTGCCTTCCGAACTGGCCTTGCTACCGTTCGTGGAAAGCGCCTACAACCCCGTCGCGTATTCGCGCTCCCATGCCTCTGGCCTGTGGCAGTTCATCCCCAGCACCGGCACGCAATACAAACTGGAGCAAAACTGGTGGGTAGACCAGCGCCGCGACCCAGTCGAATCCACCCGCGCCGCTCTGGATTACCTGTCTTACTTGTACGAATTCCAGGGCGACTGGTATTTGGCTCTGGCTTCTTACAACTGGGGTGAAGGTTCCGTACGCCGCGCCATGGAGCGCAATGAACAGGCAGATCTGGGCGTTGACTACTTATCCCTGAAGATGCCGGACGAAACGCGCAATTACGTCCCCAAACTGCAGGCGATCAAAAACATTGTGGCCAACCCCGAGCGCTACGGCATCACCCTGCCTGCGGTCAGCAACACGCCTTACTTTACGGCTGTACGCAAGACCAAAGACATTGATGTAGCCCTGGCTGCCGAGCTGGCTGAAATCTCCGTGGACGAATTCAAGGCCTTGAATGCCGCCCACAACCGCCCCACTATTCCGGCTGATCGCAGCACCTTGCTGCTGCCTGCCAATAAAGTCGATATCTTCAACGCCAATCTGGCCGCCTACCAAGGCAAGCTCAGCAACTGGAAAGCCTACCAGTCCAAACGCGGCGAAAGCTATCTGTCCATTGCCCAGCGCCACGGCATTACCTTGTCGCAACTGCGCTCCATCAACGGCTTAGGTAGCAAGAGCACCAAGGCCGTCGCCCAGACCTTGCTGGTCCCCAGCACGACCCTGGGTGAAGGCAGCCTGCAATTGGCCTCCCTGACCAACACCCCCGCCGCCCCTGTGGCCCAGAGCACTCGCCGGGCCCGTACACAAACCGCCAGCATCAACCGCAATAACGACACCGTTGTGTTGCGTCGTGGCGCCAACGTACGTACCCATACGGTCCGGCAGGGCGATACACTTTACGCCTTGGCGAAACGCTACGACACTTCGGTGGCCGAACTGCGACGCCTGAACAATATCAAAGGCAGCTCTCTTTCCAGGGGTACACGTTTGCGTGTTCCCGGTTCCAATATTCGTGGCTAGTCCACCCACTATTACATAAAGGATTTTCAGCATGGGTTTCCTGCAAGGAAAACGCATCCTGGTCACAGGCGTCCTCTCGAACCGCTCCATTGCATACGGGATCGCGCAAGCATGTCGCCAACAAGGTGCTGAGATTGCCCTGACCTATGTGGGCGAGCGTTTCAAAGAGCGCGTTGAAGGCTTTGCCCAGGAACTGGGTACCGATATCGTGTTGCCCTGTGACGTGTCCGAAGACGATCAAATCGAGCAAGCCATTGCCTTGCTGGGCGAGCGCTGGGACGGTCTGGACGGCTTGGTGCATTCGATCGGTTTTGCACCGCGCGAAGCCATCGCCGGTAACTTCCTGGACGGCTTGTCGCGCGAATCGTTCCGTATCGCCCACGACATTTCCGCCTACAGCTTCCCCGCTCTGGCCAAAGCCGCCCTGCCTTTGCTGAAAGGTCGCAAAAGCTCGGTGCTGACACTGACCTACCTGGGTGCTGAAAAAGCGATCCCCAACTACAACACCATGGGTGTGGCCAAGGCGGCTCTGGAAGCCTCGGTGCGCTACCTGGCTGTGGCCCTGGGCGAGTACGGCATTCGTGCCAATGCAATCTCGGCCGGTCCTATCAAGACCCTGGCTGCCAGCGGCATCAAGGACTTCTCTACCATTCTGAAATTCGTAGAGACGCACGCTCCCTTGCAGCGCAACGTCACCATCGAAGAAGTGGGCAATGTCGCCTCCTTCCTGATGTCCGAATTGGCCAGCGGCATTACGGGCGAAATCACGCACGTGGATGCAGGCTTTAACTGCATCGTCCCCGGCATGCAGGAATAAGGCTTACCACCAGCAGACGCCACTAAGCGTCATGACGGTCAAAAGGAACAGACTTTCGCGCTGTTCCTTTTTTTTTGGCCTTGAGTCAGCCCAGCAAGACCCAACACCACCCCTGCTCCAACTTGGCAAAAGTGTGTCATCAAAGCATTTTGCATTACGCAGACAAGGCAGATAGCACCCGCGCTGACGCGGCTGAAATTTGCTCTACAAGCTTCTTATATAAGCAATAAAAAACATAAATAAATCAGTACACTGACTTTCTCGTTTTCCCTAGTAGGATAAAAAAATAATCTGTGAATAATATTTATGTCAGTGCACTGACTATTAAAGTATAAAAAATCAATCACAGAACTCGATTCTCGAGGAGACACAATGTTCCAACGCCAACCGCGTCTGCTGGCCCTGGCTGGGCTTTTGCTGAGCTGTGCAATGCTGGCCCCCTCCACCGCCAGCGCGAATAAACCGATCGAAATTATCGTCACCTTCCCACCTGGAGGGGGCACGGATTTACTGGCCCGCCTGGTCGGGAATTACTTCAACGAAGAGCTCGGCCAATCTGCGATTGTGGACAACCGTCCCGGTGCCAGCGGCAATATTGGTGCACGTATGGTGGCCCAACGCCCAGCCGACGGTCAGTCACTGCTGATGGTCAACAGCTCCTTCGCAGTCAATCCGGCCGTTTTCGACAAGCTGCCTTTTGACCCCAAAAATGACTTCACAGCCGTCTCCAATTTCGCCTTCGTTCCCTCTGTAGTGATTGTGCCGGCCAACTCCCCCTACAAGACACTGAAAGACATGCTCACGGCCGCCAAAGAAAAACCAGGGGAAGTGTTCTTTGGCTCTTGCGGCAACGGCACTCCACAACATCTGGCCGGTGAAATGCTCAACGAAGCAGCAGGTGTGGAAATGGCACACATTCCATACAAAGGCTGCGGCGGTGCTCTGAACGATGTGATGGGTGATCAGGTTGGTTCCGCTTTCGTCACCGCTTCCAGCACCCTGCCCTTCATTGAAAGCGGGAAGGTACGAGCCTTGGCGGTGACCTCGGCAGAGCGTAGTCCCCTGCTCGCCGATGTGCCCTCCATCGCCGAGCTTGGCTACCCAGGTTATGAGCTGAATCAATGGCATGGACTCCTGGCACCCGCCGGTACTCCAGAGCCTGTGGTGCAAAGACTGCACGAAGCCATAGAAAAAATCATTGCGCGCGACGACGTGAAAGCAAAACTGGAAAGTTTGGGCTACACAGTCGCGCACGACGGCCCCGCCCAGTTCCAGGCAATGATCAATAACGACATCGATCGATTCCGGGAACTGGCACAAAAAATTGGACTGACCATCAACTAAGGATTCACCATGAGCAAACTGAAGTTAAGCGTATCGATTGGCAACTACGACCGTACCCAGGCCTTGAAAGACGGGCGTGTTGGAATTGAGGGTTGTGATATCAATGTTGTGTCCCTGGAGCCCGAGGAAGCCTTTCACCGCGCATTCCGCTACGAAGAGTTCGATGTAACGGAAATCTCCATGAGCAGCCACATGATGACCACTGCTCGTGGCGACAATCAGTACGTGGGTATTCCAGCTTTCCTGTCGCGCGTCTTTCGCCATTCCGGCATCTATGTGCGCACTGATCGTATTCGCAAGCCCGAAGACCTGAAAGGCAAAATCATTGGCGTGCCCGAATACCAGATCACCGCCAACGTCTGGATCCGCGGCATATTGCAAGATGAATTCGGTATCCGCCCCAATCAGATCAAATGGGTGCGGGGGGGAATTGAAGAACCAGGCCGGGGCGAGCGCTCTCCCATTGATCTGCCAGCGGACATCAGTCTGGAGCAGATCCCGGATGACCGCACCTTGTCGGACATGCTGGAAAAAGGCGAAATCGACGGATACATCGGAGCACGGGCACCCTCATGCTTCTTGCGCAACGCTCCCAATGTGGGCCGCCTGTTCGGGGATGAATACCTGGAAGTAGAAAAAGACTATTTCCGCCGCACGGGTATCTTCCCGATCATGCATATGGTTGGCATCCGCAAGTCTCTGGTGCAGGAGAACCCCTGGCTACCCGTCAGCGTGTACAAGTCCTTTCTGAAGGCCAAAGAGCTGGCTGTACATGAACTGAACGAGCTGTGCCATCTGGCCGTCACCCTGCCATGGATGGTGCACCATCACAACGAGGCCAAAGCCTTGATGGGTGAAGATTACTGGCCCTACGGTCTGGAAGCCAATCGCCACACAATCCAGACCTTTGCCCAGTACCACCACGATCAAGGTATGTCGCAACGCCTGGTCAAGCCCGAGGAACTGTTCGCGGCCTCCTCGCTGGATCTCTCCAAGATATAAGGCAAACACCGGCATGAAGGCTCCTGTTTTCAATTACTACGCTCCCGACACGCTAGCGCAGGCCTTAGAGCTACTGTCCATTAACGATAACGCCCGTGTACTGGCCGGAGGCCAGTCCATGCTGGCCATGCTCAATATGCGCTTCGCATTCCCCGATGCGCTGGTCGATATCAACACGCTGCCCGAGCTGTCTTACCTGCAAGAGCAGGACAATGGCGATATCGCCATTGGCTCCATGACACGCCAGCGCGATATTGAGTTCTCCGACCTGGTGGCAACACGTCTTCCGCTCTGGAAGGATGCCATCCTGAACGTCGGGCATCGTCAGACTCGCAATCGCGGGACCGTGGGCGGCAGTCTTTGCCAACTGGACCCTTCTGCCGAAATACCAACGGTCTGCATGGCAATGGACGCCGTACTGACGGTAGCCAGTACACGTGGAGAACGAACAATTTCCATGGCCGATTTCCCGGCAGCCTACATGACCCCCAACATGCAGGCTGATGAGTTGCTGACCCGCGTACAGGTTCAGCCCTGGCCCGCCAAGCACGGCTGGGCGTTCCTGGAGTTCTCCCGTCGTCATGGCGACTTCGCTATCGTGTCCTGCGCTGCCTTGCTATTGCTGGACGAGGCAGGTGCAGTCTGTCGCGCCAGCATCACTCTGGGTGGAGTAGGTGCATTTCCCCTTCGTATGACCGAGGCAGAAAACTCCCTGCTGGGCACCTCGGCCAGCCCTTCAGATATTGCTCTGGCCGCCGAACTATGTGGTCAGGTCGATGCCTCCAGCGACAGCTATGTCCAGGGCTGGTATCGCCAGCGACTGGCCAAAGAATATACGGCGCGCGCCCTGCGGCTAGCGCTCTCTCGTACAGGACAACGGCATGAGTAACCCCCTTCCTTCGGGCAGTCGCCCCATCACACTGTGTGTCAATGGTCGAAACCTGACAGCCAGTGCCGAACCTCGTGTCAATCTGGCAGATTTCCTGCGCCACAACCTGGGTTTGACAGGAACCCATGTTGGCTGTGAGCACGGCGTCTGCGGCGCCTGCACCGTACAGATCGACGGCCACTCCGCACGCAGTTGCCTGATGCTGGCTGTACAAGCTCAAGGCAAGTCTATCCGCACCATTGAAGGCCTTGCTGACGATCAAGGCCGCTGGCACCCCATCCAGGAAGCATTCCGCGAACTGCATGCCCTGCAATGCGGCTTCTGTACACCAGGCATCCTGATGTCAGTGGTCGAGCTGCTGGAGAACCACAGCGACCCCAGCCCAGAGCTGATACGCGATGTGCTGTCTGGTCATCTATGCCGCTGTACTGGCTACCAAAATATTGTGCGCGCGGTACAAAAAGCCGCTGCCGCCATGAGAGCCAGCCATGCACATGAATGATCCCCACCAGATGGAACAAGCTGCCCCCGGCATGGGGCACTCTTTTCTGCGCCTGGAAGATGAAGCCTTGTTGACTGGGCAAGCCCAGTTTCTGGATGACATCCCCATGGAGGGTGTATTGCATGCCTGCTTCGTACGTAGTCCCCACGCGCACGCACGCATTCGCTCCATCGACCTGTCGGCGGCCCAAGCGCTGCCCGGCGTACACGGAGCATTTACCGCTCAGGACTTGATGGGCGAATTAACCCATTGGCGCATGCCATTGGGCTTTGCTTTTGCCGTGCTGCCCGAAAACACCGTCCCCTTTGTCCTGGCACGCGAGGAAGTGGCCTTCGTTGGCGAAGCAATCGCTGTGATCGTCGCTCAGTCCCGTCACCTTGCCGAAGATGCTGCTGCGCTCGTGGCTATCGACTACGAAGTCCTGCCCGCAATTTCTGACGTACGCCAGGCGCTCGAACCGGATGCTCCTCTGGTACGCACCGAGCTGCAAAGCAACAGCCTGCAAAACTACACACTGGCCTATGGGGACATAGACGCCGCCTTCCTTGATGCAGACATCATTATCGAGGAATCATTTTCAGCCCATCGTGGCTGTGCTCACCCCATCGAGGGGCGCGGCGTGCTTGCACGGCTGGATCCTGCCGGCAACGAGTTGACTGTTTGGTCTTCCACCCAGATGGCACACGAACTGCATTACACCCTGGCCCTGATGCTGGGCCATCGTGAGGATCAATTGCGCGTGGTCACCCCTGATGTTGGGGGCGGCTTTGGCGCAAAGTTCATGATCTATCCTGAAGAGATAGTCATTCCAGCCGTGGCCCGTCTGCTACGCCGCCCTGTCAAATGGGTGGAGGACAGGCGCGAGAACTTCCTGACCTCCATCCAGGAACGTGATCAGTTCTGGTCCATTTCCATGGCTGCCAACAAGAGCGGCCACATACTAGGCCTGCGCGGCAACTTCATCCATGACCACGGAGCCTATACGCCGCAGGGCACCAATGTTCCCTACAACGCGGCCTCATCCATGACCGGGCCCTATGTCGTCCCGGCCTTCAGTCTGACGGTTGACGTGGCCTACACCAACAAGGTGCCTGTCGCTACCGTACGCGGCGCTGGCTATCCGCAAGCTGCTTTCGTCATGGACAGGCTAATGGACCGACTCGCGCAGCATATCGGTATGGACCCCATACGCTGCCGCGAACTGAACCTGATTCCAGCCGCAAAAATCCCCTACACCAAACCGCTGAAATCTCGGGCGGGGATACCACTGGTTATCGACAGCGGCGACTTCCCTCGCATGCAAGCCATGGCAGAGCACGCCATGGACCGCGACGGTTTTGAGCAACGACGACAAGAAGCGCTCGCCCAAGACCGCTACCTGGGCCAGAGTCTGGCCAATGCCGTCAAACCTACGGGTCGCGGTCCCTATGAGTCCGCCACCGTCAAGATTTTCCCCTCAGGCCGAATTGCTGTTTTCACCGGCGCCCTGGCCATGGGCCAAGGTATCAAGACCTCACTTGCGCAGATCTGTGCAGCACATTTCGGGGTAGAACCGGAAGGGATAGACATTCATGCTGGCGACACACGCCACATTGGTGTTGGGATGGGTGGTTTCGCAAGCCGCCAGGCAATTATGGCCGGCACAGCCGTTGAACAAGCCTCCCGGCAACTGCGCCACAAGGTACTGCTAGCAGCAGCGGCGGTTCTGAAGGTCCCTCAAGATACCCTGGATATTTCTTATGGCATCGTCCGCAGCAGTGCGACTACGACGACCATCAGCCTGGCTAGGCTGGCCATGGAACTCAAGGGCGTGCCGGGCTACAGCTTGCCTATAAAGACAGACCCGGGCCTGGAGAGCACCGCCCATTTTCACTGCGACGAGCAAACCTACGCAGGCTCCACACATGCTTGTGAAGTGGAGGTCGATGCGAGCACGGGCGCTATCCACATCACACGCTATCTGGCTGTGCAAGATTGCGGCAAGCTCATCAACCCGATGATCGTGGAAGGCCAGGTCGTAGGCGGTGTAGTCCATGGACTGGGCAATGCCTTGTTCGAGCAGATGGCCTACGACGCCGAAGGTCAGCCTTTATCCACCACTTGTGCCGAGTATCTTCTGCCTACCGCCCCCGAGGTGCCGAACATCGAAGTGCTGTTCTGCCCCTCCCCCACGCACTTGAATCCGCTAGGAGTCAAAGGCGTGGGCGAATGCTCCACCATCGCCGTCGCCGCCGTCGTGATCTCAGCAGTGGAGCAGGCACTGGCACCACTGAACGTGCGTATCAATGAGTTCCCGATCAGCCCTATGCGACTACTGGAACTGATCGATCAGGCCACGCAACAGACACAATAAAACAGGAACGCTGCCATGAATTTCAAAAACCGGTTTCATATTCCTCTACCACTGGATCAAGCATGGGCACTGATGCTGGACGTGCCGCGCATCATGCCCTGCCTGCCCGGTGCCAAACTGACAGATGTATTGGACGGCAACAAATACCAGGGGTCGGTTTCGGTCAAACTGGGCCCAATCAAACTGTCTTTCGACGGAACGGCCGAGCTCGTAAAAACCGATGAGGAAAACCATATTGCTTATCTGCGTGGTGCCGGTCTGGACCCCAAGGGACGAGGCTCAGCCAGTTCAGACTTCAGCTTCGCGCTGACACCGTCAGCAGAAGGGGGGACCAATGTGGAAGTCAGCACAGAACTGACCTTGTCAGGCGCTGTGGCTCAATATGGACGCGGCAGCGGCATGATCGCCGAAGTGGCCGGGCAAATCCTGGGGCAGTTCGAGCGCAATCTTGCACGAATGGTGCAAGGTGACGCCAATCCTGCACCATCGTCTGACACTCCCATCCCCAGCAGCAACCAGACCATGACAGCGGCACCTGGCGGAGCAACTGCCAGTATTCCGTCAATGACGGCCACACCCGCTTCCACGCTGGACGCCCAAGCCATTCTCTATCAGTCCCAGGCCGTGCTGGCACAAACTCAGCAGTTACAGGCACAGATGCAACAGACCCTGCTGCGCCTGCAAACACAAAGACGACCGCAGGATGACGGCGCCGGGGAGTTAAACATGCTGTCTATCGGGCTCAAGGCCTTCTGGTCACAGATCCGCTATCGAGTGGGGAGACTGTTTGGGCGCAAGGACCCTGCATAAAAGCCGTAAACACGCTAAGCGCCATAACCCGGCGCTTAGCAGGTCGTAGCATCAATCATTAAGCTCCATCCAGAAATCCACTGATTTAAATAAAAAAGTTTTTATTTAAAAATAAAACAGCATACTGATTATATTTTTCAGCAAGTCGGGAAATAACTTATACATTGAGCATGGACAGCACCGGGTAGAAACGAATACAAAATAAGATCCAGCCCCTGCCGGGGCTTGCCCCATCACCAGCCTATAGCATCGCAAGCCATGGGTTCTTAATGCCTGACTTATCTATGAAGAATCACACCAAGTTAAAGCAAGAGGAACAATTTCAATCCGACAAAGCCGAATCTCTCGGCCCAATCAAAGAGGAAAATGCCGAACTGTTTCGGCAAAAGTTATGGTCGCGGTCCGGCTTCCTGATCAGGCGTCTGAACCAAATTCATTACGCCATGTTCTACGAAGAGTGCAAAAGCGATATCACCCCAGTACAGCACGGGGTACTCTCCGTTTTAATGGGCTCACCCTGGCTAGACCAAACCACTATTGGCTATGAACTGGGCCTGGATCGCACGACCTCCGCTGAAGTCATCCGCCGTCTGGAAGAAAAAGGATTACTGAACCGGCGCGTAAACCCAGATGACCGCCGTTCGCGTCAAACCTATATTACCGAGGCGGGCCTGGCCATCATGCAAAAGCTGAGCGCTGGAATGAACAACGCACAGGAACGCTTGCTGGACCCTCTAACGGCCAAACAACGCCAGGTATTCATGGATCTGCTGACCCGTATTGTGGAGCACAACAATCAATATGGGCGCGCTGCTCTAAGGAATATGTAGTCCGACCATAACGTCCAGCACAAGCTCGACATATCCCATTTTTTACTCAAACCATTATTCGCCCTGCGCGCCCTCTTCGACAAAATCGCTACGCAAAATCCCATGGCGCTGCAGCTTGTCGTAAAAGGTTTTGCGCGGGATACGCAGATCCTGCAAGGTTGCCTTGATATCGCCACGGTGTCGCGCCAGAGCCTGGCGTATCTGCTGCGACTCGAACTGCTCAATCCGCGCAGGCAAGCTCAAATCTTCGGTATCCAGATCCTTGATATCCACATGCGGCACACCCAGCACTTCTCGTTGCGCAAAGTGGGCCAGCTCGCGCACATTGCCCGGCCAGTGATGCGTCTGCATATATGTCAGGCTGCGTGCATCGGGCATTTTCTGAGGCATTCCGTACTTTTTGGCCGCCAAAGCCGCAAAGTGCGCGAAGAGCATGGGAATGTCCTCTTTACGCTCTCTTAATGGCGGCAAGCGCAGGGTCACGACGTTCAGGCGGTAATACAGATCAGCGCGGAAATTCGCACGCTGGGCTGGATCAGCCAAGTCCACCTTGCTGGCGGCGACGACCCGAATATTGACCGGATGCTCTTCGTTAGAGCCCAGAGGGGTGACGCAGCGTGTTTCCAGCACCCGCAGCAAGCGCACTTGCGCAATCATGGGCATGCTCTCGATTTCATCCAGAAACAGCGTGCCTTGATGGGCATGTTCCACACTGCCGACACGCCGCCGTTGCGCTCCGGTGAACGCTCCCGGTTCGTGGCCGAACAGTTCGCTTTCAATAATGGTTTCGGGTAAGGCTCCGCAATTGAGCGCCACAAAACGATGCTGGGCTCGAGCGCTCCAACGGTGCAGCAACATGGCGACCACTTCCTTGCCGGTGCCCGTCTCCCCTTCTACCAGCACATCTACATCGGACTGGGCCAGATGCCGCAAGGTAGCGCGCAGATTGATCATGACTTCCGAATTACCCAGCAGCGCCGGGCCTTGACCATCCTCGTCCAGTTCCTCGCGCAAGGCCCGGTTCTGCAAGACCAGGCTGCGCTGCATGGCGGCATGGCGTATCACTGTCAGCAAACGCTCGGCCTGATAGGGTTTGGTCAGAAAATCAAAAGCACCATCGTGCATGGCTTGCACGGCCATATCGATATCGCCATGGCCGGTAATCAGGACCACAGGCTGCTCGGGATCGCGGGCATGCAAGGCGCGCATCAGCGTCAGGCCATCCATGCCCGGCATACGGATGTCTGTGACCACCACGCCGGGATAATCCTTGGGCAGACGGCTCAAGGCCTCCTGACCGCTGGCACAGGCCAGGACTTTCAGGCCCGCCAGTTCCAGACTTTGCACCACCGCGGCACGCAGGTCCGCGTCATCATCTACAAATGCAACTTCCATGCTTATTTCTCTCCCTGGCCCAAATCGCTATCGGCATTGCGCAGCACGATATGAAACGTGGCACCGCCCAGGCGCGACGGCCCTTCTTCCAAACGGCCACCCAGGGCCGCCACAATATCGTGCGAGATCACCAGCCCCAAACCCACGCCTTGACGGCGGCTGGAGCTAAAGGGGGTGAACAGACGCTGACGGATTTCCGGACTCAAGCCGGGTCCGTTGTCTGACACCACAATGCGCACATGCTGATTTTCAGTCATCACTTCAAGACGAATACGCCCGTGCTCGCGGCCTTCCAGCGCGTCCAGCGCATTGCGTAACAGATTCACCAGCACTTGCTCCAGACGCACGGGCAAAGCCCACACCCGTACCGGCTCGCTCATATCGGCCAGTTCCAGATCCACGCCTTGTGCGCGTGCCCTGTGCTCCAGCAACTGCCAGGCGCTATCGACCGCTGCCCTTACCTGCACCGGGCCCTCTTGCTCCTGGGGTTTGCGGGCGTAATGGCACAGTTGGGAGGTGATGCTGCCTATACGCTGGGTCAGTGTCTGAATACGGGACAGATTCTGGCGAGCCGTCTCTAGCTGCCCCTGCTCCAGAAGGCGCGAGGTGTTATCGGCATACACCTCAATCGCCGCCACAGGCTGATTGATCTCGTGGGCGACTCCAGCAGTCACCTGCCCCAGAAAAGACAGTTTCTCTGCCTGCTCCAATTGCTCACGCAGATCACGGGCACGCGACCGGGCCTCATGCAAGGCCCGCATCTCTTGCTCCAGACGCAGGCGAGCCACCTGCAACTGGGCGGTACGCGATTCTACGGCGTCTTCCAAGGCATCCCGCAACAAGGCCTGCTGCTCCTGAGACTCACGACGCTGCTGATTACGCTGCAGCCCCAAGGCCGTCAGCACCAGCGCCGCAAACAGCAAGCCCATCACCATCAAACGGGATTGGAATGCCTGGGTTTGCAGGGCGGCATTCATGGGGGCCATCGCATGCAACGTCCAATCACTGCCCATCACGGGCTGCTGCACGTGCAAGAAGCGCTCCGGCCCCAGCGTCCAGAAAGAGGCTCGTCCGTCAGAGTCCGACCTGTTCAGGCCCACAGGCTCCAGGGGCTCGTCCCCAAACTGCTGACTGGCCCGTACTTGAGTCAGTTGCTCCGAAGCCGCTTGATTCAGGCTATGCAAACGCCAGTCCGGTTCACCGCTTAACAGAATCACTCCATGCGGGTCCGTCACAAACATGCGATCCCCGTAGCCGCCCCACTCTTCTTCCAGCAAATCAAACACCAGCTTGATCACCACCACGCCCACCGCTTTGCCATCCTGATCCTGCACCATGCGGGAGATGTACAAACCGGCCTTGCCGCTGGCAGTCCCCAGCGCAAAGTATTCGGCATGCCCTTGCTCCAATGCTTTGGTGAAGTAGGGGCGGAAACCGTAATGATTGCCCACGAAGCTGTCGGGTTCCTGCCAGTTACTGGACACCAGCGTCTGGGAATGAATATCCAGCAGATACAAGACGGGGGCCCCTGTGTCCTCGGCCAATTGCTGGAACTTGCGGTTCAGGACCCCGGCATCGCTATAGGCAGGATTGCCCATCAGGTATTGGCGCAGAGCCTCGTCCTGAGCCAAGGCAAAAGACAAAGTGCGGAATTTGTCGCGAATTGTCCGGATCCAGCCCGCATTACCGCGCATCAGGGAATCCAGCCGCTGCTCGCTTTGTATCAGCAAACGGGCCGTGCCCAAATCGGCCGAGCGCCAAAAGGCAAACAGCCCCAGCACTACAGCCAAGATCAGCAGCAATAACCATTCGAGTCTGAAACGACGCCGCAAACCCGAGGAAACCGGAATGGAGTTCATGAAACTTGTGCGAGATTTCGCCAAAAAATAATAAGGCCTGTGCGGATTTTCGCACACATTAGCCGCAAGCGGGAAAGCCGCCTGCCCACAAGCCGCTTATTTGCTGGTTTTCCTCGGTGGAGCAGATTGGCACGGATGTTGCTTTAGTCATGAGCTTATGGGCCGGGGCAAAGACTTCGGCGCGCGTAAACCGCCTGCCTACACAAAATTCCAAGCAGGCTATTAGCCGACTCCAAAGTCGGCTACATCAAGTCACGGAGACGACATCATGATGGATATAAGCACAGGAGACCGTTCGGTACCCCAGATCGTCCGCATCAAGTGGTATCGGATTTTGTACGTCCAAGTCATCATCGCCATCACTATCGGGATTTTGCTGGGCCACTTTTACCCCTCGCTGGGCGAGAGCATGAAGCCCCTGGGCGATGCCTTCATCAAGCTGGTCAAGATGATTATTGCGCCCGTTATTTTCCTGACAGTGGCCACCGGCATTGCCGCCATGACCGACCTGCAAAAAGTGGGCCGTGTGGTGGGCAAGGCCATGATTTACTTTCTGACCTTCTCCACGCTGGCCTTGATTGTGGGTCTGGTAGTCAGCAACGTGGTGCAACCCGGCCACGGCATGCACATCGACCCCAGCACCCTGGATCCCAGTTCCATCCAGGGCTATGTCCAGCAAGCCCATGACAGCACGCTGACGGGCTTTTTGATGAACATCATCCCGGCCACCCTGATCAGCCCCTTTACCGGCGGCGACATCCTGCAAGTGCTGTTTGTGGCGGTGTTGTTCGGTATTGCCCTGGCTGCGGTAGGCGATCACGGCAAACCCGTACTCAAGTTTCTGCAAGCCCTGATGGCTCCGGTCTTCAAGCTGGTCGCTATTTTGATGAAGGCCGCTCCCGTGGGCGCGTTCGGTGCCATCTCCTTCACCATCGGTAAATACGGTATTGAATCCGTATCCAGTCTGGCCCTGCTGGTCGTGACTTTTTACGTTACCTCCGTGCTCTTCGTGCTGGTCATTCTGGGTGCGGTTGCCCGCTACAACGGCTTTTCCATTACCAAGCTGATTCGCTACATCCGCGAAGAATTGCTGCTGGTGCTGGGCACCAGTTCTTCCGAGGCTGCTTTGCCTACCCTGATGCAGAAGATGGAGCGCGCAGGGTGTGCCAAGTCGGTGGTGGGCCTGGTTGTGCCAACCGGCTACTCCTTCAATCTGGACGGCACCAATATCTACATGACCATGGCGGCTCTGTTCATTGCCCAGGCTTGTGATATTCCACTGACCTTGCAACAGCAGATTCTGCTGTTGCTGGTGGCCATGCTGAGCTCCAAAGGGGCTGCTGGTGTGACCGGTGCCGGTTTCATCACTCTGGCCGCTACGCTGTCAGTCGTGCCTTCGGTACCTATTGCCGGTATGACCTTGATTCTGGGTATTGACCGCTTCATGTCTGAGTGCCGCGCCCTGACCAATCTGGTGGGCAATGCGGTTGCCACTATTGTGGTTGCCCGTTGGGAAGGCGAACTGGATACCGATCAGCTCAACAGCGCCATGAACGGCGAATTGCCTCCACTGGATACCAGCATCACTGTGCATCAGCGTGGTGAAGTGGGGATTCCCGCACAAGAGGCTAGCGAGCCGCGCGCTACCGCTACCGCTACGGCCTGATCCGGGCACTTAAAAAAAAAGGCCGGTTTTCAATTGAAAACCGGCCTTTTTCTTGCCTGCTTATTCTTGCCAAGCTGCTCCTGCCCACCCGTTTTCTCCATATTGAGTTGAACAGCTAATCACTCAGGCAGGAGGAAACTGCACGATCTCGCTTTCTGGCGTCCAGGCAGGATATTTATCCATGATGCTCAGGAACAAGGGACTGGCCTGAAAGTTCAGCAACCAGGCCGACAGCGCCGCCCAAGGCTGCGCATCAAACCAGGCTCTGTCCACTTGTGCGAATTGCCGCACAAAGGGGGCAATCGCCAAATCCGCCAGACAAGGGCGTGCCCCCATCAAATAGCCATGCTCTGCAATCCGCGCATCCAGGCCCATCAATTGCTCGCTGGCCTGTGCACGATGCAGGGCCGAAAAACTGGCCGCATCCGTGAATTGTTCATCCTCGGTATGGCGATCCGGGTATTTGTAGCAATCCAGATTCTTTTTGAACGGCCCATCATTGCCCGTAATCAGGGCCAGCATCTGCTCGGCATCGCCCTGCTCAGGCTGCAAATAAAGTTTGGGATCTTGAATCGCCAAAGCCCAGCGCATGATGTCCAGGCTTTCATCAATGACCTTGCCATCGGGCAAGACCAGCACAGGGACGGTGGCTTTGGGAGAGGCCAGGCGCAAAGCCTCGGGCTTGTCACGCAAAACCACTTCGCGCAATTGGCAACTTACGCCGCTGGCAGCTATAGCCAGCCGTGCCCGCATGGCATAGGGGCAGCGACGAAAGGAATACAAAATGGGCAGATCAGATAAGGACATGCTCGATACCGTTAAAAAGCCGCAGTCGCGGACTTAAAGCGCTGGCGTTTATACAAAGCGCCCTTCTGCTAAAGAAGGGCGGACTATAAACGACGCAGCGCCAGAATCAAGCTACTAGAGTTAACACAGCTACCCGATCAGGGCTAGGCGTCCTTGCCTTGTTGAGCCAGCAAACGCTGCTCTTCAGCTTTACGACGGGCGGCTTCACGACGCTCCGACAACTCGTCCATGCTGACGCCGATATGGCGCTCTTCACGCTCTCGGGCCAGGGCCACCTGTTTTTGACGCTCACGGAAGCGCTCGACTTGCTCGGGCGAGCTATGACCGTGGCAGTAGGGGCAGCTAACGCCTTCCTCAAACTGAGGCGAGGCTTTTTCTTCCTCGTTAATGGGCATACGGCAGGCACGGCAGAAGTCGTAATCGCCGGGCTCCAGACCGTGGCGCACCGAGACTCGTTCATCGAACACAAAGCAGTCGCCGTCCCACAGGCTTTCTTCAGCCGGAATCTCTTCCAGGTATTTCAGAATGCCGCCTTGCAGGTGATAGACCTCATCAAAACCCTGGGAGCGCATGAAGGCCGTGGACTTCTCGCAGCGAATACCGCCGGTACAGAACATGGCAACACGCGGCTTGCCGTGCAGCACACCACCCTCTTTGGACTGCTCGGCCACCCATTGCGGGAACTCGGTAAAGCTATTTGTCTTGGGATTGATGGCACGGTTGAAAGTACCAATGCCCACTTCGTAATCGTTACGGGTATCAACCACCACCACGTTCGGATCGCTGATCAGGGCGTTCCAGTCTTCGGGGGCCACGTACTCGCCCACCATCTCGGCGGTTTTCAGATCAGGCACACCCAGGGTGACGATCTCTTTTTTCAGTTTGACCTTGAGGCGGTAGAACGGCGCCTTGTCCGCGTAGGACTCTTTATGCACCAGACCGGCAATGCGGGGATCGGCATTCAGGTGCGCCAAGACGGCACGAATACCTTCCTCAGGGCCCGCGATGGTGCCGTTAATCCCTTCACGCGCCAGCAACAAGGTGCCTTTGACCTCGTGCTGTTCGCAAAAAGCAAACAAAGGGTCGCGCAACTGGGCGAAATCGGGCAATTCCACGAACTTATATAAAGCCGCGATCAGGTAGGTAGACATAGGTAAACGAATTCTCTGGATGGAAGCGGTGGCGCAGCCCGCAGGCGGTAGGACAGCGTAGGCCGTCGTACACTATACGCGACTGATCCCCCTTGGCCTTTTGACGCCAGTCAAAAAAAGTAGGATGGCCTGGGGATTCAACTTTAAAATCATAACGCTAAAGCCGTCATGCCGCATCTGGCCACGGTCACTGTTTTACTTTGCACGAGAGCTATGGATTCCGTAACACAAGCAGTCCTCGGTGCCAGCCTCTGCGGCTCCCTACTGGGACGGCAGTATGGCCGCAAGGCGGTCCTGTCCGGTGCCATCATCGCCACCCTGCCTGATCTGGATGTCTTCATTCAATATGGAGACCCGATTACATCGATGGTCAGCCATCGGGGTTTCTCACACTCTTTATTTGTCTTGAGCGCTCTGGGACTGCTGGTCACCATTTTGTGGCGGCTGCTGTTCCCGCAAGCACGGGCCTCGGCGGGCCGGGTCGGACTGGCGGTCTGGCTGGCCCTGATTACCCATCCCTTGCTGGACGCTTTTACCAGCTATGGCACGCAGTTGCTCTGGCCGCTGGCCGCCACACCGGCCACCTGGTCCAGCATCTTCATTATTGATCCGCTCTATACCGTGCCGCTGCTGGTCGCCACGATCATCGGTTTGATACGCGGCCCCGTGCCTGCCACGGTACGGGCTTGCGCCTGGGGACTGGCGCTTAGCAGTCTGTATCTGGCCGCCTCTGTCGGTGCCAAGTTCTGGGTTGAGCAACAAGCCACCGCCCAGCTAGAACAGCAGCACGTACAGGTGAAGCGCGTGTACTCCGCCGCTCAGCCCATGAACATTCTGCTCTGGCGCGTGCTGGTACGCGACACGCAGGATCGGGAATGCGAAGTGATTGTGGGCTTGCTGGACGGCCTGCGCGCACCCAAAGGGCATCAATACGAATCCCTGTGCCTGCCAGTCAACAGCGACTACACCTTGCTGTTCCCGCCCCTGAAGCAATTGGAGCAACTGCGCTGGTTCTCGGACGACTGGGTACGCTACGACATCATTGATGATTTGCTCGTAGTCAGCGATGTGCGCATGAGCCTGGGCCCCGGCCAATACAGTTTCCGCTTCGTGGTGGCCGAACGCATTGCGGATGACACCTGGTTGCCGGTCATTCCGTATCGCTGGGCCAGCGGCTACGACCTGGACCTGCTCAAACCCGTGATGCGCCGTATCTGGGAGCCTTTGCCGCCCCTGCCCTTGCAGCAATGGGCCAAGCGCATTGAAGCCGGTGTGCCTATTCCACGCGCCGAAGCCAACTTCCCGTAAGCCGCTCCACGACTCCACCATGTGGTGGAGTCGGCCTCCCACCGCAGCGCCGATCCATAAAAAAACCCCCGAACCTTTTCAGGTCCAGGGAGTTTAAATTTACCCACTACGGTCACTACAAAATGACACCCGGCGCTCTGTCAAACCCGAGGATCACAACACTTACTTCAGCATTCCTTCAACACGCTGGCGCAAGGCCGGGTCCTGTTGAATAGCCAGACTGATACCGTTGTAATCGGCCAGATCCATACCGTTAGCGCTGACTACGCCTACCAGGCGCTGGTCTGCTTCCTGAACGATGGACTGACGCTCTGCATCACTTTTGGCCGCATCCAGACGCGGCTGATACTCCGAAGCGGTCTGCGCTACCTTCTTGTAGGTACGCGCATATTGCTCCAGTTGAGAATCCGTAGGCTTAACAACCTGGGTAGCCGCAGGGGCTGCCGAGTTGGCCGGAGCCGCATTGCCCTGGGCCATCGCAAAAGGGCTGTACATGCCAAATGCGACTGCGGTAGCAGCAAGAAAAGCTTTAATTGAGGGCTGCATGGATAGAACCTCCTAAACAGAGTCAATGAACGATCATCATGACAAGAGCGGCGGCAGCTTACAAGTTTCGCTATGTAGTTTCGTGTATCTGCATGCCACCTGTCTCGTTACAGATTTCAGTCGCGCGAGTAAGGACGCCCGTCAAAATCCACGGTGACCAGATTGCCATCCATCGGGCCCATGCCGGGTGAATTGGCAGGCATGCCAGGCGCGGCAACCCCACGCACACTGCCATCGTTCATCATGCGTTTGACGACCTTGGCGGGCACATGGCCTTCAATCAGTTGCCCCGTCTCCTCAATCATCGCGGTGTGGCAAGACGCCAGGTTCTCCGGGACTTTAAAAAGCCGCTTCACGTCTTGAATCTTCACGACCTTGACCTCTTTGACCTCAAAGCCCTCATCGCGCATGTGCTGTGCCCACCCCCCACAACAACCACAGTTCGGATCCTGATACATCGTAATAGCGGGACCCTCTGCCAACGCCATGGAACTGAAGGCCATCAGGCTGGCCGTCAACAATAAAGGTTTAATCACAATTACATTCCTGTTTTGCAGCGCCACGGCGCTCTGGTTGACACTCTCATGCACTTGACTAAGACTAGGCTCTCGCAAAAAAGTTTAACAAAACACACTAATTCGTCCTGATCCGCCATGAGTCTTGATTCCGTCAAACAGTTTTTTAACGAACACGCCGCCGATCTTCAGGTGATTGAAACCACCGAAAGTACCGCCACCGTCGTGCTGGCCGCGCAAGTCCACCAAGTTGAACCGGGGCAAATTGCCAAAACCCTCAGTCTGAAAGTGGGCGATAAAGTGGTGCTGCTGGTCGCTCGGGGCGATGCCCGCCTGGACAACAAGAAGCTGCGCACCGCCTTTGGTACGCGCGTGAAAATGCTGGATCTGGAAAGCACCGAAGCTTTGACGGGCCACCCGGTAGGCGGGGTCTGCCCCTTTGGTCTGGCTACTCCGCTGGAGATCTACTGTGATCTGTCTTTGCAGGACTACGACACAGTCTTGCCTGCGGCGGGCTCTATTAATTCTGCGGTGCGCATCACCCCACAGCGCCTGGCCGAGCTGACCAGCGCGCAATGGATTGATGTGACCCAGCCGCCCGTTACAGTCGAACAGGCTTCCTGAGGGGCCAGGCCCCTGGGCAGGACTTAGACTTGTGCAGGCCGGTTGGCATAGCCGGAGACAAACTCCTTGGCCTGCCCGGTCTGCGGGTCAAACACATGGCGGCGTACCTTGCCGATATCCGCGCCATAAACGTGAATGCTGATGGAAACCTGGTCGTCATACACATTGGAGACCTCGTGTATATCGCCCACCGTGGGTGACACCACTTCCACCACGCCCGGCTCCAGAATCTGCGTGTCTTCTTCTGCCATATGGCCAGTCTGGGGATCACGATCAAAAGGCCGGGAGCGTTCGGCACCACGCAACATGCCAATCAAACCCCACACCGTATGGTCATGGATGGGTGTTTTCTGGCCGGGGCCCCACACAAAGCTGACCACGGAAAAGCGGTCCTGCGGACAGCAATACAGCAAGTACTGCTGATAGAACTGCGGATGGGGCTGGGTGTATTCCGGGGCCAGCCAATCGTCCTGGGCCACCAGCTCACCCAGCAGGACACGACCATCACGCAAAATATCCGCTTCGCCCACAGCAGGGCGCGCGGTCAATTCATTCATCCCTTGGATAAAGCGCTCAAAACGGGGGTGCATAAGGGGATGTCTCCATAGTTGACTGGGCCTTGCGGCCCAATTCGTGAATCAGTTCTTATTTGTTCAGATACACCGGGGCACGTTTTTCTTTGAACGCGTTCATCCCTTCCTTGGCATCATAACTATCCTCGATCGCTTTCAGGTGTCGCATGGTGCGCGCCATTTGCTCGGACGGGCCACGTGTCAGTACCTCATTATTGATAAAGCGCTTGAGGGTCTGCAAAACACGGGGCGACATCTTGGCCAGATCCTGTGCCATACGCAGCGCAGCGGGAACCTGCTCGCCCACCGGCACGATTTCATTGGCAAAACCCAGGTCATAGGCACGGCGTGCTTCCAAGGTGCGGCACAACAAAATCACTTCCATGGCGGCATGATGCGGAATACGCGAGGCCAGACCCGAGATGATGCCGCCGGTAAAGCCCAGCTTGGCTTCCGGGTAGGAGAACTTGGCGCTCTCGGAGGCCACCAGCAAGTCCGTCATCATGGCCATGACCAGGGCGCCGCCCACACACCAGCCACTGACGGCCGCAATAATAGGCTTGTCGGTTTCAAAACCCACGGTGGGAATGGCACGCCACAATTCGGGCCATTCATTGACATCGGCACCGGCGGAAAAAGCGTCGTTACCTGCCCCGGTCAGCACGGCTACGCGGCGTGTGGGGTCCTCATCAAAAGCCAGAAATGCCTGCTGTAATTCCTTGACCACGGTAGCGCTAAGCGCATTGCGGCGATCGGGACGGTTGATCGTGAAGACCGACACACCGTCATCGTGATTTTCTACAAGAATGCACTGATAATCCGACATGGTTTACTCCTCCTGGGTATTTTTAAAAGAATAGGTCTTGGTTTTATGCGCCTATGGACAGGCGGGCATCGACGGCGTGGCAGCGGGTGGCGGCCACGATCAATGGGTTGATATCCAGTTCAAACTCGGTGTCGCGCAAGTCGTGGGCCAGAAAGCTGACACGCACAATCGCATCAAGCACACCGGCACGATCCAACATGCGTCCCCGGTATCCCTTCAACAACTTGTCGATCATCAGGGTGGACAAGAGCCGGTCTGCATCGGCCAGGGTTAGCGGTGCAGCCGCAATCACCCGGTCTGACAACATTTCCACCAGAATGCCGCCTGCACCAAACACCACGACCGGGCCAAACTGCGCATCCTGACGTGCTCCGATCAGCAACTCCACATCACCTTTGGCCATGGCTTGCACCAAAACACCTTCCAGACGGGCGTCGGCTTTATAGGCTTTGGCATTCGCGTAGAGCCGGGCAAAATCACGTCGCAAGCTAGCCTCGTCGGCCACATCCAGCGCCACCCCGCCCGCTTCAGTTTTATGGACGATATCGGGAGAAACAATCTTCATCACCACCGGATAGCCAATCTGCTCGGCCTGGGCGACTGCCTGTTCCACGTCCTCGCACACCTGCCCCAGATTCACCGGCAGGCCGTAATGCGCCAGCAAGCGCTTGGACTGGTCTTCATTAAGGACACCACGCGGCATCACGGTAGGAGCCTGACACGCGCTGGGGCGCATCGCTGCCTGCCGTGGCACGAACTGCCCATGACGTTTCCAGGCTGACAAGGCCAAGGCCGCTTCCAGACTGGAACTGGCATAAGCATGGCCATGCTGGGCCAGCTTCTGCCGCAAAGGCTCGGATGTCGCGCCCCCATCAAAGGCCACCATGACGGGCTTGGCCCAATGCGGTTCGGGATGGATGATTTTTTCAATCAGGGCCGCCATCCATTCCTGCGGACACATGGAGGCCGTAATCAATACCGCATCGCTTTGCTGATCCTGCATCAAGGCATCCAAGGTGGCGCGGGCGACTTCGGTGGAGTCTTGAGTCAGGCGTGCGCCCAGATCCACCGGGTTATCCGCCTGCCCGGCCGGGTAGTGGGCGGCCAAGGCATTCTTGGTCGAAGCGGAAAAACTGGACAGCTCCACGCCATGCTCTGACAAAGCATCGGCGGCCAAGGCTCCACCGCCACCCGAGGGCGTCACAATCGCAACCTTGGAAATCTTGTTGCTGGTAAAGCGCACCATGCTGTTTGCCAACAGGAGCATGGCTCCCATATCGTCCATCAGGCTGATGCCTTCATCACGGCAGACACTGGCAAACACATCGTGATCACCCGCCACACTGGCGGTATGCGAGAAAGCAGCCGCCTTGCCCGCACTGGAGCGTCCGGCCTTGACGGCCAGCCAGGGCTTGCCCGCTGCCTGTGCCCGACGAGCCGTGCGACGCAAAGCCTGGGTATCTTTAATGCCTTCTATATAGGTACAGATCACTTGCGTCTTGGGATCATCAATCAGGAAATCCACAAAGTCGCACAGATCCAGATCCGCCTGATTACCCACCGAGAAGCCGTAGGTAAAGCCGCCGCCCATCGCCCAGGCCCGATCAAAGTAGGTGGTCATCAAGGCACCGCTTTGGCTGACAAAACCAATAGGCCGTTCCGGCAGACTGTCTCTGTCCAGCACCGGCGAAGAACACAGCACCAGATTGCGGCTGGGGCTGATCATGCCCAGGCAATTGGGGCCGATCAGACGCATGCCCGAATCACGGCAAATACGCAGCAAGGCTTGCTCACGCTCCAGCCCACGCTCGCCTGCATCCGCAAAGCCCGCAGAGATCACCAGCAAACCGCGAACCCCCATTTGAGCCGCAATCTGCGCCTGCTCCAGAACGGTATCGGCCCCCACCGTAAACACGGCCAGATCCGGGGCGCTGTCCAGCGCAGCCAGACCCGGCACAGCGGGCAAGCCAAACAGGCTGCTGCGACTGGGATTGATGGGCAGGACCTTGCCGCCATAACCGTGCTTGAGCAGCATGCGGAACAGTCGCCCGCCGAACTTGGACTGATCTTCCGAGGCGCCGACCAAGGCTATGGATGCCGGGTCCAGCAAAGCGTCCAGCGTGCTGGCGCAAGTGACGGTTTCCATCACGTTTGTCTCCTGTTGGTGGTTCTGTGAGCGTTTAGTCATCGCTCATCTTGATGGTCTTGAACAGTTCGCTGTAATAAGCCCGACTCTGTTCCAGATCCTTGGTATAGGCCGCACCGTCTTTCCAACTGGCACTGACACTGATGCGGTGAAAACGCTCCTGGGTCTGCGGCTCGGCCAGGATTTCTTCGGTAGCCTTGGCCAGTTTCTTCATGACATCGTCAGGAGTGCCTGCCGGTACCGCCAGCCCCCAGAACCCTTCAAAGGGCAGGGCCAGATCAAAGCCCGCTTCTTTGGGTGTAGGCACATCCGGCAATTCGGGATG
Source organism: Alcaligenes sp. SORT26 (assembly GCF_017377875.1). Classification (GTDB taxonomy): domain Bacteria; phylum Pseudomonadota; class Gammaproteobacteria; order Burkholderiales; family Burkholderiaceae_B; genus Alcaligenes; species Alcaligenes parafaecalis. Next base: position 2,162,682 of record NZ_CP070975.1, read on the forward strand.
CCGCACGCTGGCATAGGTCACCAAGGCTTTGGCCTTGCCGCTTTTCACCAGTTCCAGTCCGACGCCATCAATAAAGAAGTCGATGTGATTGCCCATCAAGGCTGTCATGGTGTCTGCCGAGCCCTTGAAGGGCACATGCAGCAGATCCAGCTTCTCGGCGTTTTCCAGAATCTCTCCGGCCAGATGGCCACCGGACGCAATGCCTGCCGAGCCATAGGTCAGGGTGCCGGGCTCCTTGCGGGCCAGCTCGACAAACTCTTTCAGATTGGAGACGGGTAAATCATTGCGCACCGTCATGATGGGCAGGTAACCCGCCAGGCTGCCGACGAAATCAAAGCCTTTGATCGGGTCGTAAGGCACATCACGGATATAGGGCAGCACGGTAAAGGCCGTGCTGGTGGCCAGCAACAAGGTATAGCCATCGGGTTTGGCGCGCCCCACGATAGACGTACCCAGCGAGGTGGTGCCACCGGGTCGGTTTTCAATCACGATGGGAACGCCCAGCTTGATACGCAGGCGATCGGCAAACAGACGTGCCAGATTGTCGCTATTGCCGCCTGGGGGATAGGGAACTACAAAGGTCACTTCACGGCTGGGATAGCTATCGGCCGCGATGGCCGCCGGGGCAGAAAAACTGCTGATGGCTGCCAGCCCCGAGACCAGCACTGTACGTAGAAAACCTTGGCGCGAAAAAAAAGAACTGAACATGATCCTTGCCTCCTGTGTGAGAGTGAACCTCTCTTGATGTTCCAATATATAGAACGCTGTTCTTGTTTTTGATATTAAAAATGCCGTATGAACGGCTTGAATACAACAGACAGCAACAACACAAGCAACTTAGGACAACGGTTCAAATAGTGGGATATTTGATTTCAAGTGTCAACTATTAAACCCCTTCGGGATTTCCCCAGTCCCCGCTTCCTGTCGCATTGGGCTTGACCAGAACGAGCTTCTGGATAAAATGAAAACATTGCTTTTGCATGTCATTTTTAAGAACGCTGTTCCAAATATCAGAACACAACCCCTTACTGATCGAAGGAATTCATCCATGTTCTCTGCTATCGTCATCGACAAAACCGACGGCCAATACAAAGCCAGCCTGCAATCCCTGGACGAGTCCGCCCTGCCCGAAGGCCAGGTTACCGTCCGCATCGACTACTCCACCCTGAATTTCAAAGACGGCCTGGCCATGACGGGTAAATCTCCCGTGGTGCGCCAGTTCCCCATGGTGCCCGGCATTGATTTCGCAGGCACGGTGACTGACAGCAGCGACCCGAATTTCAAGTCCGGTCAGAAAGTGGTGCTCAATGGCTGGGGCCTGGGCGAGGTGCATTGGGGCGGTCTGGCACAGCAGGCCCGCGTCAAGGGCGACTGGCTGATTCCCCTGCCCGAAGCCTTCTCCACCCAGCAAGCCATGATGATCGGCACCGCAGGCTATACCGCCGCTCTGTGCGTACGTGCCTTGCAGCGCCAGGGCGTGACGCCGGACAAGGGCCCGATTCTGGTGACAGGTGCCGCTGGTGGCGTAGGCAGTGTCAGCGTGGCGCTGTTGCATGCGCTTGGCTACACCGTGATGGCCAGCACGGGCCGCCCCCAGGAGGAAAGCTACCTGAAAGCACTGGGTGCCAACGAAATTGTGGACCGCAACACCTTGAGCGAACCCGGTAAGCCGCTGGGCAAGGAACGCTGGGCCGGTGCCATCGACAGCGTCGGTAGCCACACGCTGGCCAATGTTGTTGCAGGCACCCAATACTTGGGCGCAGTCGCCGCATGCGGTCTGGCTCAAGGCATGGACTTCCCTGCTTCCGTGGCCCCCTTCATTCTGCGCGGTGTGCAGTTGATTGGCGTAGATAGCGTGCATTGCCCCAAGCCCGAGCGTCTGGCGGCCTGGGATTTGCTGGCCAAGCATTTGTCTATCGAAGCCCTGGAGCGCATCGGTGCCAGCACCATCACGCTGTCCCAAGCCATTGATCAGGCCGGCCAGTTGCTGGAAGGCAAGGTACGCGGCCGCATCGTGGTTGATGTGAACGCCTAAGGCCTTGTCGGCCCCCATCTACCTATCACGCTCTGGAGCTGATCCATGGATACGACATTGCCCCTGAACGGGGTTCGGATACTGGAATTTTGCAATGTGGCCGCTGGCCCGTACTGCGGTATGTTGTTGGCCGATATGGGGGCCGACGTCATCAAAATCGAACACCCTAAAGGGGGTGACACCTTACGAAGCTGGCCGCCCATCAACCAAGGGTATAGCGAGAACTTCGCTTCGCTGAACCGCAACAAGCGCTCGGTCACGCTGGATTTGAAGAACCCCGAAGATGTGGCCAAGGCACGTCAACTGGTGCTGGATGCCGACGTCTTGCTGGAGAACAACCGGCCCGGCGTCATGCAGCGTTTAGGGCTGGACTACGAGAGCCTGAAAGCCCTGAATCCCAGACTGCTGTATTGCTCGATTTCCGCCTACGGACAAAGCGGCCCTCGCTCGCAAGAAGGCGGCTTTGACCTGACCATTCAGGCCATGAGCGGCGTGATGAGTGTCACCGGCGAATCAGGTGGTGCTCCCGTTAAATGCGGGGTTCCGCTGGCGGACTTTGCAGCCGGTTTGTATGCCGCTTTTGCCATCAGTGCCGCCTTGCCACAAGCCCGCGCCACCGGCCAGGGTGCACATATCGACGTGCCCATGCTGGGAACCACGCTGGCCATCGCTGCGCTGCAAACCTCCGAGTATTTCGGCAGTGGTCGCGACCCGAACAAGCTGGGTTCCGCCCACCCACGCAATGCGCCCTACCAGGCCTTCCAGTGCAAAGGCGGCTACTTCGCCATGGCAGCGGGCAACGATGCGCTGTGGCGCTCCGTCTGTCAGGTTGTCGAACGCCCTGATCTGAGCGAAGACGAACGCTTTACCAGCACCACCCTGCGCGCCAAACATCAAGACGCCTTGCGTGAACTGCTGGAAGCCATCTTTGCGCAGCACGACTCCGAACATTGGCTGGCGCAATTCCGTGCCCAAGGCGTGCCGTGCAGCCCCATCAACCGCTATTCCGACGTCTTGCGCGACCCGCAAGTCGAGCACATGGAATGGGTGCAAAACATTCGCCTGCCGGGTACGGACACGGACACCCGCACCTTTGTCTCGCCTTTGCGCATCAATGGTGTGGGCCTACCCATCCGTCTGGCGCCACCCGCTCTGGGCGAGCATAACGACAGCATCTTGCACGGAGTCACCCCATGACAGCGTCGTATTGCAGCCGCAGTCCCAGCCTGAACGTGGACTGCGCAGGCAAAGTCTGGACCCTGACACTGAACCGGCCCGACAAGCGCAATGCCTTGTCGGCCGATCTGGTAGAAGCCTTGATCGCAGCCGTGCAGGCTGCGGAACAGGCCCAGGCCGATCTGCTGATCCTGCGCGGTGAAGGCCGCAACTTCAGTGCCGGTTTTGACTTCAGCGACTACGAGCAACAAAGCGAAGGGGATCTGGTGCTGCGCTTTATCCGCATCGAGACCCTCTTGCAGATGCTGGCCCATACCTCTTGCGCCACCCTGGCCCTGGCGCATGGGCAAAACTTCGGCGCTGGTGTGGATTTGATTGCCGTCTGCCGTCAACGCGTCGCCAGCGCAGATGCTCGTTTTCGCATGCCTGGACTGCAATTTGGTCTGGCACTGGGAACCGGCAGACTAGCGGCCTTGATTGGCGGCCAGCAGGCTCATCAGCTCCTGGCAGGCAGCCAGGTTTTTGATGCCGCCAAAGCGGAGCAACTGGGCTTTATTGAAGGCATACAAGAGCCTGACGCATGGCCTGCTGTGATCGAGCAAGCTCAACAAACCGCGGGCTTGCTGGACGCGAGCAGTCGCGCCTATCTGCATCAGTTAACGGGTTGCCCGGAACAGGCGGATCGGGATATGGCGGCCCTGGTGCGCTCTGCTTCCGCACCCGGTATCAAGCAAAGAATTGCGGCCTTCAGGCAGGCTGCAAAATCTTGAACGCTGATATTGAACTGCCCCAAAAAAAGCCCCCACACTGCGCCTTCGGCTTGCTGCCCCCGAGGGGGAGTGTTTGCCTTGGGGCGGCCCGGCGGCAAAAAAGCCCCCACGCTGCGCCTTCGGCTTGCTGTCCCCCGAGGGGGAGTTTTTGTCTTGGGGCGGCCCGGCGACAAAAAATGGGCGAAGCATCCAAGTTTTAACAGCAGTTCAAATCCGGGCTGTTTCATCCAGCCCGGAACCTGTCTTCTAGAATGGCTTAGCGACCGCTATAACCCAAACGGCGTGAGATCTGCGCTGCTGCCACCATCAAGGTTTTCCCAGCCTGAATCAATCGGGCTTCTTCCAGACGCTCGGCAGGCCCGGAAATACCCAAAGCCGCCACCACCATTCCCCGACTATCGTAAATAGGGGCAGCCGCACCCACGACCTGCTCACGCCACTCGCCACGGTTAATCGCATAGCCTTGCTCGCGTACCTGCTCCAGTTCACGGCGCAGATCACCAAACTTGACCAAACTGCGAGGCGTATAAGGCTTGAGGCGATTCTTGACCAGATTCAAGGTGTCTTCACTGGCCCAGGCCAGCAGAGCCTTGCCGGTTGCCACACATTGCGCGGGCGAGCGGCCGCCCACCGTGGTGTAGGCACGCACAGGCTGCGGGCTATCTATCTTTTCGATATACAGCACCTCTACCCCATCCAGCAGGGACAAATGCACCGTTTCCTGGGTTTGCTCGGCCAGCTCTTTCATGAAAGGCAAGGCCTCCACGCGTACATCCAGACGGTTAGCCAGGCCCGAGCCCAGCTCCCAGAGCTTCATGCTCAGCTCGTAGCGCCCGGTGTCTTCGTTCTTGCGCGCAAAGCCCTGGTGAACCAGCGCTTGCAACAGACGATGCACATTGCTTTTATTGAGCATCAGTTGATTGGCCAGCTCGGTCACACCCGAGCCTCGTTCGTGCTTGGCCAGGGCTTCCAGGAGCACCAGGCCCTTAACAAAAGTCTTGTCCAATCGAATATCCCATCAATCACTAAAAGTGCATGAATTGTCTCATGGAACCGGGCTGCACCATAGCCAGACAAGCCCGTATAGCAAAGCAGCAAGCGGCTTTCGCAACATTTCCATCAGACATGCAGCCAGGCGGGCTCGCAGACTTGAACCCTCAACAACCAGCCCGCTACCAGCCCAGGCCGAATACCGGCCAGCAGCACAGGGGTTTTTCTGCTTTCCAGCACAGGTCAAAAGCGTGTACAAAGAGCCTTGCCCCTCTTTCTACCCCCGGAGCCAAACCCCGATGGACACCCCTTATACGCCCTTGGCCCTTGCGGCCATTGTGCATGCAGGCAAAGGCAGCGCCGACGCCTTGCTGCTGGAATTCGTGCAGGAATTGCGCGCGAAGAACTACCGCGTTTGTGGTCTGGTGCAGGGCCCGGAAATTCAGAAGGAAGACCATAGCCTGCGTACCGTGCAGGATCTGGACAAGGGCACGCTCTATCCCATCACCCAGAATCTGGGTTCGGAATCCACAGCTTGTTGCCTGGATATTGGCGCCTTGCTGGAGGCCAGCGAAGTGCTGCGGCAGGCGCTGGAAAGCCCCGCCGATCTGGTGATTGTGAATCGCTTTGGAATTATGGAAGCGGACGGCCAGGGATTTAACAACGAGATCATGGCCTTGATCGACCAGGGCTACCCGGTGCTGACCGTTGTGGCCCACACTTACCTGCCTGCGTGGCGAGAGTTTACGGGTGGCCTGGCGGTGGAACTGACGCCCGAGCGTCAGGCACTGTGGGACTGGTTCGAGAGCAGCCGTCAGACAGCCACCCCGGCTAACCGAGCCTAAAACGCCCAGTTCAGCGACACATTGCCAGAAATATCGGCTCGGCTATTACCCAGCAAACGGGTCCCCGCAGACACCCCAAAACGCAAACACTCGGAGCTTTGCAGCGTCAAGCCCGCCCGCAATGCCAGCGCATGGCTATCGACACGAGCATAGCGACCATCAAAACCTGTCTGTGGTGAAGCTTCAAACTGTGCGTACTGTGTCTGCTTGCGGCCCAGCAAGGCCTGTTCCCAGGATGCGGACACCTCAGCCTGTAAACGACGACCCTGCTTCAATTCCCAAGCCTGACTGACAGCCAGACCCAGCGACGCTTGCAAAGAATGAGCGCGGGTCGAATCCAGCTGCAAACGGCTACCCGCATCACCCTCTTCCCTTAAACCAGGGCGGCTGTAACGCAGATAGTCCAAAGCCAAAACCGGACCTATGCTGCCTGCCTCGCCCAAGGGCCAGTTATAGGCTGTCTGAACACCCGCTGCAAAGGTATGGCCAGTCCAGTCAGATTTGGGATTGGCCTGATAGTCAGAAAACGCAATACGTCGGTTCAGCTTGCCCTGCTCCAAGCCCATACGGACTTGCGCCAGACCTTTCCAGCCCTCACGAGCATCAGCACGGTACAAGGCATGCACACCGGCACCCAATCCCGTCAGCGTGCTTTTAGCCTGATAAGGGGCATCTATATTCAAGCTTTGCTCATTGGCAGTCGCATGGGCACCCAAGCTCCAATCACTGCCTGCAGCGCGATGTTCCGCACCGAACACGACCCCATAAGTCTGACTGCGGTGGTCTACATCATTGCTGCTTAACTGCCAGTGATAACGACCACCAAAAGGCTGGATGAAAGTCTGCCAGCCATCCTTGCCCAGACCAGGGCGCTGACGCAGTTGCTCGGACACCAACTGCTCTCGACGCAAGCTGGCCGCCAATTGAGCACCATAAGCACCGGCACTTAGCTGATTGAGTGCATCACCAATCTCGCTGCCATCCGCACTGGAGAAGTCCAAGGCCTGGTAGATAGAGGCCAAGGGACGCTGATTGTCAGTGGAAGCCTGCTCCAGACTACGACCCACAGTGCTCGCATTAGGATTCACTGCATAGGGCGAGTAAGCCGCTGTCTGACGGCTGACCGACCAGCCACCGTTATTCACATGCACGCTCAGGCTGGGCGAGTTCAGGCTGGCGGTCAGCAGATCAAAACCACCCTGGGTCTGTGTGGCCTGAAAGACCGTATTCTGGCTCAAGGACCAGCCATCGGCATACCAGTCAGGCTGCAATTGCAGCTTCAATTCACCGGCTAGCTGGGCCAGTCCCTGAACCTCAATACGATCATGCTGGCGAGTGTCCGCCTCGATCAGAATGCGGCCTTCGGGCGCCTGAACAAAATCCCCCTGAATCGTCATCTGACCAAAGGAGTTGCCCGGACTCAAGGTGCCGTGGTTACTGAAATTGCCTTCCGGGTTGAGGGCGTAACTGCTATTGCCGCTTAAGGTAGCGCCTGCATCCACACGCAGGCCATGCAGTTGATGCTGGCCGTTCAGCGAGCTTTCGCCCCCGGCAATCACCACGGCCAAATTGTCCACGCCCTGAATATTGCCGTCGTAACGCAGGCGGAAATCGGGATCGGCCTGTAGCGTGGCTCGCCCTTGTGCATCTGCCTTTTGCCCGAAATTCACATGGGTGACAAACAGCTCGCCATTGCTTTGACGAGTGGAATAGTCAGACAGGATATCGCCCTGAATCCGGGCTCCCTGCATGATATTGATATTCTCAACCTGGGCATTCCTGGAAATCTGGATAGCGGCTTTCTTGCCCGACAAAAGACCGGCTAAATGGTAGTCCTTGATCAGTGCGCCCTGCAAAGCCAAAGGCAAACTCTCGGCAGGAACCAGGGTACCTCGGTAATTCAAGAGCCAGGAGCCACGATAGTCCCCGCCCTCAAGACCATCCGCAAAATTGCCCATCACATTATTGCCAAAGTCGAACAGCGCAGCGACGCCGTCTTCGCCCTCAGCACGCACTTCGCCCCGCTGGACAATCGTGTGTTCACGACCGTAGCTGAACTGCAGGCCACGGCCATACCAGCCTTGTGCATGAATACGGGTACTTTCGGGAATGATGAGCGTGCTCTCGCTACCATCCACGCGCACACCCACCCCACCCGGGCCCGCACTCAACAAATCTGCCGCCTGGGTCAGGGTGTTGCGCTCACCATAAATGTGCAGCCCCACGCCTTGAGTCGCCTGGTTGTACTGGCCCGGCAGGTAAGCAGTCCCTTCGCTATTACGAGCGAAAAACCCATTCTTGCTGGTCAGAGTGAGCCCATCGCCGTAGACGGAATAGCCATAAAAATTGCGCCGGTCGATCTGCAAGCCCATATCCTGCAAGGATGCCAGCTCCGCTTCCATCATATTGGTGTAATTGCGATAAGACTGGTGGCTCATCAAACTGTTGCGCAACTCCGAATGCCCCATGTAGTCAGTGTCCACATAGGCCGGCTGCTTACCCTGATAACCCAAGATCCGAACCGGGATGCCAGGCATGGCACCGTCCAGCACTTCCTGCACATGCTGGCCCGTGAAATAGCCTTGGTCCTTGCGCAGATCAAACGCGTCCGGATCGTAAGCGTTATTGCACATCGAACACAGAATCGCCTGTCCGGGCCGGGCCTCATTGCCATTGTCATCGCGCAAACCCTGCGCCCAGGATGTCAGACTTGGCCGTATGTAAGGCGTATTCGACCCTGGCCCCAAGTAGTCGTATGCAACACCGATCATCCCCAACGTATGGCCAAACTCATGGAACATAACAGCTGAATAATCTGCTTGGTCATTCAAGGGAAGCTGGCTAGGCCGAAGCGCAGCGGTATCAAAGGTGATAGGTCCCACCACAACCTCGGCAAGCGGGAGCTTGAGCTGGTCGCTGTCCAGCTTATTGAGTAGTGCCGCTTGGGGAAGGAGCAGGTAAAGCGAGCCTGCTGAATCCGGGTCAGGCGTCACGGTGGTACCTGCTCGGGCATCCGGATGCCCGACTGTGCCGACATTAACGATTGCTGGCACATACCCTGGCTTCAAAGACAGAATCTCAGTCCAGCGACTGAGCGCACCTCGAATTTTAAGACGGGCATTGTCGTCCAGATCAAAAACGGATCGTGGACCACTGTCCGGATCATCCATGGAATAGGACCCATCCTGCGTACCGAAAATGCGCAGCTCAAAGACTGCTTCTCCTTTCTTGTTGTAGATCGTTTCGGCCTGATACGCTTGGGCGTTGGCCGAAGCCAACAACAAGGCACCAGCGGTGAGCAGGGTTTTCGGGATCGCGGACATGAGCATCGACTCCAGGTCTGGAAAATACACAAGACGACCCTGCCATAAACACCCGAGGGACAGCCTCCAAACAGGTACCTTAATGCAAATAGCGAATAGGAAACGTTTAATTCGCACAGCCAAGTAGCAAACAATTCTGTATTCGATGAGACGGGCTAAGCCAAACCCACGTAGTGCGTACATTGAGCGATACGCTGCCGATTACCCTCAAAGCTGGTGCTATTACTACTCGCCCCACCCCTCCAGAACCAGTTTGCCCCTTGCCTTTCCCGACTCAATCAAAGCATGGGCTTTCTTCATATTGCTGGCATTGATACTGCCAAAACGCTCAGTCAAAGTAGTACGTATCAGCCCCGCATCAATAAGGGCAGCGACTTCGCTTAGCAAACGGTGCTGGGCCTGCATGTCGTCCGTGCCAAACAAGGCACGGGTAAACATGAACTCCCAATGCAAAGACACGGACTTGCGTTTGAGCTTGCCCACATCAAGACTGGCCGGATCATCAATCAGACCGAACTTCCCTTGGGGGGCAATAAGCTGCACGATCTGGTCGAAATGCTGATCCGTATGCGTCAGGCTGACGACATAATCCACTTCCGGATGCCCGATCCGCTCCAGTTGCTCCGCCAACGGCTGGCTGTGATCAATGACATGATGCGCGCCCAGATCCTGCACCCAAGCTTGGGTTTCTGGACGGGAGGCGGTGCCAATGACGGTCAAAGAGGTCAAGCGGGCAGCCAACTGCGTCAAAATGGAACCCACCCCACCTGATGCCCCAATAATCAATATGGTCTGGTCCGAGGGAGCTTTGCCTGGGGCCACGCCCAAGCGGTCAAACAGCATCTCCCAAGCGGTGATCGTGGTCAGGGGCAAGGCAGCCGCCGCCGCAAAATCCAGCGTTTTCGGTGCATGGGCCACGATACGCTCGTCCACCAAATGCAATTGGCTATTCGTACCGGGGCGCGCAATAGAGCCGGCATACCAGACGCGATCACCTGGCTGGAACAAACTGACTTGTGGCCCTACCCCCTGCACAATCCCGCAGGCATCCCAACCCAGCACTTTGAATTCCTCTCCATCGGCAGGTAAGGCCGATTGGCGAACCTTGGTATCGACCGGATTGACCGAGACCGCATGTACTTGCACCAACAGATCACGACCTGTGGCCACCGGGTCGGGCAGCTCAATATCCATCAGGGACTCGGGCAGCTCTATCGCTTGAGGAACTTTGTAGGCAATCGCTTTCATCTCTTTTCCTTTTTAAAATCAGTCGTCTGTCTTAGCCCATGCCCGGATAATCGGTATACCCGTGGGCGCCACCCCCAAACAAGGTTTGGGGATCAAAACTTGCCAAGGGAAGCTGATCACGCAAGCGCGCAGGCAAATCCGGATTGGCGATAAAGGGGCGACCAAACGCCACCAGATCAGCCAGGCCACTCTTTACAATCTGCTCGGCCCTGTGTGCGTCGTACTTGCCCGCAACGATAATTCGACCCGAAAAGTGAGCACGCAAGGCATGGCGAAAATCATCAGGAATCTCAGGGGCATCATCCCAATCGGCTTCGGACAGATGGATATAGGCCAGACCCTTCCCATCCAGTACCTTCGCCAAATGCAAGATGGTTGGAATGATTTCGGGACAGTTCATGGCTCGCTGCGTAATAAAGGGAGCCAGACGGATACCCGTGCGCTCTGCACCTATCTCCCCCGCTACTGCTTCGACCACTTCTCTGGCAAAACGAATACGGTTCTCCACGCTGCCGCCATACGCATCTTCACGGTGATTGGATGTGGTACGCAGGAACTGATCAATCAGGTAGCCATTGGCACCATGGATTTCCACGCCATCAAATCCCGCTTGCATGGCTTTGGCGGCCGCCTGACGGTAATCCTCAATCACGGCTGCAATCTCTTGCTCGGTCAATGCGCGCGGCACGGGGCAATCCAGCATCCGCCCCACCCCATCCTCCCCCACGACCCAAACCTGAGCCTGGGGTGACAAGGCGGAAGGAGCCACAGTCTGCCCATCTGCATGAAAGCTGGCATGCGACATCCGACCAACATGCCACAGTTGCAAGACAATCCGGCCACCGGCCTGGTGCACGGCATCTGTTACCAGGCGCCAGCCCTGCACCTGCTGCTGGGTGTAAATACCGGGCGTAAAGCTGTAGCCTTGCCCTTGTCGCGAAATCTGCGTGGCTTCGCTGATCAACAAGCCTGCACTGGCACGCTGGGCGTAGTACTGGGCCATCAGCGCGTTCGGAATATCACCCGGCTGGTCGGTACGGCTGCGTGTCATGGGAGCCATCACGATACGGTTAGGCAACTGCAAGCTGCCCACTTTTAATGCTGAAAACAAAGTAGATGTCGCTAAACCCATGATTCGTGTGCCTCATCAAAAAAATGAAAATGTGGATCACAGTGTGCCTTTTCAGACTCTTTAGAAAAACAGGCCTTTGCTTGAAACGATCTTCAAAAATATTTTGAAAATAGCGTCATAATTAACCCTATTAGTTCGCTTTCCAGCATAAAAACTCTGAACTCAGCCCAGCGAGACACGCCATGAAAGCCCTGCAGGATCTGGAAATTTTTGTTCGCACCGCTGACACGGCCAGCCTGTCCGCCACGGCACGGGGTCTGGGCATAACACCGGCAGCCGCCAGTGCGGCACTCAAACGCCTGGAGGCGGAAGTGGGGGTGCAGCTTTTTCTGCGCTCCACCCGCCATTTGCGGCTGACCTCTGAAGGCGAAGTGTTTCTGGCCCAATGCCGTCCCGCCCTGTCCGCCCTGCAGCAAGCCAGCCTGCAACTGGCCAGCGGCGGCCCCGGTTCCCGTGGCCAACTGAAGCTGGCCGCACCATCCGACCTGGGGCGCAATGTACTCTTGCCGTGGTTGAACGAGTTTCAGGACGCCAATCCGGGCGTGGACATACGTCTGCATCTGTCCGACCGGCTGGCCAATGTCTACAGCGAACCTATTGATGCAGCCTTTCGCTATGGCCATCCGGCAGACTCCAATCTGGTGGCTCTGCCTTTAGCGCCGACACACCGCCGGGTCCTGTGCGCCGCCCCCTCCTACTTGAAGCAGCACGGCACCCCCACCTCCCCTCTGGAACTGCAGCAGCACGACTGTCTGTGCTTCATGCTGGGGGATGATGTGCATGATCGCTGGAAGTTCGAGCGCAGCGGCCAGCCCGCCACCTTTGTTCGTGTCCGGGCAGTGAATGTCTCCAACGACGGGGATGTGGTCCGACGCTGGGCTTTGCTGGGCAAAGGCATTGCGTACAAATCCTACTTCGATGTGGCCCAGGACCTTGCCAGTGGCCGCCTGCACGCTATCTGCGAGGACTGGCAAGGCGAAAGCACGCCCCTGTATTTGCTGGCGGCCGGAAGGCAGCAAATTACCCCCCTGCTGCGCCAGCTACATCAATTCATGCAAGAGCGTCTGGAACGGTGGGAACAGCAGCATCTGCCGAAAAAGCACACAGGAACGACGATGAACGTCTAGGAAATCGACCCAAGGCCGTCATCCTACCTTGCTCTAATTCGATCGACCCTTTCCCCAACATCAGTGACAAGGCTATCGAATCATGAGACATGCGCACACGGCCCGCTCCGCCTCCCAGCGGCCCGGTTTTCCCTCCCCCTCTGAACACTCGTATCCAGACAGCAATAAGCGGCCCTTCCAAGGTCTGTCCCGCCCTGCTTTTGGCAAACCCGGCCTGCTCAAAGCCCTTGCGGTGGCCACCCTGTCGGCTACCTTGGCTGCTTGTGGCGGGTCCGGCACAGGCAACGGCCCGGAAGCTGAACCCGAAACACCCGTCAACCCGGACAAACCGGATACCCCCAGCACCCGCCACGCCCTGATCATCAATCTGGACGGGGCTACCTATCAGGCCGTGCAGCAAGGCATTGCCGCTGGCAGCCTGCCCAATCTGGCCAAGCTGCATGTGCAGTTGGCCTACAGCGGAGGCGTCGCCGGTACCCCCAGCCAACAGGCCAATCTGGATATGCCCAGTTGGGCCAGCCTGCTAACCGGAACCTGGGCCAACCGCCATGGCGTGGTGTCTACTGCACCGGATCAAGTCCTGCGCCAAAACAGCCTGTTCCACTCCGCGCAAAACGAACAGAATGCTGCAGCCGTGGCATCCAAAGGCTTGGCACACTTGCTCAAGGCCGATCACGATGCCGAGCGTCTGCATAAGCTGGCCGACTGTTCGCCGCAGACCGTCACCTTGTCCTGCGTATCCAGCCAGGCCCTGGAGATGATTGAAGGAGACTATCGCAAGGTCCTGGTTCAGTATCGCTCCGCCAAAGACGCCGCACTGGACTTTGGTATTGAATCGCCCGACTACAACGCCACGCTTAGCAAGCTGGACAAGGAAATCGGCACTCTGCTGGACGCTGCCGCCAAACAAAAAGACCGCGAATGGCTGGTAGTCGTGACCGGCAACCATGGCCTGAGCGAACACGGCCAGGATAATGGCTTGCCGTTGCTGCCCCAGTCCACAACCTTCCTGGCTGTCAATCAGGCCGTCAACACAGGGGAGCACGGTATTGGCGCCAGCGTACCTGCTACGCTGCCCGAGCTGTATCAGTACAACAGCCTGGTGGATGTGGCCCCTACCATCATGCGGTATCTGGACAAGCTGCCCCCGGCTGCCGACTACAAGCTCGATGGCAGCAGCCTGCTGGGCCCTCAAGCCGTCACGGGTCTGCAAGCCACGGTGCTGGACAATCATTCCTCCACCGTCGCGATCAAACTGGACTGGAAAGCACCCGCCGATGCCCCTATCGACATCTTGCGTGACGGCCAGGTGATCGCCTCGCGTCTGCCTGCTGGCACACAAAGCTACACCGATAACCAGGCCACCGCTGGTCTGTCTGACCGGGGCACCTACCAGTTTGACTACACCGTGCAGGCCGGTTCAGGCACCGATGCAGCCTGGCGCAGTCTGTTCAGCCCGCCTATCTCGTACCTGCCTCCTGTCCCGCTGGAAGCCTCTCTGCTCAATGGCCTGGTCTCCTACTATCCCTTCAGCGCCAATTTGCCACCTGTGGACGCGCAGAAAAACAGCACCATGGCCCCCGCCTCCAAAGATCTGCCCAATGCGGCGGGCCTGGTCGTGCCCGGTCCCTTTACAGGCACGCATGGCTTGCTGGTTGACACCAACTATGTCACCGAAGAAGGTCTGGAAGGCTATCGCATGACGCCAGCTCAAGGCTTTGACATCTCCACGGGCAGCAACCCGCAATTCACCATTGGCTTCTGGTATCAGGTGCCCAAGTGCATTGATCGCAACAATGTCACCGTCTTGTCCAACAAGAACTACGTCAGCGGCGCCAATGCTGGTGTCGCCATTGGCTTGTTCAGCAGCGGCAGCCAGAACCAGTGCGGCATTGCATTCAATATTGGCTCGGGTGGGGTACGTGCCGACGGCCCGACCAACCCTTACACCCAGATTCCGGTCGGTAAGTGGGTACACATTGCTTTCTCGGTCGACGGGGTTGCCAAGACCATGAATATGCGCGTGTTTGATCCCTCTACCGAGCGTGTCACGCATGTGGCTACCGACAAATCCACAGGCGCTGTTGATCTCTCCAAACTGTCGCCCTTCCCGCAATGGGGCATTGGCGATGATGGCACCGGCAAGTTCCTGATGAACAAATGCAATGGCTCGGTCACGCCTCCCTATACCGTAGGCAAATGCTCTGTTGCTCCGCCCACCCAGCAAATGTTTGGTGACCTGGCCATGTGGAACCGCGTCCTGAGCAACCAGGAACTGAGCTCTATCTACTGGTCCAAAAAACCACTGACTAGCCTGAGCACACACTAAGCGAGCCCACCATGATTCTGAATTTACGGACTGTGCGCCACGCCCTGCTCGCTGGCATGACTGCCTTGTTGCTAAGTGCTTGCAGCAGTGGAAACTCCAGCGACTCCGAGGCCCCGCCCGGCACGGGGAGCTCGGGTAGCGAGCAAGTGCCCATTGTGACGCCCCCAGCCACGGGCTCTCAAGGCGAGCAAGGCACGGACTTGGGCACGCCCCCCACACCGAACTCGCAATTGGACTGCGCACCTTAAGCGCATGGTAGCCAGGCCCGACGAATGTCCTCGCCTGGCTCCACTCCAACCTCTTATCGACAAGGCTTTCCCCATGACTCACATCAATCGTCGTAATTTTCTGCGACTGGCTGCCAGTGCGGCCGCTTTGGGCCCCTTTCCACCTGCTATTCAAAAGGCGCTGGCTATCCCCGCCAATAACGCCACAGGAACGATTAATGACGTGGAACACGTCATTATCCTGATGCAGGAAAACCGCTCTTTTGATCACTACTACGGCACCATGCCGGGCGTGCGTGGTTTTAGCGACCGCATCACCATCCCCATGGCGTCGGGCGAATCGGTCTGGCGTCAGCAGGGCACCAACGGCGTGGTACAGCCCTATTACCTGGATGCGACCAAAGGCAACGCCTTGCGTGTCGGCGGCGCACACGACTGGAACGACCAGCAAGAAGCCTGGGACGGCGGCCGCATGGCAGACTGGCCCAAAGCCAAGTACACCAATGTCGCCATGGGCTACCTGAAAGAGTCCGATCTGCCCTTTCACTGGTCGCTGGCCAACGCCTTTACCGTTTGCGACGCCTACCACACCTCTATCAATACCGGCACCTTCACCAACCGCATGTTCTTGTGGAGTGGCAGTAACGGAGCCAATCTGAATGGTCGCGCCTGCGTAACCAACTCCAACTGGGGAGGCCTGGGCCCGTCAGAAGATGGCCTGGACTGGACAACGTATCCGGAACGTCTGCAAGAAGCCGGTGTGCGCTGGAAGGTGTATAACCGCCCCGGCAACAACAGCAATAACAACCAGCTCGTCGCCTTCGCTTCCTACCGTAAAGTCAACGAGGAGCTGACCGCGCTGGGCTCGCCTTCTGCCGAATACTCCCATCAAATGGAAGCCCATTCCCCCCTGTACAAGGGCTTTGGCAACACCATGCCTGACGGTGGCTTTTTGCAAGCCATTGCCGATGACATCAAAATGGGCCAATTGCCGCAGGTTAGCTGGATTGTGGCCCCCGGCCCCTACAGCGAGCACCCCAGCATGGGCGTGCCCGGCCAGGGAGCCTGGTATCTGGAGCGACTGCTGAACATTCTTACCGAGAAGCCAGAAATCTGGAGCAAGACAGTCCTGATCGTGAACTACGACGAGAACGACTGCTTCTTTGACCACATGCCCCCACCTGCCCCACCCTGGCGCAACCAGGATGGTTCTTTGGAAGGCAAATCCACGGTGGATGTCTCCAATGAGTACTACACCATGCCTGCCCCGGATGGGGATTCCCGCAAACTCCCCCCCGATGGCCGCCCTTTCGGGGCTGGCCCGCGTCTGCCTACCCTGATTATTTCCCCGTGGAGCGTAGGTGGCTGGGTCAACTCCCAACAGTTTGACCACACCTCGGTATTGCGCTTTCTGGAGCAGCGCTTTGGTGTGCAAGAGCCCAATATCAGCCCCTGGCGCCGCGCCGTCTTCGGCGATATGCGTTCCTGCTTTGATTTCAAATATCCCAATGCTTCCAAACCCGCATTGAGCCCGGCACCCACACGTGACCAAGCCGATGCCACCCTGCGCCAGCAAGCCAGTGCAGGCAAGGTACCCATGCCCCCCGTTGGCACGGAGCCCATGCCCAGCCAGGATTTAATGCTGCGCCCTTCACGCGCCCTGCCCTACCAATTGCACACCAGCGCCAATGTGGACCTGGACAAAGAGCAGGTCTGGTTAACGTTCAGCAATACCGGCGCACAAGGCACGGTATTCCATGTGTACGACGAGCTCCAGCTCTTGGAATATCCCCGACGCTTTACGGTGGAAGCCAACA
This sequence comes from Alcaligenes sp. SORT26, assembly GCF_017377875.1. GTDB lineage: Bacteria > Pseudomonadota > Gammaproteobacteria > Burkholderiales > Burkholderiaceae_B > Alcaligenes > Alcaligenes parafaecalis. Next base: position 2,179,701 of record NZ_CP070975.1, read on the forward strand.
AGATCATCTCGGATGCCTGGACCATTCACGCGGATCACAAGGGCAATTACAGCCTGTGGGTGTTAGGGCCAAACGGCTACCATCGCCACTTCAAGGGCAACATTCACGCGCTGCGCCAGGGCCCCAAACCGGAGGTGCGCGTGTGCTACGAGCCCAAGGCCAATGCCGTGTCCCTGACCATCATGAATATGGGCGACCAGGCCGCTACCGTCACGGTGACAGCCAACGCCTATCGCGAGGATGGCCCCTGGGTCTACACCGTTGATCCGGGCATGCAAATGGATGCACGCTGGTCGCTGGAAGTCTCGGGCAACTGGTACGACTTCACCGCCACCATGGGCGGGTCCTTCGAGCGCCGCTTTGCCGGTCGCCTGGAAACTGGCCGGGATGGCATCAGCGACCCGGCCATGGGTGTCGCACGCTAGTCATACTGTCCAGGCACAATGACAAGGTCCGTTCCGGAAAGATCTGTTAGAGAAGTACGATGACGCTCAACCAAATACGGGCCTTCGTCATGGTGGCCCAGCACGGCGGCTTTTCAGCCGCCGCGCGGGCCTTGAACATGAGCCACACCACGCTCAGTTCACAAATTCAAATCATTGAACGCGAATATGGAGCCGAGCTGTTTCACCGGCGTGGCCGACGCGTAGAACTGTCCACTCTGGGTCTGGAAATGCTGCCCATGGCCAGGCGCATGATCTCGCTGGAATCCGACATGCGTCAAATGCTGGGTGGCAGCGGCAAACTGCACTACGGCACCTTGAAGCTGGGTGCAGTCAGCCCCTATCACGTCACCGAGCTGATCGAATCCTTTCATGCGGTGTATCCGCGCATCAAGCTATCTGTCAAACTGGGCAACTCGGAATTAGTGCTGGACGATCTGGACCAATACATCTGCGATGTAGGCGTGGTCGCCAGTTGCCAGCCACAGCGCCGTTACTACATGCAGCCCTACGCCCGTTACCCGGTCATTGCTTTTGTGCGCCATGATCATCCCTTTGCCCGACGCGAGACCATTGCGCTGGATGAGCTGGCGGGTGAACCCTTGCTGATGCGCGAAGAAGGCTCCACAACCCGCAAAGCATTGGAAGACGCCTTGCACGAGCGCAAGATCAAGGTGGATGTGGCCATGGAGATAGGCAGCCGCGAAGCCCTGCGCGAATCCGTGATTCGTGGCCTGGGTGTGGGCACGGTCTCCGAATCTGAATACGTGCCGGATCCACGCTTGCGTGTGGTGCGTATTCAAAACGAGCCGGTCTGGACGCAGATTCACGTCTGCTGTTTGCACGAGCGCCGGGAGTCACGTTTGGTAGCCGCTTTTTTTGATGCGATTGCTCACCATCAAAGTGCCCTGTCCGTCGCCAGTACTGCCGCCTGAAACAAGCAGGCAGCAAAAAGGGCGGGGTTTGTCACCCCGCCCTTCTTACCAGGCCTGATTCAATGCCCCCACAGAATCAGGGTGTCTCGCCTTGCGCCAGACGTGCCTGGATCGCCAGCACCACAGCCGGGAAATCGGCCACGGTTTCAATCACGTAATGAGCACCAGACTGACGCAAACGCTCGCTGGCACGCTCGACACGTGCTTGTACTTCTGCCGGATCAGTTTGAGCCAGCTCGTCCAGAGACAGACCCACTTCATTGCCCGACAGGCTCAAACCTACCGTCCACATACCGGCACGGCGGCCTTCTTCAATACCCGGCACGGTATCGTCCACTTTGATGCAACGACGAACATCACCCACACCCAGAGCCAGCACATTGGCCAGTGCCATGAACGGGCCGGGGCGACCACCGGCAGGCAATTCGTCACCCGCAATAATGCAGTCTGGTGCAATGCCCTGGCTGGCAGCGACAGGCAACAGCACATCCAGCACCTGACGCGGGTAGCCCGAGCAAGAACCAATTTTGATGCCCTTGGCACGCAACTCTTCAAGCACTGCCGCAGCGCCTTCAATGGGGGCCGAGTATTCCGCTACCTTCTCGATCTGCATAGGCATGAAACGCTCGTAAATAGCGTCAATGTCGGCATCGGTAGAAGCACGCTCGAACTGGGCCAACCACTGATCCTGAATCGACTCGGTAGCCAGCAAGGTACGGATGTGATCACGCTTGGACAAGCCCATCGGGCCGCGGGCCTGCTCCAGGCTGATTTGAATGCCAAAAGTGGCAAAGGCATCTACAAAAATCTGCGTCGGTGCCAAGGAGCTGAAATCGACCAGCGTGCCTGCCCAGTCAAAAATAACGGCTTCGACCTTGTCCGACATCAGCGTATTGAGCGCATTGAAATTCTGAGTCATTGTTTGCAACCTTCAGTCCTAAAAACAAGCCGGGTCAAAAACCGGCTTATACCTGCACTGCATCCAGAGCATGTGCACCAATAAAATTACGTCCGCGTGGTCCTTGCAGTGCCTGGGCGATGCGTTGCTGCCACTGTTCGGGTGATACCCCGTAGCTGGCCGGGTCCGTGCTGACCCCCAGGTTTTGCAGAAAGCCGCTCAAGGCAGAGACAGCTTGAGGGCCGTTGCGGGCATCAAAAATCGACAATAAAAACTGATCCAACTGCTCATCCTGACCCAAGGCCATCTGCATCACATGCGGCAGGCTGAACGAGCATGCAATACCGTGTGGCAAACCCTGCTCCAGAGTCAGGTCGTAGGACAGGGAGTGCGCCAGAGCCGTCTTGGTATTGGAAAACGCCAGGCCCGCCATGGCGGCAGCCACAGCCAGTTCAGTGCGCAACTCCAGGCTGGACAGATCCTGCATCAGCAAGGGCAAGCTGCTGATAATCTGCCGTGCCGCAGACACTGCCAGGCTGGCCGATACGGGGTTGCGATTCACATTCCATAAGGATTCCAGCGCATGCGACAAGGCATCCAGGCCACTGGCCAAGGTCGCGCCAGCGGGCAGGCTGCACATCAGGGCCGGATCAATAATCGCGGCCTGAGGCCAGGTCCAGGGCAGATGCAGGGAGTACTTGCGCCCCTGCCCCTTATCCCAAATTGTTGCCCAGGGGGTAACTTCGCTCCCGGTTCCTGCCGTGGTGGGCACGGCAATCAGGCTGCGCACCCGCCCTGGAGGCTGGCTCAGGCTGGTATTGCCCGACAAGCAGTCGAGCAGTTCGGCAAACGTCCCCGAAGGGGTGCTGGTCAACATGGCTTTAGCGCAATCAATGACGCTGCCGCCACCCAAGGCAATAATGCACTCGACCTCGGGGTGGTCACGCCACAGACGCTCGTACAAAGGCGCCAACCAGGACACATCCGGATTCGGTTGAATATCCGTTTCGATCGCAACCAACTGCTCACCCAGCAAGGCTTGCAGGCGCTCGCACTGTCCCAGCTCGCGTGCCTCCGGGAAAGCAATCAGAATGGCCCGTCGACCGCCCAAGCGCTCGGGCAAGCGCTTGAAAGCACCTTCACCAGCATCGATCTGAACGGGATTGAAAAAATGCCACATAAAAAATCTCGAATAAAAACAGCGATCAATCGCGCCCGTTGTTGCGAATGGCCTCACGCAGGCGATTGGAAATCAGGTCGGCTACCACCACCATCACCGTAATGACCACGATGCAGGTTGCGGTTTCCTGGTACTTGAACAGTTTCAGGCTGCTGACCAGTTCAAAGCCCAAACCACCCGCTCCCACCATGCCCAGCACGGTAGCCGAACGCAGATTGACCTCGAAGCGATACAAAATCACCGCAATCCAGGCCGTAATCACCTGGGGCAAGACACCAAACACAATCACTTGCAAAGGACGGGCACCAGTAGCGCGCAAGGCATCCAGCGGGCCTTGATCAATCTCTTCAATGCTTTCAGCAAAGAACTTGCCCAGCATCCCCACACCGTGCACAGCCAGAGCCAGCACACCGGGGAAAGGCCCAAGCCCCACCGCAGCTACAAAAACCAAGGCCAGAATCAGCTCGTTGATACTGCGTATCACGTTCAGGCTTTGACGGGTAAAGCCGTACAGATAACGGTTGACCTTCAGGTTACGGGCCGCCAGAAACGACACCGGTACGGCTCCCAGCACACCCAGCACCGTGCCCCAGATCGCGATCTGAATAGTCTCGATTGCGGGTGCGACCAGACTGCCCAAAATGCTCCAGTCTGGCGGGAAGGTACGGCTCAGGAAGTCGGCAATCTGCGGCAAGCCAGCCGCAAATTCGGCGGCGCTCAACTGAGCACCTTCAGCGCTCCATTGCAGCCCCACGACAATCGCAGCAAGCAGCAAGGCCGTAGTGACCCAGCCTTTCATACCCGTAGGCGTGGACATGACCCAGGAATATTTATGTTCCATGATCAGGCTCCCTTGGTCGCAATGGTCAGTGGTTCGCTCAGGAAGGAAGCAGCGGCCTCACTTGCCTCTTGAGAGTGAGCACCGCCCTGCCCTGGCTCCGGGCCAGGATAGATACGGGCCAGATCATCTTCCGTCATCAGATCAGGGGCACCGTTATAAACCACGCGACCATGGGCCAGGCCCACAATACGGTCGGCAAACTCACGGGCGTAATCAACCTGATGCAGGTTGCACACTACGGTAATACCCAGTTCCCGACTGGCGTCGTGCAAATAACGCATCACCAGACGCGCTGTTTTAGGGTCCAGGCTCGCAACCGGTTCGTCGGCCAGAATAATGCGGGGACGCTGCGCCAGGGCACGGGCAATGCCCACACGCTGACGCTGGCCACCCGACAAGGAATCCGTGCGAGCCTGGGCTTTATGCGCCAGCCCCACACGCTCCAGACACTCTTTGGCCAGGGCAATATCAGCAGGGCCGAACAGTTGCAGGATCGAGCTCCACACGGGAACCGCTCCCAAACGCCCGGTCAATACATTGCGCAGCACTGACAAACGAGGCACCACATCGTGATGCTGGAAAATCATGGCAACCTGGCGGCGCAATGCCCGGGTATCCTGAGCCGACATGGCATCAATACCGGCCACCGACATCTCGCCCGTATCGGCCTGCGCCAGCCGGTTCATGCAGCGCAGCAAGGTGGACTTGCCCGCTCCGGACTGACCTAAGACAACCAGAAACTCACCGGCTTCTGCATCCATGTCCACACCACACAGGACATCATTGGAGCCATAACTTTTGTTCAGGCCACGCAAACGGATCATTTCATGCTCCGCAGATCCAGATTCAGCACCTTGGCGGTATCACGCACCACGTTGTAAGCAGCATCGTCGGTAGCCTGAAAGCCATTCAACATGCCCTGATCACCCCAAGGTACATCCTTGATATTGGCCAGGGCCTTGGCCACTTTCTCTTTGACGCTGGGGTCCAGATCCTTGCGCCAGACCATGGGCGACTCGGGGATATCGCTGGAGGACCACACCACTTTCAAATCATCCTGAGCCAATTGGCCTTTGGAAATCGCGCTGGCGTAAATACGGTCAGCCACAGCAGCAGCATCTACTTTCTTGTTGGCTACAGCCAGCAGGCTGGCATCGTGCGAACCGGAAAACACCACGCGGGAGAACAGCTCTTCAGGTTTATAGCCATCGTTTTCCAGGCCCGCTTTAGGGAACAGGTGGCCTGAAGTAGAGCTGGGGTCTACAAAGGCAAATGTGCGACCTTTCAACTGATCCACATTGTCGATCCCGCTATCGGCACGCACCACGATCAGGCTCTTGTAAGCGCTTTTACCTGTTTTCTTGGTGACGGCAACCGCAAAGGCCTCCACATCTGCCACCGAGCTGGCCAGCACATAAGAGAATGGTCCCAGGTAGGCCACGTCCAGCTTCTTGGCACGCAGAGCTTCGATAATTCCGTTGTAGTCCGTAGCCACAAAAGGCTCGACCTTCATGCCGGACTCGCGCTCCAGTTGCTCAATAACCTGCTTGCTCGATTCGATCATGGCCTGCGAGTCTTCGGCAGGGATAAGACCAATCGTCAAGGTGTCCTGAGCGGCGTGGGCGGCAGTCCCGAACACCGAAAAAATAATAGTGGCGGCGCTTGCCGCGATGAAAGAGCGGCGGGCTGTCTGAAATACGTTCTTGTTCACGGCAGTCGTCCTTGAGGTTTGTAGGAGGAATGCCGACATAGTAGAAAGGTCACATTGCCTTCATGTTATCGATTTAGCATTCAAAACATCAGTTATCTATAGATGGAGTCTATATGTCCGCCGCACGCCTACGTGCCTTCCTGGCTGTTGCCCGACATGGCAGTTTCAGCGCCGGGGCCCGCGCCCTGGGACTGGCCCAACCCACCGTGACCAAACAAATACAAGGGCTGGAACAGCAACATGATGTGGAGTTGTTTCATCGTCGGGGCAGAGGTGTCCAACTAACCCAGGTGGGGATAGCCCTGTTGCCGGTCGCGCAGCAACTGGGAGCGCTGGAAGTCGATGCCTTCAACCTGCTGCATGACAGTGGAAAACTGCATGTAGGCCGACTGCGTATTGGCGCTGTCGGGCCTTTTCATGTGATTGAGATGGTGGAGGCCTATCACCGGCTATTTCCCGGCGTGGATATCTCTATTCATATGGGGAACTCGGCACAGGTGCTAGCGGATCTGGCCGACTACGCCACCGATATTTCCGTGCTGGCCGGAGCCTGCGACGACCCGGCCTTTCACACCGAACATTACGCCAGCCATGCTGTTATTCTGTTCGCCCCCTTGTCGCACCCTTTGGCCCGGTACGACAGTGTGCCTTTATCTGCCTTGCAGGATGCTCCTTTGCTACAGCGGGAATCGGGTTCCACCACGCGTGCCTGTCTGGAAGCGGCACTGGAAAAGGAAAATATACGGCCGCGCGCGGTCATGGAGATTGGCAGCCGGGAAGCCCTGCGTGAAGCTGTCGCCCGAGGGCTGGGCGTGGGCACGGTGTCCGAAGCAGAGTTCATCCCGGATCATCGGTTCAAAGCGGTTCGTATTCAGGGCGATCCCGTGCGCACCGACACGTATTTGTATTGCCTGACCGAGCGCCGAGACAGCCGCATGATTGCCCAATTTTTCACAGAAGCTTTGGCATTACGCAAGCAAATACAAACGACTACATAGACGCATTTGTGAGTTTTAGGCTACTGTGCATCAGGAGGCCATGACAGTCAGTGATGTGTTTCGTCCATTTTCTGCGCGTAGACTCACAGTTTCAAGGCCCGTCAGTTCTGTTTGATTTACTCCCAGGGAGGACGAAAACCATGCTTGGCATGATGATGAATACCCCGCTGTTAGTGTCATCCATACTGCGTCATGCGGCCAACTACCACGCAGACCGTGAGGTAGTCTCACAAACGGTAGAAGGCCACATCCACCGCTACACCTATGCAGATCTGTCCAAGCGCAGCCAGAAACTGGCCAATGCGCTTCAGAAAATGGGCTTGCAACAAGGCGACCGTGTAGGCACTCTGGCCTGGAATGGCTATCGTCACCTGGAGCTGTATTACGGCGTATCAGGCTCGGGCCTGGTGTGTCACACCATCAACCCACGTCTGTTTCAGGACCAGATCGGCTACATCATTGAGCACGCTGGCGATAGCGTCCTGTTTGCCGATCTGAGCTTCATGCCGATTCTGGAAGCCCTGGCCGATCAGCTCTCCAAGCTGAAAGCCGTGGTCATCATGACGGACGAAGAGCACATGCCCAAGTCGGACCTGCTGCCCAATCTGAAGTGCTATGAAACCCTGATTGCCGCCGAGTCCGATCATTTCGACTGGCCCGTTTTTGATGAAAATACGGCCTCCGGCCTGTGCTACACCTCCGGCACCACGGGCAACCCCAAAGGCGTGCTCTACAGCCATCGCTCCACTATCTTGCATGCCTTTGCCTTGAGCATGCCCGATGCCCTGTGTCTGTCGGCCTCCGACACCATCACTCCCATCGTCCCGATGTTCCACGTCAACGCCTGGGGCCTGCCCTATGCGGCATTGATGGTTGGCGCAAAACTGGTCTTGCCCGGCCCGAAACTGGACGGCGCCAGCCTGCACACCTTATTTGAAAACGAAGGCGTCACCATGACAGCGGGCGTCCCTACCGTCTGGCTGGGCCTGCTGGACTGGATGCAAGCCAATGGGAAAACCTTCAGCAGCCTGCAACGCCTGGTCATTGGGGGCTCGTCTGCGCCACCTGTCATGATTACCCGCTTCCAGAAGCTGGGCGTCAAAGTACGCCACGCCTGGGGTATGACCGAAACCAGCCCAGTGGGTCTGGCGGCCGCCTTGCTGCCCAAACACGAATCCCTGCCTGACAACGAGAAGCTCAAGCTGTTGTCCAAGCAGGGGCGTCCGCTGTTTGGCGTGGAGTTCCGCGTTGATGGCGACGATGGCGAACCCATCACCCGCGACGGCAAAATGTTCGGCGCCATGATGGTACGTGGCCCCTGGATTGCGGGCTCTTACTTCAACAGCAATGACACCTCTGCCCACACCGAAGATGGCTGGTTCAACACGGGCGACGTCGTCACGATTGATCCCGATGGCTTTATCCAGATTGTGGATCGCACCAAAGACGTCGTGAAATCCGGTGGCGAATGGATCAGCTCGATCGAGCTGGAAAACATTGCCCAGGCTCACCCGGCGATCAAGGAAGCGGCTGTTGTGGCCAAGCCCGACGAACGCTGGGGCGAGCGTCCCGTCCTGGTGGTGCAATTGCAAGACGATGCCACCTTCACCAAGCAGGACATGATTGAGCTGTTCTCAGAGCAAGTCTCCAAATGGAGTATTCCTGACGAACTGATCGTGGTGGACGAATTGCCCCATACCGCCACCGGCAAGCTGCTGAAAACCGCTATTCGCAAGCTGATCCAAGAGGATCTGGACAAGCTGGCAGCACAAAACAAAGCGGTTTAATCAACACTGACAGCAGAATGAAGGAGCCAGCCTCGGCTCCCTTTACGTGCAATACCAAACGGCCCCCGAAGTTTGGATATCCATCCAGGCCTTCGGGGGCCGTTCTTTTGCAAGAGCCTGAGCATGACGCGTCTCTTGCAAAGGCAGGGGCTTCAAACCGCTATTTCCGCTCCTGAAAACCCCTGGTTCTTGTGCCGAAAAATCACGCTCAAGAACTGGCAGCAGCACTCATGACAATCCCACCTTAAGGATGGACTGGCGTAGGAATATCCCAGATATTCAGATCCGCATTCTCGCGCTCCCAAGCGCGAACAGAGAACTTGGCGCGGTTGAACAAACGCACATAGTTTTCATGGCGAATCTTGTTGCCGATAGCGACAGGAAGCTCATCCAGGAAGTCCTTCATTTTGGACAAATCAGCGTGATACTGATCCGGTTGCATCAAACTGCCCGGCGTCACCGAGGTGGGCGGATTGGACTCAAATCGGTTACGCGTGAAGATCACCACATCTGACCCCCACAGAATCCGGTTCTGATATTCCTTGAAGAAATTCAACCAATCCTGGCGGCTGGGCATGCCCGGTTCGGGGTCCAGCATATAGTCCTGCACCAGATCCCAGGAGATATCAGTAGACCAGCTCGGGCACGCATCCAGCACTTTCTTCACCCGCGTAATGTGATCGCTGGTGGGTTTAACAAAACGCCCCAAACCGGTGTGGGCCCACACCACCTTGGCATTGGGAGCGTGGCCGCAGACATGCTTCAAGCCATTTACGTAATCCTGATTCGGGTAGGCGTTTTCCAGCTCACCCTTGTAGTTGACCTCGACCCGGTACATATCGTTGTGCAAAATCGCGACCAGACCGACCTCTTCAATGGTCTTGAACAGGTACTCCAAGGACTCGGAGTACAAGGACACCTTGCTGCCATCTCCCGCATCAGGGGGTAGGGGCACAGACGGCGCCTTGGTTTCTTCTACCGTTTCACCCGCCAGTTTGCTGGACACCAGTTCCTTGTGAATGGTGAATTCGCCTACCCCGGAAAACACGCCTGGAAAGCTCAACACAGCTCGCTTGATGTGCTGCGAAGCATAAACATCCATAGGATTGAAGGCCGTAATCATGACGTCCAGCTTTTCCTGGTACTGGGGTTCCAGCCTTTCGTACTCTCGCGCAAACATGGCATCGATAAACGAGTAGTAGTACAGGTCCGCTTTAGAGCCAATGTAGTAATTAGGGCCAAACATCTGATTATTGGGCCCTTGCGCCTGATACTCCTCAAAACCGTCCCAGCGTTGTTGCAAGGGAATCGGCATGATGGTGGAGCGAATAATCTGCTGCCGGTCTGCGCTCATGTATCGCTGTGCGTATTCCTTTAAAGGAATCCCTTGCATGGCGTAATTGGACGCATGGAAATGCACATCAGCATAAAGCTGGCTGGTATCCAAACGGGGCTCGGGGGTTTGCGCCACAGCGCTACCCTGAAATGCAGCCAATAATGCAAAGCAGGAACCAACAATCATAGTGGGACGGAGGTAATTGCAAGCCATTCTTGTCTCCCTATCGACAGGTAGTGTGCGAAACGAAATACAGTGACTTGCAAACTATAACCAGACATCTCTCAATTAATGACAAAAAATAACAGATATTCTTTTTTAATTTTCAATATCTATTATTTTTTATATTTTTAAATTTCTATTATTAATAGCCATATAAAACTCATTAAAAAATAATTTTATAATCAGTCCCAATTAATTAAAAAATCAGGCTTTCTTAAAATCTTTAATCATCAGGCCACATAGAACAGGCCCTTGACCTTGCCTGCTCCAGCTTCTGCCATCCATTGCGCCCTTCTAGGACACCGAGTTGGTAAACAAGAGCGATGCACCCAAACCCAGCAAAGCAACACCAATCCCCCTATCCAGCAGCCTCTGCCTAGCCAGCATCGCCGCCCGCAACCGCCTGTTTGAAAACACGATGGCGACGATACTGAACCAGACCCAATGGGCAAACGACATAAAAAACCCATAAGCAAAATTCAGCCAGAACGGCGCATCAGGCTGCACCAACTGCGTAAACGTCGCCACTACAAACAGCATGGTTTTAGGGTTCAAGGCATTGGTCAAAAAGCCCATCCCAAAGGCTTGCCACGCGCTAGGTACCTTCCCTGGTTCGCCATCCGTATTCAAGGGCGTGCGATTCCGAAAAGACTGGTAGCCCAAATACATCAAGTACGCCGCCCCAGCCACCTTCATCACCCAAAACAAGGTGGGCGACTGGGTAATCAGAATCGCTACCCCCAGCACGGTGTAGACCACGTGCACCTGCACTCCTGCGGCAATGCCCAGCGCTGAAATCAAACCAATCCTGCGGCCAAAGGAATAACCATTACGAGTGACCATGGCGAAGTCCGGGCCAGGACTGATCACAGCCAGGATGGTGATGGTGGCAACCGCCAACAGTTCATGCATTTTTAACAACCTTAAGTTTGATGAAATCGGGGCTAAGCCCCACTCCGAAAGCCGCCAGCTCCCAGGCCCTGCCCTACACTTGAGAAGGTTCTGTACTGTCTGGTGAACGGCTCAAGCTCAGCCAGATGCTCAATCGAAAACGACAGCCAAAAACCTAAAAAATAGTGTTTTTTACAGGCGCGAAATTCATTTATTTATTATTATTTTTCCCACCAAGGTGACTTACCCAGGCCCGATACTGAATCACTTTCATACCCACTTTTTCCATAAAATTATCGCCACTCACAGCATTTCATTATTGATAATCCTGTGCTAATTTAAAAACGATAATTACTGCGCCATTTCTGTGAGTTTTCATCGACCATGCAAATCCCTAATCTCACGGCCTTCCGCTACTTCGACACCGCGGCCCAGGCAGGTAGTTTTGTGCAGGCAGCCCAGCTACTGCATGTCACTCACGGCGCAGTCAGCCGCCAGATTCGAGCGCTGGAAGAATCCCTGGGAGTCGAGTTGTTTGAGCGGCGTAATCGGGCTGTCTTTCTGACGCCTGCAGGCCGCCAGCTTTTGCATGTCACCGCCCCCATGTTTGAACGGCTGGAAGATGTGGTGTATCAACTGCAGCAAACCCAGCGCGAGCATGCTCTGGCCGTCTCCTGCGAACCCACCATCGCCATGAAATGGTTGATTCCGCGCCTGGGGAATTTTCAGGCATTGCACCCTAATATCACCGTGCACCTGATCACCGCCGGGGGGCCGGTCAACTTCGCTCAAATGGGGGTGGATCTGGCAATACGTCGCGATGACTTCCATTGGGCCGACTCGGTCTGCGGCCTGAGGCTATGCGATGAGAAGATAGGCCCGGTCTGCCAGCCTCAATACCCATACACGCAGGAAGCGTCCAAACAGGTGCTGATACATAGCAGTTCCCGTGCCCAAGCCTGGGCTACTTGGGCACGGCTTAGCAACACCACCCTACGCTCCGCCAGCAAGCTGCAACTGGAGCATTTTTACTTGTGCATCCAGGCCGCCCTGTCCGGGCAAGGCATGGCGATGGTGTCGCAGCTGATGGTGGAAGATGAACTGCACAACGGCCAACTGATTGCCCCGCATGGCTTCATCCCGGACGGCTCGGCGTACTACCTGCTCTCGCCCCAGGCACTGGATCAGAACCCGCGTGCGGAGGTGTTTGCAGATTGGCTTTGTGAGCAGTTGGCAGGTTCCTGACTGTGGCTCAAAAACATGCACTCATCAGAGTCTTCCTCCGCTCCGCGAAGGAAGACCAAACCGTCTAGAACGAATGGCTAATGCCAAACTGCAAACCGGAGGATTTCCGGCCAGCCTGGCCTTCTGGTGAGATATCCGAAGTCACAAAGCTGGCCTGGCCTTGATTCCGGATATAGCCATAGGCCGAATACAACGTCGTGCGTTTACTCAAGGGATGGACATAGCCAATTGCATATTGCTGTGCATCATCCCCATCCTTGCGCCCCGACTGCCAGGAGGAGGCCGCCGACAGTTTGAGCTGCCCCTTGCCCACAGGCACCATAACCCCCACTAGAGCCACCTCCTGTTTATCTGCTCCCAGCTTGTGCCACAAATAATTGGTGTATAGCTTGAGCGCCTTGAAATCATAAGAAGCACCCAGTGTTGCTGTCTCATAGCCATAGCCCCCCATTGAGGTTCGGCCATAAGCTCCCGCCACATTCAAGGGTCCATTTTCATAGCCCAGGCGCCCGCCTGCATAGCCTGCACCCTTGCTGCCATTGTCATAGGCGTAGTTGAACTGACCGTAGACACCACCCAAATTCTTAGGTAGAAAATACGAGATCATATTACTTGCCCGTGACAGGGTGCTTGCCTCTCCTAGCCCCTGCGGCCAACCCAAAATAATGTTGCTGCTGCCACCTACCCCGACAGTGCCAAAGGGTGAAAAGGCCGAGACGTTCCAGAAAGCCGCGGTATAGTCGCGCCCCAAGCGGATCTCACCTAACTGCTGGCTAAGCAGGCTGATGGTAGAACGTCGGCTCCATTCCAAACCCTGCGGCTCGCCCGTATTTGGTAAAACCGGTGCTTCCAGCCAGAAGCCTAACGACCAGCCATCACTCAATGATTCAGTACCGCGCAAACCCAGTCGACTGGGCAACATATACCCACCCTGATCCATGCCCGTTTGAGACCGCCCCCCGGCATTGGCGGTAGTGATATTCATATCCAAGTGCCCAAAGATCGTTAAAGATGAACTTTGCGCACAGGCCGCTCCTGCCAGCAGGCCTCCCGCCAGAAAAACCATTACTTGAGTTTTCAAAGCTGCCCCCTTTAGCCTGCTTTACTGATGCCAGCCTGACGAATCAGAGCGCGTGTGCTGTCCATTTCAGCTTTCACCTGCTCGGCAAACTGCGCCTGTGGCATAGGCGTGGGCTTGGCCCCCAGCTTCTCAAAGCGCGTGCGGATAACATCGGACTCCAGGGCAGCTACTGTTTCGGCATGCAAGCGTTGCACCACCGAATCAGGTGTTTTGGAGGGGACAAACATGCCAACCCAGAACGGATTATCCACACCCGGGAAACCCGCTTCCGTTGTGGTCGGCACATCAGGCAGCAAAGGCGAGCGCTGCACATCGCTAATAGCCAAAGCCGTCAGCTTGCCCGACTGCACCATGGGTAAAGCCAAGGCCAGGGGCAGGAAGAACCAATCGATACGGCCAGCAATCACATCATTCACCGCTTCAGGCGTACCGCGATAGGGCACATGCAACACATCCAGGCCGACAGCAACGCGAAACTTCTCGCCAGCAATATGTGCACCACTTCCATTTCCCGAAGACCCATAGGTAAAGTCCCCTGGCGCCGCCTTGGCCTGCTCCACCAAATCAGCCAGCGACTTGAAGTCCCGGCTGGTCGTGGCCACCACCACATTGGGCATAGCTGCCAGACGCGTGACCGGGGTGAAGTCACCCAAGGTGTCATACTGCAAATCCGAATACAGCTCGGGATTGGCCAGATGACCTGCTGAATGGATCAACACGGTGTGTCCGTCAGCCGCCGACCGTGCCACCATCGTGGCCCCCAGCACCCCCCCCGCACCTGGCCTGTTTTCAACCACAAACGAAGTACTCAAACGGCTTTCCAGACGTTCGGCCACTGCTCGCCCAATAACATCGGTAGTCGACCCCGCTGTAAATGGAACAATAAGACGCACCGGCTGGGCCGGATAGGCGGACTGCGCGCGCAAGGCCGCAGGCAATGCGGCGAACCCCAAGGCTGCGCCCCCCAACTGCATAAACTGCCGACGATTGATCGTCATGCTTGTCTCCTGATTATTATTTTAAAAAAATAGGCCGGTCTACGCCGGCCCACATTACGGCGTCAACACCAGACGCTGAGCCGATCCTGCCAACACCTGCAGATACGCCTGACGGGCTCCCGCCAATGGAACTAGCCCCGACTCATCAACAGGGAACGCCTGCAAGCTGCCATCCATAAAACCCGGCAGCAGGCTGCGTAATACATCAGCGCAGCGGCTGGCATTCAACTTGAGGCTATCTACCCCAATCAAACGCAGGTCGCGTCGGTAGAAAGCCTGAATATCAAAGGGAACATTACGGCTGGGGGTGGAGATAACAACCTGCGTGCCGCCTAAGGCCAAGGACTGAAGACAGGCTTCGAAATACGGCGAGCCCACTGTGTTGTAAGCAATATCCACGCCTTTGCCATCGGTCATGGCCATTACTTGTTTGGCCAGATCCTCACTATGACCATCAAGAATTTCAATGTCGCTGCTGGCATGACCTGAATAGGCTTGCCCGGCACGCTCTACCCCGATTACCCGAGCGCCCGCCCGTGTCGCCAACTGAATTACAGCTTGCCCCACTTTGCCGTTAGAGCCGCACACCAGTACGGTCTGGCCCGCGCCCGTCAGACCTGCACGTCGCACCCCTTCATAAGCCGTAATAAAAGGCACACCGGCTGTCGCA
This sequence comes from Alcaligenes sp. SORT26, assembly GCF_017377875.1. Classification (GTDB taxonomy): domain Bacteria; phylum Pseudomonadota; class Gammaproteobacteria; order Burkholderiales; family Burkholderiaceae_B; genus Alcaligenes; species Alcaligenes parafaecalis. The sequence continues at coordinate 2,194,937 of NZ_CP070975.1, forward strand.
GCGCTGGCAGCAGAAATATGATCGGGCCTGGCCACCAGGGCCTCGACAGGCAGTGTCAGATAGCGAGCATGTGTACCGTCACGCGTGATCCCCAGATCACCACCGGTCCCCCACACGTCCTTGCCCAGCCAATCCTGCGGGCCAGCCACAACCATACCTGCGTAGTCACGCCCCGGCGTGCGAGGCCAGATGGCATAAGGCATCATGCCCATGGCCGCCTTCACATCGCTGGGATTGATCGCAGCGGCGGCCACCTCGACCACTACCATGCCCTCTGCTGCAATCGGCATGATCTGATCTACGAGCTCAGGGGCAAGAAGCTCGGGCTCCAGGGCTCTCTGACTAACTTTGATGGCTTGGGATTTGTGATTCATAGTTATACCTACTGAAAAAAACATACAAACAGGAAGTGGGCAAAATCCCCTTCGCGGCCCCGCCATTCCGGGGCTAACTGCCAGGCAGTCGGGTGGATCAGGACAGAGGCGGCTTGGGCATAGGGGTATGGCCTGGCTCAAGCTTTAACTCCACCTCCAGGCGATACGTGCCATCGGATGAGGCCTCGAACTCACGCAGCAAAGACCCAACCGCACCAAAGGCGGCATCGCTGTAGGCATAAGGGTCATGAGCATCGAAAATTTGTGTGGTCAGCACCTTGTGACCCGCTGCGGAAGCAATAAAATGCACGTGGGCCGGGCGCATGTGATCGCGCTTCTGAATAGCCAGCAAGGTGCCACATGGACCATCAATAGGAACGCCATAACCCGAAGGTTTGACGCTCTCGAACCAGAAGCGGCCATCCACATCGCTGATAAAAATGCCGCGCAGATTCATATCTTCCTGCTCCGGGTCCTGGTTCTCGTACAGTCCGCTGGGGGCAGCCTGCCACACCTCAATGCGGGCTCCCTTGATCGGGGAACCATCAATGGACACCACTTTGCCAGACACCAGCAACGGCAAACCTTGCGTGTCTGTAGACGCAATCGAAGCCCCGTTATCCAGCACAGGCTGATTGGCACGCCAGAAAGGACCAATCAAAGCGGGCTCGGTACCACCCGCTGCCAGTACAGCCTTGGCATCCATCAACAGTACCAAGGTGGCAACGCCCAGAATGTCGGCTAGCAAGATACCTTCATGACGCAAAGGATTGGTGGCCTGCCCAACCTCGACCATGAAATCCAGACCTTTGTGCAACTCGTCATAGCTCAAACGCACATCCTGTGCGAAAGCATGCAAGTGGCGAATCAAGGAATCCAGAATCTCACGAGTACGTGGGTCTGCCGCCTGATTGGCTGCCAGCACGGCTTTCAGCAAGGCCTCGGGCGTGGCGGGAATAGTCTGTTGAGTCTCGGCATGCGGGCTCAACTCCATTGTGTTGCTCTGTGTCATTGTCTTTGCTCCTGTGTACAAAAATGAGCAGCAAGCTCGTTAATCCAAGCGCACATTGGCGCTGCGCGCCACAGCCGCCCAACGTGGCACTTCAACGGCCACGCGTTGAGCCAAAGCCTGCGGCGTACTACCCACTACCACAAACCCCTGGTCTATCAAGGCGTGCCTGACCTCCTCTTTGGCCAACACTTGAACCAAAGCAGCATTAATCCGCGCCACTTCCTGTGCCGGTGTACCGGCAGGTGCAAAAAGTGCCTGCAAGGTTTCGGATTGGTAATCCGACACACCGGCCTGCTCCACTGTGGGTACGTCCGGCAAGCTCGGCCAGCGCTCGCGACTACCGACAGCCAGGGCACGCAAGGCACCGCTGTCCAGATGAGCTCGTGCGGCAGGCAAAGAAGTCAGGCCACAATCAACCTGTGCGCCTAACACAGCTACCAACGCAGGGGCAGCGCCTGCGTAGGGCACATGTAAAAACTGTCCGCCAGTACGCTGCCAAAGCAGCTCGCCACCCAGATGAACGCTATTGCCTGTGCCTGGTGTGGAATAGGTCAGCCCTTGCACTTGGGTGCTGGCCGCCTCCACCAAATCCTGCAAGCTGTACCAGGAGCTGTCTGAGCGCACAACAATGACATCCGGCGAGGTGACGATTAAAGCGACAGGCTCGAACTGACGAATGGGATCGTAGGGGCCGCCCTCTGGATACAAGGCCGGATTCGTGACAAAAGAGGAGGACACCAGCAAGACAGTACGACCATCCGGGGCAGCCCGCGCTACCGAGGCAATGCCAATATTGCCGCCTGCCCCTGTTCGGTTATCCACCATGACGGTCTGATCCAAGACTTGCGGCAGATGCTTGGCCAACAGCCGAGCGACCAGATCCGAGGTGCCACCCGCTGCAAAGGGAACCACAATGCGCAGACTGGCGCGCTTTGTGCCTGCTTGCGCCCACAAGGGAGCTACAGCCGTCAAAAGCGCTCCTCCCACCAATAAACGCAAGCACTGTCGGCGGCGGCTAAAACTGCCGTTTTGTCCGTCCATGTCATCCCCCGATTCTTGTCGTGCGATGGCGTTCATAAAGAACGCCTCGTGCTATTTCCTTCAGGCCTTTTCGTTCTCTGACAAATAGCCGTCCTGACCATAGACCAGCCCGGTTTCCTCGGCGGCTTTCACCACATCAGGATGCCAGGCAATACGGCCACATTCCTCATCCGTGCCGCCCACCACCGAATACACCACCAAGGCATGATCATTCGGGTTGCGAAAGCCGCGCATCACACCAATCGGGCAGGAAATCACATCCCACTGGTTCAGCATCACCGAGTGCTCGCCCTTCTCTCCCCAGATCACTTCCATCTGGCCGTTCAAGGGGCAGAACACTTCTTCGGTTTTATGAGCGTGCAAGCTGGCCCCCTGGCCAACGGGAATCTCAATGAAGGTCACACCAAAACGATGGTTGCCGGGAATGGCAGGCTCCACACCCTTGTTCTCCAGTACGCCACGATTCATGATTTTGTAGATGTTCTTCTTCATGCCTGGCAGACGACTTTCGATAAAAGTCTCCCGGTAAGGTTCCACCTTGCCCCAGCGAGCAATCCGGGTTGCCTCCATTTCTTTAACTGAAATATCCATTTCCATTCCTTTTTGAGATTAAGTGTCAGCCTGTCAAGATTCACTTTTCATCGCTGTAAAAAAAGATTAAGGCATCAACATTCAATCCATCCACTACCATTTTTTGAGCAGTCCCATATAATTTTGTTATCAACTTTTTTACAGTCGGCTCCAAGCCGCCCCCAGCATGGACTTACGACAGCTACGCTACTTTGTGACCCTGGCCAATCAATGTCATTTCGGACGGGCGGCCAGCGTGCTGCATGTGGCTCAACCCGCACTGACCCGACAAATTCAGCTACTTGAAGAGGAACTGGGGGTGCAACTGTTTGTACGTCACTCGCGGGGAGCGACCCCCACCGAGGACGGGGAATATCTGCTGGAGCGGGCCACCGTCTTGCTCCACTACGCCGAACAGATCAAACAGGACATGATTGCTCGCCAACACAATCCTAGCGGTCCAATTTCTGTAGGTATTTCGCCAGGGCTGGCACTGACCTTGGCTACCCCACTAACCCGAGCTGTTCACCAGCGTTTGCCACAAGTCAGGTTGCGTTTTGTGGAAGCCTTTGCCCCTTCCCTGCACGAGATGATGCGCAAAGGCCAGGTTGATCTGGCCATTCTGAACGGCCCCATGTCGCTGGTGAACCTGCACACTTACCCTTTGCTGACCGAAGATCTGTGCCTGATTTGCCTGCCGCAAGACACTCGTGTCAAGGGCCCTGTCGTCACGCTCAAGCAACTGGCACGACTTCCTTTAATCATGACGGGTATCGCTAAATCAGGCATACGCATGGAGCTAGAAGCCAGTGCAGCCCATGCAGGTGTACACCTGAACCAGGTGGTAGAGGTGGAATCCATTGAAGTGGCGAAACGGCTGGTCCACGGCAAAGTAGGAGCTACGGTTCACTTTGCCGCCGCCGTACTGGAAGACATCGAGGCTGGCAGGCTAGTGGCCTATCCGATAGCGGGCCTGCATCTACGCCGCATACTGGCGCACCCTTCCGACCGCCCCGCCTCGCGTGCAACCCGCGAACTGGTGAATATTTTTGGCAGCGTAGTGCGTGAACTTAAAGACAAGGGGCGCTGGCCGCACGCGGCGCTGGATTTCTAAGACTTCTGAGCGAGAAAGAGGGCGTAAACAAACTAATTTGCCCAAAAAACACATCTATTCAATAATTCAAGAATTATTGTATTATATGTTTATGGAAGAATCTCAAGTTATCCGCTCACTGGCCGCCCTGGCCCACGAAGCCCGCCTGCGTGTGTTCCGCGCCCTGGTCGTCGCAGGCCCATCCGGTCTGACTCCCAGCATCCTGGCTGAACAGCTAGGCATCGCCCCCAACGCCCTCTCCTTCCATTTAAAGGAGTTAAGCAATGCGGGGCTTATCCATGCCGAGCGACAAGGTCGCAACCTGCTGTACAGCGCCACCTTTCCCGCCATGAATACTCTGCTCGCCTACCTGACTGAAAACTGCTGTCAGGGGGAAAGCTGCAACACCGCGCCTACCTCTTGCCCGCCGTGTTAAGCGATGCACCTGCACCAAGTTGAATCTACGCCTCTTGGCGTACCTTCTTTCTCACCTCAAGCCTCGAAACCAAGCCCTCTGTCATGCTAACGGCCGTTCTTATTTTCATTGCCACCTTAACCCTGGTGATCTGGCAGCCCAAAGGACTGGGCATCGGTTGGAGTGCATCATTCGGTGCCACCGCCGCCCTGCTTTCAGGCGTGGTGCAATGGGCTGATCTGGCAGTGGTCTGGGGCATCGTCTGGAACGCTACGGCCACCTTTGTCGCCATTATCATCATCAGCCTGATACTGGATGAAGCAGGCTTCTTTGAATGGGCCGCCTTGCATGTCGCTCGCTGGGGAGCCGGAAATGGGCGCAAGCTCTTTGCTTTTATCGTGATCTTGGGAGCCGCCGTCGCCACCCTGTTTGCCAATGACGGCGCCGCCTTGATTCTGACTCCCATCGTCATGGCCATGCTGCTTGCCTTGGGTTTTTCACCCGCCGCGACCCTAGCCTTTGTGATGGCGGCTGGTTTTATTGCCGACACCGCCAGTCTGCCTCTGGTCGTCTCCAATCTGGTGAACATCGTCTCGGCTGACTACTTCAAGCTGAGCTTCACAGAGTACGCTGCCATCATGACACCCGTCACTCTGGTTTCCGTGCTAGCCAGCCTGATCGTCCTGATGCTGTATTTCCGGCGTGACATCCCCACTGACTACCGTCTTGAGCAACTGAAACAGCCCGCTGAAGCTATCAAGGACAAGGCCACTTTCAAGGCTGGCTGGATAGTGCTGGCTTTACTGCTGACAGGCTTTTTTGCACTGGAGCCTTCAGGTATTCCCGTCAGCGCGGTAGCCGCCGTGGGGGCCATTATCCTTCTAGCCGTCGCGGCCCGTGGAACAGTAATCAGCACCCAAAAAGTGCTGCGTGGTGCCCCGTGGCAGATCGTCGTGTTCTCGCTAGGCATGTATCTGGTGGTGTATGGCCTGCGCAATGCCGGGCTAACGGATTATCTGGCCCTGCTCCTGGACAAATTCGCCCAGGCTGGCGTATGGGGTGCTGCAATGGGAACGGGCATCCTGTCGGCCCTGCTGTCCTCGGTGATGAACAATATGCCTACCGTGCTGGTCACCGCTTTATCGATTGATGCTTCCAGCGCGGAAGGTGCCGTCAAAGAAGCCATGATTTACGCCAATGTCATCGGCAGCGATCTGGGCCCTAAATTCACTCCCATCGGTAGCCTGGCTACCTTGCTGTGGCTGCACGTTCTGGCCCAGAAAGGTACAAAAATTAGCTGGGGCTATTACTTCAAGGTAGGGGCCATCCTGACCACACCTGTACTGCTCATCACCCTGGCGGCCCTGGCCTTACGCCTGGGTATTACAAACTGATTTCCTGACAAAGAGCACGACGCCATGACAGCCATCACCATCTATCACAACCCGGCCTGCGGCACGTCCCGCAATACGCTGGGCCTGATCCGCAATAGTGGTCAAGAGCCCACCATCATCGAATACCTGCAAACGCCGCCAGACCGAGCCACCCTGCTTCGCTTGATAGCAGACTGCGGCCTGAGCGTACGGGAAGTCCTGCGACAAAAAGGGACACCCTACGACGCGCTGCAATTAGGCGACCCGAAATGGCGTGACGAGCAACTGATTGATTTCATGCTGGAGCACCCGATTCTGATCAACCGCCCCATCGTTGTTACCCCACTGGGCACACGCTTGTGTCGCCCCTCTGAACAGGTACTGGAAATACTTCCCCAGCCGCAACAAGGTGCATTCTGGAAAGAAGACGGCGAGGCTGTCATTGATGCAAAAGGACAAAGAATTGAGCAAGTCTGAGCTACCCAATCTGGACGAACACGCTTTTAGAACCCCAGATCTGACAGAGCTGCTGCCTCAAAAACGTGCTTCACATCCACCCCGCATCCTGCTGTTGTACGGCTCCTTGCGAGAGCGCTCCTACAGCCGTTTTTTGACACAAGAAGCAGCACGATTGCTGGAAGCAATGGGTGCAGAAACCAGGCTCTTCGATCCCCATGGACTACCCTTGCCCGATGGAGCAACAGACGATCACCCCAAAGTGCAAGAGTTGCGCCAGTTAGTGCAGTGGGCTGAAGGCATGGTCTGGACCTCGCCCGAACGCCACGGCGCCATGAGCAGCGTCCTGAAAGCACAAATCGACTGGATACCGTTAAGCATCGGTGCGGTACGCCCCACACAAGGCAAAACACTGGCTGTCATGCAAGTGTCTGGCGGCTCGCAATCCTTTAACGCCTTGAACCAGATGCGCGTGCTGGGCCGCTGGATGCGCCTGATCACCATCCCTAACCAGTCTTCCGTTGCCAAAGCCTTTCTGGAGTTTGACGAAGAAGGCCGCATGAAACCTTCGTCCTACTACGAGCGAGTGGTGGATGTCATGGAGGAACTGGTCAAATTCACCCTGCTGACGCGTGACTGTGCGGAGTATCTGGTGGATCGATATAGCGAACGCAAGGAAACCGCGCAGGAGCTGTCAAAGCGGGTGAATCAGCGAAACATCTAGTGCGTCAATCGGGGAGGGAGACATCTAGCCACCGTACTTTTCAAAAACACGCAGCAGCGATACAAATAACTGACGTGCTTGCGGCGGCTTTGGCCCATGCCCCACACTAGCATCAGTTTCCCTTCATCTTTCCCTGCCAGGCTGTGCACATGCGTATTCTCTTGATCGAAGACGATCCCTCGCTAGGCAGTTCCTTGCAGTCATGGCTGCATCTGGACGGCTATGCTGTGGACTGGTTGCAACGGGGCGATCAAGTTGCGACGGCCTTGGCGACTCATACCTATCAATGCATATTGCTGGATCGGGGCCTGCCCGGTCTGGACGGCGATGCTGTTCTGCGCCGCTTGCGGGGAGCCGATGGATCTCATGCACAGGTTCCCGTCATTGTGATCACCGCCCGCGATACCTTGGCTGACCGAGTGCAAGGCCTGGATCTGGGGGCAGACGACTATCTGGTCAAACCGTTTGACCTTGAAGAGCTATCCGCACGAGTACGGGCAGCCTTACGCCGCAGCGCTGCACAAAGCACTCCCGAATGGCGTCACGGTCCCGTCACCATTGATCCAACAGCCAAACGCGTCACCTTGAACGACAAGCCCGTAGCCGTAACCGCACGCGAATTCGCCGTTCTACAAGCCTTGATGCACCATCCCACCCATATTTTGAGTCGCGCTCAGCTTGAAGAGGCGCTCTATGGCTGGAGCGAAGAAGTGGAAAGCAACGCTATCGAAGTACATATCTACAATTTGCGCAAGAAACTGGGCAGTGACTTCATCGTCACCGTACGTAATCAAGGCTATGTTCTGGCACCCGCATGAAACGCCTAATCCAGAAGCTGACTCGTATACGCTCTGCCTCAACGCCCTCGGCATCACGCCCGGAAGGCTGGTCCCTGCGACGTCGCCTGCTGTTTACCGTCATGGGAACCAGTATCGGCCTGTGGCTGGTCAGCCTGTCCATCGTGGTCAGTGTCGCCTGGTACGCTACTAGCGATGTTCTTGATGACGCCCTGGAAGAAGGTGCCCGCCTGGTCTTAATGCTGGACCCGCAGGAGGCTCAGGCCTCGTCCAATACAACGGGTACGCGTCTGAACCGGGACGATGCACTCAAGCTACGCATGTATTACCAGCTAGTAGCCTCAGACGGCCGCGTACTGCTGCGCGGCGACGACACTCCTGAAACGGCCTTTTTACCGCAGGCACACAGCAAGCAAACCACCACTGTCTGGGTCGACAATGAGCTTTGGCGGGTTTACGTCCGCCCCGGATCGGGAGGAGTGACGGCCCAAGTCGCCCAGCCTATGGAAGAGCGTCTGGAACTGCTGGAGGATATGGCCGAAAATCTGGCCTGGCCTGCATTGGGGCTACTGGCGCTGCTGGGTCTATCAAGCTGGTTCTTGATCCGACGCCTGATGCGTCCTTTGGAAGACACCGCCAAACTCATCAACTCCAAATCACCCGATGACCTCACGCCTGTGCAAGGCGGCAATCCGCCACGTGAACTGCAAGCCATGCTGGATGCACTGAACACCCTCATGGCGCGTCTATCCACAGCACTGGAAAGTGAGCGGCGCTTTACTTCCGATGCCGCGCACGAGCTACGCACTCCCCTGGCCGGGCTGCGCATGCGTGTCCAGTTAATTGAGCGTGAGCTGCAACTGCCTGATGCCCATCTGCAACAACTGCGTGCTGATCTGGATCGCTGCACTGCCCTGGTAGAAAGTCTGCTCGCCCTGACCAGACTGGAGCCGCAGGCAGAGCCTCTTAAGCGTGAAACCGTAGACCTGAACCAGCTTCTGGACAGCCTGATCCCATCATTGCGCTCTGTATCAGTGAATATAGAACGGGCCTTGGCCGTCACAAACTTGCAGGCTGCGCCCGTATTGCTAAGCAGCGCTTTACGCAACCTGATTGGCAATGCCATTCGTTACGGCGGCACGGGTGTCCGGGTAAGAATCGAAACGACGCGCAGACATGATGGCGGTGTCCGTCTGGCAGTCCGTGACAACGGACCTGGCGTCCCCCTTGAACAGCGGGCCAGGCTAGGAGAGCGGTTTTTTCGCGTACTTGGCTCCGGGCAAACGGGCAACGGCCTGGGTTTATCTATCGTGGCTCGCATCGCCGCCTTGCACGAGGCAAAGCTGTCCTTTGAAGATGGGCTGGGCGGCCAGGGTCTAAACGTCATCCTGGATTTCCCACCCAATTCAGTGCCTTAAGATTGTCTTCAGGTTCGGGGGGTCTAATAAAACCATTCCGCAATCGGCGGAACATTTACCCGGTAACCCGATACAGGAAACTCAATCATGCGATTCACTTTACCCACCCTCGCCGCCGTACTTGCTCTGAGCGCCACCGCTGCCATCGCGCAACCTGCCAGCTACACGGGCCCAAGCAATGCACCTCAGGCCGCCAGCACCACAGGCTCTTACTCGGGCCCTAGCAATGTGCCGCTAATGACGGTCAAGCAACTGTTGGAAACCGGCCGCGATGACCAGATCGCGCGTTTGCAAGGTCGCCTAGTCTCCTTTGAAGGCGACGAGCGCTACACATTTGAAGACGCCACCGGTCGCATCACCGTAGAGATCGACAACGAAGACTTCCCGGCCGGCCAGACCATCAATGCTGAACAGAAAGTGGAACTGACTGGGGAATTCGACAAAGGCCTGCGCAAAACGGAATTTGAAGTTGACCACCTGAGCCTGCTGCCTTAATCCTGCATGGTCACAGAACGGGCGGCGCCAAAATGGCCTGCCCGCCTTCCAAGCATGCGCTGAAAGCCATCAACCGCATAAACCACCAAAGGCGAGACCGTCAATCCGGCGGTCGCTCAGAACGGCGAAGTCAATCTGCAAGCTGAGCAACAAAGCGAACAAGCCAATAAAAACATACCAAAACCATTGCTTTCGGCGCCGCCCACCCTGTGACAGCACCAGCACATGGAAAGTCAGTACGGCTGAAAATAACAGTGTCAAAAACATCTGCCCCCCTCATTCCAGCGTCTCAAGCAAGGAGCATCCCTGCAAACTCTGACTCTTCTGCTCAAGAGCAATCTTGAGTGCCACATCAATGTCCTGCTGCAAATCGGCAAGCGATTCCAAACCTACGGACAAGCGCAGCAGATTATCCCCAATCCCGCAGCTCATACGATCCTCTGGTGACCAACGCCCATGCGTCGTCGATGCTGGATGCGTGACCATGCTGCGTGTGTCTCCAATATTGGTCGCGATTGAAATCAACTGCAAAGCATCCATACAAGCCCAAGCCTCTTTTTGGCTCATACCCACTTCAAAGCTGACTACCCCACCAAAACCGGCCTGCTGCGCGCAGGCTATTTCATGGCAGGGGTGCGACTCCAGGCCCGAGTAAAACACCGAACCTACCTTCGGATGCTTATCCAGCCAGCGCGCCATCGACAGTGTGTTGGCACTGATGCGCTGCATACGCAACTCAAGCGTCTCCAGGCTCTTGAGCAGTAACCATGCATTCATAGGACTCAAGCACGCTCCCTGCGAACGCAACACCGACCGCAGCGGCTGCATCAATGCATCGGCCCCACACACCACACCGGCAATGCACCGACCGTGACCATCCATATATTTACCGGCAGAATGCAATACCAGATCTGCACCTTGCCGCAATGGCCGCTGCAAAATAGGGGTCAGCATGGTGCTGTCTACCAGCAGCAATGCCCCATGGTCATGAGCCATGCGCGACAGCCGGGCAATATCGGCAACGTGCTGCATCGGATTTGCGGGAGTTTCCACAATAACCAGGCATGTATCACTGTCGATCGCCTTTTCCCAGGCATCGTAATCCAGCATGCCGACGACACGCACTTCAATGCCATAACGGGCAAAATGCTGGCGCAGCATGATCAGGGTCGTGCCAAACACATCACGTGCGCATACGATATTGCTACCACTCGCTGCAAACGCCATCACCACCGCTGACAGTGCCGCCATGCCGGATGCAAACGCCACCGCCGCTTCGGCCTCCTCCAGGAAGGCAACCCGCTGCTCGAACGTGTTGACTGTCGGATTGGTAAATCGACTATAGACATTGCCCGGTTCCGTCCCCCCAAAACGAGCAGCCGCCTCCCTCGCTGAGCTGAAAGAATAGGCAGACGTCAGTGCAAGCGGCTCACAAAAGCTGTCAGAAAAATCGACACCCTGTCCAATCCTGAGCATTTGGGTAGGACGTTGGTCATTGAACATGATAGAGATCTCAGTTGAATTCAGATTGAGCCCGTCGAAACACGGCAGACGACAGAAAGAGTGAAGAAACACCGGCGATCGCAGTCAGCATTGCCAGTACCATGACCGTCGCCTGATAGCTGCCCAGACGGTCATAGCCATAAGCACCTAATTGAGCAGATCCAAAAGCGCCTATCTGGTGAACCAGAAAAAGCATGCCAAATACCTGCCCCTTGACAGCGCCTCCATAGCGATCCAGACAGATCGCTGAGGTCAATATGACGGTTCCGAGATAACTGGCTCCAAATACGGCGGCAAATACGTAGGTCGTCACTATCCCGGAGGGGGCCAATAACAACGTCATGGCCAGACAACGTAATACGTAGAAAGCCGCCAGTAGCCGGTGCTGGGCAAAACGCACCGCCAACCAGCCAGCAGCCAAACCGCTAATCATTTCCAACACGCCAAACAGGCTCAGACTCATTCCCATGCTGGAGCGGCTGACTCCGGCATCTCGCCATAAAGGCACCAGATGGACGTCAATGAAGGCCATCGACGCTCCACAACCAAAGAAGCCAAAGGCGAGGACATAAAAGCCAGGGTCACGTAACACGACTGGCCAAGTGCCAACGCGTTTCTCGAGGACATTTCCAGCAGGCTCTTTCGCAGGCAAGGGCACACGTGCCCCCAACCAGAACAGCAAGGCCAAGGGTCCCAGGAACAACAGACCGACCGCAAAAAACACCTGCTGCCAGTCGAAATGGGATTGCAGCCACAACCAGAATGGGGAAAGAACAATAAATCCAATGGCGGTGCCATTGGTGATCAAGGCGTAAGCAAAACTTTTGTGTCTCTGGTCGAACAATCGATCAACCAAGATCCCCATGGGTACAAACGTCATCGCCGCAAGCGAAAACGCAGCCAGCAGCCCATACAAGATGACAAAAAGCCAATATTGATGAGGCAGAAGGCCAAGCAAAAGGAAGGCCCCTCCTCCCAGCACACTGCCGATCAATACGGTCCAGATAGGCCCAAAGCGATCAGACAAGGCGCCTACCATCGGCGAGGCCAGCCCGGATACCAAAAGGAATACCCCGCCAACAAAACCGAAGTCTGATCGGCCGCGCTCAAAAGAGAGAGCCAGGTCATTGAAATAGACCTGGAAAACCCCTTTGAACGCGCTAGAGAGGAACATGGCCAGAAATCCCAGCCCGACCAGAGAGCGGATCACATTCTTGTTTTGCATGAAGCAGCATCTACCTCATATTTTTATGGACGCACCCAATCAACTCAGACGAATGGTGCTGGGCTGGCAATACTCTCGATGCAAGTTGTCATACATATTCCAGAACAATGTGCAAGTATGGTCCACAGCCTCCAAGGCTTCTTTCTGCAACTTTTCAGTATTACAGAGCTCGGTCACCAAACTGAGCCCTTGCATGACATGGCCAACATCCTCTTCCTGGTGCACGGAAAAGAACAAAAGATCCTTGTCCTGCAAGCCATAGACGTCGCCCAAGAGGGTGTGCCGGGCCTCACCGGCCTTTGTCTCCAGGTTCTGGCCTTCGCTGGCGATCATGACGGCCGCCGCGCCCACATGGTAGCGCTGCGGATCCTCTACCGCTTTCAGTCGATAATCAATCAGTTCTTGCGTAGCGGGTAGAGCAGTTGCGGCGTCGCGCTCTTCATCACTGATTCCAAGGGCACGAATAAAGTTCTGCATCAAAACAACGTGATTGTCTGTTTGTGAGAGGCGACCCGTCTCTTCTTCATAAACATTAACCAGCAGCGCCCGCTTGAATTTTGGAACCGGGCAATAGAAAAAAAGATGCTCCACATAATGCAGGAAATGCTTGGTCAATTGATAACCTTGCAAAGCCACTTGCTTCAACAATTCCTTATTAGGCTGCTTCGTATTGAGCAATTCAATAAAGATAGGATGAGCCAAAGTAAGATGGCCATGCAATGTACTTTCAAGCTCATTTTTAAATTCTGACTTACTCAACATTTACAAGATCCTTTTTTAAGAATTCCTAAATTCCCATGCGTTGGGCCAGCACTTCTATGGATTGCGACATGTAGTGACCCGCAAAAACCTGTCCGGCCACACGGGCATAGTCCGGTAGAATCCCCCAGGTCTGAAAACCATATCGAGTCCATAAGCGATGTGCCCGAGACCCCTCGCGCACATCTAAAATAAACTGCTCGATGCCCAGCTCCCGAGCTCGACAGATCAAAGCTCGCAGCGCCTGTTTCGGCAAACCTTGTCCACGAAACCCCGGAGCCACGACAGCCTTGGCCAGCTCAGCGCTATGTCGGCAATTGGGCATGCCACTCAAATTCATCATCACAAAGAAGGCAGGTTGACCTGCATAGGTTGCATACAAGGCTTGCGTATCACCGTCTGCGACTCTGCGATTAAGAGCGTCCAGGAACATGTGCGCCTGCTCTCCCGAAAGCTCGGAAGCAAACCCCAACGTGCCGTTATCAGCGACCGTCATATTGATGAGCTCTAGCAAGCCAGAACCGGCAGATTCCATGAAAACAGGATTCCAATGCAGCTCAATGCCTCTTGATTCTTCCGCCACGACGACAAATCCTTTTCTCTGCAAAAAATTCTTATTTATCGTAGTTTCCAGACCATCAAACCTCCAGCTTGTTTCAGGACATAAATAGAAAAAAAAGACCATTAAAAGAAAAGAATAAAAAGCGATAACATCAGTAAATCAAATCAATGATTCATCCGAATAAGCCATGAAACAGCCATGAAACGGATTTTCTTTGTAGTCCTTCCCCAGATGCACATTTTGGATCTGGGAGGGCCTATGCAGATTTTTGCCTCGTTAACGGAACTGGATATAGCCGATGTAAAAATCCAGTGTGTAGGGCCGGAATCCCACTTGCAAAGCTACCAAGGGCTTTTTCTGAACGCGATCGCCCCCCTCCCGAAACGTCTGATCGAAGGAGATATCGTTGTCGTAGTCGGAAGCAAAATCCAGGCCGAACTCCCCGCTACACCGGCACAGCAAAAAGTGACGCACTGGCTAAGGGACATCGGAACCAAGCTCCCATCGGGAGTATTGATTGCCAGCGTCTGCACAGGCGCTGTACTGCTGGCACAAGCAGGGCTGCTGGATGGGCGCTTTTGCACGACCCATCACAACCACCTCAGAACCCTGCAACAGCTTGCGCCACAAGCACGGGTTATCAACAAACGCATCTTTGTGCAGGATGGTCCGATCTATACATCAGCGGGCGTTTCTGCGGGAATAGATCTGGCATTGCACCTGATCACTCAGTACTTCGGCAGCGCAATCAGCGCACGCATCGCACGCGAAAATCTGATTCAATTTCGGCGTCTGGAAGCAGACCCGCAGTTAAGCGTGCATCTGAGTTATCGCAATCACCATCACCCCTTGATTCATGCTGTGCAAGACTGGTTAGCACAACAGACGGTCCAAGCCCCGCTTGGAGAGTCCGTGATGACACAGTTTTCAGTCAGCTACAGGCATCTGAGCCGCCTGTTCATGAAAGAATGCGGCATCAGTCTAAAGCAATACCAACAAATCATGCGGCTGGACAGATCGCGCCAATTATTTATGGATACTGACTGGTCTATTGAGCGCATTGTTGAGCATTGCGGTTTTGCCAGCCTGCAATCATTTCGTGCCGCCTGGCGGCAACACGAAACACTGCCTCCTTCAAAATGGCGGGAGAAGCAAAAGCGGGACTTTCAAGGCCTGAGCTGATCTTGCCCTGTCCCCTGTCGGCAAGCTTTTTGCAGCAACTACGCGGAGTCGGCCTGCAAATGAATTATTAATTTCACCGACGTTGTAAAACAGACCCAACAAAAAAGCCCCCGCACATTGCTGTGCAGGGGCTTTTGAATTCTGGCGGACAGAGGGGGATTCGAACCCCCGATACGCTATAAACGTATACACGCTTTCCAGGCGTGCGCCTTCAACCACTCGGCCACCTGTCCTAACTGTTCTTTTTGGCCAAGCAATTTGAAGCTGCTAATGCCAAGTCCATAATAATAGCAGCACTTGCCCTTGTAACGCAAGCGCTCAAATTTTTTCCGTGGCTAATTGTTGGTGGCAACCAAGCAGCAACATCCATTTATATTGAACATGGCCTCTTGGCTTGTGTGCATAAGGACCATTGCCATGGTTGCGCAGGTCTTTTGCCTTCTTTCCAGGCCAAACCGTGATACAGAAAAATGATTTATTCAGAGTCCGGCGGATAAGCCCCACCTACCGCTCGCAGCAAGGCTTCCCAATGATCGCGTTGGCGCGCCAGGACACGCAAGTCGGCACCCAGCAGGCGCACATCGGTAAACTCGAACGGCTCTACATCGTCCAGCCCGGCCAGCTCGGTAATATCAGCCACGCCTCGCCCCTGCCCCAGAATTTTGGGAGCCAGATACATCAGCAATTGGTCGACTACACCCGCGTCAATCAAGGCGCCGGAAAGACGGGCACCGGCTTCTGCATGGACTTCATTGATCTGTTGATCCGTCATCCAATCCAGAACGGCACGCACATCCACTTGGCCTTCGTGCAAAGGCATGGGAATGACTTGTGCATTGCGATCTGCCAATTCGGCCTCGCGTTCGGGATCTCGACGGTGGCTGAATACCCAGCATGGCGTGCCGTCCAACATGGCGGCTTTCGGGTCCATGCGCAAATGCGTGTCCAGCACAGCCTTGATCGGTGGCCGCGGTGTGGAAACCGCCCGCACATTCATCAGCGGGTTATCAGCGTGCACGGTTCCGATGCCAGTCAGCACCACACAACTACGAGCACGCCAATGATGTCCATCATCACGAGCCTGAGGCCCGGTAATCCATTGAGAGCGACCATCTGGCAAAGCACTGCGGCCATCCAGCGAGGCGGCCATTTTCATCCACAACCAGGGACGTCCACGCGTCATGCGGGCAAAGAAACCGGCGTTGATCGCCAATGCCTGCTCTACGCACAAAGGTCCATCTACAGTGATTCCCGCCTGACGCAGACGCGAAACGCCGTTGCCTGCCACTAGAGGATTGGGGTCGTACATGGAAAAGACGACTCGTCCGGCTCCCGCCTTGACCAAGGCATCTGCACAAGGAGGCGTGCGCCCGTGGTGGCTGCAAGGCTCCAGTGTGACGTAGAAGGTGGCACCCGCCACATTCACACCACGCTCTTTAGCCTGTCGCAAGGCCATGACTTCGGCGTGAGGGCCACCCGCCTGTTGCGTCGAGCCCGAGGCCAGTAACTGGCCGTCGCGCACAATCAGGCAGGCGACTCGCGGATTAGGGGCGCTGATATAAAGGGATTTTTCGGCCAGCTCCAGGGCTTGCCGCATCCAGATGACGTCTTCTTGCTCGACCATAGCCTTAGCCGCGGCCGGGATCGTTCATTTCGTCGATCGCCTGCACGAACTCGCGGATATCTTTAAAGCTCTTGTAGACCGAGGCAAAGCGCACATACGCTACCTGATCCAGCTCTTTGAGCTCGGCCATGACCAGCTCGCCGATGGTCTCGGAGGAGACTTCCCGTTCGCCCGTCAGTTGAAGTTTTTCTTCGATGCGCTGCACAGCCGCATCGACCTGAGCCATGGGAATAGAGCGTTTGCGTAGCGCAACGCCCATGCTCGCCCGCAGTCTTGCGGGGTCAAATTCCATACGAGTACCATTGCGCTTGGCCACAACGGGCAGGCTCAGTTCAGCACGTTCGTAGGTTGTGAAGCGCCGTTCACAGGCCGAGCATTTACGACGTCGCCGTATGGCGTCGCCTTCTTCGGTGATTCGAGAGTCGATCACCTGGGTATCGGCATGGTGGCAGAACGGACACTTCATTCAAGATCGCGGGCCTTGCGGCCCGCTCCGGCTGGATTACTTGGAGGAGTAAACGGGCAACTTGGCAGTCAGCTCGTGTACACGGCGACGAACATCCGCCAAAACGGCTTCGTCGTGAGGATTGTCCAGTACATCAGCAATCAGGTGCGCCGTCAATTCCGCTTCCGCTTCTTTAAAGCCGCGAGTAGTCATGGCAGGCGTACCCAAACGCACACCGCTGGTGACGAATGGCTTTTCAGGGTCGTTAGGAATGGCGTTCTTGTTAACCGTGATGTGGGCTTTGCCCAGCGCTTCTTCGGCCACTTTACCAGTGATGCCCTTAGGACGCAGGTCCACCAGCATGACGTGGCTTTCGGTACGACCGGACACGATACGCAGACCGCGCTCGACCAGCGTGCGAGCCAGCACGTCAGCGTTTTTCACGACCTGAGCCGCGTAGGTCTTGAATTCAGGGGCCAGGGCCTCTTTGAACGCAACAGCCTTACCAGCGATCACGTGGATCAGTGGACCACCTTGAATGCCGGGGAAAATAGCCGAGTTGATGGCTTTTTCGTGTTCGGCCTTCATCATGATGACGCCACCACGAGGACCACGCAGGGATTTGTGAGTCGTCGACGTCACGAAGTCAGCATGAGGAACGGGGTTGGGGTAAGCACCACCCGCCACCAGACCGGCGTAGTGAGCAATGTCCACCATGAACAGGGCGCCGTTTTCATGGGCAATACGAGCCATGCGTTCAAAGTCGATACGCAGGGCGTAAGCCGAAGCACCACCCACGATCAGCTTGGGCTTGTGCTCTTTGGCCAGGCGCTCCAGCTCGTCGTAGTCCAGCTCTTCGTTTTCGTCCAGACCGTAGGACACAAAGTTGTACAGCTTGCCCGATGCGTTCACGGGGGAACCGTGGGTCAAGTGACCGCCTTCAGCCAGGCTCATGCCCAGAACGGTGTCACCAGGTTTGAGTACAGCCATGTACACGCCCTGGTTGGCTTGCGAACCGGAGTTGGGCTGCACGTTGGCAGCTTCAGCGCCAAACAGCTCTTTCAGACGGTCAATAGCCAGTTGTTCGACCACGTCCACGAACTCGCAACCACCGTAGTAGCGCTTGCCTGGGTAACCTTCCGCGTATTTATTGGTCAGTTGTGTGCCCTGGGCCTGCATCACGGCAGGGCTGGTGTAGTTTTCCGAGGCGATCAGCTCGATGTGCTGCTCCTGGCGCACATCTTCGTTTTGAATCGCAGCCCAAAGATCGGGGTCAACTTTGTCAAGAGTCGCAGAACGGTCAAACATGAGGGTTCCTAAGGATAAAGTGGTAGCAAACTAAGAAAGCGGTATTTTAGCGCGGAAGCACGGGAAACCACCGAGACAAACGCCTCTGGTGGCAGAAACCCCAAAAAAAGTGGAAATAAGTAAGGCGGCGGCAGGCGGACTCAAGAGAATATGAAAAAAACTCAAGCAGTCCGCCTTGGGGAATCAGGATTGCTGGATCAAACGGGGATTCAGGGTGTACACGCCGGTCAAGGCGGCACGTCCCAGGATATGACCTTCCATGGCGCGCAATACGTCCTGACCATTGAAGCGACCTTCCAGAGGCAGCTCAGCAATATCCAGGGCGTAAACGGTAAAGACATAACGGTGCGGCAAGGCGTCGTTCCACGGGGGGCACGGGCCGTCGTAGCCGAAGTAGTCACCGTTCATGTCGCGGTCACTGGCAAACCAGTTGGTATAGTCGTTCACGCCCTGACGAGTATCGTCCAGAGCCAATGGACCGGCTTTACCGCGTGGCGTAATGCCCTTGGAATAAGAGCCTTCTGCCAGACTACGCAATTCGGGCGAGACGTTGATCAAGACCCAATGGAAGAAATCCACCCGTGGCAAATCTGCCGGTACCTCGCGTCCGTCCTGATTCACATCATCCGGCTTGCTAGGGACATCGGGGTCGTGGCAAATAACTACGAAGGATTGGGTCTGCTCGGGAACATCGGACCATTCCAGATGCGGATTGGCATTACCAGCCAAGGCGACTCTTGATTGAGCGTCGTAACGGCAAAATGCCAGACGCTCAGGAATCACGCTCTGATCTTGAAAAGAATCACTACGCAGTTTCATTGCAGACCTCCACAATCAATCAGCCGGTCAAAGTGACGCGCGCAAACTTGCGCTTGCCCACTTGCAGCACATAGCTGCCCGGCTCCAGTTGCAAACCTTTATCGTCCACACGCTCGCCATTAATGCGCACACCGCCCTGCTCCACGTTGCGCTGGGCTTCGCTGCTGGAAGCAACCAGACCCGCTTCGCGCAAGACACGCAGCAAGACCAGTTCGCCAGCCACGGTGACCTCGGGCATATCTTCGGGCATTTCGCCACGACGGAAACGGGCATCAAAGGTTTCCAGTGCCTGCTCGGCGGCTTGGGCATTGTGGAAACGCGTGACGATCTCCTGTGCCAGCTCCACTTTCACTTCGCGTGGGTTACGGCCTTCTTCAATCTGCTTTTGCAGACCGGCAATGTCTTCCAGGCTACGGAAAGACAGCAGCTCGAAGTAACGCCACATCAAGGTGTCGGAGATGGACATCAACTTGCCGAACATGGAGTCCGGCGTTTCACTGATACCAATGTAATTGCCTTTGGACTTGGACATTTTCTCTACGCCGTCCAAACCCACCAGCAATGGCATGGTCAAAATACATTGCTGTTCCTGACCATATTCTTTTTGCAATTCACGGCCCACCAGCAAATTGAATTTCTGGTCGGTACCGCCCAATTCCACATCGGCTTTCAATTGAACGGAATCGTAGCCCTGCAATAGGGGATACAGAAACTCGTGCACCGAGATAGGCTGATTCGCTTTGAAGCGTTTGGTGAAATCATCACGCTCCATCATGCGGGCCACGGTATAGCGGGAAGCCAATTGAATCATGCCGCGCGAACCGAGCTTGTCGCACCATTCGGAGTTGTAGCGAACTTCCGTACGGGCGGGGTCCAGAACCAGCGAAGCCTGCTCGTAGTAGGTCTTGGCGTTGGCAATGACCTGCTCGGGCGTCAAAGGCGGGCGGGTGGTGTTGCGGCCGCTGGGATCTCCGATGGTCGAGGTGAAGTCGCCAATCAAGAAGATGACGGTATGCCCCAGATCCTGTAGCTGGCGCATCTTGTTGAGCACCACCGTGTGCCCCAGATGAATATCGGGAGCCGTGGGGTCCAGACCCAGCTTAATCCGCAAGGGCTGTCCTGTTGCATGGCTGCGCGCCAGTTTGCGGGCAAACTCGGATTCGACGAGCAATTCGTCGCAACCACGTTTGACAATGGCTAAATCAGCCAGGACTTCTGGAGAAAGGGGCTCTGAGGGGGATGACATAACAAATCTGGTGACAAACTAATGAGTAAAAATGCTCGAAAAATTAAGCCTAATGCGCTAGGATAGCCTGCTATTGCGACACGTGCTTAAGAATTGAGCAAGGTTTCGTAAACCCAATTATTTTATCATTCCCGCGCAGGTCAGATTGCCAGGGCTGGAATGTTCTGTCCGCCCAGTACAACTGACCTCCGCCTGCCAGCCGGGTGGACGGTGAACCGTACGTCCAACAAGGTTCTGGTTTTATGTTCAGCAAAGGGAAACGCTCCTCCTCCCACCTCGACATCCACCAGCCTCGGTCCGCCCGAGCCCTTTTTATCCGCGCCGGTTTAATCACGCTTGCCCTTGGCTCTTTTGTCGCCGCTGGTGCTCTTGCCGTGGTGATGCCCAGCAGCCCCGAACCCCTGATCTACCAAGCCCGCACAGCCCTGACCCTGCCGTCAGACCTGACCGTGCTGCAGACTCAGGATCAGCAAGCCTACATTACTGAAACCCGTATCCGCCGTGGCGACACCTTGTCCGCCTTGCTTCAGCGCATGGAAGTCAGCGAAGAAGGCCTGTTGCAGTTTCTGACGCACGACAAGCAAGCGCGATCTATCTACAAGCTGTACCCCGGCCGCACCGTACAAGCCGCAATGGATGCCAATGGCAACTTGCAGTGGCTGCGCTACCGTCACACACCGTACTCCGAACAATCTGGCCAGGGCCTGGCCCGCTGGCTGGAAGTCCGTCCCAATGGCGACGATGGCTTTATCGCCCTGGAGCAGACCGACCTCACCCAGACCCGAGTGCGCGTGGCTCAAGCCACTATCAATAGCTCGCTGTTTGGTGCCAGCGATCAGGCCGGTATTCCCGACAACATCACCTTGCAAATGGCAGACGTGATGGGCAGCAAGATCGACTTCCTGAAAGACCTGCGCAAAGGCGACAGCTTCCGCGTGGTCTACGAGTCCTATGGTCACGAAGGCCAGGACGTGGGTTCGGGCCGCTTGCTGGCGGTGGAATTCATCAATCAGGG
The DNA here is from genome assembly GCF_017377875.1 of Alcaligenes sp. SORT26. Taxonomy (GTDB): domain Bacteria; phylum Pseudomonadota; class Gammaproteobacteria; order Burkholderiales; family Burkholderiaceae_B; genus Alcaligenes; species Alcaligenes parafaecalis. The sequence continues at coordinate 2,216,393 of NZ_CP070975.1, forward strand.
CAAAACCCATGAAGCCGCCTGGTTCCAGCCTGACAATGGCTCCGGCGGTTACTACGACTTCAGCGGCCAAAGCCTGAAAGGCGCTTTCCTGCGTACCGCCCTGAAGTTCACCCGTATCAGCTCCACCTTTGGCGGTCGCCGCCACCCCGTACATGGCGGCTGGCGCGACCACAAGGGCGTGGACTACGCGGCTCCCTCGGGCACCCCCATCCATGCCACAGCAGACGGCGTCGTTGAGTTCGTAGGCCGCCAGAACGGTTACGGCAACACCATTATTCTCAAGCACCACGGCGAGTTCACCACGCTGTACGCCCACCAAAGCCGCTTTGCAGCAGGCCTGCGCAAGGGTGATCGCGTCGAGCAAGGTCAACTGATTGGTTACGTCGGCTCGACCGGCTGGGCGACTGGCCCGCACCTGCACTACGAATTCCGTATTGCACAAAAAGCGATTGACCCTCTGTCGGTAGACCTGCCCGTAGCACGTGTACTGGATGCTCCACAACGCAAGCAGTTCCAGCAAACACTGGCTTCCTACCAGAACAGCTTTGCCTTGCTGCACACAGGCGACGAGCCTGTAGCCTTGGCCAACCGCTAAAGCCGATGCAAGCCCCCCTGTTTATCGGACTGATGTCTGGTACCAGCATGGACGGTGTAGATGCCGTGCTGGCATCCTTCGGCCCACAGGGGGCACAGATACACCAAACCCACAGCCTGCCCATGCCAGCCGCTCTGCGAGACGAGCTGCTGGCTTTGCAGCACCCCGGGCACAACGAGCTGGCCCGCGCCAGTATGGCCGCCCTGCAGCTTACCGAACTCTACGCCCAAGCCTGCCAACCCTGGACTCAAGGCCCGGAAAAAGACCTGATCCAGGCGATTGGCGTACACGGCCAGACTATCCGCCATGCGCCTGACCAAGGCTATACCCTGCAATTGAATGCCCCTGCCCTGCTGGCCGAACGCTGTGGGGTGGATGTGATTGCGGATTTCCGCAGCCGAGATATCGCAGCGGGTGGACAAGGTGCGCCTTTGGTGCCTATTGTTCATGAGGCGCTCTTCCGTCACGAGCATGGCCGCGTCATTCTGAACCTGGGCGGGATTGCGAATATTTCCCTGCTACTGCCTGGGCGTGATGTGTTTGGCTTCGATACCGGCCCGGCAAATATGTTGCTGGATGCCTGGGTGAACAAACATCAAGGCCAGCCCTACGATAAAGATGGACAGTGGGCCAATAGCGCTACCTCTGACCCCGCCCTGCTCGCCAGCCTGTTAAGCGAACCCTGGCTTGCTCTGCCTGCGCCTAAATCCACAGGCCGTGATCTGTTCAACTTAGGGTGGTTACAGGAGCATCTGGATCGTGTTGATCCGAAAGGCGAGCTTCAACCTGCTGTAGTGCAATCCACTCTGATGGATCTGACGGCTCATAGCATTGCACAGGCTATCCGGCCTTACGCAGATCAGACTCAGGAATTGATTGTGTGTGGCGGTGGCGCTGCCAATCCAGCCATGCTGAAACGCTTGGGCGCTCTAGTGGCGATGCCGATCCGCTCCAGCGCCGAGCTGGGCATGGATCCGCAATCCATCGAAGCTCTGGCCTTTGCCTGGCTGGCTTACGCGCATATCGAACGCATTCCTGCGGGACTGCCCGCTGTGACAGGTGCGCGACGTGCGACGGTGCTGGGTGCTTGTTATCCGGCTTGAAAGCCATCTTGACGTAGCAAGGCTACTTTAAAGACCTACAGAACCCTAATCCGTCGGTCAGAGCCAAGCCGACAACGTCGAAACTAAGCAGCCGCACCTGGACTCCCAGCCCTAGTAAACAAAACACCCCAGACCCTGCATTCAGAGTCTGGGGTGTTTTTATATAAACCTACTTAAGCCGCCAGCGCTGAACTAACAGCGCCAGCCCTGCCTTCTTACATCGTGAAGGAAGAGCCGCAACCGCAGGTAGTTGTCGCATTAGGATTACGGATAACGAACTGAGCACCGTCCAGGTCGTCTTTGTAATCAATCTCTGCGCCCACCAGATATTGGAAGCTCATGGCGTCAACCAGCAGTTGCACGCCATCTTTATCAATAATGGTGTCGTCGTCGTTAACCAGTTCGTCAAAAGTGAAGCCGTACTGGAAGCCGGAACAGCCGCCACCTTGCACGAAGACGCGCAGCTTCAGTTCGGGGCTGCCTTCTTCAATCAGGAGCTCACGGACCTTCTCAACCGCTGAATCAGTAAAGATCAGTGGGGAAGGAGGGGCTTGCAGATCAACGGATTCGGTAAGAGTGCTCATGTGGTTCTCCTGCCGGCCCCCGCCGGCATGAATAATTATCATGTGATCGCCTTGCACATGACCACCCGTGGGTTGGGTGATTAGTCTGGCTGGGCGATTTTTTCCTGGCGGGAGGCGCGGATAACGCTTCCTTCCAGGACATTCAGCGTCAAGGCGGTGGGCTCAAAGTCTGGCGGTAAAGCCAGCCAACCCATGGCGCGCTGAAACTGGTTGAAGTTTAAAACCAAGGGATCAATCTGTTCTACAGATGACTCTGCCAGCGCCGAGTCCGGCCCGGAACTGGGTGATAGATCGATTTTAACGGTTTTTCCGCCTTGCCGCCCAGTCAACTGAAACTGAAGACGACCGGAAAAAGTCTTTCCTTCTGGGGCGTTACGTTGCAGCACCACCTTGTACTCCAGCAAATCGCCCCGTTTACTAACGTCCAAGGCCCGGACAGTGACAGAGCCGCTGGGGCCTGGAGGGAGCAACTGCTCGTAAAAGGCCAGTTGTTCGCGTGTCTGCGCCAGCTCAGTCTGGGTAGCGAGCAAGGACTTTTCCAAACCCTTGCGGGTGCTCTCTTCCAGAACCAGTTGCCCGCGCAAGCCTTCAAACTCGCTTTGTATCTGCTGCAAGGATTGCTGGCTACGCGTCAAATTCTGCATAGCCAACTGAATTTGTTCGGACTGATCAGCCGGTTGCGTCAGACTGCGATATAGCCACAGGCCTCCGCCGCCCAACAGCACGCCGACTAATACAGCTAATGCAATGATAGACGCCCCGCCCCGCGAACGGGAGGGAGCGACAGTCTGAGAAGTGGTTTGCGGTGATTCAGCCATAAACATTTGACCTGTTCACCAAGACCAAGTTCCCTTTAAGGCAAAATAGCAACGTGATTCAAACCTGTTTGCTCTGGCAGACCAAACAAGATGTTCATATTCTGCACAGCCTGGCCCGAAGCACCTTTAACCAGATTGTCCTGCACCACCAGAATGATCAGTTGGTCGCCATTACCGGGGCGTTGCACGGAAATACGCAACTGGTTGGAAGCACGTACCGAGCGGGTTTCTGGCAAAGTACCGGCAGGCAGAACGTCCACAAAGGTTTCCTGAGCGTAGCGCTGCTCGTACAACGCCTGGAAGTCTGTATCCATGGCTTCGGGCTTGATGCGCGCGTAGATCGTGGAGAACATGCCGCGAATCATGGGCACCAAGTGAGGCACAAAGGTCAGACCGACCGGGCCGCCTGCCAAGCGCTGCAACTGCTCCACAATTTCTGGATGGTGACGGTGCCCCGACACGCCGTAGGCCTTGAAGTTGTCGCTGGCCTCGGCAAACAGATTGGGAACCGAAGCCCCTTTACCGGCACCGGACACACCCGATTTGCAGTCTGCAATCAGATGCTGGGTATCAACCAGCGCTTTACCGCCTTCCAGCAAGGGAGCCAGGCCCAGCAACACGGTGGTGGGGTAGCAACCAGGGTTACCAATTACCTTGGCTTGGGCAATTTTGTCGCGCAGCAGCTCGGGCAAACCGTAAGCCGATTGGCTCAGGATATCCGGGCATGAGTGCTCCATCTTGTACCACTTCTGGAATACGTCCGTATCTTGCAGACGAAAGTCGGCAGCCAGGTCAATAACGCACACGCCTGCTTCCAGCAGACGCTCAACCTGGCTCATGGCTACGCCATGCGGAGTGGCAAAGAACACCACATCGCACTGTTCCAGATTCGCGTTTTCTGGGGTAGAGAACTTCAGGTTCACATGGCCACGCAAGTTCGGATACATATCCGACACTGGCACGCCGTCCTCTTTACGCGAGGTAATGGCGACCAGCTCAACCTGGGGGTGCTGACTTAACAGACGCAGCAACTCGACCCCGGTGTAACCTGTACCGCCGACAATCCCTACCTTGATCCGGGTATCGCTATGTGTAGCCATGAACTTTCCTGAAAGAGAGACGAGCAAAAAATTCTATCTTAACGTAGTCCTGCCTGTTCTCAAGTACCAGACCGAGCAAAGCAGGACAAATGTAGCCAGCAAACAAAAACCCCGGACAAGTCCGGGGTTTTTGAGCACCATAAACAGGTCGCGAGGCGAATTAACGCTTGCTGAACTGTTTGCGGCGACGTGCTTTGTGGAGACCGACTTTCTTACGCTCAACAGCACGAGCGTCACGAGTCACCAAGCCAGCTTGTTTCAGTTCTGTCTTCAGTGTTGCATCGTAGTCGATCAGAGCGCGGGTGATGCCGTGACGGGCAGCACCGGCTTGGCCGCTTTCGCCGCCGCCATGCACGTTGATCTTGATGTCGAACGATTCAACATGGTTGGTCAGCACCAGTGGCTGACGCACAATCATGCGACCCGTTTCGCGAGCAAAGTATTCGTCAACAGGCTTGCCGTTGACTACGATTTGGCCCGAACCCTTCTTGATGAAGACACGAGCAACGGAGGTCTTGCGACGGCCCGTACCGTAATTCCAGTTACCGATCATGACCTATCCTTAGATGTCCAGAGTTTTAGGCTGTTGAGCACTATGAGGATGCTCGGCACCAGCGTAAACCTTCAGTTTCTTGGCCATGGCGTAGCCCAGAGGGCCCTTAGGCAACATACCCTTGACGGCCTTTTCAACGGCACGGCCAGGGAAGCGCTCTTGCATGGTTTGGAAGTTGGTTTCGTAAATACCGCCTGGGTAATTCGAGTGACGATAGTACTTCTTATCCTGCGCTTTGTTACCGGTCACGGCAATGTCAGCAGCGTTGATGATAATGATGTAATCGCCGGTATCAACGTGAGGGGTGTATTCGGGTTTGTGCTTACCACGCAAACGGCGTGCGACTTCGCTGGCCACACGACCAAGGACTTTGCCTTTAGCGTCAATCACAAACCAGTCACGTTTGACTTCAAGCGGCTTGGCCACGAAGGTCTTCATGATGGTTCCTAAATATTAAAATTCTGGGTCAAAGCAACATGCTTGGCCCATACAATCCACCCGCTTTTACAAGCTGGGCAGCTCCATTCAGCCCTGCCAAGACGTTATATTCCGCCCGTGCATTTCTGCCAAATAGCTCGCCATAATAACATAAATAGTGGATAACACTAGGGTTTCGTGTGAAAACACGGGCTTTTTGCCACATCCAGCCCCCTTCTCATAGAGGGAAAGCGCATTAAAAACCCCTGCCTTCCAATTGGAAAACAGGGGTTGATAAGACTGGCCGTCGAACCGGAACAGATTGCTCTGCCCGATCCAAGCTACGGGGATCAGCCTTTTTTCTGGTTTGCCAGAGCAATGCCCAGGTAGTTGTCGTAGGAACCTTCAGCGACACGGAACCAAGGCACGATCGCGTCACGGAAGCCCATGTAGTCGTCGTGAATCTTCTTGAACATAGGATCCTTGTCGCAGAATTCCTTGTACAGAATGTTGGAAGTCTTGAAGGACTCGTCCATCACGTCGCGCGGGAAGGCTTTCAATACAGCACCGCTGGCAATCAGACGACGCAAAGCGGCGGGGCTTTGAGCATCGTACTGGGAGATCATGCGCTCGCCTGCGGCACGCGAAGCAATTTCAATCAAGGACTGATATTGCTTGGGCAGTGCTTTGAACGCAGCATCGTTCACGTACAAGGACACTTGGGCCGAACCTTCCCACCAACCGGGGTAGTAGTAGTATTTGGCCACTTTCTGGAAGCCCAGCTTCTCGTCGTCCACAGGACCCACGAATTCCACGGCGTCCAGCGTACCTTTTTCCAGCGAAGGATAAATATCGCCTGGTGGCACTTGCTGAGGCACCACGCCCATGCGGGCCAGCACTTCACCGGCAAAACCGGCTGTACGCATCTTCAGACCTTTCAGATCTTCCAGGGAATTGATTTCCTTGCGGTACCAACCACCCATCTGGGTGCCGGTGTTACCGAACGCAAAGTTGACGATGTTACGAGTCGCGAACAGTTCACGCAGCAGCTTGGTGCCGTTACCTTCCTGCATCCAGGCATTCATCTGACGCGCGTTCAGGCCGAAAGGCACTGCCGTGTCGAAGCTGAAAGAAGGATCTTTACCGTAGTAGTAATAGGAAGCTGTCTGACCACACTCCACCGTGCCGTTGCTGACCGCATCCATCACGCCAAAACCAGGAACGATTTCACCAGCAGGGTACAGACGGATGTTGAAGTTGCCGTCCGAGGCCTCTTCCACCATCTTGCAAAACGCCTGGGCTGTAGAAAACAGAGCCGGGGTAGCGGGACCGTAAGTCGATGTCAGCTTCCAATTAACCTTGGGATTGCTTTGGGCAATAGCAGGAGCAGCAATAGCGGCAGTGCTGGCGACGGCGCCAAGACCTGCCTTTTTCAGAAACGAGCGACGCTGCATGAATAACCTCCTTGTGGGTATTCGACGATAATTGGGAAATATTTTTATGCTATGGATAGTACACTGGCGCGCCCCGAATGGGGGGCTGGGAAAGCCCGGATTATCCCGCAAATCAGGCCCTATCTTGTCGGCTCCTTGATCTGGAACACCTGAGCGGCGCCCCATAGAAAACGGCCTGAGCAGGAAGCAACTCCGAACTCAGACCGTCATCCTCTGGTTTCTGGCAGCCCGCTTGCCTATGACAAGGCATGGCGGGCTGACCCGGTATTCCAGACAGCCGGGATCAGGAACCGGCCACCGACATCTGCTCGATCAGGATGGAACCCGTACGCTTGGAGCCCGCCGCAAAGGTATCGGCACCTACCGCCACAATCTGCGCGAACATCTCGGCCAGATTACCGGCAATCGTGATCTCTTCCACAGCGTGCTGAATACGGCCGTTTTCCACCCAATAGCCAAAAGCACCACGCGAGTAATCGCCTGTCAGGTAATTGATACCCTGGCCGATCAGCTCGGTAACCAGCAAACCACGGCCCATTTTCTTGAGCATGGCCTCCAGATCGTCCTCGGGACGAGTCAGACGTGAGCTGAGCAGCAGATTATGCGAGCCTCCCGCATTTCCTGTGGAAGGCATGCCCAGCTTGCGGCCGGCATAGGAGGACAGGAAGTAGCCTTTCAGCTCTCCGCCACGCACCACATCACGATCACTGGTACGCACCCCTTCCGAGTCAAACGGAGCACTACCCATGGCAGCGGCCAGATGCGGGCGCTCCAGCACATCAATGTGCTTGGCCATGACAGATTTACCCAGGGAATCCAGCAAGAAACTGGTTTTGCGATACAGCGCCGAGCCGCTGGTGGCCTGCACCAGGGCACCGATCAGGCCCACAGCCAGCGGGGCCTCGAACAAGACCGGATAGCGGCCAGTAGGAATACGTCGTGCCGACAGGCGCGACAAGGTGCGTTCAGCCGAATAGCGCCCCACCGACTCCGGGCTGGCTAAACGGGAAGGGTCGCGCGAGCTGCTGTACCAGTAATCACGGTGCATATTGTCGCCCTTGCCTGCAATCGGGCTGACACTGAGCGAGTGACGGCTATATGGGTAGCCACCCAAGAAGCCGCGGCTATTACCCATCACAAAATGCCCTTCCAGCGTATCTACCGATGCGCCTTCGGAATTGCTGATCAGCGGGCTCAATTCCAGCGCAGCCTGCTCGGCACGAATCGCCAGCTTGGCCGCCTGGTCAGCATCCAGCATCCAGGGGTGATGCAAGTGCAGATCGGGATAGCTTTGGGCCAGCATGTCTTTTTCAGGCAAACCGGCAAAAGGATCTTCGGCGGTATAGCGGGCAATATGCCAGGCAGCCTCCACCGTTTCACGCAAGGCTTTGACGGAAAAATCCGACGTCGAGGCCGAACCACTGCGCTGACCGGCAAACACGGTCACACCCAAGGAGCGGTCTTGCGTCTGCTCTACCGTTTCCAGTTCAAGCTGGCGCACGGAGACCGCCAAACCTTTGTTTTCAGAAATATCGACGGCCGCATCACTGGCGCCCAGTTTTTTGGCATGCCGCAGCGCTTCATCCACCAATTCGCAAAACTGGAACTGATTGGCGCTGATCGACAATTGAGAAATAGTTGGTTGACTCATTGCTACTCTTTGAGGGTTAGGCGGTTATCATAGCCAATTGGCGACAATCTTTGCTATTTCACTTCTTATGTCCCGTCCACGCACTGAAATCGATGAAAACGGTTACGACCGCCCCAGCAAATCGCAGGTAAAACGCGAGATGCACGCTCTGCTTGATCTAGGCAAACGCCTGATCGAGCTCTCGGACGACCGACTCAAACAACTTGATCTGGGTGAGCCTTTGATGGCCGCCATCAAGGATGCCAAGCGCATCAGCCCGACGGCCCGCGAAGGTCGCCGCCGTCAAATCCACTATGTGGGCAAGCTGATGCGCAATGTGGAACCGGAACCGATCCTGAAACAACTGGATGTCTGGGAAAACGGCTCCAAGGAAGACACCCGTGCCATGCACAGGCTGGAAGCTCTGCGCGACCTGTTGTTGCGTGATGACGACGCTCTGACCGAATTCATGAATGAATTTTCCGGCGCCGATATCCAGCAGTTGCGCACCCTGATTCGTGCTGCACGCAAAGAAGCGGAGAAAAATTCCACACTGGTACAAGGCCAGGACCCACAGCGCAAGCATTACCGTGCCCTGTATCAGTACATCAAGACCTTGGTAGATCTTTCGGAGTCCGCATGAACCCTCTGCTTGAGTCGATTGAGATTGAAACCGGTGCCAATCCCCAGCACGCCGTTATCTGGCTGCATGGTCTGGGTGCCGATGGCCACGATTTTGCCCCTATAGTGCCCGAACTGGGCCTGCAAGATGCCCCCGCCATCCGTTTCATTTTCCCGCACGCCCCCATCCAGCCCGTCACGATTAACGGCGGCATGGCCATGCGTTCCTGGTACGACATTTATGTTGCCGATCTGGTGCGTCACGAGGACGAAAGCGGCCTGCGTCAATCGCAGATCGAGGTGCAGAATCTGATCGCCCGCGAGAACGCCCGTGGCATCCCGACAGAAAACATTGTGCTGGCCGGCTTTTCGCAAGGCTGCGCCATGACGCTGCAAACCGGCTTGCGCTTGCCCGAACGTCTGGCAGGCATGCTCTGTCTGTCCGGTTATCTGCCCCTGGCCGCTGCGGTAGCCAAGGAGCGCCACCCGGCCAATCAGGACACACCCATTTTCATGGCTCATGGCAGTATGGACCCGGTGGTGCCTCTGACCCGCGCAGAAGCCAGCCGTCAGCAGTTGGAAGCCATGGGCTATCAGGTGCAATGGAATGTGTATCCCATGCCCCACGCCGTCTGCCCGGAAGAAATCACGGCCATTGGCCAGTTCTTCAAGCAAGTACTGCGCTAAGTTCGCCACACACAAAAAAACGCCGCTGTGATTACAGCGGCGTTTTTTTTGGTTCTGGCCCGTACAGACTTACTGATAGACCCGTGCAATACGGTCCTGCCACGTCTTTTCCCGGACCAAAACACCGTCCTGTTTCAGTACCCGAGTGAAGGTGAGGTAGAAATAGGATTCATCAGACTCGATCCTGGCCTGGGCCGACAAATCTATTTCCCTCCCCTGAATGGTAAAGACATTGCGCCGATCACCCTGATAACGCGCCTTGGCGGGCGTAGCATCGTTGACCTCCCAGCGATACATCTCCTCGGACCGGTACAAATTGTCATGCAGGACCCAGCTAAGCTCATTGCTGGTCGTAAAAATCGAATCGCCCGTCTCTTCGTTGCGGACACTGCTGAATACAGGGCCGTCGCCATCAATAGTGCGACCAAAAGGAGCCGCTTCGCTAGCCTGGGGTGGCGACATCACGCAAGCCTGCGTACCCTGCTGCCGTACCGGCACCACGGGCAAATCCACCCACGTATCGGAGCCCACGAACAGACTGGTCACACCGGGCGTAGGACTAGGCCAAACCATGGGGAACTGCGCATTGCTTACAGCCAAACGAATACGATGCCCCGGTTTGAAGCGCCACGTAGTGAAATGAATGGAGGTCTCCAGCTTGGTCGCCTCACCTGGCACCAAGGCTTGGGGTTCCAGGCGCGAAACACGCTGAGAGGGGTTGATAATTGCTCCGCTGACCAAAGACACCTGACCATCCGGGGCCACATCTTCCAGCCGCACCGTCCATTGATAAAAAGGTGCATCAGCCGCGACCTTCAGGCGCACCTTGGGCATGCCCATGATTTCCATGGCCTCGGCCAAGGGTGCCGAGTCATAGACCAGGCTATGAGCATCGTCGGCAGACATATCCCCCGTCTGTTCACCCCACCAGCCACCACCCGCCAAGCCCGCTCCTGCCTTGTACTGCAAAGTCCGAGCCAAACCCGAGGCAGGTGAGATAGACTCCAGTTGAGGCCCAGCTTGAGGATGCAGGCGTTGAGTCCTCGCACCGTCTACCGGCCATTGCGGATCACAGCGCCAATAGCCGGGCACGGTTTTCAGGTCTGTTGCAGGTGCATGACCCGTGCGCATGAAGGCCATCCGGCGGGGTTCATCCAGCACCCCGGTATCTATGCCTTTGAGCCAGTAGTCCCACCAGCGCACCGCCTTCTCGCGCCACTCATAATTGGGACCTGGTGCTCCATACTCCGGCCAGGCGTGATTCCAGGGGCCCATTTCCACAATCACAGGCGCCTTGGAGGTCCGACTGACATCCAGAGCGAAGTCACGGTAACCATCCAGCAAGCCCCCGATCAAATAAGCCGGAACTTCCAAAGGCTGTTTTTTGAAGGCCAGGGACTCGGCGCGCCAGAACTCGCCATCCTGCTGTTGGCGCAGCCAGGTGAAGATCCAGGGCTCGCGATCAAAACGGTTCTTGAAGTATTCCTCATCAATCCTATATTCCGGGCTCTGCGGCATGGCATTGTCGGTATCGATCTGGTGCGCATAGGAGTCAATATGCAAGGCACCATCAATGTAGTGAACATCGTTGTAGAACAGATCGGTGGAGCCGTGCGCCGCAATAATGGCCTTGAGCGCAGGCGGCTTTCTGTGCGCCGTCATCAAGGAATTGAACGCGCTCCAGGACAAGCCATACATGCCCACCTTGCCATTGGACCAGCTCTTGCGGGACAACTGATCAATCAGCTCCTCAGCATCGGCAATCTCGGCGGACGAATACTCACTGACGGGGACAGGGCCAGTGCTGCCTCCGGTACCACGCACATCGACCCGAGCCAGCACATAGCCTCGCTTGGCAAAATAAGAACCGTAGTCGTAGTCACCCAGAGCGAAAAAATCGTCCTTGCGATAAGGCAGCATTTCCAGGATGACCGGGAAGGTTTCCCCTGCTGTTCTGGCTGATGGCCGATAGTAAGTTACCGCCAGCCGCACACCGTCCCTCATCTCCAGGCTGTCCTGCTCCATGGAAAACTCGTAGTGGGCCTTGTCTGATGTCACCGCAGTCTGTCCAGAGCAGCCTAACAGACCACCCACCAAGAACAAGCTGAACACCCATCGTTGCAAAACAGCCAGATTCAATCGCATCATTGTGTCCCCGGTATATGGCGCCAGCGGTGGCAGACACCATCTATTGATGCGGCGGCAGTCAGCGCTCCAGCGCCGACCTGCCTGCCATCACGACCGCATCATAGTCTCGCCACCGTTGAGTGAATCGGGACATCAAGAAACAATTAAACGCTTACTTCCCTGCAGAACCAGCTAAACCGCCCGCCTTTAATCTGAACGACGTGTCTCGCCCAGATCCAGCCAGACACGGCGCATGCTGGGATCCTCAGGGTCAGCATCATTCTGGAAACCCAAGCGCTTCATCAAGGCTTGCATGGGGGCATTGGAAGCCAGCACATAACCGTCTATATAGGTCAGCCCCTGCTCGGCGGCTGCCTGAATCAGGGCTTCCATCAAGGTGAACCCAAGACCACGCCGCTGCCAGGCATCCCCAATCACCAGGGCATACTCCGCCCCCCGGCCATCGCCATTACGCAGATAGTGGGCAAAGCCAATAATCTCGTCACGCGGATGGTTACGGTTGTCGGGATTAGGCGAGCGCACCGTCGCGATCAGCGCCAGCTCCCGGTCGTAGTCGATTCGGGTATAGCGGGACAACATGCGTGGTGTCAGTTCGCGCAGCATGGACACAAAGCGCATATAACGGCTTTCATCCGACAGGCCGCGCATGAAGGCTTGCAGCGCCTCGGCATCTTCCGGGCGGATAGGTCGCAAGGTCCAGCGCTGATCATCCTTGAACTGACGCCGCTCGATCAGATGACGCGGGTAAGGGTGAATCGCCATGTGACGATAGCCTGCCGTTTCGGGCAGCACCAGCATGGACTGCTTGCTCAGGGAAATGGAAATGCTCTTGATGTACAGGCTGTTTTCACCCGCCATGATCGGGTCCAGAACGACACGACGTACGCCGGGCAGCTCGCTCATCAAGTCCGACAAACGCTCCAGCACCTGCAGAAGTTGCGTCAGCACCAAGGGCGTCAACTGCGAGGACAAGCTCTTGCGCCACAGCGGACTACGCTCAACCAACTGACGCGCCAAATAACGGTTCAGCGGTGGCAGCTCGACCGCCGGATAGGAAGAGGACAACCAATCCGCATGGTCTGCCCCGCCAAACACGGCATAGGGCCCGAGCTTGTCGTCCGTCTCGAAACGCAGACCCATGGCTGGAACGTCGGGATCCGGTTGACCCTGATCGTGGGTGACACGCAGATCCACCACAGGCACGTGAAAGTAGCGCAGCAGATCTCGACACTCCTGCTCGCTGGCCTCGCGCCGTTCGCTTTGAATCTGACGTACCAGTTCGCGGGCCGGTTCCACTTCGGGCAAGGTTCCCAGCGGCAAGGGCGGCAAAGTTTGCTGCGACAAATGCTGGTTGTAGTGATAGCGGGCCAGCAGATCAAAGGCGTTGGCAGCCGTATCCGGAGTACGGAAAGCGGGGGTTCCTACCCCGTCCAGCAAATGACGCAAAGGCCGCATATCCGCATCACCAATCAGACACGTGATGATGGGTTTACGGGCACTGGCCGATAGCATGGCCAGCTCTCGTGAGACCGCAGGCATATCGGCCAAGGGATCAGGGGTCAGCAAGACCAGTACCCCGTCGATATCCTTGTCATCCAGCAAGGTGGAGATAACCGAATCGATACGCATGGGCGTCAGCGGCACATAGGTCACCACCGGGTTTTGTACCTGATCACCAGGAGCCAGCAGATTATCCAGCGCACGTTGGGTCGAAGCAGACAGCTCCGGGCAAGTCACCGCCGCATCCGAGCCCAATACATCCAAAGCCATCTGCGCTGCGCCATTGCCATTGGAGAACAAGGCAATACGCCGCCCTTTGGGACGACGGGTATAGACCAGCACTTTCAAGGCCGAAAACAACTGCACAAAATAACGAATGCGCACCGCGCCTACACGTCGCATCAAGGCATTGAACACCGCCTCGTGGGCCTCGCCCTGCTGACGCTGACCACCTACCTTCAAAACCACCACGGGCTTGACGGCTGCCACCGCGTGCAAAGCACTGGTAAAACGACGCGAGGCCGGTGTGTGTTCCAGATACAGCGCGATACTGTCAGTACGCGGGTCCATTGCCAGATATTCCAGCACCTCGGGCACATCAATGACGGCCTCATCCCCGACCGACACAATGGCGGAAAAACCCAAACTGACATCATCCGCCCAGTCCATCAAGGCCGAGGTAATCGAGCGCGACTGGGATACCAAGGCCACTCGCCCCGCCAAGGCCATTTGTGGCTCATGGCTAAGGTTGATACCCATATGTGGCCGCTGTATGCCGAACGCACGCGGCCCCAGCACCAGGCAATTATTGATACGCGCCCAGGAGCGTGCATACACCATGTCTTCCATGGGATCGCGGGAGGCCAGGTTCGAGGGCAACAGCAGCACCACGCGCGGCTTGTGTACCCGGATGGCATCCAGAGCCTGCGGCAAACGCACCGGCTCAATACACACCAGCGCCAAATCCAGGCGCTGGGTATCGGTCAAGCCTTCCAGACGGTCTGGCACCAGAACCTGCGTGGCCGTAATGCGCGCCTGGGTGATCCGTCCAGCCAGCCGAGCTGGCATATCCTTGATCAGCGGCAAGGGTAATGTGGAAACGACCAACACCGAACGGGGCTCAAACAATGCTGTCAGACGATGCCTTAGGGCTGCCATGATTGTTCCGCCATAAGAAGATCACGCACCAAAATAATGAATCCCCCATCTTAAGCACAGCCGCCCACAAATAAAAGGGACTTGGCTGGCTATCTCTGTCTTGCATCATCTGCCCGCTTTTTATCCTGCCGCAGGCCATTCATATACTTTCGTATAAACCCCATACGCCAATGCCTGGGCAAAAACGGCGCAAAGCCAGTCGCAAAGCCGCTTGCAGACCGTAAAATAACATCCGTTCGGAAAGCAGGACCTTTCGTTCTCTCTGACAGGAAAAACACACACTATGTCCAGCGACGACAGTCGAAGAAAGATGCTGCACAGGCTCCTCAGACACCACTGATCCACCGGGTCGTCTGCTGAAGTGGCTTGCGCAGCACGACCAGGAGCCACCCATGCACCGCATTATTCATACTGGACCGATCCGGGTCTTTGCGCCTTGCCGATCGCCACTTGCTACACCGTGCCATACCGAGCGCACTGTCCCCAGCCATCGCCCCGCTCTTGCCTGGCGTATCAACACGGCCAGTCGCAAACCAGAAATCCACTGGGTTGCAGACAGTGAAAAACCACCCTCAGCGCGAGTGTGGCGCTGCACCTTGCCCAGCCACTAAGCGCTGGCCTGACGCTGACTAAATAAATCCGCTTGTTCTTACCTTTAGTTTGCCGACCCTGAAACAGGTCGGCAGGACCTGCTGCGTCCGCCTTCAAGGACGGACAGCATTGTCACGCCTGTACCCCAGGAGCATTACATGAGCATTCAACAACACCGTCCGCCACTGCGCTCAGTGGATCACGACGCCAAGCTGCGCACGGCCACCGAAACCGGGCTTAGCCTGGAGACGACCCTGGCCTCTGTACAAGCCAATCTGAACGGCCTGACCGACGCCGAGGCCTTGAGCCGCCTGACCGAATACGGTCCCAACGAGGTCGCCCGGGACAAGCCTGCCCACGCCCTGATTCAGTTGGCCCTGGCCTTCAAAAACCCCTTTATTGCGGTCTTGATGGTGCTGGCCGCTGTCAGCGCCGTCACCGACATTATTTTGCCCATGCGCTCGGGCGAAGAAGTGGATTACACCGGCGTGCTGATCATTGTGATCATGGTCACACTCAGCGGCCTGCTGCGTTTCTGGCAGGAATACCGTTCCGGCAAAGCCGCCCAGGCACTGAAAGCCATGGTACGCACCACGGCCAGCGTGCAACGCCGCTCCACAGTATCCAGCTCCACCGTCATGCGCGAAATTCCCATGAGCCAGATCGTGCCCGGTGATATCGTGCGTCTGTCGGCAGGCGACATGATCCCGGCTGATCTGCGCCTGATTGAATCCCGCGATTTGTTCGTCAGCCAGGCCGCCCTGACTGGGGAAGCACTGCCGGTTGAAAAATACGATGTCTTCAGTGCTGTCAGCAGTAAAAGTGCCACCGCCTCCAGTGATCAGGCTGGGGTACTGGAACAAAACAATATGTGCTTTATGGGCACCAATGTGGTCAGCGGTACAGCCACGGCGGTCGTTATCGCCACGGGCTCCAAAACCTACTTTGGTTCGCTGGCCAAAGCCATTGTCGGCTCACGCGCTGAAACGTCGTTTGACCGGGGCGTGAATAGTGTCAGTTGGCTGCTGATTCGCTTCATGCTGGTCATGGTGCCTATCGTGCTGCTGATCAACGGTTTTTCCAAAGGCGACTGGACGGAAGCCTTCCTGTTCGCACTGGCTGTCGCCGTGGGCCTGACCCCCGAAATGCTGCCCATGATTGTGTCCTCCAACCTGGCCAAAGGCGCGGTGGCCATGGCCAAGAACAAGGTGGTGGTCAAACGCCTGAACGCCATTCAGAACTTTGGTGCGATGGATGTGCTGTGTACCGACAAGACCGGCACCCTGACACAAGACCGCATTATTCTGGAACACCACCTGGGCCTGGATGATCGCAATAGCCCACGCATTCTGGAATTGGCCTTGCTAAACAGCCTGCATCAAAGCGGTGTCAAAAACCTGATGGATCAGGCTGTGCTGCGCTTTGCAGAAAAAACACCGTCTGCCCGCCAGGCCATTGGCTCTTACCGCAAGATTGACGAGCTGCCTTTTGACTTTGTGCGTCGTCGCCTGTCGGTTGTCGTACAAGACACGCAGGGCGAACAGTTGATGGTGTGCAAAGGTGCGGTGGAAGAAATGCTCAGCATTGCCACCCACGTACAGGACGGTGATCAGCGCTTGCCTCTGGATACCGAGCAACGCGCCCGTCTGCTGAAAATGGCTTACCGCTACAACTCGGACGGCTTCCGTGTCTTGCTGATTGCCACTCGCTCCATTTCTGTTGAACAGGCCAAGAGCCGCTACGAAGCCCAGGACGAGCGCGAGATGACCGTGCAAGGTTTGCTGACCTTCCTGGACCCACCTAAAGAAAGTGCCGCCCAAGCCATTGCCGCCCTGACCGAGCACGGTGTAGCTGTAAAAGTGCTGACTGGCGATAACGAAATCATCACCGCGAAAATCTGCCGTGAAGTGGGTCTGGAACCTGGCAAGCCTTTGCTCGGCCCTGAGATCGAACTGATGCAAGAACCCGATCTGCGTTGCGCGGTCGAACGTCACTCGGTTTTTGCCAAGCTCACTCCACTGCAAAAATCGCGTGTTCTGAAAGCCTTGCAGGCCAATGGTCACACCGTCGGTTTTCTGGGTGATGGCATCAACGACGCCCCCGCCCTGCGCGATGCTGACGTCGGCATTTCGGTTGATAGCGGCACGGATATTGCCAAGGAATCGGCAGACATCATCTTGCTGGAAAAGAACCTGCTGGTGCTGGAAGAAGGCGTGATCAAAGGCCGCGAGACCTTTGGCAACATCATCAAGTACCTGAACATGACGGCCAGCTCCAACTTTGGCAATGTGTTCTCGGTACTGGTGGCCAGTGCTTTCATCCCCTTCCTGCCCATGTTGGCCATCCACTTGCTGATTCAAAACCTGCTCTACGATATCTCCCAACTGGCTTTGCCCTGGGACCGCATGGACAAGGACTTTCTGCGCAAACCCCGTAAATGGGACGCCAAGAATATTGGCCGCTTCATGATCTGGATTGGCCCAACCTCATCTATTTTCGACATCAGTACCTTTGTCTTGATGTGGTACGTATTTGGCGCCAATACGCCTGAACTGCAATCGCTATTCCAGTCCGGCTGGTTCATCGAAGGCTTGCTCTCGCAGACCCTGGTGGTTCACATGCTGCGCACGCAAAAGATCCCCTTCATTCAAAGCACGGCCGCCCTGCCTGTCATGCTGATGACCTTGCTGATTGCCGCTGTGGGTATTTACCTGCCCTTCTCCGGTGTGGGCGCCATGGTGGGTCTGCAACCACTGCCTTGGGAATACTTCCCCTGGTTGGTCGGCACCTTGCTGGCCTACTGCCTGGTCGCACAGGGTATGAAAATGCTGTACATCCGCCGCTTTGGTCAGTGGTTCTAAGTCTGACAGGCCTGGACTCCCGGCGCTCCTTTCGGGGGTCCGGGCCTTGAAGCACGTTCTTAAAGAACCGCGGGTATATGATGGCCACACTACAGACTCAAGCCTGCAGCCTGGTCCATACATGAAAGACATGAAAGCACCCCTTCACTTCCTATCGAGCAAAACGTACCGAGCCCTGGCCTTGACCGGCATTTGTATTTTGATGGCGCTGGTCTTCATTGCCGATACCGTCACTAACTACGCTATCGCTGCCGCGGTGTTCCATACCCCGCTGCTGCTGATAGCGATTCGTTTTTTATCGGCCCGGCAGGTTATTGCGCTAACCAGCATCAGCATGGTGCTGACCGTTGTCAGCTTTGTGCTGACTCGATCGGGTGACTACGATGTGGGGCTGGTCAATACCGGCATCAGCATTATTGCGATTGCCATCACCTCGTATCTAGGACTGAAGCTCAAGTCCGTGCAGGCAGCCGCTCATGAAACACGCGAGCACTTGCTGCGTCTGTCCCGTTTGACGACTCTGGGGCAGCTCAGCACCTCGATTGCTCACGAAGTCAGCCAGCCTTTGGCTGCCATCAATAGCAGTGCGGGTGCGTGTCAGCGCTGGCTGGAAGCCTCGCCGCCTAATGTAGAAAAAGCGCAAGCGGCCGCCCAGCGGATTGTGTACGACGCTCAGCGCGCTAAAGATGTACTTGACCGGGTACGCAGCATTACCCGTAACGAAGCCCCTACCAGCAGCGCTTTTGATCTGAACCAGGCTTTGACGGAACTGCTGGGCCTGTCCGGTGGCGAGATGCGACGTCAGCATATTGATCTGCGCCTGGCCTTGCAGTCCGATCTGCCCCAGGTCTATGCCGACCGGGTCCAGATTCAGCAGGTCATGGCAAATTTGCTGCTCAATGCCATCGAAGCCTTGTCGCCGCCTTCGGACTACCATGCGGCTCACATCACCATAGAAACCAGCCTCTTGCCGGGCGACAAGCCGCAAGCCAACAAGGTGCTGTTTTCCATTAAAGACAATGGCCCTGGCTTGTCGGGTACGCAGTTGTCGCAGTTGTTTGATACCTTCTGGACCACCAAGGCCAGCGGGCTGGGGCTGGGTTTGACCATCAGCCGCACAATTATCGATGCCAATAACGGCCATATCTGGGCCACTGACCAATCCGATGGCGGTGCTGCCTTTCATTTCACCTTACCTTTGGCGCCATGACAGACAATCCGGATTCCTCTCTGAACACGCCCACGGTCTACATCATTGATGATGACCCTTCCGTTCGCGCCGCCCTGGACGATTTATTGGCCAGCGTGGGCTTGAACGCACTTAGCTTTGCCTCTACGCGGGACTTTCTGGCGCACCCTCTATCCGACGCGCCAGCCTGTCTAGTGCTGGATGTACGCATGCCTGAACAAAGCGGCACGGACTTTCATTTGCAGATGGAGTCGCGCGGGCTGCATATGCCAGTCATCTTTATTACCGGGCATGGCGATATTCATATGGCGGTCAAGGCCATCAAGCATGGGGCCTGGGATTTTTTGACCAAGCCGTTTGTGGATCAGGCCCTGATTGATGCGGTGCAGTCGGCTCTGGCAGCCGATGCGCAGCGCAAGGAAGAAGCCAGAACCCGACTGACCTTGCAGCAGCGTTGGGACAGTCTGAACGCGGGCGAGCGTGATGTATTCATGCGTGTAGTGCAGGGTTTGCTGAACAAGCAGATTGCTGCCGAGCTGGATGTGAAGGAAGTAACCGTCAAGGTTCGTCGCGCCCGTGTGATGCAGAAAATGCAGGCCGGTTCGCTGGCGGAACTGGTGCGCCAGTTCGATCAACTGAATACAGAAACGGGGCATTAGGACACTTCTGCGCCGCCATTCTTTCCTAGTTGGCGGGCTGAGTTAAAATACGCAGATTCGGTCCCGTATCCGGGCGTCCCCAAGGTCAAGGCCACACACAAGTTATGAGC
This sequence comes from Alcaligenes sp. SORT26, assembly GCF_017377875.1. Taxonomy (GTDB): domain Bacteria; phylum Pseudomonadota; class Gammaproteobacteria; order Burkholderiales; family Burkholderiaceae_B; genus Alcaligenes; species Alcaligenes parafaecalis. Next base: position 2,236,171 of record NZ_CP070975.1, read on the forward strand.
ACGTCTACTTCCAACGTCATTCGCACCCGTTTTGCCCCCTCTCCCACTGGGTATCTGCACCTGGGCGGTGCGCGCACGGCACTGTTTTCCTGGGCTTTTGCCCGTCATCATCAAGGCACTTTTGTGCTGCGTATTGAAGACACGGATCTGGAGCGCTCCACCCCCGAGGCGGTGCAGGGCATTCTGGATGGCATGCAGTGGTTGGGTCTGGATGCGGATGAAGGTCCGTTCTACCAGATGCAGCGTATGGATCGTTACCGCGAAGTCATCGCCCAGTTGCTGAAGGACGGCCATGCCTACTACTGCTACAGCAGCCCCGAGGAAGTGGAAGCCATGCGCGAGAAGGCGCGTGTTCAGGGTTTGAAGCCTCGTTATGACGGCACCTGGCGTCCTGAGGCTGGCAAGGAATTGCCTGCCATCCCGGCTGACCGCACGCCTGTGGTTCGTTTCAAGAGCCCGCAGTCCGGCGCAACGAGCTGGGACGATATGGTGAAGGGCCGCATCAGCTTTGATAACAGCGAGCTGGACGATCTGGTGATTGCGCGTCCTGACGGCACCCCTACGTACAACTTCTGCGTGGTGGTGGACGATTGGGACATGGCCATCACTCATGTGATTCGTGGTGATGACCACGTGAACAACACGCCGCGTCAGATTGTGATCTTGCAGGCCTTGGGTGCTACCTTGCCCGAGTACGGTCATGTCCCCATGATTCTGGGCCCTGATGGCGAGAAGCTGTCCAAGCGCCATGGCGCGGTCAGCATCATGGATTACGACAAGGACGGTTATCTGCCTGAAGCCATGATCAATTATCTGGCTCGTTTGGGCTGGAGTCACGGTGATGACGAGCTGTTCACCCGCGAGCAGTTGGTGGAATGGTTTGATACCCGCAGTCTGAGCAAATCTGCTTCGCAATGGGACCCCAAGAAGTTGAACTGGGTGAATGCGCATTACATCAAGGCCAGCGACAATGCGGATCTGGCCGAGCGTGTGGCTCCGCGTATTGAGGCTTTGGGTGGCAAGACGGATGGTCAGGATTTGCCCGGCATCATGGGCTTGCTGAAAGACCGCGCCGAGACCTTGAATCAGTTGGCTGAAGGTGCTTTGCTGTTCTGCCGTCCTTTCGAGCCTGCCAGTGATGAGCTGATGGCCGAGGTCTTGACGCCGGAAGCGCGTGTTTTGTTGCGGGACTTTGCCAGCAAGGCGATTAGCTTGCCACAGTGGAATACGGAGAATCTGGCTGCGTTGATCAAGCAGGTTCTGGCGGATCACGAGGTCAAGATGCCCAAGTTGGCTATTCCTTTGCGGGTGGCGGTGACGGGGCAGAAGCAGACACCTGCGGTGGATGCTGTGCTGGCTTTGGTTGGGCGCGATAAGGTATTGGGGCGTTTGGCTGGGCTCTAAGAGGGTTAGCTAATTGCTTGAAGGGCATCTCATTCGAGATGCCCTTTTTGTTTTGTGCTTTGTTTTGTCCTGCAGAGTACTGGTTTGATCAGTGTTGGTTCTAATATCTTGTTGCGGCTTGAAGCAGCCTATTTAAAGCGTGGGGTTTGAGTGAGAACGGTTGGACACCATTAGGGGCTTGGTACCGCCTCTGGATTGAAGGAAGGCGTTCTGAAGACGTCGTTCGAGTGGGGGGGGCTCCGGCTGGGCTGATAGCTTGCCGGTGCTGTGCACCGGTGCCCTTGTCGAGTGATTGCTACGGGCGCGACCTGAACTCGCCCCGCCAGAGCACCACCCACTCGAACGACTCAGAATTACTTCAGATTCCAGAGACTGTTTAAAAAGGAACTCTTTTGGGTTGGATGACAATTCTCGAAGCTGGAAGCTGGGCTCGTTTGGGAAGCCGAAGAGGTCGGAGGGAAAAGCAAAATTTAAAACCAATTTCTGCTGCTTTGGCTTCATCTGAGTGGAGCACTACCACCACAAACAACAACAAACGACACACGACAAACGACAAACAACCCAGCTACTCAAAAAGTTATGACTCTGGAAAGAGTCATTAGTGACACTCTCACTAAAGGACGGGATCAAGATAGAGGCTAGCTCTATCTTTAGGAGTATCAGTTTCTCTTCACTATGTGTGGTCTAACTATATTGACCCCCAGACCCATAAAACAAAGGCCGAGGGGGTTTACCCCTCGGCCTTTGGCCCTCCTCCCCTTCTACTCTTTTATGTCAGCTTTTTTCTTATCCGCTTTTTATGCTGGCATCAGGCCCACTGGTTTCAGGACTCCCAGGCGGGTAATCAAGGCGGTGCAATGTTCTCTTGCTTTGGCCACGACTTCTTGTTTGGAGACGCATTGGCTTTCACCGTTTTTGTAGATGACTTGGCCGTTCACGATGGTCATGGTGACGTCCCGGCCGCTGGCACAGTAGACCAGGCTGGCAACCACGTCGAAACAGGGGCTCAGGTGGGGTTGGTCCAGGTTGACCAGCGCCATGTCGGCCAGTTTGCCTTCGCTCAGTTGGCCTGCTTCTATGCCCAGCATTTCTGCGCCGCCTCGGGTGGCCAACCAGAAGGCGTCCTGGGCGTTGCTGGCTTGTGGATCCAGGCGTGCCAGGCGTTGGACGTAGACGGCTTGGCGCATGATCTGGAACAGGTCGACCTGGTGGCCTGCGGCTCCGTCAGCGCCTAGGCCTATGCGCACTCCGGCTTCCAGCAGCTCTTTTAAGCGGATGGGACCAGAGGCCAGGTATTCGTTGGACATGGGGTTGTGGGCGATGCTGCATCCGGCGCGGCCTGCGCGTTCGATTTCGTCGTCGTCCATCCAGATGGCATGGGCAAATCCTGCTCGTTCATCCAGCCAGCCTTGTTCGTCCAGCCAGCGGAAAGGGCGTGCGCCGTAGGCTTTCTGGAAGATGTCCGGGTCTACGGGTGCTTCTGAACAGTGGGTTTGCCAGCGTACGTCGAATTTGCGGGCCATCTCGGCGGAGCCTATGACCAGGTCCAGGTCGTTGTAGATAATGTTGATGGGCGATGGCCAGATTTGCACGCGGCCTTGCTGCCAGTTGCTCAGGCATTCGTGCATGGTATCCAGCTCGTGTTTCACGCTATGGCGAAACAGGGTGTCCTGCAATCCGTTGTCGCGGGCGACGGGTGTGAAGGGGCCGAACATGCCACGGGCCACGATGCCGCGCAGGCCGGTGTCTTGCAATGCCTGGGCAACAGCAAGGGTGGTTTCCGGGTCTGCGGGAGCGTAGTGGTTGTCCAGCACGGTGGTCACGCCAGAGGAAGCAGCTTCAAGCGCACCCAGGCGTACGGCGGCCAGCGCTTCTTGCGGACGGATATCGGCAGCGAGTGGCAGCATGAACTCACCCAGCCATTGCCACAGGGCCATGCCGTCACCCAGGCCACGTCCGGCCAGTTGAAACAGGTGGTTATGCGTATCAATCAGACCGGGAATCAGGGCCTGCATGGGGGCATGAATGGTTTTTTTGCCCTGCCAGTGTTGCATGTCCTGGGCCTCGCCCACGGCACAGATTCTGTCACCACGGATGGCGACGACGCCGTTTTCGATCACCTCGTTCTGATCGTTCATGGTGACCACTTTGCCTGCGTGAATCACGATGTCGCATAGTTGGCTTGTCATTGTCTCTCTCCTTTTTCTTATCCTTGCGGTGTCACCCGCACAACGCTCAGGGGCGCTTCTTCCTGTGTTTCCATCATCAATGCTTCGGACTGCTGCCGTCCGCTGGTTCCGTTAAAGAACAGATTCAGCACGACCGATGAAATGACCGTCAACAGTACGCCACTGTGCAGCAAAGGAATCAGATATTCGGGAAACTGATCAAAAAAGGTCGGGGCAACGGCAGGAATCAGGCCCACGCCCAGGCTGATCGCAAAAATGAAGGTGTTGTGCTTATTGGTTTTGAAGTCCACGGTCTGCAAGATACGCACGCCCGACGCCGCGACCATGCCAAACATCACGATGGCTGCGCCCCCCAGTACGTAGTGCGGCACCAAGGCCACCACATGGGCAATACGCGGCACCAGTCCCAGCACAATCAGGATCAGGCCCGCGACCAGACAGACGTAACGGCTGCGTACGCCCGTCACCCCGATCAGGCCGATGTTCTGGGCATAGGAGGAGTACGGGAAGGTATTGAATACGCCACCAATAACAGCCCCCAAGGCATCGGCACGCAAGCCGCGGGCGAAATCATCGTGGCTTAATGGGCGATTCAAAATAACGGCCAGGGCATAGAACAGACCAATGGCCTCGACCATGGTCACGATGACCACCAGCAGCATGGTGAAGGTAGCGCTGAAGGAGAAGGTAGGCATACCAAAATGAAACGGGGTGACCAGTTCCAGCCAGGGCAATTCATCCAGCCCTTCGACTGTGACCCGCCCCATCAAGGTAGCCAACAACATCCCTGCTGCCAGACCGACCAGCACAGCGATACTTCCGAAAAAACCACGCCCGAAACGGGCAACCAGCAAGGTCACCAAGAGCACGGTTCCGGCAATGCCCAGGTACACCAGGCTGCCAAAGTCTTTGGCACCATGGCCGCCGCCCGCCCAGGTAATGGCGACACCAAACAAGCCCACCCCCAGCGACACCAAGGTGGTGCCCGTGACCAAGGGCGGGAACAGCCACAGCAGGCGAATAATGACGGGCACCATCAGCACGGCAATGAAACCGGCCGCAATAATGGCGCCATACAAGGCGGGCAAGCCCATGCCAGGTGTCAGCCCGATGGCAATCATGGGGGCGATGCCCGCAAAGGAAATTCCCATCATGACGGGCAGGCGTATGCCAAACCAGCGCCCGACTCCCATGGATTGAATGATGGAAATGATCCCACAGCACAAAAGATCCGCATTGATCAGAATGGCGATGTCTTCCTGGCTCAATCCCAAGGCATTGCCCAGAATCAAAGGCACAGTGACGGCACCGGCATACATGACCAGCACATGCTGTAGACCAAACAAGAAAGAGCGTCCAACAGGCAGCCGCTCGTCAATACTGTCCTGAATCTGACGGGTGTTCATAGGTTTGTCTCCTCATCTTTTTCCCGTTATTTTTTTGCTCAGTACATCGGGTAGCGGACCCGTCCCCCTTATTGCCTGTCCGGGCCGCTGAATGACATGCCCCTGCCGGTGCAGGACCCAGGGGCATGGTGCATCAATTCCTTGTCAGAAAATCCTCCAAATAGGCGGCCACAAGCTCGGGTGCCTCCAGGGGCAATAAATGGCCTGTGTCGGGCAGTTCGTGCAAACCCGCCGGATGCCGTAATCGCTCCTGCATCTCCTTCATGATGGCCAGCCGCACAAAGCTGCATTCGCCATGCAATAACAAGGTCGGACAGCGCAGCTCCTCCAACTGCGCCCAGACATCGTCATTGCGAAATGGCCACCGCGACAAGAAGTACGGGTCATGTCGCCGCTGCCACAGGTCTTGATCGACCTGATTAACAGACTCGTAGGCAAACTGCTGCAGCAAGGACTGCGGTGCTTGTGGATTGGCTTTACGCTCGTACTCCAGCACGGCATCCCGACTGGGGAAGTTGGCCGGTCGTGGCATGACCTCGCGTTCACCTTGCAGGAAGCTGGGCTCTACATCCAGTACCGCCAGGCGGCGGACCCGTTCCGGATAACGGGCCGCATACTCCAGGCCGACCAGCCCCCCCCAGGACAAACCAGCCAGATCGTACTGTGGCAAACCCAAGGCATCGAGCAGGCAAGCCAGATCCTGCACATGGGCCGATGTGGCGTAGTCTTGCTGGCTACACCAGTCGCTCAAGCCATGCCCGCGCATGTCCAGCGCAATCACTGCCCGGTTCTGCGACAAGGCACAGGCCACCTGATGCCACAAACCAGCATGGCCGGTGACGCCATGCATCACGATCAGGGGCACCTGTGCGGTACGGATAGCGCCGTACTGGCGGGCGTGCAACAAACCTGTGCCGCCCTGTACATAGATGGACTGACTCATCGCAAGCTCTCGACCTGCGCGACCAGGTCATTGAGCCAGCGGCGGTACTCCACCGTGACAATATCCGCACCTCGCACAGGTGTCTCGCGCTCTTCGGGCAAACCACCTTGCAAATTAATCCACACGGGTCGCTGCGATTCAATGATGGGTTTGTCCTGACCCAGCACCTCGTCCTCGAAGTCCATGAAGAAGTCGTCGTACATGGGTTCGGTCCCGAAATCGCGGGCCTGCCACCAGAAACTGCGCGTCGTGAACTCGTCCACTGGACAGGCCGCCATCAGCAATACGTAACGCTTGCCGTTGGGGAAAGTACGCTTCAAATGCACGGTGTGCGGCATGGTGACGTGGTACTCGTTAACTGGCTCGATCAGTTCTTCTTCAATACCCAGCAGTTTTTTCTTCAATCCTACGCCGGGTTCTTTGACGCCGCTGCGATCAAAGCGCAAGACATGCTCTTCGCGCCAAACCTTGACCGGCTCGACACGCGGATTGTCGCGGCTGCCAATCGTACCGTCATGCACGTAGGCAAAATGGCTGAAGTCCACAAAGTTTTCCAGACGACGTGGCGAACTGGTGCGCCAGTCGTAAGTCTTGCCTTGCAGAACCCGGTAGCTAGGGTCATTCATTTCGGGGAACACGGGCACGGCCATTTGCGGGGTTTCCAGTGCAACCCAGACAATGCCACCGGATTCAGTGACGTTAAAGCGTTTCACATTCACCCGCATGGCACAGGTCAGCTCTTCACGGGCTGGAATACGCACGCACTCCCCTTGGGCGTCAAAGCGCCAGCCATGGTAAGGGCACTCGATCGTGGCATCGACAATTTCACCCAAGGCCAGATTGGTCCCTTTGTGCGGACAGCGGCTGTCCATCGCCACCAGCTCGCCATTCAGGCGTGCCAGCACCAGATCCTGACCCAGCAAACGTGCCCCGAAAGGCTTGTCCAGAACCTGACTGCTATAGGCCACGGGATGCCAGAAATGCGCCAGGGCGCGATACAGGGGATTGCTCTGCTCCTGCGGATGGCGGGCCTGGATCATTGGCACCTCATTCATGACTGTCATGATCTACTCCTGAAAATTCCAGCTAATTCTGTTTACAGAAAGTGGGCACCGCCGTTCACCAGCAGGCTCTGCCCCGTCACAAAGTCCGAACCACTGCCCAACAGAAACAAGGCAGCGCCCACCATGTCTTCGGGTGTTTGGGTGCGTTGCAGACAACGGCCCGCCACGGTTCGGCGGTCGGCCTCGTCACCCTGGGTCGCGGTAATACCGGCATCGGGAATCAGGTCCGGGCACAGGGTGTTGACCTGGATATTGAAAGCCCCCACTTCACGGGCCATGGCACGGCTCAGACCCACCACCGCCGCTTTGGACGAGACGTAATGCAGGAAGTTGGGTACGCCCTTATAGGGAGTATTGGAGGAGACATTGATGATCTTGCCGCCCCCTTGTTGTTTCATGGCCGGGATCACAGCTTTGCAGCACTGCCACAAACCACGCACATTGATGGCATAGCAGCGATCCCATTCCTCGGCAGGAATGTCCATCAGCGAACCAAAAGTACAGCCACGGAAAAAGCCCGCGTTATTGATGATGCCGTCGATAGAGCCAAAGGCATCCAGGGCAGCTTTGGCCATGGCCTGGGTATCGTCGTTATTGGACACATCTACTTTGACGGCAATGGCCTTGCCACCCTGATCGCGGTACTGCTGGGCCTTGTCGCTTAAATCGCCCAGGTCCGCCATGACCAGATTCGCGCCCTGTGCCACCAAGGCATCGCAGTACGCCAAACCAATCTGCCCCCCGGCTCCGGTGACGATAACCGTCCTGCCTTTCAATGAAGCATTCATTTTCCTATCTCCTCCGTATGTGGGCGTCGTTTGCGCCCTGCTCTTATAAATCCAGCGTCAGTGCCTCGCCGCGACTGCGGGAGACGCAAATCATCATGCTCTCTGACGCGGCCCGTTCTTGTTCGCTCAGAACGTGGTCGCGATGCTCGGGCGTGCCTGCCAGGACTTTGGTTTCACAGGAACCGCAAATCCCCTCGCGGCAGGAGCAGTACACCCGTATGCCCTGATCCAGCAGACAATCCAGAATGCTGCGGCCTGCCGGAACCTCTATAGAGCCGCCCGTGCGAGCCAGGTGAACGGTAAACGCGCTGTCATCGCCCTGATCAGCCGCCGCCAGAGGCGCGGCAGCGAAGTACTCGAAATGCACGTGTTGATCAGGCAGGTCTGCACAGGCCTGCTTATAGGCTTGCAACATACCGGCCGGTCCACAGCAATAGAAATGGCTACCCTGGCTTTTATAAGGAGCCAGTGCGGCGTCCATATCCATGCGCGCACCATTCATTTCGTCTTCGATCAAGACATCCAAGCGCCCCAAGCCCTGACTGTTCGCTGCTAATTGTTGAAGTTCGTCCAGAAAGGCCGTTCGGCAACGGCTGCGCACACAGTAGAAAAGATGCCAGGGGCGGCCCAGGGCTTGTAGCCGCTGTGCCATGGCATGAATCGGTGTAATACCGATGCCACCTGCCAACAGAACGCTGGTAGCCGCTTGCGTTTCATCCAGTTTGAACAGATTGCGTGGCTCGGAAATCTCCAGCGCATCGCCCACGTTCAAAGCTTGATGAACGGCTCGGGAACCACCCCGGCTGGCCGGATCCAGGCTGACGCCGATCCGGTACTGCCCTTCGTGGCTACCCGCCAGCAGTGAATACTGCCGGACCAAGCCCCCTGGCAAATGCACATCGATATGGGCCCCCGCCTCCACGGCTGGGAAGCGGCCTTCCTGTGGACAGAGCTCCAGTGAACGGATGCCCTCGGCCTCGATGCGTATGCTGCGTATCCAGGATTTCATGATGCTCATGCCTCCTTTTCTTATCTGACCTTTGCAGCCCCCGCTGCGGTCTATGGAAAACATTTAAGCACCCGCTATTTGATAAAACAATTGAATTTATTTGATTTATTAGTAAGATAATCTGATGAATATAACCCTCAGACAACTTCGTGCTTTTGTCGCTGTGGCGGAAGCAGGCCAGTTCACCCAGGCAGCGCGCAATCTGCACGTCACCCAGTCAGCATTGAGCATGTTGATTCGGGAACTGGAGTCCCAGACCGGGCTACGGCTGTTCGATCGGCACACCCGCAAAGTGGTGCTCAGCGAACCGGGTCAGGAGTTGTTGGGTACAGCGCGGCGCGTACTGGCCGAGGTGGAAGAGGCCGTGCGCCATTCCAGGGAGTTGACCAGTCATCAACGTGGCCGGGTGTCCATTGCCAGTGGCACGGTGTTGTCCTCCAGCTTGCTGATTCCGTTTATTGCTCTGTTTCAGCAACGCTATCCCGGCATTCGGGTGGAGTTGCTGGATATGGCAGAGCAAGACATCAGCCGCCGCCTGGAGCAGGAGCCTATCGATTTTGGTTTGGGAACAGACTGGAATCGGCCCGACACGATTGAGGCGCATCCGGTCATGCAGGATCAATATCAGGCCCTGTTGCCCCACAACCATCCGCTAACGGCCAAATCACAAATACGTTGGCATGATCTGGCGGCGCATCCGTTTATAGCCTTGTCCTCGCACAGCCCCTTGGGACAGGCCATACAAAGGCAATTGACGGCCCTGGACATACGGTTTCCGCAGGTTCACGAAGTGTCCTTGCACACCACGGTACTAAGTATGGTCAGGCATGGTTTGGGGCTGGCGATCCTGCCTGCCAACACCCAAAGCCTGCCCGAGGCGGCACAGATTATTTTTCGCCCTTTGAAGGCACCGGTTCTGCCCCGGCAAGTCAGCCTGATGCAATTGCGTCAGCGTTCACTGGCCCCGGCGGCAAGCTTATTCCGCAGCGAGTTGCTGGCCCATATCAAGCGGCAGCATTCAGGTGGCTGACTTCAATAGTGGCTTCGCCCTTTTCACTGCTGGCCCAGACCGTACCATCCTGAACATTCAAATTGATTGTCATGCCTCGTTCAGCCAAGGCGGCTAACGCGTCTGTACCCGCCACATCCAGCGCATAGACTTGCAGGTTACGGGCACGGCTGATCTTGTCTTTGATGCCATTCCACCAAACCGGGACGTTACGTCCATAAGCCAGCACGGTCACCTTATCAGCGCGGCCACTGGCCTTGATCAAACGACGATCGTCGGGCAACCCCACTTCCAGCCAATGCAGCAGATTGCCGCCCAAATCATGTTCCCACAGGGCGGGCTCATCCGAATCGCTCAGACCGCGAGAAAAGCTCAGGGCCTCGTCTGATTGCACATACAAGCCATATGCCAGCAAACGAGCCATCAGACGCTCTTCGGTCTCCGAAGGATGACGGGCCAGCGTCAAGGTATGACTGCCGTAATAGGCCCGATCGTTATCGGCCACATTCAATTCAACTTTATAAATCGTCGCGCGCAAAGCCATGGAGCGTCCAGCAAAAGAAACAGACAAAAAACTGGCCGCCCCCAGGACGGCCAGGAATCATTCAACTACGCAGAGATCAGAATGGCAGGCGGTAGCCAGGTGACATTCTGGTCAGGCGGTAAGTGGTACCACTTTGGTCACGCAGCACCAGATTGCGGGCTGTCAGACTGACGATGTTGTAGTTGTTTTCGTAAATCGGATCGCCTGGTTCGGTAGTGACACCATTGGACTCTTGCGTGCTGATCTGCACATTACTGCCTTTACGTACCCAGCAACCGCTTTCGTTCAAACCTTGTGACGGCTTGTTAGGGCGTTTGACCTGTTCGGTGTACGCCATGGAGCCATCCGTTTGCAAGGTGAACAAGGTACGAAGCTCGCCCACAACACCTTTCTGGCGGTGCTTGCTTAACCAGTTACCTGCCAGCTCATCCCCGGCAGCAGCAGGCTGGCAGGCAGGATGAACCGGCTTGGCGGCCGCGGTCTGCGCAGCAGGCTCGGGAGCCGGCGCTTTCACGGCGCAGGCGCTTAAAAAAACTGTAGCCAGCACAGCGACCCAGGAAGTGCGTCGCAAGATATTCGCCTTCGTCATAAAACCCCGTCCTTCATGCTTACATACCGACCCACGACAGGCCACCGAATCCTGAATATTCTACCTGAAGGCGCTTGTTTTACCCCATAACAAGATGCTTCAAAGTGGCAAAGGCAGGCGGGTCACGTTCTTGATTTCTCGCATGGCCACAATGGTGCGGGTTTGGCGCACGCCCGGCATATTAAACAGAAAGCGGTGCAGGAAATCGTCGTAGGACTCGGCGCTGGGCACCATGATCTTCAGCAGAAAATCCGCATCGCCGGTCACGGCGTGGCATTCCAGAATCTCGGGTGCATCGCGCACGGCACGGATGAAGTTGTCGACAATTTCACCCGAATGACGGTCCAGACTGATCTGGGTAAACATGCAACTTTGCAGGCCAACCTGACGGCGATCCACACGCGCATAATAGCCCTGGATGACCTTGTTTTTTTCCAGGTTTTTAATGCGCCGCCATACGGGCGCAGTGGACAAACCCACCTGCTCGGAGACCTGCTGAGCCGAGGCCCGACCGTCCAATTGCAAGGCATCCAGGATTTTTAAGTCAGTTTTATCCATATTTGAATATTTACGAAATGAACATTTCAAAGAATAGGGAATATCCGCAACTATAACGCAAAAAAAAGCGAGGACAGACTCTCTATCATGATCTCTATCTGGAGGTTTCATCATGACGCAGTCCGTCGACACTCAATACAAGCTCAGCGACAACCTGACCGCACAATCAGGACGCATCTTTTTAACGGGCACACAGGCCCTGGTGCGCATGTTGCTGACCCAGGCTCGCCTGGATAAAGAACACGGTTTGAACACCGCTGGTTTTGTCTCTGGCTACCGTGGCTCGCCACTGGGTGGCGTGGACATGATCATGTGGAAGGCCCAGAAGCATCTGGACCAGGCCAAGGTACGTTTTCAACCCGCCATCAACGAAGATCTGGCCGCCTCCATGATTATGGGTACGCAGCAGGCCGGTGAACGTGCAGACCGCACCGTCGATGGGGTGTTTTCCATGTGGTACGGCAAAGGCCCCGGTGTAGACCGCGCGGGCGATGCCTTGCACCACGGCCATGCCGCCGGTGCCTCCCAGCACGGCGGCGTGTTGATGATTGTGGGTGATGACCACGTGGCCTCGTCCTCGTCCATCCCCCACGCCAGCGAACAATCCCTGATTGCCTGGGGTATCCCGGTCGTCAATCCCTGTTCGGTCGAAGAATACGAACGCTTTGGTATCTGGGCCTGGGCCTTGTCGCGGTACTCGGGCTCCTGGGTCGCCTTCAAAGCCATTACCGAAACGGTAGAAAGCGGCCGCTCTTTTGAAATTGCGCCCCTGGATGATCTGACCCCTGCGCTGGCGGACCAGCAAGGCGGCAAGTATCCCTACGACCCGAGCAAATTCCTGACCCCGTCCATGGAAGGCACCCTGGATGCCCGCCTGGATAGCGTGCGCGAGTTCGCTCATAAATACAGCCTGGATCGCATCCTGGAAGCCGCTCCTGATGCGCGTATTGGTATTGTCTCCACCGGCAAAGCCACACTGGATACGCTGGACGCGCTGGAACAGCTCAGCAGCCTGAAGGATCTGCCCGCCATTCGCCATCTGAAGATTGGTTTGAGCTGGCCTGTTAATCCGCAATCACTGAACGACTTTATTGAAGGCCTGGATCACGTTTTGGTCATTGAGGAAAAGGGCCCGATTATTGAAGACCAGTTAAAGAACCTGCTCTTTAACCGTGCCCAGCGTCCCACTGTCTCGGGCAAGCGCGATATTGAAAATGAAGTGCTGATTCCTGCTGATGGTCAGCTCAGCCCCGCCCGTGTGGCTGTGGGCCTGCGCCGCTGGCTGGGTCACCATGCCAATGTGCAACTGCCTGCCTGTACGGTACAGAATCTGGCTCCCATTGATACCAATGGTCTGACTCGTCGCCCCTACTTCTGTTCGGGCTGTCCGCACAACACGTCCACCAAAGTCCCCGAAGGCAGCCAGGCCATGGCGGGTGTGGGTTGCCACTATATGGCGACCTGGATGGACCGCAAGACTCGTGGTCTGACTCAAATGGGGGGCGAAGGCACGGACTGGGTCGGCTTGTCTCCGTTTATTCAAACGGGCCACATGTTCCAGAACATGGGTGAAGGCACTTACTTCCACTCCGGCTATCTGGCAATTCGTCAGGCCATTGCGGCGGGCGCCAACATTACCTACAAGATCCTGTTCAACGATGCGGTTGCCATGACAGGCGGCCAACCCGTTGACGGCCCCATCTCTGTACCCCGCATTTGCCAACAAACCATTGGTGAAGGTGCACGTCGTGTGGTCATCACCACCGATGAGCCCGAGCGCTATCGCGGCATCAGCCTGCCTGCCGGTGTGGATGTTCACCACCGTCGTGAACTGGACCGCCTGCAGCGTGAGCTGCGCGAGATCTCCGGCGTGACGATCCTGATTCACGACCAGACGTGTGCTGCTGAAAAACGCCGTCGCCGTAAAAAGAATGAGTATCCCGATCCTGCTCGCCGCCTCTTTATTAACAAGGCAGTCTGCGAAGGCTGTGGCGATTGCGGTGTGCAATCGAACTGTCTGTCGCTGGTTCCCGCCGAAACCCCGGAAGGCCGCAAGCGTCAGATCGACCAGTCCAGTTGCAATAAGGATTACTCCTGCGTGGATGGTTTCTGCCCCAGCTTTGTATCAGTGATGGGCGGTGCCTTGCGTCGTGGCGACCAGAACGGTCAAGCCGACATGAAGGCGCAATTGCTGGCCAAACTGGAAGGTCTGCCTCAGCCCGCCATTCACGCACAGGAATGCAATGTGATTGTGGCCGGTGTCGGCGGTACGGGTGTGATTACGATTGGTGCCGTGCTCTCCATGGCCGTGCACCTGGAAGGCCGTTCCAGCTCGGTACTGGACATGACAGGTCTGGCACAAAAAGGCGGTACCGTCATCAGCCACATTCGCCTGTCTGCGGATAAAGAAACAACTGGCGCAGTACGCGTTGACCCCGGTCAGGCCGACCTGGCTATTTTGTGCGACGTGGTTGCGGCTGCCCATCCGAACGCGCTGTCCTGCCTGCGCCCTGGTCATACCCACGCCATCATCAACGAATACCTGGCCCCCACTGCAGAGTTCACCCGCAACCCGGATGCACCGTTGGATGCCCAACACTTGTTGAGCCAATTGAAAGCCACCGCCGGGGACAACCAGGTGCGCTCCTTCAATGCACACCAGGCCGCCACTTTATTGTTTGGCGATAGCTTGCTGTCCAATATGCTCTTGATGGGTATGGCCTGGCAACAAGGCTCCATGCCGGTCAGCAGTGCCGCTATTGAACAGGCTATCCGTCTGAACGGCGTTGCCATTCAAGCCAACCTGGATGCCTTCCATTTGGGTCGCGTGCTGGCTCATGACGAAAAAGCGCTGAACAGCCTCCTGGCCCCCGCGGCTCAAGTCGTGACCTTGCAGCGCCGCGAAACGCTGGAACAAATCATGCAGCGCTGCACCAGCAGCCTGGAGCAGTATCAGAACGCCGCCTATGCCCAACGCTTTGCCAGCACCATCAATGCGCTGCGTGACGCCGAGCAAAAACTGCGTCCTGGTCAGCGCCCTGCCTTGACTGAAAAAGCCGCACGCAGCTTGTACAAGCTGATGGCTTACAAGGATGAGTACGAAGTCGCTCGCCTGTTCAGCTCGCCTGCTTTCCGCCAGGATCTGGAGCAACAATTTGAAGGCGACTTCTCCTTGCGCTTCCACTTCGCACCGCCTTTGCTGGCACGCCGTGATCCGGCTACCGGCCGCCCACGCAAGATCACATTGGGTCCACGCACGGCTACCTTGCTGCGCTGGATGGCTAAAGGCAAGGGTCTGCGCAACACCGCGCTGGATCCATTTGGCTACACCCATGAGCGTCGTATGGAACGCCGCTTTTGGCGTGAGTACCAGAACCTGCTCAACAGCCTGAGCAAAAATCTGGATCAAGCCAACTATGCCAGCGCCCTGGAACTGGCCGAGCTGCCACAACAATTGCGTGGTTTCGGCCCAGTCAAAATGGAATCGGCCAAGAAATACGAAGCCCGTTTTGCAGAGCTGTCGCAACAGTTGAAAAACACAGGACCGAACATTCAGGCGGTCCCCGCCTAAGCCTTAGTGGCTGCGGTTCTCCCAACGATTAACCTGCCCTTTCAGCCCTGCTTATGCAGGGCTTTTTTTGGTCTGCACCCTATCCAGAAACGCGATGTACCACAGGCAAAACAGCAGCTTGATCACCGCTTTTTTCTGGCCCCATTTTGATGCCTCACATCATTTTTTAAAACAGCAAAATATCAGCACAAGGCATCCAGCAATGCGTAAAAAATCAGGGACTTGGATGCGGCTTGCTATCAAGCAAGCGTGTCCAGAACGCAACTTATTGGAGACAGCCAGCACTGATTCCTAAATCCATAAGCCCCAAGCTATGATTAATGCTTGACTGTAGAGGGGCTTACGTTAGACTTCTAAGCGTATAAGGTATCGACCTTAAACGCCTGCGTCATTTGAAAAAGGCCATTGCAGTTTTCCAGGCCAGGTCAAATGGGTGTGGACAAACTAAAGACTTGTTCTCGAGGAGCATGATCATGGCAACAGCCAAGAAAGGCGCAGCAAAAGCAGCAAGCAGCAAAACCGTCAGCCCTAAAAAAGCAACACCAGCCAAACCAGCCGCAGCTCCAGTCAAAGCGACTGCTACCAAGACCAGTCCCAGCAGCAAACCCGCTGCCACAAAGTCCCCCGCTAAAACCACTGCCACCAAGACCAGCAAGGCTGCTGTAAAAGCCCCTGCCAAGTCTACGGCCAGCGCTGCCGCCAAGAAAACGGTTGCGAAAAAAGCAGCGGTAAAGAAAACCACTCCGGCAAAAACCACGGCTGTTAAGGCCACCGCGACCAAGACAACTGCCACCAAAACCGTAGCCAAAAAAGCAGCCGCTAAAAAGACGGTCGCCAAAAAGGCCGTGGCCAAGAAAGCCGTTGCCAAAAAGGTCGTCGCTAAAAAAGCAGTAGCCAAAAAGGCTGTTGCCAAAAAAGCGGTTGCCAAGAAAGTCGTCGCCAAAAAAACAGTGGCTAAAAAAGTAGCTGCGCCTAAAACGGCCAGCACCAAAGCTGCCACTGCCAAGCCTGCCACCACGGCTGCCGCAAAAAAACCGGCTAGCACAAAGGCAAGCAAACCCGTGGCCAAAAAAGCCACTCCCAGCAAAGCGGCAGCAAAACCTGCCACTAAAACCAGCACCAAGGCAGCAGTAAAGACAGCGGCTAAAAAAGCCAGTCCTGCTACCAGTGCCAAGAAACCCGTAGCTCCAAAGAAGAAAGAAGTTAAATCCGTGACCGCAGAAACCAAGACCCCAAAGACCAGTACCACGACTAAAGCTGCCGCCAAGGTTGGCAATAAAACCGCTGCCCGCAAAGCGACTAAAACCGCCGCGGCTCCTGCCGAGCCTCGCCGCGAAGACGTCAACCCTGCTGGCTCCTGGCCCTTCCCGACCGGCAAGCGTCCTTAATCGCACGCTGCTTTTATGTTTCTCCCCAAAGAGCCACCCTGATCAGGGTGGCTCTTTGGTTTGTAGCACTTGCATGCGACAATTCCCTCTCCTATCAATTCATACCAAGCCACTATGTTCAGTGAAGTCGCCCTCTTCCTAATCCATATTGTTCTGTCGCTGCTGGGCACAATTTTGCTGCTGCGTGCCTGGGTCTATGCGCTCAGAATTCATCCTTTCAATCCCTATTCGCAAGCCATGTTCAAAGTAACGGACTGGCTGATCATGCCCTTGCGGCGCGTGATCAAAAGCGGCAACCGTTGGGACTGGACGTCCTTGGTCGCGGCCTGGCTAAGCGCGCTGGTGTACCTGGTCCTCAGTGCCATGGTGCTGACCGGCTCGGTGTCCATGCTCTCGAACTTCCCCATGTTCTTGCTGGCCGCCGTCTTTACCGTGCTGCGCTGGAGCTTGAGCCTGATTTTCTGGGTCGTGCTACTGCAAGCCCTGCTGTCCTGGATTCAGCCACAATCGCCCAGCATGCCTTTGCTGCGTTCCATTACCGCCCCCTTGCTGGATCCGATCCGTCGTGTCTTGCCAGACCTGGGTGGCCTGGACCTATCGCCACTGGTAGTCCTGCTGCTGACCCAAGTGCTGAATATGGTCATCACCCGTACGGCTTTTAGCCTGGTGCCAATCTAAGCACGACACGCTGCACACTAAAAAAACCTGGGTATAGCCCAGGTTTTTTTTCACTCCGAATTCAAGAGCAAGAATCAGGGTGTCTTGTGCAGAAGCGAACTTTATACTGACTCCATCATCAATCTGCAGGCCGCTTCCATGACTCACCTTCCATCAAAACCAGACCCAGCCAACCGCTACCGCGAGGCTGAACAATTCCTGGCCGCCCTGGACACGGACTGGCAAGCACTGGTCACCCATGTTGGCCCTTGCATCCATCAGCCACGTCCAGAACGCGACCCGTACGAAGCATTGATTCGCTCCGTTGTGTATCAGCAATTGCACACCCGTGCTGCCGAACGCATCCTGCAGCGCCTGATTGATATCTATCCACATGGCCACTGTCCAAGCCCTGAGGAAGTGCTGGCGACGCCTTACGAAACCCTGCGCGCTTGCGGTTTGTCCGGTGCCAAGGCCACTAGCATTCTGGGTCTGGCTCAAGCCCGTTTGGACGGCATCATTCCCGATCAGGCCACTGCCTTGCAAATGCCTGATGAGGAACTGATCAAGCAACTGACCACGCTACGCGGCATTGGTCGCTGGACGGTGGAAATGATGATGATGTACACGCTGGAGCATGAAGACATTCTGCCCGCGGACGACTTTGGGGTGCGTGATGGCTATCGCAATTTAAAACGTCTGGACACCGCACCCACAGCCCGTGCCTTGCGTGAAATTGGCCAGGCCTGGGCACCGTATCGCAGCGTGGCTTCCTGGTACTTGTGGCGCATGCCCAAGCAAGCAGCCGCACTTTCATCGCAAAGTGACGCACAGCACCAGCAAACCAAGATATTGCGTAAACAGGGCCAAAGCAGCCACATTCGTTTTGCCATTGCCCAATGCAGCCTGGGCGCATTGCTAGTCGCGGAAAACGAACGTGGGATTTGCGCCATTTCTTTGGGTGATGATACCGATGTTTTACTAGAGCAATTGCAGGACCGCTTCAAGGCAACAGAATTGATGGAGGCCAACCCACAACTCAATCAGCGCGTCGCCCAAATTGTCGCCATGGTGGAAGAACCCGCCTTGGGTTTAAGCCTGCCTCTGGATATTCAGGGCAGCGCCTTTCAACAAAAGGTTTGGGAACTGCTCCGTGATATCCCCGTGGGCCAGACCTTGAGCTATACCCAGATTGCCGAACGCCTGGGAATGCCCAAAGGTGCACGTGCCGTTGCCCGTGCATGTGCCACCAATACACTAGCGATTGCGATCCCCTGCCATCGGGTCGTACGTCAAAGCGGCGATCTGGCAGGCTACCGCTGGGGCCTGGAACGCAAGAAAGCCTTGTTGGAACGTGAGCGCTCCAAGGCCACACGCAACAAACAGGCATGAAAAAACCCGGCCAATGGCCGGGTTTTTTATACACAAAGCCCTGAGGCTTTGATTACATAGGCACCACGCGAGTTGGGCCGTTACCGCTAAGCATACGTACCCGCTGACCAGCGGACAGAGGTACGTCGGCTTCCTGGGCCACCACACGGGTTTCGCCGTTATCCAACTGAACCGTGATTTCCAGGCCCTGGGTCTTGCCCATGCGGTTTTCAACCGCATTACCAACCAGACCACCCAGAATCGCACCACCGATACTGGCCAGGATACTACCGCGGCCACCACCAATGCTGCTGGCAGCCACACCACCCAAGGCAGCGCCACCCACGGTGCCCACACCCGAGTTCTGATCTTCCTGAATAGTGACGGCGCGTACCGAAACAACGGTACCCAAACGCACGATTTGTTCGCGCTGAGCCTGACCGTAGCTGTACACCGAGCTGGATGCCGATTTATTGGCACAACCTGCCAGCAAAAACACAGGTGCTGCCAGACTCGCCACTACCAGCAGACGTACTTTGGGACGATCGAAAAAAGAAACGTACATACGGTTTACTCCAAAAAACGTAGCTGGCCGAATCATAAAAAATTGTCGAGCGCTCTCTTACAAGCTGCGCTCAATACCATAGTGCTCTTTTAGCATGGCCGAGATATCTGACCGTTTAAATTCATGATTTTGCGGGCCATCCGCCTGGATTTTAATACTGCCCATCAAGTTACCCAAGCTGCAAGCCTCCTGCCAGCTCCAGCCTTTTGTAAGCCCATATAACAGGCCCGCGCGATGCGCATCGCCGCAACCGGTGGGATCAACCACCCTTTCTACAGGCACTGGTGCAATTTCGTAGGTCTGGCCGTTGTGGTAAAGCGTGCTGCCATGCTCTCCGCGCGTCACGATAGCGGCCTGCAAGCCTTGGGCAATCTGCGCCATGCTCTTGGAAGTGCGCTGCTCGATCACTTCGGCTTCGTATTCGTTAGCGGTAAGAACTTGACACAGTTCCAGCATCTCCAACAAGTCCGCACCTTCGTACAAGGGCATGGCCTGGCCCAGGTCAAAAATAAAGGGCGTGCCTTGCGCGTGCAGACGACGAGCATGAGCAAACATACCGTCTTTGGAGTCGGGAGCCACAATACCCCAGGCGGCTTCCTGACCGGACAAATCGATCTGGGCCGAGTTCGCCATGGCGCCTGGGTGGAACGAGGTAATCTGGCTAGCGGCCAAGTCAGTGGTGATAAAGCACTGGGGGGTGAACATTTCAGGCATCACACGCACCATGCTGGTATCAATACCCTGGTCCTGCATGTGCTGCACATAATCCACACCGTCACTACCAACGGCACCCACAGGAACAGGCTGGCCACCCAGCATGTTCAAGGTATAGGAAATATTACCTGCACAGCCGCCCCACTCTTTACGCAAGCTGGGTACAAAGAAGGACACGCTCAGGGTTTTAATGCTGTCGGGCAAGATGTGATCTTTGAAGTACCCCTCGAAAACCGCGATCGTATCAAACGCGATCGAACCACATACCAGCACTCGCTCGGTCATAAATTACCTTATGGAAAAAAAGGGCTAATCTGGTAGCCATTAACTTGGAGCTGCCCTGTATTCAAAGGCAGGCGCACCATGATTTCACTGCGCGCTGCAAAGGCAGGCTCACGTCGCTCGGAAGCCAAGTACTGAGCTGGCGTGATATTGCGCCTGGCGATCAAGGCTCCGGAAAAATCTTTTAAATCTAGAACCAGCGTAGGCCATTCCTGGGGCCGCTCAAACTCGTTGCGCAGCGTGAAACCCAAGGTAGATTGCCCTGGCTGGTTGGGGGCTTTATGCAAGGCAGACGCCTGCACTCGAATCTGGTCCAGGCGGCGCTCGTAGGGCACCTTGCAGGACAAGGTTTCGCAGGTGCGCTCGAACACAGGACGCAGCATGGGGATTTGGCTAACAATCTGTACGCGATACACATACATCAGTTGCAGTACAAACAGCACAACTCCCAGGACGCACAAGCTGGTCCAGATCAGCGAACCGACGCGCTGACCGAAGCTGGCCTCGCCTTCGTAACGGGTTTCGCGCTGCAAGGCAGGGTTGGGATCAATAAGCCATTCCTGCTGTACGGGATCGGTATCATCGCCATGCGTGCCGTCGGCCTGACGCGAGGGGAAAGAGGCGCGCAAGGTACTGGCGCGGTCCCCCACACTAAATTCAGGCTCAGCCGCCGACCAGGAAGCCTGACCAATATGGTGATCCCCTTCTGGCTCTGCAGCAGAGCCGGTCGACACAAAAAAAGAGGTGTCCTGATCATCCTGCGACGCAGGCTCGGGTCGAGAGCGTGCGCGAATGACTGAGGGCTCGGGAGGCCGGATAGAGGGTTCAGTCGACACAACAGGAGGTTCGATAGACGGCTCGTCCAAGCGAACAAAAGGCTCTGCTGCGATGACAGAAGGTTCTGCAGGCGTGACGGAAGGCTGTGCCGGCGTGACAGGTGCCTGTGTCAGGATGGAATCGGGGAATTTGCGTACCTGCAAGGATTCGTGAGCAGTCCCTTCATCACGCGGCGGGGCGTGGCGGGAATGCTCTACAAACCGTGGCCCCGGAATGGGAGCCTGCAAATCCACTGTCTGCGCCTGCTCCTGTCGTGGAGATGGCGCTTGATCTTCTTCTATGGCAGGCTGAACCTGCACGGGGGCAGAAGGTGGGATATAGGAGGGCTCAGGGGCTTGCTCATCAATGACTTCTTCAAAGCCATCAAAGATATGCGCACATTGAATGCAGCGGATATAGCCCCGGCGGCGTTGCAGCGCTTCCACACTGGCTGCAAACGATGTCCCGCAACGGGGGCAGCGAGTCTTTAGCTCCATGAACTCACCTTAGGTTCTGCCGTCTTACAACGGGCGTTGTCCAGCCAGACACACCCAGCCATCGCGCTCTTGCCAGACCGACAAAGGCAGGTAAGAGGAATAGACCTCGATCATTTCCTCGGCCTGCCAATCGTAAATGCCGGACAGGATCAGATGTCCGCCCGGTTTGACGCGGTTGGCCAGCATGGGAGCCAGCATACGCAGGGGATTGGCCAGAATATTGGCAACGACCAGATCGGTTTGCCCGGCGGGCATGGCATCGGGCAGCAAGCCTTCAACCTCGACCTGATTGACTTGCGCATTGTAGCGCGTGGCAATCACGGCTTGCTCGTCAATATCCACGCCGACGGTATGGCCTGCGCCCAGCTTGCGGGCCGCAATCGCCAGAATGCCGGAACCACAACCGTAGTCCAGCACGGTCTGACCGGCCTGCACATGGTGGGCCAGCCAATCCAGACACAGATGGGTCGTCGGGTGACTGCCGGTGCCAAACGCCAGGCCGGGGTCCAGTTCGATGCGAACCAGACCGTCATCACCCTCTTGGGCGACCGGCAGATCCTCATCGTCCTTGTGCCAACTGGGCACAATCAAAATACGGTCGCCCACCGGGATGGGGCCGAACTGCGATTGCGTCAAACGAACCCAATCCTGATCGGGCACTTCGCGCACGCTCCATTGGGCTTTTTCAGGTGTCAGCACACCGGCTTCAAAGAGCGGTTGCAGCAACTCTTCAGGCTCCAGCTCCTCGGGCAGCAAAGCGACAACCCGATTGCGATCCCAGGCCAGCACATCCGGTTCGATACCAGGTTCGCCAAACAGGGGCTTTTCCTGCTCGGTATCGCCGTCGGCATCTTCCACCGACACCGACAAGGCGCCAGCTTCAAGCAAAGCATCGGACAAGCGCTCGGCCTCGTGCTCCTGGCAGCTCAGTAAGAGTTCACGCATACATAGTTTCCATAAAGCAAAACAGGGGCGAGCCCCTGTTTTACATAATCATCATTCTTGACAGGCCAGACCGGAGGTCTGACCTGTTGCCGCCCTTACTTGTTACGTTGGGCCAGCTTTTGTTCCAGGTAGTGAATGCTGGTGCCGCCTGCCTTGAAGCTGGCGTCCTTCATCAATTCCCGGTGCAGATCCACGTTGGTCTTGATCCCTTCCACCACCATTTCGGACAAGGCAATGTCCATACGGGCAATGGCTTGCTCGCGCGTTTTACCGTAGGTAATCAGCTTGGCAATCATGGAATCGTAGTACGGAGGCACGGTGTAGCCGGTAAAGACATGCGAGTCGATACGCACGCCAGGGCCGCCGGGAGTGTGCCACTTGCTGACCAGGCCTGGGCTTGGTACGAAAGTGAACGGGTCTTCCGCGTTGATACGGCACTCGATCGAATGGCCTTCAAATTCAATGTCACGCTGGCGCAGCACGAATTTCTCGCCTGCCGCCACTTTGATCTGCTCTTGAACCAGATCAATGCCGGTGATCATTTCAGTGATGGTGTGCTCGACCTGAATACGGGTGTTCATCTCGATAAAGAAGAACTCGCCGTTTTCGTACAGGAACTCGAAGGTACCTGCACCGCGGTAACGCATCTTGCGGCAGGCATCAGCACAACGCTCGCCAATACGTTCGATCAGGCGACGGGCAATACCAGGAGCCGGTGCCTCTTCAATCACTTTCTGGTGACGACGCTGCATGGAGCAATCGCGCTCGCCCAGCCAGATCGCATTGCGTTCACCATCAGCCAATACCTGAATTTCGATATGGCGTGGATTCTCGAGGTACTTTTCCATGTACACCTCGGGATTGTTGAACGCGGCTGCGGCTTCGGTTTTGGTCGTGGCAACCGCTGTCAGCAAGGCTGCTTCGGTGTAGACCACGCGCATGCCACGGCCACCACCACCGCCAGAGGCTTTGATGATGACTGGGTAGCCTACTTCACGTCCGATGCGAATGATTTCAGCCGGGTCGTCCGGCAAGGCGCCGTCCGAACCGGGAACCACAGGCACACCGGCCTCGATCATGGCTTTTTTGGCCATGACCTTATCGCCCATCGTACGGATGCTCTCGGGACGTGGACCGATAAAGACAAAACCGCTCTTTTCGACACGATCAGCGAAGTCCGCGTTTTCAGCCATAAAGCCGTAGCCAGGGTGAATGGCTTCCGCATCTGTGACTTCTGCTGCCGAGATAATGGCAGGCATGCTCAGGTAGCTGTCACGTGCCTGGGCGGGGCCAATACACACGGCCTCGTCAGCCAGACGCACGTACTTGGCACCACGATCAGCTTCAGAATAAACGACGACTGTCTTGATACCCATCTCGCGGCAAGCGCGCTGGATACGCAAGGCAATTTCGCCCCGATTGGCGATTAGGATTTTTTCAAACATATCATCAACCGATGACGAACAGAGTCTGACCGTATTCCACCGGTCCGCCGTTTTCAACCAGAATTTCTTTGATGACGCCGGACTTGTCGGCTTCGATCTCGTTGAGCAGCTTCATGGCTTCGATAATGCACAGGGGCTCGCCTTCCTTGACCGATTGGCCAACTTCTACAAAGGGAGCGGCACCTGGGCTAGGAGCACGGTAGAAAGTACCGACCATCGGAGCCTTGACAGCATGGCCTTCGGGAACGGCGGGTGCAGCGGGAGCGGCAGGGGCACCTGCGGCTGGGGCTACTACCTGGGCTACAGGAGCCTCGGGAGCATAGACCACGGGAGCTGCCGAGCTTTGCGAGAATTTAACAATACGAACCTTGTCATCACCTTCAGTGATTTCCAGTTCGGCAATGCCAGACTCGGCTACCAGATCGATCAGGGTTTTGAGTTTTCTAAGATCCATGCGTACTTCCCGCAACGCCGCACTAGCCACTGACTGGGTCAGGACGGCATTAAAAAAATATTGGTCAAAAAAACGAAACGAACCGCCTAACTATTCAAAGCAAACCGCAGAGCGGCTTCATAACCGTAGGCCCCCAAACCAACAATGACACCGCTAGCGATGTCAGAGAGATAGGAGTGGTGACGGAACGGCTCACGACGGTGAACATTGGACAGATGAACTTCAATAAACGGAATACCGACACCGGCAAGTGCATCCCGTATCGCCACACTGGTGTGCGTATAGGCCCCAGCATTGATAAGGATGTAATCGACGCCCTCGGCACGGGCTTGATGAATTCGGTCGACGAGCCCGCCTTCGTGATTGCTCTGAAAAAAATGACACTGCGCGCCATGCTGATCGGCCAGCACCTGTAAACCGCTGTTAATGTCATCGAGCGTCTGATGTCCGTAGACATCGGGTTCTCGTGTTCCCAGCAGGTTGAGGTTAGGCCCGTTAAGGACCAGGACATGTTTCGCCATAGCGGATTTTTCGTCAAGACAGACCGCCTTTTTACGCTAAATAACGTCATTTGTCCATAAACCTGCTTGGCTTACAAACGGTTAGCATTGGTTCTATCCCGTTTTAAACAGGGACCCGGCTGAGCGGCAATTTGACGAAATTAAGCGAAAAAGTCGGCCAGTTAGCGTTGAGCCTTAATAACTTCGTCCAACTTTTCGGGATCTATCTGGCCCAAAATGCGTTCGCTGACCCGGCCATTGCTGCCAAACACCACGGTAAAGGGCAAACCGCCCTTTTTATTACCCACGCTGCGCATTTGTTTCAGGCCACCTGAACCGGCCAGCAAGATGTCGTAGCTGACTGGCACGCGGCTCAAGAACTCCGTCACATTATCCAGCGAGTCCACGGCAATGCCGACAAAGCTCACGTCCGGATAGCGTTTATGCAATTCCTGCAGGTCCGGCATTTCCTTGACGCAGGGTGCGCACCAGGTCGCCCAGAAGTTGACCACCAGGGGCTTGCCTATATAAGTAGAGAGAGCGCGATCTTCACCTTGAAGATCCTTGAAGCTTTGTGCGAGAAAAGGGTCTGAAGGCAGCAAACTGGCCCAAGGGGCAGGATGCAGGGCCACAAGACTGGCACACACTAGCGATTTCTGCAGAAAAAGACGCCTACTCATACCGGCTCACACCTGAAAAAATATCATCAGGGGATGATAGCACCGGCTCTCACCAAAGCTCACGCATCAGATCAAACAGTCGTCTAGAATACAGGCCGGAGGATTGTCATGCACATACATATACTAGGAATTTGCGGCACATTCATGGGCGGTCTGGCCCTGATTGCCCGTTCGGCTGGCCATACAGTTACAGGTTGCGATGCCGGGGTCTACCCACCCATGAGCACGCAACTGGAAGAACAAGGCATTGCCCTGATTGAAGGCTTTGGTGCGGAACAAACCAGCCTGTCCCCTGATCTCTATATAGTGGGCAATGTGGTGACGCGCGGTAATCCTCTGATGGAAGCCATTCTGGATCAGGGCCTGCCCTACACTTCTGGTCCCCAGTGGCTGGGTGAAAACATCCTGCACAAGCAGCACGTTCTGGCGGTGGCCGGTACGCACGGCAAAACCTCCACCAGCTCCATGCTGGGCTGGATTCTGGAACAGGCCGATCTGTCACCCAACTTCCTGATTGGTGGTGTGGCTCCCGGCCTGGGCGTATCCGCCCGCTTCAACCCCGAACAATCCCTGTTTGTGATCGAGGCTGACGAATACGACACCGCCTTTTTCGACAAACGCTCCAAATTTGTTCATTACCGCCCCCGCACGGCCATTCTGAACAATCTGGAATACGATCACGCTGACATCTTCCCCGATCTGCACGCTATCCAGACCCAATTCCACCATCTGGTACGTACTATCCCCTCCACCGGCCTGATTCTGCGCCCCACCCACACCCCCAGCCTGGACGAAACCCTGGCCCGAGGTTGCTGGACGCCGGTCGAGCAATTTGGCCCCGAAGGCGATTGGGACAGCAAGGCACTCAGCCCCACGTCTTTTGAAGTGATTTTCAAAGGACAGGTTCAAGGCATTGTTCAGTGGACGCTGACTGGCGAACACAATCGCCTGAACGCCCTGGCCGCGATTGCTGCCGCCCACCATGCAGGCGTAAAGCCCCAGCAGGCTTGCGCGGCACTGAGCCAATTTGCCGGCATCAAACGCCGTATGGAAGTGCGTGGTGTAGTCAATGACATTACCGTCTATGACGATTTTGCTCATCACCCGACTGCCATTGCCACCACGCTAGCCGGTTTGCGCAGCCAGACAGGTAAAGCAACCCGGATTCTAGCCGTGCTGGAGCCACGCTCCAACACCATGAAGCTGGGCGCGATGGCCGCCCGCCTGCCCGGTTCACTGGAAGAGGCTGATCTGGTGTTTTGCTATGGCGAAGCACAAGGCAAGCACGCGCTGGGTTGGGATGCAGCCCAAGTCCTGGCTCCTTTGGGTGATCGCGCCACAGCGTGGACTGATTTGGATAAAATGGTTCAGGCCATTGTTCAGGCCAGCCAGCCCGGCGACGCCATTGTCGTGATGAGTAACGGCAGTTTTGGCGGCATTCATCAGCGCCTGCTGGATCAACTGTCACGCTGACCCTCTCTATATATAGCAGGTGCTCCCATGATCCTCTATCTACACGGCTTTCGTTCCTCGCCTTCGTCCTATAAAGCGCAGCGCCTGAAACAAACCCTGGAAGACAGAGACTTGTTGCACCTGTGGCGCTGCCCGCAGTTGCCCGCCAGCCCGGCCCAGGCCATTGCCATGTGCAAGCGGATTGTGGACACGGAAATGCAGGCAGGTATGGGGGCTGATCAATTATGTGTGATCGGCTCCTCATTGGGCGGTTACTATGCCAGCCACCTGGCCCAGTTCTATCACAGCCGAGCCGTCTTGCTGAACCCGGTGGTCTACGCAGGACGGGATCTGGCTACGCAGGTAGGCGAGCATGTCTGTTATCACTCGCCCGACCCGTTTCACTTCCTGCCCGACTATGTGGATGAGCTTAACGACATTCACGTACCGCGCCCCAGCGATCCCCAGCGTTTTTACCTGCTGGCCGCCAAAGGTGATGAAGTCCTGAACTGGCGCGAGATGGCGGACTGGTACAAAGGCAGCCAAGGACACATTCTGGAAGGCGGAGACCACGGCCTGACCGACTTTGATCCCTGGATCGACGAAATTTTGCGCTTTGCCCTGCAACAACCTTAACTATCTTTACCGGATGGCCAGCACCATCCAGATGGAAAATCATGTACGTCCTTTTTGAAGACAGCGGTAATTTCAAAGCAGAAAAAATATTTTCTGACAGCGATACCACCATGCAGGTGGAATCCGCGTCTGGCAAACGCAGCAAAATAAAGAAAAACAGCGTTCTATTTACCTTCGAGCAACCTGCCCCGGCAGAGCTGCTGGAAAAAGCGCAAGCGCTGGCCGAATCCCTGGATATCAACTTTTTGTGGGAATGCGCCCCCCAGGACGAGTTTGAGGCATCCACGCTGGCACAAGAATATTTCGGCCACGCACCCAGCGCCATCGAAAAAACCGGCACCATCTTTGCCCTGCACAGCGCACCAGCCTACTTCCACCGCCGTGGCAAAGGTCTGTACCGCCCTGCTCCTCCCGACATTCTGCAAGCTGCCCTGGCCGCGATTGAAAAGAAGCGCCTGCAACAAGAACAAATCCAGACTTGGGCCGAGCAGATGATCAAGGGCGAGTTGCCGCCCGAAGTTGCCGAAAAAGCAGGCACCTTCCTGACCCAGCCAGACAAGAACACGCTGGAATGGAAAGCCTTTGATCAGGCCCAGAAAGAACTGGGCGTCAGCACCGAGAAACTGTTGCTGTCGCTAGGCGCCTGGTCCAATCCCCTGACCTTGCACCAACACCGTTTCCTGGCCTCCCATTTCCCCAAAGGAACAGGTTTCCCCGCTGTTGCCCTGCAAAGCTGGGGTCAGGACTTGCCTGAAGCCAATGTCACCGCCTACTCGGTGGACGATGCCAATACCATTGAAATTGACGATGCCCTGTCCGTCCAGCACCCGGAGCCGGGCCGTCTGCGTATCGGGGTTCATATTGCCGTGCCTTCGCTGGCGATGGCACGTGGCAATGAAATTGACCAGATCGCGCGCAACCGCATGGCTACGGTGTACACACCGGGCTACAAGATCCCCATGTTGCCGCCCGAGCTGATTGCGCACTTTTCCCTGGATCAAGGGAAAACTCGCCCTACCCTGTCACTGTATGTAGACGCAGACGCCAGCACCGGCGAGATTCTGTCGCACCAGACCCGTCTGGAACGCATTACCGTGGCGGGCAACTTGCGTCAGCACGAACTGGACCCGCTGATCAGCGAAGAAGCCCTGGCCGACGAAAATGCCGAGCTGCCCTATGCAGAATGGCTGCGCCCGCTGTGGAATTTCTCGCGCCAACTGTCGGCCCAACGTGAAGCCGTGCGTGGCAAGCCTGAAAACAATAATCGCGTGGAATACAGCTTTGAACTGGATGGCCCGCACGATGACCCTAATTCCATCATTCGTCTGGTGCCTCGCGTGCGTAATGCGCCGCTCAGTCTGCTGGTGGCCGAATACATGATTCTGGCCAATCAACTGTGGGGGGGCTTGCTGGCCGAGCACAATGTGCCCGGTATTTACCGCTCCCAGCAGTTCATGCGTACGCGCATGTCCACCACACCCGGCCCGCACGACTCCATCGGCGTACCGCAATACATCTGGTCCACCTCGCCATTGCGTCGCTATGTGGACCTGATCAATCAGGGCCAGATTCTGGCGGCTGCCGAACACGGAATTTCTGCGCGTCTGGCCGCCCCCTTCCAGCCCAAGGATGCGGATTTGTACGCCATTATTGGCGCCTTTGAATCGCAATACACCCAGTGGTCGGATTACCAGTCCTCCCTGGAGCGCTTCTGGTGCCTGCGCTGGCTGCAACAAAACGACATCAAGCAAGTTCAGGCCAACTTCATCAAGGAAGACCTGCTGCGTTTGAGCAATGCACCTCTGGTACTGCATGTCCCCGGCCTGCCCGCGCTGGAGCGTGGTCAGGAAGTGACGCTGGATCTGCTGTCTTTTGATGAGCTGGCTTTGACGGTGGAAGCTCGTTTACGCTCGGTCGCCACGGCTGACTGACGACCATGGCCACGCTCGACCGCCGCCACGCACCCAAAGATTATCTATGGTTGGCGGTCGCCCTTTCGGCCCTGATCCACCTTTTGCTGATTTTCTGGCCTGCTCGTGCGCCCTTGCCCGCCGCAGCCCAGAGTCTGGATGTGGCGCTGGTCAATTTCAGTACCGACTCGGTGCCACTGCACCCCCAACTGCTGGCCCAACTGAATCTGGACGGTGGCGGAGAGCATCAGCAAGGGCAAGCCAGCAACCCTCTTCCGCTCACTGATCCCAATCTGCCCAATCAATTAGTGCTGGAAGCCTTGCGCGCGCGCCAGCAAAGCCTGGAAGCGGAACAGCAGCGTCTGCTGGGCGAGCTGGAAAGTCAGGATAAAGCACCCCCCTCGACACCCAGCCCTGAATATATTGGTGCGTCCATTGAGCCTGGCCCCGACGACCACGATCTGGACCCGCAAGTTCAAAACAGCCAGCTGGCCATTTTGCGCGAGCAAATTCGTGAACAGCAACGCCAGCCCCGTTACCACTACGTAGGCCCCAGTGCCAAAGCCAGTGATCAGGCTCAGTACCTGGATCAATGGCGTCAGAAAATTGAGCAGACCGGCACACGCCACTACCCCAAGCAAGCAGGCGAACAGCTCTATGGTCAGCTTCAGATGACCGTCTATATCCGGCGCGATGGCAGTCTTTTACGTGCCCAGATTACCCAGCCTTCTGAGCAGGCAGCCTTGAATCTGGCTGCCCGCCGCATTGTGGAACTGGCCGCCCCTTTTGCACCGTTGCCCGAACAATTGGCACCCGGCTCGGATGTGCTGGTGATCACCCGAACCTGGAGTTTCACGCATGACAAACTCAGTATGCACAGCCCGGGCTCACCCTAAGACCGTATTGTCCACAGCAAGCTCTAGTTAAAGCAGACCCTGGGGTAAAATACGTCCTTTCAGCCTCGGTGCTGACACCTCACAACAAGACAAGCATCGCTTAACCATGCCCGACACGACTCCTGCCAAGCGCTACGGCGTTATTGGTCACCCTATCGAGCACAGCCGCTCGCCACAAATCCATACGCAGTTTGCCAGCCAGTTCAATCTGGCCCTAAGCTACGAACGCATTCTTGCACCCCTGGATGGCTTTAGCGCCACGGTGGAGGAGTTCTTCAAAGACGGCAGCGGCCTGAACGTGACCTTGCCGTTCAAAGAGCAAGCCTATGACCTGGTGGGCTCGAATCTGAGCCGCCGTGCCCGCATGGCCGGGGCCGTCAATACACTGTGGCTGGAAAATGGCCAGTTGCATGGCTGCAATACGGACGGCGTGGGCCTGTGCGCGGACCTGCTGCGCGTCGGCCATAACCCGGAAGGCAAGCGCATCTTGCTGATTGGTGCGGGCGGTGCCTCGCGTGGGGTCGTGTTCCCCTTGCTGGAAGCGGGTTGCGAGCTGCTGCACATTATCAATCGCACCAGCGCCAAGGCCTACGACATCCGTGAACAAGTGGTTGCCCTGGACCCGGACGCCTCGCGTCGTCTGAGCGCAGGTGGTCTGGACGACCACTGTGGCGACTGGGACATTGTGATCAACGCTACCTCGGCCAGCCTGAACCAGAATCTGCCCGAACTGCCGGACGCCCGCTACCGCAGCAACTCCCTGGCCTACGACATGTTCTACGCCAGCGAACCTACCGCCTTCATGCGCGCTGCCGAACAGGCTGGTGCCACCCATAGCAAAGATGGCCTGGGCATGCTGGTCGGCCAGGCCGCAGCCAGCTTTCAGATCTGGCATGGTGTCGAGGCCGATGTAGAACCCGTACTGGCCAGCTTGCGCCAGGCTATCGGACAAGTCTGACGTGCGTCGCCTTCTGGCCCACCCCTGGAAACTGGCTGGCCTGGCCGTTCTGGCCGTGGCCGCTGGTGTCCTGCTCTATCAGATCGCCCTATTTTTGATGGTGCTCTGGTATAGCGTGGTGCCGCCCCGCATGACCACCTTTATGGCGGCAGAACAGGGCCAGTTGCGCAGTACCAATGCGGACGCTGAATTACGCTACCAATGGGTCCCCTACGACCAGATCAATGCGAACTTGAAGCGCGCGGTGATTGCATCCGAAGACTCGAACTTCCTGAACCATTCCGGAGTCGAATGGGATGCCATCCGTAAAGCCTGGGAATACAACCGTCGCCAGTCGGAAAAGGGCTCTGCCCGCCGCCGCGGTGGCTCTACTATTTCCCAGCAGTTGGCCAAGAATCTGTTTCTATCGGAATCACGCAGTTATTTTCGTAAAGGCCAGGAATTGATTCTGACCTATATGATTGAAATCGTCATGAGCAAGGAACGCATCCTGGAGCTGTACCTGAACGTGGCCCAATGGGGAGAAGGAGTCTTTGGCGCCCAAGCCGCTTCGCGCCATTACTTCAAGATTGATGCCGCTAAGCTCAGCGCCCTGCAAGCCGCCAAGCTGGCGGGCATGTTGCCCAACCCGGCCTACTATGACAAAAACCGTAACAGTCCCTATCTGCAATCGCGCACGCGCACCATCAGTCAACGTATGCGACAAGTCGCTATTCCCTGACTGCAATCCGCATTTTTGTTAAGCTAGCCACGTCTTTCCTGGGCCCTATTTTCATGCGCACCGCTCGCCGCTATCTCGCTTCCGAAATCTATCGCTCCAGCGCCGTGGTGCTGATTGCCTTGCTTGGCCTGTTTACCTTTTTCGCCCTGATCGAAGAGCTGGACAAAGTCGGCTCCAAATTCACCTTGGCCAATCTGTTCTACATTCAGGCGCTGGAACTGCCCACCCGTTTGTACGACTTGCTGCCCATCGGTTTGCTGATTGGGGCCACCCTGGCTTTGGCCAGCCTGGCCCAGCGCAATGAGCTGGTTATCTTGCGAGCCTCAGGCGTTAGCGGCCTGCACATGATGCTGATGCTCTGGACCATCACGCTGCCCCTGGTAGGCGGTGCCTTTGTGTTGTCCGAGTATGTCACCCCCATGGCCGAGATCAAATCCAGCGAGCAAGGCATGGCCCTGCTGGGCCGCTCAGGGGGTGGGCGGCTCGAAAGTGGCTATTGGTTCAAAGAGAGCAATGACAGTGGTGGCGTACGCATCATCAATATTGCCAATCTGCAGGGCAATGGCAACGTGACGGACGTCAGTGTGTTTGACTTCACTGACGGACAACGCCTGAACACCATGACGCAAGCGCCCACTGGCCAGTTCCACAAGAACCAACTGGACTTGCAGGACGTTACCGAAACCCATTTGAGTGAACAGTCCCACGAGGCCCTGGCGCAAGGCAAAGCACCGGATCAGCCTTTGGTCCGTATTGAAAAACGCCCGGACCTGACGCTGACCACCACACTGACGCCCGACCGTCTGATTGCCCGTGTCGTCACCCCCGAGCGCATGTCCATTCTGGATTTGAAGGACTACATCGGCTATCTGGACGCGAACAAGCTGCAAACCAAACGTCAGGTTGTGGCCCTGTGGCGAAAAGTAGCTTACCCCTTTACCTTGCTGGTCATGATTACCATTGCTGCACCTATCGGCTTCATGCAAACCCGCCACGGCGGTGTGGGGACCAAGGTCTTTACCGGCATCTTGCTGGGCGTGGGCTTTTTCATGATCAACCAGCTTGCCCTGAACGTAGCCATGCTTAGCAATCTGGCGCCGTGGGTCACGGCACTGGTGCCGAACCTGGTCGCTATGGCTATGGCCTTGAGTGCTCTTATCATGATGGAAAACCGGCACAACCGACGACGTCGCAACTCCAGCACAACCAACTGAATCATGTCCCTAGCAACTTCCCCCGCCATCTGGGCGATTGGTGATATTCAAGGCTGCTGCCGCCCCCTGGACAGCTTGCTCAGCCATCCTGATGTGGCGGCCGACAGCCAGGCCACCTTCTGGTTTGCGGGCGATCTGGTCAACCGCGGCCCGGACTCGCTGGGTGCCCTGCGCCTGATCCGCTCTCTGGGTGATCGCGCTGTTTGCGTGCTGGGCAACCACGACATTCACTGTCTGGCAGTCGCTGCTGGAGTTCGTAAATCCGGCAAGCAAGACACCTTGCAGGAACTGCTGGCCGCACCGGACGCGCAAGAGCTGCTGGACTGGTTACGACACCAGCCCCTGGCTCATTACGAGCACGGACATTTGATGGTTCATGCCGGTGTGCATCCTGACTGGAGCCCGGAGCAAACGCTGGAATACGCTCACGAGCTGGAAGCTCTGCTGCGCGCCGATGACTGGCAAGACAAGATCATTGAGTTGTTTGGCAATAACCCCGATCGCTGGGATGCCGGACTAGAGGGCTACGACCGTCTGCGCGCCATTGTCAGCACCCTCACCCGCATGCGCATGTGCGATATGAATGGCCGTATGGACTTCAAGCACAAGGGTGCGCCTGATACCGAGTCCGGCTTGCTGCCTTGGTACGAATTACCGAATCGCGCCTGTGCCCAGGTACCTATTATTTTTGGTCATTGGTCTACGCTGGGCTTGCTGAACACGCCTACGGTGATCAGTCTGGATACAGGTTGTGTCTGGGGACGCCAGTTAAGCGCGGTCCGTTTGCAGGACCGGCATCTGGTACAAATCCATTGCCCGGAAAGCAAGAAGCCGACCTGAACTCAGGCGGCTTGCTCCTTTAGACTTCTACTGCCAGCTCTGCAGGACACACAATGGCGCGGACTTGCTCCCTGGCCTGCTGCGCCGTCTGTGAACGCCCCAACTCCGTACAGGACTGAGCGGGAATCAAGTCCAGAAAATGGCAATGCACGGACACGTTGCGGGCGCTTAACAAGACCCAGATATTCCCAACCAGGGACTGTTCGCCCACAAAAGCAAAACGCTCGGTGCGTTGCCCTGCGTGTTCAAACACCAAGGCCATAGGCTGAATATCCACATTCAGGGCAATGGCAGCCTCAAACAAACTGGCATGAAAGGGCCGCACATCCAGCCCTGTCGATGTTGTGCCTTCAGGAAAGAGCCCAACCGCATCACCCCGCTCGAAGCAGGTGGCCATTTGCTGGCTGACAATCTGAATGGCGCGACGCTGGCCACGCTCGATAAACACAGTGCCTGCACCAGCAACCAGCCAGCCGATGACAGGCCAGCGCCGAATATCGCTTTTGGCAATGAAAGAGGTGCAGCGCACGCTATTGATGACGAAGATATCCAGCCAGGAAACGTGGTTGGAGACATAGAGCACAGCGCGATCCTGAACGGCCTGACCATGCTGGAGAACGCGCACGCCACAGATCATCATCAATAGACGCGACATGCGCAGCACCATGACGCGACGTCCGCCTGGACGCAATACCGGAAAAAGCAGACCGACGCTTAACAAGCCGATCACGATCCATACAATCAGAACGACAGCGCGCCAGCTAAAACGAAATAAACTAATCAAAAGGCTGCAACCTTATAGAGGGCTCAGGCCGGTGGCAGGCTGTCCAGATAACGCTGCAGGATTACGCAGGCTGCCATGGCATCATCATCGTCATTATTGCCCAGCAATTCTTGAGCCTCCATGCTGGAGCCCCGCTCATCGACCAGGTCTACTGCTACGCCGTAGCGACCATGCAGTTGGTTGGCAAAACGCCGACACCGCAGCGAAGCATACTGCTCGCCACCATCCAGGGTCAAAGGCAAACCCACCACGACGCGATCAGGCTGCCATTCTTTTAGCAAAGCCTCGATAGCCGCAAAGCGCTGTTCCCGCGTGACGGGCCGCAAAATCGTATAAGGGCGGGCCTGGCGCGTCAAGGTATTACCTAAAGCCACACCAATTTTTTTCAGGCCATAGTCAAAAGCCAGCAAGGTTTGCGCCGAGCTGACCGTTGACGGTGTTTCGTGTTCAGGCATGGCCCGCAGCACCTGTCAGGGTAAAAGGACTGATTCCCAGCAGCGCCAGGGCGCGATCGTAGCGCTCGCCAACTGGCGTAGAGAACAGGATTTCATGGGTGGCTTTAATGCTCAGCCAGGCATTGTCAGCCATCTCGCTTTCCAACTGACCGGCACCCCAACCGGCGTAGCCCAGCGTGACCAGCATATGCACTGGTCCCTGGCCTTGAGCCACGTCCTGCAAAACATCGCGGGAAGTCGTCAGGGTCAGATCACCCACCCCCAGGCTGGAGGTATAGGTTTTATCGGAGTCATGGAGAACAAAGCCGCGGTCCGTTTGCACAGGTCCGCCAAAGTAAACGGAGGTCGCGGCCAGATCCGCCCGGTTTTCTACGTCCACCTCGATACGAGACAGAAGCTCAACCAGGCTTAGATCCGTTGGTCGATTAATGACCAGACCCAAGGCGCCTTGTTCATTATGTTCACAGACATAAATCACCGTGTCGGCCAAGCTGCCCGATACCACACCGGGCATGGCAAGTAACAGGTGGTGCGTTAAATCAGCGCTTTCTTGGATTAGCGGGGACTGGCTAGTGGCACTCATACACACCTCCCGTCAAAACAACCCACCTTGGAACTTGAGATGATCACACCTGGATCATTTCAAAGTCTTCCTTACGAGCGCCGCATTCGGGACAGACCCAGTTTGGAGGGACATCTTCCCAGAGTGTGCCCGGCGCAATGCCTTCCTCAGGCAAGCCTGCTTCTTCATCATAAATCCAGCCGCAAATCAGGCACATCCACGTACGCATAGTATTCCTACTGTATTTGTAAACATAGTCCGATCCGCGTGCAAATCGGGGCAATCCATTAAAATGGGGTTCATATTACTAAATTACTCAACCCGTGACATCCAGAGCCGTGCTGGCCCTGCATGTGTAACCAAAACAAGATGGCTGCTGAAATCAAAAATTCAAGTCCTGCCCTGGCCCTCGTGCTGGCTCCCTATGACCCCAGCGGTGGGGCTCACCTGCCTGCAGATGCGATCACTGGCGCTCGTCTGGGCTGCCATATTGTCAGCGTTCCGACCGCCTTGCTGGTACGCGATAGCGCCCAGCAGGAAAACATCCAGACTCTGGCCGAAGACATTGCCGACGACCAGGCGCGCTGCTTGCTGGAAGACATGAATATTCAGGCCATCAAGTGCGGCCCTGTCTACAGCCCCGAAATCGCCAGCATGGTGGCCGAGCTTTGCTCCGACTACCCCGAACTGCCTTTGGTCCTGCATTTAAGCGCCATGCCCACCGGTCTGGACGAGCTGGATGCGGACGACGCCCTGGATGCCAGTTTACGCCTGCTGCTGCCGCTCAGTTCTTTATTATTGATCGACCACCCCAGCCTGGAGCGCTGGCAGGCCGACGAACTGCTGGGCGACACCCCCGACGCCGTGGAAACCCTGCTGAATAACGGCGCCAATGCCGTACTAGTAACGGGTGTACCGGGTGCCGCCGGGCAGTGGCATACCCGTTTTCAGGGGCATCATGGTCGCCTGGACTACAGCATTCCGCTCGATGGCGGTGTGCGCCAGCAGGACAGCGATAGTTTGCTGGCTACGGCTTGCCTGAGCTTTCTGGCTCAAGGCCACGAGCTGGATAACGCGGTAGAATCAGCCTTGCTGCATCTACAGGCACGCGCCACCGACACCTTCCAGCCCGGTATGGGCCACCGCCTGTTCAACCCTGTTGCTCCCCAAAATGACTGACGCCACCACCCTGCGCTTTCCTGCCGGTCTCTACGGCATTACTCCCGAATGGGACGACACCGCCCGCCTGTTGAACGCAGTGCGCGCCGCTCACGAAGGTGGTTTGCAGGTCTTGCAGTTTCGTCGCAAGAACGGCCCGGAACCAATCCGCCAGCAACAACTCAAAGAGTTGATCAAGTTATGCCTGTCTTTGGATCTGCCGTTATTGGTGAACGATCATTGGAGTTGGGCGCAAGAGTTTGACGTGCAAGGCGCACACCTGGGTAAAAGCGATGGCGAACTGACCCAGGCCCGTCAGGCACTGGGGCCGCAAGCCCTGCTGGGACGCTCCTGCTACAACAGTCTGGATCTGGCTCGCCAGGCCCTGGCGGACGATGCAGACTACATTGCCTTCGGGGCCATGTATCCATCCAGCGTCAAACCCGAAGCCCCACCGGCTGAACTGAACACCTTGCGACAAGCAAGACTGCTTTGCCAAGAACAAGAACACGAGGGACGGCGTGCTGCCATTGTGGCCATTGGTGGCATCACACCCGAGAAAATGCCCGAACTGCTGGAAGCCGGTGTTGATAGCGTTGCCGTTATCAGCAGCCTGTTTGAAACCAGCGATATACGCGCTACGGCGCAACGCTTTACCGACTACTTTCACGCCCAGGACTCATCGCGCTTTGTGCGCTGATCCCTTGCCTGGCCTTGACCTTTTCACATCTGGATTCTTGCCTCATGTCCCGTAACTCCGAACTTTTTGAACGTGCCTGCAAAGTCATCCCCGGCGGCGTCAACTCGCCTGTCCGTGCCTTCGGTTCCGTGGGCGGTACACCTTGCTTTATCGAACGCGCCCAAGGCCCTTACATCTGGGATGCAGACGGCCAGCAATACACGGACTACGTAGGTTCCTGGGGGCCGGCCATTCTGGGCCACTCCGATCCGGACGTTATCAAAGCCGTACAGGAAGCCGCCGTACACGGTCTGTCCTACGGCGCGCCTACCGAAGGCGAGGTCGTGCTGGCTGAAACCCTGACCAAGATGCTGCCATCCATCGAGCAAGTGCGTCTGGTCAGCTCCGGCACCGAAGCCACCATGAGCGCCATTCGTCTGGCCCGTGGCTTTACCGGCCGCAACACCATCATCAAATTTGAAGGCTGCTACCACGGCCACGCCGACAGCCTGCTGGTCAAAGCCGGTTCCGGCCTGCTGACCTTTGGCAACCCCACCTCGGCTGGCGTGCCCGCCGAATTCGTGGCCCACACTCTGGTGCTGGACTACAACAAGCTGGACGCCGTACGCGACGCCTTCAAACAAAAGGGCGATGAAATCGCTTGCGTGATCGTTGAGCCCTTTGCAGGCAATATGAATCTGGTACGCCCTGCCCCCGGTTTCCTGGAAGGCTTGCGCGAACTGTGTACCGAATACGGTGCCGTGCTGATTTTTGACGAAGTCATGACCGGCTTCCGTGTTGGCCCCCAAGGCGTGCAAGGTCTGACCAACATCCGCCCCGACCTGACAACACTGGCCAAAGTCATCGGCGGCGGTATGCCCGTTGGTGCCTTCGGTGGTCGCCGCGACATCATGCAATGCGTAGCCCCCGTAGGCGGCGTATATCAGGCAGGTACTCTGTCCGGTAACCCCGTAGCCGTGGCCGCCGGTCTGGCTACCTTGAAAAAACTGGCTCAACCCGGTTTCTACGACACCCTGACGGCCAATACCGCCAACTTGATCCAGGGCCTGAAAGCGGCTGCCAAAGAAGCAGGCATCCCGTTCACCGCCGACCACCAGGGCGGTCTGTTCGGTATCTACTTCAGCGAGAACGTCCCCACTTCCCTGGCCGAAGTCTCGGCTGGCGACATCGAACGCTTCAAGCAATTCTTCCACGCCATGCTGGACAAGGGCGTGTACTTTGCACCCTCGGCCTTTGAAGCCGGTTTTGTGTCGGTGCAGCACACCTCCGACATTACCGACGCAACCGTGCAAGCAGCCCGCGAAGTTTTTGCTAGCTTCAAAAACTAAAAATGCCGGACACAAAAAAGCGGGCCTAGGCCCGCTTTTTTATTGCCTGATGACTCAGTCCTGAGCCATCTGACGCAGCACAAAGCGCTGCAACTTGCCCGTTTCAGTACGAGGCAAGGAAGCTACAAACTCGATGGCACGCGGGTATTTGTACGGAGCGGCATTCTCCTTTACAAAATCCTGCAGCTTTTTCTTGAGCTCGTCACTGCCAGTAAAGCCGGGTTTGAGCACAATGAACGCCTGCACAATCTGGCCACGCTCTTCATCCGCAGCACCCACCACGCCGCACTCGGCCACAGCCTCGTGCTTGAGCAAGGTGCCTTCCACCTCTGGACCAGCAATGTTGTAGCCCGAAGAAACAATCATGTCGTCGTTACGGGCCTGGTAGTAGAGGTAGCCGTCTTCGTCCATCTTGAAGGTATCGCCAGGGAAGTTCCAACCACCCTGCACAAATTGCTTCTGACGTTCGTCGTTCAGATACTTGCAGCCCGTTGGGCCTTTAACGGCCAAACGGCCTACCGTACCGACCGGCACAGGATTCAGATCATCGTCCAGAATCGTGGCGACATAGCCAGGGACCACTTGGCCAATCGCACCAGCACGCACTTTTTCTGGCGGGCTGGACACGTACACGTGAATCATTTCCGTGCCACCAATACCGTCCGTCATCTCGATGCCGCTGGCCTGTTTCCAAAGCTGACGCGTCGCATCTGGCAAGGCTTCACCTGCCGACACGGTTGCACGCAAGCTGGCCAGGGAGTAACGATCCACCAAACCAGCCATCTGACGATAGAAGGTAGGTGCGGTAAAGCTCATGGTGACCTTGAAGCGATCAATCATGCCCAGCAAATCCGAGGGTGTCAGACGCTCCAGCAAGACGGTAGACGCACCCACGCGCAGCGGGAAGCACAGCAAACCACCCAGACCAAAGGTGAACGCTAAAGGAGGCGTACCGCAGACCACATCATCTGGCGTCAAACGCAGCACATGACGCGAGAAGGTGTCGCACATGGCCAGCACATCACGGTGAAAATGCATGCAGCCTTTAGGCTGGCCAGTCGTGCCGCTAGTGAATGCAATCAGGCAAATATCATCAGCCGCCGTATCGCAAGCGGTGAACTCTTCAGGCTTGTCAGCCAGCAAGGCCTCCAGACCTGTGGCGCTTTCATCGTTAAAGCACAGCAGTTGCTTCAGCACGGGCGCGTAAGAATCATGCGCGGAGTCCATGCAGTGCTCCAGCTCTTCACGCAGGCGCTCGTCACACAAGGCGGCATGAATCTCGGCCTTGTCCAGAATGGTCTTCAGTTCCA
The DNA here is from genome assembly GCF_017377875.1 of Alcaligenes sp. SORT26. Taxonomy (GTDB): domain Bacteria; phylum Pseudomonadota; class Gammaproteobacteria; order Burkholderiales; family Burkholderiaceae_B; genus Alcaligenes; species Alcaligenes parafaecalis. The sequence continues at coordinate 2,276,483 of NZ_CP070975.1, forward strand.
CCGCACGCAGCAAAGGCATGGTGGGAACCGTCACCAGACCGGCCTTGATGCTGGCCAGCCAGCAAGCGGCCATCATGGGGTTATTGGGGCCACGCAGCAAAATCCGGTTGCCGGGCACCAGTTTCAGGTCCTCAACCAGGACATGCGCAATACGGTTGGTCAGCACGTCCAGTTGCTTGTAGCTCAGGCTGCGATTCTCATCGCCCTGTGCCCACTGCAAAGCCACGCGATCACCATGCCCCGCTGCTACCTGCTCCCCCAACAACGCAACAGCGCAATTAAGACGAGCGGAGTAGTCCACATCCGGATTTCCTTCCAGCAACATTTCCGGCCACCACTCCATGGGTGGCAGATTGTCGCGTGCAAAGGTATCAAGGTGCGCTGAACGTTCCATCCTTATCTCCTGCGTAGATTACGCCCCACTCAGGCGTAGACCCTGCTCCGACAAAGGCGCCAGCCAAATTGGCAAGGTCTATATTGTTTAGTTCTAAAGGATATTAGCAAAAAAAACGTCCCAACATCAGTAATCCCGACTACGGGTTATCCGCAGTAGCGCATCATCATCGGCTGTTTCAAGGGGTATCCTAACGAAGCCTGAAGATCCCTGCGGCCTGTGCCTGTGCATCAAAAAAAAGAATAAGAAATGTCAGGATATAAGAAATAAATCGATCCGTAGCATGGATTTTTTTCAATTAAGAAAAATTACGGCAAACATTATTTTTGAAACAAAAAAAAATATCAAAAATAGCAGGAAAGTGATTAGGCAAACAGGCGATATCCAGGCAAATGCCTTATACTTCAACTAAATAATCACTTGAATTTAGCCAGCTTATCGCCTCAGGTCCACGTCCGAGCGCAAGTAGGTCAATATTCAAAGCCGCGGCAGTGAAAGTAATAGCAGACAAGAGTTTGAATTTTTTTACCTAATGCTTTGCAAGCCCTGCCAGCGCTTTCCATGAAGTTGATTAATTTAAGCTTAAAAACGAATTTACTTTGATCTGTCGCAATGTCAAACTTCGATGCAGCCCCTAAGATACCCTCCAAGCTAACCCAGCTTGCTCATGGCTGCGGTCTGCGTCCTTCAAAGCTAAATATTTTGGACATGCACCATTAAGGCAAGCTATCTATGATCATGAACGATATCCCCGCTTCCGCCGTCGCCGATGCCGCTCCCGACTTGGAAAGCCGTGCCCATAGCGACGACCACTTCGACACCCGTCTGTGGCTCCGCTTGATGGCCTGCACCAATCTGGTTGAAGGCGAAATTCGCAGCCGACTGCGCACCGAACACACCACAACCCTGCCCCGCTTTGACCTGATGGCGCAATTGCAGCGTCAGCCCGCCGGCATGAAAATGAGCGAGCTGTCCCGCCACCTTATGGTTACCAACGGCAATATCACGGGCATTACCGATCAGTTGGAAAAAGAAGGCCTGGTCGAACGCATCAAGGTGCTGACCGACCGTCGCAGCTCCCTGATCCGCCTGACACCCAAGGGCAAGCGCCAGTTCAAGAAAATGGCTGCCTCCCACGAACAGTGGCTACAAGAGATGTTTGCCAACCTGTCGGAAAAGGCTCGTTCCAGCCTGTTTGAAGCGCTGGGCGAACTCAAGCTGATCACACGCAACAACGTGGCATTGGCCGCTCGCCAAAGCTAAAAACGCCACGCGACCAAAGCTATGCTCAGGCGGCTCAAAGCAAGTATCATTACTGCTTTGAGCCGCCTTTAACATTGTTTTCCGGATCGCGTCATGGCCGTTAATCTGTTCATCCCCTCTGAATCTGATATTCACCCCGTTGCCGGTGTCAAAATCGGTATTACCGAAGCCGGTATCCGCAAGGCCAACCGACGCGACCTGACCGTGTTTGAACTGGCCCCCGGCACTAGCGTGGCGGGCGTGTTCACCACCAATCGCTTCCGTGCCGCCCCGGTGCAAGTGTGCGAAGCGCACCTGGCTACCCACGATGGCATTCGCGCCCTGGTCATCAACACCGGCAATGCCAACGCCGGTACTGGTCAGCTTGGCCTGGAAAAAGCCCAGCAAACGTGTAAAGAAGCGGCCCGTCTGCTGAACATTCTGCCCCAGCAAGTGCTGCCTTTCTCCACGGGCGTGATTCTGGAACCCCTGCCTATGGATCGCCTGCTAGGCGCTCTGCCCGCAGCGGTGAATGATCTGTCCGACAACAACTGGTTCAATGCTGCCCACAGCATCATGACCACCGACACGCAGCCAAAAATCGTATCGCGTCAGATTGAACTGTCCGGTAAAACCGTCACCCTGACAGGCATCAGCAAAGGCGCGGGCATGATTCGCCCCAATATGGCCACCATGCTGGGTTACCTGGCCACTGACGCCGGTATTGCTCCCGAACTGCTGCGCGATATGTGCCGTCTGGCGGCTGACCACTCGTTCAACCGTATTACGGTTGATGGCGACACTTCCACCAACGACTCTTTCATCATCATGGCAACCGGCCAAAGCGGTGTGACGGTGGAATCCATTGCGGATCCTAACTACAACGCCTTGCTGGATGCCCTGGTCGACGCCTCGCGCGAACTGGCCCAGAAAATCGTGCGTGACGCTGAAGGCGCCACCAAATTCATGACGGTTCAGGTCGATGACGCCGGTTCCAGCGAAGAAGCCCTGAAAGTGGCATACGCCATCGCCCATTCGCCTCTGGTGAAAACGGCGTTCTTTGCCTCCGACCCGAACCTGGGCCGTATTCTGTGCGCTATCGGTTATGCCGGTATCACCGATCTGGACGTCAACAAGCTGCGTCTGTGGCTGGGTGATGTGCTGGTAGCGGTAGACGGTGGTCGCAACCCCGACTACCAGGAAGAAGACGGCCAGCGCGTCATGAAGGAAGCCGAAATTCTGGTGCGTGTTTCCCTGGGCCGTGGTCAACACAGCGAAACGGTCTACACCTGCGACTTCTCGCACGAGTACGTGACCATCAACGCCGACTACCGCTCCTGATAAAAAAACCGCTTTCACCTAATCGGTAAAAGCGGTTTGGCACTTCAGACAGGCCCGCCCCTAGCGGGCCTGTTCTATTTCTTGCCCATGCCCTTGACCAGCGAAAGCACCGCCAGAATCAAGAACACCACAAACAGAATTTTGGCAATGGACGCAGCACCGGCGGCAATACCGCCAAAGCCCAATACAGCAGCCACAATAGCAACAATAAAAAAGATGACGGCGTAGTAAAGCATACGATTCTCCTCATTATCAGTACGTACAGGATCAAGGCTTTGTCTGGCGGGCCGTTTTTTACGGCTCAAGAAATAGGCATCAGACAAAAAACAGGTCCCACCTCACTAACGGTCGTACTTGTCGTAGAAATCTTTTACTTCGCGCTCCGCTTCTTCGCGGGTACGGCCATAACGCTCTTGCACCAGGCCCGCCAATTGGGTGGCATCACCTTTGACCTTGGCCCAGTCGTCATCCGTAATTTCGCCCCAAACGCTGCGAGCCTTGCCAGCCAGTTGTTTCCATTTGCCTTCGATCGTGTCCTTATTCATACGTTTCCCCTTAGTCAGGTTCGAAAAATAAATGACTTACGCTTCAGTGAACGCAACAGCTCTACCGTAACGAAAGGACGGCAACGCAAAGGCCACAGATTGAGGGGAAATGTAACAAGTTAGCTTCTGCCCGGATCCGGGGAATCTCCCGCTCTGACCTGCCTGACACAGTCTGCGTCCCTGCCCGCCCCTCTGTTGCCCAGTGAAAACGAAAGGATTGGATGCAAAATACTGACAGGGCCAGCCCCAAGCCATTGACAGCAAAGCCTTTTTATCCTATTATCTTTTGCTTGGCATTTTGCGTGTCAAGATTTTTTTATGTTAGATGGCATTGCAAGGGGCAGTAATCAGCCTTTGCGCGATGCCTGTTTGACTCTTTAAGGGATTCCCTATGTACGCGGTTATAAAAACCGGCGGTAAGCAATATCGCATTACTGCTGGCCAAAAACTCAAAATAGAACAGATACCGGCAGACATTGGGCAAGAAATTTCGCTTGACCAGGTTCTGTCCGTCGGCGAAGGTGAAGCACTGCAAATCGGTGCTCCTTTCGTTGCTGGTGCTGTGGTCAAGGCTACCGTTCTTGCGCAAGGCCGTCACGACAAAATCAAGATTTTCAAAATGCGCCGTCGCAAGCACTACCGCAAAACGCAAGGCCATCGTCAAAACTACACCGAAATCCGCATCGAAGCGATCAACGCCTAAGTTGTTGCTAAAAGCGAATTTGGTATTTTCTTCATCTAGGAGCTAAAGAAATGGCACAGAAGAAAGGCGGCGGCTCTACGCGGAACGGCCGTGACTCACAGGCCAAACGTCTGGGCGTTAAAGTCTACGGCGGTCAGGTAATTTCGGCTGGCGGCATCATTGTTCGTCAGCGCGGTACTCAGTTTCACCCCGGCGTGAACGTGGGCATTGGTAAAGACCACACCCTGTTCTCCCTGGTCGATGGCAAAGTCAAATTTTCCATCACTGGTGCTCTGAACAAGCGTACTGTTTCGGTCGTTGCTGGCGAATAAGCCCCTCGATCAAAACGTAGTCGCTACGAAAAAGCCCTGCCGCCATAGGCAGGGCTTTTTTTATGTATGGCCATTGTGCCATTTGCAAACCCACACACCCGGCTTAGCCAGTCTCCCTACGGCCACAGCAAGAGATTAAAAATCGGCCACTATCACGGCACATACCGGCAGATAAGCCAATCTCCTATACACTAAGCAATTGGGGTTTTTGTTTAAAATGGTCTGCTCCCAGACCAGCAGCAAATACTGTTCTGCGGCCCCTGGACCTATACAGCACTCATCACCATGAAATTCGTAGACGAAGCGACCATTGAAGTGGTCGCAGGCAAAGGTGGAAACGGCGCTGCCAGTTTCCGCCGAGAAAAATTTATTGAAAAAGGTGGCCCCAATGGTGGCGACGGTGGACGCGGCGGCAGCATTTATGCCGAGGCCGACCGTAACGTCAACACCTTGATCGACTACCGCTACGCCCGCCTGCACCGCGCTCGCAACGGCGAAAACGGCCGTGGCTCCGACCAGTACGGCGCGGGTGGTGAGGACATCATCTTGCGCGTGCCCGTAGGCACCATGATTTTTGACGCTGAAACCGGCGAACAACTGTTTGACATGAAGCGCCACGGCGAGAAGATCACTCTGGCTCAAGGTGGCTCGGGCGGTCTGGGTAACCTGCACTTCAAATCCAGTGTGAACCGTGCCCCACGTCAATTTACCTACGGTAAGGAAGGCGAACACCGCAAGCTGCGTCTGGAACTGAAGGTGCTGGCCGATGTGGGCCTGCTGGGTATGCCTAACGCGGGTAAATCCACGCTGATCACCCGTATTTCCAACGCCAAGCCCCGCATTGCGGACTACCCCTTCACCACCTTGCACCCCAATCTGGGTGTGGTGCGTTCGTCCGAAGCCCACAGCTTTGTGGTTGCGGATATTCCTGGTCTGATCGAAGGCGCGTCGGAAGGTGCCGGTCTGGGCCATTTGTTTCTGCGCCACCTGACCCGTACCCGTATTCTGTTGCACCTGCTGGATGTCTCCAGCCTGGACCCGGACGAGGATATCGTCACCAAAGTGGCAACAGAAGCACGCGCTATTGTTGAAGAGCTGCGTCTGTACAGCGAAGAGCTGTACGCCAAGCCCCGTTGGCTGGTTCTGAACAAGCTGGATATGGTGTCCGACCCCGAAGATCTGAAAGCCCGCCTGCTCAAAGAGCTGAACTGGGAAGGCCCGGTCTTTGGCATCTCCGCCCTGACTGGCGTGGGTACCCAGGATCTGGTGTACCAATTGCAGTCCTGGCTGGACGAAGAAAGCCGCAAAGAGCATATCGAGCAAGACATTGCCGACGGCACCCATATTTACGACGAGAGGTTTGCTCCAGACTGATCGTGCTACACAGGTCCAGGGTCTCGGCCCTGAGACTGAACCCCAAAATGCCCGGAAGACGCGGTTAAACCAGCCGCCCTACTCCTGGCATTTTCTCTATTTACACGCCAAGCGATGGATTTCTGAACTCGTCATGCAGCACTCTTCTCATTCTGAATCGGCCGTAGCGCAATCGCGCCGACTGGTTATTAAAGTAGGTTCTTCTCTGGTCACCAACGAGGGCAAAGGGATTGACCTGGATGCCGTAGAGCAATGGGCTACCCAGATTGCTCAACTGCATGCCCAAGGCAAGCAATTGGTGCTGGTTTCCAGCGGCGCCATTGCCGAAGGCATGGCCCGCCTGGGCTGGCCGCGCCGACCGAAGGCCATGAATGAGTTGCAAGCAGCAGCGGCCGTCGGCCAGATGGGCTTGATTCAAGCCTATGAAGTGGCCTTTGCCCGCCATGGCGTGCGCACGGCCCAGATCCTGCTGACCCACGAAGATCTGGCAGACCGCCATCGCTACCTGAATGCACGCGGCACCATAAATACCCTGCTGGATCTGGGTGTAGTGCCCATCGTGAATGAAAACGACACCGTGGTAACCGACGAAATCCGCGTTGGCGACAATGACACCTTAGGTGCCCTGGTCACCAACCTGATCGAAGCCGAGACCCTGATTATCCTGACAGACCAGGCTGGCCTGTACAGCGCCGACCCTCGCAGCAACCCCGATGCGCAGTTCATCTCGCTGGGACAGGCGGGCGACCCGACGCTGGAAGCCATGGCAGGCGGTTCAGGCAGCAATATCGGCACCGGCGGCATGATTACCAAAATCCTGGCCGCCAAACGTGCAGCCCAAAGCGGCGGCCACACCATTATTGCCTCTGGTCGGGAAAAACAAGTCCTCTCGCGTTTGTCGGAAGGCGAACGCATTGGCACCGAACTGCGCGCCACCCTGCCCGTGCGTTCAGCCCGTCAGCGTTGGCTGGTCGACCAGTTGCGTGTGCGTGGTCGCGTATCGCTGGACGAAGGGGCTGTACGTGCACTGGTAGATGGCCACAAGAGCCTGTTGCCCGTGGGCGTCACCCATGTAGAAGGCGAATTTGACCGGGGCGATGTCGTCGCTTGCGTGGACAAGCACGGCGTGGAATACGCTCGTGGCCTGATCAACTACTCCTCCGACGACACACGTCGCATCATGGGCCAGCCCAGCCATTTGATCAACGAGCTGCTCGGTAGCGAGCACGATACGGAACTGATCCACCGCAACAATATGGTGTTTCCGCGCAGTGTCCCGGAACAAGACTAATCCTTGACCCCTACCCTGCCCGCCTGTTGAAATAGACGGATAAAACGTATCGAATTGCGACAGCAAGCGCGGTCTTGCCGCGCCTGATCGCAACACTCTCCCTCTCGGGTGATGCTCCCAAGGAACCGTATGAAGATCCTCGTGCTAGGTGCTGGAGTAGAAGGTGTAACCAGCGCTTATTATCTTGCTCGCCAAGGACATAGCGTGACGGTCGTTGACCGCATGTCCGGGCCTGCTCTGGAAACCAGTTTTGCCAACGCCGGTCAGCTCTCTTTTGGTTATGCCTGCCCGTGGGCCGCGCCAGGTATCCCGCGCAAAGCCATCAAGTGGATGTTCGACAAGCACCCTCCCCTGACGATTCGCCCGGACGGCACGCTGACCCAAATCAAATGGCTGCTGGCTATGTGGCGCAATTGCACGGCCGATCGCTACGCTACCAACAAAGAACGCATGGTCCGCTTGGCAGAGTACAGCCGCCATTGCATGGCCGAGCTGCGCGCCCAGACCGATATTCAGTTCGAGCACCGCTCCCAGGGCACCTTGCAGGTATTCCGTACGCAAAAGCAACTGGACGGTATTGCGGCAGACATCGAAGTGCTGAAAGAAGCCGGTGTGCCCTACGAGCTCCTGTCTGCCTCCGAACTGCACACGGTTGAACCCGCTCTACGTCATGTGGAGCACAAATTAAGCGGTGGCCTGCGTTTCCCCGAAGATGAAACCGGCGACTGCCAGATGTTCACGCGCCGCCTGACCGAGCTGGCCGAGCAAGAAGGCGTGGAATTCCGCTGGAACCAGAATATTCAGCGTATCCACAGTAGCGGCAATGAAATCAGCGGCGTACAGTCCTCCGACGGCTTGCTGACGGCAGATGCCTATGTCGTGGCCCTGGGCTCGTGGTCTACCGGCCTGATGAAAGATCTGCAGGCCATTCCGGTCTACCCTCTGAAAGGCTATTCAATTACCGCGACGATTGCGGACGAGTCCAGAGCGCCCCACTCCACCTTGCTGGATGAGAGCTACAAAATCGCCCTGACGCGCTTTGACAAGCGTATTCGGGTCGGTGGTATGGCCGAAGTGGTGGGTTTTAGCAAACACCTGAACCCGCGCCGTGAACAGACTTTGCTGATGGTTCTGAACGATTTGTTCCCTGGCAGCTACCAGAGCGATGCGGATCTGCACTTCTGGACGGGTCTGCGTCCCAAGACGCCAGACAGCACCCCCATTGTGGGCCGTAGCCGATATTCCAACCTGTTCCTGAATACGGGTCACGGAACCTTGGGCTGGACTCTGGCAACCGGTAGTGCGCAGTTGCTGGCGGATCTGATCAGCAACAAGGAACCTGCCATCCGCGCAGACGACTTGTCGGTGCAGCGCTACTACTAAGCCCCTGCCCCCGCAGCATGAACAAAGGCTCTGCCCGGTTTTACTGGCAGAGCCTTTTTTGTTCCCGACTCTAATGACGCACCGGCTCCGCTAGCAACTGGCACGTCGCGGCAAACATATAGCCCCAGTTATGGATTGATCGGATGGGCAAGATCGTCCCACCCTGGTTGAACTTGCGCCGCATACGGCTGACCAGGACACCTAGACGATTAATATGCAACGCACCGGGCGGATTGGTAATGACATCCGTTTTACTGGCAACCGCGCGCATCAATTCGTAATGGCTGGCCCGTCTGTCCTCCTCCCTCAACAAACGGACAATAAAAGCACGCTCGGTACTGGTCAGGCCAAAGGAAATACCGACAGGCGATATCAAGGTCCAGCCTTCCTGATCCAGCACCCACTCTTGTGTCAGGGAAGGCTCGGGAATCATGGGCATCTGCATCAACCGTCGCTGCAAGCTGTGCAAACTGGCGGCCAGCAACTCCAAAGAGGCGTTCTTGGGGCAAAACTGATCTCCCCCGCTATGCAAAGCTTGCAGCATGGCCGAGTCTGTCGCATCAGACTGCATCAAAATCCCGATCTGTGGACACAGGATACGCAGGCGTACCGCCGCCGAGCAGATCTCTGCCAAGGTCCCGCCCAGCCAGGCAATACATACCGAACCCGCGTAACGGCCCCGCGTCTGGGCCAACTGCAATAAAGCGGTGGCATCCGGGCAGAAAATAAGGCGATAACCTCGCTCTGCCAAGGCCTGAATTTTTTGTTCCAACAAGCTTCGATCAGGAATAGCACTGGCCAGGTACAGCACAACAGGACCGCCAGCAATTTCATTTGCAACCGACATAGTTGATACCTTAACTATAATGACATCTGATGACTATGTCGGACAGTATAAATCACGACCGTGATTTTTAATTAAAACCATCGTGTTTGGCTTTACATCAACAATCTGTTGTGTGAAACATTTCTCCGAACGCCTTCGCCACGCACGTCAATATCGCGGTCTTTCTCAGGCAGATTTGGCACGTCTATGCGGTTTGACCCAGAGCGCCATATCCAACTACGAAAATGGCACTCGTCGGGATGCCCGTGAGATTCTGGAGTTGGCTAGAGCCTTGAATGTCAGCGCTTTGTGGTTGCGCAAAGGTGTTGGCAATATGGAATTCACGAAGGACAGCTACACACTGTCCGAACCCCAGGATGGTCCTCCCATTGTCTCCTGGCCCTTCCGTCTGTTTTCCGTCGATGAAGTCGTCGCTTTGGCCGATAGCGAACGGGATTTGCTCGATCGCACTTTGCGTCATTTACTGGACGGCATGAAAAAGCGGTAAGCCAGCTCCCTTTCTGCCTGCAAATGCCACCTGCGTCATTGAGCAATAACGACGCTCGGCAGACACACTGCAAACTGATCACGGCAAATCTGCGGCGACACCCATTCTACGCTCCGCCTTACCCCATCAAGTCGACTAAACCGGAGCTATTTATCACATACGACATTTTTGTTCAAAACCATCGTGCAGAGCGTTCCATGAACAATCTGTAGTGTGAAACACTTCTCTGATCGCCTCCGCCACGCCCGCCTGCAACGCGGCTTTTCCCAAGCCGAACTTGCACGCCTATGCAACCTCAGCCAAAGCGCCATCTCCAACTACGAGAGCGGCACTCGGCGTGACGCGCGCGAGATTCTGGACCTGGCAAAAGCCCTTAATATCAGCGCCCAATGGCTCAAGAATGGCCTGGGCAACATGGAATTGAGTGCGACCCACGCAGCAACACTGCAGGACTCCGGTGAAGGCCCACCCATTGTGACCTGGCCCTTCAACCGCTTTTCCGTGGACGAGATTGTGGCTTTACCGGGTAAAGAGCGTGATCATCTGGATCAAACTATCCGCCACCTGCTCAACGGCATGAAAAGAAAATAAGCCTTATACGTCCACAAGCAGCTCCAAGATACCTATACTTGTCAGCACGCAGGGGTACTCGCCATTTGGCGGGTTGAGATAAACCCTCGTACCAGTACGGATAATGCCGATGCTGGGAGCGTGTGCCACAGGTGCAATGCCTGCCCGGCACTTCTTCCTATATCGGCTCCACCATTTCTTTGGAGCTGCAATGACAAGCAAAACCCCTTCTTTTACGGCCACAGCGGCCAGCGTAGACCCGGCTGCGATCCAGCCTTTACCCAACTCCCGAAAAATCTACCAAACCGGCTCACGGCCTGATCTGCGTGTGCCCTTTCGGGAAATCTCCCTGGCTGATACGCCCAGCCAATTCGGCGCCGAGCCCAATCCTTCCTTGAGCGTTTATGACACCAGCGGTCCTTACACAGACCCCACGGTGCAGATCGATATTCGCAAAGGCCTGCCACCGCTACGCCAAGCCTGGGTAACCGAGCGCGGCGACACAGAGCTTATGGCAGGACTCAATAGCCAGTACGGTCAAGCACGCCAGGCCGACCCGGAACTGGACACCTTGCGCTTTGAACTGAAGCGTCAGCCTCGACGCAGCATTTCGGGTGCCAATGTCACTCAAATGCATTACGCACGGCGCGGCATCATTACGCCCGAAATGGAGTTTGTAGCGATTCGGGAAAATCTTCGTCGCGAGCAATACATTGCCAATTTACGCGCCAGCGGCCCACAAGGTGAAGAGATGGCTCGTCGCCTGACCAAGGTACACCCCGGTCAAGGTTTCGGTGCCAGCTTGCCCACTACGGTCACGCCCGAGTTTGTCCGGGATGAAATTGCGCGTGGTCGAGCCATTCTGCCCGCCAATATCAACCACCCGGAAACCGAGCCCATGATTATTGGCCGCAATTTCCTGGTGAAGATCAACGCGAATATCGGTAACTCGGCCCTGGGATCCACTATTGGCGAAGAGGTCGAGAAGATGACCTGGGCGATTCGCTGGGGTGCGGACACCATCATGGATTTGTCTACGGGCAAGAACATCCATGAGACACGCGAGTGGATTATTCGGAACTCGCCGGTTCCAGTCGGTACGGTGCCTATTTACCAGGCGCTGGAAAAGGTAGGCGGCATTGCCGAAGACCTGACCTGGGATATTTTCCGCGACACCTTGATCGAGCAGGCGGAACAAGGGGTGGATTACTTCACGATTCACGCCGGTGTACGTTTGCCTTTTGTACCAATGACAGCCAGCCGCATGACGGGCATTGTGTCGCGTGGTGGTTCTATCATGGCCAAATGGTGTCTGGCGCATCACCGCGAAAGCTTCTTGTACGAGCATTTCGAGGATATATGCGAAATCATGAAGCAGTACGATGTGGCTTTCTCGCTGGGCGATGGCCTGCGTCCTGGCTCGGGTTACGACGCGAATGATCAGGCGCAGTTCGCAGAGTTACGTACTTTAGGTGAGCTGACTCAAGTGGCCTGGAAGCATGATGTTCAAGTCATGATTGAAGGCCCCGGCCATGTACCTTTGCATCTGATTCCAGAAAATATGCAATTGCAGTTGGAGCACTGTCATGAGGCCCCTTTCTATACCTTGGGGCCTTTGGCGACGGATATTGCTCCGGGCTACGATCACATCACTTCCGGTTTGGGTGCGGCGATGATTGCCTGGCAAGGTACGGCGATGCTGTGCTATGTGACGCCCAAGGAGCATCTGGGCTTGCCGAACAAGAAGGACGTGAAGGACGGCATCATCACGTACAAGATTGCTGCCCATGCAGCGGACTTGGCCAAGGGGCATCCTTCGGCGGCGTTCCGGGACAATGCCTTGTCCAAGGCGCGCTTTGAGTTCCGTTGGGATGATCAGTTCAATCTGGGTCTGGACCCGGATACGGCACGCGAGTTCCATGATGAGACTTTGCCTAAAGACTCGATGAAAGTGGCGCATTTCTGCTCCATGTGTGGGCCAAAGTTCTGCAGCATGAAGATCTCGCAGGATGTACGGGACTATGCCAAGGCGAATGGTCTGGATGAGCAGTCCGCCGTGGATCAGGGAATGAAGGCTATGTCGGTGCAGTTTTTACAGCAGGGGAGCAAGCTGTATCAGGATGCTTGATGCCTGTTTGATTCAAACGTAGTTCAAGCTCGATGCTGGCTGGTTTGCTGGCATCGGCTTTGATGGATGAAAAGCCCTGAGTGGACTGTATGTCTGCTTAGGGCTTTTTCCTTTTTGAAATGTAAGGGCTCAAGTAAAGAAAAAGTCTTGTTTGCAGGCAGAAGAGATCGTTGCAGGAGACGCCAGTTAAGCCTAGCCTCCGGGTGTCCGGGCTGAGCGTTTGCCGGTGCTGCGCACCGGTGCCCTTGTCAGAAGATAGCTACGGGCGCATCCTGAACTCGCCGGGTACTTGGTCCCCCGGACCAAGTACAAGCGTCCGGCTCAAACAGCAGGATGCTTGCACCCCTACGCTATCTCCCGACTGCGGCAAACCCTCTGAACCGCCCGGACACCCGGAGGCTAGGCTCAACTGGCTCACAATCGTTTTCTTTTGCATGACTTCAAACTGCATCCTTGAATGGCGTATGACACTTTCCTGGTCTGCGTCGAATCTCTGACCTCTGACCTATTACCTCCGACCTATCACCTCAGTCCTTTCACCTCAGTCCTTTCACCTCAGACGTCAAACGTCAAACCTCAGATCCGAGATCCGAGACCCCAGATCTCAGACCCAGACCCAGACCCAGACCCTCAATACATGATTTCTTGAATAGCCACGGTATGAGCCCTTGGGGGCGGTGGGGACCCGGAGGGGCGATTCAGAGTACTTGCCGCAGGCGGGGGCATCATCCGGGGTTCAAGCACTCTGCTGTTTGAGCGGGGCGCTTGTGGTTCGTCCGGGGGACGAACCACCCCGCGAGTTCAGAGTGCACCCGGATGATGTCCTCGACAAGGGAACCGGTGCGCAGCACCGGCAAGTGCTCAAGCCCCTCCGGGTCCTCACCGCCCCAAAGGGCGTGTTCACTACCTGGTCCTACTCAATAATCAGCGCTAACTCCCAAGCAACGGTAACGCCCTCAACGACAACAGATAACCGCCAATTGGCAGCTCGCGGCTAACAACAGACAACAAGCAAAGAACACTGCCCTCAAACCGCGCCATTACTCCCCAATCGAACACAAAAAAAAGCCCGGCTAAAAAACCGGGCCTTTTGTCAGCACACCCGTGGGTATGCAAGCAGAGACTTACTTCTGCGGAGCGTACAGATACAACTCCACGCGGCGGTTCATGGCACGGCCTTCTGCCGTCGCATTATCACCAATAGGAGCATTCGGGCCACGGCCTTCAACCATCAAACGACCTTGCCCCACACCTTGCTGCGTCAGGTAATTGGTCACAGCGCTTGCGCGATTAACCGACAAAGTCTGATTAGTCTGTGCCGAACCAGTGCTATCAGTATGACCAACAGACTTCGCGCGCAGCTCAGGATGCTGATTCATGGCGCGTGCCACGCTATCCAGAACTGGCAGCAAAGCTGGCTTCAACTGAAAACGCCCCGTATCAAAAGACACGCTGCTTGGGATATTGACCCGCAAGCTGCCATCCGGCATTTCAGTGACATCCACACCCAAACCTGTTGCACCAGACTGCTGTACATCTTTCTTGATACCAGACCAGTTATACGCCGCAATACCTCCAGCCAGTGCACCGATACCTGCACCGATCATGGCTGCCTTGCTGCTATCGCCAATCAAGGCCCCAATACCAGCCCCCACAGCAGCACCACCACCCGCACCCACTGCGGTGCGACCGCCTGTGCTCATATTGTCCATTGTGCCGCAAGCGGCCAAGAGGGAAAGAGCACCAGCACATGCTGCTAATTTTGCAGAACGAATGGAAATTGTCATTATTGGCTCCGTAATCTCAAATTAAGTACCAGGACCGCTTGAATGCCTCTAATACTAGCAAGAGGCACTGCAAGCAGGTACTTCAAAACAGACTTCACTGCCTTCTTTAACAATTCTTGATCTTGCGAGCGGCTATGCAGACCCTAGTCACTCATTGCCTGGGGGCTTAAGTCCTTGAAAGCTTAGAACAACTCGGCGCCCGAGTCAGCAACGACTTCTTTGTACTTCTTAAGATCATTGCTGACAAGCTCGCTGAATTCGGCCATGGTGCCTGGCTCTACATCCGAACCCATTGTGGCCAGCGCTTCACGTACAGCAGGATCCAGCAAGGCTTTGGCGTAAGCCGCATACAGCTTGTCCAGCACAGGCTGTGGAGTACCACCCGTGGCGAACACGCCAAACCAGGTTCCCAGATCAAATGGCTTTACGCCTGCCTGTTCCATCGTCGGCACGTCGGGCAGGAAGCTGGAGCGCTCCAAAGTCGTCACAGCCAGGGCCTTGACGGTATCTGCCTTGATCAACGGGGAAGCCGAAGCCAGGTTATCGAACATGAAATGCACTTGGCCAGCCAGCAAAGCTGTCTTGGCGGGGTTGGCACCAGCGTAAGGAACGTGCACGGAATTGATCTGGGCACGGGTATTCAGCACTTCACCGGCCAGATGACCAGCACTGCCATTACCACCCGACGCAAAGTTCATCTGACCGGGGTGTTCTTTCGCATAGCTGATCAAATCCTGCACGGAAGCAATCTTGTTTTCCGCAGCAAATTCTTTGTTCACGATCAGGATGTTAGGTACCGAGGCAACCAGGGCGATAGGCGCAAAGCTCTCGACCGGATCAAAAGGCACGCTCTTGTACAACCAGGGGTTGATGGAGTTGATCGCCACCGCGCCCATCATCAAGGTGTAGCCATCCGGGGCAGCCTTGGCCACGATGCTGGCACCGATATTGCCGCCCGCGCCAGATTTGTTCTCCACCACAACCGTGCCCAGATCGCCTTTGACGCGTTCGGCCAGCAAGCGAGCCATGCTATCCAAAGGGCCGCCCGGTGGGTAAGGCACCACAAACTGAATAGGTTTGGAGGGATAAGAATCCTCTGCCATCACAGCAGGCGCAGCCACGACAGCAGCGACACCCGAGACAGCCAGCAGCCACTTACAGACACGAAACATCACTTTTTTCCTTGAAATTAAAATGCATATGGGCTGCACAAGGCAGCCCATTCAGAGCAGCCGCTAATCCTTAATGAATGATCTGGCTTAAGAACTCACGGGTTCTTTCACTGCGCGGCGAGTCAAAGAACGCATCAGGCGTATTTTGCTCGATGATTTCGCCCTGATCCATAAAAATGACCCGATCAGCCACTTTACGCGCAAAACCCATCTCGTGGGTCACGCACAGCATGGTCATGCCGGTATGAGCCAGTTCAACCATGACTTCCAGCACTTCCTTGACCATTTCCGGGTCCAGCGCCGAGGTTGGCTCATCAAACAACATGATTTTAGGCTCCATGCACAAGGAACGTGCAATGGCAACGCGCTGTTGTTGTCCACCCGAAAGCTGTCCGGGATACTTGTTGGCCTGCTCTGGGATACGAACGCGCTCCAGATACTGCATGGCCAGTTCCTGCGCCTGAGCCTTGGTCTTGCGACGCACCCACATCGGTCCCAAGGTCAGGTTTTCCATCACGGTCAAGTGCGGAAACAGGTTGAAGTGCTGAAATACCATGCCCACGTCGCGCCGAATGGCCTCGACCTGACGCACATCGTTGGTGAGCTCTTCGCCCGCCACAATAATCTGCCCCTTCTGGTGCTCTTCCAGGCGATTGATACACCGGATCAGGGTAGATTTACCCGAGCCAGAAGGCCCGCAAATAACGATGCGCTCGCCGGAGGCCACATCCAGATTGATGTCGCGCAGCACATGGAACTGCCCGTACCATTTATTGACGTTCTTTAGCTGAATAATGGCGTCTGCCATGCAAAACTCCTTGTCTGGCCAGCAAGGCTAGCGGTGTCACCCAAAGCCTTGCTACCTGTGTCAGCGTTCATAACCCGTTTGCAAACGTCGCTCCAGCGAACGACTGTAGCGAGAGATGGAGTAGCAGAACACAAAATAAATCAGTGCGATGAACAGATAGGCTTCCCGGCTGAAACCGCGCCAGGCGGCATCGGCCAAGGCCACTTTGGCTGCCTGGGTCAAATCGAAGATACCGATAATAACGACCAGGGAGGTGTCCTTGAACAGGGAAATAAAGATGCCTACCAGTGGCGGAATCACGATCTTGAGGGCCTGCGGCAAGATGATCTGACGCATGGTGCGCCAGTAGCTCAAGCCCAGCGAGGCTGCTCCTTCGTACTGCCCTTTGGGAATGGCTTGCAAGCCGCCCCGCACGGTTTCCGCGATGTAGGCCGCCGCAAACAAAATGATAGCGATCTGGGCACGCAGCAGCTTGTCGATGTTAAAGCCCTCGGGCATGAACAAGGGCAGCATCACCGAGGACATGAATAGCAGGCTGATCAGCGGCACGCCACGAATCAGCTCGATGTAGACCACGCAAACAGCTTTGACAGCAGGCAAACGCGAGGTCCGGCCCAAAGCCAGCAACAGTCCCAGGGGAAAGGCGAAAGCGATACCGAAAGTAGCCAGAATCAGGGTCAGCGGCAAGCCACCCCACAAGCTGTTTTCCACGTAGCTCAGGCCCAGCACACCGCCCCACATCAGCACACCCACGACGGTCAGGCCGACCAGCCACAGCAAAGGCAACCAAGGCTTCCAGAACCAGCGTACGCAACTACAGACAATCAGCAGAGTCAGCAGGATAGAGGCCAGCAAGGGCCGCCATTGCTCGTCATAGGGGTAGATACCGAACAGGATAAGGCGGTGCTTTTCACGAATGAAAGCCCAGCACGCACCTGCACTGGCCCGACAGTCCTGCGCAGTTTGCGCATCGAAATTGGCTTTGATGAACAGCCAGTCGATCATGGCTGGCACGGTCATCAGGAGCAGCCAGGCCGACAGCGCTGTCAGAATGGCATTCAAAGGGGATGAAAACAGGTTCTGGCGCAGCCAGCCCAAGGTGCCCCGCTGCAATGGCGGTGGCCCACTGATGGTGGATGTAGGCGTATGACTCATTTAGCGCTCCACCAAGGCAATACGGTTGTTGTACCAGTTCATGAAGACCGAGATCGACAGGCTGACTGTCAGATAAGCCGCCATGATGATCAAAATGCCTTCAATCGCCTGCCCGGTCTGGTTCAGAGTGGTATTCACTACAGACACAATATCCGGATAGCCAATAGCCACCGCCAGGGAGCTGTTCTTGGTCAGATTCAGGTACTGGCTGGTCATGGGCGGCACAATCACACGCAATGCCTGGGGCAGGACCACCAGACGCATCATGCGACCACGCGACAAACCCAGTGCTTGTGCGGCTTCCCACTGTCCTTTACCTACAGACTGGATACCGGAGCGCACCACTTCAGCCACGAAAGCCGAGGTATAGGTAATCAGACCGGCCAGCAACGCTGCAAATTCAGGTGATAAGGTCAGACCACCAACAAAGTTGAAGCCTTGCAAACGCGGGACATCCAAAGCTAAAGGCCCGGGACTCAGGAGCAAACCCAAGGCTGGCATCAACACCAGCAACAGCAGGCCAACGCGAATCGTGGGGAAAGGACGGCCCGTTTTTTCCAGACGGCGACGCGCCCAGTGTGCCATCACTACCCACAGCACCACGGCCACGCCTAGACCCATAAAGATCCAGTCCATGCCGTCGCCCTGCAAGGTAGGCAACTTCAAACCACGATTAGATAGGAATACGCCGCCTATAGGATTCAAAGCCTGCCGGGGTCCGGGCAAGGTTTCGGTAATCAGGGCGTACCAGAAGAACAGTTGCAGCAGCAGTGGCACGTTGCGCATCACTTCCACGTACAAGCCCGCCAGCCGGGAAATCAGCCAGTTCTTGGACAAGCGTGCAATGCCCAGCAAGGTGCCAAACACAGTGGCGGCAATGATGCCGATGACCGCTACTTTCAGCGTATTGACCAGACCGACCAGAATGGCCCGCCCATACGTATCCGAAGGTTTGTATTCCAGGGCCGATTCGCCAATGGCGAAACCTGCCTCTCGATTCAGAAAGTCAAAACCGGTAGAAATATTGCGAACAGCCAGATTGTGCAGGGTATTGGAGACCAGATACCACACACAAAAACCGAGCACACCCAAAATCAGCACCTGGTAAATAATGCCGCGTGTGAACGGATCATTCCAGGACAAGCGCCGTTTAGGGGGGGCTGGCGCGGCAGGTGTATTTTGTGCCATAGCGTAAAACCCATGGATGCAGCACTACGCGTAGCCCTGCGAGGTGGCGCGCGTCTGGCCGAAGCCAGACGCAACAACAAACAGTGAAGATCGAAATCTTAACGCACTGGCCAGCCGTACATCACACCACCGTCACGCCATTGTGCATTCAAACCGCGATCCAGCTTCAATGCAGTCGATTTACCGAGGTTCCGATCAAAGCTTTCGCCGTAATTGCCGACCTGTTTAATTATGTTGTAGGCCCACTTGTTATCCAGCTTCAGACCTTTGCCCAGCTCGCCGGACACGCCCAAAATACGCTGAATATTCGGATTATCGCTCTTGGTCTTTTCATCCACGTTAGCGCTGGTGATGCCGTACTCTTCGGCTTCCAGCATGGCGTTCAGAGTCCAGCGCACCAAGGTGAACCAGTCCTCGTCACCCTGACGCACGAACGGGCCCAGAGGTTCTTTGGAGAAGTCTTCGGGCAGGATGTCGAACTCATCAGGTGTAGCCTGGGCGGCACGCATGGCAGCCAACTGAGATTTATCGCTGGTAAAGCCGTCGCAACGACCGGAGGTGAAGGAGCGCATCGCCTCTTCAGGGTTGTTGATCACCACAGGGTTGAACTTGATGCCTTGACCTCGGAACCAGTCGGCCAGATTCAGCTCAGTCGTGGTGCCAGGCTGTACGCATACAGCGGCCCCATCCAGTTCTTTAGCGCTTTTCACGCCCAGGGATTTTTTAACCATCACGCCCTGGCTGTCATAGTAGTTAATGCCAGTGCTGACCAAACCCAAGGTCGTATCGCGAGAGATCGTCGCGGTGGTGTTACGGGTCAGCACATCGACCTCACCCGATTGCAGGGCTGTAAAGCGCTGCTGGGTGGTCAAGGGCGTGACTTTGAATTTTTTGGCATCACCAAAAACAGCAGCGGCGATCGCACTGCACATGTCCACGTCAATGCCGGACCAGACGCCCTTACTGTCTGCCAGCGAAAATCCTGCAATACCGGTTGAGACACCGCACTGAACAAAGCCTTTCTTCTTCACCGAGTCCAGGGTTTCACCTGCCTGTGCATTAGCGGCCAGGGCCATCAACGCAACACTACATGCAATGGTTTTCACTAAGGTCATGGAATATCACCTCCTGTTTACTTTTGGTAAATGGATGCAGATTACAATTGCAGCTAAGCTGTGGTGTCCAATCGTAGAGCCAGTCTGTGCAATCACAAATCGGGGGTTTCCCTCTAACAGTCTGACTAATACTTTTACCTACGCCGACATTTTCATGCGGGCCCCCAGGTTTATTCCATAGGGGCTTTCCAAGCAGATTCCTCTTTAATTGTGCGTCGCGATGATCGAGTTCCAACACGTTTTCAAATCGTATGGCCGCAGTAAAAATATTCTAGCCGACATTAATTTTCGCATTGATGACGGCGAATTCATTTTTGTGTCCGGCCCCTCGGGAGCAGGGAAATCCACCCTGCTGCGTCTGATCGGCGGCCTGGAACTGCCTAGCCGTGGCTCGGTTCAGGTCAACGGGCACAGGCTGGACAAGCTCCCTGCCCGCGCACGACCGTATCTGCGCCGCGCTGTGGGCGTGGTTTTACAGGATACGCACCTGCTGCAAGACCGCAGCGCATTGGCCAATGTGCTGCTGCCTTTGGCTGTCATGGGTCTGGAGCCCAGCACGGCCCAAGCACGGGCTCGCGCCGCCATGGAAAAAGTGGGTCTGCGCGGTAAAGAAGATTTGAAGCCGGTAGAAATGTCCGGTGGTGAACAACAACGTCTGGCCATTGCCCGCGCCATTGTGAATCGCCCCGCTATTTTGATTGCGGACGAACCCACCGCCAATCTGGACGCTGATAACGCCAAACGCATCATGGATGTATTGATGGACTTTAACCGGGTGGGTGTCACCACCCTGATTGCCTCCCACGATCTGAATTTGATGGCCCGCTATGCCCGTCGAACCTTATTGATTCAGGACGGCCGTTTTTCCGATCACCCCGGAGTGCTGGCATGAGAACCTGGCTGCGCCATCATCAATACGCCTTTCTGGTGGCCCTGCGCCGCCTGAAGGTGCAACCCTTCTCCTCCCTGTCCAACCTGCTGGTCATTGCCCTGACCCTGGCGGTGCCGGTTCTGGGGGCCAGTATCTTGCTGGCTGCACAACCTGTCGTGCGCGAAATCCCAACTTCGCCCGAAATGACGGTGTTCATGAAACAGAACAGCACGCTGGAACAGGCTCAGGCCTTCAGCAAGGCGCTAGGCAAGGAATTCCAAACTGAACTGGCCCAGATCAGGCTGGTCAGCAAAGAACAAGCACTCAAACAATTACAGAGCAACCCTAGCTGGACAGACGCTTTGGGCGCCTTGCCTAGCAACCCCTTGCCGCACGCCATTGTGCTGACCCTGCATGAAACCCCGGATCTGGTGACACGTGCAGACACCCTGGCCAAAACGCTACAGGGCCGCGAAGGCGTGGATAGCGTGCTGCTGGATAGCGAATGGGTGCAACGTCTGGCCGCAATTCTTAGCTTTATCCGCATTGGCTTGTGGATTTTGATGGCAGGCGTAGGCGTGGTGGTCATTGCCACCGTATTCAACACGGTCCGTCTGCAAGCCCTGAACCAGCGCGAAGAAATTGCCGTGGCCCGTCTGGTGGGCGCGACTGAAGCTTTTGTGCGCCGCCCTTTCCTGTACATGGGCGCGCTAACCGGCCTGCTTGCCAGCGCCCTGGCCTGCGCACTGGCCTTGCTGGCCCTGACACCACTGAACAAAGCCTTGTCCAGTCTGGCCCAAAGCTACGGCGTCCAACTGACGCTAAGCCTGCCGGAATTTTCACTGTTACTGACAGCCGCTATTTTGGTCGCCATTTTGGGCGCACTGGCGGCTCGCTGGTCTGTTACCCGTAGTACCCAATATTGATGTCACTTCCTGAACCCTGTCCCAAACATCTGGCCGAAAAAGTGGTGGCCTGGCAAAAAACCTCCGGCCGCCACCACCTCCCCTGGCAGAACACGCAAGACCCTTACCGCGTCTGGCTTTCCGAGATCATGCTGCAACAAACCCAGGTCGCCACCGTCCTGGGTTATTACGAGCGTTTTCTGGAACGCTTCCCCACCGTCAAGGATCTGGCTGCGGCCGAGCAAGACGAAGTCATGCCCTATTGGGCCGGTTTGGGCTATTACGCCCGTGCCCGCAACTTGCACCGCTGTGCCCGTGAGGTCATGGAAAAATGGGGTGGCAGTTTTCCTGGCAATGCCTCCGATCTGGCGACTTTGCCCGGCATAGGCCGCTCCACCGCCTGTGCTATCGCCGCCTTCTGTTTTGGCGAACGCAGTCCCATCATGGATGGCAACGTGAAACGTGTGTTCACGCGCTATTTCGGGATTTACGGGCCCACGCAGAAAAAGGCCGTAGAAAACACCTTGTGGACCAAGGCGGATGAGGTGGTAGAACTAGCCCCTGCCGACCTGGATATGGCAGCTTACACACAAGGGCTGATGGACCTGGGCTCGCAATGCTGTACGCGCAGCAAACCGACCTGTAGCCTCTGTCCGCTGCAAAGCGACTGCTATGCCCATAGCCATCAGGCACAATCCGAGCTACCCAGCCCTAAAGAGCGCCTCCGCCAGGATGAACGCTACGCGCATGTGTTGATTCTTGAGTTGAACGGTCAGGTACTGCTGGAGCAGCGCCCGGATCAAGGCATCTGGGGTGGTCTGCTGACCTTGCCTCAATTCGAGGATGCCATGAGCCTGCACACCGCGGCACTGCATTGGTCCAATGAAGAGGCGATTGCTCTGGCCTCCTTCCAGCACGTGTTCTCGCACTTCAAACTGCACATCACGCCTTGGCTGTTGCAAGTAGACGAATCCATCCTGGCCGAGCCGGTAGCAGGCCAGCAATGGCAGGATCATGAAGCACTGGAGCAGACCGCTTTACCAGCGCCCATCCGCAAGCTGCTGCTAGGTTTGTACCAGAGCAAAGATAGTGAACAGTTGATATTGAGCTAAGAGTCGCTCCCCCGGCGATGCTGGGGGAGATTGAATCAGGTCGGCCGCGCTGGCTTATCGTTGCTGATGCTCATCAGCATCCCGCAGGCCACACCCAGGGTCATCAAGGCCGTACCGCCATAGCTCAGGAAGGGCAAAGGCACACCCACCACGGGCAGAATCCCTGTCACCATGCCTATGTTCACGAACACATAGACAAACAGCATCATGGACATGGAACCGGCCAACAGACGGCTGAACTGTGTGTGAGCCACGGCGGCAATGGACAAGCCGCGCAGAATCAGCAAGGCATAGAGCACCAGCAGCATGATGCCGCCATACAAACCGAACTCTTCAGCAAATACGGCAAAAATGAAGTCAGTCGTACGCTCTGGAACAAAGTCCAGATGGGACTGCGTGCCCATCATGTAACCCTTGCCGTACACACCGCCCGAGCCAATCGCAATCATGGACTGGATAGTGTGAAAGCCTCTGCCCAGACGGTCACTACCGGGATTAAGCAATGTGCAGACCCGATGTTTTTGATAGTCGTGCAGCACTACCCAATCCAGGTCGGGTACGCAGATATAGTCTTCGTAATACAGCAAGGCACTGATGCCCAGCACCAGCACCACCACAATCGGCACGATCAGCTTGAAGGACAGGCCTGCAAAGTAAATCACGCAGAAACCCGCCGCAAACACTAGCAAAGCAGTACCCAAGTCAGGCTGACGCACGATCAGCAGGAACGGAATCATCAGCAAGATGCCGGCCACCATGAAGTCCAGCAGACTCATCTTGGGCCGCTGGTAACGGTGGAAATACCAGGCCAGCATCAAAGGCACCGAGATCTTGAGCATTTCCGAGGGCTGAATACGGGCCACGCCCAGGTCTAGCCAGCGCGTTGCACCCTTGCTGGTTTCGCCAAAGAACTCTACCCCCAGAAGCAGCACAACCCCGATCGAATACACCACCGGGGCCAGCTTCATCCACAAGGCTGGGGGAATCAGGGCGGCCACCCACATCACACCAAAGGCCAACAGGAAATTACGCACCTGGTCGGCAAAGCGCCAGTCCGTACCGCCTACGGCTGAATGCATGACCGTCATGCCCAGCGCGGCCATCAGCACCAGCAACAACAGCAAGGGCCAATCAAAGGCAGTGACGGCTCTCAGGCCCAGTTGCAAAAGTCGCTTCATTGCATCTGCCCTCGTTCCACCAACCAGTAATCAAAAACCTTGCGCACAATGGGTGCCGCAACCGAACCGCCCCAACCCGCATTTTCTACAATCAAGGCCACTGCGATTTTGGGGTTCTCTGCCGGAGCGTAGGACATGAACAAAGCGTGGTCGCGCAAACGCTCGTCAATAGCGTTGGCGTTGTACTTGGCGCCGCGCAAGCTAAAGACCTGTGCCGTCCCCGTCTTGCCAGCCGCCTGATAAGCCGCACCCGCAAAGGCGCGACGGGCCGTACCCAGGCGCACCACATCCACCAGAGCGCGTTTGACCACATCCACATTAGCCTGCTTCAAGGGAATCAGCTTGGCATCAATACGCACAGGCTGTTCAATCTCCGGGTCATGTGGGTTCAAGGTCTGGGTGACCAGGTGTGGAGGCCGCACAATGCCATTGCTAGCCAGCACGGCAGTCGCATGCGCCAGTTGCAGCACAGTAAAGGAGTTATAGCCCTGCCCCACCGCCACCGAGATACTTTCTCCGGCATACCAGCGCTGCTGGGCCGGTTTTTTGTAGGCCTGACGTTTCCACTCAGTAGAAGGCAGAATGCCTTGGCGCTCGCCATCCAGGTCAATACCCGTCTGCTGGCCAAAGCCAAACTGCTTCATGAAGTCGTGCAGATTATCAACGCCGATTTCCGGGCCCAAGGAATAGAAGTAGGTATCCGAGGAAACCACCAAGGCACGGTGCATGTCGGTAGAGCCGTAGACCGCGCCACCTGCGTTACGGAAACGCTGGCCACCAAATTCAAAATAGCCAGGATCGGAAATACGGTCCGTTGCCTTGCGCTTGCCGGTTTCCAGAGCCGCCAAGGCCACAAAAGGCTTGTAGGTCGACCCGATAGGATACGTGCCGTACAGCGGGCGGTTAATCAGCGGGTGATCAGGCGAGTCGTTCAGCTTGCGCCAGTTTTCTACATCAATCCCGTCGATAAACAGGTTCGGGTCAAAAGACGGGGCCGACACAAAAGCCAGCACTTCGCCTGTGCTGGGCTCAATCGCCACCAAGGCACCGCGTCGCCCTGTGAACATGGCTTCGGCCATTTTCTGCAAGCCAATATCCAGAGACAGACGCAAGCTGGCACCGGGCACCGGGTCTACGCGGCTAAGTGTACGTACGGGACGGCCCGAGGCAGCCACTTCTACTTCCTCGATACCCGTACGGCCATGCAGCGTTTTTTCCCAGGTTTTTTCAATTCCTTTCTTACCGATAACCTGCGTGCCACGGTAATTACCGGTTTGCCCGGTTTCTTCCAGCCTTTGCTGGTCGCCCTCGGAAATACGGCCTACATAACCCAGCACGTGGGCAGCGGCCTCGCCTTGGGGGTACTCACGCACCCAACGGGCTTGCAGAGTCACACCGGGGAATTTGAAGGCATGGGCAGAAAACCAGGCGGCTTCATCATCGCTCAGGTTATTGCGCAGCAGGATTTCGGAGTAACGGCTATTTTGAGCGACGTTCTGCTTGAATCGACGCCGATCGCGTGGACTGAGCTCCACCAGCTCGCCGACACGATCCAGCATATCGTCCAGAGGTTCACCCAGACTGGCTGGCACGGCGGACAAGGTGTAGTCCCGGTAATTACGGGCCAGCACCTCGCCATTACGGTCCAGAATCTCGCCACGACGGGGAGTAATCGGGATCACAGCAATACGGTTCTGATCGGCTCGGGCCGCAAAACCTTCGTAGCGCACCACCTGCAAATACCACAGGCGCACGCCCAGGACCCCTAACAATACGCAGGCCAGAACCGCCGCTACCAGGGCGCGGAAAAGAATGCGCTGGCGCAACTGATGCGAGGTTTTTTTGAATTCAAACATGGCCGCCCTACCAATCAGGACGAACCGGAGTCGGACTCGTCCAGACGTCGCTGCGGCAAGAACAGCACACTATCGGCCAGGGGCCACAAAGCGGCTGTCAACAAAGTGCCACCAGCCCACTCCCAGCCAGACCACTCACCCACCAGCCAGGCGTGCAGGACCCGTACGATCAGCTGTGCCAGCAGCATGACAACCGCCATGTGCAGGAAGTGGGTCCACATGCCAAAGTTCAGAATTCGTTTACGCAATACCAATGCGCCATACACGACCAGGATATAAGCCAGGGCGTGTTCGCCCAACAGGCTGCCATCGTGTACATCGACCAGAATACCCAGCACAAATGCCAGGGACATGGGCACCCGGCGCGGCTCGTGCACGGCCCAGAAGGCCAACACCAGCATCAACAGATCGGGGGCAAAAGGCAAAAGCCGCCACGGCAGCATGGAGCTTAGCCACATCAGCAGAATCGAGCCCCACACCAGCCAAGGACTGGACGCACGCGAAAACGGGCTGCTATCGATGGGCTGCAAGCTACCCAGAGACGAGGTCCGGGTTTTGCGGCCAGAGGTATCCGAGGACTCAGCGCGTCGCATCATTGGCATCGTCCTGTTCCAGGGAGCGTTCGCTCTCGGGCACCAGCAAAATCAGAAAATGGCGATAACGCTCGGGGTGCGACAAGGGCGTGACCATAGCCAGGGCAAAGCCCGAGGCATCATCGCGCTCAATACTGCTGACCGTACCAACCGGCAAACCCGCCGGGAACAAACCGCCAATACCACTGGTGATCAGGGTATCGTCGGGCTCCAGGTCCACATCACTGGTCAGGAAACGCACTTCCACCTTGCCTCCGGGATTGCCCCCAAAGGCAATCAGGCGCAGGCCATTGCGCAGCACCTGTACCGGGACCGAGACTTTATCGTCGGTAATCAGCGCGGCTTCGGAGGTAAAGCGCGTAACCCGCACCACCTGGCCCACTACTCCGCCCTCATCAATCACCGGCATGCCGGGACGAATGCCACTGGCCGAGCCTTTATTGAAAATCAGATGACGAGCGTAGCCATTGGGAGGTTCATACAGAACTTCCACTGCAACAGACGGTTGGGTGACGGTATCGGCCACTTGCAGCAAACGGCGCAATTGCTCGTTTTCTGCAGAAAGCTGGGCAGCATGGGTAGAGAGCTGAGCCAGTTCGATACGCTGGCGTTGCAAGGCTTCTTTTTCAGAGCGTGCGGTCGAGGCCGCATCGGTCCAGCTACTGAAGTAAGTAACCAGATCGCGCGGGGCCAGCATGACGCGCTGAAAAGGATACAACACGGCAGCCACGGCCTGACGCACCGGTTCGAGCACCGCATAACGAGCATCCGTGATCAACAAGCCCACGGCCAGCACCAAAAGAGCGGCCAGACGCAGCTCGGGAGATGAGCCACGTCTAAATAGCCGGATGGAGCCTTGTTCTCGCATTAATCAAACACTCGATCACTTGCCCCCACAGGCAATACATTGCCGTGGGGGCCAAGCAAAGATCAATCGTAAATGAATACGGACTCCAGACGCTCCAGATGCTCCAGAGCCTCACCGCAACCCCGTACCACGCAGGTCAGAGGATCTTCAGCCACCACAACGGGCAAGCCGGTCTCTTCTTGCAGCAGACGGTCCAGGTCATGAACCAGAGCGCCACCACCGGTCAGGACGATGCCCTTGTCCGTGATGTCCGCACCCAGTTCAGGAGGAGTTTGTTCCAGAGCGGTTTTAACCGCAGAGACGATTTGATTCAAGGGATCGGTAAGCGATTCCAGAATCTCGTTGGACGAAACGGTGAAACTGCGTGGCACCCCTTCGGACAAATTGCGACCCTTGACTTCAATTTCGCGAATTTCAGTACCGGGGAATGCAGAACCGATCTCTTTTTTGATCAATTCAGCCGTGGGTTCACCAATTAGCATTCCGTAATTGCGACGGATGTAATTAATAATGGCTTCGTCAAACTTATCGCCACCGACGCGAACCGATCCTTTATAGACCATACCGCCCAAAGAGATCACTGCCACTTCGGTCGTGCCACCACCAATATCGACCACCATGGAACCGCTGGCATCGGACACGGCCAGGCCTGCACCGATTGCAGCCGCCATGGGCTCTTCAATCAGGTAGACCTTGCTGGCGCCAGCGCCCAGAGCAGATTCTTTGATGGCACGGCGTTCCACCTGGGTGGAGCCACAAGGCACGCACACGATAATGCGTGGGCTGGGAGCAAACATGCTGCGTGGGTGAACCATGCGGATGAACTGCTTGAGCATTTGCTCGGTAACAGTAAAGTCCGCGATCACACCATCCTTCATGGGCCGGATGGCTTCAATATTGCCAGGCACCCGACCCAGCATTTGCTTGGCCTCCTGCCCAACGGCCTGAATGATTTTTTTACCATTAGGTCCACCTTCATGGCGGATGGCTACAACGGACGGTTCATCCAGTACGATACCCTTGCCGCGTACATAGATAAGGGTATTGGCCGTACCGAGGTCGATTGCCATATCGCTGGAAAAGTAACTGCGTAGGAATCCGAACATGGGCGCGCAAAGTGTAAAGTGTTTGGGGGAAAAGGCAGGTAAATTCGGCGCGGAACTCAAGCGTAAAACGACAGGCACAAGAACCAGGCAACGAATTCAAAAATACCTGGGAAGGAAACGGTCAATGATAACTTATAATTGCTCTACATTAGGACTGTTTTAATGGTCAGTTAAGTTCTGTAACCCCCGCATTTGCTGTAAAAGTGCCAAACTGTCCCTAACTGACGGATTTCCGCTTTTTTTTATTACTCATTTTCCAGTACCCACCCACATGTCTATCACTGAACAGGATGTTGCCCGTATAGCGCAACTGGCGCGCCTTGATCTTTCCGCTGAACAGGCCTCCCAGGTCGAGCACGATTTGACGCGCATCCTGGGCCTGATCCAGACCTTGCAAACCGTTGATACTCAAGGCGTTGAGCCTATGGCCCATCCTTTGTCCGCCCGCCAGCAGATCAGTCTGCGTCTGCGCGAGGACAAGGCCCTGCCTTCCGGAACGGTAGAAAGCCGCCAGGCCATGATGCGCAACGCCCCCGCCGAGCAGGATGGCCTGTTTCTGGTGCCCACGGTCATCGAATAAAGCAAAACCATGTCTTTTACCCCTGAATTCGCGACTATTGCAGCGCTGCGACTAGCCCTGCAAAACAAAACTGTCAGTGCCCGCGAGCTGGCCCAG
The DNA here is from genome assembly GCF_017377875.1 of Alcaligenes sp. SORT26. Classification (GTDB taxonomy): domain Bacteria; phylum Pseudomonadota; class Gammaproteobacteria; order Burkholderiales; family Burkholderiaceae_B; genus Alcaligenes; species Alcaligenes parafaecalis. The sequence goes on from NZ_CP070975.1 coordinate 2,305,489, forward strand.
CAAGCCCTGGACAATAGCGCCCGTCAAAAAGAGCTCAATGCCTTTGTGCAGCAGGACGCTGCCCTGACCCTGGCCCAGGCCGATGCCGCTGATGCCCTGATTGCTCAAGGCAAGGCCGGTCCACTGACCGGTATCCCTATCGCCCACAAAGATTTGTTTGTCACCAAGGATTGGCAGACTACCGCCTGCAGCAAAATGCTGGAAGGCTATGTCAGCCCCTTTGACGCTACGGTCGTGACCAAGCTGCAGGCAGCCGGTGCTGTCTCGCTGGGCAAACTGAACTGTGACGAGTTCGCCATGGGCTCGCGCAACGAAAGCTCGGTCTTTGGCCCTGTGCGCAACCCTTGGGACCATTCCATGGTTCCCGGTGGCTCCTCGGGTGGCTCCGCTGCTGCAGTTGCTGCTGGCCTGATCGCTGGTGCCACTGCCACGGATACCGGCGGTTCGATTCGACAGCCAGCCGCCCTGTGTGGCGTCAGCGGCATCAAGCCCACCTACGGCACGATTTCCCGCTTTGGCATTATTGCGTACGGCTCCAGCCTGGATCAGGCCGGTCCTATCGCCCGCAATGCCCGCGACTTGCTGGATCTGCTGGAAACCATGTGTGGTTTTGACCCGCAAGATGCCACTAGTTTGGAATTCTGCGACGATCAGCCCAATAACGGCGCGCGCATTCGTCAGCAGTTTGAACAGCAGCAGTCCCAGCAAGAAGCCCAAGGCAGCCAGCCACTGAAAGGCTTGCGTATTGGTGTGCCCGCACAGTTCTTTGGCCCCGGCCTGGACCCGGTTGTCGCCGACGCCATCGAAGCCGCGCTGAAAACCTACGAAAGCCTGGGTGCAGAGCGCGTCAGCGTGCAACTGCCCCTGACAGAACTGTCTGTCCCTACTTATTACGTCATCAGCCCGGCTGAAGCCTCGACCAACCTGTCGCGCTTTGACGGCGTACGCTTTGGCCACCGCGCCAATCAGTACACCGACCTGAGCAGCATGATTTCGCGTTCGCGCTCGGAAGGCTTTGGACCTGAAGTGGTGCGTCGAATCCTGGTGGGCACCTATGTGCTGTCCCACGGTTACTACGATGCCTACTATCTGCAAGCCCAACGCGTACGCCGCATGATTGTGGACGACTTCCAGAAAGTCTTTGAACAGTGCGACCTGATCCTTGGCCCGGTCACCCCGGCCCTGGGCCGCAAGCTGGGCACAACGATTGAAGACCCAACGACCGACTGGCTGGGTGATGTCTACACCCTGGGCGTCAGCCTGGCTGGCCTGCCCGCCATGTCCATCCCCTGCGGTTTCAGCAACGATGAGCAGCCCTTGCCCATCGGCCTGCAAATTATTGGCAATTACTTCCGCGAAGGCCAATTGCTGGCTTTTGCCGACCGCTTCCAGCAAGTCACCGACTGGCATCAACGTCAACCAGGACAACAATAATGGAATGGGAAATTGTGATCGGGCTGGAAACCCATACCCAGCTCTCGACCGAATCCAAAATCTTCTCCAGCAGCAGCACCCGCTTTGGTGCCTTGCCCAACACGCAAGCCAATGAAGTGGACATGGCCCTGCCCGGCGCACTGCCTGTTTTTAACCGTGGCGCTGCCGAACGGGCCATTCGCCTGGGTCTGGCCGTAGGCGGGCACATTGCCCCCCGCTCCGTGTTTGAACGCAAAAACTACTTCTACCCGGATCTGCCCAAGAACTACCAGATCAGCCAGATGGAAATCCCCGTCATCAGCGGGGGCACCATCAGCTTCATGCTGGGCGACGAGGAAAAGACCATTAATCTGACTCGTGCCCACCTGGAAGAAGATGCCGGTAAATCCCTGCATGAAAACTTCCGTGGCCCTTACGGCGAATCCAGCACCGGGATCGACTTGAACCGCGCGGGCACGCCGCTGCTGGAAATCGTGTCCGAACCTGAAATGCGCTCGGCTGCCGAAGCCGTGGGCTATGCCCGCGCCTTGCACAGCCTGGTTGTCTGGCTGGGTATTTGTGACGGCAATATGCAGGAAGGCTCGTTCCGCGTGGACGCCAACGTCTCGGTACGTCCCAAGGGCCAGAAGGAACTGGGCACCCGCTGCGAACTGAAAAACATCAACTCCTTCCGCTTTCTGGAACGCGCGATTCAGTACGAAGTGCGCCGTCAGATCGAGCTGATTGAAGATGGTGGCAAAGTGGTTCAGGAAACCCGCCTGTACGACTCGGACCGCGACGAAACACGCAGCATGCGCAGCAAAGAAGACGCGCATGATTACCGCTACTTCCCCGACCCGGATCTGCCACCGCTGTTGATCAGCGAAGAATGGATCGAGCAAGTTCGTCAGGACATGCCCGAGCTGCCTGCTCAAAAACTGGCTCGCTTCGAGCAAGAGTTTGAGCTGAGCCGTTACGACGCCTCGCAACTGACAGTAGACCGCGCCACATCAGACTTCTTTGAAGCCATTTTGCAAGCAGGCTCCAGCGCCAATGCCAAACTGGCTGCCAACTGGGTGCTGGGCGAGCTGTCGGCTGCCTTGAACCGTGAAGAAATCAGCATTGAGCAATCCAAAGTCAGCCCAGCACAACTGGCCCAACTGATTGCCCGTATTGCTGACGGCACCATTTCGAACAAGATTGCCCGTGACGTATTTGCGGCGCAATGGGACGGCGAACTGAACGGCGATGTGGATGCCATCATCGACTCCCGTGGCTTGAAGCAAATCAACGATGCCGGTGCTATTGGCGCCATGGTGGACGAAGTTCTGGCCGCCAACCCCAGCATTGTCGAACAGCACCGTGCTGGCAAGCCAAAGGCTTTCAACGCTTTGGTCGGTCAAGTGATGAAGGTTGCCAAGGGCAAAGCCAATCCGCAGCAGATCAATGAAATGCTCAAGCAAAAGCTGGATGCCTGAATTCAGGCTCTGCACTTAGCGGATACAAAAACACCAGGCCAAGGCCTGGTGTTTTTTTTACTGCTCAATATGGCTAACTAAGGCTGGTGATCAAACACCGTAGCGATCACGGTAGGCTTTTACCTGAGGGGCATGGGCCGCCAAAGTAGTGTCGTCAGCCAATACCGCCATGATGTCCGCCAGCGAGGCAATGCTGATCACTGGAATACCGTAAGTCTGTTCCACTTCCTGCACAGCAGAATGTGCGGACAGTTCCTGGTCATTACCAGCGCGTTCCATGCGATCCAGAGCAATCAGCACCGCTGCAGGTTCTGCACCCGCAGCCTTGATGATCTGCATGGATTCACGCACGGACGTACCCGCTGTGATCACGTCATCAATAATCACGACTTTGCCTTGCAAGGGTGCGCCCACCAGGGTGCCGCCTTCGCCATGGTCTTTGGCTTCTTTGCGGTTGAAGGCAAAGGGCACGTCACGATCACCGATTTGAGGATGCTCGGCCAGCGCAATCGAGGTCGCTGCTGCCAATGGAATACCTTTGTAGGCAGGCCCGAACAGCATGTCAAACGACACGCCCGAATCCAGCAAGGCCTGGGCATAGAAGCGAGCCAGTTGGCCCACGCTACGTCCCGTATTGAACAGGCCGGCATTGAAAAAGTAAGGGCTCAAACGGCCAGACTTGACCTTGAATTCCCCAAAGCGCAGTACTCCCTGTTCCAGGGAAAAGCGCACAAAATTACGACGATTATCGTTAGTAGCCGACATGACAGAGTATGAAAAAGATAGAGACGAAAGGCATTTTAGCGTGTTGTTAGCCATCACTTGCCAGCTTCGGCCAGTTCTTCTAACAAGAAGTCGATAAAACTGCGTACTTTAGGCGTCAAATAGCGACGACTGGCATAGACGGCATGCAATTGCTGCAGCTCTTCAGTGTAGTCAGGCAAGAGGCGAAGCAGACGGCCACTGTCCAGATCATCCATTACCAACCACTCAGGCAAGTAGGCCAGCCCTGCTCCGCCCAAGGCGCTGTAATAGGTCAGATTTGTATTGTCCGAACGCATAAAAGGATTCAGACGCAAGGACTCGGGCCCATCCGGCCCCAGAAACTCGAAGCTGGGCTGCTGCAAATAACTGGGACTGATCGCAGGCAGACGCATCACCTCCGCACAGTTGCGCGGCATACCATGTTGGGCCACAAACTCCGGGCTGGCCACCAGATGAAACGGCGTGGGGCAAATAAGACGCGCAATCTGATGCGGGGCAGGTTCACGCATGACCCGCAGGGCCAGGTCAAAACCTTCTGCCACCAAATCCACCTTGTGATTACTCAAGCTCATATCCAAGGTGACCTCAGGAAAGCGAGTTTGGTAATCCTGCAACAACTGGGCCACTTTGCGGTTTGCAAACCACACGGGCGCCGTCACCCGCAACACCCCTTGGGGCTGATGCTCTGGACCCGACAAAGCCTGCTGGCCCCGCTCCAGAGTATCGAGCGCCTGCAAACAATAATCAAAGTAGGTCTGCCCCAATTCCGTCAGGCTCAAACGACGACTGCTGCGATGGAGCAAGCGCGTACCAAGCTGCTTTTCCAGACTGGCCAAATGCTTGCTGACCATAGGCGCGGACATATCCAGACGTTGTGCCGCCGCAGCAAAACTGCCCGCTGCCACGATTTCTCGAAACACCCGCAAACTCTGAATCGTATCCATGCTTTCCTAATAAGAAAGTAACTAATGAAAATAGGCCTGTTTATTTCCTGATAGTAATTGATTAATCTTAAACGAGCGCTACACCGGTGCCTGTCTGGGCCTTGAATGGGCGGGACCAGCACCAGGCTGACTCCAGGTCATGATTGACGCAGATCCTCTGTCACCACACCGAGCCAAGCGCTTTGTTTACCGATACTGTCAACTTTCCAAAGGAAAATACATGAGCGCCCTTACCTCTAGCTGGACTCCTCGCATTCTTAGCCTGCTGCGCATCGTCACAGGTTATTTGCTGCTGACACACGGTACTGCCAAGATCCTGGGTTTCCCCAAAGTAGACATGTTTGCCAACCTGCAAATCAGCTCCATATACGGTATTGCGGGCATTCTGGAACTGGTTCTGGGTGTCTTGCTTGTCATTGGTCTGTTCTCGCGTTTTGCTGCCTTTATTGCTTCCGGCCTGTGCGCTTTCGCCTACTTTATTGGCCACGCCAGCGCCAGCACCGTTGCCACTCCCATCCTGAATGGCGGTGAAGCGGCCGTCCTGTTCTGCTTTACCTTCCTGTACCTGGCCTTTGCAGGCCCAGGCCCATGGAGCGTAGACGCTGGCCGCGGTAAAGCCTGACGCCTTATTCAACCCCTTATCCCCTGCCCCTCTCAGGGCAGGGGCAGGAGATCATCATCATGACAATGCCCACCTATTTCATCTCGCACGGTGGCGGACCCTGGCCCTGGATGCCTGAAGCGCAAACCATGTACGCTCCGCTGCGTGCTGCCTTGCAGGATATTCCACGCCAATTGGGCCGTACGCCCAAAGCGATCCTGATGGTCTCCGCTCACTGGGAAGCTCAACAGGCGAATTTACTGGTCGCCTCTGCCGCACACCCCAGCATGGTGTACGACTACTACGGCTTTCCCTCCCATACCTATGAAATTCATTACCCCGCACCAGGCGATCCCGCACTGGCGCAGCAAGTCTGTGGCCTGCTGGAAGGTGCCGGTCTGCCCACTCGGCTAGATGCGGAACGCGGCTTTGACCACGGTGCCTTTGTGCCTGCGTATGTGATTTATCCGCAAGCCAAAGTGCCTATGGTGCAACTGTCCATTCACGCCAATTACGACCCTGCCCTGCACTACGCCATGGGCGAGGCACTTGCCCCTTTACGGGACGAAGATGTGCTGATTATTGGCAGCGGCCTGAGCTATCACAACCTGCGCAATATGGGACCCGGCGGTGTGGAGCCTTCTGCCCAGTTTGATGCCTGGTTGCACCAAAGCCTCAGCCTGGAAGATCCTGCCGCTCGTCGTCAGGCCCTGATGAATTGGGAACAAGCCCCAGCCGCACGTATTGCTCACCCCCGTGAAGACCATCTGGTTCCTGCCATGGTGGCGGCTGGTGCTGCGCGTGGAGATACGGCGCATCGCTTCCACCATGAAACCCAGGCCTTTGGCGGTTTGACCGTATCCAGTTACTGCTTTGGTTCGGCCACGTAACAAGCTCTGACGGCCACTGACATCGAAGCAGATTACGGGTTACAGTGCTGACGCTATAAGGAGAATTGCCACGTGTTACGCGTCACCTCGTTAAACGTCAACGGTATTCGGGCTGCCTTTCGTAAAGGCCTGCCCGCCTGGCTGGAAGCCCAGAAACCCCATATTGTCTGCATGCAGGAAATCAAGATCAGCGAGCCTGATCTGACGCCTGATCTGACTCACCCTGGTGAGTATCACGGGCATTTCCACCATGCCCAGAAAAAAGGCTATAGCGGCGTCGGTCTGTACTTGAACCACAAGGCAGAAACCGTGGCCGAAGGCATGGCCTGCGAAGAGTTTGATGCCGAAGGCCGCATCATCCGCGCCGACTGGAACGACCTTAGTGTGATCAGCGCCTACCTGCCTTCCGGCTCGTCAGGCGACGAACGCCAAACGGCCAAGTACCGCTTTCTGGATCATTTTGAACAGTGGATTGGTGGCTTGATGCAGGAACACCGCGATACAGGCCGCGAGTTCATTATTTGTGGTGACTGGAATATTGCGCACCACGAAGCCGATTTGAAGAACTGGAAAGGCAATCTGAAAAACAGCGGCTTTCTGCCTGAAGAACGCGCCTGGATGACGAAAGTGCTGGGCGAGCTGTCTTGGGTGGATGTGTACCGCAGCCTGCATCCTGACACCACGGACGAGTGCTACACCTGGTGGAGCAACCGTGGCCAGGCTTGGGCCAAAAATGTGGGGTGGCGCATTGATTATCAAATTGCCACCCCAGGTATTGCTGCTAAAGCGCGTAGTGCCACGGTCTACAAAGAAGAGCGTTTCAGCGACCACGCGCCACTAACCGTTGATTACGACTGGAGCTTGTAAGCCCAGCCTGAAAAGGTCAGTGTCTTAGCTGGCCTTTTCAATCATGTAGCGCACGACGCTGCGCAGTTGCTCGTCAGTGGCCTTGGGAGCTGCGCCACGCGGTGGCATGGCACCCTTGCCATTGATGACCACTTCCATCAAGGCATCCTCGCCTTGTGCAATCAGGGGCTCCCAACGAGCCTTATCGCCCAGACGGGGTGCATTGGCCATGCCTGATGCGTGACAGACCATACACGAGGACTTGTACAGCTTGAGAGCTTCTTCCGAGTCGGCATGAGCTGCAGGTGCAGCAGCCAACAAGAGCAAAGCGGCCATTGCGGAGTGCATCATGGTGGCGGGTCGATAGGTTCTCATGGGTTTACCCTTTAAACAGTCGGCATGAACGCATGCCAGGCTGATACTTCGTTTTCTGAACAAGAGGCCCGGTTTTCATGACTCGAACCTCCTGCTTGTTCCTTAGCTAATCACTATCCAGGTACTGCTTTGAAACCCGGGCGGAATTGAGTGGTACCGCTGTCTATCAATTCCGCTTACCGGGTACTACCCCCTGATTAGCCCTTGATGGGGCCGGGAGGGCTGACTTGCTTCATCAAGTCGTCGTTCCAGTCGCCTTCGACCAGTACGTGACCTGCTGCGCCCAGTTCCATGGCTTCGATCAGGTTATGGTTCACGTAGGCGTACACACCAGGCTGCTTGAAGGTGTAGATCGCCACGCCAGCCGAACCGCCGCGGATGAACCAGGTTTCCAGGTTCTTGGCTGGTGGGTCATCAAATTTACCCAGCTCCCAAACCCAGTCACCGTGACCACCGATCAGGTGAGGACGTGTATCGCGGTTAGCCTGCGAGTGGATGAACATGACGGTCTCGCCCACGTTTGCTTTCATGGCACCGTCGCCCATCAAGGCACCGACTTTACCGTTGAACACCACGTGGCTGGGGATCAGACCACGCATGGCTTCCAGGGTGTCGCCGTAGCTTTCAGCCGAAGAACCATATTTTTTGAAGTTGCCCTTTTCATCACGGGGGATGTAGAGGTCAAATTCACCAATGGTGTAGACACGGTCGTAATGCAAGCTGTTGCCAGCCGAGTCTTTCAGGCCATCGCGTGGCAGCACCATGACGGTACCGTGCATGCCCTGAACCACGTGCCAGGCTACCGAGCCTTCAGGTGCGCAGTGGTACACAAAGGTACCGGTGCGGTCGGCCTTGAAGCGCAGTGTGGCTTGTTCACCAGGGTTCACGTTGGTCAGCTTGGCACCGCCCAGCGCGCCGGTCGAGGCGTGAAAGTCGATGTTGTGCGGCATGGTGTTGCTGGCTGGGTTGATCAGCGTCAGCTCCAAGTAGTCACCTTCATGCACAACCATGGTGGGGCCGGGCATGGAACCGTCAAACATCATGGCGTGCATGGTTGTACCATCACGATCGACCACGATCTCTTTTTCGGTGATGCTCATGCGGAATTCCACCACACGGGGCTCGGGGCCGACTTTTTGCTCATGCTTGTGGACCATAGGAGGCGCAACCAGATCCACCTTGACCCGCTCCAGCTTGGCAATCTGGGCTTCTGTACGCGCAGCCATCCAGGGCGCGTTCTTTTTTGGTGCGGCCGTCTCGCGGGCTTGTACTTGAGCCGCCAGCAAAGTCGTTCCTGCGGCGACACCTAGGCCAGCACTTTTCAAGAAATGACGACGTTCCATACTACCTCCGGTTTGATCCAGGCGTGATGCCTGCTGATTAAATGTTATTCAGATCTAACAGTTACTGAATGTATTGGACCGCAATCAGACTGCGCACTCTTTGCTGCAGCGCAAGCATCTCGTATAAGCAACAAAAAAAACCGCCCGAAGGCGGTTTTTTTGATAGACGGAATCTCACAGAAGAAAGAAACCGTCTCGTAAAAACATCAGGATGTTTTTATTGCACCTGCAGCATTCGCCGAAGCACCACGACGCCCGGCCGAAATACGTACCCAAACTTGCTGGAACACAATCAGGGCACCGGCAATAAATACCACGTCACCCAAAGTGCGCCACCAGCGCAAGGACTGCAGGATAGGCTGTTGCATGAACTCTTCGCTACGGGCGTACCACATCCCTTCCGAGATGCTGGCCCAGGCCTGAATAATCCCGGCAGGCAGCAAACTGACGAACATCATCAGCACCAGACCGATATTCAGCGTCCAGAAGCCCCAGCTCATCAGACGGTCGTTGTAGCGCACCTCTGGCGAGATATAACGCACCACCAGCAAGACAAAGCCCAGGGACAGGAAGCCATACACCCCGAACAAGGCAGCGTGAGCATGCAATGGCGTGGTATTCAGCCCCTGGATGTAGTACAGCGAGATAGGTGGGTTGATCAGGAAACCAAACACACCAGCACCGAGCATGTTCCAGAAGGCCACAGCCACAAAGAACATGACAGGCCAGCGCAGATCGCTCATCCAGCTTGCTTGTTTTTGCATCTTCCAGTTATGGAAGGCTTCGTAACCCAGCATGATCAAAGGCACTACTTCCAAGGCACTGAAGGAAGCACCGATAGCCATGATGGGTGTGGTCGTACCCGAGAAGTACAGGTGATGCAAAGTACCAGGCACACCACCGACCAGGAACAGCGAGGCGGCAGCCAGACCAGCAATAGTGGCACTGCGCTTGGAAACCAGACCCAGAGTCAGGAAGATAAAGCCCATGGCAACGGTGGCAAAGACCTCGAAGAAGCCCTCAACCCACAGGTGAACCACCCACCAGCGCCAGTACTCCATGATGGTGATATTGGTGTGCTCGCCGTAGAACAAGCCAGTACCGTAGAACAGGCCAATGGCCACAGTGGAGATGGTCAGCAGAATCAGCAAGTGATTGTCGCCTTTGTCGCGACGCAAGGCAGGCCACATGCCACGCAGCATCAGCAAGAGCCAGAAAGCCAGACCAATGAACTTGATGATCTGCCAGAAGCGACCCAGATCCAGGTATTCATAGCCCTGATGACCAAACCAGAAATTCAGCTCGGGCGGCAGGATGTTCTTGATGGCCAGGAAGTTACCGGCAAAAGAACCAATAAAGAGCACAACCAGAGCACCGAACAGGACATCTACGCCCAGGCGCTGGAACTTGGGATCCTCGCCCCCGTTAATCAAGGGCACCAGGAACAGACCGGCAGTCAAAAAGCCGCTGGCAATCCACAGCAGGGCCGCCTGAATGTGCCAGGTACGGGTCAGGGAATAAGGGAACCACTGCGACACGTCTATGCCATAGAACATCTGGCCTTCAACCGTGTAGTGCGCGGTAAAGCCGCCCAGAAAGACCTGGATGACAAACAGGGCAACCGTCAGGAAGGCATACTTTTTCAGGGCTCGCTGCGAAGGTGTCAGGCGGAAAGCCAGAACCGGATCGGTAGCCGGTGCAACAGGCGCTTCCTCTTCTTTGTGCGTAAAGGACCAGATCCAGACCAGCAAGCCAATACCGGCCAGCAAGAGCACGATACTGACAATGGACCACACAATATTGGCGGTGGAAGGATGGTTATCCACCAGGGGCTCGTGCGGCCAGTTGTTGGTATAGCTGACAGTGGTGCCGGGACGCTCGGTCACGGTAGCCCAGGACAGCCAGAAGAAAAAGCGGGTCATGTCCTGACGACGCTGCAACTCTGGCAGGGTGTTGTCCTTCATGGCGAAACTTTCGCGGCTGGATTTCAGCTCGGGCGCATCACCAAACAGGTCAATGTAGTACTGGGCCGTTGTATCAATGGCCTGCGCACGGCGCTCACTGATTTGCAGCACGCCTGTCGCTTCATCAATGCGATTGGGGCGGTACTCGTCCTGCAACTCCTGGCGCAAGGTCGCCTGCTGACTGGACGTCAGTTGATCGTAGCTCAGGGAATAGGTTTTCTGGGCAGCCAGATCCAGCCAGGCCAGCGCTTCGCGGTGCAGCCAGTCTGCACTCCAGTCCGGTGCCTGGTAGGCGCCATGCCCCCAGATCGAACCCAGTTGCATCCCACCGGTACTTTGCCAGGCGGACTGGCCACGGTGGATCTGTTCCTGTGAGGTAAATTCACGGCCATCGGGTGTGACTACCTTGGTGGGCATGGGAGGTGCCTGACGATACACCTCCACACCCGTCCATCCCAGAATGGCAAAGGTGACCATGGTGACTGCCACCAGGGACCACCATAGTTTTTTGTAGCTACGCATTTTCTTCTCCGTCTCGCTGATGAATCAAACGACCCAATCCAAACAGGTCCTGGCACGGCCCAGCTACCTGGTCAAAACCTGTTTGGGTACGGCCCCAACGCGGGGGACGGACCGAAGTACAAGCTTGGTAGCGATGTTCTGCTAATTCGGGGGTCATGTCATAGTCCTTAAAAATGTATGACAAAACCTATAAAGCAAAGACCGTGCCAAGTCGCAGACGATATAGATCAATGGTTTGCCACCAGCCTGGGTATAAACTACCCCCACAAAACTGGGTATTTTTCACCATAAGGGTATTTTTCACCCATGCTAGATCTCCTGATTGCCGACCTTGCAACCGAAATTCCGGGGCCATTACGCCTGCAACGCATGGTTCATTTACTCGCCCGTCACTTCGGCTGTGATGCGGCTGGCCTACTCAAATTGGACGACACCGTACTGCGCATCGTGGCGGCCAGTGGTCTGGGCAACGACACATTGGGGCGTCACTTTGTGATTGCCGATCACCCACGGCTGGCCCGCATTCTGAGCACGGCCAACCTGACCCGCTTTGAGCCCAACTGTGGCTTGCCCGACCCCTACGATGGCCTGCTGGATGACAAGCTGGGGCAGCCCTTGCCCGTGCATGATTGCGTGGGGGTGACCCTGCAAGTGCAAGGTGCACCCTGGGGGATACTCACCCTGGATGCCTTACGACCCGGCACCTTTTCAGCCTCCATGCTGGTCGAGCTGAAACACTGGTGCCTGGTGCTGGAAAGTGCGATTCGCATCAGCGAACTGGAAGAAGAAAACCGCAGCCTGCGTTTGCTGTCCACCTTGCCGCCCGATTATTTATCCCGCAGCAACTCGGCCGCCATCATCGGCAACAGCAAATCCTTGCTGGAAGTGATTCAGCTTCTGGACACCGTGGCGACGTCGGAGCTGCCTGTTTTGTTGTTGGGCGAAACTGGCGTGGGTAAAGAGCTGTTTGCGCAGCGCCTGCACCAGCGTTCCCCACGGCACAGCAAGCCGCTGATCTACGTGAACTGTGCGGCTCTGCCGGAGTCCCTGGCGGAAAGCGAGTTGTTTGGCCATGTCAAAGGGGCATTTTCAGGCGCTCATGAACACCGCGCGGGGCGGTTTGAGGCGGCTCAAGGTGGCACGCTCTTTCTGGATGAGATCGGTGAGCTGTCTTTGACCATTCAGGCCAAGCTGCTGCGTACTTTGCAAAATGGCGAGATCCAGCGCCTGGGGGCCGACCACCCCATCCGACTGAATGTGCGTCTGGTCGCTGCTACCAATCGGGACCTGAGCCAGCAGATTGCCCAAGGCGGTTTTCGGGCAGACCTGTTTCACCGCCTGTCGGTTTTCCCCCTGACCATCCCCGCCTTGCGCGAACGTCACCAGGACATCCTGCTGCTGGCCGGCCATTTTTTGGAAACTAACCGCTCTCGTTTGGGATTGCGCGGAATTCGTCTATCACCCGACGCAGAAGCTGCTTTACTGGCTTATCATTGGCCAGGTAATGTTCGCGAACTAGAACATTTAATCAGCCGGGCAACCATCCGCCTGCTGGTCGATACGCCAGATCGTAACCAAATATTTACGCTTAGCGCCGATAATCTCAATTTGTTACCTTCTACCCACGAGCCCGTCGCACGGACCAAGCTGGTCATTGGAACCCCGAACCAGTCCTTGCGTCAGTCCGTTGAACAACTGCAAAGCCAGTTGATTCGGCAAGCTCTGGACCAGAACGAAGGCAACTGGAGCCAGGCTGCCCGACAGCTAGGCATAGACCCCAGCAATCTGCACAAGCTGGCCAGCAAACTAGGGCTTAAAACCCGCTCAGAAAGCTTAAGTGATGACTGACATTTCCTACCCCTCCTTGTTAGCCAGCCTGCCCGTGTTCTCTGATCTGGATGCGGCCAGCATCGACGAACTCTGGCAAGAGGGACGCCTGATCCACTACGACAAGGACAGCCAGGTCTTTCGGCAAGAGCAAAGCAGCGACCATTTTTATGTACTGCTGCAAGGCCTGATCAAAGTCGTACGCACCATGCCCAACGGCTCGCAGTTACTGGTGCGCTTTGCCTTGCCCGGCGATGTAATTGGCATTGCCCCTGCCCTGCGCCGTCGCAACTACCCGGCTACAGCCATCAGCGTGACGACCAGTGCCGCTCTGGCCTGGCCAGAAAAATCCTGGGACAGCCTGACGCAACGCTTCCCCTGCCTGCTCAGCTCTGCGCAAGACACGGTCGCACGCAGGCTAAGCGATGCAGATGATCGCTTGCTGGAAATTCACAGTTTGGAGGTGGAGCAACGGCTGGCCCACAGCCTGCTGCGTCTGATTCGACAAGTAGGCCAAAGCGGTGCGGAAGGGACGTCCTTGAGTATTCCGGTGACCCGGCAAGATCTGGCGGATCTGGCCGGAACCACCTTGTATACAGCCAGCCGCGTGGTCAGCAGTTGGGATCATCAGGGTTTGATCCTGGCAGGCCGCAAACAAATTACGATTGCGGACCTGGATAAATTTGCACAAACCGTACTGGAACAAGGCTAAGCGCTGGCTTAGTCCTCGGTAACCAGACGCAGGCCCAAGTAGCGCGGTGGCACCCCAACCGAACACGCCCCGGTTTTAGGATCGCGGATAAAGTCGGGCATCACCGCAATATGCTCCCCGCCCAAGGTACGTACGCCGCAGTTTTCCAGCCGGGATTCAGCACGCGGCATGCTGATGCGGTGTACTCGCACGTGGCAGGTATTAGTCCATTCGGCGACCTGACCACCGGCATCAAAGACGCCATACGCATTAGCAACACCCTGCCCCAAAGGGGCCAGGGGCACTTCCTGCTCCTGCTTGCGCTTGTAGCTGTCCTGATATTCCTGCAGCCACAAGGCAGCCTGCTCATTTTCATCCAGACCGCTCTGAGCAGACTCGGGCACTTTCTGGTCTGCAAAGTAGCTCCATTCCAGATAATCCGGCAAACGGAATTTCTTGCCGGTACGCTCGCTTAGCCAGGCGGCGTAATCCTGCCCGTCCTGCCAGCTAACCCCCACCACCGGCATATTCTTGGCCTGCCCTTGACCTACCGCATCAGCGGCTTTGCATCGCTCGGCACGAACGCATTGGTCGTATTCATACTGGCTGACCTGATACTTCATGGCCTTCAAGGTGGGAACGGGGGCGTACATCACGGTATCTGATGCAATCAAGCGGCCATCCAGCAGGAACTCGCCTGCCTGCATGACTTCGCGTGCCGGGCCGGCTACTTCAACCAGTTCTGGCAGACCGGCTTGATTACTGGACTCGCCAGCCGAACATCCGGCCAGAATGGCCACCAACAGCACTGATCCCACTACATGGCTTCGCATTGTGCACTCCCTAGAGACAATCACAATTGAAGCGCAGCTACGTCCTGGCGTCCTTGCGCCAAGGCAAACAGAAGATAGAACAGATCAATAAGTTTCAGGGCTGGAAGTGTGAATAAACCGCAAGTAAAACCGGCACCCAAAAAAATGGCTCTCAATCTGCCTGGACTCTTGTCCAGGCAGATTGAGAGCCAAGCGATTCAGGCTGCGTATTAGTTAACGCAAGGCGCCTGGAATGCCGTGTTAGCTCAATACCTTCAAGAAGCCCGTGATAATGACGGCATTGAAGAAATCAATAAACAAAGACCCCACCAGAGGAATCACAAAGAAGGCCTTGCGCGACGGGCCATTATCCTCGGTAAAGGCTTGCATATTGGCCATGGCATTGGGCGTGGCACCCATACCAAAACCGCAATGCCCGGCCGACATCACAACCGCGTCATAGTCTTTACCCATGACTTTGAAAGTGACATAGGTGGCGAAAAAGAACATTAATACCGTCTGGGCGATCAGGATCAGCAAGAGTGGACCTGCCACCTCTGCCAATTGCCACAGTTTCATGACCATCAAGGACAAGACCAGGAAAAAAGCCAGGGAGACATTACCGATAGTCTCAAACTCTTTTTCGGGCAAGCGATAGCGGCGCCAGTCGATGATATTGCGTATAGCGGCTGCGATCAGCATGGAGCCAAGATACTCGGGCAAGACAATTTTGTAGTGAGCCAGGAAATCAATGATCACGCTACCAATACCAATGGCGACGCAGAGCAGTACGACCGCGTAAACCGGCATATCAAAACCACCATCCTCAACCTGGGTGGTTTCAGTCACCGTTTTTGCAGGCGCTTCTTTGCCCTCGTGCTGACGGCGATGACGGCGATGTGGCTCAGGCCCCGAAATACTGTATTTCCTCATCAGGCGCTTGCCCAAAGGCCCACCGATGACACACCCCATCACCAGTCCCCAGGTCGAGGCAGCAATGGCGGCAGGCAAGGCACCCACAGCCCCCGCTTTTTCCAGCAAAGGACCAAACGCACCCGAGGTACCGTGGCCACCGGTCATGGATACGGAGCCTGCGGCCAAACCCAGCAAGGGGTTGGCATCCAAGAGCATCGCCAAAGAAACGCCCAGTATATTTTGCAGAACGATCAAACCGACTGCACAGCCCAGAAACAGAGCAACAGCAACACCGCCTTTTTTCAACAACTCAAAACTGGCTGAAAAACCAATCGTGGTGAAGAAGGCCATCAATAGGAAATGGCGTATATCGTCATTGAACTCAAAGGTAAAAGTGCCCGTTTGATAGCCGATCAGAGCGATCAGAGAAAAGACCAGGCCACCAATAATCGGACTGGGAATGAAATAGCGGGCCAAGATAGCCACGCGATTTTTTATGTACTCCCCAATCACGAGAAAAACAGCGGCCAGCCCGACCGTCTGTGCAATATCGAGTTGAATATTCATCTATCCGTATTTCCTTACATCTTTTGGATAAGGCAACGCCTCTTGCTGCTGCATGGCACAGGTGAAAGCCACATCCTTCAGAGCGCGTATCAATCAGGTGCGAGCCAGTCACAGACTAGTAAGACTCGCATAGAAATCATAGTAATGGGCTAGAAAAATAACATGATCGGCTGCCTACACACGCGAAAACACGTAACTTTCGGGCTCTTCTTACAAAAAAAGCCCGCCTGATGGCGGGCTTGATTTCGTATGGCGCTTAACGATCTCGTTGAACCGAGAATGCGCACAAATCCAGCAAGACTCGTTTGAACTCGCTGTCTGGCACGGAAGCCAGCGCTTCCACCGCCAACTGAGCTTCTGCCTGTGCAGCCTCACGGGTATACGTCAGTGCATCGGTCTGTTCAATAGCCTGGGCGACAGCGGCAAAATCCGCATCGCCGGTTTCAATCGCTGATTTGATCAGTTGAACCTGCTCGGGCGTGCCAACTTCCATGACACGGATCAGTGGCATGGTGGGCTTGCCTTCGCGCAGATCGTCACCCACGTTCTTGCCCAGAGCCTGAGCATCGCCGGTGTAATCGAGCACGTCGTCGACCAATTGGAAGGCCGTACCCAAGTGGCGACCATAGGCGGCCATGGCTTCTTCCATCTCGGCCGAAGCACCCGCCACAATGGCACCGACCTGTGCGGCCGCTTCAAACAGCTTGGCTGTTTTGTAGCGCACCACTTGCAGGTAACGCTCCAGCGAAACGTCCGGGTCGTGTACGTTCAGCAGTTGCAACACCTCGCCTTCGGCGATGACGGTGGTGGCCGCCGACAAAACCGCCATGGAAGGCATGGAATTGGACTGCACCATCATTTCGAAAGAACGCGAGTACAGGTAGTCACCCACCAGCACGCTGGCCGCATTGCCGTAGACCGCATTGGCCGTGTTACGGCCGCGACGCATATCGGACTCATCGACCACATCATCGTGCAACAAGGTAGCGGTATGGATGAATTCCACCACACCAGCCAGCAAATGATGCGTGGTTCCCTTGTAGGCCAGGGCGCGGGCGACCAGCAAGAGCAGCGCAGGACGCATGCGCTTGCCACCGGCACCAACAATGTATTCGCCGATTGTGCGTATCAGCACCACATCCGAATTCAAGCGCTCACGAATGACGACATCAAGAGCCTTCATGTCGTCGGCAATAGGTTCAATCAGGGTGGACAGGTTCAAAACAGAATTCCGGACGAGTAAGGGAGGGGGCCAATATCGGCCAACCGTAACTGGATGATTATACGATTTTGAATCGCTTTGGGCCCATTGTTACGCGTCAGGCGCAACAGTGATGGCAGAAAAAGATGCCAAATTAGCGATAATAAGCATTTAACCCTGAAACGGAGACTGTCTTGAGTTCGCAAGACCTAAGTACCCTGATCAGCCGGGCTGAGCGCGTTCTTGCTCAACTGGAAGCCTGGCTGCCCCCTGCTCCACCCCCCATCAACTGGGATGCACATGCTTTTCGCTGGCGCACTAACGGCGCACGCGGCTGGCTGGAAGGTGTTCAGCATGTGGCCTCTATCCACACTGAAGACCTGCATCACATTGAACGCCAAAAAGGCATTATCGAGCGCAACACCCGCCATTTCCTGGCTGGCAAACCCGCCAATAACGTCTTGATGACGGGCGCTCGCGGCACGGGCAAAAGCTCGCTGGTCAAAGCCATGCTGGCCAAATTTGCCGACCAGGGCCTGCGCCTGATTGAAGTAGACAAGTCCGACCTGGGTGATCTGGGCACGATCATTGACCTGATCAGCGGCCGCCCCGAACACTTCATCATCTTCAGCGACGACCTGTCTTTTGAAGAAGGCGAAGCAGGCTACAAGGCGCTCAAATCCGTGCTGGACGGCTCCCTGGCCTCCCCCGGCGACAATGTGCTGATCTACGCCACATCCAACCGCCGTCACCTGATGCCCGAGTACATGAAGGAAAACCTGAGTACCTCCACGTCCGCAGACGGCGAGATCCACCCCGGTGAAGCGGTAGAAGAAAAGGTATCCCTGTCCGAGCGCTTTGGACTATGGTTGTCGTTTTACCCCTTTAAACAAGACGACTACCTGGACATTGTGTATTACTGGCTTGGCGCTTCGGGTTGCCCGGCAGAACACATTGAAAGCTCGCGCATGGAAGCCTTGCAATGGGCTTTGGAACGCGGCTCACGCTCCGGCCGGGTAGCACGTCAATTTGCAAGAGATTGGACCGCTAGACATGTCTAAACCCACGTTGGAAGTGGCCGTTGGCGTTTTACTGAACCAACACGGCCAAGTGCTACTGGGAAAACGCCCAGCCGATAAACCCTGGCCAGGCTGGTGGGAACTACCAGGCGGCAAGATCGAATCGGGCGAGAGCGTCATACAGGCGCTGGTACGGGAACTGCGCGAAGAACTCGGCATTGAAACCACCCAAGCACACCCCTGGGTCACCTATACACACGAATACCCCAAGAATTTCGTCAAACTCTCTTTCTGCCTGGTGCGGGAATGGGAAGGCGAACCGCAGTGCCTGGAAGGCCAGGAGCTTGCCTGGGTCAACCCAAAAGGTCCTCTGGAAGTAGGCCCTGTCCTGCCCGCCACCGAGCCTCCGCTGAAATGGCTGCAACTGCCCGAACGCTATCTGATTACCAACATCGACGAGCCGGCCCGCTTACCCGCCTATCTGGAACAACTGGAACATGCCCTGCAACAAGGCCCGGCATTAGTCCAGTTTCGTGAGCCAGCCTGGGCTGCCCGGCCCGATGCCGAATTCCATCTGCACCAAGCGTTCCTGCAAGTGGTGAACCTGTGCCAGCGCTACCAAGCCCGCTGCCTGGTCAATAGCCTGCACCCCGAAAGTTGGTGGGACCACGCCGATGGTGTGCATTTGCGCGCCAGCGATGCTCAAGCCCTGTCCGCGAAATGTCACGACACCCTGACGACATTTCCTGCGATCAGCAAAGGCTTGATCGGCATGTCCACGCACAATGAAAGTGATATTGGAATAGCCCGCAAAATCCAGGCGGACTTTCTGGTTCTGGGCCATGTCCTGGAAACCTCCTCCCATCCCGGCGATCCCGGCATGGGCTGGGCCCGTTTTGCCAGCCTGGCAGAAAACGCTGGCCTCCCTGTGTTTGCCATCGGCGGACAATCGGCCCACACCCTGGCCGACGCACGCGAGCACGGCGCACACGGTATTGCCGGTATTCGCCATATGTTGGACAACGATCCGGCATGACGCCACACGTCACTATTTCGGAACACGAAGGCGTACGCTACCTGCACCTGGGCTCTGCCTGGGTGCAGGGCGCCATGCGCCTGGATGCGCCCGATCAGCTAGAGCTGCACTACATCCGACAGATGATGATCTGGACCTTGTTCCAGGCCGAACCCCGTCGCATTGCCCAGCTTGGTTTGGGCGCAGGCAGCCTGACGCGCTTTTGCTACCAGCACTTCCCCCAGACGCGTATCGACGCTGTGGAAATCAACCCGGAAGTCGTGCAAGCCAGTCGTCTGCTGTTTAATCTGCCGTCCGACGACGAGCGCCTGAACGTACACACGGTAGACGCGCTGGACTATCTGGATGCCGTGCATGGCGAACTGGATGTGCTGCAAATTGACGTGTATTCCGATCAGGCCGAGCACCCTGCGCTGGAAAGCGAAGCCTTTTATCAGGCCTGCCGCAAAGCACTGAGCCCGCAAGGACTGCTGACGGTGAATTTGCTGGGGTCGGAGCTGGTACATGCGCGTAATCTGCATGCACTGCAAGAGAGTTTCCCGGCCGTGGTCTGGTTGCCTGAAACGCACGATGGCAACCTGGTTGCTCTGGCCTTTGCCGACCCGCCACAAATTGATTTTGATGATCTGTACGAACGGGCCGAGCTGATTCACGCCACCTTAGGCTTGGCAGACGGCAAAGAATGGGTAGATGGGCTGTATGCCTGGATGGATCAGGACTGAGGCGGTTTCCGTGGACCTTCAAGCGATGATGCGGGCATCGCTGTTGAATGACAGCCAAGCCAAGCCAAGCTAAGCCCAAAGCCTGACTAGAGCAGATCCAGTCAGGCCGACGCTATTCTGCTTTGGCGGCTGGATCAGCCTCTACAGCTTTCGGCTCTTCGGGATTCAGACCTGTCGCTACATCCCAACCGCCGCCCAAGGCCACCATCAGCTTGACCGAAGCCCGCAGACGTTGAGACTCCAGATCCAAAGCCTGCCGCTCTGCCGACAAAGCCGTGGCCTGGGTTTGCGCCAAGCTCAGGAAGTCCACCAGACCAGCATCAAACTGGTTACGCGTCAGTTGCAAGGACTCGCGTGCTGCAGCCAGCGCGCGCGCCTGGCTGGCTTGCTCCAGCTCCAGGCCATTGCGTTCAGACAAGGCATCTTCCACCTCTTTCAGCGCATTCAGCACCGTCTGGCGGTAGGTGGCCAATTGTTCGTCATAGCTGGCCTCGGCCTGCTCAACCTGAGCACGACGTGCGCCAAAATCCAGCAAAGTCAGGGCGAAAGCAGGTCCCAAGGACCAGACACGCGCAGGGGCCGTCAACCACTCGCTTAAATCACTGCTACTAAAACCTCCACTGGCTTTCAGGCTCAGGCTGGGGAACCACGCCGCTTTGGCCACACCAATCTGGGCATTAGCCTGTGCCATGCGTCGCTCGGCGCGAGCCACATCCGGACGACGTTCCAGCAAGCTGGACGGCAAGCCCACGGGTACATCCGGGGCAACCGGCCAAGGCGCATTAGGCACCACTTCAAACTGGGACGGCGCGCGGCCCACCAAGACGGCCATCGCGTGCTGATACGTGGCTTTTTCCCGATTCAGAGCCAAGCGCTGGGTGCGTGCACCTTCAAGTTGGCTCAAGGCTGCCGCCACATCTCCCGGCGCCGAAAAACCGGCGTCCAGGCGATTCTGATTAATCTGCAAAGAGCGCTCGTAGGCTGCCACAGTTTGATCCAGCACTCGTTCGCTGGATTCAACACTGCGGTACTGCAAATAGGTTTGCGCCAATTGAGACTGCAGGCTCAAACGGGTAGCGGCCATATCAGCAGCACTGGCTTGCAGACCCGCATCACCCGCCTCGACCTGACGACGAATTCGCCCCCACAAATCCACTTCCCAATTCACGGTAATACTGGCGTCGTAAGCGCTGCTGCTTTGGCTAGTATCGCCCGAGCCACTGCCACGCCGTGTCGTGCCGACCGAACTGCCCACTTGCGGGAACTGAGTCGAGCGCGTGTTGGACAAGGTAGCCTGCGCCTGACGGACGCGTGCCTGTGCTTGCTGCAAGGTGAAGTTCTGTTCGTTCAGGCTTTGCATCAAGGCGTTGAGCACGCCGTCATTCAGGCTTTCCCACCAGGGTCCCCGATCCTTCAAATCAGCCGGTTCCGCCTGCTTCCAGGCCGTGGAGCGTACCTCTTCCCGAAAGTGCTCGCCAAGCGGCGCATCAGGTCGTTGATAATCCGGTCCAACAGCACATGCGGACAAGAGCAGCACCATCCCAGCCAGTGCAAAGCGCGGAAACATCGTGGCAGTAGAAATAGGCATATCAGCTTATGTATTCAAGTTTGTCTGGTTCTTGCGGCGCATGAAGCGGTGTCGCAAACGATCCAGATAAAGATAAACCACGGGCGTGGTGTACAAGGTCAGGATTTGACTGAGCACCAAACCACCCACAATGGTGACCCCCAAGGGCTGGCGCATTTCCACGCCGGGCCCGGACGCCATAATCAAAGGAATAGCCCCGAAGATGGCAGACAAGGTCGTCATCATGATGGGACGGAAACGCACCAGGCAAGCCTCGTAGATGGCCTCACGCGAATCCATGCCGCGCTCACGCTCCATCTGCAAAGCGTAGTCCACCATCATGATGGCGTTTTTCTTGACGATACCAATCAGCAAGAACACCCCGATCATGGCAATCAGGTTGAACTCGCCACTGGTCATCATCAGGGCCAGCAAAGCCCCAATCCCGGCAGAGGGCAAGGTCGACAGAATGGTGAGCGGGTGCATATAGCTCTCGTACAGCATCCCCAGCACGATATACAAGGCCACCAAAGCGGCCAGGAACATCATGGGCTGCTTGGCCAGGGCATCGAGCATCTGCGCGGTATTGCCTTCAAACCCGGCCTGAATCTCGCGGGTAGGCAGTTGAATACGTGCCATAGCCTGCTCAATCGCTGCCGTCGCTTCGCTAAGGGTGACACCTTCAGCCAGGCCAAAAGACACCGACTCGGCCACTAACAAGCCCATATGATTAATACTGCGCGGGGCCGTGCCAGTCGTGAAACGGGTAAAAGCGGACAAGGGCACTCGGGTGCCGTCCTTGGCAACTACTTCAATTTCCTTCAGGGACTCCAGGTCCTGGGCAAAGCGCGGCTCTACCTCCATGACCACGTAATACTGGTTCAAGCGGCCAAAAATCGTGGAAACCTGGCGCTGGGAGAAGGAGTTGTTCAAGGTGCCCGCCACCATAGACATATCAATGCCCAGGCGAGTCGCCATATCACGATCAATCTCCAACTGCACCAAACCGGCCTTGTCGTCGGTGCCTGTGTCCACGTCTACCAGCTCCGGCAATTCAGCCATCGCCTGCTGTACCTTGGGCAGCCAGGTTTTCAGCAACTCCAGATCGCTACCCAGCAAGGAATAGTCGTAAGAGCCACTACGCCCACCGCCCCCGCTACCCACTGGGATATCCTGCTGCGGCACCATGAACATGCGTGCGCCCGGTGTCGTCGATAAAGGATCACGCAGGCGGTTCACGATATCCGTGGTACTGGCCTTGCGCTCATCCATAGGCTTGAGTTCAACCAGAATAAAGGACGAGGTACTGCCACTACGACCACCGGCAAACACGGCCACCGAACGAATATCCGGGTCCTGATTCAGAATGGAACGGAAGTATTCCAGCTTGGGCACCATGGACTGAAAGGAAGTACCCCTGTCGACCCGGAAAAAGCCCATTAACTGGCCAGTGTCCTGCTGCGGAAACAAGCCCTTGGGCACCACGGTGTAGAGATACACATTCAGGCCAATGGTAGCGAACAGGGAGAACAGCATCAGACGATGATGCTTCAGCGCCCATTGCAAGGAGCGACGATAGCCCCGCCAGCTAACACTGCCTATCCAGCCCAGGAAACGGCTGACAGGATGATTCGATTCATGCTCTTGCGGCCCCGAACGCAGCAAGCGTGCCGACATCATGGGAGTCAACATCAAAGAGATCACCAGCGACACCAGCACGGCCGTACACAAGGTGACGGCGAACTCCATGAACAAGCGTCCGGCCAGCCCCCCAATCAACCACAAGGGGATGAACACCGCGACCAGCGACAAACTCATGGCCGTGACCGTAAAGCCCACCTCGCGCGTTCCTCGCAAGGCAGCCCTCATGGGGGACAAGCCTTTTTCCAGGTAACGCATAATGCTTTCCAGCACCACGATGGCGTCATCGACCACAAAGCCGGTCGCCACAATCAAGGCCATCAAGGAAATGGTGTTCAGCGTAAAGCCAAACAAATGCATGAAGGCAAAGGTGCTGATCAGGGAAGCAGGCACCGCAATGGCTGGAATCAAGGCTGCGCGCCAGTTTCGCAGGAATAACAAGACCACCAGCACCACCAGTGCCACTGCAATAATCAGGGTGAGCTGGGCCTCTTCCAGCGTGGCCCGAATACTGGGGGTGCGATCCTGTGCCACCGTCAACTGCGCCTGGCTAGGCAGCATTTCTTCAATATTGGGCAAGCGCTCGCGAATGGTGTTCACGGTCTCGATAATATTGGCACCGGCCTGACGCCGCACAATCAACAGAACCGCTTCCTGATTATTCCAATAACCCAGGCTATGAATGTTCTCGACCGAGTCCTCGACCGTGGCTACATCACCCAAACGGATAATCTGCCCATCCTGATTTTTCAGGACCAGAGGATCAAAAAAACGGGCCTGATTGTATTGCTTGCCGGAATTGATCTGCCACTGACCCTGATCGCTTTCCAAGTAGCCGTTAGGTCGCAGGCTGTTCGCGTTATTGATGACCGCGCGCACATCATCCAGCGCGATTCCGGCCGATGCCAAGGCTTTGGGGTTCAAACCTACCCGGACCGCAGGCAAGGAGCCTCCGCCCACATCGACCGAACCCACACCCGGAATCTGAGCCAGCTTCTGCTGCACAATGCCACTGGCCATATCAAAAAGCTGAGCTTTGTTCGCTGTCTGCGAGGTCAATGCCAGCACCATGATGGGCATGGACGAAGGGTTAACTTTCTCGTAAGTCGGCACACTGGACATGCCGGACGGCAACATGGGCCGGGCCTGATTGATAGCGGCCTGCACATCACGTGCAGCCCCCTCAATATCCCGATCCAGTTCAAAGACCAGCATGATCTGGGCGGAGCCCTCGCTACTGCGAGAGCTCATCTCGGACACACCCGCGATAGAGCCTAAAGCCTGTTCCAGCGGCGTTGCCACACTGGAAGCCATGGTTTCAGGGCTGGCACCGGGCAAATTGGCCGAGATCGCAATCACCGGAAAATCCATTTCCGGCAAAGACGCCACAGGCAAGAGTCGCAAGGCCAATGCGCCCACCAGAACCATCGCCAGTGCCAGCAGACTGGAGCCCACTGGCCGGAAAATAAACAGCCCTAGCAAGCGTTTCATGACGGTTTGTGCACCGACTTAGCGCTACGACGGGTAAAGCGATCAAAGAACAGATAGATCACCGGAGTCGTAAATAGCGTCAGCACCTGGCTGGCCAGCAGACCACCCACCATGACCAGGCCCAAGGGTTGACGCAACTCGGCACCAGAGCCGGTAGCCAGCATCAATGGAATCGCACTGAACAAGGCCGCCAGGGTCGTCATCAGGATGGGACGGAAACGTAGCAAGGCCGCTTGATGAATCGCCTCTTGAGGGCTGGCACCCTGCTCCCGCTGCGCCTCCAATGCGAAGTCGATCATCATGATGGCGTTCTTTTTCACGATACCGATCAACAGAATGATCCCGATGACCCCGACCATATCCAGATCTCGTCCCGCCAGCAGCAAAGCCAACAACGCACCAATAGCAGCAGAAGGCAAAGTGGACAGAATCGTGATGGGGTGAATATAGCTTTCGTACAAAATGCCCAGCACGATGTACATGGTCAGCACCGCAGCCAACATCAACCACAGTGTGCTGGACAAGGAAGCATGAAAGGCCTTGGCGGCACCCAAGTAGCGGGTATCCACCGAAGAGGGCATACCGATCTCATCAGGCACGGTTTCAATGGCTTCAATCGCATCGGACAAGGAATACCTATCAGCCAGGTCAAAAGACACATTGACCGACGGGAACTGCCCCAACCGCTCTACCGATAGCGTTGTCGGCACCAGTTGCACACGCGCCAGGGAGGTAATGGGGACGGGCGTACCAGCCGTCGTCATCACATGGATGTTTTCCAGATCCTGTGGGCCTTGGCGATACGCATCCTGCACTTCCAGCACGACCCGGTATTGAGCAGACTGCGTATAAATCGTGGAGATCAAACGCTGCCCGAAAGCGTCGTACAAGGCATCATCAATATTGGCTTTGGTCACCCCCACACGGGCAGCCGCGTCACGGTCAATATCCAGCAGCACTTGCAAACCATCGTTTTGCAAGCTCATGGAGGCATCTTTAATCTGCGGCAAGGCATTGACGGCATCCAGCCAGCGCGGCATCCAGGTCTTCAGCACTTCTGTTTCCGGATCCGACAAGGCCATCTGGTACACATTGCGGCTGATCTGGTCGTCCACCGTCAGTTCCTGAATGGACTGCTGGTACACCGACAAACCGGGAATATCTTTCAGGCGCTCATCCAGCCTGCTCATGATCTCATTGGCACCCGCTCGGCCCGAGCCGATGGGCTTCAGGGCAATTTGCAGACGGCCATTATTCAAGGTGGCATTGGTGCCATCGACCCCAATAAAAGAGGTGACTGCTTCCACATCCGGGTCCTCCAGCACAATGGCAACAGCCTGCTGCTGCAACTGCCCCATCGCCCGGAACGAGGCCGTTTGCGGCCCTTGGGTAATGGCTTGAATCAGGCCAGTGTCCTGTTGAGGGAAGAAACCTTTGGGGACGACGATATACAGCAGACCCGTCAAGGCGACGGTGCCCAGGGCCACCCACAAGGTCAAGGTCTGGTGCCGTAGCACGACAACCAGACCGCGATCGTAAGCCGCAATAAGTCGGTCCATCTGAGCGCCCAACCACGTGGTGAAGCGACCATACTGACGCTCGTCTTCGGGCTTGAGCATACGCGCGCACATCATGGGTGTCAGCGTCAGGGAGATGAACAGGGACAGCAAGATGGCCACGGCCAAGGTAATGGCAAACTCACGGAACAGACGGCCGATCACATCGCTCATGAACAAGAGCGGGATCAGTACCGCGATCAGGGAAATGGTCAGCGACAAGAGCGTAAAACCAATCTGCGCAGCGCCCTTCAAGGCGGCTTGCATAGCGGTTTCGCCTTTTTCAATATAGCGAGCGATGTTTTCGATCATCACAATCGCATCATCGACCACAAAGCCGGTGGCAACCGTCAAGGCCATCAAGGTCAGATTATTAATGCTGAAGCCCCACATCAGCATGATGGCAAAGGTTGCGATCAGGGAAATAGGCACCACGATGCTGGGAATCAGTGTCGCTGTCCAGGTGCGCAGGAACACGAAGGTCACCAGCACCACCAGCACAATCGCCAGCATCATTTCCTTTTGCACATGGTCCACCGAATCCCGAATGGTCTGGGTACGGTCGGTAGCCACTTCCACATCCACACCTACCGGCAAGGAACGGCGAATCTCGGGCAGCAAGCTGTGAATCTGGTCCACCACATCGATGACGTTGGCTCCGGGCTGACGTTGAATATTCAGCAAAATCGCGGGGACCGTGCCCATCCAGGCCGCCTGACGTACGTCCTGCGCATCACGTACCACTTTGGCCAATTCGCCCAGGCGTACAGCGGCACCGTCTTTGTAGCTGACGATCAGGTTTTCGTAGTCTTGTACTGTTTTTAACTGCTCGTTGGCACCAATGCTGGTGGAGCGTTGAGGGCCATCCAGATTCCCTTTGGGCTGATTCACGTTGGCCGCCACCACGGCTTGCCGCAGATGGCTCAAGGTCAGATTGCGCACCGCCAGCGCATTGGGATTGGCCTGAATACGCATGGCCGGTTCCTGCCCACCCGCAATACTGACCAGACCCACACCGGTAACCTGCGAGAGCTTCTGTGCCACCCGCACATCAATCAGGTCGCGCACCTCGTGCAAGGGCATATTGGGCGAGGTCACCGCCAGGGAAATGACAGGGGTATCGGCCGGATTGACCTTGTTATAAATAGGCGGTGCAGGCAAATCATTGGGCAGCATATTGGAGGCTGCATTAATCGCCGCCTGCACCTCTTGCTCGGCCACATCCAGCGACAGACCCAAATCAAACTGCAAAGTAATGCGCGATGCCCCGCCCGAGCTGGACGAGATCATCTGCGACAGGCCCGACATACTGCCGAAGCGCCTCTCCAGGGGTGAGGTAATCAGGGCTGCCACCACATCCGGGCTGGCCCCCGGGTACAAGGTGACCACCTGGATAGTGGGATAGTCCACCTGCGGCAAAGCGGCCACAGGCAACATGCGATAGGCCAGCAAGCCGGACACCAGCAAGGCCACCATCGCCAAGGTGGTAGCTACCGGGCGCAGAATAAAAAGACGCGACATGCTCACGGCTTACTCGCTTGCAGGACGTGGACGGCGGCCCTCACCCGTGCGTTTGCCTAGCTCTGGTTTGGCGGGCGTATCAGCTTGGGCAGGCGTTTCCTTGGCCTTGCCATCCAACTGCATCACCTCGACCTCCGAGCCTTCACGCAAACGGTCTGTGCCTTCGACCACCACACGATCGCCCTCTTTCAGGCCGGTTTTAATCAGCGTGGATTCCAGGGTCGCCGTACCCAGCTCAACGACCTGAATATGAACTTTGTCCTCGGTATCCAGGGTGTACACATAGGTCCCGACCGAACCGCGTTGCACGGCATGCGATGGAATCAGCAAACCATTTTCCTGCCCCAGGAACACACGGGAATTCACAAACTGATTGGCAAACAAGGTTTCATCAGCGTTATCAAACTCGGCCTTCACCTTCAAGGTGCCGGTATTGAGGTCAATCTGGTTATCCAGCGCCTGCAAGCGGCCTTTGTCCGACAAGAGCAGGCCTTTGCTATCAATCAAGGACACTCGCAAAGGCGACTCGTTTTGCTTCATGGCCTCCAGCAAACTGCTTAACTGGTTCTGCGGCAGAGAAAACTCCACACCAATAGGGTCGATCTGGGTAATAGTGACAATCCCATCCGTATTCCCGGCTGACACCAGATTACCCTGGTCCAGTTTGCGCAAGCCCAGGCGACCATCCAAAGGGGCCGTGATGCGCGTACGATCCAGTTGCACCTGCGTACGGGCGACTTCAGCTTGACTGGCCTTGATCTGTGCCTGCAATTGCTGAACCGCTGTTTCCTTGGTTTCCAAGGCCTGGCGAGCAATCGAGTTCTGCTGGAACAGCACGCGGTGGCGCGCCAGTTCCTGCTGCGCCCCTTTCAGTTGGGCCTGATTCTGCGCCAGTTGTCCACGGGCCTGATCCAGTTGCACCTGATAGGTACGTGGATCAATCTCGGCCAATAAATCGCCCGCCTTGACGCGCTGACCGTCCTTGAAATGGATGCGCTCGAGCACGCCATCGACTTGACCGCGAATCGCGACCGTCTGCAAAGGTTTAACCGTGGCAATGGCATTGACCGTCTGATCGATCAAACCGGTTTGCACCGTGACCACCTGAACCGGGACTTTTGTCGCCCCCATCATGCCGCGTGGCCCACGCATGGGACTAGCAGTGGGCGAGGGGGAAGACAGGGCGTAATAAACGAGACCTGCTGTAATCAGCAGACCTACCATCACCCAGACATAGAAAGATCGGGACCGCCGACCCCTGCCTGCGTTCAACTCCGACATGAAAACTCCCCGGCTAAAACTTGATTGTCTCTGCGCCCGGTCTAAAGAAGCGTTTAAGCACTCACAAAACAGCTACTCACGCTAGACCAAGCTGGCACGGCAAGTATAAAAGCGACTGTCTGAACCGTATATGAACAGCGTTTTCAGCCGAAGTTGCAACGAGCCAGCCGAAAGGGGATATCCACGGTAACGGCCTGCGGTTTCAATTGATTGTCTTGCTGCACAAAGCGTATCCAGATCACATACCGGTTAGCGCTCATTTCCGGATAGATACACGCACCGGCATCCACCCAGACACGCAGCAACTGGAAGGTCTTGCCTGCCAGCATTTCTTGATAGGAACCGTCACGGGCCACTTGATCGGCCGAGTCACCGGACTGGCGCAGCAAACGCAAAATCAGGGCCAGGCCTTGATACAAGGGCAAGAAGGATTCGGACCAACGGCGCAAATCCTGCACGCGGTCGGTGTCAGAGCGCTGCTGCCATGAATAATACGAGGGCATATCCACCTGGGACGTACCGCCAGGCACCGCCACCCTGCCTCGCAAGCTGGTCAGCCATTCATTGTCGCGCAAGCCCTGCCCTACCCGCCCTTGAGCCGACAGGTCGGCGGCAGCACGCACAATTTGCTCAATCATCTTGTCCAGCGCCTCTAACTGGACACCGGGGTGTTCACGCAGCGCAGCCAGCGCCACGCGCTGGCGCTCCAGATCTTGCAGGACGGCAGAACGTAAATCGGTTCGATCCGCAATGTCCAGCAAATCAAACAAGGTCGCGACAGCGATCTGATGCGAGTACGCATCCTGGTTGGCCGAAAAATGAAACAGCCTATCGAACAAGTATTCGACTCTCAGTAAAGCCCGGACACGCTCATTGCAGGGGTATTCGTATAGAGTCACGCGTTTAAAAACCTTTATTTGTCGACTGGGGGGTCAGACACATCGCGCTGTCAGGCAGTCAGGGCACACCAGTTCTGGTGCACGGCCCACGCCCGCTCTTGCAACAAGGGCAAAGTAGTCTGTCCATCATTCAGAACAACATCATCGGCCACGGCCAAGCGCTGCTGACGTTGCGCCTGTGCCGCCATGATACGTTCAATTGTGGCCACTGCCAGCCCGCTGCGTTGCTGAACACGCGCAATCTGGGTCGCTTCATCACAATCCACAACGCAAATCCGGTCTACACGGTCGCGCCATCGTCCTGATTCCACCAGCAAGGGTACAACCACAACAAGATAACATCCTTGCGCTTTCAAGGTCTGTGCTTTTGTTACGTTCCAAATCAGGGGATGAATGATCGCTTCCAGGCGATGGCGGGCCTTGGGGTCTGCAAATACACAGGCACGCATCCAGTCCCGGTCCATCGAACCATCCGCGGCCAGCGCCTCCGCACCAAACGCCTCGCGAATCGGAGCAATAGCCAGGCCACCCGGAGCCGTCAGCTCATGCGCGATCACATCCGTGTCCACCACGGCCGCCCCCCACGAGGCGAAAAAATCGGCCACTTTGCTCTTGCCCGATCCTATTCCACCGGTCAGCCCAATCGTCAGCATGCGCAATCCACGGATAAAAAACAAAACTGTAACGTACCCGCGCCAATCCTCCTACCCTGGGATAGACCTGATACTGTCCTGCTGCCCCTGGTCTAGCGTAGAATTCAGCTATCAACCCGTCTACGGAAGCCCGCCATGTCTTTCACCAAGATTTCCCCTCTGCGTTCCCTGACCTTGCTGTCAGTTGTTTTGCTGGCTGCATGTGCACAAGCACCCGTCCAGACCGCCCCCAACGAGGGTCGTGACTCCACACAGAAAGACGCCCTGCGCCAGGCACAAGGCAGCGGTACTACCCGTGCCCCCTCGCAAATCAACCTGGGCTTTGGTAACCAGGAAGGCCTGCACGCCATCACCCCGGCTCGCGTAGAACAGCCTGCCGCCCAGGCTGACCGCAGCGTCCCCGAACTGGCCGAACCCAAAACCTTTCTGGGCACCCTGTCCTGCCCACCTCAAGGCGGCGCATGTGAGCCCTACAAAATCAGCGTGACCCTGGCTCCCGCCGGTCAATGGCGCTTGCGTGCCACCCCGGTGGCTGCTGGCGAAGAGCATCGCATGAGCGGTTGCTGGGTACCCATCGGCACACAGCCTACCCGCATCGCCCTGCTCGCCAACAACGACTCCACACTGGCAGACCTGAGCTTTGTGAACAACAACGTCTTGCGCATCAACACCTTTAATCAGCAGCGTCCTACCCTGGAAAGCCATCTGACCCGCCAAGCCGACATTGATCCGGTCAGCGAACTGGACGGCCAGGCCACTCCAGCCTGCCGCTAAGCTAAGGCACCGCCAACCCGCCCACCAGACTGGGCGGGAGCACATCCCGCAAGTCCGGCTCGCTGAACACAAAGCGAGTCAATTCAACTGCATTGCGCACGCGTAACTTCTGAAAAACGCGTGCCCGATGCGCCTCCACCGTGCGCTGGGAAATCTCCAATTCAGCCGCAATAACCTTATTCGCCTTGCCAATGGCGATATAAGAGAGCACGTCGCGCTCGCGCGGCGTCAAACTTTCAAACAGCACGGCAGCAGGAAGGTGACCATTCAATACCATGTCAGTCTCGTATATCTGTGCCAGGCGAACAGGCCGCCTGCGATGTGAAAAGTTAACCATAGACAGAGTTTGTCATTTTAGGCGCGGCCACCGCGACTGTTAACTTATACGGGATGTTTTTGTCACGGGACTAATATAGGGACGAGAATTTCAATGCGCCGGAAAACAGCCATTTCAGCCGACAAATTGGCGATAAGCACAGGCCAAACCAGTCTTTTATCACCCACTCAAAATACATCAATCACCTAGGTCAAAATCACCTAGCGGGCAGGCACGAACACAAAACCCCACCCATAAACTGCCAACAAAGCGAGCAATCTCCGGCTATGAGCCACTCTGGCGCGCGGCTCAGGGGGACGGCGATTCAGACTACTTGCCGCGGGCGAGAGCTAGCGCAGGGGTGCAAGCATCCTGCTGTTTGAACCCGACGCTTGTACTTGGTCCGGGGGACCAAGTACCGGGTGAGTTCAGGATGCGCCCGGAGCTAGCTCTCGCCAAGGGCACCGGTGCGCAGCACCGGCAAGTAGTCAGCCGCCCCCCTGAGCCGCGTGCCAGAGTGGCGTCGTACTGAGTGCATCCATGGCATGAATAAGCGCAAGGTCGCTACTACTAACAACCAGCAAAACAGACGCAGACTTACAAAGCTCCCCCTGTAGGTATAAAAAAAGCACAGTAAAAACTGTGCTTTTCTCACCAAACAACACAAGAAATCAGGCTTTGACCATTTCCAGATTGTCGATCAAGCGTGTCGCGCCCAACTTGGCTGCGGCCAACGCCACCAAAGGCTCACCGGCTGCAATTTGCTCTTCTGTCGGTTCCAGCAAATCCGACTGACGACGCAAGGCCATGTAGTCAACTTTCCAACCCAGATCCGTCATCTTCTTGGTCGCGTAGGCCTCGATCTCCTCGCGGCTCTGCCCCTGCTGCAAGCGCTCATTCATCTCTTGCAGCGCGTAATAAATCTGCGGAGCCTGGGCCCGTTCCTCTGGGCTCAAATAGCGATTACGCGAAGACATGGCCAAACCATCCTCTTCCCTCACCGTCTCGTGAGCCAGAATTTCCACCGGCAACTGGAACTGGCGCACCATCTGACGCACCACCATCAACTGCTGATAGTCCTTCTTCCCGAACACCGCCACACGTGGCTGCACACAGGAAAACAGCTTCAGCACGACCGTACACACACCCTCAAAAAAGTCGGGACGGAAGTGGCCTTCCAGAATACGACCCAAGTGATCAGGTGGGCTGACACGGAAACTTTGTGGCTCCGGGTACATCTCGCGCTCCGAAGGAGCAAACAAGACATACACATCACGCTCCTGCTCCATCTTTGCCGCATCGTCCTGCAAGGTACGTGGGTAACGATCAAAATCTTCGTTAGGACCAAACTGCAGACGATTCACAAAAATACTGGCCACCACCGGATCGCCATGCTGACGAGCCAGCTTCATCAAGTCCAGGTGGGCTCGATGCAAGTTCCCCATGGTTGGTACAAATGCCACGCGTGTCTGGCCCTGGAGCTGATCGCGCAGTTCTTGGATGTTATGGACGACTTTCAAAAAATTCTCCGCTACGGAATAAGATCAGGCCCATCGGCCTGTGCTCGAATATACGTCAGGCGTAAATAAATAGGAGCGTAGGGCTCGGCCTGCGTGATTTCAAGCAGTGACTCTCGTGCTAATTCCAGCATGGCCAGAAAATGCACGACAAGCACCGCCGCCGGATCACCCTGATCCAGGCGTTCATTAAACAACTCGGTAAACTCCATGAAGCGCACATGCTGCAAACGTCGCAGAATCTGGCTCATGTGATCGCGCACAGATAGCTGCTCGCGCGTGATCTTGTGACTGGCATTGAGCTTGGCGCGCTTCAAGATACCCAGCCAGGCCTCGCGCAAATCATCCGCATTGACTTCCGGCGGAATCGCTTCAATGACCAATTCTGCTTGGGCATTGGCCAGCAAATAATCACGCCCCATCAAAGGCAGCTCGTCCAGACGACGCGCGCCTTCCTTCATGCGCTCGTACTCCAGCAGACGACGCACCAGCTCCGCACGCGGATCATCAACCTCTTCGCCCGTATCCGCGCGTCGCACCGGCAGCAACATGCGGGATTTAATCTCGATCAGCAAAGCAGCCATCAAGAGATACTCGCCCGCCAATTCCAGATTGCTGGCGCGTATCTGCTCCACGTACGCCAGATATTGCCCGGTGACCTGAGCCATCGGAATATCCAGCACGTTGAAGTTCTGCTTGCGAATCAAATACAGCAATAAATCCAGCGGCCCCTCAAAGGCATCCAGAAAAATTTCCAGCGCATCGGGCGGGATATACAGATCCTGAGGAATCGCAAACAGTGGCTCGCCATAAAGACGCGCCAGCACATCCTCGGGCTGAGGAGCTGGCGTATCCACAACAGTCTGCTGTGCGATCTCAGTCACAGGCGCAGGTGTACAGATTTAGTTGTTTTCGTAGTACACGTAAGGTTTCTGAGGTGTGCGAGCAGCCTTGTAACCGTCTTGCAGTTCCTGATCAATCTGCTTGTCCCACAGACGATAGCGGCCTTCACGCTGCCGTGCTTCGGTATCCGCATTCTGATCTTTATACTGTTTAAGAAACTGGGTAATTTCGGATTCGAAATTCTTTGCCATAATACCTGTACGCCTAAAATAAATTGGATAACAGAAAAGTTTGAGTTTACTGCACCGCACACCAGAGAGTTCGCCGCATGGCATCTGAACAGACCGAAGCCGCCAAACCGGCGACCATGTCCCCTCAAGAGCGTCGAGCTATCCGCATCATTCCCTACATCGTGGGATGTGCATTATTCATGCAGATGCTGGACTCTACGGTTGTCGCCACTGCCCTGCCCACGATGGCCTTGTCGCTGGATACCAGCGTCATACGCATGAATACCATCATTACCAGCTACCTGCTGGCCGTGGCTGTATTCGTTCCTATCAGTGGATGGGCTGCAGACCGCTTTGGCGCGCGCAAGGTGTTCCTGGCCGCCATTCTACTCTTTACCGCCAGTTCTGTTGCATGTGCCCTGTCCCAGACCCTACCCCAACTGGTCATTTCCCGCGTGATACAAGGCATGGCGGGGGCCATGATGGTGCCGGTGGGACGCATTATCTTACTGCGGCGCGTGCCTAAAGATCAGCTTTTAAGCGCCATGGCAGTACTAACCTTGCCCGCCTTGTTAGGCCCCATCATCGGCCCGCCCGTGGGTGGTTTTTTAGTCACGTACGCGAGCTGGCACTGGATTTTCCTGATCAATATCCCCGTAGGGATACTGGGCATCGCCCTGGTGCTGCGCTATATACGCGAGGACTACCCCACCGAGCGACCGCCACTGGACTGGCTGGGCTTCCTATTAAGTGCTATTTGTCTGGCCACATTGGTAACAAGCTTCGAGAACGTAGGTCACGGCACCATTAGCTGGGCCACCCTGGGCTGGCTGACCCTGGCGGGTCTGGTCGCCGGAGCATGGTACATCTGGCATGCACGGCAAGTAGCCTATCCCATTATTGATTTGTCCTTGCTACGTACCAAAACCTTTGCCATTTCCGTGCTGGGTGGCAATCTGTGCCGCTTCTCGCTCGGGGCCGCGCCATTCCTGTTAGCGATCATGCTGCAAACCAACTTTGGCATGAGCGCCCTATCGGCGGGTCTGATCACCTTTACCGGCGCGATTGGTGCTCTGGGCATGAAGCTGGTGGCTCCCCCCATCATCCGGCGCTACGGTTTTCGCAAAGTCCTGATCGTCAACGCCTGGCTGACGGGCTTGTTCATCGCCCTGTGCGCCATGTTCCAGGCGACCACTCCTATGTGGCTGATGATCGCCGTGCTAACCGCAGGCGGCTTTTTCCGCTCCCTGCAGTTCACCGCCGTCAATACCCTGACCTATGCCGACCTGGAGTCTGAAGCCATGAGCCAGGCCAGCAGTTTCGCCGCCATGGCGCAGCAACTGGCTATCAGTCTGGGCGTGGCATGTGCAGCGGTGACCTTGAATGTCAGCATGTCCCTGCGTGGCGCGACTAGCGTGGCAACGCAAGATACGATCTGGGCTTTTCTGATCTTGGGTGCGATTACGGCGATATCGAGCCTGTCCTTCGCGCGTCTATCCGCTACAGACGGTGAAGCTTTGCAGCAAGCACCTCGCAAAGCAAAAAAAGTTAACGGTTAAGCCAGAGTGAGGGAGACAGCCTGTCAAACAGGCTGTTTTCTTCGGCTAAACCAGTGCCAGGACTCTCAACGATCCTGATACGCCACCTTAGATCACTACTCCAATGGTGGTATTTGATCATTCAACAGCATGACCAGCTTGCAATCGGGCCGTATCGCCAGACGAAAAGTAAACTGTTGAAAACGCCGGACACCTTCTTTGGGGTGTCGGAAATCCCGCAAGCCCCCTTCCCGTTCCACCACGGTCTGGCGTCCCCACCAGAAAGCGAATACCTGGCTTTGATGCGCCAACTCCTGGATCAAGGCCTGTACATCAGCTTCGTCCGCGTGTGCGCCTACATCGGCGCGGAACTCGGCCACGACGCGGCTGGCGCGCTGTTCCCAGTCCACCACCAGCTCACGCGCGGCGGGGTCCAGAAAGATATAGCGTAATAAATTGGGCTGCTCGCTGCGGTCCGGCCAGCCATCGAACAGGCTGAGCAAAGCTTCGTTGCGGGCCAAGACGTTCCAGCTACGATCCAGAATATAGGCAGGTGCCAGAATGCTATCCACGCAGGCGCTCAAGCCTTGCGGCAAGGGTTGGATATCGCCTTGCCAATGTTCGGGATCAGCGCAATCTGCCAGTTCAAACAGGTAGTGGCGCTCGGCACGGGCCAGCTTCAGAACGGTAGCCAGACGAGCGCATACGGTGGGCGACACGGTCACATCGCGGCCCTGCTCGATCCAGGTGTACCAGGTGGTGCTGATGTCGCACAACTGAGCGACTTCTTCGCGACGCAGACCCGGCGTGCGACGGCGCACGCCGGGGGCCAACCCCAGGTCCACAGGTCGGATACGTTCCCGCGCATGGCGCAAGAAACGGCCCAAAGCCTGACGCCGGGTTTGGGATGCGCTCTCGGCGCCTCCCGGATTAGCCCCTGTCTGCCCCGTCGTTCCCATATCAGCCCAGAACGCCCGACAAGGTACGGCGTACGTCTTCTTCTGTACGGCCACTACGCTGGATGTAGTCTTGCAATTGATCCTCGCCGATATTGCCCACGTTGAAGTACTTGGACTGCGGGTGGCTGAAGTAGAAACCCGAGACGCTGGAAGCCGGAATCATGGCGTAACTGTCGGTGATGAACATATCAATATCCTCACACTGCAAGACACGGAACATTTCGTGTTTGACTACGTGCTCCGGGCAGGCCGGGTAGCCGGGTGCGGGGCGAATGCCCTGGTATTTCTCGTCAATCAGTTCTTCGTTGGACAGACGTTCGTCCGTCACGTAGCCCCACAAGTCCGTGCGCACGCGAGCATGCAGACATTCTGCAAAGCCTTCTGCAAAACGGTCGCCCAGTGCTTTGATCATCAGGTCGGAGTAATCGTCACCAGCGGCCTGGAAACGCTCGGACAGTTTGTCTACGCCGATCCCACCGGTGACGGCAAACATACCGATGTAATCCGCCACGCCGCTTTCTTTAGGGGCGATGTAGTCGGCCAGACACTTGCTGTCCACGCCTTCACGCTTGACGCCTTGCTGGCGCAGATTTCGCCAGGTGAACAGCACTTCGCTGCGCGATTCGTCTGAGTAAACTTCGATATCTTCGCCGTTGACGGTATTGGCGGGGTAGAAAGCAATCACGCCATTTGCCGTCAACCAGCGGCCTTCAATGACTTTTTTCAACATGGCCTGCCCTTCGGCAAACAATGTCTTGGCCTGCTCCCCCACCACCTTGTCTTCCAGAATGGCCGGGTACTTGCCAAACAGGCTCCAGGTCTGGAAGAACGGCGTCCAGTCGATGAACTGGGCAATATCCGCCAGGTCGTAATTCTTGAAGGTACGACGGCCAATGAACTTGGGGCGCGGCGGCACGTAAGTAGACCAGTCGATGACGGGTTTGTCTTCGCGTGCTTTTTCCAGAGAGATCAGCGGTGTGGCTTTGCGATTGGCATGGCGCTGACGCACCTGCTCGTATTCCTCGCGTACCTCGGCCAGAAAATCTTCCACGTTATCCGACACCAATTGGGTTGCTACACCGACACAGCGGCTGGCATCAGGCGTGTAGATT
The DNA here is from genome assembly GCF_017377875.1 of Alcaligenes sp. SORT26. GTDB lineage: Bacteria > Pseudomonadota > Gammaproteobacteria > Burkholderiales > Burkholderiaceae_B > Alcaligenes > Alcaligenes parafaecalis. The sequence goes on from NZ_CP070975.1 coordinate 2,343,318, forward strand.
ACCGGGCCCTCGTAGTGCGGGGCAATTTTTACGGCGGTATGCACGCGGCTGGTAGTGGCACCACCAATCATCAAGGGGATATTGCGTTCGCGGAAGTAAGGATCGCGCTGCATTTCCGAGGCCACATAGGCCATTTCTTCCAGGCTAGGGGTGATCAGGCCTGACAAACCTACGATATCGGCGTCCACCTCTTTAGCCTTGGCCAGAATCTCGGCACAAGGCACCATCACGCCCATATTGACCACTTCAAAGTTATTACACTGCATAACCACGGACACAATGTTCTTGCCGATGTCGTGGACGTCGCCTTTCACGGTGGCAATCACCATGCGCCCCTTGGAGCGCACATCACCACCAGCCGCTTCAATCTGGCGCTTTTCTTCTTCAATGAAGGGAATCAAGTGGGCCACGGCCTGTTTCATCACGCGGGCAGATTTCACGACCTGTGGCAGAAACATCTTGCCCTGACCGAAGAGGTCTCCCACCACGTTCATGCCGTCCATCAAGGGACCTTCAATCACGCTGATGGGACGTCCGCCCTGGGCATCAATTTTCTGCCGGACTTCTTCGGTATCTTCCACGATGAAGCTGGTAATGCCGTGTACCAAGGAGTGAATCAGGCGCTGCTCAACAGTCGTTTCACGCCAGCTCAAGTCTTCTTCTTTCTTGGCACCCGAGCCTTTCACGCTTTCGGCCATTTCAACCAGGCGCTCGGTGGGGGTGCGCTCGTCTGCCGGATCGGTTTTACCTTTAGGCTCGGCCCGGTTCAGGATCACGTCTTCAATCAGATCGCGCAAACGCGGCTCGATATCGGCGTACACACCCAACTGGCCCGCATTCACGATACCCATCGTCAGGCCTTCCTGAATGGCGTAGTACAGGAAGACGGTGTGAATGGCCTCGCGCATGGCTTCGTTGCCACGGAAGGAGAAGCTGACGTTGGAAATACCGCCAGACAAGCGGGCATGGGGCAGATTCTTGTGAATCCAGCCTGCTCCACGGATAAAGTCCAGACCGTAATTAGCGTGCTCGTCCATGCCGGTTGCGACCGCAAAGACGTTGGGGTCGAAAATAATGTCTTCAGGCGGGAAGCCGACTTCGTCTACCAGCAGGCGGTAGGCGCGTTCGCAAATCTCCACCCGGCGTTCGTAGCTATCGGCCTGACCTTGCTGGTCAAAAGCCATTACGACTACGGCCGCCCCGTATTTACGGCACAGGCGCGCGTGTTCCAGGAAGGGCTCAACGCCTTCCTTCATGGAAATGGAGTTCACAATTGCCTTGCCCTGCACACAGCGCAGACCCGTTTCGATCACATCCCACTTGGAGCTGTCGATCATGATGGGCACACGGGCAATGTCCGGCTCGGAAGCGATCAGGTTCAGGAAACGATGCATACAGGCGGCTGAGTCCAGCATGCCCTCGTCCATATTGATGTCGATAATCTGCGCGCCGTTTTCTACTTGCTGGCGGGCAACCGACAAGGCTTCCTCGTAATTTTCCTGCTGAATCAAGCGCAAAAACGCCTTGCTGCCGGTGACGTTGGTACGTTCGCCCACGTTCACAAACAAGGTGTCTTCGTCGATATTCAAGGGTTCCAAACCCGAGAGGCGGGTTTTAACTGGAATCTCGGGTACGACACGGGCTGGCAGTTTGCGGCACAGCTCGGCAATAGCCGCAATGTGTTCAGGCGTCGTTCCGCAACAGCCGCCCACCATATTCACCAAACCCGCCTGGGTAAATTCCTGCAGCAGGCTGGAGGTGTCGGCAGGCGTTTCATCAAAGCCGGTTTCCGCCATCGGGTTGGGCAAACCTGCGTTGGGGTAGACACACACATAGGTGTCGCAAATCTTGGACAGCTCGGCCACGTATGGGCGCATCAAGGCGGCACCCAGGGCACAGTTCAGACCAATCGTGATTGGGCGGGCATGACGCATGGAGTTCCAGAAGGCCTCCACAGTCTGGCCAGACAAGATACGGCCAGAGGCGTCCGTCACCGTACCCGACACCATGACGGGAACACGCTCGCCCCGTTCATCAAACACCGACTCCAAGGCAAACACGGCCGCTTTGGCGTTCAAGGTATCGAAAACGGTTTCGATCAGCAGCACATCCACGCCACCGTCCAGCAAAGCATGTACCTGCTCGGTATACGCCACGCGCAACTGCTCAAAGGTGACGTTACGGGCAGCCGGGTCGTTCACATCTGGAGAAATAGAGGCTGTTTTAGGCTGTGGGCCCAAGGCACCGGCCACAAAGCGCGGCCATTCAGGTGTGCTGAAGGCATCGCGCGCCTGACAGGCCAGTTGGGCCGAGGCCAGATTCAGGTCATAGCTGATGCCCTGCAAATCGTAATCGCCCTGGGCAATATCCGTTGCACCAAAGGTATTGGTACTGATGACGTCGGCCCCAGCAGCCAGGTACTTCTCGTGAATTTCCCGAATGATGTCCGGGCGCACCAGCGACAGCAATTCGTTATTGCCCTTCACATCTTTGTGATGATCCGCAAAACGCTCGCCCCGGAAGTCGGCCTCACCCAGCTTGTAGCGTTGAATCATGGTGCCCATCGCACCGTCCAGAATCAAAATCTGTTGACCCAGGCGGCGAGCAAATTCTGCACCACGCGTGTAGGCAGAGATCGGGTAAGGCAAGGCAGGATAGGACACTAAAAGCTCCGTAACACGAAACGGGACGTTGACGGCATCTGGCAGCAAGAGCCGCGAGAATGGTGGATTGACGCCACAATTGTAGCGCTTTGTACGGTAATTCCGCCCTAAACACTTAACCTTTGCCCCCGCGGCATGTAACATTTTCCGCTCGGAAAGAGGTGCTTTCCGGTCCACGCCAAGTTGGACCTGGGAAAGTCAAATGGGAAACGTGATCTGTTCACACCCGAACAGCCAAACGTGCTGCCCCCGCAACGGTACCTGCTACGCGCAAAGCCCGACACCAGCCTGCTTATCGACCCTGAATTCATGGCCGCCCCACCAAGGGGCAGCTTCGCTTACTGGTGTGCGGGGACGCACATCCCACAGGAATTTCCATGACTCTACTGTCCATCAGACCTTTGATGGTCGCCCTGGCGGGCGCCCTGCCTTTCATCGCCACGGCCCAAACTGCCTCTGTCACCAAGCTGGATCAAATTGTTGTTACCCCTAGCCGCATGGCGCAACCACTGAAAAACGTGGTAGGTGATGTAACGGTGATTGATCAGGAGACCCTGCAGAAAGCGGGTCAAAGCAGCGTGGCTGAAATTTTGCAGCGTCAGCCTGGGGTGGAGATTTACAGCAGTGGTGGTCCGCAGACTACAACCGGCGTTTTTTTACGCGGTACTGACCCCAAACATACCCGCGTCATGATTGACGGCATGCGTATCAATAGCCCCACCAGTGGTTCGGTAAACTGGCAAGCGATTGACCCTGCCCTGATCGAGCGCATTGAAATTGTGCGTGGAGCAGGCAGCAGCCTGTATGGCTCGGATGCGATTGGTGGTGTCATCAACATCATCACGAAAAAAGGTGGCGGTGACCGTGCCTTGAGTGCCTGGGGTAATGTTGGTGTGGGTTCGCAAGACACCTTCAAAGCCAGCGCCGGTTTTTCGGGGGCGTCTCAAGGTTGGGACTACAGCCTGGCCTCCAGCTACGGTACCAGCGATGGCTTTAATGCTACTAATCCACTTGCAGGTATATACACCTATAACCCTGACAAGAACGGCTACACCCAACACGGGCTGAGTGGTTCCGTGGGTTACGAATGGGCGAAAGGCCAACACCTAGGTTTGACCGTCATGAATAACTATATAGACGGTCAATTCGACAACGGCCAGAAACTAGCCAGTACCCCCACGACACAGGCTCGCCAACAAGCCTATGGTTTAACCAGCACAAACAAGCTAAGCGAGCTTTGGTCCAGCCGTCTCAACATGTCTTGGGGTAAGGAGACTGTTAACAATCACGCTGAAACAGTGGACTATCCGTTTAGCTCACGCTATTCGACCATACAACGTCAATACAGTTGGCAAAATGACCTAACGGTTGCTAAAGGCCACGTAGTGTCTGTGCTAGCTGAACGTCTGGAGGAGCGTATGACCCACTCCAACGCTCATACAGCAGACAAACGAAACACCAATGCCTTTGCCCTGATCTACCGTGGCGACATCAATCAACATCACCTGCAGGCCAGTGTCCGTAACGACAATATTGGCGGCTTTGGTCACAAGGTAACTGGTGGACTGGGCTATGACTTGGATCTCACTACGAATTGGACGGTCGGTGTGGCCGCCAATACAGGCTTCCGTGCAGCCTCTTTTGCAGACCTCTACACTCCCTACCAAGCAAGCGACTATGGTAGTTTTGTTGGTAACCCCAACCTTAAGCCTGAAAAATCCCGCAACATCGAAGGCAATATCCGCTATACAGACGACACGACTGAATTAGCCCTAGTGGTTTATCAAAACAATATTCGTGACTTCATTAACACTTATAACTGCGACGCTGCCTTTAACTGTACTACTACGAATACGGAGAGGGCCCGTATCACAGGCCTAACACTAACTGCCATGAAGCAATTGGGCGACACCACGCTGACTGCTAGTGCCGACTTTACCGACCCCAAAGATAGGAACACCGACAAGCAGTTGGTACGCCGTGCCAAGCAAAACTACAAAGTGGCCGTGGAGCACAAGTTCGGTGATCTGAAAACTGGTGCCGAATACCTGTTCGCTTCCCACCGTTATGAAGACGCAAAGAATGAGCAACGTCTGGGCGGCTACGGCCTGCTAAACCTGACTGCCAGCTACCCGCTGACTTCCAGCCTGGAAGCGCAACTGCGCTGGAACAATGTGCTCGACAAGGACTACAACCTGGCCAGCCGTGGTTACAACAACGCAGGCTCCAGCGTGTTCCTGAACTTTGCCTGGCGCATGTAAGCAGTAAAATCAGCTTCGCTTGATTCTGGCGCGGTTCTGCTCAAGAGCCGCGCCATTTACTTAAAGGCGCATGATGCCCTCTTTGCCTGCGACGTTTCGTCTCCAACACCCGAAGCGCTCTGTCTGGAGCGGATTAGGGCTATGGGCTTTACTTGGCCTGTTCGTCCTGCTTTCGGGATTGCCCATCCTGACGCAAGCGCAGGAGCAAGACCCGCTGCAATCACAGGCGCAGATTCAAGCACAGCCCAAGGCACAAACACAGACACAGACACAGACACAGACAAGCACAGAACAAAGCACTCAAGAAGTACAAAACAAGCAGCAAGATCAACAAGTACAAAAAGCCTCAACAGACCAAGAGGCGCTGTACACACCAACTACCGCTCCTGCCCGCGCAATCAGTCTGGCCCCTCACATCACTGAGATCCTGTTTGCTGCCGGTGCTCAAGACCACTTGATCGCTGTGGACAGTTCCAGCGACTACCCGCCTGCTGCCAAGGATCTGCCCCGCGTTGGGGACGCCTTGCGCGTCAACCCCGAACGACTACTGGAGCTGAAACCTGATCAGGTCTGGGCCTGGCAGTCCAACCAGATCGGGCCTGAGCTACAGCGCCAGCTAGAGCAAACCCATATCAGCCTGATTTTTGCTGCCCCAAAAAAACTGGACGATATTCCCGCCTTTATCCGTCTGGCAGGAGACAGCCTGGATACGGCTGATGTGGCCGTTCCTATCGCCGCCTTGCTGGACAATCAGATTGCCGCCCTGCGTCAGAACAGCCGCTTGGGCGAGACTGTCAGCGTGTTTCTGGAAATCGGCTCCGAGCCTTTGTACACCCTGGCGCGCGATCCCTTGATTCAGGATGTGTTGACCACCTGCAAGGCGCAGAATATCTACGCCCATCATGCCGCCGTCGCCCCCACCATCAGCTTGGAAGATGTGCTGCACAAGCGCCCACAGGTCGTGATCATGGCCTACCGTGATCCGGCACAATTGCGCACCCGTCATCTGTTCTGGGAAAAGCATCTGGGCCTGAGCCCCCACGCTTTGCTGAACCTGAACCCGGATGCGCTGTACCGCCCTGGCCCCAGGCTGATAGAGGCGACTCGCGAACTGTGCGAGCAGTTGGATCGCTATCGAGCCCAGGTGTCCTAGACGCTTGTCAGCTCTGGCTTAGAACTGATATTTCACCGCCAGCATCATGTTGCGCGGCTCGCCCCAGGTATAGGTGCTGTACCAGGAGAACATGGAGTAATAGCGCTTGTCGAACAAGTTATTGACGGTAAAGGTGGCCGACAAATTCTTGTTGAAGCGATAACGTGCCATCGCATCCACCAGCCAGTAACCCGAGACCGTATGCTGCACCTTGCCCGGCGATCCTGGTCGGCTGACATCGCCCCAGGTCTTGCTTTGCCAGCGCGCACCGCCACCTAGCGTCAGACCATTCAGCTCACCCTCGAAATCATAGGTGGTGTAAATATTGAACTGATGCTCAGGCGATAAGGTCGACACCTTTTCACCATCGCGACGCGACAGCTTGTAGGCATAGCCCGCGTGCATCTGCCATTGCGGCGTCAACTGGCCAGCCACTTCCAGCTCTACCCCATTCGTACGCACGCCCTGGGTCGCCTCGTAGGCAATGCCGCCTGATGGTGTGCGCCCCCCCGTTTCCTTGCCAAAGTTATCCTGACGCAATTGGAAGTAAGCCACGCTCGACGTCAAACGCCCCCCCAGGAACTCGCCTTTGACACCGACCTCGTAGTTGTCACCACGCAAGGGGTCCAGCGTACGGCCGCCTTCGTCCCGCAGGTCTTGAGGCTGGAAGATGTTGGTGTAGCTGGCATAGACCGAGAAGTTGTCGTTCAGGTCGTACACGGCCCCAAAGTAAGGCACCCATACGCCCGTCTCACGCATATCCATCTTGTTGTAGTTGGCGTAGCGAGTACCGAGCAGCAGCTTCAAGTCATCACGCAGGTTCAGGCGCGTGCTGACGTACACGCCATTTTCCCGTGTCACTTCCCGATCATCGCCCAGATGCTCCCAGTTCATGCGCGGCCAGCGGCCATCCCATTCGTAGTAATTCGGGACATCGGTATTGCTGCTTTCTCCATAAGACGCATTGGTCCAGCGACGGCGTGATACCCCACCCCCGACCACCAGTTCATGCTCACGCCCAAATAGTTCAAAGGGGCCAGTCGCATAGAAGTCAGCCGTATTGGAGACCGTCTTGCCTACGTAGCGCCCGGACCATAAGGAAGTACCTTTGCCGGTCAGAGGATCAGGATTTCCAGCAGCCACCGAAGCCAGTTCGGAGTCGTAGCCATTGATCAGGTGGTTAAGCTGCACCTTCGCCATCCAGCCGCTGTCGAACTCATGCTCCAGCGTGGCAAAGGCCGAACGGGTGTACTGGTTCCAGCGACTCCAGCGCGTACCGTTATTAAAGGAACGGTCCATATCGTTGAAATTGCCTTGCGCGTCATAGATCGGGATGCCGCCCCAGGTCGAGCCTTTGGGGTCGTTATCCTGCAAGTCCGCCCCCAGGGTCAGCCGGGTATCCGGTGTCAGGTCGGCTTCTACAATGCCGTACAACACCAAGGTCTGGCGCTGGTAGTGGTCCAACTGGCTTTTCTTGTCCTGATAGGCACCGACCATACGGCCACGTATAGAGCCTGTCTCGTTCAAGGGACCGGAGAAATCCACCTCACCACGATAGTTGTCCCAAGTGCCTGCACCCGCACTGGCATGGCCCTGAAACTCTTGCGTCGGCTTTTTACGAATCATATTGATCGTGGCGCCGGGGTTACCACTGCCGGTCAGCAGGCCAGAGGCCCCTTTCAAGACCTCGACACGATCATAAATGGCCATATCGCTGAGGGTGTTACCCGCGGAGTATGGCGAATCCCGCAAGGTGGGGATGCCGTCGTACTGGAAGTTCTTGATATCGAAGCCACGTGCCTCGTAGGCGGTACGCTCACTGTCGTACGTAATGATGCTGACACCTGGGGTATGGCGCACCACATCATCAATGCTGGTCAGATTGAAGTCGTCCATCATCTTGCGTGTGGTCACACTGATGGCCTGCGGTGTCTGGCGTGGCGTCAAGCGCAAACGGGTTGCCGTCGCAATCGTACCGGCAGCATAAGTGCCTGAACCTTCGGTAATGTCGCCCAGTGCATTGCGGCGCACTTCAATACGCGACAAAGATTGCACACCCGCCTCATCAGCCAGGGTGTCGCTATCAGACAAGGCAATCAAGACATAGCCCTGATCCCGACTTTGAACCTGAAACGGCTGCCCGGCCAGCAAGGCGGCAAAACCTTCCTGTACCGAATACTGGCCTTGCAAGCGCGGCGCGCTCAGGCCCTGTAATCGCGAGGAATCCATCACCAAGGCCACCCCAGCCTGTTGAGCAAACTGGCTCAAGCGGCTGGCCAGATCACCGGCCTCCAGAGAATAGGCTTGCGTGTTCTGGGCCGATACCGGGGCCACATTCAGCATCAATGCCCCCACCACAGCCAAGCCCAGCAGGCGGCGATAAGTAGCAGGCATGAGCGGCGTCTTCACAAGCGCCAAAGGCGGCGCATTCTTCGGGACCATGAAATCTCTCCTTCTTTGGCAAGGTCTATCTGTTAAAGACGCACGAACCCAAAAAAGCGGCAATCAAGGCCTGAAAGTAATCGTCAATATTTCGTCCGGCGTGTTCTGCACCTGCAAGCCGGGATACAGATCCTTCAGCAAGGCCAGGGCCGACAAAGGCTGATCAGCAGGCAAGACGGCACTGACCGTCAAACCTGTCATCCCTTGTGGATTGACCTGTGTTTTGCCGGGGTATTGGCGGGTGATCTGCTCCAAAGCCTGTGTCAGCGGCATATGCTCCAGCACCAGTTGTCGCTGATCCCAATTACGCTTGCTACGCTCTACATCGGTCTGGCGATTCGCACCCAAACCTTGCGCATCAATCTGCACCTGATCCCCTGGCCCCAGCTCGCGTGCAGCTTGTGGGCCTTGGGCTCGTGGATAGGCCAGAACCCGAGAGGACAAGACGGTCAGCAAGGTGCCTTGCGGCTGCTCTTGCACAATGAACTCAGTGCCCAGAGCCTGCGAGACAGCCTGACTGCTTAATACCCGCAAGGGTCGATCCGGCTGTTTGGCGACCACCACACGAACCTGCCCTTCCAGCAGCTCAATATCCCGGTACTGTTTGCTGTACAGAATTTTTACCCGCGATGCACCCGCCAATTCCAGGCGAGAGCCATCTTCCAGCACCACGCTGCGCCATTGCCCAGCAGCGGTGTGCAAGGACTGATTCGACCAAGGAAACAGAAAGGCCAGGATTGGCAAGATAATCGCCAGCGCCCAGAGCGAGAGCATCATGCCCTGACGCCAATCGCGTAGCAGCTTGCGCCGTGCCGACAAGCCTGCATCCAGAGCACTACGTCCCGGAGCGTTATTTGCTTGTACGGCCAGTTTTTTCACCGTACCCAATACGGTTTCCATCCCGGCGGCCGCCGCTTCGTGACGAGGATCCTGGGCACGCCAGGCTCTGAACTCGGCCTGGGCCTGCTCGGTGAATTGTTCGGGGTCAGACAGAAGCACTACCCATTGGGCCGCCTGTCGTTCAATTTCCGTACTGGACATGAAACTCAAGCAGGAATCAAGGTCTGGATATGGAGCAAGGCCTGCACCAGATCATTGCGCACGGTGCGTTCGCTGACGCCCAGGCGCTGAGCCACCACTGACTGGGTTTCCCCATCCAGATAGCAGCTTAAAAATGCCATGCGCGTCCGTTCAGGTAGCTCGTCCAGGGCTTGGGCCAACAAGGCCAGGGCTTCCAGGGTTTGAGCACACTGCTCTGCCGAGGGCGCTTGAGCCCCTTCGGCCAGCGTGGCCGCCAAGGCATCCAGATAGGCCTGCTCTACCGCCAGACGTCGGCTGCGATCAATCAGAAGCCGTCTGGCCGTGGTGGCCAGAAACGCACGGGGGTGACGTAAATGATGAACAGCGGACGGTGCCAGAAGCAGACGAACAAACGTGTCCTGAACCAGATCTTCCGCTGTAAAGCTGCAATGCAGGCGCGCACGCAACCACCGCAGCAACCAGCTACGGTGATCTTGATAGAAATCTCCCATTCCTATGGGCGCTGCCGGATAGTCCATATCCCCTACACGCACTAATCAATAATCATTCTCATTCCAAAATTATGACATGAAAAAGTGAGGATGCCGCGCGCATGCACGGCAAGCGTCGTCTTGCCACGACAGATGGCAACAGAAAACGCCTTTTAGCCCCGGGGAGGCAGACAGAAAACCGAAAGTGGGGACAGATTCAGACCTGAATCAAGACAGAACAGGCACCACCCAAAGGGCGGTGCCTGCAAGCTGAGCCTTACATCATGAAAGAAGGCAAAGTCAGCACAGCATGGGTGGGTGGACGACGGAAGCCTTCTGCATCGTTCAGACGGGCTTGAGCACGACGGGACAGATGTTTGAGGACTTGGCTACGCTCCACCGTAGGCAGCGTGGACAGTGCGTTTTCAATGGTGCGACCGGACAGGTCGTTGAGGGCGTAAGCAAACTCTCGAGCACCGTGAGTTTGCAGCAGCTCCAGCAGATAGCCTTGGCGCTGGCGGGATGCAGCCAAGCGCAGAGCGTCTTGCAGAGCATTGTTGTGTGGAGCGGAACGGAACAGGTTGAGGCGGAACATAGCATTCTCCTTCGGACACAGGGGCCCAGAAAGAGTGCTCACCTCATCAGAGGGGCCCGCTTTGTGGTCCAGCGTCCAATTGACTGGTCATTGAGGAGGCTTGTCCTTTACAGGAACAAAGCCATAAAGAAGGATCAGGGTCCATTTACTTTTAAACGTGAGTAGTTAAAAAAGAAGGTGCAACGGTTTTTGCACCAACGATATTTTCGCATCTGGGTATGGGCTTGTCTGCCAGGCATTGGCACACCTTTCATCGCCCTATAGCCATCAAATTTATACTTAGGGATAGGTGGGTAAGCCGCGTATCCCCAAGTATCTGCTCCCTTGCAGATCTCCTGCCCTTGAGCCTGATCCATGAACAGCCCAAGCGCAGGAAAGCAGCACGCTACTTAGAAGTGGTGCGTCAGACCAAAGGCCACACGGCTGCTACGCGGTTCGCTGGCGTTGGCAGCGGTTTCCATATCAAAGCGACGTCCTTGAGCCGCAAAGGCATAGACACTGGTGCGGGGCGACAAAGCATGCACATAGCCCACAGACATCACCTGAATGCGACGTGCGCGCTCGTCGGTATCCTCCCAGGTCCAGTTCGGACGGCCCAACGACCACTGCAACTGAAACTCGCCCTTGCCCACTGGAATCGCCGTGCCGACATACCAGGTATCCAGACGGCCACCGTTAATGAATTCTGCCGGGCCCAAACCTCCCAGCCCTTTGTCTTCCAGATGGGCCGGGCCATCATCACCATTCAGACCCACAAAACCATTGCTCTGACGGCTCCAGCCAGCAGCAAGGCGGGCCACCTCAAAGTCATAGCTGGCCCCTAATTGCCAGGCCGTAGGACGATTGGATTCAACACGGCTCAGGCTTTCATAGCTGGCGCCCAGCAACCAAGGGCCATCCTCGTAACGCAGGGCCACGCTATAGAGTTTGGTCCGTGAGCCACCCATACCCTGCTCACCCACATCTGCGCTGTAGCTGGCACCTAACTGCATGCCCGCCCATTCGGGGCTGCGCCAACTGAACTGATTGGAGATCTGATAATTATCGGAAGCGCGCATCAAGGCGCCCATACCAAAGCCTTTCCAGGAACCCACTTCCACCGCAGAAACAAACTCCTGACCAACGGTGTACTGGCGTCCAAAACGCAGCTCCCCCCAGTGCTCACTGCCCAGACCTAGCCAGGCCTGATAGTTGAACAGACGATCTGATTCTTCAGCCCGGCCCGTCGCCAGATCAATGCCACTTTCCAGATTGAAGGTCGCGCGCAGGCCATCGCCCAAATCTTCATGGCCGCGAATCCCCCACAGAGAGTCCGTCTGCCCGCCGCTCAAGACCTCGCGCTGCGAGCCTTCGCCGCTAATGCGTGTCCAGCCCAAACCGGCATCCAAAATGCCATACAGTTGCACCGAAGTTTCAGCATGGCTGTGGCTAGGCAGCAGCAAACCAGCCATACCGGCCAGCGCCACACCCGCTGCCAGCGAGGCGGCTTTACTCAATTGAAAAGGGCTGAATTCCAGCACACGACGCCAGCCAGAAACGGCCGGAGCAGGTTCACGCATCAAAATCCCCAATAAAGTTTTATTCCCCGTTGCCACAACCACTCCCTGTGCCGTGCCTGCTACTACCCGGTCGCCCATGGCGCAGGTATCCGGTGCCGCCTGCAAAATAGCGCGGTTCAAAATCAGGTGATCCTGCTGAATCAGGCGCAGATCGGCGGGCACATAATCCCCTGCCGATAACAGCACCACATCGCCCGTCACCACCATGCGAGCGGGTACACGGGACTGGTGATCGCGCGCCAGATCGTACATGGTCAAATCACGGCGCACCTGACACGTTTGTTTTCTTAAAGTCTGGGCCAACTGGAGCAGATCACCGGGGCTGGAGCGCAGCGCCCGGATTTGATTGGGGCCGTTCTGAATCAGACGGCGCAAGACTTCATCAAAGGCCAGGCCGTGGCGCTGGGTATTCAGGGCTTGCAACACTTGCGGCACGCTGCGGGTGGCGTAGTAGCTCAGCGCACAGTGGGCGCGGCGCACCAGACGCACCGGGCTCTGGTGTACGACGGCGCTGTGATCGGGATGGAAAAACTGGCTTGCATTCATGGGTACCTCTACACATTGGTACAGGGACGGCCACCCCGCTCTGAAAGGCTAAGGATGTGTTTACCGTCGCAGTGGAAAGACAAAAATCGCTGATTGATTCGGGTAGGAATTACCGCCCGCTGGCTTGCATTCAGAACCAGCGGGCACTATCTCGTGGTCATCGGCCATCGACACCTCTGTTTCGTTCAATGAGTTCTTCAACAAACAGCCTGCGTGTCGCACTACCGGGCCAACACACAGCGTTCTCCCTCAACGCAATGCGCCCGATTTTTTGATTGTCCATATCGGCACCGCCGTCAAAGCCAGAACGGTCACCAACTGCACCCACATTGTGCCTTCCCAAGATAACTCGGGCATGACATGAAAGTTCTGACCATACCAGTTAATCAAGGCCGTGCCGGGCACCAGCAAGGCCCACAGCACGGTAAAGACTTTGGTCACGTTCAGATCACTCATGGCCACGGATTCGCCTGCAGCACGCCAATGAAACCGTTGACGCTCAATGGCAAAATGCGCACGGCGCTGCATCCCTTCAATGGCGGCAATCAGCTCGTCCACGCGGCTCAAGGCCATGCTTTGTCCCTGATACACCAAGCGGCGCAAACGCTGTGCGGCCTGCTCCAGATCGTCAATCGAATGCATGACGTAAGACAGCGGCTTGTGCAGGGTGGCCATATGGCTATCCAGATCAATCATGTCCTCGGCACCGCGCGAATAATCCGTGCCTACATTGGATAGAAAGCCGCGCAGGGACAAGGTGGAGACGCTCAAGCCCTGATCAATGCGATCCAGCACTTGAGAGGTCTGGGCCAACAGTTGATACAGCAGCGTCAAGGCCAAGGCATGCGAGCTGGCCAAAGACATTTCCTGCGCACTCAGGCGTTCCAGCGCCTGGCCTGGACGCAGCAGGCGATACCCCGTTTCCACGGTGTACAGCGGCTGTTCATCCTCTCCCAAGCGCCAGACCAGGTCAGAAACCTGTACCTGATCCTCCTGCAGGCGCACACAGCGGATACGGGTACTCATGCCCAGGCTGGCCTGAGTCTGCGGCACCAGATCCACGCGGTACAACTTGCCCAAGTCCTCCAGTGCCTGACGGTCGGGGGCCTGCAAGCGCCGCCAGGAAGCCATATCCTTGAAACGGGCCGTCATCGCATCCACCCTTTGCGTTTCACGTAGGCCAAAGGAGCCAAGGCAAAAATGGCGGTCATGCCCATCACCAGCCACTCGCCGCTGACAATTTCCAGCTCGGGCATATTCGCAAAGTTCTGGCCGTAGAACGCAGCGATCAGCGTGGGCGGCAGGAACACGGCGGTCACCACCGTAAAGACCTTGATCACCTGGTTTTGCTTCAAATCCAATGTGGTCATCAAGGACTGCTGCAGATTGCGGATTTTGTCGTGCTGGAAACGGGCATAGCGGCGCAAGCTTTGAATGTCCGAAAGCAGCATGGACAGGTTCTCTGCACTTTCACCACCGGGGGTACGACGCAGCCAGCGGCCCGCTCGTGCGAGCATCAACTGACCTTCCACGGTTTTAGCGACCAGCTCTTCCGCCTCACCCAAACCGATGGCGGTGCTGGCGATATCTGCTACCCCGGCCTGACGTCCCGAGGTATCAAAGCCGCCACTGGCCGCCGCGACCGTATCGCTGCGCTCGTCCAGACGACCGGCCACGTCAGAAATCGTGGCGCGAGCCTGATCGTTCAAGGCCTGCAAAATCATGAACAGAATCGACGCGGGGCTGGGTGCAGGCTGGCCCGAATCCACCAGGGCATGCAATTGCTGGCTGACCCGCTCCAGCGTATCCACACGTACGTCCTGCTCCACACTGATCAAACGATCTTTACCCAAAGCAAACAACAGACTGGTTTCCCGATACTGCTGTCCTTGGCGTATCACCATTTCCACGGGAATCAGAATAAAGCCTGCCTCTTCGGCGGCGGCACGGCCCCGTTTGATACTCAAATCCAGACCCAGTTTGGCCTGTGCCTCGGCCAATTCCTCGTGACGGCTGGCCGACAGTTGCAGCCATGCTGTTTTTTGCCCGCGCTTGTCGCTCAGGCTGGACACCACGGCACCCACCTGTTTTTTATCAGTCATGGCTTAGTCCTCGCTTTGTACCTGTTCGGCGTCCGGGGAAACCATGTAGTGGCCGTACAAGTGCAGACCGGCAAAACTGCCCAGAATCAGGATGTACAGCACCACCACCGCAATCATGATTTCGCGTTCGATATGCGCGGTGCGCGGGCGGCTGGCACGGGCTCGGTCAATCGCCTGGCGACGCTGCTGGACCGCCGCGTTGGAGTCCGACTGCAGGCTCAAATCTTCATTCCAGACCAGACCACGCAATTTGTCCGAGCCTGCCGTTGCCACCTCGGCGCTGCTTTTCAGTGTGTTCAACATACGAAATTCTTCCCATTCATTTAATTGTCAAAGGCTGCGAGCCCGACGCTCGCCCAGGCGCGCTCTAGCGCAGCCAGCCCCGGTGTTTCACATAGATCAGCGGCAGCATGGAGAACAAGGCGGTGGAAATAATCCCCACCATTTCGGCGTGCTCCCATTGCAGAATCGGCATATAGGCAAAGTTCATGCTGTAGTAGGTGGAGATCAGCATGGCGGGCAGGAATACGGCCGTCACCACCGAGAACACCTTCACAATCTGGTTCTGTTTGACGTTCAACGCCATATTGTTGGTGGTCTGCAAAAGGCGGACACGGTCGTGCACAAAGTTCACCTGCTTTTCCACGGCCTCGATGTCTTCGATCAAGGTGTGGAATACCGGTTTGAGCTTTTCCTGATCGGCGGGTAAACGAGCTAGGGCATGACGGGCCGCCATAGCCAACTGCAACTGACTTTCCAGACAATCGGACAGCAGCTCTTCCACTTCACTCAGGTCCATCTGGGTGGACACCACGTCGCTAACGCCAAAGTCCCGGTCTTTGGTTTCCAGGCTGTTGAGCACGGCATTGGTCTGGGTCAGCACTTTGCCAAGATCATGGCTCAGGGAATCCAGCAACTCGTCAGCCGCGTCGTTAATGGACTGCAAGATGACGGCAAAGCTCTCGAAGGAGTCGTTCTCGCGGCCATCACGCTGCAAGCGTTGCAAGGCCTGGGCCAAGGGTTTGGGACTGGGGTCCGGCTCAATCGACACCAGAACTTGGCTGCTCAGGATGAAGACCACACGGCTGGCTTTCTTCTGGCCCTTTTCCACATTCAGAAAGGTCACGGGCACAAAGCTGAACGCTCCTTCCTGAGTAGGGCTGTTCTGCAAGGTCTGGGGAATCTCCACGCCCAGCTTTTTGCGCAGGCCACTGATCTGCTCGGTGGCGTGGATGCTGATCCGCATCCAGTTATTGGGCTGGCCGTCATTGCCAAAAAGCGGCGGCGTTTTACCTTGGTCCGTCATTGTTGATCTCCATCAGAACGGGTCTCTTGGGAGGTGGACGCATCGGGCGACGGCGTCGAGGTTCCCATGTAAAAACTGGAATGCGAGCCGGAGGTGGAACTGGTCCGGGTTTCCAGGTGCGAGTTGCTGAAAAACAGCCAGCTCACCACCACAATCAAAATGCCCCACGAAGAGAGCAGCATGGAAAAAGACAAACGCTCGTAGCGCGACCAACGCTTGCGGCCCTTGAAGGGAGCGACACTGGGACGACGCGCTGAGCGAGTCCAGACCTGGGCGGCAAGCGAGTTGTCTTGATACGGTTTGCTGCTCAAAGAAGAGGGAATGGTTTGCGGCATAGCACTCTTTTGGCTTGATAAAAACCAAACCAGCCGCCCATGACGATGCGACCCCCGCATGGGCTGGCTAGTTGTGGTGGGTTAACAGAAAAGGCAGCGTCCGGCGCTCAAGAGCGCTGGGGCTGTCGATACTCACGCAACCAGTCCTGCGTGCCGTAGCGGTGCGGGAACAGGGTGAACAAACTGGGTGCGGGGCCGGGGCTCTGGCGACGGCCCAAATGACCAGTACGAATGCCCGTCGTCATGGCCGTCTGGATTTGGTGACGATCAGACTCAGGCAGCATGGCCAGGACATCAGCACGAACGCGCGCCGAGAGATCCGGCAAGGCCTTGGCAAAGGCCAAGGTGCCGTGTGAAGCCAGCAAGTCGCACACGGCGACGGGGCGGTAAGTAGCGACAGCCATGCGCAAAGCGCGTTGCAGGCCATCGTGGGGACGGGAGTAGCGAAACAGCATGAGATTCTCCTGAGGCACGCGGCCACAGAAGCACCTCACACGTCTAGACCGTGAGGAACCTGGAGCCGGTGCTCAATTCGCAGTGGGGTTTCATGCAGGCATGAAACGCTGGGCAGGACGCAGGTGTGCGTCTTTCAGATTCAGGGTCAGGGCCCAAGAACGTGCTCCTCTATCAATCAAAAAAACGGACTGTCTGTACAAAGACCTGGAACGGGCAAAGACATCAGCCATGAACAGGCGCTCTGCTTCGGTCTGAAAGGTCCAGGACCGTAGCCAATCGGACTCAAGCCTCAGGTACATCAGCACCTGAGGCTTGAGTCCGACCGATGAAACAGAAAGAGCGCATGAAATCTACGGATCCCTCAAGAAAAATCCCGTTCTTGAGGAACAACAGAATTTTCGCATCGCAGCCCTGGCAGGGCCAGTCGGCATTGGGGCCTTGTGCATGGCCTTAAACATAATGCGAATATGCCAAGGTATATATTCGCTGCGCCTGCAGCCCAATTCGGCCTGCATCCTCGGCCTTCCCTCTGCCGGATCCAAATCCCCACCGTACACAGACAAGCCGCCATACGGGTTTTCCTGCGAGTACCGGCCAAATGGATTATTCTTGCAGTGTTTGCCCAGCAAAAAACCAATTCTTTATCCGCCCCAGAAGCGGATGTTTTACGTAGCACCACCATGACCCAAACAGTGAACAACGATCCCTTTATCCTGGCCGGCACCAGCTACCAATCCCGGCTATTGGTAGGCACCGGTAAATACAAAGATTTTGACGAAACCCGCCTGGCCATTGAAGCCAGCGGCGCTGAAATTGTGACTGTGGCCATTCGCCGCACCAATATCGGTCAAAACGCCAACGAGCCCAATCTGCTCGATTACCTGCCCCCCTCCAAGTACACGCTGCTGCCCAACACGGCAGGCTGCTACACCGCTGACGACGCGGTGCGCACCTTGCGTCTGGCCCGCGAACTGCTGGACGGCCACAAACTGGTCAAACTGGAAGTGCTGGGCGACGCTGGCAATCTGTTCCCCAATATGCCCGAAACCCTGAAAGCCGCTAAAACTCTGGTGGATGAAGGTTTTGACGTCATGGTGTATTGCGCCGACGATCCCATCCAGGCCCGCATGCTGGAAGACATCGGCTGTGTCGCCATCATGCCTTTGGCCTCCCTGATCGGTTCGGGCATGGGCATCATCAACCCCTGGAACCTGCGCCTGATCATCGATCAGAGCAAGGTGCCTGTGCTGGTGGATGCCGGTGTCGGTACCGCCTCGGATGCGGCGATTGCCATGGAACTGGGCTGTGATGGCGTGCTGATGAACACCGCGATTGCCGGTGCCCGTCAGCCTGTGATGATGGCCAGCGCCATGAATCTGGCTGTGCAAGCCGGTCGCCACGCCTATCTGGCTGGCCGCGTGCCCCGCAAATACTACGATGCCGACCCCAGTTCGCCCACTGAGGGGCTGATTCACTCCCGTACCTGAACGAGACATGATTCCCAACACGCTGACCATTGCCGGAGTTGACCCCTCCGGCGGCGCCGGTATTCTGGCTGATGTCAAAGCCATGAGCGCCCTGGGTGCTTATGCCACCGCTGTCATTGCTGCCTTGACGGCACAAAACACCCAAGGTGTCACCGGCATCAGCCCGGTTCCTGCCGACTTTGTGCGCCAGCAAATTGATACCCTGTTTGCCGATGTGCGCATTGATGGCGTCAAGATCGGCATGTTGGGCCAGGAGGCCGTCACCACCGTGGTGGCCGAACGCATGGCTCACTTCAAGCCCAAGCATCTGGTACTGGACCCGGTGATGATCGCCAAAAGTGGCGACCACCTACTAGAAAAGGCCGCCGTCCATGCCTTGCGCGAGCAACTGGTGCCCCAATGCACCATGATCACGCCCAATCTGCCCGAAGCCGGTGTCCTGCTGGATGCCCGCCCGGTAGAAACCGTCAAGGAAATGCGTCAGGCTGCCGAGCGCCTGCGTCGCCTGATGAATCACAGCGATCAGCGCTGGGTATTCCTGAAAGGCGGCCACCTGCCCGGTTCGGACTGCATAGACTTGCTGCACGATGGCGACAAGATGATTGAAATGCCCGCCAAGCGTATTGATACCGCCAATACCCATGGCACTGGCTGCACCTTGTCGGCTGCACTGGCCGCCCTGCTGCCCCAATACAGCAATGTGCCGGACGCCGCCCTGGCTGCCAAAAAGTACTTGTACGAAGCCATTGCCCGTTCGGGTGAACTGACTGTGGGCAGCGGACACGGTCCGGTGCATCACTTCCATAAACTGTGGCCATCGTCCTGATACGTGCCGTTTGATCGGGCCGCGTAAGGCCCCTGTCTTATGTCTACACTTGGAATTATTGTCGCCATGCGCGAAGAGCTGGAAATTGTGCTGGAGCGCTTGCAAGAGCCCCAGACTATCCAGCGCGCAGGCATGGATTTTCATCGCGGCAGCTATCTGGGCAAACCTGTGGTTGCCGTGGTCTGCGGCGTAGGCAAGGTCAATGCAGCTGCCTGCACCCAGATGCTGATCTCGGAATTTGCCGTAGGCAGCATTATCAATATTGGTATTGCCGGTGCCGTCGAGCCCAGCATTCGCCCGGGCGATATCGTCATTGCCGATACGCTGGTCCAGCACGATGTGGAGCTCAAGGCTCTGGGGCTGGCGCCGGGACAAGTGTTCCGTCTGGATACCTTTGACTTTCCGGCTGACCCCGCCCTGCTGGCGGTTGCCCAAACGGCTGCCCAACAGATCGAAGGCCACCAGGTCCATACGGGCCGAATTGTTACCGGCGACCAATTTATCGCGTGTAACGATAAAATACAGTGGTTAAGCGCCACCTTTAACGCTTTAGCCTGCGAAATGGAAAGTGGCGCCATTGCCCAGGTGTGCTATCTGAATACCGTGCCTTTTGTCTGCATTCGCAGTATTTCAGACAATGCCAACAGCGAAGCGCACATGGATTTTGATACCTTTTTGCCCATCGCCGTCAATAACGCCAGCACCTTGCTCCATGCGATGGTGCCATCCTGCTAAGTCCAACAGCGCATCTTTATCGATGCGCTGGCTTATAATCGGCTCTTTGCCAAGCCTTTAGTTTTCTGGAAGCTATGAACCATATTGCGCTGTCTGAACTCGAACGTGCCCGTTACTACATGGTGGAACAACAGATCCGTCCCTGGAACGTATCCGACGAAAAAGTGCTGCAAGCATTGGTCGAGGTCCAGCGTGAACGCTTTGTTCCCTCGTCTTTGCGCTCGTCGGCCTTTTCGGACACCGAGCTGCCACTGATTATCAATGCCGTGGACACGCACGAGACCATGCTCTCGCCCAAAGTGGAAGCCCGTCTGGCGCAAGAACTGCTCCTGGAAGCCAGCGATGGCGTGCTGGAAATTGGTACTGGTTCCGGTTATCAGGCGGCTTTGCTGGCTCACCTGTCCCAACAAGTCACTTCCATCGAAATTGACAGCAAGCTGGCCGCTTTCGCCCAGGAAAACCTGCAACGCAACAATGTGCGCAACGTCAAAGTTGAAGTGGGCGATGCACACGCAGGCTGGGGCACCACCGAGTACGACGCCATTTTGGTCACCGGCTCCGTGCCTACCATTCCTGATGCCTTGAAGTATCAGCTCTGTATCGGGGGCCGTCTGGTTGTAGTGGTCGGTCAAAACCCGGTCATGACGGCTGTACGTATTACACGCACCAGCGCTGCCAGCTTTGAGACAACGCCCCTGTTCGACACCTGGATCAAGCCATTGCGCGGCACCGCCGTCTCTCAGTTTCGTTTTTAAACATCTATGCGGTTCATGACTTCCTTGCGCCTGGCGCTGCTCTCGCTGCTTGCCTTAAGCAGCACTGCCCAGTCGCAAGATTTGCTGCAGGCCTGGAACCAGGCCTTGGCACATGAACCGCAATTTGGTGCGGCCCAGGCAGTCCATCAGGCAGACCAGGAACAAGTACCCCAAAGCCGGGCGCAGTTGCTGCCGCAAATCAGCGCCATCGGCACTGCCGAACTGCAAGAACGCCGTCAAACCAGCAAGCTGTCCAACCAGCACTCCAGCGACCGAGCCGCCTGGACACTGACGCTGAGCCAACCCGTCTACAACCGCAATGCCTGGGCCCGCTATGAACGCGCTCAGCTATTGGCGCAGGGTGCCGATATTCAGTTAACGCTGGACCGTCAGGATTTGATGCTGCGCGTCAGCCAAAGCTATTTTGATGTGCTGGCGGCGCAAGACACGCTGTCCACCCTGAAAGCGCAGCAGGCTGCTATTGACGAGCAATTGCGCGCCGCCGACCAAACCTTTCAACTGGGCGGCACCACGATTACCGATACCTATGAAGCCAAATCGCGTCTGGACCTGACTCGTGCCAGTGTGCTGCAAGCAGAAAATGCACTGCAAGTCGCCCAGGACAAACTGGCCGCGTTAACGCTGGAACGCTATGAGACCTTGGCTCGCCTGCGTGAACCTTTGCGCTTGCCTGCCCCTCAACCAGCGAACCTGCAAGACTGGCTGGATCAGTCCAGCCAATCCGGCTTGAAAGTGGCGCTGGCTGACATCAAGGCGCGTGCTGCCGAAGAGCAGTTGAAAGGCACTCAAGCCCTGCATGAACCCACCTTGGCTCTGAAAGCCCAGACAGGCAGTGGCAGTGACCAGACTCTGTTTGGCCAGGCTGGCGGTGGCCCTCGCTCCTTGAACAGTGCTTTGGGTCTGGAGCTAAGCATCCCGATTTTCCGGGGCGGTGAAACCAGCTCGCAAGTCCGTGAACAAAGCTCGCGCCTGCAACAGGCCCGCTATGATCACCAGTTCGCCATTCAGCAATCCATCCAGCAAACGCGCCAGTACTTCTCTGGCGTCACCACGGGCCTGGTCCGTGTGCAGGCCCTGGAAGCAGCCACCAAGTCCAGCCAGGACGCTCTGGAGGCCAATAAGCTGGCTTACGAGATCGGGGTGCGTGTGAATATCGACGTACTCAATGCCCAGCAACAGCTTTACGAGGCACAACGCAGCTTGGCTCAGGCCCGTTACGAAGTCCTGATGAACAGCCTGCGCTTGAAAGCCGCCAGCGGCACTTTGAACGAAAACGACCTGCGCGCCGTGAACGATCTGCTTCAACCAGCATCCTGAGCCCCACAAGCAAAAAAAAATCCCGGACCATGCCGGGACTCAAAACTTCAATACTGCTTGTTCAGTCGCGTAGCTTCTTGACCAGCGCCGTTGTAGAACGCTGAAACTCAAAAGGAATGGCGACCGCATCGCCTCCCCAACTACGCACCAAGGCCGTTTCGGGCAAGGCTTCCATATCGTAGTCGCCACCCTTCACGATCAGATCCGGGCGTAGCGCAGCGATCAAGGCTTCGGGCGTATCTTCATCAAACAAGACCACCGCATCCACGCAGGCCAAGGCAGCCAGCAAGGCAGCACGATCCTGCTCCGGATTGATGGGGCGCTCCGGCCCTTTATTAAGGCGACGTACCGAGGCATCGGTATTCACACCGACAATCAGCGAAGCGCCCAATTGAGCGGCTTCATCCAGGTAGCTGACATGCCCACGATGCAAAATATCAAATACACCGTTGGTAAAGACCAGGGGACGCGCCAGGCGTCCCTGTGCCAGTTCCTGCTGTAAAGCCTCAAGATTCAGAACCTTGGCCTCGAACCGTGCGCTCATATCAAGCTTGCACCAAAGGCGAGTCCGAACCCACTTGGCGCGCCAAGTCCTTACGGTAGCGGTTCAATTCCTGCACGGTCTCAAACGAGCTGCCCATCAAGAGCGACATATTGTGCAAGATACGCGAGCTGACCTTGTGCTCCCATTCCTTGTCGAAGCGAATCTGCGTATCCAGCCAGTTTTCCAGCCAACCGGGCGATGGCAGTTTGGACTGCACCGTATCTTCCGGGAACATGGCTTTATTGACGTGCAAGTTGGTGGGGTGCAAAGCCTGGGCGGTGCGATGAGCCGAAGCCATCAGAACACCAATTTTGGAGAAAGCCAGACGGGCTTGCAGACCAAATTCCTGGCCTTTATGCACCAGAGCACGCTTCATGTAGCGCAGGTAAGCACCTGCGTGACGGGCTTCGTCCTGGGCCACGATTTTGTAGATGGACTTGATCACTGGCTCGGTATGCCAGTCTGCCGCACGGCGGTACCAGTGGTTCAGACGCACTTCACCGCAAAAGTGCAGCATCAGCGTTTCCATGGCGGGAGCCGGATCGAAGTCAAAGCGCACTTTGTGCAGCTCTTCTTCGGTAGGCATCAGCTCGGGGCGGAAACGACGCAGGTATTCAATCAAGACCAGCGAGTGCTTTTGCTCTTCAAAGAACCAGACGGACATAAAGGCGCAAAAGTCGCTGTCATCTTTATTGTCACGCAGGAACATTTCGGTAGCAGGCAAAGCAGCCCACTCGGTGATGGCGTTCATTTTGATGGTGTAAGCCTGCTCGTCGCTGAGCTTGGTGCCATCAAAGTCATCCCACGGTATGTCATGCGCGAAATTCCAGCGCACCGCTTCCATGGATTTAAATAAGTCATGGTAAAGCATAACGATTCCTAAAAAGAATCAAGCGGTTCCTTGAGGGCGGCCATTCACCGTCCGGAAGGCGCCGGAAAGCGCCAGCCTAACAAGAAGCTGGCGGACCTGCGTCTATCGTAGAACCTGCAGTTATCAGAAATATGTCAGCCACAAAAAAACTGACGCGTTGCGGGTAGATCACACTTATCGCCCCACCAAAGCCCAGATGGCCACCCCGACCGCAACTGCCAGCACAGCACATAAGGCAGTCAATAATCGGTTGGTCTGCTGCTGCGACTGGCGCAACAGCTTAAGTTCCTGGTTCAACGCCTGCCCTGTCTCTGGCCTATTCAAAGCGGAATACACCAGACGCGGAAGCTGCGGCATGATCTGGGCCCACTGCCCCGCTTCCTGTTTCAAACGCGAATAAAAGCCCGATGGACCAATACGTTGGTACATCCACTTTTCCAGATAAGGTTTGGCGGTATCCCACAGATCCAGTTCCGGATCCAGGTCCCGCCCCATCCCTTCCACATTCAGAAGGGTTTTCTGCAGCAGCACAAGCTGCGGCTGAATTTCCACATTGAACCGGCGCGAGGTCTGGAACAGGCGCAAGAGCACTTGCCCCAGGGAGATCTCGGACAAGGGCCGGTCAAAATACGGTTCACACACCGCGCGTACCGAGCCTTCCAGCTCCTCTTCACGGGTTTCAGGTGGCACCCAGCCGGACTCAATGTGCAATTGAGCCACCCGGCGGTAATCGCGCCGGAAAAAAGCCAGGAAGTTTTGTGCCAGATAGTTTTTATCGAACTCGGACAGCGAACCCACAATGCCAAAGTCCAGGGCAATGTAGCGGCCCAGGGATTCAGGCGCATCCGAGACATAAATATTGCCCGGGTGCATGTCGGCATGGAAAAAACCGTCGGTAAAGACTTGGGTGAAGAAGATTTCTACGCCTTTACGGGCCAGATCCTTCAAGTCCACATTGGCGGCGCGCAAACGGTCAATCTGATTGACCGGAATGCCCTTCATGCGATCCATGGTGAACACGGTCGAGGCGCAGTAGTCCCAATGCACTTCAGGAACAATCAGCAACTGGGTGCGTTCTGCATCTTTGGTGAAGTTGCGGCGCAGTTGGCTGCAATTGGAGGCTTCACGAATCAGGTCCAGCTCGTCGTTCAGATACTTGTCGAACTCGGCGACGACTTCACGCGGTTTAAGACGGCGGGCATCAGGGCCCAGACGTTCCATGAACACAGCCAGAACCCGCATCAGGCGCAGGTCTTTGTGAATGACCTCACGCATGCCGGGACGCAGCACCTTGACGGCGACTTCGCGGCCGTTGTGCAGCTCGGCAAAATGCACCTGGGCAATCGAGGCCGAGGCAATCGGTTCGCGGTCAAACTTCTTGAACAGCTCGTAAGGCGAGGCGCCCAAAGCCTTCAGAATAGTGGCTTCCGCCACGTCTGATGGAAATGGCGGCACACGGTCCTGCAACAAAGCCAGTTGCTCGGCGATATCCAGCGGAATCAAGTCCCGGCGAGTAGAGAGCACCTGACCGAATTTGACGAAAATGGGACCCAGACTTTCCAGGGCCAGACGCAAGCGCACACCGCGCGGCAATTTGGGCTTGCGACCCAGACGCGCAATACGCAGCAGGCGCGATGCCCAGGGATGGCGGATGCTGGATAGAACCAGCTCATCCAGGCGATAACGGAAAACAACCAGCAGGATAGTCAGCAGACGGCATAGAGAAAACATGCTCAGGACTCCCGCCGACGTGCATCAAGGCGGTTCAAACGCCGATCCAGCTCGTCCAGACGTTGAGTCAGGCCAGCCGATTGCTCTCGCAAGCCATCTAGCTCGGGACGAGTCACCAGCAAGGCGGTTTCTTCAGTCAGATATTCGCTGACATTGCCTGTCAGACGCTGACCCAGATCACGCAAGCCCGAAAAAGCCCGGCGCGCACCGCTGAACAGACGCACCGCCATGACATCACCCACGATATTGGCCAGATCATGCTCCGCATCCCAGCGCAGATTCGCCGCCAGATCGGACACCAGATTAGCCAGACCGGCCTCGCCCTGCACATGCATCAGCTGAGCGACACGGCTGAAATCACCGTCTTGCAGGATTTGTGGCAGTTCAGGCAGCTTGTCTTGCGGCAAGGTCAAAGTGACATCGGGCACCACGGCAGGATGGCCCTGCTCCAGCTTCCCTTGAGAACTGATGGTGTAGATCAGTTGCACACGGCCCACGACCAGCGAGACTGTCTTGCCTGCATAGCCGCGCAGACGTTCACGCGCCCAGTCCTCGCGATCAAGCAAGGCATTGAGCAAACGCACGCCCACGGCGCCAGGTTCTAGGAATGAGGGGATACCAAGCATGTCCATGCAAGTCTACTGCCGGGGCAAGTAAACCAGTCCAATTAAAACAGCCAGTTTAACCCGACACAGACACGGCCGGATGCACGGGGCTAGAGGAACACGGGCAAATGGGATCACGGAGAAACGAGAGCGCTCATAACAGAACAGCCGCCTGAGGAACAAGGCGGCTGTTTGTATAGATGACGCTTAAGCGTTGGGGTCAACCGGGATTTGCTGAATGCCAGCCAGCATCCAACCTGCGCTGTCGGCCTTGAACAGATTCCAGACTTCTTCAAAGCGGAAGGCTTCTGCACCCACCTCTTCGCGCAACATACCGGAGTAGCGCACGCTGGCCAGGTGACCATCGGCTACTTTTTCGATGCCCAGCAGTTCAGCATTCAGCAGCACGATCTGGGTGACGTTATCGCCCTGGCGCTGTGCAATCTGAGGGGCCGCTTCTTTCAGCAGATCATCGGTCAAGAAGGTACGCAGTTGTTCCACGTCGCCCTTGTCCCACAGCTTCTGGATTTCCACAAACTGAGTCTTGGCATTGGCCAGGAACGTAGGAGTGTCGAAATCACCGGGAATAAACCAGCTTTCGTCTACAGGTGGTGCGGGAACCGCAGCCGCTGCAGCGGGCATAGGTGCTGGCGCAGCCTGAGGCTGTTGCCATGGGCTAGGTGCTGGATCAGCATTACGCATCATGGACTGACCACCGGCCTGTTGCATGGCGGGGCGAGCAGCCGAACCACGGAAACGACGCACGATGAACAGAACGGCGAAGATCACCAGACCGATCAGCAAGAGGCTGGACATCATTTCCAGGAACGCACCGCCCAGACCCATGCTGGACAGCAAGGCAGCAATACCCAGACCAGCAGCAATACCGGCGATCGGGCCCAGGAAGCGGGACATGCCCGACTTGGCAGCAGTACCAGCGGCGGCCGTACCGGCAGCAGCAGCGCCCGCAGCAGGAGCAGCCGAGCGAGTGGCATTATTTGCTGCAGCAGGCGGTGTCGCTGCCGAGCGGTTGCTCGTGATGTTGGAGGACTGGCGGCCAAAACTGGAACCACCACCCATGCGACGTGCTTCCGCATCATAGGAAACAGTCAGCAAAGCGCCAGTGCTAAAAGCCAATACAGCGGCCATGAAATAACGAGAAAGCCGTCCAGACATAGTCACAAACTCCTAACCAAGATCAGCGTCTAACACACAGGGTTTTGAAGCCCCCGGCCATGCCGTCCCAGTCGATTATTCAAGAAAACTTACGATAAGCTGAACATTAACATGACAACTTCTCATGCACCATGTTTTTTTTACCCTTAATTACAGACGAAAAACGAACGGCACCCAAAGGTGCCGCTGTTTATAGAAAGGGAGCGCCCGACATCAATCCAGGCGAATGCCTTCGTGCAGCGCGGCCACACCGGCTGTCAGATTGAAATACTGCACACGCTCCAGGCCCACTTCGCGCATCATGTCGGCCAGGGTTTCCTGATCGGGGTGCATGCGAATGGATTCAGCCAGGTAGCGGTAGCTTTCCTCGTCCTTGGCCACAAACTTGCCAATACGGGGCAGGATATTGAAGGAATACCAGTCATACGGGGCCTGCAAAGGCTTGGCCACGCGGGAAAACTCCAGCACCAGCAATTTGCCGCCTGGACGCAACACCCGCTTCATTTCAGCCAGCGCGCGGTCCTTGTGCGTCATATTGCGCAAACCAAAGGCCACCGATACACGGTCAAAATAGCCATCGGGGAAAGGCAGGTGCTCGGCATCACAGACCGCCACCGGCGTGATGATGCCCTTGTCTTGCAGACGATCACGGCCCACGCGCAGCATGGAGCTATTGATATCGGTATGCCAGACTTCGCCATCCGCACCCGCCTGACGCGCAAAGGTTTTGGTCAAATCACCCGTTCCCGCTGCAATATCCAGCACTTTCATGCCAGGACGCACGGCCGCTCGGCCAATGGTGAAGGCTTTCCAGATACGGTGCAGGCCGCCCGACATCAGATCATTCATGATGTCGTAGTTGTTAGCTACCGAATGAAAAACCTGGGCAACTTTGCCCGCTTTTTCGCTTTCGGCCACGGTTTGAAAGCCGAAGTGCGTGTCGGCGTTCTGAGCGGAGGGGTGTTGAGGACGCTGTTTTTCCATAGTGGCATAATCGTAACGCAGATTTCCCGGTACAGAAACGAAAATCCAGCCCACTGACAGCCACCGTTTCATGCACGTTCACAAACCTGAAACATTAACGCCATATGATGGCGCTATTACGTGCAGTCAGGGATTCAAGCGCCCCCCGTATTTCCCTTGAGCCGCCTTACGGGCCAAGTACTCAAGCACAATACAGACAGCCTGCCTGACCCTCTTTTATTTTTTATCGGACCAGTCTGAAGCTAACAATGAGTACAAGCATATTAGTCGTGGAAGATGAGCCTGCGATCCAGGAGCTGATCTCTGTCAACCTGTCTTTTGCAGGCCATAAAGTGCTACGCGCCTTCGATGCCGAGCAAGCCCAGATCCTCATCCGCGCCGAGCTGCCTGATTTGATTCTGGTGGACTGGATGCTGCCGGGCTCCTCGGGCATCAATCTGGCCCGCAAACTGCGCTCGGACGAACGTACCCGTCATATCCCGGTCATCATGCTGACCGCCAAAGGCTCGGAGCAGGACAAGGTCGATGGTCTGGAAGCCGGTGCGGACGATTACATCACCAAACCCTTCTCGCCCAAAGAGCTGATTGCCCGCATCAAGGCCGTGCTGCGCCGCCGCGCACCTCAGTTGACGGACGATGTCATCTCCATTGGCAATCTGCAACTGGATCCCAGCACACATCGCTTGTCCAGCCAGGGCATGGCGCTGACTATCGGGCCTACCGAATTTCGTTTGCTGCATTTTTTCATGACCCATACCGAGCGCGTATTCACCCGCTCCCAGTTGCTGGACCAGGTCTGGGGCGACCACGTATTTGTGGAAGAACGCACGGTAGACGTCCATATCCGCCGCTTGCGCAAGGCGCTGGAGCCTAGTGGACACGATAAACATATTGAAACGATCCGTGGCTCAGGCTATCGTTTTGCCCTTTCCCCACTGGAAAAGGCTCCAAGCGCCTGATCCCATGTTCAGCATATTTACGTCTATTGTTATCTGGGCCCTGTTGGGCAGCTTGATCGGTTGGTGGCTAGGTCCATTCATCGGTCTGGCTTTATTTTGCGGTGGTTTGCTGATGCTGGTTGTCATCAGCACCTTGCAGTTGTCCCGCGTTGAGCGCTGGACCCGCAATCTGAATGATCCCCCGCCCCCTGCCGTTGGTCCTTGGGACGCCATCCTGGCTCCCATCTACCGCCAATTGCGGCGTGATCGGCAAGAAATCCAGGATCTGAACCGTTACGTAGACGGCATCATGATGGCCGCCGAGGCCCTGCCCGATGGCGCCATTACCCTGAACGGGGATATGGAATTGCAATGGTGCAACCAGACTGCCTGTGAGCACATAGGTTTGAATCTGGCCACGGACCGCCATCACAGCATCTTCAATATTCTGCGCGAACCCGAGTTTTCTCGTTACGCCCGCCTGCCCCAGTGGGACGGCCCCTTGCTGCTGCATCTGAGCAAAGACGGGCGTGAACGCTCCTTGCTGCTGCAATTGACCCCCTATGGCCTGGGCCAGTTCCTGATCGTGACCCGCGATGTCACCCAGGTCGAAATGCTGGAGACCACCCGCAAGGACTTTGTGGCCAATGTTTCCCATGAACTGCGTACCCCTTTGACCGTCTTGCTGGGTTTTCTGGAAACCCTGCAGGATATGCCCCCCGAGAGCCTGCCTCTGGAGCAGCGTCAGCGCTACGAACAGATGATGCTGGAGCAGACGCGCCACATGCAGTCGATTGTGTCCGACTTGCTGACCTTGTCCTCGCTGGAGTCCTCCCCCACCGTGGAAGGGGAAACCGTGCAAGTCAGCCAGTTAATTGAAAGCGCGCTGAAACAAGGCGAGGCTATTTCCGGCGGACAACACAGCTTTGTCACGGATCTGGACCCGCGCATCGCCATTCAAGGCATGGAAACCGAATTAAGCTCGGCCGTCTCCAATCTGATTACCAATGCGGTGCGCTATACCCCCAAGGATGGCACCATCACCGTGCGCTGGTATTTGAATGACAGCGGCGAAGCCTGTTATTCCGTCCAGGACACGGGTATCGGCATTGCTGCTCAGGACATTCCCCGCCTGACCGAACGCTTTTACCGAGTAGATAAAGGCCGTTCGCGCTCCACCGGAGGGACCGGCCTGGGCCTGGCCATTACCAAACACATCATCGTGCGACATAACGCCGACCTGCAAATCCAGAGCCGTCTGGGTGTAGGCAGCGTATTTATGTTGCGTTTCCCCAAGAGCCGGGTTCGACTCCAGGACAGCTAGGACCTGTGGGGCCTATTTGGCCCTACAATAAACGGCTCTGAAGACCACGTTGGCGGCCTTATGCCGCACAGGAGCCAAGCATGTCCAATACCAACGAGCTGCGCCCTTTCCACCTGGCTTTTCCGGTCCATGATCTGGCCGTTGCACGCCAGTTCTACGGACAGACACTGGGCTGTCCCGAAGGCCGATCCTCTGATCAGTGGATTGACTTCAACTTCTACGGCCACCAGATCGTGGCTCACCTGGCCCCTTCGGAATGCGGCAGCAATGCCACCAGCGCCGTCGATGCGCACAATGTCCCCGTGCGTCACTTCGGCGTCGTTCTGGACATGCCGACCTGGCAGACCCTGGCAGACAAGCTGGTTGCCGCTGGCACCAAATTCGTGATCGAGCCCTACATCCGCTTCAAAGGCGAGCCCGGCGAACAGGCCACCATGTTCTTCATGGACCCTTCGGGCAATGCCCTGGAATTCAAAGCGTTCAACAGCCTGGATTCTCTTTTCGCCAAATAAAGATGCACAAACCCTGGCAACTTAGCGAGCAAGGCGACCGCTGTCTGCTGGTGCAGTTCAGCGGAGAGCTTTCTTTGGACACCGGTTTGCGCTGCACCCGCGCTGCACGCCTGCTACGCGACCATGCGCCCACCTGTGTCCGTGACCTGGTCCCCAGCTTTACGGCTGTCGCCATCCACTTCTACCCGGATGGCAGCAGTGACCAGCTCGCTCGTCTGCACGACTATGTTCACCAGGCACTGGCTGGGCTGGATGCCAGTCAGGATCAGGCCGCACCCGGTGCTCTGGTGGATATCCCCGTGTGCTACGGCGGCCCTTTCGGCCCTGATCTGCCCGCCATTGCGGAGCAACTGGGACTGAGCCAGGAGCAGGTCATTGAATTGCACAGCAGTCAGGCGCAATTAGTCTTTATGGTTGGCTTCGCACCCGGCGCGCCCTATATGGGCATCTTGCCCGAACAACTGAATGTGCCGCGTCGTGCCACTCCTCGCACCATGCTGCCCAAAGGCTCAGTAGCCATTGCCAACCAGCAAACCATTATTTACCCCAACGAATCTCCCGGTGGCTGGCATTTGATTGGCCGCTCGCCAGTTAACCTGTTCGATGCCCGGCGCTCGCCCGCCGCCCTGCTCGCCCCCGGCGATCAAGTGCGCTTTGTGCCTCTGCCCCACGAACAGTTTGATCACTGGACTCCCGCATGACGGTACATATCCTCAAACCAGGCATGATGAGCAGCCTGCAAGACCGAGGCCGTTATGGACACCAGCACCTGGGTGTCTCGCCTAGCGGTGCTATGGATGAACGTGCTCACCGACTGGCCCATTTACTGGCAGGTAACGCTGCCGAGCAGGATCTGGCCAGCCTGGAAATAACCGTGCAAGGCCCTAGCCTGCGTTTTGACGAACCCGCCTTGTTTGTACTGACCGGCGCGGATCTGAACGCCAGCCTGGACGGCCAAGCTGTGGCGGTATTACGCCCGACCTTGGCCCGCACCGGACAAACACTGACGCTGCTCTCTGCCAAACCTGGCCAAGGTGCACGCACCTACCTGTCTGTCTACGGTGGCTTTCAAGTCGAATCCTTGCTGGGCAGCCAAAGCACCCATATGCGAGTTGGCCTGGGTGGGTTTGAAGGTCGCGCACTGAAAAAGGGCGATCAGATTCAACTGGCCCAACCTCTGACGAATGACGAAACCGCACTAAACCGTCTGCAAGCCGAACTGGATGAGCTGCGCATTTACATGCCTGCTGCACTGGCCTTGGCCCCACGAGAACGCCTGCGCGTCATTCTGGATCAGGCCGATCTGTTTACTGACGAATCGCTGGACCTGTTCCAGAACCAGAGCTATCGCATCAGCCCCGCCTCGGAACGCATGGGCTATCGCCTGGAGGGTCAGCCCTTGCAGCGTAAGACGGCTAAAGAGCTGCTCTCCGCCCCCACCTGCTTTGGCACTATCCAAGTCCCTAACGATGGCCAGCCCATTGTCCTGATGGCCGACCGGCAAACTACCGGGGGCTATCCTCGAATCGGACAGGTCGCCAGCGTGGATCTGGCCCAAGTTGCCCAGCGCTTGCCGGGGCAGAATCTGGGCTTTGAGGTGGTGACAGTAGAACAGGCGCATGCCCTTTCTGCCCGTCAGGAACAAGCGTTTACGCGTCTGAATGACAGCCTGGAACCGTTGCGGCAGGCTTTAAAACAGTGTGTGGCATAGAGCTTGTTAAGACACCACCCGTACTAGCAGAGCATCTGACACTGTCCCGCGTTCGTCTGCCCTAACGACAGCCATCAAACTCAAGCTCCAATAAAAAACACCTCGCTCTTTCAAGCGAGGTGTTTTCATTTTTTCTGGCGCAAGACAGCGAGTGCCTTACGCCACCCACGGGCTTACAGGAACAGCTTGTAAGCCGGGTTATCTGTCTCGTCCCAGTGTGGGTAGCCCAGATTGCCCAGGAATGCCTTGAACTCTTTCTTGTCCGAAGACGGCACCTGGATACCGATCAGGATGCGACCGTAGTCATCCCCCTGATTACGGTAGTGGAACAAGCTGATATTCCAGTCCTGATTCATGCTGGACAAGAACTTGCGCAAGGCGCCGGGGCGCTCCGGGAACTCGAAACGCAACAGGACTTCGTCCGTGGCCTGGCTGGATACCCCACCCACCATATGACGTACATGGGTCTTGGCCAGCTCGTTGCCCGTCAGGTTCAAAGTGCCAAAGCCTTTCTTCACGAAACGCTCTTCCAGCTTTTCGATCTCCGCTTCCGAGGAAATCGACATACCCACAAAGACATGCGCCTTTTCAGAGTTGGACATGCGGTAATTGAACTCGGTCACCGAACGCGTACCCAGCGCATCGCACAGACGGCGGAAGCTGCCTTTGGCCTCAGGGATAGTCAGGGCAAACAGCGCTTCACGAGCCTGCCCCACATCCGCACGGTCTGCCACCATGCGCATACGGTCAAAGTTCATGTTCGCGCCGGAAGTCACCGCAATGAGCGTTTTGTTCTTGAGCTTGTGCTGGGCGGCATAGCGTTTAGCACCGGCCAAGGCCAAGGCACCGGCAGGCTCCAACACGCTGCGCGAGTCCTGAAACACATCTTTGATAGCGGCACAGATCGCATCCGTGTCCACAATCACAAAGTCGTCCACATACTGACGCACCAGTCGGAAGGTTTCCGAACCGACTTGCTTGACGGCCGTGCCATCAGAAAACAGGCCCACATCCGACAAGTTCACGCGCCGGCCTGCCTTGATACTGCGTACCATGGCACAGGAGTCCTCGGTCTGCACGCCGATCACTTTAATTTCAGGACGCAAAGCCTTGATGTAGGTCGCCACACCCGCCGCAAGACCACCGCCACCAATCGCCACAAACACAGCTTCGATAGGGCCAGAGTGCTGCTGCAAGATTTCCATGGCCACTGTGCCCTGTCCGGCGATAACATCCGGGTCATCAAAGGGGTGCACAAAGGTCAGGCCTTCGCTCTTTTGCAGTTCCAGGGCGTGCTGGTAGGAGTCGGAATAGCTCTCGCCTACCAGAACCACTTCACCACCCAGATTGCGCACGCCATCAATTTTGACTTGCGGGGTGGTGGTGGGCATCACGATAACGGCGCGGCAGCCCAGCTTGCGCGCTGACATTGCCACACCTTGTGCGTGGTTCCCAGCAGACGCCGCCAGGACACCACGCTTTAATTCTGCGGCCGACAGATTGGCCATCTTGTTATAGGCACCGCGCAGCTTGAAACTAAAAACAGGTTGATAGTCTTCGCGCTTGAGCAGCACCGTGTTACTAATTCGTGCCGATACCTGGGGAGCGGGTTCAAGTGGTGTTTCGATGGCAACATCGTACACTTTCGAGGTCAGAATTCGCTTTAGGTAATCGTTCGACATGATTCAGGCTTCAATTAACAACCGGTTTGCCACCAAGGCCAGTGCCAGGCCCCTGCCTGAGACTGCTCACCGGGAAAGAAAAACAGAATACCATAGGCAGATGCCCTAACCGGCGTCCATTATCCCTTCCGAGACCCATCCACTTTTCCTATGCAAGCCTGGACCTCCGACCTTATTTCTTGGCTCTTGACCGCCCTGTCTTTGCCCGAAGTGGGCCTAAGCGCCATCTTTATCATCAGTCTGGTGTCAGCTACCTTGCTCCCCCTGGGTTCGGAACCAGCAGTATTTGCCTATATCAACCTGTCCCCGCATATGTTCTGGCCCGCCGTTCTGGTTGCCACGGTAGGCAATACCGTGGGCGGTGCCATCAGCTACGCTACCGGCCTGGGCGCGGAAAAGGCCTATGAAGCCTGGCGCCTGAAGCACCCGCATGACGGTGAGGACGAACAGACTCCCAAAAACAAGGCTGCTGGCCGCTGGCACGAGCTGGGGCAACGCTGGCTGACCCGTATGGGCCCACCCGCCCTGCTCCTGTCCTGGTTACCTGTCGTGGGAGACCCGCTGTGCGCCGTGGCCGGTTGGCTACGCCTGCCTTTTTGGCCCAGCGTGTTTTACATGGCGGTAGGAAAACTGGGTCGCTACATCACCATGACTGCCGGTCTGCTGTGGATTTTCCCCAAGCTGGGTTGGTAATTTGCTGCAAACTCGCCGCAAACGCCCCCTTATCCCTGCCTTGGCCCTGTAGTAAGGGGGCAGCCCGGCTACGATTCGTATACACTTGTCTTTTGCCTATCTGCTCCTCGCTGAGCCGCCCTTGACGGGCCTTGCCAACTATCGCCATGAACGCCCCCATCGCAAGTAAGCACCTGGCCGCCCAGGCACGCAACAATGACACGCCGCGCCTGCGTGAAATCCCCTACAACTACACCTCTTACTCAGACCGGGAAATTATCCTGCGGCTGCTGGGCGAGGAAGCCTGGGAAAAGCTGTCCGAGCTACGCTCCGAACGCCGTACCGGCCGCTCTGCCCGCATGCTGTTTGAAGTGCTGGGTGATATCTGGGTCGTCAAGCGCAACCCCTACTTGCAGGACGATCTGCTGGACAATCCCAAGCGCCAGCATCAACTGATCGAAGCCCTGAACCATAGACTGAACGAGATCGACCAGCGCCGTGATAGCGCCGTGCCCGATCGCGATGCCAAGGTTTTGCGCCTGTTGCACGCTGCCCGTGGTGCCGTGGCTGCGTTTGAACAAGAATTTACCGATACCCGCGCCCTGCGTCAGCAGATCGTGCGCTCGCTCTCGCGCCTGACCGCTAAAGACAACATCAAGTTTGATGGTCTGTCCCGTGTCTCGCACGTCACCGACGCCACCGACTGGCGGGTGGAATATCCCTTTGTCGTGCTCACCCCCGATCAC
Source organism: Alcaligenes sp. SORT26 (assembly GCF_017377875.1). GTDB lineage: Bacteria > Pseudomonadota > Gammaproteobacteria > Burkholderiales > Burkholderiaceae_B > Alcaligenes > Alcaligenes parafaecalis. Next base: position 2,378,884 of record NZ_CP070975.1, read on the forward strand.
GAAAACGAGATGGCCGCGCTGGTTCGTGCCTGTATCGAGCTGAAGCTGACCATCATCCCGCGTGGGGGTGGCACAGGCTACACCGGCGGCGCTATTCCGCTTAGCTGGCGCTCGGTGGTCATCAATACTGAAAAGCTGGACGCCATTGGCAAGCCGGAGCAATCCACGCTGCCCGGCATGAGCGAACCCGTCACCACCATCCTGACTGGTGCAGGTGTCGTCACCCGTCGTGTGGCTGACGCCGCCGAAGCGGCCGGTACTGTATTTGCGGTTGATCCGACTTCGGCCGATGCCTCCTGTGTGGGCGGCAATATCGCCATGAACGCCGGTGGTAAAAAAGCCGTGCTGTGGGGTACCGCACTGGATAACCTCGCCTGGTGGCGCATGGTGGATGCTCAGGGCAACTGGCTGGAAGTCACCCGCCTTGAGCACAATATGGGCAAGATCCACGACGTGGAAATGGCCCACTTTGAAGTCAAATGGTTTGATGGCCGCTACGCCCCTGGCGCTCAATTGCTGCGCAGCGAGACGCTGCACATTGAAGGCCGCCGCTTCCGCAAGGAAGGCCTGGGTAAAGACGTTACCGACAAATTCCTGGCTGGCCTGCCCGGTATTCAGAAAGAAGGCTGTGATGGCCTGATCACGCAAGCCCGCTGGGTCTTGCACCGCATGCCTGCGCATACACGCACCGTCTGTATGGAGTTTTTCGGCCAGGCCAAACAGGCCGTGCCCTCCATTGTGGAAGTCATTGACTACCTGAACGGCGAAGGCAAGCGCATCGGCGCCATTCTGGCCGGTCTGGAGCACTTGGACGAGCGCTATCTGCGTGCCGTAGGCTACGCCACCAAGAGCAAACGTGATGGCCTGCCCAAAATGGTCTTGATTGGCGACATCGTGGGCGACGATCCCGATGCCGTAGCGACCGCCGCCTCTGAAGTAGTGCGCCTGGCCAATGGCCGTTCCGGTGAAGGCTTTGTAGCCGTCAGCGCCGAAGCCCGCAAGAAATTCTGGGCTGACCGTTCCCGTACCGCCGCCATTGCCCGCCACACTAACGCCTTCAAGATCAACGAAGACGTGGTGATCCCCCTGCGCCGCATGGGTGAGTACACCGAAGAGATCGAACGCATCAATATTGAACTGTCCACGGACAACAAGCTGCGCTTGACCCGTGAACTGGAAGACTTCCTGCAGGGCGATCTGCCCGTAGGCAAGATCGAAGACCACAATGATGCCGAGCACACCCGCGAAGAAATCCTGGACGAGCGCCGTCACGACGCCCTCCAGATCGTGCGCGACGTACGCCAACGCTGGCAGTGGCTGCAAGACAATCTGGACAAGCCCCTGCAAGACTCGCGAGCTGATCTGGCTGAAATTGGTGTGCCGCTGGACAGCGCCGCTATCGACGCCCGTCTGCAAGAAGACCCGAGCACCTCGATTTTTCAGCTTCTGCAAGATCACACGATCCGCACTTCCTGGAAGAGCGAAATCCGTGAAAGCCTGGAACACATTTTCCCTGGCGCCGATTGCGCGGCGGTACTGACCGAACTGCAAGCCATTCACGACCGCGTGCTGAAAAGCCGTGTGTTTGTGGCTCTGCACATGCACGCCGGTGACGGTAACGTACACACCAACATCCCCGTGAACTCGGACGATTACGGCATGCTGCAGCAAGCCAACGTCACCGTGGCCCGCATCATGCAAATTGCGCGCGGTCTGGACGGCGTGATTTCCGGCGAGCACGGCATTGGTCTGACCAAGTACGAATTCCTGACGCAAGAAGAACTGGAGCCCTTCCAGAACTACAAGCGCGAAGTGGACCCTGACAACCACTTCAACGCAGGCAAGCTGATGCCCGGTGCGGATTTGAGCCGCGCCTGGACCCCCAGCTTCAACCTGCTGGGCCACGAATCGCTGATCATGCAACGCAGCGAAATCGGTTCCATCTCCCACGCCATCAAGGACTGCTTGCGCTGCGGTAAATGCAAACCGGTCTGTGCCACCCACGTGCCACGCGCCAACCTGCTGTACTCGCCCCGCAACAAGATTCTGGCCACCTCCTTACTGATCGAAGCCTTCCTGTACGAAGAGCAAACGCGTCGCGGGATCAGCCTGAAGCACTGGGAAGAGTTTGAAGATGTGGGCGACCACTGCACCCTGTGCCACAAGTGCTACAACCCCTGTCCGGTGGATATCGACTTTGGTGATGTGTCCATGGAAATGCGTTCCTTGCTGAACCGCATGGGCAAGAAGTCCTTTAATCCGGGCTCGGCCGCGGCCATGTTCTTCCTGAACGCCAAGGACCCGCGCGTCATCAAGGCCACCCGTACCGCCATGATTGAAGTGGGCTACAAGGCCCAGCGCGCTGTACACAATCTGCTGGCGGCTCCTGCACGCAAACAGGTCAGTGCCCCACCAGCCACTATTGGCAAAGCACCGATCCGTGAACAGGTCATCCACTTCATCAACCGCAAGATGCCCGGTGGCCTGCCCAAGCAGACTGCCCGTAAATTGCTGGATATCGAGAACTCGGATTACGTACCTATCATCCGTAACCCTGAAGTCACCTCGGTGGATTCGGAAGCCGTGTTCTACTTCCCCGGCTGTGGTTCGGAGCGCTTGTTCTCGCAAGTGGGTCTGGCAACACAGGCCATGCTATGGCATGTAGGCGTGCAAACGGTTCTGCCTCCTGGCTACCTGTGCTGTGGCTACCCGCAGCGCGGCAGCGGTCAAAGCGACAAGGCCGAGAAGATCATTACCGATAACCGTGTGCTGTTCCACCGCATGGCCACCACCCTGAACTACCTGGACATCAAAACCGTGGTGGTGAGCTGTGGTACCTGTTACGACCAATTGGCAGGCTACGAATTCGACAAGATTTTCCCTGGCTGCCGCTTGATCGACATCCACGAGTATCTGCTGGAAAAAGGCTTGAAGCTGGAAGACGTACAAGGCGTGCGCTACATGTACCACGACCCTTGCCACAGCCCCATGAAGCTGCAAGACCCCATGAAAACGGTCAAATCCCTGGTGGGCGACAGCACCATCAAGGCAGATCGTTGCTGTGGTGAGTCTGGCACGCTGGCCGTGTCGCGTCCGGATATCTCCACGCAAATCCGTTTCCGCAAGCACGAAGAACTGCAGAAGAACCAGGATGCAGTCCGCGCCGATGGCTTCCAAGGCGAAGTCAAAGTGCTGACTTCCTGTCCGTCCTGCCTGCAAGGTTTGTCCCGTTACGAGGACGAAACCAAGATGGATGCGGACTACATCGTGGTGGAAATGGCCAAGCACATGCTGGGCGAAAACTGGATGGCGGACTACGTACGCCACGCCAATGATGGTGGTATTGAACGCGTTCTGGTGTAAACCACACGCCTCACTCCCCCTGAACAGGCCGGCTTCATGTCGGCCTGTTTTGTAAGTGCTGTGTGGGTATTTTTTGCTGCTGGGCCGCCCGAGGTAATCTCCCTCAGGGTGCCTCCAGCCCAAAACGCAGTATGGAAGCTTTTTCAGAATAGGTGTTTTTATGTCTGTTGATGATCCATTGCTAATCAGCCTGCAAGCCCTGCTCCGCAGCGAGCGCACCGCGTCGCTGGGAACACTCAGCAATCAAGGATTGCCGGTGGTTTCCCGCGTCCCCTTTGCAATCTGCCCCGAGCAAGCCAGCATCATCATCCACATCAGCGAAATGGCGGCTCATACCCGTTATTTGCTGCAACGCCCCGATGCCAGTCTGATGGTCAGCCAAAGCGAGCATGGTCAGGATGCCGTCCATGACCTACCCCGTGTCACCTTTCAGATGCTGGCCCGCAAACTGGAGCGCGAGCAGCCCGACTGGGAGCAGGCCAAGCAGGCCTATACCTCCCGCTTTCCCGACATGGAATTTCTGAGCAGCTTTACGGACTTCCATTTCTTTGCCCTGGATCTGGTCAGAGTGCGCCATATCGCGGGTTTCGCGGCGGCACGAACCTTGAAGCCTGAACTGGTACGCGCCTTGCTGGCAGAGCCTGTGACCAATTGAAGTCCCCAAGTTTGCAATCACAGCAAGCCTTGAAATCGCTGGAGCCACATTCCAGCCATTGCCACCTCAAACCACCTTAAAACAGCGACAAACTGGGGAGCCTTAGCCCCTTGCAGGCTCCGGTCCGCATCCCAAATGTTGCAGCCCCTGGAACAAAGTCGTCACTAACTGATTTCCAGACAAAGAAATCAGATAGCCAATTAAACGCCTTTCCCACCAGAGAAATCGCCACACTCTCTCCCTGCTCTCCCGACGCAGCCGCACGTTTTCGCGTGTTTCAAACGCCAAGCATGACAAAACGTAAATTTGGCCGCTATAAGATTCAACTGCTACGACGTTAAATGGCACGCAAGGACTCGACAACACGACCTCACAACGAGTTGCCGCCACACATAGAAAAACACCCTGGAGAGGAAGAAATGTCGAACAAGAAACGCAGCACCTATGTGCTGGTGCAGATGGCCTTGTTGAGCCTGTTTTTGCCGAACATCGCCCAGGCAGAACCAGACAACTCGCTAGAGCAATGGCGCACTAAAGAATACAAACGTCAGCCTGGCCTGGACATGATCAATGCCGCCAAAGCCTATTCACTAGGTTTTACTGGCAAGGGCGTGACGGTCGGCTATCTGGACTCGGGGATTGAGGCCAAACACCCGGAGTTTGCGGGTGCGATTGCGGGCGGCTTTGACTTCAACACGGATACCCACTATGCCAACGGTCAAGGCATAGACGCCGATCCTCCAGCAGGTCACGGCAGCCACGTTGCGGGCATTATTGGCGCACGCCGCGACGGAGTAGGCATGCACGGTGTCGCCTTCAACAGCCAGCTCTTTGCTGTCGCCTACGATACGAGAGACGACGATGATGACATGCTTGGCAACGACCCTTTTGAGCCGGACCCACGCGACCAAGCTGCCGCATTCGACCGCGTTGCCTCCCAAGGCTGGAACTATCTGGCTCAGTTCAAACTGCCCATCATCAACAGCAGCCTGGGAGTCAACGGTTGCAACAATGCCAGCTCCCCACCACCCTGTAATGTCGTGGACTACGGCTCCCCCGAAGGCGTGCTGGATTGGCAGCCACTGGCTATCGAGGCTTTTCACAACAGCGTAGATGCAGGCTCCCTGATGGTATTTGCCACCGGCAATGAATCGCAGGACCACCCCGACCTGCTGGCTGGCTCCCCCTACTGGTTTCCTGAACTAAAAGATAATTGGCTGGCGGTAACGGCCCTGGGCGAGGATGGATCTTTAGCCTCCTATGCGAACAAGTGCGGCGTGGCAGCCGAGTGGTGTCTGGCCGCCCCCGGTGGTGACGACGACCCAGGGATTAATTCGGTCCAATCCTCGGGCGGCTATGTCGCCTTTAGCGGCACCTCCATGGCCTCTCCGCACGTAGCGGGTGGTGCTGCCCTGGTAAAGGAAGCTTTCCCTTACTTCACGGCGTATCACCTGCAACAAACTTTGTTGACCACCGCTACCGACATGGGTGACCCCAGCATTTATGGCTGGGGCCTGTTGAACGTCGGTAAAGCCGTACAAGGCCCCGGACAATTTACGCGCCTATTCGACGTAGACACGCTGGGCTACAACTCGACTTTCGCCAATGACATCAATGGCACAGGCGGCTTGCACAAGCGCGGCTCCGGCTCTTTGGAGCTGACGGGCAATAACAGCTATACCGGCGACACCACTGTCAGCGGTGGTCGTCTGGCCGTCAATGGCACACTGGCTTCTGCCGTGACCGTTGAACGTGAGGGAACGCTGGGTGGTTCCGGTACGGTTTCTAAAGTTGATAACTACGGCACCCTGGCTCCAGGCAACTCGGTTGGAACGCTAACCGTCAACGGCGACTACACAGCGCATGCTGGCTCGGTACATGAACTGGAAGTTGGCCCCGCAGGTGCGACAGATCGCCTGGTGGTTGGCGGTGCAGCCCATATCGACGGCACACTGAAACTGGCCGGTGGCCCCTTCCGCCAGAACGTCGCCTATTCCTTTCTGGATGCCGCCAACGGTGTGACAGGTCAGTACAGCCACATCACTTACGAGATGGCTTTCCTGTCGCCAACGCTGCTCTACGGCCCCAGCCTGTCCTTGATGATCAAGCGCAATGACACGCCGTTTGCCGCATTTTCCAGTACCGGCAACCAGAAAGCCGTGGCCAATGCCCTGGATACCGGCTCGGACCAGCCACCAGCCGCGATGGCTGAACTGTATGACACGGTGCTCAATGCCCAGTCCAGCAGCGTGGCGGGCTATATGGAGCAGTTACAAGGTCAGATCCATGCAGGCACCACCTCCGCCCTGCTGAGCAACGGCGACCTGCTGCCCCGCACCTTAGGCAAACAAGCTTCGGGCGCTCGTAATGCAACTGGCAAAGAGACCGTTTTGTGGGCTGAAGTCATCCATCAGCAACGTGATCTGGATGGTGACGACAACAGCCAGGATGTACGCCACAAAGTGGGCGGTCTGTTCCTGGGTGGCGATACCGCTATCGGCGATCAAGGTTGGCGCATGGGTGCGTCCTTGGGTTATCTGGAAAACCGCATCAAGCTGGATGATCGTCGTCAGAGTTCGCGCAGCAATAGCTACAGCGCGGCCCTGTACGGGACACAGGCTTGGGAAATGGGCTCTGGCAGTCTGAACCTGCTGGCCGGTGGTGCTTACACCCGCCACAGCCTGGACAGCGAGCGCTCCATCTCCGTTCATCAAAGCGAGACCCTGAAAGCAGACTACAAAGCGCATAGCATTCAAGCCTTTGCCCAGTTGGGTTACCGCATGCCGGTCAGCCCACGTTCCAGCGTAGAACCCTATGCCAGCGTGAATTGGCATCAACTACGTCACGGCTCCTTCAGTGAATCTGGTGGTCAAGCCGCCTTGCGTGGTGACTCGCAACGCCAGAACTTGAGCACCGTAACGCTGGGCCTGCGCGGCACCACGGAACTGGACTTGTCCAAAACCACGCTGTCCTTAAGTGCAGGTTTGGGCTGGCGTCATGCCCTGGGTGACACCACACCCGAGCGTGAACTGGCCTTTGCTGCCTTGCCCGGCAGCAACTTCCGCGTCAGCGGGGCTCCTATCGCCAAGAATGCCGCTGTTGCCGAGTTGGGCGCAGAGCTGAAAGCGGGCAAAAGCACCTCCTTCGGCCTGAACTACCAGGGTCAGTTTGGCCGCAATCAGGATCATGCTGGCTCGCTGTTCATGAAGGTTCGTTTCTAAGCAGGACGAAAAACACGGGGCTGACAGCGCGTCAGCCCCGTGTTCTATCAAATAGACGGGCATGAAAAATCCCTGCGATGCTCAAGCACGACAGGGATTAAGGCTACAAGGCTAAACCGGCGTTACGCCGGTTAAATAGCGATTAGCGATCAGATTCGTTAAAACTACAGACGGTGTAAACCGACAGGCCGGAATCCTTCACGGCTTTAGATCCACCCAGCTCAGGCAAATCAATAATGGCAGCGGCTTCCACTACGTTGGCACCCAAACGCTGCAGCAATCGGGCAGCAGCCAACAGGGTGCCACCGGTAGCGATCAGGTCGTCGATCAGCAAAACGCGCTGTCCAGGACGCACAGAGTCAGTGTGCATTTCAACGCTGGCATTGCCATATTCCAGGGAATACTCTTCAGCCACGGTATTGAAAGGCAGCTTGCCTTTCTTGCGCACGGGCACAAAACCCAGATTCAGTTCGTAAGCCAGAACCGAGCCCACAATAAAGCCACGCGCATCCACACCCGCCACCAGATCCAGCTTTTGTCCCATGTAGCGGTAGACAAACAGATCAATCAATACCCGGAAGGAACGCGGGTCTTGCAGGACCGTCGTGATATCGCGGAAAGTCACCCCTGGCTTAGGCCAGTCCGGCACATTGCGAATGATTTGACGGATGTACTGGGTGGGATCAATTTGCATGTCAAAGCTTCTACAACAAAAAATCCGGACGCGGAGGGCGCTCTTGGATACGTTGCAAGTGTACACAATTGGGCAGCAGCAACAAGGGCTCGCCCGGCTTGTGCCCGTAAGTTGTACTAATACGACGCGATTGAGCAGAAATCCTCACAGACTTGACCCGACGCGTCCTTTTAGTTTGGCTCTAAAGTATTTTTTCCAGTGCTGGAACCGGCCTGCAAACGACCGGCATCGAACTGATAAACCTGGTCAAGCAAAGGCAGCAAACGGGTATCGTGGGTCGCCATAATGACGGTTTTGCCCCGCGCTGCCACCAGAATATCCTGCATCAGGGCCTGGCTGGTGGGGCCATCCAGACTGGCTGTGGGTTCATCCAGAAACCAGATATGCGCAGGCGACAATAGCACCCGCGCCAGGCACAAGCGGCGCTGCTGTCCCAAGGACAATTGCTGCCCGCCCTCCCCCAGCCAGGTATCCAAGCCTTGCGGCAAATCTCGTACCACTGCATCTAACTGCGCATCGTGAAGCACCTGCCAAATACGCTGTTCTGATGCGGCAGGTTCGGCCAGCAATAAATTGTCTCGTACAGAACCCAGAAACAGCGGTGAATCCTGGGCTAACAAGGCGCAATGATCAAACCAGCTAGCGCGAGTCCACTGTTGAGCCGCCACGCCATCAATCTGATACTGCTGACCCGGTACAGGCAGAAGACGCATCAGCACGCCTAGCAAGGTCGACTTGCCAGAGCCGCTCGGGCCGAAAATGGCAATGTGCTCACCGGGCGGCACGCGTAGCGACAAGTGCTCCAGCACGGGCTGCGAACCATAGGCAAAATTCAGGTCTGTAATTTCCAGCAAAGCGGGCTTGTCCAAGGCAATGACTTGCCCCTGCTCCTGTTCAGCCTCAAGCGGCTCATCCAGAATCATCAACAGGCGATTGCTGGCTGCCTGCACTTCACCCAAGCGCGAAGCGCCCCGCATCATGGGAGCCATGATCTCGAACAGGCCCAGCAAAGCCAGTACCAGACCCACCCACAAAGGGCCGCTCATGGCTTGTACATTGACTTGCTGTGCGCCCACGATCAGACAGGTCATCAAGGCCACGCCCATCAAGACTTGCTGGGAAAACTGCCCGACAATTCCCCAACCATTGCTGCGCAAACGAGCTTGCCCCAGTTCCTGACTCAACTTGTCCACTTGCTCCTGCACAGCATCAGCCGCGGCAAACACCTGGATATCGGCATAAGCACGAATAGCCTGATGCACCAGAACACGCTGACGGTTCTCCAACTGATGGACCTGCTGGGCGGCACGGCTGGCTCCGCGTGCACAAACATAAGGAACCAGGCAGGCGGCCAGCAGCAAACAAGCCAGAATCAGCCAAGCCCACCACGACAGCCAGGTTTGCAGCACGGCACTGAATACCAGCCCCGCCACAACTGCTGTTGTCAAAGGCACCAGAATCAGCAAGAGCACCAGATCCAGAATAGCTACGTCAGACGTCAGGCTGGATGCCAGCTCACCATCCCGGAACTGAGCCAGACGGGATTGGCTAAAACGGCTCAAGCGTCCAAAAACCAGGCTGCGTATGCGCACCTGTAGATCCAGTGTCAGGGCATGTCCGACCACTCGCTCCAGGTAGCGGGAGGTGATGCGCCAAAAAGACAGACCGCGAATCATGGCCGACGGGCCAAACAGGTTGAAAACAATACCCATCGTCGCCAGGAACGCACTGCTCAAAAACCAGCCCGCTACGCCCAACAGCCCCACACCGGCGGCTACGGTACTGATGGCTAAAAGGACAGTGAATAGAACCGCCCCGCGACGGGCACGCAAACTGGAACCCAGGAGACGAAACCATGCTTTCATGCCGTCAGGGCTCCTTGGGCGATACGCAACTGGTTCGAGCACATGGCGGCCAACTCCTCGTCATGCGTCGCTACGACCAGACAACGGCCCCGGCAGAAACGAAGAATGTTGTGCATGACACGATCTCGTGTCGCGGCGTCCAGGCGAGAGCTGGGTTCATCCAGCAACACAACATGGGGGTCCGTCAGGAACAGGCGGGCCAAGGCCAGGCGCTGAATCTGGCCGCCAGACAGACCAAAACCACCCTCTCCCAAGGCGGTCTGCAAGCTATCGGGCAAAGCGCGCACGAATTCCGCTGCACAGGCTTGTTCCAGAGCTTGCCAAAGCTGTTCATCGCTGGCTTGGGGAGCGGCCAGACGCAAACCATCGGCAATCGTGCCCATGGCTAAAAAGGCTTGTTGAGAAATCAGCACCACACCGTCGTGACGAGTCAGCAAACGACCGGCCGTGTCGCTATTGCGCAGCAGGATTTCACCCTGCGCTAAAGGCCGTAAACCGATCAGGCTTTCCAGCAAGCTGGTTTTGCCAGAGCCACTGGCGCCCAGCAAAGCGTAAGACTGATCTATATAGAGTTGCAGGCCGGGCACTTCCAGCAAGGTCCCCTGCCCGCTCAACTGCGGCAAATGCAGATGACGCAATACCAATACCGGCAAGTTGGGAAAAACTGCCTCATGGTCTGCGCTGGTGGGGGCTGCAGGAATCAAATCCTGACCCAGTTTTGCCCACAGTCTGTCGACCTCTACCGCAGCCGCACGCGCCGCTGCCCGGTCATGATAATTGGCGGCTAACTGACGCAATGGCTGGTAAGCCTCGGGGGCCAGGAGCAAACAGAACAAGCCTTGCTGCAAACTGATGCCTGAAAAGGACTCGCCCAGATAGCCCAGGTAACCCAAACCAATATAGACAGCGATCCCCGCCACTCCCAGGGCCGCAAAGAACTCCAGTACGGCGGACGATAGAAATGCAATACGCAGCACTTTCATGGTGCGCGTACGTAATTCCTGGCTGGCCAGTTCGACACGCTGCAACTCATCCTGCCCACGCCCCATCAGACTCAGGGTAAAGATCCCGCGCAGGCGGTCAGCAAAAAAACCGGATAAACGTAGCGTGGTTTGCTGCTGCTCTCGGCTGGCGGCTTCTGCCCCCCAACCGACCAAGGCCATGAACAAGGGAATCAAGGGTGTGCTCAGCAGCAAAATCAAAGCCACAATGCCATCCACCGGCAAGACAGCCAGCACCAATGCCAACGGCACCAGAGCCGCAGCCGCCATGCAAGGGATGTAGCGCGTCACAAAGCCATCCAGGGCTTCAATTTGCGTGATCAGGCTAGTGGACAGTTCGCCGCTATTGCTGGCCCGCAAACGGGGCACCGTACTGCGAAATAGTCGAGCAAACAAGTCGGAACGCAGCCCCTGCTTCAGTTGTTCTGAAACCTTCTGGGCACGGCGTTCGCCGAAAGCGGAAACGGCGGCCCGCAGCAATAAGAGCACAGCCACCATCAAGATAGAAACAAGCTGCCCGGTCCAAGGCAATCCATCGACCACAATGGCCTGCACAATTTGCGCCAGCAACCAGGCTTGAGGAATCAGTAATGCACCGGCCAGCACCGGGGTCAGCATGGAAACCCGCAAAGCCGTGCGGGCGCGGCTGGAGAATTGCTCCAGCCACTGTTGCGCCGTTGGACTTTGCGGGGTCAATCAGACCTCGATGTCTGCATTGGCCTTGGAGGAAGCTGCATTCTGCAAAGCAGTGTTCTCACGCAGCTCGAACCACATCGCATTCAAGATAGAAAATGCGCAGGCCAAACCCAAACCTAGAACCCAAGAGAAGTACCACATATGCGCTGGCCTCCTTAGTAAGAATGAGAAGAATCGTTCATGCTGGCAATCGACACTTTGCCCCGCATCACGCGGTAAACCCAGGAGGTATAGAGCACGATGATGGGCAGGAACACCAGTGTCACCAGCAGCATGATCCACAAGGTCAAATGACTGGCCGAGGCATCAAACAAGGTCAGGCTGGAACCGGGGTTCAAGGACGAAGGCAAAAGGAAGGGGAAAACGGCAAAACCAAAAGTCAGGATGATGCCCCCCAAAGCCAGGGACGAGAACAGCAAGGCCAACAAGCCACGACCACGGCCCGCCAACAAGGCCCCCAGCAACAAGCCCACAAAACCGACAATTGGGGCCGCCCACAAGGCAGGCCAGGTACGGTAGTTGGCCAACCAGGCGCCTTGCACCATCTCTACTGTTTTACCAATCGGATTGGACATGGCATGGGCCACTTCAGGCCAAGGCATGCTGTAGCCATTCATCGCGCTGATCCACCAACCACCTGCCGCAAAGGCCAGAATAGAAAGCAGACCCAAAGGCATGGCCCAGGCACGTGCACGTCGAGCAACCTGATCACTGCCCTTCCAAGCCACCACAACCGCCCCCTGGAAAGCCAGCATCAACACGCTAAGCAGGCCACACAAGACGGCAAAGGGCTGGAACAGGCCGAAGAAGTTGCCGTGGTACATAGGACGCAGCGTGGTGGGGTCAAAGCCAAACGGCACGCCCAGCATGACGTTACCAATGGCCACCCCGAACACCAGCGCACAAACCAGACCCGAAGCAGTCCAGATCGCGTCCCAGTTACGACGCCAGCGCGTAGAGCTGAGTTTGCTGCGGTATTTGATGGCAACCGGGCGGACAATCAAGGCCACCAGGAGCAACATCATGGCCAGGTAAAAGCCCGAGAACGCCATGGCATACAGCAAGGGCCAGGCCGCAAAAGCCACGCCACCGGCCACAATCAACCAGACCTGGTTACCTTCCCAGACCGGACCAATCACGTTGTACAGCGTGCGTCGCTCGTCATCGCTGCGAGCAACCAGTGGCAACACCATCGCCACACCCAGGTCAGCCCCGTCCATGATGGCAAAGGCCGCCAGCAAAACGCCCAGCAGCAACCACCAGATGATGCGCAAGGTGTCGTAATCGAGAAGAATCAAATTATCCATGATGGTTCCCTCTCCTTAACCGCGCAGCAACGGAGCGTTGCGCGAACCATAAGACAAAGCGGACGGTGTCGCTGTGGCGCTCTCGTCATCCGGACCTTTGCGTATCGAGTGCAGCATGACCTTGATACCGATCACCGCCAACGTGGAATAGAGCAGCAAGAAGATGCTCATACTGATCATCAGATCCACAAAGGACAAACCGGAAGCCGCATAGTACGTGGGCAGGACACCTTCAATCGCCCAGGGCTGGCGTCCGAACTCGGCCACAAACCAGCCACATTCGATCGCAATCCAGGGAAGGGGAATACTCCAGACAGCCGCTTTGAGCAGACGCGGGTGACGCTGCAGACGGTCACGCGATGCCAGCACAAAAGCCACGCCAAAGAACAGGATGAAGTACAGGCCCAACGCTACCATCACACGGAAGCTCCAGAACAAAGGCGCAACCTGTGGCACCGTATCCCAGGCAGCCTGAGCAATAGTGTCGGTATCCGCTTTGGTGATGTCTTCGGTATAGCGCTTGAGCAGCAAGGCGTAACCCAAGTCCTTCCAGTTATTGTCAAAGACGCGACGGGCCTCGATATTGCTGGCATCGGCACGTACTAGCTGAAGTGCCTCATAAGCCCGCAAGCCATTGGCGATTCGGATCTTGGCGTGTTCCACCAGCTCGTTAATACCCAACATGGGGGTACTGACGGAACGTGTCCCGATCAGCCCCATCACCCAGGGAATTTCCACGGCAAAGCGGTTTTCACGGGCTTCCTGATCCGGCCAGGCTATAAGATTGAAGCTCGCTGGTGCTTCCTCGGTTTCCCACATGGATTCCATGGCCGCAATCTTCATTTGCTGGTGTTCAGTGGTCAGGTAACCACTTTCATCACCCAGAACCACCACGGACAGGGACGCCGCCAAACCGAAACTGGCCGCTACTGTCATGGAACGCTTGGCCAAATCAATATTACGGCCACGCAGCAAGTACCAGGCGCTGATGCCCATGACGAACATGGCACCCAGCACGTAACCGGCACTAACGGTATGAACCACTTTGGCTTGCGCAACGGGATTGAGAATGACCTCGGCAAAGTCGGTCATTTCCATACGCATGGTGTGGGGGTTGAAGATGGCGCCGACCGGGTTCTGCATCCAGCCGTTAGCGACCAGAATCCACAGAGCCGACAGATTGGTGCCGATAGCGACCAGCCAGGTAACGATCAGGTGTCCCAGTTTGGAGAGACGGTCCCAGCCGAAAAAGAACAGGCCGACAAAGGTAGCTTCCAAGAAAAAAGCCATTAATCCTTCAATGGCTAGTGGCGCTCCGAAAATATCGCCTACATAGTGACTGTAATAGGCCCAGTTCATGCCGAACTGAAATTCCATCACAATCCCGGTGGCCACGCCCAAGGCAAAGTTAATGCCAAAGAGTACGCCCCAGAACTTGGTCATGCGGCGCCAGATGGCTTTGCCCGTCATGACATAAACGCTTTCCATAATGGCCAGCAAAAACGACAGGCCTAGCGTCAAGGGTACAAACAAAAAGTGAAACATCGCGGTGGAAGCAAATTGCAGCCGCGATAAGGTAACGACATCCAGATCAATCATGACGACCCCCAGTTTGATCAGCTTTGCGAATCTTTCCGGCGAAACCCAGCACTTTCTGAACTTTGCTACCTAAACGCATCAGATTTTGCAGGGTCTCGGGCGGTAAGTGATGAACCTCGTCAAACCAACCACAAGCCAACTCGATCAACTCCAGCATTTCGTTAATGCGCTGCTGCCCATATTCTTCTTCTTCATTTACAGGCGCTTCCATTAGGATACTTCGCAATAAGGTCAATGTGGGATCTATCTCGCGCTTGCGTTTCTCCTCCACCAAAGTGCGGAAAATCTCCCAAATATCCTTGGGAGATTCAAAGTATTCCCGGCGCTCGCCGATCTTGTGCGTCATGTTGACCAGTCGCCAGGACTGCAACTCGCGCAAGCTCATGCTGACATTGGAACGAGAGATGCCTAGCGTTTCAGCAATCTCGTCGGCGTGGAGGGCTTCGGGTGCAATGAACAGCAACGCATAGATCTGGCCCACCGTACGGTTGACTCCCCAGCGCCCGCCCATCTCCCCAAAGTGCAGAATAAAACGCTCTGCCTGTGGTCCTAGATTCATGGCTTCCTGAATTTTCAGTAATTACTGAAATTACAAAACAGGGTGTATCTTAACCCTAAACTATTCAGCTTGCCACTGGTCCAAAGGCTTCTGACCTTACAATTTTCCTCCTGCAAATCTGCATGCCAAGCAGACACTTCACGTTTACAATTTCGCCATGAATACAACGGCACTTTTCGATCCCGCGCATATCCTGTCCTCGGCACGTCGCACCTTCGACATTGAAGTTGAAGCCTTGCAGGCGCTTGGCACCCGTTTGGACCAGAGCTTTGTCGAAGCCACCAAGCTGCTCGTGCACTGCCAGGGCCGCGTCGTGGTGACGGGTATTGGCAAGTCCGGCCATGTCGCCCGCAAAATCGCGGCTACCCTGGCCTCTACCGGAACCCCTGCCTTTTTCATGCACGCGGCCGAGGCCCTGCATGGCGATCTGGGCATGATTACCAAGCAGGACGTGGTCATTGCCATTTCCTACTCTGGTCAGGCTCAAGAGCTGGTCACGATTCTGACCGTGTTGCGCCGCATGGGAGCCAAGCTGATTGCCATCACCGGTAATGCCCAGTCCGAGCTGGCCCAAAACGCGGACCTGCATCTGGATGCGCATGTGGAGCACGAAGCCTGCCCGCTCAATCTGGCTCCAACGGCCAGCACTACCGCCGCTTTAGTATTAGGGGATGCACTTGCCGTTGCTTGCCTGGAAGCACGAGGCTTTAGCCGCGAAGATTTCGCCCGCTCCCACCCCGGTGGGGCCCTGGGTCGTCAATTACTGACGTTTGTGCGCGACATTATGCGTAGTGGAGAGCAACTGCCCGTTGTCGCCGCCGACACCCTGGTTCCCGATGCCCTGGCCGAAATGTCCAGCAAGGGTATGGGCATGACGATTGTCACGGACGCACAAGGCCATCCCGTCGGAATGTTCACGGATGGCGACCTGCGCCGCCTGATTGCACGCGAAGGCGACATTCGTACCCTGCCCGTTTCCGCCGGTATGTCGCGCGACCCGCGCAGCATTGCAGCCGAAGCCCTGGCCATTGAAGCCGCCGAGCAAATGGATGCCCTGCGTATCAGCCAAATGCTGGTTCTGGACGCAAACGGGCTATTATTGGGAGCTCTGCACATGCACGACCTGTTGGCTGCCAAGGTAATCTGATCATGATGAATACGCCCACTACCCCCATCCACCCTGCTGAAGCCCAGATTCTGGCCAAGCTGCCTGAAAACGTACGCAACCAATTACGTCAGTTGCGAATGATGGTGTTTGACGTGGACGGCGTACTGACAGACGGCCGCCTGTGGTACAGCGAGAACGGCGAAGAATTCAAAAGTTTCCATGCGCTGGACGGGCATGGTTTGCGCATGTTGGGCGAAAGCGGAATCAACGTGGCCCTGATTACGGGCCGTGAAAGCGGCATTGTGTCGCGCCGCGCCGCCGAGTTGGGCATTCCTTTTGTTCATCAGGGCGTACGCGACAAAATTGCTATCCTGATCCAAATCGCCCAGGAAAATGGCCTGTCCTTAAGCGAAGTGGGCTATATGGGCGACGATCTGATCGATTTGCCCGCCATGCAGCGCGTGGGTTTTTCCGCCAGCGTGCCTGAAGCCCCTTTCTATATTAGTCAGATCGCCAGTTGGGTCGCCACGCTGCCCGCCGGTCAAGGTGCGGTGCGCGAATGCTGTGACACCATTCTGGCTGCCCAACATCGTCTGGCCCCCTTTATTACCGGTGGTCCGCTGAAAACGACCGGAGTCATTCAGTAATCATGCGTGACCGTCTACCCACCGTCATTTCCCTGTTGCTGCTGGCCATGCTGGTGCTGGCAACCTTGTGGGCGGTCGATTACACCCAAAGCTCGGTGGCTATTGATCCCCCGCGCCGTGTCACCCACGAGCCCGACTCCTGGGCGCGCGACTTCACCATGATCAGTACCGATCAAAGCGGCAAGGCCATCAGCCGTCTGGACGGGGTCATTGCCTACCACTATCCCGATGACGACTCGCACGACATCACCTCCCCGCGCGCGGTCAGCAACCGGGCCGATTCGCCCTTGACCATCGCCACCTCGGACACAGCGCATATGAATGCGGGCGGCGATACGATCACCATGACAGGCAATGCCCACATCCACCGCCAGGCCACCCCCGAAGAAGAGGCCATGGATGTGCGCAGTGAAGTGCTGATCATCCTGCCCGAAGAGGACGTGGTCTATACCAACGAACCGGCTTTGGTCGTGAATGGTCAGTCCACCATGCGCGGTACCGGGATGCGTTACGATAATCGCGTTCGCCAATTGAACGTCATGTCGGAATCCGACGTTAAAATCTCGGGCCAACAAACACAAAAAGCGCGTTCTTCCAATAGCTCTAAGGATTCCCCTCAATGATCACGCCTGACAGCGCCCGCCTGGGCCACAAGCCCAAGCTCTCCTTTAGCCTTTTGCGTGGTGCCCTGGCCCTGTGCCTGAGCACTGCAAGCCTGGCTTTGCTGCCTACGGCCCCTGCTCTGGCCCAAGCGGCGGCTGCCCCTGCTGCCGCCGAACCAGACACTTCCGTGCTGTCCGACACCCTGACCTACGACGATATTGCCAAGCAGACTATCTACAAGGGCAACATCATCCTGACCCGTGGCGCCATGACCTTGATGGCCGACCAACTGGCTATCGAGCAGGACGCGGAAGGTTTCCAGCATGGCACCGCGACGGTAACCGAGCGCGCCCGTGTGACTATTCGCCAGGAAGATCCCGCCAAGTTTGAGCTTGTGGTCGCCGAAGGCGTCCGAGGCATTTATAACGGCAAGACCGAAGAAGTCGAGCTGATTGGCAAGGCTGTAGTCAACCGCTATGTCTGCGGCAAGTTGCAGGACACCATTCAGGGCCAGCGCATTGTTTACCGCCAGAAAGACGGCACCTACCAGGCTTTTGGTGGCTCCGAATCTGCCACACGTGATGGCCGGGTGCGCTCCGTTGCCCGCCCACGCGCCAATGCCGACGCTGCTCTGGCCGAATGCCAACGCAAGTCCTCCCCCCGCAAATAGCCCGGACACCTCTGAATCATGGTTGCTCCTAACAACCCGTCTACCCCTACCCGCGCCAGCCACTCGACCAAAGGCAGCCTGATTGCGCAAGGACTGCGCAAGACCTACGGCAAACGCACGGTCGTGCACGATGTTTCCCTGAATGTGGAAAGCGGTGAGGTCGTCGGCCTGCTCGGCCCGAACGGGGCTGGTAAAACCACCAGCTTCTATATGATTGTAGGCATTGTGCCCGCTGATGCCGGCCGCATTGAAATTGATGGCACGCCCATTACCGCCATGCCCATGCACAAGCGGGCACGTCTGGGACTGTCTTACCTGCCCCAGGATGCGTCTGTCTTTCGTCGCCTGACGGTTGAAGAAAACATCCGCGCCGTGTTGGAGCTGCAACTGGACGAAAACGGTCGCAGCATCAACAAGCACGATATCAACGAGCGCCTGGAAACCCTGATCAGCGAGCTGCAAATTGCGCACATCCGACAAAATACCGCCCTATCTCTGTCTGGTGGCGAGCGCCGCCGCGTAGAAATTGCCCGCGCGCTCGCCAGCAACCCCCGCTTCATCCTGCTGGACGAGCCCTTTGCCGGGGTGGACCCGATTGCCGTGATCGAGATCCAGCGCATTGTGCAGTTTCTAAAAGGCCGCAATATTGGCGTGCTGATTACCGATCACAACGTACGAGAAACCCTGGGCATTTGTGACCGCGCCTACATCATCAGCGAAGGCACAGTACTGACCAGCGGGCACCCGTCCGAGATTATTGATAACGAAGCCGTGCGCAAGGTTTACCTGGGCTCGAACTTCCGAATGTAAGCTGATTTTTGGCCCTGTAACGGGGCCAATCAAAGCAAGGGTTTTCCTGCACATCACAGATTGATCCAGGTCATGTTATCTGACCAACATATAGGTATACTGGAATATCCAGGATCAGTAGTAAGGAGGCTAAAGACGATCAACCTTCCCCTTCTTGAACACGTTGTTTGACTACTACGGAGAGCCTATATGAGCCTTAATATCACTGGCCGTAATCTTGACATAACTCCTGCCATTCGCGACTACGTCAAAAGCAAAATTGGTCGAATTGAAAAACACTTCGACAACGTGGTTGACTCGCAGGTTATGCTTTCCATCGAACGCCTGAAGCACACTGCCGAAGTGACCGTCCGCGTCCCCGGCAAAGATATACACTGCGCCTCTTCAGACGAAAACTTGTATGCCGCCATTGATCTGCTGGCCGATAAAATCGACCGCCAGATTCTGAAATACAAGGAAAAGGCAAACAGCCATGCGCATGAGCCCGCCAAGCGGCTCGAAGTTCCGGCAGTCTGATCACGCCGAACTGTTACAGCGGGCATAGCCTGCCGACAAACCCCGTTCTTTCAGAAGTTCGGGGTTTTGTGTTTCTGGGCACAGTGTCCGCCTGTTGTTAGCCATCCAAAAAATGTTTAGCTAAAAAACATTCCCCCCTATAATGGCCGTCATGAATCTCTTGTCGCGTATATTGCCTTTGTCCAACGTGGTTCTGGATCTTGCTGTTACCAGCAAGAAGCGCGCTTTTGAACAAGCCGGACTGATTTTCGAGAACCATCACGGCATTGCCCGGACAGCCGTTTTCCACAGCCTGATCGCTCGCGAGCGTCTGGGCTCCACTGCCCTTGGTCACGACGTTGCCGTCCCGCACGGCCGTATCAAGGACTTGAAGGAGCCTTGTGCCGTCTTCATGCGTCTGGCCGAGCCAGTGCGTTTTGATGCCAGCGACGGTCGGACTGCCAGCCTGCTGTTCTTTTTGCTGGTTCCCGAGACCGCCACCCAAATCCACCTGGACCTGCTGGCCGAGATCGCCCGTTTGATGGCCGATCAGGACATCCGCCAGGCGCTGGCCCAGGAAACGGACCCTGTTCAAATTCACCAGATCCTGACCCAGACCCCTGATCTCAACGCGGAACATCCCGATGCTGACAGTTCAAGAACTGGTCAATGACAATAATGACAAGCTTGAGGTAAGCTGGGCAGCCGGAAAACACGCTGCCCAACGTCCCATACCCGATCTTGGCGCCTCCGCCGCGGACCTGGTGGGTCACTTGAACCTGATCCACCCCGCTCGCATTCAGGTTTTCGGCCCTGAAGAACTCTCTTTCTACAATCGCTTTGACGTCAAACGTCGCCTGCATCATCTGGACGACCTCCGGCAAGGCGGTGTTCCTGCCCTGTTTGTGGCCAACGACGCCGTTGCACCCGATGACCTGATCCAGTTTTGCGAAGAACAAGGGGTGCCGCTGCTCTACACCCCTATCGATGCGGCCCAGCTTATTGATCTGCTGCGCATTTACCTGGGCAAACGACTGGCTCCCAAAACTACCATGCACGGTGTGTTCATGGACGTACTGGGTTTGGGGGTACTGATTACAGGCGAATCCGGCCTGGGCAAAAGTGAATTGGCGCTGGAACTGATTTCCCGTGGCCACGGACTGGTGGCTGACGATGCGGTTGAACTGTCACGCACCGCCCCCAATATGATTGACGGCCAATGCCCGCCTTTGCTGCAGAATCTGCTGGAAGTACGCGGGCTGGGACTGCTGGACATTCGCACCATTTTCGGCGAAACCTCTGTTCGCCGTAGAATGAAACTTAAATTAATTGTGCACCTGGTTCGTTCCAACCCCGACAGCTTCGAGCGTTTGCCCACCCAGGATCAGACCCAGGAAGTGCTGGGCGTGGACATCAAACGCGTCATGCTTCAAGTGGCAGCAGGCCGAAATCTGGCCGTGCTAGTGGAAGCGGCTGTGCGCAACACGATTCTCGCCTTCCGCGGCATTGATACCATGGGCGACTTCATCGAGCGCCAGGCCTTGGCTATCATGAACAGCCGCGATGACTAGGCGCCTAAGGGTCTGTTAGCATTAAACGGCCCTGACGGCTTTGCCCTGTTTCACCTAACCGCCGCCCGCCGGGCGGCGACACGGAGCCCTTTGCCACGATGCTGAAAGTTGTATTGATTACCGGCATATCCGGTTCGGGAAAATCAGTTGCCTTGCGCCTGCTGGAAGATACCGGCTACCTGTGCATCGACAACCTGCCCCCCCGATTTCTGGCCGAATTTGTCGAACGCTCTGCCGAACAAGGGCTGGAGCGGCTTGCCGTGGCCATTGACGTGCGCGGCGCCGGTGATCTGGACA
This sequence comes from Alcaligenes sp. SORT26, assembly GCF_017377875.1. GTDB lineage: Bacteria > Pseudomonadota > Gammaproteobacteria > Burkholderiales > Burkholderiaceae_B > Alcaligenes > Alcaligenes parafaecalis. The sequence continues at coordinate 2,400,045 of NZ_CP070975.1, forward strand.
TCCTTCCCGGTGTCATCAGCAAACTGAACGAAGAAGGCTACTCCCTGCGTGTGCTGTTCTTGAACGCCAGCGATCACACCCTGATGCAGCGTTACTCGGAATCACGCCGCCGTCACCCGCTGACTGACCGTTTGCGCCAGGATGGCCGCTCGCCATCCCTGGAAGAATGTATTGCCGTTGAGCGAGAAATGACGGCCCCCTTGCGTGAGCTGGGCCACATTATCGACACCACCGACCTGACCCCGGGCCAATTGCGCGCCTGGATTCGGGATCTGGTACAGGCGGATCGCGCCAGCGTCGTGCTGACTTTCGAGTCCTTTGCCTACAAACGTGGCGTGCCCGGCGATGCCGATCTGGTGTTCGACGTGCGCTGTCTACCCAACCCCCACTACGACCCGGAGCTGCGCCCCATGACAGGCCGTGACGAACCCGTTGCCAAATGGCTGGCCCAGTTCGGCTCTGTGGAAACCATGGTGGATGATATTGCAGGCTTTGTACGCCGCTGGTTGCCTTTGTATATGCAGGACACCCGCAACTACCTGACGGTTGCCATCGGCTGCACCGGAGGTCAGCACCGTTCTGTATACGTTACCGAACAACTGGCACTGCGTTTTGCCGACTACGCCCCCTTGCTAGTGCGACATCGCAATCAACCGCCCATCAATCCCGTCCCATGAGCCTGTCCACTTTACGCAAACTAGGCGCCACCCTCAGCATCCTGGCCTTACTGGCCGGGTGCGCATCCAGCCCCAAGGGCGCCAAATCCAAAGCCAAACCGGGAGCCACCGTCTCGGCACCTCGCGGAGGAGGCTATTACAAAGACGATGGCCCAGACGCCCGAATCCCGGCGAACCTTCAGGCCACCCCCGACGCTACACCTCGAATAGAACCCATCGCCCGCAGTAATACCCGCCCCTATACCGTGCTCGGCAAAAGCTTTGTTCCCCATACCTCTCACAAAGCCTTTTCCCAGACCGGCACAGCTTCCTGGTACGGACGCAAATTCCACGGCAAAAAAACCGCCAACGGCGAAACCTACGATATGTACGCCATGACGGCGGCACATCCCACCCTGCCCATCCCCAGCTACGCCCGCGTCACCCGCCCCAAAACCGGCAAGTCCGTGATAGTGCGCATTAACGACCGTGGTCCATTCCATAGCTCCCGCATCATCGACTTGTCCTACGTTGCAGCCGCCAAGCTGGACTTGATTGCACCGGGCAGTGGCACCGTTGTGGTGGAGTCGATTACTCAGGAAGAAATACGCACGGGCAGCTTTGGCCGTGGCGAAGTCGAAGTGGTCGAAGCAGCACCACCTCCCCCTGTCGCCCCCCAACCCAGCCTGACCATGACTGAAAAGCTGGAGCCCACGCCGGATGCGCTGGCCGTCCTGCCAGGAGATGATCTGACTGTAGAATTGGACGACTCCCCAAGCTGGAGCAGCGATGCCAATGATCAGCAGTTAATTGTGCAATCTTCGAGCACAAGCCCCAGCAAACCTCAGGCCCCATCAGGTCAAAATCGGGTTTATCTCCAGTTTGGCGCATTCTCCGCAAGAGAAAATGCGGCCGCACTGGCCCAGCAGTTGAACCGTCAGATTTCGCAGGTGGAGTACCGGGACGCCCAGGTTCAGATGCACAACGATTTGTACCGCGTGCAAATTGGCCCGTACCAGAACCGGACCGAAGCCATTAATGCGGCCTATCGGATACAGCAGAAAACCGGACTTAGCCCCTCAGTGGCGGTGCGTTAATCTTTAGGCGAATTCGCCAAGCCCCAGGCATACAAGACATCACGCGGTATGCCGCTGGCTTGGCTGCCAATTCGGGCGGCATCACGCAGTGAAACCTGCTCCAACAAAGCCTTCATCCAGCGTTCCGTATTGGCATCCAGGGCGGGGGCATCCTCGTCCACCTCTTGCACCACAGCGTGCAAAATTAAAACAAACTCCCCCTGCTCACGGTGGCTATCCTCATCCAGCCAGGCCAAGGCCTGCCCCAGTGGCAAAGTATGAATCTGCTCGAAACGCTTGCTCAGCTCGCGAGCAAAGGTCAGTTCTCGCTCTGGGCCGCACACTTCTTCCATATCGCGCAAAGCAGCACGCAGGCGGTGCGGGGACTCAAACATCAACACCGGCATGCCCAGACTGGACCAATGCTGCAGCCACTTGCGACGCGCAACCGTTTTAGGTGGCATGAAACCGGCGAAAGCAAAGGCGGGATTCTCGTCACTCGTTGCACCGCTACCCATCAAGGCGGTAATAACCGCAGAGGCGCCGGGCAAAGGCACAACCTGAAAACCTGCGTCCCGCACTGCCCGCACCACGCGCGCGCCTGGGTCGCTCACCGCCGGAGCACCCGCGTCTGACACCAGGGCCACCCGTTGCCCTTGCTCAAGGCGCTCAATAATCGCCTGAGCCGCCTGGGCTTCGTTATGACGATGTGCCGCCATCAAAGGGGTTTGAATGCCCCAGGCCTGCAAAAAAGGACGAGTCGCCCGCGTATCCTCTGCCGCAATAATGTCGCAGCATTCCAGCGCCTGCCAGCCGCGCAGGCTAAGGTCTCCCATATTGCCGATAGGCGTGGCCACTACGTACAGACAAGACTGCGGCCAGACCTGACCTTGCACCTTGTCCATCATGCTTTGCCAGACTCCGGCATTCCCTGTTCGGTTTTCGATATCGCTCATGCTCGATCCTGCTTATTCATCATCGTGTATCCCTATGAATCCCTTTGAATACGCTCGCCAGGCACAAAACAAGCAACTGCGGCGTCGTCAGCGCATTCGCCTTCAGACCAGAGAAGACCGACCACAACGCTCCCCCAGTCAACGAAGGGGCGATCAGGCCGAACAGCGTGCCTGCGATCATGTCACCGCCCAAGGTGCTCGCGTTCTGGCGCGGCAATTGAGTGCTCGTTTTGGGGAAATTGACCTGGTTCTGTGGCATCAGAATCATCTTGTCTTTCTGGAAGTGCGCCAACGCAGTCACACAGGCTACGGAGGGGCGCTTGCCAGTGTAAACCGGGACAAGCAACGGCGCTTGATCCTGAGTGCCCAGCAATGGCTGCCCACACTGAGCCAGCGCTACTTCCATGGCAAGCTGCCCGCCTGCCGATTTGATGTCATCGCCATCGAAGGCGACACCCTGAACTGGGTACAAAATGCCTTCGATCAGCCCTGAGTACACCTGAGACCACAGCGCCATGTGCTGATTTCCCAGGCAGAACATTCATGCCCACCCTGAAAAAACCCAGACAACACGCCGCATTTTGGCTTTGATACAGCATCTGGTTTCAATACCGTGGCGTTTTTTTCAACATGACACGATCTGCCTGCCCCACAGGGAAATTCTCCGTGCGATAATGCGCGCTATGGACCTTATCGCCTTAATGACTTCGCATTTCGACGATTCCGTCGATACCCTCAAAGCCAGCACACGCGAACTGGCCGAACCTTTGGCCGCCGCTGTCGAGCTGTTGTTTGCCACCTTGGCCAACGACGGCAAGATTCTGGCTTGCGGAAACGGCGGATCAGCAGCCGACGCCCAGCACTTTATTGCAGAGCTGGTGGGCCGTTTCGAGCGCGACCGTTTACCCCTGGCTGGCATCGCCTTGAATACCGACACCTCCATCATGACGGCGGTCGGTAATGATTATGGCTTTGACAGCATCTTTGAACGCCAGGTCAGCGCCTTGGGCCAGACCGGCGACATTCTGGTGGCCATCTCCACCAGCGGCAATTCGCCAAACGTCATCCGTGCCATTGAGGCCGCTCGCGAACGCGATATGGTCATCATTGCCCTGACCGGCAAAGGCGGCGGACAAATTGCCGACCTGCTCTCGGACACCGACATCCATCTGTGCGTACCGCACGATCGAACCATGCGTATTCAGGAAGTACACATCGTTCTGTTGCATGCCATGTGCGATGGCATTGATGCGCTGCTGCTCGGAGATCCACTATGAAACACCGTTTGATTCTGGCCGCCCTGCTGGCCAGCACCACTCTGACCGGTTGCGGTCTGCTGGTTGTTGGCGGTGCGGCTGCCACCACCGCCGTTGTCGCTACCGACCGCCGCACGACGGGCGAGCAGGTCGAGGACAAAACCATTGTCATGAAGGCCGGTGCTGAAACACGCCGCCTGCTGGAAAACAAGGAAGGCCGCATCAACTCCACCTCGTACGCCGGAGTTGTCCTGCTGACAGGCGATGTGCCTACCCAGGCTGATAAAGAAGAAGCCGCCCGTCTGGTTTCCAAAGTCGACAAGGTGACCCGCGTGGTCAACGAACTGCGCGTGGGCGAACCTACCGCGCTGGGCGTACGCTCGAACGACTCCTGGATTACCACCCGCGTCAGCACCGCCCTGCTCAACGCTAAAGAAGTACCTAGCCGCACTATTTCCACGACCACAGAGCGTGGCGTGGTCTACCTGCTGGGCCGTGTGACCCACCAGGAAGGCGAACGTGCTGCCATTGCCGCCTCCAGCGTGCCGGGCGTAAACAAAGTCGCCAAGCTCTTTGAGTATGTCAGCGCTGAAAGCCTGGCACAGCCTTTGAGCAGCAACAAGCAGGATGCCCCCAACACCGCCGCCCCAGCCGCTGAACCGGCCGCCGCCTCCTCTGTAGAAGTTATGCCCGTCCAATGAAAAAAGTAGTCATCATTGCTCTTGTTGTTGCTGTCGCCGTCGGCCTGGGTGTCTGGACCATGTCCGGCAGCTCCAAGTCCAGCGCGCCTGATGTGGCCTTCACCGACCTGAACGGCAAGCACTTTGAAACCAAAGACTTGCAAGGCAAGGTCGTCCTGGTGAAATTCTGGGCCACGGACTGCACCACCTGCGTCGCACAAATGCCCGACAACATTGAAAACTTCAATGCCTTGTCCGGCAAGGGCTTTGATATTGTGGCCGTTGCCATGAAGCACGACCCGATCAACTACGTGCGCAACTTCACCCAATCCCGCCAACTGCCGTTCACGGTTGTCCATGACGACAAGGGCGAAATCGCCAAGGCCTTTGGGGATGTCCGTTTGACACCCACCGCCTTTTTACTCGACAAACAGGGCAACATCATCAAGCGTTACCTGGGCAACTACGACAAGCAGGAATTTATCGCTACCGTCGAAAAAGCCCTGGCTAGCAGCTAAAAAACTGTTTCTGCCCCCAGCCACATAACCCCGGGTACCAGCAGTGGACCCGGGTTTTCTTCAAGTGAGCGCATCAATGAGCACCACAGATCCGCAGAATTACCCCGCAACCGTCAAAGCAGAAGTGTTGTCCGAGGCCCTGCCTTATATTCGTCGCTTCCACGGCAAGACCGTTGTCATCAAATACGGTGGCAATGCCATGACCGAGGAGGCTTTGCAGCGCAGCTTTGCCCATGACGTCGTCTTGCTCAAGCTGGTTGGCCTGAACCCCGTTGTGGTGCACGGTGGCGGCCCCCAGATCAATGACGCCCTCAAGCGTATTGGCAAAGAAGGCACATTCATCCAGGGCATGCGTGTGACGGATGCTGAAACCATGGAAGTGGTGGAATGGGTGCTGGGCGGGCAAGTGCAGCAAGACATTGTCATGATGATCAATGAAGCAGGCGGCAAGGCCGTGGGTCTGACCGGTAAAGACGGTGGCATGATTCGTGTCACCAAGAAAATGCTGCCTGATGCCGAACACCCTGGCGAACTGCTGGATATCGGCTTTGTGGGCGATATTGAAAGCATCCAGCCTGAAGTGGTCAAAGCTCTGCAAGACGATCAGTTCATTCCCGTTATTTCCTCTATCGGTTACGGTGAGGACGGCCAGGCCTACAACATCAATGCGGACGTGGTGGCTGGCAAGATGGCGGAAGTGCTGAGCGCTGAAAAGCTGGTCATGCTGACAAACACGCCCGGCGTGCTGGACAAGGCTGGCCAACTGCTGCGCCGCCTGTCGGCCCAGACCATTGACGAGCTGTTTGCCGACGGCACGATCTCCGGCGGCATGCTGCCCAAGATCTCCTCGGCCCTGGATGCAGCCCGCAACGGTGTCAATTCCGTGCATGTGATCGACGGCCGTGTCCCCCACTGCCTGCTGCTGGAAATCCTGACTGATCGTGGTGTTGGCACCATGATCAGCTCTCACTAATCCGTGCGCGCTCCTATCCGTGCCCATCCCTGGGCACGGCCTTTGTCAGCCTGCCAGCCAGATGAAACCATCTGGCTGTTTGATCTGGATAACACCCTGCACAATGCCTCCAAAGGCATTTTTCAAGCCATTGATGGGCGTATGCGCATCGGCGTGGCTGAAACGCTGGGGGTGGATATGGATGAGGCCGACCGGCTGCGTCTGGAGTACTGGAAGCGTTACGGCGCCACCATGATTGGCCTGCAGCGCCATCACGGCGCAGACCCGGCGACTTTCCTGAAACACGCACACGACTTTGATGTGCCTACTCTGCTCAGTTCCGAGCGCGGCCTGGCATCCCAGTTACGTCGTCTGCCCGGCTACAAGCTATTGCTGACCAATGCGCCGATGGACTACGCGCATCGCGTGCTGAAAGCCCTGAATCTGCTGCCCGTCTTTGACGGCCTGTGGGCCATTGAGCATATGCAGCTTCAGGGACGCTACCGCCCCAAGCCTTCGCAGGCACTAATGAAACAAGCCCTGGCGGTGCTCAAATCCCAGGCACGTGACATCGTGCTGGTGGAAGATACGCTGCGCAATCTGAAAAGTGCCCGCCAGCTAGGGATGCAAACCATCCATATCTATAACGCGGGCACTCCGTTCAGCGCTTTGTATCATGGACGCGGCCCGTATGTAGACCAGCGCATCAACCGCATTGCACAACTGGTCAAAAACTGGCCACGCCCCCAGGGATGATTAGAACGCCAATTGGCGTTCTCCTTGCTGGATAGTGACCCATTTCAGCTCAGTCATGTCGGCAATGGAATAACGGCCGTTTTCCTTGCCGTAGCCACTGTCCTTGAAGCCACCGAAAGGCGCGTTCGGATCATCATCAAAAGAGTTGTCGTTGATGTGAACCGAACCTGCCTCGATACGCTCGGCAAAATCCATCGCCTTTTGCAGATCGTTGGTCAGAATCGCGGAAGACAAACCGTAGGATGTGTCGTTGGCCATTTCCAGTGCGTGCTCGTAGTCACGAGCCTTGTAGATGGCAGCGACCGGGCCAAAGGTTTCCTCGTGGTACAGATGCATATCCGGGGTGACATCGCACAAGGCTGTAGGCTGAACCACATTGCCCTCACGACCACCACCTGCCAACAAGGTTGCCCCCTTGGACACGGCATCTTCAATATGGGCCTGCACAAAATCAGCTTGTTCGGAACTGATCAAGGGACCGACAGCCGTTTGTGGCAAAGCAGGATCCCCTGTGGGAATACGGGCTACCTGTTTGGCGAAAGCCTCGCAGAAGGCATCGTAAATCCCCTGTTCCACAATAATGCGCGAGTTGGCCATGCATACCTGGCCCTGGTTGAAGTAGATCCCGAACGCGGCAGATCGCACGGCGTAATCCAGCGTGGCATCATCCAGCACCACCACGGGGCTTTTACCGCCCAGCTCCAGCACAATCCGCTTCTGATGGCGACCCGCCAGATCAGCCAGAATCCGACCCACACGAGCCGAGCCTGTAAAAGTCACCAATTTGACGCGTGGATCGGAAAACAGGGTATCGCCCAAGGCTTCGTCCGTTGTCAGCAGAACGGTCAGCACGCCTGCAGGCAGACCGGCTTCTTCCAGAATCTCGGCAAACATCAGGGCGGCCATCGGAGTATGAGGCGAAGGCTTCAGGATGAAGCTGTTACCAGCAGCCAGAGCGGGAGCCAGCTTCTTGCCATTCAGCAGTAACGGAGCGTTAAAAGGGCCAATCCCGGCGACCACGCCCAAAGGACGGCGAATGCTCATGGAAATACGGCCAGGCAGATCCGAAGGCATGGTTTCACCGCGAATATCACGAGTCTGACCGGCGGCTATGCGGAAGGTGCTGACGATGTAATCGCACTCGAACATGGCCTTGCCAAAGACGTTACCGCCCTCTTCCACCAGCACTCGCACGATATCGTCACGGCGGCGCTCCACAATATCGGCCGCACGGCACAGGATGGCCTCGCGCTCACGCGCCAGCATCTTGCCCCAGGTACGCTGCGCACGCTCTGCACTGGCCAGCGCTTCTTCAATATCCTGCTTGGTCGCCAGAAACACACGTGCAAGTGGTTTGCCGGTGTAAGGATTGACCAGATCTTTATGCTGCTGACCCTCTGATTTCCAGGCCTGGCCGTTGATATAGGGGTAGATCTGCTTTAGCTGTTCTGTCATGACTGCTCCTTTCCTGTATTGTCTCCAGGTGCGCTGTGGGCACCCTTCATGGTTAAACCCGATAGCCACCGAGGTGTGCCGTGGCCCACCATGCAGTACTGTCTTAGATACTATTCTTGAGCCTATTGCCTCTCTGTGTCGTGGACTGGGGCGCAGCCCAATCTGGACAATGACGCAGAAGACGGAAATAAACCGCATGAGCACGAACTACCACTGGGATACACAAACTTCGCCCCCCGGACAGGGAGCCAAGCTATGGACACAAGCCATTTCACAGTCCTTTCAGCATGTGCAGACGCAGTGCTACGGGCAGAACTTCCATGGCACCCTGCGCTCCCAACGCCTGGGAGAGGTAGCGATTAATCGGCTGACGGCGCAGCCCTATCGAGTCAGCACGGGCAGGCCGCAAACGGATCAACCCTGGTTGTTTTTGAATGTGCATCAGCAAGGCCACTGCCGCCTGATTCAGAACGGGCGCGAACAATGGCTGCCCGCGGGCAGCTTGAGCCTGAATGTGGGTACCAGCCCCTTCACGCTGGATTTTGTGGACGAAGTCATCATGACCACCTTGCGGCTGCCGCTGGACGGGCTATTGCCGTATACGGGTCCCTTGAATGATGTAGTCGCCCAGCCCTTGAACCCGGGAGCCAGCCTGCACTTGCTGGAGCATTATCTGCAAGGCTTGCTGCTATCAGCCGATGGCTTACGGGCCAATCAGCATGACCAGGCCTGGCGCTGCCTGCGCGATTTGCTGGCCATGAGTATCAACGAGCGACGCACGGCGCCGCTAGCACCGACCACAGCGCGTTACGAAGATGCACTGGGCTATCTCTCTGACCGTTTGGGTGATCCCGCTTTGACTATTGCGGCCCTGTCCGAATACCTGGGTATGGCACCACGCACTGTCCAGGAACTATTCAAAACGCAGGGCACGACGTTTACCGCCCAGTTGATGCATTTACGCCTGGAAGCGGCGGCACAATTGCTGCGCCAGACACCGTCCAACACGGTAGCGCAAGTGGCGTATTCAGTGGGATTTTCGGATCTGTCCTACTTTCATCGCCAGTTCCGGCGACGCTTCGGAATCACACCAGGCCATTTTTACGGACATGGCCTGGAGTCTTGATCAACACATCAGAAAAGTATCAGGCGTGATCGGCATGCTCTGCCGAGCCTGCACTACATACCGGACAAGCCGGGTCTTTGCGGAAACGCACGGTATGCCAGTTCATATTGAAAGCATCCACGCTCAACAAACGGCCCACCAAAGGCTCTCCGAAGCCGCCTAACAGCTTCAAGGCCTCTACTGCCTGCGCACTCCCCACCATACCCAACAAAGGCGATAGAACGCCTGTGGTGGCACAACGCAATTCCTCGACATCATCGGCTTCCGGGAACAGGCAGTGATAACAAGGGGCATCGGGCTGTCGCAAATCGTAGGTGCTGACCTGGCCGGAGAACCGGATAGCAGCACCTGACACCAAAGGTTTGCGCAATGCCACGCAGGCACGGTTAATCGCATGTCGAGTTGCGAAGTTATCGCAGCAATCCAGCACCAGATCCACTTGCTGAACCCAATGCATCAAGCCCGCTTCGTCCAGACGTTGAACGACAGGCGTCACCTTCACTTCGGGATTAAGTTGCTCGATATGCAGCTTGGCGGACTCGACCTTGTCCCAGCCCAGGCGGTCGGTGGTATGAGCAATCTGGCGTTGCAGATTGCTCAATTCCACTTGGTCATCATCAACCAGAATGATGGAGCCCACACCCGAGGCCGCCAGATAAGCCACCACGGGGGAACCTAGCCCCCCCGCGCCTACCACCAGAATACGGGAGGCCAGAATCCGCTCTTGCGCTTCTACCCCGAACTCATCGAGCAGAATATGCCGCGCATAGCGCAGTAATTGCTGATCTTCCACGTCAAAAACCCATCTTTACGGTTTTACCGGTTCGAGACCCTTGGGGGTGATACGGAACCGCTCAACGCTGGGTTGCTGATTCAAGGGACTTTTTTTTTCCGGCGAATCGGACTCTACTTCCTTTTCGCGCTTGGCAGCCGCTTCCTTGGCGGCAGCGACTTTGGCAGGATCATTCTTGATGACCGTACGGCCAGCCAAATGATTCAGCGCTTGCTGCAACTGGAAGTCGTCGTCACCACCGAACTCAAACATCTTGAACTCTGGGCTCATGCCCAGGTCAGGCTGTTCTTCTTCCGTGTTTTCATCGACCTTGCTGTTAACCAGGTGACGCTTCAAGTCCACTTCGCGCGGCAGGCGGAACAAATTACCTTGGGCCGTATCATCCACCACCACATCAGGCTGTACACCCGTTACCTGGATGGAAGTGCCGCTAGGCGTGTAGTACAGCGCCGTCGTCAGTTTCAGGCCCGAGTCTTCAGACAGAGGCACCACGCTTTGAACCGAGCCTTTACCAAAGGTGCGGTTGCCGATAATGGTGGCGCGTTTGTGATCCTGCAAGGCACCGGCCACAATTTCCGAAGCCGAGGCCGAACCCACGTTCACCAGCACCACGATAGGCACCGTCTTGAGCCAATCCAGCTTCTTCAAGACGTCAGCGTCCGTATCCAGTTCGCCCAGAACGGACTGCATGGATTTGACGTAGTACTCGCGGTTGGACGAAGGAATACGGCCTTTGGTCGATACCACCAAAGCACCGGAATCCAGGAAGGCAGAAGACACACCAATCGCGCTTTCCAGCAAGCCACCGGGGTCATTACGCAGGTCAATCACCAAGCCTTTCGGTGCGCCTGGGCCTTTATTCACCTCGGACAATTGCTTGACCAGATCCGCAGCAGTGCGTTCCTGGAACTGAGCAATACGCACGTAGGCCACATTGTCGTTCAGCATCTTGGAGCGCACGCTGCGCACCTTGATGACATCGCGCACCAAGTTGAATTCCAATGGCTTGTCACGGCCTGCACGGCGGATAGTCAGCTTGATAGACGTTTTGGGCTCGCCACGCATTTGCTTGACGGCATCATTCAGGCTCAAATCCTTGGTCGGTTTGCCATTGATGTGCGTAATGATGTCGCCCGCCAGAATCCCGGCGCGCGCCGCAGGCGTATCTTCAATAGGCGAGATGACTTTGGGCATCCCGTCCTCGCTGCCGATTTCTATGCCCAGGCCACCGAAGCCACCTTGGGTCATGGCTTCCATTTCCTTGAAAGCGTCGGCATCCAGATAGGCGGAGTGCGGATCCAGATCGGTAAACAGACCTTTGATCGCGTTATTGACCAAAGCCTGATCGGTCAGGGGCTCCACATATGTGTTCTTGATGGCAGCGAACACATTGGCGAACTGTTGCAGTTCGCGCAAAGGCAATGGCTCGCCGCGTTGAGCGACCGCAGTAATGCCCAGGCTGATCAAAATACCGCCCACAGCACCTGCTGCCACTAGTCCTATGCTGCCAATCCTTCGAGTGCTCATGCACATTCCCATTATTTTCAGATTCAAGACGGGGCCACCTCCCGGAGCTGACCCGACCATGCATTATAAGAGTAGCGTAAAGCGTCGACCAGCGTGAACTGGGCTGGAGTCGCTACCCGGCGCTACAAATGCGAGCAAACGTAAGTGCGGGGTTCTGCACCTGGGGAAAAACGGGATCAGGAACCCAGCCAGACCTGCGGATTAATAGGCTTGCCCTGATGGCGCAGCTCGAAGTACAGACCCGGCTCAACCTGCCCACCGGTAGCACCCACCCGAGCAACGGCATCCCCGCGCCCTACAATATCGCCAACCTGCTTAAGCGTGCTCTGGTTATAGGCATAAACGCTTAAGTAATCGCGGCCATGATCAATGATCAGCAAGTTTCCAAACCCGGTCATCCAGCTTGCAAAGACCACACGACCTGGAGCTACGGCACGCACCGTTGTCCCCGCTTGCGCACGCAACACAATGCCGCGCCAAATACCGCCGTCGGGGCGCTCGGCACCAAATTTGCCTTGCACCTCGCCCCGTACCGGGTAAGGCAAGCCACGTTTCAGACCAGCAAATCCACCTTCTGGTTCCAAGGCTGGCCCGGAAGCCTGATCCACAGGCTCTTCAACCACCTGCACCTCACGTACCTTCGGTGCTATCGGTTTACTGATCGGCTCACTTGGTTCCGACGAGGCTTCCAAGCTGTCTGACAGCAAGCGCTCGTTGGAAGTTGGCGGCGTATACGTGAGCGGAGGACGCGGAATGAGTGGCTCTGGCTGCTGCGGGGCGGCAGGCTCCGGCTTGCTAGGTGGCAAGGCCGGTGGCAAAGGTGGCTGTGTAGCACGTGCCCGCTCCAGCAATTCCCGCTCGCGTTCCAGGCGCGCCTGTTCACGGGCAGCCTGCTCTTGCTTGGCTTTACGCTGCAATTCTTGCTGACGGGCCAATTCAGCTTTGCGCGCTTCTTCAGCACGGCGTGCGGCTTCGCGTCGGCGTTGTTCTTCGGCGCGACGGGCCAGCTCGGCCTGTCGGGCAATTTCAGTCTCCAGACCGGAGATCAAATCCCCCAGTCGTTTGTCATTGCTTTGCAGATTCGCAGCCTGACCGCGCTGTCGGTCCAGTTCAGCACTGATATCAGCCACCACCTTGCTTCGTTTTTCTTTTTGTTCTTCCAAGGCCACTTTTTGGGCGGCAGCGTCGGTGGCAAGCTGTTCCTGCTCTTTTTCACGCGCCGCGACCTGGGTCTGCAAACGGTCCAGCCGCTCGACAGTGCGGCGTACCTTATGAACCTGTTCGGTCTGCTGACGCGAGACATAGCCCAGATAATGCAGTTCACGGTTGATGGCGTTCGGGTCATCACCCGACAGCAAGGCGGACCATGGCGACACGCCATTGGCATATTGCGCCCGCAGTTGCTCGGCCAGCTCTTGCTGACGCTGCTCTTTGATGACTTGTTGTTCGCTGATCTGCTTGCCCAACGAACCCAACTGTTGGTGCAACTGCTCTTGCCGCTGCTCGATCTGAGCCAGCGTGCGATCTATATCGGAGATAGCCTGCTCGGATTCGCGCAAGGCATTGGCCGCATCCCGACGCGAGCCTTCACTGGTATCGATGGTTTTACGCAGCGATTCAATTTTCTGGCGCAGCTCTGCCTGCTGCTTTTGGGCCTGGGCCTGGCGTGCGGCCAAGTCAGGATCAGCAGCCAGGGCCGGAAAGGTCCAGGCTGCCAGCAACAGGCAAACGCTGTAGCGCCACATTTTTTACTGCGCCTTGCCCTGATTGGCGACGGCTTGCATCTGGGCCTCAATCGCTGCCTGGTCACCCAGGTAGTAATGGCGGATAGGACGCAGGTTTTCGTCCAGTTCGTACACCAGAGGCTGGCCGGTAGGAATGTTCAGGTGAACGATGTCCTCGTCGGAGATGCCATCCAGGTGCTTGATCAGTGCGCGCAGGCTGTTGCCGTGAGCAGTCACCAGCACACGACGGCCGGAGCGAATCGCAGGGGCGATAGACTCGTCCCAGAAAGGCACCACGCGGGCCACGGTGTCTTGCAGACACTCGGTGCGAGGCAGTTGATCGTCCGGCACGCGGGCGTAGCGGGCATCAAAGCGTGGGTTGCGTGGATCGTCCACGGCGACAGGATCGGGAGCGATCGCGTAGGCACGACGCCAGACCAGGACCTGGTCTTCACCATACTTTTGTGCGGTTTCGGCTTTATTTAAGCCTTGTAAAGCACCATAATGGCGTTCGTTCAGGCGCCAGCTCAAACCCACGGGGGTGTGCATGGCGTCCATCGAATCCAGGGCGATCCACAGAGTACGGATAGCGCGCTTGAGGACCGAGGCGAAAGCCAGGTCGAACTCAAAACCGTTTTCTTTCAGCAAGTCACCGGCTTGCTTTGCCTGTTGACGCCCGGTTTCGGTAAGATCGACATCGGTCCAGCCAGTAAACCGGTTCTCCAGGTTCCACTGGCTTTCGCCGTGCCGCATCAGTACAAGTTTATACATGGTAAAAACAGCCTCGAGGTTGAAAAATTGGCGCCACTCTATAATCGTGTGATCTTGCCCTTTTTTCTTGCTTTTCTTGGTAATCAACAGGATTTAACGTGGACTTCATCTTAAGTCAGAACAATCTTCTAATTTTAGCAATTGCGGTGCTTGCCGGCATTATGCTGTTAATACCCAGCTTTTTCAAAGGCCGTGCCGGGCGCGCAGTTTCAAGCGCTGAAGCGGTACAGATGGTAAACCAGAAAGACGCCATTTTGATTGATCTGCGCAGCGCCGATCAGTTCAAAGCCGGGGCAATTGCACAATCTCGCAACATTCCTGCTGCCGACCTTGACGCCAAGGCCAGCGCGCTGCCCAAAGACAAGCCTGTCATTCTGGTGTGTGACACCGGCCGCAGCGCCCCGCGCAGCGTGGCCGTTCTGCGCAAGCACGGCATCAACGAAGCCTACACACTGCAAGGCGGTATTCAGGGTTGGCTGCAATCGAGCCTGCCCGTCAAAAAATCGTAAGCTCCCCTTCTACGAGGCTCTCATGGCAAAAGTCACGATGTACTCCACAATGGTGTGCCCCTATTGTGTGCGCGCTGAAATGCTGCTCAAGCAACGCGGCGTAACTGAAATCAATAAAATCATGATTGATCGCGAACCCGAACAGCGCGCCCTCATGATGGAGCGCACCGGTCGGCGTACCGTTCCCCAAATCTACATTGGCGACACCCATGTAGGTGGCTACGATGATCTGGCCGCTTTGGACCGCGAAGGTGGCTTGCTGCCTCTGCTGGCCGCCTGATTTTTTTTCTAACAATTTTTTTATCCCATAGGATCACCCATGGCCGACCAGAACACCCCAGCCGCTGAACAAGAAGCTCAACAACCCAGCTTCAGCCTGCAGCGCACCTACATCAAAGACCTGTCCATCGAAATGCCCCACGCTCCCCAGATCTTTCTGGAGCAAGAGGCCCCTTCCGTGGAAGTGTCCATCAATGTGGGCGGCCAACGCCTGGCTGACACGGTCTACGAAAGCACCGTAACCGCCACTGTGACCACTCGCATTGGCGACAAGGTCATGTACCTGGTGGAAGCCACCCAGGCCGGTATTTTTGAAGCCGCCAACATCCCTGAAGAGCAACTTGAGCCTCTGCTGGGCATTGTGTGCCCCACCATGCTGTACCCCTACTTGCGTGCTGCCGTGGCTGATGCCATCAACCGCACATCCTTGCCTGCCTTGCACCTGACTGAAGTGAACTTCCAGTCTCTGTACGAGCAGCGCATGGCGCAGCAACAAGGTGCCGCACAAGCGGACGGCCAGCCTTTGCAGGCTTAATGATGTCAAACGCGCACACTCCCGTTCGTGTTGCAGTTCTGGGCGCTGGAAGCTGGGGCACGGCACTGGCCGCCCTGACCAGCACCCAGGCTCCCACGATGGTCTGGGCGCGCAAAGCATCAACGGCGCAAGCCATCGGGCAGGATCATCGCAACCCTGCGTACTTGCCCGATGTCTTGCTGCCCGAATCGCTACAGGCCAGCGACAGCCTGCAGCAAGTCATGGATTTCGCCCTGGGCGACGACACCGGCCCTGCCCTGCTGATTCTGGGTGTACCTGTGCGTGGTCTGGCGCAAACCTGTCTGGACCTGGCGCAGCATTTGCCTGCGACACGTCGTCATCCCGTCCTTCTGGTGTGGACCTGCAAAGGTTTTCATCAGGAAACCGGTTTATTGCCCCACCAGATTGTGCGTGAAAGCCTGCCCGACCATCCCTGGTTAGGCCGTGCCGTGCTCTCTGGCCCCTCGTTCGCCCTGGAAGTCGCCAAAGGCCTGCCTGTTGCGCTGACTCTGGCTTGCGAGCCTGCTGATATGGCCGGCATTGCCCTGGAGGCTCTGCATGGCAAACAAGCCCGTCTTTACACCAGCACCGACATGATCGGTGTGGAAGTGGGCGGTGCTGTCAAAAACATTATGGCTATTGCCTGTGGCATTGCCGATGCACTGGGCCTGGGCCACAACGCCCGTGCCGCCCTGATTACCCGAGGTTTGGCTGAAATGCAGCGCCTGGGCGTCGCATTAGGTGGTCAGGCAGAAACCTTCTCTGGTCTGGCAGGTTTGGGTGATCTGGTGCTGACAGCCACGGGCGAATTGTCCCGCAACCGCCAAGTGGGCCTGGCGCTGGGTGCAGGCGAAAGCCTGGACAGCATCCTGGCCACCGGCATTACCGCCGAAGGTGTGCGCTGTGCCCGTTCGGTTCTGGAAATGGGCCGGGCGCACCAGATTGAACTACCGATTACCGCAGCGGTCTGCCAGATCCTGTTTGAACAACTGGCCCCGCGCGAAGCTGTCCACGCCTTGTTAACCCGCGAGGCCAAGCAGGAAGGCCACTAATACCTTCGTCTGCCCGATCTGGCACCTGACCCGCGCTGCCAGACCTGCGGTCAACCGTCTCTTACTCAGAATCAAAACAATGTCATTGCTTGCTCGTTCTCGTGATCTTCTGATCCGCTCCGTTCTGGGGCTGGCCTGCACCGGTTTGCTGGCGCACTCGGCTCAAGCCCAATCCAGTTGGCCCGAGCGTCCCATTCAAATGGTGGTGCCCTTCCCGGCAGGCTCCTCGCCTGACGCCTTGGCCCGTGCCATTTCCGAGCCTCTGTCCCAAGCTCTGGGCCAGACCGTCATTGTTGATAACCGTCCCGGTGCTGGTGGCAATATCGGCACCCGCTTTGTGGCCCACGCCAAACCCGACGGCTACACCCTGCTGCTGACCATCAATGGCCCCATGGTGACTGCCCCTACCCTGTACAAGACTTCGCTGGGTTACGACCCGCTGAAGGACTTGCAGGCCATCTCCATGATTGGCACCAGCCCCAACGTACTGGTGGTACCGGCGAACTCGCCCGCCAACACCGTGGAAGAATTCATTGCCCTGGCCAAGTCTCGCCCCGGCGAATTGAACTACGGTTCGGTCGGCCCCGGCAGCTCGGCCCACCTGGCCATGGCCATGCTGGAGCACGCTGTCGATATCAAGCTGGAACAAATCCCTTACTCGGGCTTCCCGCAAATCCTGACCGCCATTATTGGTGGCGACATTGACGCGGCCTTTATGGTTCCCGGCATTGCCATGCCCCAGGTCGAAGCAGGCAAGGTTAAAGCCCTGGCGGTGACTTCCTTGCAGCCCAGCGAACTGCTTCCCGGCCTGAACACCATGGCCCAAGCTGGCCTGGAAAACTTCGAGGCAATTTCCTGGGACGCTTTCTTTGTGCCGCACAACACCTCGGATGATGTGGTCAAACGTCTGAACCAGGAAGTCACCACCATCCTGCAACGCGACGATATCAAGGCCAAGCTCAACGCTTTTTACTTCTCGGCCGAGCCATCAACGCCGCAAGAAATGACGGACAAGATCATTGCCGACAAAGCTCGTTGGGATGAGGTGATTGAACGATTGAACCTGTCGCTGGAATAAAACCAACAACTGGATTCCACAAGAACGGCCCTGCAAACTCTTCGTTTGTAGGGCCGTTTTCTTTGAGACTATCAACAGAAAATAAACACGTGTAAGTCAGCGTGTCCCGTAACAAGCTTCCGCTTCTTGAGTCTTGTTCCTGTGGTGTCAAAGCACAAAAAAGCTCTAACACAAGATTTCCCAGCCCTCATCACTTCAACAGAATTCGTCATACACGCTGCTAAATGACAAGTTTGACGTAGTGCCTCGATCCAAGACCCAAGCTTGCTACTTACCTCTGCCCGAGCTTAAACACCACCTTCGTAACCCGCTTGCCGCCAGGCATCAAACACACAAATCGCCACAGCGTTAGACAGGTTCAAGCTGCGTTGCCCCGTCAACATGGGCAGGCGAATCCGCTGCTCGTTGGGAAACAGCGCAAGTTGCTCAGCAGACAAACCGGCAGTTTCGCGGCCAAACACAAATACATCACCTGGCTGAAAACTTTGCTCAGCCAGCAAATGGCTGCCACGTGTAGTCAGGGCAAACGCGCGATCAGGCGCAGAGCCCGTAGCCTGCAAGGCTTCTTCCAGGCTGTCATGTACCTTCACCTGCGCCCACTCGTGATAATCCAGCCCGGCACGGCGCAGCTTGCTGTCTTCCAGCTCAAAGCCCAAGGGCCGCACCAAGTGCAGGACACACCCTGTATTAGCCGCCAGTCGAATGACGTTACCCGTGTTGGGAGGGATCTCGGGCGAAACCAGGACGATATGAAACATGAAGAACCTAAAAAATGCAGAAAAAATGCAAAGAAAAGCCGCGCGTCAGCGGCGAAGTATACAAGGCTAGCGTGCCTTCAATTTCCAGGGCGCCCGGGCAGCAACCAGGGCATACACAGCGCCCGCGCCCGCCGAACGGCAAGCCCGCGCCAAAGAGTCCAACGTGGCCCCTGTGGTCAACACATCATCAACCAGCAGTACAGACCGCCCCTCTAGTGGCTCCAGCACTGTAAAAGCCCCCCGCATAGCCTGTCTGCGCGCCTGACGTCCCAAAGACTTCTGGGCCTGAT
Source organism: Alcaligenes sp. SORT26 (assembly GCF_017377875.1). GTDB lineage: Bacteria > Pseudomonadota > Gammaproteobacteria > Burkholderiales > Burkholderiaceae_B > Alcaligenes > Alcaligenes parafaecalis. The sequence goes on from NZ_CP070975.1 coordinate 2,418,792, forward strand.
CATGCCGAGACTGCGACGCAACCAGATGCAAATGAGCCGACAAACCCAATAAGCGTGCCACACGCTTGGCCAGTACCGCTGCCGGATTAAAACCCCGACGATGCAAAGCGCGGCGGTGGGACGGCACCGGTATTACCCAGGTATCTGAATGCAAGGGTGGACCCTGACAGCGCCATTGCTGCACCATCAGCTCAGCCAGTACCGCCGCCATTTCCAGCCGACGTGAAATTTTAAACGCATGGATCAACATATCGCCAGGATGTTCATAATCGAATCCTGTGACCGTGACGTGCAAGCTTATCTGCCCCGCACCGCAATCCGGGCAAGCCAATAAAGCCAGCGGCGGCAAGGCCAAGGCACAACGCAGACAACGCAAACCTTGAGCCGCTGCGCCCAGCGCGTCCCGGCACAGAACGCACAGCGCGCCAGTTTGCGAGCGCAGACCACACAGTACACAGGGTCGCGCCAGCAGAGGAATCCCTACAAGACGGTTGGGCGACTCGCGCCGGAACAGGGGATGCGCCATAATAGATCATTACCTTTCAGAGCCAGGCTGACCTGATCACAGCACACGCCACTGATCCAGGCCAGCAACGTCCGCGCAACTATGTCCCAGTTACCTTCTTTGCCAATCAACTCCGCCCACGTCGAGCAGCAATTCAATCGCCGCGCTCCCCTGGATCATGCTCAGTTTCTTTATGGTGAAGTCGCACAGCGGATGTTGTCCCGACTGGCCCTGGTGCGTTTGCAGCCCACTCATATTCTGGACGCAGGTTGTGGTGCCAGCCACGCGCTGGAACCCTTGCGTTCCCGCTACCCGGACATGATTTACACCGGGCTGGATCGCAGTGAAAAACTGCTGGAAGTCGCTCGCGAGCGCTACCAGGCCAAGCCCAGTCTGTGGCAGAAACTACGCAATCAACCCACCCCGGCAGCCAGTTGGGTTCATGCCGATATGGCCGAAAGCGGCTTGCCTGCCGAAAGCCAGGAACTGGTCTGGTCAAATATGGCCCTGCACTGGCACCCTGAACCTCATCGGGTGCTGGCGGAATGGAACCGCTTGCTCAAACCCGAAACGCTGGTCATGTTCTCTTGCCTGGGCCCGGGCTCTTTGGCTGAACTGCGCAGCGCCATGGAGCAGGCCGATCTGGGCACCCAGACACTGGAATTCGTGGATATGCACGACTTTGGGGACTTGCTGCTGGAAAACGGCTTTGCAGACCCCGTCATGGACCAGGAAGTCGTAACCCTGACCTATCGTAGCGCTGAAAAACTGCTGGATGATTTACGTCTGCTGGGTGGCAACCCGCATCCCCAACGCAAAGCCAGTCTCAGTACCCTGCCGTGGCGTCAACGCCTGCTCAATGCTTTGGAAAAACAGCGCCATATGGATGGCACTTTGCATCTGAGCCTGGAAATTGCCTACGGACACGCCTGGCGTGCCCGTAGCCGTCGCAGCACCCTGGGTGAGGTCAGCGTGCCTATTTCCACCATCAGCCGCCGCCCCAAACCCCAGGAATAACACTCCCGCCTAGAAGCGGTACTCCCCCTGCAACCAGAAGCGTCGGCCATCTTCCGCGTAGGAGTAAGCGCCGTTTGTACCTGAATCACGACGACGGTCTGTCAGGTTATAGATGGCGGCACTCAAGCTCAGGGCTTTTCTGGCGCGCCAGCTTGCACCCAGATCAATGGTTGCAATCGTTCCCATGCTGTCGCTGACCGCCCCACCCTGCCCCCAGGAAATATTGGTTTCACGACCACGTACATTCAGGGTCGAGAAGGCGGACACGGCTTCATTCGGCGTCCAGTCCACCGTCAGGCTACCCATGCGAGGGGTCGCAACCAGGGGCTGACCTTCAGATTGTGGGTACCCGAAGCCCAGAATAGTGGCGCTTCCGTTACGCACTTTGGAGTCCGTGAAGGTATAGCTACCGCGCAATTTCCACTGATCGTTGAAGCGGTAGGCCAAACCCAGCTCCAGACCCTGCACACGCGCTTCAGTAATGTTGAAGTAGGTGCTGTACATGCTGTTGGTGTATGGGTCCGGTGGCACGGGACGGCCATCGGGGTAATACAACTGACGCGAACCCGTATTGGCAATCTTGTTCTTGTAACGCGTGTGGAACAAGGTCGCATTGCCGCTCAGTGGCCCGCCGTCATCAAAGTACAAGCCCAGCTCCACGTTGGTGCTGACTTCAGGTTCCAGATCCGGATTACCCCAGGTGTAGGCACCACCACGCTGCGGCAAACCGATCTGCGGATTGCTTTGCATAATCGTGGGCGACTTGAAGCCTTTGGCAATCCCGCCTTTCAGCGTCCAGGCATCCGTGGCACTCCACACGCCATATAGGCGTGGAGTCCAGTGGCGGCCATAGAACTCGTTATCATCCATGCGCACACCTGCCGTCAGCGCAAAGGACGGGGACAGACTCCATTCATCTTCCAGGAACAAGGAGTACTCACGCACCGAGGTATCCACGCCTGCGCCATTCGGATTGGCGTAATAGCCATCGGCCTTCAGCTCGCTTTTACGCCACTGAAACCCGCCGACCAGCATGTGATCAGCCAGAGGCATAGTGAGCTTGCCATCAATCACGGTGTTGCGTATATCGGGGCGTGCGCTCTGGGTGGGGCCATCGCGGTAAGCCTGCTCCCGGTTGATGCTCAATTCGGTATCAAAAGCGTCCCAACGCCCTGTGTGCGCCAGTGTGTAGGTGTCGCGCACATATTCATTTTCATTTGCCTTGCCGGTCAATGCCAAGGACTTGCCAGGAGTAGTCCAGAAGTGCTGAGTCGTACGCCCCGCTTCAAACATGAATTCGTGATTGGCATTCGGGGTGGCCCACAAACGCACGGTGCCGTTTTGGCGTTTAGCACGCGCAAAACCATTCAGAACCTGATCTTCCTGACGCTGCTTGTGATAACCCCAGAATTGCAAACCCAGGCGACCCGGCACGATAGGGCCGGACAGATACAAATCAGCCGAGCCACTATTTCCTGCCGAGCCACTGTCTTGCAAGGTATAGCCACCCGTCACCGAACCGTGCCATTTATCAGCCACTTTGCGCGTGACGATATTGATCACCCCGCCCAAGGCCTCCGAGCCGTACAGCGTGGACATGGGGCCACGCACCACTTCGATACGCTCAATGGCTTCCAGCGGGGGAATCCAGTTCATATCCAGTGCTTCAGACACCCCGCCCTTCATGGTGATCTGGCGCATATCCTGACGACGGCCATCAATCAGAACCAGCACGTGCTCGGACTCCATGCCACGGATCGAGATAGCTCCTTTGTCGCCCCCCAAAACGCTGACGCCCGGCACCTGCCGCAAGGCATCGGCCAAGGACTCGAAGCGCTTGCCCTCCAGCTCCTCACGCGGGATGACCGTGATGGAAGCCGGTGCCGTCACCACTTCCTGCGCAAACCCCGAGGCAGTCACAGAGATAGTACTTAACTGCTCGACTTCATTACGTTCCTGCGCCCAGGCAGACATGCATGCCAGGGACAAGGCAGCCAAGGGCCAGCAAAGGCCCGTTTTCATTTTCATCACGGCTTCTTCCATTATTTATAATACGAACCAAACTCATTTCTATTTGCTACTATCATGAGCCCGGTTTCTGACCGTAGTCTGATGAAAAACATTCTGATCATTGAAGACCACAGGCCTTTGCTGAGCCTGCTGGCGACCCATTTGCAAGGGCAGGGATACGCTATCCGCACGGCTACCACCGGCCGGATTGGCTTGGCCCTGCTCCAAGAGCACAGCTTTGACGCCCTGATTCTGGATCTGGGGCTGCCCGATATGGATGGCATGGAAATTCTGGCTCAGTTGCATCATCCAGACCGCAGCCAACGCCTGCCCTGCCTGATCCTGAGCGCCCGTGACGCGGTCCACAATCGCATTCAAGGACTACGTGGCGGTGCGGATGACTACCTGCTCAAACCATTTGATCTGGTTGAACTGGAAGCACGCCTTAGTGCGATCTTGCGGCGGGCTGCCCCCCATCGCTATCAGCAACTGATCATCGCCAATCTGCGATTCGAACCCGAAGTCCGACAAGCCTGGGTGAATGACCAGGCCTTGATGCTGCCGCGTCGGGAAAGTGTGCTGTTGCTGGAACTGATGCAGGCCAGCCCACGTTTGCTGGTCAAGGATTACTTGCTGGAGCAGCTCTACAACAGTCAGACCGAGATCAGCCTGAATGCCATCGAAGCCTTGATCTCCAAACTGCGCCGCAAGCTGCGTGATCACAATGCACTTGTGTGCATCGACACGGTTCGAGGTGTTGGCTACCGTTTGCGTGCCCTGTGAGCAAGCGCGCTTTCAGCCTGCGCAGGCGGCTCCTGATCAGCCTGCTACTGATGCTGGCCTTGGGTTTTTGTGCTTTGGCCGTCTCCCTGTTCGATACCCGGGACGAGCTGCGCCGCATCAGTCTTTTTCTGCAAGCCGAAGAAATTGCCCGGGACTTCAGGCCAGAAGAATCGCTGGATAGCTTGCCACGGCAGTACGCCGGTGGAGAAATGTCCTACTCGCTCTACAGTGCCCAGGGAGCCCTACTCCAGGCCTCCTCCAATCTGGAAATCCCACGACGCCTGCGCCCTGCCCAGCCCGAGGACGAACTGGCTCTATTCAAGCTGAAACACCGTAGCGGCTATGTCGTATCCGTTTCGGTGACGCTGCCCACTGGCGAGATCCTGATGGTCGCCAAACAGGATCAACGCGAGCGTGAACTGATCGGGGCTTTGCTGCAAACCCGCATGTGGCGCTCTCTGCTCTTATGGCTGCCAGTCTGTGCGGTGGGCCTGTTGCTGATTGCCTGGCTCATACACTGGACCTTGCGCCCGGTACGGCAAGCGGCAAGCCTGGCCGCTACACTGGGACCCGCACAACCCGAGCTGCGCTTGCCAGTCACGGAACTGCCCAAAGAAATCCGCCCTTTGGCGCAGGCGGTCAATCAAAGCTTGGACCGTCTGATGCAGGCCTATCGCCATGAACAACAATTGGTTGCAGATGCCGCTCATCAATTGCGTACGCCCTTGGCGGTCATGTCTTTACGGCTGCAAACGGCTCAACATCACGACGACAAAGACTGGGATTTACTGCGCGAAGACATTGCCCATTTGCAGCGTTTGGTCAGCCAATGGCTAAGCCTTGCGCGCAAACAGGAACAGCCCACAGAACTGGTCGATAAAACCGCATTAGCCCCGCTATGCCGACGTGTCATGGGAGAGCTATGGCCCCTGTTTGAGCAAGCCGGACGTGAACTTCAATTTCAGGATGACAGCCCACAAGACCTGGTGCTGGCCTGCGAGGCTGATTTGGCTGAGGCAATCGCCAATGCGCTGGACAATGCGCTGACCCACGGTAAAGACACTGTCACGCTACGCCTGCATCAGCCACAGGCGGATAGCTGCGCCATCGACATCAGTGATCAGGGCAGCGCCCTGGATGCGCAAACCGCCCACTTGGCTTTTGAACGCTTTCACAAGCAAGACAGTGCCAGCAAAGGGGCGGGATTGGGGCTGACGATTGTGCGCCAGATTCTGCTGCGTCATGGCGGCCAAGCCCAGTTTCTGCCTGGCCCCCACTGCACCCTTCGCTTGCTGCTGCCACTGGCAACCCAAGCTCCGGCCAGCTCTGACAAAAAAATGGTTTAGCGGTACACTCGCTCAGTTGGCCTCTCCGGCCAACTACGTTCTCAGGGCGGGGTGCAAGTCCCCACCGGCGGTAATGGCACTAGCCTAGCCCGCGAGCGCCTGACCTTAGGTCAGGGACAGCAGACCCGGTGTGATTCCGGGGCCGACGGTATAGTCCGGATAAAGAGAGAACGGGATATCCTCAACACCCTCGCCGGGAGTGATCCCGCTATGGGCTTGAGCTATCCTGCTTCCTGCATGCCCTGTTTTTGTTGTCATAAAACAGGAAATCAAGATGAACAGTATTACTCCAGCCAATCTTCTGGCTCCCCGCATCGCCTTTATTCAAGCTTGCTGGCACAAAGACATTGTTGATCAGGCCCGCCAGGGTTTTGTCGACGAGGTCAAAGCAATGGGCCACGACAGCAGCCTGATCGACTTCTTTGAAGTAGGCGGCGCATTTGAAATTCCACTGCATGCACAGCGTCTGGCCCAGTCCGGGCAATACGCCGCTATCGTCGCTGCGGGTCTGGTTGTTGATGGCGGTATCTATCGCCACGACTTTGTGGCTACCGCAGTGATTCAGGGCTTGATGCAAGTACAACTCAGCACCAACGTGCCTGTGTTCTCGGTCGTACTGACTCCGCACCATTTCCATGATGGCAAAGAGCACCACGACTACTTCCACCGTCACTTTGTGCTCAAGGGCCAGGAAGCGGCCCGTACCTGCCTGGATACCGTGACCAAGCTGCAGGCATTGCCTGTTGCGGCATCCGTGGCCGCTCTCTAAGCAGCCAGGCGGCCTGAAATGGCCGCCTCAATCCAAACATCCCTAAGGCTGCATTCACCCGCAGCGTTGGGGCAGGCCAGACTCCTTCCGGCCACGTATTTGGTAACTACTGTATCAGGACTGGTTACGCTTGCGCGAGGAGTCGATACCCAACTGCTTGAGCTTGCGGTACAAGTGGGTGCGCTCCAGTCCGGTGCGTTCCGAGACTCGCGTCATGCTGTGATTTTCGCGGCGCAGATGATATTCAAAATAAATGCGCTCGAACTCGTCACGCGCTTCACGCAAAGGCAGATCCAAAGAAATGCTGCCTAGCTGGGACTCATCCTGTTCGACCTCAGCCACCGCCATGGCAGGCGCCATGCCAGGAACCATTGTCGCGGCTTCAGGGCGACGATCACCACCTTGAACCACTGGGCGAGCAGCCGCTGCCAAAGCCTTGGGCGCAACCGTGCGCTCCAGACCTGAGGCCACTGTTTTCAGCAAACGCTGCATGGTGATGGGTTTTTCCAGGAAGTCCACCGCACCAATACGGGTTGCTTCCACCGCGGTGTCCACCGTGGCGTGGCCGCTCATCATGACCACAGGCATATCCAGCAAGCCTTGGGAGGCCCACTCTTTGAGCAGGCTGACACCGTCAGTGTCTGGCATCCAGATATCCAGCAAGACCAGATCGGGGCGGCCCCGCAAGCGTGCCTCGCGAGCCTGGGCGGCATTTTCTGCCAATTGCACGGTGTGCCCTTCGTCGTAAAGAATTTCCGACAAAAGTTCCCGAATGCCGATTTCGTCATCAACTACCAGAATTCTGGCCATAAAACGTCACCTACGCGATTTTTACGCATTATCGTTTGCTCGCCGCCCAGAGTCCAGACGAATATGCTGGCCAGCAAGCCGGGTAAAGAGGATGGAAATGCGAGCCCCCCCCTCACGACGATTGGAAACATCGATTCTGCCGCCGTGCTCCTCGATGATTTTCTTAACTATAGCAAGTCCCAGACCCGTGCCGGTGGGCTTGGTGGTGACATAAGGTTCAAAAACGCGCACCAACATCTGGGGATCAAAACCAGGCCCGTTATCTGACACCACAAAACTGACGGCACAAGAGTCGGAACCTTCTACGCCCGCAATCATGGTTTTAACAAATACATGCGCCTGGTCAAGTGATTGATCCTGGGCAGCCGCTTCACGAGCATTGGCCAGCAGATTATGAATAACCTGGCGTAACTGTGTGGGGTCCCCTTGCACCATGGGTAAATCGGGGTCCAGTTCCACATCAATCGCCACACTATACCCATCGTCCCGGACCATGCCCTCTTCCGGGTCCCAACCATATAACGTCAGTACTTCAGTGATCAGCTCGTTCAGATTCAGGGCTTGCATCTGCGTAGCGGGTTTACGGGCATATTCGCGGAAATCTTCCACCATCTTTTTCAGGGAGCTGACCTGATTGACGATGGTATTGGTATAGCGCAGCAGCATGGCCGCATGGACCTCGTCCAACTGCGACTCCAGTTTCATGGCCAGACGTTCAGCAGACAACTGAATCGGGGTAAGCGGGTTCTTGATCTCGTGTGCCAAGCGTCGGGCTACCTCGCTCCAGGCCACCAGACGGCTGGCGGAAATCACGTCGGTAATATCGTCAAACACCACCAGATAACCGGTTGGCTGACCATCCACACGCAGCAAAGTACCACGGGCTAAAACGGTGACGATAGTATCACGCGCTTCATTACCTTCTTTCATTTCCAATTCAAATTGCTGCTGCCAATATGGATGGTCCGAACCCATGGCCTGATGCGTGGAAAAAGCCTCACGAATCACGGACGCAAACGTCAGCGCCCCCTCCAGCGTTTCCAGCGGACGACCTTTAATAGAGCGCAAGTCCACCTGCAAGATACGCTGCGCCCCCTGGTTGAACATGGTGACGCGGAACATCTCGTCAAAGGCCAACACACCGCTGGACAAGTTACTGAGCACCGACTCCAGGTACATATTGGAGCGTTCCAGTTGCAGGCGGTTTTTCTCGACCATGCGCCGCGCTTCATCCAGTTGCCGGGTCATGGCATTGAAAGAGCGGGTCAGTTGGCCGACCTCATCCTTGGCGGGAGGCTCTGGCAAGGCACGATAATCCCCTACCCCCACGGCTTGCGTCCCCGCCGCCAGCGTCAGCAAAGGACGAGTCAGACGACGTGACAGCGCCAGCGCCGCCGCCACAGCAGTAAACACCGCCAGGATCAAAGCCAGTGTCAGCGTAATACCGTAGAGCTTGCGCAAACCCTGACGGGAGAGCGCCAGCTCCTGATAGTCCCGAAAGCCTTGCTGCACCTGATTAGCATTGCGGGCGATCTTGTCAGGCACAGGCTGAATCACCTGCAGCCAACGCGAATCTGCCGTACCGCTCAAGGTTGCCGTAAAGCGATTGGGGTCAGCCAAGGGCAAGACCGTACGCAAACGCAAACCCGTGGACTCAGTAGGCACGCCGCCCTCGTCCAGACCGTTATCGTGCACAGGGGCGTCATCATCCACTTCGGCTGCCGAAAAACGACCGGCGATACGCAACTGGTTCATTACGCTGGATGGCGGCATATCTGGCAGCAAGGTGTCGTAGCGTGCTGACGAGAAGGCAATCAAACGGCCATTGCCCGAAAACACCATGGCCTCGGTGACACCACTGTTTTCGCGCAAGGAAATCAACAGACTGCTGTACTGCGAGCTATCGGCCTTATTAAGCGCCGTCACCATTTCACTGGCGCGCCCTTCCAATTCATTGAGCTGCGAATCCAGCGCAGCGCGGCCCAAGGCCAAGCCCGATTCCAGCGCGGAATCCACCCGCACGTTGAACCAGGACTCGATCGAGCGCGACATGAACTGAACCGACAGCACATAAATCAGTGCGCCCGGAATAATGCCGATCAAAGTGAAATAAAAAGCGAAACGCGCTGTCATGCGAGCGCCAAACTGACGCCTGCGTATCTGCCTGAACAGACGAATGGTCAGCAACAGCACCCAGGAAATCAGCGTGGCCGCCAGCACCCCGTTAAGTACCAGCAGCAAGTCATATTGCTGCGCGTAGCGCGAGGCATTGCCAGTTGACCAGACAAGAAGCGAAAACAGCGCCAACGCGCTGACGCCCGCCCCGAACAGAGCGGTGCGCAAGATCCAACGGATCAAGGTTGGGGCTCGTCGACGGAGACGGAAAAGGAAAAGGTTTTCCATGGAGTAGCCAGTGTCCAGGCAGAACTATTGATGGCGTCCACTTGGAACGGACGGGCCAGCAAAGAGGTATCCAGGCGCAGACGCACACGACCTTGGTATTCCTGGTCGCGGTCCAGATCAGCCACATAAGCCACGGGCCAGCCGCGAATATGTCGCAGCATGGCCAATGCGTCATTCATGGAGGATTCGGGCAAAGACAGATCCCCGGTGCCCACGCGCCACTGACGAGTCAGCGCGTTGTACACGACCCGCCAAGTCTGTTGTTCCTTAACAACATTCTTGTCGAACCAGTACCAACGCGGCTGAGCCAATTCCACTTCAACCGTGAAATACAGTGGCACGCCTTTCTCGGCAGCGGTGCGTAATTCGGGACTGAGCTCGAACTCGACGTCGGCATCAATGTACAGTTTGTCGTCTCGAATACGGGGCTCGACCTTGACGACCCGCTCTCCCGACGTAGCGACCGGCACAATCGTATTAGCCGAGCTTAGCGCGCAGTTGAAAATCAGCAGAAAAGACAGAAAAACGCGCCACATCGTGATTAACCGCAAAAAGGACAAAGTCAGAGCCCTAATTGTGACAAGTCAAACCGGGCGCGTAAATAAGGCGTAGAAAAAACCGTCGCCATCTGCCAGCGATCGTCCGGCAACACCGGGCAAAATCTGGCCAGGAGAATCCAGAAGCTGGGCTTCCGGGTGACGGGCCAAAAACGCCTCGACCTGTTCCTGCCCTTCTGCAGGGAAAATCGAGCAGGTCGAATACAGGAAGTGCCCGCCGGGTCGCAATGTGGACCACAAGGCATCCAGTATAGAGCTTTGCAAACGCGCGGTATCGGCAATGTCCGACTCGCGGCGCAGCCAGCGAATATCAGGGTGGCGACGCACAATCCCCGAGGCGGTGCAAGGCACATCAGCCAGGATCGCATCGAAAGGCTGACCATCCCACCACTGCGCAGGACGAGCAGCATCACCACGCTTGAGCTGAACCTTATCGCTTTCCAGGCCTAGACGACGCAGGTTGTGGCCAACACGCTCCAGACGCTCAGCGTCCGAATCCAGCGCCAGCACAGACAAATCTGCCTGTTCCAGCAGATGAGCCGTCTTGCCACCCGGAGCGGCACACGCATCCAGAACGCGCATGCCATCTTTAACGGGCAACAGCAGCCCCGCTTGTTGAGCCGACCAATCCTGCACCGACCACCAACCCAGATCAAAGCCAGGAATCGCCTGCACAGGCATCGCTTTGTCCAAAGTGACCGCACCGGCTCCCGGGCTGCTGGACGCGATACCGGCCTCCGTCAGCACCGCCTGCAGACGCTCCACCGAGCAACGACGCTGGTTAACACGCAAGGTCAAAGGACCGGGGCGATTCGCAGCTTGCAGCAGCGCTTCCCAATCACGCGGGTACGCACGGCGCAATTCCTTGACCCACCAACCTGGGTGGTTCCAACGCGCTTCTGGGCGGCTTTCCACTTGGGACAAAATCATCTTGCGTTCGCGGGTAAAGCGACGCAGCACCCCGTTGACCAGGCCCTTGGACAAACGCAAGGCTGCCTGGCTATCTGCCGCCCGCACTGCCTGATCCACCACAGTATGCACGGCGTACACCGGCACATCCGGGCGATCCTCAAAGGCCTTGGCATCCTCTTGCACACGCATGGCGGTATCCAGCAAGGCCAGCGACACCATCAGCAAGGCATCCAGCCAGGTATTGCTGGGCTGACGGGGCACCAGCGTGATACGGATCTGACGAGCATGGCCCAGACGGCGCAAAACATGGAAGCTGATCGATTGCACCGCCCCACGGGCAGAGGCTGGCGTTGCCGCCAAACTTTCAGTCAGGGATTTGCCTGCCAACACGCCTTCAATATTGCGCGCGCTCAACAGCATGACTTCGGACAGGGGCAAGGAGGGGGAAAGATGTGTGTCGGACACAGGACAACCGCTAGAAAAGAAAAATATGACTGCGACTGTAGCACTATTTACCGCATAAACCGGGCCCAAACGCACAAGATCCGTACGCATCCGGGCATGGGACGGTAAAATCAAGCCTATTTCCCAATTTCGAGCCCTCAAGCTCCAGAAGGACCCTCTATGAGCGCCCCCAAAGTCGGATTCGTGAGCCTGGGTTGTCCCAAGGCCCTGGTCGATTCCGAACGAATTCTTACCCAACTGCGTACTGACGGCTATCAAATCACCCCCAGCTACGACAATGCTGACGTGGTCGTGGTCAATACCTGTGGTTTTATCGACAGCGCCAAGGCTGAATCGCTGGAAGCGATTGGCGAAGCGCTGGCTGAAAACGGCCGCGTTATCGTCACCGGCTGTATGGGTGTGGACGAAGGCCTGATCCGTGAGGTTCACCCTTCGGTGCTGTCCGTCAGTGGCCCCCAACAATACGAGCAAGTGCTGCGTGCGGTGCGCGAAGCCGCCCCGCCCTCGCTGGATCACAATCCTTATATTGATCTGGTGCCCCCACAAGGCATCAAGCTGACTCCGCGCCACTACGCTTACCTGAAGATTTCCGAAGGCTGTAACCACAGTTGCAGCTTCTGTATTATCCCGTCCATGCGCGGCAAGCTCGTCAGCCGCCCTGTAGGCGACGTTCTGGGCGAGGCCGAGCGTCTGGTCAAGGCCGGTGTCAAAGAGCTGCTGGTGATCTCTCAGGACACCAGCGCCTACGGCGTGGACATCCGCCAGCGTACCGGCTTCTGGAATGGCCGCCCCGTCAAGAGCAGCATGCTGGACTTGAGTGCTGCCCTATCCGAACTAGGTGCCTGGGTGCGTCTGCATTACGTCTACCCTTACCCTCACGTGGACAACATCATTCCGCTGATGGCCGAAGGCAAAGTGCTGCCTTACCTGGATATTCCGTTCCAGCACGCCAGCCCTTCCGTGCTGCGCGCCATGAAGCGCCCAGCCTTTGAAGACCGCACCCTGTCACGCGTTAAACAATGGCGCGAGGATTGCCCCGATCTGACCATCCGCTCTACCTTTATCGTCGGTTTCCCCGGCGAAACTGAAGACGACTTCAAATACCTGCTGGACTGGATGAGCGAAGCCCAACTGGATCGCGTCGGTTGCTTCCAGTACTCCCCCGTGGAAGGCGCCCCCGCCAACAAACTGGATGGCATCGTCCCCGACGAAGTCAAACAAGAGCGTTGGGAACGCTTCATGGAACATCAGCAAGCCATTTCCTCTGCCCGTCTGGCCGCCAAAGTAGGCCGGGAAGTCGACGTGCTGATTGATGAAATCGACGAAGACGGCGATGCCGTTGGCCGCTCCGCCGCCGATGCCCCGGAAATTGACGGCAACGTCTTCATCACCAGCGAACAAAAACTGGAACCCGGCCAAATGGTGCGTGTGCGCATTACAGATTCAAGTGAATATGACTTGTTCGGGGAAACAAGCTAAGCTCGAACCTTCCTGAATTTATTTAACAACAGCCCGGCTTTCAAGCCGGGCTGTTTGCTTACTACATGATAAGAACACGACTCATCGATTTGGCTGTTGTTATCGCGCTGGGATATTTCCAGTACTACCTTTTGCAATACCATCTGGATTTTCTATTTCTGGATTTCATGGAGAAACACCGCTGGCTAGCTGTGACCCTCTCCATAACCCCTCTTTTTGCACTCTATTTCTTTTCGAGAGTTTTACTGCCAAGCGTAGCGGCTGGCACACTCACGGCTGGTGCCACATTCCTACTCACGAAAGTCAGCAATACAAAACAAGCTCTGACAACTGCGCCGCTTTCATGGACGGACCTTTCCCAGACCGACAATTGGTCGATTATTCCTCACTACATCAGCTATCACCATGTCCTCTATGTTCTGCTGGCTATTGGAGTGATTTTCGTTTTAACTCGCATCGACCCGAGCAAACGCCTAAAAAAAAGCGGAATTATCCTGGGGGCCTTGTTTAGCGTCATTTCCTTGCACCCTTACCTGGACAAGCTCGACAATCACGTCAGTCGTGTTGCGCGCTTTGAGCTCATCCGCCAAGATGTTCAATACTACATGTGGGACTGGCCGCTCAATATCCGTAAAAATGGTTTACTAACTCACCTTATTCAAACCAGTCAACGTCGTATACCTTCGCCTCCCTCAGCCGAAGAGCGATCTGAGTTTGACCTCTTAACATCCTCGAAAACAACAACTGTTGAACAACCTGCAAACATCATCCTCATCCTATGTGAGGCCTGTTGGCACGACGAGCAACACTTCAAATCAGCCTTTACACCGTTAACAGATATAGGTTTTCAACCTTTCCGGGCGATTTCCCCTGTTTATGGTGGAGGCACTGTCAATTCCGCCTTTGAACTCTTAACGGGCCTTCCTGCCAATGGAGCTCTAAATGGTGTGATTTACCAGGAATACACCCAGCTACTATCATCCAAAGCATGGGCCTGGCCTCGTAACCTTCAGCTAGCTGGCTACACCACCACCTCGCTCCACAACTTCTCTCGCAACTTCTGGAATCGTCATATCATTAATCCAAAGCTGGGATTCCAACAGTTCATTTCTATTGAAGATATGAACTACGACGGTCCAACTTTGGCCAGAGACTACATTCTATTTGATGCGGCAGTAGAAGATTTTCAAAATAAAAATGGGTCACATTTTCAGTTTATGACGACCCTTTACACCCATGGGGGATATGAATCTCATGAAGGGGACGACGGGGAGCACGTTTACGGTGAAAGATTGACACAAAGCCTGCAGGAAACAGCCAATTTCGCCAGCAAGCTGATTGCAAGCCACCCGGATACTTTAATTCTTCTGGTCGGCGACCATAAGCCAGCCTTGACTCGTTTTTTTCATCAGGCCAATGTATTTCCGGACGATTTTTTTATTCGAACAGGGCTAACTGCTAACGACTACATGTTCGCCCCCTCTGCTCCCAAAGAGGTCTTAGGCGACGTCCCAGGCTATATCTACTATCGCAACCAAGATTTAACGGATCGCTTGAATCAGCAACCGTTTTTCTGCCTGACCCAAATTATCAACGATGCAACAGTAGGAACGGTACTACCTTCGTTTCAGTACTCTCAGCACCACTCGCTTTGCTCAAAAAACACCACGTTGCCCTATACCCAACTTAGCGAGTCCTATCCAAGCTGGTTGTACTCTGCATCCCTTTTCCAACCCTGATCTGAAGATAATCCCCATGCCTATTTATCAACTCGACAATCACTTTCCCCAGATCGACGACAACAGCTTTGTTGCCACAGAGGCCACCCTGATTGGCAAAGTCGTACTGAAAGAACAAAGCAGCGTCTGGCCCGGTGCAGTCATCCGTGGTGATAACGAAACCATCACCGTGGGCGTGGGCTCAAACGTCCAGGAAGGAGCAGTCCTGCATACCGACCCGGGCTACCCACTGAATATTGGCGACCACGTCACCATCGGCCATCAGGCCATGCTGCACGGCTGTACTGTGGGTGAGGGCTCCCTGATCGGCATTCAGGCTGTGGTCCTGAATGGCGCTGTCATCGGCCGCGACAGCCTGGTCGGTGCAGGTGCCCTGGTCACTGAAGGCAAGGTCTTCCCGGAGCGCAGTTTGATCATCGGCTCGCCAGCCAAAGCTGTACGCACGTTAAGCGACGAAGACATTGCCAAGCTGCGCCAAAACGCCAGTGTCTACGCAGAACGCGGTAGTCACTACAAAACAGCGTTGAAGCGCATCGACTAAAAACCAACCTGCATCAGTCCCCCTTTGAAAGGTGCCATGCAGCCAACAGCCGCTGATAAAAAGGCATCCAGGAAATGTGCGACGACGCCTGGCGCTGGCAATCCGGGCGCTCCTGATCACCCTGCTCTTGCCATCGCCGTTGGCGATGGCACGTTGACAGATGATTGATTTGCAAGGAAGAAAACGGGTCCTAGAATGAAGGCGTCAATCTAAAAACCACCTTCAGAGACAGATACTTATGAAAACCTACCGCATCGGTCAGATCGTTCCTAGTTCCAACACCACCATGGAAACCGAGATTCCTGCCATGTTGCAGGCTCGTTACGCTGAGTTTCCTGAAGAGCGCTTCACTTTCCACTCCTCGCGCATGCGCATGATGCACGTGAACCCCGAAGAGTTGAAAGCCATGGACATCGCCAGCGACCGCTGCGCGGTTGAACTGAGCGACGCCCGCATGAGCGTGATGGCCTACGCTTGCCTGGTCGCCATCATGGCCCAAGGCGACGGTTACCACCGCGTCTCGCAAGCCCGTCTGCAAAACACCGTTAAAGAAAACGGCGTGGAAATTCCTGTGTTGAGCTCGGCCGGTGCCCTGGTCGATACGCTGAAAGAATTCGGCTACAAGAAAGTCTCCATCATCACCCCTTACATGAAGCCGCTGACCAAGCGCGTGGCTGACTACATCGAAGCCGAAGGCATCGAAGTTCAAGACTCCATCAGCCTGGAAGTGTCGGACAACCTGGAAGTGGGTCTGCTAAACCCGGAAAATCTGCTGGAACACGTCAAGCGCCTGAACCACGACGGCGTGGACGCTGTCATCCTGTCCGCTTGCGTACAGATGCCTTCCCTGCCCGCTATCCAGCGCGCTCAAGATCAGATCGGCAAGCCCGTTCTGTCCGCCGCTGTTTGCACCGTGTACCAAATGCTCAAGACCCTGGGTCTGGAAACCCGCGTACCTAACGCTGGCCACATCCTGTCGGGTGCCAAGCCACAAGCCTAATCAAACAGGCTTAGCAGTACACAGCCCTGCCGACCCTATGTCGGCAGGGCTTTTTTTATGCCTGGGCCTCATCAAAGCTTAGGGTAAAAAATGCAGTTGTACCGGCTTATAAACAAATACCAAACCACGGATGGCTGTTCGTTCTCGATACAGGCTGATGACACCTTTTGCCATTACATCCATATGGGCATAAGAGTAGACGCGACACGAAGTAGCCATATAGCTTAGGACGACGACGCTCTTAGCTGTCACAGGCACCCCATGTGCAGATAAGCAAAAAAAAGCGATATGATGCCTGCATGAAATTGGACCTTCTGACCCTCAAACTGTTTGTCCGCATCCTGGAAGAAGGCACGATCAGCCAGGCGGCTGAGCGTGAGCACATTGCTGCCGCGGCAGTCAGCCGCCGGATTGCGGATCTGGAACAGTCTTTGAATACCACCTTGCTGCTACGTACGAACAAAGGTGTCAGCCCGACTGCAGCAGGCCTGGAACTGCTGTACCGCTCTCGTGCATTGCTCAATAGCGCGCAAGAGATCGAAACGCGCCTTCAAGCGTTCTCACAAGGTCAGCAAGGCCTGGTGCATATCCTGGCCAACACATCGGCTATTTCTCAGTTTCTGGCCGAGCCGCTGGGTGAGTTTGGGCGTTTGCACCCAGCCATTCCCCTGCAACTGGAAGAACAGACTAGCCTGGACATTATTCGTGCCCTGGCCGAGGGCAAAGCCGACCTGGGTGTCTTTACTCGCCTGCCCTATGCAGCGGACATCGAAGCCTACCCGTTTCGCAGTGACAAGCTGGTTGTGCTGGTGCCTCTCAATCATCCCTTGGCTCAACACGAGAAAGTCCATTTTGAGCAAACCCTGGAGCATGAGCAGATCACGCTACTCACAGGCACTCAGTTGCATTACCAGATCACCAAAATCGCCATGGAAGCCAACCGCTCCGTGCGCATCCGCACCGAAGTATCAGGCTACGACGCCATGTGTTTGTTGATTAATGCAGGCATGGGTATTGGCATCTTGCCGCGCAAGAGCGCCAGCATTTATCAGATTCCGAATACCCGCGTGATTGAGCTGGACGAAGAATGGAGCCAGCGAGAAATTCTGATCGGTGTGCGCCGCCGCAGCGACCTTCAACCGAGCGCAGAAAGCTTGCTGAGCTTTCTGCTCGATAGCGGCGCTTGAGAAAGCGGACCTTGGCCGTAGCACCGGCCAAGGTCATATCGTCTTATAAACAGGCCCGATCTTTACAAGACAGCAGAGGCAGAACAGCTACTCACAAAATGCCAAGCGATCAAACAAGCTTTAGTAAGCTGCGCCGGGCTGAGCAATTGGCACCTCAACCTCGTCCTTGAACTGACCCAGCAAAGCCGTTGCCGCCTGCCGCAACAACACTGCATCTACGCCTACGGCCACAAACAAGGCGCCTAAGGACTGATAGTGATGCGCTGCCTCGACATTCGACTGCAGGATTCCAGGGGCTTTACCCGCCTTGCTGATACGCACAATCGCATCCTCGATGGCTGACAAGACATCTGGATGCCCTGGTTCGGTCAAATACCCCATGCTGGCCGCCAAATCCGCCGGGCCAATGAAAACACCATCCACACCCTCCACCGCCAGAATTTCGTCCAGGTTATCCAGCGCCTCACGAGTTTCCACCTGGCAAATCACGCACATTTCCTGGTTAGCTCGCGCCACATAATCCGTGGTCGCTCCCCAACGAGCAGCACGAGCCAGAGCTGCACCTACCCCTCGAATACCCTGCGGAGGATAACGTGTCGCAGCAACAGCCGCTTTAGCCTGTTCAGCGTTTTGCACCATAGGAATCAACAGATTCTGAGCCCCCATATCCAGCAGCAGCTTGATCTGCACAGGGTCGTTCCAGCTAGGACGCACAATCGGCGCGATGGGATGAGCGGATACGGCCTGCAACTGCGCCAGCAAGGTCTGTACCGTATTGGGAACATGCTCGCCATCCAGCAAGATCCAGTCATAGCCCAGACCGGCACATAAATCAGCCACGTATGGGCTGGCCAAACCGTGCCACAAACCAATCTGAGACTTGCCCTGCCGCAAAGCCTGCTTGAACGCATTGACTGGATGATTCATGTCTTCCCCTCTTATGTGCTTAGGCGTCAAATGAACAGTGTAAAGCGATCCTGCTACTACACAAGGTGAACAGGGAACGCTTTACACTGGACGGCAAGCCTAAGCCACCCTCTTGCGCTGATGAAAGAGGAGAACGGCACTTAAGGAGAAGCCCGAGACCAAGAGGGCGGCCACAGGCAGCAAAGTCAATGACTGCGGCGGGAACACATAGGCAAGCAAAGGAAATGCATACACGGCGGGCATGCGCATCTTGAACACACGTAATAAGCCCCACATCAGCAGCATGTCGATTACGACTACCCAGATCCAATTCGAGATCAACAAAAATAACGTCACGCCGATTGCTGCAGACAAAGTCAGCACGACAGTTTGCTTAAGGACCATCCGCCAGGAATACATCTTCATATGCAAAGACTCGTACACCACTACGGCGACCGGTGGCAACACCGCCAACTGGATATAACCCAGGGCCGCAGCAATCCCCATACTGGCTAAAACAATCGCCCCATACACCCACAAGATCGACGTTTGAACGACACTGGTGCGATCCGCTGTACGGCGCAACTTTCCCAACACCACGGCCAGCATCAGCAAGAACGTGCTGAGCAGGATAGCAGCCACAAACGAGTACTCTATCGCATTGGTGACCACGGGCAAAAAACCCGTCGCCAGAGCCGGGGCCAGGCTGTAGCGAAACAAGGCAAAGAACAACAGCATCGCCACCAACACAAATGCCAACTTGAGCGCAAAGGGAATAGCCAGCAAGTTGATCCCAAAGCCCAGCAGGGCCGTGACCGTAGGCCAAAGAAAAATCTTCTCCGGGTGACGCATCCAGTTTTGCTCGCGATACGCCAACAAAGCTACGGCCATCGCCGCAATTTCTGGCAAGACTATTTCACGGTCATCCCAAAAGCTCGCCGCTGCCACCATCGTCACAATGAAGACAAACGCAACAAGGTACGAACCGCTTTCCTGGCGAGGCGTCAATTTCTCTGACTGCATGATTGAACCCTTTCAAAGCAACGAACTGCACGCTCGTTGCCAGACTGAAAACGCCAGTCTCAGGCTTCCCCTTACAGGAAGGTCAAGCAGTCTATTTTTTGTGCGCAAGACCCGGCCCCTGAGGCGCTCAGGCCAGAGGCAGCATATTTTTCTAAAGGGCTCTAAGGTCTGAGCTTGAAAAGAAGTCGCCAACGAGAGTGCTCAGGATCGAATCCACTCTCGATCAGGCTGAAATTACAAGGCTTGGCCGAGCTCTTTGACCAAGTCCCCGAAACGGGCAGTATTACGATCTCTGGGGCGTGGCAAATCGATCTCGATCCGGGCACTGACGCCAGCCGGACTCCCCCCTAATACGATGACGGTATCAGCCAAAAACACCGCTTCATCAATATCGTGTGTCACGAACAGCACTGCGGCCGAACTACGCTGCCAAACCTGAACCAGCTCATCCTGCAAGGCCTGACGTGTCAAAGCATCCACGGCAGAAAAGGGCTCGTCCATCAAAAGCAAATCCGGCTGCACGGCTAAGGCCCGGGCAATACCGACTCGCTGCACCTGACCACCCGACAACTGATGTGGCCAACGATCTTTCAAGTGCGCCAGGCCTACCTGATTCAGGGCCGCATCAACACGCTGATCCAGTTCCTGACGCGACAGACCCAAACCTTCCAGGCCATACGCCACGTTGGAGGCAATACGACGCCAGGGCAACAAGCGACTGTCCTGAAACACAAAGGCATTCGCCCGACGGCCAGGGCTATCTTGCAGGTTGGATCGCAAATGGCCGAAGCTGGGCTGGCTCAAACCGGCTGCCGCACGCAACAAGGTGCTCTTGCCTACCCCCGAGCCGCCCACAATGGCCACAAAATGCCCTGCCTGAACATCCAGATTCACATCACGGATCACAGGTGCAGGTGCACCGGGGTATTGAAAACCAAACCCCTGAAACTGAATCAAGGCTGCCACTGAAGTACCCATTTATTGAAAGTCAGAAAAAGCATGTCGCACACGGTATAAACCACCGAGATGATCAACATATAGACCACGACCGCGTCATAGGCGCCAACCCCGGCAGCCGCATTCATTTCCTGACCCATGCCAGGCACCCCCAAGAGCTCGGCGGCAATCAGGGTCATCCAGGCCTGCCCAATACCCGCACGTACGCCACTCAGCAAACCGGGGCTGATCGCAGGCAGAACCACAGTCCAGGCACGTGAGAAGTACGAGTTATGCCCAAAGGCTGCGGCCAACTCGTAATAACGTGGATCCACCGAACGCACAGCGCTATACGTTGCAAAGTAGTTCAACCAGAACACACCAATTGCAATCACAAAGGCCGCGCCGGTATGGCTAACCTTGAACCAGGCAATGGCAAACACCACCCACGCCAAAGGCGGGATAGGACGCAGCAAACGCACCAAATAGGCTTGCAGCAAATCAAAACGATGAATGGTTGCCGCGGCAAGACCAAAGACAATGCCCAGAATCGTCCCGATACCCAGGCCCCAGAAATAATGCACCAGACTGGATTGAGCGGCAGGCCAGAGACGACCAGCCTCGATTTCCTGAAACAAGGCAGACGGCAGACTTAAAGGATCTGGCAAGGTACCGCGCGGAGCCCAGCCATAGACATAAGCCAGTCGCCACACCAGGATAAACAAGGCCAGACCAGCCACACCATAAACAATCCGCTCCAGACCACGACGCCATAAGGCATCAACCAAGGCACCCGCAGGTGCAGGTGCTGCGGCGGGCAAACTTGCTTGTTTCGCAACGCTCATTACGGTGCTGCCTTCTCATAAAAGCGAACGTCAAACAGGCTTTGAACATCATCCAGCTTGGTCGCCAGCGTGCCTAAAGAAACCTGAAAGTCCTGCAACTGAACCGTGCCATCAATAATCTTGCGGGGGTCAGGCTGGAACTGATCACGTGAACGCTCGATAGCAGCCTGCACAATATCCTTGGGCAAGCGACCACCGCCTACGTACTTCTGTACATACGGCGTAGCCTTGGCAGGCTCATCGCGCAGCATAGCAGTGGCACGCAGGTGAGCATTCACCAAATGCTGAACCAGATCAGGATTGGATTTGATCAGACCTTCACGTACCAGCAGCACCGAGCCAGGCTCATTAGGAAACAGCTCACCACCATGCGCCACGATTTTGGCATCAGGCTGGCGTTGCAGAATCTGGCTAACCGTAGGTTCCAGAATAGCTGCAGCATCCACAGCATGGTTGCTCAAGGCCTGCTGAATCTGAGCCTCGCCCTGATAAATCACTTCGACCACGCCTGGGTCGACCTTCAACATATTGCGCAACCAGTATTGCAAGGCAGCCTCAGGCACCGCTCCTTTGGGGTAGCTGGCAACCTTGGGTTTATGCCCTTTTTCCTGAGTGAATTTAGCGACAGCAGCAGCGAAATCCGGCTTGTCTGCATCCAGGTAGCTGGACAGATCACCAATTGCCACCACGCTGACCTGCTCCACAATATTGGAGGCCACCACCTTGACGTCTGCTTCCTTGGCCTTGGCCACCAGAGCGGGGCCAATACCAACGTAAGCCACATCCAACTGACCAGCAATCAAGGCCTGGGTCAGCGCTGGGCCGCTTTGAAACTGAACCAGCTTGGGATCCGGCTGCCCTTCAGGCAGTAAGTCACCCGATCCTAAGCCCACGAACAATTGAGCAGCAGGCATGATGGGCAAATAGCCGATCTCCAGCGCTTGCTCGGCAGCCTGTGCGGAGAAGGAAACAGAGAGGGCAAGAAGGCTGGGGGCTAAATAACGGGAAAACATAAAGATCTCGTGAAACAGGCGAAAACTGAAGCTTAAACCTGTTGGAGAGACGCATCTTTATTTGCTTATAACTAAAAATAATAAAAATGGGATTCTTTAGAGCGTGGTGGTTAGCGCCTTGTACGCATACCTATACGCATTTCCCCTGTAGCTCTAGTAAATGGCAAGTACTTTTATTAGCGAGTAATAAAGTAGGTGCCAACCATCAAGAAGAGCACGCCCACCAGCTTATTAAAGGTAAGAAGTTCGCCGAAAAACAGCCAGGCCAATATCAAACCAACTAAATATCCTAGTGACAACAATGGATAGGCAACACCGACCTCTAGCTTGGAGAGCACAACAACCCATACCCCAAAGCTTAGAACATACAAAACCAACCCTCCAGTTATGAAGGGATTGAATATTGCCCGGAAAATAGAATAAACAACCCCTTTTTCAGGGAGAAATAAAATATGAAGAGAATTGGTCCCAGCCTTCAAAAGCATCTGCGCGAAGGTATTCAATAAAACAGCGGACAAAACCAAACCAATCTGAGCAACGCCCATTCTAAATTCCTAAAAGGTGTACTACCAAAGCCACTCCCGCACCAACCAGGCAGCCAGCCATAATCTCCGTTTTGCTATGACCAATTCTTTCTCTAAGGTTAAGTCCCCCTAGTTTGTTTAAAGCTATTGCATGTTTTTCGATCTGCTTGCGCAGACTATTAGCATCAAGCAAAACAATAAACATTAAGGCTATTGAAACACCTAGAGCTGGGCTTGAAAGCCCTTCTTTTAAATAAACAAGAACAGCCATGCTACTAACAATAGAGCTATGATTGCTAGGCATGCCACCATAACCAACCAAATCAAAAGCAAGACGCCTAGCTCGCAAACTATTTATAAGGAACTTTAAAACCCCTGCAACTAGCCATGCTAAAAATGGAGTTGATATATATGCGTAGGTCATAATTAAAAATAAAGCTGATAAACAACAACGGAAAGCCAAGAAATAACAATCATTAAAATAGGCTTATCATTTATAACAGCGTCGGTTGGCGACTCTCCTTGATCAGAAGAATCAATAATGTACCAATATCTGAAAATACCGAACAAGATAATTGGAACAGTTAAAACCAAATCAGGCTTAGACTCAAGAACAAACATACTATAAAAAACGATAGTACAAGTAGCCGCTGTTTCTACGTACTTACGCACCAAATCACTTGAATATTTTTTTAATGCCTCTCTGGTTACTCCGCCAGAATTCTTGAGCTCCTGCTCCCTCTTTACAGCAGCCAAATAAAGGGATAATGACAATACGGTAATCAACATCCAGTTTGAAACTGGAACCTGTATCGCCAGTGCACCAGCATACACTCTAAGAACAAATCCCAACGCAACGGTAAAAATATCAACAACGGGAATATGCTTTAGATATTTCGTATACGCGACATTAACAACAATGTAAAAAGAAAGAATAAAAAAAACCTGGTAATTCAGGAGCAAAGAAAAAGCGACTACAACATAGCAAAACAACAGCAAAAAAACAGACTGTAAAACAGAAACTTCACCACTGGCCAAGGGACGAAAACGTTTTTTTGGATGCAAGCGATCTTTCTCTACATCGCCGATATCATTAACAATATAAACGGACGAAGCAGCAAAAGAAAAAAAACAGAAAGCCAATAATGATTTTATTATTGAATCAGAAGATAGCATCATGCCGGAAAAAACCAACGGAGCAAAAACAAAAAAGTTCTTGACCCATTGCTTTGGCCGCATAAGGCGTAGAAGAGATAAACTATTCATCCGACCTCCAGCTCAATAAAATAGCTGAGACAGCAAACAACATAAATGGCATGATAGACAAAGCATATCTGGATTGAACTTCAAAAACAAAATAGAAGACAATCATTTGAAAAACATAAGCACAGGCAGAAAAATATAAAAATTCTCTTATATTATTTTTATTCCTTTTTTTGAAAAAATAAATCACTAAAGAAATAAAAAACAAAATAAGAAGAATGTAATATAAATGCGAATTTATTTTCTCGGACAAAGAAGCATATTCCTGACCAACCTTATGCTCTGGGTTATTATTGGCCCAAAAGAACACCCCGCCCGAAGGAACCCATAAAGTTTTAATTTTCTGCTTATATGAAAACTTTACGAATCCTGGAAAATCATCAAAAATCCGAGAATAAATCTCTTTCTTCACTGCCTCGCCAACCTTACCTTCATCCCCTAGCGAAGTCCGCAAGTCCTGCACAAACCCGACATCATCAGTGTTATATAGCCCGTTATGATTCTTATTAGTCCCGAACAAAAGCACATAACCACCCATGCCGTGATTTGAGTTGACACTAAAAAACCCCTGGTACGCACTATTCAAAAGAGCATGCGAAGAAAATACCAAGAACAAAGGGATCAAAAAACAAATAACGGACTTAATAGCCCTATCGGAATATAAAAAGACACCAACAAGAAAAGGGAAAATCAAAAAAACAGAGGTAGGCCTGGAGTAATAAGCAAAACCAATAAAAAAAGCACTAAAAACCAAGAAAAACAAGCTTTTTGTTTTTACAAATCGAAGAAAAACAAAAAGGGAAATGAATATATAAAGAAGATAGGTCGCCTCGCTGGAAACCACCGCTGTATAAACAAAAATCGACGGAAAAAGCGCATATAAAAAAGCTATAAAAGTAGATATTTTTCCACTTTGCCCCAGCTCCAGCATAATCGCTCTTACTACAACTGCCTGCAACGCCCAACACGCCGCCGCTGTTATAGAAGCAGCCAGATAACTGACACCCAACAACTTCATTCCAAATGCATAAACAATAGAACTCGACGGGTACTTAGAGCTTGTCCATACCTGAAAAAAATTTCCGTCTAAAAACCTGACAGCATCATTGTAATAAATTAAATAGTCGCTTTCTGGAATAGTTTGAACACTGAAAGCCCAGGCAACATAAGGGATAAATACAGAAAAAAACAATAAAACAGGCGAGAGATCAAAGAATCTCCGCGCCAAAAAAAAACCGATTAAAGAAACAGAGACAATAGAAAAAAAAGAAAAGTAATATTCACTCGTCAGATGGATAGTTCGAGAAAAATAAAATATCAAATACAAAAAAAACGGCAAAAAAACAAGTCGAAGAAAATTAAAACCTGAACCTAGATTAAAGAAAGACCTGACCATGTATTCCACCGCAAATTAATAAAAAATAAAAGCCAGCTTGCTTAAGACCTGTTTCCATTGGGAAACAAGGGAACCAACGTCTCGATTCTCGCCTTCCAATCATTCTCATCTGCCATCTGGCGTAACCTAGCTTGATAAGCTGGATCATCTTTCACATCAAAAGCCTGCTGGATTCTCTCAACATACTCATCAACGGAGCTGGCTGAAAAAACCTCTGGATAAATAGTGCACTCATCCATTGCTGAGGTCACAACCACTGGAACCTCCATCGCAAAATATT
Organism: Alcaligenes sp. SORT26; assembly: GCF_017377875.1. Taxonomy (GTDB): domain Bacteria; phylum Pseudomonadota; class Gammaproteobacteria; order Burkholderiales; family Burkholderiaceae_B; genus Alcaligenes; species Alcaligenes parafaecalis. The sequence continues at coordinate 2,444,501 of NZ_CP070975.1, forward strand.
CAAATAGCTTTAGAGGGGAGGTAGTACGAGCTATCTCACCTGGCTCGAAAGGGATAATTGCCACATCAAAATGTTGTGAATAGGCAGGCAGGATAGAGTAATTAATCGGTCCTAGCCAAATAACATTATCCGTTTTCGGCAGCTTCTCACTTCCACCAAAATAATCCGGGCCTAAGTAAACAAAGCCACACGCTGGCATGCGAGTAGCAAGCTCTGCTAAAACCTCATACCACAACCAAGGAGCCAAGGCACCAAAATAGCCAACAATACGTTTATAACGTTTCAAAAATTTTGTATATTCATCAGGCAAAGCAATATGTGTCCAATCCTGCCGATAATGCTGACAGTCAACTCCATTGGCCACAAATAGAACCTTATCTTTCCCAACTGCAGTTATAGACTCATCGACCAAAGCCTTAGATGAGGCAACGATATAATCTGCATCGCCAGAAAAAGCATAGTTTTTAAGCTTCAATAAACTCTCAACTGTATTGCCAGATATAGCTGGGTCTATATGATCAATATACTCATAAATCATAGTATTTCCCTCCAATAGATGAGGGCCATACTCAGGCACAACAGCATAGGCTGTGCTATAGATTGATCGCAGCACACCTTTCAAATTTGCTGATTCAGGAGCATTCACCAACCATACGTTGTCTCCCATATAACGCACGCCCCGCAAATTATCCCGATCCAGGCTGCGCGTCTCATAGATAACCAGATAACCAGAACGCCCCATCGCCGAAGCAATATGTTGAGGTCGTTGAAATAATGGGACAGTCCAGTCAATAGCTACTGATTGTACAAAAACGCCTTTATATTTATCCCTATGCACGAGGACATTCGCCTCAAACTGATCCCAGCTTAAATCAGTCGCTCCAGGCACGGATGTTACCGCTGCCAAACCACCGAGAGAAACTGGCTCAGCACTTTGAATCAGACGACGTTTCCACGCTACGTAGTTACGAGCATCACCCCAGAACCTCAAAGGGTTCCGAACAAGGCGAGCGAGCACTCGCAAAGGACGGGTCAGTTTCCAGGAAGTCGACAGTCTAATGGCGTTGACCGCCTCGTCTTTCTGCCGCATTACATTCTGTAGATCTGCATTCCGCTCCTGCAAACGCTGATTCTTTGTTACCTGCTCCTGCAGTTCGGCCTTTGAGATACTAAGCTTCTTCAAACTCTCCGAAACCTGCTCCAGAGAATCCTTTAACACACGGGAAAACTCGTTCTCCATATGTGCGAGTACAACACCATGTCGAGATAAGGAATCACTTTCATAGCCTGATTCAATATGCATATTTCCCAAGGTCAAATTCATCTGATCAAACCATTTTTTATTGGCATAAACCAAAATAATCTGATCACCATCCCACATACTAGATGGCAAAATACTGCAATCTACCACCTTCGACCAAACCAGGTCGAATCCATTAACTGCAACCGGAACATTCTTATCTGTAAAAGTAAAAAAATGCTCATCAATGCGATCAAGCTCCCTATAAGGAAGAGCAAGAATCAAACCTAATTCAGCTTTCTCAGAAATACGAATCAAAACATCAAAAGGATTATGAAAATGCTCTAAAGTATTAGATGAAAAAATAAAATCATACGATTTAATATCATCTAAACCCTGATCATCCAGCCAGTTTTGATCTAGAAACTCCAATTCTGGATATTTGGACTTTGCCGTGGCGATAGATTCACTAGAAAAATCAATGCCTGTTAACTTTTTTGGGTTAAAAAAATTAGTTAGAACATTTAAACCATCGCCTTGAGCACATCCCCAGTCTGCAACAGCCAATCCATCCGACCGTATTACCTGAATAAGCCAGGACGGTAAATTATCCATAGCCACCGTTGCAAAAAACTTCGACTGCTCGGGCCCCAAATTATCCGCCCAATCTGTGGCAAACCTATTTTCCCAGTATTTTTTCGTATTAATATCGCTGTTCATTACAAGCTCACAGAATTAACTTCCACATCAGGACAAAAAACACCAAACATAGTTTCATCGCTGATACTTACAAAATAATGCGCACCTTCATAATATTCATAATAATGAACATCGCTGCCATTCCTCTTCTCTACAGTAGCAACCAGCAAATACTTACCCGGTGAAAGATAGTTCTTTAGAGAAAAATCGACACGGCGCTCAGAATACTCGCTACCATCATCAATAACCTGTTTCGAAACCGCAACTACAATATCATTACCTTTCAAGTCTTTTATAGAAAAAGCGACCGTTAAATTATCGTTCGCTATTTCCTCATTCAACTTGTATCTTATCGATATTTTTATATCCATTCCCCAGGAAATAAGGTCTGCTTTCTTTCCCTGTATATTCTGTACGGCAGCATATTTGATAGTCCCAGTATGAGAACCCCAATGCGAAGAAGGCCTTGTGTCCAACGACTCGACAAGGTCTATCTGCTCAGGCTCAGTCGACGGGTGATCTGAACTAGTCTGTAATCCATCACTATCCTTGAACATGTACTCCATGTATCGGCTTGTGATTGGAAACACGTCACCTACATCTATTTCTTTTCCACGGTCCAACCACAACACACGGTCGCAAAGAGTCCGAATACTAGAAATATCATGACTTACGAAAATGATAGTAGCACCTGACTCTTTAATATCATTGATACGGCGCATACACTTGGCCACAAACCGCGCATCTCCCACAGCAAGAGCCTCATCCACAATGAGTATTTCTGGCTCAACATGAATGGCTACTGAAAATGCCAGCCGTGCATACATCCCACTGGAATAAGTTTTAACTGGCTGATCTATAAACCCTTCGAGCTCAGAAAACTGGATAATCTCATCTATTTTTTTTTCGATCTTATTTTTTGGATAACCTAATATAGCGGCATTAAGAAATATATTCTCTCGCCCTGTAAACTCAGGGTTAAATCCAGCCCCTAATTCCAGCAGTGCTGCAATACGGCCGTGAACTTGAATACTCCCTGTTGTTGGCATTACAGTCCCGCATATCATTTGCAGCAATGTCGATTTCCCACTCCCATTCCTGCCCACAATACCAAAGGTCTCCCCGCGACGAACTCTCAAGCTCATCTTGTGCAGAGCCGAAAATTCTCTATAGTATTTTTTATTCTTGCTAAAATACTGCTTCAACCTATCGGAAGGCTTTTCATATATTTTATATATTTTAGAAACGTCTTCTACCACAATAAGATCAGAGCACATCCGCAAAACCCTTTTTCATTTTTTTAAAAAAAACAAATGAAAAAAATGCAAATAAAGAAGAACAAACAAAAGAGAGGAAAACAAATAAACCGCCAGGAACTCGACCCCAATAAACGATATCCCTAAAAGCCTCAATAAAGTAAGCCAAGGGATTTATATAAATAAAATTTCTAAAATCAGCGGGAAGAGCCTCGACAGGATAAAATATTGGGGACAAAAACATCATAACGGTTGTCAATATCCCAACAAACTGATTTATATCCCTCAAATAAACACCAAGCGCCGAAAGAAACCAAACACATCCAAGCACAAAAAAACACAATGGAATCAAGTAAACCGGAATAAGAACAATTGTCCATTTTGGCAACCCATAAAAAATAGAGTAAACCAAAACCCAGACTAGAAAACTAATAAAAAAATTAAAAAGGGCGGCACCAACAGTAACAACACCCAAGACCTCAACAGGAAAAACAACTTTCTTGACATAATTCACATTACTGAGAATTATAGTTGGCGCACGATTGATACACTCAGAAAAAAAATTAAAAACAATTAATCCGGAAAAAAGTATTAGCGCAAACTCTAATTTCCCACCATCAGAATGCCCCCAGCGCGCTTGAAAAATAACGCTAAAGACAAATGTATAAACAACCAGAAGCACCATAGGAACCAACAAGGACCAAAGCAGCCCAAGAACAGATCCTTTATATTTTGTTTGAATATCTCTATATATCAATATTCTTATTAGATATCGATTTTCAATCAAATCGGAAATTATCATATATTTAAGAATCAAATATTACTGATTAGCTTTAAAAAAAACTTGCCGAAAAAATGGACTCTCAACGATTCATAGGTAGCATAAAATTCTTTTTTGGAAACAGAGACTCCATACTTTTTGCTCTAGCCATCCAATCATTCTCATCGGCTAACTCACGCATACGCATCCTATAACGCTCATCATCTTTCACGGCAAATGCGCGTTCAATTTGCACAATAAACTCGGATAACGAGCCAGCCGAAAACACTTCTTCGTAGCATGTGCACTCATCCATTGCAGAACTAACCACCACAGGGATCTCTAGCGCAAAATATTCAAACAATTTCAAAGGAGAGGTTGTTTTAGCTATTTCACCAGGAGAAAAAGGTATTGTTGCTATGTCGAAGTGCTGAGCATACGCTGGCAATACAGCGTAATCTATTGGCCCAAGCCACAATACATTATCTAGCTCTGGGAGCCTTAGGCTTCCCCCAAAGTAATCAGGCCCAATATAAACGAACCCATAATCTGGAAGCTCCTGCGCCAGCTCTGCGATGACCTCGTACCATAGCCAAGGGGCTAACGCGCCAAAGTAGCCAATAATCCTGTCATATCGCCCCAAAAAACTGGAGTACTGTTCTGGCAAAACTACTTCGCTCCAGTCCTGACGATAGTGACGGGCATCTACCCCATTAGCTACAAACCTAACCTTTGACTCCCCGACTTCTGCAACCGACTCCTGAACCAGGGCCTTTGACGAGGCAACGATGTAATCAGCATCGCCCCCGAACGCCAGATTTTTTAGCTGATTCAGAACCTCGACATTGTCACCGGAAATGGCAGGGTCAATATGGTCAATGTATTCATATATAACCACATTACCCTCCAGCATGTGCAGGCCGTACTCCCTCAACACTCCATAAGCGGTGCTGTAAAAGGAGCGTAGAACCCCTTTCAGATGACGGGATTCTCTGGCATGCACCAACCAGACGTTGTCGCCCAAACACCGAGCGCCTGTCACATCATCACAGGCCCAACAATGGGTTTCATAGAGCACCAGATAACCAAGACGGCCAAAAGCTTTAGCCATATGCTGTGGGCGCTGGTACAACGGAACATTCCAATCGATAACAGCGGACTGAACAAAAACACCCTTGTACTGATCCCGGAACGCCAACACATTCGCTTCAAACTGCGACCAGCTCAGATCATTTTTGCCGTTACGGCGCTCCTCGTTACTACGACGGACCTGCTGCCCCAGAATTCTGCGCTTCAAAGGCAGTAATTTTTGTTGTACTCGCCACGGTAACCTGCGGTATATAGCCCCTAAAAAAGGTTTCAATTTACTAAGCATATTTCCCCAATCCATTGTCTCTTACAGAGTTAGACGTCATTTAAAGGCGCTTACACAGATAATCGACAATGCGCTTACAGGCAGCACCGTCACCATAAGGATTATGGGCGTAGCTCATGGCCTTATAAGCAGCAGAATCATTCAGCAAAACTGCCAGCTCATGGCAAATTAAGTCAGGATTTGTGCCAACTAGCCGCACCGTACCAGCAATCACTGCTTCTGGTCGTTCCGTTGTGTCGCGCATGACGAGCACAGGTTTGCCCAATGCGGGAGCCTCCTCCTGAATCCCACCCGAGTCGGTCAAGATGACACTTGAACGACTCATTAGATACACAAACGGTAGGTAATCCTGAGGCTCCAGCAGATACACGTTAGGAATTTTGCTCAACAAACGAGCAACAGGCTCTTGTACGTTCGGATTCATATGGACTGGATAAACAAAATCCACCTCGGGAAACGCCTGTGCGCTCCGACATATGCTTTGACAAATGCGCTCAAACCCATCGCCAAAGCTCTCACGCCTATGGCCAGTGACCAGAACCATTCGGCGCCGTTCGTCCAAAAAATCAAAACGTTGTGACATCTCTTTGGCTAAAGAAGGCTCAGCCTCCAGTTTCTGTACTACCGACAACAAAGCATCAATAACGGTATTACCTGTCACTACAATATCTTCAGCCCCTACACCTTCCCGCAACAAGTTCTGACGAGCCTGATCTGTGGGAGCAAAATGGATACAGGTCAAAACACCGGTCAAGCGCCTGTTTCCTTCCTCGGGCCATGGAGAGTAAATATTGCTCGTCCGTAATCCTGCCTCAACATGACCTACGGGTATCTGATGGTAGTAGGCGGCTAAAGTACTAGCGAAGGTAGTGGCTGTATCACCATGAACCAGTACCCAATCAGGCCTGAACTGATCAAAAACTCCTTTCAAACCTTGTAAAATTGCCCCTGTCACATCACTCAGGTCTTGACCTGGCTTCATGACATTCAGGTCAAAGTCTGGCTGAAGGTCAAAGAGACACAGCACTTGATCCAACATCTGGCGGTGCTGCGCAGTGACACATACCTTGGTCTCAAACTCCGTTCGCGCGGCTAACTCTCGAACCAAAGGAGCCATTTTTATAGCCTCTGGTCGAGTGCCAAAAACCGTTAAAACCTTCATGAAACACCTTCCCTTGAACAAACAAATGTGACCAACGCAGGATCCACCAAGAAGCACGCTCTGGATGCAACCAGACAGCTTACACGCTTAATAAACCAATCGTACAACCGCCCGAGACAAGACGTATCTATTACTTGTCACATGGAGCAGTTAAGAAACAGAACACTACATATACCCGGCAATATGGACTGATTATTTAGCTTTATCCCTGCATATACGGGATGGCCTAATTACCGGTTTTATAAAAAATCATGAAACTGAAATTCGGAACCCTATGTATTTATAAAACTAACCAGCTCATAAATTTGCCACCATTTTTAATCACTTGCGCCAAACTGATATTGGCATACCCAATGAACTCTGGGCGTTTTAGAACTCATATAAAATATCAGTTTGAACAACGCTTCCTATAACAAGTCTTAGTTCAGGATGGTACTACCCATCCCATTTTTCCATGAGCAATACTCAAGCAACTCTTGTCAGCATTGTTATGCCAGCGTTTAATGCTGTGAGCACGCTATCGGCTTCAGTAGCGTCAGTACAGCAACAGGACCACTCGTCCTGGGAGTTATTCATTATTGATGATGGCTCAACTGACAAGACCCTCGACCTTATTCTTGAGTACGAAGCTCAGGATCCTCGAATCAAGTTAATTCAACAACCATTTAACCAAGGGGTTGCAGCCGCACGTAACGCTGGCATTAAAGCCGCACAAGGTAGGTACCTGGCCTTTCTCGACTCCGACGATCTCTGGCTTCCTGAAAAACTGAGCAAACAGTTAAAAGCCATGCAAGAACACGAAGCCACCGTCTCGATGACGGCCTACTATCGTTTTCAGCACATATCGCAGTGGCAAAGCACCACTACACCACCGCTCTGGGTAGATTACAAAAGTCTGCTGAAAGGGAACTGTATTGGCAACCTGACCGGCATATACGACTGTCAGGCACTGGGTAAGGTCTATCAAAAGGCAGTTCGCCATGAAGACTATGTAATGTGGCTGGAAATTGTGCACAGAGCAGGAAAAGCCTATGGCTTACAAGAGGTACTCGCCGCCTATCGTGTCAGTGCAAGCAGCCTGTCCGGCAACAAAATCAAGTCCTTACAGTGGACATGGCAGATCTATCGACACCACTTGAAACTCTCCGTTGTACAATCGAGCTACCTAATATTTCACTACATAGTGAGAGCAATTCTGAAGCGGGCTTAGCTAACCATGAATAACGTCGTTCAGTCTGCACCTTGGGTCGACTTTATTCTGGTTAACTACAACGGTGGCAAAAAAATTGTTGATACCATCAACAGTATCAAGCAGTTCAGCACACAACACGCCTACAGCATCACCGTTGTCGACAATGACTCTACTGACCAAAGTTGCAGTCTGATCGCCCAACAGCACCCTGACACACAAATCATCAAGGCCCATGCCAATCACGGTTTTGGCAAGGCTTGCAATATCGGGGTTGCTCATACGCAGGCTCCGAATATCCTTCTGATCAATCCGGATGCCAAACTGCAGACAGATGTCCTTAGTATTTTTGAGCAGTTCCTGAGCACTTACCCGGACTCTCCCACCCCGATTCTGGGTGGTTCGGCTTTAGGCATAAAAGGACAACCGGATTTTGCCTTTGAGCGTTTCCCAAACTGCTTCACTCTACTGCTGAAAGCAGTGGGGCTAGGACGTCTGCTACGCAGCAAACACCCGCTGACCTCCCCCACACAAGTTGACCATGTGTCAGGCAGCTTGCTATTTATCAGCCGAGAACAATACGAGGCCTTGGGTGGTTTTGACGAGCAGTTCTTCCTGTACTTTGAAGAGACTGATCTACAGTTCCGCGCTCGTGAGATGGGAATCCTGTCCTACCATATTCCCGCCGCGCAATATTTCCATGAAGCTGGTGGCACCTTCACGGACAAGTCCTTCCGTGGCCGGTGTTATAGCGCGGGCATGAAAGTCTATTTGAAGAAGCGCTACGGTGCAGCCGGCAAGTTCATTTTTGCGGTCTACGATGTACTGGACAGGTTTACACGCCCCGCACGTCACCTGGTCAAATGCCTACTGCGTGAGCACAAGCCTAACGCGCCCCAAAGCCAGTAAGCATCGTTTTTACCGTCAAGAACACGATATACACATCCAGCAGCACCGAGCAGTGTTTGATGTAGTAAAAATCGTGTTCGATCTTGACGCGTGTCTCGTCCTCATTGGCCACATACCCCTGACGGACTTGCGCCCACCCGGTAATACCAGGCTTCACAACGTGACGGTAGCTATAGAACGGGATCTTCTCGTCGAACTCCCGCACAAAAGAAGGCTGCTCCGGGCGAGGACCAATCAAGCTCATTTCGCCTCGCAGCACGTTATAGAACTGCGGCAGCTCATCAATACGCAACTTGCGAATGATTTTGCCCACTCGGGTAATTCGCGGGTCATCTTCCCCTGCAAACTGCTCGACCACGCAATCCTGGTCAAAGCGCATGCTGCGCAGCTTGTAAATAGTGAACTCACGGTTTCCCAAACCAATCCGTTGCTGGGAGTAAATGACCTTACCGGGGCTTTCAAGGCGAATCGCCAACATGGCCAACAAGCAAACCGGCAGCACAACCACGGAACTGAGAATGACCATGACATAGTCAAAAATCAGTTTCAAAATCTCGTAGCCTCGTGACGGCAGCAAAGAGCCAATCGTATTTTCCGACATGCGGTCAATCTTGACCCGCCCCGTCAAAGACTCAAAAACCTGCCGAGAGTTATAGACCGCCACTCGGTCCAGCGCACAGCGTGTCAAAAACCGCTCCGCTTCAGGCTGTACACAGGAAAAGTCCGCTACCACCCCATCATAGCGATACCCAGCAAGATCATAGTCTTTCAACAAACGACCATCCAGGCCCGGCAGATCCAGCAAGGTCTCTGCCTCTCCACCAGGAACAATCGCTAATTTCAGTATCCGATAACGATTGGTAAACAGGCTCTCCAACAAGAACCAGCCCAATGCCAGGAAGCTGCTACTTAGCAACAAGGCTCGCGACGCGTCGTAACGAAACACAAAACTGGTGGTGTAAATAAGGGCATAAGTTACGCCTACCGTGGGAATAATCAGCCAGGCACTACGCGCTCCCGGATAGCCTTGCTGGCTTTTATCAATCAGCAGCTTGCAGGCTACAAATGCCACGACGACCAGAATCAGTGCGGTACGCTGCCCGTTATCCAGGTTCCACAAGCGCCCCCACCCCCACAACAGCAAAACAGGGACAAGCACCACCACGGCGAATCCAATCAACCACGAGCTTGGCCCGGATAATAGGAGTATCTCGTGCAAACGCTTAAACCGCCTGATTTTAATTTGATTCATCGAAGCACTAATAACCTAAAATAGACCATTTACGCGCCAATTATACGTCGCTCCCGTCTGGGTCCAACCAGACCTTGGTAGATTTACTTGACGTGCTGAATATATAAACTCGCCTTGCTGGCGAAGCCTGTTGATCCGCTATTGTTTCCGCAAATTTTTGGCATCCCCCCCTCTTATGTCCGAGCCCGTATCCAAGTCTCTTTTTTCATTTAATGCGGCTGCTCACCTGGGCGTAAGCCTGTTTTTCATCAGCCTGCTCTCTACCCGTAATGTTTATTCTGCAGGGGTGATTCTGCTTCTGCTCACGACCCTGTGCTGGTATCTGAACTCTTTGCGCTCTGGCCAGTCTTTGCAAAGCCAGAGCATCAGCCGCGGCCTGTACACGATACTGGCGCTGGTCTTTGCCAATGGGCTGCTGATTTGGTTTCTGCACCAGAACCCGAGCAATCAACTGGATCTGCTTAGCCGCTATCTATTACTGGCCCCCATTTTTTACATGCTCAGCTCCCTTCGTTTGCATAGCGGCGTGATCTGGGTGTGCTTTGCGCTGGCAAGCTTGTCTGCTCTCTGGATCATTCCCGCCCAGTATGGCGGCCCGCTGCATGATGGTCGGATCTATGGTTATACCGGAGCCATCCAGTTCGGCAATATTGCCCTAAGCCTGGCTTGCTTTTGTCTGGTGGCGCTCTTAAGCCAGCTTAGCCAGGCGCAGCGCTCTAGCCCTATTCTTCTTGTTTCACTCCTGGGCTGTCTGGCTGGCTTCTTGCTGTCATTACTCGCCGGTAGCCGTGGTGGCTGGATTGCTCTGCCTGCCGTATTCTTGATCCTTGCCTACGCCTACTTGCCCAAGCAGTATTTCCGACGCGGCATGATGATTCTTTCGCTGGCCGCCGCCCTAAGCGCCAGCATTCTCTGGCAAACCGAGACGATCCAATCACGCATCGCTCTGGCACAGCACGATATTGAGCAATTTGAGGCTGGCAACTCCAACACCTCCATTGGAGCCAGGTTTGCGATCTGGCAAGCCAACTGGAAGCTGATTCAGGAACGCCCCCTGTCGGGCTGGTCCTATCAACAACACGAACAGGCCCTCACCGAACTGGTCAGAACCGGGCAAGCCGATGCCGTGGTCCTGAACCTGGCGAACTCGCATAACAACTACATTGAAACTTGGGTAGACTTGGGGCTGGCAGGGCTGTTACTGCAGATACTGCTTCTGCTGTACTGCTTTTATGGCTTCATTCGACGTGTGCATGCTTCTGAGCCACATGTTCGCGCTTATGCCGCCTGTGGAAGCATCCTTATCGCCATCTACGCACTCGCAAACCTGACTCAAAACATGATGGAGCGCAACAATACGCTCTTGTTCCTCCTGATCAGCATCGCCTTGTTCTGGAGCCAGATTTACCCCAATCAAGCCAAACTGCGGTCTGAGCCTTAGGCCATGTCTGCCAAAAAACTATTAGGTAATTCGTTCTGGAACCTGAGCTCCTATATGGTGCTCATGTTCGCCTTCTTGCCCTCTATGGGCATGATGGCGCGCATTTTGGGCCTGGAACCTTTTGGTATTTACACCCTGCTCTTTGCCTTGATTGGCTATGCCAGCATGTTTGACTTGGGGATCAGCCGCGCCTTGATCCGAGCCATTGCCATGGCAGACAAGCAAACTCAGCAAATCCAATCCATTCTAGGCACCGCTACCTTGCTGATCCTGCTCAGCAGCGGTGTCGCTGCAGCCCTGGTTTTCCTATGCAGCCCCTTGCTGGTGCAGTGGCTTAACATCAGCCCTGATCTGCGCACCGACAGCCTGTTTGCCTTTCGACTGATGGCACTCAGCTTGCCATTCCTGCTTTTGCAAGCAGTCTGGTTGTCCTATCTAGAGGGCTTATCCGACTTCAAGCAAGTCAATATTCAGCGCACCATCAGCGGCCTGCTACTTGCGATACTGCCTTTGCTGGCCATCCTGTATCAAGCCAGCCTGAGCTTTGCGGTATTGGGCCTGTTCGTCGGACGGCTGATTACCTGCGTATTAGCTTATTTCTGGGCTCTGCCCACCTCTCTTCGCAAAGGCTTGTGGCACTGGGACAAGCAACAAGCTCATGGTTTGCTACGCTTTGGTGGCTGGCTGACAGTCAGCAACGTGATCAGCCCTTTAATGGTGTACTTTGATCGCTTCCTGCTGTCCAACCTGAACGGCGCCACCACCGTCAGCTTTTATACCGCTCCCGCAGAAGCCATTACACGCTTGTTGAACATTCCAGGTGCCGTGGTCCGAGTGATTTTCCCTTTGATCAGCGCACAGAAGGATGCTCGCCAAGAAACTCGTCTGACGTATCTCTTGCTGTTGGGAGTCTGCGGGCTGATCAGCCTGGTGGGCATCGTTGGAGCAAAGTGGATTATCCTGCTTTGGCTGGGTGAAGCCTACGTTGAGCAATCGGTACCCCTGCTACAGATTTTGCTGGTGGGCTTCTTTTTCAATGCCATCGCCCAGATCCCTTACACAGTTATTCAAGCCAAGGGGCACGCTCACATTACTGCCTATGTGCACTTGGCCGAGATCCTGCCATATATAGCTTTGCTCTATGTCTTGATTTCCCACTTTGGCTTGCTGGGCGCCGCAATTGCCTGGACCAGCCGGGTTATCGTAGACTGCCTTGCCCTTTTAATTCTGGCTAAGCGTTATCGCTAAGCCTTACGGAACGCTACTTTATCGTCATGCATATTCTCGTTACCGGTGGCGCCGGCTTTATTGGCTCAGCATTGGTCCGGCACCTGATCCAGGCTACAGAGCACCATGTCCTTAATGTCGACAAGCTGACGTACGCAGGCAATCTGGAATCCCTGGCAGCCGTTCAGAACGACCCGCGGTATCAATTCGCTCAGCATGACATTCAAGATGCTGCGGCTATCCAAACCCTGCTGCAGAAATTTCAGCCAGACGCCATCATGCATCTGGCCGCTGAGTCCCATGTTGATCGTTCTCTGGATGGCCCCGCCGCATTTATACAAACCAATATCGTTGGCACCAGCACCCTTTTGGAGTGCGCCCGCCACTATTGGAATGAACTGCCAGAACCGAAAAAATCGAGCTTCCGCTTTCACCACATCTCGACTGACGAGGTCTATGGCGATCTGCACAATACCGACGATCTGTTTGTAGAAACGACGCCCTACGCTCCCAGCTCGCCTTACTCCGCCAGCAAAGCCAGCTCGGACCATCTTGTCAGGGCCTGGCAACGTAGTTATGGCCTGCCTACCCTGATCAGTAACTGCTCCAATAACTACGGGCCATATCACTTCCCCGAGAAGCTGATTCCACACATGATCCTGAATGCACTTAAAGCACAGGCTCTGCCCGTCTACGGAGAAGGTAAACAGATCCGGGATTGGCTCTACGTGGAAGACCATGTCCGCGCTCTACTAACGGTGCTGGAAAAAGGCCAAGTAGGAGAAACCTACAATATCGGTGGCCATAACGAGCAAGAAAATATTTATGTGGTGCAGCAGATCTGCGCCTTGCTTGAAGAGTTAGCCCCGGAAAAGCCCAAGGGCCTGCAACACTACGCCGACTTGATCACCTTCGTCCAGGACCGACCTGGGCATGATCAACGCTACGCAATCGACGCCGGTAAAATCGAGCGGGAACTCGGCTGGAAACCGCAGGAAACCTTTGAGACAGGTTTACGCAAAACCGTCCAATGGTATTTAGAAAATTCAGGCTGGTGGGAGCGCATCCTGAACGGCCGCTATCAGCTCCATCGCTTAGGTCAGACAGAATCATGAAAGGCATTATCCTCGCCGGTGGGTCCGGAACCCGCTTGCACCCCATTACCCTGGGTGTGTCCAAACAGCTATTGCCGATCTACGACAAACCCATGATCTACTACCCCTTGTCCGTGCTGATGTTGGCGGGCATACGGGAAATCCTGATCATCTCGACTCCCACCGACCTACCCAGCTTCCGTACCTTGCTGGGTGATGGCAGCAAATTCGGTATCCAGCTTAGCTACGCAGAGCAACCCTCACCCGACGGTCTGGCTCAAGCCTTTCTGATTGGTGCCGACTTTATTGGGTCTGATCGCGTCAGCCTGATCCTGGGGGACAATATTTTTTATGGCTATGGTTTCAGCCAGATGCTGAAAGAAGCGGCCCAGCGTGAGCAGGGCGCCACTATTTTTGGCTACCAAGTCAGCGATCCCGAGCGTTTTGGAGTGGTCGAGTTCGACGCACAGGGCAAAGCAATTTCGATTGAAGAGAAACCCCTGCAACCCAAGTCGAACTTCGCGGTAACGGGTTTGTATTTTTACGATAACTCGGTTGTGGATATTGCACGGCAAGTACGCCCTTCTGCACGGGGCGAACTGGAAATCACGGACGTCAACAACGCCTACCTGCAACAGAACAGCCTGCATGTCAGCTTGTTAGGCCGAGGCTTTGCTTGGCTGGACACAGGTACGCACGAAAGTCTGCAAGAGGCGGGAAGTTTTGTTCGTACTATCGAACATCGCCAAGGCTTGAAAATCGCTTGTCTGGAAGAGATCGGTTTCAGGCAAGGGTGGCTGAGTCGCTCAGACCTGGAACAACAAGCCCAAGCCCTGGCAAAAACCGAATATGGCCAATACTTGCATAAGCTGCTGCAAGATGAGCCTGACACGGGAAAAGCAGCTTAAACCCGTCGCAAGGCTCGGACCGTTTGCAAATACTGACCAGCATAATGCTGGTCAAAATAATTTGTGTACTGGTCCAGCCATACTTGACGAGCACGAGCGGCTGCAGCCTGAATCTGCTGTATATCCAGCCCCTGCAACCACGTTGCAATCGCTTGCTGACCTTCCTCAACAGCCCAACCCGTCTGATGAGCACGAACTTTGTCTGCCGTTGGAATTCCCGCTGTGGTGAGCATGGCCCGACCCAGCATCAGATGCTCGTAGTACTTATTGGGTGCTGCAAATAAATGATTGGGCACTCGTTTGTAATACATACCCACCACAATCTGACAGGATTGCATTATCTGTAGCCCTTGCACCGAGCTTTGAGCCCCGTAGTAATGAATATGGGAGTGTTGTTGGGCCGACTGCGTAAACAAGTCAGCCAAAGGACCATATCCAGCCACATGCAGCTCACAGGCAGGAAATTGCTCACAGGCAGCCAGCAAGTCTTCCAGACCTCGATTTTTGGCCTCCAGCACACCAAAATAAGCAATTTTGACAGGCTGTTGGTCCGACACCAGAACGTACTCCTGCACCTCTGATTTTTGAGGCACGTTCTCCAGCACCATGACGGAAGGCAGCAAACTGGGGCTAAGTCCGTGTTGCTCAAACCGGCAGGGATCAGCCAAAATTCCCGCATTTGCAGTCTTCAACAAATAGTTCTCCAACTTGTCGACCCACCTGCCCAACACCCCAGGAAAGTAACGCAACGAACTGTACTTGTCGTAGACATCAAAAATCCACGGCTTGCGACATAAAGCGGCATAGACCTTTACAGCCATAGCTGTATCCAGATCAATCGCATGGACCAGATCTACGTTACGGTTGTTCTTGAGCAACCAACGCAATACAAACAGGTTCCAGAAAAAGATACCAATCAGACTGCGCCACCCGGCACCTAAAGCTGCCGGACGTGAATAATAGGTATCGTTGCTGTTTTTTTGAGCCGGGACCGTACCACGCTCCCACCCCACAAAGTGATAGGGAATTTGGGCCTCATCCAAGACCTTCAAGTACTTGGCGAGTTTGCCATCCACGTGGCGCAAGTATGAGCGAATAAAAACAACCATCCTGGTGTCGTCCAGTGTTTCAGCAAGCTATCCACGATAGCTAAAAAAAACCTAAATAGATACAATTTCCATCAGTCGCGCATACCAGCCACCAGCGAATTACAATCCCATGCTGGCCTTAGAAACACTTGCTTTGCGCACCTTTGCCCGGCCCTGTATTGACGCGGCAACTCAAACACCTCACCCCCACATCAACATGACCATTTATCCCACTCGCCTGGCAGGCGTTCTGATCATTGAACCCACTGTTTTTGGTGACGAGCGCGGGTTCTTCAAAGAAACCTATCACCAGCAACGCTATCAAGAGCAAGCGGGGATCAGTCTTCCCTTTGTACAAGACAACTTTTCACGGTCTGAAAAGGGTGTGTTACGGGGTCTGCATTTTCAGAAAACCCGGCCTCAAGGCAAGCTGGTTAGCGTCAGTCGGGGAGCAGTATACGATGTGGCCGTAGATATACAGCCCGACTCACCCACTTTTGGACAGTATGTCGGCGTTGAACTGAGCGAGTCCAATCATAAGCAGCTCTGGATCCCCCCAGGCTATGCCCACGGTTTTTGTGTCCTGTCGGACTTTGCCGACTTCAGCTACAAATGCACCGACTTTTACTTCCCACAGGATGAAGGCGGATTGGCCTGGAATTGCCCTGAAGTCGCAATAGATTGGCCAATCCAGAACCCGCAGTTGTCCGAAAAGGACAAACACTACCCCGTCCTTAGCCAGCTCGGCACCCAAGGCCAGGCCTAAACTCATGACACGTCCTGTCATCCTGATTACCGGGGCTCACGGTCAACTGGGTCAGTCCTTTGCAGACTTGGGTACGAACACCGATACAAGTGCCGAGCTTCTCATGCTTGGGCGTACTGAGCTGGACATTACTCAAGCCAACTCTATTGCGTTGACGTTGGAGCAGCGTCGTCCCGATATCGTCATCAATACCGCAGCCTACACCGCAGTCGACAAAGCGGAGTCCGAACCGGATACAGCGCATCTGATTAACGGTATCGCTCCAGGTCTTCTGGGCGCTGCTTGTGCCGAGCGTGGTATAGGGCTGGTACATGTTTCTACAGACTACGTTTTTGATGGTCTGGCAGAGCAACCCTATGCCGAAGATGCCCCTACGTCTCCTGTCAGCATCTATGGGCAAAGCAAACTGGTGGGTGAACAAGCCGTCATGGCTGCCCTGCCCTCCGCCCTCATTTTGCGTACTAGCTGGGTGTTCAGTCAGTTTGGAAGCAACTTCCTGAAAACCATGCTTCGCCTTGGTCGAGAGCGCGCTGAGCTAAGCATTGTGGATGATCAAATTGGTGGCCCCAGCTATGCACCGCATATTGCCCAGGTGCTGTTGCAGTTGGCAGAAAGGCTATATGAATCAAAGCAAAGCCACAGCCACAGCCACAGCCAGCAGCAAACGCTTTCAGGCCTTTATCATTTTGCTGGGCAACCTACTATAAGTTGGTATGGATTCGCACAGGAAATCTTTGCCCAGGCGGTCAAGCTGGGAATGTTATCCAAAGCGCCAGCATTAATCCCTATCCCTACCAGCCAATATCCAACACCTGCTAAGCGACCCGGACAGTCAGGTCTGCGACAAGACAGGCTGGATACTCTACTGGGAAAGGAAAACATAAAAAGAGATTGGCGCAAAGGCATAGCAAACAGCCTTTTATCTCTTAAAGAGTCATAACAGGCGGTAGAAACACTGCCTGCAAGCCATCGCAAGCAGACACAAGCAAAGCCATCGCCGTGCAGCATTGGCTAGGCACAACAGCCATCCCCCCTAATCTCTATCCCTGCCTTGACGCCACCAAAGCAAGCGTTGCCGTCGCCACTGTGGGGTATTGCTGTCTATAAGCACCAGCCTCTTTCTATAGTCTCCGATAAGCCCCAAACGCAAAAAAGCCACCCCTAAGGGTGGCTTTTTCACGGATGCTACCGGGCCTGGGATCAGTGCTTGCGCACGCTACGCAGGCGACGTGCTGCAGCAGCCTGGGCGGCCAGCATGGCCAGCTCGGCTTCCACAACAGCGATGTCGGCTTTGTCCTTGGTGTTGCGCAGGGCTTCTTCCGCATGTTTGCGGGCTTCAAGTGCCTTTGCTTCATCCAAGTCGTTAGCGCGAATCGCGGTATCCGACAATACAGTGACTTTCCCAGGCTGAACCTCGAGTATGCCGCCAGCGACAAAGATATGCTCTTCGCTGCCATCAGCCATAACGATCTTCAGCGTGCCGGGACGAATCCGCGAGATCAGTGGGGTGTGGCCGGGCAAAATACCCAGTTCCCCAGCCTCGCCGGGCAGCGCCACGAACTTTGCTTCACCAGCAAAGATCGATTCTTCGGCACTGACCACGTCAACATGAAGCTTAGCCATGAGCAATCCTTATTACTGAATAGTCTTGGCTTTCTCGAAAGCCTCGTCGATCGAACCGACCATGTAGAACGCCTGTTCTGGCAGAGCATCACACTCGCCGTCGACGATCATCTTGAAGCCGCGCAGGGTTTCAGCCAGTGGAACGTACTTACCAGGCGAGCCGGTAAACACTTCAGCCACGTGGAAAGGCTGGGACAGGAAGCGCTGGATCTTACGAGCACGAGCAACAGCCTGTTTGTCTTCTGGAGACAATTCGTCCATACCCAGAATGGCGATAATATCGCGCAATTCTTTGTAGCGCTGCAGTGTCTGCTGTACGCCACGAGCCACTTCGTAGTGCTCTTCACCCACAACTTGTGGATCAAGCTGACGGCTGGTGGAATCCAGAGGATCCACAGCGGGGTAAATACCCAGAGCAGCAATGTCACGCGACAACACAACGGTGGAGTCCAAGTGCAAGAAGGTCGTAGCAGGCGATGGGTCAGTCAAGTCATCGGCTGGAACGTAAACGGCCTGGATGGACGTAATCGAACCGGTCTTGGTGGAGGTAATACGCTCTTGCAGCTTACCCATTTCCTCGGCCAGCGTAGGCTGGTAACCCACTGCGGAAGGCATACGACCCAGCAGAGCGGACACTTCGGTACCGGCCAGCGTGTAGCGGTAGATGTTGTCCACAAAGAACAGGATGTCACGGCCTTCGTCACGGAACTTCTCGGCCATGGTCAGGCCGGACAGTGCCACACGCAGACGGTTGCCTGGAGGTTCGTTCATCTGACCGAACACCATGGCCACTTTGGACTCGCTCAGGTTGTCCATCTGGATAACGCCAGCATCTGCCATTTCGTGGTAGAAGTCGTTACCTTCACGGGTACGCTCACCCACACCAGCAAACACGGACAGACCGCTGTGTGCCTTGGCGATGTTGTTGATCAGTTCCAGCATGTTCACGGTCTTGCCCACACCGGCACCACCGAACAGACCAACCTTACCACCCTTGGCGAACGGGCAAACCAGGTCAATCACTTTAATACCGGTTTCCAGCAGCTCTACGGAAGGCGACAGTTCGTCGAAAGTAGGAGCGGCCTGGTGAATGGCGCGACGCTCGTCGGACTGGATAGGACCGACTTCGTCGATCGGGCGACCCAGAACGTCCATAATGCGGCCCAGGGTACCAACACCGACTGGCACGGAGATAGGAGCGCCGGAACCGGCCACTTCCATACCGCGGCGCAGGCCGTCGCTGGAGCCCATGGCGATGGTGCGAACTACACCGTCACCCAATTGTTGCTGTACTTCAAAGGTCAGGCCTTTTTCTGCGAAAGCCGAACTTTCGTCAACGAGCGTCAAGGCTTCGTAGACTTTAGGGATGCTGTCGCGGGGGAACTGAATATCCACCACGGCGCCGATGCACTGAACGATGGTACCGTTGCTCATGTTGAGTCCTTGCAATATAACTTTGATGGTGTGCCTTACTGTGATTACACAGCAGCGGCACCCCCCACGATTTCAGAGATTTCTTTCGTAATCGCTGCCTGGCGGGTCTTGTTATAGACCAGCTGAAGATCACCGATAACGGTCTTGGCGTTGTCCGAAGCGGCTTTCATGGCCACCATACGGGCAGACTGCTCAGAGGCCATGTTCTCGGCAACGGCCTGATACACCAGACCCTCTACGTAACGCAGCAACAAGTCATCAATAACCGACTTGGCATCGGGTTCGTAGATGTAATCCCAACCGTATTCGGAAGAATTAGCGCTTTCTTGAGCTTCTACCTGTTCACCAGCCTGGAAAGGATCTTTCAGACCGGAAGGCAGAGGCAGCAAGCGAATAAATGTCGGGTCCTGCTTCATCGTATTGACAAAGCGGCTGGTCGCCAGATACACCGCATCAATGCGGCCTTCCACGAAGTCGTCGATCTGCACTTTGATAGCGCCGATCAGACGTTCCAGGTTAGGCGCATCGCCCAAGCCCACTTCCTGAGAAACCAGATTGGCACCAACACGCGCCAATGTTCCAGCAGCTTTACTACCCAAAGCCGTTGTCTGAACCGAAATCCCTTTGTCTTCAAACTCGCGCACACGCGCAAGTACCAAACGCAGGATGTTGGTGTTCAAGCCGCCACACAGACCTTTGTCCGTGCTGACAACCACGATACCAACCGATTTGACTTCGGCAGGCTCAACCATGTAAGGGTGAGTGTAGTCGGGGTGCGCCTGCATCAGATGCGAAGCAATCTCGCGCACCTTGTCTGCATAGGGACGGCCAGCACGCATCCGCTCTTGCGCCTTGCGCATCTTGGATGCCGCCACCATCTCCATGGCTTTGGTGATCTTGGACGTGTTTTGCACGCTCTTGATCTTAGTACGAATTTCCTTGATTCCGGCCATCACACTTTCCTGTAAGGGCATTATCGGGAGCCAGACTAGGCTGTCGACTCCCGCTAATCATGGCGCCGGGGTTTCCGGCGCCTGCCAACAATGATTAGAAAGCGCCGTGCTTTTTGAAGTCCTGGATGGCTGCAACCAGCTCAGCCTCGTCTTCTTTAACCAGTTCCTTCTTGCTTTCGACACGCTCAACCAGAGCAGCGAACTTGCTGCGCAGGTGATCTTTCAGACCTTTCTCGAAAGGCAGAATCTGAGCGACTTCCAGATCGTCGAAGTAACCGTTGTTCACAGCGTACAGGCTCACGGCCAGTTCCCACACAGCCAAAGGCTGATACTGGGGCTGCTTGAGCAGTTCGACCACGCGCTTGCCACGTTCCAACTGGCGACGGGTTGCGTCATCCAGGTCGGAGGCGAACTGAGCAAACGCAGCCAATTCACGATACTGAGCCAAGTCGGTACGAATACCGCCGGACAGTTTCTTGATGACCTTGGTTTGAGCAGCGCCACCCACGCGGGACACCGAAATACCGGCGTTAATAGCGGGACGAACACCTGCGTTGAACAAGTCCGATTCCAGGAAGATCTGGCCGTCGGTAATCGAAATCACGTTGGTTGGAACGAAGGCGGAAACGTCACCGGCTTGCGTTTCAATGATAGGCAGTGCGGTCAACGAACCGGTCTTGCCTTTCACTTCACCGTTAGTGAATTTTTCTACGTACTCGGCGTTCACACGAGCAGCGCGCTCGAGCAGACGGGAGTGCAGGTAGAACACGTCACCGGGGTAGGCTTCACGGCCTGGTGGGCGACGCAGCAACAGGGATACTTGACGGTAGGCCCAAGCTTGCTTGGTCAAGTCGTCATAAATGATCAGGGCGTCTTCGCCACGATCACGGAAGTATTCACCCATGGTGCAACCGGAGTAAGGAGCCAGATATTGCATGGCAGCGGACTCGGAAGCCGAGGCGGCCACAATAATCGTGTACTCCAGAGCACCGTGCTCTTCGAGCTTGCGCACCACGTTGCTGATCGTGGAAGCTTTTTGGCCCACGGCAACATAAATACATTTAACGCCATTGCCCTTTTGAGCAATGATGGTGTCCACAGCCACGGCAGTTTTACCGGTCTGACGGTCACCAATGATCAGCTCGCGCTGACCACGGCCAATTGGCACCATGGAGTCCACGGCTTTTGTGCCGGTCTGCATGGGCTGAGAGACGGACTCACGGGCGATAACGCCAGGAGCCACTTTCTCGATGACGTCTGTCATCTTGGCGTTGATCGGGCCTTTGCCGTCGATAGGCATACCCAGCGTATCCACCACACGACCCAACAATTCCGGGCCGACGGGTACTTCCAGAATACGGCCAGTTGTTTTAACTGAGTCGCCTTCGGAAACACCGGTGTATTCACCCAGAATCACGGCGCCGACAGAGTCGCGCTCGAGGTTAAGGGCCAGACCGAACGTGTTGTTCGGAAATTCGAGCATTTCGCCCTGCATCACATCGGACAAACCGTGGATGCGCGTAATACCGTCGGTCACGGATACGACCGTACCTTGTGTACGAACGTCAGTCGACGCACCCAGGCCTTCGATGCGGCTCTTGAGCAGTTCGCTGATCTCGGACGGATTAAGTTGCATGTTCAGACTCCTGAAATCCTGTTTACTGACTCGCGCTATGCGGTCAGCGTATCGCGCATGCTGGCCAGCCGGGCCTGCACGGAAGTGTCGAGCACCTGGTCACCAACAATCACCCGAATACCGCCGATAAGGTCAGTGTCGACGGTCACAGTCGGTTTTAGCTTCAGGCCAAACTTTTTCTCCAGCCCAGCGGTCAGCTCAGCAACCTGAGCCTCAGCCATCGGGAAAGCACTGATAATTTGTGCCTGCGCCGTGCCTTCGAGTTGGTGTTTCAATAGTTCAAACTGTTCTGCAATCTGTGGCAGCAGCAAGATGCGCTGGTTGTCCACCAACAATTGAAGAAAGTTGCGAGCCTTTTCGGTGACCTGTGACTTAACCAGGCCCGTAAAGAGTTCGAGTCGCTGCCCATTATTCAGGCGCGGATCGTTCAGTGCCTCGCGCACATCGTGGAGACCGGCCACCTGAGCCATTTCGGACAACAGGGCCGACCACGATTCGAGGCCCTGGCGCTCGTCGCTTACCGCGGCGAACAGGGCTTCGGCGTAAGGTCTGGCAATAGTCGATAGTTCAGCCATGGCCTGCCTTGATGTTAAAGTTCTGCCTTGAGCTGCTCGAGCAGCTGGGCGTGCGCATTCGCGTCAACTTCGCGTCGCAAGATTTGCTCGGCACCCTTGACAGCCAACGCAGCCACTTCGCTACGCAGACCTTCACGTACGCGTTGTACTTCCTGACTGGCGTCTTGCTGGGCCTGCGCAATAATGCGGGCTTTTTCGGCTTCGGCTTCACGACGAGCTTGCTCCAGCAGAGCAGTCGCCTGTTTTTCAGCGTCGACAATGCGTTGATGGTTGTCGGACTTGGCCGAGGCATCCATCAGGCTGATACGCGCTTGGGCCTGGGCCAGATCGGCTTTGCCTTTATCAGCAGCAGCCAAACCATCAGCGATTTTCTGACGACGATCATCGATTGCTTTCGTCAGTGGCGGCCATACGAATTTCATCGTAAACCAGGCCAAAACGAAAAACACGATCATCTGAAAAAAGAGAGTCGCGTTTAAATTCACGGTCGTATCCCTTCAATACCACGTGTGTAGGAGGCGGTATGCGTCCTGACACATGTATGTTCAAGTCGACAAGCGGTGCATGATCAAATCGAGCAACACACCGCTAACGACGACTGCCTGCCCGTCTGCCAAAAGCGGCAACGGACTCGCCTTATTACCCAACAAATGGGTTGGCGAATGCAAACAACATGGCGATACCGACACCGATCAGGAAAGCAGCATCGATCAGACCGGCCAGCAGGAACATCTTGGTTTGCAGAGCGTTCATCAGTTCTGGCTGACGAGCGGATGCTTCCAGATATTTACCACCCATCAGGGCGATACCAATGCAAGCGCCAAATGCGCCCAGACCGATGATGATACCGCAAGCAAGAGCAACGAAAGCTACGTTGGTCATGACAACTCCTTGGTTAAAAATCAGGTGTAATTCAAAAAAATCAAAGCGTTAGCAGGCTAAGCCTGCTCCCCCCAACCAGACACCATTGTCCAGTCGGAATCGGATTAATGGCCTTCGTGTGCTTGTCCAATATAGACAAGGGTGAGCATCATGAAGATGAACGCCTGGAGCAACACAATCAGAATGTGGAAGATTGCCCACACAGAACCGGCCAGAATGTGACCGATACCCAGTCCCAGGCTGGCGCCATTAAACCCTGTCCATGCGCCACCCAGCAGAGCGATCAGCATGAAAACCAGTTCACCGGCAAACATATTGCCGAACAACCGCATACCCAAGGAGACCGACTTGGCGGCGTACTCGATGCAGTTCAGCAAGAAGTTAAAGGGTGCGAGCACCACGGCCATCAGGCCCGAGGCGGCGAACGGTGCAGTAAACAGCTCTTTGACAAAGCCGCCTGGGTGCTTGATCTTGATGCCGTAGTAGAACATCAGCAGCAGCACGCCCATGGACATGCCCATTGGCACGTTCAGGTCAGCGGTAGGCAAAATACGGTGGTAGTACAGAGGGTCGCCGTGTTCGGCGGCCAGACCTGTCTGGATGAAGATCCAGCCCAGGCCATCAACGGGCAGCAAGTCCAGCACGTTCATCATGATGATCCACAGGAACACGGTCAGCGCCAAAGGCGAGACAAATTTCCGGGACTCAGCGTTAGGAACAATGGATTTGGCCTGGTCTTCAACCCAGTCGACCAGCATTTCTACAAAAGACTGCAGGCGGCCTGGCACACCGGCTGTTGCGGCCGAAGCGGCGCGCCACAGAAAGAAAACCACAACCAGACCCATCAGCAGGGACCAGAACATGGAGTCGTAGTTAATGACACCGAAGTTGGCCAGAACATCCTGTTTTTCACCTACGTTATTCAAGTGAACCAGGTGATGCTGGATGTACCCTGACTGAGGCGAAATATCACTAGCAGCAGCCATCTGTATTTACCCTGTGATGTATACGTTATGGGACAAGCCCGTGAAACAAAAATTCGTTATGGCAGCTTGCGGAAAAACAGCAGCAGCACATATCCCTTCAAGACACACAACAAGCCAAAGAGCAAAGCAGGCCAAACCAACCAGCCCGTATTTGCCATGGCAGCCGTTGCCAGTGTCAATACAGCAAAACCGAGCTTGAACGCTTCACCCCAGAAAAAGGAGAGAGCTCCGGCGTTACCGCCGCCCATCAAACCCAGCAAAAGACGCAATGCGAACAATGCGTTAGGCACAAAATAAGCAGCCGCACCGATAAGTGCTGAGGCTGCTGCATGTGCGCCGGAAATCCATGCCGACAGGACTATAGCCAACAGGCCCATAAAAGCCTGAGCAACAAGTGTGCGCACAATTCCTTGCCCTGCCCGGCGAGCCATGCGGCTACGTTGCTCGGGCGTAAGTACGACGGGTTCGGGAATTGGCGACGTGTCCCCTGCTGTGTGCACCTTGGCTGCGGTGCCTGTCTGCTGATAAATCGGCTGATTCATAGATTAGGAAACAATCAGATAACGTTGTGTGGGTGGATGTACTGCAAAGGCCTCTGGCCAATCCATCCGCGCAATATTATCGGCCCCTTTCAAAAGCCGGTGTCGTCAAACCCATAAAGTATAGCGTCTTTTTTTTGTTGTAAGCAAATTCAGCCCTGCTTGTTTGATACTTAATGCAAGGCTGATTTCCGCAATCTCAATGGCATCAAGGGATAAGCTTATTTTGTAACATTGCAGTGCAGCAATTTTACAACACACCCCCTGTTTTATCGGCTATTGAGAAACTTAGCGATGCTTGAACTCGGGCTTGCGCTTCTCGACGAAAGCACGCATGCCTTCTTTCTGGTCATCCGTGGCAAACAAGCCATGGAAATTACGGCGCTCGAACAGCAGCCCCTCTTCCAGAGACGATTCAAAAGCACGGTTCACGCACTCTTTGGCCATCAGAACCGAAGGCAAGGACATGCTGGCAATCACCGTGGCAGCTTCCAACGCTTCGTCCAGCAATTTGTCGGCAGGCACCACGCGGGAGACCAGACCGGAACGCTCGGCTTCTTCAGCATTCATCATGCGGGACGTCAGGATCAGATCCATAGCCTTGGCTTTACCCACGGCACGCGGCAAACGCTGCGTACCACCAAAGCCGGGAATCACGCCCAGTTTGATTTCAGGCTGACCAAAACGTGCGGAGTCGGCAGCAATAATGAAATCACACAGCATGGCCAACTCGCAGCCACCACCCAGAGCGTAACCAGCAACGGCCGCGATGATGGGTTTGCGGAAACGGCGCAGTTCTTCCCACTGGCCACCCAAGTAATCCTGGGAGCTGACATCGTGGTAATTCCAGTCTTTCATGGCGCCGATATCGGCACCAGCCGCAAAGGCTTTTTCGTTACCGGTCAGCACGATACAACCGATTTCGTTGTCGGTATCGTATTTCTTGAGCAGGGCGTACAACTCGGCGATCAGCTCGTTATTGAGCGCATTCAAAGCCTTGGGCCGATTTAATGTCAATAAAGCAACACGACCATGCACCTCTGCTTTGACTAAGGGTTCGTTCATGCTGACTCCCAGAAAAATTAAATAGAATAGGGGAATGGAACCTACACCCGTACTTTACCGTGCCGAGCCGACAGATCTCGCCGGCCACCGCCTGACTGTCCAGATACAGATCACTTCCCCCCAAACAAATGGCCAAGTCCTCAGCCTTCCGGCCTGGATTCCTGGCAGCTATCTGATCCGCGACTTCTCGCGTCAGATCGAGAGCATAGCTGCCTTCTCTGGCGAAAAGCCGGTTTCCATCCGCAAGCTGGACAATCACCGCTGGCAGTGCGAGCCCTGCGAGGGCCCCTTGAGCGTGCAATACCAGGTCTATGCCTGGGATCTGTCCGTACGAGGCGCGCATATTGACCAGACCCATGCTTTCTTTAATGGCACCAGCGCCCTGTTGGCCGTTGAAGGTCAGACAGAGCAGCCTTGCCTGCTGGAACTGGTGTCCAACGAGGACATGGAAGATTGGCAGGTCTACACCAGTCTGCCCGAAGCCACTGACATGCCGGGCGCAGCAGAGCGCTATGGTTTTGGCCTGTACCGCGCCAGCAATTACGACGAGCTGATCGACCACCCGATTGAAATGGGCACTCCACAGGTCATCAGCTTCTTTGCACACGGCGCTGAACATGAACTGGTCTTTACCGGCGTCATCCCCAATCTGGATTTGCCACGCATCGCCCGTGACGTAGAGAAAATCTGCACCGAGCAAATCGCCTTCTTTGAGCCAGAAACCCGCCGCGCGCCCTTTCTGGATTGCAGCTCGCGCTACGTATTCATGACCATGGTGACCGATGACGGTTACGGCGGTCTGGAGCATCGCGCCTCGACAGCCCTGATGGCGTCGCGCCGCGACCTGCCCACCCAAGGTCAGGACAAATCGGTAAAAAGCGCAGGCTACCAAACCTTCTTGGGTCTGGTCAGCCATGAGTACTTCCACACCTGGAACGTCAAGCGCATCAAGCCCGCTGCATTTGCGCCGTATGACCTGAGCCGCGAAAACCATACCCGCCTGCTGTGGGTGTTTGAAGGTTTCACGTCTTACTATGACGATTTGATGCTGCTGCGCTCGGGCGTGCTGAGCGAAGCTGACTACCTGAAGCTGCTGGCCAAGAACATCAATGCCGTTGAGCGTGGCCCTGGCCGCTTCAAGCAGTCCGCCGCGCAAAGCTCTTTTGATGCCTGGACGCGCTACTACAAGCAGGACGAAAACTCCCCCAACGCACTGGTCAGCTATTACAGCAAGGGCGCCCTGATTGCCCTGGGCCTGGACCTGTGCATTCGCAGCCACACCCAGCAAGCCAAGGACCTGGACGACGTGATGCTGCTGATGTGGGAGCGCTATGGCCGCGACTTCTATCAAGGCAAGCCACAAGGCATTCCTGAAGATGCCATGCCTGCTCTGATCCTGGAAGCCACCGGCTACGACGCCACGGATTTCATTGCCCGCTACGTTGAAGGTTGCGAGGATCTGCCCTTGAAGCCCTGGCTGGCCGAGCAAGGCCTGAAGCTGGAATGGCAAGCCTCCTCCAAGCTGCCCAGCCTGAATGCCCGCTTGCGCCAAAGCGCAGGTCAATGCCAACTGGCAACCGTGTTTACCGATGGCGCAGCGCATCAAGCCGGGCTGTCTGCTGGTGATGCCCTGGTCGCCGTTGACGGTTTGCGCGTCAGCGACACAGCCAGCCTGGAGCGCCTGCTGGCCGCTTACGAGCCCGGCCAGACCGTTCAGGTCCACGCCTTCCGCCGCGATGAACTACACTGCTTCACGCTACAACTGGCGCGCCCTGCTTTGGACGAATGCGTCCTTAGCCGTCAGTCCTGATCTTCTTCACAGGCCCGTCACCACTGACGGGCCTGATACTTTGTTTTTGCCATGACGACACGCCGTATATTTATCAACAATCTGGTGGTGCAGGCCTCGATCGGCATGCTGGACCACGAGCTGGTTCACCGTCAGCCCCTGCATATTGATGCCGAATTCGACACCGCCATTACGCAAGATGTCCAAGACAATGACATTGGCACCGTGCTGGACTACCGCGAGCTGCGCGAGGCGCTGATTGAGGTCAGCACCACGGAACACACCAATCTGCTGGAAACCCTGGTAGAGCGCTTGGCCCAGCGTATCCAGAATCAGTTTCCAAGCGTGGAACGCGTTAAAATCCGGGCCAGCAAGCCCGAGGCCTTTGCCGACTGTGATGCCGTCGGCATCGAGATCGAACGCCACCGCTAATGCTCCCGCCCCGCTTCATGCCGGGGCCACGATGACACCTCTATTCGCTTTTCCTTATGTCCCAAGACACCAGCCCCCTACCCGCCTCCGAAACCGATACGCCCGTATTTGCCACCAAGGCTGAACGCAAGCAGCGCGTTAATGACAACAAGCTGAGCAAGCGCATCATGCGTGAAGTGGGCCGCGCCATCGGGGACTTCAACATGATCGAAGACGGCGACAAGATCATGGTCTGCCTGTCCGGCGGCAAGGACTCGTATGGCCTGCTGGACGTGCTGATGACCATGCAAAAGCGCGCTCCGATCAAGTTCGACATCGTGGCCGTAAACCTGGACCAGAAGCAGCCCGGTTTCCCGGACCATATCCTGCCCGAATATCTGGAAAAGCTGGGTGTGCCATATCACATCGAAACCCAGGACACGTACTCGGTGGTGACACGCGTGATTGCCGAAGGCAAGACCATGTGTTCGCTGTGCTCGCGCCTGCGTCGTGGCATTTTGTACCGCGTCGCCAAAGAGCTGGGCGCGACCAAAATCGCCCTGGGTCACCACCGCGATGACATTCTGGCTACCTTCTTCCTGAACCTGTTTTATGGTGGCCGAATGAAAGGCATGCCGCCCAAGCTGATGTCAGACAATGGCGAACATATTGTGATCCGCCCTTTGGCCTATGTGCCCGAGAAAGATCTGATCGCATACGCCAAGCTTAAAGAATTCCCCATCATTCCCTGTAACCTGTGCGGCTCCCAGGAAAACCTGAAGCGCCAGGAAATCAATCGCATGATTGCTGAATGGGACAAGAAATACCCCTATCGCTCCTGGAATGTCTTTGGCGCGCTGACTCGCGTGGTGCCCTCGCACTTGATGGACCCCAAACTGCATAATTTTGCCGATATGAAGGTGACGGGTCAGGCCGATCCGGAAGGCGACAAGGGTTTTGATCAGGATTATTTTGATGATCACCTGCCTGAAAGCCTGCTAGCAGCAGGTGGTCTGGATGAAGAAGGTGAAGCAGCAAGCTCTGCAGCTCGCCAGGATGCGTTCACCCCAGCCCAAGCAGCCGCGCCCGGTGAACAGCAAATTGTTTTCATGAGCAAGCGCCGCTCGGGACAGTAAAGAAAACGGCTGGGAGTGCTGCTTTGCGCAGCGCCTATCGCCAAAAACAGACAAGCTGCGGCCAATAAAAAGCCCCGTTATAAACATCCAGAACCTGAGTGTTTATAACGGGGCTTTTTTTACACCTGCCAGACTGCTATCAGACCTTAGCTCGGCTTTTGCGAACCATCCCAACGCTCGCCGGGAACCTGAATGTCAAACAGCTCCAGCACCCGCATCACCGTGTGATCGACAATATCGTCGATACTTTTGGGACGCAGATAAAACGCGGGCATAGGCGGGAAAATAATCCCACCCATTTCCGTCACAGCCGTCATATTACGCAAATGCGCCAGATTGAATGGCGTTTCGCGCACCATCATCACCAAACGGCGACGCTCTTTCAAGGTAACGTCAGCCGCTCGGGTAATCAGGTTATCGGACAGGCCATGCGCCACGGCCGCCAAGGTACGCATCGAACACGGCACAACCACCATGCCAGCAGTCGGAAAACTGCCGCTGGCCAAGGTTGCACCCACGTCACGAAAGCTGTACACCTGATCGGCCAGAGCCTGGATATCGTGTCTACCGATATCCAGCTCGTATTTGATGTTCAGCACCCCGGAAGGCGAGATCACCAAATGAGTTTCCACATCCGGACAGGACTGCAGCACTTGCAGCAGACGCACGGTGTAGACCGCTCCGGTGGCCCCGGTCATACCAATGACCAGGCGTCGCTTGGTGCTCACTCCAGAGCCCCAGCCTCGCGCAGCATGGTTTCCAGTTCGCCGTTTTCGTACATTTCAGACACGATGTCCGAACCACCGACGAATTCGCCCTTGATGTACAACTGAGGGATGGTGGGCCAGTTGGAGAAATCCTTGATGGCCTGACGCACTTCGGCGTCGTCCAGCACGTTGACCACAACCACTTGGCTCAGGCCAACAGCACGCAGAATCTGCACCGTACGAGCGGAGAAACCGCACTGAGGCGCCTGAGCTGTGCCCTTCATAAACAGCACAACTGGGTTTTCCGTTACGGTTTCGCGGATGAAATCTTGAACTTCACTCATGATGTTCTCTTAAGAAAAGAATTAACACTGTCCACCTGTGACCCGCCGGATTCCTGCCAGATCCTCATAACTGATGACCTGTTTGAACCCTGCCTGCCGCAGCATATTTTGCACATGGTCGGCCTGATCCCAGCCGTGCTCCATGAGAAGACTCGCACCAGGACGTAGATACGGCCCGGCTCCCTGAACTATTGTACGCAAATCCGTCAAGCCGTCAGAACCATCTGTCAGCGCCTGACGTGGCTCAAAGCGCACATCGCCCTGGCCCAAATGTTCGTCATCCACTGCAATGTATGGAGGGTTGGACACGATCAGGTCAAAAGGTTCCTGGCCTGCCACGGCATCGTACCAACTCCCCAGGCAAAACTCGACTTTCCCACACAAACGCTGAGCATTTAGGCCCGCTTGCGCCAGAACCAGGGTGCTGATGTCGCTCGCCACCACATGGGCATCGGGGCGTGCCAGGGCCAAGGACACCGCGATCGCACCGCTGCCACAGCCCATATCCAGAATGCGGGGGGATTTAATGTTTTGCACGCGTTCCAGCGCACGTTCGACCAGGGTTTCAGTGTCGGGGCGTGGAATCAGCACCGAGGGCGAAACCAGAAACTCGTGGCCCATGAATTCACGGACACCGACGATATAGGCCATAGGCTCACCCGCCACGCGGCGGGCTTCCAGAGCTTGATAGGCTTGAATCTTGTCCAGCGGCAACTCGTCTGTGTCGTGCGCAATCAGCCAGGAACGGCCGACTTCCAGCACCTGCATCCACAGCATGTCGCGCTCCAGGCGCGGCAAGGGGCTTAGCGGCTGCAAGGCTCGCAGGGTACGGGGAGAATCAGCAGGCATAACCGTTTGGGGTACGGCCTGCTCACCGGATAGGCTCATGCTCACGCCTGCGCCAGATCAGCCAGCAAGCCGGCCTGATGTTCGGACAACAAGGCCTTGATCAGCTCGTCCAGATCGCCATCCATGATGTAGCCCAGCTTGTACAAAGTCAGGTTGATACGGTGATCCGTCATGCGGCCTTGCGGGAAGTTGTAGGTGCGGATGCGCTCGGAGCGGTCACCCGTACCCACCAGACTTTTACGCTCGGCGGCTTCTTTGTCAGATTGCTCACGCTGCTGCTTGTCTTTCAGGCGGGCGGCCAGCACCTGCAAGGCTTTTTCGCGGTTGCGGTGCTGGGAACGGTCGTCCTGACACTCCACCACCAGACCCGTAGGCAAGTGGGTCAAACGCACAGCCGAGTCCGTCTTGTTCACGTGCTGACCACCGGCACCGCTGGCGCGGAAAGTGTCCACGCGCAAATCAGCGGGGTTGATGGTGATTTCAGCCAAACCTTCGGCTTCGGGCAAGACGGCCACGGTACACGTAGAGGTATGGATGCGGCCCTGCGCTTCAGTTTCGGGCACACGTTGCACACGATGCGCGCCAGACTCAAATTTCAGGCGACCATATACATCCTGGCCCTCAATACGCACGATGACTTCTTTGTAGCCGCCCACTTCCGAATCGCTGGCGGACATGATTTCCGTACGCCAGCCACAGTTTTCGGCGTAGCGCATGTACATGCGCAGCAAATCCCCGGCAAACAAGGCGCTTTCATCACCACCGGCACCAGCACGGATTTCAATAAATACGTTGCGGGTATCGTCCGGGTCACGTGGCAAGAGCAGAACCTGCAGCTCCTCTTCCAATTGAGCGATACGCTCTTTGCCCAGCTTGTATTCTTCTTCGCCCATTTCCTTCAGTTCGGGGTCGGACATCATGTCCAGAGCGGCCTGCAAATCGCCCTCGGCTGCCTCATAGGCCTTGAACGCCGTCACGACAGGATCCAGCTCGGCGCGCTCGCGCGACATTTTGCGGAACTCATCCATATTGCCCGCAATTTCAGGCTCGGCAAGCATGGCATCAACTTCATGCAGACGGCGAGCCAATTGCTCAAGCCGACTGCGCATAGAGTCTTTCATAGGGAACAGCCTAAAGGGAAAATCAGAGGGTCTGGGCGCAGGTCAAAGCGATCATGCTGCACCGCAGGAGACGGTGGACAGACAAGAGCCCGGACGCTAACGCCGACGCGTTGTCGAGGGCAAGAGGCGAGGCAGCAAACTGAGCAATTGCTCGCGCTCGGCGCCTTCGCTGCGCGTCAATTCAGCCATAGGGCCGTGCATGTACTTTTGAGTGAGGCCATGCGCCAGCATTTCAATGACTTCAGCCGGATCATCACCGCGGGCCAGCATGCGGCGCGCGCGTTCCAGCTCGTGCTGACGTACTTTTTCGACCGACTGCTGCACATCCAGAATGGCGGGCACAATTGCACGGGTGCTAAGCCAGTGCATGTAGTGCTGCACCTGGGTGTCGATAATGGCCTCGGCCTGAACCACAGCGGCCTGACGGGCATCGGCACCACGTTGCACAAAGCGACCCAGATCATCGACGGTGTACAGGTACACGTCGTCCAGGCGGCCTACTTCGGTTTCAATATCGCGTGGCACGGCCAGATCGACCATGACCACAGGGCGGTGACGACGCGAACGCACGGCTCGCTCCACCATGCCCAGGCCCAAAATGGGCAAAGTGCTGGCCGTACAGGATACGACCACATCAAAATCAGCCAGGCGCTCGGGCACATCGGCCAGCTTCATGGTGCTGGCCATAAAACGGGACGCCAGGCTTTCAGCACGTTCCTGAGTACGGTTGGCGACCACGATGCTACAGGGGTTCACCGCCGCAAAGTGCGTGGCGCACAGCTCGATCATTTCGCCAGCACCAATAAACAGCACCTTGGCCTGACTAAGATCACCAAACACGCGCTCGGCCAAACGAACGGCCGCCGCAGCCATGGACACCGAATGGGCGCCAATAGCAGTTTGCGTACGGACTTCCTTGGCGACCGAGAAAGTGCGCTGGAACAATTGATGCAGCAAAGTGCCTAGCGAACCAGCCTCGTTGGCGGCACGCACGGCATCTTTCATCTGACCCAGAATCTGGGGCTCGCCCAAGACCATGGAGTCCAGACCGCTGGCAACACGGAACGCATGGCGCACGGCCTCATTCTGGTTATAGCGATACAAATGGGGGGTCAGCTCGGCAGAACGCAGACTATTGAAGTCGGCCATCCACTCGGGCAGGCGCTCGGCCACATGGGGCTCGGCAGCACAGTAGATCTCGGTGCGATTACAGGTAGACAGAATGGCTGCTTCACGTACACCGGTGCCAAAGGTGGCACGCAAGGTATCAAGCGCAGGCTTTAACACATCGATCGGAAACGCAACGCGCTCGCGCACGGCAACCGGCGCGGACACATGATTCAGACCGAAGGTTAGAACATCTACAGACATGAGCAGTACAGGCTATAGCCCTGAAAAGACCAAGACAGGCAATCTTGCCGAAGCAAAACGCATGAAATTTAAGTGATTTTACGCCGCATGCCAGGGTTTTGCCAAAAATGTTACTTGCATTGCCTTTTTGTGATTACAATTGCTCTCCTTTATGCAGCCCACTTTTCCCTGAAAAGGGCCCCCTCCTAGGGGTACGGCAAAGTTGAAGTCGAAAAGATGCATAAAATTTTTGTTGTACTATGCGCACAAATTAAAAAACGTGGTATAGTTCTATTTTTACCGAGCAGTACACGTTGGCCTGGTAGCTCAGTCGGTAGAGCAGAGGATTGAAAATCCTTGTGTCGGTGGTTCGATTCCGCCCCAGGCCACCAAGAATTCAAACAAAAAGCCCAGTCAAACGACTGGGCTTTTTGTTTTTCTGCTGGCCTCTTATAAACCCTTCAAACTAAGGCTAGCTTGGGTAGCTCTACCCCATAAACGGCGATGGACATTCACTCAACACGGTTACTCACACCGTTCCAGCCGCACGTAATACCATCCACCTGTAGTTATTAATTCTTAAAACTCCTGAACTCATAAACACAGCGCAAGACACGCGTTTGATCTGGCTACGTGATAAATAAAAGCTCAAATGAGAACCACTCGCATATAATGCGTGGCAAATCATCCGACCCCTACCTATCGCGTAGTCATCAACCGTTTCACGTTGTGGCATGAGCGATCGGTACTGTCGTTTGCATAGCTTTGATTGGACTGTGACAGGTGATCGCCCGCTACTACAAAGACCTACTGAACTTCTGCACACGCAGAGTCAGAGACCGCGACAAGGCGGCTGACCTGGCGCAAGAAAGCTACGCCCGTGTACTTGCCATGCAGCAGGCCGGGCAGGTCATTGTGGAGCCTGCGGCGCTCCTTAAGACAGTCGCCGTGCGTGCCGAGATCGACATGCACAGGCGCTCAATTCACCGCCAGCACGAAGACATTGACATGCTGGACGAATCCCAGCAGCTCTCCGGCCCCCAACATCTCCAGCCCGAAGAAGCCTATGCCTCGACCCAGGCGATACAAGCCTATCTGGACACCATTGACTCGCTACCCCCACGCTGCCGGGAAGTATTTCGCATGTACTTGTTCGACGACCTGCCCAACAAGGAGATCGCCGCCCGCTTGGGTATAACGGTGGGCATGGTCGATCAATACATCCGGCGCGGCAAGCTCGCGTGCATAGCACGCAGAAAGGTACTGGACCATGAAGGCTAAGACAAGAATCGACAGCATATCCCGTCAGGCACGCAGAATAATTGGCAGGCCAGGGTACAGTTTTTCCTCTTTCATGCGTCTATACCCATAAGATGAGTCGTTTCCCTTCGTCCCTCAGTGATACTTCCCCTGCCCCTTTTGACGAGGCGGCAGAGGCGTGTGAGCTGAAGGAATTCTTTAGCCAGCAAGACCCTGTGGACATGGCGGCCGTCGATTGGCATACCCGCCAGGAAAACGGCCTGAGCCAAACCGAACAGACCGAATTCCAACAATGGCTGGCCGCCAGTCCAGCCCATGCTGTTGCCTTCGAGAACCTGAATCAGGAGCTCTCGGCCATGCGCGCCATCCCCGCTGCAGAGGTGGCAGCACGTTCCATCCATACTGTCCCACCCACCGTTGAACCTGGCTCAGGCCGCAGGGCCAGCCGCTGGCTCCCATGGCGCTGGCTGGGACCGCACCCAGGCGTCGTGGCATTCTGTTGTTCTGTTCTGTTGGCGATTGGCGTTGGCTGGCATCAATGGATGCAACAGCCTACCTTTTCTCATCACTTTGTCGTCGAGCGCGGGCAACGTCAAACGGTCACCTTACCCGATCGCTCCGAAATGGCTATCGATGCCGACACGCAGGCACAGGTCGCCCTGTACCACGACCGCCGCGAAGTACGGATCACAACGGGGGCAGTCATGTTCAATGTTGCACCTGATCGTGAAAAGCCCTTCCAGGTGTTGGCAGGCTCGGCTCGCGTGACCGTGGTCGGCACTCGGTTCGCCGTGCGCTACCGCAGTACCGGTATAGACTCCGGCGCTGTCAAGGTGGATGTGGAAGAAGGTTATGTACGTGTAGCCAGTTTGAACGGGCAACAGACCGATCACGAAACCGCCCTCACAGCAGGCCAGGGTGTGGCCATCGCCCCCAGTGGCTTAGCCAGTTCGGTCGTCTCGGTTGCACCCCACACCGTGGGACTGTGGAGCAAAGGGCTGGTGCGTTTCGAGAACACTAGGCTGGGGGATGCCCTGGTGGAACTGGAGCGTTACACCCCCACTGGACTGTCTATCCGTGATCCCTCCGTGGCCGATCTGCCATTGGCTGGCAGCTTCCGCATCGACCGGCCAGTAGAGTTTGCGAGGATGCTACCGCAAATCCTGCCCGTCCAATTGGTACGACATAATGATGGCCGAACTGAGATCATCAAGGCACCGTAGACGGGCTGTGCCTGAGAACATAGTCCGCACAAGAAAAATTTAAATTTTTTGATGGGAGAGGTGTAGTTTTACCAAGGCGATGCGTCTTTAAAAGTAATGCAACTCATTTTTATTTCCATTACTCCATAGCGAAAGACGACTCCATGCAGCCGATACCCCCTCATTTCCGTTCTGCCCCTCTGGCCCTAATGGTCGCACTGGCCTTGGGCACACCTGGTCTTGTACATGCCCAAGCCGCCAATACCGACAACAAGACTGTCGCCCTCTCTATTGCCGCACAGCCGCTGAGTGCTGCACTGCATGAGCTCTCTGCCGCCACCGGCACGGCCATCGGCTTCTCCCCGGCACTCGTGGCAGGTAAAACAGCGCATGCAGCTAAAGGCACCCTGACGGTGCAACAGGCTATCGATCAACTACTGCGCGGCACTGCGCTAATCGCGGTATGGGAAGGCGATAGCATCATCATCAAGGCCGAGTCAGCATCGACAGGCCCGGTGACTCAGTTAGAGATCGTCACAATCAAGGCACGAACAGACAGCACAACCGAAGGCACGGACTCACTCACCACCCGCACAGTGAGTATCAACAAGGGCGACCAAGCGATTAAAGACATCCCACAGTCCATCAGTGTGATCACGCGTAAGCAGCTTGATGAACAAGGTATTGTCGACCTCAGAGACGCAGCAAACACCGTTACCGGCGCCGTCGGCGTCAAAGGCGTGGGCCAAGGGATGGTGCTCTCCGCACGCGGCTTCCAGATTAATGACTGGCAATACGACGGTGTGGCCGTTCCCCGCAATACCTATGCACTCGGGAATTGGGGAGCCGAAGAAATGGTTTTCTATGACCGATTGGAAGTTCTGCGTGGGGCCTCCGGACTACTACAAGGCACCGGCAGCCCAGGAGGTGCCGTCAACTTGGTCCGCAAACGTGGGCCGACAGAAAAAACGGTCTCCGTTACCGCTCGTGCCGGATCGTGGGATCGTTATGGCTTGCAATTGGATGCAGGCAGTCCGCTCAATGCAGAGGGAACGCTGAGGGGTCGTTTCGTGGTGGACGAGGCACGCAGCCACTCATTTGTCGATTACGTGAATAACCGTACCCGGTCATTCTATGGTGCGCTGGACTTTGACTTGAGCCCCGACACAACAATAGGCCTGGGAGTCAGTTACATGAACAGCCAAGGGCGGCCAATGATCCGTGGCCTGCCTCGCTATACAGAAGGTGGCGATGTAGGTCTGCCCCGCTCCACATTTAGCGGGGCCTGGTGGAACCAAGCACACTTGGAGCAAACCTCGTTTTATGCTGATCTGGACCATCGTTTCAATGCAAATTGGAAATTCAAAGTATCAGCATTGCATACGAATGAGAACAATACGTCCAAGCACCAGCGAGTTCAAGGAGCAGTAGCGGCAAATGGAAGTGGCCTGACCTATGCCAACTGGATCACGGACTTCGATTCCAAAAGGGTAGGACTGGACGCTTATGTCAATGGTCAATTTAATGCCTTGGGCCTAGACCACGAAGTCACCTTGGGTGCCAATTACTCGAAATACACATCCGACGACATGTGGATACGAGTATTCACCCCAGGCGGCAATATTTTCTCCATTGACCACAATCGGACCGAACCCACGGTCCAGAGCATGCTGGCCTCTGGCAACAGCGTCCAAAACATATCCACATACGATGTGCAGCAAAAAGGAGTCTATGGTAGTTGGCGCGCCCGGATCTCCGATCCATTGACGGCCATTCTGGGGGTGCGTGCAAGCTGGTATGACTATCTCTACTCTGTGCCGCTGACCGGTTCGCAGTCCGTCTACACCGCATCCGGTGAGATTACGCCGTACGTGGGACTGGTTTATGCAGTGAGTCCACAATGGTCGCTGTATAGCAGCTACACCAGCGTGTTTGAGCCACAGTCCGCTAAAACGGTCCAGGGCAAGGAGCTTGATCCAATCAAAGGCACCAATCTGGAGCTCGGCATCAAAGGCGAACTTCTCGACGGGCGCGTAAACACCTCTCTTGCAGTCTTCCGTTATGACCACAAAAACCGTGCCGTCAACGATGTGGCCTCAGGCTATGCTTGCGATGGTTGGTACTGCTCGGTTGCCACAGGCAAGGTACGCAGCCAAGGTATTGAAGCGGAAGTGAGTGGTGAAGTACTACCCAACCTTCAAGTCATGGCAGGCTACACCTACAACACCACGAAATACTTGAGTGATCCGACACTAAAGGGAGAGACCTATAGCACCTGGACACCCAAACACATGTTTCGTCTTTGGGCTTCCTATCGCCTGCCTGGTGAATGGAACCGGCTCACTATAGGCGGTGGCGCAACGGTACAAAGCCACACACTGGGGTATGACCGTTCATTCAAGGTCCCCGGTTACGCAGTGGCGAACCTTCGCCTGGGTTACCAGCTCACACCCGAAATCAATCTTGCCCTTAACCTAAACAATGTGTTCGACAAACGCTATTGGACCCCTGGCTATGCCGAAAAGAACGGCAACAACACCTACGGTGACCCGCGCAATCTGATGATTACGCTAAGGTACGCACCTCGGCTGTAATTAGTGTTGGGTTTGATCGGGGCAAACAAACGCCAACAGAGGCCCTGAACAAGGGCCTCCCTCAAAACCCCACCGGCTCCGCCATCCACCCGAACCCAGCGCTCAGGGTCGGTGGTGGCTTCACACAGTTATTGCGCCCCTGTCGCAGCTCCGTCCAGTTCCCCAGTAACGCCTGTTCGCAA
The DNA here is from genome assembly GCF_017377875.1 of Alcaligenes sp. SORT26. Classification (GTDB taxonomy): domain Bacteria; phylum Pseudomonadota; class Gammaproteobacteria; order Burkholderiales; family Burkholderiaceae_B; genus Alcaligenes; species Alcaligenes parafaecalis. Next base: position 2,483,505 of record NZ_CP070975.1, read on the forward strand.
TGCGCCTCTGCCCGGCGCAGTTCATTACGGGCTTTGCTGGTGGTGACGCCGAAGCGTTCGGCCACCACGCTCAGGCTTTGTTCTTCCAGGCGCGCGGCCAGAAAGATGGCGCGGCGTTGGCGGGGTAGCAGTTCGATAGCGTAGATCAGAACCGACAGCAAGGACCGGCCGATCAGGCTGGATTCCGGCCCCGGCATGGGGGAAATCTGCTGCTGTTCGTCCAGCTCATCCAAAGGCACCAGCATCCCTCTTCCTGACTCAGCACGCCATTCGTCGATGGCCAGGTTCCTGGCCATGCGCAGCAGATACTGGCGCGGGTTGGCCACTGGCCCGATCTCCCGGCTGCCATGCAGGCGCAGCCAGGTGTCGTGTAAGGCATCCGCTGCGCGGTCACGGCAGCGCAGGCGGATGGTCAGTTGCCGCAGTAGTTCTTCGTAGTTCACCTTCAAATACAAGCACAGTGAATACTGCGGCGTCACACACTCCTCATTCCGCTTGCGGGTAGGCAAGGGCAGGCAAGTCGACAACATGATCAGATCTCCCAGGCTCAGGCTACAGTGTCATCCGCCGCCGCTCCTCGGGCGTCAATCGATCCAGAGCGGATTGCGGATTGGCGCCCAGTCCCAGGACCTGCACCGTACTGTCTTGGCGATACGCAGAGGCATCGATCTTGGATGTTGCCGGGCCTGCCCCTGATGAGGTGGCCCCGCCCCCTGACTGCCCTGCGTCCCCAAATCCCAGAATCTGTACCGTTATGACCGATGGCAGATTCTGACGAGCCTGTGCACGAGCGCGGTTCACCGTGTCCTGGGCTGCCGAAGCGGCCGAGGACGCTGTCGCGCTGGCGTTGGTCAGCGCTCCGGTATTGACCGTCGCCACGACCGGAATCCCTTTGGACTCGCCCTGCACCTGAATATTGTCTGCATTAACCACACGCAGGGCGGCGATATTGATGTCGCCCGATACGCGTATCCCTGCCTCGCCTGCATCTACGGTTCCTAGCGGCGCAATCAAATCGATATAGCCGGGTGGAACTTCAGGAACAGGATTCAGCGTGGCAATACCCGCGCCGGTATTCGGTGTGGATGGCGACAGCGCCACATTGCCAAACAAGTCATAAACACGGCGTTGCGGGGTATAGACCACCGTTGTCTTGCTGCCTCGGCCAGCGTTGATGTCACCTGCGGCCGACCAGGCCAGAATGTTGCCACCAAAGGTCGTAAAGACCCGGCTCTGCCCCATCAAGATATCGCTTTGCGAGAAGAAGTTGATATCCCCCTCTCCTTGCGTAATCACCCCCGATCCTGGGCCAGGGTTGAAACCACCATCAACCCCTACCAGAGCACGGCCACCGGGCGTCAGGATGCTGATGTCACCCCCAAAGTTGGTATGAATACCGGCATCCAGCACATCGTAGAAGGACACGTTATAACCTGGCATTCCCAAGGCCTCCCACTCGGCTTTGGTCAGGTAATTCACCTTGGGCGTGGGTCGGTTTTTACCGCTCGTATTATTGACGTAGTCAGCGTCGTAGTAGAGCGCACTGCTATACATGGTCAAGTCACCGGCATAGCTCAGCGCCTTGCCTTGTGCATCCCGCTCCGGGAACAGGGTGGCAATGGCTTCACGACCACGCAAGTAGCTGCCTGCTCGCTTGCTGTCCCCATCGTTGTATTCCCGGCCTGAAGCACGCAATTCTGCGTAGTAGACGTTACGCAGATAACTGCGCTGCTGCTCGGGTGGCAAGGTATCGAAGAAGCTGCGTGCATCCATGCTGGCGGCATCAAAATGCAGACCCAGGCCGTTATCGCCCGCAAAGCGTGTTGTCAGCCAGTTGACCAGATGCAGTTGGCTCTCCAGCTTGTACTCACGCGCCAAGGGGCGGCTGGACGCGGTGCGCCCTTCTGCCCGGGCCTGATCGCGCACCAGATCCAGCTCGGCCTGTTTCTGATCCAGGAAGCTCTGGGCGCCTGCCTCGTCACCTGTGTAGGCAAACTCTCGCTGCAGCCACTGGGACAAGGTCAGGCCACGGTTATAGACGTACAGCGCCTTGCCCTGCTGATCGGCAAAAGGCAGCTCCAGATCAGCCTGATTATCGGGGTTCAGATAACGCGCGGCGAAGTCGTCCCAATGCGCGCCCTCGCCCATCCCTGCCGACACCGAAATGCTGGCACCACCGCCTCGACTCTCCGACACGGCAGATGCCAAAGGCCCCAGGCTCTTGATCTCGCCCTTGTCGGCCAAATACACATGGCGTCCTGCCGATACGTCCAGCAAACCAGGGCCCTGAATGTAGAAGCTGCTATTGCGCACGTCCCGGCCTGCTTCCACGATGGAAATATCGTCTGCCCAGGCGTGGGTAATCAGATTGCCACGTGTCGTAGCCGTGGGGCTCCAGCTACCCGCCACCGCATCTTGCTGCCCCAAACGAGTGCCGGAATCCGTAATATCCCGGCCAGCGCGAATCGCGACCGGAACCGAGCCTTCCATACGCGAGCCAGCCGAGCCTGGGGGATAGCCCAGCAAGACTTCTTGCCCGACACGCAAGCCCACAATGTCACCATTAACGGCGTAATAACGGGCGGGCTGTCGTTGCTTGGCGGCCGTCGCGATATTGACCGGGGTACCGAATACAAACAGCGAACCCGCGGTGGCACGACCACCGTAAAGGGAGGTGATCCCTCCATTAGTACTCACCGTAAACCAGTTATTCAGACGCATCGCCTCACTATCCACGTTGTGAATAATGCGAGGATTAAAGCCATGCTCTCCCCCACCGGTCTGAGACACCAGACCCACAAAGCCAGGGCGTATCGGGCTAGGCATGGCAGCAGGATCAGCAGTCGACGCCGAGAACACATAGCCCGCTCCCAGGATGGAACGACCGGCCAGGAATTGCAGCTCCCCACGACCGCTTGCATTCACAAACTGCTCGCCTATGGGCGATGGAGCCAAAACCGTACCAAAGCCGTAGCGCAGCAAACCGCCACTTCCCACGGAGACTGTAGCGTCACTGGCACTGGCGCCATAAGCAATATTGCCGTTAGCTGCTGTTGCTCGCAGGATAGATGGGTAGAAATGGCCATCCGCGTTATGGGACTGGTTTCGGTTCAGATCGCCCCAACGCGTATTTTCATACGCAATACGCTCGTCCCATGCCGTAGTGGGCGTCAAGTTGCCACCGGCACTGAACAGATCCACCCCGGTCGCCGGTGTCCACAAGGAGAACCAGGACCAGCCATTGCCATCGTAATGTTGGCCATCCACCGAAAACGGCGTGGAGTGCAACAAGGCCGTACGCCCTGGGTCCGCCACACTGCCCAGCACCAGATCGCCACGGGTTTGCATGCGCACCGCAGAGTCACCCAGGATCAGAATGGGGCCACCCGTCGCCGCTCCGCCCCCGGCGGTGTAGAGATTAGCGGGACGCGTATCCATTTGATCCGCGCCACCAAAGCCTTGCTTGATCCCGCCAATCGCCCCGGCATCCAGGGCTGTTGCGCCACGCAAGTTCACAAACGTACTGTTCAGATCATGCTCGTTCAGGCGCACCTCGGGATTCGGATTCAAGGTTCCCCCCAGACGCAGGATCAGATCACCGCCGCCTGTCTGCACCAGTTCACCACCCGGTGTGACACGGCCAGTGCTGCCAACCACCAAATGCAAGCCCTGACTGCGCGGTGTGTGCGACTGCTGGTTCCACGTGCTGCGAATGCCACGCTGATCAAGCATGCCTGCATCCGCTCCGGCTTCCACAGTCAAATTACCGCCGCCCAGCGTGCCTACGCCGGTAAAACCGGTCAGGAAAGGATCATTGGCAAACAACCAGGTGTCGTACTCACTGTAGTTACCATCCGCCGCCCCAGCCACATACGTACCGAAGTTGACCCACCAGGCGCTGGGAACGCCCTCGCTGCCGGACACGGCACTACCCGTACCCTGACGCCACAACCAACTGCCCACTGCGGTAGAGGCAATCTGTTGACGGGTGTTATGGAAGGTATATTCCAGGTCATTCCGACCGCTGTTATTGCCGACTAGATCCCCTTTCACGCTGCCCTGGGCACGCAATAGCAGGTTGCCGCCGTTTTCGGGATACCAAGCCTGATACAGGCTATCCGCCCCACCATTGACCAAGGACTCAAAACGCTTGCCTTCCTTGCGCAGGACCGTGCCATCGGGCAACTTGCCACGCGCCTGGTTATAGGCCGCGCCCATGGACGCCGACGGTGTACCGGCGGTATAGACCCCATACAGCGAATTCATTTCAATATCGCCGCCGGAAACCAGGTCCAGATCACCCACACCAGTACGCAATACGCTGAATAATTGCTCGCGGGCGGCCTGCGTCACATCCTCCATCTCGGGCGGTGTGGCGGGGGTCAACTCCCTTGCCGCCACCATCACACCCATTCCGAACTCATTCAGCCCCATAGGATCAATACCGATGAAACCCATGGAGCTCAGCTCGTCCACCTCGGCCTGGGTAATGACGGCTCCTGGTGTTGGCACAAAACTCAACAAATATTCGCCAAACATCAGATTGACCAACTCCTCAAACTGGCTAAGGTCGCCCCAACTGTACTCGTAGGTGGCAGGCGAACCTGTGCCTGGCACCAGAACGGTTTTAACCCCCAGACCAAAATGCGTATCGGCCAGCATCAGACGCTTATTGCTGCCCACAGCAGTCAGGCGATTATCGGCAGCAGCCGTATCCGCCCCGGCCACCAGTCGAATATCCCAGGACTGTGAACCTGCTGCCAGCATCGGGGCCAACGCCAGCATGCGACCTTGCATGTCATCTGTATCGCGCGGGCGCAGGTCCACCATTGCCACACCACCAGGCAGAATCACATCGGTTTCTGAAGGAACCAAAGATCCCTTGCTCAGATTCACAGGCTGAGTCAGCTTCATGGCCACGGGCAAAGGCACCCCTTTAGGCCACCAGGTCGCCGCGATTTGAGCGTCTTCTGGCAGACGGAAGCCTGCCGACAACTGCATATTGGCCTGCAAGACAACAGGCTCTTTCAGAACGGTACCGGCGGCATAAATCACTTGGCCGGAAGCATCCAGCACGGCGGCAGACAGGACCGTCCCTGCAGGCAGCGACAAGCTCTGGGCCAGGCTCACCAGACCAGGAATCAGCGTGTCACGCGGCAAGGTCATCGCGCCTACCGGCACGTCGTAATTCAAGGTGCGACCCGCTGCAAACTGAGTGCCTGTATCCAGGGTCACCATGCCACCGCGAGGGATGATCAAGTCACCACCAAAAGGCATGCGGCCTGCGGGCAGCACCCAGCTCTGATCATCCGCTGTCACACCCAGCACGGAGGTATCAAAGCCATCTGTCACGCTACCGAAGATCGCCAGGTCGCCAGCGGCGCGCAAGACCAACGCCCCTGCCTCTCCCGAGCCATAGAGCGAGCTTTTTTGGCTATGCGGGTTCACGCTGGCGTAGCGGAAACCGGACAGATCAATATCGCCATCCACATGCAAGTCACCATCCGGGTTGATGGCAGCGTTGCTGACAATTTCTACGCCAGGACGCAGGTGGAATTCATCGCCATAGGCACGCAGCCCGGCCAGCTTGCCTTGCATCAGAGCCTGATTGGCCAAGGCCTTGTTGATGAAGGTTTCGCTATCCTGGTGTTTCTTCTTCAGATAGTCCTGATCGATGCGCTGATAACTGCGGCCATCCACGGTCAAATCGGTACCTGGCTCGGCATCGTCGTATTGGTAGAAGGCATTGACGGCGATGGACTTGGCGCCGCTGATATTGAGCGCGCCACGGGCATCAATATCCACATCATTGCCCGTTGCGCCACCCAGACGTGGGGCATTCAAGGCCACGGTGCCATAGCGTGCGTCCGTTCCGGCCACGCTCAGATTCATGCTCATGCCATCGGCCAAAAGCAATCGTCCCAGACCCGAATCAAGCTCAATGACCGCGCGGTTAGGTGCTTCAATGACCTGTCCGTAACTGTCACGGCGCAGAACACTGGCGCTGGTATCCAGAACAGCGGTACCGGCTAGTGTGAGGCCGCGCTTGGCAGCCAGACGAATACTGCCTGCCTGCTCGCCGCTGGCATCCACCTTGCCCACCACGGTCAGGCTGCCATTGTCCACGGACACGTTGATTTCACGGGCTTTGAGCTCGTCGCCAATAGTCAGATCACCCTGACGCAACTGGAAGCTGCGACCACCCCAGACCGAGCCTTCGTTCAAGCGAGTATTCAAGGCGGCAAAGTCGGCAATCTGCTGTGCGCGTGCCTCGATAAAGCCTGCGCCAAACGGCACCAGCGTGCCACCGGCATCGTAATGCCCGCTGGCGGCACCGCTGATGCGGCCACGCAGATCCAGCAGACCGTCCATCGCCAAGGTCGTCAATTTACCGGCGCGGTTTTGCTGGGCGGACAGATCAATCAGGGAAGCGGCATCCTGAACAACATTGCCACCACGGCTATTCAGGATGACATCCCCACCCCAACTGTATTTGCTGACATCAAAAAAGCGGATGGGACGGCCTGCCATATCAATCTGCGCACCGTCACGCAACATCACATCGCCTTGTGCGGTCAGGGTCAACTTGCCGCTCGGCAGCAAAACCGCACTATCGAAATTCAGATAACTACCTGCATCCAGCTTCAACTCCGCACCCAGCGACTGGGCGGCGGTCGCTGCATCGGGCTGCACATAATTCGCACCTTCGGGACGAACGGCGTTAATGCTGCCACCGGCGCGAATATGGTTGACCGACCCTGCCTGCCCCGTAAACAGAGGCGTGCTGAAATTCACGTCTCCACCGTAGTAGGTCCAATCCTTGGCGCTTTCATCCCAGGCACCACGGCTGTGATAGACCGACAAAGAACCTTTGTGATTGGCCGTGATGCGTTCGCTGGCATTGAAGTTCACCGTGCCAAAGCCCAGAGCCAGACGGTCATGCGTGCCAACGGTATCCGGCTGACTGCGTGGGCCATAACCAAACTCGATCTGCTTGGCATCAATAAGCAAACGACCGTTGCCCGTACCTGCTCCGCCCGCAATGATGTTGCCTGCTGGTGTTGTGGCGCCGTTCCAGACCAGGATACCTGTCTCGATACGCGCCTGAGTGCTCGCATCGCCGTAGCCGTAAATGGCTGGGGTGCCCAGCACCAGACGTTCCAGAGCCGACTTGCCGGTCGCCGGATCAATCGTGCTCAGGTTCACATCGCCGTAGAAGTTCACGGCATCACGTGCCGTCAGCACCAGGTTTTCCAGTGCGGGGGCACCCATTTGCGTGTCACCACGCAAGAGGCGTTCCAGAACGGACTGATTCAGCGTCAGCCCTGAAGGCAAAATACCCTTGGCGGCAGCCTGGGCCAGCGCATCCGCTCCACCCACATTAATGCCACCCATCGCCAGTACCAGATTGCGTGTGCCATAGCGCACGGACTCATCCAGCTCAAAGGATTTATTGGTGGCCGCCGTAATCGTGCCTTCCGAGTACAAACGGGTTTCACCGGAACAAGTGGCTCCAGTCGCGCAGGTCCCGATATGCAGGAAGCCTGCACCGACGGCACCCCAACTATCATCCGCTTTGGGGGCTGTCACATCCAGCCAACCATTGCTAAGAGCCAACACCCCTTTCTGACCCGGCTCCAGCACATAGCCTTCGCTGGAATCCCACGGCGCAGCGCCCTTGCCCAAGGTGTTGATCGTGGCACCTTGCTCAACAATCAGACCTTTTTCACGGTTACCGACAACCAAAAATACCTGTGCGGCTTCCAGCACCGCGCCATCACGAACAAAGATCGCATCCGTACGGGTGCCACCCAAGCTGACGCGCCCCGCATCGCGGGTAGAACCATAGCCTTGCAACGCAAAGGTCGACGTCGGCGAACCACCAATACTGATCCCCGCCGCGCCCAGACGATTAAGCATGCCTGACTCGACCGACATACCCTCAAAACCAGCCGTAGGCGCAGCACCGTCGGCCAGCACCTCGATACGAGAACCTGTCAGCACCACCGTACCGCCACGGCCATTGCGGGCCGGTTCAAACCGGCTTGCGCCCTGCGCGATCTTCAAACTATGAGCAGCCACTTCCAACTGGCGAGCATCTCGCTCCAATTGCGGACGCGGCACGCTGTCGCGTGTGGCCCAATCCAGACCGAATTGCGAGTAAGAGGTTTCGTTGTATTGGGAATACTGGCGCAGGATATCGGCCGAGGTCAGCACCACGCGGGACGGCAGCGTGTCCACGATTGCGGTGTTCGCTACACCCAGACGTGCGGCCACATTGTAGGAACCGTTGCGCATGGCAATGGCGCCGCCCATGGCCGCATTCGCACTTGCAGCACCGCTGATTTCAACGCGATACGCACCCGGCAACAAGGCATAGGTCGAAGGCAGCAAGGTATACGTGCCTTCTGCCAGGCCCGGCACACCCGCTCCGATATGAATCTGGCGACCCACCATGGGATCACCTGCCCCATTTTCAGCAGCCAGCGGAGCAACGATTTGCTGCACACCGGGCACCACGGCATAGACCGGATTGCTGGACAGCTCGGGCAAGATAAAGCCGTTGGCGGTACTTTGAATCAAGGGATGCAAACGGGCATCGGTAGAGCCACCACGCCCGGTCAGGAAGCCTGCACCAGTCAGCTCACCCCCACCCGACAGATCCAGCAAAGCCCCTTCCTGTACATCAACGCTCGTCGCTTTCAGGTTCAAGTTACCCAGCAAACCACCCAGGCCTACATACGGGGCATCCAGACCACCGTAGTTATAGGTCAGGCCATCCACGGTGCCACCGTACGGCATGAGCAGCCCCGCCGCACTGACCGAGCTGATACTGCCAGGGCGTAGCACCAGCGAGGTAGGAGCCTGCAGTCCACCCCCTACGCCAATACCCAATTCCAGTTGACCCAAAGGTGCCAGCAGCACCCCGCCTTGATCAATATTGGCCGATTGCAAACGCAAGATACCCAAAGCAGAATACGGCTGCGACACATCACCACTGCCGATGCGTTCAATGCGCAGGCTACGCTCGGGGTCGAACAACAACTGCGGGTTATTCCACTGATCACGCGCAATGTGACGGCCGGCCAGCACTTCCGCCGTCACCCCCGTACCCGGGTAGATACGACCTGCGGCCAGAACCAGATTACCGTCAGTCAGCAATTGCGTACGGTCACCCACGGTATGCTTCAAGAAGCGCAGATCGTTTTGGCCTCGCAATTCCACCGTATCAAAGCCAGCACGCGACACCTCTGCCTTGCCATCCTGCAAGGACGTGCCGTAAGCCCCAAAGGCGACTCGGTTGGCGATATCCAGCACACCCGCCTCAATCAGCAAATGGGCATCGTCCAGCACCTCCACCATCTTGCCCACACTGCTGGCGGGATCCTGAATCAGGGGAGTGACGTACTTGTCGCGGGTGGCACGCGTTGCGCCTGCCAAACGGACATGGGGAGCAGCCAGCCTGATTGTCGAACCGACAAGAGAACCGGGCGCCAAGGCAATTTTGGGTACAGCCAGATGCAGGCTTTGCCCCATCGTCAGGTCCACGCCGTCTTCAATCGACAAGATACCGTTGGCCAGCAATGCCAGATTGTCGAAACCACCGGACTGGATACGATCCACACCGATACGGGCATGGCCGTACTGCAAACCGGCATCTGCACGACCGGGTTCCAGATCGGGCGACAGGTTCTCCAACTGCTGCTCGCGCACCAGCGTCATTTCACGGTGTGCCAGCACCCGATTGCTCGGCCCGGCTGCCAGCGAATAGTTAGGCGCTTCCAATGCCAGGGACAAGGTGCCGCCTGCCGCATTGGCACCCCCGGCCTTGGCCTGCATGTCTCCATCCAGATACAGACCATTAAAGCTGGCCAGATGGATCACGCCCCCATTCGAGGCCAGGGTCTGTGCGCCCTGACCGGGCAGATCCAGCGTAGCCGAACTGCCTGAGGCCAGCAGACGGGCGCCTTCACGAATCACAATAAAATTGTCGATGGCATTGAAGGCCGTAGCCGCAGCCTGGTACTTGCTGCCAATCTCGATACGACCACCGTTCAGCACCTTGCCATAACGCTGGCCCTGGCTGTCTACCGCCGTCATGGCCTTGCCCGACACATCCAGCAAGGCCGTACTGCCCAGCCAGACCGACCCATCATGGCCCTTGATATGGTTAGCGTCGTCGCCCCCCGAATTCAAACCATAAATGCCAACTTTTCCGCCTGCGGCCTGCAAGGTGCCATCAATCGTGATCTGACCATTTCCTTGCAAGGTGATGCTCTGACCATCATCCACTTTGATCAGGGCGCCCCGTCCAACGGAGAGCGAAGGGCCACTTGGGTCCACACTTTGTTTTTTGTACTCATAGCCGGAGCTCAGGCTCAGACTGGCCCCGCCACGCTGGCTGACCGCCCCCTTTTCAGGAGACTCGCTAAATTCAGGTGGCAGCCACAAGGTGGCGGCCTGCCACGGATCACTACCCGTCGCCAATTGGCGGGCAGCGGGCAAATCCAGCAACATGACGGGTCGGTTCAGCGTCAGATTGGCATCTTGCGCCACGGCCACCCCAAAGCCGCCCAGCACCTCGTACTGAGCAAAGCCTTTTTGGAATTGGCTGCTATCCAGATGCAGCACGGAATCCACCGCGACGTCCTGCGTCAAACGGGTACCGGCACGCAACAAGGTTCCGGCCGCATAGCTCAGCTCGGCATTGGCAACTGTGCCTGCTTTATACACACCGGCAGAAGGTGCAATCGCGATGCCGTTGGGGAAAATAGCCGGTGGCAGCACGTAATCCTTCGGGAAGCTGCCCGGGGTCAGGATCTCCATAATCACGGTGCCTGCCGGCAAGGTAGGAGGCGTACTCCAGCTATAGCCATCTACCCGCAACTGCTGGCCGTTAGACAGCCACACCATATAACTGGTGTTTTCATTGCTGGGTTTGGGCAAGGTCCAGGCCGTCGTCAAATGAATCCAGCTAGCCGGATTGGACTGCTCCACTTTGGGCGCACCACCAATGACTTCACCCGCTGCTGCGTGAGTACGTGTGTAGTGAAAATCCACGGGCAAAATTGCACCGGGGGCAATGGTGAACCCTTCCAGGGTCACCAAGTCAGCCAAAGAGGCCTCGCCCGCCTGCAGCACGCCATCACTACCGGCGACAGTGCCACCCAGGACAATCGCATTACCGCTTTGGAAACGCATGGTGCCGCCCCCCGCGACACCATGCCCCCTCACTTCCCCTTCAAAAAACAGCTTGCCACCCATACCCGTGGCATTGGCCAGATGTGCATCGGCCGCCAGGGTGATATTGCCGCCCTTACCACCCTGCACGGAACCATCAGCCATATAGGTCGCGCCCGAGGACACGTCCAGCACAGCATGTTCTGCCACGATCACATCACCGCTACTGCGCAGTATGATCTCGCCCCCGTTTCGCCAGGGCAGATAACGCATATCGCGGCTGTCCAGCTCCTGATTGCTCCACAGACCACGAGCATCCAGCCTCACCCCAGAATCAATCTGTGTATGCGTGGTGTAGCCCGCTGGCGTATCCGCCACTTTGCTAAGCTGCCAGCCGTTGCCGGAACTGATCCATTTGTCGACCAGATCACCCAGCACAATACGACCGCCCTGTGCCGTCACATCAGCATGCACATCCACTTGTGCCGCATGCAAGGCCACTTCACCGCCCAAGGCGACCGCGAAAGCCTCGTTCACAGCCACGTTGTGGCTGGCGTAGACGCGCAAGGCACCCAGGCCCATTTTCGTTAACCAGTCCGAATCCAGCGTGATGGACGAAGACGCGGCATCCGACGCATCACCACTGTCTTGCCCGCTGGTCTTGCCAATCACCACTTTCTCGATCAAGGCGCTGGGGGTGTAGCGCAGATTTTGTGTGTCCTTGTCGTAGACCGGTATCCAGCCACCCAGAATCAGTTCGGCGCGACGAGCGACGGCGGTTTGAGACTGCTGATAGCCGTCCAGCCTGGCAGCGGGTGCCTGAATCTGGCGCGGGCCCTGATAGGTTTCGGATTCGATATGGCCTTGCAGGTCGGCAGCCTTGGTCGAGATAACGAGACGACCGGCATCACGCCCTACCGTATAACCTTCTTCGTAGCGCTGTGTGGGGGCCAGAATCGGATTGTAGAAACTGCGGGTTTGACCCCAGCGTGCGCTGGTCTGCTGGTAGCCCTTGTACAAGCCTTCGTAGAGCAGATCGCCCGGGGCGCTGTCTACGGAGTACAGACGTCCATCCACACCCCGCAACCAGCTTTGACGAACAAAACCGCTTTGCACATCCAAGGTGCCACCGGACAGATTGATGATGGAGCCCGGACGCGTCACCACGCTGGCACCGCTGAACTGCACGGTGCCGCCCTGGGCCGACCACTCACCAATACCGTGGCTGGCTACCCCCAGGTAACCGCCCACTTCCAGGAGCCCACCTGCCGTATACCAGCGGTCTTTCTCGTAGCCATTGGTTCCGGCTGGCACAAACACCAGATTGCGACGATCCAGCCAGACATCGCTGCTGCGCAGATTGTCGCCTTCGCGGTTAACCGGGGCATCGCGCTGCTCGTTGCCCTGGATATTGATCTGCACATTATTGGCTTCCATAGCCACCCGCACGCCCACGTGGCCGGAGACATCAATCACGGCATCTTTGCGGACGTCGCTGTTCTTGGCCGCATCCACAAAGACCTGGCCGCCCGTGGCCAGGGTCAGGCTGTCGGCATCGAACACAACATCGCCACCGCTGGCAATTTGCACCAGCGACTGGTCACGACGATGGCGCAAGCCATCGCCTTCTTTATCGGATTCTTTGATCAGGGCTTCGCGCTGTACGTCCAGTGCGGTCGCGGCGCTTTCATCCAGCACGATAGCGGTCACGCTGTCTTTGCCCAAGGTTACAGTGGACTGGGCATCGGTCTTGTTGTTCTGCAGGTGAATGGTGCCGCGAGTATGCACCGAGGTACTGGAAACCAGCACGCCCTCCTGACTGATCGTGCGCCCCGCCAGGGTGATGTCGCCGGTTGCAGCCTGGATCAAGCCCTTGTTTTGTACCTTGCCGCTTTTATCCGCTGCACCCGCTTGCACCACAACCGTGTTGCCACGGGTCGTGGAGTTCACATTTTCTTCTGTCCCCACCCCTTTGCGGATGATGAAGTTTTCACCCGCCGCCAAGGCAACTTGTCCGCCGGGCGTGGAGATACTGCCCGCGTTCACCACTTCCTGACCCAGCAAGAGCACATAGCCCCCGCCCTGGTTCACGGTCTCGGAGGCATGCGTGCCAATATGCGCACCGGCCTGCACTTCAATCTTGCCCTGCGCATTGGTAAAGGACGCTGTGTTGGCATCCTTGCCGTACAAACCTTCAGTGAACTGCTTGTCGGTCATGGTGGCCGCTGCCGTCACCAGATTGCGCACGTTGATCTGCGAGGAACCACTGAACACCACCCCGTTCTGGTTCACCACCATTACGGTGCCGTCGCCCTTGATGGCCCCCTGAATCTGGCTAGGTGCCGTGTCCGCTCCCACCACGCGGTTCAGCACCGCATCGGTGGCTTTTTGCTGGAACTGCACCGTGGTGTTGCGGCCCACGTTAAAGCTTTCCCAGTTCAGCACCGCTTTGCTTTCGGTCTGCTTGATAGCCACATTGTGCTGGCCCTTCTCTTCCGTATGGACAGGGCGCTCGGCTCCGGTCCATACATGCAGATTGCCTGCGGCATCACGGTCCCACACCCCGCCTTGCACGTAGCCCTCTGGCACTCCGGCTTCTTTAGCGGCGGCCTCGCGCGCGGCTTTTTGGGCAGCCTGTTGCGCCGCAATGGCACTGGCCGTGCGGCCCAGATTTTCTACCGAGCGTGCTAATTGCTGACGCGCTTCGGCATGTTGGCGGGCTGCAGAATTCAGTACGCCATTACCAGGGTCTGCGATAGCGCCTTGCGCACCCGACACATTGCGCTCTACCGCGCCCCTGGCGGCAAACCACGCCCCCGATACGGGCTGACTTTGTGCGTAAGCCTGTGCACTTAAACCACCCGTAACCAGCAAGGTCGCAATGGCGCGTGCGACCGGCGTAAGGCGATTCCGGGACTTGTCGCGAGAAGCTCTATCGACGTGGTTTCTAGGATCAGATGACTTGGAAGACAAACTGCGTAGGCGTGGCGACATTGCTTGAGGTTCCCGGCTTAAGACTGGAGGGATTTCGTATCCATATCTACAAGACTGGTTTGGACGAGAAATCAATCACCCTAATTTTGTTACTTTATGTAACTAAGCCTGCCTTAACAAGGCAATCCCACCGGCCAGCTCTTGCACACGTATGCCCGACATGGCGCGCAGCATGTCCAGGGCCAAGTCCATATCGCTGATGGACAGGCTTAAATACACCGGGCGGCTTTTCAGGCTATCGCTATAGACCACGATCTTGCCGGGCCTGTAGCGGTTCAGCTCCTCCACCACCTCGGACAGAGCCTGGCCTTCAAACGCCAGATAGCCGCGACGCCAGGAACTGACCTGATCCAGATTGGGTCGCTGCACGGCTTGGATACGCTCGTAGTCGTAAACCGTTTGCTGACCCGCCTGCAAGGTGACGGTTTGATTGGCTTGCACCATCATTTGTCCTTGCAGACACGTCACCGTGACCGTGCGCCCGGTGTAACGCACATTGAATTGCGCCTGCTGGGCCTGCATACGCCCCGGCCCGGCCTGTACGTGAAGATGACTAGTAGCGCCATCCAGCACATGAATTTCAACCTCGCCTTCTACCAGCTCTATGCCTGCACCTTGCGCGGTATCGCGGCGGTTGAGGCAGGTCTGGGTATTCATCTGAATAGCCACAGCCTGACCGATCTGAATTTCACGCTGCTCGCCCACACCGGTCCGAAAGTCCGACGTCAGCTCCGTGAACGATGGCCACAAGCCCCAGGGCGGGTGCACCACACCAACAACGGCCAAAGCCGATGCGGCAAACGCCCCACCCATAAAGGCGCGTCGGGCCGTAAAGACGGGCTGGGCAGCGGGTGCTTTCCATTCCGGCAATAAATGCCTTGCTGCCTGCAAACCGGGGGTCACGGTGTTCATTGTCACCATCACTTCCCGCCAGGCCGCACGGTGCTCCGGACTTTGCTCCAGCCATTGCTGAAAATCCTGGGCATCAGACTGCCGGGCACTGCCCGAATGCAACTGCACCCACCATTGATTGGCTTGGGTGCGAATGGCATCGGATAGGGAGGATGAAGGAAGACTCATGGTGCAAACAGTAGGCATCAGGAAAGACTGTCGGAGACACTGACACCCACAGCATCGTTGAATTGTTCTGCGCAGCGCAGGCGCAAATAGTCCAGCGCGCGCATCATTTCCTTGTTCACCAGGGAAACCGAAATATTGTACTGTTTGGCGATCTGGGCATAGGTCAGACCATCCACCCGCGAAGCCATCAATATCGAGCGCTGACGGATGGGCATATCCTGCAAAACAGCCAACAACTGCGCAGTCGTGATGCGCGCCCAGGCGCAGCGCTGGGTGTCGTAACTATCGTCAGCAATATGGGTCAAGGCATCCAGATCCATGGCCGTCAGCAAGTTGTTGCGCTGCTTGTAAGAATCAATGGCGATATGGGTGGCCATGCGCAGCAGGTAGGCTTCGTCGTTATTCACCGACACGCCATTCCCCACGCCGCCAATCCGTATCCAGGTTTCCTGCAAGGCATCGGCGGCATCCTCACGCGAACCAATCGTGCGCTCCAAGCGACGACGCAAATGCGTGTAGCGGGCAATCAGGCTTTGGCGCAAACGGCTACGCAGGGCGTCGGACATGATCTACTTCCCCGCCTGCACCGGACAGTCATCACGCACATGGCCCGAGACCGGGGCCAACAACAAGACCAAGGGTTGCGGCAAACCGGCATCGGGCGCGACACCCATTGCCAGCTTGTCCAGCACCCGGCGGATTGCCGTATCACGGCCCGCCTGCCCGGTAGAGCCCAACAAATGCACGCGCTCTACCTGCCCATCCGGGTTCAACCAAAGCTGCATGGCCAGGCGATAGCCGCCGGGACGCGTCAGGGGCCTGCTGCACAAGTCATTACGCACCGTCTGCTGCACACGCGTGACATAGGCGCTGTAATCATGGGCGCCATCGCGTACACCGGAGATATGGCTCAAGTTCAAGGGACGCTGCCCGGATGGCGCCCGGCCCGGCTTGCTGTCAGGCAGACGGATCACAATCGAGCGGTTATCCAGGTAATAGGCTTGCAGGCCCGAGCCCTCCAGCAAGGCGGCCAAGGCCTGGGTGCGTGTCATCTCGCCACGCACCGCTGGCATAGGTCGCTGGGGATCAGCACCGTCCAGCAGCACAGAGAGATCAGAACGCTGCCCATACACTTTCAAAGCCTGAGCCAAAGGCTGGGCCGCAATGTCGAAAGACAAGCGTTCAGAAGAATTTAGCAGGGTGTCAGCATCAGACCGGGCAACTGCGAGACTTGCGCAGGCAAATAACAAGAAAGCACCGAGTAACACCGCCACACTGATCGCCACCTGAGTCATGGTCATGCGCACGTTAATTGGTCTAGCCGCGGCGTCGGACAGTGAAACGAAAAGGGGTGAGGCGAGGCGATTGTAGAAGTCCCCAATGACAACATAGTGACAGTCCAATCCCGCTTTTTTCTTGGCGCACTGCCCGGCCGGACAGTGCGCTCTCTGCTCAAGGCTCCTGCGTCTGTTGCAGTAACTGACTCAAGACCTTGCCATCCACGGTCACCGTATCGGCATCCAGCATGCCTGCCACATACGCCTGGGTGGCTTCCTGCTGTCGCTGGCGTCGCAAGGCATCGCGCAAGGCAGGCTCGACCTCCGCAAGCGAACGCAGGCTGGCGGGGCGCAGCTCCGCCACTTTCAGAATATGCACACCATCGGCCTGCACAATCGGATCGCTGACTTGCCCCGGCTCCAGCTTGGTAACGATGGAACGCATGGCGGGCACCAGTTGGCTCAAGGGTAGAAACCCATTGTCGCCACCCCGCTCGGCGCTGACTCTTTCGTCCGAATGCTCTTTCGCCAGGGCTGCAAAATCCGCCTTGCCCTCGCGCATTTGCTTGACCCAGGCATCGGCTCTTTTCCTGGCTTGCGCCAAGGCCTGTTCATCCTTGTCCGGCACGCTTAGAAAGATCTGGCTCAGACGGTACATGGGAGGCAATTGGAACTGATCCTGATTGGCCTGATATGCCGTTTGCAGATCCTGTTCGGACGGATAGTCGGCCGCGGGCTCAGACACGGATTGCAGATAGCTGCGCAGAATGACCTGGTTTTGCGCTTCTTCAATCGCGCGATGGACTTCGGCCTTTTTATCCCACTCCTGGGCCTTGGCCTGCTCCACTACAGCTTTCTCGGCCAGACGGCTGCGCAGCCACTGCTCCAGCACCACACGATCATTACGCATGGCGTCACGCTGGGCAGGAGGCAAAATCTGCAGGAATTGTTGCAACTCGTCCTGGCTGACCGCTACTTGTCCCAAGGTTGCGACCGCCGGTGTGGCAACGGTCTGGTTTACCGTCGCAGCCGGTGTGCTGATCTGCTGCCCGGCAGGCGCTTTTTGCGGCTGCTGGGCTTGGGCATCACCATTTTTTCCACAACCCACCAACAAGGCCGACAGGCTCAGGGCCAGCACACTTTGCAGCAGGAATTTGGGGTGCGTCATCATGCTCACCGGACTCAGGCCTGGGCGGCTTCAGTTTGTTCGGTTTCGGCTGGCTCAACCGGCGCTGGCGTTGCGTCTTGCTCGCCAGCCGCCTGTTCACCAATGACCGCCTGATTCGCCGCCGCGTACTGGCGCAGGAACAGCAGGAACTCTTGCAACAAGCGATCCCACAATTCAGCCGTCGCTTGCAGATAGGTCGGTGCAACACCACCGGCCACAATCACGTCCATTTCCAGCACCAGAAACTCGCCTTGCACAGCCAAACGGGCGAAGCGCTTGCCGATATTCCAGGCTGACTCGATCCCGGCAGGCATCTCGCCTTGCACACGCAAGGCGCAGCTCAAGGTGTAGTCCAGTGCTTGATCGGCTTCATTCGCCGGATTGCCCAGACGCAGCGCAAAGCCAATGCCCTGCGAGGCCGACAACAGTTGACGATTACCAGCCTGTTCGGACTCGGTGACGCGATAGCCCATCTGCTGCAATAACTCCTGCAATTGCTTCAAGGAGACGGATTGGATGGTTTGGGAGTCAGTCATACATATTCCTTGTGGGTATCAATCAATAAGGCTCAAGGCGCTACCGGCGGCGCTGTCGTTTCGGCTGCGCCGGGCGTGTACAAGCCGTCGTAAAGCTTGTCGCCCAACGCCTGGGCGTGCTCGTCAAACTTCACACGCGCCGAGGCGGCCAGCGGTTGTCGAATCTTGAGCAAATCACCGGTACTGAACTGCTCATACGCCGCCAGAATTTCTTTCCCGGCGGCATACAGCTCCTTGTTTTTTGCCGTACACAGCGCCAATTCCTCTTCACGCTGAGCCAGACTGGACGCCAGGCTGGCTCGCTGCGTTTCTGTAGCACGAGCTTGCACCTGCAAGGTTTCAAACTCGTTACGCGCACGGCCTAATTGCGATTGCGCTGCCGCCACTTGCTGACGAGCAGAGGTCTTGATGCCCTCCTGCTCGTCTTTCAGGGTTTGCGCCTGCTGGCTGGACTTGTCCAAACGGGCCTTGAGCTGCTCGACTTCTTTGCGGGCCGCATCACGCTCTGTTTCTGCGGCCGTTTTCGCCGCCGTCAACTGCGCTTGCTGGCTTTGCAACTGCTGCAATTGCTGGGTGCTGGAGCGCAACTGCGTGCGCAGTCGCTCCTCCATATCCGATTTTTGTGCCATGGCTGGGCCAGCCCACGGGCCCAAACCCGCCAGCAACACAGCGCACAGCGTCATGGCAAAAGGCTTGCGCCCGCTTGGCTGTACACGCTGCTTCCAGGATGAATTCAATATCTTCATGGCTTAGAACCTGGCGTTAAGTTCAAGCTGGATGATGTCGATAGACAGCGGCGCACCATACACTTCCTTGGAACTGCTCCAGCGCAGGTGACCTGTCACGTTCTTCTCGAAGGCGTAGCCTGCACCTACAAAGTAGCCACGTGCATTGGTGCCACCCAGGTGGAAGGAAGAGTCGTTATAGCCATCGGGCATGGCATCCGGTTCGATGTACTTGTAGCCCGCAAATGCCAGCCAGTCGCCCTTGTCTTTCAGGCCCAGGCTGCTGCCCAAGGTGGCTTGCACCATCCAGGCATTGCCACCACTTTCGATGCCGGTCGGGTTGCCGGAAGCATCGTAAGTACCGTTGGAGGCGATGTTATGCAGGCCACCAGCGCGATCGGCCATCTTGTTGCTGTCGTAGGCCAGGTTACGCACGTAATTACCGGCAAGACGCAGGCTCAGGCCATTCATGACTTCGGTGTCCCAGCGCATGTTCACGTCCAGCAAGTTGAACTTGGAAGCCAGGCCCACGTACTGCCATTCGTTCCAGTTCTTGGGGTCTGCCGACCACTGGCGAATGTCACGCAAGAGGAACACGGTATTGCCCTTTTGCATGAAGGCTGGGCGCGACCAGTCGGTATCGCACACATCGCTGGACGAATACAGCGTGCAGGCGCTGGAGCGCTGGCCCGCGATATTGTCGAAGTGGTAATACGCCAGGCTACCGCGCAGATTATTGCGCTCGTTGATCTTCCATTCGGCACCGATCTGCGCACCCAGCAGCCATTTGTTTTCACTGGAACCTTCGGACAGGCTATTGCGATCCCACGGCGTGTTGGCGTATTCCAGCGCGTACGCACCCAGGTTACCGAATACCGTTACGGGACGATCTGACAGGGCGTGTTTGAAGGCAGCAGAAATACCGTCCACATTCAGATCAGACGACCACAGCAAATCGGTGGAATCAAAGGGGCTGGACGCACGGCCCGCCACAATGGTGGCCCAATCCGTGGGCCGGTAGGACAAGTAAGCCTGATCCAGCCACAGGTGCTTTTTACCCATGCCATTACCCAAGGTGTCGGACGTGGACACCGGGTTGTCGTCGCTCCCCGTGGCCAGACGGATACCCGCCTCCCAACGCTCGGACAGCGTCGCTTTCACTCCCAGACGGGCACGGATACGCCACAGATTTCGACGGTCCTGGCGGCTGTTCAGATAAGGAATCTTCAGGCCATACGGCTTGTTCTCGACCACGGTCGGAATGGGGCCGTTGTCGTTCCACTTGGCAAAGTTGATCAGCTCATTGCTGTTCGCACCATCCATCAGGCGCGACTCGTTACGCACCCGTACATCGCCCTCAACCGTGATACGCGACACCCAATCCGGGAAGGTATTGGGCTGGGCCCAGTTTTCGGCCTTGGCCTGCGACATGACTTCGTTTTTGACTTCCTCGCGAATCTGCTCACGCACCGTTTCGGGGATGTAGGTCACGCGCACATCACCCGGCTGAGCCTGGGCCGCACCCGCCGCACCAATATCAGCTTTGCGGGCCTGGGCCGCTTCTGCCTCGGCCTGGGCCACCAGCGCATCGGCCTGGGCCTGTGGCAAGACCCCTTGCTGCACCAGCAAGCGAATCAGATTAACGGTGGCGTTCTGGGATGGCGCCTGAGCCAGCACGGGGCTAGCTGTGCAGGTCAAGGCCAGCGCCACCGCGCAAGCCAGCCGAGTAGGATGGGATTTCATGAAAAGCGCACTCCAAATCATTCGGTCAAAAATGGGCAGACAATCAACTGGGCCTACGACCCGTCACCTGGGCACGAATAGGCATGCTTACCGACGCCGGGGGCCGCTCGCTCAAGCGCCCTACTTCACGCAAGGCGGCGATCAGCGCCGTATCAATCTCGGTATCGCCCGAGGACTGCGACAGGGCGACACGGGTAATGGACCCGTCTTCGGTCAGCCACAACTGCACCTGGACGCGGTAGACCAGGTTGCGGGTGCGGCTGTCTTCACGCAGGATCTTTTGCAGCGCATAGGCCAGGTACTGGCTATAGGTGGCATTGCCTGCACGGCCACCGCCGCTGCCGCCCATGCCCCGCCCCTGTCCGGCACTGATGTTGAAGCTGTCAGTACCGGCCTGGGCGTCGCTGTCCATTTGCATCGGGTCTGACAAATCGTCCGATGGCGTGGGAGGCGCTTCATCCTGCGGTTGAGGTTCTTCAACAGGCGTAGGCTCGGGTTCAGGCTCCGGCTCGACCACTTCCTCTTCTTTGGGCTCTTCAGGCTCTGGTGGAGGTTCGGGCTCGGGCGGTGGTGGAGGCGGTGGCGGCAAGGGAATCAACATGGGCTCTTTGGGCACCTGGCGTTTGATCCCCGCCATGTCATTGGCCCATTTCCAGACCCACCAGCCCAGCAGCGCCACCAGCACCACAACCAGCACCCTGATAGCCAAGCGACGCCAGCGTGCGCGTTCGGTGGCTTGCGGTTTGGATGAGTTTGGCAACATCGTTAGAACACCAAGTAACTTACTGAGGTTTGCCGGTCACCAGACCGACCTGGGACAGCTCCAAGCGCCGCAACACATCCAGCACTTCCACCACTTTCTGGTACTGCACGATGCTGTCGCCGCGCACAATCACCGGGAAGTCCGGGTTCAGGGCTTTCTCGGTACGCAGGCGGTCTTCCAGCTCGGGCAAGGTCACCGGATACGCATCCAGAAACACCTGGCCCGCCTCATTAATGGAAATCGCTTTGGTCTTGGGCTGGACCAGGGACACGGTAGAACTGGCCTTGGGCAAATTCACCTGAATCCCGGAGATCTGTGCGGTGGCGGTCAGGATGAACATGACCAGCACCACCATCAGCACATCGACCAGCGGGGTAATGTTGATACCGTCAACGGCTGCGGAATCATCGTCGTCGTCTCGTAGGGCTGCCATGTCCGTTCCTTATGCCGAACCAGCAGCCTGGGCGTTCGCCAGATCAA
This sequence comes from Alcaligenes sp. SORT26, assembly GCF_017377875.1. Taxonomy (GTDB): domain Bacteria; phylum Pseudomonadota; class Gammaproteobacteria; order Burkholderiales; family Burkholderiaceae_B; genus Alcaligenes; species Alcaligenes parafaecalis. Next base: position 2,505,452 of record NZ_CP070975.1, read on the forward strand.
GGTCAGCGCCTTGAGCCAGTGCCGCCTCGTGCTTGTCATGTTTGCTCTTGGGCGCGGCCGTGTTCTGACCATGCACTTCGGCCAGACGAGTCACGAACTCGTCCACAAACACACGCATATCGGCGCTGACCTCTTTATTGCGGCCAACCAGGCGGTTGTAGCCAAACAAGGCAGGAATCGCGACGAACAGGCCCATGGCGGTAGCCAGCAAAGCGGCGGCCATACCGGGGGCAATGGCGTTGATGTTCACATCCCCTGCCATCGCCGTGCCCAGGAACACGACCATAATCCCCAGCACCGTGCCGAGCAGACCGATATAAGGGCCACCGGCAATCGCGTTGGACAAGATGCCCAAACGTGCGCCCAGTGCCTGATTTTCTTGTGTACGTACGCCATCCATGGAAGCACGAATGGCTTCAATACTGTTGGGGGACAGCGCTTTCATGCCTTGGGCCTGACGGTTGTGCAGCTCTTTCACACCCATGCGATACAAGCGCCATAGCGAGGAGTGGGCAAAGTTCTGTTCGGCCTTGGCGTCGGTCTGCACCGCATCCAGCTTGCCGCCGGATTCACCAAAGGCGTCACGGAACTGGCGGTTGGCTTCTTGCACACGGCCTACCTGGCGGCTCTTGCGATACATGATGACCCAGGACTGGAACATCATGAACACCAGCACGGCGATCACAATCCAGGCGTCCATAGGCACGGCTTTGAGCAGGAATCCCAAGGCGCCAAAACCAAAACCGGACTGCTCTTCATCCACGCCGTACGCCACAAGGCGGGACTCGGCACCCTGGGCCAGCGCGTCGGCATAAATCAGGGCAGCAGGTCGGGCGATCTTGGACAAGCGCAGCTCGTCGATAGCACCGACAAAAGGCGCGTACTGAGTGGCAGGTACGGCGGCTGGAGCCGCGCTTTCAGTAGCGGCAAGGGCCGGAGCCGCAGCGGCACCCGCTGTTGCACCCTCGGCAGTAGCCGTTTCAGCAGCAGGGGCCACAGGAGTCGCCAGCACAGCGCCCGGCACATCCGCACCCAGGGCGGCAACGGTATTCAAGGGTGGCAGGCTGGCATTCAGCGAAGCCGTAGCACGGCCTTGCACGTACAAAATGACTTGGCTGCCATCGGCTGTAACGGCCAGATGCTGCCAGGTATTGGGCGACAAAGGCGCACCGGCCGGGCTGCGTTGGCCATTGATTTCTACAAAGGGCACGCCCTGGTCCAGACCGATCAAAAAGCTGTTCGCGCCATCACGACGGGCATAGACTAATTGCTGGGCTTGAGGCTGGTCTGCACGTACCCAGGCACTAAAGGAAAAAGCACCGGCAGCAGGCACCGCCAGGGAGGGGCTGGCAGGCAACATCAAAGGCGCAGCACCCACAAACTGGGCGGCACGGCCGGATACCCCATCCGTCACTCCTGCTGGGGCCGTTTGAGCATGGTTGGTATAGGCTGTGCTGTCACGCGAAGGCGCACCAGCGGCACCATCAAAGTGGTAGACCAGGGTGTAGTTGGGATCAAAGGTGATCTGGCCGTTGGAAGCCACCGGGGCTTTCTCATTGCCGTAGTACATCCAGATATCCTGCTTCTGGCTGGCCATCACCTCGGGAATATCCACCCAGATCAGCGCCATGCCCATCAAGGGATCAAAGCTTTCGATCTGGTGGTTCAGCACGGTCTGATCATCGCCGGACACAAAGCGCAGGTCCGAGCCGTTTTCATTGGTGCCATCAAAGGAAAAATTGCCGGTGTGCAGACGCACCAGCAAAGGGGTGCGGCCTACGTTCTCGCTGATCGCGCCACCCTCGGGCGTGGTATCAACGGAGATTTGCTTGCGGTACTGCCAATCAGGCTGCCACCAGGCCTGCGCCACGGCGGGTAGCCAGCCCACCATCACGGCGAGCATCAAAAGAAGAAGGCGTTTCATGATCGAATTACTCCGGGAACAAATTCAGGCAGATTGTTCTGGCTAAGGGGGTCAGAAGGAGGCGCGCAGGCTGAAGTGCACACGCGGATCGTGTCGTTCGGTGTTGACGCCTTGCGTCAGGGGATACGCCCAGTCGGCGTGCAGGGACAGCCAGTCAAACATTTGCAAACGCGTGCCTATGCCCACACTGGCCAGATGAAAGCTGGACTCCTGTTCGGGCAAGGGATCGCGCAAACGCAAACGCGCAACATCGCTAAAGGCATAGAAGCGCCACTCGTTCACCGAGGGGCCAATCCAGCGGGCCAAGGAGGGAGTGCGCAGCTCTACGCTGGCCATCCAGCCATCGTCCGCACTGCGCTCGGCGGCCAGATAACCGCGTACGCTGGTCGCACCACCGGCGGAAAACTGCTCGTTGGAAACCAGAGCGCCCGAGCCAATCTGAAAGCCCACGCGGCCATAGGCCTGCCAGTCTTTGGCAAAGGTTTCGGTGTGGTTCAGATCACCCTTGAACACCATGAAACTGGGGCTGGCCATCCAGCGCTTGTAGTCGAACTCTTCCCATTCGCTGTTCAGGCCAAACAGGCTGCGGCTGGCACCGGTCAAGGTCAGGCCCACGCTGGTTTGCGAGTCCTCGGTGTAGCGGTAGCCGTTATAGGCCAGCGAAAACGGCAGATAAGTCAGCGGTACACGGTCACTGGTTTCGCCAAAGCGGGTCTGCTCTTCAAAATCCTTGTAGTCCATACCGATCGAAGCGGTGTGGTACCACGTACCGGTCTGCGGGAAAGTGTAGGTGGCATGAATGCCGTAGGACTGGCCTTTGCCCAGCACATTGGTGCCGCCTACGGTAGAGACATCGCTGTCCGACTTGTAGCCGGAAAAAGCCAGACTCCAGCGTGGCGACAGAGGCATGGTGTAGGCCGCCGACCAGACCTTGGCGTCCTGCATGTCGCGCGGAGCGGTGAAGTAGGTCAGGGAGAAGGTATGGCCGCTTTGCCAAAGATTGTCGTGACCAATAGTGACCATGCCGCGCAGCTTGCTGGTGTCGGCGCTGTAATCATTGTTCAAGCCCACGCTGGCACTCCAGGGGCTTTTATCGTCAACGCGCAGATCCACATCCATGGTGCCGGGCACGCGCCCTTCTTTCACCATGGGCATGACCTGGCGGCTGGCACCGCGATTCAATTCGGCCAGTTCGGCCTGCGCTTTGCTGAAATCGGGCACCTGCCCTTCTTGCAAGGACGGTACGCCATCACGAATGGCCAGCGGCGAGTAGTGTTCCGCACCGACCACGCGCACGCGGCCGACCTTGGTTTCCGTTACCTGGAAGAACACCACGCCATCGGCTACAGCCTGCTCGGGCAGATCCACGTAGACCGATTGATAGCCTTGGGCGTTATAGACTTCCTGCAAGGCATCGCGTGCTTTTTCAATATCACCCAGGCTGCGCTCGGGCCCCAGAAAAGGATAGACCGCTTTTTCAATACTGCGGGCATCCAGCACCGTGTTGCCACGCACAATGTATTCATTAATGTTGACCTTGCGCTCGGCCTGCGCAGAGGCGACATGAGGCAGCAACAAGGCCAGCGCCATGACTGGCGCAGCACAAAGAGGGTGGCCCCTCCACCCGGACAAACGGACCTTGCGCCCTGTAATTTCTGCTGGCATCACGATGCTTACGATCCTCAATCTGATGAGCGGTGTGCTTGTGTGTCCCGTCCGATATCTGAGCTGGGAAGGCACGCCGCGCGACTCGTTGACATCTAGACGCAGCAGAAATCAAAAACTCTCGTTTGTAACAAAAACTTCATATTTCTATTTGGGCGCTGGGGAGGGCAAAACGGCCATATGCCTGACAAATAGCAATACTTGTTGGGGACCATGAACGGGGCGCGATGCGCTGCGCCTGTCACAAAAACTTCACGCATCAGAAAGGCGGCTTGCGCTAGGGTGTGGGGACTCCGAACCCGTTTCTGGTTTCGCATTTATTGAGTGGTACTGCCCCATGCGCCCCGTACTTTTTTTCTTATTGTTTTTGGCCCAGGCAAGCAGTTTCGCCCAGGAGAGCACGCAAGCCGAAGCGGCCAGGAAGCCGCAAGGCGAGGCATCGCCGGGCTGCGTCAGTGTGGTGGTGGATGGGCAGGCGGCGCTGTCTTACGATTGCTTGAGCCAGCAGATGCAACCCAAAACAGGGCCGGGGCCCAGCACGCCAAGTATGGGATCGGAAGCAATCATTCAAAAAGGCCCGAATGCGATGGGCTTGGTGAACCCGGCGACCACCAGCAATCGCATGGGGTCGAATTTCGGGACGTCGGCTTATCCGCAGCGACCACCTCGGCCGACCGCCCCCTCGCCGTTCGCGCCGCCTAATCCTTGAAGCAAATTTAGCTGCGTTGATACTGCAAGCAGCGCCCCTTGTAGGACAACTCCTTGCCTTCGGGCATCAAGATAGGCCGGTCGCGCAAACAGACTTGCCGCACCAGCTCAAAGCCGTAGCGTTCCATTTCCTGAGTGAATTTATTGCGGTGCCCACGATCCGGGTCCACCACCCAGACTTCGGCCTGCTCTTTGGCGCGCTGGTTCACCAGTTCGGCCAACTGAGCGGGGGTATTGCCTTCATAAAGCAGATCACTGCCCACAATCAGGTCGTAGCGCTGCCGGGCAGGCTGTAGCCCCAGGGAAGCGAGCAAATCAGGGCAGGATTGCTCGCCCCACTGCGCATGGACATAGGGCAAATCGGCCAAACCATTCAAGGCCTGATTCAACTTCAAAAAATGCGGCACCAGAGGGTGGCAGTCGCTGGCATGAATCTGAGCCCCACGCTTGTGCATGAGCAAGCTGGTCAAACCCAAGCCGCAGCCCAGCTCCAGAATGGTTTCATCAGGCCGGACAGGACGATTTTTCAGCTTGCGGGCCAACTGTATGCTGGACGGCCACACCAAACCAAACAAGGGCCAGACGGCGGGACCTATGCCCAAGGCCTGAGCATGCCCCAGGGGGTCCGCGTACTGCATGTGGTCGGCCAAGGCACGAATCCGTAACGATTCTCTGGGCGAGATTCGTATATGCTGAAGACGCGTTTTGAGCTTGGCGGACGTGGGTGAGGTAGAGCCATGTAAGTCTGACATAGATCGATGATCGGCCATATCGACACAAAAAGCGAATTTAGGCCTATTTTGCCGTGGTTTAAACTATAAATGGCAAAAATTAGACGAACTTCGACTTCAACCCCCTATAAGGACTGCTATTGTTCAAAGACCTGATTAACGACCTCAACGACCATTCCATCGTGGAACCAGACATCTTCCTGGACGTACCCTTTGTCCCCAGTGATGACCGCGTCATCGACACCATGCTGCAACTGGCCGGAACCGGCCGCAAAGACGTGCTGTATGACCTGGGCTGCGGCGATGGCCGCATTGTTATTGCTGCCGCCAAAAAATATCGCTGCACCAGCATCGGGGTTGAACTGGACCCGCTACGCGTTGCCGATGCCATGGAGCAAGCAGGCCACGCTGGCGTGGAGTATCTGGTGGACTTTGTGGAAGAGGATCTGTTTACCGCAGACTTCAGCCAGGCCACGATCGTGACGCTGTATTTGATGGACACTATCAACGCCATCCTGCGCCCCCGCTTGCTGCAAGAGCTGCGGCCCGGTGCGCGTATTGTGTCGCACGCCTTTGATATGGGCGACTGGCAGGCCGACGAAATCCTGCAAGTAGGCGGCATCAAGATCTACAAATGGATTGTGCCTGCACAGGTCGCGGGCGAATGGGAGTGGGAGGGGCTGGATGGGACAGACTACCGCTTGCAACTGAAACAGCGTTATCAGGAAGTCAGCGGCAAGGTCTGGATCAATGGCGAACCGGGTGTGCTGGATAATTTGCACTTGTCAGGCGACTGTCTGGAAATCAGTACACAGGCGAACCCGTCGGCCCCTCAGATTTGGACCACGCTGTATTTTGACCATGAAGAACTGCTGTCTGTAGAAGAAGCCGCCTGAATCTTGCAGGCGCTTGTTAGCACTCTTCTTGCTACCTCCATTTCCCGCACTTGATCGTCCAGGCTTAGACGATTTCCAAGCCCCGAGTCCGGCACAACGCCGGACTCGGGGCTTTTTGCTTAAAACTGATATTTCATCGTCAGCATGATCTTTTGTGGTGCGCCATAAAAGCCCTGCGAATCCTCCGTCAGATCCACATACTTCTTGTCGAACAGATTGTTGACGTTCAACTGGGCTGACAGGCTGGACGAGAAGCGGTAATTCGCCATCATGTTCGCCAGCAGGATGGAGCCTTGCGCACGTCTGGCCTTTACGTTCGGCGCGACAACCCTGTCCACGTAAACATGGCTACGCCATTGCAAGCCGCCGCCCACCGTCAGTTTCCCCTCGGTGCCTGGCACCACATAAGAAGTCTGGAGATTCGCCATGTTCTGCGGTTCGGAAGTTTTAAATGGGCCACCTTCCGCATTGCGCACCAGGTTACGAGCAAAGCCCGCAGACACCTGCCAGCCTGGCTGAATTTCACCCGAAGCCTGCAGCTCGAACCCTTCGCTGGTTACGCCCTTGGCACCCCGATAAGCAAAATCGCTAGAGCCGGGAACAGTCAGGTCACCATCTTTCTGGGCCACATTGTCTTGTTCGATCCGAAACACGGCTACCGAGGTGTTGAGCTTGCCGTCAAAGTGCTCGGCTTTCAGGCCCAGTTCGTAGCTCTTGCCCTGCACCGGGTCCAGATAGCCACCACTGGCGTCACGATAGGTCTGTGGCTGGAAGATATCCGTGTAGCTGGCATAGGCGGTGTAGTTCTCGTTGAAGTCGTACAGCAGGCCCGCATACGGCGTAAAGACATGGTGAGTCATGGTGTCATCGCCAGTCTCACGTTTCCAGTTGGTTTGACGACCACCCACAATCAACTTCAGGGAGTCGCCAAGCGACAAGCGCAAGGCACCATAGACCGCATTCTGGCGCGTTTCCTGCTCGCCCAGCAGTTGGAAATTGCCCCACACCGGCTCCGGGTAAGAGCCATTCCACTCGAACACATTGCCCACCGGGGTATTGCCCTGTGGCGCGTGATTGCCATAGCGATAGTTGGCCTTGCTGCCCATCAGGCCCACAAACGCTTCGTGTTCCTGACCAAAAGCGGCGAATGGCCCGCTCAATTCCAGGGACGCACTATTCTGGTCAAACTCCTGATGCGAGCGGTTCAGCAAGGAGCTCATGCCTAGCCCAGTGACTGGATCGGGATGGCCCATCAGATAAATCAGCTTGGAGTCGTACTTGCTTTCCAGACGGCTGACATTGGCCTTCAAGGACCAGCCATTAGAGAAACGATGATCAACACCGGCATAAAAGGTATTGCTGGTCGTGTCCCAGCGGGTCCAATCCGCACCAATGCTGAAAGAACGACGCCAATCCAGGTCGTTCCCCTGCTTATCCAAGGTTGGCAGGCCACCCCAGGTCACGCCAGTTGGACGTTTAGCCTGATGCTCTACCCCCACGCGCACCGTTGTGTCCGGTGTCACATCTGCTTCTGCCGTGGCCAGCCAGGCACGATTGCGGGTGTGGTAGCGGTCGATATAGGAGTCACGCTCCTCCATCATCCCGGCCACTCGTGCGCGTACGGTGCCGTCCTTGTTCAAGGGCGTGGACAGATCAATCGCGCCCCGATGGTGGTCCCAGGAGCCTATGCCTACCGAGGCCGTGCCGGTGAATACATCACTGCTGGCGCGTTTGCGCACCATGTTGACCGACGCACCGGGGTTGCCCGCACCTGTCATCAAACCGGTAGCGCCACGCACAATCTCGATACGGTCGTACAGAATAGGATCGAAGTTGGAAGTGCCAAAGAAGTCATTCTGCGTGGCAATGGACACCCCATCGTACTGATAATTGTCGATATAAAAACCGCGCGAATGGATGTCGGTACGATCAATATCAGAGGTGGAGGCAGTGATCCCCGTTACGGTGCGAAAGGTGTCGCCCAGCGTGGTCAGATTCATGTCTTCCATCTGCTGACGTGTCACCACACTGACCGATTGAGGCGTCTCCCGTGGCGACAAACGCAGACCTGTTGCGGCCGTTGTTGCCTGCGTCGTATAGGAGCCTGAGCCTTCGGTAGACAGATCCCGCCCGACCACGCGCACCGGAGCCAACTGCGTGGCCTCGCCTTGTACAGGGCGCGTCACAGAGACATTGTTGCCATTGCGCCGAAACTCCAGGCCCGTACCGGCCAGCAAGCGGCTCAAGGCCTGATCGGCCGTCAAACTTCCGGAAACAGAGGGCGCATTCAGCCCTTTAACCGCATCGGGCAGATAGAAAATCTGCAAACCGGCCTGTGCGCCCAGTTTTTCCAGCGCCGCATCCAAGGGCTGAGCGGCAATACTGATGGCAACCGGCGCTTCCTGCGCCTGGGCGTCAGAAGAGTGCAAACCAAAAGCAAGAAAAAGCGAGAGTGCGAGGGCGTTAAGGCCAATCAATGTCGTACCCCGACGCGCCGAGGCGGTGGGGCTAGCTTGCGTGTCCAGCATGAACGGAGTTCCAAAAAATAAGTACGCGCACGGTGCGCAGACGCCCTTGGCCAAGGCTATGGGTCAGCTTGTTTTTCGTCTGAAAAGACAAGCCCCCATAAGTAAGACGCCGTAGCGAAAAATTTTCCGGAATGATTCTCACTGCTCTTTTTGATACAGAATGTATCTTTAACGAAGCCTTATCGCGCCATCAACAATGCACTGCCATCAGCCTGCCGTGCCACCAGAACCGGGGCGATATCCGGCAGGATATCCAGGGCCGCTGCAGGCTCTTCAATACTGAGCGTGCCTGAAATACGCAACTTGGCAATCTGCGGGTCTAGCACTCGCAGGGGCTGGTCCAGATAACGGCTCAATTCGCTGGCTACCGTTGCCAAGGGCACATCACGGAACACGATACGCCCTTGCTGCCAGGCGGTGATGGCCTCCACCCGCTCCTGGCTCAATGGCGTCAAACTGCTCTGCACCGCGCTGGAGACCTGTCCCGCCGTCAGGGAAGCCCGCTCGCGACGCCACCAAGGCCCAGTCGACAATTGCACCGATCCTTCCCGCACCGCGACAGTCACCTTGTCCGCCTCCCGGCGCACATTGAATTGCGTGCCCGTCACCAGCACATGCGCCTCGCCCGCCTCGACGGAAAAGGGTCGGCTCTTGTCGGAATGAACGGCAAACAAGGCCTCGCCCCGCAACAATTCCACACTACGGCGCGATTCGTAAAAGGCGATGTTCAACTCCGTATCGGTATTCAGATCCAGCCGGGAGCCATCGGGCAAGTCAAACTGCTGGCGCTCACCGCGCGCGGTCAGTAATCGTTGGGTAAAAACCGGCGTCTCTGCCCACATGGGACGGCTGATCCAGGCACCTGCTGCCACCGTGGCAACCGTCGCTCCCGTCCCTATCAACCAGCGCCTACGCGTGAAACGGGGCGTCTCCTGCGCCGGGCGCGTCATAATCTCCCGCATTTCATCCATAGGCAGATGGTCGGCCACCTGCCAGACCTGCTGCAAAGAACGGTACTCACGCTCATGAGCCGGGTTACTGGCCAACCAGGCATCCCGCTCCTGCTGCTCCTGAACACTCAAGGTGCCAAGCTGCTCCCGGGAAAACCATTCCAGGGCTTGTTCACGCGGCAGATTGGAGGGGGTAGCGTTGTCGTTTCTAGGCATGGTTCGCGTCGCTAGGGACACAGGGCAGAAAACCACGCCCTTCACTATTAAGACGTCTGGGCATGGGGAAATCCGGAATCAATGGGGGGCATAGTTTTGTAACTTTTTTTGAAGATGCCTCAAGGCCCGCTTCATGTATTTTTCCACCGAACTGGGCGTCAAATCCAGCTTCTCGGCAATTTCCTTTTGGGTATAGCCCTCTATTTTGTTCCATAAAAAGACCTGCTGGCACTTCAAGGGCAGCTCCTGCAGCGCATCCCGCAAGGCCTGGCTTAATTGCGCCATACGCAAGTCGCTGTCCGGGCCTGCTTGCGCCGGATGCTCGTCCTCGGGCAGCTCGTGCAAGGACACAAGCTCGTGCCGTGACTGACGGCGAATTTCACTGATCAACTGGTTTTTCGCACTGCGATACAGATACGCTTTTTGATCCAGTGCCGCCGCATGCTCGCCCCGCAACAGGCCTTCAATTGAGTCCTGCGCCGCATCCTCGGCATCCTGCGGCAGGGAGCTGCGTTTCGCCCACGACCCGATCAGCCCGCTGTAATGAGCGAGCCACGTTTTCTTGGGCTTGGGGTGGCGGGACATGGAAAAGGCAGCAGGCAGAGAGCGAATGAATCAGCCATATTAACAATAATTCTCATTTAGATATAGAAAAGTCCCCGCAATGTGGCGTCCTGTCCCACCCTGCAAATTTGCAAGAGGGCTTGCAACATTGGCGCTTTCCTATCCCGCCCTCCTTTTTAAGAATGGTGAGTACAAATCCAATCATAAAAAGGAGACAAACATGGCGGATATCTCTGCCCAGGTTTATGAGGCGCTCTACGCCAAGCCTCAATTCCAGGATCTGGTACGCAAGCGAAGGGGCGTCGTGCTGAGGTTGTTATTTGTCAGCATGGCCTTCTTTTTTCTGGTCCCTATTCTTTCCAGCCTGACCCCCGATCTATTCCGTCTGAAAGTAAGCACATCCACCAATTTCGGGCTTTGGTATCTGATTGCCCAGTATCTGGTGGGCGGTACTGTGGCCTGGCGCTATGCCGTCCAGCTCCGTCATCTGGACAAGATGGTTCAGCAGTTAACGCAACAAGAATCCCCGCAGTCCTCCCTACCCTCGGCTGCCCTTTAAGGGACTCATCATGAAAAAAACAGTATTTGCGACTGCCTTGATGGCGGTCAGCGAAACCGTGCTTGCACAGGAAAGCACCTTGGTTAACGAAGGCAACAGGGTGCTGACATTTTCAGTCTTCGCCTTTCTATTCTTGTTCACGCTGGGTATCACCTTTTTAGCCGCACGCCGTAACTCCACCGCCAGTGATTTCTACACGGCAGGCGGTGGCATCAGCGCCCGTTTCAATGGGCTGGCGATTGCCGGGGACTATCTCTCGGCAGCGGCTTTTTTAGGGGTTTCCGGGCTGATTGCGCTGTACGGTCTGGATGGCATCAGCTATCTGGTGGGCTTTTTTGTGTCCTTTATCCCGGTGCTGATTCTGGTGGCCGAACCCTGCCGTAATCTGGGCCGCTACACGTTGGGCGATGTGCTGTCCTATCGCAACAACTTCCGCGCGACCAAGCTGGTGGTGGCCGGTTCCAGCATTCTGGTGGCCTTGTTTTATATGGTTCCGCAGATTGTGGGCGGGGCCGTCATTATCCGTGCGCTGATCGGCATTCCCTATGAAGTTTCCGTGGGCATCGTTGGTTTGATGATGCTGATTTATGTGCTGTTTGGCGGTATGCGCGCCACCACGTCCGTGCAGGTCCTGAAGGCCGGGCTGCTGATCTCCTTTTGCTTTGTGCTGGTCATCCTGTCCTGGGCCCCCTACGGCTTTAACGTGGAAGCCTTCTTTGGCTCGGTGATTTCCAGCCCTGCCATCCAGAACCATGTGATCAATTTCCTGGGCCAATCCTCGCTGGGCGTGGCTGAAGCCGGGCAGCGCTTTCTGGAGCCGGGCCTGTACCTGAAAAACCCGATTGAACAAGTTTCACTGGGCATGGCCTTGGTGCTGGGAACGGCGGCCATGCCCCATATCCTGATGCGCTTTTTTACCGTGCCCAATGCCAAGGCCGCACGCAAATCCGCGCTGTATGCCATGTTCGCCATCGGCCTATGCCATCTGTTCATTGTCGTGATCGGGTTCTCTGCTGCGCTCAATGTCAGCCCCAGCGCCATTCTGGGTCTGGATAAAGGCGGCAATCTGGCCGCACCCATGTTGGCGCAACTGCTGGGGGGTGGCCCGGAAAGCATGATGGGCAACTTCATGCTGGCTGTTGTTGCCGCCGTGTCCTTTGCGACGATTGTGGCGGTGGTAGCCGGATTGACCCTGGCCGCCGCGTCCTCGCTGGCCCATGACGTGTATATCGGTGCGATTCGCAATGGTTCAGGCACCGAGCGTGAGCAGGTCATTGCCGCCCGTATCGCCACGCTGCTGATGGCCGTCATCTCCATCATTGCCGGTATTGCTGCCAAGGGGCAGAACGTGGCGCATCTGGTCGGTCTGGGCTATGCCGTTGCGGCCTCTGCCAACCTGCCCGCCCTGGTCTGCACCCTGTACTGGAAACGCTGCAATACCGCTGGTGTGGTGGCGGGCGTGGTGGGTGGAACGCTGCTATCCATCGGGCTGGTTCTGGTGTCACCCAATATGACGTATCCCCTGCTGCAAAAAGAGGCGGCACTGGCTACTGTCACCACCGTGAATCAAAAGCTGAGTGCAGCAAGCGACCCCGCTGCGCGCGAAAAGCTGCTTTCAGACCGCGCTACGGCCCAGGCCACAGCAGATGCCATCCCTGCCAACGCAAGCAGCGTAGTGGGCCTGTCCAAGCCCCTGATCAGCCTGCGCAACCCCGGAATTATCTCCATCCCCCTGGGCTTCTTACTGGTGATTCTGTTCTCGCTGTTTACACGCAGCGCCTTGTCCGAATCCAAGTGGGTAGAGATGTCCGTTCGCCGGGAAACCGGATTAGGTGTGGCCAAGGCCACGGTTCACTAAACGTAGAGAGAAACACACCATGTCACTTCCAATCACCCAAGTTGCCGCCGCGCACATTGCCTCTGTTTACATGGATGCCGCCGGTTCCGTGCGCAAGGCCATTGCCATCATTGACGAGGCGGCCCGTCATGGGGCGGAGCTGGTCACTTTCCCCGAGGCCTTTATCCCCGGCTTCCCTGTCTGGGCGGCTTTGTGGGCCCCTATCTACAACCACGAGTGGTTCAAGAAAATGGCGGCCAACAGCATCCATATTGATGGCCCGGAAATCGCCCAGATCCGCGCTGCTGCCAAGCGCAACAGCATCTTTGTGTCCCTGGGATTCAGCGAAAGTACCGAGGCGAGCGTAGGCTGCATCTGGAACTCCAATGTGATCATTGGCGATGATGGCTCCATCCTGAATCACCACCGCAAACTGGTACCCACTTTCTACGAAAAAATGGTCTGGGCACCGGGTGATGGTCACGGCCTGCGCGTATGCCAAACCCGTATTGGCCGTATCGGCGCCCTGATCTGCGGCGAAAACACCAACCCGCTGGCACGCTACTCGCTGGCGGCTCAGGGAGAGCAGATTCATATCTCGGCCTGGCCCGCCATCTGGCCTACACGTATGCCCAAATCCGGCCAGAATTTTGACAATGTGGCGGCCAACAAAATACGGGCAGGCGGTCACTCTTTCGAGTCCAAGGTTTTCGGTATTTTGAATGCAGGTTTCATGGACAAGGCCATGCTGGACGCCCTGACCGAAGGCGGCGATGCCCAGGCACGGGAAGTACTGGAAAACACCCCGCGTGCAGCCACCCAGTTTCTGGACCCCACCGGCGCATCCGTAGGCGACTTTCTGCAAAATGAAGAAGGCATTGCCTATGCCACTTTTGATCTGAATGCCTGCGTGGAACCCAAGCAATTCCACGACATTGTGGGCTACTACAACCGCTTTGATGTATTTGATCTTTCCATTGACCGCCGCCGCATCACCCCCGCCACATTCCGGGGCGGCAACGCCACCCAGTCACGTAGCAGTGAGCCCATGCAGGACAGTCAGCCAGCCCGTTCGGAAACGATGGAAGAATAAAGCCATCGTCTGACACCTCCTGCAAGCAGTAACTGCCCTGTACTTCCGTTGCCTCGGGGGGACAGGGCAGCCCCTATTTCTTTTTCCGAATGAGCCAGTCAGCAGCACAAGGCGTATTGCAAATTTGCAACTCCCTGAAAGCATGATCTATCCAGTGATCGCTCGCAGTAGACTTAAAAATACGCACGGGTTTGAACACGAATCCTGAACCCGTCTTGCAAATATTCTTGTACCGGGTTGCGGCCATGTCCCCTATAGCTCCCAATTGGCACGATTTAAAGATTTTCCTGGAGGTGGCGCGCTGCGGCACCTTGGGTGCGGCCGCCCGCCGTCTGAAGGTGGACCCATCCACCCTGAGCCGTCACATAAGCCGCCTGGAAGAAACCATTAACGCGCCTATCTTCGAGCGCAACAACCAGGGTCTGCACCTGACGGCAGGCGGGCAAGGCCTGCTGGAATATGTAGAGTCCATGGAAGCCAGTGCCATCGCCCTGGCCGAGCAATTGGGGGATCGCCCCAAAGAGCCCTCCGGCACGGTGCGGGTCGGCTCCATGGAAGGGATCGCCTCCCTGTATCTGGCCGCAGAGTTTCAGGGCTTTTCTGCACTACACCCCAAGATTGCGATTGAATTGGTCACCACCACCCAGCAAATGCACGTCAACCGGCGCGAAGCAGATGTGTTCCTGAGCTTCTTTCCCATGGCGGGCAAATCCATTGATGTGGTCCCCTTGGGCTCCTTTCCGCTGCATCTGTACGCCGCCCCCGAGTACCTGGCCCGCCACGGCCACCCCTGCGATCTGGACGACCTGCTGGACCACCAGTTTGCCTCCTATGTGGACGACCTGATCCAACTGGACACCGTGCGCTGGCTAAACGAAATCATCAGCCGACCCAAGCTGGCTTTTCAGTCCTCCAGCATGATTGCCCAGATGTTTGCCGCCGCAGCCGGTGCGGGCATCGTCATGCTGCCCTCTTTTGCCAAGCCGGAGCGACTGGGCATGCTCAAACTGCTGGATGAGCAGGTCAAGGTACGCCGCACAATCTGGATGACAGTGCATCGGGACTTGCAGTACCTGCCACGTATCAAGGCCGTAACGCGTTTTCTGGAAAAAACGATTAACAGGGACTACCCCTGTCAGACCGAGTAGACGCCTGCGCTGCCACCCTTCGCGGCGCACCTCAAGGGCGCACTTTACTGACAAAGAGAAACGTCTCTTAACTGCATGGCGCGTCGGCAATGCTAGGCTGGTCTAACTCCCTGTTTACCCAGCAAAGGAATCAGCCTTATGCGTTTTTCCACCCTCAAAGCACGATGCGCAATGGCCCTGGCCACCGTAGGCGCTACTTTTGCTTTATCCGCCCCCTCGCTGGCGGACGTGATCATCCCCATGAATATGGCCACCGAAAACGGTGCTGGCGAGCAAATCGGCCAGGTTAGCGTCCGTCAGACAGAGCACGGTCTGGTTTTCACGCCAGACTTGAAGAACCTTAAACCCGGTGTGCATGGTTTCCATGTGCATGAAAACCCAAGCTGCGCCCCCAGCGAAAAAGACGGCAAAGTCACCCCAGCCGGAGCAGCAGGCGGCCACCTGGACCCTGAAAAAACCGGCAAGCACGGTTTCCCCTGGGGCAATGGCCACTTGGGCGACCTGCCCGCCTTGTATGTTCAGGCTGACGGCACAGCCAGCACGCCCGTCCTGGCCCCACGCCTGAAGTCTCTGGATCAGATCAAGGGCCACTCCCTGATGATCCACGAAGGCGGTGACAATCACTCCGACCACCCCGCGCCATTAGGCGGCGGTGCCGGGCGTTTTGCTTGCGGAGTGATCAAATAAGCGCCTTCATCCCTCTCACTTTTCCAAGGAGATACCATGAACGAAACGATTGAATCTTCCTTTGAACAACTGCAAGAGATGATCAAGGACATTCGCTTTGCGATGTTCGTCACCCACGCGGAAGGGGGCCAGCTTCATGCCTGGCCCATGACCACGCAACAAGCCAAGATGGGCTCGGAGCATGAGGTCCATGAGCACGACAAGCTCTGGTTCTTCATGGCCAGGTCCAGCAAGGTGGTCCACAATCTGGTGGCCAATCCACATGTAAACATCAGCTACGCCGAGCCCAGAACTGACACCTATGTCTCGGTCTCGGGCATGGCCAGCGTCGTGGACTCCATGAATCAAAAGGAGCGCTTCTGGAACACGCTGGTCGAGGCCTGGTATGAAGAAGGCATCACCGATCCGGATGTTGCATTGATCTGCGTACAGATAGACAGTGCCGAGTACTGGAGCGTGCGCGAAGGCAAGCTGGCTCAGGCAGGCAAGATGCTGAAAGCAACCCTGATGGGCGAGCGCCTGACCGAAATAGGTGAGCACGGCAAAATCACGCCTGCTACCAAACCAGGTCGCTAAACGTCGCCTCCCTGCGGCATCAAACCAGACGCCCGGCCTTGCGCCGGGCTTTTGCTGGCACGCTTGCAGGCGAAGGTGCGACCTTGGTCAACGCCCCTCCAGCCAACGGGCAATACGTGTGTACAAAGGTCCGGTCAGCACCAGTACACACACCATGCGCGCCACCTGAAAGGAGGTCACCATGGGTGCGCCTAACTGCAAGACCTTGGCGGTAATGGCCATCTCTGCAATACCACCGGGGCTGACACCGAGTACCAGCGTGGGGTAAGCAATATCAGACAGCCGATACAAGCCGTAAGCAAAACCAAATGCCAGGGCCAGATTAATCAAGTTGCTGACGGCGGCGACGCCTAGATAACGAGGTGCCCGACGGAAAAAATCAGGGCCGAACTTGTCTCCCAACGCCCAGCCAATACACAACTGCCCCAAGTTGGAAATTTCTACCGGCAAGCCCGACAAAATAATGTCGTTATAGGTCAGGATAGCCACCACCAGCAAAGGCCCTAACACCCAGGGATTGGGCAGGCGCAACACCTGGAAGACAAACCCCGCGGCACTACTCAAGAACACCAACAGAGCCAGACCGGGCAGGTGCAAAAAATCGGGCCTGACCACAGCTCCAGCCTGCTCTCCTGAAAAGCCCAAAGCCTCGAAGGCGAAGGGAATAATGACCACCACCATCAGCACCCGCAAGCCATGGGCAGAGGCGACAAGATCCGGGCGTGCGCCGTAGCGTTCGGCCAGCCCTGTCATTTCGCTAGCACCACCGACCGCGCTGGCAAACCAGGCCGTACGCAAGTCAGTACCGGCAAAGCGGGTCAGCATGAAAGTGCCGATACAGCACAAGACCAGCGCAAACACCATGCCCATCACAATAAACACGGCATTGCTGCCAATCAGGTGCACCATGGCAGGGGTGAAATACAGTCCCAGAGACGCCCCAATAACCCATTGCCCCGCATTACGTGCCAGCGGCATGCAGGCACCCGGGCTGCCGGCCATTTTTGTCGCTGCCGTCAATATCAACGCGCCCAGCATCCAGGGCAAAGGCATGTTCAGCCAACTGGCCACCCATGCGCCGGCCAAGGCTACCCCAAAACCCAAAGCAATCCGAAACCAGTTAGCCATAGCAAAAACAACAAGGCCAGGCAGCAGCCTGGCGCTTTCTCCCGATAAAAGCCCCGCCAATAAAGCGGGGCATTCTTATTTATGCCTTGTCCTGTTCGACTTTACGTCCCACAAATCGACGCAACAGAATCGGACCTACACTAACCAAAACGGCCGCTACCCACAAGGAGATTGAGACGGGGCTCTGGAACAAGATGCCGATCTCACCATCTGTAATGGACAAAGCTCGACGCAGATTCTGCTCCATCATATTCCCCAGCACCACCCCCAGCACCATCGGCGCCATAGGCACATTCATCTTGCGCAGGAAATAGCCCAGCACACCGATGCCCACAACCAGCAGCAAATCAAACGTCGTGCCATTGATAGCGTAAACGCCGATATAGCTGATGGCCAGGATGCCCGGCACCAATAAACGGGGAGGAATAGCCAGCATGGACGCAAACACCCGCACCATGGGCACGTTCATCAAGAACAACATGACGTTGGCCACCATCAAGGAGGCTATCAAGCCCCACACAATCTGTGGCTGGGACTCAAACAGCGCAGGGCCCGGCGTGATGTTGTACAGGGTCAGGGCACCCATCATGACCGCTGTCGTTCCCGATCCAGGCACACCCAAGGTCAGCATGGGGATAAAGGAGCCGGTTGCGGCACTGTTATTGGCAGCCTCTGGCGCTGCCAGGCCACGCATGTCCCCCTGACCAAACATGGCATTGGGGTCTTTACCTTCGATGTATTTTTTCTCGTTGGCATAAGCCACAGCAGAAGCCACGCTGGCCCCGGCTCCGGGCAAGATACCGATAAAAAAGCCCATTAGGCCGCCACGCACGGTACTCCACCAGGTAAAGGCCAACTCTTTCAGGTTAAAGAGCTTGCGCTTGCTCTTAGGCACTTCAATCGACACGCCGCCCAACAGGTTTTCCAGCATCTGCAACATCTCGGCCACAGCAAACAAGCCGATCACGACGACCACAAAATCAATGCCGTCCGCCAGGTTCGGAATGTCGAAGCTGTAACGGTATACCCCCGAGTTGGCGTCCACCCCGACCGTAGAGATAAACAAGCCCAGCATGGCGGCCAGAATACCTTTGACGGGCTCATCGCCCAGCAAGCTGGTCAGCGCGCAGAAGGCAAACACCATCAGTACAAAATATTCGGCTGGGCCAAAGGCCACCGCCCAGCCCGCCAGCAGGGGAGCCAGCAACACAATGCCGCAAATGGCAATCGTCGAACCAATGAACGATGAAAAAGCAGACAAGGACAAGGCCACACTGGCCAGACCTTTACGCGCCAAGGGATAGCCGTCCAGGGTAGTCATGACTGCGGCCGCTTCACCCGGCACATTGATCAGAATAGACGTGATACGACCGCCATACTCCGCGCCCACATAAACTGCAGCCAGCAGAATCAGGGCGGACTCCGGCGGCAACTTCATGGCAAAGGCAATCGGCACCAGCATGGCCACGCCATTAATAGGCCCCAGCCCCGGCAACACACCCACAATGGTGCCAATAAAGGCACCGACCGCTGCAACCAGCAAGTTCTGGACAGAAAAGGCGACGCCAAAACCAACGCTTAAATAGTCAAGAATAGAGCTCATAGCCACTCTCCCAGAATGCCGTATGGAAGAACCACATCCAGGCCCAGATCAAACAAAAGGAACAGCCCGACACCCATCGCCAGCCCCCCGACAAGCGCCTGCTTCCAACTACCGCCAAACAGACGGCCCACCAAGGTAGCCATCACTGTGGTGGCGATGATGAAACCCAGCCACTGGAACAACCAGGCATACGCCGCCAGGTACGCCACCATCATCAGAATGCGGCCATTGGCTCCGCCTGGATTGGCAGCCACTTGCCCGCCCCCTTTTAGAATCAGGCGCAGTCCGCACAAAGCGATGATCAATGCCAGCAATAAGGGGAAGGCTTTGGGCCCAACGGGCTCATAGGAAAAGGGGGGCTCTAGGTCGTAGCCAAAAGCGGTGATCAGGGCAGCAAACACCAGCGCGCCCACGCCGAGTACGCGATCATTCAGCGTCATGATTGGAATCTCCGGATTCGCCCGCCATGAACGACGGGGCAGACAGGCGGCACTCCCGGCGCAAACCGGGCCGGGAGCACCGTAAAGACTTACTTCTTGATCAGGCCAAACGAGTCAGCCAACTCGCGATACTGGACCACTTGCTGTTTGACGTAAGTGTCCAGTTCCGGGCCGCTCATATTGAAAGGGAACAGGCCCTGCTGGGTTTGCATGCGCGCAAACTCGGGGGTCTTCATCAGATTCTCGAACGCCTGAACCCACCACTGATACTGCTCATCAGAGACTTTGGGGCCCACGTAAAAGCCGCGGATAATCGGCCACTCGATGTCAAAGCCCTGCTCTTTGGCTGTAGGGATGGCAGCCAGCGCACCATCCAGCCGTTTGTCATTGAAGACAGCCAGGACACGAATGGGCGCACCGCCCTCCAGCATGGTGTGAGCTTCAGCCGCATCACCCATATAGGCCTGAATATGGCCGCCACGTAATGCTGTCATGGCCTCGCCACCACCTTCAAACGCAACAAAGCGCATTTTGCGGAAATCCACATCTGCCGCACGCGCGGTCAGGGCCGCCTTCATCCAGTCCTGCCCACCCACAGAACCACCCGCCCCCAAGACAATCTTGGTCGGGTCAGCTTTGAAGGCTTCCATCAAGGATTTCAGATCCTGGTAGGGCGAGTCCGCACGGACAATGGCCACACCGTAATCACTGCCAATCGATGCCAGCCAACGCACGTCCTCTACCGAGTATTTGCCAAACTTGCCCTGTGCCAGATTCAGCAAGGAGCCACCGGAGAAAGCCGCAATGGCATTGCTGTCACCGGGACGCTGCGCCACGATGTGGTTGTACGCCACGGCACCCACACCACCCGGCATATAAACGGTGCGCATGGGATTTTCCAGCAATTTGGTTTCCAGAAAACCATTCACGGCCACCCGACAGGTCAAGTCGAACCCGCCGCCCGGCTGCGCAGGGGCGATACATTCAGGTTTGGAAGGTTGTTGGGCCTGCACACCACTCAAGCTGCTCAAACCCAGAACACTGCTGGCCAGTAGCACCCGTAGTTTCAGATGGATAGTCATTGATTCGCCTCCGGGGAAATCGTAGTCGTTGTAATGGTTGCGACCTTACCGGAGCGAAGCTTTCGCCTACCTTTCAGTTCTGCCAAAAAACACTGTTTTCAAGGGTATTCCCTGAACAATACAATCAGCGATCAGACGAATCGAACTCCAGACGCACGATCAAACCACGCTGCTCCGGCCCGGTTTGCAAGCTCATCCGGGCGCCATGAATCTGGGCAATAGCCTGCACAATCGCCAGCCCCAGGCCTGAGCCTTGCAAGGCTTTCCCGGCCTCCCCCCGTCTGAAGCGATGACCCGCCTTGGCCATATCATCGGCGCTCATGCCAGGGCCATCGTCTTCGACCTGTATGCTGCGCACTGTGCCCTCCTCCTTCACGGTCACGGTAATGCGCGCCCCGCGAGGGCAATACTTGATGGCGTTGCTGACCATATTGCTCAAGGCCTGCTGCAACAGCCACGCCTCCCCCGCGACCCACACCGCATGGGAAGGAGCCTCCAGCCCCAAGTCCTGACGACGTGATCGCGCCAGGCTCCAGAGTTCATCCACCACCTGCCCGGCCTGCTGGCAAAGATCAACCGTTCCCAACGCGGCACGGGTACGCAACTGCTCGGCCGCATCCCGCACACGCGACAAAGCCACCATCTGGTGAGTCATCTGGGCCGTATTACTCAAGCGCAACTGGATCGCTTCCAGTACCTCTTTCATTTCATCGGTCTTGGCCAGGGTCAAGGCAAAATCCACTTGGGTCAGCAAGACGGCCAAAGGGGTTTTCAACTGATGGGAGGCATCATCCAGAAACTGCTGTTGCTCGCGTGATTTGCGCGCATAGCGATCCATATGCAAATTGATGGTCTGTACCAGAGGCCGTACCTCTCGGGGCAGGCTGGCATCGCTAATAGGTTCCAGATTATCGGGGGAACGGTGCCGCACCTCGGCACTGAGCTTGCGCAAAGGACGCAAAGCCAGCAAGGTGCCAGCCAGAATCAGAATAATAAAAAGGCTCAGCACGGCAACGTCCTGAATCAGGTTCTGAATAATGACTTTGCGTATGAATTGATGACGTTCACTCAGGTTTTCACCGGCCTGAATCAGCACACGGCTATTCTGATACGTTTGCAAGCGCCCGTCCGATTCCAGCGCTACAGCCGCAATACGCAAGGGCTCTCCCAAATACTCCGCGTCATAAAAAACAGGCTGATTGCTGACCAGGCGTCGCGTTGGCAAGGGCATGCCGGTAAAGCCAATTTCCGACAAACCATCTTCTGTGGCCACCCGGAAATACACCTGGCTGCTGATGGTGTACTCCATGAACTCCATCATGTAGTAGGACTGCTCCATGGCCAGACCACCACTGATGGTCAGCACATTGGACGACATGGATTTCAGAGCCCCCGCCAAGGCCCGATCAAATGCGGCATTCACCTGGTCTTTCAGCGTCATGCTGGAAATGAACAGGGACACGCTTGAGGTCAGCAAGGCTGCCGGAATCAGCATGGACAGCAAGGTACGGCGCAGACTGCTCAAGGCCATGTTTGCTCCAGAAGAAAGAGTACGGCGCTAGGGCTCATCATCCGTCACCGGCTCCAGGCAATAACCTACGCCGCGCAAGGTGACAATGTGAACATCCGAAGACTGCAGTTTTTTGCGCAGACGATGCACCAGTACTTCGATAGCCTCGATATTGATTTCGTCTTCATCCTTGTCATTGAGCCGATCCAGAATGAACTGCTTGTTGACCGGTTCTCCGCTACGCTGAACCAGGATACGCAGCACCTCGGCCTCGCGCGGCGACACAGACAGCAGCGCCCCATCCAGGGTAAAGCGCAGTGTGGACAGGTCATAGACCAGGCTGCCACACGCCATGCGGGGCTTGTCCTTGCCACGGCTACGGCGAATCAGGGCATTGACGCGGGCCACCAGCTCTTCAATACGAAACGGTTTGGGCAAAAAATCATCTGCCCCGCACTCCAGAGCTTCCACCCTTTCCTGAAGAGAATCACGAGCCGTCAGAATCAGCACTGGAGTCCGGTTATCCTCCGAGCGCAGTCGCGCCAGCAAGGCACGTCCATCCATACCCGGCAGGCCCAGGTCCAGAACCAGAGCATCAAACTCCTCGATCTGCAGGCGGTGGTAGGCCACCATCCCGTCGTTGGACCACTCGACCGCAAACCCTTTTTTTTGCAAGCTGCGCGTCAGCCACAAGGCCAGATCGGGCTCGTCTTCAATCAATAAAATTCGCATGGCGGATAGTCGAAAAGAAAACAGAACAGGGCCAATAGTAAGCCGCCAGAATGCATTGCACGCGCTTTACTCGCTCACCGGCTCGGTCAGCTCCAGCACAAAACGGCGCAACCACCGGCTTTCTTCATCGTTCTCCTTGTTGATATCCCAGATCATGGACACCACAAAAGACGGCACGCGCAGCGGGACAGGCGAGACGGCCAGGCGGCTATTGCACTCTGCAAAAGAACGGGCTGCGTAGTCCGGCATGGTCAGCACCAAGGGGCTGTCAATAATCGCATTGATGGCCCCGGAAAAATGGGTGAAAGAAGCCTTCACCTTACGCTGCAGCCGCTCGGCATCGAAGAGTTCATCCACAAAGCCGCGCAGGCCGTCAAAAGATACCCGGCCATGATGAGCATGCAGATACTCCTGCTTGCTGATGGGCGTAGAGAACTGCGTGGACTGTTTGTCATATACACAGATATACGATGCTGGAAACAGCACTTGCGACTTGTGCATGGTGCTCAGAAATTTTGGGCTGGAACAGATCGCCAGGTCCGCGCCATGTTCCACCATGCTTTGCGGCCACAGATAGCTATTGGTTTGGTAGAAGGAAAAGCTGATCGCCCACCCCTGCTCATCCGCCATGCGAATCATGCGTTTGGCCAGCATATTTTCCAGATCGTCGGACAAGGCGATGCGAAAAACGCGGCTGGAGCGGCTGGGATCGAACTCCTGCTCGGAAGTAACCAGTGCCGAAATGCTTTTCAAGGCTTCAGAGATCTGTGGAGCAATCTCCAGCGCCCGATGTGTAGGCGTCATCCCGTGCGAGCCACGCGTAAACAGCTCGTCATTGAACGCCACCCGCAACTTGCGCAAGGACGCGCTGACCGCACCCTGGGTCAGAAACAAGGCATTGGCAGCCTTGGTCACGCTGCGTTCATTCATCAAGCACTGGAACACCAGCAGCAGATTCAGATCCACCCGCCTGATATTAGCGATATTAATGGAAGCCATTTTTCTAATTAGTTTGAATAATTATTTGGCTTGATTAGACTAAAAATCAGCCACAACCACAATAAGGGTCAGGTATTCACCTGCCCTGCTCGAGGAGATATCTATGGGCACTGCTACCGTCGCCCCTTCACGTGCCAACTCGGCACCCCCAGGCCAGCCGGGCCTGAGTAGAAAACAAGTTGTTGCCGTTGGTATTGGCAACTTTATGGAATGGTTTGACTTCGCGATTTATGGCTACTTTGCAGCCATTATCGGCAGTATCTACTTTCCATCCGACGCCACTGGCGTTTCCCTGCTGTCGTCCCTGGCCGTATTTGCGGTCGGTTTCGTATCGCGCCCCTTCGGCGCCCTGATTCTGGGCCCGATTGGTGACCGCTTTGGTCGCAAGACCGTGCTGATGATTACCGTTTTCGGGATGGGTGTCTTCACCACCCTGATCGGCCTGCTGCCGGGCTATGACACCATCGGCATTACCGCTCCCATCCTGCTGGTTGTGCTGCGCTTCTTGCAAGGCATGATGGTGGGTGGCGAATGGTCGGCTGCCGGTATTTTCCTGGTAGAAAGCGCCCCTGCAAATCGTCGCGCAAGCGCAGCCAGCGTGGTGACTTTCACCGCCGGTATCGCCTTCCTGCTGGGCACCGCCACCGCCGCGGCCATTAACGCCACCTTGACCGAAGCCCAGGTCTATAGCTGGGGCTGGCGTGTGCCGTTCGTCTTGTCCATCGTGATGACCTTCATTGCGGTCTTTATCCGCCGCAAACTGAACGACACCCCGGTCTACCACGAGCTGCAAGAAAAGAAGGCCAACAACACCCTGGAGCGCGTCTCGTCCAAGGACAAGCTCAACGCCTTTGTGCTGTCCTTCGCCTTTTCCGCCCTGTTCCTGGTGTCGCTGTATTACTTCATCACCTACGCCAATAACCACCTGGTCTCCATCCTGGGCATGAGCAAGACCTCCGCCCTGTGGCTGTGCAGTGCCTCGCTGGTGGTGTATTGCATTTTGCACCCGCTGGTTGGCCGCTTCTCGGACCACTACGGTCGCCGCAAACTGGCCCTGTTCGCCGCAGCGGGCCTGACCGTCATGGCCTACCCGATTTTCGTGATGATGAACTCCGGCAAGCCTGCCCTGATCCTGCTGGGCCTGATCATCATGGCCTTTCTGGTCGCGATCTCCGCCGTCATGAACGTGGTGTTGCTGGTGGAAGTGTTCCCCGCCTCCATCCGTTCCACCGGCGCGGCATTGGGCCACAACGTCTCGTCGGCACTGTTGGCTGGCCCCGGCCCCTTCATTGCCGCTGCCCTGATCCAGTACACAGGTAACCCCAATGTACCGGCCTGGTACCTGGCCGCTGTATCCCTGGTGTGCTTCCTGATCCTGTATACCCGCCTGCCTGAAACCAAAAACGTGGACTTGTCCGCAGGCTGACCTTCAAAGGAGACCTAGTTATGAGCAAAGTTGCTGTTATCCAAGCGGCATCCGTACCTTTCGACTCTGCCAGCAGTGTAGAAAAAGCCGCCACCATCTTGCAGCGCGTGGCGGCCAACGGCGCCACCCTGGCTGTCTTTCCCGAAGCCTTTCTGGGCGGTTACCCCAAAGGCATCAGCTTTGGCAGCGTGATCGGCAACCGCCGTCCCGAAGGCCGTGCCTTGTACCAGATGTATGTCGAAGGTGCCGTCACCCTGGGTGGCCCTGAACTGGAAGCGCTGGCCGATGCCGTCACCCAAACCGGTGTGTACACCGTGATGGGTGTCATCGAAAAAATGGGCCGCACCCTGTACTGCACCGCTCTGACTCTGGCTCCTGGCAAAGGCGTGGTCGGCATTCACCGCAAGCTGATGCCCACCGGCCAGGAACGTCTGGTCTGGGGCTTTGGCGATGGCTCTACCATGGGCACCGTCGATACTCCCATGGGCCGTATCGGCAACGTGATCTGCTGGGAAAACTACATGCCGACCCTGCGTCAGACCATGTACGCCCAAGGCACCGAAATCTATTGCGCCCCTACGGCAGACGACCGCCCCACCTGGGCCTCGTCCATGATTCACATCGCTGTTGAAGGTCGCGTATTTGTACTGTCGGCTTGCCAGGCTATTCGCCTGAACAATTACCCCGAGTCCTTCCAAAGCGAATTTGCCCTGCCCGGCGAATTTGCTCCGGACAGCTACGTCATGCACGGCGGCAGCATGATCGTCAGCCCCACTGGCGAAGTCCTGGCTGGCCCGGTATTCGACGAAGAAACCGAGCTATACGCCGAGCTGGACATGGACCTGCTCAAACAGGCCAATCTGGACTTTGACGTCTACGGCCACTACTCGCGCCCGGATATCTTCTCCCTGCACGTAGACACCCGCGCCAAGCAGGTCGTGAAACTGCAAACCGAAGACTCGGCCGAATAAAGCCGCCAAATCCTGCACCCAAAAAACGGCCCCATCGCGCGATAAACGTGATGGGGCCGGACTTGCGTTACAGCACGGTGTCGCATCCTGCCAGCACCGCCACTTCCCTGTTATTTATTCCCCGGACCTAACTTACGGTCAGAGGATTCAGCACAGGCTGGTACGGGGACATCTGCAACTGCGTTTCGTCCAGACCCATTCCCTGCGCCAGCAAGGCGACCATCGTCCTGCTTAAGGGCGCCTGTCCTTTCTCAATCACGTTGTATTCCGCCACGCTGATACCCAAGCGGGTGGCCAAACGCTCACGCTTGATTTCCAAGTACTCGCGCCAGGCGCGAATCAAGGTCCAATGATGAGTACGCATATCCTTGAGCACCGCATAAGGAATGCCCCTGTCCGAACGCACAAACCGCGGCGCGGCCATCAGCTTGCAAACAAGCTCGTCCTTCATGGCGTCTCGTGTCAACAAATGGGCATACAACACAGCCTGCTCAGGCAAGGTACGAGGATCAAAGTCTTCCGTGGTCAACAAGTAAGTATTCATCATGGCTGACAAACCTGGGGAGTGATGG
Organism: Alcaligenes sp. SORT26; assembly: GCF_017377875.1. Classification (GTDB taxonomy): domain Bacteria; phylum Pseudomonadota; class Gammaproteobacteria; order Burkholderiales; family Burkholderiaceae_B; genus Alcaligenes; species Alcaligenes parafaecalis. The sequence goes on from NZ_CP070975.1 coordinate 2,531,997, forward strand.
GTTCAATACCAGCCAACTTACCGTTATGCCCCGACAGGGTCTATCAGACTATTCTGAAAATCCCCGTCCGTTCTCCTTCAGGCTGACTTTGCACAAGAAATGACAAGAAAGCCCCTGTTTATCGACATGTATAAAGCCGATTAATGCAAAAGCTAATCGACTCAAAAAAAGCTACTTCAGGCGCGAAGTAGCCGCGCCTAAAGACTTAGAAGTTATATTTCACGCCACCAAAGAAACTCCTGCCATTGCCCGCCAGATACGTAGGCATTGCCTCCGAAGCCGAGCGACGAATCACATAGCTGCTGGCGTAGGTCTTATCAAAAATGTTATCCGCCATCAGATACGCACTCCAATGCTTGTCATGCTGATAAGCGACCTTGAAGCCCCAAATGGCATACGCATTTTGATGCGTCCCTTCCACATTCTGGTGATTGGTCGGCGTATCCGAAGCCAGCCAGCGCACATTCGGCCCAAAACGCCAGCCACCACGGCGATACATCAGCTCTGCACCCAGCAAATGCTTGGGCACCCCGGCAATACGATTGCCTTCATACTCGCCGCCACGGAAGCGGAAATCGCTATAGGTGTAGGACAGGCGATAGTCCCAGCGCCCCGCCGCCGGAGCAGGCAAAGAACCGCTCAACCCCGCTTCCACCCCCTGGTGCCGCGTACGATCACCATAGTTGAACGTCACCGACGACGCACCAGTTGCATCGCTGACAGCCATGAGCTCATCTTTCACATTGCTGCGATACACGGCCAAGGACCAATCCACCGCCGATTCACCGCTGCCAAAACGCCCTGCCCCACCCAACTCAAAAGTCGTGGCCTTTTGCACACTCAATTCTGTCAGCCCTGTGACCGCCGAGCGCACATTCATGGGCTGCGGCACTTCCGCGCTGATGATCTCCCAATACGTAGGCGCTTCATGACTGCGGCTGACATTGGCAAACACGCGTAAATCTTCAGACGGCTTCCACACCACGCCCAGCTTCGGGCTGGCATACGACCATTTCTGATTCAACGTATCGCCACCCAAACGATTACGCGCATCGCGGATCGCCTGGCTGTACTTCACATCCCCCACCACTGTCCACTGGGGTGCAACATTCCAGCTCAAGCCCAGGAGCGCATTGCGGTTTTCTGCACGCAAGCGATAGTCCCCAAAGAACAGCGCACGGCTGCCATTGGCGGGATTAACCGCATACAGCTCGCGATCCATATCACTGCGCGCCCAGTCCAGAGCCAAGCGATAATCCAGGCTGCCTTCACGGCCCGCTACCTGCCATTGCGCCCCATAGGTATGCCCTTTGGTGGGCGAAGACACCTGCGGATTCGTAAAGGTATCGTCCACCGTCTGCCAGTACAGGCCCACAGTCTGGTTGAAATCCTCGGTGCCCCAATAGCTGCGGTTAGCCAGACGGAACTGCGTGGCCTTGCGATTCGGATCACGTTTGTAGACATTCGCCGCCATATCCTGCGGCGTGCCGTAATCCCCCATCACACTGCGCGGATCGCTGTAAAGACGCTCACGCGGGACCACATTGGGAATATCAAACTTCAGATCCACATAGGACAGGTAGGTGCGGTTCTCGAACTGGCCGCGCTTGAAACCGATATTGCCCTGCACATTCGTGCGCTCGGAATCCGAGTGATGACGATAGCCATCGGCCTTGTCATGGCTGACCGCCAATCGCCCATCAAACTCGTCTGTCTGAAAACCCTTGGCCGCATACAAGCCCAAACGCCCAAAGCTGCCGCCTTCCACGCTGATGGTATCGCCTTGCGTGCCATTCATGGAACGGAAATCCAGCTCGCCACCCAAGGTAGTGGCGCTTACTGACAAGGCATTGGCGCCTCGACGCACGCTGATCAGGGAGCTATTGCGGGGCTCCAGAAAACCGATCACAAACGAGCCATCCGCCTCGTTCAAAGGCAGGCCATCCTGCAACAGCAAGACACCTCGATTGACCGGATTACTTTGAATCCCCGAACCGCGAATATTGAGCCGTGGCTGATCAATCCCGCCAAAGAAATCCTGCACGATCAGACCAGGCTGATAGTCCAGGGCATCGCGCAAAGTCACCAACCGCACTTCTTCCTGCGGCTGAATCAAGTTGGTGCCACCGGGCACAGCGTCCAGGCGGGCTTTTTCTTGTCGCAGGTCAGCCTGCAGCACGCTTTGCCCGACAGGCGCCTTGATGACAATGGGAGACAAGGTGGAGGTAGACGGGTCGGCCCAGGCGGCGCCCGACCACAGGCCTCCCAGCGCCAGGCTGATCGTCAGCCGACGCAATACAGGAACGTGTGACATCGTATTCTCGATAGGAAAGTGAAATTACCAGTGCAGATAAAACATGGTCTTGGCCAGGATCACGATCCCGACCATGTGACAGAACACGCTTAGGTGAATGCGCTTGAAATGGATGGACTTCATGCGTCCGGTGCGCCGCAAGGTCATGGCCGTCAGAAAGTGGCCAAAAACGCTGAGCGCCAACAGAATCTTGATCGTCAGAAACAGGCCCAGGGTGTTATCAAAAGGATGGGCCAGCGCAGCGCGGTGATGCCAGGCCAAACCTATCCCGGCGCTGTACAGAACCAGCAGAACCCAAGGCATGATGCGCCGGGCACGGTCACCAATGGCAATCTCCAAAGTACGCATGGCCTCTCGTGGCACGTGCTTGCGTATGCCTTCCAGCATCAGGACTTCAAAAAACACCGTGCCGATGAAAAACAGTGCGGCAAACAAATGGAACAGCAAAATCACGGGATAGGCAGTCATGGCGTCAAAGCCTCCTGAGACAAGAGTTGGGCATACAAGGAATCAGCCAGACGCTCGCGGGCAGCGGCATCGACAGGGCTGGCAGGCTCAAACATTTGGCCCTGCCCTTTTTGCAGTAACAGGCAAGAGTCGGCCACCCGCATCAGTTCGCGTGGTTGATGGCTGACATAAAGCAGTGCCGCTCCGGTTTCTTCCAGACAACGCAGGCAGACTTGGGCCAGGCTGTTACGCAGGGCCGGGTCCAGCGCGCTGAAAGGTTCGTCCAGCAGCAATAAATCCGGCTGCAAAGCAAAGGCGCGGGCCAGTGCCACCCGCTGCGCCATGCCACCGGACAACTCACCGGGCCAGGACTGGGCAACATCGGCCAGCTCTACCTGTCCCAGCCAATACATGGCACGCTCTTTGGCTTGAGCAGCAGGCAGGCCCTGCGCGCGCAGCGGAATCTGCACGTTGTCCAGCACGCTGCGCCAAGGCAGCAAACGAGGCTGTTGAAACACCAGCACGGGGTGGCGAAACTCGTTCCAGATCTGTCCGTTATCGGGTTTGATGAGCCCGGCTACCAAGCGCAGCAAGGTGCTTTTGCCTTCACCGCTGGGGCCCAGAACGCCCAAACGCTGACCTGCTCTCAAGGTGAAACTCAAATCCTGCAAAACCGGCTTTTGCCCGAACAGGACCTGCACGTGGCTGAGCTCAAGCATGGCTGTCCTCCCGCCATTGCCCCAGACGACGCTGCAAGGGTTGCAGCAAGATGAATTCAATCGCAGCCACCAAGCCCAGAATCAACACCACCCAGGCATACAGCTCCGCACTATCAAAGGTGCTGCGCGCATTGGCCAGGGCATAACCTGCACCACTTTCCGCACCCAGCACTTCGGCCATCACCACCAGACGGACACCGCCGCAGCAGGCAATCAACAAGGCAGCGGTCAAGGGAGCCGTCAGCGAGGGCAGATACAGGTGACGCAGACGACGCCACCAGCCAAAGCGGTACACGTGGCTCATCTCGATCAAGTCGCGGTCCACCTGCAACATGCCTTTGACGGTGTTGACGTACATGCCTGGCACCATCATCAGCACCGTCATGAAAATCACCATGCCCGAGCCCAGACCAAACCACAGCATGGCCAACACAACAACCACCACAGGCGGAATCGCCATCAGCAGCCAGCGCAGGGGTTCCAGCAAACCACGCAGGCGCGGGCTGTGTGCCGCCAAAATACCTAGCGTGAAACCAATGGAGCAGCCCACGCTGACGCCAATTGCCACACGCAGCAAACTGGATCCGGCATCATTCAGGAAGTGGCCCGAAGTCATCAAGCGTGGAATAGCACGAGCTGTTTCCATGGGCGAGGCCATCAACAAAGGCCCCAGAAACATGGCGCTGATCTGCCAGCACAGCAAGATCAGCAACACACCCACAAAGCCCCAGGCGCGCGAGCTATGGGCCGACAAATGTGGCTTGGTTTTCATGGCCCATAGAATCCGGCAGCAGGCAGACCACCACCCAAGGCTTGGGGATGCTGATCCGCCAGCAATTGGTACAGCGCTTCCAGTTGAGGGCGAATTTCGCTGGCTGGGCGACTGTCCAGACGCGTCTTTTCAATCGCGGACTGAATCGCAGGGACGGGGAACTGCGGCAGATAGCCGTGAACCATTTGGGCACATTCTTGCGGCTGCTGGCTACACCAACGGGCAGACTCGGCATACGCCCGCTCCACAGCGTGATTCAGCTCGGTATCGTGGGCAACGGTGACGTTCGCCATGACACCCGCTTGTGGCAGCGCCTGTTGCGAAGGGAAAACCTCGGCCCAGGCTTGCTCCAGACTTTGGCCGCGATGCAGATCTACCTTTTTCTGCTCGGCCTGCCACAAGAGCAAGGAGGCCGTTGGCTCAACCAGCAAGGCTTGATCGCCCTGCCCGGTCAGCATCAAGGCAATCGCATCCTGAGCATCGCGGGTACGGCGTAAACGCACGGCTTCCTTGGCCGGTTCGGCCTGCTTGGCCAGCAAGGTATCCAGCAGAACGGCGGGCAGATCGCGCTGAAATGGCACCAGCAACTCTTTACCGGCCAGATCGCTAAAGCTTTTGACTGCAGGATCTCGGCTGACCAGCCACAAAATCCCCCAGACCGAGATATTAAGTTGCTTGACGGCCTGCCCCTTGTTGAACATCAAGGCAGACAAATTACTGGGCGCAGCACTGTAATCCACTTCCCTTTTAGCCAGCAGCACACGCAACTGATCGGGGTTCTGCCACAGGCGGAACTCCAGCTTGTCCGTGTATTGGCTCAAGGCCTGAGTCTGCGCCATATGCATCAAGGGATAGGACACCACGGCACCGGGGCCAGCCAGCGTCAAAGACTCATAGCGGGGAGCGGCCTGGGCACCTGCTACCAGCGAAGCCAAGAGCAAGCCAGGCAACACACGGCTCAAGACCTTGCGAACGAACATCCCACTGCCATCGTTTTTGGAAGTGCCCGGCACCTTGGGAACAGCCTGATTAAAGGGAAACCCACACGTATGGCTGGCCTCAGCCTGCTTCCCTCTCTCTGAACGGGCACTTTTTGCGTGGGGAGCAGCCCAGCGGCAAAACCCTTGATAGATATATGGCATGAAGATTCGTATAATGAGAACTATTATCAAATGGGAATTCTCCCATCTTCATCCCAGCGCCCAAATGACAAAAGTCAACATACCCGGCCCGGGTCCAGCTTTGTTTGAATTGCTGGCCCGCCACCGTCTCTTGCAAGGTTTGCCCATCGAGGTCATCCAGCATTTGTGCCGTGACGCCTTGGCTCAAAACGCCAGCGCCGGGCAGATTCTGTTCAATGAAGGTGACGAGGCTCGCTATTGCCTGCTCGTAGACAACGGCCAGGTAGAAATCCTGCGCTATAGCCAAAATGGTGATGAGCGAGTCTTCAACGTCTTCGAGCCCGGCCAGATGGTGGCCGAAGCCGCCATGTTCATGCCGCACGGCCGTTACCCCATGTGCGCTCGCGCCAAAGGAACAGTACGGGTCTACAAGCTCTCGCGCAGCAGTCTGCAAGAAGCCTGCCGCCGCTGGCCCGAACTGGCCATGAACATGATGGCGGGCTTGAGCAGCGCCTTGTATGCGCAGGTCAATAAAGTGGACTGGATTTCCGCCAGCTCGGCCGCCGAGCGTCTGGCGAACTACTTGCTGAATCTGCAAACCCGCCAGGGGGAAAATATCCAGTTGCCCTTGAACCAGCGGCAACTGGCCGCCCATTTGGGGATACGGGCAGAAACCTTGAGCCGATTGTTTACTGACTGGCAGGCGCGCGGTTACGTCAGTGGCAAACGCAGCGACTGGCAGGTACACGACCAGGCACATTTACTACGCCTGGCCAGTCCAGCACAGCGCTCCTTTTAAGTGGCCTCGCACCAGAGTCGGACTGGCTCCGTCTCTATGCCGTCATGACTTTTGTCATTGGAGGACCTTTCAAGCAGACCGAGAATGCCGACTTTTAGCTTCTCTGCTTGATACCCATGACACACGCGCAGCCGCAGGCCGATTACACCGAAGCCGACATCCGCCACCTGGTGACCCAGTTCTATGCCCAGGTGCGGCAAGATGCGCAACTAGGCCCGATTTTTGAACACAATGTGCAGAACTGGGACGAGCATCTGGATATGCTGTGCGACTTCTGGTCAGCCATCCTGCTGGGAACCCGCCGTTTCAAGGGCGCCCCGATTGCGCGCCATGCCGCCCTGCCCGAGTTATCCTGGCCCTTGTTCGAGCGCTGGCTGGAAATTTTCCACCAAACCACGGCTTCTCTGGGCAAACCCGCACTTCAACACAAGGCTGACGCGATGGCAGACCGCATTGCCGCCAAACTCTGGCAGACCTATCAGGCGCAAAGTAATCAAACGAACTTGCCCGACACCCTGCCCGAGGGGCTGGAGCGCTACAGCCAATCGCCCGTTTTCACGCCCGACAATTTGCCCGACGCCCTGCGCCGCGCCCACAACACCAAGGTCGGCACCTGGGGCCTGCTGAGGGTTCAAACCGGCGTACTGCGCTTCGCACTGGACCAGGAACCCTTTACCGAAGTGGTCCTGACCGCCGGGCAATGCGTGGCCATCGAGCCCCAGGTTCTGCACCACGTGGAATTCGAGCTGCCCGGCAGCTTCCAAATCGAGTTCTTCAAACAAGCCCGCTAAATTGAAAAAATCCCTTACAAATAGTAGGTGAATACCCGCATCACCGACTACACTTGCGGCTCTGGCGTGAAAACCTCAATAGAATCAAGATTGTCCTTGATCAATTTGGCACGCCCTTCGGGCAGTTAGCTATAAGCTCAACGCTTATACTGTTCAACTATAAAACAGGGGCACCGCTCACAAGGCGAGCCCCCTGACGATTTCAAACACGAAAACACAATCCTATTGGAGAGCCGCATGGTGAACATGAATCGGCGTCAGTTCTTCAAAGTGACGGGGGCCTCGCTGGCCAGTTCCAGCATGGTTTTGTTGGGCGCTGCGCCCACCCCCGCCATGGCGGAAGTCAGGCAGTACAAACTGACCCGCATGACAGAGACGCGCAATACCTGTCCTTACTGTTCTGTAGCCTGTGGAGTGCTGCTGTACTCCCGTGGTGACGGTGCCATGAATGCGGAGCCCAGCGTGGTTCACATCGAAGGCGATGCCGACCACCCGGTCAATCGCGGCACACTCTGTCCCAAGGGCGCAGGCTTGGTGGATTTCATCAAGAGCCCCAACCGCCTCAAATACCCCGAATACCGCGCCGCTGGCTCGGACAAGTGGGAACGCATCTCCTGGGAAGACGCCTTCACGCGTATTGCCAAGCTGATGAAAGAAGACCGCGACGCCAACTTCCAGGCAACGGCCGAAGACGGCACCGTGGTGAACCGTTGGCTGACCACTGGCATGCTGGCTGCTTCGGCAAGCAGCAACGAAGTGGGCTATGTCACCCATAAAGTCATCCGCAGCATGGGTGTTCTGGCGTTCGATAACCAAGCACGTGTCTGACACGGCCCGACGGTGGCAGGTCTTGCCCCGACGTTTGGCCGTGGAGCGATGACGAACCATTGGGTCGACATCAAGAACGCGGATATTGTGCTGATCATGGGCGGCAACGCAGCCGAGGCACACCCCTGTGGCTTCAAATGGGTGACCGAGGCCAAAGCACACAACAATGCAAAACTGATCGTTGTGGATCCACGCTTTACGCGTTCGGCATCCGTAGCGGACTTTTACGCGCCTATACGTACCGGTAGTGACATCACCTTCCTGGGTGGCGTCATCAAATACCTGCTGGATAACGACAAGATCCAGCACGAATACGTGCGCAACTACACCGATATGCCCTTTATCGTGCGCGAAGACTTTGACTTCGAGCAGGGGCTGTATTCGGGCTACAACGAAGAAAAACGCAGCTACGACAAGTCCTCCTGGGACTACGAGCTGGGCGAGGACGGCTACGTCAAGACCGACCCCACCTTGCAACACCCGCGCTCGGTCTACCAACTGCTGCGCAAGCACTACGAGCGCTACACGCCCGAGATGGTGGAACGCGTCTGTGGCACGCCCAAGGACAAGTTCCTGAAAGTCTGTGAAATGCTGGCCTCGACCGCTGAACCGGGTCGCGCGGGCACCATTCTGTATGCACTGGGCTGGACGCAACACAGTATTGGTTCGCAGATCATCCGTACCGGCGCCATGGTGCAGTTGCTGCTGGGCAATATTGGTATTGCCGGTGGTGGCATGAACGCACTGCGCGGACACTCCAATATTCAGGGTCTGACTGATCTGGGTTTGATGTCCAACCTGCTGCCCGGCTACCTGACTTTGCCCAACCAGGCCGAGAAGGAGTTTGACGGCTACATTGGCGCGCGTGCCCAACAGCCGCTACGCCCCAACCAGCTCAGCTACTGGCGCAACTACAAGAAGTTCCACGTCAGCCTGATGAAAGCCTGGTTTGGCGATGCAGCCCAGCCCGACAACAACTGGGCCTACGACTATCTGCCCAAGCTGGACAAGCTCTACGACATGCTGCAAGTGTTCGAGCTGATGGACGAAGGCAAGATGACGGGCTACATCTGTCAGGGCTTCAACCCCCTGGCAGCAGCTCCGTACAAGGCCAAGCTGCTACGTGGTTTCTCCAAGCTCAAGTACATGGTCATCATGGACCCGCTGGTCACGGAAACGTCAGAGTTCTGGAAGAACTATGGCGAGCACAATGATGTCGATTCCGCTTCCATCCAGACCGAAGTCTTCCGTCTGCCCACCACCTGTTTCGCCGAGGAAGAAGGCGCACTGGTGAACTCGGGCCGCTGGTTGCAATGGCACTGGAAGGCCGCCAACCCTCCGGGCGAGGCCAAGAGCGACATTGAGATCATGAGTACGCTGTTCACGCGTATTCGCTCGCTGTACCAGAAAGAAGGCGGTGCCTTCCCTGATCCGATCCTGAACCTGTCCTGGCCGTACTCCAACCCGGATGATCCAACCGCCGCTGAACTGGCCAAGGAATACTCGGGCCGCGCACTGGTGGATCTGCATGATCCCAAAGATCCGACCAAGATCACGCGTAAAGCAGGCGAGCAGCTTGATGGCTTTGCCGAATTGCGCGACGACGGCACCACGCTAAGCGGTTGCTGGATCTATGCCGGTGCCTGGACGCAGCAAGGCAATATGATGGCTCGCCGCGACAATAGCGACCCAACCGGCATCGGCCAGACGCTGAACTGGGCCTGGGCCTGGCCAGCGAACCGACGTGTGCTCTATAACCGTGCATCCTGTGACCTGACCGGCAAACCCTTTGACCCACGCCGCAGCCTGGTTCACTGGGACGGCAAGCGCTGGGGTGGTGCGGATGTCCCTGACTACAAGGCCGATGAGAATCCGGCTGATGGCATGGGTCCGTTCATCATGAACCCTGAAGGGGTGGCCCGCTTCTTTGCCCGCAAAGGCATGGCAGAAGGTCCGTTCCCCGAGCACTACGAGCCCTTTGAAAGCCCGCTCAGCTACAACCCGCTCAGTCCTGACGAGCCACGTGCCATCACCAACCCGGCAGCACGTATCTTCAAGGACGATCTGGCGGCCATGGGTACGGTAGACAAGTTCCCCTATGTGGGCACGACCTACCGCCTGACCGAGCACTTCCACTACTGGACCAAGCACGTGAAGCTGAACGCTATCGTGCAGCCGGAACAGTTTGTGGAAATTGGCGAGGAACTGGCCAAGGAAGTGGGGATTGTGCAAGGCGACCGCGTCAAGGTGTCCTCCAACCGTGGCTATATCAAGGCCGTGGCGGTGGTAACCAAGCGCATCAAGGCTCTGAACGTGGATGGCAAGATCGTCCACCAAGTGGGTATCCCGCTGCACTGGGGATTTGTAGGTCTGGCACGACCTGGTTTCCTGATCAATGCACTGACACCGCCCGTGGGGGATGGCAACTCGCAAACGCCAGAGACCAAGGCCTTCCTGGTTCAACTTGAAAAGATTAAGGAGTAAGCCATGGCCTTGCAATCACTTGATATCAAACGGCGCTCCGCAACCACCACCCCCATGCCCAGCGTGCGCGAGCCCGTGGGCGGGGAAGTGGCCAAGCTGATCGACACCAGTAAGTGCATTGGCTGTAAGGCCTGTCAGGTCGCCTGCATGGAATGGAACGATACGCGCGACGAAATCGGCCACAACGTCGGGGTGTATGACAACCCGGCGGACCTGACCGACAAGTCCTGGACCATCATGCGTTTTGCGGAGTATGAAAACCCCGCTGGCGATCTGGAATGGCTGATTCGCAAAGACGGCTGTATGCACTGCGAGGACCCGGGCTGCTTGAAGGCCTGTCCCTCGCCGGGCGCTATCGTGCAGTACACCAACGGCATTGTGGATTTCCACGAGGAAAACTGCATTGGCTGCGGCTACTGCGTAACCGGCTGTCCTTTCGATGTGCCCCGCATTTCGGAAAAGGACAAGAAAGCCTACAAGTGCACCTTGTGTTCGGACCGTGTCGCGGTCGGACAGGAACCGGCCTGTGCCAAGACCTGTCCTACCGGCGCGATTGTGTTCGGTACGAAAGAAGACATGCAGCACCACGCTGCAGAGCGTATCGAAGACCTGAAATCGCGTGGCTTTGAGAACGCCGGTCTGTACGACCCGGCCGGAGTGGGCGGCACCCACGTCATGTACGTGCTGCACCACGCCGACAAGCCCGAGCTGTACAGCGATCTGCCCAAAGACCCGCAAATCAGCCCGATGGTCTCGCTCTGGAAGGGAGTGGCCAAACCACTGGGGGTTGCTGCCATGGCACTGACCGCCCTGATTGGTTTCTTCCACTACATCCGAACCGGCCCTAACGAGACTGACGAGGAAGACGAGCGCCGCGCCGACGAGGAAGCACGCAAGATCCAGGAGGCTCATCATGACTGATCACAACCGCAAGGGCATGATTCAGCGCTACACCACCAGTCAGCGCATTAATCACTGGATCATTGCCATGAGCTTTGTGCTGCTGGCGCTGTCCGGGCTGGCGCTGTTTCATCCGTCCATGTTCTGGCTGAGCAATCTGTTTGGCGGCGGCCCGTGGACACGCATTCTTCACCCGTTTATTGGCGTGGTGATGTTTGTGTGCTTTTTCCTGTTTGCAGCCCGCATGGTACGGCACAATATGTTCTCCAAGGGTGACGCGGCCTGGCTGCGTCACTTCAAGGACGTGCTTGATGCCAAGGACGAGCGTATCCCCGAAGTAGGCCGCTATAACGCCGGGCAAAAGATCCTGTTTTTTGCTTTGGTGATTTTCATGATCGGCCTGCTGGCAACCGGTGTGGTGATGTGGCGCGAATACTTTTCCGCCTTCTTCCCCATCTGGGCTATCCGCCTGGCCTCCGTGCTGCACGCGGTCTGCGCCCTGCTGATGATTTGCGCGATTATCGTGCACATCTACGCCGGTATCTGGGTAAAAGGTTCGGTCAAAGCCATGACCCGCGGTACGGTGACCCGTGCCTGGGCCTGGAAACACCACCGCGCCTGGTTCCGTGAAGAAATGGAAAAAGGCCCCAGCCGTCCCGCTGAGTAAGCTTGTATCTGGTTTATCAGCAACCCGGCTGCCATGCGCCATTTCGGGCATGGCAGCCTTGTTTTCAGGAGTCTGTCTTGCAACGCATCCTTCCGCGCGGCGAAATCGAAAGTCTGGACCACACCTCCATCCCCCGACTGCGCCTGCCAGTGCGAGCCAGCGTCTTTGCAGACCGGGCAGCGCGTCTGCGTCAATTGGCTGAGGGCAATCCCGTCGGCGCCTACCTGCTCTTGCTGGCGCATCTGGTGGACGGGCAACACAAGCAGCTCGCTACGCTTGCCCCCGCCGAACTGCCCGCTGATGTGCTGGAAACGGCACAACGACACGGCATGCCGCCCTTGCTGGCCTCGGGCTGGAAACGCGATCCGCAGTGGCTCAGCATCTTGAGCAACCTGCTCAATCACATGATCAATACCTCGGACGTGCCTGCCGCCGCCCAAGAGGTTTGCCAGGATCTGCTTAAAAAGGCCGAGTCCGATCCGCAAAAGCTGGAAGACCTGGCTGACGCCATTCTGGCCGAGCAATTGCCAGAGCAAGACGGTGCTGCGGCACCCTTCGTCATGGCCGCCTTGCAGGTGTACTGGACGCATCTGGCCTGCTCGCTGACCGAAGGCCAACTGTCTGTGACCAGTCCCTTTGGCGTATGCCCATCCTGCGGCAGCCTGCCCGTATCCAGCGTGGTGCGGGTCGGTGGTCGTGAAGATGGTTGCCGCTACATGTGCTGCCCACGCTGCAGCGTGGAATGGCATCTGGTGCGTGTCACCTGCTCGCACTGCGAAAGCACAAAAAGCGTGGCTTATCACGCCATTGAAGATGGCCCGGAAGGGATCAAGGCCGAGTCCTGCGACAACTGCCATACCTACCGCAAAATCTTCTACCAGGAAAAGCAGTTGGGCCTTGACCCGGTTGCGGACGATCTGGCCAGTCTGGCTCTGGACGTTCTGATGGGCGAAGAAGGCTATTCCCGCGCCAGCGGTAATCCGCTTCTTTGGCATCAGTCTTAAGCTAAGATTCCCCTACGCCTTGCTGCTTCACGCGCAAGGCGTAGCTGACGGACCCTGCCCATAGACTCAAATGCCTGCCTTTGAATGATGAGCCCAACTCCCGATCTCTCCCCCGCCCATATCCCTTCCCTGGACCGCCTGCTGCGCTCGCCAGAGTTCGAGCCCTTGCTAAAGCAGTTCGGCCACACACGCCTCAGCCAGCGCACTCGCACCCATTTGCAGGCACTGCGCGATGCCGTTCTGAAGGGAACACTCAGCCCTCAGGATCTGGATCTAGCTCAGCTCGCCAAAGCCCTGCACGCACAGCTACAAGAAGAGTCCCGGCTACAGCTACGCCCGGTCTTCAATCTGACCGGCACGGTTCTGCACACCAATCTGGGCCGGGCGCTGCTGCCCGATGAAGCTATACAAGCCGTCGTCCAGGCCATGCGCTCGCCCGCCAATCTGGAGTTTGATCTGGAAACCGGTGGCCGAGGCGACCGGGATGACCTGATCAACCCTTTGCTCTGCGAACTGACTGGCGCTGAAGCCGCCACGGTGGTCAACAATAACGCCGCTGCCGTGCTGCTGATGCTCAGCACCTTGAGTCCCCGGCGCGAAACCGTGGTGTCGCGCGGCGAGCTGGTTGAAATTGGCGGTGCCTTTCGTATCCCCGACATCATGAAACGTGCCGGTGCTCGCCTGCATGAAGTCGGCACCACCAACCGTACCCACGCGGCTGACTACGAGAACGCCATCAACGAGCGCACAGCCATGTTGATGAAAGTGCATTGCAGCAACTACGCCGTCAAAGGTTTCACCAAAAGCGTTTCAGTCGAAGACGTTGCACAGATCGCCAGGAAACACGGCCTGCCCACCAGCGTGGATCTGGGTAGCGGCACTTTGGTGGATCTGAGCCAGTGGGGCCTGCCGCCCGAGCCCACCGTGCGCGAAACCATCGAAGCCGGTGCCGATATCGTGACTTTCAGCGGCGACAAGCTGCTGGGTGGCCCGCAGGCCGGTCTGATCGTAGGCCGTGCAGACCTGATCGCCAAGATCAAGAAAAACCCGCTCAAACGCGCTCTGCGCGTGGGCAAAATCACCCTGGCCGCGCTGGAACCTGTGCTGGCCCTGTACCGTTCCCCCGAGCGCCTGCCCGAACACCTGACAACACTGCGCCTGCTAACCCGACCTTCGGCGGAGATGCGCGCCCAGGCGCTACGTCTGGCTCCCCTCCTGCAAAAATGGGTAGGGACTTTATTTACCGTCGAGCCCACCGCCATGCTCAGTCAGATCGGCAGCGGTGCCTTGCCTGAAGACGTGTTGCCCAGCTTTGGCCTGCGCTTTGCCTATACAGGCACAGGCCGTCCAGGCCGTCACCTGACTCAACTGGAAAAACGCCTGCGTACCTTGCCCCAACCCGTTATCGGGCGCATTGCGCAAGATGCCTTCTGGCTGGACCTGCGCTGCCTGGAACAGCCCTTTGAGGCTGCCTTCAGCGCACAACTGATTCCCGAGCAAGCATGATTGTTGGTACTGCAGGCCATATCGACCACGGCAAAACCACCTTGATCCGCGCCTTGACCGGCGTGGATACCGACCGTCTGGAAGAAGAAAAAAAGCGCGGCATTTCCATCCAGCTCGGCTATGCCTATACGCCTTTGCCGGACGGGCAGATTCTGGGCTTTATCGATGTGCCCGGCCACGAGCGTCTGGTTCACACCATGGTGGCAGGCGCAACCGGTATCGATTTTGGCCTGCTGATCGTCGCGGCGGATGATGGCGTCATGCCTCAAACCCGCGAGCATCTGGCCGTCTTGCAATTGCTGGGTTTGCAGACCGGTGCCATCGTCCTGAGCAAGGCGGATCGCGCCGATACCGCACGCATTGAAGCCGTTAAAGCCGAACTGCAAGCGCTTGTCCACGGAACCTTTCTGGACGGCGCACCTGTCTTTGTTGTCGATGCCCTGTCCGATGACAAACCCGGCCTGGAAGACTTGCGCCAGCATTTGCACACGCAGGCCATGCAATCCGCCAAACAGGATGGTCAAGGCTATTTCCGCCTGGCTATCGATCGCGTATTTACCTTGCAAGGTCATGGCACTGTCGTCACCGGCACGGTGCACGAAGGTGTTCTGGATCTGGATGGCCCCGCTATCGATCTGCGCCTGATGCCACGCGGTACACCCGTGCGGGTGCGCAGTATTCACGCCCAGAATCAGGCTTCTCGCCAAGCCCTTGCGGGCCAGCGTTGTGCGCTGAACCTGGGTGGGATTGATGTGCAGGATATTGAGCGTGGAGACTGGCTGGCCGACGCCCGCTGCTTTATCCCCACCACGCGTATCGATGTAGAACTGAGCCTGCTGGACAAAGACATCCCCGCCTTGCGTACCTGGTCGCCTTGGCATGTACACACGGGGGCTGCCCATCTAACCGCTCACGCCGTACCTTTGGATGGCGAGTCTTTACAGCCGGGCCAGACTGGCAAAGTCCAACTGGTCTTTGATCGCCCCATCTGCGCCATGACCGGCGAGCGCTTCATTTTGCGCAACGCTCAGGCCAGCGAAACCGTGGGTGGTGGCATCGTCCTGGACCCGAATGCACCCGATCGCAAACGCCGCTCCGCCACCCGTCTGGCTTGGCTGGACGCCTTGGCGCAGTGGACTCGCGGTGGCCCACTGGAAAACCTGCTGGCTCAAGCCCCCTACGGTTTGGACGAAGAAACCCTGCTGCGCCTGTCCGGTGGGGCTAAACATCGCCTGACAGCCCCGGCCCATGCTCGCTGGCACACAGGCTCACGTCCACAAAGTCAGCCTATCCTGCTCAGCGATGCGCGCCTGGAAGCACTGTGCCAGCACATAGAAAGCGTGATGCTGCAGTTTCACGAGCGCAATTCAGACGAGCCGGGCTTATCCATCAGTCGTTTGCGGCGCATGGCTGCGCCCACCATGCCCGACGCGATCTGGCTGCTACTGACCGAACATCTGCTGGCAGAACACCGTTTAGCCCGTCAGGGAGCCTGGCTGCATACGCCCGGACACCGCGTCACTCTGAGCCCTGAGGACCAGGCCCTGGCCGCTGCTCTGCTCCCTTTACTGGAGACAGGCCGCTTCGACCCGCCCTGGACACGCGATCTGGCCAAAGAAACCGAATCCCCGGAAGACCAGACCCGCGCAGTGCTACGCCGTCTGGTACGCCAGGGCGAGCTGTTTCAAGTCGTGCATGACTTGTTCTATCACCGTCACCAAATGGCTATCCTGGCCAACATCGTCAGCGAGTTGCACACCGGCCAGGGCGTCAGTGCTGCACAGTTCCGGGACGCAACAGGATTAGGCCGCAAAAGGGCCATTCAGATTCTGGAGTTTTTTGATCGCATGGGCTACACCCGGCGGGTACGTGATCGCCATGTTTTACGCGGCGAAGCCTGGGCTGCAGCAGAATGAAGCAAGGGTGCGATGCTGGCCCAAAAGCGGGCAGCGTCCTGATCGTTGAAGCGTAATCGGCCCTAACGTATGATAGGGCCTCTTGAGGGAAAGCATCCGTGCCCGGTGGCACGGCCGGGCTTCAAACCCGGTTGGGGGCGTCAGACGTTCCCAGGTAGGTTCGACTCCTGCTGCTTTCCGCCACTTTGCTGGCAGAGCATCCCTCACCCCCACATGCTAGGGACACATGTCCATTGACTACGCCGGCGTATCGGACGTTGGACGCCCTGCTGTTGGCCCCGAATCAGAGCACGTCACCGCCAGTACCTGCGCCTGTTGATCCCCCAAGCTAAGCACGCTGTGGGGTAGCTCCGAATCAAAATATACGGAATCCCCCGTCTCCAAGGTCATACTGTGCTCTGCAATGGTGACTTGCACTTGCCCGTGGATCACAAACAAAAACTCTTCTCCCCCATGCGGGAAAGTTGGCGCTGGCTGCTGTTGCTCGTGTGGAGGGTAGATTACAAAGGGGTCCATCAAACGAAAGCGCCGTCGTCCGGCCATGCTCTCGTAACGGTAGGCGCTATGACCTGCCACACTGGGCAAGGGCATACGATCGTGCCTACGCACGACACACACACTTTCGTCTTGATCCAGATCCCCCTCTCCAATCAACTGCGACACCCCCATGCCATAAGCCTGGGCCAGCTTGACCACGGTAGAGATGGACGGCGCACTGACTGCCCGCTCCAGCTTGGACAGATAACTTTTAGTCAGACCGGTGCGCTGGGCCAACTGCTCCAGCGACAAGCCATGTTGGCGACGCAGGGCGCGCAAGCGAAAGGGAAGATGGGTCATGGGTTAAACAAGAGGTGTAGCGCCCGAGGTCAGCCTCGGAGCGCATATAAAAAAGCAGCCTCTTATTCTACTCAAAAACATCCGTATGGCGTTTCAGCGCTTTGCGGGCATAGTATTCAAAGCCGATCTGGGAGCGGCGCGGCCTCAGAATCCAGTCATGTGCCTCCCGGCCCAGTTCCGGCGCAATAGGCTTGATCGTTCCGGCTGACATCGCCAACAATTGCATGCGCGCTGTGCGCTCAAATTGCAAAGCCAATACGCAGGCTTCTTCTACTGAGGCCGCCGCCACCAACATTCCATGGTGCGACAAAAGAATAGCGCGCTTGTCACCCAAGGCCTCGGCAATGATCTGCCCCTCTTCATTGCCCACAGGGACACCCGGCCAATCCTTCAAGAACGCGCAGTCCTCATACAAAGGGCAGTTGTCCATATGGGATACATTCAACGGCACCTCCAGCATGGACAGGGCGGCCACGTGCAAGGGATGCGTGTGAATGATGCAGTTCACATCCGGCCGGGCACGATACACCCAGGAGTGAAAACGGTTTGCTGGATTAGGCATCCCATATCCCTTCAAAACCGTTAAATCTTCGTCTACCAGCAAGACATTGGTCGACGTAATTTCATCAAAGCCAAGCCCCAGCTGTTGCGTAAAATACGTGCCTTCCTGTTCGCCGCGTGCTGTGATCTGACCAGCCAACCCAGAGTCATGACCGCCATCAAAAAGAATACGGCACGTCAATGCGAGCTTCTCGGGGACACTGCGCTCAGGGATTTCGAAGAGGGCCTGCATCTGGCTTTGCGCCTGTTCAATCAGCACGGACTTGGACAAGCTCATGGTGTCACTCATAACAACTCCTTTTGTAAATTAATATCCTGCTCACAACAGCGGGACATAGCCCGCCAGGGCCTGCATACGCTCGAGCCAATGTCGTACCGATGGATAGGGGTGCAGGTCGTACCCGCCCTGCTCTGCCATGCAGGTATAGGGGAACAAGGCCACATCTGCGATGCTGGGCCTGCCCCCAACGAAATATCGATGCAACTGCAAGTGCACCTCCATCTGAGCCAGAGCTTTATCGCCCTGTTCGCGCCACACCAGCACCGCAGGATCATCCACCGTCATCGTCCCCCGCAACGCCACCCAAAGTCTGGGCTGCGCAAGGTTGGTCATATGCTGAGTCTGCTCAAAAGACAGCCACTGCAGCACCTGAGCCTGCGTTAGCGGGTCCGCAGGCAGAAAGTCTGTACCCTGCGCCAGATACCACAAAATAGCGGCCGACTCTGCCAGCCAGGGTCCTTCCCGGGTTCGTAGTACCGGCACCTGCCCCCAGGGGTTGATTTGCCGAAACACCTCGGTATCCAGATCCCCCTCCACAATAGACAGGCTGCGCCGCTGTAGCGCTATACCCAAATAACCGCACAACAGTCGTACCTTCCAGCCATTGCCGGTATGCACCGTGTCGATAAGCTCCAGAGCGGCGTGGTTCATGGTCTTTACCTCACTCAAGACTAATTTCTGCGGTCTGAACAATGCGCTGCCACTTGCTGCGCTCAGCCGCGATGAAGGTTTGATATTCATCTTGGGTGCCGGTGTAAACCTGGCTGCCCTGTTGCTCCAGATGGGTTTTGAACTCCGGGTTGGCCAGTGTCTTTTGCAATGCCGTCTCCAATACCGCAACAACCTCCTGTGGAGTGCCCGGCGGGGCCAACAACACGTTCCAGGAACTGATGCGCAGCTCCGCAGCCCCCAGCTCTGCGCTAGAAGGCACATCGGGAGCAGCTGGGGAGCGTTGGCTATCAGCCAGAACCAGGGCCTGAAGCTTGCCTGCGTTTACCTGCGGCATGATCACCGGAATTGCATCCATCACCATGTCAGCATGGCGGCCCACAACGGCACTGACCGCTTCCCCTCCGCTCTTGAAAGGGATGTGTCGCACATCAAGTTTCTCGGTCAGCTTGAAAAGCTCTACCCCTAAGTGCGGGGCACTCCCTATTCCTGCCGATCCGAAGTTAAGGAGCCCTGGCTCCTGACGCGCATGGGCAACCAATTGGGAATAGCCCTCCGTTCCCAAGTCCGAACGAACCGCCAGAACATACGGCGACCCCGTCACCATGCCGATGGGCACAAAGGCCTGCGGGTCGTAGTTGATTTTGGAAAGAATCAAAGGGTTGACCACCTGTGTGCCTACTGTCCCCATGAACACGGTGTAACCGTCCGCTTTCGCATTTTGTGCAGCCTGAGCGGCGATCATGCCTCCGGCTCCTGCCTTGTTTTCAACAATGACAGTCTGGCCCAACTCCTTGCCCAACTGCTGGGCAAGTAGGCGTGCCACCAGGTCGGTAATCCCCCCTGCACCAAAAGGCACGATCAAACGTACTGGCTGTGCCGGGAACGTTGTTGCTTGTACCGGACCCACCATCATCGTCAAGGCCGCCCACCCGGCCATCATCAAACCAAGCGTCTTTTTCACTGGATGTCTCCTGAACTTTTTAAGTTTGAATTGTTCAGGACACATTCTCATCAAAAATGACCCATCGTGTCAAATAGAACAAAAATGTCTTTGATGATTTTTTTAACGTATTAAAAAAATTAAATAAAACAGGAGCTCGCAATACTCAGAATGCTTTCCAAGAACTAAACCTGTCTAAAAAGCTACAAAAATATCCTTTAAGACAATTTGTGTCCTTTGCGCTTATTAATACCCCTCTTTTCTATGCGTGTTTCATACACCACAAATCCGTCAGCTTTCTCGACAGTCGTCACATTTTTAAACACAATCCGTATCGCGAACAATTCTCATTATGTTTATCGTTTACAGGGAAGTGATTATGAATGTATCGGCGCCTCCGGCTCGCCGCCCAATCTTTGCATTGGGCCTGCTCGCCACGGCTTTGGCAGCCAGTTTCAGCGCTAACGCGCAAACCTCCAGCGTCCGGGGTGGGGTGACCTCGCTGGAAGAAATTCGTGTACTGCCTTCGGCGGAAGAAGCTGTCAAACAGGCACCAGGCGTGTCCACCATTACCGCCAAGGATATTGAAAAACGTCCTCCCGCCAACGACCTGTCCGAACTGATCCGCACCATGCCTGGTGTGAACCTGACCGGTAACAGCCCGTCAGGTTCCTACGGCAATAGCCGTCAGATCGACTTGCGCGGCATGGGCCCGGAAAACACCTTGATCCTAATTGACGGCAAACCGGTCAGCTCGCGCGATTCGGTGCGTATGGGTCGTGATGGTGAACGTAACTCGCGTGGCGACAGCAACTGGGTGCCCGTCAACGCCATCGAACGCATTGAAGTGTTGCGTGGACCAGCCGCTTCCCGCTACGGTTCTGGCGCGGCCGGTGGTGTTGTGAACATCATTACCAAAGCCCCTACCGACACCTTCTCCGGCTCGGTGGCGGCCTACGGTTTGATTCCTGAAGACAGCAACTACGGCTCCACACGTCGTACCGGCTTTAACCTGTCCGGCCCTATCGCAGACAAGCTGTCCTTCCGCGTCTACGGCAATATCGCCAAAACAGATGCCGACAAACCTGCGCTGAACGCAAAGTCATCCGGCATTGACGTCAGCGACAAAAATGTTCCGCCCGCGGGGCGTGAAGGTGTTCGCAACAAGGACATCAACGGTTTGGTACGTCTGGACATCAACCGCGACCACCGCCTGGAGCTGGAAGGCTCGTTCAGCCGTCAGGGCAATATTTTTGCCGGTGAACGCCTGTTCTCCAACGCCAATGCCACCATTGCCTCGCTGGCAGATGACGGCGCCGAAACCAACATCATGTACCGCCGCGCTGGCTCGCTAAGCCACTATGGCGACTATGGCCAGGGCCGCCGTTCGCGCCTGACCTTTGCCTACGAAGGCACCACCAACTCCCGCCTGAATGAAGGCATGGCAGGTGCTGGCGAAGGCAGCATTTCCAACCCCGGAGCAGGCTCTGTTTCCGAGCTGCGTTCGCTGAATATCTCGGGCGAATACAACACACCGCTCCAGATCGCCAACAAACACGTGCTGATGACCGTGGGCTTTGAGCACCGAGATCAAAGCCTGGACGATGATTACGCCACACGCTCTGGCCAGACCATCAACAAGAACACCGACTCCAAGAGCAAAGCAAAAACCACGGCTGCTTATGTAGAAGGCAATATCGAGTTGACCGAGGCCCTGACCATCACCCCCGGTGTGCGTTTTGACCACCACAGCAAATTCGGTGATAACTGGAGCCCCAGCCTGAACGCCTCCTACTTCATCACCGAAAACATCACCTTGAAAGGCGGTATTGCCCGCGCCTTCAAAGCCCCTAACCTGTATCAGTCCAACCCCAACTACCTGTACCAGACACGCGGCAACGGTTGCCCCTACGACCCCGTAACCGGTCAACGTGTCAGCGGTCCTTGCTACATCTTCGGTAATGATGATCTGTCACCCGAGCGCAGCATCAACAAGGAAATTGGTCTGGCCTACGACAATGCAGGCTGGGCTGCTGGCATGACCTACTTCCAGAACGACTACAGCAACAAGATTGTGGCCGATATGGGCGACCAGACCATTCCTGACGCCATCTACATTGGCGGTTCGCTGGTGCGTCCGTTCCAGTGGGTCAACTCCGGGAAAGCTGTTATTCGCGGCCTGGAAGGTAACCTGACTATCCCGATTCTGGGCGAGAACGGTGACACTCTGAGCCTGAGCAACAACCTGACTTACATGATTACCAACAAGTCCAAGGAAACGAATCAGCCTCTGACCGTGATCCCACGCTACACCCTGAACAGCACACTGGACTGGCGCGTGAACGACAAGCTGTCCATGCTGGCTACTGCCACGCTGTATGGCAAACAAAAGCCACGCTCGCACAACCTGTCCAATAACTCGGAAGTGAAAGGCGATGGGCTGCGTGAGCGTGGTTCGTACGCCATCTTCGGTCTGAGTGGCGCTTACCAGATCACCAAATCCACCAACGTGCGTCTGGGTGTGAACAACCTGTTCGACAAGCGCCTGTACCGCGAAGACTCGGGTAGCGGCCAGGGTGCCAACACCTACAACGAACCGGGCCGCCAGTACTACGCAACGCTGACTGCCAGCTTCTAAAACCTGACGTCTCGCCTCCAGACTGCTTCCGGCGGTCTGGAGCTTTTTACTGGCCTAACGTCTCTTTTAAGCAACCAATATAAGAATTAGTCTCATTGTTATTCAATATATAAGCCATCAGGGTTGAATCGATAATGAGAATCGGTATCATTATTTTCGCTGTAAGGAAAACACTGCCATAAAGAGCAACGCAACCGCAGCACACGCTAAAAACAGACACAAATTGGAAGTCGTCAATGAAATCTCTATTTACCGTAAAGCGCTTGCCGCTCGTTCTGGCAAGCGTTTTTGCTGCCAGCGGTGCAGTTGCTCAAGAAAACACACCCGTTCAACTTAGCCCTGTTGTCGTTACCGCTTCGGGCTTCGAGCAAGACATTAAAGAAGCTCCTGCTTCTATTACCGTCATTACCCGCGAAGAGCTGGAAAACAAGTTCTACCGTGATGCCTACGACGCCCTGCAAGATGTGCCCGGCGTTATTGTGACCGGCGGTGGTGACCGTCGCGACATCACGATTCGCGGCATGAGCTCCAAGTACACCTTGATCCTGATTGATGGCAAACGCCAAAGCTCTACCGAAACACGTACCAACTCGGACTCCTCCGGTGTGGAAGGCGGCTGGACCCCTCCCCTGTCCGAAATTGAGCGTATCGAAGTCGTGCGTGGCCCCATGTCCTCGCTGTACGGCTCTGATGCCATGGGCGGTGTGATCAACATCATTACCCGTAAAGTGCCCAAGGAATGGGGTGGTTCCATTCGTCTGGACAGCACTTTGCAGTCGCACAGCCGCTCCGGCGATATTTTCCAGGGCAACTTCATGCTGGGCGGCCCGATCAAAGAAGGCGTGCTGGGCCTGCAGGTCTATGGTCAGCAAACCAACCGTAAAGAAGACGATATCTACAACGGCTATCGCAAGCGTGAATCCTTTGAAGTCGGTGCCAAGCTGAGCCTGACTCCTTCGGAAAACCACAGCTTTGTGCTCGAAGGCAGCACCAAGCGTCAGAAGTACAACTCCACACTGGGTAAAACGGTTGAGCCAGTGGCTCCCGGCACCTCTTGCGGTCGCTTCGGTTGCCCGGACAGTTCCGAAACAGATTACCGTGGCGAAAAAGTATCCTTGACCCACAGCGGCAACTGGGGCTTTGCAACGTCCGATACCTACGTGCAGCAGGAAGACTTCAACAACAAGTCGCGTGACATGCGCATCAAGAACACCGATGCACGTACCGCCTGGGTCGCCCCCTTGGGTGATCACCTGTTGACCGTTGGCGCCTCTTACCAACACCAGAAACTGAACGATCAAACGGGCAATCAGCTCTCTACAGGCATCAGCCGTATCAAGCGCACCCAATGGGCGCTGTTCATGGAAGATGAGTGGAGCCTGACCAACAGCTTCGCCCTGACCGGCGGCCTGCGTTACGATCACGACGAAAACTTCGGCAAGCACTTCAGCCCACGTATCTATGGCGTCTGGTCTGCCACAGACAACTGGACAATCAAAGGTGGTGTGTCGACTGGTTTCCGTGCACCGGACTTGCGTCAAACAATCCCAGGCTGGGGTCAGGTCAGCCGCGGTGGCAATATGTACGGCAATCCGGACCTGAAGCCAGAAAAATCGCTGTCCCAGGAATTGGGGGTGATGTACGACTCCCTGGAAGGCTTCTCCGCTGGCGTGACTCTGTTTAACAACGACTTCAAAGACAAGATCACTCGCGTTGCATGCCCGACCAGCAAATGTACGGATGGCCCTAACCAGTTTGGCTCCAACCCGACAACCTACGAGAACGTCGACAAGGCAGTCACTCGTGGCGTTGAAACCAACTTCAGTTGGGATCTGGCCAAGGACTGGACCTTGAAAGCCAACTACACCTACACCGACTCCAAACAAAAGAGCGGTCCCAACGAAGGTCAGCCTCTGAACCAGATGCCCAAGCACATGGCTAATGTCAGCCTGGACTGGCGTCCTACCGAGAAGATCAGCACCTGGGCTCGGGTGAACTTCCGCGGTAAAGAAAGCGAACCCGTCACATCCGCCTCTTCTTCAACGACCAAGGCCTCTTCCTACACCTTCGTAGACCTGGGTGGTACTTACAAGCTGAACAAGAACGTAGATCTGTATGCCGGTATCTACAACATCATGGACAAGCAAATTCGCTACGACGATTATGGCTACGTCGAAGATGGCCGTCGCTACTGGTTGGGCGTAGGCTTGCGTTTCTAAACGTCTTAAGCTTGTGCAAAAGGCCGACACCTCTGGTGTCGGCCTTTTTTATTGCCCCTCCCAGACTCATCCAACCCAACCCGATCGATAAGCCCTTCCTTCACACAACAGCGCTAGACTAAAGCCTGCCAGCCATCCAACCGGCTATAGAGTCACCACATTCGGGAGCTGATCTTGTTGTCCACCGAGCCTGACCTCGCTATCTACGCAGGCCCACGCGCCTACCGCCATATTCAAAGCCATGGTCTTCATGCCAAAGATATAGGCACCCTGATCGGCAGTGCAGGCGGACCCAAGGCTTTGGCGCTGACCGGACTGGATCAATATCTGTTCGCGGACTGGCTAAATAGACATGGCGAGCCCCTGTGGTTGTTTGGCAGTTCCATTGCTTCCTGGCGCTTTGCATGTGCGGCACAGAACGATCCCTACAAAGCCTTTGCGGACTTTGCGCAGCTCTACATTCATAGCCCCTTCCTGCCCAAATCCACGGTGGCGGACATTACACGCTCGACTCAGGCCATGCTCAAGACGCTGCTGGGCGACTCCGACACACAAGCCGCCATCCTGAATCATCCTCGCTATCGTTTTGCGATTACGGTGGCACGTAGCAAGGGCTGGGCGGGCTCCCGCAATCAGCGCCAATTAAGTGCCGCCTTGTTAAGCTGCATGGTCGGCAACTATCTACACCCTGCGATCCCGCACTGGTTCTTCGAGCGGGTCATCGTGCACGACACACGCAGCCCTTTACCCATTCACGGCAAACATCAAAGTCAGGCCCGGTACGCTGCGCTGGACCACGACAATCTGTTTGAAACCCTGGCCGCCAGCACCGCCATTCCATTAGTCATTGACGGCGTTGATGCCGCCCACAACTGGCCCGCCGGGTTGTACCGCGACGGAGGCCTGGTGGACTACAACTTCTGCGCTCTGGATCTGGACAGTCCAGGCCTGACGCTATTTCCCCATTTCACCCAAAAGATCAGCGCTAGCTGGTTCGACAAATACCTGCCCCGTTGGCAAAAGGCCCGCCGCCCCCACAATCTGGACAATCTGATTCTGCTTTGCCCGACCCCTACCTTCTACGAGCGTCTAAAAGACCGCAAAATCCCTGATCGCTCCGACTACAAGCGCCTATCAGACACAGAGCGTCGTCAGGCCTGGCAGAACTCGGTAGATCAAAGCCAGCGGCTGGGCGAGCAATTCGCGCAATGGGTGGCGGCGGATCAGTTTGCGCAAGTCGTGCGCCCACTGCCCTTCCCTTAAGTAAAAGCCTGCTGGAACAAAAAGCAATTTAGTATCATTTCAACTTCAACCTATTTCGCGGTGCGTGCTCATGGATACTCCCATTCGTCTGACCCAATACAGTCATGGAGCCGGTTGCGGCTGCAAGATTTCCCCCAAGGTACTGGACATTATCCTGGCGGGCAGCGGTGCCCAGAATCTGGACCCGAACCTGTGGGTCGGCAATACCTCGCGTGACGATGCGGCTGTCTACGGCATCGATGAAGAACGTGGCGTAGTCTCGACCACAGACTTTTTCATGCCCATCGTGGACGACCCCTACGACTTTGGACGCATTGCCGCGACCAACGCCATCAGCGATATCTACGCCATGGGCGGCAAGCCCATCATGGCGATTGCGATTTTGGGTTGGCCTATCAATGTGCTCTCCCCCGAAGTCGCCCGCGAAGTGGTGCGTGGTGGGCGTGCGGCCTGCGATGCAGCCGGTATTACATTGGCAGGCGGCCATTCTATTGATGCGCCCGAACCTATTTTTGGCCTGGCCGTCACTGGCGTGGTCAATAAAGGCCAGTTAAAACGCAACGACACCGCGACCGAGGGTTGCCAGCTCTATCTGACCAAGCCTTTGGGCATAGGCGTGCTGACGACGGCAGAGAAAAAAGCCAAGCTGCGCCCGGAAGATCAAAACCTGGCACGCGACTGGATGTGTACCTTGAACACCCCCGGCAGCCGCTTTGCACAACTATCCGGCGTCAAAGCCATGACGGATGTGACCGGCTTTGGTCTGCTGGGCCACTTGATCGAAATGGCCGATGGCAGCGGCCTGACGGCTCGCCTGAATCTGGACCACGTCCCCCTGCTGCCCGGCATTGAATACTACCTGGAACAAGGCTGCGTGCCCGGTGGCACACAACGTAACTTTGACAGCTACGGCCACCGCATCGCTCCCATCAGCCAGGAACAAATCAATATCCTGTGCGACCCACAAACCAGCGGTGGTTTGCTGGTGGCGGTTGAACCTTCTGCCACGGCCGAGTTCCTGGCCACCGCTGCCGAGCTGGGCCTGAAACTGGAAGCCATCGGGGAATTTATCCCCGCCAAAACCCACGCCGTCGAAATCGCTTGATGCGCCCTGATACCCACCATTACCGCGAGCTGTTCCTGAACGATGTGCCTTTGATGGACGCTCGCGCTCCCATCGAATTCAGCAAAGGGGCCTTTCCTGGTGCCTTGAACCTGCCACTGATGAACGATGAAGAGCGGCATCAGGTGGGTATCTGCTACAAGCAGCACGGTCAGGACGCTGCCATTGCACTAGGCAACAAGCTGGTCAGCGGCCAGATCAAGGCAGAACGCCTGCAAGCCTGGGCACAATTTGCACAAGCACACCCCGACGGCTATCTGTATTGTTTTCGAGGCGGCCTGCGCTCCCAGATCACACAAACCTGGCTGCGCGAAGAGGCAGGCATTCACTATCCTCGTGTGGTGGGCGGCTATAAAGCCATGCGCGGCTTTTTATTGAACAATCTGGAGCAGACTGTCAGCAGCGCCCGCTTTCAGGTTCTGGGCGGCATGACAGGCACGGGCAAAACCGATGTGTTGCAGCAACTGGAGCACAGCCTGGATCTGGAGGGCTACGCTCATCATCGTGGTTCCAGTTTTGGCAAACATGCCACCGAGCAGCCCAGCCAGATCGACTTCGAGCATCGTCTGTCCATCACCATGCTCAAAAAATCTGCACAAGGCCATCAAAGCTTTGTGCTGGAAGATGAAAGCCAGACCATAGGCCGTTGCAGCTTGCCACTAGGCCTGTATCGAGGGATGCAGCAATGGCCCATCATCTGGCTGGAGGACAGCCTGGAAAACCGCATTACGCGCATCGTGCGCGACTACGTCCAGAATCTGCACGCTGAATTCACCGCACAGCACGACCCGCAAACCGGCTTTGTCCTCTTTGCAGAACAGCTACGTCAAAGCCTGGGTCGCATCACCAAGCGATTGGGCCATCAACGCTACCAGCATTTGGCAGCCATCATGGACGAGGCCTTGCAGGAGCAAGAACGCAGTGGTGCGCTGGACGGGCACCGCGACTGGATTGGGGGGCTGCTGACGCAATACTACGACCCTATGTACAGCTATCAGCGCGAACAAAAAGCAGAGCGAGTCGTCTTCCAAGGCGATGCCGATGCGGTGCTGAAATATTTACAGCAACAGCACTAATCATCCCTTCGCAGGGCGCCGCCCGCCATCCAAGCCAGTCCGCACTGTCGTGAACAGGTTTGTGACACGCTGACACACGCCAGCGCGCACCCTTGTCAGAATCTGTCCTTGCTCTGACACAAAGAGTAAACAAAGGGTAACCCCTACCATCTCGCAAGAATCTTGTTGCAGGTGGTAAGAAATGACGTCCCTCAATCGCTTGGCCCGGCATGTGCAGTTGCGTACTCTCTGGCTCCTGCTGTTTGTACTCGCGGCCTGTTTAAGCAGCACTTCAGCACACTCTACTTCTCGCATTGCCCACTTCCTCCCGGACATTGCCCTCAACGAGGTTTACCCCACCGCCACGCATACCAGCGAGCCCTCAGGCACGCTACCCGTTGCCAAGGTCTTCAAGGACCAGGAGCAACTGGGGTACGTGTATGTCACTACAGACATCGTCAACACACGCGGTTATTCCAGCTTTCCCATCGACACTCTGGTAGCCATGAGCATGGATGGCAGCATCCTGGCTGCCAAGCTGCTGGAACACCATGAACCTATCGTGTTGATTGGTATTCCAGAGTCCCGCGTCGATGCCTTCATCCAAGGCTATGTCGGCCAGAACTACGTCAAGAACCGGCCTAAACCCGGTGCCCCTCCTCCCGTCGACATCATCAGTGGTGCCACTGTGACCTTGATGGTGGTGGGCGACAGCATCATGCGCTCCTCCCAGTTGGTAGCGCGGCAAGAGGGTATAGGCCAAGCGGCCGCCCCGGCTACGGCACAAGCAGCGGTCAAGCGCAGCATAGATACCAGCAATCACACTATTTCCAGTTGGGACGAGCTGATCCAAAGCGGTGCCATCCAACGCCTGCATGTCAGCGTGGCCGATATCAACCAGGCCTTTGTGGATAGTGGTCGCACAGAAGCCGCTGCCCATCCTCAGGAAGGCGCCCCAGAAGATACCTTTATTGATCTGTACGCGGCCCTGGTCAGCGTACCCAGTATCGGACAAAGCCTGCTGGGCGAGTCCGACTACAACTATCTGCAGCAAGAGTTGAAACCCGGTCAGCAAGCCATGCTGATTGTCGGCAATGGCCTGTATTCCTTCAAAGGTTCGGGCTATGTACGCGGCGGGATTTTCGACCGCATTGAAGTCATCCAGGATCTGGACAGCTTTCACTTCACTGATCTGGACCATCAGCGTTTGCCCGGCGTCAAAGCAGCCAATGCGCCCGACTTCAAAGAAGCGGCCCTGTTCAAGATCCCCGCTACTGCCACCTTTGATCCCGTCCAACCCTGGCGGCTGCAACTACTGGTACAGCGCGTCCTGAGTGTCAAAGACAAAGCCTTTGTCACGCTGAACCTGAACTACCAATTGCCCGAGGCCTATTTGACTGCGCCTCCTGCTGCAACGCCCGCCCCCGCTGCTGAACTTGCAGAGCCAGACGACCTAGAAACCGCCAGTGCTCCCCTGTACAAGCAAATCTGGGCTGGCAAGAAAGTACAAATTGCCGTGCTGCTGGTGTCTTTGCTGACCTTGGGCGGAGTCTTCTTCTTCCAGGACACACTGACCAAGCACGAAGTGTTCTACCGACGCTTCCGTATCGGCTTTCTGCTGTTCTCCCTGGTCTGGATTGGCTGGTATGCCTCGGCTCAACTTTCAGTCGTCAACGTACTCACCTTCTCCCACGCCCTGCGTACCGACTTCCGTTGGGAATACTTCCTGATGGACCCCTTGGTGTTCATCCTGTGGATCGCCACCGCCATCTCTCTGATTTTCTGGAATCGTGGCGCTTTCTGTGGCTGGCTCTGTCCCTTTGGGGCCTTGCAGGAACTGGCCAACAAGCTGGCACGCTTCCTGCGTATTCCTCAGATCAAGGTCGCCTACAGCGCGCATAAACGGCTGGTTGCCATCAAGTACGTCCTCTTCATTTTGCTTTTTGGCTTCGCTCTGTACGACATGGCTGTGGCTGAAAAGATGGCTGAAGTGGAGCCCTTCAAGACCGCCATCATCCTGAAATTCATTCGCGACTGGCCGTTCACGATTTTCGCTGTGCTGCTCCTGATTGCGAGCCTGTTTATCGAACGTTTTTACTGCCGCTATCTCTGTGCCCTGGGTGCCGCCCTGGCCATCCCCGCCCGCCTGCGCATTTTTGACTGGCTGCGTCGCTACCCCATGTGCGGCGACCCCTGTCAGCGCTGTGCCACCGACTGTCCCGTACAGGCCATTGAGCCCGAAGGGCCAATCAACCCTAACGAATGTATCCAGTGCCTGAACTGCCAGATGCTGTATCACCACGAGAAAAAATGCCCGCACCTGATTCAAAAGATCGCCAAACGCAAACGCGGTAAAGCGGCCCCGGTCGCCGTTGCCAGCACGCTGCAAGACGATGCTGCTCCACGCCCTACCGTGCGTCCACGCAGCCTTGATAGTTCCGATTCCACGCCAGCCACGCCGTGAGACGGCTGGGCGCACACCCAGCGCCAGTCGGCCACGTCATCACAAAAAGGAAGATCACACCATGTCCGAGAACAAGCAGGATAAACAGGGTTTGAGCCGCCGTGCCTTTCTAGGTACCGCCGCCTTATCCGGCGCTGCGGTGGTCAGCGCCACCCACATTGGCAACGCCTTGGCGGATACCAAAAAAGCACCGGACGGGCTCAACGCCCACATCGAGCCGGGCGAACTGGATCAGTACTACGCCTTTAACTCCGGCGGTCAGTCCGGCGAAATCCGCATCATGGGCTTGCCGTCCATGCGCGAGCTGATGCGTATTCCTATTTTCAATATTTGTAGTGCCACAGGCTGGGGGATTACCAACGAAAGCCGCCAGATCATGCGTGCCAACCTGACGCCTGAAACCCTGGCTTTTGCTGACTCCCTGGGCGGTATTTTGCCCAACGGAGATGCTCACCACCCTCATATGTCCTTTACCGACGGGACCTACGACGGCCGCTTCATCTACATCAATGACAAAGCCAATAACCGCGTGGCACGAGTGCGCTGCGATGTCATGAAGTGCGACAAGATCATTGAAATCCCTAATGCCGACGGTATTCACGGCCTGCGCCCCCAACGCTACCCACGCACCGGCTATGTGTTCTGCAACGGCGAGCACATTGTCCCCTTGCCCAATAACGGCACGATCTTTGGCAACCCAAAAGAAAACTACTTTTCCGTCTTTACGGCCATTGATGGCGACACCATGGAAATCGCCTGGCAGGTGATCGTAGACGGTAACCTGGACAATTGCGACGCCGACTACCAGGGCAAGTACGCGTTCTCCACCTGCTACAACTCCGAAAAGGGCCTGGATGTCGGCGAGATGAGCGCCAACGAGCAGGACTGGGCCGTGGTGTTCAACCTGAAGGCGATTGAAGACGGCGTCAAGAAAGGCGACTTCAAGGAAATGCAGGGCGTCAAAGTGCTGGATGGCCGCAAGGGCTCGCGCTACACCCGCTACATTCCCGTGCCTAACTCCCCACACGGTTGTAACGCCTGCCCCGACGGCATTCACGTGGTCTTTAACGGCAAGCTCTCGCCCACCGTCACCATGATCGATGTACGCCGCCTGGATGACTTGTTTGCCGACAAGATCAAACCGCGCGATTGCGTAGTGGCTGAACCTCAACTGGGCCTGGGCCCACTGCACACCGCCTATGACGGTCGCGGCAATGCCTACACCACCCTGTTTATCGACAGCCAGATCGTGAAGTGGAATATGGCCAAAGCCATTGAGGCTTACCAGGGCAAAGACGTAGACCCCATCATCCAGAAGCTGGATGTGCACTACCAGCCTGGCCACAACCACACCACCATGGGCGAGACCAAAGAGGCCGATGGCAAATGGCTGGTGTCGCTGAACAAGTTCTCCAAAGACCGTTTCCTGAACGTAGGCCCGCTCAAGCCAGAGAACGATCAGTTGATCGACATCTCGGGCGACGTCATGAAACTGGTTCACGACGGCCCAAGCTTTGCCGAACCCCACGACATGCTGCTAGTTGCAGCCGACAAGGTACGACCCAAGCGTGTGTGGACCCGTGATGACCCCTGGTGGGACAAGGCACGGAAGATGGCCGAGAAAGACGGCGTCACCCTGGAAGGGGCTTCCAAAGTCATCCGCGACGGTAACAAGGTGCGGGTCTACATGACAGCCGTTGCCCCTGTGTTCTCGGTGCCCAGCTTCGAGGTCAATCAGGGTGACGAGGTCACTGTCGTGGTCACCAATATGGAGATGATCGAAGACTTGACCCACGGCTTCACCCTGTCCGGCTACGGCGTGGCAATGGAAATTGGCCCACAGCAGACCAGCTCGGTGACTTTCACAGCCTCGCGTCCCGGTGTGCATTGGTACTACTGCCAGTGGTTCTGCCACGCCTTGCACATGGAAATGTCCGGCCAGATGAACGTGAAACCCAAAGCCTGACGGTGACATGAAGCCTTTCCGCCTACTCCCCACCCGTGCACGATGCGCCAGCCCAGCCCTTGGGCTGGCCCTGAAGCGGCTCACGGCCCTGGCCCTTGCGGCCAGTGGCCTGACAGCTCAGGCCGCCATGATCCAGGTGCCCGCCGACAGCGCGCTGCAAGCCATGATTGATGCGGCCCAGCCTGGCGACACCCTGGTTCTGGCGCCTGGCCGCTATCAGGGCAACATCATCGTGAACAAGCCTTTAACCCTTCAAGGCCCCAGTGACCGACAGGCCGTACTGGTCGGTGAACGCGAAGGCCGCACGGTTTGGGTGCAGGCGGAAAATGTGCAAATACGCCATATCACGGTCAGCAACTCTGGCTTGAGCTTGCCGGATATGGATGCGGGCATCTTCCTGGATAAACCAGCCCATAACGCCCTGATTGAAGAAAACGACATCCTCGACAATCTAGTGGGGGTATACGTCTGGGGGCCAAATAACGCGCTGGTGCAAAACAACACCATTGTGGGCAATAAAGAGCTGCGTCTGAATGAACGCGGCAATGGCGTCACCTTGTGGAACTCCCCAGGTTCACGCATTTTGCACAACGATATTTCCTGGGGACGCGACGGCATTTTTTCTAATACCAGCCGCGACAATGTCTTCAGCCACAACCGCTTTACCCAACTGCGCTACGCGGTGCACTACATGTACACCAACAATAGCGAGGTCAGCAGCAATATTTCCATAGGCAATGACATTGCCTATGCCCTGATGTTTTCGCAGTTCCTGACGGTACGCGAAAACATTAGCATCAACAGCACGCATCAAGGCTTGATGCTCAATGCAGCCCAGCAATCCACCATTACCGACAATATTGTCGACGGTGCAGAAAAAGGCGTCTTTCTCTATAACGCCAACTTCAATCAGATCCGCAACAACCTGATTCAGAACACCCAGATCGGCGTGCATTACACCGCCGGTTCCGAGGGTAACGAGATCACGGACAACGCCTTCATACAGAACCAGAATCAGGTGAAGTATGTAGGAACACGGTATCTGGAATGGTCCAGCAAAGGTCGGGGCAATTACTGGAGCGATCACAGTGCTTTTGACCTGAATGGCGATGGCATCGGTGACACCGCTTATCGCCCCAATGGCCTGATTGAACAACTGGTCTGGCGTGCCCCCTCTGCTCGCGTACTGTTGAACAGCCCCGCCGTTTCCATCGTGCGCTGGGCACAAACCCAATTCCCTGCCATTTTGCCCGGCGGAATCATCGACAGCGCACCGCTCATGCGTGCGCCGGTCAATCCCGTCTGGGAGCGCTACAAGGCCACTCATGACCCCATCCGATAAACACCGGGCCACAGCCCCTGTCGCGCTGTCCAACGTCAGCAAGCTCTATGGTCAGCAGCGCGCCGCCAACGCGGTGAACTTTGAGCTTTACCCCGGCCAGTGCACCGTGCTGGCTGGCCACAATGGCGCGGGCAAAAGCACAGTCATCAAACTGATTCTGGGCCTGATCCGTGCTGATGAAGGCAAGGTCACCCTGCTGGACCATGATGCCAGCTCCTCCCAGGCTGCCCGACTGCGCGCCCATATCGGCTACTTGCCCGAAACCGTCGCACTGCACCCTGCCCTGACCGGGAC
Source organism: Alcaligenes sp. SORT26 (assembly GCF_017377875.1). GTDB lineage: Bacteria > Pseudomonadota > Gammaproteobacteria > Burkholderiales > Burkholderiaceae_B > Alcaligenes > Alcaligenes parafaecalis. The sequence goes on from NZ_CP070975.1 coordinate 2,565,919, forward strand.
CGAAACATTGGCCTTTTACGCCCGACTGAAAGGCTTGCCTACCAGCGATAACCAGGCTTTGCTGGCACGGGTTGGCATTGCCCAAGCAGCTCACAAACGCGTCGGCACCTATTCCAAGGGCATGCGCCAACGGCTGGCACTGGCCCAAACCTTGCTGGGCAAACCCCGTGTGCTCTTGCTGGATGAACCGACAACCGGTCTGGACCCTGCCTCACGGCTGCTGTTCTACGACATCGTGCAAGAACTGCGCGATGCCGGAGCCACCATCCTGCTCAGCACTCACGCTCTGGCGGAGATGGAGCGTCTGGCAGACCGCATCATCGTGATGCAACAGGGACGCAAAATTGCCGATGGCACCCTGTCCGAACTGCGCCAGCACGCTGGCTTGCCAGTACGTATCCGCCTGACCGTGGAACAAATGCCCGACTCTGTGCCGCAACACTGGAAGGTCATAGCCGCAAACCGCCTGGAGCGTCACTGTACCGAAGCCGAAAAACTTCAGGTCCTGCGCGATGCCCATGCCATCCCCGGTCTCTGCGATCTGGAGCTGGAGTCTCCCGGTCTGGACGAGCTTTATGCGCACTTTTTGAAGCGCGAGGACTACTAAGCCATGAACCCTGTCCTGATCATCATCCAAAAGGAAGTGCGCGACGGATTGCGCAACCGCTGGGTACTGGCTGTGACCCTGCTGCTGGCGGCTCTGGCTTTATCGCTGGGTTTCCTGGGCAGCGCCCCCACCGGCAGCGTCAAAGTAGATCCTTTGACAGTCACCGTTGTCAGCCTGTCCAGCCTGTCTATTTTCCTGATTCCGCTGATCGCCATGCTGCTGTCCTACGACGCCATTGTGGGCGAGATCGAACGCGGCACCATGTCTTTGCTACTTAGCTACCCCGTCCATCGCTGGCAGGTTCTGGTGGGCAAATTCCTGGGCCATGCCTTGATCCTGAGTCTATCTACCGTCGTAGGGTATGGCCTGGCAGGAATCACCTTGCAGATGGCACATGGCGGCTTGGACTTCAGCGTCTGGACACCATTTCTAGCCATGATGGGTGCCAGCATCCTGCTCGGTGCCAGCTTCCTGTCCATGGGCTATTTCATCAGCACCCTGGTCAGAGAACGAGCCACCGCAGCAGGCTTGGCTATCGGCATCTGGCTGTTTTTTGTTGTGATCTACGACATGGCTTTGCTGGGCATTCTGGTTGCCGATCAAGGCGCCATGATCACCGCTTCCTGGCTGAACATCATTTTGCTTTTCAACCCTACCGACGTGTACCGCCTGCTGAATCTAACCGGCTATGAGAATGTCGCCATGTTCGCCGGTATGGCCGGTTTAAGCGAGCAAGCCCGTTTGCCCGCCAGTCTATTGATGGGAGTTTTGCTGCTATGGATCGCCGTGCCCTTTGGTCTGGCAAGCCTGGTATTCAAAAAGAAGGCTTTATGAAAAAACTGCGCAGCTTTTTATTGCTCTGCCTGGGCCTGATACTGGCCGCCTGCGGACAGCCCGAGCAAGTACAAGCACCACCTCCACCCGTCGTGCAGATTCCCCAGACGGCCGTAGGCCATTACTGCGGCATGTACCTGTTTGAGCATCAAGGCCCCAAAGGACAAATTCTCTTGCGCGAACGCGAGGCACCGCTATGGTTCACCACCATCCGCGAGGTCTTTGCCTACACCTTGCTACCTGAAGAATCCAAAGCCATTGCCGCCACCTATGTGCAAGACATGGCCCAGCGCGACCAGGACGGCCAGTTTCCCGAACAGGCATGGATACCGGCACAAGATGCCTGGTATCTGATCTACAGCCGCTATACCGGCGGCATGGGAACCATCGACGCTCTGCCCTTCAGCCAGGAGCAGGCTGCCCAAGACTTCCAGCAGCAACATGGCGGCCAACTGGTTCGCTTTGCCGACATGCCGGAGAACTACATCTTTGGTGCGGTCGCGCTGCCTTGAAACGCTTAATTTCCTGATTCCAGGTACTTGTCATGACTTCTACCCCCGTTTCCCGTCGTCGTTTTATCGGTATCGTGGCCGCCACCAGCGCCCTGACTTGCCTGCCATGGGCGGCAAAAGCGATGCAAGCGCCCGCCACCCTGCTCAGTTCCTGGCAGGGAGTGGCCTTGGGTGCCGATGCACAATTGCATATCCATCACCCCGACCCTGTTTTTGCGCAGACGCTGATCGACAATGCCTTGTCCGAAGTGCGCCGCCTGGAGCGGATATTCAGCCTGTACCAGGAAGACAGCGCCTTAAGACGCCTGAACCGCGACGGTTATCTGAAACAGGCCCCCGGAGACTTGACCCGCCTGTTGCTGGAATCGCAGCGCCTGAGCGACTTAACTCACGGCGCGTTTGACCCGACTGTGCAGGTGTTATGGGACTTGTATAGTCAGGCAGCACAACGTAGTAATAGCTCTTCCCGGCTTCCTACCGCAGTCGAGCTAAACCAGGTCCTGCGGCAAGTGAATCACAAGGCCATCCAGATTCAGGATGACACCATTCGTCTGAAGCGGCCCGGCATGGCGCTGACCCTGAACGGCATTGCGCAGGGCTACATTACCGATTGCATCACAGAACAATTGAAGCAGGCTGGCCTGGAGCATGCCCTGGTCGATATGGGTGAAATACGCAGCCTGGGCATGGCGCCGGGCGACCGCCCCTGGCGCGTCGGCTTGGCTGGCGATCAGGTGGACCGTACCAGCTTGCTGGATCTGGATGTACACAACCAGGCTGTCAGCACCTCCTCAGGCTCAGGAACAGCACTTAGCCGTGATGGCTCGGTCACGCATCTGTTCAACCCTGCCAATGGCCAAGCCCGTCCCTTGTATCGCAGCGTCTCCGTCGTAGCAGGCAATGCCACGATTGCCGATGCCTTGTCCACGGCTTTTTCCTGGATGTCACCCCAGGAGATTGCGCAGGTCTTGGCGACTGATCCCAGTCTGCGGGCTTGGGTCTTGCCCTACAAGAGCGAACACTTGGTACCCATCCACTCGTAAACACCCAGGCAAACCCGCTAGCGCGCAAACGCTCAAGTCTGACAAAGGCTCGTACAATGGCGGTTTCGTCCACTGCTGACTGATGCCCTATGCCAACGAGCCCCAAAAACCTTCCCTCTGCCGCTCCCTTACCCGGTCTGCCAGAATGGACGGGCTTTTGTGAGGCCGCCCTACAGGCTGATCAGTACGCCCTGGAGCTGCATTGTCTGAAGGCGGCAGGACTACAAGTCGACTTAAGCGGACAACGCCATTCCCCCGAACTACAAAAAGCGGGTGAACAACTATTAGTTGCGCGTAACTTTGATGCGGCCCGCAAATCGCTCTTGAGCGGCGGCATTGTCAACAACACGGAACACCGTGCCGCCTGGCATAGCGCCTTACGCGCACCCGCTCCCATGGCCGACGTCGCCAAAGAACGCGAGCGCATGAATGAATTCGTGCGCGTAGCCGACTCCGAGCGCCGCTGGCGCAACATCATTCATATTGGTATCGGTGGCAGCGACTGGGGAGTTCGCCTGTCTTTGGCTGCTTTTGGGTATCGCCATAGCTGGCGCAATGTGCGCTTTCTGGCCAATATCGACGGCCACGCCCTGGATCACGCCCTGTCGGGCATGGACCCCCATGACACACTGGTCGTGATCGCCTCCAAATCCTTCACCACCACCGAAACGCTGAAAAACGGCCAACGAGCCCTGGAATGGCTGCAAGCTGCGGGTGTCGCCAACCCTTACGAACAAATCGTGGCCGTCACCGCCCGCCCCGACACCGCATCGAATTGGGGTGTACCGCAAAAACAAATCTTCCAGTTCTGGGATTGGGTCGGCGGCCGTTTTTCGCTATGGTCTGCCGTCAGCCTGACCACAGCCTTAGCCGTCAGCAGCGATGTCGTCGCGGGCATGCTATCGGGCGCTGCCGCCATGGACCAGCACTTTCAGGAAGCCCCCATCGCCTCCAACGTGCCCGTCCAGATGGCCTTGTCTGGCGTGGTCAACCGCAGTGTGCTGGGCTATGGCTCCTTGAACATCTCACCCTACGACTTCCGCCTGGGCAATCTGGTGCCCTACATCCAGCAACTGGATATGGAGTCTTTGGGTAAATCCGTCACCACTAGCGGCGAACCAGTGGGAGTCGCCACCGGCGCAGCCGTCTGGGGACTGGCTGGCACAGACGCGCAACACACCTTCTACCAATGGTTGCACCAGGGCAGTGATGGCGCTCCTGTGGACTTCATCGTGTGCCAGCAGGCAGACCACCAACAGCCAGAACACCACAATCTGCTGCTGGCCAACTGCTTGGCGCAGCGCGAAGCCCTGATGCGCGGCAAGACCTACGAACAGGCGCTGGCCGAATGCCAAAGCCAGGGCGACCAAGCCGCCGAGCTGGCCCACCACCGAGTGCACTCAGGCGGACGTCCAAACACCTTAATCGTGTTGCCGCGCCTGAATCCTTTCTCATTGGGTGCCCTGCTGGCCTTGTACGAGCACAAGATTTTTGTGCAGGCCTTGATCTGGGGGATCAACCCCTTTGACCAATGGGGTGTGGAATACGGCAAGGTTCTGGCAAATGGGATTTTGCAGGAACTTGCAGGGGAGAAGGACGCCTCTGCCGAGCATGATGTTTCTACGCGGCATTGGATAGACGCTTTCAAGCGCTAAGTTCGCCTGTTTAGCTACGCACCCTAATTTCCATATATATCAGAAACTTAAGGTGCCACTTTACCGCCTATTTCTTGAGTGTATACTATCCGTATATACACGAAGTTATGGAGGTAGCTATGCGTACCAACGTAAAACCACCTATCAAGAAGACCCACCCTACCAGCAAGACAACAAGCGTGTTCATGAGCGGAAATAGTCAGGCAGTACGTTTACCTGAAGGTTTTCGGTTCGAGGGAAAAAGGGTCTTCATACGACGAGACCAGTTTTCTGGCGATGTCATTCTGTCTTCCAAGCCAAGAGGTTGGGATCATTTCCTAAATGTAGCGGCAAATACTGATCCTGCTGAGTTTGAAGGCTTCCTAGAAGATCTGAACAGAGATCAAGAGCCTGCGCCCGAAAAAGATTATTTTGCCGGGTGGGAAGAATGATCTACATGCTAGATACCAATGCCGTTTCTAATGCCGCCATGAATAGAGGCAAGGTGCGGGAAACTATGCTGGGGCATAGCCCCAGCACTATTTTTGTGTCCAATATTGTGCTGGCTGAGCTAATGTACGGCTTTGCCAAGAAATCCAGACCCACCTTACAAGCCACCACAGAAGCTCTGTTAAGCACAATGACGGTACTTGATTGGGACAATTCCGTTTCTGATGTTTATCCAGCTTTCCGCGTTGGGATAGAGACCAGGGGTCGATCACTCTCATATATGGACATGCTTATTGCAGCCCATGCCCATTCAATTGGAGCGATCCTAGTTTCCAGCAATGCGGGGATGCATAACGCCCTGGCGGACAATGTTGTTGACTGGTACTAAAGCTGGCAATAAGCATTAAAACAGCAGAAGAGAAAGCGCCTACTTGACCATCACTCCACTTAAACGCATCCACTGCCCCGCCAGATCATGAATCGCCGCATCCTGATGCGGCGCCCCCGACTGATCTCCAGTCGAGTTCCAGATAAAGTAATCCACATCCCCACATGGCGTGCCCAAGGCGGCATACACCGAGGGCATGATGGGGACATGGTCGCCATACCAGCACAGGCTGGCTGGCCGTTGTGATGTGCTCAGAGCCTGCCGCAAGCGTGTCAGCATGGCATCGGCATTGCGAATATGGCGTAGATAAATCGTCAGGTCTTCGCAAGCCGCGGGCGGTGCCTGGCGATACAGCTTTTCTATATCCCCGGCCGCCACCTTCTCCAGATGCAAAGGCCCATGATTTTCCATGGTGATCACATGAATAAAGACCGGCCCCTGAGCCTGTTCCAGCTCGCTGGCGACTTTATCTGCCACCGCCTGATCTCCGATATAAGGGCCGTTGCGCTCTATATCACCAAAGGCCTTGATATCCAGAAACTCATCAAAACCAAACAGTGGGAACACACGATTGCGTTGGTAGAAGCTGGCGGGATAAGGATGAATGCAAATCGTGCGATAACCTTGGTTTTTCAGCCAGGAGGCCAGGGTCGCCACTGACCATCCCGCACAAACCGCACGATACGGATTGAATCTATGAACGCCCAGAGCGGTGTTCTCGATGCCACTCAAAAAAGAGAACTCGGACCGTACTGTGTTTGCTCCCCAGGCGGGAACATGCAGATGGCCGCAGGCGCTGGCTTGTGATTTGAAACGATCAAACTCCGCCAGAATCTCTGGCCGTATTCCATCCCAAAGACGGCGAGCATCAAAAAAAGACTCGCTTTGTACAGAAACCAGATGCGGCTGCTCCGTCAAGGACTTAGCGCCTGACAAAGCCTGCGGGACCTTATCCGCAAAGGGAGAGGATAAAGTCGGACGCTGCCGCCCTTGCTGCCAATAACGCCAGAAGCTGGCTAACAGCCCTAGGGCCTGCACATCCTGCTCCGGTGCAATCTGCACCGCCAAACGCTCACTACTTCCCCAAAGCAGCAAGCCCATGCTGAGCACAAAAAGCAGAGCCAAAGCCCCCCACTGCGCTGTCCAAGCAGCCCGCAAGGCGGGAACTGTTTCCAGCCACAAACCAATCGTCAGGGCGGCAATAAAGCCCGCTGCTGCCAGAAAAAACTTGCCCCAGCCCAGAAACGGAATATAGAGCCGAGGGTGACGGATCGCATCCGTAAAATACTCGTAGTCCTGGAACACAAAAGCTTCACGCAAAGCCTTGAACTTGGCATTGCTGACTACAACCAACAGCAGAAAAAATGCGCACAGCAAGGCCGTGGCAAAAATAGGCCGCCCCAGCACAAAAACCAGCACGACATACGCCAAGCCATACAGGCCGACATGTAAAGCCCATGCCGCTGCGGGACGCCGCAAACTGGCCGCGGTTTGCAAAAAACGCTCCAGCCCGACTGTCAGAGCCAGTCCCGACACGGCAGCCAGGATTACAGTCCAGAATCCGGGCTCAAGCGTCATAACCAATCTTGCTCAGAATAAAGACGGAGACTCGGGCAGGCAGGACCGCCAAAAACCAGCAGCCGAGATTAAGAGGGAAAGGAAAGCTGATGCGCGCTTTATTCGCTTCAAGACCACGCGCAATACGTTGAGCCGCCCGCTGTGGAGACCACAAGAAAGGTTTAGGGCCGGGCATGGCATCACACATAGGCGAGCTGACGTAGCCAGGCATCACCACATTGATCTTGATTCCTTCAGGAGCCAGCCAGCCGCGCAAGCCTTCACCGTACGCTTTGACTGCAGCTTTGCTGGCGCTGTAAGTCGGCGTGGTGGGTAAACCAAAATAAGCTGCCAGCGAACTCATCAACGCGATCTGTCCACTCCCTCGAGCCCGCATGGCAGGCAACACAGACTGCACCACACGCAGCGTTGCCTTCACATTAATATCCAGCAGCAGCTCGGTATCTTCCCAGGCCTCGGGCTCGCCATTGGGGCCAACGTGAATGTTCATGCCTGCATTCACAATGACAAGATCGAACGCAGCGCATTGTGACAACCAGCTATGCAAGGCATCCAGATCCCGTAAATCGAGTTGATGGGTCTGAACTTGCGCGCCCGCCTGTCGGCAGCGCTCGGCCAAGGGTTCCAGAATGGCGGCATTGCGACCGTGCAGAATTAATTCCGTACCAGGCTTGGCATAGTGCAGCGCCAGCTCGCCACCAATTGCACTGGTGGCACCGGTAATCAGAACTCGTTCCTGCCCTGCTGGTTCAGCTACGCTCACGCGTTCTCCTTTCTTGAAAGGACCAGTACAAAACCATGCCAAAGCCTACGCAAACCGTCGCATTAAGGGGTATCAACAAATAATTGCCCATGCGTATGGCCACATACAGGGCCAATGCCGAATACAGAAAAGTAAACACTTCACCGATCAACAAATACAGATTGATGCGGGGCTGTCTTGCCGCTTTCTCGCCTGCACCTTTGGGCGTGCGGTTAAATTCCCCATACACCTTGAACGCCGCACGCACGCCACCGACAAAATAATACCAAGCCATAGGCGGGAACATGGCGACATACAAATAGGTATGCCACACGGTTCCCAACACACCGGGCCGATCATCAAAGCGCGCTCCCTTGCGAGCCCCAAAGGCATTATTCAAGGCCCAAACCGCCACCAGCAAAAAGAACAGCGGTGCGCCCCAGCGCAAAACCACATGGTCAAAATCCAGCAAGTAATTCAGTGGCAGGCTCAACAAGATCAAGGCATAAATAGACGCCAGCATGACCGATGAAAACATCATGGAAAACGCATGCATACGCTTCATCAAGGGCATGTCCTGATGCCACATCTGCCCCAAATGCTTGAAGGCACTGTGGATCAAACCCCGGCCCCAGCGCTCCCGTTGCACCCGAAAGGCGCTGATGTTCTCGGGCAAGGTAGACATGGAGACCACATCACGCAGATAGGCATACTTCCATTCGCCAAATTGGGCCCGATAACCCAGATCTACGTCCTCGGTAATGGTGGAGGCATTCCAGCCCCCCAAAGCCTCTACACACGCGCGCCGCCAGACGCAGGAGCTACCGCTTAACGAGGCCATATCTCCGTCTTCGCTCAAGCCTACTGTCACATACTGCTGGTGGCCCATTTCCATAGCCTGAAAGCGGGTCAGGAAAGAATGATCGCGGTTCTCATAGCCAATGCCGGTTTGTAGAAAACCTAACTTCTCGTCCCTGAAAGGTGGAATGGTTTTCTTCAAAAAATCGGCAGGTGGTAAAAAGTCCGCATCAAAAATCGCAAAAAACTCGCCCTGAGAATGCTGAATACCATGCACCAGATTCCCTGCTTTGTAACCAGAGCGATCTGTACGCTGAATCCGGCGAATGGGTAGGCCCTGACTGGCTAACTGATCAACTTTATTTTGTGCCAACAGAGCAGTCTTATCCGTGGAGTCATCCAGCACCAGAATTTCCAGAGCTGACACCGGATAATCCAGCCGACAAGCCGCATCGATCAAGCGCTCCACCACCGCCGCTTCGTTATAAATCGGTAATAAAACACTGACCTTGGGATACCATTCCTGCTGCAAAGACACAGGCGACTGCACCAGCTCGCTTAACTTGCGACGTTCCACGCGCCGCGAGATCAGCAACACCCGCAGCTCCAGAACCACGTACAGGGCAAAAGCCCCTACCACCAATAAGAACAGCGCCTGAATCAGGTACGCAAAAACACTCACAATCATGGAAACAAGCGCACCCTAGAAGCCGACCACATCAGCCAACTCCTGGAGGCGATGCTCCCAGGTGTGGAACTTGCGCACATAGGCCGCCCCCGCAGCCGCACGCTCGCAGTCCTGAGCGGTGGGGCCTTGACGCAAACGGGCAAACAATTCGCTGGCCTGCTCACGGGAATGCACCACGTGGCAGTACTCACTGAAGTAACGATCCACCGCACGGCCAGGATTCGTCACCGCAATACCCCCGCTGGCCAGAATCTCCAATAGACGGCGCGAACACATGGTGTCCGAGTCCGTAACCGAGTTCACATTCAGGCACATCACATGTTCTTTGTAGATACGACCCGTCTCACGATGCGGCACCTGTCCGTGAACCTGTACATGACTTGAGCGAGGAAAACGAAACTCAATATGCCGGGACAAGCGATCATGATTTCTGTCGTAAGCATTCAGATGCATTTGCGCATCCTCACAGGCCCCAAAAACCATGTCCAGAAAGCGACGACGCTCACTCAGAATGCGGCGGTAATAACTGCCGGTAAAACAACCTTCCTTGCGCGTGAACTCAAAACCCGTGAAGTTATGAAACGCGGGCTGATAAGGCATGCTCAAAGTGTTTACAGGCACATCAGGACTCAATCGGGCGCGATAGCGCGGCAGACAATCACTGTCCGTAGTGAACACATAATCAAAGGCCTTGGCCACATCAATAAAGTGCTCGAAATAGGCCCCATCGTCCTTATTCCAGAACACCGTGGGCACGCCCTGGTCTTTAGCAAACTGCACCAGCTTGTAAATCGTGCGTGGAGTACGCAGGCGAATCAGCCGCGACTGTTTGGCCAGCTCGTAACGCCATACCCCGCCCAGACCATGAAACACCGACTCCACAAAGACCAGATCCGGCTTCCAGGAGGAGATGACCTCTTCGTAGTTACGCGGGTTCAGAATCCGAATGGAGCATTCCGCCGACAGACAGTCTGCCGTGAAGTAATCCGAGACCAAGGCCACTTTCAACTGACCAAATGGCCCTGCAGGCTTGCCGTCTTCACTAACGATGGGATGTTTGTAGACACGCGCGCCCAAAGCCCGGATTGCTCGACCAATCATGAACGAACCCCGGCAGGCAAAGCATGCACCACAAAGTCTGCCCAGCTACGACGTGCAACCGCTTCTTCACGCGCCAACACACCATCCTGGGCCAAGGTTTCCGGGCCAGCCTGAAAAGTCTCATCCAGCACGCGGGCCAAATCCTGCACATCACCCGCTTTAAAAAACCGTACCGAACGGCAAGAACCCACCTCATCCTGAAACACCGGCAAATCCGGCACCAAGACAGGTTTGCCCATCGCCATCGCCTCAACCAGCTTGATGGGAGGCACAATACGGCACACTTCAAAGGGACGACGAGGAATGCAGACCAAGGCGGCCTTGGTTTGCAAAGCACGAGCCTCATCCGGCGAGACACGACCTGCAAACAGCACATGCTTTTCCATACCCAGGCTCTGCACCTGGGCTTGTAACTGTGCACGCGCTTCCCCGTCTCCAATAATAGTCAGGGTGACCGCCTTGCCACGGCCAGCCAGATCAGCCACGGCGTCAATCAAGACATCCAGCCCTTCATAAACAATCAGGGAACCGGCATAAACAATGGTATTGGGCTGTACATCCTGAGCGGCACCGGGAGTAAAACGGGACGGGTCAACGCAATTGGGCATCAGACCCATGCGGGCAGGATCCACGTTCCAATGTTCACGGGCGTATTGGCCCAACTGCTCGGAAATCACGAACAAACGATCTGCCTGACTGGCAACCAGACCTTCCAGCTCCAAACCTTGTTTGAAGCCTTGAGAATCGCGGAACTCCGGCATGCGAGATGCACGGCTCAACTCCCATAAACCACGCATTTCGTATTGGAACGGAATACCAAGCTGACGTGCAGCAATCAAGGCAGGTAAAGCGTTGACGTGATTGGACGCGGCGTGAATAACGGCAACGCGTTGCTTGATGGCTTCCTGAGCAATGGAGGTGGCAGCTTCTATGGCGAACTGCATGACGGGGCGCTTGTTGGACGGATTGCGAGCATGCGCATAACGCACTCCATCCACCAAGGTTTCATCTTTCTCCGCATCCACCAGCCTGTCTTTACGATCCCAAGGATAGCCCGGGCGCGTCAGTACACAAATATCCCCGCCTGCTGCCTGCATGGCGCGGATGATTTCATGGGTGCGGGTCGTGTACCCACTGATGTGATAAGGCAAGGCGCTGGCAGGTACATACAGCAAACGTCCTGGCACGGGCTCGTAAGGTGTCTCGCGACGCTGGCCGCGCCGGGTTTGCCGACGCACCATGAACAAGGTCACTCGGCGGCTCAATGCCATCCAAGGCTCACGCAACAGCCCACGCCATAACTTAAAGAGCATTTTCCCTAGGCCTTTTTCTGGATATTATTTTGCGGTTCTGCTTGCAGCTCTGCCAGCGACAAGTCCACCGTATCAGGCACAACAATCTTGCCTCTGGCCTTCAAATCCAGAAACTCCGCCGTCGTAATCACGTCATAGTCTTTAGTCAGACGCGCCAGCAACTTGCGGTAGCCTTCCATGCGACTATCGTCTCGGTACTCGCCCAAACCGTTCTCGTCCCAAAACAGCAAAGACCAGGAATGCAGCAAGAAAACTGCAAACGAAGGGTTGCCACTAAGCGTATTCAACAACAACTGCCCCCACCAGGGGCGGAAGCGGAAATAGCTGGACTCTGGGTAAGTAAGGCGAGCCCACCACTCTGGCTTGCCTACCTTACCTAGAATCCGTTTCTCGGTCATGGGCACTTCGATCACGCCATTGGACCAAGCAAAAGGATTATTCGTGGGCTTGCTGTAAATGCACTGCTTGTTATGGACAGCGCATACAGAATTGTTGAAGGACAAAGGAATACCCACTGCCTTCAGAGCACGAATCGTGTCTGCGTTCCAGCGAAACGACCCGGCACGATGCGCCAGAACCGGCTTGCCCGTCACCTCGGACATCAAACCCGCAAAATGCTTGAACACAAACTCTGCACGAGCCTGCTCGGTGTACTGGTTCATGTACTGCGGGCGGTTAGACAAACCATGCTCTTTCCAGAAGCTGTCGGGCAAGTATTCAGGGTGAGTATGCAACTGCACATCCTGACCTTGCTCGTCCAGCCAGCGCATGACTTCTTTCAGTTCATCCAGCCGGGAATAAGCCCCGCACAAATCCGTAAAGAACACATGCTTGACGCCGAATTCATCACCGATCTTGCACATCTCGGCGACACCAGCCGTCCCTTTTGGAAATCGCCCCCAGATCAGACGATTAACATGGTCGTCAGAGGCGCGCTTTGGCAGCGCCTCTGTGTCGACCGTAATCATTGCGTAGCGATCCCTCATACCTGTGTTTCTACCTGCTCTAAGTTAACTGTTCGCGAAAGACGGATTTTACCCCGCGCCTGCAGATCTAAAAAATCCGCTGTGGTGATCACGTCGTAGTCCTTAACAACTCGTTGCATGAAAAGGCGGTAGCCCTCCAGCAGACGGTCGTTGGTGTACTGGAAATGACCGTTTTCATCCAGGTCCAGCAAGGACCAGGAATGCATCAACACCACCGAGACCTTGGGCAAGGACCACAATGGGTCCTTCCAGAAAGTCATAGGCCGCGAACCAAATTGAAAATAAGAAGACTCCGGGTACGTCAGGCTGGACCAGCGATCTGGTTTGACCTCGGGCACACCGGGCGTAAAACGCTCTGTTACCGGGACCTCAATCGTTCCGTTCGACCAGGCATAAGGCAAGCAGTCGGGCTGGCCCAAGGGACAACGTTTCAAGAACGCCGCACGCATGGACTGGTTGAAGGACAAGGGAATGCCGACAGCCTGCAAAGCGCGGATTGTGAGTGCATTCCAGCGGAACGAGCCTGCGCGATGGGCCAGGATGGGTTTGCCTGTAACGTCGGAGATCAGCTTGCCGAAGTGTCGGAAGACAAATTCGGCGCGGCTTTGGTCTTTGTATTGGTTCATCAAACCAGGAGTGGCAGGCAAACGATGTTTGGCCCAGAAAGACTTGGGCAAAGTTTCAGGATGGGCATGTAATTGCACATCCTGACCTTGCTGATCCAACCAGCGAACAGCTTCCAGCATCTCGGCTTGCTGTGTAAGCGTGGCGCATAAGTCTACAAAGAAGACATGCTTGGCACCGAACTCGTCACCAATAGAGCTCATTTCGCGGATGCCAGCAGTTCCGGTGGGGTGTTCGCCCCAGACCAGGCGTTGGACATGCTTGTCCGATGCCCTGCGCTGTAGCGCCTCGGTATCCACTGTCAGTAAAGCGAAACGATTTCTTGTCCCCAAATCAACCACCCAGATTACCTGGCCTCATCAGAGCACCTGTACAGCTTTCATAAGTTTTCGAGTGTGATCCGATTTATTCCGTACAAACCCATGCACCTTCAACGTATTTATATCCACGCCATCCGGTACTTGCAGCTCTACTTGAGCGCTAGGGCTGTACCACAGGACCTGGAGTTTCGACTCCCCGGACATGAGATAAAACGCGAATTCCACATCTCCCGGGAAACGATTTTTATTCACATGACATACGGCAGTCACGATTCTACCCTTGCGTACTGCGGTCACTTGTAACGGAGGTGCTTCAGTTGGCAAAAGAGATAACGTATCAGCCAACCCATCCAACCTACCTTCTAAATGGATAGGGTGACCGTCGACCATAAAGACATCTTTCTGCAACTCACACACCGGCAACGATTCTGCACGTGAGAAGACCCACCAGACAGCTAGCTTGCCAGTCGCAAACATAGACGATACAAGAGTCCTCTGCCCCCGAGAGCCTGGTAAGCGCTGAATACTGGACGCTGTCGTTGCCACCTGAGGAGACATAATATGCAACACATCGCCCGTATCATTGTCCACCAATGAGACACCTGTCTTATTCAAGGCCCAATACAGTTCAGGGTGACCATGCCAATGCCAAGTAATCTGAGCAGATAAGTCGACTTCAATCACATCGCAAACGACGACATGCAGGCCAGTCGATGGCATCCAGACTGTTCGATGTAACTGCTTCACACCGCTCTGCCGTTCATAACAAGCGGTCAGATCTAGTGTCAGCGCCATCGTCCCGCTCGCATCTACAGTGACACTAGGTTGAAGCACTGTCACAGCCCGCTTAAAAATCTGACCATAGCCATTGATCACCGGAGTGTTATGAGCTGTCGGCCCCACTGTGAAGTTTCGCTCGGAGGTTTTGGCATACTGCTGATAGCCCGGATCATCAATCCACCAGCGTTTGCGCATGCCCAATACAATGCTGCCACTATCGGCCTGGATATGGCCCATCGGCGACACACTTGTACCCATGACTGCAGCAAACTGATCATCAACGGCACCCGAACGCAACGCAACGGCATGAGGCGTGTACACCCAGCCGCCAGCAACACTCCCTGTCGTCTGATCACTGTCAACCATCTTGCGCCAGATACGTAGAGCATCTGCACGTAGACGTGAAACGTCCAACTGTGCCAATACACTACTCACGCCTTCACAGAATCCCTGCAATTTCGACAAAGCAGACCAAACAAATGGCATCTCGATAGGCTCTACATCTCCTAGAGGGGCCGTCGCCATCACATCACCGGGAACCCCCAGATCAATAGCTTGTCGGCACCAGCCGCCAAAACACTCATGCCCAACAATTCGGTCTCGAACTAACGACGGTTGACCAAGCAGCCAATCCGCTACAAAGTCCAGGACGTACCCATCGTAGGACACGCCTTCTGTCACTCCATTGGCCCTTAAATCCAGAATGGTCGTTACCAGTACATTCACCCTACTATCCAGTAAGCCTGCAGACGGATGTGCCACCGCCCGGGCCGCTAAGGCCAACATGCAGGTACCTATAACAGGAATGTTATGTAAACGCTGAAACACAGACTCGTCCCCCAGCAATTGCTGGACTGAATCGAACTGCCCAAACTCCTTATTTGAGAATCGCAGCACATCATTCACGATACGCCTCAGGGCCTGCTCAAGCGATTCGCGCAAAGGCGTGACTACCCATTGCCACTGTGTCAGCGCCGTCCACAAAATGCGCATTGCATGTGAGCAAGGCAGGTCAATCCGGGCCCCACAACGGAAGGTCGGCCATTGCGTCAACTCGAACAACTCACGCTCGACTACAAGCTTGGCATCCGCATCGCCACTGGCTTCAACATACTCACCCAAAGCAAGCAAACGATCCTCAAGTCGCCAGAGCAGCCAAATATTCCAGGGATAGGTGACCTCAAATCCACGCACTGGAAAATTGGCGTCCAGCAAACCAGTAACAGGCAAAGGTACAGCTATTTTGCTGCGAATACGGTAATAGTCGACAGTCAAAAAACCACAACGCAGCAGACGCCCTGCACGCACAGCGAGTTCTATTGATGCTCGGGTATCAAAAGCCATATATTTGCGTATCAAGTGGGATCATCTGTTCCAGCAAAGTCTGCCATAGCTGATTGGAATCGAGAAAACCAACCCAAGGGGCGATCTACCCTTAAAGCTTAGAAACTTGCGCCCCAGGAACATCCCGATAAGGATCTGCACCACCGGTCAAAAGATCATTAATTAATTGCAGCTCGATGCTCTTGGGTAATGGACTGTGACCTAAATCCGGATCTGAATACTCAACAAAAGTGCCTCGCCCAGGTGACGCAAAAGATAATTTGAAGGGAAGGTAGTGTTGTTCATAATGATGCGTGTCATCCACGTTCTGCATACAAATCACTTTGCATTCAGCGGCATAACCGTTCATGTTCAGTCTATTTGCAATTTTTGGACCAATGGCACTCTCTTCCACTTTAGGAAACATATCCTGAAAAAACTTCTCCCTGTGATTTCGATAATAAGAGAAGATATTCAGCTGCGCATTGCCCACACACACAACAGCAGGCACATCTTTGATGACTCGACCAACCTGCAACGCAGGTATACCACCAGCGGAGGTCCCGTATAGCAGCACTTTCCTGTACTGCTTGTTAACCCGCAAAAACTGATTCAGCATGACGCCAACCGTGGCCGCATAATGAAAACTAGGACCACCTGCAAACCACGCCATCGTGATATCTCGAGAGTAAAACAGCGAGGGATCTGCCACACAAAGAACATCCCCTGGTATATCTGGAGCAAAAGTCTGGCGCATAAAAATTGGCAACGGCTTTTCTCTTCGTGTACTGCCAGGAAAAAAAACCGTCAGCACATCACTTTCGGCTCCCTTCTTACTACTCCAGTAGGGGAAAAGCACTCCTCGATGCAACACATAAAAAAAATCTCCGCCCGATTTCGAGACGCCATCATGTACCGAACTAAATACCTTACCTTGACTCATATTCACTATTCCGACTCAGAAAAATCAGGAGGCCAGTCGCTCGATCAGAAACTCAGTTTCCACATCTGAGCGAAAATCGCTCACTGCCACAAAGACCAGCATCTTGGTTGAAGTCACTACTGTCCTGTCTGCAGTGACATATGGCACATCCCTCACTACCCAGCGCCCATCACTTCCGATCGCACGGACTCGTAACTGGTGTCCCCCATCCCAACCGATACTTACATAGTCTTCATGCAGTCGCAGCTCCAGATCAGGTGATAACACAAACCGATGTTCCAGCTCTTGGTTAAATTCTTCACCTGTGACAGCCTTCAAGCGATCAGTAATACGCAACTGACTATTCTTATCGAACACTAACGCACGACTGGCTATAAAGCCTGGCATCCGTTGATGTTCAGCAGCAATTGAGAAAGCGTCATGGCGGTTCTCGACATTAAGAATTTGCGAGGACCCGTCTGCCGACTGAGTGTCAGTCCAAGGCACACCAGCCAACGAAAAATTAGACTGCAATGTCTCTTTTTTATGCTCGAGTACCGACTCCCAAGGGACAAACTCGGTATAACCAACCTCATCAAAAATGACCCGCCCGTCAATCTCCAGGCAAAAAGCCATTTCATCATTCTGCTTGTGATTATGGGAATGCCATCCACAAGTAAAAAATAGC
This sequence comes from Alcaligenes sp. SORT26, assembly GCF_017377875.1. Lineage (GTDB taxonomy): Bacteria > Pseudomonadota > Gammaproteobacteria > Burkholderiales > Burkholderiaceae_B > Alcaligenes > Alcaligenes parafaecalis. The sequence goes on from NZ_CP070975.1 coordinate 2,583,250, forward strand.
TGCCATTTCCCCGCTGAAGGCGAGGAGTAGCGAAGAGCAGCAAAGCTGTCACGCACATGCAAGCTCTCATCGGTCTCGACCTGCCAAGGAACCCCATAGAAACCAGAGTCCAGAGCGTCTTCTTTCCCGATGTATTGCATGACCTTTTCGAACTGCGGGCCTAGCATCAGCCGGAATGAGTCCCCAATCGGAAAACATTCTCCCGAAGAATTTACGAAGAAACGAGCCAATGTTTCGGTCGCTTCTGCAATCCGAACCACAAAGGATTCAAAGGCACGCGACCCTACTCTTGAGCGCTTCAGCAACAACACACACTCAACAGCAAGTGCAGCGTTAAACACCTGATAAGAAGCCGAGTGCTCCTTGGTGTAGCCGCTATCAGTAAACATAGCTTGCAGTGTCTTCATTGCCCGTTTGACTACCATACCCACGTCAACACGCGCGGCTAAGCTTGGAAAGGCCAAACCACACTTCAGCAAAGCCATATCCAGCATCAATCCGTGGTTATGCCCAGAGCGATACACTGCCGGCCGACTCATATTAAGAATCTCTGCTTTAACGAGGGCCTCACATAGAGCAAGTCCTTGCGTATTGCCGGCTTTCTTAAAGCCATCCGCAAGCAATAACAATTCGGATGCCCGAATGGCCATCGTATGGTCACCCCGCAAATCGGAGTAATAAGGATTTTTTTTGCGCTTAGCGATATGAAAATCGTAAAAATCCTTCAGTACAGCAACGCGGAACTCTTCATCCCGATGATTTTTCAACCATCGCAAGCTGACAAAATTATGACGCCAGTTTCGATTACTAAAAGGATCTACATCCCATTTGATTGGAAAAGAAACCCTATGATTTCCAAATTTGCTGTAATTCAGCAGAAAGGGCTTAGCGCCTACTGACATCCGAGAACTCCAGAATCGTGTTAAGAGCATTCTCATAGTAGGCATCAACATAATGGAAAGGTGCTGGCCCCCATTGATGATTCAAGCTACTAACCAAATTCTGCGGATCTGCTCGCATTACCTGGAAACTCTCCAGATCAGCAGCCGCTCGCGAATAAAGCTTCTCCAGATACAGATTGGCAGCAACAGTTTGCTCCGGTGTAAACCCCCAAGCCGGAACACTTCCGTCAGAAGCGGCCTGTGCCCACCTAACCTCATTCAACAGGACACATTGTTTTTTGCCTAAGCTGTCGAGCAAATCAATGAACGATGTCCAGCCGCGCTCCCAGAGCTCATAGTGCTCATCACTACCTGTTTGAATACCACGAGCACGAGCCACCTTTCGGTCAAAACCCGAGTTTCGCAACTCATTCGAGAGTGTGCATAATGCACCACTGGAAAAACTGCCCAAGTGGAATCGTTCATCAATAAAATCTACCAACAAGACATCAAACTCCGTCTTGCGCACGATGTCAGGCCACTTTTTGTTCAAATCGGCACTGACCATACGCGCTTGAAAGCTGGAAGAAATATTGCCGGACCAAGTATCTTTAACTTTCACCGGACAAAATGCACTCGCAAAGGAAGAGCGGCCATAATATGAAGCCAATTTACATTCTTCAGTTTCCATCAATCGAAAAATATCTCGACTGACGCAACTCCCCAGGATCAATACCTTAATGCTCTGATTCATCTTTTTTATCACTAGTAAAATCAGGTTCCGCCTTATTTGAACCGAAACTCAAATTGCATTTCATCACCCGAAAATGGCCCAAAGACCACTGCTCTGGAGTCGTCAATCTTATTCACAGCAGTACTGATTACGCTGGGAAACTTTTGTTTAAAACCCAGGTAAAACGCAACAGGAAGTTTGGAGTCTGATGGAAAAACAAACATTGTTTTCCGTTTGCCGGTAATACTCACCCCCCCATCACATAACTCCAGGGTCTTATCCTTGGGCACATGAAAAATCCAATATCGAGGCATACCCTCATAACCGGAAAATTCATCCTGAATAGAAAAACAATCCTGATCTTTAATTAATAGCCTGCGTGTCACCAATCCCGATTGGTACATCCTCGTCTCGGCCTTGACTGCATACGGGAATCCAGCAACTTCTATTTGCTTCAATGACGCAAATTCCCGACCTACACTTGCCCGATCGATTTTTGCACCAAGAACAAACGGTACATTATGGGCTCGCGCAGAGCGCATATAGACTCTTACAGGATCAAGCCGATTGTGGTTGTAGAGCCCGGAGTCGATCAACCAATCTTCACCATAAGCATGAACCAAGACATTCAAATCATCATCCTGTCGATGGTAAGGGCTGAGAAACCCACTCTTCATGACAATGTGCGTATGACCAGGCCATGACTGCCACGAGGACCGGTATGCTGCGTAACCAGACTCCTCGTATACAGCAAAACGACCTGTCGGCTCGACCCCTGCTCGGCCACCGGTTGAAACCCACTCCACCATTGGGGCACTGGGCAAATCAGCCAACTCAGGATGAACGCTCGGTCTATAACTCGCACTATCGCCCATGTAAGCCAGAAAGCGATCGGGTCGAGTAACCCAAATCAAAAACCTGAGAGCCTTATCAAAGTGCTCATCAAAATCAGCGCTGAAGTGGCCAGATGCTTGTAGCAAGCGCCGTGCCCGCAACATATTGGCGATCATGCCAAAGTGATAAGAAGGGCTGTTCTCTACATGAACACCCTCATCAGTGAAAGCAAAATGAATTTCATCACCAAGACGAGCTAACCCGAGCTCACGCCATGCCCCTGCCGCCTCTGCGTTGGGAAAGGCCATGGAAGCTAAAATGAGCGACAAAGCCTGATCAAATCCGTGATTCGTATGTTTTGAATAAAAATCATCACGCATCAACAAATCTGCATGCCGTACAGCCAACTCAAGAAAGTCGCACTGAGGAAACTGCAGCTTAATTCTCGATAAGCGATCAAGACGCAAGGCTGTTGCATGATCATGCCAAGGAAAATCATGTTCGATAGCCTCATGCTCAAACCTGATCTTCCACGCCCCAATCAACTGGTTGAGCATACCCAAGCGGCCCGTCGCGATCAGCGGATCCAATGGAAGAAACGCATGCAAGGTCCAGCGCCAGGAACGGTCCTGCTGCGGGCCGCTGGACCACAAATCCGCACCACAATATATCGATCCAAAATTTTTTGTGTCGATAAAGTTCTCGTCAACGAGCCTCTCTGCCAACAACTCATCATTATCCGTTTTGGCGGGGAAAAGACTGCTGTGTGTCATCTTAAAACCGTTGCCCTGATTTGAGTTTTTGCGCGCACGCGCATTAATGATCAGCGATCAGGCTGATCTCCCGCTTGATCACCAAGCCAGCATCACTTTGCGCTCTGACGCGCTCCGCCGCCTTTGCTGAATAACGCAGAAAAGCATCAGCGTCCGAATAGAGAGCTGCTATGCCGTCTGCCAATTGCTCGGCATCCTCTGCTGATGCCAAAACACCGCAAGAATCATCGACGAACTCTGGAATAGCTGATACACGATTCGTAACTGGCACAAGCCCCGAAGCCATGGCCTCATCCCGCGACACCCCTTGCGAATCGCAACGGGTCGGCACAAGAAAAACCCCATTTTTCTTGTGCAATTGTGCAATTTCAGCCTGCGTCACAAACTTCCGATCAATACGGACATTAGAGAACTTGCGTAGCGGTGCCACCGTCTCCTCAAACAACTCACCATCACCCACAAAGTGAAACTGAATATCTTGAAAAAAAGGTTTTTCACTCAAGTACTGGACCGCCTTGACACTAAGATCATTGGCATAGGCACGTGCAGAATACGGACGAATCGATAACACTCGCTTGCGCTGCTCGGCATCCTTCACTTGATAGGAAAACAATGAGGTATCGATGGCGTTGTGGATAACGCTGTACTTATTCTTGGGCAAATTTATTCCAAGATCCGAGAATACTTCCTCTGCAAAATACTTAGACACAAACACCATATGCAGGTTGGGATGAGGCGCCTTGAGCACCTCACGCCAAAATACATTGCGTTGCTCGCCCAGCTTTTTCCTTCGCGCAACCTCTACTTCTGGGAGTCCTTCAAATTCGAACTGTCTACGCTGCCAAGCCTGAATCTCCGACCCATGCGCCCAAACGGTTACACGCACAGTATCCAGATACTTCTGCAACACCCGCCACATATTGCTGTCAAGAATGTGCACCAACACATGACGAATCTGCCCAGTAGCCAAAGTAGCATCGAGCAAATCAGCATCTCCACTCGCTACATCGATACCTTCAAATTCTCGGTAGCCTGCCGGATCTTTACTGATCCGGAAAATATCAACGATTTGCCCTTCGTTCTTATAAGCACGAATTCGACTATGCACGAAACCGTATTTATACAAATCATCATAGGCTGGATATTGTTTGGTCAAAACGAGACTTGAGGACCGACAAATAATGGCGGCTGGCCGCTCGGCATTGCTACCTAACACCAGGCGCTCAACCAACACATCACCGCTCCCCTCAATACGCAACCCGAAACGAATTTTGGTGCAATGAGCCGGAATGGCAAGCGCATGTTTGTCCCCCCCATGATTCATCTGATGAGAGATTTTTTTGCCAGCTTCATCCTGAAACTCGAATACAGTCTTGATAGCCAAAGAGCCTTCGCAGCAGAACTCAAACTGGCTGTTCAACAGCAAATTCATTTCTTCTCGTTTCTTGACCGTCTTGGCATACAAATACACAAACTGGCCCGGCTTCAAGGTCGAAACGATACGCAAGCGATCTTCACGCATACCAAGGCTTACTCCCTCACGAGCTGATAGCAGGCCGCGCAGCTCTGCCGCACTAATCTGCGGGAGATTGCTACTATCGCCACTCGCTATATGAGTAGCTGCGGGCAGCCGTGCTGATGTAACAGCAAGGTTCTCAGCAAATGACACACCCTGATCGGCCAAGGGCAAATCATCGACCTGCTTATGCAGAGCAATCGATAAAGCAGCCCCACTCTCTATGTAATTAAACTCATCGATCGCCAAAGTGCCCTTCAAATCGAACCGGAATTTCCCAGGCGCAGCCAGCATGGCTGTCAACCACCCCTCAGACAACACCGACAGCCTAGCAATCCCACTACGTGCAGCGACTGAAGCGACATATCGATATTGGCCATCAGGAATCTCCAGTGTGAGAGCTCCATCTTTGGCCGTATAACGAGTGTGTTTACCGAATGCGGGGGCATTGCAATAAGTACTAGCCAAAGCCAAGTCTGTCAGGTAATGCTTGCCATAATAATCACCAAGAATCCATTCACCCACCAGCGTCTCAGCGCCCAAGGTTTCCAAATACTTAAGCAAAGAACTAGCATCCGCATGTACTGTAATACCCGATGTACTGGTATCAACATCCGGCACACTGCTGACGATATGAAGTTGCTTGTACGGATATGCCTGCCGTTGAAAGCTTTCGACCAAACTCAACACATCTGCCCGCGTTGATGCACCAGCAACCAACACTACTGGCGGTAACGTCGGCTTATAAACCGTATTCGTCAGCTTGGCGCGTATATAAGCCAAGCGATGCGAATAGGTATGCTCCCCCATTACCTTACGCAAGCCCAACAAACGAGTCTTACGGTAAGTAACATCATCTTGGACGACGTCCTGCAGCCAACGCGTCAATGTTTCAGGTTGATCTGATGAAGCAACCAGATCGCCAAACAGCAATCGGACTCCGCGCGAAAAATTCGATACCACAACAGTATTCGAGGCCAGCAACTCAAACACTCTTCGCGCAAACATCGTCTGTGATTGCTTGATGGTGTTCATATTGATGCCGTAGCGATAACCTTTATAAGCTTTATCAATTTCGGCGAACGGTAGTTTGCCCAGAATCATGGGCTTGTACTCATCGGGGAAGGTGTAATGTGGATGTGGGTTATCCGCATTACGATCATAGATCTCAACTGGACGCAGATCTTTGACTGCATCAATCAGTGCAGCAAAGTCTCGTTGACGCTCTGGATAACGAAGATAGTAAGAGCCCGCAAAATTGAAAGCGTCCTTACGATCAAAAATCTCGATTGGATTATGCGTTTTAGGCTGTGCCGCGAAAGGCAAAAAGTAGACCTGGTCGTGGCCTACATGAGCCTTGTACTTGGGCACACAATCAATGTCAGTCGTAAACACATAATCCACTTGCTTGGCCAAAGGGATAAATGTGCCAAAGTGCACTGGATCCTCTTTATTCCAAAACAAGGTAGGTACGCCATTACGCTTGCACCAATCGATACAAGCATTGATTTCCGGCCCATTTGTACTGATTTTCAGTTTCCAGAGCTGTTCAAATCCCTGCCAGGCTGACTCAATAAAAAGTATATGTGGCTTGAACCTTTCTAGCTGCTCAATGCAATGCTCAGGATGCAACTGCAACAGCTCACATTCCGGGTCGTAGGAGTGAAAAGTAAATTCATCCATCACCCCCGCCACACGCAGTTGCTTAGCAGGCAAATGGGCTAACTCACCATAGCTTGCAGACACGCCTAGGCGTGACTGACATAAAGCTAAGTTCGCAGCAAAAAACTGGTGCCCCAACTGCTCTCCCAGCTCTTTGTACAGAGCCATCGCCTGAGCATAATCCCCATCGCGAAATGCCCGCGCAGCACTACTTACTTTCGATTGCAACATATCAGCCTTTTCTGCTTCTCTCGCGCTTATTCCGCAAACAAACCCACAACATCAATGCACTGAGCATGCTTACGAATCTCAGCAACTTGCTCGATGAATGAACGATGTTTAACAAGAACGCAGACGACATCAGCATCAGCCAACGCGCTACCTAAAGCAGACAGCTCAATACCTGTGCCTTGCAGCTTGGCAGGCAAGTCGTCGATGTTGGGTTCTACGGCATGTACTTTGCAGCCCAGGCTGGCAATTTTCTTGGCAACGCCAACAGCGGGGCTTTCACGCAAGTCATCGATATCAGGTTTGAATGCCAGGCCTAGGCATGCCACTTTGATATCCGCCATGCGGGCGTCAGGACGCAACGACAACACCCCTGCGATCGCTGCTTTAACTTTTTCTACCACCCACTCCGGTTTGTAGTCGTTGATCTCACGAGCCAAACGAACAATGCGCGCTTCCTCAGGAGTCTTGTCTACGATGAACCATGGGTCCACAGCGATGCAGTGACCACCCACCCCGGCACCGGGCTGCAAAATATTAACGCGTGGGTGACGGTTAGCCAGGCTGATCAGTTCCCACACATTAATATTCAAGCGATCGCAAATCAGGGACAGCTCGTTGGCAAACGCGATGTTGACGTCGCGGAAGCTGTTTTCTGTCAGTTTGCACATCTCGGCGGTACGTGCATTCGTCGGGACCAAGGCGCCTTCCACAAAAATCCGGTACAGCGCGGTAGCCATTTCAGTAGCCTTCTGAGTCATGCCACCGATCACGCGGTCATTGCTAACCAGTTCATGCACGACACGACCTGGCAAAACGCGCTCTGGGCAGTAGGCCACCTGAATATCAGCCTCCTCACCTGCCTGCTGCGGAAAGCTCAGGTCTGGACGTGCCTCAGCCAACCATTGAGCCAATTGCTCTGTAGTGCCTACCGGAGAAGTCGATTCCAGAATGACCAGATTGCCTTTTTTCAGCACAGGTGCAATCGCTTTTGCAGCGTCGGCGATATAGCTCAGATCTGGTTTATTACCTTCCAGGAAAGGAGTGGGTACGGCGATCAGAAATGCATCTGCTGGCTCAGGCGTCAACGTAGCGCGCAGGTAACCGCCATGCACGGCAGCCTGCACCAACATGTCCAGTTCAGGTTCAACGATATGAATCCGGCCTTGATTGATCGTGTCGACCGCGTAAGCGTTCACATCAACGCCAATCACCGTCTTACGGCGAGAGGCAAATAATGTTGCGGTAGGCAGGCCGATATAGCCCAAGCCGATCATGGATAGAGTTTCAAACATGCTGGTCTTCCGAATCAATAGTTCAAAGTTTTTAAAATTTCACCAATGCGGGTAGCGGCCTTGCCGTCACCATAAGGGTTGTGCGCCCGTGCCATACGCTCATATTCAGCGGCGTCATCCAGCAACTGCGTGGCAGCGCTGACAATGGCTTGTGTTTCTGTTCCCACCAGACGCACAGTTCCTGCATCCACGGCTTCAGGGCGCTCGGTCGTGTCTCGCATCACCAATACCGGTTTGCCCAAAGAAGGCGCTTCTTCCTGAATGCCCCCGGAGTCGGTAACCAAAAGGTCACAACGATCCATCAGGTAAACAAAGGGCAAATAATCCAGTGGTTCGATCAAATGAACGTCGGAAACGTCGGATAAGATACGACGTACTGGTTCCTGAACATTTGGATTCAAGTGCACTGGATACACCACCTGCACATCACCACGCGAGGCGATCTGGCGCAAAGCCAGGCAGATATTTTCAAAGCCAGAACCAAAGTTCTCGCGACGATGCCCCGTCACCAGAACCAAGCGTTTGGCTGGATTGATAAAAGAGAACTGAGCCTCAAAACGGCTACGCAGTTCCGAGTCCTGACGTACGCGTGCGGCTACATCCAGCAGCGCATCAATTACGGTATTACCCGTGATGTGTACCGTCTTGGGATCCACTCCTTCACGCAACAAATGCGATTGTGATTGCTCGGTTGGAGCAAAGTGCACATCAGCCAGTACGCCTGCTTGGCGACGGTTCATTTCTTCTGGCCAAGGCGAGTACTTATTGTGAGTACGCAGGCCAGCCTCTACGTGACCAACCTTGATCTTGGCGTAGTAGGCCGACAAAGCTGCGGCCATGGTGGTGGTGGTATCGCCGTGCACCAGAATCATGTCAGGTTGCCATTGCTTGTACACATCTCGCATACCCAACAGCACGTTACTGGTAATGTCGTACAGATCTTGACCTGGCTTCATCAGGTTCAAGTCAAAATCAGGTTTGATGGAAAAAATATCCAGAACCTGATCCAGCATCTGGCGGTGCTGACCTGTTACACAAACACGCGCATCAAACGCAGAGTCGGCAGCCAGTGCCTTAACCACCGGAGCCATTTTGATGGCCTCCGGTCGAGTGCCAAATACAGTTAAGATTTTCATAAACTTACTTTGAGTCTTTAGGGTAAACAGTTAATAAACAGGCGTCTTTTTCAAGCTTGTATTCAGTGGATGTCCCAGTCATTCCCAGGGCTTCCATATCTGCCAACCAATGTTGCACCACTTGTTTTTCATCTTCGCGGATATAGTCATCCATCAAAAAATCAATGTGTGCGTTAGGGAAATGCTCCACTAACAAAGGACCTGCGGGATATCGAGCTTGGGGACCCGTAGCAGCCGGAGGGCCATCCACAATCACCAAAATGCGTTTTCGAGAAGCTTGTCTTTGCTTGGCAAGTTTGGCCAAGGTGCTTTGGCAGCTGTAATACGGATAGACTTGACCATCCGCCGCCTGCCAATCCTCAATTGGCGCCAGTGTCAACTGGACAGCCTTCTCCAGCCCTGCTTGCTGGATATAAGCCAATGTCTGCTGATAATACGAATCCAGATGCTCGAAGGAAACGAACTGAGTCTGACGAGTGCCGTTACGTTCAGCCATCAAGGCCAAAGACTTGGCCACAATAACGGTGGACATCCCTGACCCAAACTCAATCACAAGGTCATAGGGTTTCAGCACTAGTTGCCGCATCAAACATAATGCAAAGTCCGCGGATACAGGCCAACTGTGAGCCTCGCTGTTGAACGCGGGTAGCACTCCAGTGGCAAAATACTCTTGCATCCCAACAAAGGACTGCAACTGACGTACAGCATTGGCACTATTATTCTTAAGCGCTGTTTCAAGATGACGACGGACTCGTACCAAATCGTCAGATTGTTTTTTAAACAACTCCTCATAGGCGGCTGGCACGGCCATCTCACGCGTTACCAACGACTGCACCTGAACATTCAGGCGCTCAAGCAAGTCCGTCTCACGTGCAGTCTGTGCCGACAATGCTTGCTGTAACTCCAACTGCCGAGCCTCCAGTGCGGCTTTACCCTTTTCCAAGTTCAGTTGCTCTTTAGCTTGCTGCAACAGCTCTCCCTGTCGCTGTGCAGCCAAAGCAATGTGTTCATCACGCACTTGAAAAGCTTGACTCAGCTCAGCCTGCAAAGACTTGTAGCCTGTTCGCTCCACATTAACTTGCTGCCTTGCCTCATCCAGTTCCTGCGTTATTGCCTGAACTTGAGATTGCAACGAGTGCACTTCATCCAACCGCTGGGCAGCAAGTTCAGCCAGCTCATCACGAGCACCTATCAACTCTTGTACTTGCGACAGTAAAGCGTCTTTCTCTGCCTGCGTATCCCGCAATTGCCCCCGGAGCTCCTCAGACTCAACCACTGATTCTTCTAACTGAACCAATAAGGACCCGACCTCCTCCAAGCGTTGCTCTGCTATTACAAGCAATTCATCATGAGCAATAATCAAGGCTTGAAGTTGTGACAAAGCTGCCTCTTTGTCCTGATGATGCGTCTGCAACTCTGCTTTCAGGCCCTCATACTGCTGGGCCATATCCGCTAAGCCGCCCTGTACAGTGACGCATTGCTCAAACCATTGCCCCGCCTGGACTTCCTTTTCAGCCAAGGTTTGCTCAAGCCGCTTCAGATCAGCTTGCAAGCCCAAGCACTCACGCTGCACCTGTGACTTCAACAACCCTTCTTGCTCGAGCTCACGTTTCAAATCCGCTACTTGCTTAAGCGCAGTCTCCGTATTGCTCTGCTCCTGAAGTACAAGTTGTCGCTGTTGATCCCCTTGCAGTTTTCGCTCTTGAAGCCTTTCCTGGTGTACTTCCTCTAACTGCTGGATCTGTGCCCGCAGCGATTCAGCTACTACACGTTGCTCTTGCTCTGCTTGCTTCAAACGCCGCGCCTCATCTCGCGCACCCGATAGCTGTCTACCTTGCTGCTCCAGCGTACTGGCAATCGTGTTGCGCGACTGAGCCAACTCATCCCATTGACGCCGCACATCCTCATATTGCGCATCAACGCCAGACAAAGAGCGAGCGTTATCCAAACGAAATTCTTCCGCCTGCTTCAGCAAACGGTCGCGTTGACGCGCCTCAGAATCAGTAAAAGGCACATCTTCCGGCAAGAGCGTCAAGAGCGCTTCTGCCTCCAGCAGATCACCCGACTCATGCAAGCGAAACGCCAACCACTTTTGCCGAAACCCACGTGGCTCCAAAGCAAACGCGCGGCGCGCCATCGTTGCAACCAGTGCGGGCTCTGTCGTCATATAGGTCCGGGCTACGGCTGTCCAAGCACTGGCTTGCACGCTTTTTGACACAGAAGCCTGACTCAACAAGGACTCGACCTGTTGGTCCCCTCCTTGCTGATAAGCCTGAATGATTTTGTCAAAGGACTTCCCACCCAATACAGCAGGAGGCTGCGTACGACGACTTTGACGCCAAGCCTGACGCAAACGCCCAGGCACCGAAATCAACGAGCCTGTGGACTGCACACCCTCAATCAAAATATCGCCTAGCTGAGCGGCTAAAACATGTTGCGTCTTTAAATCATGCAGTTGAGTTTGCACCTTGAGCAGGAACTCCAACCGGGCAGTTTCCGCCTGAGACTCTATAAGTCGCATATCTACAGGTGCCACATTAATGACCGTCGGCGTCAAACCACTCCCAACATCTTGGGGGCTATCGTACAAACGGCCCAATTCTTCCTGCACGACCTGCAACTGGTCTAACAACAAGCAGTTTTCCTTCTCGATCTGCTGCATATGCTTGGACTCGGAGCACTCCTGGCCTAACTCAGACGGCACAACAGGTGACATAGACATTAAATGGATTTCCTATCTTTCTTGTTAGTCCACATGGTCAAGCACAATGCTCTTGAGCAGCTTCAATATCCCAGCCAGGATCAGCGCCAACAGCAAGGTCACCAAGGTGTTATAGAGACGACGCGGCTCCATCGGGTACTCAGGCAAGGTCGCTGATTGCAACACTGACACTTTCTCCAACATACGAGTTGCATCGATACGCCCTTTCTCCAGAGCGCTTAAAGAGGACTTGTAAAGCTCTTGGGTGAACTGCACATTCATCTGCAGACGATTGAACTCTTCAACATATGTATTTAAGGTGCCACCCGATGGTGTAGCAAGTTTGAGTTTTTCTTCTTTAATCTGAGCATCCACCGCTCTCAAGGACTGCTTGAGCATCAGGATATTTGGATGATCACGATCCAATGACTTGGGTAAAGACGCTAGCTGAGTCTGCAACTGGGCTCGTTGCCCTTCCAACGTGGCAACAATGGCATTAATGCTTTCCGCTGTTGCCTGAGGCGACAGTAAACCCGCCTTATTCTGATAGCCCAACAAGTCCTGACTGGCTTTCTGGAAACGCTCCTGAGCCTGGTCAACCTGCGTCACCAAAAAGTTAACTTGCACCTGAGCCATTTCGTGGCCCAGCACATTCATATAACGTTCACCCTCTTGGACCAACTGCTGAGTAATAGCCTGTGCCATTTCCGGTTCATAAGCCTGCACTTGCATTCGTAGAACACCAGAAAATTCGTCAAACTCAACTTTGACTCGTGATAAGTAATATCGATGGAACCACTCCATGGAAGAATCTTGGAACCACATCCGTGAAACCCAGTCATGCTCAGACGAGCTGTAGTGCGCCCGCAGGTCCAACGACTGGTCAAGCTTCTTCAGCATATCGACAGACAACAAATAATCACGTAGCAATAGCTGGTTAGCTCGATCGGCAGTCGCTACTCCAGATACCAACATACCCAAGTCGAAAGATGGAGCACCAACAGAGTCTGTTTTACGAATGATGACATTCGCCTCAGAGACATAACGATCCGACGCGAAGAACAGCCAATAAGCCGTAGTCAAAACGGCCAAAATCAGGATAAGTCGCACAGCATGATCAAACAGGCGTAGAGAAAAACAAGCCTTGATACGCATAAGGAACGTAACTTTTTTTGATTTAGCCTGGGAAAATTCCGCACTGGCCTGCGTGGCTACACTAGGTGTTTCTGTCATTTGGGAAGTGAGTCCTTGTAGGCATCAAGCGCATCGTCTATCTGGTCAAACCAGTGCGCTTTACCTTGATGCAGCCAGACGCCTGCCTGGCAAAATTGTCTTAAGGTTTTGTTATCGTGAGCCACCATAATTAGGCCGGCACGATTGGTCATGGTTTTAAAAGCATCTGCCGCCTTTTTACGGAAAGCAGCATCCCCAGCCGCTGTGACCTCATCGGAGATATAGACATCAAAATTAAAAGCAAAAGACAAGGCAAACTGAAGTCTTGAACGCATACCCGAGGAGTAGGTGTAGACAGGCTCCTCAAACGCCCGACCAAGCTCCGAGAAGTCTTTAATAAAGGCAAGGCGGTCTACCAAATCCTCCTGGTGCCCATGGACGCGACAAACAAATTTGGCATTTTGACGCCCGCTTAAAGTGCCTTCCAAACCACCATTACCCATGGGCCAAGACACACGACACAAGCGCTGCACAGAGCCTTTATTTGGATGATCAACCCCACCGATCAAACGTAGCAAGGTAGATTTGCCTGCTCCATTTGAACCAATAAGCCCCACATTCACCTTAGGAGGAATCGTTAAATTCACACCCTCCAGCACCCATCTCCCAACACCATGGGCAGTTTTGTAGCGTTTATAAACATCGTTGACAATGATCATTTCATCACCAACTGCAAGGAAAATCGGCGGTACAACAGCAATCCAAGAAATAAGCTCACTACGCCCCAAGCATATAAATATCCCAAGCTAATTCCCGGCACCATGTGGTAATAACCAGAGAACCCGTGCCGCACTAGTTCCAACCCGTGAGCAATAGGGTTAAGTAGCAACCAGTCACGATACGGAGGGGGAACTGCTGAAAGCGGCATAATGACACCCGAAATCAAATACAAAGGCATCATCAAAATTTTCAAAATATGCTCCGTCTCCCGGACCAGCGCCATTAACACTGACGCCACAAGTCCATAGCCAGCACCAAACAACCACAGACCTAAGAAACTCACAAAAACTTGTAATGGGTCGTCTGGCAGGACGTTATGCCCTAATAACGCGACAGCACTCAAAATCAAGATCGACACCAACACCATCAAAAATGCTTCCAGGACTCCACGAGCAAGTGAAGTGTCAAAAGGCTTCACTTGTCTGTAAGCAAATAACGGTTTGTTGCTATCGGCCGCATACATTACTTGTGCTGCCGTCCGTCGGAATGTAAAAAAGCCCAACATTCCCACCACAATCCAAATCATGACGTCGATGCCGCCCACCGTTCGCATTCTGATAACGGTAAACACAAAGGTGATAAAACTGATGTGCAGCACCGGCTCCATCAACAACCAGAACCAGGCGGCCCGCATATCAAACAGACGATCCAACGACTCCCGCAAAAGTAACGCCCGCCAGACCGACCAGGTGACGGCCATGGGGCTACGCACCTGATTATTCATTCCGGCCTCTGTTGGGGGTATTGTTCTTAACCATGAACCCAATCACTTCATCATGTTGTTCAAAGTCGTACTGGGCACAGCCACCGACACCACTAGACGCAGAAACTTCTGGAACTCAGCCGCTGGCGAGTTGGAGACATAAATCACATCCTTATCCTGCACCGGGAAGTTCTGGGTAACGAAGAAAGAAGCCGGGTCACGCAGGTCAATCTCGTACACCACCGGGACAACTCCTTTCTTATCCAGCAGAGTCGACTCAGGGACACCGTCCACTAGCGCAGCATCTTCAAAGCGGAAGACGAAAACACCACGAGCATCAGCACGTGACGTATCCAAGCCTCCGGAGCGGGCCAGGGCCTGGACCAAGGAGATGCCTTTGGCTTCAAACGGAATCTCTTCGTTCTTGCCGGTCGCACCCAAAATGGAGAAGCTTTGGTTCTGATACAGCGCCGTAATCACATCGCCCGGTTTCAGCATGATGTTCTGGTTCGGATTACGGATGATCGTATCCAACGCCATAGTTGATGTGTTCATCTCACGCGAGAGCTGAATGGCGATACGGTTGACTGCTTGCTTTACGCCACCACCTGCGGCCAAGGCATCCAGCAGGCGTTCGCCTTTCGGCGTCAGCGGCATCAAGGTGCTTTGATTGACTTCACCCACCACAGTCACGTTAGAAGAGTTGTTCTGGGTAACACGCACCAATACTTGGGGGTTGTTGGCCTTGCCTTGCAAACGCTTGGCAATGCTTTCTTCAATCTGTTGGGTGTTACGGCCCTGAACGGCAATGCGGCCTGCAAATGGCATGCTGATCATGCCGTCTGACGTCACCATTTGTGACGGGAAGGCAACGGCATTAGTCGTCGCTGCCGTCGCTTTGGGGTCCAAGGAAATGCTGCCAAACAGCATGGCAGGCGGTGCTTCCCAAACCGACACTTCCAGCACATCTCCAGGGCCAATCAGATAGTTGTTCGAGCCCACGCTAGGAAACTGAGCGGCGAAGTCACCCATGCGCTTTTTAGCAGCCAGCTTCTTGGTCAACTCGTCAGTGACGTTGACCAGGGTGATGCCTTCGATACGGCCTTCACGTCGTTCCTGTACTTGCTGGCGGCTGGGGCCGTCTGCAGGCATCCAGTCGGGCATCGTGGCACATCCGGCCAGTACAGCGACCAGGGCGCTGGCCATCACGGGCCGTCCCATTGCTGCAATCTTGCTAACTGCTGTGTGTAGTAATTGAGCCATGCTTATTTCTTCATGAGCGTGTGAACGGTTTCACACGCCAGGTCTATGTCATCCTGGCTATGCGTGGAGGACAGGAAAAAGCGCAGACGTGCTGCTTTCTCTTCCACCGCAGGATGAATAATGGGTTGCACATTCAGACCGGCATCAAACAACTGGCCGGACAATTTGACTGCTTTCAGAGAACTGCCTGTAATCGCGGGAATGACGGCATAGCCTTGGGCAAAGCCGGTATTGATTCCCATCGAGCGCATCGAATTCAGAAACTGACTACCCCGCTCTTGCAGGGTATGCACACGCTCGGGTTCCCGGCGCATGATCTGCAGGGCTTTAAGCGAAGCAGCCGCCAGCACGGGAGAAATCCCCACGCTGTACACAAAACCGGAGGCCGCGTATTTAAGCAGCTCCACCAGCGCGCGGTCGCCAGCGATATAGCCGCCGCAGCTTGCCAGGGTCTTGCTCAAGGTGCCCATCCAGATATCGACATCACGGCCTGCCACAGCAAAATGTTCGTGCGAGCCGCGACCTGTCTTGCCCAGCACGCCCAAGGCATGCGCCTCATCGACCATCAAGAACGCTTTATAGCGCCGTTTTATGTCAATAAATGCAGGCAGGTTGGGAATGTCGCCATCCATGCTGTACAGACCTTCGATCACAATCAGCACACGCTCGAACTGGCCACGAATATCAGCCAGAATGCGCTCCAGAGCGGCGCTATCGTTGTGAGGGAAGGAACGGCGGGCGGCACCCGATAACTGGATGCCTTGCAAAATACTGTTGTGGATCAGGCTATCGTGAATCACCAGATCCTTAGGGCCGAACAGGTAACCAATAGTGCTGACGTTGGTGGCGTGTCCACTGACAAAAACTACGCAATCATCCACCTCGTAGTTCTGTGCCAACTCTTCTTCCAGCTCTCGCTGTACGCGGCGCTCGCCTGCTACCAAACGGCTGGCCGAGGCTGATGTGCCGTACTGGTCCATCGCCGCTTTAGCGGCCGCGTTAACTTCAGGGTGTGCGGACAGACCCAGATAGTTGTAATTGGCAAAGTTCAGATAGTCCCGCCCATCGATACGGGTGCGCGCAGCGGCCACGCCGTCGTGACTGCGAAAGAAGGGATTGCGCACGCCCATCCGATCTGCCATGGCCTTGGGCACCAGCATTTTCTCGTAGCCGGGATGGCGATCAAAGCGGGTAAAGGACTCCGGGATGTGGCTGGCCGCAGCCTGACGGCTTGCGGACTGCTCGGCCATGCGGCCATCGCTGGCAGCTTGTCCGGTTTTACGTCCCAGAATGCGCTGAATCAGCTGTGCTTTACTGCCTGGCGCCAGATCGTTCTTACTCATGAATCAGTGATGTCCCTGTTTCTGCCAATCGCTGTACATCCTGCGCCAAACCTTGCAAATCAGCCTCGGACATCTCATCCCCATGCTGACGTACGACATCGGCTACCAAATGCCCTGCTCCCTGCTCTGCCGAGTCCTCGCCACCGGCCGTCAGCTTGTCCACAATGCGGGCCGCGACGTTCCAAACGGTGGGGGAATCGTTCAGTACCATGGCGGGCAACTGCACGCCAAAGCGTTGCTCCAAGCCCAAGGCCAATTCCACAGCCATCAAGGAGTCCATGCCCAGGTCATGCAAGGAGCGTTGGGTTTCGATACGGTCTACTTCGGTGCGCAGAATGTTGGCTACTTCTTGTGCCACCCACTCGGCCACCAAAGCGTGAATTTGCTCGGGTGTTTTACCCGCGATCAAAGCGTGAATATCCTGCCCGTCGCTGCCGGAGTCGTGGTCCTTGCGAGCACGGTTCAAGATGGCAAAGCGTTCGCTCTGAGCCGAGGCCAGCAAGCGGGCCAAGGCGTTCCAGTCAAAGTTGGCCACGATGGATACTTCGCCATTGACGGCCAACACACGATCCAATTGATCCAGCGCCTGGTCAGACTGCAACGGTGCTTTGCCCAGGCGCTTGCCCAAGCTGTCTTTTACGGTTTCATTGCGGGTCAAGTAACCTGCATCGCCAATCGGCCCCCAAGCAATACAAGAAGCCGCCAGACCCTGGTTCTGGCGCAAGCGCGTCAAACCTTCCAGGCCTGCATTGGCGGCCACATAGTTCGCCTGTCCGGGGTTACCAATAGAGGTCGTCACCGAGGAATACAGCACAAAGTGCGATAGCTTCACCGCCTGCGTTGCCTGGTGCAGATTCCAGGCGCCGACCAACTTGGTTTGCAGCACCTTGTTCAGGCTGTCCTGATCCATATTGGCAATCAGGCGATCATCAAACACGGCGGCGGCATGCAGCACACCAGTCAGAGGACTATCACCAGCCTGAATCTGCGCGACAACAGCCTGTACCGCTGCGAAATCCGTGACGTCACACGCCACGATTTGCACACGGCAGCCTTGTGTCTGGAACTGCTCCAGCAGCTCTTGTGCGCCCGGAGTATCGGCACCACGACGACCTGCCAAAACCAGGGATGTCACGCCACGCTTGACCAGCCACTGGGCCGAAGCCAGGCCAAAGCCGGACAAACCACCCGTCACCAACCAAGTGCCCTGTGCGGACAAATCAAGGGGAGCGATAGCGTGTTTGGACGGCAATGCAGGCTGAGCATCTTTTAAGGACACCACCAGCTTGCCGATGTGACGAGCCTGTTGCATGGCACGGAATGCATCAACCACATGCTCAGCACCGAAGCTACGGTAAGGCAATGGGAACAGCGCGCCATCATGGAACAGTTCCATGACTTCTTTAAACAGGCGTCCGGCCAAAGCTGGACGTCCCGTCAGCAACTGGTCGGCATCAATACCGAAGTAGCTGATGTTGCTCTTGAAGGGGCGCAGGCCGATAGGCGTATTCTCGAAGAAGTCGCGCTTGCCCAGTTCCAGGAAACGGCCAAATGGGCTCAAGACATCCAGGCTGCGGCGCATGGCTTCACCTGCCAGCGAGTTCAGTACAACGTCTACACCCTCACCGCCGGTAGCGTCCATCACATCCTGAGCAAAGCTCAAGCTGCGCGAGTCGAACACACGGTCTGCTCCCAGCAGGGAGGCAAAGACGCGCTTCTCGTCTGTACCTGCGGTGGCATAAATTTCTGCACCCAAATGACGGGCCAACTGGATCGCGGCAATTCCCACACCGCCGGCAGCACCGTGGATAAGGACTTTTTCACCGGGCTGGATCTGGGCCAGATGCGTCAGGGCGTAGTACACCGTGAAGAACACGGTGGGAACCGTAGCCGCAGCTTCAAAATCCCAGCCTTCAGGCATGGGAGCGATCGCATCGGCACGCGTCACGACATGACTGGCAAAGCAGGAGGAGCCAAAGCCCATGACTGGCTGACCCACAGCCAAGTGGGTGACATCAGCACCAACGCGTGTGACCACACCCGAGAACTCCAGGCCCAGGCTGGCACCGGCAAAACCGTTTTCTACGGCTTCATCCGGCAACAAGCCCATCAAATACATCACGTCACGGAAGTTCAGACCGGCTGCCATCGTACGGACTTCAACCTGATCCGCCGCCAAAGCCGGAACTTGCATGGCTTGCCATTCCAGATTGCGCAGTTGTCCGGGCACCTGGAAGTCCAGCTTGAAGCGGGCGTCCTGATTCAGCCGCGTTTGTCCTGCCTGGGTGGCATCTGCCAACACCAAGGTATGACGCGCGTCTTGGGACAAGACGACTTCAGTCGCCTGATCTGGCCACAGCAGCTCTCGCTCCAGACGCAGGCTAAGATCGCTAGCCAAAGCATCATCTGCCAAATCGATCATGGTGCAGGACAGGGCAGGCAGCTCATTCATCAGAACCCGACCAAAACCCCACAGAGCCGACTGGGCCGGATTAACCGCCCAATCCAGCTTGTCTGCCATGGCGGGCAAAGCACCACCTTGAGTCACCAGCCACAAGCGGCCTTGAGCAGCGCGTGCGGACAGGCTTTGTGCCAGACTCAGCAGCTTGCCACTGGTATCGCTAACGGCGTCTACGGTATCGCCCCAACCCAGCATCTGCACCACATTGATGGCAGCCTGATCGGCCAACACATCGTCTGACAAAGGCCAGGTTTGAGCACTCACGGTTTGGCCAGCCGCTTGCAAGCGCGTCTGCAAAGACTGGGCTTGCATCTGGGAGGCGCCATCAAACAGCAGCACCCAATTAGCCGCGGGCACGGACTCTGTATTCTGTGCCGTCTGAGTCTTGGCCGCATTGGCCAGTAGCAGATAGGCACCTTCACTTAAGTCTTGGGCAGCAGGTTCCAGAGCGGTTTTCACCTGCTCAAAACCCGCCTGCTCCAAGGCCTTGTGCCAGCCCTCAGGCGACAACAAGGAAGAGGATTGCGTATCACCGGACTCATGCCACCAGCTCGGGTCCAGGCCAGACAGGAAGTCGGCATGCCAGTCCGGGTGACATTCAGCCAGCAACAGCACACCCTCGGCGGCCAGCCATTGTTTGCTATGCGCCAGGGCAGGCGGCACATGCACCGTGCGGTGCAAGCTATGGCGCAGAATCACGACATCAAATGCAGTGATGTCAGCCTGCTCCAACTGCCATTCCTGCAAGTCAAAACCAATAACTTGTACATTTGCCAAGCCATGATGCTGAGTTGCCTGACGCGCTTGTAAATCAGCGTCGGGCAATGCCAGCACATAGTCGAACTGATCTTCAGACAAACAAGCCGCCAAGGTCTTGGGCAAATTGCTAGGGCCTACGGCGACTTCCAGCACGCGCAGGCGCTGCGAGGCAGGCAAGTTAGCGGCCAGCTCGCGCAATTGGGCTTCCAATGCCAGACGCACACCCAGATACATGGTGTCGTCGTCATACAGCACTTCAACCACGGGAGAACGGCGCAAGGAGGCCAGCAATTTCGGGCCTGACACTTCGCCACGCAGCAAGGCAGGCAGTTGACGGCCCACCGAGCCAATTTGGGTCAGTTGTGGCAGGCTATTGGGTGAATCCTGCAAGATAGTGCGCCACAAATCTTGAGCAGGCGGCATATCGGCCTGATCCACCACATTCCAGCCCTGCTCGCTGTCTTGCAACAGCTCTTCACGGCGGAGCAGATCTGTCATCCAGCGGCCATATGGGCTAGTCATGACGTCGGCGCTAATAGCGGAAGGCTGGGTCGACAGGCTTTGGAAGGCTTCGTAGATAAAAGACAGACTCAGCGCATCCAGCAAAGGCAGGCTTTGCTGGAACCAGGTTTCGCGTTCTTGCTGCTGATCAGCCAGTGCTGCCCAACCGCTTTGGGCCAGTTGTTCGGGCGCGAGCGTAACAGCAGCTCGCTCATCACGAGGATGAGGGCGCAGATACGGGGTAATTTGCCAGTTGGAGACCGCATGACGATCCTGGCGCAAGAAATACGCTGCGCGGAAACGGCAAGCCTGCGCGCTGGCCAGCAAGCAGCCATCAGCACCGTACAGCTCAAAATCTGCCAAGACCGAACGAGTACTACTACGACGCAGATGCGCACGGAAGTGCGTCACCTGTCCTTCAGTGGACAAGGTAAAACGCCCTACTTTCACAGGCAGCAAGGCCACGCCTTGGCCCGCTTCAATATCTAGTGCGAAAAAATCCACCAGAGACTGGTAACACACGTCCATCAAGGCCGGATGCAGCAGGTAAGCCTCTTGATCCAGGCTGATCGGCATATCCAGTTCGGCACTCAAATAGGTGCCCTGAACGTGGGCCTCTTTCAAGCCCTGAAAGGCAGGACCGTAATCCAGACCCAAGGTGTGAGCCAGACGGTAATGACGCTCGCGATCAATCTGCAGCGTGGACGACACCAGAGGCTGTAGTTCCGCTTTAGGCAGGCGCTCATCAGACGCCAAAATACGGCCACTGGCATGGACGACCCACTCGTCCTGACTCAGGCGCTGACGGCTCTTGATATGGAAACTGCCATCGCGCGGATTCAGTACAAATCGCAGGCTGCGGGCATGCTCACCGTCGAACACCAATGGGGCCAGAATATCCAGCTCATCCACCAGAATCAGGGTTTCGCCCAACCACTCGCGGGCGGCGGCCAAGGCCATTTCCAAATAAGCGGCACCGGGGTAGACCATCGCCCCGCCAACTTTGTGGTCGGCCAGCCAAGGCAGAATCACTGGGTCCAGCACGTTTTCCCAGCCAAGATCGCTGTCGGGTAAACGCCAACCCAGCAAATCATGCACGCGACGGCGCTCAATAGAGCGCATCCCTTCTGTGCTGGACTTGTACCAATGGCGCTCGCGCTGCCATGGGTATACAGGCAGATCCACTGAATTACCGGCCACGGGGAAACGGGCTTTCAATTGGGTCGACAACAAGGCCAAGGTATGCAAAGCCGTATCGGCCAGGCGCTGCGGGCCATCGTCATGCTTGCGCAGGCTGGACAGCACCACACCCTGAACATCAAGCTGAGTCAGGGTTTCACGGATATAGCGCTGCAAAATGGCGTGCGGGCCAATCTCCAGAAACACACGACAGCCCTGTTTGGCCAGGCAGGCAATAGCCTGCTCGAACTGCACGGGCTCGCGAATATTGCGCCACCAGTAATCCACGCCCAGCTCTTGCGAGGACAGCTCTTTACCGGTAACGGTCGAAACAAAACGGGCTTGTGCTGCTTGCTGGCCGGGCTGCAAATCACCCAGGCTCTTGTCCAGATGCGGCAACAAGCCATCCATATAGGGGCTATGGAAGGCGTAATCCAAATCCAGCAGACGGAAGAAAACGCTTTGGCCTTCCAGGGCAGACTGAATACGCTGCAAGCCTTCCAGGCTGCCGGACAGAGTGATATTGGAGGGGCTGTTCACACCCGCCACATTCACGCCCAAGTCTGCACCCAAGCCTTCCAACAAGGTATTCACCGCTTCCAGCGACAAACCAACAACGGCCATCCGGCCTTGGCCACGAGTCAGACCCTGAGCCTGACTACGGGCACAAATCACGCGTATGGCTTGCTCCAGATCCAAAGCACCGGCGGCCCAGGCGGCAGCGATCTCGCCCACACTGTGACCAGCTACGGCATCGGGCTGAATCCCATCTTCGCGCAGCATGCGCGTCACAATAACTTGTACGGCAAACAGCAAAGGCTGGGCGACTGTCGTGTCGTCCATGCGGGAAGCGGCAGGTTCGGCCTGTAATTGCTCCAGCAGCGAGAAGCCCGCCAAGGGCTTCATCATGCTGTCCAGTTCGGACAGCAAAGCCGCGAAACGAGGGGACTCGCGCAACAAGGTCACGCCCATGCCCAGCCACTGCGCGCCGTTACCGGCGTAGACAAAGGCCAATTGGCCTTCTTTGCTCAGGGCGTCTACGGTTTGCAGACCTTGTGGGGCCTGACCGTGCGCGTAAGCACGCAATTGCGCCACGCCTTCTTCAACCGTTTCGGGTTGAATGATCAAACCACGGGCCAAAGTCTGACGACGGTGAGCAACAGCGTAGCTGACATCGTAAAAATCTTGGGCTGTTTTGCCGTCCAGCAAGTCCGCATAATTACCCGCCTGCTCGCGCAGGGCGGTTTCTGTCTTGGCCGACAAGGCCAAAGGTGGCAAACCCGTGTTCGGCAGCGTTATCGATTGGCTTGCTGTCGCTACAGGAGCCTGCAGCAAGACGTGGGCGTTGGCACCACCAAAACCAAAAGAATTCAGGCCAGCCACCAAAGGCTTGCCATCGCTACGCAGCAATTCGCGGCCTTGTGGCAACAGCTCCAGATTCAGCCCGTCAAAATCAATAGCGGGATTGGGTGTCTTCAAATGCAAGGCAGGGGGCAAGGCCTGATGCTGCAAAGCCAGCACCGTTTTGACCAAACCGGCCATGCCGGAGGCCGATTCCATATGTCCCAAGTTCGCTTTGACTGAACCGATAGGTAAACGCTGTTCGCGCGATTTGCCATACACCGCGCTGATCGCGGTAGTTTCAATGGGATCGCCTACAGCCGTACCGGTGCCGTGAGCTTCTACAAAGTCCACATCACCCGCCGTCAGGCCACTGCGCTCCAGCACGGAGCGCATCAACTCAATTTGTCCCTGACAGCTAGGGATAGTGATGCCGGTCTTGCGAGCGCCATCAGCATTCACGCCCGTTGCCAAAATGACGGCCTGTACCTGATCACCATCGGCCAGGGCCTGCTCCAAGGGCTTGAGCATCAATACAGCGCCGCCCTCGGAACGTACATAACCATTACCGGCTTCATCAAACGCCTTGCAGCGACCATCTGCCGACAGCATCGAGGCTTTGGTAAAACCGATAAAGGGATAAGGATGCAGCAACAGATTGACGCCACCCACCAGAGCAGTGGAGGCCTCGCCATTACGCAGACTTGAACATGCTTGATGCAAAGCGACCAAGGAAGACGAGCAGGCGGTATCCACCGCCATGGACGGCCCATGCAAATCGTAGACATAAGACAGACGATTGGCCGCAATACTCATGGTATTGCCGGTCATCATATGAGCTGTCAGGCTGGCCAGATCATCCAGGCCGCGCATGCCGTAATCCAGACCGGAAATACCGACATAAACCGCGCAATCGCTACCGGCCATGGCGGACGGCAAGACACCGGCATTTTCCATGGCCTCCCAGGACAGCTCCAGCAACAAACGCTGCTGAGGGTCCAACCAGGCGGCCTCGCGAGGGGAAATGCCAAAGAAGTCCGCATCGAACTCGTCGATACGAGACAGAACGCCCGCCGAAAAAGTGATGCTGCGGCCCGGTTCGGACCGTTTATCGTGCTGCAACTCGGCCGTTGCCCAGCGATCTGCCGGGATTTCCGTAACCAGGTCACGCTTTTCAATTAAGGCATTCCAGAACTGTTCGGGTTGCGACAGGTCGCCCGGAAAGCGAAACGCCATACCAATAATGGCGATTGCACCAGACGAAGTACTGCTTTTATTAATATCCGTACGGGATGCTTCTAACTTATTAGCATCCTTGCCTGTATTTTGAGACACGCACCCTACCCTTTCGATCTTTACTGACTCGCCCTGTCACCCCGGAGCACGGAATAGTCATATTTGATAAAACGCTATTTCGGACAACGACTTCTGACATCGTCGTGTCGCAGGCAGCACACCAGTAAACAATGGTGAAAATTACACACAGTTACTATGATTTACAAACAATAATTACATGGAAGATAAATAAACCCCATGCAATTTGATAATATTTATTTTCGATTTTTATTTAATTCTTTACGCAATAAATAAAATATCCAAATTAAATATCCACCGACAATATTGTTCTATTTATTTTTAAAAACAAAAATCCAGTGTTTGAAAAACAACCAGGCCTTGGGCGCATTTATCAAGGCAAGCCAATCAAGACACTAGAAAAACATCAAAGGCGGTTTGATTCTGCTGCCACCCTGCATAGAATCAAATCCGCAATTTGTTATTCAGCGAAGACCTTTATCCGCAAGGGAAACTCTTTGTTCTGAGAGCTTGCCCACAACGCTTCAAAAAGATATACAACTGAGAATGTTACCATTACGCAGTTGTTCTAATCTATAAAGAATTGAAATGAAGCTGGGGAGCACTGTAACAATCCGATGCTGCTCTAAAGGCGCCAAACAAGCATCTTGATCACTATCAGGTGGCTTAGCACCCAGTCATAATTGACACGCTCGTCCCAAAGCATCAACCAAAAAAGACTATCCAGTCGTATTAAAAAAGCCATTTTTGATACAAACACGACAAGCGCGCGACGAGTGCAAACCCGTTACTGGTGCAGGTATACAACGATCTTCCACTCTGACCTGACGATGTGGCCCCGAAGCAGTGTTTTCCCTTAGCGACCTCAAAAACACCCGAATCAGGGCATTTTTCTTGGGGGTTATCCCTCATTTATAGCCAGGGTCACCTAGGCTCTATACGAATTGTCTTATGGCACGGCTGTCGCACGCCGTTACATTGAAATGGCTTCATCTAATAATTAATCCACTCTGGAGACATTTCATGGGTACGAACGCGACCACCGCACCCGTCGACGAACGATTACCAAACGGCAGGCTGGCTGCACTGGGCCTGCAGCACGTTTTGGTAATGTACGCCGGTGCCGTCGCGGTTCCACTAATTGTGGGCCGGGCATTAAATCTGACGTCTGAAGAAGTATCTATCCTGATCGCTGCTGACTTGTTTGTCTGCGGCATCGTATCCATCATTCAATCGATGGGTTTTACGCAGTACTTTGGTATCAAACTGCCTGTCATGATGGGCGTAACCTTTGCCGCGGTAGGCCCTATGGTCTCGATGGCACAGGCCAACCCCGGCCAGGAAGGCGCCCAACTGCTCTTTGGCACTGTGATCGGGGCGGGGATCATTACGATGATCATTGCCCCTGCCGTCAGCCGAATGCTGCGCTTCTTCCCCCCTGTAGTCACCGGCACGATTATTGCCATGATCGGTATTACGCTGATGCGCGTGGGAATTAACTGGATTTTTGGCAATCCCTTCGGCCCGACTGCCCCCAGCGTCATCAACCCGGACCACTTGGCCTGGATACAGCACGCCCAATCGGCTGCGGCCATGCCAGGTTCTGCCCTGCCTCCCTTGCCAGAAGGTCTGGCCCTGAAGGCGACAGTTCCTAACCCACGCTACGCCAACCTGACTGGCCTGGGTATTGCCGCCATCGTACTGACCTCGATCCTGCTGATCGCTAAATTTGCAAAAGGCTTTCTGGCGAACGTAGCCGTATTGCTGGGTATTGTCATTGGCGCGATTGTGGCTTCGGCCATGGGCATCATGACCTACGAGAAGGTCGCCAATGCAGCTTGGGTTGATCTGGTATTGCCGTTCCACTTTGGCATGCCCAAATTCAACCTCCTGCACATTGCCACCATGACACTGGTCATGATCGTTGTGCTGATCGAATCCACCGGCATGTTCCTGGCGCTAAGCGACATGACAGGCAAGAAAGTGGATCAGAAGGATCTGGCTCGCGGCCTGCGTACCGACGGTCTGGGCACTTTGCTGGGCGGTATCTTCAATACCTTCCCTTACTCCAGCTTCTCGCAAAACGTGGGTCTGGTTGCGGTAACCGGTGTACGCAGCCGCTTTGTCTGCGTGGCCGGTGGCGCCATTCTGATTATTCTGGGCCTGCTGCCCAAGATGGCTGCCCTGGTTGAGTCCCTGCCTACCGTGGTTCTGGGTGGTGCCGGTATTGTGATGTTCGGTATGGTCACGGCCACGGGTATCCGCATTCTGTCCGGCGTGGACTACAAGACCAACCGCAACAACTCCATGATTGTGGCTATCTCCATTGGCGTCGGCATGATTCCTCTGGTTGCGCCCAACTACATGCAGTGGATGCCTCACGCCATTCACCCGCTGATCGAATCGGGCATCTTGCTGACCTCGATTGCTGCCGTTCTGCTGAACTTGTTCTTTAATGGTGCTAAAGAAGATACACAGGCAGCGGTAGAAGCCGCCAAGCACGCCGAAGCGTAAATCGCCAGCCATGCTTGTCATGAAACCGGCCTGTCTACTGAAGTAGACAGGCCGGTTTTTTTATCGCCTAAGGATTCCAGAGGTTCAAGGCCTTCGTCAGCCAGCAATATCGCAGCAAAGCTTTTTATGCTCCGCTCATCACGAAGCAAAACGACGGGCACCTGCCACACACAAAGCCGCGCCTAAGGTGACCCAAATCATGCTGGGATTGACGGCCTCGCCCAGTAAAGCCGCCGCCAGCCCCAGTCCCATAAAAGGCTGCAACAACTGCAACTGCCCGACCGCCGCAATCCCGCCCTGCGCCAGTCCTCGGTACCAGAACACAAAACCCAAAAACATGCTGAATACCGACACGTAGGCAAAGCCTAGCCAGGCCGAGGCATCAATCCCGCTGAAGTTCTGCGGCCAGAACCAGATCATCATGACAAACATAAAGGGCGAGGACAGCACCAAAGCCCAGCAAATCACTTGCCAGCCTCCCAGACGACGCGACAAACGTCCCCCTTCGGCATAGCCCATACCGCACACCACCACAGCGGCCAACATGTACAGATCGCCCTGCCAGGCGGCATCCAGCCCTTCCCTGGCGGCATACGCCATCACCACCAGGCTGCCCAGAATGGAGAAAAACCAGAACACGGGTTTATGCCGCTCACCGGCCAGGATGACGCCAAATACTGCCGTACACAAAGGCAACAAGCCCAGATACACAATGGAATGGGCCGAGGTAATGTACTGCAGGGCCAAAGCGGTCAGCAAAGGAAAACCCAGGACAACACCAAAGCCGACCAGGGCCAGAGAGGCCAGGTCGGTGCGTTGCGGACGCGCCACTCGTCCGATCAGCAACCAGAGACTTGCCAGCAAGGCGGCCACGACCGCTCGCCCACCCGTCAGAAAAAAAGGATCCATGCCCAGTACAGCAACTCGCGTAGCCGGTAATGAACCCGCGAAAATTGCTACCCCGATAAAGCCGTTCAACCAACTGACTGCCTTGCTATCCATCATTCACACTCCCACCAAGAAGCTTGTCAGTACAACACAGCTATGCCAGCATACACAGGCACAGTCCAGTACAGTTTTTAAAAACTGTATTGCTCACTAGACCCATACACCGTGCCCAGCCCATGCCCTCTTTAACTCGCATCGACCACATCATGCAATCCGTGCGCGAACGCATTGCCGCACGCACCTACCCGCCCGGCACCCGGCTCCCGTCCGTACGTGCTCAAGCCCAATCGGCAGGGGTATCAATCTCTACGATTGTGGAGGCGTATGGCAGGCTGGCTGCCGAAGGCTTGATAGAGGCACGGGCAGGCTCCGGTTTTTACGTGACCGCCCCCTTGGCCCCCTTGAGCCTGGCTGCGCTGGAACCTGCACTGGAACGGGATATCGACCCCCTATGGATCTCGCGCCAATCGCTGGAAGCAGGTCAGGACATGTTGATGCCGGGCTGTGGTTGGCTACCGTCGGACTGGATGTACGACCAAGGCGTACGCCGAGGGCTACGCAAAGCCGCACGCAGTTCTAATGCAGACCTGACGGATTACGGCTCGCCCCTGGGCCTGGAGCCGCTACGCCAACTGCTGGCCCGCCGCCTGGTCCAGTCCGAGATTGATGTCGCCCCCCATCACATCATGTTGACCGACTCGGGCACTCACGCCATTGATTTGATCTGCCGCTTCTTTTTGGAGCCGGGCGATACCGTGCTGGTGGACGACCCCTGCTACTTCAATTTCCATGCTTTGCTGCGCGCGCATCGCGCCAAAGTTGCCAGTGTCCCGTATACCCATCAGGGACCGGACCTGCACGCCTTTGAAGCCGCCTTGCAAGAACACAAACCTCGCCTGTACATCACCAATTCCGGTATACACAACCCGACCGGAGCGCGTTTGTCAGCCACAACTGCCCACAGTGTTCTGGCCATGGCGCAACGTGCAGATCTCTACATTATCGAAGACGATATTTTTGGGGATCTTGAATCTCGTCCTGCCACCCGCCTGGCCGCCCTGGATGGCCTGTCCCGGGTGGTACAGATAGGCAGTTTCTCCAAAACCTTGTCTGCATCCTTGCGTTGCGGCTATATCGCCGCCCAGGCTCCGTGGATAGACAGTCTGGTCGATCTGCGTACGGCCACCAGTTTCAGCAGCAACCGTCTGGCTTCGCATATCTTGCACAGCGCACTTGGCGACAGCGGCTATCGCAAACATCTGGAGCGAGTCCGGCACCGGCTCTCCAAGGCGATGGACCACACCGTGACACAACTGGAACAGCTAGGCCTGACACCGTGGTTACGCCCCCGCGAGGGCATGTTTCTGTGGGCTTGCTTACCCGCCGGACACGATGCACTCAGGCTGGCACGCGCCTGCCTGCCCCATGGCGTGGTGCTAGCTCCCGGCCCCGTCTTCAGCCAAGCCCCGGATGCCGCCCGGTTTCTGCGTTTCAACGTGGCCCAATGCAGCGACAAACGGATCTTTAACGTGTTGAAGCGGGCACTTGATAAAGAGTTGTCTGTTTAAAGAGTCAGGCAACTCCCGATCTGGCTGTAGCCGCCCAAGCCAGATGCCCGCGCCGCAGCCAGAGGATTACAATCGGCTCTGTTAGACGGCCCATGCGGACCGCCGCCACCGACACCATTCCCATGTCCCCCAAAGACTTACGCGATTTATTCCTGCTGGCCGCCATTTGGGGCGGCTCGTTTTTATTTACGCTTCAAGCGGTCCCGGAGTTTGGCCCCTTTCCGCTGACAGCAGTCCGTGTCGGTGTCAGCGCCCTGGCTTTGATGAGCTACATCACCGTCACAGGACGCTTGCCCGTCTTTCTGGCGAACTGGAAACCCATCTTTGCCTTGGGTGTTCTGAATGCCGCCGTGCCCTTCTCCTTATATGCCTTTGCGGCCCTGCGTCTGGAGTCAGGCTTGCTGGCCGTTCTGAATGCCATGGCACCCTTGTTTGGCGCACTGGTCGCCCGCGTCTGGCTGAAGGAACGCCTGACACCCAGCCGCATACTGGGGCTCTGTTTGGGCTTTCTGGGTATTCTGATTCTGGTGTACGACAAGCTGAGTTTCAACAAAGGGGCCGAAGGCTGGGCCGTCCTGGCTTCCTTATTGGCTACCGTGTTTTACGGCATTGCTGCCAACTTTACAGCCCGCTATCTGCGAGGCGTACAGCCACAAGCCGTGGCCGCAGGCAGCATGGTCAGTGCGACTCTGATTTTGTTACCTGCTGCCATTTACTGGTGGCCCGCCCAACTGCCGGGCCTGCATGCCTGGGGCGCAGCGCTGTCTTTATCCTTATTGTGTACGGCCGTCGCCTATCTGATTTTTTACCGCCTGCTGTCCAATGTCGGCCCCTCCAAAACCATTACGGTGACCTTTCTGGTCCCGCCCTTTGGCGTGCTGTGGGGAGCCTTGCTGCTGGACGAAGCTCTGACTGCACAAATGCTGATCGGCATGAGTACGGTACTGTTTGGCACCTTGCTGGCCACGGGGCTGATTGGCAGGCGCAGGGCAGCGTAAGTCCGCTGCGCTGCCCACAGGCAGCGCTTCTAGCACCTGAAAGCCGAGGAGCAGAAATCAGTCCTCCAACCCCTGCTCCTGACGCCAGTGCTGGTAACGTCGCTCCAGCACGGGACGCAGGGTTTCGTAGGTATCCCAATCGTCAGGCACATGGTAGATGGACGGCAGAACCTCGTCGTCCAGCGTTTCCACGTAATCGTCCAGATACAGCTCGTCGTAATAAAAATCGCTGAAGGATTTGCCCAGATCTGACAGATCTTCGCTGACCAGCACATCGTCACAACACTCTTGAAGCAGTTGCGAGCCCTTCAGCATGTGATCTCGACACTGCCGGACTTCGTTGGGATAGCGATCCAGAAAGGCATTAGCCAACAGGCCTTTTTCTACCAGCCAGGCCAAATACATGCCGATATGTGTGCGCCCGCCTTGCGGACCCAAGTCAGAAGGGTAGTCCCCACCCACATGCCAGTCCACAGCATCGTACTTAACGGGATCAGTGTGCGTTTTCAATGTCGTACCTCCGTAGGTATGTGAATGTCCTTGGGAAGCGGCTGCCCGGATTTTGCTCGTGCTCTTGCCTTTTATCAGTATATCGATCACACGGCGGGCCACTAGTATTTTTGCAGATACCTGCTTCCTGTTTCAAAGTGGGGCATACCAGCGCTCAAGTACGACGACAATCCGCATCACTGTTTCTATCTATCCCACAACATAGCGTCAATCACCATATGAATTCGACACAGGCCGAAGCTGCAAGGCGACCTGTTCACGATCAACAGCGCAAAGCGCAGGATCATTAGGGTCGCATAGCACAGCCACGGTGTTACCCGGACGGAATCGGCTGAACAACTCGGGCTGCACCAGAACATCTACAAACGCCCTGCTGCCAGCCACATCCAGGCTTAAACGCAATAGGGGGTAAGCCAACTGGAGCACACCGGGAAGCAATTCATCGTGGGCCACGATCATCGCTTGGCACCGCTTGGCATCTTGTGACACCAAACGCTGATACAAGCACTGCTCAGGCAAGGCCCGCTGATAGCGTATAAAAGCTCGGCCACTAGCAATCAGGAAACCGACGGGCACGAGCAGTACCAGCGCGGCCAGATACGGCAAAGAGCCGCCCCACTCCAAGGTAATACCGACAAGTACCACCATTGCCGCCAAGCCAAAAGCCAAGAGCATCCACAAAAGCAGCACGACCATCTCACCTCCTTTGCAAGCACCCGCTCAAAAGCAGTTATCAAAGTGTGACAGGCGGAGTGGATGCTGGGCCTGCGTATCCAGTCGACCGCCAGATAAAAGAACTATGATGCGAGTCCATGTCCACTCTATGACAACAACAAACCTTTACGTTTTTGATACTTGAGCAGTTACCCTCCAAAGCCTGGCGAGCATCAATAAAAAAGCCGCCCGAAGGCGGCTTTGTACTACAGCGATAGAAGCAGTGGCAGACCTGAGATTAGGTTCGCTCGAAAATCCCGGCAGCGCCCATGCCTGTACCAATACACATGGTCAGCATGCCGTACTTCAGTTGACGACGCTGCAAGGCATGAACCACGGTAGCAGCACGCATGGCACCGGTCGCACCCAAAGGGTGGCCCATGGCAATAGCGCCACCCAGCGGGTTGACGCGCTCTGGGTCCAGGCCCAGATCACGAATCACCGCCAGAGATTGAGCGGCAAAGGCTTCGTTCAGCTCGATCCAGTCCATCTGATCTTGCTTCAAGCCAGCCAAGGCCAAGGCATGAGGCACGGCTTCTTTAGGACCGATACCCATGATCTGCGGAGGCACGCCACGGACCGAGAAAGTCACGAAACGGGCCAACGGTGTCAGGTTGTGCTCACGCAAAGCACGCTCGGAAACGACCAGCAAGGCACCTGCCCCGTCCGAAGTCTGCGAGCTGTTGCCAGCCGTGACCGAACCACGAGCTGCAAATACGGGGCGCAGCTTGGCCAGCACTTCCAGGCTGGTATCGGGGCGCGGGCCTTCGTCACGATCCACCACTTGGGTTTTGACCGAGATTTCCTGAGTGCTCAAGTTAGGCTGACGGCGCGTTACCGACACGGGCAGAACCTCACCCGCGAACTCGCCGGATTCCCAGGCCTTGACGGCTTTCTGGTGCGAAACCAAGGCAAACGCATCCTGATCTTCACGGGATACTTTCCACTGACGGGCCACTTCTTCAGCCGTCAGACCCATGCCATAGGCAATGCCATAGTTTTCATCCGAAGTGAAAATCTCCGGGCTGAATGTGGTGCCAACGCCCATTACGGGCACTTGGCTCATGGATTCCACACCGGCAGCCACAATGATGTCCGCCTGACCCGTACGGATACGGTCGGCAGCAATGGCAATGGCACTCAAACCCGAGGCGCAGAAACGGTTGACGGTCATGCCCGCCACGGTATGTGGCAGACCTGCCAGCAAGGCAGAGATACGCGCCACGTTAAAGCCTTGTGGGCCTTCGGGCAGAGCGCAACCAGCCACGACTTCTTCAATGGCAGCCGGGTCCAGAGTGGGCACACCCGCCAGCGTGCCGCGAATGGCTTCAGCCAGCAACTCGTCAGGACGGTAGGCCGAGAACACACCGCGAGGTGCTTTGCCGATGGGCGTACGCTTGGCAGCGACGATATAAGCTTGTTGTACAGTCATGTCTACTCCTTGATCCGCTCTAGTTACGCACCGGCTTGCCAGTACTCAACATCCCAGTAATACGTTCCTGGGTCTTGGGGGAATTGAGCAGCTCCAGGAAAGCCTGCCGCTCTTGCGCCATCATCCATGCTTCATCCACCAACGAGCCTGGATCAACATCGCCCCCGCAGATCACGGTTACGACCTTCTCGGCGATATGGAAGTCATATTCCGAGATGAAACCACCTTCTTTCATGTTCACCAGTTGAGCCTTCAGCGTGGCGATGCCATCGCGACCGGCAACCGGGAAGCGACGTGGCAAAGGAGCACGCCAACCGGTGCTGGCCAGAGCCTGTGCCTGACGGACGGCAACGTAAACCAGTTCCTGACGGTTCATGACGATGGTGTCGGACTCTTTCAGGAAGCCAAGCTGACGAGCATCCAGAGCGGAGCGCGACACTTGAGCGCTAGCAATCGCCAGAGCAAAACGCTTCAGGTAAGCCAGCAATGGGGCGTCGGGTGCGCCCATCGCCTGGAGTTCAGCAGAGCGGCGAGCCGAGTACGCCAGGCCACCTGCACCTGGAACCAGACCCACACCCACTTCCACCAGACCGATGTAAGACTCGAAATGAGCGACACGGTGCGCGCAATGCACAGCCAGTTCGCAACCACCACCCAAGGCCAGACCGGCAACCGCAGCCACCACAGGCACTTGTGCGTAACGGATACGTAAAACCATGTCTTGCATGGCACGTTCCACCGGCTCAACTCCAGCCACACCTTCTTTCTCAAACACAGGCAGAATGGCTTTCAGGTCGGCGCCTGCGGAGAATGGATCACCATCCTGAGCCACCACCAGAGCCTGATACGAGGCTTCGGCCAATTCAATTGCCTTGAACATGCCATTGACCACACCGGGGCTTAACGTGTGCATCTTGGTCTTGAAGGACACGATCAGCACATCTTGTGGGTGCGGTGCAGGCAGCGTCCAGCAGCGTACGGACTCATCTTCAAAAACCGTAGTGGTTTCCAGAGACTCGACCTCGCCCACCAGCAAAGGGGTGCCAATGTGACGCTGGTAAACAGGCAGTTCGCTACGGCCTTCAAAGCGCGATTGCGACGGATTCCAGGAACCGGCGGCGGTATGCACGCCTTGCGCCTCCCATACGGGACCACGGGTAGCCCAATCTGGCAGCGGCTGGCTGCTGAGGGTCTTGCCATCCTGGATATCCTGATTGATCCACTCGGCCACTTGACGCCATCCGGCAGCTTGCCAGATCTCGAACGGGCCTTGCTTGTGACCAAAGCCCCATTTCAAGGCCAGGTCCAATTGACGTGCGTTGTCAGCAATGTCTTGCAGATGAATGGCGCTGTAGTGGAAGGTGTCGCGCAATACCGCCCACACGAATTGAGCTTGAGGCTTGTCGGACTCACGCAACTGACGCAGGCGCTCAGCCGGGTCACGTACAGCCAGAATGGCAGCAACATCGGGATCAATTTTCTGATCAGCAGCCACGTAATCACGTTGCTGAGCATCGAAGCGCTGAATCTCACGGCCTTTCTTGCGGAAGAAACCGGCGCCTGTCTTCTGACCCAATGCGCCCGCATCGATCAAGCCCTGCACTTCGGGCGGCAAGCCAAAGTGAGCTTTGAAGCTGTCATCAGGCAATTGATCCTGCATGGTGCGGATCACGTGAGCCAGCGTGTCCAGACCGACAACGTCGGCGGTACGGTAAGTACCCGATTTGGCACGGCCCAGGCGAGTGCCTGTCAATTCATCAACCTGCTCGTAAGTCAGGGAGAAACGGCGAGCTTGCTCGAACACGGACAGAATGCCAAACACACCGATACGGTTACCGATGAAGTTGGGGGTATCTTTGGCGCGAACCACGCCCTTGCCCAACTGCGATACCAGGAAAGTTTCCAGAGTATCCAGCAAGGCTGGCTGGGTGTATTTCGTGGGGATCAGCTCCACCAGGCTCATGTAGCGGGGTGGGTTGAAAAAGTGCACGCCGCAAAAACGTGGGCGCAGCGCTTCCGGCAAAACGTCTGCCAGGGAAGTGATGGACAGGCCGGACGTGTTGCTGGCAATGATGGCGTTGGGATTCAGAGCTGGCCCGATCTTGCGGTACAGGTCCTGTTTCCAGTCCAGACGTTCGGCAATGGCTTCGATCACCAGATCGCAATCGGCCAGACGGTCCAGATTATCTTCGTAGTTGGCGGGCTCGATCAGGTCAGCCAGGTCTGGCGTACCCAAGGGAGCGGGATTCATTTTGCGCAGATTGGCAATCGCACGAATGGCGATCCCGTTTTTCGGCCCCTCGCGGGCGGGCAGATCAAACAGAACTACTGGTATGCCTGCATTCACGCAATGAGCGGCAATTTGCGCGCCCATGACGCCGGCACCGCACACGGCGACCCGACGCAAGGTACGGGCACCGCCCGTCACTGCACTGGCTGAACTAGATGTCATAGGTTTGTCTCCAGGAAACTGAAACCCCACGCAGCATAAGGTCCCAAACGGACGCTCTACGATGCGAGGCAATCGAATAATCGTACACGCACAACCGGTTTTAAGACCATAAAGTCTTTTTTATTTTGATTCAAAGATGGGCATAGATCAAATCCATCTTCATAAAACTGTCCATGACTCGATCGTGGCTTGCTTGCCTGGTGACTCCAGCACCTTGTAGAGAATTCAAACAGTCGTTTCAATCTCTTTTATTTCAACAGATTGAACCTGAAAAAAGCTCATTACACCCCTCATTAGCCAGAAGCTGACCCAGCCTTGGCAAGCTGGCATCCCGCATGGTTTCAAGTTATTTTTTTAATTCTTTTTTTATTTATTTCAATCAGATTTCTATTTAATTTTTAAACCCTGTTAATTAATTTATTTCATTAAATATTTCAAACAAATAAGAAACACTGGAGGACTGAAAAAAAATTTGGCCTCCCCTGCCTGGACCCCATTTTCTTGCCCACAAGGGCCCGAAAACACCGTTACCCCGGAGACTAGCCTGCCCACACAAGCCCACAAGAGGGCAAAAACGGCTTAATTTGTATGCCAGAATGTTCAAACTTCCACTTTTACGAGCCCGATCCGCCCTCATTTCCCTATGACCCGGTCCCAAGAAGCTGCCCCTTTATCCTTAAGTGCCCTGTTTCTGATCTTTGCCCGCATTGGCCTGACCAGCTTTGGCGGGGGCTTGAGTGGCTGGTTAATGCGCGAGTTTGTCGTCCAGCGCCGTTTGATGAGCCAAGCAGACTTTCTGAGCGGCCTGGCCCTGTCCCAGGCACTGCCCGGCATCAATGTGGTGAATCTCTCTATATGGATTGGTTACCGTCTGCTGGCCGGACCGGGGGCTTTGGTTGCCACGCTGGGCATGGTGCTCCCGCCGCTGCTCTTGGCTATTCTGATGCTGATTGGCCTGGAACAACTGACGGGGTCTACTCTGGTGCCCCAGGTCATGGCCGGAATTGCCGCCGCAGCAATCGGTCTGTCGCTTGAAATGGGGGTACGTTCGGCGCGCAGCGCCGCCACCGGAATCGTCCCAATTGCGATCATGTTGGCAGTTTTTGTCGGCATTTTCGTCATGGAATGGAGCCTGATCCCCGTTATTCTGATCTGCGCGCCGCTGTCCGTCTGGTATGCCTGGTTGCAGCTAGGAGACTCATCCGTGGAGCAATCATGATCACGATTCTGCTCCAGCTCATGCGTGTATTCGCCCCCCTGTCTTTTCTGACGATAGGTGGCGGGCAAAGCATCATTCCCGAGATTCATCGGCAATCAGTAGAAATCCATGGCTGGCTCAGCAATCAGGAGTTTCTGGATCTGTTCGCCCTGTCACGCCTGACGCCCGGCCCCAAATCCTTACTTGTCACCCTGGTGGGCTGGAAAGCGGCAGGCTGGGCCGGAGCACTGGCCGCCTCTGTCGCCATTTTCCTGCCCTCTGCCTTGCTGATCTATTACCTGGCGACCATCTGGAAGCGCTATGAAGGCACCCGCATTATTCGCGCCATCGAGATCGGCCTGCTGCCCATTGCCGCCGGGATGATTCTGGCGGCCAGCGGCACGATTCTGAAAGCGGCTCAGGGCGGGCTGTGGGCCTGGGGTACGGCTCTGGCCTGTACAGCCATTTTGCTGCTTAGCCGCATCAACCCTTTATGGTTGCTGGCATGCGGCGGATTGCTGTTCGCTTTGATACAACCCGCTATCTAAGACAAATTCGACACATAAAAAGGACGACTTCACAGCCAAACCCGGCTTGAAGTAAGCGGCTGTATCAAGGGCCACAAAAGGGTCATAAAAGAGTCACGATCTGCCGTTCATGGAGTGCAATACATTGAGCCGCCAGACGCGCAAGCGGTACAATGGCAGGTCCTTTTATCCCATCTTGCCCGCGACATGGCTGTAAATACTGACCAAGCCGTACTAAATCTGGATTCTGCTTCGCTGGGCTATGGTGCCTTCACCGTGCTGGCGAACGTGTCCATGACCGTCCAGAAAGGCCAGGTCGTCGCCATGATGGGGGGCTCAGGTTCCGGAAAAACAACACTTCTGCGTGCTGCCACCGGGCAAATCCGTGCGCAGAAAGGGACTGTTACGGTTTTTGGCCAGGACTTGGCCAAACTCGACGGCGAGGACCTGCGCCAAACGCGCCAACGCATGGGTGTCCTGTTTCAGCAAGGCGCTCTGTTTACCGACCTGAATGTGTTTGAAAACGTGGCCTTTCCCTTGCGAGAGCTGACCAATGCCAACGAATCCGACATCCAGGACCGTGTGCTGGACAAGCTGGATGCCGTAGGTTTGCGCGCCGCCGCCCATTTGGGCGTGAACGAGATCTCTGGCGGCATGGCTCGCCGGGTCGCCTTAGCCCGCGCCATTGTGCTGGAACCGGAACTGATTCTGTACGACGAGCCCTTTGCCGGTCTGGACCCCATTTCCATGGGTATTACCGCCCAACTGATTCGCGACCTGACCGACCGCCTGAACTGCGCTTCGGTACTGATTACGCATGATGTTGCCGAATCCTTTGCCATTGCCGACCAGGTCTATATGGTGGGCCAGGGCCGCTTGCTGACCCAGGGTACGCCCACAGAGCTGCGGGCATCCAAAGATCCTTACGTACAGCAGTTCCTGCGTGGCGAGCCCGACGGCCCTATCGCCTTTAACTACCCCGTCACCCCGGCTTTTGAAGCCTGGCTCCAGAATCGGACGACGCGCTCATGAATTTCATCACCGCCCCGATTAGCGCGCTAGGCGCTGCCATACGTAATAGCATTTACGGCCTGGGTGCATTCAGCCGCCTGTTTGCCGCCTTGCTGGCCCGTTCGTCCCTCTTATGGCGTCGTCCGCGTCTGGTTTCCCAGCAAATCCACTTTATTGGCAACTATTCGCTGCTGATCATTGCCGTTTCCGGCCTGTTCGTGGGTTTTGTACTGGGTTTGCAGGGGTATTACACGCTGAACCGCTATGGCTCCGAAGAGGCTCTGGGCCTGCTGGTCGCCCTGTCACTGGTGCGTGAGCTTGGCCCCGTCGTCACCGCCCTGCTCTTTGCAGGCCGGGCAGGCACCTCGCTGACCGCCGAAATCGGCCTGATGAAGGCTGGCGAGCAGATTGCCGCCATGGAAGTCATGGCAGTAGACCCCATACGCCGCCTGCTGGTGCCGCGTTTTTGGGGCGGCATAATTGCCATGCCCATACTGGCCGCGGTGTTTTCCATGGTCGGTATTTTGGGCGGCTATGTAGTCGGTGTACAAATGATCGGCATTGATGCAGGCGCCTTCTGGTCGCAAATGCAAAACGGCGTCGATGTGATTGATGACGTACTCAACGGAGTGATCAAAAGCCTGGTATTTGGCCTGATCGTCACCTTGATTGCGCTCTATATGGGCTGGCATGCCAAGGCCACGCCCGAAGGCGTTTCTCGCGCGACCACACGCACGGTCGTCAGCGGCGCTTTGGCGGTATTGGGCACGGACTTCCTGCTCACCGCCCTTATGTTCAGTTAACTATTTAGGAATTGCTCAGCTATGAATCGCGAGAAAACCGATTTCTGGGTTGGCCTGTTTGTTTTGCTGGGGCTGGTCGCACTGGCATTCCTGGCCCTGCGTGCGGGTAACCTCAGTACTTTTTCCTTTGCCAAAACCTACCAGGTATCGGCCAAATTCGATAATCTGGGTGGCCTGAAACCGCGTGCCCCTATCAAGGCCAGCGGTGTGGTCGTGGGTCGCGTGGGCTCCATTGGTTTTGATAATCAGGATTTCAAAGCCGTGGTTACGCTGGATATGGACGAACACTACAAATTCCCCCTGGATACCTCGGCCTCTATCCTGACCTCGGGTCTGCTGGGCGAGCAGTACATTGGCCTGACCGCCGGTGGCGACGATAAAGACCTACAAGGTGGCAGCACCATTACCTATACCCAAAGCGCGGTTGTGCTGGAAGAACTGATCAGCAAGTTCCTCTACAACACAGCCTCCAAGGAAGGCGGCTCCAAAACGGAGTAAGACCCGGCTGCCTCATGCTCATTACAGACGACACAATCATGAATACAACAACAACTCGCCGCTCTTACTCCCTGCCCCGTGGAGTCCGTTTGAGCCTGATCGGTGCCAGTGCTGCGCTTGTGGCTGGTTGCGCCAGCGTGCCTAACCCCAACCCCCAGGATCCTTGGGAAGGCATGAACCGCGGCATCTACGCCTTTAACGAAACCGTGGACGGCGCGCTGATCAAACCGATTGCAGAAGGCTATAACGCTCTGACGCCGCAGCCTGCACGCACATGTATTAGTAACATTTTCAACAACCTGGGCGATGCCTGGTCGGCCGTCAACAGCTTCCTGCAAGGCGAACACGTTGACTTCTTCAACACCCTGGGTCGCGTCCTGTTCAACTCCACCATGGGGCTGGGCGGTTGTATCGACGTTGCCACCATGAACGGCTCCAAGCGCATCCCCAACGACTTTGGCGTGACGCTGGGCGTATGGGGCGTCAAATCTGGCCCTTACGTGGTTCTGCCCTTCTTTGGCCCCAGCACGGTTCGTGACGGTGTGGCACGCGGCACCAGCTTCCTGGAAGGCTTCTCGTCCACGGGTCCGATCATGGCCATCAAGGATGTACCCGTACGCAACAGCATCATGGGTCTGTGGGCTCTGGATGCCCGCGCTGGCGTGCTGGATGCAGAAAAACTTGTTAACGACATCGCCCTTGACCGCTACAGCTTCATACGCGACGCTTACCTGCAACGACGCCATGCCTTGGTGCAAGCTCGCCGCACCGGTGGCGATACCAGCCAGGATTTGCCTGATTACTCGGACGCAGACGAATAAAAACGCCCTGCCCGCAGAACACTCATCTGGAGTTTTTTTATGATTTCCCGTCCCGCCTTGGGCGGGACTGCTTTGCAGTCCTCTCCCTCTCGCCTGATTTCCTGGATTCTGACCGTCTGTGCAGCCTTGGCCCTGTGTTTGCACGCTGTGGCGGCTCAAGCACAAGCGGCTGACCCCAAAGGGGAGCCCAACAAGTTTGTTGAAGCGGTCGGCAATCAGGCCTTGCAAGTCGTCAAGGAAAGCGAATCCATCCGCAAGGGTGATCGTGCTGCCATCATGGCTGCGGTCAACGACCACATCATGCCTTACGTGAATCTGGAAAAGACCACCCGCCTGGCTGCTGGTCGTTACTGGCGTCAAGCCAATGCCGAGCAGCGCCAGAAGCTGGTTGATGCCTTCAAGGGCACGCTGGTGCGTACCTATAGCGGCGCCCTGTCCCGCGTTGACGACAAGACCCAACTGACCATTCTGCCTTTCCGTGGCGATGCCAATGCGGATGATGTGGTGGTGCGCTCCTCGCTGACCCAGCCTAACGGCGGCCCCGTGGGCGTGGATTACCGTCTGGAAAAAACACCAGAAGGCTGGAAAATCTACGACTTGAACGTGGAAGGCATCTGGCTGATCCAGAACTACCGCAACCAGTTCTCCCAGCAAATTGAACAGGGCGGTATTGATGGCCTGATTCAGGCGCTGAACAAGCAAAACAGTTAAGACAGGCCGTGGCAAGCACGGGCGCTTTGGTCGGGCATTCTTAAGCAGACCAGAGTCGTACTCTATAATAAAGAGCCTGATCACCCTCAAACAGGTCTACGCCCATGCGTAGGCCTGTTTAGTTAACAAAGACGCTACAGCGACGACTTCCACCGCCACACCCGCGTCAGGCCAACCCACACTGCCATGTCCGCCTTCAAACTCGATAACGTCAGCAAACGCTTCGCTCCCCAAAGCCGGGGACTCAAAAGCCTGTTTTCCCCTCCTCGTTCCGATGCCGGTTTTCTGGCCGTCGATCAGGTCAGCCTGACTATCGAACATGGTGAATTTTTTGGCTTGCTCGGCCCTAACGGCGCCGGCAAAACAACCCTGATCTCCATGCTGGCCGGCCTGACCCGCCCCACTAGCGGCCAGGTCAGCGTCTGTGGTTACGATGTGCGCACCCAGTACCAGAAAGCCCGCCAATCGCTGGGCGTGGTGCCGCAGGAAATTGTTTACGATCCCTTTTTCACCGTCCGTGAAACCCTGCGTCTGCAATCGGGCTACTTTGGCCTGAAAAACAATGACGACTGGATCGACGAAATTCTGGCCAATCTGGCCTTGAGCGACAAGGCAGACGTCAATATGCGTGCCTTGTCCGGCGGCATGAAGCGCCGCGTTCTGGTGGCCCAGGCGCTGGTGCACCGCCCCCCTGTCATTATTCTGGATGAACCCACTGCCGGTGTGGACGTGGATCTGCGCCGCACGCTATGGGAGTTCATCATTCGTCTGAATCAACAAGGCCACACCATCTTGCTGACCACCCACTACCTGGAAGAAGCCCAGGCTCTCTGTGGTCGGCTGGCCATGCTGAAAAGCGGCAAGATCGTTGCTCTGGATACCACGCAAGCCATCATGGAGCGCGCAGGCGGCCACGATCTGGAGGATGCATTTGTGCGCATCATGCACAACGAAGGAAAAATGGGGGTGGCGCTATGAATCAGAACAACTCCCCAAAACACTGGGGCGTGCCTCAGAACACGGACGCTCCCGCAGCCAAAATCGGGACCCTTAGCCTGCCCCCGCAACCCAAAATGGGTTCGGGCTTTCCAACGCTGCTGCGTAAAGAGCTGATGCGTTTCTGGAAAGTGGGCTTTCAGACCATCGCCGCCCCCGTGCTGACGGCGCTGATGTATTTGCTGATTTTCGCCCACGTCCTGGAAGGCCGCGTCACGGTGTACGACTCCGTGCCCTATACCGCCTTCCTGATTCCGGGCCTGATGATGATGAGCATGTTGCAAAACGCCTTTGCCAACCCCTCTTCATCACTCATTCAAAGCCGTATCACGGGCAATCTGGTCTTTATCCTGCTGCCGCCGCTCTCGCACCGCGAAATCTTCTCGGCCTACCTGCTGGCGTCCATCGCCCGCGGTATCTGTGTGGGCCTCTGTGTCTGGCTGGTGTCCCTGTTCTTTGTGTCTCTGCCCATCTCCAAGCCCTTGTGGGTATTGGTCTTTGCCATCCTGTCTTGCGGCATCATGGGCACCCTGGGGCTGATCGCCGGTTTGTGGTCTGAAAAATTCGACCAACTGGCAGCGTTCCAGAACTTTCTAATCATGCCCGCCACCTTCCTGTCGGGTGTGTTTTACTCCATCCATAGCTTGCCGCCCTTCTGGCAAACTGTTTCACACTGGAATCCGCTGCTCTACACCATTGACGGATTCCGCTACGGTTTTTTTGCCGCCTCGGATATTTCTCCCTGGTTCAGCCTGACCGTTGTCGCCAGCGTCTTTGTTGCGCTGTGTCTGATTTCGCTACGCCTGCTTGCCTCAGGCTATAAATTACGGAATTGATTTCATGTTGCCGACCCCCGAACAAGTTCACCAATACATTGCCGACAACCTGCCCTGTGAACACTTGCAAGTGCAAGGCGATGGTTCGCACTTTGAGGCCCTGATCGTCAGCACCGCCTTTGAAGGCAAACGTCTGATTGCCCGTCACCAACTGGTCTACAAGGCCCTGGGTGACCGCATGAAAGCTGAAATCCACGCCCTGTCCATGCGCACGCTTACCCCCGACGAATACAAGGCCAATCCGAATGGATAAATTACGCATCACAGGCGGTCAACGCCTGAATGGCGAGATCACCGTCTCTGGCGCCAAAAACGCCGCCCTGCCTATCTTGTGCGCCAGTCTGCTGACGGCTGATACGGTGTACCTGGAAAATGTCCCGCGTCTGCGCGATATCGACACCACCCTGAAACTCTTGGGTCAGTTGGGTGTCAGCCAGGCGCGCAATGGCACGCTGGAGCTGAATGCAGGCAATATCACCAATCTGGAAGCGCCGTACGAGCTGGTGAAAACCATGCGTGCCTCGATTCTGGTGCTGGGCCCCTTGTTGGCCCGCTTTGGCGAGGCCCGCGTCAGCCTGCCCGGTGGTTGCGCCATTGGCCAACGTCCCGTGGACCAGCACATCAAGGGCCTGGCGGCCATGGGTGCGGAAATCCATGTCGAACATGGTTTTGTGAATGCCCGCGCCAAACGCTTGCGCGGTGCCGTCGTGCGCACCGATATGGTGACTGTCACCGGTACTGAAAACCTGATGATGGCAGCGGTCCTGGCGGAAGGTCAGACCATTCTGGAAAACGCCGCACGCGAACCCGAAATTATTGATCTGGCCGAACTGCTGATCAAAATGGGCGCCAAAATTCAGGGCCACGGCACGGACCGCATTGTGATTGATGGTGTAGAACGCCTGCACGGTGCCACCCACCGCATTTGCCCGGACCGCATTGAAGCAGGTACGTTCCTGTGCGCCGTTGCTGCTACCGGTGGCGAACTGACCTTGCGCAATACCGATGCCGACGCCATGGGTGCCACTCTGGACAAGCTGCGCGAAGCGGGCCTGCAGATTGAAACCGGCCCTGACTGGATCAAGGCCAGCATGAATCAGCGCCCCAAGGCCGTCAGCTTCCGCACCAGCGAATACCCGGGCTTTCCCACGGACATGCAGGCTCAACTGATGGCACTGAACACCATTGCGGATGGCACTGCCTCGGTCGTGGAAACCATCTTTGAAAATCGCTACATGCACGTACAGGAACTG
This sequence comes from Alcaligenes sp. SORT26, assembly GCF_017377875.1. Lineage (GTDB taxonomy): Bacteria > Pseudomonadota > Gammaproteobacteria > Burkholderiales > Burkholderiaceae_B > Alcaligenes > Alcaligenes parafaecalis. Next base: position 2,627,616 of record NZ_CP070975.1, read on the forward strand.
AATCGCCTGGGTGCACAGATTGATATCGAAGGCCATATGGCCGTCATTACCGGCGCCCCCTATCTGACCGGCGCCACCGTCATGGCAACGGATCTGCGTGCTTCGGCCAGCCTGGTCATTGCGGGCCTGGCCGCTCGGGGTGACACCACCGTCGAACGCATCTACCATCTTGACCGTGGCTACGACCGTATGGAAGCCAAGCTTCAAGCCGTAGGCGCCAATATCGAGCGAATCAGCAGCAAGGAAACCTAATGAGTCCCGCCGGTTTAAATCAACCTCTGACGCTGGCCTTGTCCAAAGGCCGGATTTTTGACGAAACCCTGCCTTTGCTGGAAGAGGCCGGTATCAAGGTGCTGGAAAGCCCAGAGACGTCGCGCAAACTGATCCTGCCTACCAATAGTCCTGACCTGCGTCTGATTATTGTGCGTGCCACGGATGTCCCGACCTATGTGCAGTACGGTGCCGCCCATATCGGGATTGCCGGTAAGGACGTGCTGTACGAGCACATGGAACAGCACCCCGGCGGTCTGTATCAGCCGGTAGACCTGAACATTGCCCGCTGCCGTCTGTGCGTGGCCGTAGCCGAAGGCTTTGACTACCATTCGGCCGTCAAGCAAGGTTCGCGCCTGCGTATCGCCACCAAATACACCCGAGCTGCCCGCGAACACTTCGCCAGCAAGGGTGTGTACGTGGACCTGATCAAGCTGTATGGCTCCATGGAGCTGGCTCCGCTGGTCGGTCTGGCCGACGCCATTGTGGATCTGGTCTCCAGCGGTGGCACTCTGCGCGCCAACAAACTGGTGGAAGTGGAAGATATCAGCCCTATCTCCTCGCGCCTGATCGTCAACCAGGCCGCCATGAAGAACCGTGGCGCTCAGTTGCAACCCCTGATCGACGCATTCTCGCGCGCTTCGGTGGACGAATAAGCCCTCTTCACCTCCCTGGTGTAAACAGTCGGTGAATCCAGCTTAGGCAAAAGGCGTAGACCGCTTTTTGCCTAAGCGAAATGTTATACACTGGCCTTTGAACCTTAGCTTTTTCCTATAGCGACATGTCACTGATCCATCGCCTGAACTCCCAATCCGCCCAGTTCGATGCCGAACTGCGCACTCTACTGGCTTACGAAGCGTCCGAAGACGCGTCTATTGAGCACGCCTGTGCCGAGATCCTGCATCGTATCCAGCATGAGGGAGACACGGCCTTGCTGGACTACACACGCCGCTTTGATCGCATGGCGGTTGAACAGGCCAGCGCACTGGAAATCTCTAAAGAAGAACTGTTTGCGGCTCTGGGCAGCCTGCCTGCCGATCAGCGCAAGGCACTGGAACAGGCCGCCGAACGCGTGCGCCGCTATCACGAGCATCAACGCACGGAAACCTGGACCTACACAGAAGCCGACGGCACCGTGCTGGGACAACAGGTCACTCCCTTGGACCGTGTGGGACTGTACGTTCCCGGTGGCAAGGCGGCTTACCCCTCTTCCGTTCTGATGAACGCCATCCCTGCCAAAGTGGCGGGCGTTCCTGAACTGATCATGGTCACGCCTACACCCGATGGCGTGCGCAACCCCATCGTACTGGCGGCTGCCGCTCTGGGTGGTGTTGATCGCGTATTCACCATTGGTGGCGCGCAAGCAGTAGGCGCCCTGGCCTACGGTACAGACACAGTGCCTGCAGTGGACAAGATTGTCGGCCCCGGCAACGCCTATGTGGCCGCTGCCAAGCGCCGCGTCTTTGGCGTGGTGGGCATCGACATGATTGCTGGCCCCTCCGAGATCCTGATCATCAGCGACGGCAGTGCCCCTGCCGACTGGGTGGCCATGGACCTGTTCTCCCAGGCCGAACACGACGAGCTGGCCCAGGCCATCTTGCTGTGCCCCGATGCCGACTTCCTGGATCAGGTTGAAGCGGCTATCGAACGTTTATTGCCTACCATGCCACGTGCGGACATCATCCGCCGCAGCCTGTCAGGCCGTGGTGCCCTGATCCACGTCCGTGATCTGGACGAGGCCTGTCGGATCAGCAACCATATCGCGCCGGAACACCTGGAAGTCTCTACCCAGAACGCCCAGGACTTGTTGGGCAAAATCCGCCATGCTGGCGCCATTTTCCTGGGCCCCTACAGCTCCGAATCGCTGGGCGATTACTGTGCCGGGCCTAACCATGTCCTGCCGACGGCACGCACTGCGCGTTTCTCGTCACCCTTGGGCGTCTACGATTTCCAGAAACGCAGCAGCATTATCCAGGTTTCAGAATCAGGCGCCCAAACACTGGGACCCATAGCCGCTACGCTGGCACAAGGCGAGGGGCTGTACGCCCACGCTGCCAGCGCGCAATTCCGATTGAACCAATCCTGATACCGGCCTTGCCGCCGGCTCTGATATGCGTACCGCCGAGATTACCCGCAATACTAATGAAACCCGCATCCGCGTGGCCGTTAACCTGGACGGCACTGGCCGTCACTCGCTCAACAGCGGCGTGCCTTTTCTGGACCACATGCTGGACCAGATTGCCCGCCACGGCCTGATTGACCTGGACGTGCACTGTGAGGGCGATACCCACATCGACGATCACCATACCGTCGAGGATATTGGCATTGCGCTGGGCCAGGCTTTTGCCAAGGCCGTAGGCAGCAAAGCCGGTCTGCGCCGTTACGGCCACTCCTACGTGCCGCTGGACGAAGCTCTGTCGCGCGTAGTCGTGGACTTCTCCGGTCGCCCAGGTCTATTTTATTTTGTGCCCTTTACCCGCGCACGAATCGGCCAGTTCGATGTAGACTTGGCACGCGAGTTTTTCCAGGGTTTTGTGAATCACGCCCTGGTTTCTATGCACATCGATAACCTGCGCGGCGAAAACGCACACCACCAGTGCGAAACCGTGTTCAAAGCCTTTGGCCGAGCATTGCGCATGGCTCTGGAGCTGGACCCACGTAGCGAAGGCGTGGTGCCTTCGACCAAAGGGGTTCTGTAAACGTCCTTCGGACACATATCGTGACCACTATCGCTATTGTCGATTACGGTTCGGGCAACATCTTCTCGGTTGCCCGAGCACTGCATGCCGCCGCACCTGATGCGCGCATCATTCTTGCTCAAACCCCTCAAGCCATTCTGGATGCGGACCGGGTTGTATTACCCGGCCAGGGCGCCATGCCTGATTGCATGGCCCACCTGGACCAGTCCGGTTTGCGCGATGCCCTCCTGACGGCAGCACGCAGCAAGCCCTTGCTGGGTATCTGCGTTGGCGAACAAATGCTGTTCGACTCCAGCCAGGAAGGCGACGTCCCCTGTTTAGGTCTGATTCCCGGCCAAGTGCGCCGTTTTGAAGGCCCCAACTACAAAAGCAGTGATCCTGCTGACTCCGGCCCCGGGTTGAAAGTGCCCCATATTGGCTGGAACCGCGTACACCAGACTCAGGATCATCCCTTATGGGCTGGCATTGAGGATGGCGCGTTCTTTTACTTTGTACACAGCTACTTTGTCGATCCGCTGCATATAGATCAAACTTGTGGTTCGACGCACTATGGCCAACGCTTTACCTCTGCGATAGCAAACGCTAATATTTTTGCGTTGCAATGCCATCCTGAGAAAAGTGCAGACAACGGCCTGCAACTGTTCCGGAATTTCGCCAACTGGAAGCCATGATTTTTCAATAAGCCTCCCCAGCGTTTTTCTGACTTTTTCCGACCCAGTATTTCTTACGTTTTTTACGGCTAAAGACCATGCTTTTGATTCCCGCCATCGACCTTAAAGACGGGCGTTGTGTGCGCCTACGCCAGGGTGACCTGGATGACGCCACTATTTTCTCGGATGATCCGGCCAAAATAGCAACACAGTGGCTAGAGCAAGGGGCCCGTCGCCTGCATCTGGTGGACCTGAACGGCGCCTTCGCGGGCAAGCCCAAAAACGGCGAAGCCATCAAATCCATTATTGCTGCCATTGACGGTGAAATTCCCGTCCAGATCGGCGGTGGTATTCGCGACCTGGATACCATCGAGCGCTATCTGGATGCTGGCATGAGCTATGTCATCATTGGCACCGCCGCTGTCAAAAGCCCCGGCTTTTTGCAAGACGCCTGCAGCGCTTTCCCAGGCAGCATCATTGTTGGCCTGGATGCTCGTGATGGCAAAATCGCCACCGACGGCTGGAGCAAGCTGACGCGCCACGACGTGCTGGATCTGGCCAAGAAGTTTGAAGACTACGGCTGCGAATCCATTATCTACACCGACATCGGCCGTGATGGCATGCTGACAGGCGTCAATATTGAAGCCACCGTCAAGCTGTCCCAGCACGTGAAGATCCCGGTTATTGCCTCTGGCGGCGTGACCAACCTGAAAGACATCGAAGACCTGTGTGCCGTCGAGCACGAAGGGGTTGAGGGTGTCATTCTGGGCCGCAGCATCTACGAAGGCACCCTGAATTTTGCCGAGGCACAAACCTTTGCTGACGAGTACCAGGCATGAGCCAGGACGTCACAAGCGAATTAGCCTGCCGCATCATTCCTTGTCTGGATGTCACCGCCGGTCGTGTCGTTAAAGGCATCAACTTTGTGGGCCTGGTCGATGCCGGAGACCCGGTTGAGATCGCCCGCAAATACAACGACCAGGGCGCTGACGAACTCACATTCCTGGACATTACCGCCACCTCGGACAACCGCGATCTGATTTTGCCCATCATCGAACAGGTGGCCAGCCAGATTTTCATCCCCCTGACGGTGGGTGGTGGTGTGCGCGAAGTGGCCGACATCCAGCGCCTGCTCAATGCCGGTGCGGACAAAGTGTCCATCAACAGCGCCGCCATCAGCAATCCTGACCTGGTGCGTGCCGCCAGCGACCATCACGGCAAACAGTGCATGGTCGTGGCCATTGATGCCCGCCGTGTCAGCGCCGAGAACGAAGCCCCCCGCTGGGAAGTCTTTACCCACGGTGGTCGCCGCGCAACCGGCCTGGATGTGGTTGAGTGGGCTGCTCGCATGGCCGAATACGGCGCAGGTGAGCTGCTCTTGACCAGCATGGACCGCGACGGCACCAAATCCGGCTTTGATCTGGAACTGACCCGTGCTGTGTCTGATGCCGTCTCCGTTCCCGTCATCGCCTCTGGCGGTGTGGGCGGGCTGCAAGACCTGGCCGATGGCGTCATCCAAGGTGGTGCCAGCGCCGTACTGGCCGCCAGCATTTTCCACTATGGTCAACACACTATTGCTGAAGCCAAGGATTTCATGGCTGCGCAAGGTATTCAGGTGCGACGCTAATGGCTGACTTACCGGCTTGGCTGGCTGAAATCCGCTTTGATGAACAGGGTTTGATTCCTGCGATTGCGCAGGATCAGGCCACGGGCAAAATCTTGATGGTGGCCTGGATGAACCAGGAATCCCTGCAAGAGACCGTCAGCACCGGCCGCGCCGTGTACTGGTCGCGTTCCCGCAAGCGCCTGTGGCGCAAGGGCGAGGAGTCCGGCCACGTACAACATGTCAGCGATTTGCGCCTGGATTGCGACGGTGACGTTATTTTGCTCAGCGTGGAGCAGGTTGGCCAGATCGCTTGCCATACGGGGCGTGAAAGCTGCTTCTTTCGCCAGCTACAAGGCCAAAGCGATGAGGCACAGTGGGTCACAGTTGACCCCGTCCTGAAAGACCCGGAGCATATTTACCGATGAGCGAACAACCTACCATCGACACCATCCTGGATCACCTTGGCCGTACGCTGAAGTCCCGTTTGCCTGCTCAAGGCGGGGACCCATCCTCGTCCTACGCGGCCAAGCTGCTGGCCAAAGGCCCGGATGCCTTTTTGAAGAAGATTGGCGAAGAAGCGACCGAGCTGGTCATGGCGGCCAAAGATGAAGAGCGCGAGCGCATTGTCTACGAAACCGCTGATCTGTGGTTCCATAGTCTGGTGGCCCTGACTTATTACGGTTTGGAGCCGCGTGATGTGCTGACAGAACTGCTGCGCCGTGAAGGTACATCAGGACTGGAAGAAAAAGCTTCGCGGCCTAAGGATCAAGTGTAATCCTGTCATCTAGTCGCGCTACACTGTCCTAATACCTAGATTTTCGGCACTCGCTAGGCGAGTGCCTCGCTACCGAGGTTGCTATGAGCGAGAACTGTCTGTTTTGTAAAATTGCTGCTGATCAGATCCCGTCCAAAAAAGTCTACGAGGACGAGGACTTTCTGGCGTTTCACGACATCAACCCAGCCGCACCAATCCATATCCTGGTCATCCCCAAGAAACACGTCGTCTCCATGCAGGACGTATCGGGTCAGGATAGCGAATGGTTGGGTAAAATGATGGCTTTGGCACCTTCCCTGGCCGCAAAGGCTGGTTGTCGCCCCGGCCCAGAAGGCGGTTTCCGCATTGTCATCAACAACGGTTTGGATGGCGGGCAGGAAATCAACCATTTACACATGCACATCTTGGGCGGTGAGCGCCCATGGCAACAACGCGCAGCCATGGCTGCTTAAGGGAGATACATTATGGGTAGCTTTAGCATTTGGCACTGGCTGATCGTTCTGGTCATCGTTGCCCTGGTTTTCGGCACCAAAAAACTGCGTAACATCGGCTCGGATCTGGGCGGTGCAGTCAAAGGCTTTAAAGAAGGCATGAAAGACGTGGGTGAAGAAGACAAAACACCCGAATCCGTCAGCCAGCGCGCTGCCGATCCCCAAACGATCGACGTGCAGGCCAAGGAAAAATCCGATCGCGCCTGATCCCCTTCTTGTGTGAGTCTGAATGTTTGATGTCAGCTTTAGTGAACTGCTCCTGATTGGAGTGGTTGCCCTGATCGTCATCGGTCCTGAACGTCTTCCTAAAGTAGCGCGCACTGTCGGCCATTTGCTTGGCCGCGCGCAGCGCTACGTGAACGAGGTCAAGACCGATATACAACGCGAAATCAATCTGGATGAGGTGAACAAGCTCAAAGACCAGATGGAGGACGCTGCGCGCTCGGTGCGCAGTTCGGTCGAGGACACGGGCAAAAGCATCAGCCAGCCTCTGACAGAAGCCCGCGATACCCTGCAAAACGCGTCGGAATCTGCACGCAAAGTCTTTTCGGATACCACCGACAAAGCCGCTGTGCAGCCCGATGCGCCAGCCAGCGAATCGCTTGCAGAACCTGCTACCCAGGATGCAGCCGCCCAGCCAGCGCCCAGTGCGCCAGCCAGTGACGACGCTCCCCGTCCTACGGATGCTCCCGCCTCTACCCCTAAAGGACCTACGGCATGAGCACCGACGCGCCTCAAGAAGATACCTTTATCTCCCACCTGATCGAGCTACGCACACGCTTGTTGCGTGCCGTGATTGCTGTGGTGGGGATTTTTATCGTGCTGTTTACCTATCCGGGTGCTTCCGCCATTTACGATGTGCTGGCACAGCCCATGATGAGCTCCCTGCCCGAAGGTACACGCATGATCGCCACCGGGGTGATCACCCCCTTCATGGTGCCGGTCAAAGTCACGCTGATGGCCGCTTTCGTGCTGGCCTTGCCCGTGGTGCTTTACCAAGCCTGGGCCTTTATTGCTCCCGGACTGTACAACCACGAAAAGAAACTGGCTTTGCCGCTGATCATGACCAGCACCTTGCTGTTCATCGCTGGTATGGCCTTCTGTTATTTCGTCGTATTTCGCACCGTCTTTCACTTCATCGCTTCGTTTGCTCCGCAATCGATTACGCCTGCACCAGACATTGAAGCCTATCTGGGCTTTGTCATGACCATGTTCCTGGCCTTTGGCATTACCTTTGAAGTGCCTATTGCCGTCATCTTGCTGGTGAAAACAGGGGTCGTCACCGTTGCCAAGCTGCGTGAAATCCGTGGCTATGTAATTGTGGGCGCATTTGTGATTGCCGCGATTGTGACGCCACCCGATGTCGTCAGCCAGATTCTGTTGGCTGCGCCGCTCTGCCTGCTCTACGAGATAGGTATTCTGGCCGCCAGCCTGATCAAGAAGCGGGAAGCGGAAGCCAGCGAAGGCCGCGAGCTGGATCTGTAAGCCGTCCTGCATAAAACCCGGGCCGGATAGGCCACGAACATACAGACCATAAAAATGGCTCTCTACGCCGCTCCTTACGGAGCCAGGCAAGAGAGCCATTTTTTATGAATACCCTGCAGCGCTTGTGCGCCACTACGATCTGCAAGACAGCGTAGCCAAATGCAAATCACCGCATAGCGAACAGCCCATAGGTGAGACGCATTGCCCTGAATGCCACCAGCGCCTCCCCAGCCTCCCGAATCATCCCGCATAGGCAAGAGGGAGGGCTTTCCTTTTACTTGCGCACCTGAGGCCGCACACCGACCTTGACGGCTACATCCAGTTCCTTGCCGTCGCGCAGCACACTCAAAGTCACCGTTTGCCCCGGTTGCACCGGGCCAATCTGATTGAGCAGCCCAATCGAATCAGCGACCTGCTGACCATTCAATCGCAAAACAATATCCCCGACGAGCAAATGCGCCTCCGCTGCCGGGCCGTGACGCTGCACACTGGCAATAATCACCCCGGCATCACTTTTCAGCTTGAAGGACTTGATCAAATCCGGGGTAATGTCCTGAGGCTCCAGTCCCAGCCAGCCACGCGTCACTTCGCCATTACGGATAATTTCGTCCATGATGGCCAGCGCTGTTGCTGCAGGAATGGCAAAACCGATACCCAAAGACCCACCTGTCTCGGAATAAATAGCCGTATTGATCCCGACCAGACGGCCAATGGCATCCACCAAAGCGCCACCGGAGTTGCCAGGGTTAATGGCCGCATCCGTCTGGATGAAGTTCTCGTAAATATTGATGCCCAGTCGATTACGACCCAGGCCGGACACAATACCCATCGTGGTGGTCTGCCCCACCCCAAAAGGATTGCCGATAGCCAGCACCACATCCCCCACCTGCAATTGATCCTGCGCCTGGGTCTGAATCACGGCCAGCTTGGGCAAATTCACTTTCAGCACGGCCAAATCACTTTCGGGGTCCGTACCAATCAGGCTCGCCTTGGCCTGACGTCCATCCGACAAGGCAACCTCAATCGCGTCGGCCGCTTCAATGACGTGGTAATTCGTCAGGATATAGCCCTGTTCGTGTACGATCACGCCCGAACCCAGGTTGATCGTGGAGCGACGCCCCATCAGATCAGGCAGTTCCCGGAACAGGCGTTGCAGGTCAGGATCTTCCAGCAAGGGCGAATTGCCTTCCAAATGCTTGCTGGTGTACACATTAACGACAGCAGGCGCGGCACTGGTGACAGCCGAGGCATAGGACAGCGGGCCTTCCTGCGCAACAGGTGCCAGCAAAGAAGGAACCGGCGCAGGCAAGACCACGGTATTCGTAGAACGAACGGGTGCCTGGGGTGCTTCCACCCACTGCGGTCGCAGCGTCACCACAATAAAAAAGCCCGCCAGACAGATCGTCACCGCTTGAGCAAACACTAGCCACAATCGACGCATAGCACTCTTTCAGATAAGGATTTCCATGACTCAGGTTTCAACGGCCGAACTGGCCAACTGGCTCAATAGCACCTTGGATATCGCCCGTTTCAAGGACTACTGTCCCAATGGGCTCCAGGTCGAAGGCAAGCCGTATATTGGCAAACTCGTCACCGGCGTGACGGCCTCGCTGGCACTGATTGATGCCGCTATTGCCCGCCAGGCGGACGCAATTTTGGTGCACCACGGCTGGTTCTGGAAAAACGAAAACCCGTGCATTGTTGGCACCCGAAAAACTCGTATCGAACGCGTCCTGTCGCATCAGCTTAACCTCTTGGGCTATCACTTGCCCCTGGACGCCCACCCCGAGTTGGGCAACAACGCCCAGTTGGCTCGACAGCTAGGCATTGAAGTGCTGCGCGATGCAAACGGCCAGGCACAAACCTGTGGTCCGGATGGACTGGTTTGGCTAGGCGAACTGCCAGCCCCCGTCTCGCTGGAAACATTCGGCCTGACAGTTTGCAATAATTTACAACGCAAACCGCTGATTGTTGGCGATTTACAACGGAAAGTTCACCGAATAGCCTGGTGCACAGGAGGGGCACAAGGCTTTATTGATGCCGCCATCGCCGCCCAAGCCGATCTTTACATCAGCGGCGAGGCCTCGGAGCAAACATTCCACAGCGCGCAGGAAAACAATATTGCCTTCATGGCGGCCGGGCATCACGCCACTGAGCGCTATGGTGCCAAGGCGCTGGGTGAGGAAATTGCCCGCCAGTTTGGGATCGAGGTCGAGTTCATCGACCTGGACAACCCGATCTGATGACATCAAAAACCGGCGCGTATGACTTTGCACAAGCTTTAAAGCGGCACAGGCTAGACAAGCCCAGGCCATGAAAGGCTAAAATCAGGCATCCGGCGCGGGCGAACTTGACCTTGCCGGTGGGTTTACATAAACAAAAAGGTGCCGAAAGGCACCTTAAAGCTTTGATACGGTTACGCTTTTATTTTTTCAGCGAATCCCTGATTTCACGCAGCAAGATCACGTCTTCAGGGGTTGGTTCGGGTACGGCTTGTTCAGCCTCAGCCTTGGCCACGGTGGCACGCATACGGTTAATCATCTTGACCATGCAAAACACAACGAAGGCCAGCAAGATGAAGTTGATCAAAATGGTCAGGAAGTTACCCCACGACAAAACAACAGCGCCGGCCGAATTCAGAGCCTCCAGGGTTTCTGGGCCGGTATAGCCCTCTGGGGTACGCAAGACCGTGAACTGATTGGTAAAATCCACTTCGCCGCCCAGGATGAAACTGATGACGGGCATGACGATGTCTTTAACCAGCGAGTCGATAATCTTGCCGAAAGCAGCGCCAATAATGACACCGACCGCAAGGTCCATCATGTTGCCCTTGACTGCGAACTCCCGGAATTCGTTAAGGAAACCTCGAGCCTTGTTCATATGTTCACCTTTGATCAAGTTATGCTGCGCTGGGTAAAGCGTATAATGTGCGGTTGAATAATATACCCAGGCCCAAATCCGTAAATTGTGGTATTGCCCGAGTCGGGCAGGAATAAGGATACTAGAATGAGTCAGAATACGACACAGCCCGATGCCATAGGCGCGGTTGATTTCAACCTTCCGCCCGATCCTTCGCGCCGAACCTGGGTCGCCACCGCCTGTGCATTAGGTGGTGTCGCTGGTGTGGCGACAGCTGTTCCCTTTGTCAGCTCCTTTGCTCCTTCCGAGAAAGCAAAAGCGGCCGGCGCTCCCGTAGAGGTTGATATCTCTGGTATCGCCCCCGGTCAGATGCGCACCGTTGAATGGCGCGGGAAACCCGTCTGGATTCTGCACCGCACCCAAGAGCAACTGGACGCACTGCCCAAACTGGACAGCCAGCTTGCCGACCCTGAATCGGATCGCCCTGGTTACACCCCTGCGTACGCCAAGAACGAATACCGTTCGCGTCGCCCTGAAATCTTTATCTGTATCGGTATTTGCACCCACCTGGGTTGCTCCCCTACCCCGCATCTGGCCGCTGGCGCTGGCGCTGGTCTGCCCGGTGGTTGGGAAGGCGGCTTTCTATGCCCCTGCCACGGCTCCACGTTTGACCTGGCCGGTCGCGTCTACAGCAACAAGCCTGCTCCAGACAATCTGGAAATCCCGCCCTACGAGTTCTCGGCCGACGGCACGATGGTTACCATCGGCGTAGACGAAAACAACAAGGCCTAAGGCGGCTGTAACCCAATACGTACTATTTAAAAAGATAAAGGAGCCGTTTCATGGCTGGCGAGAAAACCGTCGAAACGACAGGACTCTTGGGATGGATTGACAGGCGCTTCCCCCTGACATCCATGTACAAAGAGCACATGTCAGAATATTACGCGCCGAAGAACTTCAACTTCTGGTACTTCTTTGGCTCTCTGGCACTGCTGGTGCTGGTTATTCAGATCGTGACAGGTATTTTCCTGGTCATGAACTACAAGCCCGATGCCAAACTGGCTTTCGAGTCGGTTGAATACATCATGCGTGAAGTGCCCGGTGGCTGGATCATCCGCTACATGCACTCCACCGGCGCTTCCATGTTCTTCGTGGTGGTGTACCTGCACATGCTGCGCGGCTTGTTCTACGGTTCTTACCGCAAGCCACGTGAACTGGTCTGGATCTTCGGCGTTGCCATTTTCCTCTGTCTGATGGCTGAAGCCTTCATGGGCTACCTGCTGCCATGGGGCCAGATGTCCTACTGGGGCGCCCAGGTGATTGTTAACCTGTTCTCGGCCATTCCTTTCATTGGTCCTGACCTGGCTATTTTCATCCGTGGTGACTACGTGGTGTCCGACGCCACCCTGAACCGCTTCTTTGCCCTGCACGTGATTGCTGTGCCTCTGGTCCTGCTGGGTCTGGTTGTGGCTCACCTGATCGCCTTGCACGAAGTGGGTTCCAACAACCCCGACGGTATCGAAATCAAAGAAGGCCCCAAAGACGCCAAAGGCCGTCCTTTGGATGGTATTCCCTTCCACCCCTACTACTCGGTGCACGACATCCTAGGTGTGGCTGGCTTCCTGATTGTGTTTGCTGCGATTGTGTTCTTTGCCCCTGAAATGGGCGGCTACTTCCTGGAGTTCAACAACTTCAGCCCAGCCGATGCTCTGAAGACACCTCCACACATTGCTCCAGTCTGGTACTTCACGCCTTTCTACTCCATGCTGCGTGCAACCACTGCCGACTTTACCTGGGTTCTGGCCGGTGCTTCCGTGCTGGGCGCTCTGGTGCTGTTCATCAAAGGCAAGCTGCCCGGTATCTGGCGTCTGGCCGTCCCCGCTATCCTGATCGGTGTTGCCGTGCTGCTGCGCGTTATTGATGCCAAGTTCTGGGGTGTGGTAGCCATGGGTGGTACGGTCGTGATCCTGTTCTTCCTACCATGGCTGGACAAATCGCCTGTGAAGTCGATCCGTTACCGTCCAAGCTGGCACAAAGTGTTGTACGCGATTTTCCTGGTCAACTTCCTGATCCTGGGTTACCTGGGCACGCAAGCTCCAAACGACTTGTTTAACTTGCTGAGCCAGATCGGTACGGTTATCTACCTGGCCTTCTTCCTGCTGATGCCGGTATGGAGCCGCATGGGTACGTTCAAACCCGAACCCGATCGCGTGACTTTCCGCCCTCACTAGGCCCCCAACAAGAAACGGAATGACCATGATTAAAAAACTGCTTGGCGCTCTGGCCTTGTCCCTTACCTGCACGGTGGCTGGTGCCGCCGAAGGTGGCTATGCCCTGGAGCGCGCGCCCGACCGCATGCATGACATGGCGGCGTTGCAAAATGGCGCAAAACTGTTTGTAAACTACTGTCTGAACTGTCATAGCGCCAACTCCATGCGCTACAACAAGCTGACAGACCTTGGCCTGACTGAAGAAGACATCAAGAAAAACTTGCTGTTTTCCTCGGACAAGGTCGGTGATCTGATGAAGATCGCCATGACCCCGGACATGGGCAAGAAATGGTTTGGTGCTGCACCTCCTGACCTGTCCGTGATCGCACGTGCCAAGTCCACCAACCTGGGTCCTAGCGGCGCAGACTACATCTACACCTACCTGCGTACGTTCTACCGTGACGCCTCCCGCCCAACCGGCTGGGATAACCTGGTTTTCCCAAGCGTGGGTATGCCTCACGCCATGTGGGAACGCCAAGGCGGCGTGACCTTGCACCGCACCACCGTGGCTGAAACCGCCAAGGATGACGGCAGCAAAGAATGGACCAAAACAGTAGCCAGCTACGATCCGGCCGGTTTCTCCTCCGTCAAGACAGAAGTGCTGGCTAACTACACTGGCCACGCCACTGACACAGTCAAGCTGGAGCCAGCCAACGCCAAGTTGGCAGCCAAGTACGACAGCGATGTCGCTGACCTGGCCAACTTCATGGACTGGATGGCTGAACCTGTTCAGTTGGAACGCAAGAAAATCGGCGTGGGCGTGATCCTGTTCCTGCTGCTGTTCTTTGTCGTTGCATGGCGACTCAATAGCGTTTTCTGGAAAGACATCAAGTAAAACGCTATGCTAGACGGGCAGGCTAAACTAGCCTGCCCGGCTTTTTATTGTTAAAACCCCTTGCAGGGTTTTAAATTCTGAGCCGTGAGGCTCTTGTTTTTATTTCTACGACTGGAATCTCCTACCATGATGGTGCTCTACTCTGGAACAACTTGCCCATTCTCACAACGCTGCCGTTTCGTGTTGTTTGAAAAAGGCATGGATTTCGAGATCCGCGACATCGACTTGTATAACAAGCCTGAAGATATCGCCGTCATGAACCCCTACGGACAGGTGCCTATCCTGGTAGAACGTGACCTGATCTTGTACGAATCGAACATCATCAATGAATACATTGATGAGCGCTTCCCTCATCCTCAGCTAATGCCTGCGGACCCCACCATGCGCGCCCGCACACGCTTGTTCCTGTACAACTTTGAAAAGGAACTGTTTGTGCACGTGGCTGCCCTGGAAGACCGCCGCAACGCCGACGCTAAAGCGCAAGAACTGGCCCGCCAGCAAATCCGCAACCACTTGTCGCAGTTGGCTCCGATCCTGCTCAAGAACAAGTACATGCTGGGCGAAGAGTTCTCCATGCTGGACGTGGCGATCGCTCCCCTGCTCTGGCGCCTGGACCACTACGGTATCGAACTGCCCAAGAGCGCTGCTCCTGTGCAAAAGTACGCCGAACGCGTGTTCTCGCGTCCTGCCTACATTGAGGCACTGACTCCTTCCGAAAAAGTCATGCGTCGCTAATCCATTATGCAAGAGACTTCGACCAAGCCTTACCTGCTACGCGCCCTGCACGAGTGGTGTTCCGATCACGGCTACACCCCTCATATTGTGGTGACGGTAGACGCCAACACGGTTGTTCCACGTGGCCATATTCAGGATGGTCAAATCACCCTGAATATCGGGCATCTGGCTACCAATGGCCTGATCCTGGGCAACGACTACATTGAATTCCAGGCCCGCTTTGGCGGCGTCACGGAAGACATTTTCGTGCCTGTAGCAGCGGTGTCCGCTATCTATGCGCGCGAAACAGGTGCTGGCATGGGTTTTGAAGTCGTGGAATCCGCGCCTTACGCAGAAGAGGACGCATCGGAAACAGCTCCTGAAGCCGTTCCAGAAACTCCTGCTACAAAGAAAGACGCTGACAAGATCTCGCACCTGAAGATCGTCAAGTAAGGCGCGTTCGACGCAGACAAAAATAGAGCCCCACATGGGGCTCTATTTTTTTTTAAGGATCAAACCCGGCCATACGCCCGAGCTTTAACTTCGGCTTCGGCTTCGGCTTCGGCTTCGGCTTCGGCTTCGGCTTCGGCTTCGGCTTCGGCTTCGGCTTCGGCTTCGGCAAATCAGTATCAGCGACCTAAGCTAGACCAGGGAATACTTAATCAGATAAACCCACTGAAAATATTTCCCAGCCCAGTCCCACCTAAGCCTGCACAGCATCTGCCTGATTACGGCGACGCCCTGCCGCTACACGCCACTCCAGCAAGCTCTTGAGCATCACAGAGACCATAGCGAATACCGCCAGCAGTGCAGCCGCTGTAAAGGCCGCAGCAGCCTTGTTGTCGTTGTTTAGTTGGTCAACCAGCAAAGACAAGGTCAAGGTCTGATTCATGATGGTGCCTGACACCACAGAAACCGCACCAAACTCACCAATCGCACGGGCATTGGTCAGCACCACGCCATATAGCAAGGCCCATTTGATATCTGGCAGCGTCACATGCCAAAAGATCTGCCAACCATTCGCACCCAGGCTCAAGGCAGCCGCCTGCGCGTCCGAGCCCTGTGCCTGCATGATCGGGATCAGAATCCGGGCCACATAAGGCGTCGTCACAAAGATGGTCACCATCAAAATGCCGGGCCAAGCAAACATGAGCTGGATATCACGCGCGCTTAACCACTGCCCCAGCGACGATTCCACGCCGTAGACCACCAGGTAACACAGGCCCGCCACCACCGGTGAGACTGCGTAAGGCAAGTCCACCAGGGTACTCAGCAGCCGACGACCACGGAACTGGTAATGCGTCAGGCACCAGGCCAGCAAAATGCCAAAGACCATGTTCAGAGGCACAGTCAGCACTGCCACGAACAGAGTCAGCCCGATGGCATGCAACATATAGTCTTCTTGCAGATTGCTCCACAAGGCAGGCAAACCATCGCCCAAGGCTTTGGAAAAAATCAGCAGCAAAGGCACGACCAGCAGGCCCAGCACCAGAACAATCCCCAGAGCCAGAATCAAACGGTCAGCCGTACTTTTAGGTGTTTTTCTCATGGTGCTCTCCGCTGCCAACCCAACAAGCGATTCTGCACCAACTGCAAGGTGAACAAGAGCAGCAAGGAGGCGATCAGAATCACCGAAGCAATCGCTGCCGCCGCCGGGTAGTTGAACTCTTGCAGACGCACAAAGATCATCAGAGACGACACTTCAGTTTTAAAGGGGATGTTGCCCGCAATCATGATGACCGCACCAAACTCGCCCAGGCTGCGGATAAAGGCCTGAGAGGCCCCCGTCACCAGAGCAGGTATCAAGGGCGGGAACACGACCTTGCTAAAGGTCTGCCAGCCACTGGCACCCAGTGTATGGGCGACTTCCTCGTATTCGGCACCCAGCTCTTCAATCACCGGCTGCACAATCCGCACAACAAAAGGCAGGCTGGTGAAGGTCATCGCCAGGACAATACCGGGGTACTGATAAGCCACTTTCCAGCCCTCCGGCAGAAACTGACCAAACCAACCACCGGGCACAAACAAGGTAGCCAAGGTCAAACCCGCCACAGAGGTCGGCAAGGCAAACGGCAAATCAACCAAAGCATCAATCAGACGACGCCCTGGAAACTCAAACCGCGTAATGATCCAGGCAATGATGAAACCCACCACACTGGCAATCACAGTGGAGTAGAAGGCAGCACTAATCGTGACCTGATAACTGCTGACTACACGCCGGTCTGTCACTGCGCGCCAATAATCGGCCAGGCTCATGTCACTGACGTACATGAACAGGGCCGACAAAGGCAGCAGCACAATGATGGACAGGTACAGGACGCTAAAGCCGAAGCTCAGCCCAAAACCTGGCATGACGGGGCGGCGAAGAAAGAAGATGGGCTTTAGCGCAGTCTTCGCCCCGGAATCCTGCGCCTCGCCCACAAGAGTACGACTCATGAATTACTTGGCCAGCAACTGGTCCAACACTCCATTAGCAGCAAAGTGACGGCTTTGAATGTCAGTCCAGGAACCCAGAACGTCGGTAGGATTGATCAGCTTGACCGGTGCGTATTTGGACTCAAATTCCTTGGCAACGGCAGGATCAGTCACACGGTAGTTGAAACCGGCCAGCAGACGCTGAATCTCGGGGGTGTATTGGAACTTCAGATATTCGGTCGCTTCCTTGCGAGTGCCTTTCTGATCGACTACGCGATCCACAACGGCCACAGGGAACTCTGCCAACACGCTAACAGGTGGCACCACCACTTGCAGCTCGCTACCCTTGAACTCTTCGCTGGCCGCAATATTGATCACTTCGGATTCAAAGGTCAGCAACACATCGCCCTGACCGTTCTGGGCAAATGCTACGGTTGCGCCACGACCACCCGTAGGGAAGCTCTCGACATTACCCAGCACCTTACCTACGAATTCTTTGATCTTGACCTCATCACCGCCGAAGGCTTCATTGGCATATAACCAGGAAGCCAGATAGGTGTAGCGGGCATTACCCGAGGTCTTGGGATTCGGGAACACCAGTTTCACATCGTCGCGCACCAGATCATCCCAGGATTTGATGTTCTTGGGGTTGCCCTTGCGCACCAGGAAAGCAATGGTGCTGTAGTAAGGTGAGCTGTTGTTCGGGAATTTGCTGGCCCAATCCTTGGCAACTGCACCGCGCTCAGCCAGGAATTCAATATCGGTGACCTGGTTGAAGGTGACGGTATCTACTTTCTTGCCCTGAATAATGTCCTGAGCCTGACGGGAGGTGCCAGCAAAAGACTGGTCAATCTTGATGTCTTCGCCCGTAGTGGCTTTCCAGTGTTCAACAAACTTGGGGTTGATCGCCGCAAAGGTCTCGCGCGCCACGTCAAACGAAGCATTCAGCAAAGAAACCTGGGCACTGGCAGTGCCACCCAGCAAAGACGCCAACAACAAGGCAGAGCCAACAACAGACTTCAATTTCATGGTGTTCCCCAGAGTTCCCGGACGCGGCCGTCGGAGCCCGTCACTGATGTTCAATCGCGTGCTATCTATATAAGCACAGCTTGGATAGATCAGATTATGGGTAGGGGAAAAGGCATTTAAAACGACATTTTCATCATGCTCTTATAACCAGAACCTATCTATTGGCTAGGCTGGCGTGGCGTGGGCCACAGCAATATTTTTCTGGTGATTGCTTCTTTGCAAAAAACCCGGCTATAATCGTCAATTCGCCGGCTTAGCTCAGTTGGTAGAGCAGCGCACTTGTAATGCGAAGGTCGAGGGTTCAACTCCTTTAGCCGGCACCACGAATAAAATAGAACGCCAAGCTTTCAAAAGCTTGGCGTTTTGTTTTTCTGCTGTCTGAAGCTTGCCTTTACTCCGGCGGGAACGCCTCATACTGAGGCAGCCCATCCCTAATGTCATGCCAGGGTGCTTTCGAGCCTACAAATACATGGCACGTCGGGCGCGCACCCGGATCATCATCCAATACACCTAAAGCCAAACCTAACTCCCC
The DNA here is from genome assembly GCF_017377875.1 of Alcaligenes sp. SORT26. Classification (GTDB taxonomy): domain Bacteria; phylum Pseudomonadota; class Gammaproteobacteria; order Burkholderiales; family Burkholderiaceae_B; genus Alcaligenes; species Alcaligenes parafaecalis. The sequence continues at coordinate 2,646,246 of NZ_CP070975.1, forward strand.
CGGCTTCTGATCAAATCTAGTCAAAATATTTGATCCACACTGAGAGCAAAACCCCCGATGCTCTCCTGGCGAGGATTCATAAAATCGCACCAGCTCCTGACCGCGACGCCAATGAAATTCCTTGGTCTTTACCTTGCCCCGCGCCCTGAACGCCGAACCATGAGACTTGCGACACATGCGGCAATGGCAATACAGCAGCTCCGTAATAGCGCCTTCAATCTCAAAGACTACTCCCTGGCAAAGACAGCTTCCTCTCATAAGCCACATCCCCAATCGACAAGATCATTTTTTCGGCGCTGATTTCAGCTTATGCCTGAGGTCCTACTCAGCAGAGGATACAAGACATTGGCGCAACTCAGCCGGACACGATGCCCCCAACAAAACCATCGTGCGCTCCAATTCCTGAGCCACCAGGCCAAGCACTTGTGCAACGCCCTGCTCTCCTGCCTGCGCCAATCCGTATGCCACAGCACGTCCTAGAAACGCCCCAGTCGCACCGTAGGCAATCGCTTTGGCTACATCCGACCCGCGCCGAAAGCCGCTGTCGATAAATACGGGCATCTGCGTTTTGACGACATCCATAATCTGCGGCAGCACGCTGATGGTGGACGGCGCACAATCCAGTTGTCGGCCACCGTGGTTGGAAACAATCAGCCCGTCCACGCCGTAGCGCAGAGCCTGACGCGCGTCTTCGGGATGAAGTATTCCTTTAATCAGCACAGGACCATCCCACTTGGAGCGCAGCCAGGAGACATCGTCCCACACCAGACTACGGTCCATGCTTCGCGCCAGCAGTGCCGCTTGTGCCTGGGCAGAGCTAGCGCCCTCTGTGGGCATCAGGTTGACGAACTGGGGCTGCCCGGCCAGCGCCTGTCGCCATAGCCAACGCGGTTGGGAAGCCATATCCATCAACAAGCGGGGACCGGGACGAAACGGCAATTTGAAGCCGTGGCGTATGTCTTTTTCTCTATACCCCCCCACGGGCACGTCTACAGTCAGGACCAAAGCCTCGAAACCGGCTTGGCGAGCGCGGTCCAGAATGGAATTGGCCATCCCCCTGTCCTGCATGACGTACAACTGCATCCAGCAAGGGCCTGCGCAGGCTTCGCGCACTTGCTCCAAAGGGCTATTGGAGGCTGTAGACAAGATGTACGGCAAGCCAGCCTTGCCTGCAGCGCGTGCAGCATGCAAATCCCCGCGAGGACGCACGACGTCGATCAGGCCAACGGGGGCTACGCCAAAAGGTGCTGACCATCGCCGCCCATAGACTTCTATCTCTGTGGAAAGCGCCGAGGTATCACGCAGACTGCGTGGCGCTAAAGTCAGTGCCTGCAAATCCGCTTGATTACGGGCCAGGCAAAGTTCGTCTTCCGCCCCGCCCGCAACATAGTCATAGACAAAGCGCGGCAGGCTGTTTTGGGCCGCTAACTGAAAATCCTGAATGCTGAGCCGCATGATGCAAGCTATCTCCACCTGATGCCGGGCGTTCAAGGCCCGATTCAATTTAATTGTTTAGGCATCAAGTATATGATTGAAATCGTTGCTCCATACAAAGAAAATGCGCCTATGCCAGGTACGCCCGAAGTGACGCTTGTACCAAAACCAGGGGATTTGAGAGATACACCAGACCTAGCTTGCTTACACCCGATCGTCACGGACTGATCATGCATACCACCAGACTTCAGATACCGTACGTAGCCACGATGAAAAAGCAGCGGTTCAAGCCGGAAGCTTGAGCCGCTGCCTGTTTCCTCACTCCGCTTTTACAGCTTCACCGGCGTCACCAGACTCCCCTCCGTCACGAAGCGTTCGACATTCCTCAGCACCAGCTCGCACATGGCGGCTCGGGTTTCGCGGGTTGCGCTACCTACATGGGGCAACACCACGACCCGCTCGTTGCTCAACAATTCGGCAGGTACTTCAGGTTCGTTCTCGAATACATCGAGCCCAGCACCGCCCAATTGTCCGTTTTCAAGCGCAGCAAGCAATGCTTTTTCATCCACGACGGAGCCGCGGGCGACGTTGACCAGGAAGCCGTTAGGCCCCAGGGCTTTCAGCACCTCTGCAGAAACCAGATGGAAGGTTTCCGGACTACCGGGACAAGCCACGATCAGGAAATCGCACCATTCTGCCAAAGCGCTCAGCGAAGGCTCATGCTTCCAGGGCAGCTCGGGTTTTGCACTACGTGTGTGATAGCGGATCTCCATATCAAAGCCAATCGCGCGCCGTGCAATAACCTGACCGACTCGGCCCATGCCCAGCATGCCCAGGCGCTTGCCGCTGACCCGGGTACTTGGCATGGTGGGGCCAACACGCGGCCAGTCTCCACGTCGAACATGACGGTCGGAAGCAGAAATGCCCCGCACGGCATCAATCAGCAAGCCCATAGCCAAATCAGCCACGCAGTCGTTCAGAACGTCGGGGGTATTGCTAAGCATCACCCCACGCGCACGGACTGCATCCAGGTCGATGGCATCGTAGCCAACGCCCAGGCTACAAATGGCTTTCAGGTTCGGCAATGCATCAATCAACGCCTTGTCTGCGCCCTGCGTGCCTGTAGTGATCAGCACGGTGAATTCGCCACCACGTTCGCGCAAGAAAGCCGCTTGGTCCGACGCATCGCTCAGAGTTTCGACCGGGCACAAGGCAGGCAGTTTGCCTGCCAGAGGAGGCGGTAAGGGGCAGGCTTGAAGAATTTTCTGGGTCATGGTCATGCCTTGCTGGTAAAGACGTCGAAATCCACTTGTTTCAGCAGCGCATTACTCTGGCGCACGACATGGCCTGCGGCGGAGGCTTTGCGGCGATAAGCCAACCAGCGAGGGTCTGCTTCCAGCGCATTACGGCGAGCCTCTCGGTCGGCCATGTCTTCGTACGCCCACAAATGCACCACTTGATTCAGCTCGCCCACTTCGGTGGTGTAGTAACCGTGGCAAGCGCCCAGATGCTCGATCTGGACTGCTCGCCCTTCTGTTGCGTACAAGGCCAGGAAGTCGCGTAGCAAGCCGGTCGGGATGGTATAGGTTCTTTGGTCGATAATCATATTGCGAATCCGTTTTTATCCAAGATATTTGGGCAAGAGCAGCGAGATAACCGGGAAGGCCAGAAGCACGGCCAGGCGGAATACGTCGGCCACCACAAAGGGGATAACACCGCGATACAGCGTGCTCATCTTCACATCAGGCAGCAGGCTTTTCAGGACCATCACGTTCATGCCCACGGGCGGTGTGATAAAGCTGATTTCCGTGACCACCACCACGATGATCCCGAACCAGATCAGGTCAAAACCCAGGTGCTGCACCAGCGGGTAGAAGATAGGCACAGTCAGCAAGACCATGGACATGCTCTCCAGCACACTGCCCAGCACGATGTAGATCGCGCAGATCAGCAGAATCACCACGATGGGACTCATGTCGAACTGCTGCACCCAGTCCTGCAAGTCGCCGGGCATGGAGGTGAAGTTGATGAAGCTGGAAAACAGCAAAGCCCCGATCAGCACCATGAACAGCATGCCCGTGGTACGAGCCGACTCCACTAGAACATTGGAGAGGATCTGCCAGGTCAGTCGGCCACGTAGCAGCGCAAACAGGAAGGCACCGCAAGCGCCGATCCCGGCTGCCTCGGTAGAGCTGAAGATCCCGCCATAGATACCGCCCATGACGATGATGAACAGCACCAGCACACCCCAGACATCCCGCAAGGCACGCAGACGCTCTTTCCAGCTCATGCGTTCACCAGGAGGCCCCGCATTAGGGTCACGCCAGATCGTCCAGCGCACCGCCAGCAGATAAAAAATGATGGCCAGCAGGCCCGGCAAAATACCGGCGGCAAACATCTTGCCTATGCTTTGTTCGGTCAGGATGGCATAGACCACCATGACGATAGAAGGCGGAATCAGAATGCCCAGCGTGCCACCCGCCGCAATCGAGCCGGAGGCCAGCGCACGGCTATAGCCCAGCCTGCGCATTTCCGGGTAAGCCACTTTGGACATGGTGGCTGCCGTCGCCAGACTGGAACCGCACACTGCACCAAAGCCGCCACAGGCCACCACGGTGGACATGGCCAGCCCACCTTTTCGGTGCCCCAGGAACGCATAGGCCGCGGCATACAGTTCTTTGGACAACTTGGCTTGAGTAATGAAATTACCCATCAAGATAAACAGCGGCAGTACCGACAACAGATACTGAAAACCGCTTTCACGCACGACCGCACCGGTCATGGCATAGGCAGAGGGCCAGTTACGCATGATGCCCACGCCAATGAACCCCACTAAAGCCATGGAAAATGCCACCGGCACGCGCAGGAAGATCAGGAGGAGCATGGCTGCAAAGCCAATGAGCGCTTCAGTCATTCTTTGCCTCTTCTTCCAGATGTGCCGTGTCTGTGCACAGGTCACGTCGAAGCTGACCCAACTCCACGATTGTGTTGACGAACAGCATGATGCTCATGAAATAAACAACCGGAGCCAGTGGCAGCCCCAGCAAGGTAGTCTGGTCGGCGTACTCGGCAGCCGACTCGGCTTGCGTCCAGCTAACCATTGCCAACAGGGCGCTGATCCCTGCCGCCAGCAAGTGGCTGGAGACATGAACGACACGGGCGCCCTTCTCTCCACCGGGGATAGGCACCAGATCAACCACCACGTGTTCGCGCTCCATCGTGGCAAACACAATGCCGCAGAAGATGACACCGACCATCAGTATTTCAGTCAGCTCCACGGCCCCCATGACCGATACGTTGAAAATGTAGCGCCCTAATACGTCAAGCAAAGTCAGCAAGGCCAAGGAGACCATGCATAACTCCGTCAGACGCCGAAGACCTGCTCTTAATAAAGAGAGAAGGGAGTTCATGATTTGTAGCTCCGGGACTGCTGGCGCACAGGGCGCACAGCAGGTTCAAGACAGTCTGGATGCGCTAATCAGTTACCGCTTTCCCGCGCTTTAAGGTCGGCACGGAACTCTGCCAATACAGCAGGCCCGTCTATGCCCTTGGCCTTGGCCGCATCCAGCCACGCCTGTTCAAATGACGCAGTACGCTCTTTGACGGCAGCGATCAGTTCTTCACTGGCGGGATGAAACTGCACATTGTGTTCCTCCAGAACTTTCATGGCCGCCACATCGGCGTCGCCCCAAGCCTTGCCACCCAAGCGTGCAATGTGCTCACCCGAAAGACTCATCAGAATCTCCCGGTCTTTTTCAGACAGGCGATCGAAGGCTGCCGGGTTCATGATGATGCCGTGCAGATCGGCATAAAGACCGCCGGGGAAAACCGTCGCGTGCTTGACCACCGTGTCCAGGCGGAACGAGGCAACAGACTCGGGCGGGAACAGGACTCCATCCACCACACCGGTACTCAAGAGTTCGTACGACTCCGAAGCTGGTTTCACAACCGCGTTGACCTTGAGCGCCTTGGACAAGTCAGCCTGCATGCCACCACCAATGCGCAGCTTCAGGCCATCAAAATCGGCAATGGTCTGCACCTCTTTCTGTGTCGTGTAGACACTGCCAGGGCCGTGACCATACAGGCCCAGCAACTTGATACCACGATGCTCTTTGGCATCTTGCAGGTACTTGCTGTAAATATCCCAGGCCGCCAGCGACGTGGACTCGGCGCTATTGCCGGAAAAAGGCAACATGGCGAACTTCATCAGATCGAAGTTGCCGGGGTAATAGGAGTAAGAAATAAAGGCCAGATCCACAATGCCATTGCGGACCGCATCCAGATGCCCGACCGGGTTGGTCACCGCTTTGGTCAGGAAGTTGATCTTGACGCGCCCTTCTGTGGCCTGCTCCACCTCTTTGGCCCAGGGCTTCATGAAGTTGGCCACCAGAATATGCGTTTGCGGAATCCAGGCAGAGAAAGTCAGCTCTACAGGCTTGTCCGCTTTTGCGGGGCCAGCCGCCACAGCCAGGCTGGTCAAGGCCATACCCAACAGGCGAGAAATCCATCGGTTCTTCATGGGGAAATCCTTTTTTGGTGGTAGATCGTTATAGGTATAGTTAAGTGGGCCACTCAGGAGACAAGGGCCTGTTCAATCAAGGTCGTCACATCGCCGTCATGATGCATACCCAATTGCGTGGCGATTGCCGTTGTCAAAGGCGGCCACTGGGCAAACTGCTGGTCAAACTGTGGGTTGGACTGGAAGCGCAAGCCCGCATCGGCCCCCAAGCCATAGCGGGATTTCGCTGCCTGAACCAGGTCTGCGACCTGGAGGCGCTGGGCGGGAAGGTTCCACACCCGCCCGGCAGGAAGCCGGGTTGTTTCAAGCCTTGCAGCCATCTGAAGATGCTGGATGCAAGCGGGTAAAGAAAGCAGCCAGATCCAGCCCTGAGGTCCGATGGGGCAATCGTAGGGACTGCCTGCGGCCAGGGCGTGAATCAAGGAACTGGCAAAGGAAGACAAGGCCGTTTCGGCTGTCATGGGTCTGGCGACCACGGTAGGAAGGCGAACCGAGCGACTGTCCAGAAACCCCCGGCGGCTGTAATCGGCCAGCAGCAGCTCCACCATCCGTTTCTGTGTGCCATAACTTAAGGTAGGTGCGACAGCGGTGTCGTCGTCCACTTGCTTGGGCAGCGGCGTACCAAAGACGCCGATACTGCTTGCATACACCACGACGGGGCACTGCCCTTGTTCGCGCAAGTGCTCCAACAAGCCTATCGTGCCGTCTATATTGACGCGCAGACCCAATGCGAAGTTTTCTTCGGCCAAGCGACTGGTCACCGAGGCCAGGTGAAAAACCGTATCTGGCGCAGGCGTCAGAACCTGCTCCAGGACGGCCTTGTCAGACAAGTCTCCACTGATGCAGCGCAGGCCGGGCGTGTGGTGATAGGGTTGATCTTCAAAGGCCAGATCAGTCAGCGTCAGGCTTTGAATTTCATTGGCGGCAAGACGTTTGGCCATCGCACAGGCTAATGCCTGGCCGATATAACCGTTGGCGCCGGTAATCAAGACATGGTTCATGGCTTACCTCCCGGCAGTCTGAAAGCAAGCCGCAGCATCAGGACGACGTGCCGTATTCAGCACCCCTCGATCCTGCAAAGGCTGGCACCAGGACAAGCCCTCTGCCGGTACGCCGCGAGGCTGATACTCGCAGCCCAACCAGCCGTCGTAACCCAAGGTGGGCAAGGCCGCTACGCCTTCCAGCAAACCATCCTGGCTCAGATCAGGCTCATAACGCCCATCCGCACCAGCAATCTGCACATACCCAATCCAGGGAGCGCAAGCTGCAACACTGGCAGGCACATCCAGGCTTTCCTTGACGCAGTGGTAGTAATCAAATTGCAGCCGCAGACGCGGGTTATTGAAATGCTTAAGCACCGCTATCGCCTGCTCGGGCAGGTGATAAAAATACCCCGCCATGTCGCTACGGTTCAGCGCTTCCAGCGTCAGCACCAGATCATCGGCTTCGGCCAAGGCCAGGGCATGTTCCAGATTATTGAGCAGTGTGGCCAGGCAATCCTCCTGCTCCAAACCGCTCACATACCCGGCCATCACATGGATGCGACGGCACCCTGCTGCCTGCGCCACCGCGCGAGCACGATCAAAGGCTTCCCGGAACTGCGGCTGTGCCTCAGGAATCGCCGCCCAGCCCAGCCTGCCCGTCCCCTCGCCGATAGGCGTATTGATCAGAGTCAGATCCAGCTTGGCAGCCTGAAGCTGTTTGGCATACCAAGCGGGAGGATAGTCATAGGGCAGCAAAATCTCGACGCCCTGAAAACCATCGGCCGCCGCTGCCTCAAAGCGTTCGCTCCAGTCCAGATGCCGATACAACCAACTGAGATTAGCGGATAGTTGCATGGGGCCGCCTGTCTTACGCGTCTATCTGGCTAAGGAAGGCGTCGCGCTGCTCAGGCAGAACCACGCTAACCACGGCAGAGACTTCGGCCTGCCCCAGACCCATGGCGCTGGCGACACGCAGCATTTGCTGCACGCTGGCCGCAACCGGCATAGGCGCGCCGCTCTGTTGAGCATTGGCGATCAGGGTGTCGACATCCTTGAGCATGGTGGACAGCGCACCGATGCTTTTTGCCTGCGCTTCTATCATGCGTGGGGCGAAGATCTGCAAAGGCTTGGAATCTGCCCAGCCGCCCGCCAGCGCGGGTGCCAGCTTGTCTACATTGATGTTATTGCGTTGGGCAAAACCAATCGCTTCAGCCAGCGCCGCAATCGAAGTGGCAACGATGGCCTGATTGCATAACTTGGTCGCCTGCCCGGCACCGGAGGGCCCCATATGCGTGATGTTGCCTGCATAGGCACGCATCGCCGCCTCGGCTTCTGGCATATGAGTTTCACTACCGCCTGCCATGATGGCCAGCGTACCGGCCTCCACACCAGGAATACCGCCGGAGACTGGGGCATCGATCCAGTCAGCCCCGCCGTTTTGCGCCAGACGAGCGGCCAGGCGACGCGTTGCTTCGGGATCGATGCTGGAATGATCCACCACCCATTTAAGCCCCACTGCCTGAGCAACCCCGTCATCACCAAAGACCACGGCCTCTGCCGCCTTGGCATCGAAAAGGCATAACAGAACGCCATCCGCGCCTTCAGCGGCCTCGCGTGGAGTACCCACAACCTGAGCACCCAAGGCCGCCAGCGGCTCCGCCTTTTCTCTGGAACGATTCCAGACCTTAACCTCGTGGCCCGCCTTGAGCAGACGCTGTACCATCGCAGCGCCCATCAGTCCTAAACCGCAAAAACCGAGTTTCATCTTATACGTCCTCAAGCTGTTCTTGCGGCCACTCGGCAGCGCCGGAATGGGTCACCGCCCCTTCATTGGTTGGTCCAACCAGGCGTGCGTATTTTTCCAAAGCACCGGCCAGACGGTCTCGCAGATAAGGCTTCCATTGCGCCCGGCGTACAGCCAGCTCTTCATCCGACACATGCAATTGCATGCTGCTTTGTGTGGCGTCGATGGTGATGCGATCACCGTCGCGCACCAGACCGATATTCCCGCCTGCCGCCGCTTCGGGGCTGGCATAGCCGATACACATGCCGCGTGTCGCACCCGAAAAACGGCCGTCAGTCAGCAGCGCTACTTTCTCGCCATTGCCATGACCATAGATCGCTGCGGTGACGCTTAACATTTCGCGCATGCCGGGGCCGCCTTTGGGGCCTTCGTTACGGATAATCAGTACGTCGCCAGCCTCATAGGCCTGCTTGGACACCACCGCCATACAGTCTTCTTCGGTTTCAAAAACGCGGGCGCGCCCGTCAAACACAAGAGACTTCAAGCCAGCAATCTTCAGCAAGGCGCCGTCAGGGCACAGATTGCCCTTCAACACGACCAGACCACCCGAAGCATGAATAGGCTGATCACTGCTGCGCACGATGCGGCCATCCACATCGGGGAAACTCTCCAGAGCCTCTGCCAGGGTTTCGCCCGTAATGGTCAGTGCATCGCCGTGCAAGTGGCCGCTTTTCAGCAGCGCCTTAAATACCACGGGCACCCCGCCGATCACATCCAGATCCCGTGCCAGATAGCGGCCACCGGGCTGCAAATCGGCAATCAATGGCGTGCGGTTGAACACCTCAGCCATATCGTCCGTAGTGAAACGAATGCCCACTTCGTGCGCAATGGCGGGAATATGCAGGGCCACGTTGGTCGATCCGCCGGTGGCGGCGACAGCCGCAGTGGCGTTTTCCAGACTCTTGCGTGTGATGAGATCGCGCGGCAGTGGACCACCGTTAGCCAGAATTTCCATTACACGTCGACCCGCACGGCGAGCCAGCGCATGACGTTGGCTGTATACCGCCGGGGTGGTCGAAGAACCCAGAAAGGACAGGCCCAAGGCCTCTGCCACCATACCCATGGTATTGGCCGTGAACTGACCCGGACAGGAGCCGACAGTCATGGCACAGGTACGTTCGATGCCGTGCAACTGTTCCAGTGAAATCGCGCCAGTCTGGTAGCGACCCACGCCTTCAATGGCGGTAAGCACCGTGTTCTCAGTACCGTCGGGCGAGTAGCCCGGCAACATGGAACCACCGTAAATGAAGACCGAGGGGACGTTGAGTCGCGCCATGGCCATCAGGGTGCCAGGCAGCGTCTTGTCGCAGCCGCCCAAACCGACCAAAGCGTCATAGGCATGGCCACGCACGGCTATTTCCATACTGTCGGCAATCATCTCGCGCGAGACCAGGCTCATGCGCATGCCAGCGTGGTTCATGGAGGTGCCGTCGGACACGGAAATCGTGTTCATCATGACGGGGACGCCGCCACCTTGAGCAACGCCCAGGCGCACGCTATCGGCTTGAGGACCCAGGGATTTGGAGCAGGGAGTGTTGTCTCCAGCGGTGCCAATGATGGCGACCATCGACTTGTCGAGATCGTCGTCGTCCAAGCCGGTAGCACGCAAAAAGGCTCGGTGTGGGGTGCGGGTCACGCCCTCGGTCACTGCTTTTGATCTATGTTTTTTTAGCATGGTCTTTGGTGGTGAGGAGTAGTTGAAAGGTCGATTTAATCGGCAAGATCCAGGCGGTCAAATACCCAGGAAACATCTTCCTGAATGTATTGACGTGCCTGGGTGAAATTCCCGGCGCGCAGTGCTTTTACGGTGGACTCATGCAACTGATCAGCGGAGTCCTTGTTATGCAGCAGCTCGCGGGTTTCACGCAGATAAGCGCCAGACTGCAGCCACAGGCTCTCGATCATGGCGAGCATGACGGGCGACTGGGCTGCCCCGTAAATCGTGAAATGAAAGATGCGGTTTTTCTCAAGGCTGCTGGCAACGCCTTTGGGCGTGCGGCGCTCTTGTGTGATTTCTCGTGCCAGCCCTTCAAGCTGATCCAGCAAGGCCGGGGTGAGATGAGGACCAGCCCACTCTGTGACGGTGCCTTCGATCAAAACGCGGGCGCGGCGAATATCGCTCAGGCAAGCTTTGGTGATCAGGGGAACTCGGGTGGTGCCGTTGGGCAAGGGCTCCAGGCCCTGCTGCGCCACCAGACGGCGGAGCGCTTCACGCACAGGCATCGTGCTGGTGCCCAGCGCATCCGCCAGGTACTGGATGCCAAGAACTTGGCCCGCACGGTACTCGCCATGCATCAACTTATTGCGTAAGGCTTGGTAGACCGCTTCGTTCACCGATTGCCGAACGATGGGTTGAAAAGCCTCAAGCGGAGCGCTTGTGCTGACAGCGTCTGAATGTTTCATTAAGTTCCGTCACAAAGTGAATTCGACCAAAGATTTGTGATTTTTGATCAATTCTAAGGACGGACTTCGCCAACAACAAATCAGAGCAAACCCTTAGCGCCTGCACTGGGGATACGCGGCTTGGCAGGCATTTTTGCCTATCCGCGCACCCCGATTAGTACGGCACCAAATCAAGCAATCGCGCCGCTTGCCGCCGGAATAGGCAGCTCATTCAGACCTTTGAATTCTTGCAAAGAAAAGCTGGTTTGAGCCTGCCGAACACCCGGCAAGCGATGCAATTTGCGCTGCAGCAGCTCGGAATAGCTATCAAGATCTTTGGCAACGACCATCAGCAAGAAATCGGCTGGACCGGCAATGCCATGGCACATCACCACCTCGGGAATATCGCGTACAGCCTCAACAAATTCCACCGAGCGCGCTTCGTTTTGAAAGTCCACACTGATGCTGACAAAGGCCACCACCCCATACCCCAAGCCGCGACGATCCAGCCTGGCCTGGTAGCCTGCAATCAGCCCGGATTCTTCCATGCGCCGAATTCGACGCCAGCAAGGCGACTGCGAAATGCCCACTTTTTGAGCCAGCTCGCTTGTTGTGAGCCGGGCATTTCGCTGCAGTTCAGCCAACAAGCTGCGGTCTACCTCATCCAGTTCTATTTGCATAAAAAAATCCATTTTTGGAAATTTAAAGAAAAAATTATGCGTCCATGAAAAACAGCTTGGCACAACTCCCTTAAATACATAAGATCAACGCATAAATTTAAGTGGGATTTGCTTAAGAAACCACAGACAAATCCCATCTTTGCCCTGGCAGCATCTACCCGGTTGACCCCACCCTGCCTGCCCATCATGGGCGGCAAACACAGCGCCCAGCGGCTATCCCCTGAAGCGCAAAAAATACTGGTGACATCAGGCAATATACGCATGCCAGGCTCTAACACACGATAATGTTCGGCATATCACAAACGCCATTATTAACGTACGGGAGACAGAATAAATGAATGCTTCCAAAGCATCGGCTGACCAAGGCGTCGGCGAGACAGAGCGCATTGTTTCGGAAGAAAAGGCGCAGTTAGATTTCAGCCAATCCATGAGCTATGGCGATTACCTGCACCTGGACGAGGTGCTGGGCGCCCAGCATCCACTATCGCCTGCCCATGACGAGATGTTGTTCATCATCCAGCACCAGACCAGCGAGCTCTGGATGAAGCTGATGCTGCACGAGCTGAACGCCGCTACCGCCTCCGTCGCCGCTGACCGCTACGCCGACAGCTTCAAAATGCTGGCGCGTGTCTCGCGCATCATGGAACAACTGGTCAGCGCCTGGACCGTCCTGTCCACAATGACCCCGCCGGAATACACCGCGATGCGGCCGTATCTGGCTAGCTCCAGTGGTTTCCAAAGCGCGCAGTATCGATGTATTGAGTTTGCCCTGGGCAACAAGAACGCCGCCATGCTCAAGCCCCATGCACACCGGCCCGACCTGCTGAGCCAAGTTGAGGCAGCCTACCGCGCCCCTTCGCTTTATGACGAGTCGCTACGTTTGCTGGCACGCCAAGGCTTTGATATTCCTGCAAATTACCTGGATCGTGACTGGACGCAGCCCTACGTCGCCAGCCCCGAAGTCGAAGCCGCATGGCTGCAGGTTTATCGTGACCCCTATGCTCACTGGGATCTGTACCAGCTTGGCGAGAAACTGACCGATATTGAGGACGCATTCCGTCTGTGGCGTTTCCGCCATGTCACTACGGTCGAACGCGTTATTGGCTTCAAACGTGGCACTGGCGGCACCGGTGGCGTCAGCTATCTGCGCAAGATGCTGGACGTTGTGCTGTTCCCCGAGATCTGGACAGTTCGGACCGCGCTGTGATGCACGCTCCCAAGGACTCACTGTCGGCCCAAGAACGAGAGCGTGAATACTCGCCAAGCTCCTGTATAGGCGGAAACTATGCGCCTTACATTGAGCAATACGCCACGCTCAGCGCAGCCGCTTTAAAAAGCGCCTCTCGGCATGTCGAGCTTGCCTATGGCAGCGCGGCAGCGCATAAGCTCGACCTCTTTTTACCGGAACGTGGTGACTCGGAATCCCTCCCGCCGCTGCTCCTGTTTATTCATGGCGGCTACTGGCAGGAGCTGTCCAAGGCCTCCTCTTTGTTCTCGGCCCCGGACTGCAACGAGGCGGGCATCGCCTTTGCCGCCATCGATTACACCCTGGCACCGCAAGCCTCTGTCCACGACATGGTGCTGGAATGCCGCAAGGCTCTACGCTGGCTGCATCAACACGGTGAAGAACTGGGCTTTGACCCGCAGCGCATCGTCGTTTCCGGCAGCTCTGCCGGGGCGCATCTGGCGGCCATGTGCTGCTTGCGTGGGTGGAAGGATGATGCGGACTTACCGGTAGGCGCGCCCGCCGCGGCAGTGCTGGTTTCAGGCATTTACGAGCTGCAAGCCCTGATTGGCACCAGCATCAATGAGGCACTGTCCCTGGACGTGGGGAGTGCACAGGCGATCAGCCCTCAACTGCTTGATCTGACGGGTTTTCCGCCCACCATCATCAGTTGGGGAGAAATCGAAACCTCGGAGTTCAAGCGCCAGAGCCAGGCTTTTGCCGATGCGCTGAACACACTCGGTGCCCAGTATCTGCCCCCCATCGAAATGCCAGCACGCAACCACTTCGATGTCATTCTTGACCAGGCTCGTCCCAACACCCGCTTGGGCGATGCCACGCACGCGCTCTTTGCGTCCTTGCCGGTCACCTCTACTCGGAGCAAGTGATGAAACAAGTTGTCGACGTCGGGCTGCCGCCCCTGAAGCAAGCGTTTTCCTGGGCAGTCAAAGCCAAAGGGGAAATGCTGTTCATGGTGAACGGGCCTGTGCGCCCGGACGGCAGCATCGATACGGGAAGCATCGAGCAGCAAGCTCGCCTGACTTTTGCCAATATGCAGCGGGCCACGCAAGCGGCGGGTGGCAGTCTGGAAAATGTCACCCAAGTGCTGATCTACATGACCGATGTTGCCGACATGGACATCATCGACAAGGTGTACAGGGAGTTTTTCTCCGCCCCCTTCCCCAACCGCGCCAGTGTTGGCGTTGCGGCCTTGGTGGAGCCGGGCATGAAACTGGAAGTTGTGGCCTACGCCATGATTCCTTGATGCTGCAAAAGGCGGGCACGCTGCAGGCAAAACCTGACATCACCCGCCTGATTACAGCGAGTCGAACGGGTCCTGCGTGCTTGGCAAGCCCGTGTCATCCCCCAGCACAAAGCGCGGGATGAATTGCAGCACATATTGCCGCATGGCTTCGACCAGACGCTGCGCATCGGGACGCAGTTCGCGAGATCGCAAGGACACCACGCCGACCATATACGGCACGTGAATATCAATCGGGCGCAGCACCACATTGGGCAGTGGCAGACCGTGGGCGGTGAAGGGGTCGATCAGCGACACACCCACACCCTGGCTGGCCAGCACCAAACCCTCCAACGAGGAGGCAACCTCGATATGACGAATCTCTTCCGGTGATTCCGGGCTGGCACGCAACAAGGCTGTAGCCAGGGTATGACGCAGGCGGTGGCGGTTCTGCACCGAGATCAAGGGTGTGCCTTGAATATCGCTCAGGCGCACCAGTTCCTGTTTCGCCAAAGGATGGTTGACGGACATGCCCAGCAGGCAGGGACTTTGCCCGGACCAGTGCAAGGTGCAGCCATCAATGTCCAGCGGCAGACTGGTCACCGCCAGATCTGCCCGCCCTTCGTCGATGGCTTGCACGACTTCTTCCGGTTTCACCGTATCAATAATCAGCTTTTGCTTGAAGGCTGGATCGTGCTGTTCCATGATGCCCAGGGCTTGCGGCAACAAGCCTATGGCCAGAGCATGGGTCGCCACGATACGCAGGGGCCGCAGGCCCCCACGGGCGATTTCCAGAGCACGGCTTTGCAGCACCTCCAGATTCATCAGCACAGGCCGGGCTTCCAGATAGAACTCGCGCCCTTGCTCGGTCAAGGTGACCTGCGGCCGAGTACGGGTAAACAATCTGAAACCCAGTTCCTGTTCCAACTCCTGGATCTGGCGGCTAACCACGGGCTGAGAGCGGTCCAGCAGTCGACCGGCAGCGGTAACGCTACCTGCGGACATCACCGCTGCAAAAGCTTCTAATTGGCGAATTTCCATGTCGTTCTATGTGAATGCCGCATTTATCAACATGGAATATTCTAATGCGGAATAGTTAGCCGGACTAGCGTTTGACACCGAAACATTGATCCAGCGTGGGGAAAGAGCCATCACGCACTTCAGACGCATATTGCGCGGCTGCTTGCGAGATCAGGGCACCCACATCGGCGTAGGGTTTGGCGAATTTGGGGATCTTGCCGTTGGTCAGGCCCAGAATGTCTTCTGTCACCAGTACTTGGCCATCACATGCGGGCGAAGCCCCAATGCCAATGGTAGGAATCGCAATGGTTTCGGTAATGCGACGGCCCAGCGACTCTGCCACCCCTTCCAGTACCACACCCCAGGCACCGGCCTGAGCATGTGCCACGGCATCATCCAACACGCGCTGTGCAGCGGCATCAGTCATGCCCTGGGCTTTGTAACCGCCCATGGTGTTGACGTACTGGGGCATCAAGCCCACGTGGGCCAGCACAGGCACGCCGCGTTCCACCAGGAAGCGGGTGGTTTCTGCCATGACCTGGCCACCTTCCAGCTTGACCGCTTGCGCGCCGCTGGCAGCCAACATGCGCGATGCATTGGCAAAGGCTTGCTGGGGTGATTCCTGATAG
This sequence comes from Alcaligenes sp. SORT26, assembly GCF_017377875.1. Taxonomy (GTDB): domain Bacteria; phylum Pseudomonadota; class Gammaproteobacteria; order Burkholderiales; family Burkholderiaceae_B; genus Alcaligenes; species Alcaligenes parafaecalis. The sequence goes on from NZ_CP070975.1 coordinate 2,662,162, forward strand.
CTACCAAACGGCATATCCACGACAATACAAGCATGTTGAGTCGCACGCACCACGGCGGCAGCATGGGCAGCCATCATATCGACCGTAATGCTTAGGGTATCGGGCATTGCATAGCCCACCATAGCGGTCGAGTCGCCCACCAGAATCATGTCCAGGTGCTCGTCCAGCATACGTGCGATAGGCGCGATGTAGGCTGTTAACGAAGCAATTTTTTGTTTGCCCTTGCAGGCGATCAGGGCGGGAACGCTGACGCGAACCTGCGTGGTATGTACGCTCATACTTACTCCATCTGGAATCCCATAGAGCTAACGCTTATATGGGATTATGAATGATGCAGATTGCATCATCTTGAGAAAATATCCAGTCGGCGCCTCTATAATCGCCGCAGGACAAAAAACAATAAGCTAATTTCCTGCCTACGTACAAGCTTCACGTGTCCATCCCATGCGGATTCAGGTCCTTTTAAGGACATTTTCTTTGACACTGCCTGTACGCTAGAGCCCGATCGTTCCCAATGCACGGTGGTTTCAGCAGCCATGTCCTGGCTGTTTTGCCGTGCACTCAACCGAGGAGAGACCTATGTCGACTACCCCCCCAACAATCACCTTCCATGACGATAACCGTGCGCCACAACTGGGCATGGGCGTCTGGCAGGTACCTGCCGAGCAAACGGCCGATGTGGTGTGCAGTGGCATCGAAGCGGGCTACCGCCTGATCGATACCGCCGCCATCTATGGCAATGAAGCCGAGGTCGGCCAAGGGATTCGTCAGTCCAAGGTGCCACGCGAAGAGCTGTTTGTGACCACCAAGCTGTGGAACGACATGCATGGCCATGACAACGCCCGTGCAGGCTTTGAAGAAAGCATGGACAAGCTGCAACTGGATTATGTGGATCTGTACCTGATTCACTGGCCTGTGCCCAAGAACCGCCAGTACATCCAGACCTGGGAAACGCTGATCAATCTGCGCAATGAAGGCCGCGTGAAATCCATTGGTGTGTGCAACTTCCTGCCGCAGCATTTGCAAACCTTGCTGGATAAAACCGGCGTGCTGCCTGTGCTGAACCAGATTGAGCTGCACCCCGGCTTTCAGCAGGCAGAATCGCGCCACTACCATGAAGACCACGCTATCCAGACGCAAGCCTGGAGCCCATTGGGATTAGGCACGCTGTGGGACAACCCGGTACTGAACCAGATTGCCAAAGAGCATGGCCGTTCTGTGGCACAAATCATGCTGCGCTGGCAGATTCAACTGGGCAATATGGTGATTACCAAGTCCAACTCCGCCCAGCGTCAACGCGACAATCTGGACATTTTCAGCTTCGAGCTGAGCGAGCAGGATATGGCAGCCATTGCCCGCCTGGACCAGGCCGAAGGCCGTCTTGGCCCTGATCCAGAACTGTTCCGCCTGCCTAAAAGCACCGTCTAAGGCTAAGCCTTAGGGCGTACCCGACGCGCTGGCCCGGACAAAAAGGCAGCAAGAAGGGGCGCCAGGGCAAACAGCCACAGCAGAGCCTGCGCCGACTGGCGTGCGCCCTGCACCCCACCGGGGTCCACAAAGCCCGAGGCTGTCGTGATGATCCCCGCCAAGGCCGCGCCCAATGCCATCGTGAACAACTGCAAGGTGGTAATGGCGGCCGAGGCAATATTCTCCTGCCCCTTGGGCGCAGAATGAAACACCCGCGTCAGCAGATGCGGCCAGGCCAGACCAATCCCCACCCCGACGCCCAGCAAGGACAGATACAAGGCCCAGGAGTAATCCGTGCCTTCACTCAAGCCAACCCAGGGGATAAACACGCCCAAGGCCGCCAGCGACAAACCCGAGACCACTGGCCCAGCAATAATCAGCCTGTCACCGGTCTTCAAACTACGGCTGGAGCTGGTAATCGAACCCAAGGTCCAGCCACCGGACATCAAGGCAGTCAGATAGCCTGCTTTAAGAGGGCTCATGTGGTGGATGATCTGCAGGAAATAGGGAATGAAGATTTCCGTCGCGACCGCCACGCTGACCAGACCAATACCGGCATACAGGCTGCCCAATGCGGTGCTGATGGAGTACGTGCCTTGCGGAAACAGGCGGCTAGTGGACTTGCTGTCAGCACGCGCCATCAAATACACCAGCACAGCGCCCCCCACGACCCCGGCCAGATTAATCATCCAGGAGGTAGACAGGCTACCTGCCGACATGACCAGCACAGAGGCCGTCAACAACAAAACCTTGCCCAAGGTAGAACCGGATTTACGGGTTTCAGGGGCACGCGCATCGCGCAGTTGAGTCCAGACCAGAATAGCCAGCAAAGCCGCACACGGCAGGACACTCCAGAAAGCCAGACGCCACTGCCCCATCTGGGCGAAGATGCCGCCAATGGCCGGGCCGGACAAGGTCGCCACACCCCACATGCTGGAAACCAGGGCCATGACGCGCGGCCAGAGCCGCTCTTCAAATACCAGCCGGATAGAGGAATAGCTCAGACCCAGCAGCAAACCGCCCCCCAAACCTTGAATCGTGCGGGCAAACAGCAGGAAAGGCATGGATGGCGCGACCGCACACAAGGTCGTGCCTATGGCAAAAAACAGCAAGGAGATCAGAAAACTGTGTCGCAGGCCCAGTTTTTCCAGAACCTGGGGTGACAGGGCCGAACCCAGAATCGAGGCCACCACAAACAGCGTGGTGTTCCAGGCGTAGTACTCCAGCCCGCCGATGTCCTCCACCACAGAAGGCAGAATCGTGGTCGCCACGTACACGTTGATCGCATGGACCGCCACGCCCCCGGCTAATGCCAGTGAGCGCAAGCCATTACGGCCAGACAGTAATTCAGACCAAGACGCTTCTTGGGTAGTTTGCATTTTTTTCTTTTTCCAAGCAAAAAACCGGCAAGAATGCCGGCCCTTAAACACACAAGTGCGCCAGTCGCACAATGCCACTGGCGCACCTGCTGGCGTGTCACAGCATGCCTTAGCCCAAGCCGGGCTTAAGCCTTCAACAAGCCCCGCAAAACGTACTGCATGATACCGCCATGGCGGTAGTAATGCGCTTCACTAGGCGTATCGATTCGGACCAGGGCCTCGAATTCAATATCACCCGCACGCACTTTGACCTTCTCGGGGATTTTGTCCTGATTCAAGGCGGTAATGCCTTCAATATCAAAGACCTCATCCCCGGTCAGACCCAGGGTTTCAGCATTTTGACCGGCTGGGAACTGCAAAGGCATCACGCCCATGCCCAGCAAGTTGCTGCGGTGAATACGCTCGTAAGACTCGGCAATGACGGCACGTACACCCAGCAGCACCGTACCTTTGGCCGCCCAGTCACGCGAGGAACCCGAACCGTATTCCTTGCCCGCCAGAATCACCAGAGGAACACCGGCAGCCACGTAATTGCGCGAGGCGTCGTAAATGGTTGCCACCGGTGCGCCATCCTGCGTGAAGTCGCGTGTATAGCCGCCTTCCGTGCCCGGAGCCAGTTGGTTACGCAAACGCACGTTAGCAAACGTGCCGCGAATCATGACTTCATGGTTACCGCGACGCGAGCCATAGGAATTGAAATCCAGAGGCTTCACATCATGATCCATCAAGTAGGTGGCGGCAGGCGAGGTACGAGCGATAGAACCAGCAGGGCTGATGTGGTCAGTTGTGACCGAATCGCCCAGCTTGGCCAGTACACGCGCAGAGCGAATGTCCGTCACCGGGCTAGGATCACGCTTCAAATCGATGAAGTAAGGCGGCTTGCGCACGTAGGTGGAATCATCCTGCCACTCGAAACGATCCCCTTTGGGGGTGGGCAGGGAGCGCCAGCGCTCATCACCGGCAAACACGTCGGCGTAGCCATCGCGGTACATATCCGAGGCAATGGCCTTGCTGATCACATCCTGCACTTCCGCGGCAGACGGCCAGATGTCTTTCAGGTACACATCCTTGCCATCGCTACCCTGGCCCAAGGGCTCCTGGTACAGGTCGATATCCATCGTGCCTGCCAAGGCGTAGGCCACGACCAGCGGTGGCGACATCAGGTAGTTCATTTTCACTTCGGGGTGAATACGGCCCTCGAAGTTACGGTTACCGGACAAGGTGGAGACGACCGCCAGATCATTCTGGTTAATCGCCTGGCTGACTTCCGGAATCAGCGGGCCGGAGTTACCGATACATGTGGTGCAACCGTAGCCGACCAGATCAAAACCCAGCTTGTCCAGGAAAGGCGTCAGGCCAGCACGCTGGTAGTAGTCGGTGACCACGCGCGATCCGGGGGCCAGACTGGTTTTCACCCAAGGCTTGCGGCCCAGGCCCTTTTCTACCGCTTTTTTGGCCAGCAAACCCGCTGCCATCATGACGCTGGGGTTAGAGGTGTTGGTACACGAGGTAATGGCGGCAATCACCACCGAGCCGTGATCCAGTTCGCACTGGCTACCATCGGCCAAGGTGAATTTCACACCGGCCTTACGCGGTGCAGGTGGCTTGTGCGACGGTACATCTGAGGCGGGGAAGCTCTCTTCCAGGGCTTCGTCGTAGGTTGCCACATCGTCGCCCAACAAATCACGCACGGCAGTACGGAAAGCCGATTTGGACGAAGACAGCGCAATCCGGTCCTGAGGTCGCTTGGGGCCTGCAATGGAAGGTACAACGGTGGACAGATCCAGTTCCAGACGCTCGGAGTAGCGAGGCTCGTGCTGCGGATCGTGCCACAGGCCCTGGGCCTGGGCGTAGGCGCGCACCAGCTCGATCTGCTCTTTGCTACGACCGGTCAGTTCCATATATCGCAGAGTTTCCTCATCGATAGGGAACATGGAGATCGTGGAGCCATATTCGGGGCTCATATTGCCGATGGTGGCGCGATTGGCCAGAGGTACAGCACTGACGCCAGGGCCGTAGAACTCCACAAACTTACCGACCACGCCATGTTTGCGCAGCATATCGGTAATCGTCAGTACCAAGTCGGTCGCCGTCGTGCCCTCAGGCATCTGGCCCGTCAGCTTGAAACCCACCACACGGGGAATCAGCATGGAAATGGGTTGGCCCAGCATGGCCGCTTCGGCCTCGATCCCGCCTACGCCCCAGGCGACCACGCCCAGACCATTCACCATAGGCGTGTGCGAGTCCGTGCCCACACAGGTATCGGGGTAAGCTAACTGGCGGCCTTGCTCGTCGCGAGTAAAGACCACGCGGGCCAAGTGCTCCAGGTTCACCTGGTGAACAATACCCGTGCCCGGTGGCACGACCTTGAAGTTATCGAAGGCACTTTGGCCCCAGCGCAGAAACTGGTAGCGCTCCATATTGCGCTCGTATTCGATCTCCACGTTGCGTTCGAAGGAGCTGGGCTTGCCAAAATCGTCCACGATGACCGAGTGGTCGATAACCAGTTCGACCGGTGCCAAAGGATTGATTTTTTGAGGGTCGCCACCCAAAGCCTGCATGGCTTCGCGCATTGCGGCCAAGTCCACCACGGCTGGCACGCCGGTAAAGTCCTGCAAAACAACGCGTGCGGGGGTGAAGGCAATTTCGCGGTCTGGTTCGGCGGCTGGATTCCAGGCCGCCAGGGCACGGATATCGTCCGCCGTCACATCGCCGCCGTCTTCCGTGCGCAGCAAGTTTTCCAGCAGGATCTTCAAGCCATAGGGCAGGCTGGCAACATCCAGGCCATCTCCACGAACCGCATCCAACCGATAGTAGTCGTAGGACTGCCCGCCGACATCCAACTGGTGCAAAGCCTTAAAACTATCTACGCTTTTCATATCGGGATCTCCATGGAAAGGTGCTGGCCGATACCGTCCAATTTACCCAGCCAGCGAAACACATGTGGTAATTGTCTATTGGTCTAGACCATTTCACATCTTACACTCTGGGCTTGTCCCCTGCCCTGTGTAGCGTCCCTCCTGTGGCCTTACGTCACACCTACACAAACCCGGAAACATTCTTTACGTATAATGGTTTAGGTGCCTTCCACCCGTCTTTTTGCCTCATCGCCTCCTTTTCTTCGAGCACTCGCCCACCTCATGTTTTTTGTTGATCTGCGCCGGCTGATTCTCTTGTTGGCTACTGCCAGCAGTCTGCTGACCATGGGCTACACCTTGTATGGGGCCTATTCGGCGGAGCGTACCTTGCTAATTGAGCAGGCTCTGGAAAAGAACCGTGCCTACGCTCTGAAGCTGGCCAGCAGCACCGATGCCTTCATCGGAAACTTGCAGCAACAGCTCCGCTATAGCGCCAACGTGCTCTCCCGCTCGCTGTATCAGGGCGAACTTCTGTTAGGTGACGAAGTTCGACGCCTGAACGAACAAAACAACAGTTTCAACTCCGTCCTGATCCTGAACGCAGAAGGGCGCGTTCTGGCCAATGCCCCCCATCAGCTCAGCCTGATCGGCACCACGCTGCACGGGGAAGGCACGCAACTGGCCCTGAAAACCAGAGTGCCCGTCATCAGCCCGCCCTACCTGTCGGCAACCGGGCGTTTGTTGATCTTTATCTCGCACCCTATTTTTGATGCAGACGGCAACTACAAGGGTCTGGTCGGCGGCTCCATTTACCTGCACGAGCCCAATAGCCTGAATGCCTTGCTGGGCGAGCACTTTTACCGCGACGGCTCCTACATTTACGTCGTGGATGAGCACAAACGCCTGATTTTCCATAAAGATGTGGCCCGTATCGGCGAAGTCGTACACGGCAACCCGGCCATTGATGCCGTCAGCCAAGGCGAGAGCGATGCCCTGTCCCTGCGCAACGTGAAAGGTGTGGACATGCTGGCCGGTTTTGCCCCTAGCAATGATGTGAAATGGGGCGTGGTGGTCCAAAGCCCGACCAAAGTCGTGCTGGACGAGCTGACGGTCTTGTTAGGCAAGGTGCTGCGCAACTCGATCCCGTTTTTTCTGGCTGTGCAGATTCTGATCTGGATGTTAGCCATGCTGATCGCCAAACCCTTGCGCCAGTTGGCCCGCCAGGCTCCCCATCTGGATTCGGCCAATGCCAGCTCGCGCATCTCTCAGGTCCACGCCTGGTACTTTGAGTCCCGCCAGATCAAGCTGGCCATGCTGCTGGGTTTGAAACGCGTCAACCGCAAGATGGGCGCCATGAATGTGGAACGCAATACCGACCCCTTGACCGGACTGAACAACCGGCGCGGTATGGCGGCGGTGTTGCAGCAGTGGAAGGAAACGGACACGCCCTTTTCCGTACTGACGGTGGATATTGACCACTTCAAACATGTCAACGACACCTACGGGCATGATGTAGGCGATCTGGTCCTGAGCTTCCTGGCCGACACCATGCGTGCGTGTACTCGCGAGACCGATCTGATCTGTCGGGTCGGCGGTGAAGAATTCTGTATTTTCCTGCCCGATCAGGATATAGACCAGGCCCTGCAACTGGCCGAGCGTCTGCGTATCCTGATCAGCGAAACCAACAGTCCTGCCGGTTCGCCCATTACGATTTCAATCGGGCTGGCTCACTGGCCGGTTCATGGCCGCGAACACAGCACCGTTCTGAAACTGGCGGATGAAGCGCTGTACAAAGCCAAGCGCAACGGTCGCAATCGGGTTGAGCTCTGCGACCCTGGCGTCAATAATTCCGACATCAAAACCGCTTAAAGTCGGCGCAGAACCTTGATCCGCACATCCACCTGTACATCCAGGCTCGTCAATTGACGAGCCTGCTCCAGCCCCTGGGCGCTGGCGCGAAACAGGTGGGGAGTCATCAGGAGCAAATCAGCAATTTTTTCTTGTGAATCAAGGCTGATCTCACAACGAATACGCTCCGTCGCTTCCAGACTGAAACCGGTGGGAGCTTCCTGGACCTCATCCTTATCGGCTTTCAAGGTCGGATAAATAATGCGCCGCAACTCCAGCAAGTGATCCGGGCCCGCTTCCACCTGTACCCAGATACCGCCCGACTTCAGGGCTCGCAAAAACTCCTCGGGCACCGCAAAGCCAAACATGCACAGCAAGGCATCCAGAGAGCCATCCGGCACCGGCAATTGCGCATTGCTGCCCACCAGCCAACGTATCTCTGAGGAGCTGCGTGCCGCCGCCATCACCGCCCATTTAGAGATATCCAGGCCGATCAGTGCCAGTTGCCCGTCCTGATCTTGCTGACGCAAATAGCGCGGGTAATAGCCCTCGCCACAACCGGCATCCAGACAGGCATAAGGGGCTTCCCCTTCCAGCCCATCCATCAAAGCCCGCCAAACCCCGGCGGCAATTGGCTCGTACACACCCGATTCCAGATAGCGACGGCGCGCGGACACCATCTCTTTGCTATCGCCCGGGTCGCGCGAACGCTTGTTCTGTACAGGCAGCAAGTTGATATAGCCCTGGCTGGCAGTATCGAAGCAATGGCCGGACGGACAGCGCCAGCTAGGGGCCTGGAACACGAGCGGCAAGCCGTCCAGAGGACAGCACAGTTTCTCGAACAGGGGCGGGGAAAGGTCAGACATGAAGGAATCGCTCTACGGCCACCGTGGCCAAGGCGATAGTGTAGCGCCCCGGCTGATCTGTGCCGGGGCTACAGGTGAATTCAGGACTCGGTCGCAAAGGCCAGCGCGTCGCGCAGCAAGGCCTCGATCAGGGGCTGGATATTGCGGGCGGCCTCTTCTTTGTAATCAAAGGGCCACTGCTCTTCCATATAACAGCATTGCGCCATTTCCAACTGGACGGCATGAATGTTCTGCTCGGGACGTCCATAGTGGCGCGTAATGTAGCCGCCTTTGAAACGGCCATTCAAGACGCTGCTGTAGTCCTTGTTGGCCGATGCCGTTTTCATCAAACGATCGCTCAAGGCAGAATCACAGCTCGCACCGTTCGCCGTACCAAAGTTCAGATCCGGCAAACGGCCTTCAAAAAAGCGCGGCACGACCGAACGAATCGAGTGCGCATCCCACAGAACCACACGGCCATGCAGGGCCAGCAAGCGCATCAGTTCCTCTTCCAGCTTCTGGTGATACGGCAACCAGATCGTCTCGCGACGCTGGGCAATTTCACGTTCGTCCGGTTCCTGACCGGGCTGGTAAATGGGCTCGTCGCCAAAGGTGTCCAAAGGACAGAGACTGGTCACGCTTTGACCGGGGTACAGACTGGTGTTGTCCGGTGGACGATTCTGATCCACCACAAAACGCGAATGTGTCGCCACCAGCACGGACGCACCCAATTTCCGGGCGCATTCATACAAGCGGGGGATATGCCAATCCGTATCCGGCACCTGACGCGCGGACTCCGTAAAACGCGCCAGCAAATCCGATGGCACATAAGTGCCCGAATGAGGCATGGAAATCAGCAAAGGCGCAGTGCCCGGATAAAACTCAAAGGCAGCGGGAACGGTCATCAGCAAGCTCCAGTCTGTGTCAGCACATCATCAAGAAGGAATAGGATACAGATCTCCCCGGCGGTGCTGCCAGGCCGGAAGCGATTCGCGCATGCGTTGTACACGGGCAGGGTCCAGATCGGCGCAGACATAACCCGCATGATCAGGCATGCAAGCCAGCACTGTTCCCCAGGGATCAATAATCATGCTACGGCCCAGGCAAGGCATGGCGGGGCCAGGGCCACCGATCTGCGCGGCAGCCAGCACGTAGCACTGGTTTTCAATGGCACGGGCACGCAACAGGACTTCCCAATGGTCGCGGCCAGTATGCACATTGAAGGCAGCCGGCACCACCAGCACATTCGCGCCACGGGCGCGCAAGGTACGGAACAGCTCGGCAAAGCGCATGTCGTAGCAAATGCTCAGGCCCAGGTTCAAATCCCCGACTTGCACATTTTGCAGATGCTGACCGTGGCAGAAATCGTCGGATTCCCGATATTCCAGACCATTAACCACCGCATCGTACAAATGCACTTTGCGGTACTGCGCCACGATCTGCCCGTCGGGCGAAAACGTGACACTGGTGTTGCCCAGACGGTGATCATCAGGACGGCGCTCGTGCATGGAACCCAGATGAATCCAGGCTCCGGTGCGACGTGCCAGGCTGGCCATATGCTCGGTGACCAGACCTGGAATCGGCGTCGCATTTTGCTGCAACCATTCCGTGTCACCACGCACATCGCTGTATTCCGGGGTCACAATCAGTTGTGCCCCGTCTTTGGCGGCGGCCAACACCCAATGTTCTAGCTGATCCAGATTGGTCTGGCGGTCGCGGCCGCTATCCAGTTGAACCAGGGCAACACGTGTCGTAGACATACTTTTATCCTTTCGGACCGGCTCAGTACTGCAAGGCGCGGGCCGTTTCCAAGGCCAGACGGGACAAGACACCCGCCCCCTGGCCACCGTAAAGAGAAGTGCTGGTGCGGCCATCGGTAAAGCCATCGGCCATCACGGCCAGCACCACACTGCGCTCGCCCATCGTCAAGATACCGGCGTCGTGACGCAGGCCCGGCAAGGAGCCGGTCTTGTGAGCCAATTGAGCGATAGAAGGCAGAATTGCTGCAAAGTGACCGCGCTCGCGCTGGTCAGCCAGCATGTCCAGGCCCTGCTGACGCAGGTTCTCGGGCAAGGCAGGCGAGTGCAACAGGTACAGCAAGGTCGAGCAGGCATCCTGCGCTGTCGTCCAGTTATCTTTACCGGCTTCACGCGCCTTCATGTCCATCATGTGACGCTGCAAATCCGTATGCTGCAAACCGGCCTGGGCACTCCAGGCGTTGATGTTATCCATACCCAGCAAGTCGATCAGGGCATTGGTGGCGACGTTATCGCTCAGGATAATCATCAGCAAAGCCAGCTCGCGCAGGCTCAGGCTGGGCACGCCGGGCAGTTGGCTCAAAATGCCGGTGCCAGGCGTACGGTCACCCTCGGGCAGAGGGTAGACCGTATCCAGCGACAGCTTGCCCTGGGCCACTTGCTCCAGCAAACACAGCAGCATGGGCGTTTTGATCAGGCTGGCGGATGGCATGACGCGCTGCGCATGCCAATCAAACAAGGAGGTACCGTCGGTTGCGTAGACCGCCATAGAAATACGGGCGGACTCCTGACTCAACACAGGCTCAAGACGTTCTTGCAGGCGCTCGCGCACTAGCGGCGCATCCAATAACTCGCTTCCTAAGGTAAACATACCCACACTCCTTCAATACTTAGACCAAAATCAGGAACAGGCCGGCGAACATCAACAAGTTGATCGCCATGACCGCCCAGCCGTTATACAACATGTACTTGAGCTGAGTGGAGCGTGCCAGGCCCATCTGGCCAAACATATCTGAAGAAGGGAAAGGACCAAACCAGTCAATCTGCGAGCTACCCAGAATCACGGCAGCCGTCGCGGCGGGGCCCACACCGGCGGCCGCCAGCACAGGACCAAAAATCTTCGCGGTAAAGGTCATCTGCGCCACAGCCGCACCGGGGATATGGCCAACCACGTTAAAGGCCACGATCAACATGCACAGCACCGCGCCGCTGATACCGATCAGGTACGGTTGCACCGAATCCAGCAAGGCGTGATAGGCGTTCAGTTGATCCACCAGCACCAGCACCGGGTTGAACAGCCAGAACAGGAAGAAAATCCAGATCAGCTTGCCCGCACCGGCATACATGGCTTGCAGAATCTCACGTGGGTTCAGACCACCGGCCAGACCGGTCGTGGCACCCAGGGACACCATCACAATAATGGCGTAAGCAAAACCGGCTTTGGAAGCAATACCGATAGCGGCCAGACCCACAATGGTGATGCAGAACGCCCAGGCAGCACGTACCGCTTTAGGCGAGGCCTTGGCATTCACATCAAACGCAGCCGCGCCTTGCGAGGCTTCTTCGTACTGGAACTGATCTTTGGTGATCTTCTGAATACGGCCAGACATGAACCAGCCCGTCAGCAAGGTCGCCACCGCCATAGGCAGACCGGCAACCAGCAAGTACTCGGTGTAGCTCAAGCCTGTCAGACCCGTTACCGTCACCACGTTAGGGGTGAAGGGGCCCAGCACCAGACCAGCGGAACCGGCGCTTTGGAACAAGGCAGCCACCGCAGGGGGAGACAGACGCACCGCCGCGGCAATCGGGATCACCACAGCCGCAATAATGGCGTTACCGCCAGCCAGCGTACCCAGAGCGCCACAGATCAGGGTGGACGCCACCATGATGCCCAGACGCACACGCAGCGGATTGGACAAACCAATACGCTTCACAATGGCTCGCACCAATTGTTCCGCCGCACCGGTACGGGCAGCCACTTCGCCTACCCCGGCGCCCAGCACAATGATCAAACCCACTACGGCAATAAACGAGCCCAGGGACTCGGCCAGCAGTTTACCCATGGCAATGGGGGTGGTGCTGGTCATGATGGCGCCCAATACAATTGCACCAATCGTGGCCAGAACAATGTCCACACCCAACAGGGCGATAAGCGCAAACACCACTACCGGCGTCAAGCCCCACAGGGAGCTTTCACCCGGCATGTAAAAGTGGGTGTACAAGGCAATCGCCATGCCAATTAAAAACACCACCATGGCCGCATTGCGCTTGCCCGTTGGCATTTGTTGCTGAATGACACTCATGTCGTCTCCTTAACGATCCTTCTTGGCCAGCTTTCACAAGACTGGCCTGCATGTGATGCAATCACCCTGCCCTGGTTGACCACCCCAGACCACAGCGACTGTTTTTTTGTCCGACGCGCCGCTTAGAGCGGAATAATCGGCGCATCCAGGCTTTGTGCCTGAGCGGCAAAGGCGCGGTTAAGCACCTGTCCGGGCCGCTTTTCCGGGGCGACAGGGTGAACCTGCACACCATTCACAAACACGGTCTGCACACCTTGAGACGGTAAGGTGGGCTGCTCCCAGGTGGCGCAATCTTGCACCGTTTCGGGATTAAACACCACCAGATCCGCCCAGGCGCCGACCTGCAACACGCCGCGATTTTCCAGCCCGAAGACCGAGGCAGGCATGGCCGTCATTTTGGCCACAGCTTGCTCCAGCGACATCAGGCCATCTTCGCGTACGTACCGCCCTAAAATGCGCGTGAAGCTGCCCCACAAACGAGGGTGGGGGTGCGCATCCGCGGGCAATCCGTCCGAGCCCACCATGCAACATGGGTGGCTGAAAATGCGTTGGACTTCTTTTTCGTCCATCGCAAAGTAAATAGCGCCAGCAGGCAGCAAACGCCGTGCGGCTTTTTCCCGATCACACCCCCACTGCTCGGCAATGTCGGCCAGATACAGGCCATTGCATTCCGGGTGCGGCTCGGACCAGGTAATACGAATCTGCTCAATGGTGTGAGCACGCTCGGGGATCAGGATCGTGGAGCTGCCCGAATAGGGATAAATATCCAGAGTGGCCTGCACGCCATCGGCGCGAGCCTGATCAATATTGGCCAAGGTATGGGCGCTACGGCCCCAATTGGCGGGCATCATGCACTTGTGGTGCGATACCAAAGTGGCGCACTGTGTCTGACGGCCGACAGACAGCACTTCTTCTACCGATTCCTGAACCGTATCGCCTTCATTGCGAATGTGGCTGGTGTGCAAAGAGCCTTTGGAAGCGGCAACACGGGCCAGACCTTCCAGCTCGGCCTGCTCGGCCATGCAGCCAGGCTCGTAGGCCAGGCCGGTACTAAAGCCCACGGCACCGTCTTCCAGTGCCCGGGCCAACAAGGATTCCATCGCGGCTTGCTCAGTCTCGTTGGGCTGAGCCAAGGGGTCCTGCATCACAGCCATACGCAAGTTTGCGTGACCTACCAAGGCCGCCACATTAATCATGGGCTTCAGGTTGCGCACGGCCTGCACGTACTGCGCCATGTCATCAAACAGGGGCGAATCACCCAGCAAGGCCAAGGCAGCCGCCGAATTACCAGGCAAAGGAGCCGGGAACGCACTGACGCCGCAATTACCAACCACAACCGTCGTAATGCCCTGGCTGGTTTTCCAGTCCAGAACAGGCCGCTCAATGAACATCAAATCATCATGGCCGTGAGTATCAATAAAACCGGGAGCCACGACATGGCCGCTGGCGTCTACCGATTGATCGGCGTGCCAGGCGCTCAGGTCGCCCACGGCGACAATACGTCCCTCTCGAATACCCACATCACCACGCCAACGCGGGGTGGCCAAGCCATCAATAATCCAGCCATTGCTGATCTTGACGTCCAGCCTGCGGTCGTCTGTCTGCATCTACGTCTCCACTAACCCTCCCACAAAAAGGGGAGTTGACCGCATTATCCAAAGGTATTATTAATATGAAAAATTGTTTAAGTTAATTGATTAATCAGAAAATGATATGGACAGACTTCCCAAGCACATCACGCTCAAGCACCTGAACGCGTTTGTCGCGGTGGCCCAAGAGGCCAGTTTCACTCATGCTGCGCGTCGTCTTTTTCAAACACAGTCCTCGGTCACCGGCCTGATTCAGCAATTGGAAGTGGCCCTGAACACGACCTTGTTCAATCGCACCAGCCGACGCGTATCCCTGACGCCTATTGGCCTGGAGTTCCTGCCGCGCATCACCCGCCTGCTGGCGGACTTTGATGGGGCGATCAGCGACGTCATGCGCTATGGAGAACTGAAAAGCGGTCGGGTCAGTGTGGCCGCTGCGCCATCCGCGATTACGGACTTGATTGCACCGGCTGCCGCCAATTTCTCGCAGCAACATCCGGCGGTGCGGCTGTATTTACGGGATGACAACTCGGGCCGTATTCAACGCCAGATCGTGGCGGGCGAAATTGACTTTGGTCTGACCAGTCCCTGGGCGGATGTCCAAGGACTGGACAGTCAGCCGCTGCTGGAAGATCAGTTCGGTGTGCTCTATCGCAGCGACGACAAGCAGATCAAACCCGACGCGAATAACACGGTCAGTTGGTCTGCGCTGAATGAGCGCAAGCTGGTCGGTGTGGTGGATGAAACCGGGATTATGGCCGTGCTGCAGTCGCGTCCCGATCTGCCTATCGAAGCCTCGGCCCCTTTTTACGAAGCTTCCAGTACAACGTCTCAAGCCGCGCTGGTACAAAGTGGTCTGGCCATTGCCTTGCTGCCCGCCCTGGCCGCTCAACGGGTCTTGATGCCCGGCCTGACGTTTTCACTGCTGCAGGCTCCCACCCTTGTTCGTACCCTGTGCCTGATGTTCCATCAGGAACATGATTTGACCCCTGCTGCTGCCGCCCTGGTGGAAGAAGTACGAACCTACGTGAAAAAAGCACCTTTACCGCCGGGATGCCGCGCTCTGTAAGTATGTGCAAATGTCGTGGGAGGCGGCCTGCGGCTCAGTAACAATAAGGACTGCAAGTCGCGTCCCGTTTTTCTCGCGACTTGGCTCTGCCTGCTCGACCCTTTCAATTGATAGACGAACAGCAAAGCCGGACGTAGAATCGCCTCCAAGCCTCGCCTGATCAGAAAGTCGTCATGCCAGTGCTCCTCCTGGCCCAGATGACCCACAGGTCGAAACCTGCAGCTCATCGTCCTGCTCACCCGGAGAAGCCCTATGACGCAGTCCCCCGCGGCATCCAGCAACGCCAAGCCGCTCCACATTGACGACATCACCGTCGTAGACAACAGCAAACTCAAAAAAGCCGTTACCGCCGCTGCCCTGGGCAACGCCATGGAATGGTTTGACTTTGGTGTCTACGGTTTTGTGGCCGCTACCTTAGGTAAAGTCTTTTTTCCCGACGCTTCACCCGCTGTGCAAACCATCGCCGCCCTGGGGACCTTTTCCGTGCCCTTTCTGGTGCGGCCATTGGGCGGCGTGTTCTTCGGCCTGATGGGCGACAAATTCGGACGCCAGAAAGTGCTGTCCCTGACCATCATCATCATGGCCATCAGCACCTTCCTGATTGGTCTGATTCCGTCCTATCTGTCCATCGGCCTTTGGGCACCCATCTTGCTACTGCTGTGCAAACTGGCCCAAGGCTTTTCCGTAGGCGGGGAATACACCGGAGCAGCGGTCTTTGTGGCCGAATACGCCCCCGACCGGCAACGTGGTTTCCTGGGGAGCTGGCTGGACTTTGGCTCGATTGCAGGCTTTGTTTTAGGTGCTGGTCTGGTCGTGCTGTTGCAGACCTCGCTGACTGAAGAAACCTTCCAGGATTGGGGCTGGCGCATTCCCTTCCTGATCGCCGGTCCTCTGGGTATTTTGGGCTTGTACTTGCGTCATGCCGCCGAAGAAACGCCTGCCTTTACCGAGCAACTGGAAAAGATGGAGCAGGAAGACCGTGCCGCCCTGCAAGAGCGTCCCACTGTTTCCTTTCGCGAGATCTTCTCCAAGTACCGCAAAGCCCTGCTGATTTGTATTGGCATGGTGCTGGTCACCAATATCACCTACTACATGTTGCTGACCTATATGCCCACCTACCTGTCCAGCAGCCTGGGCTACGCAGAAGAGCATGGGGTGTTCATTATTGTGGTGGTGATGATAGGGATGCTGTTTGTGCAGCCTGTGGTGGGCTTTATCAGCGACAAGATAGGCCGCAAGCCCTTCCTGCTGGCCGGTAGTCTGGGTCTGCTGATTTTTGCCATTCCCGCTTTCCACTTTATTGGCAGCGACAGCAATGTGCAGATTTTCCTGGGCCTGCTGATTCTGGCCGTTTTGCTGAACTGCCTGACCGGGGTGATGGCCTCTACCCTACCCGCTCTGTTCCCGACCCGCCTGCGTTACAGCGCCCTGGCCGCTTCCTTTAACATCGCCATTATTGTGGCAGGCCTGACGCCTACCGTTGCCGCCTGGCTGGTGGAACGTACCGACAATCTGATGGTGCCCGCCTACTACCTGATGGCTGCCAGTGTTATTGGTCTGATTACTGCCTTGTTCCTGCCCGAAACGGCCAACCGTCCACTACGTGGCGACACGCCAACCGCCTCTAACCGCAAGGAAGCCAAAGAGCTGTTGCAACAAGCTTATGACCATATTGAGCAAAGCGTGCAGGATGTGGAAGAAGCCATTGCCAAGGCCGAGGAAGAACTGGAAGCCTTGAAGCAAAAACGCCAGCGTCTGGTGGACCGCCACCCCGAGCTGGATTAAAGGTACGTCTGAACGCAGGCAGTGTGCGATCTACTCAATCCATAATGCCAACGGTTCCTCTTCCCATCCTTTAACTCTCCACCTAAATACAAGCACATTAAAAACGGGCCTGAGCAAAACGCTCAGACCCGTTTTTTTGTCGCCGGGCCGCCCCAAGGCAAAAACTCCCCCTCGGGGGGCAGCAAGCCGAAGGCGTAGCGTGGGGGCTTTTTTTGTAGCCAGTATCCATCATTACTAAATAGAAGCTACCAACTAAAGGCTACGAACGATTCAACCCTTATCTACGCGGCATTAAACCGTCAAACCACCCGACACTTCCAGGGTTGTGCCATTGATGAAACTGGCTTCATCCGAGGCCAGAAACGCATACACATTGGCGATTTCTTCAGGCTTGCCCATGCGGCGCAACCAGCAATGATCGCGAAAGCCTTGCAGCACTTTTTCCGGGATGGTTTTCAGGATGTCGGTCTCGATAAAACCGGGACAGACGGCATTGACGCGAATCCCTTTGGGGCCCAATTCTCTGGCCCAGGTTTTGGTAAAACCGATGACACCAAACTTGCTGGCCGCGTAATTGGTTTGACCATAATTACCGTACAGGCCCACCACGCTGGAGGCATTCAGAATAGAACCGCTTTCCTGCTCCAGCATCACCGCGGCCACGGCCTGGGTGAAGTTGAAAACCGCTTTCAGGTTCACATCAATCACATCGTCAAATTGCTGCTCGGTCATGCGGACCAGCTTGGCGTCTTTGGTGATCCCGGCATTGTTCACCAGCACATCAATGCGGCCAAACTTTTGCTTCACATCCGCCACCATGGCATCAATCTGCGCACGGTCCGTGACATCCACGGTGTAGCCCACAGCGGTCACGCCATTGCCACTTAAAGACTGCGCTGCTTGATTGACGGCATCCGCATTACGATCACACAACACCACAATCGCCCCTTCCTGGGCAAACTTCCTGGCCGTTGCCAAACCAATACCCGCTGCCGATCCGGTAACAACCGCCACTTTATCTTTCAATCGCATTCCAGCTACCTTTTAAAAATCGCTCAACGCTGTCGTGCAAACACAGGTTTTTACAGCACCCAAACAGGCCATGGCCTGCAAACTCGTTCACACCAGCACACTGTTTTGTACTCCGATCACTGGCAGACCGCCAGTCAAGGTAGGCAAATTTCGTCCAAAAACAATGGCCCCAAAAGGGGCCATTCAGGCAGAGCATCAGAAGCACAATCAAGGTGAACAGCGGCCTTGCAGACCTCTCAAAAGAATCACTCCGAGTATCAAACAAAAACCCGCGTCATGGCAGGATCGGATACGCGCACGGGCACAGGATCAACACCCGCTCTGGTCCAAAAACAGAAGTCAGGCTGTTTCCCAAGGCAAATCGGGGGCCAGCAAAGGGTCGCCGTCATAGCCCTGCACCACACCAAAACGCTCATGGGCCGCACGCCAATCACCTTGTGCCCGGGTGATGACATCCTTGTTTTGACCAACAAAGTTCCACCACAGAACCAGCTCATCGGTATAAGGCTCGCCACCCAGCACAATGACTCGGCTGCCCGCGCTTAACTCCAGCGACAACTGCGTCAAGCCACGATCCACATAAGCCAGTTCATTGGCCTGAAACTGCTCGGTGCCAATGCCCACGGTGCCTTGCACCACAAGGAATCCATATTCAAACTCGGGCCTCAGATTCAGCGTAATCTGACCGGCCTTCACACTATTCAAATCCATGCCCACCAACGGCGAATACAGCTTGCTGGGTGCCTGCTGATCACCATAAGTACCCGCCAGCAAGGTGAACTCACATTCGCCTTCACGCCAACGCGGCAAGTCCGGATGATGGTCAAAAGCCGGTTCACAGGCGGCGTCCTTGGCAGGCAAGGCAATCCACAGTTGAACCGCATGCAGCTTGTCTTCGCCGGGCAAGGATTCTTCGGTATGGCTGATGCCACGTCCCGCCGTCATCAAATTCACCTGGCCGGGTTTGATCACCTGCACATGGCCCAAACTATCTCGGTGCAACACCTCGCCCTGAATCATCCAGGTAAAAGTCTGCAAACCAATATGCGGATGCGGCCCGACGCGAAGACCAGAGCCGGAAGTGAACACGGCTGGTCCGGCATGATCCAGAAAACACCAGGCTCCCACCGTACGTCGCTGCGAGGACGGCAAGATACGGCTAACCTGAATGCCCCCACCCACTTGTGCACTGCGTGAGGCCACGCGCTGGATCTGTTTGTCGCCATTTTGGTCTTCAGGACAATCAAAGGATACGGAGACTTCGGAACTGAGGGTGCTCATGGGTCAAACTCCAAAAATGCGTGTAGCAGGGGCATGGCTTAAGGCCAGCAAAAAGCGCTGCTCACCATCATGAGCAGCGCTGCGCCAAGGCGCTTACTTACCGGAAGTGAACTTGGTGTGGCTGTTGATCAGGTTGCGGTAGTCAGGGATGTGGTTGGAGAACAAAGCACCCAAACCTTCCACGTCGTTACGCCAGTCGCGGTGCAGCTCGCACGCCACGCCGAACCAGGTCATCAATTGCGCACCGGCGGCAGACATACGATCCCATGCCGAATGACGAGTGAACTCGTTAAACGTGCCGGAAGCATCGGTGACCACAAACACGTCAAAACCTTCTTCCAGAGCCGACAAGGCAGGGAAAGCCACGCACACTTCGGTTACCACGCCAGCAATAATCAACTGCTTCTTGCCCGTTGCTTTGATGGCTTTAACGAAGTCCTCGTTATCCCATGCGTTGATCTGGCCAGGGCGAGCAATGTAAGGAGCGTCCGGGAAGGTTTCTTTCAGCTCGGGAACCAAAGGGCCATTAGGACCTTCTTCAAAGCTGGTGGTCAGAATCGTGGGCAAGTTGAAGTACTTGGCCAGATCCGCCAGCGCCAGCACATTGTTCTTGAACTTGTCGGGATCAATATCGCGTACCAGAGACAGCAGCCCGGTTTGGTGATCTACCAGTAGTACAGCGGCTTGGTCTTTATCCAGTCGTTTGTAAGGCGTCGTCATCTCAGTTTTCCTTAACGGTGATTGAAAGAGGCGGGTGCAAAACTGCACCCGGTACAGCTGCAGCGCTGGGGGGTATTAGCGCTGCGAATCCAACTGTTCCTGGTTCTTGAGCACGTCCTGCGCTTTCATGTAGCTCTCGATCAACAGTTGGTAAGAGGGGAAAATCTTGGTGTAGACCTGGGCCCACTCCTGGGCATCCTCGCGGTTCCAGGTTTTTTGCAATTCGGAGGCCACCGCACCCACGTCGATAGGCACAATGCCGGCCTGAACCATACGAGCCATGGTGATTTCCTGGGCCATCTTGGAGTAGGTGCCCGAGGCATCAATCACCACGAAAACCTTATAGCCTTCGTAAACAGCGCTGATGGCAGGAAAAGCCATGCAGACGCTGGTGATCGTGCCCGCAATAATCAGTGTCTTGCGACCCGTGGCTTTAACCGCCGCCACAAAATCTTCGTTATCCCAGGCATTGATCTCGCCTTTGCGTGCCACGTACTGCGCATGGGGAGCATTCTGGTGAATCTCGGGAATCAGGGGGCCATTGGGGCCTTGTGGAACCGATGCCGTGGTGATCACAGGCAATTTGCTTAGCGTGGCGATTTTGGCCAGCGCGGCCGCGTGATCACGCAAGGTGGTCATGGGCATGTCTTTGACGGTCTGGAACAGGCCGCTCTGATGATCAATCAGCAGCATGACAGCGTCATCAGGATCGATTACTGGGGCGGCGCCGTTGAAGTTGGCAACATTGTTCGGAATAGTCATGCTGTTTCTCCTGGGGGGTGAGGAAGCAAGGGCTGCCGCGTTGCGCAGCCCTTGCCAACTTGCTTTACGAGGCCGGTGTGGGTGCCATGGCACCGAAGCGACCACTATTGAAGTCATCCATAGCCTGCAAGATCTCTTGCTTGCTATTCATGACAAAAGGACCGTGACCCACAATGGGCTCATCAATGGGCTGACCACTGATCAGCAGAACCACGGCATCGTTATTGGCCTCGACACTGAACTGGCTACCTGCCCGGTCCAGCACCACCAACTGCCCTTCACGTGCCACGCTTTGGCCATTGACCAGCACCGTGCCTTGCAGCACCACCAAAGCAGCGGTCCAGCCATCAGGGCTTTCCAGCTCAGCAATCCCACCCTGATTCAGACGCATGTCCCATACATTCATGGGAGTGAAGGTCTTGGCAGGGCCAGCGGCTCCGTCCTTTTCTCCAGCAATCACGCGCACCATGCCAGCGGCATCAGGCAGTGCGACCACAGGAATTTGCTGGTCGGTAATAGCCTGGTAGCCAGCAGGGGCTCCTTTGTCCTTGGCAGGCAGGTTGACCCACAGTTGCACCATCTCCAGCGTGCCGCCCGAACGGGCAAAAGCGTCAGAGTGGTACTCCTCGTGCAAGATGCCCGAACCGGCCGTCATCCACTGCACATCGCCGGGGCCAATGGTGCCGCCCTGACCGGTGGAGTCGTGATGCGACACTTCGCCCTTGTAGACGATAGTGACGGTCTCAAAACCCCGGTGTGGATGCTGACCGACACCGCGCTTGTGGTTGCTAGGTGCAAACTCGGCAGGCCCGGCGTAATCCATCAGCAGGAAGGGGCTCAACTGTTTTGCGTGTGTGTGGTACGAAAACAGGGAGCGAACGGGGAAGCCGTCGCCCACCCAGTGAGGACGGGGAGCGCTATAGATACCAAGAATTTTCTTCATGTCCATCTCCTTGTTTCAACATAAGAGACAGAATAAACTCGGGACGACAACACCAGTAGCCCCCTAAATCTGCCATCTCTGTTCCATTTATGGAACGATAAAAACGCCATGCAAGATTTAAACGACTTGTACTTCTATGTTCAGATTGTGGACCACGGTGGCTTCGCGCCAGCGGGCCGCGCCCTGGGGCTGCCCAAATCCACCTTGAGCCGCAGGCTGGCTGCACTGGAAGAACGCCTGGGGGTACGGCTGATCCAGCGCTCCACCCGACGTTTTACCGTCACTGAAATTGGCCAGACCTATTACGAGCACTGCAAAGCCATGCTGGTCGAGGCAGAAGCGGCTCAGGCCGCCATTGAGCTGACCCGCGCCGAACCACGTGGTGTCGTGCGCATCAGTTGCCCAATTACCTTACTGAACGCGCATGTCAGCAATATGTTGGCCGGTTTCATGGTCAGCTATCCGCATGTGACGGTGCAACTGGATGCCACCAACCGGCGAGTGGACCTGATTGGTGAGGCCCTGGACATTGCCATTCGCGTGCGACCACCGCCGCTGCAAGACAGCGATCTGGTGATGCGAGTTCTGTCTGACCGCAGCCAATGTCTGATTGCCAGCCCAGCGCTGATTGAACAGCATGGCATGCCCGGCTCGCCCGCTGATTTGGCGGACTACCCCAGCCTGGGACTGGGCCTGCCACAGCAAAGCCATACCTGGACCTTGTTCGGCCCGGACGGCGCACAAGCCCTGCTGCATCACACGCCCCGGCTGATTACCACCGATATGACAGCACTACGCGCTGCAGCGCTGGCTGGTGTAGGAGTAGTCCAATTACCCACCTTGGTGGTGTGCGATCAACTGGCCGAGGGTTCGCTGATCAAACTGATTCCCGACTGGTCGCCCCGACGCGAAATTATTCATGCGGTGTTTTCATCCCGCCGGGGGCAGATGCCCGCTGTGCGAGCGCTGCTGGATTATCTGGTTGAGCGCTATCAGGAAATGGACGAGGACTGATGGCTGGCCTTGCTGTTTCGCCGACGTTCCGGTGGCTGGGGACATGAAAGACGAATAAAAACGCCCTGCTTACGTAATTTCCCCCCAGCGCTTGGACCTTGATCCACGTGCTGGGGGGAAATGATGCAGGGCGTTCTTTCAGGCCGAATCAATCAGCCTGGAGCATCAAGCGCCGCCGTTGAAGTCGCGCACTTGCTTTTCAGCTTCTTCACGCGCAATACCGTAGCGCTCCTGGATTTTGCCGACCAGATATTCGGTATTGCCTTCCGCAACATCAATATCATCATTCGTCAGCTTGCCCCATTTGGCCTGGATTTTACCGGACAACTGCTTCCATTTACCTTTGATCGTATCTTCATTCATAGTCGTACTCCTGATTTAAAAGGAATTCAAAACATGGATTGAAACCAGATCATTTATTCCGGCTTTACTTTCAATCCCGACGAATCGACTTTCACAACACCTTTAACGCTTTCCGTTGCGGCAACTGCTTTCTTTTGTTCAATTTCGCTGGGCACGGTACCGGTCAATGTTGCAACACCGTTATTGGTCTCAACAGAGATATCCGTGCTCTTCAGATCCTTGGTGCTGGCCAGATCAGCCTTGATCTTGGTGGTGATCCAGGTATCGCTGACGGCTTCGCCGGTCGTGGCAGAGTGATCTTGATTGACACCGGCCTCATTGGCCATTGCGCCGCTTTGCAGACCGAAACTCAAGGCCGTAGCCATTAATACACTGGATAGGATGGCAGATTTTTTCATCGACTTTCTCCAATATCAGAAAAGGAAATTTTTAATTTAAAAATAACCTTGCCCCTGTTATTAAAAGGAGTCCACTTCAATCAACAAAGATTTCGTTGTTTTCAATGGATGAGTCCACCGTAACATTTACGATTTAGTCGGAAACTACAAAATGCTACGAGCGTTTTCCTGATACTAATTTTTTATTTATTTTTATAAGGCTCGTTTTTTACCCCAATCCGCATCACATTTTCAGAGCTGATTCAGACACCGCAGCACAAGCCTGCCAATATGGCGGCAACAGGCATGAGTACTGGGTTTCAGAAGATAGATGGGACAGACCATCAAGGTCTGTCAGGGCCTCTGGCAAGCCAGGAGATAGCGCGCCAAGTCGGTACGTACCCGCTAGGGGACAGTCCTGGCGCTCCAGATACATCAAGTAAAAATATAAGCAGGCTTCTTGACCAGTCTTACTCGTGCTCCACCGCAAGAGCACTTCCTTGAAGCTGACGGCCTTTGACGGACAAGGTGTAATCGCCCAGCTCAAAACCGTGTTTGCGGCACAAAGCCTCTACCGCCTAGGTGATTTGCCCGCAATGGTGCACGTCGAGATCCTACATACGCCGCAAAACGGTGTAAATAGTCGAGATCACAATGCAAAAACTGCGACGAATCAGACAGCGCTTGATCTGCTCATCCCCACAGCAGACACGATGTGGATGAAATCAAGCAAAAACGGGGCGAGACTTGACCTCCAAGCCTCGCCCCGTTTCACAAGGACACCCCATCAGCGCAGATGATGTACCTCCTGCGTTCCGTACACCTGCACCGGCAAACCAGCCTGACGCGCTTTAAGCTGCAAGGCCAAGTACTGCGAGTAATGACGCGACTGATGCAGATTCCCGCCGTGGAACCAGAGATTAGGCTGCTGAGTCGGCTTCCACATATTGCGTTGCTCGCCTTCCCACGGTCCTGGATCTTTAAGGGTCTCCGATCCCAGGCCCCAGCACTTGCCAACCCGGTCAGCCATTTCCTGACCCGCCAGATCGGCCACCCAACCGTTCATGGAGCCGTAGCCTGTGGCGTACACCACCAGATCAGCAGGCAGTTCGGTGCCGTCAGTCAGCACCACCGCGTCCTCGGTCAGATGACTGATATCGGTGCGCGACTTCAATTTGATGCTGCCGTCGATAATCAGCTCGCAAGCGCCTACGTCGATGTAATAACCGGAAGCACGGCGCAGATATTTCATGAATAAGCCGGAGCCATCATCACCCCAATCCAGCATGAAACCGGCTGCTTCCAATTTGCTGTAGAAATCTGCATCACGTTCGCGGATCTTGTCGTACACAGGGATCTGGAAGTCCGCCATGATGCGATACGGCAAGGAGGCAAACAGCAGGTCTGCCTTGCGTGTGGTGACGCCCGACGCCAAAGCACGCTCCGAGTACAAATCACCCAGACCGATCTCCATCAAGGAGTCGGATCGCACAATATGCGTGGACGAACGCTGCACCATCGTGACGTCCGCGCCCGCTTCCCAAAGGGCGGCGCAGATATCGTGAGCCGAGTTGTTGGCACCGATCACCACCACTTTCTTGCCCGCGTAGGCCTCCGGGCCAGGATGTTGTGAGGAGTGCTGTTGCTCGCCCTTGAACACATCCTGTCCCTTCATGGTGGGCACATTCGCCTTGCCAGACATGCCGGTCGCAAAGACCAGTTGTTGAGGCCGCAGGGTCATGGGTTTGCCATCGCGCTCAATCTCTACTTCCCAGGTCTGGCTGGCCTCGTCGTAGCGCACCTTCTTGCAAATAGTGCTGCTCCAATAGTTCAGCTCCATCACCTTGACGTACATTTCCAGCCAATCCCCGATCTTGTCCTTGGGTGCAAAGACCGGCCAATTGTCAGGAAACGGCATGTAAGGCAGGTGGTCGTACCAGACAGGGTCATGCAGACACAGCGACTTGTAGCGCTTGCGCCAGCTATCGCCGGGACGGGCATGCTGGTCAATGATCAGGCTAGGCACATTCAACTGCCGCAGGCGCGCACCCAGTGCAATACCACCCTGCCCACCACCGATCACCAGCACATAGGGCTGCTCCATAGTGCCCAGCTCCGCCTGCTCTTGCTGACGACGCTCCTGCCAGGTCTGGCGACCCCGCCGGATGCCATGCTCGGCCCCCATAGGGCGACGTACGCCCAAGGGCTCCTCATGGCCCTTCAGTTCGGACATGGTGGTCAGGAACGTCCAGATCTTCCCGTTCTTCAAACGGATGTGCCCATAGCCACGCGCTACATCGGTTTCAACACGAAACCAGCCTTCCACCAAGCCCTGCCCATCATCACTGACGGACTCGGCGCTATCGCGCTCAAACTTGGCGGAGCGAGCGGCCTGCTCTTGCTGCGTCAGCATGTCCCGTATCTGATCGCGCCCTTCCATGGTGCGCAGGTTCCAGGTGAACATGACCAGATCGCGCCAATAACTGTCCTCGGCAAACAAGGCGGCTGCATCGTCTGGGGCATTGCTGACAAGCGCATGAGTCAACTGTTCAAGAACCGTATCCAACTGTCGTGCAGACGGCTGCAGTTGCTGCTGTGTTGGCATGATTTGTCTCCATATCGTTTTAATGTTGCGCCGGACTTTTACTGTCCAGCTATGGAGTACATAGCAAACATCATGCCAAGCCGTGATGGCTTGTTTTAACGGGGTATCGCGGCTTTCTGGGCGACGAAACTGTGCCAGGTGTGGCACAGGTGGCGCATCAGGTGTCGCAGCCTGTGTCACCTACACTAGGCAACCTATGTGTCACACCCGCGCGTTTGATATGCCTGTGCAAGGTAGAACGGCTAATCCCGAGCTGCCGCGCTGCGGCACTGACATTGCCACCACATGCTTGCAAGGTCTGCTGCCAGGACAATTCCCCAGTCCTGCCCAGCATCGTCTTGCCAGGCAAACTGGCAGGACGCAAACCACGCAAGGTTTCTGGCAAATCGTGCACTTCCACACATGAGCCTTCGGCCAAGGCCAGAGCCAAGACCAGCGCATTATCCAGCTCACGCAGATTGCCCGGCCAGTCATACGCATGCAAGGCTTGCCAGGCTTCTGGAGACAGGCCCGGCACATCACCCTCTACCCAACGTCGACGCAGTATCTGCTGCACCAGCCATTCCACGTCCGTACGTTCACGCAAGGCAGGCAAGGTCAGAACCGCCGCATTCAGGCGATACAGCAAATCAGCACGAAAACGGCCTTGCTCAACCAGCGCCGTCAAATCATGGTGGCTGGCTGAAATCACCCGTATATCGACACGCTTGCCCGTGCGCGCACCCAAGGGCATCACTTCGGACTCGGCCAGCACGCGCAGCAGACGGCTCTGCAACGCCAGCGGCATGTCTCCTATCTCGTCCAGGAACAAGGTGCCGCCATCGGCCGCTTCAATCAAACCTGTGCGACCGCGTGCCGCACCCCCGGTATAGGTTCCGGCCAGATAACCAAACAGCTCGCTTTCAATCAGGCTTTCGGGCAAAGCAGCACAATTCAGCGCTACAAACTCCCCCCGACGGCCACTTGCCGCATGAATGGCACGCGCCAAATATTCCTTGCCCGATCCCGTCTCGCCCTGCAGCAGCACTGGCATTTCCCGCGTCGCCAGCCTTGCCGCCTTCAGCAACATGGACTGCATGGCGGCATCCGTTCCCGCCAAGCCGCGCAGCGCTTGTGGCAGCGCGGCATCCACCGCCGCCCCGTCCATCCCCACAGAACGGCTTGTTAAAACACGTCTGGGTTCAATGGCATGGGCAAACAGCACGCTGCCATCACGCGCCATCACCACCCGTTCCTGCGTCGGGCGATAACGCATCAGCGTCGGTAACTGATCAACTTCCAGATGCAGAAAACGCATCAGACTCTGCCCCAGCAAACCAGCGGGATTCCGCCAGTCCACCCCTGCCGCCCGCGCCAGAATACGCGCGCCGGTATGCGTCATGCCTTTGATGCGGCCGGAGCCATCAATCGCTATCGCCGCCTCGGGATCAATATCCAGAAACTCGGGCGATTGGGATAAACACAGAATCCATTCCTGACGATGGCAGGCCATCAAATTGGCCAGCTCAATACGCCGGGTCGCCGCATTGGCCAGGTGCAAGGCCAAACCTTGGCTGGCCTTGGCTTCCGGTGACTGCAGCAAAGACAAATCCAGCACCGCCGCCAGCTCGCCGTCATAGTGATAGATAGGCGCCGCCGTACACGACAAGGGCGCATGCATGTGGTCGAAATGGTCGCCCTGATGAATGGTCAAGGCCTCGCCCGTATGCAGACACGTCCCTACCGCGCACGTACCCGCCCGTTCTTCAGACCATTCCGAGCCCATATAAAGCCCCGCCTGCCGCAGCGCATCCCGCTGGCCATCAGAGCCCAGAAAATCAACGGTTACACCCTTGTTGTCAGACAGCAAAAGGACGTAGTTAAGCCCCGATACCTGCTGATAAAGGCGTTCCAGCCCGGAGCGCGCAATATTGATCAGGGCCTCGGACTGCTGACGATGCTCGCGCAACTGGGAGTCCGGCACGATGTAGGCCTCGCAGGCCTGGGCAGGATCAAGACGGTGATGCTCGATACACCGCCGCCAGCTATGAATGACAGCCTGATCGCGCCGTGACAGGTTTCCCTGCCAAACAGCCGTAATCTCCTGAACATGTGCCACATGTGAAGACTGCATATCTGCGCTCATCCCGAAAACAGGCCACCCCCGGACGGGCGCGGCCTATCTTCCAGTGTGCCGCCACGCTTAGGTGCCGTACATGGAGGTTTTCCTTGAGATGCGGTGCAGCAAATCAACTGCTTTGCGGCATTTCTCCATCAGCTAACCGACGATTGATATCTGCCAGCACTTCAGGCAAATCCACAATGGTGTCGATCAGATAATGTGGGCGTGAATCACTGAACATGGCTCCAATCCGTTCGCGCTCCTGTTGCAGCTTGTCGGCTGGCAACTGCTTGAACTGCTCGTAGGTCAAACCCAGGGCATTGCCCGAACACGTCAGTGCCACTGTCCACATCCCGGCACTACGTCCTTCAACAATACCCGGCCACGTGTCGTCCACTTTGACGCAAGCCGCCACGTCCGATACGCCCAGCTCAATCACATTGGCCAGGGACTGGGCAGGATAAGGCCGCCCGTTAGGCACTTCATCCGTTGCCACGACACAGTCCGCCATATAACCATTTCTAGCAGCCAATTCGACTACTTTATCCATGACCACCTTGGGGTAGCCCGAGCAGGAGCCCACTTTCACACCCGTGCTTTTCAGATTGGAAATGACTTCCAGCGCTCCCGGAATCAAGGCCGAGTGCTCTGCAATTTTCTCTATCTGCAAGGGCATGAAGCGCTCATAGATGGCGGTGACATCTTCGTCTGTGGGCGTACGGCCAAACTGTTGCTTATAGCGTTCAGCAATCTCGGGCACATTGCACAAAGTACGGATGTGATCCCACTTGCCCATGCCCATCGGACCACGCGCCTCTTCCAGGGAAACCTGTACTCCAAACTCGCCAAAAGCCTCGACAAAAATCTGTGTCGGCGCGAAAGAGCCAAAATCCACTACTGTGCCAGCCCAATCAAAAATCACGGCCTGTATCTGTTGCACTTGCTGATAAGACATAGTCGTTCTCCAAACCCTTAACTGGATATCGTTGATAAAAAACTAACTGCTAGCTTCAAAACCAATAAACAGATCATTAATAAGCGGACGGTCTTTTCTTAAATTCAGACAGCACAGGTAGTAATCGATGAAAAAGGGATGATCCTCAAAGGTGATGGCACGAGTACCCGGAATATCCACATACTCCGGTGCAGACACAAAACCGATCCCGGCCCCTTTCATGATGGCGTGCACAATGGCCTCCCGACTATTGAGTTCCATCACACAATTAAGACTGATCTGATGCTGCTGGCAGCCGTCCTCCACGGTTTGCCGGGTGCGAGAGCCTGTTTCCCGCAAGATCACCGGTTCCTGATTCAATTGCTGCAGCGGCACCTGCTCCTGTGAGTACCAGGGATGACCCTCCGGCACAACGGCTACCACGGGGTAACGCTGATACAAACGCGTGTGCAAACTGGGATCAGCCTTGGGATGCGCCAGCAACACCACATCCACATCAAAGTCGTACAGCTTTTCCAATACCTTTGACGCTGAAGAAAAATAGGTCTTAAGTTCAATATCAGGCTTGCTCTTGCCCAGTTTGAAGACCATATCCATCGCAATAGGTGGCGATACCGCGCCTATGCGCAACAAGCCTGATTTGCGTTGTTTGAAACTTTCCAGCAACTGAACCGCCTCTTCTTCCAAATCAAACAAAGGCTTGGTAATTTCATAAAGTTGCTGGCCCGCAGCACTCAGTTCCAACTGATTGCCGGAGCGATAAAAAAGCTCCACATCAAAGCGCTGCTCCAGCGCCCTGACCTGTTCACTGACGGTAGGCTGTCCAATGCTGAGATACCGAGCGGCCGACGTGAACCCGCCTGTAAAAGCCACGGCATAAAAAGATCTCAACCATTTGTGATAGTGGTGCATGGACAGCCCTTGTTTAGTTAACGACGGATAAAGAGTGCCACCAGCGCGCTACATGAGCATGCAATCAGGACGATTACAAAGATCAAGGAGGTATCGCCAGTCGAATCCAGCACACTACCAATCATTGGCTCGGCCAGGCCAGCAAACAAGTAAGAAGAAAAATTCATCACGCCGGTTGCCGTACCCGAACGCTTGGCACCGACCAGATCCGGGCACAAAGCCCAGAAACTCGTTGCAGGCCCATACACAAAGAAGCCGCACAGAAACAGGGCCAACAATCCCACGGAGCTGTGTACAGGCAAGGTCCACATCCACAGACTGGTCAATGCCCCCAGGCCCGTATACAGCATGATGGCCAGATAACGCTTGGAGCCAAACAAACGGTCTGACAGCCAGCCATTGCTCAATGCCCCCACCGCCATGCCCACAGGCAGTGCGATCGTGATCCATTTAGGATCAATCAGGCCATCGCCCGACTTCCAGTCCACACCCAGAAAATGCACGGGCACCCACACAATCAAGCCATAACGAGCCGCATTCTGAAAACCAAGAGACAGAGCAGCGATCAAAAGGCGCTTGTTTTTCAGGACCGCCTTGTAGCGCTGCCAAGAGGTTTCCGTCTCGCCCTCCAGCGCCTTGGAAGCATCATCAGAATTGGCAACACCTGTATCGGCCAAAGGTTCAAACCCCATGTCCTCAGGCCGCTCACGAGCCACCAGATAAAACACAATCCCGCCCAGAAGCATCAACAAGACAGGCAGGCGAAAAATCCAGCGCCAATCCAGATGCATGACATCAATCACCACGATGGACGTCACATAAGACAAGACGGAGGCGCAACCGGCGGCAAACACATACAAGCCATAGGCACGGCCCCGCTCGGAAACACCCCACCAGTTGGAAATCAAACGACTACCGGGTGCCCAGCCCAGCGCCTGAAAGTAGCCATTGGCCGCCCATGGAAACAGCAAGCTGTAAAAACCCGTTGCGAAACTGGCAATCCAGTTGGCACCGCAAGACAGCACCGCGCCCGCCGTCATAATGCGACGGCCACCATACTTGTCAGCCAGATTGCCATTGATGGCCTGCCCCACTGCATAGGCCCACAACAAGGCGGCAGATACCCAGCCCAATGCCGCACTGCTGAAGCCAAACTCTTCTTTCAGTCCTGGAATGGCAAACCCGAAGGTCTGTCGCCCCGTGTAGAAAAACAAATAGCAAAACATCGCCGCCAGCAGCATGCGCCACTGCGCTTTACGGAACGACGAACCCCTTGCCCGGGCCACCCCGGGCAGGCTTGTTGCTTGACTCATAATCAGCTCCTTTCATCCCCCTTATGCACCAACCGTGCAGGGGCAGGGGATGCTCTTTTTTGCTGTTTCCAAAAGGCGGGGACTATCCTCTCTACCTTTCTGCTTTTTTGTCTCTTGCTTCTTGTTTCTTGTTGTTGACCGCTGCGTTCACGCCGCGATGAAATTCTTCCCGCGCGCACCTTGAAGGGCGTAAGCAATCATGGCCTCTTGCTCCTGAGCCTGAACACCGTAGTCCTGAAACTCGGTTTTGACCCCGACGCTGAGCAGAAACGCGCGCAGGTTTTCCTGGGCCTGAATACGATCCGGGCCAAACAGTTTTTCAAAAACCTGATCACGCGATGGCTCACAGCCCCAGGCCAAACCCAACACATAGGGCAAGGTAAACGAGCAAGCAATGCCATGCGGCAAGCCATGACGCAAAGTCATTTCATAGGAAATGGAATGAGCCAGAGCTGTTTTGGTATTGGAAAACGCCATGCCCGCTTTCAAAGCGGCCAAGGCCATTTTGGAGCGCAGAGTTATATTGCCCAGGTCTTTTTGCAGCAAAGGTAAATAGACCAGAATGTCCTCAATTGCCGATATCGCGAACGTATCCGAAATCGGGTTGGCATTGACGTTCCAGATAGACTCCAAAGCATGTGACAAGGCATCCAACCCTGTTGATACCGTCACTTTCTCCGGCACCGTCAACATCAGTTCCGGATCGATAATCGCAACAGATGGCCAGGTTTGCTCCAAATGCAAAGAGTATTTTTTCTGGGCCTGCTGGTCCCAAATCGTGGCCCAAGGCGTAACTTCACTGCCTGTACCTGCCGTCGTAGGCACTGCAATCAATGACTTGGTAGCGACGGGCGTGAACGCCTTACCCGTAGCCAACAACTCCAGTAACTCCTGAAAGCTTCCTGTCTGGGTGCCGACAATCAAGGCTTTCGCCGTATCAATCGCACTGCCCCCACCCACAGCCAGCACAATGTCACTGTCTCCCGCCTGCTGCCAGAAGGTCTCGTACACATCCTTCAAATAACTGACGTCAGGATTGGGCTGCACGTCCTCCACGATGTGAATCAGGCTGTCTCCCAGCAAGGTTTGAATATGGGCAATCAAGCCCAATGCCCGTGCTTCCGGGAAGGTCACCAGCGTTACTTTCTTATTGGCTGCCAATCCGGAAATCTCTTTCAGACTGCCCGGCCCGAAGCAGGTCCGAACCGGATTTGAAAACTGCTTTGTCATAGTTTGCCTCCTCATTATTGAGATTCATCGTAGAGGGGCGCACTAGGGCGGACAAATCGATTAATCAGTAGTCACCATCGATAAAACCAATAGCTGCTTACGGGCCATAAACCGCCCACCTGTGAGAGCGTACCGCCGACAAGCACAAGCAAGTCGCAGCCTGCCTGAACAGAGCTGCCGCTCTGGCGCTGTGTATTTACGGACACAATTAGACAGGGATTCGTATATAAGAATGAGAATTATTGCTAATATGAGCCCTTCCCTGTTCCTACGCCTTGTCTCATTGTCATGTCCCGCCCACCGCCATTTCTCAAAGGCTGGCTCGCTCACTACAGCGGGTTGATCGGGACATGGGCCAAGAGAAATTCATTATCCTGCGATGCGGAAGATGCGGCCCAGGAATCGGCGCTGCAGTTTCTGAGCAAAGGCTCCGAAGCGGTTCTGAACCCCAAGGCCTACTTGATACGTTCAGCGCATAATCGCCTAATTAATGAGGTCAAACGGCAGTCCCGCGCCAATCTGGTGTCGTTGGAAGAGCTGGCAGAGGACGATCACCCTTTATTGGCAGATCCGGAAGCTCATCTGCATGTCTGCGATCTGGCCCGTGCCCTGGAAAATGCCCTGGCCCAGCTACCGCTGAAAAAGCGCCAGGTCTTTATTTACCATCGGCTGGAAGGCTATACCCACGCTGAAATCGCCCAAAAAATGGGGCTGGCTCTCAATACTGTCGAACGGTATGTGATCGATGCCACCCGTCATATTCGTAGCCAATTGCACAGCTTTTGCCCTCCCGATTCCGGGCTCATCGAGAAGGCTGGCAAGCCTATAATCCCATGAGATTATTTGGCGCCCCCTTGTCGGACTTTGATCCCGTGAAAGACCCCCACCTTCCTCCCACCGAGCAAGATCCCTGCGATGCAGCGTCGTTCTGGCTCGCACGTGAAAAATCGGGAAGCATGGATGAAGCCGAACGCCAGCAACTGCAAGCCTGGCTGAACGCCAGCCCGGAGCACCTGCTGGAATACAAACGAGCCCAAGGGATCTGGAATGCCATCAGCCTGGTCTCCAGCGAGCGTTTACGCAAACTGGCGCAGGAACCCGCCCCTCCCAGCCCCGGTTTTCTGCAACGCCGTGGTCTGTTGATTGGGGCTGGTGCCGCCTGCACTGCTGCTATTAGCGGCGGCGTAGCCTTGTCCTGGTTTCATCAGGGCGAAGCGCTTTATGAGCAGAAATTTGCCACTCGTCAGGGCGAGCGCGAGCAAGTCTCTTTACCCGATGGCTCCATCATTGAGCTGAATACCGCCACAGCCTTGCACGTGCAGTTGTTTGAACATAGCCGTGTCGTCACCCTGAGCGCCGGGGAAGCCTCTTTCACTGTTGCCAGCGATACGCAGCGCCCCTTTCTGGTGGATGCGGGCGACACCTCTGTACGCGTGACGGGGACTCGTTTTGGTGTGCGTCGTGACGAGGCGCAAGTACGAGTCGTGGTGGAATCAGGCTCGGTCCAAGTCAAACACGGTCCCTGGTGGAGTCGCAGCACTGCTGCACTGACCGCCAAGCAAGGTGTCAGCGCCCAGGCAGATAAGGATCTGATGAGGATGGGTGACAGCGATGTCGCCTCCCTGATGGCCTGGACGCAAGGTCGATTGCTGTTTAGCGATACACCTTTGAGCGAGGCTATCAGCGAGATCAACCGCTACGCCCCCAAGCCTGTCCGTACCAACCGCCAGGAACTGCAAGGGCTGCATATTGCCGGTGCATTCAGCACCGATGACACAGCCGGGTTTCTGGAGTTGCTACCCGAGATTGTTCCGGTAACGGTCAGCTATTTGCGAGACGGAACGCCTGTGGTGGCGCGGCGTAGATAAGGCTCAAAGCCAAAAAGAAACAATTAGTTTCAAATTCGATCCGGATTGTTATCCGGTTTTGGTTCGCTTGCTTTGTCTTTATCCATAAGAGGCTGTTTTTTATCCGCAAGCCCACGCTCTTGTCTGGGCGTGTGCGGTCAGGAAACGCCAGCAACCCAACCGGAACCCTCGCTCAGTGAACCAGACCCGACCAGGCCGCCGCCGCGCTGCGTGCAGCAAGACCCTTTTTTCTTTCTCGATAAGCTGCCTGACTGCGGCGGTGTTCTTGGGGCTAGGTGCAACACCGGCCCAGGCTCAAAGCACGGCCATCTCCATCAGCATTCCTGCTCAACCCCTGAGCCAAGCGCTGCTTGAGCTGGCCAATCGTTACTCCCTGGATCTGGCCTACTCCCCCGAGATCGTCAAAGGGCTTTACGCCCCCGCCGTTTCCGGCAGCCTGACTGCCGACCAGGCCTTGGGCCAACTGCTGGCCAATACCAATATCCGCTATCAGCGCCGTGGCAAGAATGTGTCCCTGACGGCCCTGGCCCCAAACGCAGATAGCCAGGTCACACAACTGGCCCCTCTGACCGTCGTCGCTTCCAGCAATGGTCTGACACCGACCTACGCCGGGGGCCAAATCGCCACCGGCAGCCGCGTAGGAATGCTGGGTAACAAAGACTTCATGGAAACGCCCTTCAGCACCAAGGCGTACACCCGCGAAGCGATTGAGAACACCCAGTCGGGCAATTTACTAAGGGTGATTTCCGACTCTGACCCTTCTGTGTCCACCACAGGCAGCGATTACGATTTGAGTAATTACGCCTCGGTGCATATCCGTGGTTTCAACACCGCCGGTCTGGAAGACCTGGGCATTAATGGCTTGTACGGCCTGGCCTCCTACGGCAACCGCAGTCTGGGCGACTTCTCGGAACGCGTAGAGATTTTCAAGGGCCCCTCCGCCCTGCTCAACGGCATGATGCCCAGCGGCAGCGTCGCCGGAACCGTGAACACCGTCACGAAACGCGCCACCGACGAGGACCTTAACCGGGTCGGTATCGGCTACGAAAGCGACTCCATCTACTCCGGCAAAGTGGACTTTGGTCGCCGCTTTGGGGCCGACAAGGAATGGGGGGTACGCATCAATGCCACCAAGCGCAAAGGCGAGACCGCCGTCAAAGACAAGAAGCTGGATAACGAAGCCGTAGGCTTGGGTCTGGACTATCGCGGCACCAATCTGCGCGTGGGCTTTGACTGGATTCACAACGAAGAAAATACGGATGGTGTCTCGGCGCAAATCACCTCCAGACTGGCTGCTGTCCCCGCGCCCCCGACGCATGACAAGCTGATCGCGGGCGAGCCGTGGTCGGTCTATAACACCAGTGGCGACCTGTTCATGCTGAAGGGCGAATACGACCTGAGCGATGACACCACCATCTGGGCCAGCGTAGGCCGTAACGACCGCAAAATGACTGCCAACGTCATGAACTGGCGTCTGCTGAACACCGATGGTGACTTTGCGCGCGACTCCGTGCTGGTATGGAACTCCAAGTTCGAGAACATTGCCGCCGATATTGGAGCGCAAACAAAATTCGTCACCGGGCCGATCAGCCATCAGTTGTCGTTCAATGCCAATGCGTCTGAACGAACCGTGTATCAGGCCCGAGCCAACTACCCGGTGGCCGGTCTGCCTTCCGGCAATATTTACGACCCCACCTACGTCTCCAAGCCCAACGTCGACTATTCGCCTGACATGCCCAAGAGCAACGAAAACACGCTGCAAAGCCTGGGGATTGCCGACACGCTATCCATGCTGGACGACCGTTTGCAGTTGACGGTCGGGGTACGCCAACAGCGCGTCAAACAAAAGACCTTTGATGCCGTCACGGGTCAGGTCAAAGGCGATGTCTACGACGAACGGGCGACCACACCTGCCTTTGCGGCTCTTTTCAAACTGACGGACCAAGTCTCTGTTTACGGAAACTACATTGAAGGCCTGAGTGCAGGCGCTCAAGCCCCCGCGACCGCCGTCAACGCCGGGCAGATGTTCGCCCCCTACAAGTCCAAGCAAAAGGAAATTGGCCTGAAGTTTGATGCCGGTAGTGTAGCCAGCACCCTGGCCGTATTTGAAATTACGCGCCCCAGCGCCATCACCAATGCCGACAACGTCTACAGCTTTGACGGTGAGCAACGCAACCGAGGCATTGAATGGGAAGTCTTTGGTGAGCCCGTCAAAGGTCTGCGCCTGATTGGGGGCTTGAGCTGGAAACAAGCCAAGCTGACCCAAACCCAGGGCGGGCTGTATGACGGTTACGACGCGCCCGAAGTGCCACGCTTTGAAGCCAAACTGGGCGTCGCCTATGACGTGCCTCAAATCAATGGTCTGACATTGACAGCCAACGCCATCCACACCGGCAAGCAGTACCTGGATCAAGCCAATAGCCAGTCCATCCCTAGCTGGCGTCGATACGACCTGGGTTTTGCCTACGCCACCAAAATCGCCTCTACCCCGGTGACCTTCCGTGGCACGGTCTACAACGTGGCCAACTCGCACTACTGGTATGGCGCCTTATGGCGCGGTGTCAGCCAGCCCCGTACCTTCAATCTGTCCGCCTCGTTTGAGTTCTGATGGCGCTGCCCACCCTTTTTATACGGCCTGACTCCATGACCCGAACTTTTGCCTCTACCTTGCTGTACGCCGCCCTTGCTGCCAGCCTGATGGCATGCAGCACGCCTGCCCAGAATCAGCATGCCAGCGCTCCCACATCAGTAGAAAACCGCGCCGAGCCCGTGCTGACTCGTGCACAGATTGCCCAGGGCATTTACGAACTGGTTTACAGCGACAAGCTGGACCTGCTGTTTGTCGCGTCTGCAGGCAGCTTTAGCGATAGCTCCGTACCCTATCAAATCCTGGTCGTGAACCCGGCGGATCTCAAGGTCGTGAGCACCATCCCCTTGACCCGCAAAGCCTTCAGTCTGGCCCTGGATGACCAGGCCAATCGCTTGTATGTAGGCAATACCGGCGAAGGTGCCATCACCATTGTCGACACGCAAAACCGCCAGGTGCTGCAGACTGTGCAAGTAGCCTCCATGCTCAAGGGCAAGGACGGCAAGGAACGGCCTGAATATCACTTCCGGCAACTGATGCTGGACCCCGCCAAGCACCGTCTGTACATGCCTGCCTTCGACAACACGCAAGGCAAGCTGTTCGTGATTGATACCCAGGCCAACAAGGTAGAAAAAATCATTCCAGGCTTTGGCTTTACGGCAACCGGGATTGCTTTGGATGCCAAACATCAACGCCTGTATGTCTCCAATATGCAGGGCGAGGCCGTGGTGGTCGACACGCAATCCAATGAGATCGTGAAACGCTTTAGCCTGGGCGCAGAGCAGCCCCTGAACCTGGCCTATGACGAGATCAACCACCGTCTGTTAGCGGTAGACCAAGGCCACCCCAAAATGCGTGGTTTCCAGGAACGTGGCATTCCCGGCTATCAATCCCGCCACCCAGGCAACCGGGTAGTCGCCATTGATCTGAACACCGAGAAAATGGTGGCTGAGATGCCCGCCTCCGGCCCCGTCAATTTGAAGCTGGACCCGGCCCGACAGCGCTTGCTGGTGACCAACCGTGAATCCGGCGAGATCACCGTATTCGACAGCAATACCTACCGCAAGCTGCACAGCATCAGCACACCCGCCCATCCCAACACCCTGGCCATCGCCAAGAAAAGCGGCGATGTGTATGCCACTGTGAAGAACGGCGAAGATGCCGCCAAGGGTACGTTTGAGAGCGTGGCACGCATTCAGTTCTGATGTTCAAAACGGATCGTAGATATTGATGATGAAATTGGGAGCAGGTTTTCACACCTGCTCCCAACTCCAACTTGCGTCACCTTTTCAGGTCCTGACTGCCAGAGCATCACACAGGAACAAAGCCTACGATCAGGCTTGGGCCAGCTCGACCAAGTGTTGGGCAAACCCTCCCTCTGCCCCCGACGCATTGACGTGGTCAAAATACTCGTACCAGCCGCTGGCTTTGATACCCGACAGTAAAGCCTCACATGCCTGTTGATCGGGAAAGCGCCACACGCCCATAAAGCGATGGTTACTGGCGCGATCAATCTCAGGCTCGGTCGCTGTCAGGGCCAACACTTCGATGCCAAGACTGGATAGACCCCCCATCGCTTCTTGAAGACCTGCCAGGAAATTCTGACGCTGCTCGACAGGCAGTGCATTCCATTTGGCATTAGGCGTGTAAAGCTCGATCAGGTAGTGAGACATGGGCGGTTTTCCTTTAGCTGAAAAGGCACACTAGGTGCTGAAAATTAATTTAGTTAGACATCTAATCTTATAGTTTGATAGCAAATACTGCAAGTCATCCAGATACAAAAAAAGCCCGAGTTCGGCATGACGCCGAACCCGGGCTTTTGGACCCACCTTGTCAATCAGTCTTGCAGCCTTGCTGCGTGCCAATCCCGTTTAGAACTGGATACGCACCATACTTTCCTTAGTCCCTTCTTCCTTGCTGTTGCCGTCATTCTTCACCGACACGTACAAGGCTTTTTCAGCAGGAATGTATTCCAGGCTATTGGGGTGCGGAGCCAGTTCAATCGTTTGCAGTGGCGTGTAGTTCACCGTATCAAACACGCTGACCGAACCCTTGCCTTCCCTCTCGCGTACACCACCGCGGTTGGCTACGAACAGACGCTGCGATTCAGCATCAAAACGTACGCCAATCGGCACTTCACCAGTAGGCATGACAGCCAGAGTTTTGCCATTGTCTGCGTTCAGCACAAACACTTGGTGGCCTGAGCTGCGGCGTTTGTATTCACGCTCCAGATGCAGGTTACGTGCATCGTCACGATCAATACCCTGATCCACACCGAACAGGCGATTTTGCGCAGGGTCGTAGGCCATGTTCAGAAGCTGATCGGCCTCGATTTCCCAGACCTGATCAATGTTCAAGGTCTGGGTATTCACCACCATAAGCTGACCTTGCATATTGGACACAAACAGACGGTTATTGGCTTCGTCCAGGGTGATACCCACGACGTTGTAGCCAAAGCCGGGCAGCACTTTTTCCAGTTCCAGAGTCTGTGTATTCACCACGAACAAGACACTGTCAAAACCCAGGCCCAGGCCGGGTGCAAACACGCGGTGGTTTTTCTTGTCCACCACCAGCTCACGCGTCTTGTACTTGTAGTCGTCCGTCACCTTGAAGCGTTCCATCATCTTCAACAAGCCATCTTTACGTGCCTGACCAAAGTCGGCAGCCGCAATAGCATCCTGAAAATTGATTTTGTCCTGCATGGGGATACGCTTGATCACCTCATTCTTGCTGGTATCCACCACGGCCATGCTGCCGTTGAAACCTTGGGTCAGATACAAGCGGTTGGCGGCATCATCCAGCGCCACCCCGAAGCTCTTGGCCTGCATCGGAATTTCTTGCTTGATGGCCAGCGTTTCCGGGTCCAGCACCAGCGTGCGAGACAAGGTTTCATCCTGCCAGTTGGGCGAGGACACATACAAGCTGGATTGCTTGGGACTAAACACAATTTCCAGCACTTCAGCGGCAGTCGGTTTTTGCATGATCTGGGCTTGAGTAACGGCTTGGTAGCCCGCAGGAGCAGGCGTTTTGGCGTGTACGTAGCCGGTCGACATGCTCATTGCCATAGCAAGGTACAGACCACGAACAAGATGGCGAGTAGTAGACGACGTCATAATTCAGGCTCGAAAAAAGTAGTTGGAGGAATTACCACTGGTAATCAATGGACAGATGCACATTGCGCGGCGCGCCGTAACGTGCCCGGAAGATCACGAAGTTGTCGTAGTAACGCTTGTCAAAGAGGTTGTTGACGGTCAGCTTGGCGTTCCAGTGCTGATTCACGCGGTAATTGGCATGCAGGCCAACCAGGGCATAGCTGCTGTGGGTGTCTTCCAGCACCTTGCCATTGCTGGCGGTGTAAGGACGACCAGCCGTCCACAGATCACGCTTGCCGAACCAGTTCACGGTGGCACCGGCGCTCAGGCCCTGGAGTGCACCGGAGAATTGGTACATGGTGCCCAGACGGAAGGTTTGGCTGGGAATGTAGGTGTTGATCCGCTCACCTTCACCATTCTTGGTGCTGGCGTAGCTGTAGGAGGCAAACACGTTCCAGTTATTGGTCAGCGCACCGTTCAGCTCCACTTCAAAACCTTTGGTTTTATTGCCATCACCCGAGGATACGTAAGGGCGGCTGCCATCAGGCAAGAGGAAGTCATCCGGTACCGAAGGGTCCAGCACGGCCAGGTTGTTTTGACGGGTCTCGAAAGCAGCCAGGGAGAACTGCAGGGCCTCCTCCATCAAGCTGCCTTTCAGACCGATTTCACGGTTAACCCCGGTGATAGGGTCCAGGAAGTTCTCGTTGATGTCCTTGTAGCTTTGCGGCTGGAACAGGCGGGTATAGCTGGCGTAGGCCGTCAGGTTCGGGTTGATGTCATACGTCACCCCAAAGTACGGCGTAATTTCATTGCGATTACGCAGCTCGTTGGACACGCCGGTGAACTGGCCGTCTTTACCGTAGTTGTCGCGGTAGGTTTTGTAGTCCGACAAGCGCATGCCCATGATCACATTCAGCGGATCAATAATGTTCAGGCGCGTGCCTGCAAAGAAGCCGTATTCGCGTGTGTGGGCCCGGTTCCATTCACCTGTGCGGCTGACGCTGGGCTCGGGCATATAGCCGTCCCAGTCGTAAATATTGGGAATGAACCAGTTGCGGGTATCGCTGACCTGCATGGTGTACGTAGTGTCACGCTTGCGAGTGCCGTTAAAACCAAACATCAACTGGTGCTCACGGCCAAACATCTTGAAAGGACCATTGGCCGACAACTCCAGGTTGTCCTGCTGGCGATAGCCATTGGCGGCCAGGTTGGCGCGAATGCCAATGCCGGATCCGTCCGGGCGCACCACGGGATTCACACCCTGCCCCAGGCCTGTAATCAAGGCATCACCATCGTCACGTTGATGGCTGTAGCTGAGCTTGGCATTCCACTTGTTTTCAAACTCATGCTCGACCGAGAAGAAGGCGTTTTGATGCTTCTTGTCCCAATAGGTCCAGTCCGGCACCAAGGACATGGAACGCGAGACATCGATACGGTCGCCCTCGCTGGTAAACAAAGGCACGCCCATATTGCCTTCGCCCCGCAGCTTCGCGGTCTGGTAGTCGTAGCCTGCAGTCAGCAAGGTACGGTCGGTCAGGTCATATTCCAGCATGCCGGACAGCAAGTCGTTCTTGTTGTCCTGGCCATCCATGAAGGAGTCCGCCTGCTTGCGAGAACCAATAACGCGCATGCGTAAACGGCCGTCTTCAGTCAGCGGGCCGGTCACGTCTGCCGTCACACGCTTGTCGTTCCAGGAGCCGTATTGGGCACTCAATTTGCCACCAAATTCTGCTTGAGGACGTTTGCGAATCAGGTTGATCAAGGCCGATGGTTCGCCAGTAGGAGACAACAGCCCGGTCGCACCGCGCACTACCTCCACGCGGTCGTATAAATCCATATCCAGAGAAATAGGATTGAACGCACCACGCCCGGCAGCACGGTAACTGCTTTGCACGCCATCCACCTGCACATTGCTAATGTCAAAACCGCGCGCCTGAAACTGAAACCCGCCACCCACAGCCGCCGTATTAGCGGTAACACCAGTGGTGAAGTTCATGACGTCATCAAAGCTGGTCAGCCCGAAGTCATCCATTTGCTGACGCGTCATGACACTGACCGATTGCGGCGTGTGCTGGGTGTCCATGTTCAAACGGGTGGCTGTGCTGCTGGTGCCGTTCAGTGTGTACAGGCCGGTGTCTTCCGTCGGCCGGTTCAAGCTGCCCTGAACCCGCACGGGTTCGAGCTGTGTGGTTTCTGTGACAGGCCACAAATTGACGGTATTGGCATCACGCGAATAGCGAATGCCTGTCCCTGCCAGCAGGGTATCCAAGGCCTGCACCACGCTGTAATTGCCTTTCAGACCCGCACTTTGCTTGCCTTCGGCCACACTGCCCGCGCCCACCAGATACACCCCGCTCTCTTGCGAGAAACGCATCAACACACGGCTCAAAGGGCCAGCAGGAATGTCATAACGCTGTGTCTTGTCCGCCGCCGGGCTGTTTTGCGTAGCCGCCTGGGCAGCCTGAGTACTGATGACAAAGGCACTGCCCGCCATCAGCAGGTACAAAGCCAGAGCCAATGGGCGCAAGGGAGTGCGATGCAATCCCGTTTCCCGGGATACGGAAAGTGGATCGGGGCGACGATGCATAAGGAGACATCCTTCAAAAACACGGGTCAGTCACAATAAAAACGATGAACCTGAACGATGTTCTTGCGTTGATGTTCAGTACTGAGCGAGCGCTGCGGCCCGCCTCCTGCTTCATTGGCGTCACGCCAATCAGGTCCTCTTACTGTCTAAAACCACCAAGTCTCCAAAACCCGGAACCTGCTTTTGCCTGTTTTTTTGAATTTTTTGTTAAAAAAACGGCAAGCCATTGAATTTCATAGGCTTTTATTTTTATATTTTTTGCTGAAAGCGGTGCTGAAATACCCTGAGCTATCAGTTCAGGGCTTCCACATTGGTCCACCATGGCAAGGGCTGGCCGATACGAATCGGCAGTGCCGAGGCCAGCATTTTCAACACACGGTCGGTATCGTGGATGGGGAAACTGCCATAGACCTTCAGGTCGGCAACGGAATCATCTACCCCCAAATAGCCTTTGCGGTAACGGCTCAATTCCTGAATCACGCTGCGCAACGTAATGTTGTCAGCCACCAGTACACCTTGCGTCCAGGCCTCCCGCGCCTGATCAGCATCCATGCTCTGCTTGATACGCTGAGCACTAAAATGCACCTGCTTGCCCGCCTGTACCGTGGCGGTGTTTTGACCCGTTGCGGTAGACACCTGCACAGCCCCTTCGTAGACAGCCAACTGCGTACAGTCCTTGTCCATACGCACATTGAATTTCGTACCCAAGGCACGCATATTGCCCTGCTGGGTCTGAACAGTGAATGGCCTTGCCGTGTCGTCCTTGGCCGTCTGAATGAAGATCTCGCCCGAAATCAACACGATATGACGAGCCTGGGCCGTGAACTGCACATCAATTGCAGAAGCCGTGTTGAGCCAGAGCCGGGAGCCATCAGCCAGAACAATCTGATTTTGCTCGCCTGTTTGCGTGGAGTGGTCGGATGCCAACGCCAGGACACTGGACGGCAGCCAGGACTGACGCCAGCTCAACCAGCCTAAAACCCCGGTCCCCGCCAGCGCGGCAACACTAGTCAGCACACGGCGGCGTTGATGCAAACGCTCATTGGCGCTGTGCAGTTTCTCCACCACGCGGCGCGAATCCGGCGCCGTGCGTACCGGCTCAAAACTGCGGCTGACTTCTTCCACATAGCGCCAGGCGGTGCTATGCATCTCGTCCTGCTTCAGCCAGCTTTGCCAGGCAGAACGCTCGGCCGCACTGGCTTTGCCATCACGCAAGCAGGCATACCACTCGGCGGCTTGCATCAAGACAGCATGGGGAGGCGTTACGGAAGAAGAAAAACTGGAACTGTGCTTCATGGGGCTTAGTACTGGGGTTCCTGACGCAGCTCGGCCACTGTCTGGCACGCATGCAGGCTGATGCACCCCAACATGGCTTGGGCCACGTACTTACGCACCATGCGGCCGGAAATACCCATTTCTGCACCGACTTCGTCGTCAGTCAGCTCGCAAATGACGGCAAGCGTAAAGGCTTTGGCAGCTTTGGGAGACAAGCTGCTTAGCATGGTGCTGATCTCTTCGAGCGCCTGCAAAATCATGGCTTGCCGCTCTGCTG
Organism: Alcaligenes sp. SORT26; assembly: GCF_017377875.1. Lineage (GTDB taxonomy): Bacteria > Pseudomonadota > Gammaproteobacteria > Burkholderiales > Burkholderiaceae_B > Alcaligenes > Alcaligenes parafaecalis. The sequence continues at coordinate 2,706,356 of NZ_CP070975.1, forward strand.
AAGGGTAGAAAGTCTCCGGCGTCGCGGCCAGAATATCCAACCAAGCCTGCTCAATTTCCTGACGTCGCCAGAGATTGATGCACAGATTCTGCGCGGTCTTGCGCAAATAAGCCCGAGCTTCACCCGGGCTGGAAAACTGCCACTTGGAGCGGCTGCTTAACAAGCGTACAAACGTGTCCTGCGCCAAGTCAGCCGCCTGGTCTGCCCCACCCAATCGATGATGCAGCCAGCGCTGCAACCAACTGTGGTGGTCGCAGTAAAGTGACTCGACCGAATCGGCCGAAGACACACCTGACAAGGGTAGAACTGAAGATGACACGAGGGTACTCCGCACTGACAGCTAATGAGAATCGTTATCAATTATTATATGTTGCTGTCCGTCCAGTCCGCTAGCGGTGTGTGTTTGGGGCGACAAATGGGGCTATTTTGAGGGACTCCGCTCGCTTCTCCAGACCTTCAAATACAAAGTAATCAGCCTTCCTCTACTGGGCACAAATATCACGATTATCTCCATCCGTAGATGATAGGCAGGTAAGCTCCAAGTAAATCATTATTAATGAAATTCTGGTTTTTTGATTATTTGTGAATAAAATCTTGTAACGGTTAACTTTTTTTGAGTACAGCATGGCTACCCAAAATTATGGAGAGATCGGCTACGGCCACTTGGTAAACCTACTGGGGTTAAATGTGTCCGGCTACCGACTGCACGCCAAAATTGACAGTGGTGTGTTGTCTGTACGAGAACAGGGCAATGATCTGCACATACCCACCGCTGTAGCACCTAATACTGACGATCCATTGGCTCATCTCGAGTTCGCCCTGAAATACCAAGGCGTCGAACTCGAAGTCATTCAGGCTGCATGTACCAAATTGGAGCCAGGGCATATCCAGGCTCGACTGGATGCCTCCCCAAACGGGAAATATATCCGGACCATCGCGGCCCTCTATGAGAGCTTCACGCAACAATCTCTTCAAGCCAAAGCGATCTCCGCCCCTTACGTTAACTTGTTTGATCCTGAGGTTTATGTCTGCGGAACAAAGCGTCGTCAGAGTAAATTTCGGGTGAATTTTAACGGCATTGGAAACTTGGATTTCTGCCCCGTTATTCGCCGCAGCGCTACGCTGGAAGCATTACTCGATCGCGACATTTTTGCGGACCTGGATGCATTCGTAGAATCAATCGGCGGGGCCCAGAACCTGGATCGCGCTCTAGGCTGGGCCTATCTGGATGAAACACGCGGATCCTTCGCCATTGAGCATGAGGCGCCCTCAGAGGACAAAGCCAGGCGTTTTGTCCAATTACTGCGCAGTGCGCACGAGGGACGACCACTATCAGAGGACTACCTTACTGAATTACAGCGCGATACCATCACCAATCCCTTGCTGGAGGCAGTCGCTTTTCGCCACGAACAGAACTGGCTCCAGCAAGGTGGTCGACTGCGCGCATCAAACATTACCTATCTTCCCCCACCGCCCGAAGAAGTCAGGCCCTTGATGAATGCCTTGACCCGTTTTGCGAATGCTCCCGAATCGATCCACCCACTTCTGAACGCATTCCTGATCTCGTTTGCCTTTGTTTTCATCCACCCCTTCATGGATGGCAACGGTCGCATTTCCCGATTTCTGATACACCATGCTCTATGTCGGTCTGGCAAGCTCGATCAAGGTCTGATATTGCCTATTTCAGTTGCGATGTCACACCATGAATCCGAGTATCTAACTGCGCTGCAAAGCGTTTCAAAACCGATTCGTACTCTTTGGGAAGTCATGGTTCTGGAGGAAGATCGCATCCACGCGACCTTTATCGGCAGCGGCACACCCTATCGTTATTGGGACGCAACCGAATGCATGGAGTTTGGGCTGCGGATGACGCACTACGCGTTGGACACATCACTTATCAAGGAATCGGACTATCTGAAACGCTTTGATGCTGTCTATGAGCGCATCAATACGCATCACGATATTCTGAGCAAGGATCTACACGCCTTGATCCGAATGGCCCACAGCCAAGGGGGTACGATCTCACAGAACCGACGCAAGCAGTATCTGTATCGCGTGCCACCCCACGTCCTGGATGACATTGAGACGCAGGTCAAAGCAATCTTTTTTGACGACAGCGACACTGAGAGCACACTATCCAATTAAGTTGCCCAACAGCTTAAAAACCAACATCCACCGAGATGAACATCACTTCGGTGGATGTTGATAAAACTCGAGCAACGTCAATCGAAACTAGAGCCGGATAGACTTTGCTTCCGGTTCTCAGCAATCAATTGTCGCTCACTCCACCGTCACACTCTTAGCCAAATTCCGTGGTTTATCCACGTCCGTGCCACGCGAGCAGGCCGTGTGATACGCCAGCAATTGCAGCGTCACGGTATGCAAGATTGGGGACAGCTTGCCGTAGTGCTCTGGCATACGAATGACATGCACACGTTCGCTGCTACCGATACGGGTATCGGCGTCGGCAAACACGTACAGTTCGCCACCGCGTGCGTGGACTTCTTCGATATTGGATTTCAGCTTTTCCAGCAGCTCATCGCGTGGGGCGATGGTGACCACGGGCATGGCTTCGGTGACCAGAGCCAGAGGGCCATGTTTCAGTTCACCAGCAGGGTAACCTTCGGCGTGGATGTAGCTGATTTCTTTCAACTTCAACGCGCCTTCCATGGCGATGGGGTAATGCATGCCACGGCCCAGGAACAAGGCGTTTTCCTTGCTGGCGAAACGGTCTGCCCATGCCATGATTTGCGGCTCCAGAGCCAACACGGCAGCGATTGCGGTAGGCAGGTGACGCAAGGCTTTCAGATAATCGCCTTCCTGCTCCTGATTCAAATGGCCTTTGACTTGAGCCAAGGCAATGGTCAGCAGGAACAAGGCCGTTAGCTGGGTAGTGAAGGCTTTGGTGGAAGCCACGCCAATTTCCACGCCAGCGCGGGTGATGTAGGACAGTTTGCACTCGCGCACCATGGCGCTGGTGGCCACGTTGCAAATGGTCAGGGTCTGTTCCATGCCCAAGCTGCGAGCGTGCTTCAGAGCGGCCAGAGTATCGGCGGTTTCACCGGACTGGGAAATGGTCACGACCAGGGTGCGAGGGTTAGGCACACTGTCGCGGTAGCGGTATTCGCTGGCGATTTCCACATTGACGGGGATCTTGGCCAGAGACTCGATCCAGTAACGGGCAGTCAGACCAGCGTAGTAGCTGGTGCCGCAAGCCAGGATCAGTACATTGTCGATATCCTGAAAGACCTTATAGGCCTGATCGCCAAACAGTTCAGGCGTGACACTTTCGATGTCTTGCAAGGTATCGCCCACAGCACGAGGCTGCTCGAAGATTTCCTTTTGCATGAAGTGGCGGTATGGGCCTAATTCAGCGGCGGCGGTATGCAGATGCACGGTGTGTACGGGACGATCAACAGAGCGGCCGTCCTTGTCCATGATCCACACTTTGTTGATTTGCAGATCAATCACATCACCGTCTTCCAGGTAGATGATTTGATCGGTGGTGCCAGCCAAAGCCAAAGCGTCCGAGGCCAGGAAGTTTTCGTTCTGGCCTACGCCAACAACCAGCGGTGAACCGTGGCGAGCGCCGACGACGCGATGTGGCTCGTCCTGACAGAACACGGCAATCGCGTAGGCTCCGGTCAGGCGGCGAATAACCTGCTGTACCGCCTCGAACAGATCACCGTTGTACAGATGATCGATCAGGTGGGCGATGACCTCGGTGTCGGTCTGGCTCTCGAACACATAGCCAATACCTTGCAATTCAGCACGCAAATCGTCGTGGTTCTCAATGATGCCGTTATGCACCAAAGCGATGCGCGCTTTGCCTTTACCGGAGAAATGCGGGTGAGCGTTATGGGTAGCTGGCGCACCGTGTGTGGCCCAGCGAGTGTGAGCAATGCCGGTGAAGCCTTGCAGATGATCTGCCTGGACCTGTTCTTGCAGCTCGGCCACGCGCTGAGTACTGCGTGCCCGCAACAACTGGCCCTGCGCATGAACAGCAACGCCGCAAGAATCGTAGCCCCGGTATTCCAGACGCTTCAGACCTTCCAGCAGCACGGGGACAATATCGCGTTGCGCAACAGCGCCAACAATTCCACACATAGCCAACTCCTGTTCATGGCCCCTTCGGGTGGGCCAACTAATCAATTCAATCTGCTTATTCTGATCTGAAACACCAAAAATTTTATTTCTATTTTTCTTTTGAAATGAATTAAAATTTCACTTAATAATCAATATGAAATAAGAACAAAATTTAATTTATTTCTCGAAATTTAATTTCATAATAGATAGATAAACATTGTCATGATTGAACTGGACGAGCTGGATTTGCGAATTCTGGAGCAACTACAAAATGATGCTTCTATCAGCAATCAGGAGCTGGCGGCACGTGTGCATGCGTCCCCTCCAACCTGTCTGCGACGCGTGCGTCGTTTAAGCGAACAAGGGGTGATTCGGCGGCAGGTTGCCTTGCTGGACCCGGAGCAATTGGGCTCCAGTTTGACGGCGATTGTGGAGATCACACTGGACCGTCAGGGTGAAGAATACTTGCAGCAGTTCGAGCGCCTGATGACACCCGAGCCTGCTGTGACGCAGTGTTATCGCGTCTCTACCGGGGTAGATTTCATTGTGATTTTGCAGGTCAATGATATGCAGGCGTATCACAAGCTGGCTCACGCTCTGTTCACCAGCCAGGCGAATATCCGCAACATCCGCAGCTTCTTTTCGATTCATCAGGCCAAGTTCGAGACGCGAGTGCCTTTGCCTGCACCGAAGGTATAAGCCGGAATCAGGCCCGTACGCGTTGCTGTACCAGTTGCTGATACAGACGCAAATAACGCTGCACCATGACGGCAGGATCATGTTCCTGCTGCACCCAGCGATGAGCCAAATCGGCTTGCACACGCGCTGCAACAGGATTGCTCAAGGTGTCATCCAAGGCCTGGGCAATTGCTCGTGCATCGCCTACCGCGCACAAATTGCCGCGCCCATTATCCAAAAGCTCGCTTAAGCCACCAGCCATCGTGGCCGTAACGGGGACACCGTATACAAAGGCATCCAGAACGCTGGACCCCAGGGCTTCATGTCGAGAGCTCAGAACAAAGCCATCCATTAATCGATACGCTTGTTCGGGACGGGATTCAAAGCCAGCCAGTTTGTAGCAGGACTCCAAGCCCAACTGCGCAATCAGTTCCTGTGCCGCCGAAGATTCAGAGCCGGGCGCGCCAAAGTGTAAAAACACAAAGTCCTGACGGCGCTGATACAGGGCGTGAACAGCACGGATCAGGGTCAGGGGGTCTTTCTCGGACGTCAATGCAGCCATCGTCCCCAAAACACGGAAACCTTGCGGGTTCCAGCGCTGCCGCAGGTGATTGACGTAGACCTCGTCCTGCTCCACATATTCAATGGCACTGGGAATCAGATCCACAGAGAAGCCCAGACGACGCGGCTCTGCTGCTGCCGCCTGACTGATCGCCACCAGGCGATCTGCCTTGCTCCACTTCCAGCGCGTGCGCCGTTCTTTGGACGTTAACGGGCTGCTTGTCTGCAGTCCGCTACGCTGTTCAATCCGTTTACGGTCAACGGGGAAAGCCGTGCGACGGGTAAAGACCACCCGCTTGGGCAGCCAGAAATGCAGCACAGCCAACCAGCTCATGCAGGACGCGGTTTGGGAATGGACGATATCAAAGCCACGGCCATGCACCAGCAAGTAGCGCAGCGCTGCACCCACGGAGGCGCATTCGACCACGCTCAAACCCTGCTCTTTGGCACGCTTGGCCAGTTCTTCATCACGTCTGGCCAGCAAACTGACCTGGTGACCCGCCTGCTGCATATGCTGCAGACTCAGCAAGGTTTGCCGTTCGCCACCGCGCCAACCGCGCTCGAAATTAAGCTGCAGAATGCGCATGGCGACCATCCAGAATCAGCCCATCCGGGCTCGCTGCGCTACCCAAGCACGCAGCACGACTCCCCTTGCAAGGCAAAGGGGGCCATACCAAAGATGGGCTAAAACACATCAAGATTTACGGACCGGGCGCTTCCAGCCGGACACACTGCGCTGTTCCGAACGCGACAGGGTCAACTGATCATCCGGTGCATTGCGCACCAAGGTCGTACCCGCACCAATCGTTGCGCCACGGCCTACGGTCACAGGGGCTACCAACTGCGTATCGGAGCCGATGAACGCATCGTCACCAATCACGGTGCGGAACTTGTTCACGCCGTCGTAATTGCAGGTGATGGTGCCCGCGCCAATGTTCACACGCTGCCCCACATCGGCATCACCGATATAGGCCAGGTGATTGGCTTTGGAGCCTTCGCCCAGTTGGGTGTTCTTGATTTCCACAAAGTTGCCAACGTGGGTGTGATTGGCCAGAACAGCACCCGGACGCAGACGAGCGTATGGGCCAATACGGGCTTCTTCACCGACCTGAGCTTGCTGCAGATGGCTGAAGGCTTCGATTTGTGTACCGGCACCGACAGTAACGTCACGCAGAACACTGTGAGGACCAACACGCACGCCGTCTTGCAAGACAACCTTGCCTTCAAACACGCAGCCCACGTCAATGAACACATCACGGCCACATTCCAGTGTGCCGCGCAGATCAAAGCGGGCCGGATCGGCCAGTGTCACGCCTTTTTCCAGCAAGCGACGTGCCTGCTCGGCTTGCCACAGACGCTCCAGCTCGGCCTGTTGAATACGACTGTTCACACCCAGGGTTTCCCAGCCCGCAGCAGGTTGTGCCGCTTGCACAGACACGCCATCAGAAACGGCCAAAGCGATGATGTCGGTCAGGTAGTACTCGCCTTGAGCGTTGTCGTTGGTGATGCGAGTCAGCCAGTCTTTCAGACGGGCCGTAGGTGCCACCAGAATGCCGGTGTTTACTTCTTTCACGGCACGTTCGGCGTCGCTGGCATCTTTGTGCTCAACAATGCGCTGCACGGAGCCGTCTGCACCGCGAATGATGCGGCCATAGCCGGTGGAGTCTGCCAATGTCTCGGTCAACACGGCTACGCCTTGACCACGGGCTTCCAGCAAGCGGCGCAGGGTGTCGGCCTGGACCAGAGGTACGTCACCGTACAGCACCAGCGTGGCGTCGTCTTCCTGGTCGCCACCGACCAGTTCAGGCACTGCCTGTTGCACAGCGTGGCCCGTGCCATGCTGGGGTTGCTGCAGGGCAAAGGCCAGCTCGGCCTGTGCGAAGGTTTGCTGAACGCGCTCGGCGCCATGACCCACCACGACCACAACTTTTTCCGGCTCCAGTTCACGTGCGCTATCAAGCACGTGGGCCAGCATGGATTTGCCGGCGATAGGATGCAGTACTTTGGGCAGGTCAGACTGCATACGCTTGCCCATGCCTGCTGCCAGAATCACGATATTAAGCATAAAAATTTACCTACTAGGTTGGTCGATCAGTTCTTTTTGGTACTGCTTTTGGTGCTACGCGTAGCGGTTTTTTTAGCCACCGTTTTGGTGGCCGCCTTGGTTGCGGTTTTAGTGGCTGCTTTCGCTGCCGTTTTTACCGTCTTGGCCGCTGCCGGAGCACTGGTCTTGGCCGAAGTCTGGGCATTGGCCGCCGCTGGTTTAGGGGGCTTGGCCGACCCGGTCGATTTGGCCTTGGTCGCTTGCTGGCGATAGTTTTCTACCTGCTGCATTGATGCGGCTGTGGCGGTCGCCATGGCATCAAATTGCTGTTGCAGCATGTTCCACCACGCTTGCGCAGCGGGATTGCCTGCCCCGGCCTCCTGCTGGGCTCCAGGCTGTTTATCTTTTGGGGTGTCCTGCTTGGCAGCCGCTTCGGGCTGTGGTGCAGCTTGTTGATGCTGTGGCGAGGGCTGAGCCGCTGCTGACTGGGATGCCGTGTGCGCTGCCGCCTCCGGCTTGCTGGCCTGCGCCTTGGCACCTGCTGCACTATCTGCGCTCGCAGCACCCGCTGCCATAGGATTGAAAGCCATGAAGGCTTCAAAGGGATTTGCCCCACCCGCCGCCTGCGTTCCTTGCTGCGCCATCGCCTTGATCGCTGCCAAGGTGGAGCGCTGAATTTCCAGCCCTTGAATGGTCGTGCCCAGCATGGAGAGATTCAACTGCAGCCAGCTTTCCACGGCACGCAAATCACGAATGCGGCGGTCCAGATCATCGGGCGACAGGCTGGGCATCATGCCTGAGCCCAACTCACCCGCGCCACCGCTGGCCATGTTTTTCCAGGCCTGCGCCATCATGTCCATACTGCGCAGCAAAGGATTATTGCCGCCGCCCAGGGCATTGAAATCAGGTATACCAAAAGGATTCGGGTTCATGCGTAGCTCCCATCGGGTTGATGCCTGCCCGGTGATTCCCAGGTTCAGGCCAGCTTGTCCAGATGCTGCTTGATGCTGTCGATCAGCACCACTTGCGCTTCCAGAGTGAACAAATCTGCTTCTATCATTTGCCAGGCTTCATCCAGCGTCAATAAGCGAAACTCACTAACCTCGCCGTCCATATTGCGGGGCCGCACATCATCGGCCAGTACGCAGTCGCTGACCAGGGCGTTCTCCACCTGATAGCCTTCCGGCAGGCGACGGTGCATACGCAAGGACACGCGCAAGGGAGTGCAATCAGCCAGCACAGACTCGGGCAAGCCCGCTTCTTCATAACTTTCACGTATGAGGGAGGTATGCAGGGATTCCCCGCTGACCGCCAGGCCACCGACCAGCGTGTCCCACATATTCGGGTCTGTCGATTTGGTGGGGGAACGGCGCGCGGCCCAGATGCGACCGTCTGTGGACCAGCCATTCAAATGCACAGCCTGGGTCAGAAACCCCAGGGGACGCACAGCGCCGCGTTCAATACGGGACAGGCATTGCCCCTCACCAACGACATCCAGCAACTCGTCACGCCAGGCCCGGATGCAACCGCCTTCCTGCAAACGCAAGGCGACCTGATCCAGGACCTGAGCCAAGCTCAATTCCTGGCTGGGGCATTCGCTCAGACGCAAGACATCTTCTTCAATCAAGACCCCCGGCAAGGGCTCGATACAGCGGGCAGCCTTGGGGGTAATCCATCCGGCAACACGTCCATCAACAGTGACAGGACGGCTGCCCGGCGGGGGCAATTGTTGCAGTTGACTGGTCAAGCTGGCCATGCGTTGACGCAGGGCCTGAGTAAGTGATCGGTTCTGGAACAAAGTCATAGTCGGCGATTGTAATTCAAGCCTTGCCCCATTACGGCTTTTGTAGCGTTTAGTCCAACCTTGTCGTCTAGGGACATACCCTGCCCTTGAAGGCTAAAGCAAGTTCTATATAATTTCCGTGAACAGATAAGCTACTAAAAACTTCGAGCGGACCAGCACTTAGCTGCGACAAGCCCGCCACTGCAACACAGCAGTTTCTTCCAGCGTTGGATTTTTCGGAGCGTTGACGCAGCCGAACCCCGGTTTGGCATGGCAACACCAAAAGAGGGACAACAATGAAGATGTGGAGAAGTTTATTTGCTCTGACCGCCTGTTCGACGGCAGGGCCAAGCCTGGCTCAGATCACCCATATGGAGGGTGGTCCCCGTGTCAATCAGCTCAATTTGCATAACGGGGTTACCCCCATCGCCCAGGACATTGCCTGGCTGCATTGGATGATGCTGATCATCTGTACCATCATCTTTATTGGTGTGTTCGGCGTGATGTTCTATTCCATCATCCGGCACCGCAAGTCCAAAGGCGCAATCGCTGCCCGCTTCCACGAACACCTGGGTGTGGAAGTGGCCTGGACCATCATCCCCTTTCTGATCGTGATCGGCATGGCGCTACCCGCCACCAAAACGGTGGTCGCCATGAAGGACACCAGCAGCGCCGACCTGACCGTTAAAGTCACCGGCTATCAGTGGAAATGGGGCTACGAGTATCTGGACGGCCCGGCCACTGGCGTCAAATACCTGTCCAACCTGTCGACGCCCCGCGCCCAGATTGAAGGTCGCGAGCCCATTGGCCCGAACTATCTGATGGAAGTGGACAAGCCGCTGGTCGTGCCGGTTCACAAGAAAGTACGCGTCATGCTGACTGCCGAGGACGTCATCCATTCCTGGATGGTGCCCGAGTTTGGCGTCAAGCAAGATGCCATCCCCGGCTTTTTGCGCGACACCTGGTTCCGCGCCGACAAGGTCGGCACGTACCGCGGCCAATGTGCCGAGCTGTGCGGCAAGGACCACGCCTACATGCCCATCGTGGTGCAAGTGATGGAGCAAGAGGATTACGACAAGTGGGCCAAAGAGCAAAACGACTTGCTGACCGCCCAAGCCGACGATCCCAATAAAGAGTGGAGCAAAGACGAGCTGACCGAACGCGGCAAGCAGATCTTTGCGCAGAACTGCGTGGCTTGCCACCAGGCCAACGGCAAAGGTATGCCCGGCACCTTCCCCGCTCTGGATGGCGATACAAAATTTGTGCTCGCCCCAAAGAAAGGCCAGATCGACACGGTGTTGAATGGTCACCCTGGCACTGCGATGGCGGCCTTCCGCAATCAGCTTACTGATGTACAGATTGCAGCGGTCATCACCTACACACGTAACGCCTGGGGCAACGCTGGCAAAGGGCCCGACCCGGTCGTGATGCCCGCCGACGTCAAGGAACAGCGCTAAGTCTGCGCTCGCCGCCTATCACACTATCAATCTATCCCTGACTACGGCCAGGGGGAGTGCAGCAAGGAGTCAAGCATGAGTAGCGTCACCGTCGACCATGTAGCGAACCCGAGCGGACATGATGATCACCATCATGCCCATGCCACCCCTAGCGGCTGGCGTCGCTGGTTGTTCGCCACCAATCACAAAGATATCGGGACCATGTACCTGATCTTCTCCTTTGTGATGTTGCTGGAGGGCGGCGTGCTGGCTTTGCTGCTGCGTACCGAACTGTTCCAGCCGGGCCTGCAGTTTTTCCGGCCCGAGCTGTTTAACCAGTTCACCACCATGCACGGCCTGATCATGATTTTCGGTGCGATCATGCCGGCCTTTGTGGGCTTTGCCAACTGGATGATTCCGCTGCAGATTGGCGCATCGGACATGGCCTTTGCCCGCATGAACAACTTCAGCTTCTGGCTGCTGCCCGTGGGCGCGATTCTGTTTACCGCATCCTTCTTTGTGCCGGGCGGCGCACCCGCCGGTGGCTGGACCATGTACGCCCCCCTGTCCTTGCAGATGGGACCGGGCATGGACTTCACGATTTTTGCGGTCCACATTCTGGGCGCGTCCTCCATCATGGGGGCCATCAATATTGTGGTGACGGTATTGAACATGCGCGCCCCCGGCATGACGCTGATGAAAATGCCTCTGTTTTGCTGGACCTGGCTGATTACTGCTTACCTGCTGATTGCCGTGATGCCCGTACTGGCCGCTGCGGTCACCATGCTGCTGACAGACCGTCACTTTGGCACCCACTTCTTTAACGCTGCCGGTGGTGGTGACCCGGTTCTGTACCAGCACATCTTCTGGTTCTTCGGCCACCCCGAGGTCTACATCATGATCTTGCCGGCCTTCGGGATTGTGTCGGCCATTGTGCCGGCCTTCTCCCGCAAGGCTTTGTTTGGCTATGCCTCCATGGTGTATGCCACGGCCGCTATCGCGATTCTGTCTTTCCTGGTCTGGGCTCACCACATGTTCTCCACCGGGATGCCAGTGACCGGGCAGCTTTATTTCATGTATGCCACCATGCTGATCTCCATTCCTACCGGGGTGAAGATCTTCAACTGGGTGGCTACCATGTGGCGCGGTTCGCTGTCCTTTGAAACGCCCATGCTGTTTTCCATCGGCTTTATCTTCGTGTTCACGATTGGCGGCTTTACCGGCCTGATTCTGGCCGTGGCCCCGATTGATATCGCCGTACATGACACCTATTACGTGGTGGCTCACTTCCACTATGTACTGGTAGCCGGTTCCTTGTTCGCCCTGTTTGGCGGTGCCTATTACTGGCTGCCCAAGTGGACAGGCCGCATGTACAACGAGCGTCTGGGCAAGATCCACTTCTGGTCCACCATGATCTCGTTCAACGTGACCTTCTTCCCCATGCACTTTCTGGGTCTGGCGGGCATGCCGCGTCGCTATGTGGACTATGCCGGTCAGTTCACGGACTTCCACCAGATTGCCACCATTGGCGCCTTCTGGTTTGGCCTGTCCCAACTGCTGCTGATCTACATCGTGATTCAAGCTGCCCGTGGCAAGGGTGAAGTTGCCAGTGCCAAGCCCTGGGAAGGCGCAGAGGGTCTGGAGTGGACGGTGCCATCGCCCGCACCACACCACACCTTTGAAGTTCCACCTGTCATCAAATAACGCTGGAGGATCGCCGTATGACTCCCGAACAACGCCGTCGCAACCGCCGTCTGGGATTGCTCCTGGCCGTGTTCGTTATTGCCGTCATGGCCTGGACCTTTCTAAAAGGCAGTCAATTTTTAGGACAGTGATATGGATGACGATTTTCGGGACCTCACACGGCGCAAGCTCAGTTTTTTCCAGACATTGAAAGCCATTGCCTGGGGATTTTTTGGAGTCCGTCGTGGCAGCGACCATGAACAGGACATTGCCAAGATCAATCCGGTCTATCTGATTGTTGCCGCCTTGATCGCCACGGTTGTTTTCGTTGTGGGCCTGATTATGGTGGCCCGCTGGTTCATCGGTCAGGCCAGCTAAACCCTGGCCGGATACTGCGCCCAAGGGCACATGATCCGAAGGAGAACACTATGCATGTCGAGACTACGGCTCACCCGTCCAAGGCGCCGTATTACTACGTCCCCGGTTTATCGGGGCATCCGGTACGCGCCAGTATTTCCCTGTGCCTGACGCTACTGGGTGCGGCCATCTGGATCAATAACTGGCCCGGTGGCTTCTGGGTATTTCTGGTCGGGATTCTCAGCTTTTTGCTGGTGCTGTTTTTCTGGTTCAGCGAAGCAGTCAACGAGTCCGAAACCGGCCTGAACAGTGCGCGCGTAGACGTCTCCTATCGCTGGAGCATGTCCTGGTTCATCTTTTCCGAAGTCATGTTCTTTGCGGCTTTTTTCGGGGCACTTTGGTACACCCGCGAAATTGCCACGCCGCTGTTAAGCGACCTGGATCACCGCGCCCTGCTCTGGCCCGACTTTACCGGCACCTGGCCAAATCAGGGCCCGGCTGGCACTGTCGCCCCGTTCCAGACCGTAGGCCCGCTGTGGCTGCCTACGATCAATACGGCCTTGCTGCTGACCTCGGGCGTCACCCTGACCATTGCTCACCACGCCCTGCGTGCCAGCAAGCGTGGCGGCGCAATCTTCTGGCTGTTCATGACCGTGGCGCTGGGCTTCGCCTTTGTGGCCTGCCAAGCCTACGAATACATGCACGCCTACGCCGAACTGAACCTGAAGTTCACCTCTGGCGCATACGGGGCCTTGTTCTATATGTTGACGGGCTTTCACGGCTTTCACGTGATTATCGGTGCCACCATGCTGACGGTGATGCTGATACGGCTGATGCGCGGGCACTTTACCGCCGAACACCACTTTGGTTTTGAAGGTGCCGCCTGGTACTGGCACTTTGTGGACGTGGTGTGGCTGGGCTTGTATCTGTACGTGTACTGGTTCTAGTGGTCCATGCTCCAGGCCCGTACTGCGGGCCTGGATTTTTACTTCACGCCAAGGGCACTCCGGTGCTTTCAATCCAACCCAGGTAATGGGCCAGCAGCACGAACAGGAACAGGGCCACGGACAAGCCCACTCGCCAGGTCAGAGCATAGGCCATGCGATTGGAATTACCCCGGTCCCGCATCAAATACACCAGGGCTGAACCCAGCGAAACAATAATCCCCAGAAACACGATCAGGACTAGCACACGCATTACGTCTCCCCCGCTTCAGGTTGAATTGATGTCCAGCAACAATCCTCGTTCTTCTTCGACTCGATCCCTGCTTGCCCTGGTTTGTCTGGGTTTGCTGATGCTGCTGTTCATTAGCCTGGGGCGCTGGCAACTGAGCCGCGCGCAGGAACGTCAAAGCCTGGCACAACAAATAGAACAAGGCCGCCAACAAGCTCCCCTTCATATTGATTCCCAGGCCAGCCTGGATAAAGGTGCCTTGTGGCAGTCTGTCGCGGTGCACGGCTCCTGGCGCAGTGAGTTAACTGTACTCCTGGATAATCGCAATTTCAAAGGTAAGCCAGGCTACTGGATTGCCACCCCATTTGTGCTGGATGAGGGCGATTTGGCGGGCTCCAGCCTCTTGGTGCTACGTGGTTGGCTGGCTCGCATACCGGGGCAAACCCCTAGCGTTCCGGCTGCCCCTTCCGGCTCCGAAACCATTTCCGGCGAATTGATGGAACGGGTGCCACGCCTGTTTGAACTGGGCAGCAGTCCCTTGCCCGAGCACTTGCCCGGCCCATCAGGCACGCCCCCTGTCGTCCAGAACCTTGCCTTGGAAGATCTGCGTACACGCATCGATCTGCCGGTGCTGCCGCGTGTACTGGCGCAGACCGCTCCCGCCTCGGAACTGCAAACAAACTGGCCTGACCCGAACATCGACTTTGAAAAGAACCGTGGCTATGCACTGCAATGGTTCGGTTTTGCCCTGATTGCCCTGTGTGCCTGGATCGGTGTAGCGTGGAAATGGCTGCGACGCTCCAGGCCCAACTCTGCTCCTACAAGGAAAACCTGACGTGGACACGACTCAATCCCCTGCCCGCCCGCGTTCCATGACCCCGCTGTACCTGCTGATGGCCATCAGCCTGGCACCGGTGCTCTTTGCGCTGGCAGCCTACTACATGCCCTCCCTGGGATTGCGGCCCGATGAAAGCAATGCCTATGGTCAGTTGATTGAGCCACAACGCAGCACGCCAGAGCCAAGTGCACTCGCTTTGCAGAATCTGCAAGGTGAAGCCTTTGATCTGAAATCGCTGCGTGGTCGCTGGGTGCTGCTCAGCGCCGATGAAAGCGCCTGCCCCGAAAGCTGCGTGCGCAAGCTGTTCATCCTGCGCAACTCCCATGCCAGCCAAGGCAAGAATGTGGAGCGTCTGGCACGTGTCTGGTTCATCACCGACCAGGGCCAACCCTCTGCACAAATTCTGGAGGCCTACCAGGGCACGCACATGCTGCGCGCTGACCCACGCCAACTGGCCGCTTTCCTCAGCCCTGAAGCCGTGGATAAAGCACCCGAGCAGGCCGTTAAAAATGGCATGTGGATCATCGATCCCAATGGCAATTTGATGATGCTGTTCCCCGGTGATGCCGACCCGCTCAAGGTCCGCACCGATATACGCAAACTGCTGAACAATTCACGGATCGGATAAAGCATGGCCGATATCCGCCAACGCTACCGCAAGCTAGTCTACCTGACCTGGTTTCTGACCCTGGACCTGATCATGTTCGGCGCCTTTGTGCGCCTGACAGACTCCGGCCTGGGCTGCCCGGACTGGCCCGGTTGCTATGGCAAGCTCAGCCCTCTGGGCGCAGGCGCACATATCGAACAGGCTTATCAGGCCATGCCCTATGGCCCGGTTAGCTGGGGCAAGGCCTGGATCGAAATGATTCACCGCTATGTAGGCGCGGCCTTGGGCATGCTGATTATTGCCATCGTCTGGATGGCCTGGCGGCACCGCCATACGCTGGGGCATTCGGCCCGGCTGGCTCTATTCACCTTGCTGGCCGTGTGCGTGCAAGGAGCCTTTGGCGCCTGGACCGTGACCCACAAGCTGATGCCCATTATCGTCACCACCCACTTGCTGGGCGGCATGAGCGTTCTGGCCTTGATGACCTGGCTGGCCGTGCGCGAGAACCCCGGGCCGCCTGTGTCTCCAGTCACCCGCCGCTGGCGACCCTGGTTGATCGGCGCATTTCTGCTGCTGACAATTCAGATTGGCCTGGGCGGTTGGGTCAGCACCAACTACGCCGCACTGGCCTGCATGGACTTCCCGCAGTGCCACGGACAATGGATACCCGATATGGATCTGCATGGCGGATTCTCGCTTTTCCGTGCCCTGGGCGAGCTGCCTTCCGGTGAAATGATTTCCCAGGCCGCACTGACCGCCATCCATTGGGTACACCGCAATATGGCGTTTGTCGTCTTTCTGGTTCTGGGCTCGGTCGCCTGGAAATTACGCGCCGATCCCGTCCTGCGCCGCCCCGCCACACTGGTCCTTTTACTGTTGCTGGCCCAGCTCATCACGGGGTTAACCACGATCTTTTTCCAATGGCCTCTTTTGATTGCCGTCCTGCATAATGGGGGA
Source organism: Alcaligenes sp. SORT26 (assembly GCF_017377875.1). Taxonomy (GTDB): domain Bacteria; phylum Pseudomonadota; class Gammaproteobacteria; order Burkholderiales; family Burkholderiaceae_B; genus Alcaligenes; species Alcaligenes parafaecalis. The sequence goes on from NZ_CP070975.1 coordinate 2,722,559, forward strand.
GCTGCCGGTCTCGTTTTATGCTGCGTCACCCTGTTGGTACGGCTTTCCCGCAAGTCGACTGTCCCCCAAGGAATACAGTATGACAAACACCGCTACCCTGGCTCCCGCCTCGCTCCTGCGCCAGTATCTGGTACTGACTAAACCAAGAGTCACCCAGTTAGCTGTTTTCTGTGCCGTTATCGGCATGTTTCTGGCTGCTCCCGGCCTACCCGATCCGGGTACTGTGGTCGCAGGCACGCTAGGCATATGGATGCTGGCCGCCGCCGCCTTTGCCATCAACTGCCTGATCGAAAGTCAGATTGATGCCCGGATGCTGCGCACCGCCCGACGCGGTACGGCACGTGGCACCATTACCCCACCTCAAGTGCTGGCCATGTCCGGTTTGCTGGGCGGCATGGGCATGCTGGTGCTGTATTACTGGGTGAATCCGCTAACCATGTGGCTGACCTTGGCCACCTTCATTGGTTACGCGGTGATCTATACCGTGATCCTCAAACCCCTGACCCCACAAAACATCGTGATCGGCGGTTTGTCCGGGGCCATGCCCCCTGCCCTGGGCTGGGCCGCCATCGCCAACGCCGTACCGGCTGAAGCCTGGCTGCTGGTACTGATCATCTTCATCTGGACGCCCCCACACTTCTGGGCATTGGCGCTCTACCGTCAGCACGACTACCAGCGCTCCGGCCTGCCCATGCTGCCTGTCACCCACGGCAAGACCTTCACGACATTGCATGTGCTGCTCTACAGCTACATTCTGATGGCTTCCAGCCTGCTGCCTTTCATTATCCGCATGAGTGGTGTGCTGTACCTGGTGGCTGCAATCTTGCTGGGTGCGCGCTTCATTCAATACGCCCATCAACTGCACCGCAACTACAGCGATGAGCTGTCCCGCAAGCTGTTCCGCTTTTCCATTATTTATCTGGCAGTTTTGTTTGGGGCACTGCTGCTGGATCACTGGGTGCGCTTGATCTGATTTCCAGAGCGGTGTCATTCCCAAGCCTTGGGACATGTTGAAGAAACGATTTTTTTTCGACATGTCCTAAAAACATGTTTATGGCGTGTACACATCAATCTGATATGTCTAAAAAATAGAAGAAAATCGACACCTAGGTGAACAAGGAATAGCACAACGGCAAACCGCATCAAAAATCCTGAAAGCGCTTGTAGCCCACAATGTGCTGCGCGAAGTTACCTTAGGACGCGAGAAAGTCTTCATCAACTTGGGCTTGATGGACTTGTTAAAGGGCGACAATCCCAACTAAGTAGTCGCTTGCTCACCCAAGGTTTCCTGCGTTTTAGGAGGCAAAGGCGGGCCTACAAAATTTTCCGCTTCACTCAAAGCATGAGCCAAACCAAACAGCGGTGGCAGTTCCTCGTGCTGACGTTGGCCTGATTCAAACTCCTGCCACACTTGATAAGCCCGCTGGCGTTGACGCACCACGGCCTCGATCTTTTCACTGAATCCTGGGTCTTTACCTCGCAAGGTATCGAAATCACGCTCAGTCAGCATCAGCAGGCGGCTATAGCCCAGGGAGCGCACTTCACCGGCATGGTCACTGTGCTCCATCACATTCACTTCACCAATGGTCTGGCCGGTTCCCAACTCCACCAAGCTGCCATCCGGCAAGGTGACTTCCAGCGCCCCGGAGGCCACAAAGAACATGACGCGCATGCCGCCGTAGCGCAAATGAATTTTCTGGTCTGGCAGGGACAGACGCGGGCGCAATCGTCGCGCCAGATCTTTCTTGGCTTGATCGGAAATACCGTCAAACATGGGCACCTGAGCAATCAGCTCCGTGGCGCTCATGGTCATGTCCAAGGTGGGCCGCTCATCCAGATAGCGCCAGCGCTGCGTGATCTGCTTGACCAGATCCGCGTACATCTCGCTGGTAATCAAGGAGTGCGACAACATGGTGCGATAGTGAGCCCGCTCCTGCGAGGCCGCTACACGTGCCAGATACGATTCCTGCAACCACTGCGCGAACACCGGGTATTGCAGCGTCAAAGAGTGCAAGGCATCTTCCAGTTGGGACAGACGCAATTGGTGAGCCTGCACAATGGTGCCGGTGGCGGGCTGTCCCAATAAAGGGGCCAGCTCAGTTTGGGCGAAACGGATCAGCCGTTGAGCCACTGAACGCTTGGCAATCAAATTGGAGAAGCGCTTGTCCAGTTCCCGTACCAGCCAGCCTTGCATACCAAAGAGGTAATGCAAACGCAAGGCGGCACGAAAGCCTCGGGAGTAACGCAGGTCGTTTGCAATAGCGGCCTCAAAACCTGCCAAACCGGCTAAACGCACCGTATCGTTCATGCGCTCGGCCCGACTCAGCAAGGACTCGGCAGTTTTCCAATCCACAATCTGCGATTTGAGCAGCTCGTAAAACAGCTCAACCTCGCGGGCCGACAGAATCGCCATGCCCATTTTTACTTTCTGCGCTTCGGTCAGGCTTTGGATCTGGCCTGACGCCACACCGGCCTGGCTGGCATCAAAAACCGTACACAAGCGCTCGATCACCTGTGGTTTGATCTGCTCCTGCCGCCCCAGCTCTTCGGTCTTGTCGCGCAACTCTTCCAGGGCCAGGCTCACCGCCTGATCTCGTAAATGACGCTCCAAAGGGGTTAACTGATTCAAACCCAGGCGGCGAATCAAAGGCCGCAGGCTGATCCCGTTTACAAACAGGGTCAGCAGCACAAAGCCCGTGGTCGCCACACCGATGAACTGGCGCACATCATGCGGGATGGCGTGCTGCTCCGTAACGGCCAAGGCCAATGCCAGGGACACAGCCCCACGCAGGCCACCCCACAGAATCACCACTCGGTAAGGACGACTGACTCGGGTGCCAAAGCGGGTTCGCCCCAGTAGAGGCAACACCGCAAACACCATGACGGCACGTGCCAGCAAGGTCACGGCAAACAGCAAGGCGACCAGCCCGATCTGCATCCAAGTGATTTCGGCCATCAGACGCGGAATCAGCATGGCGGCAAACAAAAAGATCAGGGAATTGGCCAGAAAACCCATCTGCGTCCAGGAACTGCTCAGCAGCTCGAAGGTAGCAGGCGACATGCGCGTTCGACCGGTGGAGCCCACGACCAGCCCCGAGATCACCGTCGCCACCACGCCTGATACGCCCAGATAATGCTCGGAGACAAAGAAGGCCAGGTAGGCCAAGGAAATCGTTAGTGTGACTTCGGCTGCAGGCCAACCACGCAACAGCACGAATAGGCCACTGGCTAAACGCCCCATCAGAAATCCGGCGACCCCGCCGCCCAGGAAACTGAACAGAAAACTGCCCAGCACCGTGCTGCCGCGTAACTCGCCACCGCCCGTCAAGACAGCCAGCAGAACCGAATACAAAGCGATAGAAGCGGCGTCGTTAAACAGGGCCTCGCCTTCTACCAAGGTGGATAAGCGCTTGGGGGCACCCACTTCGCGAAAGATACCCACAACAGCCACAGGGTCCGTGGTCGCCACAATCGCACCCAGCATCAGGCACACCACCAAACCATAGGAAGAGGCGGCATTCAGGGCGTAGCCCACGGCAAAGGTACAGACCACCACGGCCACAATAGCCATCATCAAGATGGCGCCAATATCGTCGAGCAAGCGGCGCAAATTCATGGCCAGCGAGGTCTCGAACAGCAAAATTGGCAAAAAGGCGTAAAGAAAGGTCTCGGAGGAGATGTCGAAGGCCTGCAAGGTATTCAGGAAGTCCGACACCATTTTTGGGGCCCAGGCATGCAGGTGCAGCAAGATGCCTAATGCAAAGCCGATCAGAGCCAGGAGTACGGAATACGGCAGTCGCAAGCGTCCGGCCAAAGGCGGCATAAAGGCAACCAGCCCCAGCAGGCCTGCCAATCCAAAAACAAACTGCCCAATCTGCATCGCGACATCCTTTGTCATCTGCATTGAGTCGATCGGCATGGGCATGCGCACTCAGGCATGGGCAGGCCAGATCGGCACGGAAAATCCCCCCGCTTTCCGTATGAATCAGGATAGCGCCTTTTTCTTGCAGCACAGCCGCCAAATTACCTTTTTCCTGGAAAATTTACTTTTTTTGGCCTATCGCCTCACTTCGGGGAACACCAGGCGACACCAACAAGTTAATACGGCGGCTCACTCTCTGCGCCAGCGCAAATTAAGCGCAGAAATAACTGGTTATACTTTCGCATCATGAATTTCCCGCGCACCTTCCTCGCTGCGACACACTGGCCCCACCGCGTGGGCCTGTGTTTGTTACTGCTGGCAGTGGTGTTGCGCGGCATCGTGCCTGCGGGCTATATGCCCAAACAGACCGATCAGGGTTACGCCCTGGCCTTCTGTCTACCCTCGGGGCAAAGCCTGCCCCCGGAAATGGTTCAGCACTGGGCTGCGCTCTTTGGCGACGACACGACGGCCCATTCGGACGAGGCCACTACCAGCGCCACCTGTCCGTTTTGCGTCATGCTGCAAGCGGCGCTGACACCGGCACCTGTCACGATTCTGACACCCTTGAGCATCGGCCACTTCCGGCCTTTCTTGCTACCCCCGCTTAATCCCGCACTGGCCCAGGCCTTTATCCGTGGCCCGCCTGTGGGGCAACGCGCACCACCCGCCCTTCTTTCTGTCTGATTCCCCGCGTTCGGCCCTGCCGCTACGCCCTCCACCTTTTGCTGCTATCGACCAAGCGGGCTTGCCGCTGGACGATGGTCGCCCTACGGAATTTAGTCATGAAGAAATTGTTGACCCCCGGCCTGATCAGCGCAGGTGTTCTGGCCTGCGTACCCACCGCCGTACTGGCCCAAGCCACGGTAATTGAACAGCTCAGCCCCATTGTGGTGACAGGTGTTGCGCCTGAATCCCCCTTGCAGTTCAGCACCAACCCCAAACTGCCCCGCCTGCCCCTACCCGCCAGCGACGGCACGGATTATTTGAAAACCATCCCCGGCTTTGCAGCCATCCGTAATGGCGGCAGCAATGGCGACCCCGTACTGCGCGGCATGTTCGGCTCACGTCTGGCCGTGCTGACCAACGGTAGTTCCATGCCCGGTGCCTGCCCCTCGCGGATGGACGCCCCTAGCTCCTACATTTCACCCCAGTCCTTTGATGAACTGACCATTATCAAAGGCCCACAAAGCGTACGCTGGGGTCCCGGTGCCTCTGCCGGAACAGTACGGTTCGAGCGTAAAGCGCCCGGTTTCACAGAAAAAGATGCCACCTTGGACGCCAGTATTCTGGGCGGTTCGGCGGGCCGTCACGCGGGGAATGTGGACTTTGCTGCTGGCAATGCCTCCTACTATGCCCGCCTGACCGCCAATCAGGATCGCGCACAGGACTATAAGGATGGTGACGGAGAACGTGTCCCCTCGCGCTGGAAAAAATGGAATACGGATGTAGCGATTGGCCTGACTCCCGATGCCGACACTTTGCTGGAATTAAGTGCCGGAACAGGCGACGGCTATGCCCGTTACGCCGGTCGTGGCATGGACGGCACGAAATTCAAGCGTGAAACCCTGGGTCTGCGTTTCAAGAAAGACATGCACGAAGGCGTGCTGCGTAATGTAGAAGCTCAGCTCTATTACAACTACGCCGACCACGTGATGGATAACTACGAGTTGCGTCCCTTCAAACCCGGTGGCGGCATGTCCATGCCCATGGCCTCCAATGTGGACCGCCTGACCTGGGGCGGCCGCTTCAGCATGGACTGGGCGCTGAGCGAGGACCTGACGCTAACCACCGGTGCGGATGCCATGCGCAGCCGCCATCGCAAACGCAGCGGGATGGGGATGCAGGATTACCGCGATCAGGATTGGGTAAAAGACGCGGAATTCGACAATATCGGCATCTTCACCGAGGCCCGTTGGGATCTGAATGATTCCAGCCGCCTGATTGGTGGGGCACGCCTGGACTGGGCCAGCGCCCGCGATCTGCGCCCCACACTGGGTAGCGGCATGATGAGCAAACCCAACCCTGGCGCCAATGAACGCCGCAAGGAAACCCTGCCCAGCGCCTTCCTGCGTCTTGAGCATGACCTGGAATCCCTGCCCTTGAGCCTGTATGCCGGTGTTGGTCATGTACAGCGCATGCCAGACTACTGGGAAATGATTTCACCTGCCAGCGGCCCACAAGGCAGCGGCAGTGCCTTCCTGGGGATTCAACCTGAAAAGACGACGCAGCTCGACATCGGGGCGCAATACAAGGGCGAGACGGTCTCGGCCTGGGCTTCCGCCTATATCGGCCAGATTCAGGACTACATTCTGTTTGATTACCTGCCCGGCGGCATGATGGGCACCAAAACCCAGGCCCGCAACGTCAACGCCCGCATTATGGGCGGTGAATTAGGAGCGGATTGGAAAGCCAACGCGAACTGGACGCTGGGCAGCAGCCTGGCCTATGCCTGGGGGCGCAACAGCACGGATGGCCGTGCTCTGCCGCAAATGCCACCGCTGGATCTGCGCCTGACGGCGGACTATGTGCAAGGCCCCTGGTCCGCAGGCGGTGTCTGGCGCATTGTGGCCAAGCAAACTCGCTACGCACAAGGGCAAGGGAATGTGGTGGGCTATGACTTCGGGCCTACGGGTGGATTCAGTACCTTGTCGCTGTATGGGGGCTACAAAATCAACCGTAATCTGTCCCTGACTGCGGGCGTAGATAATCTGTTCGACAAAACTTACGGCGAACACCTGAATCTGGCCGGGAACAGTGGTTTTGGGTTTGGAGCTGCCACGCGCTTTAACGACCCTGGTCGTACCGTCTGGTTGCGTGCGGCCTTGTCCTTCTGATCCTTGTGCGCTGTTCGGGCCTTTGCGGCCCGACGGCCCAATAAGCAGGAAATTTCAGGGCAAAAAAAAGGGACACCTAGCTGGTGTCCCATAAACATCCGCTTCAAAAGGGAGGGGAAGAGGAGAAGCCGAAGCGGATGCGCAAATGCCGAATTGCATAGGTGGCAAAAATCAGCAAATGTATTGTTTAGTCCGCGAAAATCAGCTTAAGTTCTTCGGATTCCCCGAAAAGTTGTAACTCTTTAAAACGACTTAAACCACGCCAGCCAAAGCGACGCGCAGCTTCTTGAATGCAGCCACTTCGATCTGACGGATACGCTCTGCCGACACGCCAAATTCGGCGGCCAGATCGTGCAAAGTGGCACCGCCATCGTCCTGCAACCAGCGGGCGCGCACAATGCGCTGCGAACGCTCGTCCAGCGTATCGATAGCTTCTTCCAGGCCGCTGCCTTCCAGCATGTCCTGAGCACGGCGCTCCAGCACGCGTGTCGGCTCCTCGTGTCCTTCATCGGACAGGTAGGAAATAGGTGCGAAATGTTCATCGTCGTCGTTGGCCGGGGCTTCCAGAGCCATATCGTGACCGGACAGACGTACTTCCATTTCGCTGACATCCTGCGGGCGTACGTCCAGTTCACGCGCAATGGCGTCAACCTGAGCAGTATCCAGCGTTTGACCATCTGGACGCATGCGACGCAGATTGAAAAACAGCTTGCGTTGGGCCTTGGTGGTCGCCACTTTCACCATGCGCCAGTTGCGCACGACATATTCGTGGATTTCGGCCTTGATCCAGTGAACGGCAAAGGACACCAGACGCACACCGCGATCGGGGTCAAAGCGTTTCACGGCCTTCATCAGGCCCACATTACCTTCCTGAATCAGGTCGGCGTGAGGCAAGCCATAACCCAGGTACTGGCGGGCAATGGAAACCACCAGACGCAGGTGCGACAAAATCAGTTCTCGTGCAGCGTCCAGGTCATCCTGGTCGCGCAGGCGCTGACCCAGCTCGGTTTCGCGTTCAGCGCTGAGCATGGGCAGGCGGTTAACAGCAGAAATGTACGCTTCGATCGTCCCCAGTGCGCCTGGATTAGACACGGCGGCGACCAGATCATTACCAGACGTCAGGGCCAAAGCGTTCGCTTGTTGTGTCATGGAAAATCCTTCAAAAGTCAGCCGGCGAGAGCACAAAAACAAGGCCCTCAAACCGTACAAAACGTATTTCAACAATCATTGAGTTTAGCACTCGATGCTCTGGAGTGCTAAAAATTTCGAATACAGGAATAAGAGTGTCGCAGCAAGAAAAAGTTCACTACTGGAGGGAAAACTGCAGCAAATCGGTGGGCAGAACACCACAAACAGGCAAAAAACTGTGGTTGACTGAGCGTAACGCCTTCTTGCCCACCGAAAAATAACAAAGTGCGACCTTATTTATCCAGCGATCACAGTCGCTCGGCGTGGAAATTCAGATGGTCCTGAATGAAGGTCGAGATGAAGTAGTAGCCGTGGTCATAGCCTTCGTGACGACGCAGGGTCAAAGGCTGTTTGGCCTGCTCGCACGCCTGCTCGAATACTTCCGGATACAGTTGTTCGGCCAGAAAACCATCGTTCAAACCCTGATCGACCAAAATACCGGCGGGATACGGCGTGCTGGTCTTGGCCATCAAGGCACTGGCGTCGTGCTGTTCCCAATCCTGGCGATCCTGACCCAAGTAGGCACCAAAGGCTTTTTCGCCCCAGGGGCAGCGTGTTGGCGCCGCAATGGGAGCAAAGGCCGACACGGAGCGGTACTTGCCGGGATGGCGCAGAGCCAGCGTCAAGGCACCGTGGCCACCCATGGAATGACCAAAAATGCCTGCGCGGCTAGCATCGCCCGGCAGGATGGTGGTGACCAGATCAAACAGCTCCTGGGTCACATAGCTTTCCATGCGGTAGTTCTTACTCCAGCCAGCTTGGGTCGCATCCAGATAGAAGCCGGCACCGGTTCCCAGATCCCAACCCTCGTCCTCCCCTTCTACACCGGCGCCACGCGGGCTGGTGTCGGGGGTGACCAGCATGATGCCGTGCTCGGCAGCATAACGCTGGGCACCGGCCTTGATCATGAAGGTTTCTTCGGTGCAGGTCAGGCCTGCCAGGAAAAACAGCACAGGCACACGGCCTTGGCCGATGGCGTCTGCCAGGCTGGCGGCACCCTTCTGGGCGCTGGCCTGTAATTGCGGCGGCATATACACAGAAAAACGCATGGGCAGGCCAATTGTCTGCGAAGCGTGTTGGTAGTAGCGCTGCCAACCATCAAAACAGCGGTGTTCGTTGAGCAGTTCCAGTGTCTGAGTCATAGCCCCCTCGTATTCTCAATTGCAGATCCGGCCCCAGGTCGGGTGACACGCCCAAAGGCTGCACACACGATCTCTGAGGCCGGGATAAAGGGCACAGGCTAGTGCCTGCCCCCTCTTCAAGCGACTTCTATTAGTACATCACCACCGAACGGATGGATTTACCGGCATTCATCAGGTCGAAACCTTCGTTAATGCGTTCCAGCGGCAGAGTGTGGGTGATCAGATCGTCGATATTGATCTTGCCGTCCATGTACCAATCCACAATTGTCGGTACGTCGGTACGACCACGAGCGCCACCAAAGGCGGAGCCCTTCCATTCGCGGCCGGTCACCAACTGGAATGGACGAGTGGAGATTTCTGCACCGGCTTCAGCCACACCAATAATGATGGACTGGCCCCAACCACGGTGGCAGCACTCCAGCGCCTGACGCATCACCTTGGTGTTGCCGATACATTCAAAGGAGTAATCCGCACCGCCGTCTGTCAGTTGAATAATGTGGTCGACCACGTTTTCAACTTCATTGGGGTTCACAAAGTCGGTCATGCCAAATTGGCGAGCCATGGCTTCGCGCTCAGGGTTGATATCCACGCCAATGATCTTGCCAGCGCCAACCATCTTGGCACCCTGGATCACGTTCAGGCCGATACCGCCCAGACCGAACACCACGACGTTAGCGCCTGCTTCCACTTTGGCGGTGAACAGCACGGCGCCCAAACCTGTAGTGACGCCACAGCCGATGTAGCACACCTTGTCGAACGGCGCGTCGTTACGAATCTTGGCCAAGGCAATTTCTGGTACCACGATGTGGTTGGCGAAAGTCGATGTGCCCATGTAATGGTGCACAGGCTTGCCGCCGATGGAGAAACGCGAGGTGCCATCAGGCATCAGGCCCTTGCCCTGGGTAGAGCGAATCGCCGTACACAGGTTAGTCTTGCGCGACAGGCAGGATTTGCACTGGCGACACTCGGGCGTGTACAGAGGGATCACGTGATCCCCGGGACGCAGGCTGGTGACCCCCGCGCCCACATCCAGCACCACGCCTGCGCCTTCATGGCCCAGGATGGCAGGGAACAAACCTTCCGGGTCAGCGCCAGACAGGGTGTAGTAATCGGTATGGCAAATGCCCGTCGCCTTGATCTCGACCAGCACTTCGCCCGCTTGGGGACCTGCCAGATCGACCTCTTCAATCGTTAGCGGAGCGCCCGCTTTCCAGGCAACTGCTGCACGTGTTTTCATGTGGTCCACCCTCCGGGTAAAAGTAATTATGGTTACGGCAAACTCGGTCCTTCGGGACCAAACTCTTAAAGTATAGAGAGTATTTTATAAGGCTCTGCCCGGCTGTCGGCACCTTGTATGGATAAAGGCCCGCGCAAACGGCCCGACAAGCCTCAATACAGAGACGATTTACCTGTTAACAGCACGCCCAGGCGCAACATACCATAGGCCAGATAATCGCCCATCCGGCTAAACAGGCCCAGACGCTGGTACTGCTCCTGGTAAACCCGCGCGGCATTGTGCTCGATTTCGTACTCCAGCCTGGACTGCAGGTTTTGCGTAAAAGGCGCGTCCTGAATCAGGACATTGGCCTCACGCGCCAACAGCAGGCTGAACGGGTCCAGGTTGGACGAACCCACCATCGCATAATCATCAATGACAGCGACTTTGGCATGCAAATAACTGGCCTTGTACTCGTACAGCTCAATGCCATGATCCAGCAACTGGCCATACATGAATCTACAGGCCCGATATTGCAGGAAATACTCGGCATGGCCTTGCAATAGCAAGCGCACTCGCACACCACGCTCGGCGGCCTGTTCAATACGCCGTCGCAATGTACGACCAGGAAAGAAATAGGCATTGGCCAGGATGACTTGCTCTTGCGCCTTGCACAGCAATTGCAGATACGCCTGCTCAATTTGCTGGCGATGCCGCACATTATCCCGCAGCAACAAACTGGCCCGTATCCCGTCAAACACCTGACCAGCCTGCTCCGCCTTCTTGCGAGCCTGACGTCGCTTGCGCCATTCGCGCCAGGTGGTAAAGCGCTGCGTGAAACTGTCCCAGTCCTTGCGTCTGCGCCAGGCCATGCGCAGCCACAAGGCCTGCTGCGCACGCACCATATCATCCACAATCGGGCCTTCACAGCGCACGGCGAAATCAAAGCGCGGCCTGCCCTGCCCGTTGATCAAGGGCACATCATCAAAATCATCCAGAATATTGATGCCACCGACAAAGCCAATGCGCTCATCGACCACCAGCATCTTTCGATGCAATCTGCGCAGACGACGCAAGGACAGGCGCGGCTCACGCCAGCCTTGTGGCTTGGGGCGATAAATCCGGTAGCGGGCGCGCATTGCCTTTAATTGCTCGGCAATCTGCAAGGCATGGACATCGCTGCCAAAACCATCGATCACCACACGCACGCGCACACCGCGCTCACAGGCCCGCCGCAAGGCGTCCAAAACGCTGTGGCCGCTGTCATCCAGATTGAAGATATAGGTTTCCAGATGCAGGCGCTTTTGGGCCTGATCGATAGCCTCGCAAATAGCCGGAAAGAACTCCTGGCCGTTTTGCAGCAAGGTAATGTGATTACCTTCGTGCCAAAGTGGATCGCGCTTCAGACTTGGCATGCTTGCTAGGCCCATGCGTTAAGAAACCACTGAACGGCAAAGCCCCTTTAGGGCAGCTCCAGCTCAGTCAAAATAGGGGCGTGGTCAGAGAGCTGCTTCCAGGGCTCGCCCACCAGCACACGGGCATTACGCACCGCGAAACCACGCTGATAGACACGATCCAGACGCAACCAGGGGAACGCTGCCGGGAAGGTGCGTGGTGGTGGCGTCATGCGTGCCGCCCCATTCACGCCAAGCTGGATACCTTGATCCGGCACCACCAAACCGCTTTTACGCATGGTGCGCAGCCACTGAATGGGTTGGCGCAAGCGGAACCGCTTGTCAGCCTGACCACGAGGCGAGAAAGAAAACACTTCGTACAGATTCAATTGCTGCACAAAGATCGGCGCCAGCCGGTTGTTCCAGTCGTTGAAGTCGCCTGCGATCAGCAAAGGTTCATCCGCCGGGACAATACGCTTGATGCGATCGAGCAAAGCCTGAACCTGACGAACCCGCCCGCCATTGAACAAGCCCAGATGGACCACAATGCAATGCACCGGACGGCCACCGACATCCACAACGGCATGGAGCAAACCGCGCTGCTCCATACGGTGGTCGGAAATATCCTGGTTTTCGTACTGCAAGATGGGGAAACGCGACAAGAGCGCGTTGCCGTGGTCCGTATGAGGACGAACCACGTTGCACCCGTAGGCCGTATTCATGCGCAAGGCAGCGGCCAGGGATTCGTGCTGGGCGTCCAGACTACCTTGTAGCTGGTTACGCCCCTGCACTTCCTGCAAGAACAACAAGTCAGGGGACAGTCCGTAAAGTCCCAGGCGCAGATCTGCCAAAGACTCCCGTTTGCCCGAAGCCGAGCGGCCTTTGTGAATGTTGTAGCTAACTACCCGAATCACTGACACGCTGTCCCCCGATCTGACTTACTTGTTTTCAACAGCCCGCAGACGAATGTGCAACTCGCGCAGTTGCTGCTCATCCACAGCCGATGGGGCCTGGGTCAGCAAACACTGAGCACGCTGTGTCTTGGGGAAAGCAATCACGTCACGGATCGAATCGGCACCGGCCATCAAGGTGACCAGACGATCCAGGCCCATAGCCAGACCACCGTGAGGAGGCGCACCGTATTGCAGCGCATCCAGCAGGAAGCCGAACTTCAGTTGTGCTTCTTCAGGACCAATGTTCAGAGCATTGAACACTTTGCTTTGAACGTCGGCACGGTGAATACGGACCGAACCGCCACCCACTTCCCAACCGTTCAGCACCATGTCGTACGCCTTGGCGAAGGCTTTGCCGGGATCTGTTTCCAGCAGGTCTTCGTGGCCATCTTTGGGGCTGGTGAACGGATGGTGAGCCGCAAAGTAACGGTTTTCGCCTTCGTCGTACTCGAACATCGGGAAGTCCACGACCCACAGGGGTTTCCAGCCTTGCTCGACCAGACCGTTTTCTTTACCGAATTCGCTGTGACCAATTTTGATGCGCAGAGCACCAATGGCGTCGTTCACGATCTTGGCTTTGTCAGCACCGAAGAAAATCAGGTCGCCATTCTGGGCGCCGGTGCGCTCCATGACCTGCTTCAGAACCTCGACGTTGATGTTCTTGACGATAGGCGACTGCAGGCCTTCAGGAATCGAGGTGACATCGTTGACCTTGATGTACGCCAGACCCTTGGCACCGTAGATACCCACGAACTTGGTGTAGGCGTCGATTTCGCTGCGGGGCATGGCGCCACCACCGGGAACACGCAAGGCCACCACGCGGCAGGAAGGATCGTTGGCCGGTGCGGAGAAAACCTTGAAGTCCACTTCACGCATCAGGTCAGCCACGTCCACGAACTCCAGCTTGACGCGCAGGTCAGGCTTGTCCGAACCGTAGCGCTGCATGGCTTCAGTCCAGCTCATGGTGGGGAATTTAGGCAGTTCCACGTTTTGCACGGTACGGAAAATGTGCGTGACCATGCCTTCAAAGATCTCGCGAATCTGCTCTTCGTTCAAGAAGGAGGTTTCGCAGTCGATCTGGGTGAATTCTGGCTGACGGTCAGCGCGCAAGTCTTCGTCGCGGAAGCACTTGGTGATCTGGTAGTAACGGTCAAAGCCGGACACCATCAGCATTTGCTTGAACAACTGGGGCGACTGGGGCAGCGCGAAGAATTCGCCTGCGTTCACACGCGAGGGCACCAGGTAGTCGCGAGCGCCTTCAGGGGTGCTCTTGGTCAACATGGGGGTTTCAATATCGATGAAACCCAGGTCGTCCAGATAACGACGGGACTGCATGGCCACTTTGTAGCGCAGCATCAGGTTGTTCTGCATTTGCGGACGGCGCAAATCCAGAACACGGTGCGTCAGACGCGTGGTTTCGGACAGATTGTCATCATCCAACTGGAAAGCAGGCGTGACCGAAGCGTTCAGGATTTCGATTTCGTCGCAAACGATTTCGATCTCGCCCGAGCGCAGATCAGGATTAACCGTGCCTTCAGGACGAGCCTGAACGCGGCCGGTAATGCGCAAGCAGTACTCATTACGGATACGTTCGGCCACTTCAAAGGCCTGCACGTTGTCGGGGTTGACGACAACCTGCGCCAGACCCTCACGGTCGCGCAGATCAATGAAAATCACACCCCCGTGGTCGCGGCGACGATGTACCCAGCCAAACAAATTGACCGTCTGGCCCAGGTATTCTTTGGAAACCTCGCCGGTATAACACGTACGCATCTAGGATGACTCCGAAATAGTAAAAACTGCAAATTGGAAAATTCAGGTTCCAGCCAAGGGGGGTGCCCCATCGGGCCCTTCCGGCTGGTCAGAAACAGGGGGTAAAGCGATCGGCTCGGTAGGGCCAACCACTCCCATGGATACGATGTATTTAAGCGCCGCATCCACTGTCATGTCGAGCTTGTGTACATCAGCCCGAGGCATCATCAGGAAAAAACCGGAAGTCGGGTTGGGCGTGGTGGGCACGTAGACGCTGACAAAATCGTCTCCCAATATCTGCGCCACTTGTCCGCCCGGCGTACCAGTCAAAAAGGCAATGGTCCAGGAACCGGCCCGGGGATACTGCACCAGGACGGCCTCGCGAAACGCCTGACCATCGGGTGCCAACACCGTATCACTGACTTGCTTGACCGAATTATAAATGGAACGCACCAAAGGAATACGCCCAAGTAGCAATTCCCAACGATCCACCACTGCGCGGCCCAGGTAATTGGCCGCCAGCAAACCCGTTCCAAACAAGACCGCCAGCACCAGCACAATTCTAAAGCCGGGAATCCGCAGGCCAAACAGGGCCTGCGAGGACAGAAACTCCGGCACCACGCTCTCCAGCGTTTCGATCAGCAAGGTCATCACCCATACGGTGATGACCAGGGGCACCCAGATGAGCAGGCCAGTGACGAAATAACGCTTGAAGGGGCGCATAAGAAGTGGTCTTAGCTGGATGATGAGGACGAAGGTGTCGTCGAAGGTGCGGGCGTGGACGTAGAGCCACTATCCGCAGACTTGCTGCCACCCTGATTACGAAAATCCGTTACATACCAGCCCGTACCCTTGAGCTGGAATCCAGCCGCCGTTACCTGTTTGGTAAAGGTAGGCTGTTTACATTCTGGACAGACCTCTAAAACCGGGTCCGACATTTTTTGCAGCACATCTTTTTCGTATTGGCACGAGCTGCATTTATACGCATAGATAGGCACGACTCATCCTAACAAAAAGCCGAAACAAACTTCGAGATATCAATAAGTAGGGTCGAAACCAGCCAATTTCAAGCCGGAGACCCGCTCAAGCGGAACCTTCAAAGGGTTCCCAGGGGCGCTTCTGCCGTGATTTTAGCCCTTTTGGCGTTCAATCGCACTGAACTTCGCCCCAGCCAGACAGGCCGCCTATGGCGGCCATCCGGTTCAGATCAAAAACAGGCAGGCGGCGACCAGGGTCGGCACAGCGGCACTCATCAACAAACGCAAGGGCGAAATCGCACCGTCCGGGAAACTGCCTTTCAGAATGGAGAAGCCAGCGGGGTTAGGCGCATTGGCAATCACGGTCAGGCCACCGCCGGTAACAGCACCAGCCACCAGCATGTAGCGCCAGATATCCGAGGTGCCTTCCACCAGCGAACCCAGATAGGTCAGTGCCGCATTGTCGGTCACCGCTGTCAGGGCCGTTGCACCCCAGAACAGCACGGTGGGCGACAAACCACCCAGCAGATCCTGCAGCCACCATTTTTGCAGGCCGCCCAGCACCACCAGACCGGCCAGGAAGAAACCAACCATCAGGCCTTCACGCACCAGCAGCGGGTTCTGGTAATGCTTGTAAGAGTGGGCATAGCCAATAAACAGCATTAACAAGGCCATGAATACGATGGGGTGATGCGCACCCAGCACAATCGCCACAAGAAAGGCCACATGAATCGCCATGACGGTAATCGGCACTGCACGTTGAGCCTGTTTTTCTTCGGGCATGCCCTGCCCCATTTCCAGCAAGGCTTTACGGCAAATCAGTGTCACCAGACTGGCATTGATCACAACGGCCAGAACAGCCCGCCAGCCGAAATGAGTGGACATGTAAGCGGTATCCCAACCAAACGTGCTGGCTACCATCAGCACGGGCGGTGCCGCATAGGCCGTCAGCACACCGCCAATGGACACGTTCACAAACAGCACGCCCACAGTCAGGTACTTGAAACCGGCATGGCCCTGATGACGGAAGTAGGCTTTGCGCAGCAACAAGGCGGCCAGGGTCATGGCAGCAGGTTCGGTAATCAAAGAACCGGCCAAGGGCACGACTGACATGGTAATCAGATAGGTGGAAATCTTGTCCGGCATGGGCAAAGCACGTGCCAGGACCGATACCGTCTTGTTCACCAGCTCAAGAATAGGACGGCTGGCGGCAACCACCATGATCGCGAACACGAACATGGGTTCGGTAAAGTTGCGCCCTTCCAGGTATTCAATCGCTGATTTCAGATCCACAAAAACGGCCATATAGGCCACCAGCACACAGGCCCAGACGCCAAACACGGCCTCGACCTCGGACAACATGTGCCACAACCCGGCATGGCTGCCGCCTTTATTAGCCAAACGTGC
Organism: Alcaligenes sp. SORT26; assembly: GCF_017377875.1. Classification (GTDB taxonomy): domain Bacteria; phylum Pseudomonadota; class Gammaproteobacteria; order Burkholderiales; family Burkholderiaceae_B; genus Alcaligenes; species Alcaligenes parafaecalis. The sequence goes on from NZ_CP070975.1 coordinate 2,739,344, forward strand.
AAACACCGGAACCGAGAAGGTGTGGACGATGGCAATGGCAAACAGCGCCGTTGCAACGTACTCAAGAGGAGAGGCCATTCTTCAAACCTTTATAGCTTTACGTAAATTGCTTGAATGCGTATCAAGCCAGACTGATGGTGCCTGCCAAAGCGGCCACCACCAGCAAAACACCAACCCAGATGTTGGCACGGAAAAGGCGCAAGCCTCGTTCGGGATAGCGCACATCAAAATGCCGCATCTGCCACAGCAGATGCATGCCAATGACGGCCATCACCACGTAATACAGAATCCGCTCGTTAAGCAGAAAACCGCCCACCAGCCAGCAGGCCATGGCGGCTATGTAAAAACCGCTGATCCAGGTTTTGCCTGCCTCGCGGAAACGCAGGGCCGTGGAGTGCAGGCCCAGCTTGGTATCGTCAGCCACATCGATATAGGCATAGATGGAGTCATAGCCCACCTGCCATAGAATCGCGCCCACCCACATCAGAATGGCGCCAAAAGGCACCACATTCTGCGTGTCGGACCAGGCCATCAACATGCCCCAGTTAAAGCAGATACCCAGGACCACTTGCGGCCAGTAGGTGAAACGCTTGCACAGGGGGTAGATCATTACAACGGGGAACAGGGCCAATGCCAGCCAGCGGCTGTACTCATTGATCGCCAGCAGCAGCAAGGCACACACGGCCATCTGCGCCAGCACGAAGATCACGGCCTTGCGCATGGTGAGCTGCCCGCTGGTCAGCGGTCGAAAGCGGGTGCGCTCGACCTGGTGGTCGAAATTGCGGTCCGCCATATCGTTAAAGCAGCAGCCAATACCACGCATCAACAAGGCGCCCAGCGAAAAAATCACGATCCGCCATAAAGTGGGGATGCCGTCCGCCGCCTGCACCAGGGCCGCCAAGGCAGGCAGCAAGGTCAACCAGGTGCCTACGGGACGGTCCAGGCGGCACAAGCGCGCATAAGGTCCCCAGGAAGCAGGCAGATAGCGGGCCACCCAATCATTGTTGGGGCGCATATCAGACAGATCAGGACGCGGGGAAGATTCCGAAGCGGAGGGAGATGTCATAGAGGTAAAACCTAAATCCAGGCGTCAGGCCATAGACTGAAAACAGGCATACCCTCTGGCAGAGGGTATGCAGTGGATTCCTGGAACCTGTTCATGCTCTTGGAGCAAGAGGCGCTGGCTTGGTCGGCTCTGAAAACCACAGCGCTGGCCAAGCCAGCGCATGAAAAGCGCAGACCAGTCAGTCTGCGCCCATTGCCTGCCAAACAGCCATCAGGCTTCTTTGATGAGTTTACCCAAGATGGCGATGCCTTCGCGAATTTTTTCCTCGGGCACCGTCGCAAAGCTCAGGCGCAAGGTGTTGCGCTGAACGTCGTCACCAGCGTAGAAAGGCTCGCCAGGAACAAAGGCCACCAGATTTTCAATGGCTTTTTGCAGCAGGGCCGTGGCATTCACATGCTCGGGCAAGGTCACCCAAATGAACATGCCGCCTTCGGGGCGAGTCCACTGAGCCGTATCCGGGAAGTGCTGATCCATCGCATCCAGCATGATGGCGCACTGTTTTTGGTAAATATCACGCACTTTGGGCAGGTGCTTGTCCAGGAAACCGTTATGTACGGCTTCGTAAACAGCCATCTGCGTCAGTGTGGAGGTGTGCAAGTCCGTGGCCTGCTTGATCTGCACCAGTTTGTCGATGATCTTGGCGGGCGCCACGATGTAACCCAGACGCAGGCCGGGAGCCAGAACCTTGGAGAAAGTGCCCAGACGGATAACCGTAGCACCCGCCTTGCGGCCCAAGGACAGCAGGCTAGGCAGACGCTCGCCCGCGTAACGCAGTTCACCGTAAGGATCGTCCTCGACGATAGGGATATGCGCAGCCGCACATCGCTCCACCAGATCCTGACGACGCTCCAAAGGCAGGCGCAGGCCGGTAGGGTTCTGGAAGTTGGGCAGTGCGTACAGCAGACGGGCACCCATCGCTTCAGGGGCAGACACGTATTCAGGAATCATGCCCTGACCGTCGGTAGGGATAGCCACAAAGGAAGGATCGTAGACGGACAAGGCCTGCAAAGCGCCCAGGTAGGTTGGCGATTCAACCAGCACCTTGCTGCCTTCGTCGATGAACAGCTTACCCAGCATGTCCAGGGCTTGCTGCGAACCGTTCACCAGCAGGATTTCGTCGGCGTGGACAGCGGCACCTTCGGCGCTCATCTGCTCGGCCAACCACTGACGCAAGGGCAAGTAGCCTTCGGTGGTGGTGTATTGCAGCGCCACACGACCCTGCTCGCTCAGTACCTTGTTGAACGCACTTTGCATTTCCTCGACAGGAAAGCCGACTGGAGTAGGCAGACCGCCCGCAAAGGAAATAATCTCGGGACGCGCAGTGACCTTGAGAATTTCACGAATTGCGGAGCCACTCAGTTTCTGGGCACGTTGGGAAAAGGTAAAAGACTGCGAGAGGGTATCCATGATTCGGGGAAGTCCTGAAGAAGAACGATTAAATACTTCATATGCAAACTTTTATAGCTTGCAATAAATAACGCAGGATGCCGAAAAAACCAGGCATCCTGCACCTTTGAATGAATTATGACTCGGGTTTATTAGCGTATACCTTGCCACCAAGCGGCTTGCAGCGCAAGTAGCCCAAGGGTTTGTGCTCGGGATTTACCCTGAAAAAACGGCCTGCCCTTCCAGGCAATCGTCGCGCTTTGTCTATACTCCGCTATTGTATATACAATTAAAAATCCGCCCGGAGCCATGCCGCCATGAGCCAGCCCCACCCTGCCACTTTGCTTCGCCTGCTGAACATCAGCAGCCTGCCCGAGCAGCCCTGGAAAAATGGTGGCGGCACCACACGTGAAGTGCTGTGCTATCCGGCCAAGGCGGGATACGAGAACTTTGACTGGCGTATCAGCCTGGCCCAAGTCCGGACCCCCGGCGATTTTTCCCGCTTTCCGGGCATAGACCGCCACATCATGCTGATCGAAGGCGACAGCATGCCCTTGATACACGAAGAACAAGTTCATGTACTGCACCCGTTCCAGCCCTACCGCTTTGCGGGCGAGGACAAGATGGCTTGTTTGTTACCACAAGGCCCGACTCGGGATTTGAACCTGATGCTGCGCCGAGGGCGCGCCCAAGGGTGCTTGCAAGCCTGGCAAGGGCGAAGCGCTCCCGAAACACTGGCCGCTGGCACGCACTTTCTTTATGCACCGCAAGGCGGCTACCGCATCCAGTCCGGCACGTACAACTGGACCCTGGCCGCCGGGCAAGCCCTGACGGGGAGCACACCAAGCCCCCTGCCTCTGGAACTTAAGGCAGACTGTGCCGATGCCGTACTGGTCTACGCCTATATCGCCCCCACGGAATGAAATGATGAGCTACACACTCTGGACTGATTTACGCCTGGCCCCCAGCGCCGACCCTGAACAGGTCATTGAGGATGCTTGTCTGGTCGAACAGGCAGGCCGCATCGCCTGGCTGGGTCCACGTCACGCCTTGCCTGCCCAATGGCAGCAGCCTGCACAAGAGCACAAACTGGGAAATCGCTGGGTCACCCCCGGCCTGATCGACTGCCACACCCATCTGGTTTACGGTGATAACCGCGCTCAGGAATTTGCCCTGCGGCTGGCGGGTGCCTCCTATGAAGAAATCGCCCGCCAGGGTGGCGGCATTGTCTCTTCAGTCAAAGCCACCCGATCATTGAGCGAAGACGAGCTGCTGGCCCAGGCCCTGCGCCGTCTGGATGCCTTGCTGGATGAAGGCGTCACCGCAATTGAAATCAAATCCGGCTATGGCCTGAACCTGGAGAGCGAGCGCAAGATGCTGCGCGTGGCCCGTCGTCTGGGTGAGTTGCGCCCGGTCACGGTGCGCACCACCTTTTTAGGTGCCCATGCCCTGCCCCCCGAATTTGCCGGGCAAACCGATGCCTATCTGGATCTGGTCTGTGATCACATGCTGCCCACGCTGGCGCAAGAAGAGCTGATCGATGCCGTTGACGTCTTTTGCGAGCGTATCGCCTTTGATTTGAAGCAGTCCGAGCGTGTCCTGAAAGCAGCCCAAGCGCTGGGCCTACCCGTCAAAATGCACGCCGAGCAGCTTTCCAACCTGGGCGGCACGGAAATGGCGGCACGCTACCACGCCCTGTCTACCGACCATCTTGAGTATCTGGATGAAGCAGGCATCATCGCCATGAAGAAGGCCGGAACCGTCGCCGTCCTGCTGCCCGGCGCGTACTACTTCCTGCGTGAAACCCAGCTCCCCCCAATTGAACTACTGCGCAAACACGGAGTGCCCATGGCCCTGTCCACCGACAGCAACCCCGGCACCTCCCCCTGTGCGTCCCTGCTGCTGATGCTGAACATGGGCAGCACGCTATTCAAACTGACCGTACCCGAAGCGCTGGCGGGGGTGACCCGTCACGCCGCCCAAGCCCTGGGCGCCCCGGACATTAGCGGTGAGCTGACCATAGGCGCACGCGCCGACTTCGTCGCCTGGGACATCGAGTCCCTGCCCGAACTGGTTTACTGGCTGGGCCTGCCGCGCTGTGCCCTGGTCGTGTACCAAGGCAGCATCAGCCGTGATCTGCGTAAGGAATCATCATGAGCATCCCCCAGCAACATGACGCACTCTGGGCCCCCTGGGCCTATCTGGACGGCCAGTGGCAGGCCAATGTGCTGCTGCGCTGGGATCCGCAGGGCACGCTGACAGACGTTCTGCCCGGTGCCAACCAGCAGGCGATAGACGCAGCAGGCCGCGTCCACAGAACACAAGGCGCCGTGCTGCCCGGCATGCCTAATCTGCATTCACACGCATTCCAAAGCGCCATGGCTGGGCTGACTGAATTCCGGGGACAGGGCCAGGACAGTTTCTGGAGCTGGCGCGACCTGATGTACCGCTTTGCCGCCCGACTGGAGCCTGAGCATATGTACGCTATCGCTCAATGGCTTTATATACAGATGCTGAAAGCGGGCTACACCAGCGTGTGCGAATTCCACTATCTGCATCACCAGCGCGATGGCCAGAACTACGACCCGATTGGCCTGCTGGCTCAAGGCGTGCTGGATGCCGCCAGTTCCAGCGGACTGGCGATCACTATGCTGCCCGTGCTGTACCAATACAGCGACTTCGGCAGCAAAGCACCGCGTCAGGATCAACAGCGCTTTCTGAACAGCCCCACGCAGTTGCTGTACTTGCTTGAATCCTTACACAGCAGCCATCCCTTGAATGCTGACCGGCGTTACGGTGTTGCGCCCCACTCCCTGCGCGCCGCCAACGTAGGCGCCATCAATACTCTGATCGACGGCCTGCACAGCCTGCCCTCGCGCCACCCTATTCATATTCACATTGCCGAACAAATGGTCGAAGTCCTGGCTTGCCAAAATATCAAAGGCAGCCGCCCGGTGGCCTATCTGTATGACAACTTCAATGTGGACGAACGCTGGAGCCTAGTTCACGCGACCCATATCAACGAGCAGGAGCGCCAGCAAATTGCCCGTAGCGGCGCAGTGGCGGGCTTGTGTCTGACAACCGAAGCAAATCTGGGCGATGGCCTGTTCCCGGCCGCCCCCTTTCTGGCTGAACAAGGACGCATAGGCATAGGTTCGGACAGCCATATCTGCGTGGACTGGCGCGCTGAACTGCGCTTGCTGGAATATGGTCAACGATTGCTCAGCCAGCAACGCAATGTGCTGGCTTCGTCCAAACAACCTTTTGTGGCGGATTACTTGTTTGATACCTGCGCACGCGGTGGCGCACAGGCATCCGGGCGAGCCAGCGGGCAACTCAGCCCCGGCTATCAGGCGGATTTAATGGTGATTGATCTGGAACACCCCAGTCTGGCGGGGCTGGATAGCCAGCACTGGCTCTCTGCTCTGGTCTTTGCGGAACGCGCCCAGGCCAGCCCGATTCGGGATGTATTCGTCAGCGGGAAAGCCTGCATCAGGGATGGCCATCATCCGCAGGAAGAAGCGGCATTTGCGGCTTATCAACAAGCATTGAGTAGTCTACTGAACAAGGCTTAGAGACAAAAAAATCAGATAATGGCCTGTAAGCCCTTGTCGGCAATGATGTTCAGCAGCTTGAGCGCCGGGCCGGTAGGATGGGTTTCACCTTGCTCCCACTTGCGTATGGTCGATGCCGTGGTATGCAAATAAAGCGCAAATACCGGCTGGCTGAACTTCAAGCCTTCCCGCAGCCGCTTGATGTCGGCTGCATCGAACTCCCGAACTGGCGGCGGACAAATCGCGTCAAACTCACGCATCGTCACCTTGCCGATCGCTCCTGCCTCCTGGAGCGCCGCCAGGTCGCCGCGTAGCGATTCGATGATCTTGCTCACAATGCACCTCCAATAACACATCAGCCTGCCATCGTGCAAAGTCTTTGCGCTTGAGAACGCGCGTCATATCGACCTCCAAAATATACCCGTATCGGGCATACTTATCAATCTCTCGCCGTGGAAGAGCCGACTCGCCACCCGCTCAGCCGCATCCCACGCCTCGTTATGAACATAGCGCATACCCATCGCCACAGCCATGTGACTTGTGAGCTTTATATCCATCTTGATTGTGGTGTCGCCGTGAAGCAAAAAAATCCCCGGCTTGGTGATCCAGGCCAGGGACAAGTTCGTGGAGACAAAAACAATCAGCAGTACTTCATGAAAACTAGAACAGATCAGCCGCCGTCGCCGCCAGACTTTCATCCAGCACCAGGGCTTTCAGGGCCTCGATATCGGGAGCCAGATAACGGTCTTGATCGTAGAAAGGCACGGCCTGACGAATCGCGTCCTGCACCTTCTTCAAACGCGCCGAGGTCAGCAGAGGCGCATGGAAATCAATACCCTGTGCCGCGCACAGCAACTCAATGGCCACAATCGCGGCTGTGTTCTGCGCCATGTCTTCCAGCCTGCGCGCCGCAAAGGTCGCCATGCTGACGTGATCTTCCTGGTTAGCCGACGTCGGCAAGCTATCCACACTGGCTGGATGTGCCAGCGACTTGTTCTCCGAGGCCAACGCCGCCGCCGTCACATGGGCAATCATGAAGCCCGAGTTCAAACCTGCGGACGGGACCAGAAACGGAGGCAAGCCGGAAATACTGGCGTCGATCAGCAAGGCCACTCGGCGCTCTGCTAATGCACCAATTTCCGCAATCGCCAGAGCCAAACCATCGGCAGCGAACGCCACTGGCTCGGCATGGAAGTTACCGCCGGAGATCACCTGATCTGGCTCGCCGTTCTGACCAGGGAACACCAAGGGGTTATCCGTAACGGCATTGGCTTCGGTCAGCAAGGTACGTTCGTTTTGCGTGATCAGATCCTGAATTGCACCCATGACCTGGGGCTGGCAACGCAAGCTGTACGGGTCCTGCACCTTGTTGTCGTTATCGCGATGCGACTGACGAATCTGGCTGCCTGCCAACAACTCCCGATACAGGCGTGCGGCGTAAATCTGCCCTGGCTGTCCACGTACCTCATGGATACGCGCATCAAAAGGCGCATCACTGCCTTTGGCGGCGTCCACACTCAAGGCGCCGGCCAGAATCGCATTGCGGAACAAGGTCTGGGTGCGGAACAGGCCGTTCAGCGCCAGGGCTGTAGACACTTGCGTGCCATTGATCAGCGCCAGCCCTTCTTTGGCCGCCAGCACAATCGGGGTGATACCCGCCTTGGCCAAAGCCTGCTGGGCAGGCATCCATTCACCCTGCCACTTGGCTTGCCCTTCCCCGATCAGCGTCAGCGTCATGTGCGACAAAGGTGCCAGATCCCCCGAGGCTCCCACCGACCCCTTGGACGGAATGAACGGCACCACACCGGCATTCAAAATATCCAGCAAAGTCGTGACCACATGCGAGCGTATGCCCGAAAAGCCCCGCGCCAGACTGGCAATCTTCATGGCCATGATCAGCCGTGCCACCGCATCGGAAACCGGCTCGCCCACACCCACGGAGTGCGACAGAATCAGGTTCTTTTGCAGTTGCTCCAGATCGTGATCAGGAATGCGTTGCTGGGCCAGCTTGCCAAAGCCGGTATTGATGCCATAGGCCGGATTACCTTCACGGATGATCTTGGCGACAATGGCCGAAGACGCATCCATCGCCCCAATCGCCTCGGGCGGCAGAGTCAGAACAGCCGGTTCCTGCCAGATCTGGCGTAGCTGTGCCAAAGTCAGTGCGCCGGGAGAAAGCTCGATACTCTTGCTCATCATTCTGTCCTGTTTTCTTATTTGATCATGGGCAGTGTCAGCCCGAAATTCTTGGCGGTTTGAATCGCCAGCTCGTAGCCTGCATCAGCATGACGCATCACACCACTGGCGCAATCGTTAATCAAGACCCGCTCCAGACGAGCGTCGGCTTGCTCGCTACCGTCAGCCACAATCACCATGCCTGCGTGCTGGCTGTAGCCCATGCCCACCCCGCCCCCGTGGTGCAGCGATACCCAACTGGCTCCGCCTGCGGTATTTAACAGAGCATTCAACAACGGCCAGTCCGACACGGCATCCGTGCCGTCACGCATGCTTTCAGTCTCGCGGTTGGGGCTGGCCACCGAGCCGGTATCCAGATGGTCGCGGCCAATCACGATGGGCGCTTTCAGCTCGCCGTTGCGCACCATCTCGTTAAAGGCCAAACCGGCGCGGTGACGCTCGCCCAGACCCAGCCAGCAAATTCGGGCGGGCAGACCCTGGAAGGCAATACGTTCCTGCGCCATATCCAGCCAGCGATGCACGTGTTCGTTGTCCGGGAACAGCTCTTTGATTTTTTGATCTGTTTTGTAAATATCTTCCGGGTCGCCCGACAAGGCCACCCAGCGGAACGGACCTTTGCCCTCGCAGAACAAGGGGCGAATATAGGCGGGGACAAAACCCGGAAAGTCGAAAGCGTTTGCCAAGCCTTCATCCAAGGCCACTTGTCGAATGTTATTGCCGTAGTCCACGACCGGAATATCCATTTTCTGGAAATCCAGCATGGCTTGTACATGCACCACGCAAGACTTGGCAGCCGCTTGCTGAATACGAGCATGTTGAGCGGGATCTTGCTGCGCTGCTTGCCACTGTTCTACCGTCCACCCCGAAGGCAAATAGCCATTAAGCAAATCATGGGCGGAGGTCTGGTCTGTGACCAGATCAGGTTTCAAGCCACCGGCCTGCGCGCGTCGCACCAGTTCAGGCAGCACATCAGCCGCATTACCCAGCAAGCCAATCGACACGGCTTCTTTGGCAGCCGTGTGTTGAGCAATCAGCTCCAGCGCATGGTCCAGGTCACGTGCCTGTTTATCCAGATAGCGAGTCTGCAAGCGAAAGTCGATACTGCTTTGCTTGCATTCAATGGTCAGCGATACCGCTCCAGCAAAGGTCGCGGCCAAGGGCTGCGCACCGCCCATGCCACCCAGCCCCGCCGTCAAAATCCAGCGCCCGGCCAGCGAGCCACCAAAATGCTGGCGGCCTGCTTCGGCAAAGGTTTCGTACGTGCCCTGCACAATGCCCTGGCTACCGATATAGATCCAGCTACCTGCCGTCATCTGCCCGTACATGAACAGACCGGCCTGATCCAACTCGTGAAATTTCTCCCAATTGGCCCATTTGGGCACCAGATTGGAGTTAGCCAACAGCACACGCGGCGCATCACTATGCGTACGGAACACCCCCACCGGCTTGCCAGACTGAATCAGCAAAGTCTGGTCATCTTCCAGTTCCCGCAGGCTGGCCAAAATCTGGTCGAAACACTCCCAGTTCCGGGCTGCACGCCCGATACCGCCGTACACCACCAGATGCTGGGGATTTTCCGCCACGGCCGGGTCCAGATTGTTCTGAATCATGCGGTAAGCCGCTTCGGCCACCCAGTTCTTGCAACTGAGCGTTGTGCCCGTCGGGGCATGAACCTGCCGACTGGCATCAAAACGAGGGTCTTGGCTGGCCGCCGAGGGGTGATGATCAGGCATGGTGCTGTCCTCCATCTGAGGTGTCTCTGGATACGCGCTGGTTCTATCTGGCAGGCTGTTTCCACACCGTAAAGGCAGGTTCAAGCGCCGACAAAACAACGGTTTTCTTGTAAGCTCATGCCAATGTATAGTCATTTGCATTAGTTGTCTATACATATACAGGAAAGCGCTGCGGACGGTGTCCGTCCCCTATAGGAAAGCACAAGAATGGATGCCCCCCTGACGAGTCCTTCGTCCTCCGAATCGGCCCTGCCCGCCTATCTGCAAATCAAGAATTTTGTGCTGGAAAAAATCCAGTCCGGGCAATGGCGTGAAGGCGACCTGATTCCCACTGAGCTGGCTTTATGCGAGCAGTTTGGCGTCTCGCGCATGACGGTCAACCGCGCCCTGCGCGAGCTGACTAATGATGATCTGCTTGTCCGCATCAAAGGCTCGGGCACCTACGTGGCACAGCCCAAATTCCAGTCCACGCTGATCGAGATACGCAGCATCGCGCAGGATATACGGGAGCGTGGCCATCAACATAGCTGTCAGGTGCTGAGCATGGAGCGTCTGCACGCCAGTCCCGCCCAGGCGCGGCTATATGGCATTGCACCCGGCGCGGCCTTGTTCCATTCCATTATTGTTCATGCTGAAAACGGCTTGCCCATTCAGTACGAAGATCGTCTTGTGGATGCGCAAATGGCTCCGGACTATCTGGAGCAGGACTGGAACCAGATCACGCCTAATGAATATCTGGTGCGGGTTGCGCCCCTGCCTACCGGTTTTTACAGCATCGAGGTTCTCGTCCCGCCCGCCGGAATCGCGCAGGCATTGCAGATGAAAGAGCAGCAGCCCTGTTTGGTGATGGACCGCCGCACTTTTTCCAGCGATCAGTTCACCACCCATGCCCGCTTATGGCATCCGGGGGATCGTTATAAATTCACGGGACGGATGTAAGAATCACTCGCCCATGCATCCAAACCCAGACTCCTATTTGCAAGACTGGAACCTCTTGCCTGACGGCCCCTCCATTGAAACCGGCAATGCAGTCTTGCTTCCGGTGCAATGGCGTGGTCAGGCGGCCATGTTGAAGGTCTCTACCTCACCCGAAGAAATCCAGGGCTACGATCTGCTGGAATGGTGGCAAGGCCGGGGTGCCGCCAAGGTACTGGCCCGCACACACCATGCCTTATTGATGGAACGCGCTACCGGGACGCGCAGTCTGGCGGCCTTATGCCATGCGGGTCAGGATGAGCAAGCCAGCCACATTATTTCCAATGTCGTCGCCCAATTGCATCAAGCGTCGTCCACACAAGAGAACACGCACACACATCGTCCCCCTCCCCACACGCTGACCCCGCTGCAAGACTGGTTTCAACCGCTCAATCAGGTCGATATTCGCCTGCACCCTATCTTGCCTGGCGCCCGCCAGACAATGCGGGAACTGCTGGCTGAGCCCCGCGATAGAGTTTGCCTGCACGGCGATATTCATCATCACAATATTCTGGATTTTGGGCCTCGCGGCTGGCTGGCAATCGACCCTAAAGGCTTGATCGGGGAACGTACTTTTGACTACGCCAATCTGTTCTGCAACCCGGATGCGCAAACAGCTATCCATGCAGATCGATTTCTGGTGCGGGTGAACACCGTTGCGCAGCACGCCCAGCTAGACAGACGCAGGCTACTGCAATGGGTTCTGGCCTGGTGCGGCCTATCGGCCACCTGGCATTTTGAGGATGAGTCAGACCCCACTATTGCGCTACAGGTCGCCACCCTGGCGGCCCACGCCTTAACGGCGGCCTGAAGCCGACCGGATCCTTCTTAATCCGGCCCATCCCCTGCCTGCTCGCTCTTGCGATAGCGAGTCAGCGACAGTCCGGTATGACGCTTGAAGTAGCGGCACAGATAAGACGGATCTTCAAAATTAAGCTGATCGGCAATCTGCCCGATTGCCAACTGGCTGTAGGAAAGCAGCGCTTTGATCTCCAGGATCACCTGTCTGTCGATCAAGGCTTTAGGGCTGTCGTTAAACAACTCTTTGCTCAGTTGCGACAGATAAAAAGGCGTGATGTTGAGCGCATCTGCATAGAACTTCACATCGCGATGTTCCCGGCACTGTTGACCAATCAATTCCCAGAACCGCCAACTGATCATCTCTTTGCGGCTGAACTGCTGGCTACCCTGATATTCCGTCGGAATCTGCTCGGCAATCCTCAAAAAGAAGTTCTGCAACTGATTGCGCAGCATGATGGGCTGATACAGCGTGCGAACACGCACAATCTCGCGCATCTGCACAAGCCAAGCAGCCAGCAAGGCCTTGTCTTTCTGCGGTGGTGTACACAAGGGATGGTCATGCAAGAACACAAACAAGGGATTGGGCAACTGATAAGCCACTTCAGCCGCAAACTCCTTGGGCATCAACAAGAACAACACCTTGAAACCACGGGATCGCCGTTTCAGCAGCGCAATCGTATCTTCCGCCAGCACCAGCACATCGTCACGCTGCACCATCTGGTCCTTGAAATTCAGACTGATCAGCGCACGGCCCGAGACGCAAATCATCAAGGTCATATAGGCATGCCCAAAAGAAAGGGGCATCCCCACGCCTTCGGCCAGCGTTGTCTCGCCGCTTAGCAGCCCCTCTGTAGCGCTGAATAATTGTGGAATGTGATGCATGCTCTGTATGGCCTCCGCCACCCCGCAGAAATAAACCGGACTTTCCAAAAGTACCGAAACTGCCAAGGTACTGCTCTGTTCCCTGATCCTGCCAGGTTCTATTCTGTTTCCTACTTAATTGTGAGTACAGAAAATGAAACTTCAAACAGAAAGACTGATTTTACGCCCTTGGCAGGACAGCGACGCCGAGGATTTATATGAATACGCCAAGGACGAGCGTGTGGGCCCGATTGCTGGTTGGCCCAGCCATACCAGTGTTGAGGAAAGTGCCGAGATTATCCGCACAGTTTTCAATATGCCCGAAGTCTACGCCGTGGTGCATAAGGACAATGGCCGGGCAGTAGGCTGCATTGGCATCCTGATCGGCAAAAACAGCAACTTCGAGATCAGCGAGGAAGAAGGCGAAATTGCCTATTGGATTGGCGTCCCATACTGGGGCCAGGGCCTGATTCCCGAAGCTGTACGCGAGGTGATGCGACACGCTTTTGAAACCATCAAGCTGAAAGCGCTGTGGTGCGGTTACTTTGCCAACAATGCTCAATCCCAGATTGCGCAGACCAAGTGTGGCTTCCGCCATCATCACACCGAGGAAAACAAGTACAACCAGTTCCTGCAAGACTATCGGACTGAACATATCAGCCGCATTACTGCCCAGGAATGGCTGGCCTTGCCCAAACAACAGGCCTGAACGCGGGCTTTGAACCCACACCCACGCCGCCGCTCTGGGTGTAGAACAGCCCCAAAAGCTGGATTTCTGTCCAGACTTTTGGGGCTGTTCACGTTCGAGATCAAGGCCTCTTCAGACCTGGCTGATTCAAGCGGTCTGCAAGGCGCGCTTGGGCTGTCTTAACAAAAGGAAAAGCAGGCCTGCAATCAAGGCGGCCAGCACGGCCAATGCGTGTAGAACCGTCAAGAATGAAGCAGCATAGCTCTTGGCCAATTGCGCCTCCAGCCCCGGCAATTGTTGGGCAGCCAATTGCAATTCACCCAAAGCAGCCCGGCCTGCGGCTTCCAATACCGCCTCTTGCGTGAACAGGCTCGCATCCACGCTTATGCGATGCTGGATCAAGGTTGCCAACAACACACTGACCACGGCAATCGCCACGCCATCTGCAGAAATCCGCACCGTATTAAAAATACCCGTCGCCATGCCGACTCGATCCGGGCTGACGACGCTGACCGCCATCCCATCCATCAAACCCCAAGGCAAACCAATCCCGATACCGATCAGCAGCAAGGGCCAATGCAAGGCCTGACCGCCCCCTGCCTCAAAGCCCTGCGCCAGAGACCACAGACCAGCCGCCACCAGGAGCAAGCCCACGCTGGATAAGGTGCCTGCCGTCAACCAGCGCGTCAGCAAGGCGGCCAGAAACGGCACCACCAACAAGGGTGCGGCCAGCCACACCATCATCTGCCCGGCCTGCAAGGCCCCATAGCCATCAATACCAATAAAGCGACCCGGCAAGATCACAATCAGCACGATGAACAAGAAGGCCGGAGCAGCGGCCAAGGCCTGTACACCGACAAAGCCTGGATCGCGGAAAAAACTTAAATCAATCATGGGCTGGGCCACACGACGCTCTATGCCGATAAAGCTCGCAAACGCCAAGACCGCCGCCACTAATGCCGCCAGCACCCAAGTATCAGACCAGCCCCGCTCCGGGATCAGCAACATGCCATAGGTAAACAGGCCCAGAGCCAGCGTGAAGCTGATGGCCCCCGGCCAATCCAAGGCGCCTTGCGAACCGCCCTGACTTGGCGAGGTGCTGATAAAAACCAGCAACAAACCCACAGCTCCCAAGGCCCCGGTGGCATAGAACACACCTTGCCATTCAAGCGCCTCCACAATCCAGCCGAAGAACCAGGGGCCGAAAGACAGGCCCAGGCCAAACGACGTGCCTAACAAGCTGAAGGCACGCGCACGGGCACGCCCTTCAAACAAGGGGGCCAGGGAAGACATGGCAGCCGCAAAGGCCGCGGCACCGCCCAGACCTTGCAGCAAACGCAGGATATCAATCCAGAATACGGACGGCATCAAAGGAATGGCCAGGGTGAAGACGCAAAACCACGCCAGGCCCAAGAGCCAGATGCGGCGCTGCCCGTAAATGTCAGTCAGGCTGCCCGACACCATCATGGCTCCGCCATAACTCAGAATGTAGGCGTTCATGATCCAGCTCAGTTGCGCGGCGCTACCCCCTAATTGCGCGCTGATGGACGACAGCACCACCGCCGGTCCTGTAAAGCACAGGGGGATCAATAAAGCCGTTAAACAGGCAGACAATAGCTGCAGCCGACGCAGGGTCGGCAAGGAAAAATGGGAAAACATGGTTCTCGTTGGCTACTAAAGCACTGATGCCCGACAGAGGTGAGCACAGAATGAAATACCCGCCTGATGAGCGGTCGATTTCAAGAGCTTAATCGCCACCGCCACAAAGAAAAATACACTACAGTTATTAATACTTAGGAAATAAATTCTTAAATAGGTCGGCACCATGATGGAAAATCTAAGCAATATCGGCTTGTTTGTACGAGTCGCCGAACGCCTGAGCTTCTCGGCCGTGGCCCGCGAATCCGGCCTTTCCCCCTCCACCGTCGGCAAAGCCATCGCCCGCCTGGAAGAGCGTCTGAAAGTGCGCCTGTTTCACCGCAGCACCCGCACTCTGGCCCTGACCGCCGATGGCAAAGTCTTTCTGGAGCGCTGCCGCCGCATTCTGAGTGAAATCGAAGCGGCGGAACTGGAGATGTCCCAGGCCAGCCAGATGCCACGCGGCACCTTGCGTATCAGCCTGCCGCGCTACAGCGGCCTGTTTCAGCAGGCCATTACCCTTTTCATGCAGCGTTACCCTGCCGTGGAACTGGATCTGGACTTTTCAGACCGTCTGGTCGATGTGATTGGCGAAGGCTTTGACGCAGCCATTCGTGCCAGCGCCTTGCGTGACTCCGGCCTGATGCGCCGTCGCCTGGGGACGTTTAGCCGTGTCCTGGCTGCCTCGCCCGACTACTTGCAAGCCCATGGCCGCCCCCTGCAGGCCAAGGATCTACAACACCACGCCTGCCTGCACTACCGTTTTCCGAACACAGGGCGGCTGGAGCAATGGCCGCTGGCTGACACGCAGGACATGCCGGATCTACCGCGAACCCTGGTCTGCAACAGTGTGGAAATGCGAGTGCATTTAGCCTTGCAAGGTCAGGGCATTGCGTGCCTGCCCGATTTCACGGTGGGGGAGCATTTAAGCAGCGGACAGCTACAAACCATTCTGGATGACGACACCCACAATACCGTGCCACTGTGGATTGTCTGGCCTGCCAGCCGCAACCTGTCACCCAAGCTGCGCGCCTTTATTGACTGCATGCACAGCACGGTGCTGAAGGCTTAAGCAGGCAAACGCCCAGCCGCGTTCAGCAAACCGGCCGACAGCCTTAACCCCCTGTCAGTTCAGCAGCAGCCGTTTGAGGCTGGCTGACGCACTGGAACAGATCCGCCGCTTCTTCAGGGCTTAATTGCAGGCCCAATCGCGTCTGCAAACACGCTGCCCACGCCGTGGCATCCGTGTATTGATGTCGCTCAGAAAGCCCCGCATTGTCCCGCTGCGTATACGTGTCATTGACCATCAGCTCGCGCACGCCCGGCTGGGTACGACTGATCAACAAGCTATTGAGAAAGACCGACTGCGGATAGGTCGAGGTATACCAATTCCCGATTTCAAAATCGATCTGTGATGCCGGAGCCAAGGTGTAGTGATACACCGTCTGCCACCCGCTACGGGTTTCAAACTGCAGGCTCAGTTCTTCGCCCGTCTGCGTAATCCGATACACGCCATGCGGCGTTGTTTGCGGTGTATCCAGCACAAACTCCAAGGGCGCGGTCTGGGTCGTGGAGCCAAAGGCCACATCCACAAACCAGCTTCGCCCACCCAGATCCACCCGCAACAGCATATGGGTCAAGCCGGTTTCTACCTCGGCAGGCACTTGCCAGCGTACGCGGGCAATCAGCGGGGTGACGGTAAAGCCCATGTGCTGCAACACCGCCAGAAACAAGGTGTTGTGCTCAAAGCAATAGCCGCCACGTTGACGCCGGATCAGCTTGTCGACAATGGCCTCCAGATCCAGCGGCACGCTATCACCCATATAAGGGGCAATATTTTCAAAGGGGATGGCTTGTGGATGCAGCAGGTGCAGTTGCTGCAAGACCTCCAAGGTCGGCTCCACCGGCCCCTGATAGCCGATACGGGCAAAGTAAGGATCAAGAAAAGCGGCTTTTGAAAGGACAGTCATCTGACACCCCCAACATCACGATTAAGAAACAGAAGGCGGCTCATTCAGCCTGTTGGTACCGGCTAAACGGCCGCCCCCACCTGTCTTGTAACAGGAGAGCCGGATCTGCTACCCCACTGACACCCCATTGCCAGCAGCGCAGCAGATCCTTAGTGGCTCAAACGGTGTGCTGACTGACAAAGTTCGCCAAATTCTGTTTGGGAACTGCGCCAACCAAGCGATCAATCACCATGCCGTCCTTGAACAGCAAAACCGTAGGGATACTCTGGACGCCATAGCGCGTCGCCAAATCAGGCGACTTGTCCAGATCCACCTCACCAAACTGGGCCTGATCCTGCATGTCTTCGGACAGAGCAGTAAAGATCGGGGCCATCACGCGGCAAGGGCCACACCATTGCGCCCAGAAGCGCACGGCATACACATGGGATGCCTGGCCCAGCTCGGCATCAAAATTGTCGTTATTAAGTGTCTTGAGCATGAATGAAGACTCCAAAAAGTAAGAACGGTATCGGCTGCGATAGGCAGTGGCGGTGTCGTGCCAGCCCAGCGCGATCATCAGACAGGCAGACGACGCCCCAGCAATTGGCCAGGCCAGTCGTCTACCTGAAAAGTGGCCAGACGCTCATAGCCACACGATTCATAAAAACGCACTAAAGCACCGGTGCCGCCGCCATAGCAGTCCACACGCAACTGCTGTACGCCCGCACGACGCGCCTGGCCTTCGGCAAAATCCAGCAAACTGCGGCCCAGGCCGCGTGCCTGTGGATCACGTGAGCTGATCAAGACACGCACATAGACCTCTGGCTCGCTTGCGGGGGGCACATAGGGCATGGCCTCACCCAGAATCAAGGCACCCTGCACACGGCCTGTCTGATCTTCTGCCACCCAGGCCCCGGGCAAAGCACACGCTTCGCTAATCCGTGCAATCTGATGCGGCTGAGTCGACCAGGCTTCTGTACCCCATTGCCCCTGATTCTCTATTTCCCCAAACCAGGCAATGGCTTCATCAAACAGCGCGAGCACGGCCGCCACATCGTGTTGGGTAGCACGACGTATCAGCCATTGCTCCATATAGACCCCGATTCTGTTCATTGCTTTACTCCTGACTCTATTCATGACCCTGGTAATCAGACACAGCGGCGCTGTGCTGCTAAAGAGGGGTTTCAAGCACCCAAACCTGCATGGGCGGGAACGCTATCTACCGATCAAGCCGGGACCAGGCGACGGCTTAGCTTCGCATCCAGCAAAGCCAGCCCCAGCGAGATCAGCGCAATGATGACGCCCACCCAGGCAACCGACGCCAGGTTGTAGCCCAGACTGATCGGGATACCGGCCAATAAAGGCGCCAGTGTCAAACCAGCCTGGAAGGCCGACGCATTGGTGGCTCCGGCCAACATAGGTGCATCGGGAGCCAATGCATAAACTCGACCCCACACCGCCGGATTCAACAGGAAACCCGCCAGCCCCAACATGAACACCATCGCCACTGTTACCCACCAGGAGGCCGCAAACAAGGCAATCACCACAGAACTGGCGATCAAGCCCATAATCCCCACCACCAAGGTGCCCAAAGGCTGGCGATCTGCCGTGCGTCCTCCAATCGTCAAACCGATAAGGGCACCCACACCAAACAAAATCAGCACAGCGGGCAACCATTCAGAGCTCAAACCACTGACATCCATCAGCAAGGCGGCGATATAGCCAAACGTGCCCATATACGCGGCCGTCGTGAACATGGTTGTGCCGTACGCCACCCACAAAGCAGGGCGCTTCATGGCACGCAGCTCCGTGGCCAGATCAGGGGTTTGTGCATCGCTGGACGTGTGCTTGGGCAAGGCCAACAACACCGCTGCGGCTGAAATCACAGTTACCACGATCACCGCCCAGAAGCCCCCACGCCAGCCGGTCAGCTCACTGATGTATGTCCCGGCCGGGCCACCAAACACCATCGCTACCGTCAGGCCACTGACCACAATGGACAAGGCCTTGGCGCGACGATCAGGAGGCGACAACTGCACCGCCGTGGCCGCTGCCACTGACCAGAAGCAGGCATACGCCACACCCATGCCAAAGCGGGCGAGCAAAATCGACCAATAGCCCTGTGCCAGCAAACTGACCACGGTAGCCACGATAAAAGCCACCTGACTGAGAAACAAGGCACTACGGCTAGGCCAGCGCAAAGCCAGAATCGCAAAGGGTGGCCCACCAATCAGCGCACCCACCGCAAAGGCGGAAATCAGGGTGCCTGCGGTGGGCAGGGAGATGCGCAGATCCTCTGCAATCATGGGCAAGATACCGCCCATCAAAAACTCTGCACTGCCCATGGCAAACAGACTCAGGGCCAGCAGATAAACCGCAGACGGAATGGTCCCGGTGGTTTTAAGACTACTCATGACAGGTGTCCCAGCAAATTACATCGCCCTAAGCCACTTGCTGGAGCAGCAAAGCGCTAAGGTACATACCCAAACCAAAAATGGCGTGCGTCATCAAACTGCGCAAACGGTTCGTCCAGGGCGCAGGAGTGCGCGAAGCAGCAACACCTGCACCCATCGCGGGCTGCATCACAAAAAAGGGCATCACCACCGTGACTGTGCCCACAAGGACAGCAGGCAGCCAACGGGGATCTTGCAGCCACGCTGTTCCGTACACCGCGATCAGCAAAAAGGCGAAAGCGATACCCACGGCGTAGTGAATAACCCAGCCCAGCGGAGATTCACCCGCAATCGGCGCCGCCTTGCCGATATTGCTGTGCGCAACCTGACCACGCAGCAAGTGCCCCGCCCAACGGCCCACCATGGCGTAGTTCAGCGTGGCAACACCCATCGCCTTTTGAATCAGGCCCCAGATATCCATAAAAATGGTTGCCCCGACCCCGATCAGAATCACGTGTACCCACTCATTCATCGATAACATTGGTAATCCTTTTCGTTGATAAGAACATCGTTTTGAGTAATCATAGAAGTTGAAGTCAACTTCAAGTCAATAGGTGCAAGATGGATATTTCAGAAGTCGCCAAACAGACTGGCTTGCCCTCCTCCACCGTGCGTTATTACGAAAAAGAAGGCTTGATCCGCGCGGTCAGCACCCCCGGCGAGCGGCGACGTTTCACCCCGCAAGTGCTGGATCAACTGGCCCTGATTGCATTAGGTCAGGCGGGCGGACTGTCGCTGGAAGAAATACGCGCCATGCTGCCTCCCGACGGAGCCCCACAGGTAGACAGGCAATTGCTGCTGTCCAAGGCCGATCAAATTGACGCCACCATCAAACGCCTGATTGCCATGAGCGAAGGCCTGCGTCACGCGGCCCACTGCCCGGCCACCAACCACACGCAATGCCCACAATTCCAACGCTTGTTGAAGGTGGCGGCCATCCGCGTCAAAAAGAACAAGACAAGTGGTTCCAGCGACACAATGGCGCGCATCGCCAAAGCGATGTAAATGCAAAAAACCAACACCTGTCACCACACAGGTGCTTGGAGACCTTGGACAACATCGCTCTATAATGGGCCTTTGTCGCGCTACTTTCTTGCTGCACGCCAACATCGAGCAGCCTCGTGCCAGCCAAAGCGCCAAGCACTAGTGTCGACAAAACTTCAACGTATTTATGTGAGGAGCCGTCTTCATGACGAGCACTGAATCAGCAACTGAGTAGGCCGCAACAAGCATTTTTCTTGTTGCGGCGTTCTGTACTTCCAATCCCGCTGATTGCTAACAAACAGACGCCGCCCGATCTCTTTTTCGAGTGGTAATTGTTATGTCTTCCTCACGCTCTTCCTGGGCTTATACGCTGCCAGCCGCCTTGCTGCTGATGGCGCCGTTCGACATCCTCGCCTCCTTGGGGATGGATATTTATCTGCCTGTCGTGCCAGCCATGCCAGGCCTGCTGGGTACGACTCCGGCCATCATCCAGCTCACCCTTAGCCTGTACATGCTGGTCTTGGGTGCTGGGCAACTGATCTTTGGCCCTCTGTCTGATCGCATTGGCAGACGCCCTGTTTTACTAGGGGGTGCCACGCTGTTTGTGCTGGCCTCCGCAGCCGCCGCCCTGTCCAGTTCTGCCTGGGTGTTCGTGGGATTCCGCCTTCTGCAAGCACTGGGGGCATCGGCCACCATCGTGGCCTTGTTTGCCACCGTACGTGATGTCTATGCTGATCGCCCCGAAGGCGTGGTGATCTACAGCATCTTCAGTTCCATCCTGGCCTTTGTCCCGGCGTTGGGGCCTATTGCTGGCGCCTTGATTGCACAGCTAGGCGGATGGCAAGCCATCTTCCTGACTCTGGCAGGCTTGGGTTTGCTGGCCTGGTTCCAGGCGCTCTTCCGATGGCATGAAACCTTGCCTGCCAAAACGGCTCACTCCCCACAGTCCGCACTGGCGGTATTCAAAAGCCGTGCATTCTGGGTCTATACCCTGGGTTTTTCCACCGGGATGGGGACATTTTTTGTCTACTTCTCCACCGCGCCCCGTGTCCTGATCGGGCAGGCAGGCTATTCAGAAATGCGCTTCAGCCTGGCCTTTGCCAGCGTCGCCTTGGTGATGATTGCGACCACTCGCCTGTCCAAAACCTTTGTGGCTCGCTGGGGGATTGCGGGGAGCCTGGCACGAGGCATGGCTGTCATCGCCCTTGCCGCCCTGTTGCTGGCAGCAGGCCAGCTCTGGTTTGAGCCGTCCTTTGCCAGCTTTATCGTACCCATGTGGCTGGCTGCCATCGGCATTGTGATGACGGTATCCGTTACCGCCAACGGCGCCCTGGCCGAGTTCAATGATGTCGCCGGTTCAGCGGTTGCTATCTACTTCTGCGTGGAAAGCCTGATCGTCAGCGTGGTCGGCACCTTAGCGGTCACCTTGCTTGACGGTGATACCGCCTGGCCTCTGGTGGTTTTTGCTCTGTTCATGAGCAGTGTGGTCTTGATTGGTTTGAGGACGCTGAGAGCGACAAACGAAGACAAGGGATAGCCATCAAGAAACAGGGAAGGTTTTCTATAAACCTTCCCTTCACTGGCCTCACCTATCAACACTGATTGCACATAATTTCATGTGCGAACTACGGTGGACCGCAGAACAGGCAAGAGTTCATATGTCCGTAATACCAGTCCCAAGAGCACTAAAGGGCGGTTATTACGAACATTGAATCAGCTAGCTCAAACTCAAGTCATACGTCACCCACGCCGTTGCCTGGGCCATGCCGTCGTAGAGATGCCGCGCCTGAGCATTATCAGCCGCCGTAATCCAGCGCAGAAAAGGCCAACCCTGCGCTTGGCCGACCAAAGCCACAGCTTGAATCAAACTGCGGCCCAGCCCGCCGCCACGTTGCTCAGGAGACACAAACAGATCATCCAGAAAACCGGCGTCCTTGCCCAGCAAAGGCTCTGGAAAAGGACGGTAGTGCGCCAGACCGAACAGCTTTCCATTCACCGTCGCGACTTTGCCTTGCAGGGGATGCTGCGCGTCCATCAGCCAGGACCAGGTATGGCCCAGGATCTCCTCATTCATAGGCTCTCTGTAAAACTCGGCATACTGCCGATAAAGAAACTCCCATTCGCCCCGATCCTGAGGCTGCAGATCCCGGATTTCGATACTATCGGCGACTGACTTCTCCGCATGGCTATTCACGCTTGTGTTCTCCTGTCACTACCACGCTGTTGCAAGGGCGGGCGGCTCCTGATGTGAGGCAAAATGCGGCAGCACATATTCAGCCAGCTCCTGGATAATTTCCGCCGCAGGCCGCTCCGCAAACTGGATACCTAGCGCCGCGTGATTCACTCCCGCTGCCTGCCATTGTTCCAGCAAAGTAATCAGGCCCTTGCGCCCGGTACGCAGTGTAAAACCTCCGCGCAACGGTGTGCGCGGATAATCGGGGTCCTCCACCAAATCCAGCCACTCGTTAGTCATATGCGGGCGAAAACCACCATCCGGAATCCGAGAGCGCCAAGCCTGGATTTTCGCGGCCAGTCGTTGTGGGCCCAGCGGCGTATGGGTGGCCTCCGGGTAGGTCAGCCAGCCATCAGCCTGTTCCGCAATCCATTGGGGCGATTGCCCCGAAGAGCTGGTGACAATCAAGGGAATAGAGCCATGCACCGGCTTGGGCAGTAGCTCTGCCGTATCAAAACGGCCTAGCGGAGAATCGATATTCAATTGACCAGACTGCATTAACTGACGGAAATAGCTGACGGCCTGGGCAAAGCGCTCCCCCCTTTGGGCTCGCTCCACCCCATAGGCGGGAAACTCTACCGGTCTGTCACCGGACGCAATGCCCAACACCAGGCGACCGCCTGACAACTGATCAATGGTGAAGGCCGATTTCGCCAGATCAATGGGATGGCGCAAAGAGAAAATTGTGCTGCCCGTTGCCAGAGCCACACGCTTGGTTCGAGCCGCCAGAAAAGCCAGATAGCTAAAGGGGTCGAAAACCTGCCCCGCATCGCCAAAGCTGGGGTCGTACAAAGGCACATCACGTACCCAGACCGCTGCAAAGTCATGGCGGTCTATGGCCTCTACCAGCTCGGACTGCCCGGCCAGCACGCTCATATCGCCCTGATAAAAGCGCAGCGGTAAAAAGATACCCACCGTCAGACGGTTGGGCGCAAACATGCGGCGATAGCCTGGGTGATCGGCAAAAGCGGGGAAGGACGCACCTTGAATGGGGGATGTTGGAATCGTCATGGTGTGCTCCTTAAGCGCCAGTAGCCGGTTCGGGCAAGGTGATGCCTTTACGAACGGCGGGACGTTGCGCCACACGCTCATGCCAATCGCTCATGTGTCGGTATTGGCTGAAATCAAAGTCGATGATTCGCGCAATATGTGTCCAGCCAAAGTGAGCAATATCGGCAATGGAAAAATCCTGCCCCGCCAGATAAGGTCGCGTCGCCAAGTGCGTATCCAGCACGGTAAACACGTCATCCACCAGGCCGCGATAATGCTCAATTGCAGGCGGAATCTTGTCTTGGGCAAACAGCTCGAAATGCACACGCTGACCTAAAATCGGCCCCACGCTGGACGAATGAAATTGCAGCCACTTGATGGTTTCCCAGCGCTGCGCAGGCTCTTTTGAGAGCAATTGACCTGTTTTTTCTGCCAGATACAGCAAGATAGCAGCGGACTCAAACAGGACAATACCCGCTTCATCATCCTTGATCACAGGGATACGGCCATGCGGATTCAGGGCCAGAAACTCCGGCTGTTTATGCTCCTTGGCTTCGATACGAACATGGTGCAGACGATACGGCAGCGCCATCTCCTCCAGGGCGATGGTCGCCTTGAAGCCGTTAGGCGAACTGTCGGTGTACAGGTCAATCATGGTGTGGCTCCCAAACTTGAAATTCACTCTTCTTTTGGATATAGATAAGCTAAACTTCAAAACTAGTCATAAACCTATTTTCCTGCCTCTACTTGGCGAAGAAAAACGATTAAATCTGTCTTATAGATTTAGAAAAACTAAATCATGAACCCTATCTTCCCTTTGCTGGCCCTGCGTGCGTTTACCGAGGTCGGGCGACACGGCAGCATCAAGCTTGCCGCCCAGGCACTGGGCGTCACCTCCGGCGCTGTCAGCCAGCAGATTCGGCAATTGGAAGATCGTTTGGGGGTGACGCTGTTTATACGCAGTCATCACAAAATGAGCCTGAGCGAAGCCGGTGCACAGGTCTATCCAGAGCTGCTAAGCGCCTTCGATCAGATCGAAAATGCCCTGCATACCCTGGATGCCACCAAGCAGCGCAAAGCGCTGACGATTAGCACCGTGCCCTCCTTTGCCGCTTCCTGGCTGATTCCTAGACTGGCCGACTTCAAGGACCGGCACCCCGATATTGAAATCCGCGTGGAAGCATCCCCGACACTGGTGGACCTGCGCCGCGACAAGGTAGATATCGCCATTCGTCACGGCTTGGGGGTGTATCCGGGTTTGCAGGCCGAGCCCTTAATGGCACCTGTCTTGCTGCCCGTTGCCAGCCCCGGTCTGTTGGCGGGCAAGCCCGCTATTCAGGAGCCAGCGGATTGTCTGGAATGGCCGCTACTGCAAGATGCAGATCGGGCGGATTGGTCGCTCTGGTTGTCTGCTCATGAAGTGGCGGACGACGCACGCGCTGATCGAGGTACGGCATTCGAGGACGACTATTTGCTGATTCGTGGCGCAATTGCTGGCCTGGGGCTGGCTTTGATACCGCAGGAATATGCACAGGATGAAATCGCGGCAGGACGCCTGGTACAAGTGCTGGACAAGCCCTGGCCTGCCCGCTTTGCGTACTATCTGGTGAGCTTGCCGGATACACGGCAAAGAACAGAGGTTCGTGCCTTCGCTGATTGGATCAGCGAACAAGCGCAGCTCTAGCAAGGTCAGGCAAAAAACCATAAAAAAAGCCCCGTCCCAAAGGACGGGGCAAACCTCAACAAGCAAGTAAATCGTTCAAGCCAGCTCCACCGCCACCGGACCACGGGGACGGGAACAGCACAACAAGACTTTGCCTTCTGGCACCGGGTCCAGAGGCTCTTCAAAATAGTCGACCTCGCCCGACACCAGCGTGCACATACAGGTATTGCACAGGCCCGCACGGCAGTTGAAGTCCGGGCTCAAGCCGGTTTCTTCAGCCAGGTCCAGCAAGGACGGGCAGTCCTCATGCCATTGAGCCTGACGGCCATCGGGCAGAAAGGTCACCGTCTGGGCAGCATTACCTGCAACCGCTGCTGCTTCTGCAGACGTAGCCTGCTCTGGTGTAGCCGCCGCAGTACTAGTGACAGCAGCGGGCTGTGCATCGGCCTGAGTCGTGCTGGACACGCCCTCATCCGCCAAGGTGTTTTCCAGCACCGTTGCCGGGCCAAAAAACTCGTAGTGAATACGCTCGCGCACCACACCCAAACTACGCAATACACCGTAATTGCTCTGCATGAACGCACTGGGTCCACACAGGTAAAACTCGTAATCATCCAACGGGAGCCAGCTTTGCAATTGCTCCCGCGTAATCAGTCCTGAGACGTGATGCAAACCAGCTTGCAGGTCGTGCTCATTGGGATTGCGATAGCAGAAGTAAATCTGCACCCCCGAACGCAAAGCGGCCAATTCGCGCAGCTCATCGGCAAAAGCATGCACTGCGCTGTTGTCACAGGCATGGATCACATACACCTTACGCTGACTGCGTTTAAGCAAGCGATGCAGCATGGCCAGCAACGGGGTCTGACCCACGCCACCACTGAGCAGCACCACAGGCCGCTGGCTGCTTTCATCCAGCACAAACTCGCCCATAGGCCCGGCAGCGCTGAGCAGATCGCCAGGCTGCACCTGTTCATGCAGGTAGGAAGAAGCCACCCCATCCGCCACGCTTAACCCCACCGGGGCTTTCTCGTGTTTGACGGAGATGCGCAGCCGATTCGTGCTGTCTGGATCACCCGACACACTGTAGTTGCGCAGCACCGTTTGCCCATCAATCGACAGGCGAAACACCAGATACTGGCCCGGCTGATACGGCGGGATATCACCGTCCACCGGCTCCAGCACAAACGAAGTAATCACCTCGCTTTCGCGCTGTTTTTCCAGTACACGATAGTCCCGGAAACGGCGGCTGGCCGTGCTGTCTGTGCCCACAGGTGATGCAGTCGTGCTCATTACGCTCAAGCCGTTGCAGTCTCGCTGGCAACAGCCTGCTCGGCCTGGATCATTTGGCTGATCTTGCGACGGAAGCGCAAGGGGCCGGAATCCAGCGGCAGGTCCAAGGCAGCAGGACGTTCTTTCAGTGCCTTATGCACTTCTTCCAGGACCACCTTATCTTCCAGGAAGGCATGACGCACGTCTTCGTTGAAAATCTTGGAAACAGCCTCGTCATCCGGGCTGAAATTACGCAACTGGAACCAGAAGTAGCGGGTGTGCTCTTCATCGATAGGCGTGAGGAAGTTATACGAGTCCATCAGGAAAACATCCTTGTGGTACTCGCTGGGCTCCTCTGTCGCTGCACCGGCGGGCAAGAAGATGGCCTTGATCACCGCCAGCGAAGGAAAACGCACTTCGTATTGCTGTTTACGGTCGCAATTACCTTCAAATTGCACGAACTGCTTGTAAAACGGCGCGACTTCCACATTTTTGGACCAGCGCGAGACAGTCACGCCGTTATCTTCTACCTTCACGGTCAAAGGCAGGCCAATAATGTCAGGGCTACCAAAGGAGCTTTGGTGCACCCAGGACACGTGCGAGGGGTCCAGCAGATTGTCGGTCACATACAAGTAGCTGCAATCCAGTTCCATGGCATCACCACGGTTCACGCCCCAGTCAGGATTATTCCACTCGGGGATGTCAATCAGCTTGGCGGTGTCGGCCAGTTCGGGATCGCCCATCCACACCCAGACCAGGCCATAACGCTCCGTACAGGGATAGCTACGCACAACGGCACTTTTGGGGATCTGCGCCACACCTGGCGCTTTGGTACAGGAGCCGCTGCAATCAAAGGTCAGACCGTGGTAACCGCATTCCACCTGGTCGCCAATCAAGCGTCCTTTGGACAAAGGCAGACGACGGTGCGGACAGGAATCTTCCAGGGCGACAGGCTGGCCGTCTTCACGGCGATACATCACCAGGTTTTCGCTAAGCATACGCACAGGCTGCAAGCTGCGACCGAGCTGCGTAGCCAATGCGCCTACATACCAGGCATTGCGTACAAACATGATTTACCCCCAACGCTATATATGGTGCACGATGGCAACAGGGCCATTCATGCGCAATTTCCTGCCATGATAGTCTCAATCAAACTCAGCCTACTATCCATATCGTTTAGAATTTCTAAAGTTAAACCACTTCTTTAGACGGGGTCTGCCCATCATGGATACCTTGCCTCCGCTACGCGCCCTGCAGGTCTTTGAAACGCTGGGCCACAGCCAAAGCCTGCAAGAAGCTGCACGTCGTCTGAAAATTACGCCTGGCGCCATCAGCCAGCAATTACGCCTGCTGGAAGAGACGCTGGGGTGTCGTCTGACCTACAAAGAGGGCAAGCGTCTGCGGCTGACAGCGGCAGGGGTGCGCTTTCACGAGATTTGCACGCAAGCCTTTGAGCTATTGCGTGAAGGGCAGCAGGAAATGGAGCGCTCGCGCAACACCAGCCTGTTATCGATCAGCGCCCTGCCCTCCATGCTTAAAACCTGGATGGCCCCGCTGGCGTTTCAGTGGCAAGAGCAATACGACCCCGAGCTGACCTTGCACCTGAAAGGCAGTCATGCCGAGCCGGATCTGGAAGCGGAGCAAATCGACTTTCGGATTACCTACGGCCAGGCCGCCGCCCGCCCCCGCAGTTTTACCGAGCTGTATACGGACAGGGTCGTGCCCGCTTGCAGCCCGGCACTATTGCAGGGACATGCTGCCTTGCGGCATCCCCGTGATCTGCTGGCCTACCCCTTGCTGTCGTCGGACTGGCAACCGCGCTTTACCTCGCCGCCGTCCTGGCGGGACTGGTTTGAGTCTCTGGATATAGAGATCGGTGACACACCGCTGGATCGCTTCCGCGTGTTTTCCCTCTCGCATATGGCGCTGGAGTCGGCCATAGCAGGCCAGGGATTCGTATTGGCGCAATGCTCGATGATAGAAAAGGAAGTGCGCAGCGGGCAGTTGGTTCTGCCCTTCTCCCATTCCCTGCCACTACCCTGGCCCTATGTGCTGACACGGCGGGCGGGCGCGTTTGAGTCGCCTCATAGTCAGGACTTTCATCGCTACTTGTTGAATCGGGCACGGCAGCAGGAGCGGATTAATCAGGAACTGTTGCTGAAAGCATTGGCCTGAGCAATGCTGCCGTACGACGAAAGACGACCAGCTTGCCGATAGACCTGCTTGCCTGGTCATGGCCAAGCACTAAACCATTGAGTGCGTTGGGCGTGTAAGCACGCCGCTATTCGATGGTTTAGCTCTACACCGTTCCGCTTTTTAGTTCAGGCCCAAGCACCCAGCCAGGAGAGCAAGACTAGTCGAGCGCCTGGATCAGAGAAGTACGTATCAGCGCTTGCTAGCACCCGATCAACGCAGCTGAGGATACATTCCAGCATCAACAAAAAAGCGTGTTTACCGCCCCCGAAGGGGCCATAAACACGCTCTTTAATCCTGCTGGAAAGACTTCAGTGTCTTAGGCCACCACAGCAGCCAAGGACTCCGCGAAGTAATCCACGTTGGACTGGTTCAGGCCAGGCACGCTGATGCGGCCAGACTCCAGAACGTACACACCAAAATCGTCACGCAATTTCTGGATCTGCTCCTTCGTCAGGCCGGTGTAGCAGAACATGCCTTGCTGTTTGACGAAGTAGCTGCTGTCGTACTGGGGAGCCAGTTCTTTCAGACGATCGTGCACGCGCTTGCGCATGGCAGCGATACGTTGACGCATGGCTTCCACGTCTGCGGTCCACTCGGCCAGCAAGGACTCATCGGACAGAATGGTAGCAATGGCCTGACCACCGTGCGAAGGCGGGTTGGAGTAAATGCGGCGCACCACTGCTTTCAACTGACCCAACACGCGGTCGGCTTCATCTGCGCTCTTGCACACCACCGACAAGCCACCGCAGCGCTCCGAGTAGTAGGAGAAGTTCTTGGAGAAGGAGTTGGCCAGC
The DNA here is from genome assembly GCF_017377875.1 of Alcaligenes sp. SORT26. GTDB lineage: Bacteria > Pseudomonadota > Gammaproteobacteria > Burkholderiales > Burkholderiaceae_B > Alcaligenes > Alcaligenes parafaecalis. Next base: position 2,768,773 of record NZ_CP070975.1, read on the forward strand.
AAGAATGTCAGGCCCGCATCCACCATGGCACGCACAGCAAAGGCGTCGTCATCCAGGCTGCGGCCAAAACCCTGGTAAGCCATGTCCAGGAAAGGAATCAGCTTGCGCTCTTGCAGCACTGGAATCAGTTGCAACCACTGCTCGTCGCTCAGATCGGCCCCGGTGGGGTTATGACAGCAGGGGTGCAGCAGCACAATGCTGTGCTCTGGCAGGACGGAAATGTCTTCCATCAGGCCGGTGAAATCCAGACCGCGAGTGGCCGGATCGTAGTAACGGTATGTGTGGGTAGGAATGCCCGATCCACGGAAAATGGAGTGGTGGTTATCCCAGGCGGGGTCGCTGATCCACATTTCGCTGTTGGGGTACGCATCGTGCAGGAAGTCGCCACCCACTTTCAAGGCACCCGAGCCGCCCAGCGTCTGGATAGTGGCCACACGGCCTTCTTGCAGCACTTTGCTGTCCGCACCAAAAACCAGTTTTTGCACAGCGCTACGGTAAGAAGCCAGACCTTCGATAGGCAGGTAACCACGTGGCTGGCCCTTGGAGGCCCATTGTTCTTCAGCCCGGCGAGCCACATCCAGCAAAGGCAGGCGGCCTTGCTCGTCGTAATACAAACCAATGGTCAGGTTGACCTTGCGATCACGCGGATCGGCGTGAAAGGCCTCGTTCAAACGAAAAATCGGATCGCCACCATAGGCCTGCAAATGCTCAAACATGCTTGTTCCTTGAAAAATTACGGTTGTGGGCCGCCCGGTCTGGTCGACGGTCTATTCAAACAACCATTGACCTTATACCCTGGGCCTACTTTAGCCAATATATCGGGGATCTTTTTGCAGCACATGGGCACGCAAGCGCGGCGTGAATGCGTCATCAGACTTGTCCCCCCCTGGCTAGGCGCAGCACCTGTTCTTGTCTAGTTCGGTGCAAGCAATCAGAAGTCAGCGTCCACCTGCAAGTCTGTTTACACCCTGTGAAGGCTGGGATGCAAAGACCTGAGCGCCGTGTGCCAACCTGTCTGCCTGGGCCATGCCAGCAAAGAATATACATGGCTTTTTCACGATACAGGAGGCTGTACCTGCATTCACCCTCGTTTTGTCCGAGACGTATTGCCCACATGCCACCGCATTGTCATATGCAGATCCCGCCCAAGACCGTTAACATGAGACTTTCACCGTTTCAACAGGAGTCTGCCGTGTCCGTATCGCCGCTGCCTATCCCCGTATCCTGCCCTTTAGAAGGGGCCAGCAACTTCCGCGATATAGGCGGCTATGCCACAGACTCCGGCTCCTTTCGTAAAGGCCGTGTCTACCGCTCGGATCACCTGGCGGACTTGAGCAGCCAGGACCTGGACACCTTGCAGGAACTGGGCATTGCCCGGTCGCTGGATTTTCGGGGCGCACACGAGCGCCAGCGTTCGCCTTACCAGTACAGCTTTTTGACCAGCCACGCGCTGACCGTCGAGCCTACCGTCCTTCCGGATTTTATGGATATGCTGGCCCAAGGTCAGATAGATGTAGAAGCGGCGCATGGCACCATGAACAAGACCTATACCGAGTTCGTGACCGGGCATGCCGCCACCTTTGCGCGCGTCTTTGATCAATTGCTGGAAGCGGATACACCCGTAGTCATGCACTGCACCGCAGGCAAGGATCGCACCGGTTTTGCCGTGGCCTTGCTGCACCGCGCTACCGGGGTGCACCCTGACGATGTCATGCATGACTATCTGCTCACCAATCAATTCTTCCGCCGCCCTGATCTGCCCGACAACCGGGGCATCAGTGACGAAGTGCTGAATATTCTCTGGGGTGTTCAGCCCGAGTTTCTGGAAACCGCCTTCAAGACCATTGATGAGACGCACGGCAATCTGGAGAATTTCTTCCAGAACGTCTTGAAGCTCAGCCCCACCCGACGCGAGGCCTTGCTGGAACGCTACACCGCCTAAACCACGCCCACGGAGGTCGCTGGCAGCTCCCAGTGACCTTCCAGGCTCAGGGCAGGCCCCATCACATTGCGCCAGGTCGGCAGATCATGCATTTGCGTGAACAAAGGCATGCAATAGCGCGGCTGCACGATGTCCACCAACCAGCGCAAATCCGTCAGACGCGGGTGTACATTCCAGCACAAAGTATGGGTGCCACGCGGCGCGTGCGGGGCGACATAACCGGTATGAATCAAGAGACGCTCGCCGGGCTCTGCATTCAGGTCTGAAACCCGTGCCTGATGCTCCCGAATCAACTCCCCTGCCTTGCCCTGACAACCATCTGGCTCGCCTGCCAGAAGCAAATGCGCCTGCGGATCAAAGACTGCCGCTCGGGGCATCAACTCACGCAACGCCTGCTGCACACCGGGCAAGAGCAAATCGCTGCTTTGGCTGATCATGCGGGTCAGATTCTCGTAGCAGGAGGCGTCCATGCTCCAATCCTCAAACCCTTGCTGCTGACGCCAAAACGCAATCTCTACGGCTCGGCCCGAAGGAGGCACCGGCAATAAAGCAGCTTGGGACTCCAGCAAGGATTCCAGAATGCTCCAGGCCACATGATGGGACTGGTCGTACAGGCCATACGACGCATCCAGCAAAGCCAGATACGCTGGAGGTGGCAAATCAAAGGGAAACAGCAAGGACTCGCAGGAAAAGTCCCCGCTATAAAACAGTCCACCGCCCACATCCAGATGCAGCCAGACACCCCCTAAAGCGTGTCCGGACAAGCCGGTACGCACGGCAATATCGCCAATATAGGTCGTACCCCGTGTAGGGAGTTCGCGCCAGATGCGCCCGGCAGGCAAGCTGCGGGCGGTAGAGGCCGTGGCATAAATAGGAATGTGTTCCGGCAGCTTGGACAAGGAGCCGATATGATCCTGATGGTCGTGCGTCACCAGAATGGCATCCACCTCCAGCCCTTCATACCAGTCGCACACCTGCCCAGGGTACAAAGGCCCGCCCGCATCCAGCAGTAACCGCAAGCCACATGCCTGCACCAAAATGGCGGCAGGCGCTTTGCCTCCATAACCGCTTAACACCGTCACCAGGGTCTGGTTCATGCTCCGTCCCCTACAAGGCATTCAGGCAAAGGTAGTACCAAGCCACACCCAGCATCCTGCTTTGCGGCACGGCTGGACACCGGGCACAAGAACAAAGCATCAATAAGCGCAATGGGCCGCAGCACAGGCTGCCGGACAGAAAAAGGCATCAACTTAAAGAACCAGAGTCACCGAAGTGCCCTGCCTTAAAAAGACTACGACAGGCTCAGGTTAAACAAGTGTTCTTTCAGCCCTGTTACAGATTTATGGCAGTTCGATGGCAGTGCTTCCCGCCTGCGTTTCACCTGTCAAAACCAGAAGAGTCTCAAGCGCCGATGCAGACAAAAAAGAGCGCCTTACAAGGCGCTCTGACAAGCTGTTTGAAACTAGAGCTGGGCGGATCCAAACACGGCTTTATCAAAAACCAGCCAAACGGATTCCAACCTGCGCCGGTACCTGTGCACACCACCAAACAAAAGCTCGCTTTGCAGACTGTCGATCAAGGCCATGTAAGTCTTGGCCAAGGTCTCCACGCTTAAACCCGTTTCAGGCTTAGCCAGGGCAGACTGCGCCACTGCTTGATGAGTGATGCGCTCCAGATCCGCCATGAACACATGCATGGGTTCCATCACCACATCGTACAAATGCACAGGCGGCGCAAATAAGATGCGAATCCAGAAACGTACTTGATGCGATTGCTCAAAACGCTCCTGCATCCCTTCCAGATACGCCCGCAACTGCTGCTTGATCCCTTCCCCTCCCTGCAGAACCTGACGGGCATGATTCAGTTCATCTTCAACAATTTTTGGGATCAGGCTCAGAAACAGCTCGTCCTTGTTGCGAAAATGGGCATAGACCGAGGGCTTTTTAATGCCTACATCAGCGGCAATCTCGTTCATGGTGGTGGCATCAAAGCCCTGAACGGCAAAGCGCGCCAACGCCGCATCCTGCAGTTTTTCAGTAGTGGTTTTGCTCACAGTCCAACAAGCTCTCAGTCAAAGGCCAATGATCGGGGCCGCTTTCGCGGCCCGCAGAAACTACTATTTTACAACCCCCAGCTCACTGACTGGTCGTGTCACCGTGCGGCAACGGCCAGCCAGAACATACAGCAAAATAGCCAGCAAACCGCAGCCGCCAATCGCCAAGGGCAAAACCTGCGGCCCAGGCACCGCCAAGCTGACGATGTAGCCCACCACTGCCGAAATCAGGTAATGGAACATACCCATCAAGGCGGCAGCCGTACCTGCCTGTGGGCCAGCCACATTCATGGTCAAAGCCGTTACGTTACCAAACACCATGCCCAAAGAGCCAACCGAAACGGCAATCAAAGCGGCATACAGGATCAGTCCAGCCGCATCTGCTTGCACCACCGCATACAGGAGCAAGGCCGAGGCCGTATGAACAATCAAGCCCAAGGCCAGTACCCGAGAAGTGGGCATGCTGGCCTTCAACAAGTAATTGCTGACGAGCCCGCCCAACACCAGTGCCACCGAGTTACCGGCAAACACATAACTGAACACGGCAGGCGACAAGGAAAAATGCTGTGTAAACACAAAGGCCGAGCCACTGATATAGACAAATAAGGCCGCCAATGCAAACCCACCGGAGCCGGTATACGCCATGAATGCCTTATTGCCCAACTCGCGACCATAAGCGCGAAGAATATGGCCTGGATTCAAAGGCACACGCTGACTCACAGGCAGGGAATCCGGTATGGCTTTAAGTCCCCAAAACAGCCCCATCGTCCCTAATGCAGCCAGCATCCAGAAAATGGCACGCCAGTCTGCATGGCTCAATAGATAGGCACCCAAAATGGGAGCCACAATCGGTGCAATCATCATCACCTGCATCAGCAGAGAAAAGATGCTGGCCGACTCTTTGACATCACACAAGTCCGCCACAATGGCACGCGGTGTAACCAAGCCTGCTGCAGCACCCAAAGCCTGAATAAAACGCGCTGCCAACAAAGCCTCAACCGATGTGGCCAAAGCGCCAAAAACCGAGCCCACCACAAAAATAACCACGCCCAACAGCAAGGGCACTCGACGCCCGAAGCGATCCAGCAAAGGGCCGTAAATACCTTGGCCCAAAGCCAGGCCCGCCAAAAACACGGACAAGGTTTGCTGAATCCGGCCAGGAGAAGCACCCAGTTCCTGCGCGATCGCGGGCATGCCCGGCAAATACATATCAATTGCCATGGCATCCAATGCGGTCAACAAGGCCAGCAACAAGATCAAAGGCCAGGCCAGGCTTCTGGTACGTGACAGCTCGCTCATGTCACGCTCTCTACAATGCGGAAAAACAGAAACTCAAACACGCTCACACTCCCGTATATAGCGTTACCAATTAAACTACCTACCTACCGATAGGTAGGATAGCCGTAACTATACTCCTTTTAAAGATTCAGGTAAAAAAAAACCCCGGAAATACCGGGGTTTTTTGAGAGTCTGTGCAAATAAGCTAGATATCCAGCAAATCGCTCATGTCGTCGGCATGCTCTTCTTCCACCGCCATGATTTCAACCAGCATCTGCCGTGTTGTCGGATCGGTATCGCCAATACGTTCAATCATCTGGCGATAGGACTCAATAGCAATACGCTCGGCAATCAGATTGGCACGAATCATGGACTTGATGTCACCGCTGTCGTCATACTCCGCATGACTGCGCTGGACCAGGTTTTTAGGGTTGAAATCCGGTTCGCCGTTCAGTTGCACAATACGTTCGGCAATGCGGTCGGCATGCTCGGCCTCTTGCTGAGCGTGCTCCAGAAACTCGGCTTTGATGGGCTCATTGTTCAAGCCGGTGGCGGTGAAGTAATGGCGCTTGTAGCGCATCACACAGACCAGCTCGGTGGCCAGGGCTTCATTCAACATCTGAATGATTTCTTCGCGATTGCCCTTGTAGCCGGACGCTACGGCACCATCGTCCACAAACTTTTTGGCGGCTGCCCGGATAGCGGCAACATCAATGGGACCGTGGCTGGATTGAACTGCTTTCTGCTTGCTCATTGCATTCCTCCGTATTGATTCCCGCCGCGAAAGTGCGGCGCTGTATCGCGCAACCGCCGGAAACGAACACACTGACTTCAAAAGCAATAAGAGCTTGTTCAAAGAACAAGCGCTTTACCTAAACCTGAGCTTGAAGTCTGCACGCTGCATGTGTTTAAAACCGGCCGTGCAAGAAACTGAACAAAGTGGATAGGTCTTTTCATGGTAACGACGGCTCCCTGGCTTGAAAAGCTCAAAACTGCTTGTTTTAGTGGCAGTAACACGGGGGTTCTGTGCAGAAAAGGCCAAATTTACTGAGCGTGCAACGAGCGGGGACTCACGAGCCATGCGGGTTACGCGATGAAACACTACGTTCACTACGGCAGGAAAAACCGGCTTGAACTCGTTCAAGCCGGGATACAAGACCAAACACTTGGATACATGCATCCAGCCGCTGAACGCTCTTGGCAAGTTGAAAATTGAGCCTGCACTGAATTATCGATTCTTCTTTTCAGAACCTATCAGTTCGACTAATATGAAACGGTCGTTACTTTTAAATCAAGACCATGACTTCAATAACCTGGTTACTGCTGACCTACAAGGTGCCCTCCGAACCCAGTGCAAAACGGCTGGCCCTGTGGCGACGCCTGAAAGCCCTTGGAGCGGTCTATCTGCAAAACGGTGTCTGCGTACTGCCCAAAACAGATGAACACATACGCCGCCTGAAAGTGCTGGAGAACGACATCACCACCATGGAAGGCGACTGCGTGTTGCTGGAAACCATTGCGCTGGACAAGGCACAGGAAGAAAAAGTCATTACTCGTTTTACGGACGACCGCAACGAGCAATACCAGGAACTGCTGGGCCGTTGCAAAGACTTCGAGGCCGAAATTGCCAAAGAAATTTCGATTCAGAAATTTACCTACGCCGAGCTGGACGAAGAAGAAACCGATCTGAAAAAACTGGAAAACTGGTACGAGAAAATCCAGAAACTGGATTTTTATGGCGCCCCCCTGGCACAGGTTGCTCAAGCGCGCCTGCAAGAGTGCAAGGCAAGACTGGATGAGTATGCCCAAATGGTCTATGACGCTCATGAAGAAAACCGCTAAGCCTGCGTCAACACCGGCTTCCGATGCGCCGCGAGCCAAAATCCACCGCAGTGTCTGGGCCTTGGGTTTTGTGTCCATGTTCATGGACATTTCATCGGAACTGATCCACGCCCTGCTACCTATCTACATGGTCACCGTCATGGGTACGTCGGTACTGGCCGTGGGCTTTATTGAAGGCATTGCCGAAGCCACAGCCTCCATCATGAAAGTGTTTTCCGGAGCGGTCAGCGACCGTTTTGGAAAGCGCAAACTGCTGGCCGTGATTGGCTATGGTCTGGCCGCCCTGACCAAGCCCATTTTTCCGCTGGCAAATTCGCTGGATTGGCTGGTCGGTGCCCGCTTCGTGGACCGCATAGGCAAAGGCATACGCGGCGCACCCCGCGATGCTTTGGTTGCTGATGTCACCCCGCCCGAACTGCGAGGCGCCGCCTACGGTTTGCGGCAAACGCTGGATACGATTGGCGCCTTTATCGGCCCCTTGCTGGCTATTGCCCTGATGTGGTGGACGGCCAATAACTACCAGCTCATTTTCTGGGTCGCTGTCCTGCCTGCTTTTGCGGCCATCGCCGTGCTGGTGTTCTTTGTGCGCGAGCCCAAAATACCGGCCACCACCCGCCCCCGCAAACTGCCCCTGAACCGGGAAGATTTGGGTCGGCTGGGTTCCCGTTACTGGTGGGTCGTCGCGATTGGGCTGGCCTTCACCCTGGCCCGTTTCAGCGAAGCCTTCCTGATTCTGCGCGGCGAATCCAGTGGCCTGCCGCCCATGTGGGCACCCGCCGTCCTGGTCGTCATGAGTGTGGCCTTCTCCCTGTCTGCCTACCCGGCGGGTGTCTTGTCAGATCGCATGCGCAAAACGGATCTGCTCCTGATTGGCGTCGCCTTGCTGATTGCCGCAGACCTGACTCTGGCCTTCGTACCCGGCTTGCTCGGCCTGGGCCTGGGCGTTGCCCTATGGGGCCTGCACATGGGCTTCACACAGGGTCTGTTCAATGTGCTGATTGCCGACAGCGCCCCCGCTGAACTGCGCGGCACCGCCTTTGGCATGTTCCATCTACTAACCGGCATCGCCCTGCTGCTGGCCAGCGTCATCGCCGGTCTACTCTGGGACACCATCGGCTTCCAAGGCACCTTTGCGGCCGGGGCAATCTTTGCAGTACTGACCGGCTTGGGATTGCTGACCTTAAGACGAAGCTCCCAAGGGGCGTTCTAATCAAAAAGGCCGACTTCATGTCGGCCTTTTTTCATTTCATCATTCCGCGACGGCGGCGATGCACTCGATTTCCAGCAGGAACAGGGGATTGCCCATATCCGCCGCAATCGTGGTGCGTGCTGGATACTCGCCATCCTTGAAGTAGGTGCGATAGATCTCGTTCATACGAGCAAAGTCACCGGCATTCTTCAGAATCACATTCGCTTTGACGATATGGTCCAGACTGGAGCCTGCTTCTTCCAGCAAGGCTTGCACATTGGCCATGACCTGATGCATCTGGGCATCGAAGTCGTTTTCAGCAATCTGGCGGTCGTCAAAAAAACCGGGTTGGCCAGAGACAAACACGAAGCCATTGGATCGCACAGCAGGCGACAAGGGTGCACGTGGGGGAGTCACTTTGTCGGAACGGATAATTTCTTTAATCATATTCATCTCCTAGTTAGTAGCTTGAGCTCGACTGGCTCTTTTCTTGTGTTCTGTGACAGGTTTACTGGGCACTGGCGCCGGATGCCTTGACGACGGTAGCGGCCATTTCCATTTCAGATTTCAGATACTGGGCAAACTCGGCCGATGTGGTGCCAGCAGGCTCCAAACCTTGAGCCAACAGGCGCTCGCGGATTTCGGGCAGATTCACGATGCGGACAAACTCAGCACTCAGCTGCTCCACAATCGCTGCGGGGGTCCCAGCAGGAACAATCACGCCATACCAGGAGTTGGAGTTCATATTGTCCACACCCGCTTCTTTGAACGTGGGCACCTCCGGGATGGACTCCAGACGGGTGTCATTAGCCAAAGCAATGGCACGCAGCTTGCCGGATTTCACATGAGGCAAAACATCCGGCGTATTGGCAAACATCATGTCCACATGACCGCCCAGCAAATCGTTCAAAGCCGGAGCCTGGCCTTTGTACGGAATATGCAGCACATCAATCTTGGCTTCTGACTTCAGGCGTTCGATAGCGATATGCGGCGATGTACCAGCACCAAAGGATGCAAAAGACAGCTCGCCCGGTTTGGACTTGGCAGCGGCAATCACATCCGCCAGGGTTTTGACCGGAACATCGGGATTCGCCACCAGCAAATGCGGCGTGTAAGCCACCCGGCTAACTGGCGTAAAGTCTTTCACCGTGTCGTAGCGCAAGTTGTCATACAGGCTGGGGTTGATGGCAAAACTATTGGCCACCATGCCCAAGGTGTAGCCATCCGGGGCTGCACGAGCCACGATTTCCGTACCAATCACCGTACCGGCACCCGGCTTGTTATCGATGATGACGGGCTGCTTGAAGTCATCCGACATTTTCTGCGCCAGACTGCGGGTCAGATTGTCCAAGGTACCGCCCGCCGGGAACGGGACAATAATGGTGATAGGTTTGGTGGGATATTCCTGTGCCGACACAAGCGAGGGCACAGCCGTTAAAGCGCTTAATGCAGCCACGCCTGACAGGATTAATTTAAAGCGCATAGTCGTCAACCTTACTCAATAGTAGTGACCAGCTCGCCAATGGCAGAGATGCGAGCCTTGATGACATCGCCCGGCTCCAGAGAGCGAGGGGGTTGCAGGGCAAAGCCCACCCCAGAGGGTGTGCCTGTCGCAATAATGTCCCCCGGCTCCAGGGTCATGCCCGCCGACAACTGGGCGATGATGTTGGACACATCGAACAACATGTCCGAGGTATTGGCGGATTGGCGCAGCTCGCCGTTCACTTCCAATTCAAGATCCAGCGCGTTGGGGTCTGCAATGGCAGTCTTCAGGGTCACGACAGGCCCAATCGGGCACGTGCCGTCCAGGGATTTGCCCTTGAACCATTGGCCATGCAGCGCTTGCAGATCACGCGCCGTAATATCGTTGATCACCGTGTAGCCAAAAACATAATCCAGCGCGTCCTCCGGGCTGATGTCGCGGCCTTCCTTGCCGATCACAATGCCCAGCTCCACTTCGTAATCCAGCATCTTGGTATGGGCGGCGTGACGGCTGACCAAGGCCTGATGCCCGACTACCGTCGTAGGCGGTTTGCTGAAAAACTCCAGCGCTTTGGGGAAGTCATCGGCGGCACGACCACGTGCCAGATTGCCTTCCACGATATGGGCGCGGTAGTTGCGGCCTACACAGAAAATGTTCTTGGAGGGGTTGGGGATCGGGGCCAGAATGCACAGATCCTGGGCCGCATAGATAGCGACATTGGCCTGGGCGGCCTGCTCCATCAAAAGCTGCAGGCTGATCAATACCTCATCGCCCATAAAAATGGCATCAATGACTTCCGTAGGGGCCTGCCGACCGCTCAAGGGGTGATCCACCCTGCCCCAAGCCTGTGTCAGATCCACGACGCGATCATCGTCCAGCATCCCGCCCAAACGCGTTTCCCCCGCGTCTACAAACGTCAGTAACCTCATTACAGCGACCCTCCCGATTGGATGTTGTTGGAACTGTTCAGGGTTTGGGTCAACAGCCCTTGCACGTGCTCGCGTGCCAATCGGTCTGCCAGCGCCCCATCCCGTTTTTCAATAGCGTCGATCATGGCCAGATGCTCGGCCAAGGATTCATGCGCACGCTTCAGGCGTTCGATGGTCTTGGTCTTGAGCATGTCGCGGTGCCCAAACGACTTCCAAACCTTCTCCAACAAGCTATTGGCGGCCAAACGCATGATGGCGGCGTGAAACTCCACATTGGCTGCCGCGTATTCGCTGACACGCTCTTCCACATTCTCTTGATTGAAGGGCGCAAACAGAGCGCGCAAGGCATCCACATCCCGCTGCGAGGCATTCAAGGCGGCCTCACGGGCCGCAAAGGCTTCCAGTTCAATACGCAACTTCAGCCATTCGATGTAGTCCTGTTTGGTCAAGGGCGAGAGCAAAGCCCCGCGCCGAGGTTCCATGGTCAAAATGCCTTCCTGCCCCAAACGCAGCAGCGCTTCGCGTACCGGCGTACGGCTGACATTGAGCATCTTGGCCAGTTCCTCTTCCCGAACCCGCACCGGCTCATCAATGTTTTTCACCAGGCCAAGAACGTGAGCACGCACCGACTCATACACCCCATCGCTGTGACTTGTTGTTTTGATCGTGGTCATTGCTTTCCTATTTTGCATTCATTTTTCATTAATTGTATACAAGACTGAAAGTTGGTACACATTGGTGTTTATACGGACGAAAAAAAAGCCCTGGCAAGCAGATGCTTGCCAGGGCTTTGATGTTCAGTCCCGCTAAGAGCTAGGCCTTAGAACGGAATATCGTCATCCATATCGGCCAGATTGTCCGACATAGGAGCTGTATTACGTGGGGCCTGTTGCTGTTGTTGCTGCTGGGGAGCAGGACGCTGTGCACGTTGCGGTGCAGGAGCACCACCGCCACCACCACCGCCGTATTCGCCACCACCCATGCTGCCACCGCCGCCGCCCATATCGCCGTCACGACCACCCAGCATTTGCATTTGCTCGGCAATGATTTCAGTGGTGAATTTGTCCTGGCCATCCTGACCCGTCCATTTACGGGTGCGCAGACGACCTTCTACGTAAACGGGACGGCCTTTGCGCAGGTACTCACCCGCGATTTCAGCCAGACGGTTGTAGAACACCACACGGTGCCATTCGGTTTCCTCGCGGCGCTCGCCGGAGGTACGATCTTTCCACTGCGAAGTCGTGGCAATGGAAATATTGCAGATAGCCGAGCCTTCTGCGCTGTAGCGTACTTCTGGGTCGCGGCCGAGGTTGCCCACCAGAATGACTTTATTTACCGATGCCATGAAAAAAATCCTGTAGTCAAAAATTCAATATCAAGCCGTATTATCGTGGATTCGTGCCTTAATTAACACTCCCTCCCCGCTCCAGGGAGGGCAGTTTTGTCCATGCAAACGATCCGCGTACGGCGCTTTGAACGGCACATCAGACTCACAACCCTGGCGGTGCCGCCTGCTATGCCCAGCTCTTAATTCTTAGGGCCAATCCGGCCACTTTACTTGCTGCTGCCTGCTACGTCTTCGTGCAAGCGTAACAGGCAATGCCTTTTAATATTTATCTTTGAAGCCGCGCGCCGTCAGCAACCAAAGCAAGGCCAGCGCGGCACCGGTCCACAACACCCATTGGGTATGCCCTCGCCCAGCCAGGACGCCCCCAATCAAACCACCGGCAAACACGCCTAGCGATTGAGAGGTGTTGTAAAAACCCAGCGCCAAACCTTTGTATTCCGGTGGCGCCACGCGCGACACCAAAGACGGCTGCAAGGCTTCCAAAACATTGAAACCAATGAAGAACAAGGTCAGCGCCGCCACCATGGGAGCCAGCGAATCTCGCGCCCAAGGCATCAAGGCCAGCACCACCACTAGCAACAACACAGCCAATTCCAGCGCATGTTTGTGACGCTTGCGGGTTTCAGTCCAGAACACCGCAGGCACCATCAGCACAAAAGACACCAGAATGACGGGCAGATAGACCTTCCACAAATCCTGCGTACCGTAGCCGCCCAAAGTCGCCAGAATACCTGGCACCACAATGAACAGAGACATCAGGATGAAGTGCAGACAGAACACGCCAAAGTTCAGGCGCAACAAGTCCATGTGACGCAGCACCTGTCCTGCGGTGACCTGCACGATGGATGCGGGCGCTTTGGGCGCGCTGGGCACCACAAAGGCTGCAATCAGCAAACAGACAAAACCCAGCAAGCTGATGGCCCAGAACAAACCAGACAAGCCAAACTGTCCCACCAGGACGGGCGAGAGCACCAGCGATACGGCAAAGGACAAGCCAATTGAACCGCCCACCATCGCCATAGCGCGTGTCCGCACTTCGGGACGGGTAGAATCCGCAACCCAGGCGGAAATAGCGGCAGATACCGCACCCAGACCCTGAATACAACGGCCCACTGTTACCCAATCAATATTCTGGGCCAAGGCCGAGATCACCCCGCCAATAACAAACAAGGCCATGCCAATGACGATGATCGGCCTGCGCCCAAAGCGATCCGAGGCCATGCCCAAGGGGATCTGCAAGACAGCCTGAGTCAGACCATACGCACCCAATGCCAGGCCAACGCGGGCGGCATCGTTACCGCCGGGCAAAGAATGGGCTGCAACCGCAAAGACCGGAGTCAGCAAAAACAGACCCAGCATCCGACAGGCGAACAGCAAAGCAAGCAAGATGCTGGCCTTGCGCTCCTGCTGAGTCAGACTCAGACGCACAGGGCGCGACTCGGCCGTATTCATGGTTTGGTGTGTACTCATTTAATACTCTGTCACAACTGGGCTGCCAGAGAGCCCGGCTACCCGATCACATAAATCCTGACGCAACGCGCTATAGTAGCAAGTTGCCTTTTGACAAGCCTAAATAAAGCGATGGAAGCCATCCGCATTCGTGGTGCCCGCACCCACAACCTGAAAAATGTCTCCGTAGACCTGCCACGCCACCAGTTGGTCGTGCTGACGGGGCTGTCCGGTTCTGGGAAATCGTCTCTTGCCTTCGACACTTTGTATGCCGAAGGCCAGCGGCGCTATGTGGAAAGCCTGTCCGCTTATGCACGTCAGTTTTTGCAACTGATGGACAAGCCAGATGTGGACTTGATCGAAGGTTTGTCGCCTGCCATTGCCATCGAGCAAAAGGCAGCAGGCCATAACCCGCGTTCCACCGTGGGAACCACTACTGAAATCCACGATTATTTGCGCCTATTGTACGCGCGGGTCGGGACTCCTTACTGCCCTGAACATCACTTGGCCCTGCAGGCTCATAGCGTGAGCCAGATGGTAGACCAGATTCTGCAATGGGAGCCTGAATCCCGTATTGCGGTGCTGGCTCCCATGCATCGTGGCCTGGTGGGTAACTTGCAGCTAGAGCTGCGCGGGCTGCAGGCCCAAGGCTTTGTGCGGGTACGAGTAGATGGCGAGATGTCCAGTATTGAAGACCTGCCTGCGCTGAATGCCGAGCAGGCCCACGATCTGGACCTGGTGATAGACCGGCTGCGTATTCGGCCCGATAGCCAGCAACGTTTGGCAGAGAGCCTGGAAACCGCCCTGGCCACCAGCAACGGACGTTGTCTGGTGGTGAATCTGGATACGGGTCTGGAACAACCTTATTCCAGCCACTATGCTTGCCCGGTCTGCGATTATTCCCTGCCCGAATTGGAGCCGCGCCTGTTCAGCTTCAATAACCCGGCAGGTGCCTGCCCGGACTGTAGCGGCCTGGGGCAAGTGGATGTATTCGACCCCGAACGCGTGGTGGCCTTTCCCGAACTGAGTCTGGCGGGCGGTGCCATTGCGGGCTGGGATCGCCGCAATGCCTTTACCTACACCTTGCTGACCAGTCTGGCGGCCCACTATCACTTTGATATTGAGGCCCCGTTTGAGTCCCTGCCAGCCGAACTGCGTCACACCGTGCTGTACGGCTCCGGCGCTGAAGAAATCCCCTTTCTCTATTTGAATGAGAAAGGTCGCACCACGGTTAAAACTCACCCATTTGAAGGGGTGATTCCGAATCTGCAACGTCGTTGGGCCGAAACCGATTCCAGCGCGGTACGTGAAGAGCTGAACAAGCTGCGTCGCACCCAGACCTGCCCGGCCTGCCATGGGGCACGCCTGCGCCTGGAAGCACGCCACGTACGTATCGGGGACGATCCCGTGCCCAGCCATGCAGGGTGCAAGCACCATGCTGGCACTGCCGCTGTCAGCACAGCAGCCGCAAGCTCGGCAGCCCAAGGACAAGCCAAGGGACTGGCTATCTACGAAGTCGAAGCCCTGGCCCTGTCGGACTGCTTGCAATGGTTCAAGAACCTGTCACTGACGGGTGCAAAAAAAGAAATTGCCGATCGCATCGTGCACGAAATCCAGCTACGGCTGGAGTTCTTGAACAATGTGGGACTGAACTACCTGTCGCTGGATCGCAGTGCCGACACTATTTCCGGTGGCGAAGCCCAGCGTATTCGCTTGGCAAGCCAGATCGGCTCTGGTCTGACCGGCGTAATGTACGTGCTGGACGAACCATCTATTGGCCTGCACCAGCGTGATAACGACAAGTTGATCCAGACCTTGCAGCACCTGCGCGACCTGGGCAATAGCGTGATCGTGGTCGAGCACGACGAAGACATGATTCGCACGGCCGACTATGTCATTGATATGGGACCCGGCGCTGGTGAACATGGTGGACAAATCACCGCCCAAGGCTCGCCTGCTGAACTGGCTGCGAACCCGGAGTCTCTAACGGGCCAGTATCTGTCCGGCAAGCGTCAGATTGCCATCCCCACACGTCGCCCGGTGGATGACAGCCTGAACTGGCTGCGTCTGTACGGTGCCAGCGGCAATAACCTGAAGTCGGTGGACCTGGCGATTCCGGCTGGGCGACTGGTCTGCATTACCGGCGTATCCGGCTCGGGCAAGTCCACGCTGATCAACGACACACTGGCTACCGCTTTCTCGCACCTATTGCACCGTGCCCATGCCGAGCCCGCGCCTTACGATCGCATGGAAGGCCTGGAGCATTTCGACAAGATCATCACGGTCGACCAAACCCCGATTGGTCGCACCCCGCGCAGTAACCCGGCCACATACACAGGCATGTTCACCGCTATTCGTGAGCTGTTCGCCAGTGTGCCCGAGGCGCGTCTACGTGGTTACGACCCAGGGCGCTTCTCTTTTAACGTCAAAGGTGGCCGTTGCGAAGCGTGTCAGGGCGATGGCGTGGTCAAGGTAGAAATGCACTTTCTGCCAGACGTCTACGTCCCTTGCGATGTATGTCAAGGACGTCGCTATAACCGTGAAACACTGGATATACGCTATCGCGGCCGCAACATCAGCGAAGTGCTGGAGCTGACGGTTGAGCAGGCAATGGAGTATTTCGATGCCGTGCCTAGCGTGGCTCGCAAGCTGACTACCTTGATTGATGTGGGCCTGTCGTATATCCGGCTGGGCCAAAGCGCCACGACCCTGTCGGGCGGTGAAGCACAGCGGGTGAAGTTGTCACTGGAACTGTCCAAACGCAGCACTGGCCAGACGCTGTACGTGCTGGACGAACCTACAACAGGCCTGCACTTCCAGGACATCGCTGTCTTGCTGGAAGTGTTGGACAAGCTGGTGGAGTCCGGCAATAGCGTGGTTGTCATTGAGCACAATCTGGATGTCATCAAGACGGCAGACTGGATTGTGGACATGGGCCCGGAAGGTGGACACGGTGGCGGTCAAATCGTGGTGCAAGGCACCCCGGAGACAGTCGCGGCCTGCGAGCAAAGCCATACAGGACGTTATCTGAAGCCTTTGTTGCAGCGCTAAGAGCCAGCCGCCTGGCAAAGTCGAGCTATCAGGCCTACATCTTGAAAATAGCGTCGTGCTCGCGGATGGCGTGGCGGTCCGTCATGCCAGCGATGTAGTCAGCTACAGCACGAGCCTGTGCAATCGGGTCTTCACGCCGATGTTCTGCCGCCAACAAGCGCGGATCATCCACAAACGCCTGAAACAGGTCTCGCACAATGTGTTGCGCCTTGTTCATCATGCGCACCACTTTGTAGTGACGGTACAGATTGGCGTGCAAAAACCGCTTGAGCTCATCTGCCTGGGCGCGCATCTCTGGCGAGAATCCGGCAAGGCGTGGCAGATGTCGAATCGCATCGACACTATCAGGGCGGTGCTCTTCCAGCTTGGCGCGAGTCATGTCCGTTAAATCCACCACCAGGGTGTTGATCATGCCGCGAATGATTTCAGCCACCAGCCGCTGCCCTTTCAAACCCGGATACTGGGCCTGCACACGCTCGTAGTGATCACGGAACAAACGCAGTTCCAGCAATTGTTCCAGCCGGATCAGGCCGGAGCGCAAGCCATCATCAATATCGTGATTGTTGTAAGCAATTTCATCGGCCAGATTGGCCATTTGTGCTTCCAGAGACGGTTGCGTGCGTTCAATAAAACGTTGACCGACCTCGCCCAACTCGCGAGCGTGCCTGAGCGAACAGTGCTTCAAAATCCCCTCGCGGGTTTCAAAACACAGGTTCAAACCATTGAAGGCGGCGTAACGCTCTTCCAGCTCGTCCACAATGCGCAGACTTTGCAAATTGTGCTCAAAGCCCCCTGCTTCGGGCCGCAATTCCTGCATACAGCTATTAAGCGTGTCCTGGCCTGCATGTCCAAACGGGGTGTGGCCCAGATCATGGGCCAGAGAAATCGCTTCGATCAGATCTTCGTGCAAACCCAGATTGCGGGCAATGGCCCGCGCCAACTGGGCCACTTCCAGACTATGCGTCAATCGTGTTCGGAATAAATCACCTTCGTGGTTAATGAAAACCTGTGTTTTGTATTCCAGCAGACGAAAGGCATTGCAGTGAATAATGCGGTCGCGGTCCCGCTGAAAGGCGTTGCGGCCTTGGGGCGCTGCTTCTGCATAACGCCGACCGCGGGACTGTTCAGGGTGACAGGCATAAGCGGCAAGCATCTGCATCGGCTTTACTCCTGTTCCACCGTTGTAAAACGGGCCAGCACCTGGCGCACCACATCCGGCGCAACAGCCTGTACCTTGGCATGGCCTAATTTATCCAGCAGTACAAAACGCAGTTGGCCGCCCTCGTTTTTCTTGTCCACCTGCATCAGCTCCAGCCAACGGTCCGCAGGCCATTGCGGCGGGTTGATCGGGCAGCCACTGGCTTGCACCAGGGCTTTGATACGGGCCACATCCTGCGCAGGCAAGCCGCAAACCAGGGCGGACAACTCGGCAGCCATAATCATGCCGCAACCCACGGCCTCGCCGTGCAGCCACTGGCCGTAGCCCATACCGGACTCGATTGCGTGACCAAAAGTGTGACCAAAATTCAGAATGGCGCGCAGGCCGGATTCGCGTTCGTCTTGAGAAACGACTTCGGCCTTGACCTCGCAGGAGCGGCGAATTGCATAGACGATCTGCTCTTGCTCCAGGGTGCGCATGGGGCCGATCTGCTCTTCACACCAGTGAAAGAAATCCAGGTCATAAATCATGCCGTATTTGATGACTTCTGCCAGACCGGCAGAAATCTCGCGGGCGGGCAAGGTCTTGAGTACATCGGTGTCCACTTCCACCGCGATAGGCTGGTAGAACGCGCCCACCATATTCTTGCCCAACGGATGGTTGATCGCAGTTTTGCCACCGACCGAGGAGTCCACCTGCGCCAGCAAGGTCGTAGGCACTTGCACAAAGCGCACGCCACGCATGAAGCAGGCAGCCGCAAAACCCGCCATATCGCCAATAACGCCACCGCCTAGAGCCACAATCAAGGCCTTTCGGTCCAGATGATCACCCAGCAACGCGTCAAAAATCAGGTTCAGGGATTCCCAGTTCTTATAGGCTTCGCCATCAGGCAACTCAATGACATGGATAGGCTTGCCCGTTGTGGCCAGGGCTTGCTTCACAGGCGCCAGGTACAAGGCGGCCACCGTGGGGTTGGTGACAATGGCAATAGCAGACGTATCGGCTGGCACCGTGTCTGCAAGCTGCGCCAGACGCCCGGCGGCGATATGGATGGGGTAAGCGCCACCCTGGGCGTCAACATGCACTACAGACATTTAGCAACCTCGTTCTTTCAACAGGGACAATAAGTGGCGCACCGCATGATGGACTGGCGCCGAGCCAGTCTCAAAGCGGACGTCTGCCACTTCTTCATAGAGGGGTTCGCGCGCTTGCAGCAGTTCCTGGATACGGGCGCGTGGGTCCGCCGTTTGCAACAGCGGTCGGTTACGATCTCGGGCCACGCGGCGATACAGTTCATCTACCGTGGCGCACAAGTACACTACGATACCGCGATCTTTGATGATCTGGCGATTGGCCTCGGACAAAATGGCCCCACCTCCGGTCGCCAGCACAATACCGGTCTGGCGCGAACAAATATCGAGCACCGCAGATTCACGTTTGCGGAACCCTTGCTCACCTTCGAACTCAAAGATAGTGGACACTCGCACGCCGCTACGGGCTTCCAGCTCGTGGTCCAGGTCCATAAACTCGCGCTTGAGCTCTCTCGCCAATTGACGACCAATGGTCGTTTTACCGGCACCCATCATGCCCACCAGAATAATGGGACGTGGGCCAGTTTGTTGTAAATGGAGCAGCTCGGCGTCTGATAAGGGATCAGGATGTTCTACAGGCATCAGCTCGGCGGGTAAAGAGTGGTTCATTTGTGTATTATCCCATTAGCCTTCCCTAAGCAACGCCCGTCGCTTAGTATTATTTTGTTACATTGATACTTGGTTTGAGGCCCAGTCCTGCTGCGTTTGGACTTTAAAATCAGCCCTAATGAGTTCTTCTTCCCGCTCCCCTAATTCAAAACCCGAGCAAAGCTCCGGTTCCTGGCTTGCCCGCCTCATCATCAAGACCTCGGTCTTTTTTGTGGGGCTTGGTCTGTGTGCCGCCCTGCTCGGATCGCTGGCGTTGGCGCTGGCCTGGCCAAACCTGCCTGACCTTAGCGCCATGATCGACTACCGCCCCCGAGTGCCACTGCGCATTTATACGGCGGACAAAGTGCTGATCGGCGAATTTGGCGAAGAACGCCGCAATGTGTTGCGTTTTGACGAAATCCCCGATGTCATGAAATCGGCCATTCTGGCGGCCGAGGACGACCGTTTCTACCAGCACGGTGGCATTGACTGGATGGGCGTGGGTCGCGCAGCCTTGGCCAATATGACCCATATGTCCAAGACACAAGGGGCCAGTACGATCACCATGCAGGTAGCACGTAACTTCTACCTGTCATCAGAAAAGACCTATACCCGGAAGTTCTACGAACTGCTGCTGACCTTCAAGATTGAGGCCACGCTGTCCAAAGACCAGATTCTGGATCTGTACATGAACCAGATTTACCTGGGGCACCGCGCCTATGGTTTTGCCGCGGCCTCACGTACGTATCTGGGCAAACCGCTGGGCGAAATTACCACGGCGGAAGCCGCCATGCTGGCCGGTATCCCCAAGGCTCCTTCGCGCTTTAACCCTATTGCCAACTTTGAGCGTGCAAAAACACGTCAAGGCTATGTGCTGGGCCGTATGCGCACACTGGGTTACATCACCGAGCAGGAATACCAAGAAGCTCAGGCCCAGGAAATCGTTGTGAAATCGGCCTTGGGTACCCCTGCTGGCGGTTACGCCATTCATGGTGAATACGCGGCTGAACTGGCTCGCCAACTGCTGTACGGCGTCTACCAAGACAATGTGTACTCGCGCGGTTTCAACATCTACACCACCATCAAGTCCAGTGACCAGGAAGCCGCTTACCTGGCGGTGCGCAATGGTATTTTGGACTACACCCGCCGTGCGCCTTACACCGGCCCACAGGGCCAGGTAGATTTACCAGCCGGTATTGAAAACGATCACGCCCAACTGGACACGATTCTGGACGACCTGCAAGACAAATACCCGGATACCGGCGATCTGCTGACGGGTGTCGTGCTGGACGCCAACCCCAACCAGATTCGGGTTGCTCGTACTGCCCAGCAAATTATTGACGTCAATGACAAGCGCGCCCTGAAAATCGTGGCTCGCGGTCTGGTCAACAATGCCAAAGCAGACGTGCGCATTCAGCGCGGCTCCGTGATTTATCTGTTCCGCAATGGCGATTACTGGGAAGTGATCAATATGCCTGCGGTCCAGGCGGCCTTTGTGTCGGTACGTCCACAAGACGGCGCGATTCAGGCCATGGTCGGTGGTTTCCACTTCTCGGACGGGAAGTTCAACCGTGTGACCCAAGCCTGGCGTCAACCCGGTTCAGCCTTCAAACCCTTTATCTACGCCTCCTCGCTGGAACGCGGCCTGACTCCTGCTACCCAGATTTCGGATGAACCTTTTGTTCTGACAGCGGCCCAGACCGGCTCCAAGCCCTGGACACCCAAGAACTACGGGCGCACCTACGAACCCATGCTGACCATGCGTCAAGGTTTGTACAAGTCCAAAAACATGGTGTCCATCCGTATCATGCAGGCCGTTGGTCCCAAGTACGTTCAGGAATACGTGACCCGCTTTGGTTTCGATAAAGCTCGTCAACCTGCCGTTCTGCCGCTGGCCCTGGGTGCCGGTAGCGTGACGCCACTGCAGATGGCCGGTGCTTACTCGGTCTTTGCCAACGGCGGTTACCGTACCGAGCCCTTCCTGATCGACTACGTTACAGACAGCACCAACAAAGTCATCATGCGAGCCAAACCGATTGTGGCTGGCGATGCCGCTGCCCGCGCCATCGACGCCCGCACGGCTTATGTCATGAACGATTTGCTGCGCGGTGTGGCTACCTCCGGTACAGGCGCCCGTTCCTCACGTGAATTGAAGCGTACGGATATCGGCGGCAAGACCGGGACCACCAACGACTCGCAAGACGCCTGGTTTGCCGGTTACACGCCAGACTTGGTCGGTATTGCCTGGATGGGCTTTGACAAGCCACGCAGCCTGGGTTCGGGTGAAACCGGCGGCGGTGCTTCCATGCCTATCTGGATCAACTACATGCGCGCTGCGCTTAAAGACAAGCCTATCGTGCCTCCCGGCCCTATGCCTTCGGGTCTGTCGCGCATCAATGGGGACTTCTACTTTGACGAATTCCCGCCCGGACAAGCCATTGCCCGCGTCGGTCTGCCCGCTCCGGGTGACGGCGCCCTGCAACAGGGCGGTGGGGATCCAAACGACGGTATTGGCGATCTGCTGCGGCAACTGGACTCTGACTCCGGTTCCTCGGGTGCCCAAGCACAACCTTTCGTCCCCTTTTAATTATCTGTACCCAAACGCCGGCCTAGCCGGCGTTTTTTATGCTTTGCCCTTCCCAATGGCATAATGCTCTGTATTGCCCGCACTAGCTCACCACTTATGAACAAACTACGTTCCTCCCGCCTGCTGGCCTTGCTGGCACTTAGCGTTTTTCTTAGCGCTTGCGGCTACAAAGGCCCCCTGTACCACCCTCCTGCGCAGGAAGCAGCGGACGCCCAAACAGCGCCGCGCTGATTTCCGCCCTGCTCGCTTAACCTCTGTTATTTGACGACACCATGACCGTTGCACCTCACTTCCAATTTCAGAACAACACGCTGCACGCCGAGCAAATTCCCCTGAACAAGCTGGCTGAAGAATTCGGCACCCCTCTGTATGTGTATTCCCGCCAAGCCTTGCGCGACGCCTGGGAGTCCTATCGAGTGGCAGGTCAAGATCGCAAGTTGTTGGTGTGCTATGGCATGAAGGCCAACTCCAATCTGGCCATTCTGCAAGAATTCGCCCGCCTGGGTACCGGCTTTGACATCGTCTCCGGTGGTGAGCTGGCCCGCGTGATCGCCGCGGGTGGCGACGCCGGTAAAGTGGTGTTCTCCGGTGTTGGCAAACAGGTTTGGGAAATCGAAGCCGCCCTGAAAGCAGGCGTGAAGTGCTTTAACGTCGAATCCGAAGACGAGCTGGAGCGTGTCGCCCAGGTTGCTGAACGCATGAATGTGAAAGCGCCTGTTTCCTTGCGCGTGAACCCGGACGTGGACGCGGGCACCCACCCGTACATCTCCACCGGTCTGAAAGACAATAAATTTGGTGTGCCTATTGATCAGGCCCCACGCATCTACGCACGCGCTCAAGAGCTGCCTAGCCTGAACATTGTGGGTGTGGACTGTCATATCGGCTCGCAGATCACCGAAGTGAGCCCCTATCTGGACGCGCTGGACAAGCTGATCAAGCTGATCCTGGCCCTGAAAGAGCAAGGCGTTAACCTGATCCACCTGGACTTGGGCGGCGGCTTGGGCATTCGCTACACCGACGAAACCCTGGTGACCCCCACCCAGTTGCTGACCGAAGTCTTTGCCGCTCTGGACAAGAACGGCCTGGGCCACCTGGAAATCGTGCTGGAGCCCGGCCGCTCCATGGTGGGCAATGCCGGTGTGCTGCTCAGCCGCGTGGAGTACCTCAAGCATGGCGAGACCAAAAACTTCGCCATCATTGATGCCGCCATGAACGACTTGATCCGCCCCACGCTGTACGACGCCTGGCACGGCGTGGAAGCGGTAGAACCTCGTCCAGTGACCGAGGCTACTCCCCGCTACGATTTGGTTGGCCCTATCTGCGAAAGCGGCGACTGGATAGCTCGTGACCGTCAGTTGGAGCTGAAACAAGACGATCTGGTCGCCATCATGTCCGCCGGTGCCTACGCCTTTACCATGGCCAGCCAGTACAACACCCGCCCCCGTGCGGCTGAAATTCTGGTCGACGGCGACCAGGTTCATGTGATCCGCCCCCGCGAAACCCTGGAAAGTTTGTTCGCCACCGAACGATTGCTCCCTTAAGAGCAAGGCAAGAATACAGGTAACAACCATTCAGCCTTAAAGAACTCTCGAATCTGACCGTAAAACAGGCCGGGACTGCACTGCCATCAGCAGGCATCGCAGTCCCGGCCTGTTGCGTCCTGTCCTAGTCGGGAAAGCACAGATTTCGCTGTCAGTGGCCAGACAGTTCGATGGTAAGCGCTGGAGGCTGTACCACCATCATGACCACCCCAGGGATACCGACACACGGCTTTGAGCCTGTTACTTCGGCCAGCGAGCGCCTGATTCGCGGCTTAAGTCTTTACGTCATCCCTTTGTTTCTGATCATGCTCACTTTATGGGCATTACTGTTCCTGCCGAATCGCTACCCTGCCGTTCCCGGGCAAAGTTTGGGCATTCAGGCGCTGGCCAGCCAGCAAGAGCATGCGGATCCAGAGTTACTGACGCAATTGGAAAGTGCCCCGTCCCGGCAACGGTTGCACCTGAGCGAGCCTCATTGGCTGCTGCTGACCCTGCCTGCTCCTTTCCCCCAGCAGGACCAGGTCCTGCACTTTCCCGCCTCCCCGATTTCCTCGCTGCACTGTCAAGACGCCCGCAGCGGTCAGGCCCTGCGCAATAGCGAACTGGACCCGCCAACCCCGCTATCACCCGCCCCGGTCAAAAGCTACACCCTGGAGCTGGGCCAGGCGAACCACCCCGACACCGTGCTGTGCCGTGTAGAAACCTCCCGTCCCACCCTCTTGCAAGCCCAGCTCTGGGCCAGCGCTGACGTCACCAACTCCTCCATTCGTCTTAGCCGTGGCATAGGCCTGCTGGAAGGCGGCTTGCTGACCATGGCCATGTTCATGCTGGTGCTGGCCGCCACCAACCGCGCCTGGATCTACCTGCTGCTGTCGGTCTGGTTGATTGGCAACCTGCGATTGGGTTCGATGGCCATGGGTTGGGATACCCAGTGGTTAGGCCAGATCCTGCCCTCGCAATACATGCCAGTACTGCGGCAAGTCACCATCGCCTGCTACTTCATCCTGAGCTATTCCCTGTTCACTGTCTTGCTGGGCAACTCCATCACCACCGCACGCCTGCAACGCTTGCTCCCCACCGTCGGCATCCTGGGCCTGATCCTGCTGCCCGTGTCCCTGCTGGCCCCGCCCTCGGTGTTCCAGCCCGTCATGTGGATCAGCACCATCTACGCCCTGTGCTGCGTGTCTGCCGTCCTGTTGTCCATTCTGCTGCACACCCGCTCACGTATCTTGCTCTGGCAACTGGTACTGCTCAGCATGGCCCTGTGCATGCTGATCTCGGCCATCTTCCTGGTGGCCTTTGGTCGCTCCAGCTTTGTTGAAAACTTCAACGGCGTCATCGCCTTCCTGCTATCCAATCTGATGGTGGCCCTGGCCGTGGGCGAGCGCCTGCGTGAAGACCGCAGCGAATCCCTGCGTGCCCGCAACGAACTGATGGCGCATTACCTGCTGACCCCCGTGGGCATGTTCACCTTGAACGAGTCCGGTGTCTTTCTACGCATCAGCCCCATCTTAGCGCGCATGCTGAACATCGAAGCCGACCCGAGCGAGAGCACCATTCACTGGACCAACTTCTTCCCGGAACAAGACTGGAAAGCCGTCGCCCAAAGTACCCAGAATGGCCAGGACGTCACCATTACCTACTACGACAGCGACGCCCAACCCTGCCAATTCGCCTTACGCGTCGCTATCGTCAACCAGTGCATCGAAGGTTCCCTGCAAGACACCACCGCCCGCGCCGAGACCTACCGACAACTGCGCCTGATGGCCGACAACGACCCGGTCACCAACGTCCTGAACCAACGCGGCATCGAAAAAGTCCTGGATGGCCTGCTGAGCCGCAGCCAGGACGACAAGCCCTGCCTGCTGGCCTACCTGGACCTGAACCACATCAAATACGTCAATGGCACCTTCGGCCACTCCTCGGGCGACGCGCTGCTGCTGAAAGTCTGCGAGCAACTGGAATCCGTCCTGCGCAGCAAAGACAAAATCGGCCGCATTGGTAGCGACGAATTCGTCATCGTCTTTGAAGACTGCGAACCCGAACAGGCCCGTGTGCTAGCCAATAGCGTGCTGGAGTCACTAAACAAGAGCCCCTTGATCGCAGGCAACCGCAGCTTCAACCTGCGTAGCACCCTGGGCCTGGTCGAAGTGGCACCTGGCATGGCCCCACAAGAAGCCATTTCCGCCGCCAGCCGAGCCGCCCGCGACGCCCGCCGCCTGCATCAAGACATGATCATCTACGAGCAGGACTCCAACGCCCTGCAAGAACACGCCGAAGAACTGCGTCTGTTTGAAGAACTGGAAGGCGGCTCCTCGCGCGCGCTGTACCTGGAAATGCAGCCCATCGCGGCGCTGCGTCGCCCCATGGACAGCCTGAACTTCGAGGCCCTGCTGCGCGTGCGGGACTCCTCCGGCCAACTCATCCCCACCGGCCGCATCATTGCAGCAGCCGAAGAAAGCGGCACCATCACCATCATCGACAAATGGGTGTTCTCGGCCACGCTGGAGTGGATGTCCAAACACGAAGCCCAACTGACAAAAACCCAATGGGTCACCATCAACCTGAGCGGCGTGTCCCTGAACGACGACACCTTCATCCAATGGTTCTTCGACATCCTGGCCCGCTTTGAACACCTGGCTCGCCGCCTGTGCGTAGAAATCACCGAAGGCGTCGCGCTGGACGACCTGGAACACACCCGCAACTTCATGCGCCGCCTGCAGAAAATGGGCGTACGCATCGCATTAGATGACTTTGGAGCGGGCTACACCTCCTTCTCCTACCTGCGCGAACTGCCCGCCGACGCCATCAAAATCGACGGTGCGCTGATCTGCGACATGCTCAAAAAAGAGACCAACGTCGCCATCGTGCGCACCATCGTCGAACTGGCCAACAACCTGGGCATGATAAGCATCGCCGAATGGGTAGAAGACGTCCCCACCCTGAAAGCCCTGCAAGAACTGGGCGTGGACTACGTACAAGGCTTCATCATCTCCAAAGCCTGCACCCCCGCAGACCTGCTCAAAGCCAAAGCCATGCCCGACCTGGTCAACGACCCGGCAGCCCGCCAGTTCCTGATCGAATCGCAAGATAAACACCCGCCCGCCATGTAAACAAATAGCCACCCAAGCCCCATAGAAGGCTTGGGTGGCAAATAACTGGGCCTTCCGCCATCTGTGGACGCGCACTCGTTTCAAATGCAATGGGAAAGCTATAAATGCTTTCCTAACATCATCACCGTCACTCCGACACCCAGCCAAGCCATATCAAAGCCCTGAGTCAACAAGCCTCATCACGCCACTTACTACCGCGTGATACCCGACTCTAAATTTTGCATTTCGGGCCGGTTACCGCTCCAAGTGCAGACGCGTATCTAAGGCAAAAGCAGTAAATAGATCCAAGGTTCAATACAAACGCCCCGCTAGCTTTGACTTTGACGGCCTGGGTCAGGGGCGACATAAATAAACACTGTGAGCCGCTGGTGTGCTGGGCGGGGGTGTCGGGGCGATTCAGAGAGCTTGCCGCAGGCAGAAGATCGCGTAGGGATACAAGCATCCTGCTGTTTGAGCACGACGCTTATAGTTTGTCCGGGGGACAAACTATCGTGCGAGTTCAGGATGCGCCCTACGCGATCTTCTGACCAGGGCACCGGTGCGCAGCACCGGCAAGCGCTCAAGCCCCGGCACCCCCGCCCAGCACACCAGCGGCGTCTCCCAGCGCTTATTCCCCCTACGAAGACCTCCCCACCAAGCGTCCGAAACAAGCGACCACAAAAAAACCCGAGTCCGGCATCCAGCCAAACTCGGGTTTCCCAATTCTAAAACCACCATTCCGAAGCCCCAACACAAGCACCTCAGAACGGCAAAAAAACCTTACAGCTCCCCGTAGGAATGCAGCCCCGACAAGAACATATTCACGCCCAGGAACGCAAAGCTGGTAATCAGCAGCCCACCCAGCGCCCAGTACGCCGCCATCGTGCCACGCAGCCCCTTCAGCAAACGCAAGTGCAACCAGGCCGCATAGTTCAGCCACACAATCAAAGCCCAAGTCTCTTTCGGGTCCCACTGCCAGTACGTACCCCACGCATCAGCGGCCCACAAAGCCCCCAACACCGTCGCCACCGTAAAGAAGGCAAAACCCACCGCAATCGCCCGGTACATGATGTCATCAAGCACCTCCAGCGAAGGCAGCTTGCGCGAAATCGGACCACGGAAATACAGAATCGTGCCCACGATCACACTACCGATACCGAAATACAACATCCAAGTAGGCGACAACTCGCGCGAACCAAAAATCATGGGCTCGGCACACAGAATCGCGCCGAGCAAAAACACCGGAATCAGCTTGGCACGCGAACGCGTCTCGCCATTTTCCTTGACCAGATACGCAAAGCCCACCATGGCCGCCAAGGAGAACGTACCGTAACCAATAAAGTTGGCCGGCACGTGCAGCTTCATCCACCAGCTTTTCAGCGCAGGCACCAAAGGCTGAATCTGATGCGCATCACGCGTGAAGGAATACCACAGCAGGAAAATAACCAGCGAGCTGATCGCCAACAGCACAAAGCCACCCAAGGCACGCGTGTTGTAACGACGCTCGTAATACATGTAGAACAAGGCCGTAATCAGCGCCAACAACACAAACACTTCATACAGATTGCTGACCGGAATATGACCAATATCCGGACCCAGCAAGTGACCTTCGCGCCAGCGCACCAGCAAACCCGTCATCCCGGCATAAACCGCTGCCCAGGTCAGCCCCGAACCCATCCAGGCTGCCGTATTGCTGAAGAAACCAGCCCAGTACATCACCGTAGCCAGAATAAACAGCGCACACATCCACAAAATAGCGGACTGGGAAGAGAACAAATACTTCAGCAGAAAAACAGAATCGGCCTTCTCAATGTCACCTGTACTGAGGCCATCGCCCGTGCTGTACAGCCAGACCGCCAGCAAAGCCGTCAGACCCGAGAGCACCAGCAAAGTGCGCAGTGGACGCCACAACCACCCCAGCCAGGCCACAAAGGGCACGAACGCCACCAGAATGATCTTCTCGTAGTAATCCATGCTGGTGCTGTAAGCATTGAGCGCATACGCCGCACCCAAAGCCAGCACGATCAGATACAGCACATCCGTCCAGTCCGGACGGCCACGGATACCGCGCCGGTCACCACTGGAAGCGATATTGTCTTGCCACATCGAGGGAGTGGCCGAAGAAAGGGTCTGCGCCATAGTAGCTACACCTTGTCAGACAGATAGCCGGTTGAAAGCCGCTTTCAGGCGATCAAACTCGAGGTTAAAGTCCAAGTTGCGACGTTGAGAGGTCATGGCAGCCATCAAACGGCTACCTTGGTTGTGAGGGCGAATCCAGACCCACACGCGGCGATCCCGGATATAGAACATCGAGAACACGCCAATAATCAGAAACAAACAACCCAAGTACACAATGTACATGCCTGGGCTGCGTGCCACCTGGAATACGCTGGCCTGAACTTGCTCAAAGCTGTCCAAGGTCAACATAACTGGAGCGGGGTAATCGGGCAGGTTGGCAAACGCCAGTACAGCAGACTGAATCCAGCGATTGGCATCGCTGTTTTCCTGACTGTAATCCAACTCTGGCAAACCTTGTTGCTGTCTGACCAAATCACGCAATTCCGACAGTGTGAACTGAATCATGGGAATCGCAAAACCCAGAATACGCTCGCGCTCGGCCTCCGGGACACGGCTGATCAAGCCGTCAAAACCGGCACGTACAAAAGTCTGCAAAGCCGTCCTGGAAGCGGAGAGCATCAGCTCTTTTTGCTCGGGCGAAGAAGAATTACGTTCGGCAAAACGCTCGGCCGCCTGATTCACCAGGGCTTCGTTCTGCGTAGCCGCACGCAAATCCATGAATTCTTTCAAGGAACCCTTGTCGTCAGCCGGGAAACGCACATAGCGGAACGGCTCGGCGGGCGAGAAGCGCATACCAGCCAGGAACACCAGGGTGCCATCCAGCTCCACAGGCAGCATGTAGTTCACAAACTCGCGGGACTGACCTTGATCGTCAATCAAGCGATAGTTCACGCTGGGGCCGACGTTCTTCAAATGCTGATCTTTCTTGTTGGCAGCGCTACCGGTCACAGCGGCAACGTGTTCAATCATGGCCTTGGGCTGAGGATCGCCCTCAGTCAGGTTTTCCACGTTGATGGGGCGCAGCTCGGTCAGTTGCACCGTCAAAGCATGTTCGTTGGGGCTTTCCTGGGCCGCAATGCCTACGGTCTCGCCCACTTTACCGTTCAGAGCAAACGTCTTGGAACCAGTACCGACCAAGGGATAGCCCTTCAGGCTAAGAATACTGCCACCATCGTCAAAGCCGGACTGATAAACCGTAACGCCCTTGTAGCGCAGGGGCTCGTTCACCTCGATGGTGCGCTCGAACGTATCGCCCGTGACCGGATCGGTTACTTCCACTTCGCTCTTGAAGCTGCTAGGCATGCCGGTCGAGTAGTACTCCACCAGGAAACGCTTGAGTTCCAGGGCGAAAGGCAGGGGCTGAATCAGGACGCCATCACCAGAATTGATAACCGCCGTTGCCGTACGGGCGCCCTCAGGCACCAGCATATTGGCGCGGAAGCTGGGATTGCCCAGACCCAGTCGACCCGACTCGGGCACCTGGGAAATCAGCATGTTTTCAGTAATGGGCTGTTTGCCACCCAGCCACACTTGCACTCGCACGGGCAATTCGCTGTCCAGCAGACCACCCACACAGATCACCACAATGGCCAGGTGAGCAAAGATGTAACCCAGCTTGTTGGCGCTGCCCTTCTTGGCCGCCATCATCATGCTGCCGTCGTCATCCTGACGCACGCGCACGGCGTAACCCTGGGACTGCAACCATCCCTGCACCTGCTCGCGACTATGGGCAGGCGCACCGGCACTTTCCAGTTCGACACGATGGGGGAAGGCTTTCAGACTGCCGCCGCGCACATGTTCTTTGAACGTGCGCATCTCGCGGATCATCTTGGGGGCATTGCGAATGACGCACAGCGTGGTCGAAACCACCAGAAACGTCATGATGACCATGAACCAGCCACTGTTGTAGATGGACCAGATCGAGAAATGATCGAAAAACTCAAACCAGTACGGCCCGAATTGATCGATATACGTATTAGCAGGCTGATTTTGCGCCAGAACAGTGCCGATCAGGCTGGCTACGCAAATGAACATCAGCAAGCTGATGGCAAAGCGCATCGAACCGAGCAATTCCAGGAAATCGGCCGCAAAGCGACGTACAGGGGATACTTTTTTCACAAAGGCTAGCTTAGGAGGTGGGGGGTTTCACCGGAAACATCCAGACTTGGAGCGCAGAACACGCACAAAGTTCGATTACTGGACAAAACACCAACACGAGACCCGGCCCAAATCGGCACTGCCCGTTGTTAAGGCACCCAAACCGCCACGACCTTCAGGAAGAAGCTGGGGCCCAAGCGAATGTCAGGGTGTAGACAGTCAGGGGGCCAATGGCCCCCTTTGACTGATTAACGCAGGCCGGCTGCGAAATCTGACACAGCAGCAATGTCGGAGTCCGACATACGGTCTGCGATGTCATGCATCATCGGGCCATTGGCACGGTCGCCACTGCGGAACAATTTGAGCTGTTCGGCGATGTAGGCAGGGTGCTGACCCGCAAGACGGGGGAACTGACCGGGCATACCAGCGCCATCAGGCGAGTGGCAAGCGGCACAGGCCGCAACACCGCGCTCGGGCAAACCGCCGCGCCAGATCTTTTGGCCGCGTTCCATGGTGTCTTCTTTGCTGGCGTTAGCAGCCTGTTCCCAGTCCACGGACTGTTGGGACAGATACAACGACACGTTTTTCATGTCTTCTTCAGTCAGGCCAGCCGCGATAGCCGTCATCAGGCTATTGGCGCCTTCTGGGCCACGACGCGAGGGCTGGGACTTTTCGTCCTTGGCACGGAAATCGTGCAACTGCTTGACCAGGTACTCGTACGGCTGGTGAGCCAGCGACGGGTTCACTGGAATAATGCTGTTGCCGCCATCCCCGTGACAGGTCACACAGGCCAGCACACCACGCGACATCTCACCTTGCAGGTAGAGCTGCTCGCCTTTGGCGGCATCTGGCTTGGCCAGACCGGCTGCATTGGCCACGTTAGCGGTAAAAACCACAGAGCAAGCCATCGTCAGGCTGCTTGCGATAACGACTCGGGAAAGCGCACGCTTCATTTGGACCTCGATAATCGCGAATCAATCGGGGTGCCGCATGCGCCCCGCAAAAGCCACCGTAAGCCGCTGGTCAGTACCCAGTGGAATACGACATTACTGTTTCAAATCGAGAGATTATACAATAGGCTCTGAACCAATATGGAATTACGCTGCAACCATGTCGATACTGCACCGCGCTCACTTCACGATTTCTGCTGCTCAGATCGATCAGCTACCTCCTCCCGGACCTCCCGAGGTCTGTTTTGTGGGGCGCTCCAATGCGGGCAAATCCTCCGCCATCAATGTGTTGGCCAACCAACGGAAACTGGCTTTTTCCAGTAAAACGCCGGGACGAACACGCCTGATCAATATGTTCGGCATCCCCGACCCGCTCACACCGGGCGACTACCTGGGCCACCTGGTGGACTTGCCCGGATACGGCTATGCCGCCGTGGCCCGTCACGAAAAGCAGGACTGGGCCGAGATCCTGGGCGACTACCTGGCAACACGGCCTTCGATTGCCGGCATTGTGTTGTTAATCGATATACGCCGCGGCGTCACCGAGCTGGATATGCGTCTGGCCCAATGGATTGCGCCCACCGGAAAACCGGTACTGACGCTTTTGACCAAGGCGGACAAACTGCCGTATGGTCAACGCATCAAGGCCGTTGCCGAAGTGCGCCGCCAACTCAGAGAAATTGGCGCTTTGCACGCGCTGCCCTTCTCCTCCACCGATCGTATCGGCCTGACCGAAGCGACCGAATACATCGAAAACTGGATTTCTCCGAAGGTTGTTCCATGACTCGTTTTATTCCTCCTGCCGACTTTCCTAATACTCGCCTGCGCCGTAACCGCCGCGATGAGTTTTCCCGCCGTCTGGTGCGTGAAAACCGCCTGTCCACAGACGATCTGATCTACCCGGTCTTTGTCCGTGAAGGCGAGAAAGTTCAGGAACAAGTCGGCTCCATGCCAGGCGTCATGCGCTATTCGCCTGATGAACTGATGCGTGTGGGCGAACAATGTATGGAGCTGGGCATCCCCGTGCTGTCCCTGTTCCCTTCTATCGATCCGTCCCTGAAGACCCCGGATGGCAGCGAAGCCGCCAACCCGAACGGCCTGATCCCGCGTGTTGTAGGCATGCTCAAGCAGCAATTCCCCGAGCTGGGCGTGCTGACTGACGTGGCGCTGGACCCCTACACCAGCCACGGCCAGGACGGCATTCTGGACAATGACGGCCACATCCTGAACGAAGAAACCGTTGCCATGCTGATCCGTCAGGCCCAGACCCAAGCCCAAGCGGGCGTGGATATTGTGGCCCCCAGCGACATGATGGACGGCCGTATCGGCTCCATCCGCGCTGCTTTGGACAAGGATCAATTCATCCACACCCGCATCATGGCGTACTCGGCCAAGTACGCCAGCGCCTTCTACGGCCCCTTCCGCGACGCGGTAGGCTCGGCTGCCAATCTGGGCCGTTCCAACAAGAACACCTACCAGATGGACCCGGCCAACCGTAACGAAGCCCTGCGCGAAGTGGCTGCCGACATCCGTGAAGGCGCCGATATGGTCATGGTCAAACCTGGCCTGCCTTACCTGGACATCCTGCGCGACGTGAAAGACGCCTTTGGCATGCCGACCTACGCCTACCAAGTCAGTGGCGAGTACGCGATGATCAAAGCCGCTGCCCAGAACGGCTGGCTGGATCACGACAAGGTCATGATGGAGTCCCTCTTGGCGTTCAAACGCGCTGGCGGTGACGGCATTCTGACCTATTTCGCCATCGAAGCAGCCAAGCTGATGCGCGAACAGAACTCCTGATTCACATCAATCAGAACGCAAAAAACGCAGCCTGTGAGCTGCGTTTTTTGTTGCTTGTACACGACGATCTATCGCCTCTTAGACCCAGATAGAGGAAATTTCGACCCGATCAAGCCGGTCAGGCACCCGCCAACACCTCATCGAGCACCTTGGAGAAGCGGCTGGCGTCCTGAAAACCGATAACGCGCAGTTGCTCCAACTGTTTCCCCTTGGAATCAAAAAACATGATGCCGGGCGGGCCGAACAGGCGGAAATGTTTGAGCAGTTCACGATCCTCTGGCGTATTGGCGGTGACATCTACCTGCAGCAGTTCAAACTGCGCCATGCGTTGTGCAACCGAGGGATCGCTGAAGGTGAAGTTCTCCATCTCAATGCAGGACACGCACCAGTCCGCATAGAAATCCAGCATCACAGGACGAGTTGCTTTGGCCAAGCGCTCCTCGAGCTCCTGCAAACTGTTCACACGCTGGAATTCCACTTTGCTTTGTGCCGCCGCTACAGTGCCGGTGGATTTCAGGCCTTCCAAAGGACGAATCACGCTGGGGCGGCTCAATGCAATGCTGACCAGCATCATGATGGCCCAGACAGCCAGCAGGACGCCCACACCTTGTCGCAACCCCGACCAGGGCGTGCGCTCCGCCGTCCCGCGCCCAAAGGCCCCCAACAAAGCGGCAGCCCACAAAGCCAATACAACCCAGCCAAACACAGCGACGGTGCCGGACATCAAGGGCGACACCATCCACCAGGCAGTGGCCAGCAACAAAACACCAAACGCGGTTTTGACGCTTTCCATCCAGGCACCGGCCTTGGGCAACACCCGACCAGACCCCGCACCCACGACCAGCAGCAACACACCCGAGCCCCAGGCCAAGGCAAACAAGGCCGAGCCACCCAGAACCACATCACCCGTCTGCGAAATAAACAGCAGCACGCCCGCCAATGGGGCCGCCACGCAAGGGCCAACAATCAAGGCGGACAACATGCCCATCAGGAACACGCCGCCCAACTGACCGCCGGGCAAGCGATTCATTCGCTCGTTCAGGCGTGTCTGCAAACCGGCCGGAGCCTGCAAGGTAAAGACGTCCAGCATGGACAGGGCCAATGCCACCAGAATCAGCGCGAACAAGCCCAGCACCCAAGGGTTCTGCAACCAGCTCGCTAAACCTGCACCTAGCAACCCGGCAGCAACACCCAGCAAGGTGTAGACCAGCGACAGGCCCAGCACAAAAGCGAAGGCCATTTTCAGGCCGTGCCAGCGCGACGGTGCAGGCTGATTACGGCCTGCAATAATCGACAGCAGAATAGGCACCATAGGCAGGACGCAAGGCGTAAAGGACAGCAGCAAGCCGAACACAAAGCTCAGCAGCACGATCTGGCCCCAACCCGCCTGTTTCAGATAATCCGCCAAACCCACATCGCTCAGGCTCAGTGCAGAGGCCATGCCACCTGTGCCGGGTGTGGCAGAGGAACTGGACGTTGCTGTGTCAGTCTTCTGGGTGGCGCCTTCGCCCGGAGCAGGCACCGACAACACTCCAAAAGGTCCCGCCACTTCCCAGCCTTGCCCGGTAGGAATCAAGGTCAGGGTTTGGGTAGAGGGGGAATAACATAGGCCCGCATCCGCGCAGCCCTGGCTGACCACATCAATTTTCAGATCCTGGCCAATAGCGCTATCAGCCAAAACCGGGACGCGCAGAGTCACCGAATTTCGGTAAACCTCCATGACCTCGTCAAAGGTAGGGTCGTACACCTTTTCGCCATCGGGAAGCTGGGGGCTGCCCAAATGCTCCGCCTTCTCGGTCGAGATCTCGAAGCGCTTGCGATACATATAGTATTCAGGCGCGATCTGGAAATGGATATCCAGTTGATCTGGCTGACTCATGGCCGCAGTCAGGACAAAAGCCTGCTCCGGGTCCAAGAACTCTTCTTCTGCCTGGGCCGTCAAAGGGACCGCTGCCAGCCAGGCCAGCATCAAGACAAAGAGAACGGCAAACCAGGCGCCAGGACGCTGGGCGGGAAACAGGGAACGCTTCAAAGACAAGGACACAAATCTATTCCGGTTTTTTAGGCTGGGCCATCTGAATCAGGCAGGACGCGTCTGGGTCCGCACCCAATCAAGATAAGCGGTGAAACCACCAACAACAGGAAGAACAATCAGTTCAGGCAATTCGTACGGATGCTGCTCTCGCAAGCGATCTGCCAGTTCCGGTAGCCGGGCTACTGTGGTTTTGAAAGTCAGTGTGATTTCCTCATCGCCCTGTAACTCCCCTTGCCACATGTACATAGACAAACTGGCAGGCGCAAGGTTCGCACAAGCTGCAATTCCATCCTCAACCAAGTGATGAGCCAGGTATTTGGCCAGCATCATATCGGGCACAGTCGTCTGCACCAGCACCACATACTGGGCATCCAGATCGGGCACAGTCAGGTCCAGCTTGGGTTTGGAATGGGAGGGACTATCAGAGGACATGCAGGGCTCCTAATCAGAGCCCTTAGTGTAGCGCTTCAGGCTCCGGCTTAGAGGCCGGAGCGGGCTCGACTCAAGCCACTTAAGGTCTCGGACGGGCGCTCGCCATAGCTATGCCGATAATCGGCCGAAAACTGCCCCAAATGGGTAAAACCACAGGCCATGGCGACCTCGGTCACCGACATGCCACCTTCCTGCAAATGACGCCGAGCCGCCTCCAAACGCATCTGCTTCAAGCGCGCCATCGGTGCCACTCCCAGATGCTCCCGGAATCCGGCATACAGACTGCGTACGCTGACACCAGCGGCCTGGGCAATATCGCCAATCGTGATGGACTGACTGGCCTGGCTTTCCATGAAGTCCAAGGCGCGACGCAAAACATGCGGCACCGCAGCAGCGGTTTTGTGAGCAGGCTGATTGTGCTGATGCAGCTCGAACAAAGCATAAATCAAGGTTTGCTCGAACTGCTTCACCTGACGGGCCTGGTCAAACAAGGTCCCGTCCGACACCTCGGCAAACTGCCAATCCAGCAAACGGCGCAGGCTGGCCCCACCGGGCGCATCCAAAGGAATAGACGGCTGAAACTCCAAGGGCCCACGCACAGGCTGCGCAAAATAATCCTGATAATGACGCTCCAGCCCTTGGCGTCCAATACGCACAAACAGCTTATCGGCCTCCAGGCTGTGTTCCATGCTGAAAGCTTGAGTCGGGCTAATGATGGAAGCCAGGCGCGAGGTGGACGCAAAACGCCCATGCACCGTATGGATCTGCTCTTGACCCGACAAGGGGATTTGCAAGAGATAGAAATCGTCCAGAGGTTGAGGCTCAATTTGCACCTGCGCCCCATAACGCAATCGACCATAAGCGACATCCTGACCTTGGCGCAGATACAGACGTGCATTCAGGCGCTGACGCGTATCCGTCAACGTCAGGCTGTGTGGGCAGAAAACCTGGGAGATATAGTGCTGAACGCAGTCCACATCCTGCGAATGCAGCTGGGCATAGCGATTCAGTATGGTGGTCATGAGCGTCGCGACAAGCGATAAAAAAAGCTGTGCCCTAGTGTGACACAGCCTCTTGCACTGCAACATCGAGACAATCCCTAGGCCACCCCCTCACCAGGCATGCGCCAGGCCAGGAACGGCCATCTCGACGGTTTACTGGCCCTGAAAACGGCCAAAGCGTCCTTGCCAATACAGCAAAGGCGAATCCTGCTCCTGCTCGGCATGGTGTACTTGCAGCACCCGGCCCAATACCAGGGCATGGCTATGGCGCTCAATCACTTCCACAATCTGGCAGGCCAAAGCTGCGGGCGCTTGCCGTGCCAGCCAAATACCGTGCTCGGTCCGCAGCCAATCATGACCGGCATAGCGGGCATCGCCCTGTTCGCCTTTAAAACCGGCAAACTGCAACGCCAGGCCAGCCTGCTCAACGCCCAGAATATTCACGCCAAACAGACCGCTGTCGCGCATCAAAGGCCAGGATGACGAGCTTTGATTGACGCAGACCAGCACCTCCGCCGGGTCAGCCGCAACCGACGTCACCGAAGTCGCAGTCAAGCCGCTACGCTGGCCCTGATGGTCGACCGTAATGACATTGGCCGTACCGCCCAGATGGCGCATGGCCAGTTTGAATTGCTCGGCAGAAACCCCCGGCGCTTGTAACACTTGGTCTGTCGGCAAGGAAGCCAATTCCACAGGCATGATTCACCTTTTTTAATCTTATGGGCAACACCGCCATCACGACGGCGTTGCCTGCATGGCTTACGTGTACTGGCCATCCCCCCGTGGCAGAACCCAAGCCTGCCGGATAGCCCGCGTATCGCTATTAGCGAATGCCACGCTGCTGCAACAAAGGCAGCACAGTATCACGGAAATACGGGAATTCCTTTACATAGTCCACAAAGGACAAGGTTGTTCCACGGAAACCAGCGGCGTGCAGAGCACACAAACTATCGGCAACTTGCTCGGGTGTCCCCACCAACGGGAAGCCACCATGACCAGCTGCCATGCGTTCACGAATCTGCTCCAGCAACTCGTGCGGGAAGGAATGAGCATGGGCAAACTGCAAGTTCATCAGATTGTCCACGGCGCCATTGTCGATATTGCCCATGATGCGCTCCCACTCCGCCTTGGCTTCAGCTTCCGTAGGACGGCAAACCACGTGCGAGAAGGTCATGACATCAACCTTGCGGCCCTGTGCATCCCCTTGTGCCTTCAGTTCAGCTACTTCCTTCTTCGAGCGCTCCAACTCCATGGCCGGGGTGAACAGGAAGTTGGCATTGCGGCTGGCAAACTCGCGGCCTTGACCGGAACCAGCGGCGTTAAAGATAGGTGGGTCAAACTCTGGACGAGGGTTGCCGTACACGCCTTTGGCCTGGAAGTACTTTCCATCCCAATCGAAACGGCCATCGTGATGCCAGATTTTCTTGATCAGGTCGAACCACTCTTGCGCGTAGCCGTAGCGAGTTTCGTGATCATCAGGCAGCTTCACACCCAGAGCATCGTACTCAGGCTTGTTCCAGCCAGCCACGATATTCAAGCCCACACGGTTGCCGCTCATCTGCGCCATAGTGGCGATTTGCTTGGCCACCACAACAGGATGGTTGGCAACAGTATGCACCGTGGCAAAAACGCTGATATTGCGTGTATTGGCCAGCAAGGCGGTCGCCCAGGTCACGGTCTCCAATACATAACCGTGGAAATCGGTTTCGCCACCGTAACCAATCCAGCGAGCGATGGGCAGCATGAAGTCCATACCGGCATCATCCAGCAGCTTGCCCAGCTTCAGATTGTTTTCCCACGTGGCTTGCCAGCGATCAGGCAAAGTGGATACCGTCATGCCACCACCACAGTTAGTGGCAAAGGTGCCCAGCAAAAACTTATCGTGTGTGAGCAATGTATTCTGTGCCATCGCCAGTCTCCTGAAAATCGTCGTTCTTTACAGCTCGCCACCATGACGAAGCTGATATAGCGCAGATTTTATGGAGCGGCCCAAAGGCCCACTATCAGATCCCTGCCGGTTTTATCAATTGCCTGCAATTATTTGAACCATAAAGTGATGCAAACTGCGGAACCTGGTGAAAACCCTTATATAACAATGCATTGCCGATACTTCTCAAGCGGCTTTTAACACTCATAAGTTCCTGCTTTGCTCCCCCATCCTAAAGCTGGAGCAACTCCAAGAAAGAGCCTTACCTTGAGGCTACAAATAATTAGCACATAAAAAAACGGACTCCTGAGAGTCCGTTTTCAATACTACTTTAGAAACAAGCGGCGCTTATTCAGCAGCGGCTTCTTCCTGAACTTCTGGACGATCCACCAGTTCCATGAATGCCATAGGAGCGTTGTCGCCCTGACGGAAACCCATTTTCAGAACACGGGTGTAGCCACCGTTACGCTCTTGGTAACGTGGGCCAATCACTTCAAACAACTTGGTAACGGCATCGCGGTCGCGCAGACGGGCGAAAGCCAGGCGGCGGTTAGCCAAAGTTGGGTTCTTAGCCAAAGTGATCAGGGGCTCAACCACGCGACGCAGCTCTTTAGCTTTAGGCAGTGTGGTTTTGATGGCTTCGTGAGTCAGCAGGGACACGGACATGTTGCGGAACATGGCCAAACGGTGGCTGCTGGTACGATTCAGTTTACGTAGACCGTGACGGTGACGCATGATGATTTTCCTAAATAATGAATCTAATTGGCACGCCGCTTATGCGACATGCGTAAATCCGGTTCTTCTATCAGCTAAGCTGCGGACCAGATGGACAGCGCAAAACAATAACACGTTTTTAGCCACCACTGACACTTTTTGCAGGTGTACAACACCCAAAAAAGTGCCAGCAGTGTCTAAGAAACTACCGTCTTGATGACGACTTATGGACGCTCAAGGCCCAGAGGTGGCCAGTTTTCGAGCTTCATGCCCAAAGTCAGACCACGTGCAGCCAGGACTTCCTTGATTTCGTTCAAGGACTTGCGACCCAGGTTTGGAGTCTTCAACAGCTCGTTTTCGGTACGCTGGATCAGATCGCCGATGTAGTAAATATTTTCGGCTTTCAGGCAGTTTGCGGAACGAACCGTCAATTCCAGATCGTCGACAGGACGCAGCAGCACTGGATCGATCTGTGGAGCGCCACGTACTGGAGCTTCGTAGGCATCGCCCACACCTTCCAGAGCAGCAAACACCGAGATTTGATCCATCAGGATGCGAGCGGACTGACGCACTGCTTCCTCGGGCGAGATCACGCCGTTGGTTTCAATGTCCAGAACCAGCTTGTCCAGGTCAGTACGCTGTTCCACACGGGCGTTTTCGACCGCGTAGCTAACACGACGCACTGGGCTGTAAGAAGCGTCCAGCACAATACGGCCGATCGTGTGAGTGCGATCATCAGCCAAGGCACGGACGTTACCAGGCACGTAACCACGGCCTTGCTCAACCTTGATCTGCATTTCCAGCTTGCCGTCGTCGGTCAAGGTGGCAATCACATGATTGGGGTTGATGATTTCAACGTCGTGCGGCAGTTCGATGTCGCTAGCCAGAACCTGGCCGGCGCCTTCTTTGCGCAGGATCAGGGTGACTTCTTCACGGCTGTGCAGCTTGAACACCACGCCCTTCAGGTTCATCAAGATATCAACCACGTCCTCGCCCACGCCTGGCAGCGTGGAGTACTCGTGCACCACACCGGTGATTTGCACTTCAGTTGGTGCATAGCCGGTCATGGAGGACAGCAAGATACGACGCAGTGCGTTACCCAGAGTGTGGCCGTAGCCGCGCTCGAAAGGCTCCATGATCACTTTGGCGTGATTTTTGCTGATCGGTTCAACTTCGATGGAACGGGGTTTCAAAAAACCTTGAGACATTCGATTTCCTTTTCAATACCCTCGGCTCGTTACACCGATAAGGCTGACGGAAACTGGCCTAAGCCAGCAGAAAGTATCGCAAAGCCCACTTGCCGAAAAACGGGAAGTGGGCTTGCTTTACTGCATTGTGTAAGCAGTCTTCGCGTAAAAGATTAACGCGAGTACAACTCAACAACCAGCGATTCGTTGACGTCTTGAGCGACATCAGCGCGGTCTGGAGCTTGTTTGAACACGCCGGACAGCTTGGCAGCGTCAACTTCCACCCACTGAGGCAAGCCAATGCCAGTAGCCAGATCCAGGGATTCCTTGATACGGCCTTGGGATTTAGCTTTTTCGCGGACGGCAACAACGTCACCAGCCTTGATCAGCATGGAAGCGATGTCAGCGGTGTGACCGTTGACTTCGATGGCGCGGTGGTTAACCAACTGACGAGCTTCGGCACGTGTAGAGCCAAAACCCATGCGGTATACCACGTTGTCCAGACGCGATTCCAGCAATTGAATCAGCGTTTCACCGGTGTTGCCACGGCGGCGGTCAGCTTCAACATAGTATTTGCGGAATTGCTTTTCCAGCACGCCGTACATACGCTTGAGCTTTTGCTTTTCGCGAAGCTGCAGACCGAAGTCAGACGTACGAGCACCAGAGGTGCGGCCGTGCTGACCAGGACGCGATTCCAGTTTGCACTTGGAATCCAGCGAGCGACGGGCGCTCTTCAAAAACAGATCAGTACCCTCGCGGCGCGAGAGTTTGCACTTTGGTCCAATATAACGAGCCACTTTGCTTCCCCTTAGATGCGACGACGCTTGGGTGGACGGCAACCGTTATGCGGAACCGGTGTGATGTCTGCAATGCTGGTAATTTTGATACCCAGAGCATTCAGAGCACGCACAGACGATTCACGGCCGGGGCCGGGACCCTTGATGCGAACTTCAAGATTTTTAATACCGTATTCCATGGCAGTACGGCCGGCTGTTTCAGCGGCAACCTGCGCGGCAAACGGCGTGGATTTACGAGAGCCTTTAAAGCCCGCGCCACCCGACGTTGCCCAGGACAATGCGTTGCCCTGACGGTCAGTAATGGTGATGATCGTGTTGTTAAAAGAAGCGTGGACGTGAGCAATCCCGTCCGACACGCTTTTTTTGACTTTCTTGCGTGCGCGTGAAGCGCTGCTAGAAGCTTTGGCCATCTTCTATTCCTCGATTATTTCTTCAGGGACGCGGCGGCGCGACGCGGACCTTTACGGGTGCGAGCGTTAGTGCGTGTACGTTGGCCGCGCACTGGCAGACCGCGACGGTGACGCATGCCACGGTAAGTTCCCAAGTCAGCCAAACGCTTGATCGAGAGCTGAACTTCACGACGCAGGTCACCTTCTACGGTGAACAGGCCAATCTGTTCGCGAATGCGCTCGAGTTCCGCGTCGGTCAGATCTTTGACCTTCTTGGAGTATTCAATGCCCGACGCAACGCAAATCTTGCGAGCGCGGGTGCGACCGATGCCGAAAATCGCGGTAAGACCGATTTCGGCGTGTTGATGCGGCGGGATGTTAATGCCGGCAATACGGGCCATGGTTATTCCTTGTTAAATCGGTTGCGTTTCGGCAACTTAGCCTTGACGCTGCTTGTGGCGTGGATCGGTGCAGATGACTCGCACCACGCCATGACGTTTAATGATTTTGCAGTTGCGGCAGATCCGCTTTACTGATGCCATTACCTTCATGGTTTGACTCCTAGTTTCCTGTAACCGGGCCGCTTATTTGGAGCGGAACACAATTCGTGCTCGGGATAGATCATAGGGCGTGAGCTCCACAGTGACCTTGTCGCCCGGCAGAATCCGGATATAGTGCATACGCATTTTGCCTGAAATGTATCCAAGCACTACGTGACCATTTTCCAGCTTGACGCGAAAAGTTGCGTTGGGAAGGTTCTCAAGAACCTGTCCCTGCATTTGAATAACGTCGTCCTTTGCCATTTTCGTGAATTACCGCATCGGCAAGCTCGAGCCTTTGAAGTTAGCCTTCTTGAGCAGCGAGTCGTATTGTTGTGACATGACATAGGCCTGGGCCTGCGCCATGAAGTCCATGGTTACTACAACAATAATCAGCAAGGATGTGCCGCCGAAATAAAACGGTACATTCCAGCGCATTTGCAAGAACTCTGGTACCAGACATACCAAGGTGATGTAGATAGCACCGGCCAACGTCAAACGCATCAAAATCTTGTCGATATAACGCGCTGTCTGATCACCGGGACGAATCCCTGGTACGAAAGCTCCACTCTTTTTCAGGTTGTCTGCAGTTTCGCGGCTGTTAAACACCAGGGCCGTGTAGAAAAAGCAGAACAAAATGATCAGCGCGGAGAACAAAGTAATGTAAAGCGGCTGACGCGGCGACAAAGCAGCCTCGATTTCACGCAGCCAACCCAGACCGGGCGTGCTGGAAAACCAATTAGCAATCGTCGCTGGCAACAGAATGATGGACGAGGCGAAGATCGGAGGGATCACACCAGCCATATTCAGTTTCAGCGGCAAATGCGAGCTTTGACCACCATAGATACGGTTACCTACTTGCCGTTTGGCGTAGTTGACCGTGATACGACGCTGACCACGCTCGACAAAGACGACGAAGTACGTGACGGCGGCTACTAAAACGAGGATAAACAGTGCCGATAGAATCGACATGGAATCCGTACGCACCAGATCAAGCATGCCGCCCAAAGCATTAGGCAGACCCGCTACGATACCGGCAAAGATCAAGATGGAAATACCATTACCCAATCCGCGTTCAGTGATCTGTTCACCCAGCCACATGACGAACATGGTGCCAGTGACCAGTGTTACCACTGTCGTGAAGCGAAACAACATCCCTGGGTCGATAACCAGACCGGGCTGTGATTCTAGAGCGATGGAAATCCCAACTCCCTGGAACAAGGCCAAAAAGACTGTTCCGTAACGGGTGTACTGCGTGATCTTGCGACGACCTGACTCACCCTCTTTCTTGATTGCTTCCAGCGTAGGCACCACAGCGGTCATCAATTGCATGATGATGGACGCCGAGATGTAGGGCATGATTCCCAGTGCGAACACTGAGAATCGCTCTAAAGCACCACCGGAGAACATATTAAACAAACCCAGAATACCACTCTGGTTTTGAGTAAACAGTTCGGACAAGGCATCAGGATTGATGCCTGGTACCGGAATGTGCGTACCCAAGCGGTAGACAATCAGGGCGAGCAACAGGAAAACGAGACGACGTTTCAAATCGCCGTAGCGCGGACCCGACTTACTCTGTGCCTGAGCTTTTGCCACCGTGACCCCTTGTTATTCCAGCGAGCCGCCGGCTGCTTCGATCACGGCGCGAGCGCCGGCCGTTGCATTAATGCCTTTCAGCGCAACTTTACGGGAAAGTTCACCGGACTTGATGACTTTAGCGTAACGCACCATTTGGCCAACCACGCCAGCCTGCTTCAGTGCCTGGACGTCGATAACTTCGGCATCCATTTTTTGCAGTTCGGACAGACGTACTTCTGCGTACAGGTGGTCGTCCAGGGTGGTGAAACCACGCTTGGGCAAACGACGTTGCAAAGGCATTTGACCGCCTTCGAAACCGACTTTATGAAAACCACCCGAGCGGGATTTTTGGCCTTTATGACCACGTCCGCCGGTTTTGCCCAAGCCGGAACCGACACCGCGACCAACACGACGTGCTGCGTGTTTGGCGCCAGCGGCGGGCTTGAGATTGTTTAATTGCAATTCAGACATCCCGATTCCTTTCAGGCTTCCGAGACCGTAACCAGATAATCCACCTTGCGGATCATCCCACGAACCTCAGGAGTATCAACCAATACACGGCTGGTGTTGACTCGGCGCAGACCCAGGCCGCGA
This sequence comes from Alcaligenes sp. SORT26, assembly GCF_017377875.1. Lineage (GTDB taxonomy): Bacteria > Pseudomonadota > Gammaproteobacteria > Burkholderiales > Burkholderiaceae_B > Alcaligenes > Alcaligenes parafaecalis. The sequence continues at coordinate 2,813,517 of NZ_CP070975.1, forward strand.
ACGGTGTCGCGATGGCTTTGCTTTGTACCGATGACCGAACGCACCAACGTAACTTTGATTTGTTTCTGTGCCATGACTTACCCCAGAATTTCTTCAACTGTCTTGCCGCGCTTGGCAGCAATGTCAGCAGGTGTCGAGCAAGCACGCAAACCGTTCAATGTAGCGCGAACCATGTTGTATGGGTTGCTGGAACCCAGGCTCTTGGCTACGACGTTGCGAACGCCCATCACTTCGAAGATAGCGCGCATTGGGCCGCCGGCGATAACGCCAGTACCTTCAGCTGCGGGAGAGATCAGAACGGTGGCTGCACCGTGCTTACCAACTACGGTGTGATGCAGAGTGCCGTTTTTCAGAGGCACTTTGATCAGACCGCGACGGGCCTGTTCCATTGCCTTTTGAACAGCAACGGGTACTTCGCGGGCTTTGCCCTTACCCATGCCGATGCGACCATCGCCATCACCGACTACGGCCAGCGAAGCAAAGCTCATGGTGCGACCACCTTTAACGACTTTGCTGACGCGGTTGACCGCAATCATCTTTTCTTTCAGGCCGTCATCGCGCTCTTGCTCTGGAGCCTGTCTGCCTTGTGCTTTAGCCATTTGATAATTCCTTTAGAATTTCAAGCCGGCTTCACGCGCGGCCTCGGCCAGCGCTTTCACGCGGCCATGGTAACGGAAGCCCGAGCGGTCAAAAGCAACCGTCTCGATGCCCGCAGCCTTCGCCTTTTCGGCGACGCGCTTGCCAACCAGGCTGGCTGCCGCTACGTTGCTGCCAACGGCCAATTCTTTGCGAACTTCGGTCTCGACAGTGGAAGCACTGACCAGAACGCGGTCGCCTTCGGGCGAGATGATGCTCGCGTAAATATGCGTATTCGTGCGATGCACCGACAGGCGGTGTACGCGCAGCTCGGCGATCTTGCGGCGAGTAGCCACTGCACGACGCATACGGGATTGTTTCTTGTCCATGATTCGTCCTTGCCTGCGGGCTTATTTCTTCTTGGTTTCCTTGAGGATGACGCGTTCGCCGACGTAACGTACACCCTTGCCTTTGTAAGGCTCTGGTGGACGATAGCCACGAATTTCTGCGGCAACCTGACCAACCACCTGCTTGTTCGAGCCCTTGATCACGATTTCAGTCGGAGTAGGACACTCGGCTTTGATGCCTTCAGGCAGGTCGTGCACGATGTCGTGCGAGAAACCAAGTTGCAACTTCAAGGCATTACCCTGGACGGAGGCACGGAAGCCCACGCCAACCAGACTCAGCTTGCGTTCGAAACCGGCGCTGACACCAACAACCATGTTGTTGACCAGTTGGCGCACGGTGCCGGACATTGCGTTTGCGTGACGGGTTTCGTTCGCAACTGCAAAAGACAGCTGACCGTCTTGAAGTTCAATGGTGACGTCGCCAGTCAGAGCTTGAACCAAAGTGCCCAGAGGGCCTTTGACCGTGATCTGATCAGCGGCAATAGTCGTTTCTACGCCCTTAGGCAGGGAAACGGGATACTTAGCGATACGTGACATATGATGTTCTCCTTATGCCACGTAGCACAGCACTTCGCCACCGACGCCAGCTGCACGAGCTTTGCGATCGGTCATCACGCCGCGAGACGTGGACACGATAGCAACACCCAAGCCGTTCATGACTTGAGGGATGTTTGTGCTGCCTTTGTAGATGCGCAGTCCAGGACGCGAAACGCGGTCGATGCGCTCGATGACTGGCTGGCCGGCATAGTATTTCAGGGTGACTTCCAGCTCTGGCTTGGCTTTTTCGCCAACGATGCGGAAATCTTCGATGTAGCCTTCGTCTTTCAGCACAGCAGCAATAGCTGCTTTCAGCTTCGAGGAGGGCATGCTGACCGATGTCTTGTTGACCATTTGCGCGTTACGCACGCGGGTCAACATATCGGCGATTGGATCGCTCATGCTCATGTGTATTTCTCCTACCAGCTGGCCTTGGTCATACCGGGGATCTCGCCGCGCATTGCCATTTCGCGCACTTTATGGCGAGTCAAACCGAATTTCTTGAAAACACCACGGGGGCGACCGGTGATAACGCAACGGTTGCGTTGACGGGTCGGGTTCGAGTTGCGTGGCAATTGCTGCAACTGCAAACGAGCCTCGTAGCGTTCTTCGTCAGACTTGGACTGGTCGTCAATGGTCGCTTTCAGTTCGGCACGTTTAGCGGCGAATTTCTCAGCCAGCTTGACGCGCTTGATGTCGCGATTGATGAGGGAAAGTTTAGCCACGTTGCGCCCCTTAGTTGCGGAACGGGAAGCTGAACGCGCTAAGCAGCGCCTTGGCCTCTTCGTCCGTCTTGGCAGAAGTAGTGATGCTGATGTTCAGACCACGCACTGCGTCGATTTTGTCGTACTCGATTTCGGGGAAAATGATTTGCTCTTTAACCCCCATGTTGTAGTTGCCACGACCGTCAAACGCACGACCCGACACACCACGGAAGTCACGTACGCGAGGCAGAGCCACAGCGACCAGACGATCCAGGAATTCGTACATGCGTTGACCGCGCAGGGTCACCATACAACCAATCGGGTAATCTTCGCGAATCTTGAAACCGGCAATAGCTTTGCGGGTTTTCGTGATAACGGGCTTCTGACCAGCAATTTTGGTCATGTCCGATACCGCGTTCTCGATGATCTTCTTGTCAGCAACGGCTTCCGAGACACCCATGTTCAGGGTGATCTTGGTGATGCGCGGTACTTCCATGATGCTCTTGTACTCGAACTGCTTTTGCAGATCGGCAACCACTTTTTCGCGGTAGAACTCTTGTAAACGTGTCATGTTATCCGCCCCTTATGCCTTGGCGCCAACGGCTTTGCCGCTGGAACGATAAATACGCGTCTTCTGACCGTCGATCACCTGGATACCAACGCGGTCGCCCTTGCCGGTTTCTGGGTTGAACAGAGCAACGTTCGAGATATGGATAGGCATGGTCTTGTCGACGATCCCACCTTGCGTGCCAGCCATAGGATTGGCTTTAACGTGTTTTTTGACGACATTGATGCCTTCCACGATAACGTGGTCTGCATCGACGCGTTGCAGTACGGTGCCACGGCGTTTTTTATCACGGCCGGTCAGCACAATAACTTCGTCGCCTTTACGAATTTTTTGCATTTTTCGCGCTCCTTACAGCACTTCGGGAGCCAGGGACACGATCTTCATGAACTTCTCGGTACGCAGTTCACGCGTCACGGGTCCGAAGATGCGGGTGCCGATAGGCTCCAGCTTGGCATTGAGCAATACGGCGGCATTGCCACCGAAACGAATCAGCGAACCGTCTTTACGGCGCACGCCCTTAGCGGTACGAACCACTACAGCGTTGTAGATTTCGCCTTTTTTGACGCGTCCGCGCGGGGCCGCTTCTTTAACGGTAACTTTGATAACGTCACCAATTGCGGCATAACGGCGCTTCGAGCCGCCCAGCACTTTGATGCACATTACAGAACGCGCACCTGTGTTGTCGGCCACGTCCAGCGTGGTCTGCATTTGAATCATGATTTTTCCTGTTCCAACTTAATTGCAACGATCCAGCCAAAATGACTGGGTCACACAACCAGTTTTGGTCCCGTCAGATTCGGATCCAGCCAGTTCGATACCGTAAACCCGATCTCGATCTGGTCCGGCAAGCCGAACCCTAGGTTGAAATCTTGCGAGAGACAAAACGTTGTATTACCAACTTCAATCCGGATAGGCGACTAAGCCTCTCCGGTCAAAATAAAGAGGTAAGCCACATATACTAGCAAATAAGGCCCGACAAAACAAGGATTTATTTCCTAAGGCCTTGGCACGACGGCGTTTTCACGCAACAACTCATCCAACTGGGCACTATTGCTGGCTCGCGTTACTCGACGCAAACCAATGCCCAGTTCCTGCAAACTTTGCAAGAATGCCATCAGTAAATGTCGCCCACCCACCTCGGCCTGCAGAGTCTGGGCACGCTCATCGTCCAGGACAATGTACTTCAGTGCCATCATGTGCAACCACAGGATAGACTCGGGCTGTTCAAGCACCCGGCGCAGACCGAATTGCACACCCAAGGGGCGCAATTTATCCACAAAAGCGACCGTTTCCACATCATGCTCGCTCAGGCAGTAGGCATCCAGCTCAATAATCAGACGCTGCGCCGTATCCCCTGCCGCAGCCAACACCTGAGCCACCTGATCCGCAAATCCGGGCTTGATCACCGATGCCCAGGACACTCGAACGCTTAAACTGCCTTCGTTTTTAGCCAGCCAATCACCTGCCAGCTCCATCGTACGCAAATCGCATTGCCCGGACAGACCCAAACGAACCGCAACGGGGATAAACAAATAAGCAGGCAAACTGGCCTGGCCCGACTGCTCGGGCAGCAAATTCAAGGTAGCGTCGTGAATCTTGCCAGCCTGGCCCCACACTTCGACGCCCGGCTTCACATTCAGTTCAATCCGTCCCTGCTCCAGGCCCCGCTCAATACGCGAGTGCCATTCCTGCTCGCCAATAGAGGAACCCGCCTCGCTATGGGCACCTTCAGAAGGACGGTACTCCACTTCCTGGTGCCCTGCCCCTTCGGCACGCATCAAGGCATTATCCAAGCGCGTCATCACAGCGCTGAGCGAATCCTGGCCCTCGTAGTTTGTCATCGCCATAGACCATCGGCACAGGCTGCCATCGGGCAGGGGCTGACGCAACTCCTGCAAGGCGGTACGCAATTCCTGAGCAAAGCCCATCACCTGAGGACCCGTCTGACCTTTAAGCAGCACGATAAAGTCGGAGCCATTCAAACGAGCCAGATTGCCCGCATCCATGCCATTTTTCTTCAAAAGCTCTGTACAACGCTGGGTCACCAGGTTCAGCCAGGCATCTACCGCGTCGCGCGACAAGGAGGTATTTAAAGGCAGCAAGTCCCGCTGACGGAACAGCAATACATGGCCACCCTCCTCTTGCTGCAATACCTGACGGAACAAGTTCACGAAGTACTTGCGGTTGGCCAGGCCCGTCACCGGGTCGCAGTTCAGCTCCAACTGCAATTGCTCGATTCGGGCATTTTGCTCCTGGCTACTGACACGGATACGGTTTTGCACCGTACTCAAGGTATGTGTCACGGCCTCCAACTCGGGAATCGTGCGCACTTTCTTGCGGCTGGGCACAGATTCGCTTTGGTCCATCTGTTGCAGCTCGAACTGTACGTGCTCACGCAAGGCACGGCGCAACCAGGCCATCACCATCAATACAAATACGCCCCAGGCAATCCCGGCACCCAGAACCAGCAAAGTGACACGTACAAAACTTTTCCACAGACTGGCGCGAGCGTACTCGTCGGCAGGCTTGACCTCGATCGTGCCAATCTGATTCCAGCCATTACTGACATGCGCAGACGCCAAAGGCACATCAATTGGCAAGGAGTTGGCGAACCACGCAGGAGAGGAGCCACTGACCTGGGTTTCCTGCTGAGCGCTGCGCTCTACCAGGACGGTATCGGAAGTGTCGTAAAAACGTATGCGTTCAAACTGACCGGTATCGTACAAAGCTGCGATCAGCAGCTCTTGCGTAATCGGGTCCTGGTTGCTGGGCTGAGACAAGGTCAAGGCCAGCGAGGTCGCCGCCGACTCGCCCTGAGCCTGCAATTGGCTACTTAAGTACTGCCTTGCCGAATCCACGCTAAACCACAGCGTGCCAATCAAAATAGCAAGAATCGCGCACGAGACACTTAGCAAGAGCTGTTTAAGTAAAGACATAGCGCTTCCGTATATTCCATAAATTCTGGTCTAGCCCACCCTGAGGGGTGTCTGGGATTTGTTCCTGATCTGTCATCACACACAAAGACTGTGTTCATCATCAAGGCACAAAACCTTCCTTACGCATTTTTTCCAGCAAACCGCGCCAGCGGCTAATACTGTCTACCGAACCTTTTTGGGCATTACCCACATACACCCCTTGTGAGTTAAAGCTGAACACAGGGGTCAGATCAGGACGTTGGCTGGCGGGGCGAATTGAACCGCTTAAATTATCGAGCAACAAAGGCTCGGACTGCGGCGTGGGATAGTAGCCCAGCACCATGTGCGCAATACTTTGGCCACCGACCTGCGCACGTACATAGATCAATCGCAGTTTTTCATTAGGCACACCCAGGTGCAACAAGGAAAAATACTTGCCGATGACAAAATCTTCACAGTCACCCGCTGCTTTGCCCAGAGTTTCTATGGGCGTTGCCCAGTAATCCAACTGGCCCCAGATATGAATGTCCTCGCCCGCCATCACATTCATATTCCAGAAATCATTAACGGCATCTAGCTGGCGACGCTCGCTTAAACCACGAGCGGATTCCAGATTGGCCATCCACCGATCCACGGCAGTCCCGGCACGGGCGCCAAAACGGGAAACAGCGGTCTGACGAATCTTGCTTGCCTCGAACTGCAAGGCAGGCGCCGACAAGGGCAGCCACACCAATACCAGCAGTGCGACCAGCACAAACAGCGCAACCCTAGATCGAAGAAAAAGGCGTAGCCAGGCAAAAGACAAGAGCACGTCAATCCCAAATAAGCAAACCCTTATAACGGCGTTATAGCTTGCCTATTTAGTGAACGCTTGGCAATCGACAAAGCGCCTAATCCCTCTATATATAGAGCAGGCTGTTAAACGGCCCTGAACTATCCCTGAAAAGAGAGGCCACCACGTGGCAACCCGCAGAACAGCGCACTTACCGGCTAAGCGTGGTCAATAGCCCTGCTGCATGCGCCCTCTTTCTTGCGACACATCACGATCATAGTCACAAATGCCAGGTGCCCACTATTGGCGCTGACGACAAGCCACAGACATAAAAAAACCCCACAAACCCAAATAGGTTTGTGGGGCTTGGACACTACCCGCAGGTAGTGCCTATCCAGTGAACAGCTTAGAAATCAGAAGACTTCAAGGTACCGTCTTTCAGCGAGTTGGCGATCTGAGCTGCCTTCTCTGCGTCAAAGTCGATGTTGTCCAGAATGATCTTCTGATCGATCTGGCCATTACCTTGAGAACTGATACCAATTTCCATCTTGCCGTTAGCCGAGCTGCCTACCGTCAGGTACTGGCTCAGGTCGCCGTTGTTGAGGTCGTGGCCCGACAACAGATCAGTGATATCCAAGGTGTCGGTACCCGAATCACCAAAGTCCATCACGTAATCCACAGCCGGTTTGCTAGTAGTGCCTTGATCGCCCTTGTTCCACACAAAGGTGTCATCACCCTCACCACCGAACATGATGTCGTCACCGGCACCACCGATCAAGGTGTCGTTACCGCCCTGACCGTACAGGATGTCGTTACCTGCGCCACCGTCAAGGATATCGTCACCGCCACGCTTGTCGCCGTCGACGTTGAAGTCGGCGTGGTTTTCCTTGATGTACTCGTACAGATCATTACCTGTTGCTGGAGTGCCGTTGTTCTTCATCTGCAAGAACACTTCCAGCGCCTTCAGACCGGAGCCATCAGGCAGGTTGTCTGGACGACCACCCACTTCATGCCATGGCAAAACCGAACCGTCGGTGTTGATCGTGTCACCGAAGATGATGTCATTACCATCACCACCGATGATGTGATCGTTACCAACAGGGGCTGGATCGTTCGTTATGGAACCACCCTTCAAGGCTGCATCCAGGTCTTCCTTGGTGTTGACGATGTCGACCTTGTTGACCTCTTTCCAATCATTCGAATTGCCGGAGGACAACATCGTGACGTCGTCAATGTAGACCTTGTAGTTACCGCTGCTGGAACGATCATCCACCAGGAACTCGAAGCGGTACTGGCCTTCGCCAACTGGCTTGGTCGTGATAGTGCCGGAGCTACCTGGGCGGCCACCTTCCTGCACAACTTCCCAGTTACCTGTTTTCACGTTGAACTTCTGCAGTTGCCACTGGAACACGTCCTGGCTATTACGGCCATTCTCTGCATAGTGGAAGCTCAGTTTGCCATAGCTGCCCGCAGCGACTGTCATCCCTGGGCCAGCCACCGTGGTCGCGGTATCGCCATTACGGCTATAGGTATCGGTGATTTCCAAACGGTTATCAGGATTACGGCTGCTACCCAAATTCTGAACACCCAGAGAACCGTTGCCACTGACTTTATCCCAACCGTCATGACGACCGTTTTCAAAGTCAGTAACGTCCTTAGTGCCACGAATAACATCAACAACCTCAGTACCGGTGTTGTCGTACTTGCGCAGAACATCCACGCTGACGTCGTTACCAATACCCACCGCGTACACCTTGCTACCCGAAGAAGTAACCAAGCTGTCGTAAGCAGTCTTACCACGCGAGTCAGCAGTAGCGTCATAGCCACTACCAGCACCTTGGCCAGTACCGTACTGGGTTGGATTACCGTCAGTCAGGAAGTACGTAACGTTTTCATAAGCGTTGCCGTTCTTGTCTGTTGCCGGTGCATCGCCAGTCTTGAACCATGCTTCAGCCGCTTTGAAGGCTGCTTCGTAGTTGGTACCACCAACGTTGGAGTTCCAACCAGAGTTGTAACCGTTCAAGGTATCGATCGAATTCAGCAGTTTTATCAAATCTGCATGAGTCAGATCCTTGAACACGATAGGCGTATCAGCCTTGGTACCAAAGCCGATGATACTCAGGTTCACCGTGCCGCCTTCGTGGTTGGCCAAGCTTTCAGCCAAGGTCGTCAGCGCAGCCTTCAGCAACTGCATACGGTTCATGTTGTCCGTACCAGAAGCCTCTTTCATGCTGTTGGAACGGTCAACCAGGATGGCAATGTTGTAGCTCTGGCCGTGAACGATGTTCTCTTGCACACCGCCGCGGTCACCAATAATGACGTCGTCGCCCACGCCACCATTCGGATTGCCACCACCGTTACCATCAATGATCAACTGATCCACATCCAGCGTGTATGGGCCAGAGTCGTTGGCAGAAGCGCTGTTACCAGCCGAGTCTGTCGTCGTTACCTTGGCATCAACCGTATCGTTCTTCAACAGATCCTGTACAGGTACTGGGATCTTGAAGGTCAGATCATTGCCAACGGTACCGGTGTATTCCTTGCCACCGATAGTCAGAGTCACGGTATCGCCAGGCTGTACATCCTTGCCAACCGTACCGGTCACGTCAATCGTGCCCTTGCCGTCGCCAGCTTCCTTATGATCCAGCACGCCGTCACCAGCGATCGGATCCAGAGTGATCTCGGCTTCAGGCAATGTGGTCTGCACACCGTAGTCGCGGTCGGCTTCAGCGCTAGCGCTGTTACCGGCAGCATCCTTGGTCTCAACCTTGGCGTGGACGTTGTCATCCAGAGCCAGCTCGGAACCAGGAACGCTCACACTCCAGGTCTTGCCATCGGTATTAACCGTGGTTGTGTAGTCCTTGCCGTTCACGGTCACGGTGACTTTGTCACCAGCCTTGACGTCCTGACCAACCGTACCCGTCAGGGTGATGTTGGATTCGGACTCAGCCTTGTTGATCACGTCGTCACCAGCAATGGTGTCGATAGCAATCTCGGCCTTAGGCAAAGCGGTCTGAACGTCGTAGCCGCGGTCAGCTTCAGCCGACGCGGGGTTACCAGCGGCGTCTTCGGTCTCAACCTTGGCGTGGACGTTGCTGTCCTTAGCCAGTTCGGCACCGGGAACGTCCACGTTCCAGGTCTTACCGTCGGCGTTAACAGTAGTCGTGTAGTCCTTGCCGTTCACGGTCACAGTAACCGTGTCGCCAGCCTTCACGTCCTTGCCAACTGTACCCGTCAAGGTCACGTTGGACTCGGACTCAGCCTTGTTGATCACATCATCACCAGCAATGGTGTTGATGGTGATCGAGGCTTCGGGCAGATCGGTGTCTACGCCGTAGCCGCGGTCGGCTTCAGCGCTAGCTGGGTTACCAGCGGCGTCTTCGGTCTCAACCTTGGCGTGGACATTGCTGTCCTTGGCCAGTTCGGCACCGGGAACGTCTACGTTCCAGGTCTTGCCGTCGGCGTTAACAGTGGTCGTGTAGTCCTTGCCGTTCACGGTCACGGTGACGGTGTCACCAGCCTTGACGTCCTTGCCAACCGTACCCGTCAAGGTCACGTCGGACTCGGACTCAGCCTTGTTGATCACATCGTCACCAGCAATGGTGTTGATAGTGATCGAGGCTTCGGGCAGATCGGTATCGACACCGTAGCCACGGTCGGCTTCAGCGCTGGCTGGGTTACCAGCGGCGTCTTCGGTCTCAACCTTGGCGTGGACATTGCTGTCCTTGGCCAGTTCAGCACCAGGAACGTCCACGTTCCAGGTCTTGCCATCGGCGTTAACAGTGGTCGTGTAGTCCTTACCATTGACCGTCACGGTCACGGTATCACCGGCCTTGACGTCTTTACCCACGGTACCGGTGATGGTCACGTCGGACTCGGACTCAGCCTTGTTGATCACATCGTCACCAGCAATGGTGTTGATGGTGATCGAGGCTTCTGGCAGATCGGTATCGACACCGTAGCCGCGGTCAGCTTCAGCGCTAGCTGGGTTACCAGCGGCGTCTTCCGTTTCCACCTTGGCGTGGACGTTGCTGTCCTTGGCCAGTTCGGCACCAGGAACGTCCACGTTCCAGGTCTTGCCATCGGCGTTAACCGTGGTCGTGTAGTCCTTGCCGTTCACGGTCACAGTCACGGTGTCACCAGCCTTGACGTCCTTGCCAACCGTACCCGTCAAGGTCACGTCGGACTCAGACTCGGCCTTGTTGATCACATCGTCACCAGCAATGGTGTTGATGGTGATCGAGGCTTCTGGCAGATCGGTATCGACACCGTAGCCGCGGTCAGCTTCAGCGCTGGCTGGGTTACCAGCAGCGTCTTCGGTCTCAACCTTGGCGTGAACATTGCTGTCCTTGGCCAGTTCGGCACCAGGAACATCCACGTTCCAGGTCTTGCCATCGGCGTTAACGGTGGTCGTGTAGTCCTTACCATTGACCGTCACGGTCACGGTGTCACCGGCCTTGACGTCTTTACCCACGGTACCGGTGATGGTCACGTCGGACTCGGACTCAGCCTTGTTGACTACGTCGTCTTCAGCGATCACGTTGATCGCGATCTCAGCTTCTGGCAGGTCGGTGTCTACGCCGTAACCACGGTCGGCTTCAGCACTGGCTGGGTTACCAGCCGCGTCTTCGGTCTCAACCTTGGCGTGAACATTGCTGTCCTTGGCCAGTTCAGCACCAGGAACGTCTACGTTCCAGGTCTTGCCGTCGGCGTTAACAGTGGTCGTGTAGTCCTTACCATTGACCGTCACGGTCACGGTATCACCGGCCTTGACGTCTTTACCCACGGTACCGGTGATGGTCACGTCGGACTCGGACTCAGCCTTGTTGATCACATCGTCACCAGCAATGGTGTTGATGGTGATCGAGGCTTCTGGCAGATCGGTATCGACACCGTAGCCGCGGTCAGCTTCAGCGCTAGCTGGGTTACCAGCGGCGTCTTCCGTTTCCACCTTGGCGTGGACGTTGCTGTCCTTGGCCAGTTCGGCACCAGGAACGTCCACGTTCCAGGTCTTGCCATCGGCGTTAACCGTGGTCGTGTAGTCCTTGCCGTTCACGGTCACAGTCACGGTGTCACCAGCCTTGACGTCCTTGCCAACCGTACCCGTCAAGGTCACGTCGGACTCAGACTCGGCCTTGTTGATCACATCGTCACCAGCAATGGTGTTGATGGTGATCGAGGCTTCTGGCAGATCGGTATCGACACCGTAGCCGCGGTCAGCTTCAGCGCTGGCTGGGTTACCAGCAGCGTCTTCGGTCTCAACCTTGGCGTGAACATTGCTGTCCTTGGCCAGTTCGGCACCAGGAACATCCACGTTCCAGGTCTTGCCATCGGCGTTAACGGTGGTCGTGTAGTCCTTACCATTGACCGTCACGGTCACGGTGTCACCTGCCTTCACGTCTTTACCCACGGTACCGGTGATGGTCACGTCGGACTCGGACTCAGCCTTGTTGACTACGTCGTCTTCAGCGATCACGTTGATCGCGATCTCAGCTTCTGGCAGGTCGGTGTCTACGCCGTAACCACGGTCGGCTTCAGCACTGGCTGGGTTACCAGCCGCGTCTTCGGTCTCAACCTTGGCGTGAACATTGCTGTCCTTGGCCAGTTCAGCACCAGGAACGTCTACGTTCCAGGTCTTGCCGTCGGCGTTAACGGTGGTGGTGTAGTCCTTGCCATTGACCGTCACGGTCACGGTATCACCGGCCTTGACGTCTTTACCCACGGTACCGGTGATGGTCACGTCGGACTCGGACTCAGCCTTGTTGATCACATCGTCACCAGCAATGGTGTTGATGGTGATCGAGGCTTCTGGCAGATCGGTATCGACACCGTAGCCGCGGTCAGCTTCAGCGCTAGCTGGGTTACCAGCGGCGTCTTCGGTCTCAACCTTGGCGTGGACGTTGCTGTCCTTGGCCAGTTCGGCACCAGGAACGTCCACGTTCCAGGTCTTGCCATCGGCGTTAACGGTGGTCGTGTAATCCTTGCCGTTCACGGTCACGGTCACGGTGTCGCCAGCCTTGACGTCCTTGCCAACCGTACCGGAGACAGTGACATCTCCTTCCGATTCGGCTTTGTTGATGACGTCATCTTCAGCAATCACGTTGATCGCGATCTCAGCTTCAGGCAGATCGGTGTCGACGCCGTAACCGCGGTCAGCCTCAGCCGACGCTGGGTTACCAGCGGCGTCTTCGGTCTCAACCTTAGCGTGGACATTGCTATCCTTGGCCAGTTCAGCACCAGGAACGTCTACGTTCCAGGTCTTGCCATCGGCGTTAACGGTGGTCGTGTAATCCTTGCCGTTCACGGTCACGGTGACGGTATCGCCAGCCTTGACGTCCTTGCCAACCGTACCGGAGACAGTGACATCTCCTTCCGATTCGGCTTTGTTGATGACGTCATCTTCAGCGATCACGTTGATCGCGATCTCAGCTTCTGGCAGATCGGTGTCTACGCCGTAGCCACGGTCGGCTTCAGCGCTAGCTGGGTTACCAGCGGCGTCTTCGGTCTCAACCTTGGCGTGAACATTGCTGTCCTTGGCCAGTTCAGCACCAGGAACGTCCACGTTCCAGGTCTTGCCATCGGCGTTAACGGTGGTCGTGTAGTCCTTACCGTTGACCGTCACGGTCACGGTGTCACCGGCCTTGACGTCTTTACCCACGGTACCAGTAATGGTCACGTCGGACTCGGACTCGGCCTTGTTGACCACGTCGTCTTCGGCGATCACGTTAATGGCGATCTCAGCTTCAGGCAGATCGGTGTCTACACCGTAGCCACGGTCAGCTTCAGCGCTAGCTGGGTTACCAGCGGCGTCTTCCGTTTCCACCTTGGCGTGGACATTGCTGTCCTTGGCCAGTTCAGCACCAGGAACGTCTACGTTCCAGGTCTTGCCGTCGGCGTTAACGGTGGTGGTGTAGTCCTTGCCGTTCACGGTCACGGTGACGGTGTCGCCTGCCTTGACGTCTTTACCCACGGTACCAGTAATGGTCACGTCGGACTCGGACTCAGCCTTGTTGACTACGTCGTCTTCAGCGATCACGTTGATCGCGATCTCAGCTTCAGGCAGATCGGTCTCTACGCCGTAACCGCGGTCAGCTTCAGCGCTAGCTGGGTTACCAGCGGCGTCTTCCGTCTCAACCTTGGCGTGGACATTGCTGTCCTTGGCCAGTTCAGCACCAGGAACATCCACGTTCCAGGTCTTGCCATCGGCGTTAACGGTGGTCGTGTAGTCCTTGCCGTTCACGGTCACAGTCACGGTGTCACCGGCCTTCACGTCCTTACCAACCGTACCAGTAATGGTCACGTCGGACTCGGACTCAGCCTTGTTGACTACGTCATCTTCAGCGATCACGTTGATCACGATCTCGGCTTCGGGCAGATCGGTGTCGACACCGTAGCCACGGTCAGCTTCTGCCGACGCTGGGTTACCAGCGGCGTCTTCGGTCTCAACCTTGGCGTGAACATTGCTGTCCTTGGCCAGTTCGGCACCAGGAACGTCTACATTCCAGGTCTTGCCATCAGGGTTAACGGTGGTCGTGTAGTCCTTGCCGTTCACGGTCACAGTCACGGTGTCACCGGCCTTCACGTCCTTACCAACCGTACCAGTAATGGTCACGTCGGACTCGGACTCAGCCTTGTTGACTACGTCGTCTTCGGCGATCACGTTGATCGCGATCTCGGCTTCAGGCAGATCGGTGTCTACGCCGTAACCACGGTCGGCTTCAGCCGACGCTGGGTTACCAGCGGCGTCTTCGGTCTCCACCTTGGCGTGGACATTGCTGTCCTTAGCCAGTTCAGCACCAGGAACATCCACGTTCCAGGTCTTGCCATCGGCGTTAACGGTGGTCGTGTAATCCTTGCCATTGACCGTCACGGTCACGGTATCACCGGCCTTCACGTCTTTACCAACCGTACCAGAGACAGTGACATCCCCTTCCGATTCGGCTTTGTTGATGACGTCGTCTTCGGCGATCACGTTAATCGCGATCTCAGCTTCGGGCAGATCGGTGTCTACGCCGTAACCACGGTCAGCTTCAGCCGACGCTGGGTTACCAGCGGCGTCTTCGGTCTCAACCTTAGCGTGGACATTGCTGTCCTTGGCCAGTTCGGCACCAGGAACGTCCACGTTCCAGGTCTTGCCATCGGCGTTAACGGTGGTCGTGTAATCCTTGCCGTTCACGGTCACGGTGACGGTATCGCCAGCCTTGACGTCTTTACCAACCGTACCGGAGACAGTGACATCCCCTTCCGATTCGGCTTTGTTGATGACGTCATCTTCAGCGATCACGTTGATCGCGATCTCAGCTTCTGGCAGATCGGTGTCGACGCCGTAGCCACGGTCGGCTTCAGCGCTGGCTGGGTTACCAGCCGCGTCTTCGGTCTCAACCTTGGCGTGGACGTTGCTGTCCTTGGCCAGTTCGGCACCAGGAACGTCGACGTTCCAGGTCTTGCCATCAGCGTTAACGGTGGTCGTGTAATCCTTGCCGTTCACGGTCACGGTGACGGTATCGCCAGCCTTGACGTCTTTACCAACCGTACCGGAGACAGTGACATCCCCTTCCGATTCGGCTTTGTTGATCACGTCGTCTTCAGCGATCACGTTGATCGCGATCTCAGCTTCAGGCAGATCGGTGTCTACGCCGTAGCCACGGTCGGCTTCAGCGCTAGCTGGGTTACCAGCCGCGTCTTCGGTCTCAACCTTAGCGTGGACATTGCTGTCCTCGGCCAGTTCAGCACCAGGAACGTCGACGTTCCAGGTCTTGCCATCGGCGTTAACGGTGGTCGTGTAATCCTTGCCGTTCACGGTCACAGTAACCGTATCGCCAGCCTTCACGTCTTTACCCACGGTACCGGTGATGGTCACGTCGGACTCGGACTCAGCCTTGTTGACTACGTCGTCTTCAGCGATCACGTTGATCGCGATCTCAGCTTCTGGCAGATCGGTGTCTACGCCGTAACCACGGTCGGCTTCAGCACTGGCTGGGTTACCAGCAGCGTCTTCGGTCTCAACCTTGGCGTGAACATTGCTGTCCTTGGCCAGTTCGGCACCAGGAACGTCTACATTCCAGGTCTTGCCATCAGGGTTAACGGTGGTCGTGTAGTCCTTGCCGTTCACGGTCACAGTCACGGTGTCACCGGCCTTCACGTCCTTACCAACCGTACCGGAGACAGTGACATCCCCTTCCGATTCGGCTTTGTTGATGACGTCATCTTCAGCGATCACGTTGATCGCGATCTCAGCTTCTGGCAGATCGGTGTCTACGCCGTAGCCACGGTCGGCTTCAGCGCTGGCTGGGTTACCAGCCGCATCTTCGGTCTCAACCTTGGCGTGGACATTGCTGTCCTTGGCCAGTTCAGCACCAGGAACGTCTACGTTCCAGGTCTTGCCGTCGGCGTTAACGGTGGTGGTGTAGTCCTTGCCGTTCACGGTCACGGTGACGGTGTCGCCGGCCTTGACGTCTTTACCCACGGTACCAGTAATGGTCACGTCGGACTCGGACTCAGCCTTGTTGACTACGTCATCTTCAGCGATCACGTTAATGGCGATCTCGGCTTCAGGCAGATCGGTGTCGACGCCGTAACCGCGATCAGCTTCAGCGCTGGCTGGGTTACCAGCCGCATCTTCGGTCTCAACCTTAGCGTGGACATTGCTGTCCTTGGCCAGTTCAGCACCAGGAACGTCTACATTCCAGGTCTTGCCATCAGCGTTAACGGTGGTCGTGTAGTCCTTGCCGTTCACGGTCACGGTGACGGTGTCGCCAGCCTTGACGTCTTTACCAACCGTACCAGAGACAGTGACATCCCCTTCCGATTCGGCTTTGTTGATC
This sequence comes from Alcaligenes sp. SORT26, assembly GCF_017377875.1. Classification (GTDB taxonomy): domain Bacteria; phylum Pseudomonadota; class Gammaproteobacteria; order Burkholderiales; family Burkholderiaceae_B; genus Alcaligenes; species Alcaligenes parafaecalis. The sequence continues at coordinate 2,829,820 of NZ_CP070975.1, forward strand.
ACGTCATCTTCAGCGATCACGTTGATCGCGATCTCAGCTTCAGGCAGATCAGTATCCACACCGTAGCCACGGTCGGCTTCAGCGCTAGCTGGGTTACCAGCCGCGTCTTCGGTCTCCACCTTGGCGTGAACATTGCTGTCCTTGGCCAGTTCGGCACCAGGAACGTCTACATTCCAGGTCTTGCCATCAGCGTTAACGGTGGTCGTGTAGTCCTTGCCGTTCACGGTCACAGTCACGGTGTCACCGGCCTTCACGTCCTTACCAACCGTACCAGTAATGGTCACGTCGGACTCGGACTCAGCCTTGTTGACTACGTCGTCTTCGGCGATCACGTTGATCGCGATCTCGGCTTCAGGCAGATCGGTGTCTACGCCGTAACCACGGTCGGCTTCAGCCGACGCTGGGTTACCAGCGGCGTCTTCGGTCTCCACCTTGGCGTGGACATTGCTGTCCTTAGCCAGTTCAGCACCAGGAACATCCACGTTCCAGGTCTTGCCATCGGCGTTAACGGTGGTCGTGTAATCCTTGCCATTGACCGTCACGGTCACGGTATCACCGGCCTTCACGTCTTTACCAACCGTACCAGAGACAGTGACATCCCCTTCCGATTCGGCTTTGTTGATGACGTCGTCTTCGGCGATCACGTTAATCGCGATCTCAGCTTCGGGCAGATCGGTGTCTACGCCGTAACCACGGTCAGCTTCAGCCGACGCTGGGTTACCAGCGGCGTCTTCGGTCTCAACCTTAGCGTGGACATTGCTGTCCTTGGCCAGTTCGGCACCAGGAACGTCCACGTTCCAGGTCTTGCCATCGGCGTTAACGGTGGTCGTGTAATCCTTGCCGTTCACGGTCACGGTGACGGTATCGCCAGCCTTGACGTCTTTACCAACCGTACCGGAGACAGTGACATCCCCTTCCGATTCGGCTTTGTTGATGACGTCATCTTCAGCGATCACGTTGATCGCGATCTCAGCTTCTGGCAGATCGGTGTCGACGCCGTAGCCACGGTCGGCTTCAGCGCTGGCTGGGTTACCAGCCGCGTCTTCGGTCTCAACCTTGGCGTGGACATTGCTGTCCTTGGCCAGTTCAGCACCAGGAACGTCGACGTTCCAGGTCTTGCCATCGGCGTTAACGGTGGTCGTGTAATCCTTGCCGTTCACGGTCACAGTAACCGTATCGCCAGCCTTCACGTCTTTACCCACGGTACCGGTGATGGTCACGTCGGACTCGGACTCAGCCTTGTTGACTACGTCGTCTTCAGCGATCACGTTGATCGCGATCTCAGCTTCTGGCAGATCGGTGTCTACGCCGTAACCACGGTCGGCTTCAGCACTGGCTGGGTTACCAGCAGCGTCTTCGGTCTCAACCTTGGCGTGAACATTGCTGTCCTTGGCCAGTTCGGCACCAGGAACGTCTACGTTCCAGGTCTTGCCATCGGCGTTAACCGTGGTCGTGTAATCCTTGCCGTTCACGGTCACGGTGACGGTATCGCCTGCCTTGACGTCTTTACCAACCGTACCGGAGACAGTGACATCCCCTTCCGATTCGGCTTTGTTGATGACGTCATCTTCAGCGATCACGTTGATCGCGATCTCAGCTTCTGGCAGATCGGTGTCGACGCCGTAGCCACGGTCGGCTTCAGCGCTGGCTGGGTTACCAGCCGCGTCTTCGGTCTCAACCTTGGCGTGGACGTTGCTGTCCTTGGCCAGTTCAGCACCAGGAACGTCCACGTTCCAGGTCTTGCCGTCGGCGTTAACCGTGGTCGTGTAGTCCTTGCCATTGACCGTCACGGTCACGGTATCACCGGCCTTGACGTCCTTACCCACGGTACCGGTGATGGTCACGTCGGACTCGGACTCAGCCTTGTTGATTACGTCATCTTCAGCGATCACGTTAATAGCGATCTCAGCTTCAGGCAGATCGGTATCCACACCGTAGCCGCGGTCAGCTTCAGCGCTAGCTGGGTTACCCGCGGCGTCTTCGGTCTCAACCTTGGCGTGAACATTGCTGTCCTTGGCCAGTTCGGCACCAGGAACGTCTACGTTCCAGGTCTTGCCATCGGCGTTAACAGTAGTGGTGTAATCCTTACCGTTCACGGTCACGGTGACGGTGTCGCCTGCCTTGACGTCTTTACCAACCGTACCAGAGACAGTGACATCCCCTTCCGATTCGGCTTTGTTAATGACGTCGTCTTCAGCGATCACGTTGATCGCGATCTCGGCTTCAGGAGGCGTAACGTCTACGTCGTAAGGCTTCTCGTCGGTAGCGGTCGTTGTGTTGCCAGCGTCATCAGTCGTGGTGACTTTGGCTTCAACCTTGTCGTTGTTGACGAGTTCGGAGCCAGGAACGTCCACGCTCCAGGTCTTGCCGTCTGGGTTAACGGTGGTTTCGTATTCTTTGCCACCTACGGTCACAGTGACCTTGTCGCCAGGTTTGACGTCTTTACCCACCGTACCGGTGATCGTGACGTCGCCGCCCGACTCTTCCTTGTTGATAACGTCGTCGCCCGTGATCGGATCAATCTTGATCTCGGCTTCAGGAGGCGTAACGTCTACGTCGTAAGGCTTCTCGTCGGTAGCGGTCGTTGTGTTGCCAGCGTCATCAGTCGTGGTAACTTTGGCTTCAACCTTGTCGTTGTTGACCAGTTCGGAGCCAGGAACGTCCACGCTCCAGGTCTTGCCGTCCGGGTTAACGGTGGTTTCGTACTCTTTGCCACCTACGGTCACAGTGACCTTGTCGCCAGGTTTGACGTCTTTGCCCACCGTACCGGTGATCGTGACATCGCCGCCCGACTCTTCCTTGTTGATAACGTCATCGCCCGTGATCGGATCAATCTTGATCTCGGCTTCAGGAGGCGTGACGTCTACTTCGTAAGGACGATCGGTAGTGACAGTTGTGCTGTTGCCAGCCTCGTCAGTCGTAGTGACTTTGGCTTCAATCTTGTCGTTATTGACCAGTTCGGAGCCAGGAACGTCCACGCTCCAGGTCTTGCCGTCCGGGTTAACGGTGGTTTCGTACTCTTTGCCACCGATGGTCACGGTGACCTTGTCGCCTGGCTTGACGTCTTTACCCACCGTACCGGTGATGGTGACGTCGCCGTCGGACTCGTCTTTGTTAATCACGTCGTCGCCCGTGATGGGGTCGATGGTGATTTCGGCTTCTGGAGGCAGAGTGTCGACCGTGGTCGTGTCTTCGCCGCCGTTACCTGGTGTGCCCACTTCGTTGGTGTAGCTACCGTCAGGTACTTTGACGGTGATTTCGCCTTCGTAGTTCGGTGGGGGAACCAGTGTGCCGGTCCAGGTCTTGGGATCTTTATTGTCAGGCGTCAGGCCTTCGATGCGACCACCGCCGGTGACCACGATGTCTTCGATGTCGAAGCCAAATGGCACTTCAGTGAACGTGAAGGTAACCGTGCCGTCGTCGTTGATCTTGACGGTAACGGAGGGGGGAACCAGGGGACCGGCTTCTTCTTCGCCTGTACCGCTGTAGCCACCCAAGCGCACGTTTTCAACATTAGGCACGCCAGGACGTGGGTATTCCAGTGCCAGTGGGCGCGTGGTTTCCACAATGCTGACCAGACGAGTGAAGCTGCTGCCACCGCCTTCGCCACCACCGGTCAATACGGCAGCGGTTGGGTCAAGTTGGGAGAATGGGTCATTGCCGGCTTCCAAAGCGGCCAACACAGCCGTAATGGCTGGGTCGTTGGGGTTGGCCAGGGCGGCTGCCACAGGGTCCACATCCGTTTCTGCGATATCTCCGCTAACCAGGAAAGACCGGTTATCGGAAATCGTCATGGGTGGGCTGCCTGGGATTTCGAGTTCGACGCTGGCGCCGGTCTCGGTGATGATCTCGGCGTTAACAGGGACACGCATCCCTTCTTTTACAGCTACTTTTGAACCATCGCTGGTACGAATCCATGCCGTACCTTCAACTCGGGTTACTAAAACAGTATCCAGTGCCATGACTGTCTGATTCCTAAAAAAAGACCGCGGCGACGCAGCAGTCTGAAATTGACTTTCTTTGATCAGAGAATAGCGAGTTGACCCGCTGCTCGATATTGGCGTCGCCGCCAGTTCGCTGTTTTATTTATTGTTATTGACTTAACTTAACAATACGAACGGGACGGCGAGCAGGCGCTTAGGCTATGCCGTGTACTTTTAGCGCCAACATCAAACGATCTGTTACATTCAGCTTCTCAAAAACAGCCTGGAGATGGGCGCGCACCGTTCTTTCGGTGATTCCCAGATCGTTTGCAATCAACTGATTGGAGTGACCCAGCGAGGCGCGTTGCGCAACCTCGACTTCACGGCTGGTCAAGGTGCTTTCCCAACCCGCCTTCGGTTCCAGACGACGGGTGACATCGCTGAGCAAACGGCTCAGCAAGGACTCGCCCACCCAGACCTGGCCACTGGCCACATGATCCAGCGCCTGCACCAGCAGCGGGGAGGAACTGTAAGCATGAATGTAACCACGCGCACCCAAAGCCAGAACAGACTGGCCTTCCGTATCCAGTGGCCGGGGGCTGGCGATAATTACTTTCATGCCCTGCACGGCCTGGGCCCACTGAGGATGGTTCCACAAAGCCAGGGCGCTATCGACCACCACCAGATCACGATGCTGTTGTTTCCAACGCAATAAATCGTCCATGCCCTGCCCTCTGGCGGGCAGCCAGGTCACGGATTCCAGATGACGCCAATGCTGCCACAACGCCTCATCGGCAGTCAGAAATAAAACCGAATTTACTTGTCGCATACCGCTTTTCCCTTACTGGTAACACGAGCTATAAGCCATCAGCTCTTGGTCTGACTCGGGTGTTACACCTCTATCGTCAGCGCTACTCCCCCAACGGACCGATCGGCCTTAACGCTCCCTGAAGGCGTTGGATCTGGCCCTGAGAATAGGTTTGAGTAAGTACTGCATAACTGTCCGCTTGCCCGTCAGGATGTGCACATCGGCCACCATACCGGGCAAGATTGGACGGTTATCGTCACCGACGTAAACCGTGTCAGTACGTACCTTAGCTATATAGAATGAATTGCCTTTTTCATCGGTAATGGTGTCGGCACTGGTTTGCTCCAGCACGCCAGGCAAGCCACCATAGATGGCGAAGTCATAAGCCGTGAACTTGACCTCGGCAGTCTGTCCCGAGTGCAGAAACCCGATATCGCGCGGATTAATACGTACTTCCAGCAACAAGGTGTCATCGGTAGGCACGATTTCCAGAATATCTTTACCGGGTTGCAGCACACCGCCCACCGTATTGGCAGACAGCGTCTTGACCGTGCCGCGCACAGGCGAGCGCACTTCAGCCAGTCGCACACGATCAGCCAAGGCGCGTTGGCCTTGTTCCAGAGAAGCCAATTTGGCGCGTGTTTCAGCCAGCTCGGTACGGGCCTGGTTGCGGAAGATGATTTCCACTTCGCCAATACGGTTCTGAGCTTCCTGAATGGAGGCTTGAATACGGCTGATCTGTGCGGTAGCTGCTTTCTGTTCACCGCAGTAACGAGCCACATCACGTTGCAAGCGCAGCAAGTCCACTTCGGACACCGCTCCGCTCTTAAGCAAAGGACGAGTCATTTGCAGCTCTTGCGAAGTCAGCCCGCAACTGGATGCCGCTTGGTCACGGTTAGCCTGCGTTTCACGCAATTCCTGTTGACGCTGGTTCAACTGCTCTTGAGCCACCGAAATATTGGTGCGAAGCTCTTCTGTCCGAGCCTGCCAGACACGGCGCTCCATTTCAGCCAGATCCGGTGCTTTCTCCAGAACTTCGCTGGGCATATCAAAGGGCTGGTCGGCCGCAATGGCTTCCAGACGAGCCGCCTTGGCCATCAAGGACAAGGATTCGGCTTCGTTCTCACCCAGAGACGACGAGGCACGCGTAGGATCAACTCGCAGCAGCACTTCACCGGCTTCCACGGATTGACCGGGCCGCACCAGAATTTCTTCAACAACGCCGCCGTCCAGGCTTTGCACAATCTGCACCTGGCGAGAAGGCACCACTTTGCCTTCACCGCGCACAACTTCATCAATACTGGCCAGGCTTGCCCAGACGATCAGCACGCATAACGCCAAAAGGCTTAGCCAGATCAGCAAGGTAGAGCCGCGCACTTCCTGGTAGCGAGCTGTCCAGGAAGCGTTCTTGACCATATTGTTGCCAATAGGTGGCGAATCGGAATTGTCGAGCTGAGTACGCACCCAAGCGATCAGATTTTTGATCTTCATGATGCACTCCGGGCTTTACCGATCTGCCCACTACGCAAGGCAGCAACAACCTGATCTTTCGGACCATCGGCCACAATGCGGCCCATATCCATCACGATCAGGCGATCCACCAGCTCCAGCAAGGCCGTACGGTGTGTCACCAGCACCACCGTTTTGCCTTCGCACTCTTTATGCAGGCTACGGCGCAATGCGGATTCGCTCTGGTTATCCATATTGCTGCTGGGTTCGTCCAGCAACAGAATAGACGGGCTACCAATCAGGGCACGCGCCACGGCAATGGCTTGGCGTTGACCTCCCGACAGGGATTCGCCACGCTCGCCAATCATCATGTCGTAGCCATCAGGATGGAGTCGGGCAAAATCGTCCACCCCGGCTTGGCGAGCTGCTGCCAGCATCTGCTCGTCGGTCGCGTAAGGCGTACCCATGATCAGATTGTGTTTCAAGGTGCCATAAAACAGCATGGGGTCCTGCGAGACATAACCCATGGAGCGACGTACGTCAGCCGGGTCAATCTGCAAGCTATCAATGCCATCCAGCACCACGGTGCCGCCGGTCGGTTTGTACAGCCCGAGGATCAATTTGGACAGCGTGGTTTTACCGGAACCGATACGCCCAATAATGCCGATCTTCTCGCCCGCTTTTAAGGAGAAGCTGACCTTGTCGAGCACGTTCTGAGTTGCACCGGGATAGGTGAAACTGACGTTCCGAAACTCAATCGAGCCTTCCAGATAGGGACGAGGCACAAAGTGACGCTCTTCGGGATGCTCAACCGGCATCTGCATGTAGGAATCCACCGAACCCAAAGAGGTACGGGCATTCTGATACTGCATCATCAAACCTGCCACCTGCCCCAAGGGAGCCAGACAGCGGCCAGCAATCATGGAGGAAGCAATAATGCCACCCATGGTCAGCTTGGTTTCCTGAACCAGGTACACCCCGATAATGACTACGCTGATGGTGACCATCTGCTGCAGCATTTGCACCGTGTTAACGGTAAGGGTGGAGGTCATCTTGATTTTGGCGCCCTGGCGAGCCAGATACTCGGTGGACTGTTCCCAGGCCCGCTGAGCATTGCTTTGGGCATTCAACACTTTCAGTGTTTCCAGCCCAGCCAGAGACTCGACCAAACCTGCGTTACGCTGAGCGGCCGCCTGGAAGGTCTGTTTGGTCAAACGCTCCATACGAGCCTGGGCGAACCAGGAAATACCCAAAATAATAAAAATGGCTACAACCGGCGGAATCAGCATCCAGGGTGAAATCCACGCCAGCACAGCCAAAAACAACAGCACAAAAGGCAAATCGACCAGTGTGGTCAAACTGGCCGAAGCGATGAAATCACGCACGGATTCAAACGAGCGCAGGTTGGCAGCAAAAGAGCCCACCGACGGCGGTCGGTTCTCCATACGCAAGTCCAGCACCCGCTCCATAATGCGAGCCGATAACTGAATATCCACACGTTTGCTGGCGGCATCGACCACATAGGCCCGCACGCTGGTCAGCAACATGTTCATCAGTAACACCAGACCAATCCCGATCGACAGCACCCACAGGGTTTCAATCGCTTTATTGGGGACGACCCGGTCATACACGTTCATGGTGTAGAGCGGAATGGCCAGGGCAAACAGATTAATCAGAAAGGCGGCGCCAATCGCATCGCGATACAGACGCCAGTTCTGCACCACGGCAGCCCAGAACCAGTGCTTGCCCTTGATCGGGGCCACACCATCTTTAGCACGTGCTTCAACCCGAAAATCCGGCTGCACAACGGCCAACAGCCCGGAGTACTGCGCTTGCAGAACGTCCAGACTGATTTCACTGGGGCTACCGCTTTCCGGAAAGTGCACCCGCGCCTGCTGATCATCCAGACTCAGCAAGACACATGCCCGGTTATTGTTCAGCAACAAAATAACCGGGAACAGGTTGGTGTCCAGTTCGGTGAACGGTCGACGCCAGATTCGGGCCGTGCAATGGCCTCGCGCCGCTGCCCGACTAAGTAGCGCGGGCGTCAGTCGCCCTCGCTGCAAAGGCAGACCCGCCGACAAGTGCTGCGGCGTGCAGGGATTACCGTGGATACGGGTAATCTCTGCCAAGCAGGTCAGGAGCGGATCATCATGGGTCAGATGAGGCGGGATACTGAATTCCCCGCTTGTGGGTGTCGTGCTATCAGATGAGTGGTTCATCGTCATTAATCAAATCCAGCGAATCCCGCAGGCGCTGGCGGGTCAGTTTGCGCTCATTCAATTTGGCCAAAGCCTGCGGAGGCAGATCAGTCATACGAAGTACACCGTTTGCAATCAGTGCATCAATCAAATCCTCCAGCACCCGGATAAAACCTGCATCCGAGGCAGAAAGCTCTTGCTTGTAATCATCTTCGTTCTGACTCATACGTGCCTCCTTCACTATCTAATACGCCAAGTAGCAGAGACTTACAGCCCGGCTGCTTTCTCGCGCAGGACGGGCGGAGCCATACCATCGCGATAGTCAACCGACACAGGGGTCAAATTGGACGTATCTGGAACTGGCGTCATGCAAGCCTGGAATGCCTCTTCGGGGAAATCCAGCTTGGTGGCTTCTTCAGGCTGCTCCGAGTAAGGCTGGGCCAGGCCAACCGCCGACACCAGACGGTGCGACAGGGTCAACCAACGGTATTCAGCTTGCTGCAAGTCGTACGTGGCGTTGGCCAGAGCACGGCGAGCATCAAACAATTCGTTTTCCGTATCCAGCAAGTCCAGCAAGGAGCGCTGACCAATCTGGAACTGCTGCATGTAAGCAACGCGAACCTTGGAGGTAGCCAGTTCGTGTTGTTTCAGGAATGGCAACTGAGCACGCAAGCGCTCGATGTTGTTCCAGGCGACAGCCAGATCTTGCTGCACGTTACGGCAGGTGTAATCACGCACGTCGCGGGCGGCATATTGCTGAGCCGTGGTTTGGCGGATACGGGCTGCATCAGCACCGCCACGGAACAGGTTGTACGACAGCATCAACTGCACGTTGCTGCTTTGCGAATTGCGGTAAGCGGAACCGGGAGGATCATTTTTGTCTTTACCCGTAGCAGCACGGAATTCCAGCGTAGGCGACATGCGGCCTTGGGCCACGTGCTTGCCGGACTCAGCCGCTTGGTACAGCGCTTGCTTGGCCAAGATCATGGGACTGGTGCGCAGCGATGGCAAAAAGTCCTTGGTATTGGCGGGAATGGATTCGCTCAGGCTGGGAGCGGTTTGCATGACTTCAGGAGCGGCCACGCCAACAATACGGCGGTAGCGTTGCAACACGTCGTTCAGGTTGCCTGCTTCGGTCATCATGTTGCTTTGAGCCAAGGACTGACGACCATAGGCCTGTTCCAGGTCAACGCCACGGCCCACGCCGGATGCGGAACGCTCCTGGATCTGGCCCAGGATGTTCATGTGCATGCCGTAGTTTTCACGAGCCAGCTTTTCCATTTCGCGGTAACGCAACACGTCAATGTGTGCATTGGCCGCTTCCAGCGCCAAGGAGTCGACCGAAGCCAACAGCTCGTAATAAGTCGCCAGTTTTTCGTAACCGAGCTGACGGACCTGGTTGATCGAGGAGAAACCATCAAAAATCAACTGACGCAGTTGCAGGCTGTAGCCATTGCGCGACCAGTTGGTCGACGGAGCACCCGAGGTGCTGCCACGCCATTCTTTGCCAACCCAACCCTGGGCATTAACTTCTGGCATCAAGGCGCCACGGCTGACATTCTGGCCTTCAAGCGCAGACTGGAAATCCTGAAAGCGAGCGCCAAGTTCAGGATTGGACATGATTGCCCGCTCAATACTGTCCTTGAAGCTCAAGCTGCTTTCCTGGGCTAGCACTGGTTGCGCCAGCAGTAGCGCTGTCAGTAGCGAACTTACCGTTAGAGTTTTATTACCACGCACGTCGGCCTCCGTAAGATCCTGTGCAACATCGCACGACAGACGTCATCACGTCATCGTTGCAACGCATTGCCAGATCAAATTTAAGTACAAAAATGAAAGAAGAATGGGTTCGGTGTGCCACTTAAACCAAGTGAAAGGAACACCACCCGAGGGCCCAACACCTATGTATTGCACATGGGCTTTACATCTAAGGTTGGCACGCACATCGCCAACCGCAGCAGTATGTTCATAATGGACCGGGGCAAGACAAGGCGGAGCTACAGGCTTCTGACCTGTATTCTTGGAGCATAACCTTGTGTCTGATTGTGACCTTTTGCGTGACGTAGAGTGCAACTGTTCACGTGGATCACGGGACAAATTGTATCTTAGATTACAAGGGCCTTCGTCGATCACAATGTTAAAAATGATAAATAGCCTGTGACAAAAACAGCAACAAAGCCATGAAATTAAACGATTCTGAGCAATTAGGCGCTTAACCAAGAATTGTTGTGTCATGTTCGCCGCTGACAACCGTTGGTAATAATCTACAAAAAACTTTCACCATAATAAGCATTTAGGTTACATCAAGAGAAATCCAAGTTCTCATCAAACGATAAAAATAATTTCTGTGTCGTAAACATAACAATCATTCCAATTAAGAATGCTGCACTTGTAACGATTTCTTATTGCATTTTGATGTCTCTTTTCATCTCTCCGTCAGGTTTTTAAAAAGAGATTGAATATCAAAAACTTATAACAATCGAACCAGTCCTTCGCTTTTTTGCACTCCTTTGTTGCTTCTCTGAACAATCCGTTGCTGCGATCCCTACCACCCATGCTTGTCCCGCTTCTTCCCGCCCGATACCATCGGAAAGGTACGTATCTAGTTAGCAACACAGACAACTTGGAGGCCGCTCATGTATCAACACCTGGCCCTGTATATCAATGGTCAATTTCTGGATGGACAAGGTCGCCAGACCCAGGCCGTCATCAACCCTGCCAATGGCAGCACGCTGGGCCAACTGCCCCTGGCATCCCAGGCAGATCTGGATGCGGCACTGGATGCGGCTCAGACCGCTTTCAAAAGCTGGCGTCATAGTTCACCCATGGACCGCAGCGCGATCTTGCGCAAGGTTGCTGAACTGTCGCGCGAACGCGCTCAGGAAATCGGCCGCAATCTGACCCTGGATCAGGGCAAGCCACTGGCCGAGGCAGTGGGTGAAATTCAGTCCTGCGCTGACCATGCAGATTGGCACGCCGAGGAATGCCGCCGTATTTATGGCCGCGTCATCCCTGCCCGCAATCCCAAAGTGCAGCAAATGGTCTTGCGTGAACCCATCGGGGTCTGCGCGGCGTTTACACCGTGGAACTTCCCCTATAACCAGGCCATCCGCAAAATCTGCGCGGCTATTGGAGCGGGTTGCACCATTATTCTGAAAGGCCCCGAAGATTCGCCCAGTGCAGTCATGGCGATTGCTCAAGCCTTCCATGACGCAGGTCTGCCTCCTGGCGTACTGAATATTGTCTGGGGTGTGCCACAAGAGGTGTCGGATTACCTGATCCGCTCGCCTATCGTGCGCAAAGTCTCGTTTACCGGCTCTGTACCCGTGGGCAAGCAACTGGCCGCGCTGGCCGGTGCTCATATGAAACGCATCACCATGGAACTGGGTGGCCACTCTCCCGTGCTGGTCCTGCCTGATGCCGATGTGGCACGTGCGGCTCGTCAACTGGCTCGCTTCAAGATTCGCAATGCCGGGCAAGTCTGCATTTCCCCCACGCGCTTTTATATCCACGACGATATCTACACGGCATTTGTGGATCGCTTCACCGAAGAACTGGCGAATGTGAAAGTGGGCGATGGTCTGGACCCGGATACACAAATGGGCCCCTTGGCCCACGAGCGCCGTATCCCCATGATGCAAAAATTTGTCGACAACGCCCGCTCACTAGGCGGCAAAGTGTTGCTTGGCGGCGAACAGATCAAGCGCGACGGTTTCTTTTTCTCGCCCACGGTGCTGACGGATTTACCCGACGATGCCCTGGTCATGACTGAAGAGCCTTTTGGCCCCATCGCCCCTCTGACTCGCTACAGTGATCTGGACGATGCTATTGCCCGTGCCAACAGCCTGCCTTTTGGTTTGTCGGCCTACGCCTTTACCCAATCCTTGCAAGATGCGCATCGACTGGGCACAGAACTGGAATCGGGTATGGTCAATATCAACCACTTTGGCAGCTCCCTGCCCGAGACTCCGTTTGGTGGTGTCAAAGACAGTGGCATTGGCAGCGAAGGCGGTGCTGAAACCTTTGACGGATACTTAGTCACCAAATTTGTGACCCAGATCTAAGACTGGCTCCTGGCCCCGCTTTGCGGGGCTAGGGTGAACCCCTACTGTACTAACTACGCATTCCCGTTACATTATTCAAACACTCGTTTGAAATTAGGAATTAACGGTGAAACGCTCTGATCGGACACAGTCCTCTATTCTCGATGCAGCCGAACATCTGTTCGCGTTGTATGGTCACGAAAATACCTCCATGCGCCAGATTACGGCGCAAGCCAAGGTGAACCTGTCGGCAGTCAATTATCACTTCGGCAGCAAAGACGGACTTACACAGGCCGTGTTTCAACGCCGCCTGAACAGCATCAATCAAGAGCGTCTGGAAAAGCTGGCCTGTTATCGCCAGCAAGCCGGTGAAGGCCCTCTGAAAGCCTCCCAGGTTGTGGATGCTTTCTTTGGCCCCCTGATCCGGCTGGCTGGCTCGGGCAACGGCGCCCCCCGCTCGTTTATTCCTTTGCCTGGACAAGACCGCCCGGCACCGCAGGACTTCATCCAGTCTATCTGTTGGGATGAACAAGTCGCCATCTTCCTGCCCTTCAAGCAGGCTTTGCACGAAGCCCTGCCCACGGTGCCGGAAGAAGAAATTATCTGGCGATTCCATTTCATGTTGGGTGCCACTTCCTACGCATTGATGGGCACCCAATCATTGCGTCGGGCTTTGCAATTACCCCTTAGCGACAGCCCCGAAAGTGAACAGCAACTGCAACAACGCTTGATGAGCTTCCTGCTGGGTGGATTACGAGCTCCTTTACCCGCCAACGCCTGAACTGAGCGGTCGTCCCGACTGCCAAGCTGTACCCAGGTGAACCATGCCCCTTTTAGGGGCAGCAAGTCGAAGGTGCAGCGTGGGGGCATTTTTTACCGCCGGGCCGCTCCCAAGGCTCGGCGCCCCCGGTAAAAGCACCCCCTCGGGGGGCAGCAACCCAAAGGCGCAGCGTGGGGGCCTTCTTTTCTTTTTTTTAGCTAGTCCGGAGTTTCTATGTTTGTGACCTTGCTATTGATAGTGCTGGTGCTAGGCTGCGTCTACGTTCTCAAAAACCGGAGCCTACGCAGCAAGTGGCTAAGCCGCCCCATCTACCGCGCGTTTTCGCGCGTTTTGCCCGCCATGTCCCAAACCGAGCGCGATGCGCTGGAAGCAGGCACGGTTTGGTGGGAAAGCGAACTGTTTCGCGGCAAACCTAACTGGAACACCCTGGCCTCTTACCCAGCCTACCGGCTGAGCGAAGAAGAGCGTCAGTTCATGGACAATGAAGTCAACGTGGCCTGCGCCATGATTGACGACTGGCAAGTCAGCCAGGAAGACTTCGACATGCCAGCCGAGGTCTGGAATTACCTGAAAGAGAACCGCTTCTTTAGCCTGATCATTCCCAAGGAATACGGCGGTCGCGGTTTTTCGGCGCAAGCGCACTCGGCGGTGGTCGCCAAACTGTCGACTCGCAACTCGGCCTTGTCCGTATCGGTGATGGTGCCCAACTCCTTGGGACCGGCTGAACTGCTGTTGCACTACGGCACCGACGAGCAAAAGCAACACTACCTGCCCCGCCTGGCTGACGGCCGTGACATTCCCGCTTTCGCCCTGACCAGCCCTTGGGCCGGTTCCGATGCAGCCTCTATCCCGGATGTGGGTATTGTGTGCAAAGGCGAATGGGAAGGTCAGGAAGTCCTGGGTATGCGCGTTACCTGGGACAAGCGCTACATCACGCTAGCTCCTGTTTGCACCTTGCTGGGTCTGGCCTTCCGTCTGTATGACCCGGACGGTTTGCTGGGTGGTGAAAAAGATATTGGCATTACCTGCGCCCTGGTCCCTAGCGACCACCCCGGCGTGGACACAGGCCGTCGTCACTTCCCCTTGAACGCCATGTTCATGAACGGCCCTACTCGTGGCAAAGACGTCTTCATGCCGCTGGAATTCATTATTGGTGGCCCGGCTATGGCTGGCCAAGGCTGGCGCATGTTGATGGAATGTCTGGCTGCTGGCCGCTCCATCTCCCTGCCCTCCTCCTTTACCGGTATGGCCAAACTGACCAGCCGCGCCGTGGGTGGCTACTCTGCCGTGCGCACTCAGTTCCGTAGCGCCATCAGCAAGTTTGAAGGTGTGGAAGAAGCCCTGGCCCGTATCGCTGGTCACACTTACGCGATGGATGCCGCCCGCACCATGACGGCTGCTGCCGTAGACTTGGGCGAGAAGCCTTCCGTGGTCTCGGCCATCGTCAAATACCACGTGACTGAACGTGGACGTATCGTGGTGAACGACGGTATGGACGTGATTGGCGGTAAAGGTATTTGCCTTGGCCCATCAAACTTCCTGGGCCGTGCGTATCAGCAAATCCCTGTCGGTATCACGGTAGAAGGCGCCAACATTCTGACCCGCAGCCTGATCATCTTTGGTCAAGGCGCCATCCGCTGCCATCCCTTCATTCTGGAAGAGATGACCGCGGCCCTGAACCCCGACCGTGAAGCTGGTCTGCGCAAGTTCGACGAAGCCTTCTGGGCACACATTCGCTACACCCTCGCAAACACTGGCCGCTCCTTCTGGCTGGGTCTGGGTGGCTGGCGCTTGTTAAGTGGCCCCACTGGCACATCCAAAGCCATGCACACCTACTACAGCCAGGCCAGCCGTTACAGCGCTGCGTTCTCTCTGCTGGCTGATGCGTCCATGCTGGTACTGGGCGGTTCGCTGAAAATGCGTGAGCGTCTGTCCTCGCGTCTGGGCGATGTGCTGTCCGAGCTGTACATGCTTAGCGCCGTACTCAAGCGTTACCAAGACGAAGGTCGCCAGCAAGAAGATGCACCTTTGGCTCACTGGGCGGCTCAAGACGCTCTGATGCGTGCTCAACATGCTCTGGACAAGGTACTGGAAAACTTCCCGAACCGTCCTTTGGCTGCCGTGCTGCGCTTCCTGGTCTTCCCTCTGGGTCAGCGCCGTCTGGGCCCGGACGACCGACTGGATCACACCGTTGCCAAACTGCTGACCAAACCCGGCCCAACTCGTGATCGCCTGACTTACGACACCTACTTGCCTGAAGACGACCAAGAGCCCGTCGGTGCGATTGAAGCGGCTTTGCTGGCTTCGCTGAACACCCGCGACATCGACGCCAAAATCCGTCAGTTCGAGAAAAGTGGCCAGTTGCAGGACAACCCCAAAGCCAACGTACGCGATCTGGCCGAAGCCGTCTTCCAGGCCGGTGGCATCACCGCTCAGGAATACGAGCAAATCCAGGCCCGCGACATTGTGCGCGACCGGGTTATTGCCGTGGATGATTTCCCCTTCGATCTGCGTCGGGAAAAGCCCGCCGCTGACGCCGCCAGTGGGAGCCAAGTATGAGTTTTCAACCGGTCTATATTATTGACGGCGCACGCAGCCCGTTTCTAAAAGCGCGCAACGCGCCCGGCCCTTTCTCGGCTGGAGATCTGGCCGTGCAAACAGGCCGCGAGCTGCTGCTGCGCCAACCCTTTGAGGCCCCGCAGCTTAGCGAGGTCATTCTGGGTTGCGCCGCCCCCTCGCCCGATGAAACCAATATCGGCCGGGTACTGGGTCTGCGTCTGGGCACAGGTCACAAAGTGCCCGGCTGGACCGTAATGCGTAACTGCGCATCGGGCATGCAGGCCCTGGATTCCGGCGTTCAAGCCATTCAAACCGGACGCTCGGATTTGGTATTGGCCGGTGGTGTAGACGCCCTGTCTCACGCCCCCATTCTGTTCAGCGACGAAATGGTGCGTTGGCTGGCCGTGTGGGGTAAAGCCCGCAGTGTGAGCGCGCGTATCAAAGCGCTGCGTGGCCTGCGCCTGTCCTACCTGAAACCCGTTATCGGCCTGCTCAAAGGACTGACTGATCCCGTGGTCGGTTTGTCCATGGGGCAGACTGCTGAAAACCTGGCGCACGAATTCGGCATTACTCGCCAGGAGATGGACAAGTTTGCCGCGCGCAGCCACCGTTTGACCCTGCAAGCTCAACAAGAAAACGCCTTTGAAGAAATTGTGCCGCTTAGCGATCAGCGCGGTAATAACTACCCGCAAGATGACGGTGTGCGCGAAGACTCCACCCCGGAAAAGCTGGGCAAGCTGCGCCCCGTATTTGATCCCCCCTGGGGCAATATCACCGCGGGTAACAGCTCCCAGGTGACTGATGGTGCAGCCCTGCTGATTCTGGCCAGTGAGGCCGCAGTCAAAGAGCATCAACTCAAACCCATTGGCCGCATTGTGGATGCGCAATGGGCCGGTCTGGACCCCGCCACGATGGGCCTGGGCCCCGTGTTTGCCGCCACCCCTATTTTGGAACGCAACCGTCTGGCCTTAAATGGTCCGGACTTGTGGGAAATCAACGAGGCTTTTGCAGCACAGGTACTAGCATGTCGTGCTGCATGGGACGACCAGGAGTGGTGCCAAAAGCATCTGGGTCGTGATGCTTTGGGACTGCTGGATATGGACAAGCTCAATGTGGACGGCGGCGCTATTGCGATTGGCCACCCGGTGGGTGCCTCTGGTGCCCGGATTGTGCTGCATTGCTTGAATGCCCTGCGACGTCGCAACTTGCGTCTGGGCATGGCCGCTATTTGTATTGGCGGCGGTCAAGGCGGCGCCATGCTGATCGAATCGCTGCAAGGAACTGAATCATGATGCCCGTCGCTAACTTGGATTTGCAAAATTTCACGCTATACACGGACGATCAGCAAATTAACTGGCTGAAGATCGATTGCGTGGGCAGTTCGGTCAACCGACTGTCCGCCGCCGTGTTGCAAGAGCTGAATCAGGCTTTGGACTATCTAAGCAGCCATCAACCCAAAGCGCTGATCATTTACTCCGGCAAGGCCGCCGGTTTTGTGGCTGGTGCGGATATTGATGAGTTCTCCGAGCACAACAACAACCCTGAAAAGGGCTTGGCACTGGTCACACGCGGCTGGACGGTGTTCAACAAGCTGGCCAAGCAAAGCTATCCCACCTTGGCCTTGGTGCAAGGTCACTGCCTGGGCGGTGGCCTGGAGCTGGCCCTGGCGTGCCGTTACTGCCTGGCCGTGGAGCAAGACGACACGCGTCTGGCTCTGCCTGAAGTGATGCTGGGTATTTTCCCCGGTTGGGGTGGCATGTTGCGTTTGCCTGAATATATAGGCCCCGCCGCAGCGATGGACTTGATGCTGAGCGGCAAAAGCGTGGATGCACGCAAAGCGGCCCGCCTGGGTATGGTCGATGCCTGCGTTCCTGCACGGCTGGCCAAGCAAGCCGCCGTCAAGCAGGTGCTCAGTGGCAAGAAGCCACGTCGCGCCAAAGGGCTGCCCCGTCTGATGAATACCAAGCTGCTACGCCCCCTGGTCGCGAATCAGGTACGCAAGCAACTGGCGAAACGCGATCCCTATCAGCACTATCAAGCACCCCGTGCGATTCTGGAGATCTGGGAAAAGCACAACGGCAATGCCTTGAAGGCACCCGAGCTGATTGAGCAAATAACCCGCTCCAACACCGCCGCTAATCTGCTGCGTGTGTTCCATCTGCAAGAACGCCTGAAAAGCGTGGGCAAGCATTCGTCCACTCAAGAGGTCAAACATATTCATGTGGTCGGTGCGGGCGTCATGGGGGGCGATATTGCCGCCGTATGCGCGCTGAAAGGCATGCGTGTGACTCTACAGGACCAGGACCGCAAACGTATTGCTCAGGCCCAGGGTCGTGCTGCCAAGCTGTTCCAACGCCGTCTGAAAGACCGCAGACTGGTACAAGCCGCATTGGATCGATTGATCCCGGACCCGGACGGCCACGGTATCCCCTCGGCGGATCTGGTTCTGGAAGCCATCTTCGAGAACGCAGATGCCAAGCGCAGCCTGTACGCCAGCATTGAACCCAGCCTGAAACCGGGTGCCGTTCTGGCGACTAATACCTCCAGCCTGCCTCTATCCGAGCTCAGCT
The DNA here is from genome assembly GCF_017377875.1 of Alcaligenes sp. SORT26. Classification (GTDB taxonomy): domain Bacteria; phylum Pseudomonadota; class Gammaproteobacteria; order Burkholderiales; family Burkholderiaceae_B; genus Alcaligenes; species Alcaligenes parafaecalis. Next base: position 2,848,151 of record NZ_CP070975.1, read on the forward strand.
TGAATCTGATCAATCCCGAACGCCTGGTGGGCATTCACTTCTTCAATCCGGTGTCTCGCATGCCGCTGGTCGAGGTCGTGGAAAGCGAGCTCCTGTCCCCCGAGGTGCGCAGTGCCGCTTATGCCTTTGTGAACCAGATTGGCAAGCTGCCCCTGCCCGTCAAGGACAGCCCCGGCTTTCTGGTCAATGCGGTCCTGGCTCCCTACATGTTGGAAGCCATGCACTGCGTGGACGAAGGTCTGGACCCAGCAACGGTAGATAAAGCCATGGTGCAGTTCGGCATGCCCATGGGCCCGCTTGAATTGGCCGACACCGTGGGCCTGGATATTGCCCGTGATGCGGGTGCTCAACTAAGCCAGCAAGCTGCCATGCCAGCCTGCCTGAAAACCCACCTGGATCGTCAGGAACTGGGCCGTAAAACCGGCCAGGGTTTCTACACCTGGAAAGATGGCAAAGCCCAGAAACCTCCTGCAGGAACCATCCCAAGCGGTCTGGCTGATCGTTTGATTAAACCCCTTATTGAACAGACCGAACATCAGGTCCGTATCGGTGTGGTGGAGAACGATGATCTGGCCGATGCCGGTGTAATTTTCGGTACCGGCTTTGCCCCATTCAGAGGGGGGCCTCTGCATTACAAAGCAACACAAAAACAACGGAATTAACCCAGATTGGCACAAATACCTATACGCCGATTGGCCTAGGTCATGCACCATAGAAAACAAACAGGTGTTTTAAAACCTGTCCCAAGCCTCTGTCAGACGTCGCACCTATACCTTGGAGAAGAGACATGAAAAAGATGGTTGTAGCTTTGCGTACCATTCCCGCCTTGCTGATTCCGCTGGGAATGAGCGTTGGTATGGGTCAAGCCCATGCGGCTGGTTTTAACTTGCTGGAACAAAATGCGAGCGGCCTGGGTAATGCCTATGCAGGCTCGGCCGCCATTGGTGACAATGCCAGCACGATCTACTTCAACCCGGCTGGCATGACCTTGCTGCCCGAGACAAACTTCTCGGCAGGTTTTAATGCGATTAAACCCACCTTCAAATTTTCCGATAAAGGCAGTACCGACCCCTTGGCTCTGACAGGTGGCGCCAGCCGTCCAGCCACTGGTGGCTCGGGTGGTGATGCGGGTAAAGTCGCTGCCGTTCCCAATATTTATCTGTCCCATCAGCTCTCCCCCAAATGGTGGGTAGGCCTGGGTATTGGCGTACCTTTTGGTCTGACAACCGAATATGACGAAGGCTGGGTGGGTCGTTACCACTCCGAAAAATTTGCCATTGAAACCATCAACGTCAACCCATCGGTGGCCTACAAGGTCAACGATCAGTTGTCCTTCGGCGTGGGCGTGAACTGGCTGCACATTGATGCGGATTACCGTCTGGCCACGCCCGTCGGTTATCACCCGGCACTGGGCCCACTGGACATGGACACCCGCGTCAAGATGAAAGGCGACGCATGGGGCTGGAACGCAGGCTTGCTGTACCAGATCACCCCCAGCACCCGTTTGGGTGTGTCTTACCGTTCGCAAATCAAGGTCACGGCTGACGGCGATACCAAGCTGCGCAACCGTAACGTGCCCGCAGGCATTCCGGCTCCCAACATCAACTGGGATGCAGAAGCCACTATCAAGCTGCCTGATACCGCTATTGTCAGCTTGGTGCACGACCTGAACTCGCGCTGGCAGTTGCTGGCCGACGTGTCCTGGACTGGCTGGAGCAGCATCCCACGCCTGACCATTGAAAACAGCGGCCCCGGTGCCAAGGATTCCGGCCTGGAGCTGAAATTCAAGGACGCATGGCGCGTAGCCCTGGGCGCCAACTACCACTACAACGAACAGTGGACCTTCAAGGGTGGTGTGGCTTGGGACCAATCGCCCGTACGCGACAAGAACTACCGCCCAACCGCCCTGCCTGATAGCGACCGTTACTGGGTGTCCCTGGGTGCCCAATACCGTGCCAGCAAGAACGCCACCTGGGATATCGGCTACACCCACTTGTTCCTGAAAAACACAGACATGAACAACAACACAGACCTGAAAGGCCGTGGTCTGACTCGCGGTACCTACAAAAACAGTGGTGACATTCTGGGCGTGCAGTTCAGCTATCGCTTCTAAGGATGCACTATGGCCCGCAGTCGCCGCATGGAGCTGCTCGCACACCTGCCTCCAACATGGCGTGCGCGCTTTTTGCAGTTGGGCTTTAACTGGCACCCTGCCTTCCGGGCAACCGGAGGGCGGGTCCACAAAGTTTCAGCGAACTTGCAGCACATCGTCGTACGCCTGCCATTGCGTCGTCGAACCCGAAACATCAATGGCTCTTTATTTGGCGGGTCCCTCTTTGCCATTACAGACGGCGTACACGCCACCATGCTGCTCGCTGGCTTGCAACGTCACGTCGTTGTCTGGGACAAAAATGCAGAGATCCAGTATCGCCGCCCGGGCTACCAGACTCTGTATGCCAACTTTCAAATCAATCCAGAAGAACTGGACGCAATACGAGGACAGCTAGACCAATACCACGAGGCCGAAGCCACATTTACCGTGCAGATCCAGGACCCTGAAGGCCAGATCTACACCACGGTAGAACGCACCATCTACATCGCCGACGCCCACTTCTACAAGCAGAAATCACAATCACGCTAATTTGCCGGAGGACCGCTTCATGTTTACCCCCCGCTGTGCCGCTCTGATTTTAAGTCTGTCCCTAGGGCTACCCGCCGCCCAGGCCGCTACTGTCGCAAATGTCACCGTCCCCGATACGGTCACCGTCGAGCAGCAAAGCCTGAAACTGAATGGAGCGGGCCTGCGCAAGAAAGTAGTTTTTGATGTGTACGTTGCCGCCCTTTACACCGCGTCGCCTTCGCAAGACGCGCAAGCCATTATCCAGTCCCCCGGACCACACCAGATACGCCTGGTTCTGAAACGCGACCTGGACGCCCAAACCCTGATCGATGCCCTGAAAGATGGCATTCACAGCAACCTGACTGATCCTGAAAAACAAGAACTGGATCCCGTCATCAAGCAATTTGAAGACCTGATGCGCCAGGTTGGCGAGGCCAAAGAAGGCGATATCGTGGTGCTGGACATGAACGCCCCCCAGGTCAAGATTCTGTTTAACGACAAGACGCTGGGCGAGCTTTCTCACCCTGATCTGACCGCTGCTTTGTTGAAAATCTGGTTAGGCAAGAAACCTGCCCAGGAATCGCTCAAAAAGGCCCTGCTGGGATTGTCTTGAACCTACACGCCTTGGAGCGCTTCATGGATAAAGTCTGGCTGCAGAACTACCCCACCGGTATTCCTGCCACTATCGAAGATCAGGCCCAGCAGTACTCGTCCTTGCTGGATGTATTTGAACAAAGTTGCAAAGAATTCGACCAACGCACTGCCTATATCAGCATGGGCAAAGGCATGAGCTACCGCGAGCTATCGGACAATGCCTTGGCCCTGGCCAGTTGGCTGCAAACTGCCGGTGTAAAAAAAGGCGACCGCGTCGCCCTGATGATGCCCAATATGCTGCAGTACCCCATCAGCCTGTATGGGGTGCTGCGCAGTGGGGCCACCATTATCAATACCAACCCACTGTATACCGCTCGTGAACTGCGCCACCAACTGCAGGACAGCGGCGCAGAAACCATCATCATTGCTGAAAACTTTGCGCATGTACTGCAGGAAATTCTGCATGAGACGCCCATCAAGCGGGTCATTGTGACCAGTGTGGGTGATTGCCTGGGCAGCTTTAAAGGATGGCTGGTCAATCAAGTGGTACGCCACGTTAAAAAAGGTGTGCCTGCCTGGTCCTTGCCCGGTGCCATCCCCTTTAAAACTGTGTTGGCAAAGGGCCGTACCCGCCCCCCAAGCCCCGTCACCCTGACGCACGATGACATCGCTTGCCTGCAATACACAGGCGGTACCACCGGGGTCGCCAAAGGCGCCGTCCTGACACATGGCAACCTGGTCTCCAACCTGAATCAGGCATTGTCCTGGATTCGTCCTTATCTGAAAGAAGGCCAGATCGACTGCGTTGTCACCGCCCTGCCGCTCTACCATATCTTCGCATTCACCGCGAACCTGCTGGTGTTCCTGCGTCTGGGTGCAGAGAACCTGCTGATCATCAATGCACGTGATATTCCGTCCATGATCAAGGACATGTCCAAGCTGCGTTTTACCGCCATTACCGGGGTGAATACGCTGTTCAATGCCATGCTCAATAATGCCGAGTTTCGCAAGCTGGATTTCTCCTCGCTGCGCTTTACCTTGGGCGGAGGCATGGCGGTTCAGGAAGTGGTCGCCAAGCGCTGGCTGGAAGCAACGGGCAAACCCCTGGCCCAGGCCTATGGTCTGACTGAAACCTCGCCTGCCGCCACCATCAACCCGCTGGATAAGAAAGAGTTCACCGGTTCGATTGGCCTGCCCGTGCCATCCACTGACATCCGCATACGCGACGAAAACCAGAACGATCTGCCCCTGGGAGAAACGGGCGAGCTGTGCATTCGCGGACCGCAAGTCACCCCCGGTTACTGGCAACGTCCCGATGAAACCGCCAAGGTCTTTGACCGTGACGGCTTTTTACGCACGGGCGATATTGGCTATATGGACGAGCACGGTTATGTGTTCCTGCTGGATCGCAAAAAAGACATGATTCTGGTCTCGGGCTTTAACGTCTACCCCAATGAGGTGGAAGCCGTAGCCGCGCAGCACCCCGATATTGTCGAAGCCGCCGCCGTCGGTGTCCCTGATGAAAAAGCAGGCGAAGTCGTCAAGCTCTATGTGATCAGCCGTAATCCTGATCTGACTGAAAAAGACGTTATTGCCTTCTGCCGCAAGAATCTGACCGGCTACAAATGCCCGCGCATTGTGGAATTCCGCGACGATTTGCCTCGCACCAACGTAGGCAAAATCCTGCGCCGCGAGCTGCGTCCATAACAGATATTCAGCACGCGCTTAGACCAAGAAGAAAGGGGCTTATGCCCCTTTTTCATTAACCGGAGGATTCATAAACAAATAAGAATCAGATCGTTCGTAGCCCTGATACCGCTCTTTAGAATGGGACAAACTATTTATATAAGCGAGTGTCAGAATGCACGCCCTGTCCCGCCTTTCGGACGCAAATCGCACGGCGATTGCCCAAATTACCGACGAGCTTGATCCGCTGTCCCTGAACTGGCTGTCCGGCTACCTCGCGGGTGTCGCCCAAGTGCGCCACAACGGCCTTCCGGCTCAAGTGCCGGGTTCTCCTGAGCTGTCTTTGGTGCCTGCCGCTACAGCGCCCGCCCAACGACCCGCCACGATTATTTTTGGCAGCCAAACGGGCAATGCCCAACGCGTCGCCGAGGCCTTTGCCCAACGCTGCGAAGCCGCCGGAATCCCTGTGCGCCTGCTGCGCGCTGATCGCTACCCCACACGCGAACTGAAAGACGAACGTCTGCTCTATGTCGTTATCAGCACCCAGGGCGAAGGTGACCCACCGGATGACTCCATTGCCTTTTTCGAGTTCCTGTCTGGTGCCCGCGCCCCCAAGCTACCAGAACTGAAGTTCGGTGTGCTGGGTCTGGGTGATTCCAGCTATCCCCTGTTCTGTGGGATCGCAGAAAAGATTGATCAACGTCTGCTGGCTCTGGGTGCAGAACGCATTCTGGACGCAGGCCTGGCCGATCTGGATATTGATACCGTCGCCGCCCCCTGGCAGGACAAGGCCTTTGGTTTTCTGGAAACCGATCACCAAGCCCACGCCGCAGCCGCCATTCCTGCCGCTCAGACCAGCAATGTCACTGTGCTGGAAACACAGGCCCGCAGCAGCTTTACGCGTGACAATCCGTTCCAGGCCACGGTCCTGCAAAGCCAGAACATTACGGGCCGTGACAGCACCCGCGATATCTTTCACTACGAATTGTCTCTGGAAGGCAGCGGCCTGAAATACCAACCGGGTGATGCCTTGGGTGTATGGCCGACCCAGAACGCCACACTGGTCGAAGCCGTTATCCAGACCTTGAAACTGGACCCGCAAGAAGTCGTCACCATTCAGGACAAATCGCACACGCTGCAAGAATGGCTGAGCCACTACCGTGAGCTGACCCAGCTAACCAAACCTTTCCTGGTGGAACTGGCCAAGCGCAATAGCGATGCAACCTTGCAAACCGCTGTTGGCACAGAGGGTTTGAGCACCCTGCAAGAGCTCCTGAAAACGCATCAGGTTCTGGATGTCCTGGAACGCTTCCCTGCCACCTGGAGCGCGACTGAACTGGTGCAGTCTCTGCGACCTTTGGCACCACGCATGTACTCCATAGCCTCCAGTCAGTCCGAGGTGGACGAAGAAGTACACCTGACCGTGGCCAATGTGCATTACGAATTCAATGAACAGGATCGTTGGGGCGTGGCCTCCGACTATCTGGCACGCCTGAATGAAGGCGATACCGTGCCTGTATTTATTGATCCCAATACCCGTTTCCGCCTGCCTGAAGATACCAGCCGTGACGTGATCATGATTGGCCCAGGCACTGGCGTTGCCCCGTTCCGCGCCTTTGTTCAGGAACGCAGCATCCAGGGTGGTGAAGGCCGCAACTGGCTGTTCTTTGGCAACCCCCACTTTCACTCCGATTTCCTCTACCAGACCGAATGGCAACGCGCCTTGCAAGACGGCCAGTTGCAGCACCTGGATCTGGCCTTCTCACGCGATCAGGAAAACAAAGTCTACGTTCAACATCGACTGCTGGAAAAAGCCGCCGATGTCTACGCCTGGATTCAGGGTGGCGCCCACATTTATGTGTGTGGTGATGCCAACCAGATGGCCAAAGACGTGCACCAGACCCTGCAAGAGATTGCCCGCAAAGAAGGCGGACTGGACGCGGACCAGGCACGTAGCTGGTTGGAAGAACTCTCGGCGCAGGGCCGTTACGCCCGCGACGTTTACTGAGAAGCAAGGACATGACAACAAAGAAAATTGCCGCTATCGAGCAAGTCAAAATTGATAGCCGCTACCTGCGCGGTGGCATTACCGAGGGTCTGGCTGACCCGATTACGGGTGCCATCAGCGAAGACGATAACAAGCTGCTGAAATTTCACGGCAGCTATCAGCAAGATGATCGCGACCAACGTGAAGAGCGACGCAAGCAAAAACTGGAGCCCGCATTCAGCTTCATGATTCGCGCCCGCTTGCCCGGCGGCGTAGTCACACCGGCCCAATGGCTGGCCTTTGACCAAATTGCCTGTGAATGGGCCCAGTTTGGCCTGCGCATCACCACCCGTCAGACCTTTCAATGGCATGGCGTGCGCAAGCCTTTTTTAAAACCCACACTGCAAGCCATTAACAACGCCATGTCCACGACACTGGCTACTTGCGGCGACGTGAACCGTCAGGTGGTCAGCGCCACCAATCCCTTGCTGTCCGAGCAACATGGTCTGGTTCAGGAGTGGGCCGACAAGATTTCCGAAGCCTTCCTGCCCAAGACCCGCGCCTATGCCGAGATCTGGCTGGATGGCAAAAAAGTCGAAGACGCTATTGATGGCGAGGACTTTGAACCGCTGTACGGCAAGACCTATCTGCCCCGCAAATTCAAGATTGGCATTGCCGTGCCTCCCTTGAATGATGTGGACGTGTTTGCGCAGGACATCGGCCTGATCGCGATCATCGAAAACAATCAGCTACAAGGCTTTAACGTCGCCATTGGCGGCGGCATGGGTGCCACACATGGCGATGACACCACCTACCCACGACTGGGCAGCGTGATAGGCTTTGTACGTCCCGAGCAATTGCTGGCCGTTTGCGAAGCCGTCATCACCACACAACGTGACCACGGCAACCGCGACGAACGCCGTCATGCCCGCCTGAAATACACCGTGGATAAGCTGGGTGCCGACTGGTTCCTGGAAGAAGTGCAAAACCGTAGTGGTCAAACCCTGGAGCCTTCGCGCCCCTACCATTTTGACCACAATGGCGACCGCTTCGGCTGGACGCAAGGCAGCAATGGCCGCTGGCACCTGAGCCTGCGTATCGATTCGGGCCGCATCATGGATACCGAAGTCGGTCCCTGGCTGACGGGTATGCGTGAGATTGCCAAGATTCACCAAGGACAATTCCGCCTGACCTGCAACCAGAACCTGATAATTGCCGATGTGCCTGAAGAAGATAAGACCAAGATCGACAAGCTGGTAGCAGACCACAAGCTGGATGTGTACCAGACACAAAGCGGCATACGCAGCAGCACGATTGCCTGTGTTTCTCTGCCCACCTGCGGCCTGGCCATGGCGGAAAGCGAACGCTACGCCCCCATCCTGCTGCCCAAGCTGGAAACCTTGCTGGACAAGTATCAACTGCGTGATGAGCGTATTGTGCTGCGTATTTCCGGCTGCCCCAATGGCTGCGCCCGTCCTTATCTGGGTGAAATTGCCCTGGTGGGCCGTGCGCTGGGTCGCTACGACTTGCGTTTGGGCGCGAACTTCAGCGGCGAACGCCTGAACGTGATCTATCGCCAGAATATTGCCGAGCCTGAAATTCTGAGCATTCTGGATGAGCTCTTTGCCCGCTTTGCTGCCGAGCGTCTGGAAGGCGAGCACTTTGGGGATTTCCTGGTTCGTGCTGGCGTGGTTGCCGAGCCTTCAAGCCGCTTGATTCCTCTGGTTTTACAACCGGCCTGACTATGAATCTCTTTCCCTTATTCGCCAATTTGAAACAGCGCGCGGTGCTGGTGATCGGCGGTGGAGAAATCGCCGAACGCAAAGTGCGTCTGGTACTGGCTGCCGGGGCCCAAGTGACGCTGGTCGCCCCCTATGTAGTGGACAGTCTGGAAGAGCTGGCCCGGCAAGGACGCATCACCCTGATTCGGGAGCGCTATCAGGCCCAGCATCTGCAAGGGGCCTGGCTGATTATTGCGGCTACGGACAAACGGGATGTGAACCAGGTCATCGCCCAGGATGCACAAGAGGCCCGCATCCTGGTCAATGTGGTGGATGATCCTGAGCTGTCCAGTTTCCAGGTGCCCGCCATTGTGGACCGCTCTCCGCTGATTATTGCCATATCCTCCGCCGGGTCGGCCCCCATGTTGGCACGGCGAGTACGGGAGCAATTGGAAACCATGTTGGACCACAGCTTGGGCGCGATTAGCCGCTTGGCGCAGGAGTACCGCAGTACCATCCGCCGCGCTCGCCCTGAGCTGGGTGCCCGTCGCCGGTTTTACGATTGGCTGCTGGATGGCCCGGTTGGCGCAGCACTACGCAGCCATCAAACAGAACAAGCCCGCCTAAGCCTGGAAAACGCGCTGCAACAGCCTGAATCGCCCCGTGCCACACAAGGTCGTGTGATTCTGGTGGGAGCCGGTCCGGGCGATCCTGGCCTGCTGACACTGCATGCGTTGCGCGCCCTGAACCGTGCCGATGTGATTCTGTACGACCGCCTGGTTTCCGACCAGGTCATGGAACTGGCCCGCCGTGATGCCCACCGTATTTTTGTCGGCAAGCAACTGGGCGAGGACCATCACCAGACTCAAAACCGCATTCATCAACTGATGATCGAACACGCTCGCGCAGGACAAACCGTGGTGCGTCTGAAAGGTGGCGATGGCTTTATTTTTGGCCGGGGCGGTGAAGAGCTGGAATATCTGGCTGAACACGGTGTCGCATTTGAGGTGGTGCCCGGCATCACTGCGGCTATCGCATGTGCAGCCTATAGCGGTATTCCCCTGACACACCGTGATCATGCCCAGTCCGTGCAGTTCGTGACAGCACATCGTAAAAGCGGTCACGGTATTGAGGACTGGAATCCGCTGCTGGATACCAGCCAGACGGTCGCCGTCTACATGGGCTTGCAACAAATTCTGGGCTTTAGCCATGAGCTGGTACAGCGTGGCCGTAGTGCCACTACGCCCTGCGCCTTGATTGAAAATGGCTCGCGCCCTGAACAGCGCACCTTGCTGTCCACACTGGAAAATATTGCCCAGGATGCACAACAACATCAGTTTGCCAGCCCCTGCATTTTGGTGATTGGCCAGGTCGCCACTTTGGGCACTACCTTGTCCTGGTATGGCGAGCTGATTGATCAGCTAAGTCCACGTGTAGCGATTACGCAGGACGCGGATAATACCTTGGTCGCTGCCTGAAGACAGTCATCAAGGCAGGGCTAGAGTCCCTGCTTTGCACGACACTCCAACCAGTACGGCAGTAGCGTCCTTAAATACTGCGTCAAGCTGAATCTAAAAAGGCCCTCAACATCTAATCATGTTGAGGGCCTTTTTTATCTTCTGCAGCTTCTGAAAAAGCCACTAAGCACAAGGTAAAACTGTCGGCGTCTATAAGAGCAAAATAGACAACGACAGGTGGCATGATGATTCTCTGTCACTTATTTTTCCCAAAGACAAAAAACAGCCACAGCTTGTCACCCGCCTGCCCCAAAAGGCTACTTATCTAACGCTGTCCAAAAGCCGCAAACAAGGCTCGCAAAGCACTATCCAGCAAGTAACCAATCAGGCCAATCAAAACAATCACCGCCATCAGTTCGGAATACGCCATGCGATCACGTGTATCCAGAATCAGGTAGCCCAAACCGGCTGATACGCCCAGCATTTCGCAAGGCACCAGCACAATCCACAAGACACCAATAGCCAGTCGGCTACCTGTCAGCACCGAGCCGACAATGCCGGGCAAAATCAGATACAGCAGTGTTTCCAGTTTGGTGGCTGCCAGACTACGGCCAAGCATCAACCAACGCGGATTCAAATGACGTACGCCCGAAGCGGTATTGAGCAAGACAGGCCAGACACCGGCTACACCCAGCAGAAAATAAATCGGCGCGTCCCCAATCCCGAAGGCCATGACGGCAATAGGCATCCAGGACAGGGGCGAAATCATGCGAAGGAACTGGAACAGGGGTGTCAATGCGGCATGAGCACGGGCAGACAAACCCAGTAGCAAACCGGCGGGCACGCCCACACCCAAAGAGATCGCCAACCCTACAAAGATGCGCTGCAAGCTGGCGCCTACGTGCATCCAGGTCTCTGACCAGCCCAGTATCTCCAGCAAGCTCTGAAACGCGGCGGCAGGCCCGAACTGTTGCATCAAAGGGCTGCTGGACCAGGCTGTAGCCAGATACCACAGCACGACTCCAGCCGACAGACCACCCAGACCCCACAGGGTGCTGGCAATCCAGCCATTCATTTTGGGACGTGGTAAAGACGCAGCCGATCGCGGATCGGACTGCGTCAATGGCGTCACGCTAGTAGAGGAAACAGACGCACTCAAGCTCATACAACAATGCTCTCGTTGCGGGTGTACTGCTCTGCCAGACCAAACTGCGCCAGACCACCCTGTTTTTCCAGAGCTGCACGTACAAAGCGGTCATCCACCAAATCACTGGCTACGTGTTGCGGGGACAAACCTTCCAGAAAACCACGCTCTCCCTGAATCAGGGTCCCTTGCAACATCTGCACCAAGGACTCGGTATAGCTGGGGAAAGGATAAGGCTGGAAATCGATACGTTGATCGTCCCAATCCGGGTGACGAATCACACCCGACTTCACGTATTGAGCACGATCTGCCGGATCTGGAGACAGCACTTTCAAGAGGTTCTCCTGGGTATGCGGGGTATAGCGATTTCCACCTTCACGCGACAGGATTTTGGCTGCCTCAGCACGGTTACTCCGTATCCAGATCTGCGCCTTGACCAGGCCATCCACAACAGCTTGTGACCACTGGGGACGTGTCTGCAAATCCTGCTCATGCATAAAGGCCACGCAACAGGCGTGATCGCGCCAGACATCGCCGGTAAAGCGCAGGATACGGCCCATGCCTTGCGTTTCAGCCAAGGCATTGAACGGTTCAGCTACGGTAAAACCGGCAATTCGCCCCGATGCCAAAGCGGGGGGCATATCAGCAGGTGCCATCACCACCAGATTGACCTCGTTGGGAGCCGGCGCACCGGAATTTTTCACCACCGGCGTCAGGCCATGCGCTTTGAGCACATGCTGCAAGACCACGTTATGGATGGAGTACCAGAAAGGAATGGCCACTGTCTGCCCACCTAACTGCTCGGCAGAGCTGATGCTCTGGGCCACAGTGATTGCAGAGCCGCTCATATGATTCCAGGCGACCACTTTTGCAGGCACTTTGCTGCCATAACGCGCCCACACCGTCATGGGCGAGAGCAAGTGCACCAGGTTGACCTGACCTGAAATAAAGGCCTCGATCAACTGGGCCCAACTACGCACCATCACAGGCTTTTCAACCGCAATGCCTGCTTCTTCAAAGTATCCATTGTGATGCGCTACCAGCATGGCGGTGGCATCGGTGATGGGCAAATAACCAATACGCAAGGGCGCATTCGACTCGCTTTGTGCACGGGCAGCCCCTTGGGCCAGCAAAGGTGCAGCGCCCGCAACGGTCAGCAGGGACGCCAGTTTCAGCAAGTCACGACGGGTACGGGACGTAGGAGATTCAATCATGAAGTGCACCTTACAAAACAGAAGCGTGAACCGCCTGGGAGAGGCTTTGCTCCAGGCTGGCCACAATTTCCAGGCGTATGGCCTGAAGCCAGTTGTCCAAATGAGATCGGGGATGTGCCGGGCAGCTCCACTCACGCTGCAAACCGGCAGGACGGCCACCTAAGAGCAGGACCCGATCGGCCAGCAAGAGGGCTTCATCAATGTCGTGTGTGACCAGCACAATGGCGCAGCCGGTCTGGTCGCGTATCGACAGAATCAGCTCCTGCATCTGACGACGGGTTACTTCGTCCAGCGCACCAAAAGGCTCATCCATCAACAAGACTTGTGGACGTCGAGCCAGACAACGCGCAATGGCGACACGCTGTGCCATACCGCCCGATAAGGCACCAGGACGCTGATGACGGCTTTCATATAGTCCAACCTGGCGCAGCGCCTGTTCAACTCGCAGGCGACGCTCAGCGGCGGATACGGTGGGTTGTCGCGCAAAGCCCAGGCCAAAGCCGGTATTGGCCTGCACATTCAGCCAGGGCAGGAGAATGGCCTCCTGGAACGCCATCGCCAAAGCAGGATGAACTCCACGTACGGCTTGCCCCAGGAAGGAAACTTCACCCAATGTGGGAGTCTGCAAACCGGCCAGGACTCGCAACAAGGAGGACTTGCCCACTCCACTAGGCCCCAGCAACGCCACGATCTCGCCTGCGCGTACGTTCAAGTCCAGGTTCTGCAAGATAGTCTGGCCACCATAGGCCAGACTGATGCCCTTCGCGGCTAAAAGCCCGACCCCTTCAGAATCAAGATGAGAGGGGGCGGTAAGACTCATGGCGCATCCTGCCCAAGTTCGGCCTTCAACTGCGCCACGGTGGGCGAAATCAAAGGCACCAGCATGGCTTCGCGATAGCGACGCAGCAGTTGGGGATGTTTACCTTGCATATAGGTCGCACCACCAATGGCAGAGCTTTCCAGAGCTACGGCTTGCGAGGCCAGACTGCTGAGCTCAATGCGGACCTTGAACAGATCCGGAGGGGTAGCCGAACCGGGTTTGCGTACGGCATCCACCAGCACATTCGAGAGTTCCTGCACGCGATCCAGCAAGCGGCGCGCGGGCTGTTCCTGCACCCACTGGCAGCGTGGCGCCTCCAGCACTTGCTTCAAAGAACGTCGTGCCAAACCCATCGTCATGCCGCATTGCAGCGCCATGAAACGGGGGCGCACCGCGCGTACGAAGTGGCCCGCCTCGGGATGCAGCAGACGCTCTTTGCCCAAACGCACGGCATTGAAGGTCAAGGCCGCGGTATTGCTGCCACGCAGCCCAACCAAATCCAGATCTTCCGAGCGCTCCAGACCTTGGTCACCCAACTCTGCTACCCAAATGCCTGCCTGCTGTTCAGGCATGGCGGCCACAATGGCCACCAGACATTTTCCAGGGCGCAGATTGGTAATCCAGGGCAAGCGACCTTGAAACTGCCACTGCCCTTGCTCGGGCTGTGCGCGCACTTGCAGCTCTTCAATGCCACCCAAAAACTTGATGGCATTAGACAGGCCCGTCGCACCGGCAATGCTGCCATCCAGCAAACCGGGCAAATAGCGCTCGCGCATAGCTGGGTCCTGCACATCGCGCAGGTATTCAATGAACGTACGCTGGCTCCACAGGACAAAGCCTGCCGTCAGGGAGTGCTCGGCCACCTCCACAATGGACTGAACCGCATCACCAAAGTCTGAAAAGTCCGCTTTCAAGCCCAGACTTAACAAACCATCCTGCGCCAGACGTGGCAGCAAGGCCTGCGACTGGGAGGCATCGCTATCCAGGCACAGAGCATGCTCTTCCAGCCACTGGGCCAGGCCGGGCGACAAAACAGGCTGTTCTGAGGCCAGCACAGCCCGCTCAGACTGCGTTAAGACGCTTCCCATGCGTAGGCCTCCAACTGGCTATTAAGCGGCGTACGGGCCAGATTATTGGCAAAGTTGCAGATAGTCGCCAAGCCAATACCGGTAATCACTTCCAGTGCCTGTTGATCGCCATAACCAGCCCCACGGAAATCCGCCAAAGCCTGGTCAGACACTTGACCACGGGTATCAATCACGGCGCGGCTGAACAAGGCCAAAGCCTGCAGGCGTTCGTCATTGATCTGGTCAAAGCCACGAGCACGCAAGGCGGCCAGGATTTCGGGGTCCAGCTTGGCTTTATTAGTCGCAATGGCCGTATGGCCTGCCACGCAGAAACGGCAACCATGAGTGGTCCCAGCCACCAGTTGCACCACCTCGCGCTCGATCAGCGACAGGCTGGCCGTAGCGTTCAAGGCGGACATATCCTGATAGGCTTGCAAGGCAACCGGGGCATTGGCCAAAATAGCCAGCAAATTGGACAAAAAGCCGCTACCACGCACCGCTTTTTCAAGGGCGGGTTTGACCGCGTCAGGAGCGGAGTCCACAGTATGCAAAGTTAGGCGGGTCATGATCGCGTCAATTCCTTAGTTAATCCGAGAAGGTTTTATTGTCGATCGACTGGTGCCTTATCTCCATGTGCGAACATAGCGGTATTCCTATTAAAAATATCCACGAAAAGAAATAAGCATATTTTCCACATGAGCGACTCTGCCTTTCCTGACGGCCATTGCGCCATCGACTCCAAGGACACGGGACACCCTGTGGAGGAATTGTTGTTGTCCGGGCTGGAGATCTCGGCCAGCCTGTTTCACTTGGGCCAATACTGCAATCAATGGGAAAGCAGCCTGCACGGGCATCAACGGGCAGGCTTTCATGTGGTCTTGCATGGACCATGCTGGCTGCATATTCAACATCAGGAAGCCCTGGCCCTGCAGGCAGGCGATGCGGTGTTCTTTTTAAGGGACGTACCCCATCGTTTAAGCTCATCACCCACACCACCCGACTGGAATGCGGCGATGCGCCGTCAAACCATGCAAAGCCTGGAGCCCAATGTGGCACACAGCACGGGGCTGCTCTGTGGCTTTCTGGATCTGGGCCGTGGCTTGAGTGAGCTGCTACTGGCAACCGTGCCAGATGTCTTGCTGATTGATGGCTCGCAGGCTGATGCCGATTCCGGGCGGCCGTTGCTGGATTTGATTCAGGCGGAAATGGGACGTCAGCCGCAGGCTAACTCCAGCTTGCTGGAAAAGCTGGTAGAGCTTTTATTGTTCTATACCTTGCGCCAGCAAATCGGCCAATCACCCGCAGAAGGCGCTCTGCCAGCGGGCCTGATTCATCTGGCCAGCGACCCTGCTTTCGGTGGTTTGATCGAACAACTGCTGCGCGAACCGGCCAAAGCGTGGTCGGTGGACGACATGGCCGCCTATCTGAACATGTCTCGCGCCGCCTTTCATCGTCGTTTTACCCTACTCTGCGGGATGGCTCCGGCCCAGGTGCTGCTGCAACTGCGCATGCAACTGGCCAAACGCCAACTGGAGCAGGGCCTGACCATGGAACAGATTGCCGAACGTATCGGCTATAGCTCGGCAGCCGCCTTTAGCGCCGCGTTCAGGCGTAGTGCCGGCGTCAGCCCGGCACAGTGGCGCAAGCAACAGCCATAGCAATACGTTTGCCCATAAAAAAACCCCCAAGCTGTAAACAGATTGGGGGTTTCTATCAGAGCCAAGCCTGAGCCTGGCATCTGGGCAAGCGTTTAGATCACGCGGGCTGCTTCGATCAGACGCACAACAGTCCAGGACTTGCTGCGGCTGATAGGACGGCCTTCGGTAATCTCAACGGTATCGCCTTCGTTGTACTGGTTGGTCTCGTCGTGCGCTTTGTATTTATTGGAGCGGACGATGATCTTGCCATACAAAGGATGTTTAACGCGGCGTTCAACCAGAACGACGACAGTTTTGTCCATCTTGTTGCTGACAACTTGACCAATCAGGGTACGTTGACGTTTTGCGGTAGTTTGAGTTTCGCTCATCTTACTTTCCTGCGGTCTCAGCCATGACGGTACGGACGCGAGCGATGTCGCGACGTACTTTGCCCAGTTGGCTGGTGTTGGAAAGCTGTTGAGTAGCACGCTGCATGCGCAGGTTAAATTGTGCTTTCAACAGGCTCTCGAGCTCTTTTTGGAGCTCGGCGGCATCTTTAGTACGGAGTTCGCTGGCTTTCATGACGTCTCCTTAAGCACCGATCTGACGCGTTACGAACGTCGTCGAGATAGGAAGCTTGGCAGCGGCCAGACGGAATGCTTCACGTGCCAGCTCTTCGCTAACACCTTCCATTTCGTACAGGACTTTGCCTGGTTGAATCTCAGCGACCCAGAACTCTGGATTACCTTTACCGTTACCCATACGAACTTCAGCAGGTTTCTGCGAAATTGGCTTATCGGGGAAGATACGGATCCAGATGCGGCCACCACGTTTGATGTGACGGTTAATTGCACGACGTGCTGCTTCGATCTGGCGAGCAGTCAGACGGCCACGGTCAGTGGCTTTCAGACCAAATTCGCCAAACGAAACTTGCGCACCGCGAGTTGCCAGACCGGTGTTACGGCCTTTGTGCTCTTTGCGGTACTTTCTGCGAGAAGGTTGCAGCATGTTTTATTCTCCTTCGGACGGAGCAGACGCCGCGTCTTTACGAGGACCGCGACCACGACCACCTGGACGGCGGTTTTCAGGACGGTCACCACGTGGACGACGTGGGCGGCGCTCTTCAGGGGCTACGGTGTCAACAGGCATTTCGCCGTTAGGCAGCATGTCGCCCTTGTAGACCCAGACCTTGATACCGATGATCCCGTACGTCGTGTGCGCTTCGGAAGTGCCGTAATCGATGTTAGCGCGCAGGGTGTGCAGAGGCACACGGCCTTCGCGGTACCATTCGGTACGAGCGATTTCGATGCCGTTCAAGCGACCCGAGCTCATGATCTTGATGCCTTGGGCACCCAGACGCATGGCGTTTTGCATGGAACGCTTCATCGCACGACGGAACATGATGCGCTTTTCCAATTGCTGAGCAATGGAGTCGGCGATCAGTTGAGCGTCGGTTTCAGGTTTGCGAATTTCTTCGATGTTAACGTGCACTGGCACGCCCAACAGACGCTGCAGGTCAGCCTTCAGGCTTTCGATGTCCTCGCCGCGCTTGCCGATCACTACACCAGGACGAGCCGAGTAAATAGTGATGCGAGCATTTTTGGCAGGACGCTCGATGACCACACGGCCAACCGAGGCGCTTTTCAGCTTGCGTTTCAGGTATTCGCGCACACGGATGTCGTCAGCCAACATCGTACCGAACTCAGCACCGTCAGCGTACCAACGCGAGCTCCAGTTACGGTTAACAGCCAGGCGGAACCCAATTGGGTGGATTTTCTGTCCCATTGTGACTCCTTAAGCGCCGACTTTGACCACAATGTGGCAAGTCTGCTTCTCAATACGGTTACCGCGGCCTTTGGCTCGTGCAGAAAAACGCTTCAACGACTGAGCCTTGTCCACGTAAATGGAGGTGACTTTCAGTTCGTCGATGTCGGCGCCGTCATTGTGCTCAGCGTTGGCAATAGCCGATTCCAGAGCTTTCTTGATGATGCCAGCGGCTTTCTTGGGAGTGAAAGTCAGCGTATTCAGAGCGTGAGCGACGGACTTGCCGCGGACCATGTCCGCAACCAGACGTGCTTTTTGCGCCGAAATATGGACTCCACGAATAATTGCTGTAGTTTCCATCACTTATCTCCGGGCCTTTTTGTCCGCAGCGTGACCCTTGAACGTACGGGTCAAAGCGAACTCGCCGAGCTTGTGGCCAACCATGTTCTCGTTGATGTAAACGGGAATGTGTTGACGGCCATTGTGAACGGCAATCGTCAGCCCAATGAACTCGGGCAGGATGGTAGAGCGGCGCGACCAGGTTTTGATTGGTCGCTTGTCGTTACCCACAACGGCTGCATCAACCTTTTTGATCAGGTGAGCATCAACGAATGGGCCTTTTTTGATCGAACGTGACATAGTGTTCGCCCCTTACTTGCGCTTACGGCGCGAAACAATCATGTTGTCTGTGCGCTTGTTACGACGGGTGCGGTAGCCCTTAGCAGGAGTACCCCATGGGCTGACTGGCTCACGGCCTTCACCCGTACGACCTTCACCACCACCGTGCGGGTGATCGACTGGGTTCATCGCCACACCGCGAACGGTTGGGCGAATACCACGCCAGCGAACAGCACCGGCTTTACCGATTTGACGCAGGCTGTGATCGTGGTTGCTAACTTCGCCAATCGTGGCGCGGCAGTCGATGTGAATGCGGCGAACTTCACCGGAACGCAGACGCACTTGAGCGTACGTGCCTTCACGAGCCAGCAACACAGCGGAACCACCAGCGGAACGAGCGATTTGAGCACCCTTACCAGGCAGCATCTCGATGCAGTGAATGGTTTGACCCACAGGAATGTTGCGGATAGGCAATGTGTTGCCGGAACGGATTGGAGCTTCCGCGCCAGAGAACACCGTTGCACCCACTTCCAGACCACGAGGGGCGATGATGTAACGACGCTCGCCGTCTGCGTAGCACACCAATGCGATGTGAGCGCTGCGGTTAGGGTCGTATTCCAGACGTTCTACTTTCGCAGGAATACCGTCCTTGTTGCGACGGAAGTCGACAATACGGTAGTGCTGCTTGTGACCGCCGCCACGGTGACGAACCGTGATGTGGCCGTTGTTGTTACGGCCAGCAGTACTGGATTTCTTTTCCAGCAAAGCCGCGTGAGGAGCGCCTTTGTGCAGTTCAGGGTGAACTACTTTGATCATGCCACGGCGACCTGGCGACGTTGGTTTTACTTTTACCAATGCCATATTAGTTCACCTCAGAAAAGTCGAGTTCCTGACCGGGCTTGAGCGAGACATATGCCTTGCGCACACTGCGGCGGCGACCCATGAAACGGCCAAAGCGCTTTTCTTTGCCCTTCTGATTGAGCACCTGCACCGACTCAACTTCTACTTTGAACAGCAGTTCAATAGCAGCTTTGATTTCAGGCTTGGTAGCATCAGGAGCGACGCGGAAAGCGATTTGCTGATTTTTTTCGGCAACGTACGTGGCTTTTTCAGTCACGACAGGTGCCAGAATGACTTGCAATAGACGTTCGGCGTTCATCCCAACATCTCCTCAAACTGAGCGACAGCCGCTTTGGTGACCAACACTTTTTTGTAGTGGATCAGGGACAGCGGGTCAGCGTAGCGTGGCTCAACCACAGCAACGTGAGGCAGGTTACGCGTAGCCAAGTACACGTTCTCGTCCAGCGCGTCGGTGATGATCAGCACGGATTCCAGGCCCAGGTCTTTCAGCTTGTTGGCTGCCAGACGGGTCTTGGGTGCTTCCAGAGTGAAGGAATCAACAACCAACAGACGCTCGTCACGGACCAACTGAGACAGAATCGCGCTGATACCGGCGCGGTACATCTTCTTGTTGACCTTGTGCGTGTAGTTTTCTTCACCGGTGTTGGGGAATGCACGACCGCCTCCACGCCACACGGGCGAGGATGTCATACCAGCACGAGCGCGGCCGGTGCCTTTTTGGCGCCATGGCTTCTTGGTGCTGTGGTTGACTTCGGCACGAGTCAATTGCTTGCTGTTACCGCTGCGAGCATTGGACTGGTATGCAACAACGATCTGGTGAACCAGGGCTTCGTTGAATTCACGACCGAAAACGGTTTCGTTGGCCTGCAATGTGGATGCAGCTTGGCCTTGTTCGTTCAGGAGCTTCAGTTCCATGGATTAGGCTCCTTTCACAGCAGGGCGCACAACGATATTGGCATTCTTGTGACCTGGGACAGCGCCCCGGACCAACAACAAGCCACGCTCGGCGTCGACGCGGATCACGTCAAGATTCTGAACCGTACGGGTAACGTCACCCATATGGCCCGACATTTTTTTACCTTTGAACACACGGCCTGGATCCTGGGCTTGACCAATGGAACCGGGTACGCGGTGCGAGCGCGAGTTACCGTGGCTGTTACGCTGGCCGCCAAAATTGTGGCGTTTGATGGTACCGGCAAAGCCTTTACCGATCGTGGTGCCTGTAACGTCAACCTTCTGACCCGCTTCGAAAATGCTTTCCACAGCAACTACGGAACCGGCGGAAAGCTCGGCGATAGCGGCGGGGTCGAGGCGGAATTCTTTCAGGATGCTGCCAGCTTCAACGCCAGCTTTTGCATAGTGCCCTGCCTGGGGCTTGGTAACGCGTGTTGCACGACGGGTGCCAAAGGCAACCTGTACAGCAGCGTAACCGTCAACTGCGGGCGTCTTGACCTGGGTGATGCGGTTGTTGGACACGTCCAGCACGGTCACAGGGATGGACTCGCCTTCCTCTGTAAACACACGGGTCATGCCAACTTTACGCCCAACAAGGCCCAGCCGCCACGCGGCAGGCGTAGGTGTCGAGTTCGACATCGTTTTCTCCATTCCCAACTACGATTGGTCGGGGCTAACTGAGAGTACACGCAATGATTTGCGCGACGACCATAGCCAAAACTTTTTGGCTAAGCTAGTAAATATAGCACGCGGCTGTAAAGCCAAGCAAGATTTACTGCAAAAATCTACCCTAAACTGCTTGATTGACAACAGTTTTTTCAGATTCGGAGGGCTTGGCTATAAAGACGAGATCAGAAAAATTGATCAAGACCTCAGTTTCTATTGATGCGCCTTATTCACAAAGCGGGCTACGTATTCGTTCACCGGCTCATCACGAATTTGGGCCGGAGTGCCGCTTTGTTCCACCCTGCCCTCGCGCAAAACCACAATGTGCTGACCCAGGCGCAATGCCTCATCAATATCGTGGGTAATAAAGATGATGGTTTTGTTCAGGCTGCTTTGCAGACGCAAAAGCTCATCCTGCATCTCGTAGCGAATCAAGGGGTCCAGAGCCGAGAAGGCCTCGTCCATCAGCAGAATATCGGCATCGACGGCCAAGGCTCTGGCCAAACCTACCCGTTGCTGCATTCCGCCTGACAACTCATCAGGGTAGTTATCGGCATAGTCCTGCAAGCCCACTCGCTCCAGCCATTGCCGAGCCTGCTCTCGGGCTTGTGAGCGCTTGTCACCTCGCACCTCCAGGCCAAAGGCGACATTCTCCACCACCGTCAAATGGGGCAGCAAACCAAAGGCCTGGAACACCATACTGATTCCAAAACGGCGAAACTGCCGCAAGCTGGCCATATCCAGTTGCAGTATGTCCTGTCCATCTACCAATACTTGCCCGGCGCTGGGATCAATCAGGCGATTGATATGGCGTACCAAGGTAGATTTGCCCGAACCGGATAGCCCCATCACGCAGGAGATCTGTTGCGCTGGGAAGCAGGCATTCACACCAGCCAGACCCACAATGCAATCCGTCTGCTTTTGCACGGCTTGCTTGTCGGCCCCCTGCTTTAGAAGCTCCACGGCTTCTGTGGCCCGATTACCAAAGACCTTATAAACATCGCGCAGCTCTATCTTGCAGGCCTGCTCAATGGTGACGTTGGAGTCTGTGTTCATGCTTGCCTCCTGACCTTGCGACGGTGACGCTGGGAGCGACCAAAGGACTGGGAAATCCGGTCAATCACAATGGCCAGGATCACAATCGCTACCCCCGCCTGCAAGCCACGCCCTATATCCAATGTCTGAATACCCGCCAATACATCCTCCCCCAAACCTTGGGCACCGATCATGGAAGCCACCACCACCATGGACAGAGCCATCATGGTGGTCTGATTGATACCCGCCATGATGCTGGGCCGAGCCAACGGCAACGTAACTTTAGTCAGCATTTGCCAACGCGTAACGCCATACGCCTGTGCGGCTTCCATGACGTGTTTATCTACTTGCCGTAATCCTAGGCTGGTCAAACGAATCAAGGGTGGCACCGCATAAACGACAGTCGCCAAAACGGCAGGCACCTTCCCCAAGCCAAACAGCATCAGCACCGGAATCAGGTAAACAAAGCTGGGCATGGTTTGCATCACATCCAGCACGGGCGTCAGTACTTTTCTAAGCAGGCGACTGCGGGCGCTAAAGATGCCGACCGGCACACCAATCAGGACTGAAAAAACAGTCGCTACCAACACCAAGGTGAAGGTTTGCATCAGCTTGTCCCACAAGCCCATTGCACCTATCAGATACAGGCCACCGACATAGAGCAGCACGGGGAAAAAGCGCCGTTGCCCCCACCAGGCGAGCAAACCAGTCAAAACCAGAATGGCCCACGCAGGCACCTGCTGCAAGACACGCTCTACGGGCAAAATAGCATGCGTCAGAATCCAGGCGCTGATCTGGCGAAAGCCAGTTCCCCAATCCTGCACAGCAACCAGCAATTGACGATTAACCCAATCTGCCGCTGACCACTCGGGGAAGAAGCGGGACTGCGCCGTAGCCACCGGTTTTGTTGCTTGGGGTTCCAAGGCTGCCTGCAAACGATCTGCCTGAGCCACTGGCATCCACTGACGCCATTGCTCGGTGTTCTCTTTCAGGAACTTCTGTACCTGCGTGCTGGCGTTCTGCCCGCCTTCCGTCATGCCCAAAATGATCTTGTTCATCTGCTCGGGCTCTAGCTGAATCTTCTCAAACAAAGCCACCAGCTCGGGATGGGACTCTACAAAAGGGGTGGAAGCCGCTACGCCGATATGCGCCAGGATAAAGTCCGTCGGGCAAATCGCGCCCTTGCCTGACACAGCGGCCTCCCAGCAGCTTTCATTGAAAGGCGCGCTGGCCAGTTTCTTGAAGGAGTACTTGGCCATCAGGCCTGCAGGCTGCCAGTAGTAAAACAGAATGGGTTCACGTCTGTCGTAGGCAGCGCTGATAGCCGCATCCAGAGCCGCACCCGTACCAGGCCGGAAATTTTGATAATGCTCGCCCAGACCATAGAGATCAAACAGGCGGCTATTGAAGGTCTCACACACCCAGCCAGAGGGGCAATTATAAAAGCGGCCCTTGTCAGGCTGCTCGGGATCACTAAAGACCGTGGCGTAGCGTCCCAAATCTTCCACTTTCTGCAGGTCGGGGGCTACTGGCTTGATACCCTTTTCCGGGTCGCCATCGACCACATAGTCCGGGACGTACCAGCCCTGCTCGGCTCCACCCTTCAACGTATTGCCAATCACCTGCACCTGACCGGCTTTAATGGCCTTCTCGATAATCTCGGTCCGCCCGGACCAGATCTCGCCAATCACTTGGATATCGTTTTGTGCCAGTGCACTTTCCAGAGCCGCTGAAGAACCCGGGACACGCTCGGTTTTGCAGCCGTAGGCCTTCTCCAGAATCTGCTGATAGAGCTCAGTGCTAAACGCGGCGCTTTCCCAGCTCAGGTCTGCCAGTCGTATGGGTTTATCTGGCTGACACGCTTGTGCCGATGCATTGCCCCCCCACAGGCACAGCCACAAAACCAGGAAGCACCATAGGCCCAGGAACGGCGTTCGTCTCCGATTTATCATTCTTGTCCTCCTTCACCTTGCCCATCGTCGCATTTGTTGCCAACGCAAAGTGTGTCCGGTCGTAAGAGAATGGACGAAAAAAAACGCCATGCTTTTGCATGGCGTTTCTTTCGATGTATCTCGAACAGCTAAGCAGAAATTACTGCAGAGCGATTTCGACGTCTACACCGGCTGGCAAATCCAGACGCATCAGAGCGTCGACGGTCTTGTCTGTAGGATCGACAATGTCCATCAAGCGCTGGTGGGTACGCATTTCAAACTGATCGCGCGATGTCTTGTTGACGTGCGGCGAACGCAGAATGTCGTAGCGACGGATACGTGTTGGCAGTGGTACTGGACCACGAACAACAGCGCCAGTGCGCTTGGCGGTTTCTACGATCTCAGCAGCAGACTGATCGATCAACTTGTAATCGTAAGCCTTCAGACGGATGCGGATTTTCTGGTTTTTCATGGGTAATCCTAAAGAACGATATAAGTGGGGGCTTTTTATCACTGGCATCCGGGATTCCGAATGATTCAGGGTAAAAAATCCCCTTTTTGGGGGTAGCAAACCAAAACTGCAGCGCGAAGGTTTGACCCTTCACGCTGCAGGCAAGGCTTATTACTTCAAGATTTTTGCAACCACGCCAGCGCCAACGGTACGGCCGCCTTCGCGAATAGCGAAGCGCAGACCTTCTTCCATGGCGATAGGAGCGATCAGGGACACTTTCATCGAAATGTTGTCGCCTGGCAGAACCATTTCTTTGTCTTCTGGCAGTTCGATCGTGCCGGTCACGTCAGTCGTACGGAAGTAGAACTGAGGACGGTAGCCCTTGAAGAAAGGAGTGTGACGACCACCTTCTTCTTTGGACAGAATGTACACTTCGGCGTCGAAGTCGGTGTGTGGCTTGATCGAACCGGGCTTGGCCAGAACTTGACCACGTTCCACGTCTTCACGCTTGGTACCACGCAGCAGCAGACCGACGTTATCGCCAGCTTCGCCTTGGTCCAGCAGTTTGCGGAACATTTCAACGCCGGTACAAATGGTCTTGACCGTGTCTTTGATACCCACGATTTCGATTTCTTCGCCGACTTTAACGATGCCGCGCTCAATACGACCGGTCACAACCGTACCACGGCCGGAGATCGAGAACACGTCTTCAACAGGCATCAAGAAGGTACCGTCAACGGCACGCTCAGGCGTAGGAATGTAGCTGTCCAGCGCTTCGGCCAGAGCCAGAACGGCTTGGCTGCCCAGTGGGCCTTCGTCGCCTTCCAGAGCCAGTTTGGCCGAACCCTTGATGATTGGGGTGTCGTCGCCTGGGAAGTCGTACTTGGACAACAGCTCGCGAACTTCCATTTCAACCAGTTCGATCAGCTCTTCGTCATCCACCATGTCGGCCTTGTTCAGGAACACGATGATGTAAGGAACGCCAACCTGACGGCTCAGCAAGATGTGCTCACGAGTCTGGGGCATTGGACCGTCAGCGGCCGAGCACACCAGGATCGCGCCGTCCATCTGAGCGGCACCAGTAATCATGTTTTTAACGTAGTCAGCGTGACCGGGGCAGTCAACGTGAGCGTAGTGACGGTTAGGCGTCTCGTACTCAACGTGCGACGTGCTGATGGTGATACCACGTGCTTTTTCTTCAGGGGCGTTATCGATCTGCGAGTAATCGCGCGCTTCGCCGCCGTATGCCTTGGACAGAACCGTGCAGATTGCAGCGGTCAGAGTGGTTTTACCGTGGTCAACGTGACCGATAGTACCGACGTTGACGTGCGGTTTAGTCCGTTCAAACTTACCTTTTGCCATGATTTATCCCAATTATGTTTTACAGGAAAACAAAAAAATTGTTGAGCAGCCCGCCATAGGGCGGGCTGGTATTGCTATTACTTACCGCGAGCGCTGATCACTTCTTCAGCTACGTTCTTTGGAGCTTCAGCATATTGCTTGAATTCCATTGTGTACGTAGCGCGACCTTGTGTTTGCGAACGCAGGCTGGTCGAGTAGCCGAACATTTCAGCCAAAGGAACTTCAGCCTTGATGACCTTGCCACCACCGACCATATCGTCCATACCCTGAACCATACCGCGACGGGACGACAAGTCACCCATCACTGTACCGGCGTAATCCTCAGGTGTTTCGACTTCTACAGCCATGGTCGGCTCCAGCAGAACTGGGGCAGCCTTACGCATACCGTCCTTGAAGGCCATCGAAGCAGCCATACGGAAGGCGTTTTCGTTCGAGTCTACATCGTGGTACGAACCGAAGAACAGCGTTGCTTTGACATCCACCACTGGGTAACCCGCAACCACACCGGCGTGCAGTGTTTCGCGAATCCCTTTTTCAACGGCTGGAATGTATTCGCGAGGAACCACACCGCCCTTGATGGCGTCGACAAACTGGAAGCCACCACCTGGCTCCAGGGGCTCGAGCTTGAGCACCACGTGACCGTACTGACCACGACCACCGGACTGTTTGACGAATTTACCTTCGATTTCGTCGCAAGTCTTGCGGATGGTTTCGCGGTAAGCCACTTGTGGTTTACCCACGTTGGCTTCTACGCCGAATTCACGGCGCATGCGGTCAACCAGAACTTCCAGGTGCAACTCGCCCATACCGGAAATAATGGTCTGGCCGGATTCTTCGTCGCTGCTGACGCGGAAAGAAGGATCTTCCTGAGCCAGACGGGACAAGGCCACGCCCATTTTTTCTTGGTCGGACTTGGTTTTTGGTTCCACAGCCTGCGAAATCACGGGCTCTGGGAACTCCATGCGTTCCAGAATGATATGCTGACCGGCGTCACACAGGGTTTCACCTGTCGTTACGTCTTTCAGACCCACCACGGAAGCGATGTCACCAGCAACCAGTTCTTTCAGTTCGGCACGGTTGTTCGCGTGCATCTGCAAAATACGGCCGATACGCTCTTTCTTGCCCTTGATAGGGTTGTAGACGGTATCGCCCGAACGCAGAACGCCCGAGTAAACGCGCACGAAAGTCAATTGACCAACAAAGGGGTCAGTCATCAGCTTGAACGCCAGAGCGGACATTGGCTCTTCGTCGTTGGCTTTACGATGAATGACTTCACCGTCATCGTCCGTACCTTCGACAGGTGGAATATCCACTGGCGATGGCAGGTAGTCGATCACGGCGTCCAGCATGCGCTGTACACCCTTGTTCTTGAACGCGGTACCGCACAGCATTGGCTGAATTTCGCAGGCAATGGTACGTGTACGCAGACCCAGGTTGATGTCCTCTTCGGAGAGGTCACCGTTTTCCAGGTACTTGTTCATCAGGTCTTCGCTGGCTTCAGCAGCCGACTCGATCATCTTTTCGCGCCATTCTTCGGCCGAAGCTTGCAGCTCGGCTGGAATGTCGGTGTATTCAAACTTCACACCGTTGCTTTCTTGATCCCAGATGATCGCTTTCATCTTGATCAGGTCAACCACACCCTGGAAGTTGTCTTCAGCGCCGATCGGGATAACGACAGGCACAGGATGGGCTTTCAGACGCAGCTTGAGCTGGTCGTAGACCTTGAAGAAGTTAGCGCCAGTACGGTCCATCTTGTTGATGAAAGCCAGACGAGGCACGCCGTACTTGTTGGCTTGACGCCATACGGTTTCGGACTGAGGCTGAACACCACCCACCGCGCAGTAAACCATGCAAGCGCCGTCAAGCACGCGCATGGAACGCTCAACTTCAATAGTGAAGTCAACGTGGCCGGGGGTATCAATGATGTTGATACGGTGTTCGGGGTAATTGCCCGCCATACCACGCCAGAAAGCGGTGGTAGCAGCCGAGGTAATGGTGATCCCGCGCTCTTGCTCTTGCTCCATCCAGTCCATGGTGGCCGAACCTTCGTGGGTTTCGCCCAGCTTGTGGTTCACACCGGTGTAGAACAGGATGCGCTCGGTAGTGGTCGTCTTCCCGGCGTCGATGTGAGCCGAGATACCGATATTGCGGTAGCGCTGAATGGGGGTTTTGCGGGCCATGATTATATGTCCTCAGATTACCAACGGAAATGGCTGAATGCTTTGTTGGCATCGGCCATCTTGTGCGTGTCTTCACGCTTTTTCATTGCACCGCCACGGCCTTCAGCCGCATCGGACAATTCGCCGGCCAGGCGCAAGTCCATCGATTTTTCGCCGCGCTTTTTAGCAGCTTCGCGCATCCAGCGCATGGCCAGAGCCAGACGACGGACAGGGCGCACTTCGACAGGAACCTGGTAGTTAGCACCACCAACACGGCGGCTCTTAACTTCAACAACAGGTTTTACATTATTGATGGCAGCATTAAACACTTCGAGCGGATCTTTGCCGGTTTTCTGCGCAATTTGTTCCAGCGCGCCATAAACAATACGTTCGGCAACAGCTTTCTTGCCGGACAGCATGACCACGTTCATGAATTTGGCCAGCTCAACGCTGCCAAATTTTGGGTCAGGTAGGATTTCACGTTTGGGTACTTCGCGACGGCGAGGCATGTTTAACTTCCTTGTGACTATTCAGTTGAACCGCTTTTTGCGGTCTCGGCCATTCATGACAAATGACCACTTACCTACCATGGCACTAGGCCACGGTTGCACGGATCCAGATCAGTGAACTGATCGATGGATACATGGATTACTTGGGACGCTTGGCGCCGTATTTGGAGCGGGACTGTTTACGGTCCTTGACGCCTTGCAGGTCAAGTGCACCGCGAACGATGTGGTAACGAACACCAGGCAAATCCTTGACACGACCACCGCGGACGAGAACGACCGAGTGCTCTTGCAGGTTGTGGCCTTCACCACCGATGTAAGAAATGACTTCGAAGCCGTTGGTCAGACGCACTTTGGCGACTTTACGCAGAGCGGAGTTAGGCTTCTTAGGGGTCGTGGTGTATACACGGGTGCAAACACCGCGGCGCTGTGGGCAGTTCTCGAGCGCTGGGCTCTTGCTGCTAACGCGGCTGACTTCGCGCGGTTTACGCACGAGCTGGCTAATGGTTGGCATGACCTTTACGTATCCTATAACGTACTTTACGTACTGGTTGACGTATGTGTTTTGAAAAACGCCGTCCAGTTGGCAGGTTTTGAAACCCTGTACCGGAAGCGGCATTGCGCAATACCACTCCCCATAAAACACGAAAAAGAGCGGTCTTGCACATGGCTTGGGCTTGATTTCAGGCACTAAAAAAGTGCCCGCAGCCCTGAAAATCCGGGCTGCTATCAAATTACTGCAAGGTGTACCGGCAAAGGATCCTTAAAGTAAGCTCTAAAATTTACCACAGTAAACCCTTATAGGTCAACGATTTGGAGACCGATTCGCCACTTTCCCGTTGTCACGGCACACGCATGGAAGCACTTGGTCACTCGCTATCTACATATCGTTATACTGCAGGGCTATTGCACTTCTGCGACAAGGACCATACCCATGATCATCGCTTCCCTGGAAGACGACCTCGTCCAGGCAGAACTGATTGCCCGGATTCTGAGCGAAGCCGGCTATGAGTGTCGCTCCTTCCATCAAGGAAAGGATCTGCTGGCCGCCTTGGCCAAGCCACATGATTTCGGTTTATTGCTGCTGGACTGGGAACTGCCGGATGTCAGTGGCCTGGATGTGTTGCGTTGGGTTCGCACCACACTGGGTCATGCCCTGCCCGTTCTATTCCTGACCAGCCGTACCCAGGAAGAGGATCTGGTCACCGGTCTGCAGGCCGGAGCCGACGACTATATTAATAAGCCTGTCCGCAAGGGAGAGCTGGTTGCGCGCGTTAACGCGGCTGCCCGGCGCATTAATCTAAGTACCTCAACAACCCAGGACAACCGCTTCTCGTTTGCGGGCTACGATATTTTTCCTGAACAGGGCCATATTGTGCTGGGCGGCGAAACGGTCACCCTCGCACCCAAAGAGTTTGAACTGGCCCTTTTGCTGTTTCGCAACCCCGGTCGCCTGTTCTCGCGCGATGTCTTGAGCTCTGCAGTCTGGAACCGGGAAATTCCTGCCACCTCCCGTACGCTGGATACTCACCTGTCCAACATACGCCGTAAACTCCAGTTGCGACCCGAGAACGGGGTGCGCCTGACAGCGTCCTACGCTCTGGGCTATCGCCTTGAACTTTTGACCGACCCTAGCTGAATTTCTATGATTACTTTGCGTATCGCCGCGCCCCTTGTCTGCGGCCTGATTTGGGGTGGCGTCGTCTCAGCCCAACCCTCCGGCGCCCGCGGCGAGAACTTCGTCTACAAAGTGCTGGCCGGCGACACCTTGCTGGGCATTTCCCAGACCTACACCCGCCAGGACCGCAACTGGTCCGAAATCCAGCAACTGAATGCCGTGGCCGATCCGTATCGTCTACCTATTGGCAAAGAGCTGCACATTCCGTTTCGCATGATCCCGGAAGTGGCCGCCCCCGCCCGCATTACCCACCAGACCGGTCAGATTTTGGTTAATGGCCAGACTTTGGGCGCAGGCACAACCCATCTGCAAGAAGGCGATTTGATTCGCACCGGCAGCAATGGCTACCTGACCCTGGAATTGCAAGACGGCAGCCAGCTTAGCGTTCCCGCCCAGGCTTCCCTGAGCGTGACCCGCATGCGTGCTTTTGAAGGCACAGGCCTGACCGACTCGATCATCGCGCTGGACGATGGCGATGTGGAATCGCGCGTTTCCCCAGAGAAAACCGGCGTCGGCCGCTTTGAAGTGCGCACGCCCGTCAGCATTACTGGCGTACGAGGCACCGAATTACGTGTACGTACCCAGCAAGGTATGGCGCACAGCGAAGTGCTGGAAGGTCGCGCAGAACTGGGTACCCAACAACGCAGCACTCCCACTGCCCTGAAGCAGAACCAGGGTGCTGCAGTGGGTACAGACGGTAATATCCTGGCACTGGAACCCCTGCTGCCCGCCCCCGAAATTTCCACACCCGAGCGTCGCGGCGGTCAATGGAACAGCACCATTCAGGCAGTACCGGGTGCTCAGGCCTATCTGGTCCAGACCTCCACCGACCCCCAGGGTGCCAAACTGCTGTCCCGCGACATTACGACGGATACCGATATTCAATTCGGCGCCTCGCGTCCCGGCACCTATTACGTCACCGTGCGGGCGATCGACCGTCACGGCCTGATGGGCCCGGACACGGTGGAAAGCTTTGAAGGCGCAGCCAGCCTGACCAGCTCGGACGGCCAAGCCGTGGTCAGCAACTTTGGCGACCCCATCCTGCTGTCCCAGTTCTAAAACCTGAACGGCGTACGGCATGAGCAGCCCAGCCCCCAGAAACAGCAAGCTACTCTCTGACCGGATACGGAAAGAGTGGCATCTGGTCTCGGGCTTGCTGGTGCTGCTGACCTTATTGTTCAGCTCCCTGCGCGACGATTTTGCGCTGGGCAAACTGAACAACCTGATTTACGACTTCACCATGGCAGCGGCGATTCCACAGGCCGCCCCTCAAGACATTGTCATTGTCGCCATTGACGACTACAGCATTGCCAATCTGGGTTTCTGGCCTTGGCGACGCATCAACCACGCGCAACTATTGGGCCGCCTTCAGCAAGCCCGTGCGGTTGGTATAGACCTGGTATTCCAGGAACCAAACCCCGCCTACCCGGATGATGACCTCGCCCTTGCGCAAGCGATTCAGCGACATGGACGTGTTGTGCTGCCCCTGGTCTATGACACCCAGCGCGATGCCGTCCTGACCGCTATTCCCATGCTGAGCCAGGCGGCCAAGGC
Source organism: Alcaligenes sp. SORT26 (assembly GCF_017377875.1). Classification (GTDB taxonomy): domain Bacteria; phylum Pseudomonadota; class Gammaproteobacteria; order Burkholderiales; family Burkholderiaceae_B; genus Alcaligenes; species Alcaligenes parafaecalis. Next base: position 2,879,637 of record NZ_CP070975.1, read on the forward strand.
ATCGGGCTACATCAATATTGAACCTGACCCGGACGGTGTTGTGCGACGTGTCGCTCTCCAGCGGACCACTCTTTCCGACCGCGTCTTGCCGCACTTTACGATTGCCATGCTACTGACGGGCGGGGATATGGATCCGGCCTTGCATGCGCTTGACTCCAGCCAGAAGGACATCCCCCATATCCCTTTTCTGGGGCGTAGTGGCCACTTTCAGACCGTCCCTTACGTCAATGTCCTGAACGGTGATATTCCCCCCTCCTTCTTCAAGGACAAATATGTCCTGGTCGGCGCCTGGGGCAGTGGACTGGGCGATACCTTCCCGACTCCTCTATCCAAAGCGGGCATGAGCAGCATGTCCGGCGTGGAAATTCTGGCTAATACCCTGCAGGCCGTCCGCAGCGACCAATGGGTGCGTACGCCACCGGCCTGGTTCATTGCATTGGCTAGCTGCTTGCCTGTACTGCTGGCCTGCCAGGTGCTGATCTACCTGTCACCACGCGCAACCTTGCTAAGCCTGATCGGTCTGGTCTTTGCCATTTTGCTGGTGAACTGGATTGCCATGCATGGCTTTAACCTGTGGATTCCCCCACTAGCCAGCCTGATTACGGTTTTACTGGCCTATCCGCTTTGGCACTGGCGCAGTCAGGAAGCAGCCTTGAATCAGGTCACTGAGGAACTGAACAAGCTGCAGTTGGAATACCCTGACGTCAGAACGGCCATGAACGAGCGTGTATCTGGCTTAAGCGCGCGTAATTTACCCCATCGTCTGACTCAATTGCACAAGTCCATCGACCTGTTGCGCCAAGCCCAAACCAAGCGCGAAGAGACCTTGCGCTTTATTTCACACGATATGCGGGCCCCCCAGAACTCCATCCTGGCCCTGGCCAGTTTGCAGCGTCAGGATGACAGCAAGCTGGCACCGGACCAGTTCCTGCACAAAATGGAAGGCTATGCCGAGCAAACCCTGGAACTGGTGGATAACTTCATCAGCCTGGCACGGGCAGAAGCCATGGAAATGGTACTGAGCCCGTTAAACCTGTCCGATCTGCTGGCTGACTGTATGGATGATGCCTGGGCCAGCGCCAGCAAGCGCTCCATCAGCCTGAACCTGAACGACTCAGAGCTGATCTGGGTAAACGGTAATGCCCCCATGCTGCGCCGCGCCTTTACCAACCTGATTCAGAACGCAATCAAGTACGGACCGGATGGGAATCAGATTGATATAGACCTTGTTCTGGATAAAAAAACAGTGCAGGTCTTCGTCAAGGATCAGGGCTGGGGGATTCCAGCGGAAAATCAGGCAAGTATTTTCGAGCCCTATCACCGTGCCCATGAAAACGCAGCAGGTACGCCATCGGGCAGTGGCCTGGGCCTGGCCTTTGTCAAAACGGTGATCAATAAGCACGGTGGCGATATCGCACTGCAGAGCACCAGCGAGCAAGGCTGTACCTTTATTGTTTCCCTGGCCAGCATTGACGTGTCCGATGAAGACTGAGTTCTGGCGTGACCCCGCCCTGCCCTATATAGAAAGCCGACGCGCCTGCGACAGCCGTATCTGCTATCAAGCACATAGCCACCCCACCTACTCTATAGGGGCTGTCGACGGCGGTGGCAGCCTGTTCACGGGTGCGCCCGGCGGTCCTGTGCAACTGGCTCCGGGCTCCCTGGTTTTTGTTCCAGCCCATCGCAGCCATGCCTGCAATCCCCTGCCCGATCAATCCTGGAGCTATCAGATGCTGCATCTGGATGCAGCATGGCTGGATCAGCTTTGGCAGGAAAGTACTGGCTTCAGTATTGATGCCCAAGAGCCTATCCGTGTTTGTCACGAGCCGGAGATTTATGCAGCCTACTGTGAGTTGAACAGCCTCTTGTTTTCAGCAGCCCCCGTACTCAGTAAAGAAGCGGCGTTGATCGACTTCCTGCTGCACTACGGACCTGCCCAGAGCCAAGCCCTGGCACCGGCTCCTCCACCTAGCCCTGTTCTGCAGAAAACGCTGGATCGCTGGGTTCAAGGACAGTTCGTGACGCTCCCCCTGCACGAGCTTGCTCAAGAAACGGGGTTTAGCCGTTATCAATTGATTAGAGCCTTTCGCCGCCATACCGGCCTGACTCCACAGCGCTGGCAGTTGAACCAGCGGGTCAATCTGGCCCGCGATGCCTTACGGCAAGGGGATGAGCTGGCTGACATTGCCTATCGCCTGGGTTTTGCGGATCAAAGCCACTTTCAACGCGTCTTCAAGCACTACACCGGCGTCACTCCTGGTCAGTATCGCGACTGAAAAACATCCCACGCTCTGCTTGCTGGCAGGTATTGAGGGATACAGTGCGCACTTTTATTCAATACGGCCCCTAAACAGCTAGTCACACTGCGGTTTTATCTTGGGTCTACCGCCGTGTCCCTGTTTCTGCTGATTGCCAGCACCCATTTCCTGGCCCTGCTGTCCCCCGGGCCTGATTTCTTCCTGATTGCGCGCAGCACCTTGGCACAAGGTCGGCCAGTGGCAACAGGTGTTTGCGCTGGCGTCGCCGTAGCCAATGGCATTTACATCAGCCTGGCGCTGACAGGCTTTGCCCGCATGAGTGCAACCAGCCCCCTCTTTCTGCTCCTCCAGGGCGCTGGAGGGCTTTATCTGCTGTATTTGGGCGTGAAATTCCTGCAGGCCGCCCGTCAGCCCACCTTGCAGCGAATCAGCGCAACAGGAGCCTCTGCGGGCGGCTGGTGGCACCATGCCGTACTGGGACTGCTCTCCGGGCTGCTCAATCCCAAAAATGCCCTGTTCTACGCCAGCCTGGCCTCGGTGCTGACCAGCAGCCGTGCCAGCACCGGTCTACATGTGTTTTTAGGTTTGTGGATGTTTTTAGTCGTACTGATCTGGGATCTGTTTATCACCGTCCTGATCGGACATCCCCATTGGCAACAACGCATTCAAAGGCATTTACCACGGATCGAGCAGCTCTGCGGCCTGCTGCTGTGCCTAATTGCCGCCGCTGCCCTGTTCAATATGATTCAGCATATACAAACTGCTTGAGCATTGAAAAAAGCAGCGCCATGTCTACGCCGCCGTCAAGCTCTTTAGGCGATAGAGTGAGACTGTTAGAGCCACATCAAACCATGAGAAAACAAATCATTTACGGACTCGGATGGGGCAATATAAGCCGGTAAAATAGTCCGGGTCTTTGTTTTGTTAAGCACCTTGAGTGCGCTACAGTCTATGCTGTAAGACCGGAACAACACCCCCGTGTCCTGTTCCTTTTTTAAGTCAGTTTTCGAGGAGTTACTAGAATGTTTGCCAAACTTGCTTTCACAGCTATTCTTGGATTGGCCAGCGTGCCTGCTTTTGCTGCTTGCGACGTTACCATCGAAGGCAATGACTCCATGCAGTTCAACACCAAGAGCATCGTTGTTGACAAGACATGCAAGGAATTCACGATCAACCTGAAACACACCGGCAAGCTGCCTAAAGCAGCCATGGGCCATAACGTCGTCATCTCCAAGAAAGCCGACGAAAGCGCCGTTGCTACTGATGGCATGAAGGCCGGTCTGGACAATAACTACGTTAAAGCCGGTGACGAGCGCGTTATCGCTCACACTGACGTGGTTGGCGGTGGCGAAAGCACCTCCGTGACCTTTGACGTATCCAAGCTGAAAGCTGGCGAAGACTACGCCTTCTTTTGCTCCTTCCCAGGTCACTGGAGCATCATGACCGGCAAGATCGAGCTGGGCAGCTAAGCTGATCCGCCTCTAGCCGCCAGACGGCCAAAAAAATCCCCACATGGCTTAGCCACGTGGGGATTTTTTTTAGCTGGACCAGCGGTGTATCCGGCTACCGAAGTATCGGCCCCACCCCGCAGGGTGGGGACACCGCTATGTTTCGCTTATTCCTGATCGCCTTCCGGCGCTTCAGGTTGTGCCTGCTCGGACTCGGAGGCACCCGACACAAAGACGGGATCTTCCGTAGGCTCAGGAGCCGATGCGAACGGGTTTTCCAGTTCACGGGCTGCTTTGCGCTCTGCCACTTCAAAGGCTTCTTTTTCACGGCGGGCGGCATGGAAAGCCATACCAGTACCGGCGGGAATCAGACGGCCAACAATCACGTTTTCTTTCAGACCACGCAGATCGTCAGTTTTGCCCATGATGGCGGCTTCGGTCAGCACGCGGGTGGTTTCCTGGAAGGAAGCCGCCGAGATGAAGGAGTCGGTCGACAGCGAGGCCTTGGTAATACCCAGCAGCACGTTTTCGTACGTGGCAGGAATACCGTTTTCAGCCAGAACGCGATCGTTCTCGTTCAACAGTTCGGAGCGTTCAACCTGTTCACCCGTGATGAAGTTGGCATCACCAGCATCCACAATGTTCACGCGGCGCAGCATCTGACGAACAATCACTTCAATGTGCTTGTCGTTGATCTTCACACCTTGCAGACGGTAAACGTCCTGCACTTCGTTAACAATGTAGTTGGCCAGCTTCTCGATACCCTTCAAGCGCAGGATGTCGTGCGGATCGGCTGGGCCGTCCACAATCATCTCGCCCTTGTTCACCACTTGACCGTCGTGAGCCAGAACCTGCTTCTCTTTCGGAATCAGGAACTCGTGGCTGACGCCGTCCAGGTCGGTAATGACCAGACGCTGTTTGCCCTTGGTGTCTTTACCGAAGGAAACCGTACCCGTAACTTCGGCCAGCAGACCGGCGTCTTTGGGGGAACGAGCTTCGAACAGTTCGGCCACACGTGGCAGACCACCGGTAATATCCCGAGTCTTTTGCGATTCTTGAGGAATACGCGCCAGAATCTCACCCACGGACACTTGCTGACCATCGCGAACGGTAATCAGCGCGCCCACTGGGAACGAAATATTGACCATGTGATCGGTACCAGCGATCTTGATCTCCTGACCTTGCTCGTTCAGCAGCTTGATCTGAGGACGCATGGTGATCTTGCCACCACGTGTCTTGGGAGTGATCACCACCAGAGTCGACAGACCGGTTACATCGTCCACCTGACGAGCCACGGTTGCGCCTTCTTCGATGTTCTCGAAGCGAACGGTACCGGTGTACTCGGACACGATAGGACGGGTCAGCGGATCCCAGCTTGCCAGACGTTGGCCAGCCTTGATGACTTCGCCATCGCCCACCGTAATGGTGGCACCGTAAGGCACTTTGTGACGTTCACGTTCGCGGCGGTTGTCGTCAAAAATGACGATTTCACCGGAACGGGAGATTGCAACACGCTCGCCCTTGGCGTTGGTCACATAACGCAGACCAATTTCAAAACCGATCGTACCGGCCGTCTTGGTTTCCACCGAGCTTGCCAGCGCTGCACGCGAAGCCGCACCACCAATGTGGAACGTACGCATGGTCAACTGCGTGCCAGGCTCACCGATGGACTGAGCAGCGATAACACCGATTGCTTCACCACGGTTAACCAGAACACCACGACCCAGATCGCGACCGTAGCAGCTTGCGCACAAGCCATGACGGGTTTCGCAAGTCAGCGGAGTGCGGATCTTGACCTCATCAATACCCAGGTTATCGATCAGGTCGACCAGATCCTCGTTCAGCAAGGTGCCGGCGGGGATAACCAGTTCCTGATTGTCCGGGTTGACGATGTCGATCGCTGCCACACGGCCCAGAATCAGATCGCGCAGGGGCTCGATAACCTCACCACCATCCAGGATGGCTTTCATGGTGTAGCCGCCCTTGGTACCGCAATCGTCTTCGGTAATAACCAGGTCTTGAGTCACGTCGACCAGACGACGAGTCAGGTAACCGGAGTTAGCCGTCTTCAACGCCGTATCGGCCAGACCCTTACGAGCACCGTGAGTCGAAATAAAGTACTGAAGTACGTTCAGACCTTCACGGAAGTTCGCGGTAATAGGCGTTTCAATAATGGAGCCATCAGGCTTGGCCATCAGACCACGCATACCGGCCAACTGACGAATCTGTGCAGCCGAACCACGAGCACCGGAGTCCGCCATCATGTAGATGGAGTTGAAGGACTCTTGGCGTACTTCTTCACCAAAACGGTTAGTCACTGGCTCAGAAGCCAGTTGCTCCATCATGGCCTTACCCACGCGGTCACCGGCTTTGCCCCAGATGTCCACTACGTTGTTGTAGCGTTCCTGAGCCGTCACCAGACCGGAGGAGTACTGCTTGTCAATTTCTTTAACTTCGTTGCTAGCCTGGGCCAGGATGCTTTCCTTGACGGCAGGCACAACCATGTCGTTCATCGCGATGGAAATACCACCACGCGTTGCCAGACGGAAACCGGACTGCATCAGCTTGTCCGCGAAAATCACGGTAGCGCGCAGGCCGCAGCGACGGAAGGACTGGTTGATCAGACGCGAAATTTCTTTCTTCTTCAGCGCACGGTTCAGTGCGGTGAAAGGCATGCCCTTAGGCAGAATTTCGGACAGCAAGGCACGACCAGCAGTCGTTTCGTAACGCTTGATGGTCTTGACCCACTCACCGTCTTCGCCCTTTTCGAATTCTTCGATACGGACGGTCAGACGAGTTTGCAGCTCGACTTCCTTGTTGTCGTAGGCGCGCTGAACTTCAGACACGTCAGCCAGGAACAGACCTTCGCCCTTGCCATTAACCAGTTCGCGGGTCGCGTAGTACAGACCCAACACGATATCCTGGGAAGGAACGATGGACGGTTCACCGTTGGCGGGGAACAGCACGTTGTTGGAGGCCAGCATCAGAGTGCGCGCTTCCAACTGGGCTTCCAGCGACAGCGGCACGTGAACGGCCATCTGGTCACCGTCAAAGTCAGCGTTAAAAGCGGCACACACCAGCGGGTGCAACTGAATCGCTTTACCTTCGATCAGGACCGGTTCAAAAGCCTGAATACCCAAACGGTGCAGCGTAGGCGCACGGTTCAGCATCACGGGATGCTCGCGGATCACCTCTTCGAGGATGTCCCACACCACCGGTTCCTGGCTTTCCACCAACTTCTTGGCTGCCTTGATGGTCGTAGCCAGACCCATCAATTCCAGACGGTTGAAGATGAAGGGCTTGAACAGTTCCAGCGCCATCAGCTTGGGCAGACCACACTGGTGCAGCTTCAACTGAGGACCCACCACAATCACGGAACGACCGGAGTAGTCCACGCGCTTGCCCAGCAAGTTCTGACGGAAACGACCGCTCTTGCCCTTGATCATGTCGGCCAAGGACTTCAGTTGACGCTTGTTGGCGCCAGTCATGGCTTTACCGCGACGACCGTTATCCAGCAAGGAGTCCACGGACTCTTGCAGCATACGTTTTTCGTTGCGCAAGATGATGTCCGGAGCCTTCAGTTCCAGCAGGCGCTTCAAACGGTTATTACGGTTGATAACGCGACGGTACAGATCGTTCAGATCGGAAGTCGCAAAGCGACCGCCATCCAGTGGCACCAGCGGACGCAGGTCCGGAGGCAACACGGGCAGCACTTCCATGATCATCCAGTCTGGCTTGATGCCGGATTTCTGGAAGCCTTCCAGCACTTTCAGACGCTTGGAGATCTTCTTGATCTTGGCATCCGAGCCAGTGGCTTTCAGTTCGGCACGCAGGCGCTCGACTTCGCGATCGATGTCGATCGTGCGCAGCAGTTCGCGCACGGCTTCCGCGCCCATCAGGGCGTGGAAATCGTCACCGTATTCTTCGGTCTTGGCCAGGAAATCGTCGTCGGACATGATCTGACCGCGCTTGAGCGGGGTCATACCAGGTTCGATCACGCACCAGGCTTCAAAATACAGCACGCGCTCGATGTCACGCAGGGTCATGTCCAGCACCATGCCCAGACGGGATGGCAGGCTCTTCAGGAACCAGATGTGAGCAACCGGGCAAGCCAGTTCAATGTGACCCATGCGCTCGCGACGCACCTTGGAGACGGTGACTTCAACGCCACACTTCTCGCAGATGACGCCACGATGCTTCAGGCGCTTGTATTTGCCGCACAAGCATTCGTAGTCCTTGATAGGACCAAAAATCTTGGCGCAAAACAGACCATCGCGCTCGGGTTTGAACGTGCGATAGTTGATGGTCTCTGGCTTGCGGACTTCTCCGAAAGACCAGGACCGGATCTTCTCGGGCGAGGCGATGCCGATCTTGATGGCATCGAACTGCTCGTCCTGAGTGACTTGTTTAAAGAGATCGAGTAGCGCTTTCATTATTTACGCTCCAAATCCATGTCCAGGGACAAGGAACGGATTTCCTTGACCAGAACGTTAAAGGACTCCGGCATACCGGCGTCGATCACGTGGTCACCCTTGACAATGTTCTCGTAGACCTTGGTACGGCCGGCGATGTCATCGGATTTAACCGTGAGCATTTCCTGCAGGGTGTAGGCGGCGCCATAAGCTTCCAGCGCCCAGACTTCCATCTCCCCGAAACGCTGACCACCGAACTGCGCCTTACCACCCAGCGGCTGCTGAGTAACCAGCGAGTATGGGCCGGTAGAACGAGCGTGCATCTTGTCATCAACCAGGTGATGCAGTTTCAGGTAGTGCATGTAGCCTACGGTGACCATACGCTCAAAGGCTTCGCCGGTACGACCGTCAAACAGGCGAACCTGGGTGCGGTGTGGTGCCAACTGCAGGTTCTCGGCGATATCGTCAGGATAGGCCAGACGCAACATCTGGTCGATTTCCTGCTCGGTTGCACCGTCGAACACTGGCGTTGCCAATGGCAGACCTTTCTGCAAGTTGTGGGCCATGTTCATCACTTCGTCGTCAGTCAACTCGTTGATACGAGTTTTCTTGCCGGTAGTGTTATAGACCTTGTCCAGGAACGCGCGCAGTTCGGAAACCTGCACGTTCTTTTCTTCTTGCATCATGTCGTTGATACGGTGGCCAATACCCTTGGCAGCCCAGCCCAAGTGCACTTCCAGAACCTGACCCACGTTCATCCGCGAAGGCACGCCCAGCGGGTTCAGAACGATGTCGACAGGAGTACCGTCAGCCATGTGCGGCATGTCTTCCACGGGAACGATGCGGGAAACCACACCCTTGTTACCGTGACGACCAGCCATCTTGTCACCAGGCTGCAGACGACGCTTGACAGCCAGGTAAACCTTGACCATTTTCAGCACGCCAGGAGGCAGTTCGTCGCCTTGGGTGAGCTTCTTGCGCTTTTCTTCAAAGGCCAGATCGAACTGGTGACGCTTTTGCTCCAAGGATTCCTTGGTGTGCTCCAGCACCAGTGCGTGTTGCTCATCAGCCAAGCGGATGTCAAACCACTGCCAGCGATCCAGATCGTTCAGGTAGTCAGCAGCCAGCTCGGTGCCCTTGGGCAGCTTGCGTGGACCACCGTTGACGGTTTTGCCGACCAGGAACTTCAAGGCACGGTCAAAGGCGTCGTCTTCAACGATTTGCAACTGGTCGTTCAGGTCCTGACGGTAGCGACGCAGTTCATCATCAATGATGGACTGGGCACGCTTGTCACGATCAATACCTTCACGGGTAAAGACTTGAACGTCGATCACCGTACCGACCATGCCCGAAGGCACGCGCAGGGAGGTGTCTTTAACGTCAGAGGCTTTTTCACCAAAAATGGCGCGCAGCAGCTTTTCTTCTGGGGTCAGTTGCGTTTCACCCTTAGGTGTCACTTTACCGACCAGCACGTCGTCAGCACGCACTTCGGCGCCGATGTAAACAATGCCGGAGTCGTCCAGACGGTTCAACTGCACTTCAGACAGGTTGCTGATATCGCGAGTGATATCCTCAGGTCCCAGCTTCGTGTCACGGGCAACAACCGTCAACTCTTCGATGTGAACCGAAGTGTAGCGATCGTCAGCCACGACCTTCTCGGAGATCAGGATCGAATCCTCGAAGTTGTAGCCGTTCCAGGGCATAAAGGCGATCAGCATGTTCTGACCCAGAGCCAATTCGCCCAGGTCAGTCGATGCGCCGTCAGCCAGCACGTCACCACGAGCCACGATATCGCCACGTTTGACGATAGGACGCTGGTTGATGTTGGTGTTCTGGTTGGAACGGGTGTACTTGGTCATGTTGTAGATATCTACACCGACCTCGCCAGCCACGTTCTCGTCATCGTGCACGCGAATAACCACGCGCTGAGCGTCAACGTCTACCACCACACCGCCACGACGGGCTTGTACGGTTGTACCCGAGTCAACAGCAACAGTACGTTCGATACCGGTACCGACCAAAGGCTTCTCAGGGCGCAGGCAGGGAACTGCCTGACGCTGCATGTTGGCGCCCATCAGTGCTCGGTTGGCGTCATCGTGCTCCAGGAACGGAATCAGCGAAGCAGCCACAGACACGATCTGCGAAGGAGCCACGTCCATGTAATGGATGTTCTCTGGCGCAGTCATCATGGTTTCGCCAGCTTCACGGCAGGCAACCAGATCGTCAGCAAAGGCACCGTCTTCGGTCAACTCGGCGTTAGCCTGAGCGATGACGTAATTGCTTTCTTCAATAGCCGACAGGTAATCAATCTGTTCGCTAACCTTGCCGTCAACAATCTTGCGGTAAGGCGTTTCCAGGAAGCCGTACTCGTTCAGACGAGCGTACAGCGCCATGGAGTTGATCAGACCAATGTTTGGACCTTCAGGCGTTTCAATCGGGCACACGCGGCCGTAGTGGGTTGGGTGCACGTCGCGCACCTCAAAGCCCGCACGTTCGCGAGTCAGACCACCAGGGCCCAGTGCCGAAACACGACGCTTGTGCGTGATTTCGGACAGCGGGTTGGTTTGGTCCATAAACTGCGACAACTGGCTGGAACCGAAGAACTCTTTAACAGCCGCAGAGATGGGCTTGGAGTTGATTAGATCGTGCGGCATCAGGTTTTCGGTCTCGGCTTGGCCCAGACGTTCCTTGACAGCACGTTCCACACGCACCAAACCGGCGCGGAATTGGTTTTCGGCCAATTCGCCTACGCAACGAACACGACGGTTACCCAGGTGATCGATATCGTCGATCTGACCGCGGCCGTTACGCAGACTCACCAGCACCTGAATGGTGTCCAGAATGTCTTCGTCGGTCAGGGTCATGGGACCTTCGATGCTGTCACCACGGCCCAGACGGCTGTTGACCTTCATGCGACCCACGCGCGACAAGTCGTAGGACTCTTCGCTGTAGAACAGACGGTTGAACAGGGCCTCAACCGCTTCTTCGGTTGGTGGCTCGCCGGGACGCATCATGCGATAGATCGCGATACGGGCAGCATTGGAATCCGCTGTTTCATCGGTGCGCAGGGTCAGGGAGATAAAGCCGCCCTGGTCCAGTTCATTGATGTACAGGGTCTCGAAATCACGCACATTGGCTGCGCGCATTTCGGCCAGAATGGATTCGGTAATTTCGTCGTTGGCGTTGGCAATCACTTCGCCGGTTTCGGCGTTGATGATGTTTTTGGCCAGCACACGACCCAGAAGGAAATCTTCCGGGATAGAAATGTATTCGATCTTGGCTGCTTGCAGGTCGCGCAAATGCTTGGCATTGATACGCTTGTCCTTTTCAACCAGTACGCGACCGTCGCGGTCGGTAATGTCGAAACGGGCAACCTCTCCCTTCCAATGTTCTGGAACGAATTGCAGCTTGCCGCCTTCCTGGTGCAGTTCGATGTGATCGAACTCAAAGAAGTGAGCCAGGATCTGTTCTGGCGTCAGGCCAATGGCCTTCAGCAAGATAGTGACCGGCATTTTGCGACGACGGTCGATACGGAAGAACAGAATGTCCTTAGGATCGAACTCGAAGTCCAGCCAGGAACCACGGTAAGGAATCACGCGCGCCGAGAACAGCAACTTGCCCGAGCTGTGCGTTTTACCGCGGTCGTGTTCAAAGAACACACCGGGGGAACGGTGAAGCTGGGACACGATGACTCGTTCGGTACCGTTGATCACAAAAGAGCCGTTATCAGTCATCAGGGGCATTTCGCCCATGTAGACTTCTTGCTCTTTTACTTCCTTGACGGTAGGCTTGCTCACCTCGCGGTCCATGAGGACCAGACGAACCTTCGCCCGCAAGGGGGAGGCATAGGTCAAACCACGAAGTTGACACTCTTTGACGTCGAACACCGGCTCGCCGAGCGTATAGCTCACGAACTCTAGCCGCGCCATTTGGTTATGGCTTACTATTGGAAATATGGAACTGAAAGCTTCCTGCAAGCCTTCAACCTTACGCTGAGAAGGCAGCGTGTCCTTCTGCAAGAAGGTTCTGAAAGAATGCAGCTGGGTAGCCAACAGGTAAGGAACCTGCTGTACGTCTTCACGTTTGGCGAAGCTCTTGCGTATGCGCTTTTTTTCGGTGTACGAATAAGGCATGAGCACTCCGACTCAAGGGTTACACGGACCGTCAACCACGGCCCTGGTTTACGACTCTAAAAAACCCGACTTTCTACAATACTAATTAAAAATCATGGGTTTTCTGGAAACGCAAAAGCCCGGGAAGGCTTGAAACGCATTCCCGGGCATCTATCGATACTCTTATTTGAGCTCGATCTTGGCGCCAGCTTCTTCCAGCTTCTTCTGAGCGTCTTCAGCATCAGCTTTGGACAAGCCTTCTTTAACAGCCTTAGGAGCACCGTCAACCAGATCTTTGGCTTCTTTCAGGCCCAGACCGGTGATTTCGCGCACGACTTTAATGACGCTAACTTTGTTTGCGCCAACGTCAGCCAGGAACACGGTGAATTCGGTTTGCTCTTCAGCGGCAGCAGCAGCGCCACCAGCAGCAGGAGCTGCAACAGCAACAGCGGCGGCAGCAGCCGACACACCGAATTTTTCTTCCATTTCTTTGATCAGCTCGGACAGTTCGAGCACGGACATTGCGCCGATGGCGTCAAGGATTTCAGCTTTAGTAGCCATTTTAAGAACTCCAGATATTAGGTAAATGCCAGGTTTGGTTGTCGTTCGCAACGACGAAGTTTCCCGAAGGAAAACTGCTTACGCAGCTTCTTTCTGATCGCGCACAGCCGCCAGGCCGCGAACAAACTTGGTAGGAACTTCGTTAAGCGTACGCACAAAAGTAGCGATAGGTGCTTGCATGGTGCCCAGCAGTTTCGCCAGCAATTCGTCGCGCGAGGGCATTGTGGCCAGAGCCTTAACACCATCAGCATTCAGAACGCTATTGGGCAGCGCACCGCCCATAATGACCAACTTGTCGTTGGTCTTGGCAAAATCTGCAACGACTTTCGCCGCAGCCACGGGATCTTCACTGATGGCGTACATCAGAGGACCCACGAGCTGGCTGGAGAGACCGTCAAAGGACGTACCTTCCAGCGAACGACGAACCAGCGTGTTTTTCATAACACGCAGGTAGACGCCAGACTCACGCGCTTTTTTGCGCAATACGGTTGCAGAAGCGACGTCCAGACCACGGTACTCGGCGATAATGATCGATTGGGCCTTTGCCAGTTCGGCAGTGACTTCTTCGATGACTACCGCTTTCTCTTCACGATTGAGACTCACGGTTGAACACTCCTTCAAACGATGTCGGGAAGGCTTCCCAACATCAACCGAATGCGGCGCACCTGGACGAGTTCTATAACGAATTCTTCCACGGGCGCCGTCTACGTTGGATAGAGCGTTTTGCCCCGATTAAGCAGTGAGATGACAAGTCAGCCCACTGCTCCAACGGTCTTTGACAGCAGCGACCCTGAATAAACAGGATCACAGCCCAAAGTTCTTTTTTTCTAACTGTTGATTAAACAGTCAGAGATGCAATTTCAACACGTGCACCGCCACCCATGGTGGAGGACACGGCAACCTTGCGCAGGTAAACACCCTTGGCAGCGGCTGGACGAGCCTTGTTCAAGGCGTCAACCAGGGCAACCAGGTTGGTTTGCAGTTGTTCAACATTGAACGAAGCGCGACCAATGGTGCTGTGAATGATACCGGCCTTGTCAGTACGGTATTGGACTTGACCAGCCTTGGCGTTCTTGACAGCCGTAGCAACGTCAGGAGTCACAGTACCAACCTTGGGGTTTGGCATCAGGCCACGAGGACCCAGAACCTGACCCAGGGTACCGACAACACGCATGGTGTCAGGCGAGGCGATCACAACGTCAAAGTCCATTTGACCGGCTTTGATTTGCTCTGCCAGGTCGTCCAGACCAACGATGTCAGCACCAGCTTCACGAGCGGCGTCAGCTTTTTCGCCTTGGGCGAAAACGGCAACACGCACGGATTTACCGGTACCAGCAGGCAGAACCACCGAGCCACGGACCAATTGGTCAGACTTGCGAGGATCAATACCCAACTGAACAGCGATGTCGATGGATTCGTCGAACTTGGCAGTGGCAGTATCTTTCACCAGGGCCAGAGCTTCGGCCACAGGGTAGAACTTGTTGCGGTCGATCTTGGCAGCAATAGCGGCTGCGCGTTTGCTTACTTTAGCCATGACTTACACCACCCCTTCAACGTTGATGCCCATGCTGCGGGCGCTACCAGCGATGGTACGCACAGCGGCGTCCAGATCGGCAGCGGTCAGGTCGGGTTGTTTGGTCTTGGCGATTTCTTCAGCCTGAGCGCGGGTCAGCGTACCGACTTTATCCACGTTAGGACGAGCAGAACCGGATTTGATGCCAGCAGCCTTTTTGATCAGGATGGTTGCCGGAGGAGTCTTCATGATGAACGTGAAGCTCTTGTCGGCAAAAGCGGTGATCACCACAGGAATTGGCAGACCGGGTTCCAGACCCTGTGTCTGGGCGTTAAACGCCTTGCAGAATTCCATGATGTTCAGACCGCGCTGACCCAGCGCTGGACCGATTGGAGGGGATGGGTTTGCCTTACCAGCTGGGACTTGCAGCTTGATAAAGCCGACGATTTTCTTCGCCATGCTTAGCTCCTTGCGGGTGATAACGCCTGACACATAACGCGACAGGCTTCCCGGGGTTTGTAATTAATCAGGTCTTTTCGACTTGATCGAAATCGAGTTCAACTGGGGTAGCGCGACCGAAAATAGTAACGGTGACACGAACCTTGTTTTTCTCGTAGTTAACTTCTTCGACGTTACCGTTGAAGTCTGCAAACGGACCGTCCTTGACGCGTACCAGTTCACCCACTTCAAACAGCACTTTGTGCCGTGGCTTCTCAACGCCCTCTTCCATTTGCGACAGGATTTTTTCCACTTCGCGCTCGGAGATTGGAGCGGGACGGTTACCGGAACCGCCCAAAAAGCCGGTGACTCGCGGCGTACTTTTTACCAAGTGCCAGGTCTCGTCGGTCAAAGCCATCTCGACCAGAACGTAACCGGGGTAAATACGTCGCTCTGTAATTGATTTCTTGCCGTTCTTTACTTCAACGACTTCTTCCGATGGAACCAGAATGCGACCAAACGCTTCTTGGAGATCAGCGCGTTCAATGCGCTCCACCAGAGCTTTGTGCACGCTTTTTTCCATGCCGGAATAAACGTGAACCACATACCAGCGTTTGCTCATGTGTGCCCTTTATTTCCAGCCCAGCAACAGGCCATAAATGATCCAGCCGAGCCCTTTGTCAATCAGCCACAACAAGATGGCCATAACGGCAACAAACACAAAGACAATGCCTGTCATTTGCGTTGCTTCTTTACGGGATGGCCAGTGGACGCGACGTACTTCCGTGTATGCATCACGCGAAAAAGCGACCAGGCGGCGGCCTGTATCGCTAAACCAGATGATCAATACGGCGACGATTAGGCTGGCAACAAATACCCCAGCGCGGACCAGTGAATTTTGGCCATCCAGGACGGAATAGCCAACAATACCGGCGGCGACGACTAGGACCGCTAGGCCCAGCTTGATGCGCTCGGAACCTCGGTTAACGGTTTCTACGTTGGTATTCGACATATTCCGACGAGTGACGCCACGCGAGATGGTGACGAGTGACTGTGGTGGCAGGGGCAGAAGGAATCGAACCCTCAACCTTCGGTTTTGGAGACCGACGCTCTGCCAATTGAGCTATACCCCTATACCTTGACAAACCGTAGCGCGTTACTTTGCTACGTTTGGCTTTTAGGCAAAAGAGGATATTAACCTCTTTCACCCAAAATTACTACTCTTTTTTTACTTCAGGATCTTGGCTACGACACCAGCGCCAACGGTACGGCCGCCTTCGCGAATAGCGAAGCGCAGACCTTCTTCCATGGCGATAGGAGCGATCAGGGACACTTTCATCGAAATGTTGTCGCCTGGCAGAACCATTTCTTTGTCTTCTGGCAGTTCGATCGTGCCGGTCACGTCAGTCGTACGGAAGTAGAACTGAGGACGGTAGCCCTTGAAGAAAGGAGTGTGACGACCACCTTCTTCTTTGGACAGAATGTACACTTCGGCGTCGAAGTCGGTGTGTGGCTTGATCGAACCGGGCTTGGCCAGAACTTGACCACGTTCCACGTCTTCACGCTTGGTACCACGCAGCAGCAGACCGACGTTATCGCCAGCTTCGCCTTGGTCCAGCAGTTTGCGGAACATTTCAACGCCGGTACAAATGGTCTTGACCGTGTCTTTGATACCCACGATTTCGATTTCTTCGCCGACTTTAACGATGCCGCGCTCAATACGACCGGTCACAACCGTACCACGGCCGGAGATCGAGAACACGTCTTCAACAGGCATCAAGAAGGTACCGTCAACGGCACGCTCAGGCGTAGGAATGTAGCTGTCCAGCGCTTCGGCCAGAGCCAGAACGGCTTGGCTGCCCAGTGGGCCTTCGTCGCCTTCCAGAGCCAGTTTGGCCGAACCCTTGATGATTGGGGTGTCGTCGCCTGGGAAGTCGTACTTGGACAACAGCTCGCGAACTTCCATTTCAACCAGTTCGATCAGCTCTTCGTCATCCACCATGTCGGCCTTGTTCAGGAACACGATGATGTAAGGAACGCCAACCTGACGGCTCAGCAAGATGTGCTCACGAGTCTGGGGCATTGGACCGTCAGCGGCCGAGCACACCAGGATCGCGCCGTCCATCTGAGCGGCACCAGTAATCATGTTTTTAACGTAGTCAGCGTGACCGGGGCAGTCAACGTGAGCGTAGTGACGGTTAGGCGTCTCGTACTCAACGTGCGACGTGCTGATGGTGATACCACGTGCTTTTTCTTCAGGGGCGTTATCGATCTGCGAGTAATCGCGCGCTTCGCCGCCGTATGCCTTGGACAGAACCGTGCAGATTGCAGCGGTCAGAGTGGTTTTACCGTGGTCAACGTGACCGATAGTACCGACGTTGACGTGCGGTTTAGTCCGTTCAAACTTGCCTTTAGCCATGGCAGACTCCTGAAGGGATAAGCGATATGAGATGAGAGAGAGATGTGGTGCCCATGACGCGGATCGAACGCGTGACCTCTCCCTTACCAAGGGAGTGCTCTACCACTGAGCCACATGGGCATTCAACTTCAGCCAAGAAAAGCCGAAGATTTTAAAACCTGGAGCGGGTGAAGGGGATCGAACCCTCGTCTTAAGCTTGGAAGGCTTCTGCTCTACCATTGAGCTACACCCGCAGACTTTTCTTCACCCTCTCCTAAAGTCGCCTTGCTGGCGGACTTTAGAAAAATGCTGGTGGTGGGAGTTGGATTCGAACCAACGTAGACGCAGGGTCAACAGATTTACAGTCTGCCTCCTTTAACCACTCGGACATCCCACCCTGAGCGAAAATCGAATTATGGACATGTTTTATGAAGTCGTCAAGCCTTTTGGGCCGAAAACTGAATAATTCGATGATTTTTTTAAAAAAACCTGAATTCAAGCGGTTTTCTTACTGGTTTTGTCACTATTTTCGAGGGTCTTTGAGGTCGCTTTTTTACGCGTCTCCCCCCTGAAAATCAGCTTGAAATACGGGTAAACACATAGTTTTTTCTTGTTTTCAGCGTTTATTTTTGTAAACAAAAGATACTAATCCGTCTTTTTCTTCTTTAAATCCGTTTTGAACTGTTGCCCTGCTCCCGGGCGAGTGCCTAGCAAATCACTAACCATGAAAAAAAACCGACCTGATGAGGTCGGTTTTTTAACTGCTATCGCATGGCTTTAGCCAGACTTAATCGTCGGTTTGCTCCAGCAAGGACGACAAGCCCTGCTTTTCCAGCAAGGCATTAAGATGTTCCCAGCCATGAAAAGCGATCTGCAACTGGCCTTTATCCTTGGCACCGACCTTCAAAGTCACTTTGGTACCCAGGTGGTCAGACAGAACCTTTTCAAAGCGCTGCACATCACCATTGCGGCTGGCTTTATTCTGGGCCTGCTTGCTGGCGGGCTCATCATCCTCATGCAAGGCACGGGCAACCAGTTTTTCAGTTTCACGCACCGACAAACGGCGAGCGATAACTTCATTGGCCAGCATGATTTGGCGTGCCGCATCCATCGCCAGCAAGGCACGGGCATGGCCCATATCAATATCACCGGCCAGCAACATGATCTGGACAGGCTCTGCCAGGTTAATCAGACGCAACAGGTTGCTGGTAGTAGACCGTGAACGGCCGATGGCCTGAGCGGCCTGTTCGTGCGTCAGGCCGAACTCATCCAGCAGTCGCTTGACGCCTTGCGCCTCTTCCAGTGGATTCAGATCTTCACGCTGAATATTTTCGATCAGGGCCATGATGGCGGCGTTTTCGTCGCCTACCTCGCGCACCAGGACTGGCACTTCTTCCAGACCTGCAATTTGCGATGCGCGGAAACGGCGTTCACCGGCAATGATCTCGTACTTGCCCTTCTCCTTGCCCGACAAAGGACGCACCAGGATAGGTTGCATCACCCCTTGTGCACGGATGGACTCTGCCAGCTCGTTCAAGGCGCCCTCGTCCATGCGAGTACGCGGTTGATACACCCCGGCCTTCAGCAGTTTGACGGGCAAGCTGGAAGGTGGGCCATCGCTCACCGTTGCTTCGCCCTTTTTCCCTATGGTTGCGATAGCGCCTGCGTCTGCGCCGAGCAAGGCGTCCAAGCCTCGACCTAGACCTTTGGGTTTTCGTGTAGCCATGCTTACATTCCTATTGATTCTTGTGTGCCTTACGCCTTATCGCTGCGGGAGTCTTTCTTCAAGCGCTTGATCAGCTCTTTGCCAAAGTCCATATAGGCCTTGGCACCCCGGGAGTTTTTGTCGTACACAATACCTGGCATACCGTGGCTTGGCGCTTCAGCCAAACGCACATTACGTGGCACAACTGTCTTGAACACCTTATCGCCAAAGTGCGTCTCGATCTGACTGGAGACTTGCTGCTGCAAGGTAACACGACCATCAAACATCACTCGCAGCAAGCCAATCAACTGCAAATCCGGGTTGATATTGCGATAGACCCGCTTGACTGTATTGACCAGGTCCGACAGCCCTTCCAGAGCAAAGTACTCGCACTGCATAGGGATGATGACCCCGTGCGCACTGGCCAGGCCATTTAGCGTCAGCAGGGACAAGGTCGGTGGGCAGTCAATCAGCACAAAATCGTAATCGTCCAGAACCTGGGCCAGCGCCTGTTTGAGTTGTTGCTCACGCTCTTGCATCTGGATCAGGTCAATTTCCGCGCCCGACAGCTCCCTATTGGAAGGCAAGACGTCATACCCACCTGTTTCTGAATGTATCTTTACGTTAGCAATACTTTCATCGCCAATCAGAACCTGGTACAAATTGCCAGACAAGCTGTTTTTATCAATGCCGCTACCCATCGTGGCATTGCCCTGGGGATCCAGGTCAATCAACAGCACTTTTTTCTTCAATACAGCAAGCGCGGCCGCCAAATTGATCGCTGTGGTCGTCTTCCCTACCCCGCCTTTTTGATTGGCGATACAAAACACATAGGCACGGGGAGATTTTTCGTCGTTTTTACTCATGATTATCCTTGCTGCACCAACCACACTAGACAACGCTGTGCCTCTAGCTCCGGTACGGTTAATGATTCTATTCGTTCGACCTGCCAGTTACTTTCAGATTGCAATGCGGCTATTTCTGAATCAGGCTCTTTACCTTTCATAGCTGCAATACGCCCACCTGGGCGAACATGCCTGCCTGCCAAATTTACAAAATCAAGCAGCGAAGAAAAAGCTCGGGAAACCACAATATCAGCCTGCATGGGTTCCTGCTGCTCTACACGCACATGCATTGCCGACAAATTGGGCAAGGCCAAAGCCCCAACCATTTGTTGAACAAATGCCATTTTTTTCTCGACAGCATCAATGCACGTAATGTTCCACGTGGAACATGATGCTGCCAAAACAACACCCGGCAAACCAGCACCTGACCCTACATCCACAATCCGCACTGATTTTTGTGCCGTTTGATTGGTGCTGGCCAGGTACTCCTGGAACGGGCGAACAACCGACAGGCTATCAAAAATATGTTGCACCAGCATTTGATCTGGGTCACGCAGAGCGGTCAGATTATAAGTACGGTTCCAGCGCTGTAGCTGACTAATGTAGTCCAATAGCTTGCGCACCAGGACAGGGTCCTGATCCAGGCCCAAGTCTTGCAGGGCCTGATTCAGCCGTTTTGAAAAAATATCGCTCATGCCGTATGTTTGCTTTTTTGCTTGCGCTTCAGGTGTACCAACAACAAGGAAACTGCCGCAGGTGTCACACCCTGAACACGTCCGGCCTGGCCAATGGTTAAAGGTTTGGCAGCCTTCAAGCGTTGACGCACTTCAATCGACAATCCTTTGATGTCGTCGTAATCCAGATCCTCTGGAATGGCCTGCTCTTCCAGAGCTGCCTGACGAGTCACCTCATCCTGCTGACGCGCCACATAGCCCGCATACTTCACCTGAATTTCCACCTGTTCAACATGCACCGGGTCTTCCAGACCAGGGCCTGCTACGGGCGTGCCTTGGTCATTGAGCACAGCCATCAGTTTTGCATAGTCCACTTCGGGGCGCTTGAGCAAATCGAAGAAGGAGTATTCCCGTTCGATATTTTTACCTAACAGTGCGTTCGCCTGCTCAGCGGGCAGGCTGCGAGGGTTCACCCAAGTACCCTTCAAGCGCTCGATTTCACGTGCGACAGCATCGCGCTTACGATTGAATTGATCCCAGCGAGCATCGTCTACCAAGCCCAGCTCACGCCCCATTTCAGTCAAACGCTGGTCAGCATTATCTTCCCGCAGGCTCAAACGGTACTCCGCGCGAGAGGTAAACATGCGGTATGGCTCGGTCACCCCACGGGTAATCAAGTCATCCACCAACACGCCTAAGTAGGCCTCATTGCGACGTGGGTACCACTGCTCTTTCTCTTGCGCCAAACGAGCGGCGTTCACCCCGGCCAACAAGCCCTGAGCGGCTGCTTCTTCGTAACCCGTCGTGCCATTGATCTGGCCGGCAAAGAACAAGCCACGAATCTGTTTAGTTTCCAAGGTGGGATACAGGGATCGAGGATCGAAATAATCGTACTCAATCGCGTAGCCCGGACGCATGATGCGAGCGTTCTCCAAACCTGGCAGGCTGCGCACCATAGCCAATTGGATATCAAAAGGCAAGCTGGTCGATACACCGTTAGGGTAGATCTCAGTCGTGCTCAAGCCCTCAGGTTCCAAAAACACCTGGTGACTACTCTTGTCCGCAAAGCGATGAATCTTGTCTTCGATCGACGGGCAGTAACGTGGGCCAATACCCTCGATGGTGCCTTGGTCGCTATACATGGGCGAACGATCCAGACCCGAGCGAATAATGTCGTGAGTACGCTCGTTGGTATGCGTAATCCAGCACGGCATTTGTTGGGGATGCATGGAAACATCACCCATATAAGAGAACACCGGAATTGGGTCACTATCGCCAGGCTGAACTTCCAGGCGGGAGAAATCGATGGTGTTGGCATCAATACGCGGAGGGGTCCCTGTCTTCAACCGCCCTTGTGGCAATTGTAGTTCCCGCAAGCGATGCGCCAAGCTGATGGAAGGAGGATCCCCTGCCCGGCCAGCCGAGTAATTATTCAGACCTACGTGGACCAGACCATTCAAAAAAGTACCTGCCGTCAGGACCACGGATTTGGCTTTGAACTCCAGACCTATCTTGGTCTCGGCACCCACCACCCGATCACCTTCCACAATCAGGTCTTCGACCGACTGCTGGAACACCATCAAGTTAGGCTGGTTTTGCAGAACTTCGCGAATAGCCTTGCGGTACAAAGACCGGTCTGCCTGAGCACGAGTGGCGCGCACGGCTGGGCCTTTGGAGCTATTCAAAGTACGAAATTGAATACCTGCATGGTCGGTTGCCAAGGCCATTGCACCACCCAGGGCGTCAACCTCTTTAACCAGATGCCCTTTGCCAATCCCCCCAATAGAAGGGTTGCAAGACATCTGCCCCAGGGTATCCATATTATGGGTCAATAACAGGGTAGACACGCCGGTTCGAGCTGCCGCTAAAGCCGCTTCGGTACCAGCATGTCCGCCGCCTATGACAATAACGTCAAACTCTTCGGGATAAATCATGTCAGAACAGCTAAAAAGTAAAAATCAATTATACGATTACCAGAGCGCTATGTTCCACGTGAAACACATGGAACCACGATCTGTTCCACGTGGAACACAGTTTTTTGCGTAAATACCACTGTGGATAACTTTGTGGAGAAATAGACTATTTTTTATCCCCAGGCTTAGCCATAGGGTGCAGCAAGAGCTTCCTGGAAAAAACTCCACTTATTAAAGACAGCAGGCGCAAGCCATAAAAGGCGCGCTTATCGCCCTTAAATACCGTAAAAGCAGCTATCTATGCGGGGTCTTGCGCTCTACGGCCTTGAAGCCTGTTTGGCAGGGAGCAAAATTGTGGATAACAGAGCAATAAAAAGAAATACTGCCTGAGGAACAGGGAAATTGTTCAACAGTCTAGCGATAAGAAAATTTCCTGAGAATTTAGGGCAAAGAACGTCTCTACCTCCACCCCAAAGTTTCAGATTTCTCTGTGCGGCCTGTCTTCCTGAGCGCTGAAATACTCGTCGTCAGCTACCCAAGGCTTCTGCTCCTAATACCCGGAATTTCAGGAAATGCCCTTCTCGCACTTGGTATCAGCAATCGCGGAAAGGTCACCGGCAGCCCAGCCCTCTGAGCAAAGAAACGAACAAAACCTGGGCATCTGAAAACGGACAAAGGGAGAAAATCGAAATACTGGTCAAGCGAGGTCTTTGCAAGACTGCCCTCATCAATACCAAGAGCATCGGACTCTATATAGACAATAGATATATTGATGTGAAAAAGCATCCTATCGCTGTGGTTCCACGACCAACAGCTAAAGGAGCAATCTATGGTATTTTCGTCAGGACTTTATCCGATACTTCGCCACCCAACTTTTGCTCGAATCTGAACAGCGGGTGCATTTTTATTATTCATGCCAGTAGACCCATGCAGATCACTTCCAAGCTCCCTTCTGTGGGCACCACTATCTTTACGACCATGAGCCAACTGGCTCTGGAACACAAAGCCATTAACCTGGGCCAGGGCTTCCCTGACTTCAATCCCGATCCGGCATTGATAGAAGCCGTACACCAAGCCATGCTGGACGGGATCAATCAGTACCCGGCAATGGCTGGCTATCCGGCATTGCGCGCAGCCATTGCGGACAAGACGCAACGTCGCTATGGGCATCTCTATAATGCGGACACGGAAATTACCGTCACTAGTGGGGCGACTGAAGCGCTTATGGCCAGCTTCCAGGCCTTCGTCCATCCAGGTGATGAAGTTGTTGTTATCGAGCCTTTCTACGATCTGTACATCCCCGCCATTGAGCTAGCCGGGGGTATCCCGGTTGCTGTTCCGATGACAGCTCCAGATGCAACGGTGCCTTATTATCGTGTTGACTGGGACCGAGTAGAAAAGGCCATTAGCGACAAAACTCGCATGCTGGTCATCAACTTTCCTCACAACCCGACTTGCACGATTTTGCGCCCCGAAGATCTGGATGCATTGGAGCAAATCGTAGACAAGCATCCTTTGTTGATCTTGTCTGATGAAGTCTATGAACACCTGACCTTCGATCAAAAAGAGCACCTGAGCCTTGCTAGCCGCCCTAGCCTGGCAGAACGAGCCGTGATCGTTTCGTCCTTTGGCAAAACCTTCCATGCAACGGGCTGGAAGGTTGGCTATTGCTGTGCACCTGCCTATTTAAGTACCGAGATCCGCAAGGTTCACCAATACACCGTCTTTACCGTTCCTAGCCCTTTACAGGCCGGTTTGGCGAGCTATATGCAGGATCCTGCTACCTGGGAGAGCCTGCCCGCGTTTTACCAAGAAAAACGCGATTATCTGAACCAAGGCCTGCAAAATACACGTTTCATCCCTATGCCCAGCGAAGGGACATTTTTCCTGCTGGCCAGCTACGAAAACATCTCAGACCTTTCCGAACTGGATTTTGCCAAACATCTGAATCAGAACTACGGTGTTGGCGCGATCCCCGTCTCTGCCTTCTACCTGGATCCTGGCTCAGAGCAGGCAAATCATCGTTTGCTGCGTTTTTGCTTTGCTAAACAGCTCAATACCCTAGATCAGGCCATTGAGCGTCTACAGAAGGTGTAAAACCGTCTTCAGAGCTTCAATCAAACCGCCGACAGGCGGTTTTTTTTCGTCTTCATTTTTGTGGACAAGTAGCACTCCGGCACTACACGGTCTTTCCGCCAAACACCTCGGTTTCTCGCACTGCAGCACAAAACAGAGCAAACGAGCCACGTAATATCAAACGCAAACCACAAAACCCTTGTTTTGCACCCCACAAGAGATCAAACGTGAAACAGACGCACCCGCACCCAAACCCTGTCCTGTTGATAACTTTGGGGGCAACCCTGATTTTTTGCCCAGTTATTGCTTCTTTTCCCTTGATAAAATCGAAAACTGAGCAAGCAAGCAGGTTTGCTCTTTTGCTTTCCTGAACCAGAGGAAAAGATAAGTTCAATGTTAAAACCAAGAAAAATATAGATATAAAACAAGGACTTATTTCAACATTACAGACTTCAAGCCTATACATTGACTGTGTTTTTTCACAGCAATGAAAACCCAATAAATCAAAGCCAATACCTTACTGCCACACATGCACGCTTTACCCACAAAATGTGGATAAGTCAAAAATTCAAATACGATTGACCTAGTACAAGTTTTGGGCGCAAAGCATCCTGAAGCCATAGCCTGTCCTGGCCAGCCAAGTGGTCCAACAAGAACTCCCCTCTTTTGCTCATGAAACTCTTGATTGAGTTTTTCTCATACTGAAAGAAAAACCAGAGAGACCAGGGCAAACTCGATCTTAGCTAGTTCTGAAAATAAATTTTCAGCCTTTGCGGCTCAGATTTCTGTATGCAAAAGTCGCATAAGCCATCGTTGAGCGAGATCGTGATTTTTGTTCATGGACTGCATCTTAGTCGAGAACTTTTAGCTTGCAAAGGCTTGAGGCCTGGCAGACAAGAGCTTGAACTTATCTTATATAACAAGCACTTAAATCTTTTATTAGAATTAATGGATGGAGGGCTGTTGATAAGTCGAACAAGTGTCTTTAACAATGGAAAAACAAGAGCTTAGCGGTTTTTTTTACGGGGATAGATCTACTGCTTACCGGTGGATGGTTTAGGTACAACTTTTCAGCTCAACAAAGAAGTACCTACTTATGCCTTATGTATCCACACCCTGTTCACAATGGGCTTCCTAGAGCTTATCCACAGAAAAGAAAATTGTAACAGCGGGCAGAAAGGCAGAATTAACGGATGGGCTGCGTAAAACCGGTGTCCGTCATGATGATTTTCTCCGGCCAACGCAAGGCAGCCAGGTGAAATGCAGAATCTTCAGGCGCCTGCTCTTTGCGGCGATCGCGCCAACGAGCCCCGACGGAAAAATCTACGCAGAACGTGTTTTTCTTGATGCCATGCCAGGAAAATGGGTCTATATCCTTGAATAATAAGGAATATTTAGACATTTTTGCTATGGTTTGCGGGAAGAGCTGGCGCCAGTAGTGGCCAAAAACCACAGGAATATCATCCTGATAGCTGTTCCACCAGGGCGTACGATCCGAAAAACGCCAACGATTACCGGCAAAAAAGGGCTGACTGGCAGGCCCTTCGGTTCCAGATGTCAGCAAACGAATGGGGTTGAAGTCATTTTTGACCAAATCGTAGTCAATGTAGGCCTGCAATAAAGGCATAGAGGCCTTTGGATCTTCAATTTTTTCTTTCCATTCTTCTTTAGCAGCCAGATATTTATTCAAAATCCCATTTTTTTCTGCGTAATTATCTGCTTTACGCTCGCATTCAAAGAAAAAATCAAGAAAATCTTTGCTTCTTACCGTTCTAATAGCATCAATAGCTGGATTATTCCAGGCTGCATGCACAATTCTTAGGTCATTTCTTTCTAAAGCAATGGGCAATGAACTTAAAAAGTTTCGGATTTCATCTTTATTTTGAGGTTTTGCACGCTTAAATGGTGAGTAATTCTTTAAATCTGACTGATATCGCTGATCAAAGTACCAGCCTGATCCATCTTTAGCGTCATAAATAAGCAGATTGATTTCATGATTTCCCAATATACCCTTTGCTTTATTATTATTTATCAATGACTTAAGGTATTCAATAACTTCCGGGCTATTTGGACCTCGATCACAATAGTCACCCACAAATATCAGGCTACGGTGGTCTGGATGTGAACCGTCTTCCTGGTAACCCAAGTTTTGGATCAGTTGTTGCAAGGCCTGCAGCTCTCCATGTACATCACCGATGATGTCTAAAGAACCAGTAGGTAAAGGTTGTACAAGAAAGTTGGGCATGGGTGAAGAGATCTTTATTTAATAATAACTATATATATAACTAGTAATGGATAATGGATGTCTGTGGATAAGTCGCATAGATTGAAATTCTTCATTGATTTCAACAATTTATAAGCCATTTTTGCCTGTGTACCACCTTGATGGAGCCGGTGGACCGAAACTGGACAAAATTTGAGGCTCCGAAAAACAGGCGACTTATCCCCCTTTCATCCACAGCACGTCCACAATGGGCCGTCTTGGAGCTTATCCACAGGCTCCAGGAGCCAACAATAGCCTTAAATATAGCTTTTTTGCTCAGTCCCTGACCGGTTTTCTGGGCCAAGTGCGCCCACCTGGGGCCACTGGAGGGTGACGATGTCGGTGTTTGTACCTTCTCTGTGTTTGAGGTCGAATTAAGCCTTTATAATATCCACAAATTATTCACTTTCTTATCAACCGCTGATTTCCGCTCAACCAATATTCTCATTTTTGGTTTAATCTAATTTGTTAATAAGTTTGTGGATTTCTTTCTTATTCTTTTCTGTGGATAAGTTGTCTTATCACGATTGTAATTTATGATTTCCCCGGCAACAAAACCCCGGTTTTGAAAATCAATTCATAGGTTCTGTTTTCTTTTTAATCTTTCTATAATTAATTTTTATAGTTTATTTAAGAAAAATAAGTAAAAATATAATTAATAATCCAATTTAATAAGTCCAGAAGGGTTATCTTTCTTTTATCGTTTTATATGAAAAATAAGATTTTTTCATTTATTTAATTTAATTTCGATAAAAGATCTTTGAAAATAATAAGAAAATTATTTTTTCTATTTTGTTTTTAATTTTTATAGACCTTTATTCAGGTCGTGGTGATTTATAAAGATGAGTTCCAACGACAGTACAAAATAGATTTACCAATTTTGTTTTATGGCAGAACATTTCTGCCGACCCGACCCGACCCGACCCGACCCGACCCGACCCGACCCGTTCCAACTCGGTTTCCTGTGGGCTGTGTATTTACACAGTCAAAAACGCGTTCCGCATTTTTCCCTCTCCAACCTTTCCGCGTCACGCACCAACACATTCGGCTGGCCGTTCCCTGTTCAGCCCCAGAGCGTGGCTTTTTGGCGATAGTGGAGGGATTTCTTGCGTCTGAGCCCCACATGAATAGAGCAATCAGCGCATGTCGGAACTTTAGGGGCGTTTTAGCCGACAAAGTCTTGGGTTTGAATTGCGGATAGTGGTCTAGGTGCGGCGAAACTGGCTCTTTTCTGCAGATGTTGGTGGCACCACTCCCCTGGATCCCAGGGAATCATCCACTTATCTTTAAGGGGTATGTTTTTTCCTGGTGAATGGCGGGGTATTCTCCTGCTAGCCACTGGCTTGAATCGCTATAAGAAATAGCGCGAAATCTCCCCTCATGTAACAATTGCCGCTAAGGCTGTTTAATCCTTAAGTATCGTCTCGCTACCCTCCCCGTACTTCATGTCTCAACCGAATATCGAAGAAGCCGCTCAGGATTGGCACGGCTTGCTCCAGAAAGTGCCACTAGCGGTCCGTGCGCACGTGCTGACTATCACTCAAGATAACCAGGACGAGCTGGCAACCCACTTTTACACGCACATGCTCAAGCACCCTGCTGCGCAGGTGTATCTGTCACACGAACAGGTGCACAAGCGTTTGCATCGTTCTTTGCGCAGTTGGTTGGTGCAGCTGTTTTCGGTTGATGAGCACAGTGACATGCAGGATCAGGTCAAACTGCAGAATCAGGTGGGTGAGGTTCATGCGCGAGTCGGGGTGCCGGTACACCTGGTGCTGCGCGGTGCCCGCTTGCTTAAAGGGCGTTATGCCCGCTTTTTGTTTGAGTCCTCGACAATCAGCTCCGAGCAGGCCTGGGAGTGCTTTCGCTACGTACAGAACTTTATTGATTTGGCGATGGAGCTGATGAGCCATGCCTATGCCAATTCACGAGAGCGCAAATCCCGTGCGGAAGAGTCGTATCGCTTGTTCGCCATTGTGCAAAACGTGGCGGCAGAGCGTGGCCGACAGCGTGCTGCCTTGCTGGATTGGGAAAACCTGTTCATGTTTGCGATGGCGGTCAATAACGGCGTGACGCCCGCACCACGGATCGGGGATTCGGATTTTGGAATCTGGTTCAAACATAAGGGTGCCCATGCGTTTCAGGGTACGGTAGAGAGCCGGGAAATCCTGGATCTGATGAGCTTGATTGATACCGAGCTGATGCCTGCCTTTGAGCAAGATGATCCTAAAGGACAAGTTTTGCGTTTGCACGAGCTGCGCGACCGAACACGAGCCATTGGCTTGCATCTGGACCGCCTGTTTGAGCAGCAAAATGAGCTGGAGTCTGGCCGGGATGTATTGACTCGCCTGTTAAGCCGCAAATACCTGCCTGTGGTGCTTAGTCGCGAGGTAGGCTATGCCCAGCAACGGGGATCACGTTTTGCCTTGCTGGCGGTCGATATAGACTTCTTCAAGCGGGTTAATGATACGCACGGGCATGATGCCGGGGATCGTATCCTGCGTCAGTTTGCCGAGCTGCTCAGTAATAGTGCTCGTGCTGGGGATTATGTATTCCGGCTGGGGGGCGAAGAGTTCCTGCTGGTATTGGTCGATGTGGATGCAGATGGCGCCATGCGTGCGGCTCGTAATCTGCGTCTTCGTATTCATGCGGAAACCTTCCGGGCAGTAGAAGGAGAAAGCATGAATATTACGGCCAGTATTGGTGTGGCTTTGTACGATGCTCACCCGGACTACGAACGCACGCTGCGCCGCGTGGACCGCGCCTTGTATCAAGCCAAAGAAGAAGGACGCGACCGGGTTGTGTTTGTCTGACAGGACAAGCTGGTCTGCCCTTTTATGTCGTATGGCGGCAACCTGTGCTACAAGTGCGTATTGCTTTGTTCCTGCCCGTGTTGCCAGCCTGATTTCTGCTGTGCGGTGGCCTTTGAGATAGGCGTCCCGGCAGAATGTGCGGCGATAAACACATCGATATTTGAATGACATACACGCTTTGGCCCCTGGCCAAGGCAGGTTTTGTTTGTGAGCTGATTTTATGCATCCCAGTTTGGCGGTTCTTCCTCAGTATCTGTTTCCTAAACAGGCGCTGACCGAGTTTTCAGGTAGCCTGGCTTCCAAGCCTATGGGTGGACGTACGACCTGGCTGATCAAGCGTTTTATTGAGCGTTACCAGGTTGACATGAGCGAGGCTGAAAATTCGGATCCAGCCAGCTACGCAACGTTTAACGAGTTCTTTGGCCGAGCCTTGCGCCCCGGTGCCCGTCCGATTGCGGATACCGCGTTGGTCAGCCCGGTGGATGGTGCCATCAGCCAGTTGGGGCTGATTCAGGGTGCCGAGGTATTCCAGGCCAAGGGCCATAGCTACTCTACAACGGCTTTATTAGGGGGCGATGCCCAGGAGGCTGCCCGCTATCAGGATGGGCTGTTTGCGACCCTGTATTTAAGCCCTAAGGACTATCACCGGGTGCATATGCCTTGTGATGGTGTGCTCAAGCGCATGATTCATGTGCCGGGCGATCTGTTTTCGGTTAACCCCACCACAGCGCGTGGTGTGCCTGGTCTGTTTGCCCGTAACGAGCGTGTGGTATGTCTGTTCGACTCCGAGCAAGGCCCCTTCGTTCTGGTGCTGGTGGGTGCCACTATTGTGGGCAGCATGGTCACTGTATGGCACGGCGTGGTGAATGCATCGCGTGATGGCAAAATCCGCGAGTGGAGTTACGAGGATCAGAACATTGCCCTGGAAAAAGGGCAGGAAATGGGACGATTCTTGCTGGGGTCGACCGTTGTCATGTTATTTCCCAAAGAAAGCGGCTATCGCTTTGATGCGGATTGGCAGCCGCAAGGCCTGATTCGCCAAGGCCAGGCGATGGGCTATCAGGGCTAAACCCTGTTTTCTTATGAATAAAACCTGTGTTCAAGTGGACACAGGTTTTTTTTTGGCCGTTCATACGGTCAAATGCAATCTGTATTCAGGATGGATGTGGAGCGTGTATGAAAAGGTGGGGGATGATGGTGATCACAATATTGGTCCTGTTACTGGTCTTGGTGATTACGGCCTGGGGGGCTTTGGCCCTGCAGTTTCAGTTGCCTGCGGGCTGGGGACGCTGGTTGGCACTGGCTGGCTGGCTGGCCTTGGTTGTGTTGAGTCTGTACGCCTTGAGCAAAGGGAAAAATTGGCTCTTGCTGCCGCAGATATTGGGCTTGCTGGTATTGGTCGGGTGGTGGAGCAGTATTGCCCCCAGCAATGAACGGGAGTGGGCACCAGACGTTGCCAGAATGAGTTACGGAGATGTGCGCGGTTCGCTTGTGACCTTGCACAATGTGCGCGACTTTACCTGGCGTAGTGAAACGGACTTTGATGAACGCTGGATCACCGAGAACTACGATTTACAGACGCTCAAGTCAGTAGATATGTTTTTGTCTTACTGGATGGGCCCGGTAATTGCGCATACGTTGGTGTCCTTTGGTTTTGAGGACGGCCGCCATGTGGTGTTCTCTGTAGAGATCCGCAAAGAAAAGCACGAGGCCTTCTCGGCGGTAGGCGGGTTTTTCAAGGAATTTGAGTTAAGCCTGATTGCGGCGACAGAACAGGATATTGTGCGTACCCGCAGCAATGCTCGGGGTGAGGACGTCTACATGTACAGCGTGGATTTATCCAAACCTGCCATGCAGTCGCTGTTTCTGTCTTATGTTGAGCAAGGGCAGCAGTTGCAGACGAATCCCCGTTTCTACAACACGCTGACGGCGAACTGTACCACGATTGTTTATGACATGGTGTCCAAGATTGTGGATGGTGTGCCATGGGACTGGCGTGTCTTGGCGTCGGGTTACCTGGCGGAGTATGTCTACGGTCTGAACGCTTTAGCGCCGGGTCATAGTTTCAATGAACTGCGCCAACTGGGCTATATCAACCCACGTGCTTTGTCTCAGCAGCCGGGGCAGGATTTTTCAGCGCTGATTCGTCAGGATTTGCCTCTTGTAAAGCCATTTTGAGGCTGTTTTAGACGCTTTTGTTCCACGTGAAACATATGTTTTACTTCATTTGATCTGAAAATTAGATCGAATTTAAAACTAATAAAACAAACAAAACCCCATCATATGAAAATCATGTGATGGGGTTTTTTAATCGCTATCGCTTGGCTTTTATATAGAAAAATACAATAAAAATTTGAATGTTTTTAGGGGTTTCCTATGACGGCTCAGGGAGTAGCCCGCCATTGCACCAATTGTTCCAGCGTCATCGTGTTGCCTCCGCACACGACGACCAGAATGTTCTGGTACGGTGCCAGCGCTTCATGATCCAGGTACAGCGTCGACAAAGCCGCGCCACATGCGGGTTCCACCAGTACGCGATGGTCAGTCAGAAAGCGTAAACACGCGCTGACAGCTTGGGCATCGCTGACCTGTACGCAGGTGGTGGGATGGGATTGGCTGATTGCGTAGGCTTGGTCACAGACACGTGGCGCGGCTAAAGAGGTCGCTACGCCGCTGACTTCGCTCAGGGTGATGTGTTGACGCTGTTTGACGGACTCTCCTAGGGAGGCCGTTTCTTGAGTCTCGACCGCAATAATGGTGGTTTTGTCCCAGCCCTGCTCCCGCAGGCCTTGAGCCACGCCGCTTAGCAAACCGCCACCGCCGACTGCCAGCAGTACAGCGTCTGGCTGCACATTCATTTGCGCGACTTCTGTGATCAAGCTGGCATGGCCTTCCCATAGCAAGGGATCATCAAATGGGTGGATAAGCGCATCGTCTTCCTGCACCAGGGTCAATGCGTATTCGTGGGCTTCCTGCCAGTTCTTGCCCATGACATGCAGCTCTGCTTTTTCCCGTTGAATCAAGCGTCTGGCATGCTCACTGGTGCTCTCTGGCACGACAACAAGGGTTGGCATGGTCAAGCGACGTCCAGCGTACGCGACGGCGATTCCCGCGTTGCCACCAGAGGAAATGATGAAGCGCTTCTTGCCCTGCTGGGCGTGGTGCTGGCATAAATGGCCAATACCCCGGATTTTGAATGACCCGCTAGGTTGCAGCGCGTCCATTTTCAGCCAAATTTGTTTTCCTAGCTGATCGCTTAAGGCGTGTGAGTAAATAAGCGGTGTCTCAAGGTGAAGAATCATTTCTTATCGTTCCAGATTTTATAGTGATCTGATGGGGCACATTGGGTGCTCAAGGCCCGGTCCACCCCATTTTATCGGTCTGAAACACGTGTGGCTAAAGATCTTGGGCAGTGTTTTGTGACTGCCGGGACAAGCGGGTGGAAAGCGGTTTGAAAAAGATGCTTATATCATTGGGCCTGCATTTTGTAACTGTCTTTGTTCTCTGTGCTAAGTCCATCAACTAGCGTTTAATGTGAGGCAACTTACTATCTATCTGTCCGTCTGCACCTTCTTACAATTTCGCTTCGTCTGCCTGGCAGTGTTCAAGCTAAATCAAGGGCTTATCTGATAAAATTCCAGATAAATCGCCAGACTCAAGCCCCTTTTCCTGCTGGAATCCTGGGGCTGTCTTAAGCGTTTAATTTTAAGTGCATGATAAGCACAAAAACTCATTCCAATCACTCGGGCCATAAAGCAGCGTTGTTTTTTGCTTTGCCTGAATGGAATAAAAACAATAATAACCAGAACTTATTTCTAAAAAAGACGCTGTGGTAGCGGCTTTAAAGGAATAAAGATTTTGTTATGAAAACTGCCACCAGACCTGCTGATATTTATATGCGTTTTTTGCAGCTCGCCGATTCGCTGCATACCTTGCCTTGCTTGCCTAGTCTGGACCCGCTTGAAGAGCGTATCTTGATCTTGGTTGCCAAGGCGTCTAAAGACTGTTTGCGTTTGTCGGTACGCGATGTCATGGCCGTAGAGCGGCTGGGATCGCCCGCGACCATTCACACCCGGCTCAAATCCATGCGAGAAAAAGGCTGGATTGTCCTTAGTGACACGGAAGACACCCGTCGCAAGCAAGTGGACTTGAGTCAAGCCGCCCTGCTGCACTTTGATCGTCTTTCGGCCTGTCTTTTAGAGGCGGCCAATGCCTGATGGCACAAATTGCATCGCGGTACGGAGTGTCCAATTGCGCAAGCCGCAACAATAAGTCCCGGACATCGGTTTATTAAGTTGGACTCGTCTGGGTCCGGCTTATGGAACAGAAACACGTGGCCTGCCAAAAGGGCTAGTTTGTCTGGCGCTTAAAAGAAACGGAAAGCGGGGGCGGTATTAAAACAATGCCTCTGTTCCATGGATTTACCTGCCTTCAAAGAGTCTATTTTTCTATACTGAGGACTCATCTTGAATTCCATGCCTGGAGGCAGAATGCGCTTACCCATCTATCAGGTCGATGCCTTTACCGACGCCTTGTTTGCGGGCAATCCGGCCGCTGTGGTGTTGCTGTCCGAGTTCCCTGACGATGCCTTGCTGCAATCGATTGCACAAGAAAATAATCTGGCTGAAACCGCGTTTCTGGTTCCGCAAGGCCAGGACTTTCGCTTGCGCTGGTTTACACCAACAGTAGAAGTACCCTTGTGCGGACATGCGACCTTGGCCAGTGCTGCTGTCGTGCTGCAGTATCTGCGCCCACAAGATAGCCAAGTAGTGTTTCATACCCTGAGCGGCGCCTTGACGGTGCGACGTGATGAGGCCAGTTATGTCATGGACTTTCCGGCGCGCCCTGTGTCCCGAGTCGCGGATAATCCGGCACTGGAACGTGCTTTGGGAAGCAAAATTGTGCAATTGTGGCGCAATGACTTCACACACTTGGCGGTGCTGGAGTCTGAGGAGCAGGTGCGCCAGGTAGAGGTAGATATCCCGGCGATGCTGGCCAGTGATTGCGGTGGCTGTATTGTCACTGCACCTGGTTCGGGACAGTTTGATATTGTCAGCCGCTTTTTTGTTCCTGAGCATGGGATTGCAGAGGATCCGGTAACCGGGTCCGCTCATTGCGCTTTGCTGCCGTACTGGGCCCCTATCCTGGGCAAGAACCAGTTGCTGGCGTATCAAGCGTCGGCTCGTGGCGGTGTACTGGATTGCACTTTAAGTGGTGATCGAGTGTTCTTGAAGGGCCAGGCCGTTGTGTATATGGAAGGCCATATCAATGTGGCGTAAGGCACACTAAGGTGTCTTAAACAGGTGCAGCCAGGCTGTGCCTGTGTACTCAGTCCCCTGCTTTACCGCCCTGCCGTTTTGGCGTCTTTGTTACACGGCATGCTGCTTATTTATTTCGACTGTTTTTTATCGCGGCTTTTTATGGTTTTTACGCGCTTATGATTCCCGTCGCCCCGTTTTCTTTGACGCTTTTATTGATAATGACGCTGGGACCACTGGCGCTGATTATCTTGCTGGTTTGGGTTGTTTTACTTTTTGTGCAGCCTCAACGCCGGGCAAATTTTAAGAAAAAACCTTGGCCGCGCATCCTGTTCTTAGTTCCTGTGTTGGCTTTGGCAGGTGTCTTCAGCCTTTTTCAATGGGACATGTATCAGTACGACAAAGCACAGCGGGAAGAGCTGGCCAGTCGTCAGCATGTTTTAAAAGAGCCGGGCCGTTTTGCCGGAGTCGATATGCCGACGGGGACGGTGCTGGAGTTGCAGGTGTGGGGGGATCCGGACAGTGTGTCCTGGGCCCGCTTTCCTGAGCCGGTCATGGTGGGGCATGCTCCTGTATTGTCTTTCGAGCGCCCCCGCCCCGATTTGCAGAACTCCAGTTGGAAATTGCATCTGGCACGTGATACGGAGCTGGAGGGCTGGCAATGCGATGGCAGCCAAGTGCTTGAAATGGAACAGGATCCTGTGACTGAAGGCGGTTTTCGTTTCGTGAGCTGCTTTTTGGCCAAAGGTAATCAGATCACCGGCTGGAGCCCCTATGCCGCGGCAGCCAATATGAGTACGGCCCCGGATTTTGTACTCGATCTGCCTGCAGGTACCTTGGTTCAGGCCAGACCCGATGGGACCTTGTATACCAATGGGGAGCGGGATCAGGACCGCTGGATGCTGCGTGTTGAGGCAGAGGGTCTACAGGTGCATGCATGGAATTTGCCCCTGGAGCGCGCATATTTCTCAGTCGATAAAAATAAAGATCTGCTTTATCTCTTGCACGCTCAATTGGCTCGGGAAATTCAATTCGGTGGATTTACCTATCCGGCCGGTACACGGGTTTCGACACCTAACTATCGTTTTTACCCGCAGTGGCCACTTTTATTGAAAATGGTATTGCCTGGTGGGGGCGAATCGGATCAGAACAAAGAGCAAGCCCATGACCTGCTTAGCGGCCAAATTTTGGACGGCTTTCACTAGTTAACGGCCTGATTTCGGTTTTTTTTACCTGTAATCTGCATTTTTTTTGTGGTGAGTGTAATTAAATAAGGCGAATTTGTTTTGATTGGGTCAATTTGAGTTAATGTAAGCATTTGAAGCGATTGTATAAAATAAAAACGCATCGTTTTCAAAGGTAGACAGCTAGAGAGTTGGTGGCTACTGGTTTCGTTTCCTAAGGTTTTAGTATTGGGCGGAAGGGACAATCCGCCGTACTGAAACCACCCTATTGCTGGCGTAACTGAACAAGGTTAGATGCCGCTATGACGACATATCAAGGGGAGCTGCTGGAGCATACGCAGGCTCACGCGCAGGCCGCTTATTGGTTTACTCGCTTGAACTCCGGCGAGGCCACTGCTGCAGAATTACGGGAATTCGAGGATTGGCGTCGTGACAATCCTGAAAATGAACGCTCGTATCGATACATTTGTTATTTTTGTGACGCCAGCCTGGACGCCCCCGAGCATGAGATACGCCGTTTATTGGCTAACTCGGAAGAGAAAGTGGTTTTGCTCAAGCCTTATTACCGCAGTGTGCTGGCCGGTTTGTTGGTCTTGGCCTTGGCGTTTACGGTATTTTTTTCCTGGCCTGAACATGTGGTGCGAGAACAGCATGTGGTCTCTGGCGCACAAATGCTGGAGCAGCGGTTTATGGATGGTTCTGTGGTGCAACTGGCCCCCGATTCCGCCATTGAGATCCGCGAGTACGAGGACAGGCTGAATGTGCAGCTTTTACGGGGTCAGGTGCAGCTTCTGCTTGCTGATCCGACCCAAAAGAGCGTGACGGTCTTTACCAGTTTTGCCCAGGCCCGTAGTAGTAAAGGACAGTTCACCGCCTTTCTGGACAACAACCAAATGAAGTTTGCGGTGGATACCGGCTCGGTTGAAGTTTCCAGTGGCACCTGGTGGCGTCGACAGATTCGGGTGCTGATCCCCGGTCAGCATATTGATGTGGATCGATGGTCTGGAATGAAACGGGTTCAGCCCGCTCCAGTATCTCCAAATGAGGCCGACTAACAGTCGGCCTCTTACATTTCAGGGCGTTCAGAACATCCAGTTCAGGAACAATTTGCCGTTTATATCGGCACGGCTATCGCCTAATAAACGGGTGCTGGCCGACAGCCCTAAACGCAGGCGCTCGGATTGCTGCAAGCTGATGCTGGTTCCCAGCGACAAAGCATGGCGATCTACCCGTGCATAACGACCATCAAAACCCACAGATTGGGCACTGGTAAAGGCCGCTTCCTGGGTTTGATTACGGCTTAGCAAAGCCTGCTCCCAAGCTACCGACAAGGACGTTTGCAGTTGACGATCCTGGCTTAAATTCCAGTTTTGACGCAGGGCCAGACCGATAGAAGCCTGCAAGGCGTTTTGACGACTGGAGTCCAGATGCAGACGGCTGGCGGCGTCGCCACTTTCTTCCAGTCCAGGACGACGGTAATGGAGATAATCCAGAGCCAGAACCGGCCCGATGCTGCCGTTTTCACCCAGAGCCCAGTTGTAGCCTGTCTGTACCCCCAGCGAGAAGGTATGGCCTGTCCAGTCCGAGGAGGGACGCGCCTGATAGCCCGAGAAGCTGATGTTGCGGTTCATCTTGCCCTGTTCAATACCCACACGTAGCTGAGCCAAACCGTTCCAGCCTTCCTGGCTGTAACCACGGTAACGGGCATGAACACCCAGCCCCAAACCGGTCAGCTTGCTCTTGGCCTGGAAGGGGGCGTCTACGTTGACGCGCTGCTCGTTGGCATTGCCGTGTACGCCCAGGCTCCAGTCACTGCCCTCAGCACGGTGTTCTGCTCCCAGCATCACCCCATAGGTTTCGCTGCGGTGGTCAACATCGTTGCTGCCCAATTGCCAGTGATAGCGGCCACCATAGGTCTGGATGAAGCTCTGCCAGCCGCTTTTGTTGATACCGTCCGTCTGGCGCAGTTGTTCGGATACCAGTTGCTCACGACGCAAGGAGGCCGCCGTTTGGGCCGCGTACGCGCCTGCGCTCAATTGATCCAGTGCCAGCCCAATATCGCTGCCATCCGCACGCGAGAAGTCCAGGGCCTGATACACGGCTGCCAGGGACTGATTGCCCGAGGAGGCTTGTGCCAGGCTGGTCCCCACCGCAGCGGCGTTAGGCGAGGTGGCATATTGTGCATACGCGTCCTGATTACGGCTGACGGACCAGCCATTGCCCGTGCTTTGTACATTCAAGGTGGGGGATGCCAGCGTGGCACTGAGCAAAGCAAACTGCCCTTGTGTCTGGCTGGCGGTGAACACCTTGTCCTGATTTAGAGTCCAGCCGTTTTGATACCAGTCCGGCTGCAGATCTACATGCAATTCGCCATCTAGCTGAGCCAGGCCTTGCACATCAATATGATCGTTCTGGGTGGTTGAGGCCTCCACCAGAATTCGGCCGTCGGCACCTTGGACAAAGTTACCCTTGATCGTCATGTTCCCGTAGGAGTTGCCGGGGCTGAGGGTGCCGTTGTTGGTGAAGTTGTATTCAGGGTTGATGGTGAATTCGCTATTGCCGTACAGGGTGGCACCCTGATCGACGCGCAAGCCATACAGCTCATGCTGCCCATTCAACGATGTCGCGCCCCCGGCAATGACAACAGCCAGATTGTTCTGACCTTTGATATTGCCGTCATAACGCATCTGAAAATCGGGATCAGCCGCATTGGTGGCACGACCTTTCTCATCGGCTTTTTGACCAAAGCTGATGCGGGTCAGCAGCAGCTCCTGGTCTGAGTTGCGACGGTTGTAATCGGAGGTGATATCACCCGTAATCTGCGCGCCTTGCAGAATATTGATGTTTTGCACCCAGGCATTGTCCGCGATATGGATGGCTGCTTTCTGGCCCGACAAGGTACCGGACAGATCGTAATTGCTGATCAAGGCACCTTGCAAAATTGTCGGTACCGCTTGTAGGCGGCCATCCCTTACCACCAGCCAGGAGCCGTGATACTCATCGTCGCTGCCCATGGCGTTCTGGCCGAAATCAAACAAGACGCCTACGCCATCCTGGCCATCTGCCCGGACCTCACCTTGCTGGACAATATTGTGATGGCGGCCATAGCTGAACTGCAGGCCACGACCATACCAGCCTTGGGCATGAATCCGAGTCGCTTCGGGAATGATGAGCGTGTTTTCGCTACCATCCACCCGTACGCCTACCCCTCCTGGACCGGCGCTTAGCAGATCAGCGGCTTGGGTAATGATGTTGCGTTCACCATAAATGTGCAGCCCCAAGCCTTGTGTGGCCATGTTGTACTGACCAGGCAGGTAGGCTGTGCCGTCTTCATTACGCGCAAAGTAGCCATTGGTGTTGTTCAGGGTGACGTTGTCCCCATAGACCGAATAGCCAAAGAAGTTGCGGCGGTCAATGCTCAGCCCGATATCCTGCAAGGCGGCAATTTCAGCTTCCATCAGGTTCACGTAGTTGCGATAGGTCTGATGGCTCATCAAGCTGTTGCGCAGCTCGGTGTGGCTCATGTAGTTGCGGTCCACGCCGTACTGCGGCTGGTTGTGGTCATTCAGAATGCTGACCGGGATGCCTGGCATGGCGCCATTCAGGACTTCCTGTACGTGATCCCCGGTGAAGTAGCCATTGTCCTTGCGCAGGTCAAAAGCGGCAGGATCATACGGGTTGGTGCAGACCGAACACAGGATTTTCTGCCCGGGGCTGGGGGCGCGTCCCTGGTCATCGCGCAAGCCCAAGGCCCAGAGGCTAAGATTGTCCAGGAAGAAGGGATCGGGTGGATCAAAGCTGTTTTCAGGCAGGTTGTCTGTGACCGTATTGCTGATGCCCAAAGCATGGGCCAGCTCGTGGAAGATCACCGCGTTGTAATCAACCTTGCCAGTTAAGGGCAGTTGGCTGGGGTTGACGGGGGCCGTGTCCAGATCCAGCTCTCCAACACCGATAACGGCATCGGGATTATTCGGGTCACCCTGGAAGAATCCTTGCAAGCGTGCTTGCAAAGCCGAGATGGTGAAATTGGGGTGATCAGGGTTGCTCAGCACGGCACCATAGGCATTGGCGTTTTTGCCATTCATGGTGCCCAGGTTGATCACAGCCGGTGTGTAATCTGCTGGCAAATTAATGATTTCAGCCCAGCGCTCCAGTGCGGCACGAATTTTCAGCCGACCATTCTCGTCAATGTCCCGGGGGGAAACGCGAGGGTCAGATTGATCCGACGTATCGTAGCCCCCATCATCAGGCCCATAGATTCTCAGCTCAAAGGCTTGCTGACCTTGTTTGTTCAGAATGAATTCTGTCTCGTAGGCATGCGCGCTGCTGGCCCAGCTCAAGGCCAATAAGGTGTGACCTAGTAGTGCTTTGATTTTGAAGTCCATGGGATTCAGAGGATGGGAAGACAATGGTTAGGAGGCACTTTCGTATAAAAGTAAATAAAAGTGTCTTTTCTTGCTACTTATTTCTGAACAGACCCGAGCGGCTGAGTACAAGGCGCAACATCTGATTGCGCTGACGACGGTAAAGATCTACCGGGTTTCAGCCGTAACCTCTTGTGGACGATGTGTTCAAGAGAGGAAAGTATGCCGATAGAGATCAGTGGACAGGGTTTAATACATAGACAAAATATGCCCGTGGCCGAACCGTTAA
This sequence comes from Alcaligenes sp. SORT26, assembly GCF_017377875.1. Lineage (GTDB taxonomy): Bacteria > Pseudomonadota > Gammaproteobacteria > Burkholderiales > Burkholderiaceae_B > Alcaligenes > Alcaligenes parafaecalis. The sequence goes on from NZ_CP070975.1 coordinate 2,920,161, forward strand.
ACGCGACCGCCATGACGCCCCCTGTGGTGCCGGAGCAAGAAGAAGCAGGTTCCATAGACTCCTCGGGGCGTATCAAGGTAAAGCTGTCACCCTTGGGCAAAGAGCTGTCGCTGACCAGTCAGCAAGCTCAAAAACAAGAGCGCGACAAAGATATTGATGACAGCTCCCTGCCCGATGGCATCAAGGACATCCTTAAGCGCATTCGCGACCTGAAAGAGCAAATTCAACAGAAGTTGATGGAGCTGCAGCGCATTCAAGCCAGCGATAAAGGGAGTGAAGCTGAAAAAATGCAGGAGCTGGAGCGCGTGCAAGGCGAGCTGACCAGCCTGAACGGCGCTCTGTCCAGTGCGCATGCCATGCTGAACAAGATCATGGATGACATCAAGCTCGATGGCGATTCCCGTATGGATGTCGCTGGTTTGCTGATGAAGTAAAAAGCCGTTCGACTGGCTTTGGAAGTCCTTGGGGCGCAGGTGGTTTGTTGGGGGCGGTTTTGCCCGTATGAACCCGTTTACTGCGCCCTTTTTTACGCCTTTGATATTCAGGCGTCGGTTGGATAGCGCTCAGGGTTGAGTCGCGACTGTTAAAGCCTGCGTGATTTTGTGATTGAGCTGATGCGGAGACATCAAATCCGCCGTGACCTGCGCCTTGGTGTGAATGATGTAGGCGGTCGACGGGTTCAAATCAATGCAATACACCACCAGCGAGCCGCCCCCCAGAGGGGCTGCGCCTATATAAACCCCTAATTGATCGTTGGCCGTTGGCTCATTGCGCTGCTGATAGCCTTCCCCAGCTGCCGTTTGCTTGACCGTATCCAGACACTGCGCCACGTTTAAACGAGAGATGGAGCGTTGCTCGGCTTCCAGCTCCAGAGGCAACAGATCCTGAGCCTGGATGGCCCAGGTGGTATGGACCAAAGCGGCCATCAAAACCCACTTGTTGAGTGTGTGCATGACGCCCTCCCGCAGGAGACGATGGAATAGCCAGCATAGTCCTGATCAAGGGGGGCGGGTTTTGATAGGGCTTAATTCAGGGCTAAGTTTCGGGTTTTTACTGAGGCTGACTTTAGTCCTCAAGCTTGTGAACTGGAAGCTTCCCAGTTTGCTTCAGCAGTTTCTTCTCTTCAGTTTTTACGCGACGTTCCAGTTTTTTAATGTCTTCTTCAGCAGGGAGCTGCTCAGGCTGGATGCCACGCTGGCCGAGCATATCGCGCACACTGCGATTGTTTTGTTCGTGTTCGCGGGTGATCAAGGTTTCGCCATGTAGCTGCTCTTGCGTGACGTTGTGGTTTGTTATCTCTGTGGCAAGATTCTTGGCAGCAATAGTTAGCGTAGGTAGAAAGTCAGCCAAAGGGCGTGTCTGGGTAATGCCGTAGCGATCCTTCATCATTTGGGTAGTGTGTCCCCCAAATAGAGCCGCATCACCCTTGGATCGGATGCGGCCAAAGCCTCTATCGTCTACGCCATGTTCATAGAGGTTTTGCGATAGTGTCCTTTCTGACTCTCGAAGACGTTCGCGCGCATCCAGGCGAGCCTGCAGACGCATGCGGTCTTCAATCAGCTCCTGTTTGCGGGTCTGGATGGCAAAGTAGCTTTGAGCCAAGGCAATGGCTGGCTTGCGTGGGTCGCCGTTCTGGGCGATGAGATAACAGGCATAGCGGGTGAGCATGATGTCTTCTATTGAACGATCTGCCCCGCTACCAATCTGGACCATTTTCGTGACGCCACGAAAATGGTCTCCTTCTTCGTAACCCGTTGTTTTACAAGACTCTACAGCCCGATCTATCGCCGTCTTGAAGTTCTCCCAGCGTACATAGCCCAAAGGCTCCATCAGGTCGCGAGCGAACCAGAACTCCACGCCTTCCTCAGGGATGGTGTGGCTCAAGTCATCGAATTGGCTTTTCAGTTGCTTGATGTCCTGGGTTTCCATTTGGTGTCTCCGAGTTGCTAGGCACTGGTCAGGACATCCTTGGACGCCGTCTCAGGTTCTATGGCTAGTGTGATGAGACACCGATGGTGTTCAGGTCTGCATCACTTCCCAATACAAAAACTGGAGAAAATCTCCCCCAGCAAATCATCGCTGCTGAACTCGCCGGTAATCGAGCACAGATCCAGATGTGCCAGACGCAGTTCTTCGGCAAACAGATCCAGCACTTGATCGCTGTGCGTGGCGTGTTCTGCTGCCAGGCCCAGGTGGTACTCCGCGCGCTCCAAGGCTCGCAGATGTCGTTCCCGAGCCAGCCAGGGCGATTCACTGCCGGGGTTCCAGCCTGCGATATCCAGCAAGGTGCGGCGCAGCGTGTCCAGACCGACATCCTTACGGGCAGAAATCGGCAGCACGGTGGCGCCGCTTTCCTGCGCGGGCAAAGCAGCCTGTTGTTCATCTGTCAGCAAGTCTATCTTGTTATAGACACGCAGCACGGGTACATGTGATGGCAGGCGAGTGGTAATGGCACTATCCAGCTCGTCTTGGGGGTTGCGGGCGTCCAGCAGGTGCACGATGACGTTAGCCTTGGCGATTTCGTCCCAGGTACGGGCGATACCAATGCGTTCTACGGTGTCTTCGGTGTCTCGTAACCCGGCTGTGTCCACGATGTGCAGCGGGATGCCGTCGATGTGGATCAGTTGCATGACGCGGTCGCGCGTCGTGCCGGCAATATCGGTCACGATGGCCACGTCTTCACCGGCCAACGCATTGAGCAGGCTGGATTTGCCCACATTGGGTTGGCCTGCCAGTACAACGTGCAAGCCTTCGCGCAGGATTGCCCCTTGGCGCGAATGCTGCAGGATGCGTTCCAGTTCGTCTTGTATGCCTTGCAGGGTCGCAGCCGCCTGGTATTTTTCCAGGAAGTCGATTTCTTCTTCGGGAAAGTCCAGGGTGGCTTCTACCAGCATGCGCAGGTGAATGATGCGGTCGGCCAGGGCGTTGACGTTGTTGGAAAACACGCCGGACAAAGAGGCCACGGCACTGCGGGCGGCGGCCTCAGAGGAAGCGTCAATCAAGTCGGCCACAGCCTCAGCTTGAGCCAGATCCAGCCTGTCGTTCAGGAAGGCGCGCTGGGTGAATTCGCCGGGCTCGGCCAGGCGCAGGCCCTGATCGTTACCCGCTTCCAGGCAGCGATCCAGCAGGCGGCGCAGCACAGCCGGGCCGCCGTGGCCTTGCAGTTCCAGCACGTCTTCGCCGGTATAGGAGTGCGGGCCTTTAAAGAACAGTGCGATGCCCTCGTCGATTGCCTCGCCTTGTGCATCCTTGAAGGGCAAAAAGTGTGCATGACGCGCTTGCAGCGTGCGGCCAAACAGGGTCTGGATCAGAGCATCAAGCTCCTTGCCGGACACACGGATGACACCAATACCACCCCGGCCGGGGGCGGTGGCAATAGCCACGATAGGGGAAGAACTGGACATAGGGAAGATTGATCAAAAAGGCGGAACAGAACTGTATTGTAATGGAGCAGATGGACGGTTCGGGCTGGAAGCGCTAGCCCTTGCTGGTATCTGAAATACTGGTGTTTATGTGCCTGTGGCCCAGGTTCTTGAGGATCGGGCATCAGGCAATCAAGCAAACTGACGTAGGGGATAACTTCAAAGGGGTGAGGGCAAAAAACTTCTGGAGGTGTCATCAAAGCTGACTGAGGTCAGCCGTCTGCGCCTCTTGAGACTAGTGATTGTTCACACAAACCACCAGAATCTCCACGCTCTCCCCGTGCTCGCACAGGTAAAGGTGGCCCAGATTGCTTTTGAAGTAAATGCTGTCACGCGACTGCAGGACATGGCGGCGGCCGTCCTGAAACTGCATGGTCAATTGCCCTTCAATTACAAAAATGAACTCTTCGCCCTCATGCTGACTGAAGTCGGTGGCATCGCGGGGTTCGCCCGCCAGGACACGACCGTGCATGGGCGTCATTTTCTTGTTGATCCATTCTGAAGCCAGCATGCCGTATTCATAGCGGTGGGCATGGTAGGTCACGGTGCGTGAGGCCCGTCCCACCAGAATATCCATGCCGGACTCGTTCTGATCGCGTGGCGTCTTGAACAGGTCGGACAAATCCATTTTCAAGGCTCGGCTGACGGCCAGGAATTTTTCGTAGCTCAGGCCAATCAGGCCGCGTTCGGCCTTGGACAGGGTGGACAAAGATACATTGGATAAGCGTGCCAACATCAACAGGGTTAGGCCCTGTCGTTTGCGTTCATCACGTATGCGCGCCCCCATGGCTGTTTTGCTTAATAAATTGGGGGCGGTGTTGGCTAAGTCTTTTGTCATAACCTAAAGAAGTAATAAACCATCTTCTTATAAATATTATTAATTTTCTTATAAGAAAACTCTGTCCTATTGTATAGAACTACACGCTTTACGCTGGGAGAAAGAAGGCATGACTGCGTTGTTTGATCCTACTGCTTATCCCTCTACCTCGGTGGAATGGATACAAAAACTGATTGCTTATGATACGACAAGCCGGGAATCTAACCTGGAACTGATTCACGACGTACAGGCCTATTTGCAGCAGCAAGGGCTTGAAACCGTGCTGACGCATGACGCCAGTGGCCGCAAGGCCAATCTGTTTGCCACGATTCCGGCAGCCGATGGCACGCGTACCGGTGGCATTGTTCTGTCTGGTCACACGGACGTGGTTCCTGTAGACGGCCAGAACTGGAGCAGTGACCCGTTCAAGGCCGAGATCCGTGACGACCGTTTGTATGGTCGCGGCACCTGCGACATGAAAGGCTTTGTGGGTGTGACGCTGCAATTGGTGCCAGAGATGCTGGCGACCAAACTGGCCAAACCTATCCACCTGGCCTACTCCTACGACGAAGAAGTCGGCTGCGTGGGTGCACCGGTCATGATTGATGATCTGGTCCGCCGTGGCATCAAACCCGAGGGTTGTGTGGTGGGCGAACCCACCAGCATGCGCACTATCGTGGCGCATAAAGGCATTAACGCCTATCGCTGCCGCGTACACGGTCACGCCGCGCATTCCTCGCTGACCCCCAAGGGCGTAAACGCGATCGAGCATGCGGCACGCATCATTACGGCTATTCGTGATCTGGCCGATGACTACAAGAGCATGGGCCCTTACGACCACGATTTCGACGTGCCCTTCACCACTTTGCAGACCAGCATGATTCGTGGCGGCATCGCCTTGAATACGGTGCCTGACCTATGCGAATTCGAGTTTGAATACCGCAATCTGCCCGGCGTGGACCCCGAGCCGATCTTGCAAGAGATCCGTGAATTCATCGACCTGAAGGTTTTACCCGCCATGCGCCGCGAGCATCCAGATGCTTTGGTGGAACTGGAAAAGCTGGCCAGCGCCCCCGGCCTGAATCCTGAAGAGCAAGCCGCCATCACCAAACTGGTGCGCGAACTGACGCGGGACGACACGGTGCGTAAAGTGGCCTACGGCACAGAGGCAGGTCTGTTCCAGCAAGCCGGTATCCCTTCGATTATTTGTGGCCCTGGCAATATCGAGCAGGCCCACCGCCCCGATGAATATGTGGAACTGGCTCAGGTGGAGCAGTGCGAGCAGTTCTTGCGCGCCCTGATTCGCAGCCAGGCCGTGGCCTCTTAAAAACAGACAAACAGGTTTCAACGCAAACCCATGACAACAGAAAAAGTTACCCAGGAAAACGTGGTGCAGGCGCATGAGCGTCTGCGTCCCTATGTGCGCCAGACGCCCGTGTTCGATTACCAGACCGGGCGTCTGGATAGCGCCGTCAATTTCAAGTTCGAGCATTTGCAGGCCTCGGGCACCTTCAAGGCACGCGGTGCTTTCAACAACTTGTTGAGCTTGTCTGAAGAAGCACGCCAGCAAGGGGTGACCTGCGTCTCTGCAGGCAACCATGCCGTGGCCGTAGCCTATGCCGCCCATCAAATGGGTGTGAAAGCCAAGACCGTGATGATCAAGACGGCCAGCCCGGCCCGTGTAGCCTTGTGCCGCGAGTATGGGGCCGAGATCGTCTTTGCCGACAACGGCGAGCAGGCTTTTGAGCTGGTGCGCCAGATTGAAAAGGACGAACAGAAAACCTTCATCCATCCGTTCAGTACCTACCCTACCGTGCTGGGAACCGCCACGCTGGGCTACGAGTGGTTGCAGCAAGCGGGCAAGCTGGATGCGGTGCTAGTGCCGATTGGGGGCGGTGGCTTGGCCGCAGGTGTCTCGGCGGCCGTCAAGTTGTGGCAGCCTGATTGCGTGGTCTATGGCATCGAGCCTGTGGGTGCAAACGTCATGGCGCTAAGCCGCCAGGCTGGCGAGCCGCAAAAAATCGGTGCCATGCAGTCCATCGCAGACAGTCTCATGGCCCCTCATACCGATGAGTTCAGCTTCCGCGTGTGTCAGGACAATATCGACACCCTAGTCACCGTCAACGACGACCAGATCCGCGCAGGCATGCACTTCCTGTTCAACGAATTCAAGATGGCCACTGAACCGGCTTGCGCGGTGGCGACAGCCGCCTTGATGTTCCCCTTGCGCAAACATCTGGCCGATCAACGAGTGGGTGTGCTGTTTTGCGGCTCCAACACGGATACCGACACTTTTATCCGCCATATCACCACGCCACTGGCGCAAGGCTAATCATGCAGCTAAGCGTTTATGTAGCAAAAGCCCAGGAAGTGTACGAGGGGCTGGATATGGGGGCGGCGATTGATCTGATGCGTCAGGGTTTTATCGCCATGCAGCAAGGGCGTATTGACCAGCCCTTGCGCACGATTGTGCGTAGTAATTTGTCCAGCGGCTTTCTGGGCATGATGCCCGCCTGCATCGACATGCCCGAGATTTATCCCGAGCCTTTGTACGGCGCCAAGATGGGCACCCTGTTTCCAGACAATGTGCGCCTGGGTAAGGATCCCCATCAAGGCTGCGTGCTCTTGATGAGCGGCTTGACCGGCGAGACGCGCGCCATTCTGGACGCCAGTAGCGTGACAGCCTTGCGTACCGCAGCGGTCAGTGGCCTGGCCACTGACATGCTGGCGCGTCCGGATGCCAGCGTGCTGACCTTGTTTGGCGGCGGACATCAGGCCTTGTGGCAATTGCGTGCCGTGGCGCAAGTGCGTCGCTTGAGCAAAGTGTTTGTGATTACTCGCTCCACACAGTCGGCGCAGCATTTTATTGAGGAAGCTCAGGCGTATCTGGATTGCCCCTTGATAGCTGGAGTCTCGGCCCAAGAAGCCGTGTCCCAGTCGGATATGGTACTGACGGCCACCAGCTCTGCCACACCTGTCTTGCAGTGCGAATGGCTGCGCCCTGGCACGCACATTACCGCCATGGGTTCCAGCACACCTGCCAGCAGCGAACTGGATGGACCCACCATGACGGCAGGCCGCTTGTTCGTGGACCGTGCGCAATCGACTCGCAACGAGTCGGGCGAGTTCTTGAATGCGTGCAAGCAGGGTTACTTGTCGGCGGATACCGAGTTGAACGAGTTGGGTGCTGTCCTGGCGGGGCAAGCTGCAGGCCGCATCAACAACGAAGAAATCACGATTTTTAAATCCCTGGGACTGGCATTCGAGGATGTACTGACGGCGGCCGCTTTGTTAAGCCGTCATGCCGCACAAGGGAATGGACGAGTAGTAGAACTTTAATAGCGTCATCAAGAGGTAGGGAGACAAGTAATGAAAAAGAAATGGGCGCAGGTTTTGCTGGGAACGGCGTTGGCATTGGCAACGGGCATGTCTGTCGCCAGCAAATTGCCGGACACCATACGTTTGGTTGTGGGCTATCCGGCCGGAGGAACAGCGGATGCGGTCGCGCGGGTATATGCCGAGCAATTGCGCGAAAAGCTGGGTGTGAATGTGGTAGTGGATAACCGTGCTGGTGCGGGCGGGCAGGTTGCCGCTCAAGGTTTTTTGCGCTCGCCTACCGATGGCTCGGTGCTATTGGTCGCCAATAATCACATGATGACGACCTTGCCTCTGACGGTGAAAACGGTCACCTACGATCCCATGAAGGACTTTGCGCCGGTGGCGGTCATCGCCAAATTCGAGCATATCTTTGTAGTGGGTAAAACCACGCCTGCCAATACCTTGCAGGAGTACGTGGAACTGGTGCGCAAAGAACCGGAAAAGTACGGCCATTACGGCATTCCCGCCCCTGGTAGTGCTCCCCAGTTCATGGGCTACAGCATCGCCAAGAAGAACGATATCCAGATGTCTCCCGTGCCCTACAAAGGGGGCGCGCCCTTGATCAATGACCTGCTGGGTGACCATATTCCTGCCGGTGTGGATGCTGTGGGCATGATTACCGAACACGTTGCTGCTGGCTCGGTTCGAGTTCTGGGGATTACGGGTGCAGAGCGTCTGCCTATCCTCAAGGATGTGCCTACCTTTGTAGAGATGGGTTACGGCGATCTGAAGGCTTCGGGCTGGATGGGGATTTTTGCCCCGCTGGGCATGGAGCCGGAGATGGTCAAACAGTTCCAGGATGCCTTCAATGAAGTGGCCAAGCTGCCACGCATTGAAAGCGCGATTGTGCCAATTGGCTTCCGGCCTGAATCGGGTAGTGCTCAGGAGTTGTCCCGTATTGTTCAGGATGACCTGGATACCTGGGGGCCCATCATCAAGGAATCGGGGTATTTGCAGCAGTAAAACTCAGGGTGTTGATGTAGACGTCTGCTGGTGATGGGCGGTGTTCATCAAGCCCGATGCGTACTGGCTAGCGTTTCAGCTCAGTTCTTATGGAACAGGGGGAGAAATTGCTAGTAGTAGCTAACTGCGCAAAACTTGTTAGCGCAGAAAAGCTGGAATGCGGGCCTGATGCCAAATCAGGTCCGTTTTTTTATGGCGATTTCAAAAAGGGAACCGGCTCCTTCCCAGCCTGTTGGCTGTGCCTCGTGTGAGGCCAGCTTTTGGGCTGCATTTCATCATCAGAAAGTGGCTTCGTGGCCCGAAAAGGGAGCTGATTATCTATGTGCTGAAGCATCGGGTTTTCGCTTCGTAGGCAGCCTAGGAGTAGCCGAAATACCTCTGGCTCACCCCTTCAATGAGCACTTGAAAGTTGTCCCAAAGATTGGGCCTGCAAGCAGGCTTCGACTGGCCTCAATGATCTGTTGAAGCTGCTTTAAGTCCATTAAGTATCTGATAGATAACAACAAAAAACTATTTTAAGTTTGTAGGGAATTCCCTATATTTTATTTATTGGCTAGTCAGTTAATAATATTTCAAAATAGAAATAATCAATCAGTTAATTAAAAACCAAGGAAAGGAGATACAGGTGCGCAAGACGATATTGACGATGGGGTTGCTCATGACGCTTGGTGCTGTGGGGGCCGTGCAAGCGCAAACCATCAAGATTGGTGTGATTCAGCCTTTGACCGGGTCGGTGGCCTACAACGGGGAGGCCGATGTGAATGGCTCCAAGTTGGCTGTCAAAGAGCGAAATGCTCGTGGTGGGGTCCTGGGCAAACAGGTGGAACTGGCTATTGAGGATGGAGAATGCCAGCCCTCCAAAACCGTGAACGCGGCTGAAAAACTGATTCAGAAAGACAAGGTGCCGATTATTTCTGGCGCCTTTTGCAGCTCCGCCACCATAGCGGCCATGAGCGTGGCGCAAAAGTACAAAGTGCCCCTGCTCTCGGGCGTGTCGTCAAAAAGTGATTTGACCGAGCGTGGCAACGAGTGGTTCTTCCGGACTGCAGAAACCGATGGTTTGCTGGCCCATGCCTTCGCAACGATCTTGGTCGAGCAGCTCAAGCTGAAAAAGATCGCCTATATCGGGGTGAATGATGACTGGGGCCGGGGCGGCATGGAGGAGTTCTCCAGCCAGATCGAAGCCTTGGGCGGTGAAACCGTGCAAAAGCTGTATTTCGACCATGGCACCACAGACTTCTACACGCTGTTGACGCGGGTACGGGCCGCCAAACCGGATGGTGTTTTTGTGGCAGCCGAAACTCAGGACGGCTCGATCCTTGTCAAACAGATGAAGGAAGTGGGACTGGAGAGTCTGATTTTTGGCGTGGGTAGCTGGGCGACGGCTGACTTCGTGAATCTGGCAGGCTCTGCATCAGAAGGCATTCATGCGGCGGTTCCTTACGCGCACACTTTGCAGCGTCCCGAAAATATGGAGTTCGTGCAGTCCTATCAGAAAGAGTATGGCGAGTTGCCCGGCAAGTACTCGGTAGCTGGCTATAACGCGATGAACATCATCATGGATGCGATTGAACGCGCTGGGGAAGCTGACCCGGACAAGATCCGCCTGGCGCTGCCAGCGACGGATTACAACGGCCCCAATGGCAACTTTAAATTCAATGAAAAACGCCAGGGCTATGGCTTTGATGCCGTGTTGGTGAAGCTTCAAGGCGGGCAGCCGGAAATTGTTGCTCAGGCAAAAGTAACGGCGGACTAAGAGCACGGTGATCTGCGGATTTTATCGTTTGATGAGGGGGCATTGTGTTTGATTTATTGCTGCAGTTCATTGCCAATGGACTGGTTAACGGGACGTTCTACGCGCTATCGGCCTTGGGTCTGACCTTGATTTTTGGCCTGATGCGATTGGTGAACTTTGCCCATGGCGAGTTCTACATGATCGGCGGTTTGCTGGGCTGGCTGGTGACCCAGCAACTGGAGCTGAACTTCTTTGTGGGCTTGGCGCTGGTTGTGGTGATCGTCGCTTTGTTTGGATGGTTGCTGGATCGCTTCCTGATTGCCCGTATCCGTGACAAGGGACCGGAGCCCGGCATTTTGCTGACTATCGGTTTGTCGATTTTCCTGACGAATACTGCCTTGATGATCGTGGGCACGGCGCCTCTGAAAGTGGTCGCGCCGGTGCCCAATACGCCGATGTTTCTTGGGCCGATATTCATCACCGAGGTGCGGATTTTTGCGATCGGGATGTCTATTGCGGCCATCGTTGGTGCGCGTTTGCTGATCCAGAAAACCCGCCTGGGTAAAGCCATGCGGGCCACCTTTCAGGACTCCACGGCAGCCAGTCTGGTCGGTATCAACACCGCCACTATTTATGCCTCCACCTTCGCATTGGGTGTGGTTCTGGCGGCAACCTCGGGCATGTTGCTCAGCTCCATCTATGTCGCGCAGGCTTCGATCGGTGGCCTGATCAGTTTGAAGGCCTTTGTGGTGGTCATTCTGGGCGGGATGGGCAATTTCGGTGGTGCCATTCTGGGCGGCTTGATCCTGGGCGTGGCAGAAGCGCTTTGGGGAGGTTATGTGCAAACGGGGACAGCGGACATGGTGGGCTTTGCCCTGGTTATCTTGATTCTGTTCTTCCGCCCCTATGGTTTGTTTTCGGTTCGAGCGGAGCGCGCGTAAATGAAAATAGAACGTCACTTTATGGTGGGCTTCCTGGCCTTGTCGGCGTTGCTCGCTTGTTTCGTGCAGAACGATTATTTGCTGCACATCTTGGTACTGGTGCTGATGTATAGCGTACTGGCCAGCAGCCTGAACTTGATCATTGGTTATGTGGGGGAGTTCCCGCTGGGTCACGTGGCATTTTTTGGCCTGGGCGCGTATTCGGTCGCCATTCTGAGCTCGCCCGCAGTGGGCTGGCCCGTCACCTTGACGATTGCAGCGGCAGCCGTGATTGCGGCTGCGGCGGGTTATGTGATTGGGCGCGTGACTTTGCGTCTGAATGGCCCCTTCTTTGTCATTGTGACTTTGGCCTTTGCAGAGGTCCTGCGCCTGCTGGCCAATAACTGGGTGGACCTGACCAATGGGCCGATGGGCATCTCGGGTGTGGCTCATCCCGCCCTGCTGGACATGTCTCCTTGGCTGGCTGGAAAGCGGGGTTTTGTGGTGATGGGCATTGTGTTGGCCGCCATCACTTTCTACATCTGCTACCGCCTGGTGCATTCCAGTGCAGGCCGTGCTGCCGTCACCTTGCGAGAGAACAACTATGTTGCTCAATCGGTCGGTATTGATCCCTTTCGCTACTCGCAGTTTGTCTTTGTTGTGGCCGCCTTTCTGGCGGGGATTGCCGGGGCGTACTACGCCAGCTACATCAGTTTTGTAGGGCCTGAAGTCTTCGGTTTCCCGTTTACAGCGACCATGATCATCATCGTTTTGCTGGGTGGTAAAGGCACTTTGCTGGGTCCGATTGCCGGGGCCATTGTGGTGGCCTTGCTGGAAGAGTACTTACGCGAATTCAAGGAACTGCGCCTGTCCCTGTTTGGATTGATCGTCATGGCCTCGGTGCTGTTTGCACCGGATGGAATCATGGGATTTGTGCAGCAGCGTTTTCATCATCTATTTGGGAGGACGCGTCATGCTTGAAGTAAGCGGTCTCAGCAAATCCTTTGGCGGTATTCATGCGGTCCAGGATATTGATTTCACAGTTCCTGCCGGACAAATCGTCAGCTTGATCGGGCCTAATGGCGCTGGCAAAACAACGTGCTTCAACCTTATCACCGGCTTCTATCAGCCTACTCGTGGGCGGGTGTTGTGGGATGGCAAAGAGGTTACGGCCAGCAAGCCTTATCGCATGGCACAGCAGGGCGTCATTCGTACTTTTCAAAAGACTAATGTGCTGCGGGCTTTGAGTGTTTTCGACAATCTGGTTCATGCCCATTATTTGGTCGATCGGGCACCCTTGTGGCGCACTTTCTGGCCCAGCAAGGAGCAGGCAAAAACCGAGCAGGAAATCATCGTCTCGGCCCGCCGTATTCTCGATCAGATTGGCTTGGCCAAGCGTGCTGATGTATTGGCCAGCTCCTTGTCGTGCGGCGAGCTTCGGCTGCTGGAAGTGGGTGTCGCCCTTAGCGCCAAACCCAGATTGCTGATGCTGGATGAACCAGCGGCAGGACTCAACACCCACGAGGCAGAAGGCTTGGCCGACTTGCTCAAACAACTACCAGGGCAGTGGGTGGAGTCCATTTTGCTGGTAGAGCACAACATGGGCTTGATCATGCGTGTGTCTGACCAGATCGTCGTCATGAACTTTGGCAAAAAACTGGCGACGGGTACACCTGCGCAGATTCAGGCTAATGAACAAGTGTTGGAAGCCTATATGGGGAAAGCGGCATGAGTAAACAGGACATTGAACCTTTATTGGCTTTGCAGGATGTGGTGGCGGGTTATGGCAATTTGACGGCCCTGCATGGCGTCAGCTTGCATGTGCAGCCTGGTGAAGTCGTGGCCATTCTGGGGGCGAATGGTGCGGGGAAATCCACTACGCTGCGCGCAATCTCCGGCCTGATCCGCCCTACTTCTGGCCAGATCACCTGGAAGGGACAGGTGATCAGTGGTCGTAGCCCTGAACATATTCTGAAGCTGGGTTTGGCGCACTGCCCTGAAGAGCGGCATGTGTGGCCTGAAATGACCGTTGAGGACAACCTGGATCTGGGCGCTTATCTGATCAAGTCCAAGACTGAAGTGGAGCGGCGTAAAGGCATCGCGTTTCATCGCTTCCCGCGTCTTAAAGAGCGATACAAGCAACTGGCAGGCACGCTTAGCGGCGGTGAGCAGCAAATGCTGGCGATTGCCCGGGCATTGATGTCAGAACCGGAACTGTTGATTCTGGATGAACCCTCCTTGGGACTCAGTCCCAAGATGGCTCTGGAGGTCTTTCAAGTAGTGCGGGACATCAGTGAGCATGGAGTGTCCATTCTGGTGGTGGAACAGAACGTGCATAACGCGCTGAACGTAGCCAGTCGAGCCTATGTGCTGGAAACAGGGCGCGTTATTGCAGAGAAAGACAGCGTCAGCATGTTGAAAGATCCTGAGCTCTTGAGCGCTTACCTGGGAGGCTGATGATGAGCATGAACAAGACGGTAGAACTCCCATCGCGCCTCAGCTACGGCGCCCATGTTCACGCCAACGGCATACGGCAGCACTACTTGCGCTATGCCGGTCCCGGACCTGCCTTGGTACTGGTGCCGGGGATCACCAGCCCTGCCCCTACTTGGGGATTTGTGGCAGAGCGTCTGGCCCTGCATTTTGATGTGTATGTGCTTGATGTACGTGGTCGTGGCCTGTCCCAATCGGGCGCAGATCTGGATTATGGCGTGAATGCGTGCGCGGATGATCTGTGCGAGTTCGTCCGGGAGCTGGCGCTTGAATCCCCCATTTATGTGGGGCACTCCATGGGGGCGCGCATTCTGTTGCGTGCCGCCAGTCGAGGGCTGACCAAGGGAGCGGCCATGGTGCTCGTGGACCCACCGGTATCCGGCCCTGGGCGACGCCCCTACCCGTCGAATATCGCTTGGTACACCGATTCGATTGCACAAGCTCAAAAGGGCATGAACGCCGAACAGATGCGGCAGTTTTGCCCGACCTGGACTCCCGAGCAGCTTGCCTTGCGCGCCCAGTGGCTGCACACCTGCGATGTGCGTGCGGTGACGGACAGCTACGAGTGGTTCCACACCGACGATGCGTTCCCGGACTTCAGTCAGCTCAATGACTGGAAGGTGGCCCTGATGGTGGCGGGCAAGGGGGATGTCATTCGCGATGAGGATAGTAAAGAGGCGCAGTCCTTGAAGCCCGACTTGCAGGTCTTACGTGTGCCAGGCGCTGGACACATGATTCCCTGGGATGACGAGGAAGGCTTTTATCGCGCATTGGGCACCTTTCTGGGCCTTACCTTTTAACAAGAAACAGGAGTGGAAGATGGCTGTATCTGATCATCAAATGGTTCAGGCCTGGAACGAGGTGCTGAGTCTTTCTGGAGTGAAGGCGGGACAGATGGTCACCATTCTGACGAGCCTGAATACGCATCCCCAAACCTTGGCTACGGCCAAGCTGGCCGTGGCGGCTTTGGGCGCGACCCAGATGCAGGTGGATTTGTTGCCGGTGAATGCCGAAAAGGCCTTGAGCCGTGATCTTTTGGCTTATCTGGGTACGACTCCGCTGACGGATAACCCGGCAGCGATTGCCGCCCTTAAAGCCAGCGACTTGGTGCTGGATTTGATGACCCTGCTGTTCTCTCCTGAACAGCACGAGATTCTTAAATCCGGTACCAAAATTCTCCTGGCAGCCGAGCCGCCCGAGGTGCTGGTGCGTATGGTGCCGTCCCTAAAGGACAAGGAGCGTGTGGAGCGTTCGGCGCAGGTGTTGCAGGGGGCTCGTGAAATGCGAGCGACATCCAAGGCTGGAACTGATCTGGTGATGCCGTTGGGTGAGTATCCGATCATGAAGGAATATGGCTTTGTGGATGAGCCTGGGCGCTGGGATCACTGGCCCAGCGGCTTCATCCTGACCTGGCCAAACGAGGGGCAGGTACAGGGTCGCATCGTGATTGATCGGGGCGACATTTTATTGCCCATGAAGTCCTATGTGGCCGACCCCATCACCATGATGGTCGAGAACGGCGTGGTGACCTCGATTGAGGGCGGGCTGGATGCCGAGCTGCTGCGTGAATATATGGCCTCGTTCAACGATCCTGAAGCCTACGCCATGTCCCACATAGGCTGGGGTCTGCAGCCCCGTGCTCACTGGTCCACGCTGGGCCTTTACGACAAGGAGCAAACCCTGGGCATGGATGCCCGTGCCTACGCAGGCAATTTCTTGTTCTCCTTTGGTCCCAATAATGAAGTCGGGGGCGATCGCACAACGGCTTGCCACATCGATATTCCGCTGCGTGCCTGCACCGTGACCGTCGATGGTCGCGAGACTGTGCGGGAGGGCAAAGTGGTGGAGGCGTTGGCATGAGCAGCCAGAGTGTTTACGAGCGACAGGGGTTTGGGCAAGGGCTGGAGCTTGAAGGCCATGTAGGGCTGTTAATTGTGGATTTCGTTAACGGTTTTGCAGATCCCCAGGCATTTGGTGGTGGAAATATTCTGGAAGCCATTGAGCAAACGCGCACGGTTCTGGCGGATGCACGGGCACAGAACTGGCCGGTGGCGCACAGCCGTATCGTCTTTGCAGATGACAGTGCGGACCGCAATGTATTCGGTCTTAAAGTCCCCGGTTTGGTGCAGCTTCGAGAGCACAACCCAGCCAGTGCCATTGTCGATGCCTTGAAGCCTGCACCGGGTGAGCTGGTCGTGCGTAAAACGGTTCCGTCAGCTTTTTTTGGGACGGCTCTGGCTGCCTGGTTGGCGGAGCGGGCTGTGCAGACCTTGCTGATTGCTGGCGCAACCACCAGCGGGTGTGTCCGTGCCTCCGTTGTTGATGCCATGTCCTGCGGTTTGCGCCCTTTTGTATTGGCAGATTGCGTTGGTGATCGAGCCAAGGAGCCTCACGACGCGAGCCTGTTTGATATTCAACAGAAGTACGGCGAGGTTCGCCCGTATGCGGACTTGCGTCCTTTGCTGTTGGTTTAGGGCTATCGGTTTTTTGGCTTATTTATTATTTATTTGTTTAATTAATTTGGGGGATTTGGGCTGCCTAAGGCCCAAACACCGAGGATGTACAGCATGAAAAAAACATTGAAAGTGGGTGTGATAGGCGGTGGTATTGGTGGCGTAACCTTGGCAGCAGCCCTGGAGCAGCGCGGCATGGAAGTGCATTTGTTTGAACGAGCCGCCGCCTTTGGCGAGGTCGGTGCCGGGATCCAGATGACTCCGAATGCCGTCAAGGTGCTCAAGGCATTAGGTGCACACGATGCGCTGGCCAAGGTCGGGTTTTTGCCGGAGGCTCTGGTGGGGCGGGATTGGTCCAGTGGAGAGGAAAGCTTCCGTATTCCTTTAAAGAGCGATTGCCCACAGTTGTATGGTGCGGAATTTTTCCACGTGCATCGCGCGGATCTGCATCATTTGCTGACCGAGCTTCTGGACACGACGACGGTCACCTTTAATGCCCAGTGCACGGGTGTGTCGCAACAAGAAGGCAAGGCTGTGGCGCATTTTGCTGACGGCTCCAGTTTCGAGGCCGATCTGATCGTGGGTGCTGATGGCGTGCGTTCGGAAGTACGTCGCTCCATTTTCGGGGAGGAAGAGCCTAAATTCACCGGCAATATGTGCTATCGGGCAGTGGTGCCTTTTGATGAAATGCCCGATTTCGTGGCACCCGAATCCTCCTTCTGGCTGGGCCCTAAAAGTCATGTGGTGACCTACTACGTGAATGGCGGCAAGGCTGTGAATATTGTGGCGGTTAATGAAACGGCCAGTTGGGTGGAAGAGTCCTGGAATGCACGCAGTACTCAGCAGGAAATGATGCAGGACTTCAAGGATTGGCACCCCAATATCGTCAAGCTTTTCGAGCGTGTAACGGATGTTTATCGCTGGGGGCTGTTTGATCGCGACCCTATGAGCAAATGGTCGGCAGGCCGTGTGACCTTGCTGGGTGATGCGGCACATCCGATGCTGCCCTTCCTGTCTCAGGGTGCGGCAATGGCCATCGAGGACGCCTATGTATTGGCTGTTGCGCTAGCTGCTTTGCCGGATGATCTGGATACGGCCTTGTCGCTTTACGAAGCGGAGCGTTTGCCACGTACCAGCCGGGTGCAACTGGAAGCGCGTGAGCGCGGCCGTACCTATCACTTGTCTGATAGCGAAGCCAAGGCCAAGCGTGATGCGGAATACCGTGAGCAGCAGAAGAAGAATCCGCACGCGGGCGGCATCAAGACGGACTGGGTTTATTCATATAATGCTACTGATTTTCAGCCGAAAGCATTACAGGTTTAACGAGTAGGCCGGGGGAAGCGTTTTGCTGTCGATACGTCAGTATGTTGAGAACCAGATTCACATCATTACCGGCCTGCAAGGCAGCCCGGTAGACTTTACGACGCCTGCGGGTGACCCCGGTTTGTTTGGTCCACAGTCCGCTGTGTGGGAAGTGCATGCAGATTTCACCTCCATGATGTTGGGGGGGATTTCTGCATTGTGCTTGCAGATGCTGGACCCGAAGGTATTGGCCGGGGTCTGGGATCACTCCCGCTTTCGCCAGGATATGCAGGGGCGCCTGAGCCGAACGGCACAGTTCATCTCGGCAGTCAGTTATGCAGGCACAGAGCAGGCCGAGCGTTGCATTGATCAGGTGCGGCGGGTGCACGAGCACATACATGGGCAATTGCCGGATGGCACGCCTTACGATGCTAATGATCCCGAATTGCTGCGCTGGGTACATCACACGCAGGTGTACTGTTTTCTGCAATCTCATCTGCGTTGGCGTAATGCCAAACTGGCGCCGGAGCAGCAGGATCGCTACGTCGCGCAATACTCGAAAGTGGCAGTGTTATTGGGTGCAGATGGACTGGTGATGGATGCAGAGAGCCTGAGGGCTTTGTTTGCAGAACCGAGCAAGACATTACGCGTTGATGCGCGAACCCAGGAAGTGGCTACAATTTTAATGTCTTCACATACCCTGTTTAAGGGGCCTAAGGCTTGGGTTGCCAGGGTATTTCTGTTAGCGGCGCTGGATATGCTGCCAGAGTGGGCTCAACGCTGTTTTGAGCATCGCCCCAGCACGGCATCCATGTGGTGGCGGCGCAAGGTGGTGAACAGCGTTGCTGGCGTCTTGCGTTGGGCCACACGTAATGGCTCTGTGCATCGGGCACGGCGTCGCGTCGCAAATCTGGCTTAGCTTGTAGATAAGAATGAATCAAATTTTGAGGCAAATATGGGCCGTGTAACTTTGTCGTCGGATAGCTCCTGGGTCAAGCGGGATAAGCCCGGACGCCCGGAAGGGGTGGGTGACAACACGTCAGAGCGGATCTTGGACGCCGCCGAGGAAGAGTTTTCCGAGACTGGCTATGCCGGAACCACCTTGCGCGTTATCGCTCAGAAAGCGGCGGTGACTCAAGCCCTGATCAACTACTACTTTGGTTCCAAATACGGCCTGTTTGAGGCCGTGTTCATCCGCCGAGGCAAAACCATTTCCGATGAGCGTCTGCGGCGCTTGCATGCCTTGCGCGACCAAGATGGAAAGGTCCTGGTCGATGATGTGGTGCGTGCTTTCCTGGCACCCACCATTGCCTTGCGAGAGACGCCCGGAGGCAGGCGGTTTTTACGGTTGCAAGCACGTTTGCACACAGAGCCAGCCGAGATTTCCTACAAGCTGCGTAACGAAGCCTATGACGGCTCAACACGTGCGTATGTACAGATTCTGGAAGAAATACTGCCAGAGCTGCAGGCTAAGGACGTGTACTGGCGTGTGGTCCTGATGATCGGGGCCTATATGTATGCCTTCTCCGATACACACCGACTGGAAGAGCTGGCGCCAGGAATTTGTGACCCCAACAATACCGACGAGATTCTTGAGCAGATCATTGCCTTTGTCTCCGCCGGTTTGTTGGCTGCGCCGGTTGTCTTGCAGGGCAAGGCTTGATTTAAGCAGCTGTACTTTCTCGGTGTGCGGGTCTTCAGGAACTCCATCGAGTTCTCTGCTTTGCGATGATTTTTGCCCCATTCTGCAATCAGGGTCGACGCCAGCAGTTTTTGCTGTGTGGTGCCCTGCTCAGCGCGCCAGCAAAGGCTGTAAAGCCTTGAAAATCTCTTGAGTCAGATCCTTGCCAGGGAACATATTGGCGTGGACGATCAGGCCTTCCAGGCAGATGAAAACCAGCAAAGCTTGCTGGTGGGCTTGGTCACCAAAAGGCTCCTGCAAAATCGCTTCTATCAGCGCCAGGATAGCTAGCTTGTGCTCTTGTGCAATCACGCAAGGCTGAGGGTTCACCGCCCCGAATTCTTCCGATGCCTTGATGAACATGCAGCCATGAAAATCCGGTGACTGGAACCAGTTTTGATGCCACTGGAACAGCGCCTGAATCTTGTCCTGAGAGCGTTCATGCGGCTCCAGATACTGGAGTAAATCTTCCATGAAGTTCCGATGTCGCAGGTGCAAGGTTTCCTTGATCAGGCCATCTTTGGTGCCAAATTGCTTGTAAACCGTCATGCGGGCTACATCGGACTCGGAGATGATGCGCTCAATCCCGACATTGCCGTAGCCATACTGGCTGAAAAGGCGCAACGCCGTTTCCAAAATCGTATCGCGTTTGGTGTTTTTCATCGTTTTTGACTCAACAGTTTGACCCTGGGAAAGTTTGACAGCGTCAGGCAGAGTAATTATTGTACACGCCAGTAGATAGACCGATCGGTCTATTTTGTTTTTGGAGCCCAGGATGCGCTTTATTTTTTCTCGAATTCAAGGGGGCGGTGTACTGCCGCCACGGCCGCAAAGCAGGCAGGTTTTGCTCAGTTTTCTGGGGGGAACTATAGGCATCATGGTGATTGCCTATTTAACGCAGCAGTTTGGCTTGCCCTTGATGATGGCACCCTTCGGAGCGACATGTGCCTTGTTGTTCGCCGCAGCGGATTCGCCCTTGGCGCAGCCACGCAGCGTGATCGGCGGGCATTTTATTGCCAGTCTGGTGGGAGTAGTGATTGCGAAATATGTAGGTGCAGGGCCCTTGGAAATGGGCCTGGCGGTGGGCTTGGCCATCGCCTTGATGCACGCCAGTCGTACTTTGCATGCGCCTGCCGGAGCGGATCCTTTGGTGATCCTGCTGGCAGGCGAGGCTTCCTGGTCTTACTTGTTTGTACCCTCTTTGCTGGGCTCTATTGTGCTGGTGGTGATCGCTCTGGTGATCAACAACTTGGGGCATAAGCAAGCCTGGCCCAAGTACTGGTACTAAGGGAACTGTTTCGTGAAGGCGATGACGGGTTTTGAGGCTGGTAGGGATGTTCTCATCGGGAAGCTGCCTGTTTGATGTCGGCTACGGTGCATATAGGCATTGGCCGTCAAACCCGTCGATCTTATTTAACCGGCGTACACAACTCCACCACAACACGCTCTGGCGTCTGCACATAAGACACCACCTGCCCCCAAGGCTTATCCTGCGGCGGCGCCAGTTCTGTACCCCCTTCTGCCAGCGCTTTGGCATGAGCTGCAGGCACATCATCGCAGACCAGGGCAACTTCGATACCCAGCGGCACTTCTGACGCGTGCGGTGACAAATGACCTTTTGGGTAATTCATGTAGGCCAGCATTTCCGCTGCAAAGGCCAAGGTGGTTTGGCCGGTTTCCAGTTCGCCATACAGCCCGGTTTCATGCAGCATTTTGGTGGACAAACCAAAAGCGCGGTTGAAGTAGTCCAGTGCCTGGCTGACATCGGGAACGTAGATAATCGTGTAGCCAAATTTCATAGTGGGGCTCGGTAGGAAAACGCAGGGCCAGTGCAAAAAAAATCGGCTCCCCGATTGTAGATGGGGAGCCGATTCTTTGATGGCTTAAACAGCCCGGTCAGGGTTTAAAGCTGACCGCGTTTTGTCAGTTCTGCTTTCACACCGGCACCGTAAGCAGGGTCGGCTTTCGTGAAGTGGCCCAATTGACGTTCGATGGTTTCCTTGGGAACACCGGCCATGGCGTCGGCAATATTGCTGAACAGACGCTGTTTTTCCTCATCGTTGAACAGGCGGAACAGATTGCCGGGTTGCGAGTAGTAATCATCGTCCACGCGGTGATCCCAGTGATCCGCAGGCTGGCCGTCCAGCGCCAGAGGTGGTTCGCTGCGGGGTGCCTGTTGCCATTCACCCTGGCTGTTTGGCTCGTAGTTCAGCGTGCCGCCGTTATTGTCGCCAGTACGCATGGCGCCATCGCGGTGGTAGCTGTGGAACGGGCAACGCGGTGCGTTTACCGGCAGCAGGCCGTGGTTCACGCCCAGACGGTAGCGCTGGGTGTCGCCGTAGGAAAAGATACGGCCTTGCAGCATGCGGTCGGGCGAGTGGCCAATACCGGGCACCAGGTTGGCAGGCGTAAAGGCGGCTTGCTCCACTTGGGCGAAGTAGTTGGTGGGGTTCTCGTTCAGTTCCAGCATGCCCACGTCGATCAGTGGGAAATCGCCATGTGGCCAGACCTTGGTCACATCAAAGGGGTTGATGTGGTAGGTGCGAGCCTGCTCTTCGGTCATGATCTGAATGCGCAGCGCCCAGCGTGGGAAGTTGCCCTTTTCAATGTTCTCGTACAGATCGCGCTGCGAGCTCTCGCGGTCTTGTCCGACGACTTTGGCGGCTTCTTCGTTGGTGTAGTTGGCAATGCCTTGCTGGGATTTGAAGTGGAACTTCACCCAGTGACGCTGGCCCTTGTCGTTGATCAGGCTGTAGGTGTGCGAACCAAAGCCGTGTTGCTGACGCAGGTTACAGGGCAAACCGCGGTCGCTCATCAGGATGGTGACCTGGTGCAGGGATTCGGGCGACAGAGACCAGAAATCCCAGGCGGCGCTCATGTTGCGCAGGTGGCTGCGAGGGTCGCGTTTCTGTGTGTGGATGAAGTCGGGGAACTTCAGTGGATCCCGTATAAAGAAGACAGGAGTGTTATTGCCCACGAGGTCCCAGTTTCCGTCTTCTGTATAGAATTTGAGGGCAAATCCTCGAACGTCGCGTTCTGCATCGGCGGCTCCTGCTTCACCAGCTACGGTGGAAAAACGTAAGAAAACGGGGGTTTTGCTGCCTGGCTTGAAGACCTTGGCCATGCTGTACTGGCTGATGTCGTGCGTCACGGTAAAGGTACCGAAAGCGCCCGAGCCCTTGGCGTGCACGACGCGCTCCGGGATACGTTCACGGTCAAAGTGAGCCAGCTTCTCCAGTAACCAATAATCCTGCATCAGGACGGGACCACGAGGTCCGGCTGTCATGGAGTTCTGATTCTCCTCAACAGGGCGGCCGGCGGCGGTCGTCAGGGTTTTGTTGCTCATTGTGATTCTCCGTTGAAGCTGACCCGAACCGAGGGGGGCGGGTCGTTTTAAGAAGTTAGGATCAGTCTACTTGCCTTGGTCGAAATAGTTAAATCAAATGATTTTAGTGAATGAATAGCTTTTTACTATTGATGGGGCATTCCTCCTGATCATAGCGGTAAGTAGAAACGCTGCGGATGAAAATTCTGCGATCGGGCCGCAGAAAAAAGTTAATAAATGTTTTTAAATACGGGCCTTTAGCGCTGTTGGACAGAGTATTTCGGGCAGGTGTATCATCCACCCAGCCGTCTGCGGCGTACTGCGGTGTACTAAATGGGCTGTGTTGGGATCGGCCTTTTCACGCACCTTTTGCCCCTGTTCCGGGGCACCGCCTAGCAGGGATTAGGACACAGAGACTTTATGAGTTTGCCCCCCAAAGCCAGTGGCCATTCTTTTGGCGACTCCCCCTTACACGCAGCTTCCACACGCGATAACACCCTGCAAAAACTGGTGCTGGTGGTTGAAGATGAACCCGATATTGCCAGCGTGCTGGATGCTTATTTGCGCCGCGATGGCTTGCGTACCGCCATTGCGGGTGACGGGTTTCAGGCTCTGCAATTGTTTCGGGATCTGCGCCCGGATATGGTCCTGCTGGATATTCATTTGCCCGGTGTGGATGGGCTGGACGTACTGCGCGCTATTCGTAATGCCGGTCAAACCCCAGTCATTTTGGTGACGGCTCTGGCGGACGATGTGGACAAGCTTCTGGGCCTGCGTCTGGGGGCGGATGATTACGTCATCAAACCCTTTAACCCAGCAGAAGTGGTGGCCCGCGTCCGCGCCGTGCTGCGTCGCACAGGGGCTGTTGCGCCCAGCACCCGGATTCGTGTTGGCAGTCTGGAAATTGATGAGCAGGACCATGTGGCCCTGGTGCATGTGGAGGGCGACCGTGTCGTGCCTTTGCCGCTGACGGTAACGGAATTCCGCTTGCTGGCTTGCCTGGCCGCCCAACCACGCCGCTGCTTTTCCCGTAATTATCTGATTGAACAATGCCTGCCCGAGAGCAATGCCATGGAGCGCGTCATTGACTCCCACATCTCCAAACTGAGACGCAAATTGCAGGTTGTGGGCCAGGGTGAACTGGTTGAGGCGGTACGTGGAGTGGGCTATCGCTTATGGCGCGAGTACTAGACCGAATTTGGGTGCGTTTTGGCCTGGCAGTCGCCATTGCCATTGTCGTGACCCTGGCTGTGCTGGCCATCACCCAACTGCTTTTCTGGCGGTATGAGGAAGACCGCTTTTACCGCTCTCTGCCTACGGATATCCGCCTGGAGTACGACCAGCTTGTGGTGCAGGGTTTGGAAGAAGGCCCGCGCGCCATGCAGATTTATGGCGAGTACTGGCAGGGAGACCCGTGGACCCGCGAATACCTGACGCTGCTCTTTACCTTGTTGGTGGGCCTGCCCTTTGGTTTGGGGTCGGGATTCTGGGTATCGCGCCGGGTGATGCAGCCCTTGGAGTCCATGGCAGAAGCGGCCAACCGGGTGGCGGTAGGTGACTTTACTGTGCGTGCGCATGAAGGTCAGGCTCGCGGTGAAATGGCCGAAATGGTGCGCGACTTCAATCACATGATTGATTCGCTGGAGGCCTTGGACCGCGAACGACGCATGACGGTAGCCTCCTTGTCGCATGAGCTGCGCACTCCCCTGGCCGTGTTAAGCGCCCGTCTGCATGCGATTGTGGACGGCGTTATTCCCAGCAGCGATCAGGAGATGCACGGTTTGTTGCAGCAGTCTTTGCACCTGGGCCGTCTGGTCAGTGACCTGCATACGATTTCGCTGGCATCTGCCGGGCGCTTGTCCCTGTATTGCGAGCAGTTGGATCTGGTGCCCTTGGTAGCCGAAGAGCTGGCTCGTTTCGATGCCCGTCTGGAAGAAAAAGGCTTCGAGCTGGAGGCCGATTTACCTGATGGACCTGCTTGCGTGCTGGTGGACCCGGATCGCCTGCGGCAGATTATTGGCAATTTGCTGGAAAACTGCCTGCGTTACGCAGCGCAAGGGCGTTGGGTAGGTATCTCGCTGGAAATCAGCGAGGGGCATGCCACTCTGGCTATTAGCGATGCAGGCCCGGGCTTGCCTGAATCCATGCGTGACCGCCCTTTCGAGCGCTTTGCGCAGGAACCCGGCACCAAGCGCCATGCCTCGGGTTTGGGGCTGTCGATAGTGCAGGCACTGGTTGAACAGCAAGGTGGCAGTGTCCTTGTAGGCACCTCTACCCGAGGCGGTGCCAGCGTTCAAATGCGCTTTCCGCTGGTCAATCGCAACGCGACGAACTAAGCCGCTTCTTCATCTCCATCATTCCTCCATCATTTATGCACGGCTACGCAATGTGGCCCGTGCATGCTGTAGCCATCTCTTATTTCGTGCTTGGGAGTGGCTACTCTGTTGTCCATTCTTCGTCTTGTTTCGGCGCTATTGTGTGCCGCCTTACTGTCGGCTTGCTTCGCGCCGCTTGTCCCTGAACTGCCGCGTACCAGCGAGATGGAGTGGGATAGCCAGATTGCCAATAAAGGGCCGGTGGTCGAGCTGCGTGCCTGGTGGCATGTGCTGGGCGACCCTCAGCTCGATGCCCTGGTGCAGGAAGCCTTGGCCCAAAATCTGGATTTGGCTCAAATGGTCAGCCGCGTCCAGGGTGAGCGCCAGATTACCGAACGCTGGAGCAGCAAGTTTCTGCCCGCCCTGAATGCCGATGCCCATCCTGTGCAGGACGTATCGGCGCAGGATGCGTATTTTCATGCCAGCCTGGATATGGTGTGGGAGCTGGGCTTGTTCGGTGCCATGGAAAATGCCCGGCTGAAAGCCATGGCGGATTTGGGCTATGCCCAGGCTGATCTGCAAAGCATGCGTGTGGCGGTGGTGGCTGCCGTCGTACGCAACTATATGGATTTGGCCCAGGCTCGCCGCCAACAGGCTTTGCTGGAAGAAACAACCAGGCTGGATGAGCAGGCCTTGTCCTTGGCGCAAGTGCGTTTGCAGACACATTTGGGATCTTACGAGGCGGTAGAGCAAGCCCAACTGATCCGGACTCAGACCCAAGACCAGTACTTGAACATGCAAGAGCGTGCGGATCGGGCTGCCCGTGCCTTGGCTCTGCTGCTGGGACGCTCTCAACCCGATTTCTTGTGGGGCATGAGTGCCCAGGCGCGTTTGCCGCAAACCTTTACCTTGAGCCAAGTACCCGCTGATCTGGTGCGTATACGCCCGGATATCAGCATGGCGCAGGCGGAAGTGCTGCAGGCTGCTGCGCAGGTAGGGGTAGCGCGTTCGGCCTTGTATCCACGCCTGCGTTTGGGTGGCTCCATCCTGTATTCCTACAACATCACCCAAAACATGCGTACCAGCACGGACTCGGTGCCCTCGATTGGCCCCATGCTGGATATTCCGCTGTGGGATTGGGGCGCCCGCCGTGCCCGTGTGCGGGCCAGTGAACGGGAGCTGGATGCGGCCTTGCTGGGTTATCGCAAAGCGGTGGTGACTGCGGTGTCGGAAGTGGAGCAATCCTTGGCGGCGCTGGTGAATCAGCAAAGTCGTATTCAGGCCCTGCAACAGGCCAATGGAGTTCTGGAACAGAGCCAGACACGTCAAAAAACCTTGCTGGGTTTGGGCCTGTCCAGCGAGGCGGATTTATTGCAGGCACGCCGTGCCCGTTTGAAGGCGCAGGCTGACCTGGAACTGGCGCAAGACAGCCGTGTGTTGGCCTTTGTGGCTTTGTACAAAGCACTGGGCGGTGCGCCTTTGCCTGACGAGCAAGAACCATGATTGCACTGGCACGTAAAACGCTGATTTATGAATGGCGGCGCTTTGTTCCCGTCGTATTGGCCGTGGGGTTTTCCGGGCTGATGCTGGTCGCCCAGGCCGCCTTGGTGTTGGGGATTTTTGGGACGGCGGCCATCTACGTCAAAGCCTCTTCAGCGGATTTGTGGGTGGGCTATCCAGGCACGCAAAGCGTGAATTTCGGGCAGTCCATTGATCCCGATGTGGCGATGCGCTTGCTGATGGACCCGGCTGTGGTCGAGGTCGAACCTTATGAATGGGTGGATGGTGATTGGCGTGCCCAGGCCAGTGATAGCGGCAGTGTCTCGGTGTACTTGTCCGGCGTGTCGGTCAGCGAGGGGGCCATGATGTTTGACCAGTTGCTGAGTCCAGCCATGCGTGCCCGTTTGCGTGAGCCGGGTGCGGTCATTGTGGACGAGGCCGATCTGCAAACCCTGGGTTTGAATCGTGATGTCAGCCGCGCCTGGATCAATGGCAAGCCGGTTCGTGTCGTTGGTTTGCTGCGTGGTTTGCGGGGGCTGGGAGGGGTGAATGTACTGGCCTCTGTGGATACGGCTCGAGAGGTCAAGGGTGACTCCGAGCTGCGTGGTAGCACGTATTACGTCGCTCACACCCGCATCGCCCCCGAGCTGGTGAAGGCTCGCCTGAACGATGGCACCACTGCCTTTGGCCCTTATGAAGTCTGGACGGCCGATCAGTTTGCCTCGCGCTCACAACGCTACTGGTTGCTGGATACCGGCGCAGGGATGGCCGTGTTGTTCATGGCCTTGATTGTGTGCCTGGTCGGTGCCGTGATTACCAATCAGTCCTTTGCCGCGGTGGTGGGCGGTTCGGCGCGGGAGTACGCCACCTTGAATGCCTTGGGAGCCAGTCGTGCCGCCCTGGCCCGAGTGGTAATCGAGCAGTCTTGCATGGTGGGTGGAATGGGCATGGTGCTGGCCGCGGTGATCAGTTCCGCGCTATTGGCTCTGGCGGCTTTCTATCACGTCCCGGTGGCCATGACGCCGCTGGTGGCTTTGGCCTGCGCGGTGCTGGTGGGCCTGATGTCTCTGCTCTCCAGTGTGATGGCGGTACGCGCTTTATGGCGCACCGATCCGTCCCTGCTCTTGCGTTGATTCAGGAGAAAAGTCATGAGTGTGTCCTTAGCTTCGGCAAGACAACCCAGCCTGAATGCCGTTGCTTTAGGCAAATCCTTTTTGACCGGCGTGGTGCAGTTGCGTGTGCTTAATCGCCTGTCTTTGGCGGTGCATGCGGGTGAGCTGACCTTGGTGTCCGGCCCGTCTGGCTGTG
Source organism: Alcaligenes sp. SORT26 (assembly GCF_017377875.1). Lineage (GTDB taxonomy): Bacteria > Pseudomonadota > Gammaproteobacteria > Burkholderiales > Burkholderiaceae_B > Alcaligenes > Alcaligenes parafaecalis. The sequence continues at coordinate 2,947,773 of NZ_CP070975.1, forward strand.
GCAAAAGCACCCTGCTGGCCTTGTTGTCGGGGTTGCAGCAGCCCGATGAAGGCCAGGCTTTTGCCTTGGGCCAGAACCTGGCTGAAATGAGCCGTAGCGAGCGTGACGAGTTCCGTTTGCAGCACACCGGTTTCGTCTTTCAGGGCTTTAACTTGTTCCCTGCCTTGACGGCACAGGAGCAGGTTCAACTGCCTTTGGGTTATCTGGGCATGAACGCCCGTACCAGCGCAGAACTGGCGCATCAGGCCTTGGAAGAGGTGGGTTTGCTGCACCGTGCTCATATGCGGCCCGCACAGTTGTCAGGCGGAGAAAAGCAGCGAGTGGCGATTGCCCGTGCCATCGCCAAAGCGCCGCAGTTGTTGTTTGCCGATGAGCCCACCAGCGCTCTGGATGCTGAAAACGGCCAGCGTGTCGTGGATATTTTGCATCGCTTCGCACGGAAAAACCGCGCCACGGTGCTGTGTGTCAGCCATGACCCGCGTGTGGTTCGCCATGCGGACCGGGTGGTGGGCATGGAAGATGGAGCTATCCGCAGTGATCGGCGTAGCCCGGAAAATAGACAGGAGTGAAACGATGATGAATGCGTCACCAGGACGCTGGAGCTGGGCCATGATAGCTGCCGTTGTGCTGTTGGCCGCCTGCTCCAAACGCCCCCCGGAGCCGCCTGTGCAACAGGCCTCGGGCCTGCGTGATATTGCAGTCGCACGCGGCAAGGTCGAGGTGGAGGGTGGCTTGCTGAAACTTGCCATGCCAGTAGCCGGGGTGGTGTCCGAACAGTCCGTGCGCGAGGGCGATACGGTGCAAGTCGGTCAACCCTTGTTTGGTCTGCGTAATGGAGTGGAGTTGGCCCAGGCAGAGACCGCCCAGGCTCGTCTGGCGGTGGCACAGGCACGTTTGCGTGCCGCCCAGGCCGCTTTGCCTGCCGTGCAGCAAGCGGCGCAGCGTTATGCCACAGCAGCGCGGGCTGGTGCGGCCCAGCCCCAGCAGGCAGATGACGCCCAGCAACGCTTGCGGCAGGCCCGTACCGAAGTCGAGATTGCCCAAGCAGACCTTGAGCTTGCTCGCGCCCAGGGCAAGCAACAAAAAGCCCAATTGGCGCAGTTTGCGCTAACCGCGCCTGAGGCCGGTGAAATCGTCAGCTTAAGCGCTCGTCCGGGCAGTTTTGTGCAGGCGGGCGAGGCGATGGCAACACTTTTACCCGCCCGTCCGCTGCAATTACGGGTCGAGCTCAATGCTGCCTATGTGGAGAAGGTCAAAGTGGGGATGAAAGCCCGCGTGGTTTTTGATACCGAAGGCAGTGGCCAAGCCACCACCTTGCCCTCTGCCCATGTATTGCATATCAGCCCGGTTTACGGCGAAGGCCGTTTGCAAGATGACTCCCAACGCGGCCCGGTGCGCGTGGTGGAGTGCGTCTTGGCCTTTGATGAGCCTGCCCAGGCTCGGGTAGGACAAAACGTCAGGGTGATTTTTCATGAATGAAACGCTTATGAACTACAAACCGGCTGTGCAGGCGGGGCAGTGGCGGATTCAGTGTGACTTCGATGGCACGATCAGCCTGCAGGACGTGGCCGATACTTTGTTGACCCGGCATGGCATGCCCGGATGGCAGGAATTGGAAGAGGCCTGGGAGCGTGGCGAGATTGGTTCACACGATTGCATGTGTGGTCAGGTGGCTTTGCTGGATATGAGCGTGGCCCAACTGCATGACTGTCTGGATGAGGTCGGGATCGATCCTTTTTTTGCACAGTTTGTGGCTGTGACCAAACGCCTGGGCGTGCCTTTGCAAATTGTCAGTGATGGCCTGGATTACGCCATTCATTACCTGCTGGGCCGTGAAGGCCTGCGTGGCTTGCCGGTGCTGGCAAATTGCCTGGAAGTGCAGGGACCACGTCGCTGGCGTCTGGATACGCCGTGGCATCGTTTGGACTGTGCCAGTGCCAACTGCAAGTGTGGTCACCTGTCCCAGGCACACGCCCAGACGCAGCGCGTGCTTTATATAGGCGATGGCAGTTCGGACTTTTGTGTGGCGGGCAAAGCCGATTTTGTACTGGCAAAAGGTCGCTTGCGGGACTACTGCCAGGAACAAGGCATTGCCCACGCCGCCTTTGAGGATTTCAGCCAGGCGATCGCCCTGCTACCTAGTTTGCTGCACATGCCGGACTTAAGGTCAGTGGTATGAGTGACGCCGCTTTACACACCTCTTTCTTCAGCTTGCCGGACTTGGCCGAGCATGGCTTGACGACGCAGCCGGAGGAGTTGCTATCACACGAATATTTGCTGCATGGCCACGGTGCTCACGCCCGTACCGGGGTGCTCCTGATTCATGGTTTGACGGGTACACCCAATGAAATGCGTGTGCTGGCCCGAGGGCTGAGTCGCCAGGGATTTACGGTCTATGCCGTGCAACTGGCAGGGCATTGCGGGGCGATGGATCAGCTAGTGGCGACCCGCTGGCAGAGTTGGCTGGGCAGTGTCTGCCGTGGGGCGGATATGTTGGCGCGTTATGTCGATCGGGTAGTGGTGGGTGGCTTATCCATGGGGGCGGTCCTGGCCTTGGGGCTGGCGCAATTACGCCCCGAGCAGATTGCTGGAGTGGTGGCCTTGTCTCCCACCTTCCGTTACGACGGCTGGAGCATGCCCGCCTACACCAAGCTGTCCTTCATCCTGCCTGTGCTGCGTGCTTTGGGCATTGGCCGACGTAGTGTGTTCATGGAGCAGCCGCCTTACGGCATCAAGGATGAAGCCCTTAGGGCGCGTATTGTCAGCCAGATGAATAGTGGTGATAGCGCAGCGGCGGGCTTGCCCGGTAACCCCTGGTGGGCGGTGATCGAGATGCAGGCGTTGTCCGCACGGGTGCGCAAGAATCTGGACAAGGTACGTGCGCCCTGCCTGGTCATGCATGCCCAGCACGATGATATTGCCGCTGTGGGAAATGCCTATGAAATCGTCCATGGCGTGCGCCATGCGCCGGTGGACTTGTGCCTGCTGCAAGACAGCTATCACATGATCACGATAGACCGCGAACGCAGGCAGGTCATTGCGCGTGTTGTGGATTTTGTGACGGCAATTGATGTTGCTGGGCGTGGGGCTGTCGTCTCATGAGCCCGTTGGTGATTGCTTTGTGGATCTGCAATGTGCTGGTCGATAGCGGTGGGCAACTTGCCTTCAAAGCCGCCGCCGCAGATCCGGGAGACAGGCAAGGGCTGGATCGTTGGCAGCGCATGTTCAGCCGACCCTGGTTATGGGTGGGGATCGCCTGCTACATCGTCGAGTTTGTGGTGTGGCTGGCCTTCTTGTCCCTGGTGCCCTTGTCCGATGGCGTTCTGATGGGCTCCATCAGCATTGTGATTGTGATGCTGTTTGGCCGAATCCTGTTTGGAGAAAGTCTGACGCCTTTGCGGGTACTGGGGATTTTGCTGGTCTCGGTGGGGGTCGGTATTGTGGGTTTGAAAGGCTAGGAGGCCCGTATGCGGCGTTTTTATATCATCGGCTTTCTGGTCCTGCTGGCTTTTGACACTCTGGCGCAGATCAGTTTCAAGCTGGCCGGAGAGCATGCCCTGCCCTTGCAGGCCTCATGGGAATGGCTGGGGCGTGTCTTTAGCCAGCCCTGGATTTATGGGGCTTTCATTGGCTATATAGGTACGTTTTTCTGCTGGCTGTCCTTGCTTAAAAAAGCACCGATAGGCCCGGCGTTTGCTGCTTCACATCTGGAGATTGTGGCGGTGCTGGCGGTGTCCGCATTCTTGTTCAATGAGCAAGTGGGCTGGCCGCAGATTTTAGGAACCGTATTTATCTTGAGCGGGATTGTGTGTCTGGCATTGAGCGAGTCCAGGCAGGCACAGCAGCACGAGGCGGCTTAAAGCATTTCGGATAGAAAACCGCCCTGCTTCGTCGGAGCGTATCGGGCGGTTTGTGGGGCCTTGGAGTGGTGTTGGATGGGCTTTAGCGTAGCTCGTGCAGCCAGCGGTTCAGTTGCAGATTGAACTGATGCTGACGAGCCTGCCATTGCGTTAAATCGGCTTGCTCGCCTGCGGTGTTCTGGCCATCTGCTGAACTTAACCAGCGCTTCCAGGCACTGCGGTACTGCCAGGTCGAAACGTCGCCAGTCACATCACTCCCAAGAATGCGTCCGCGCACCGCTTTAAGCAGACTGCGCAGATGTGGCTCCTGCATGTTCCCCTGATCCCAATTGGTGCGCAGGACTTCGGGGGCGAATACATCTTTATCAATACTCAGATATACCGGCCGTGGCGAGTGAGCCAGATGCTCGCTGGCCGCCAGCGTGAGTGTGTCCAGATCCGGGAAGCGACGAAAGCAGGAAGCCAGACCCAGGCGGCTGGCCCACTTCACATTCACCCCACTGCTCCAGTACGTTACCTTGCGGGCATAGAGTGCGCCCAGGTGATGCTCCCACACATGGCCAAAGCCGATATCCCCGGAGGTAATCCCGATGACATGCACCTGCGCTACCTGGGGCAGCTTGGCTACTTCATGCACCCAGGAGCCGCAATGGATACCCCAGGGAAAGCGCATATTGTCGGGGTGGTTATCCAGCACGACCACATCAACACGTTGTTCTTGCTTGCTCAGGCAGCGCAGAATCAGCGGCCAGCTCAAGTGATGAAAATCCCCGCTGCCTATAAAGACAGGCCCATGTGCCCAAGGCTCGGGCATGGCTGGTGTTAGCTGGGCCATGCCCTCAAAAAGCGTCTGCCGCCTGCACCCAAAGCGCAGCGCCTCGCGCCAATCTTTGTTGAGCGCGAGGCGGATTTCACCGGGCAAGGGGCCAACCGAGCTGTCCGTGTCCAGTACGACCGGGGGCCGGATCAGGTCTGTTTCAACCATGATTTATCCATTTCAAAATGCCCCAGGAAGCGGCGGGCCACGGCACGCAACAAGGGGTTGCGCACATAGATCAGATGCCGCGTGGGGGTAAAGTCAGCGCCCAGCAGCGCTTTTACGGTGGGGTCCGTCCAGCCTGCGATGTAGTAGCTCAGACCCTGTGCCAAGGCGTATTCCAGATTCACCATCCAACTGACGAAATACAGACTGAGCTCCCGTGAATCCGGGTAGGACAGACCAATGTATTTGTCGACCAGGCGGCCTTCATGTTCAAAGCACAGGTTCCAGCCGATCAGTTCCTTGGAGTCGGCGCGGTAGTACTCGAATATCAAGCCAGGCGAAGACTCATCACGCAGGACGGAGGCCAGGAAATCCCGGCTTAGCAGATCAAAGTGAATCTCGCTTTGTGCATACACGCTGCGATACAGCGCGTAGTACTGATCCACCTTGGCCTCACTGGCAAAGGCCTTCCCGGTTTTGACTTGGCTAATGCTTAACTGATCGCGCTTGCGCAATTTGCGAGTCAGGTAACGACGCGCATCTTTGGGCAGGCGGGACAGGTAGGTTTCGGTATCAGGGAAATCAATTGGCACGTAGGCCAGCGCCTGACCTTGCAGCGGAATAAACCCTTGTTCCACGCAGGCGCTGACCAGTGCATTGGTCTGGGCATTGGCGTGTGCACTTAATAAGGGGGAATCCTCTGGCAAGTCCTTGATGATGGTCAGTGCATAGCGCCGACCCAGCTTTGTGCGCACAGTCCTGGCCAAGCCCTGCACATCCGGTTCGGAGGGAAGCCAGGCGTATTCGCTGACGGTGGTGCCCACAAAAGCGGTACGTACCGTCAGGAAACGCTGCCACCACGACTGCCCCGGCAGGCGGCGCAGTCGTTCCTTAAGCTCGTCATCGGCCGTGGTTAGCAGATCGAACGGTGCCTGGAAGGCGGGCATGGGCAGATCGTCCAATGCCGCAAACCCCTGTGGGGGATGCGACAGGAAACGCTGCACCAGTCCCGCTGGTTCCAGTGCATTCAACAAGCGTGTTTTCATTGAGACTGCTTGGCGCGGTTAAGCAATTGTTCAAGCAGAACCATGGCTTCGTCGATCTCGCTGCGCGTGATGTTCAGCGATGGGGCGAAGGTGATCACGTTCTTGTAGTAACCGCCCACGTCCAGCACCAGGCCACGCTTCTCGCCCTGATAATCCAGATCGCCTGCCAGACCAATATCCACCATTCGATCCAGTAATGCCTTGTTGGGTGTAAAGCCATCCGTCGTGCAGATTTCAGCGCGCAGGGCCAGACCCAGGCCGTCTACATCACCAATTTCGGGGTGACGTTTTTGCAGGTCGCGCAGGCCGTCCAGGAAATAGGCGCCGGACTCACGGACCTGACGACCAAAATCTACTTCGTGTGTCATCTTCATTACTTCCAGACCAACGGCCGTACCCAGCGGGTTGGAGGCAAAGGTGGAGTGCGTCGAGCCGGGCGGGAACACGGTGGGGTTGATCAGTTCGTCGCGGGCCCAGATGCCGGACAGTGGGTTCAGGCCGTTAGTCAGCGCTTTGCCAAAGACCAGGACGTCGGGCGTGATGCCAAAGTTTTCAATCGACCACAGCTTGCCGGTACGCCAGAAACCCATCTGGATTTCATCGACCACCATCAGGATGCCGTGCTGGTCCAGAACCTGTTTCAGACCTTTGAAGAAATTGGCCGGGGGGACCACGTAACCGCCTGTGCCCTGAATGGGTTCCACGTAAAACGCGGCGTATTCGCACTGGTTGGTTTTAGGATCCCAGATGGCGTGGTATTCGTTCTCGAACTTGCGGGCAAAGTCGCGCACGATGGAGTCTGCATACTCTTCCGAGGTCATGCCCTTGGGGCGGCGGAAAGGGTATGGGAACGGAATGAATTGGGCACGATCACCAAAGTGGCCGTAACGGCGACGGTAACGGTAGCTGGAGGTAATGCCCGAAGCGCCCAGGGTACGACCGTGGTAACCGCCTTCAAAGGCGAACATCAGGCTTTTGCCCTGGGAGGCATTACGCACCAGTTTCAGCGAGTCTTCCACGGCTTGGGCTCCGCCCACGTTGAAGTGCACACGGCCAGCCTGGCCCCATTTCTGCTCGGCGTCCTGGGCAATAAAGCGGGCCAGCTCGATCTTGGTGGGGTGCAGGTATTGGCTGGCAACTTGCGGCAAGGTGTTCAGTTGGTGGCGCAAGGCATCGTCCAGACGCTGGTTGCGGTAGCCAAAGTTCACGGCCGAATACCACATCTGCAAGTCCAGATAGGATTTGCCGTCATCGTCAAACAGGTAGCTGCCTTCGCAACCCGTAAAGATTTTGGGTGGGTCTACGTAGTGAACGGTGTCGCCAAATGAGCAGTAACGGGCTTCGTCGGCCAGCAGGTTTTTGATGTCGAGGGACATTGAGAGAGTGCTCCTGAAAAGAGTGCCACCTCAATGTACGAAGGCAAGTTGGACTGACCGTTGATGGATGATGGACGTAGTGTGGAGACGGACAAAGAAAGTGGATTTTTCTCTGTGCGTGGGCGCTGCGTTTATTAGCTGTGCCGCGTATGCTGGGGTAACAGGCATAAAAAAACCCCGCTAAACGTAGCGGGGTTTTTCGTGTCAGAGCGAATTAGCTGTTGGCTGCTTTCGCGCTGTTCTTTTCGATCTGCACCATGATGTAGCGCTGCTGGGCAATGGACAGGATGTTGTTCACGCACCAGTACAGAACCAGACCGGCGGGGAAGAAGAACATCATGCCACCAAAGACCAGAGGCATCAGCATCATGACCTTGGCTTGCATTGGATCAGGTGGCGTTGGGTTCAGCTTGATCTGCAGGAACATGGTACCCATCATGATGGCGGGCAGAATCATCCATGGGTCGCGTGCGGCCAAGTCGTGAATCCACAGAATCCAGGGCGCACCGCGCATCTCGACGCTGCCCAGCAGCACCCAGTACAGCGCAATGAACACAGGAATCTGAACCAGCATGGGCAAACAACCACCCAGCGGGTTGATCTTCTCGGTGCGGTACATCTCCATCATGGCGGCGTTCAGCTTGGCCTTGTCGTCACCGAACTTCTCGCGCAGGGCTTGCATGCGTGGCGCAAATTGCTTCATCTTGGCCATGGAGCGGTAGCTGGCAGCCGACAGCGGGAAGAACACCAGCTTGATCAGCACGGTCAGGGCCACAATGGACCAACCCCAGTTACCCAGCAGGGAATGCAGCCAGGTCAGCAGCTTGAACAGTGGCTTGGAGATGATGGTCAACCAGCCGTAGTCCACAACCAGATCCAGGCCGGTAGCCAGTTGCGACATGGCTTTCTGGTCTTGCGGGCCTACCCACAGGGAGGCGTCCACAGCCTTGTTCTGGCCAGCGGCGATCGAACCGACCGATTCCAGCGTGCGCACGGCGTACAGATTGTTGCCCAACTTCAGGATTTCGTTGGTGCGTTGCAGCTCCTGGGCAGGAACCCAGGCGGTTGCAAAGTAGTGCTGCACCATGCCGATCCAGCCGTTATCCACATTGCGGGCGTAGGTGGCCTTGTTCTTGTCGATGTCCGAGAAGGTGATCTTCTGGAACTTGTCGCCACTGGAATAGACCACAGGACCGGTAAAGGTGCTGTACAGACGCGAGGAATCAGCAGGGTTGTTGCCGTCACGGGTCAGTTGCAGATACAGGCGGGGATCGATAGTTGCGCCGGTATTGTTCTGGATGTCGTGACGAACCTGGATGTCGTAGCGGCCTTTGTGCAGCGTGTAGGTCTTGGTGACTTTCACGTCGTCCGAGGTGGCTTCAAACACCACGTCCAGCGTATCGCCCGTCATGGCGCGCTGGCTCGATACCAGGGCAAACGGGGTCAGGTGGTTGGGCAGGTTCTGGCCAGCGGCACCCACAATACCGGACTGAGCCAGGTAGGTAGAGGCAGGCGAGTTGTCCAGCAGCACCATCGGTTGTTCCGGATTTTCGGGCGAACCGTACTTCAACAGCTCGGACTTGATCAGTTGGGCACCCTCGGTGCTGAAGCTGAGCTTGTAGACGTCTGTTGTAATGTCGATGGTTTGCGCTGTGGCAGACACCGCGCTGTTGCTCGAAGGCAAGGCAGCAGACGCAGTTGGCTCTTGAGCAGCGGGAACACCACCATTTGCGGCAGGTTCGTCGGAGGCTGCTGGAGCTTGCGTGGTGGCTGGGGTGGAAGCGAACAGCGATGGCTTGCCGTTATATTCCTGCCAGTTGTTCCACAGCAGCAGCAGTGCAAAGGAGAAGATCATCCATAGGATGGTGCGTCGGATATCCATAGCGCCTGTATCACATTTATAAAGCTGAGCAAAAGCTTAGCAGTTTAACGTAGCTGGTCAGCAAACAGGGGGTTGCCTTGAAAAACAAGGCGCAGACCAGGACGGTTTTAGAAAGTGTTGCGGTCTTCGGGCGTGCGAGCGGGCACAGGATCATGCCCCCCCTTGCACCAGGGATTGCAGCGGCAGATGCGTACACCACCCAGCCATAGCCCTTTGAGCGGGCCATGAATATCAATGGCCTGCAAGGCATAGTTGGAACAACTGGGGGTAAAGCGACAGTTTCTACCGATCCAGGGACTCAGAAAAAACTGGTAAAAGCGGATCGGTGCCGAAGCCAGTTTGCGCATCATGGCCGTACCTTGGAGAACAAGGTTTCGGCCTCGGTGCGAACCAGTTGCTTTAAGGCGGTCAGCGACACCAGGGGTACTTTGCTGTGCAGCCTAAAGACATAGGCAGCATTGGGCAAGCCTTCGCGTTTGTGGCGGAAGGTTTCGCGCAAAATACGTTTGATGGTGTTGCGGGTGACGGCGCGGTTGGCAAAGCGCTTGGGGACGATCAGTCCCAAACGGGCGCCTTCGGTCTGTTGCGGGTCCTCGCCTCGGGAACGAGTGACCACGAACAAAGCCCCGCGACCTACGCGTTGTCCTTTTAATGACTGCGCGTATTCGGTGGGGCTATGTAAGCGAGCCGTAGCTGGAAAGGAGGCACGCATGATGCGTAACGTGGGAATCGGGCTTTGGACTGGATCCATCACCCTAGGCCACGCATCCCGACATGGCTTATACAGCCAGACGTTTGCGACCTTTGGCGCGACGTGCGTTCAAAACAGCGCGGCCACCGCGAGTTTTCATGCGAACGCGAAAACCGTGGGTGCGCTTGCGACGGGTAACGGAGGGTTGGTAGGTGCGTTTCATGGTGTATCCAAAAAAATGAGCCGCCAGAAATCGCAGAAAAGCTCCACCCCGACAGCGCAAAGGCTTGGGATCTGGCAACAGAAAATCGTGTTAAGCCCGTCATTTCAGCAAATTCTTTCTGTTGTGTCAATTATTTAGCCCGATATTGCGCAACTAAATTTGTTAGCCTGTGGATAACTTGGCACAGCTCAGGGTAGAATCGAGGTTTACAGAAGTGATGACCGATGAATGAATTCTGGCAGTCCTGCGTTCAGAAATTGGAGCAGGAGCTTCCCCCCCAACAAATAAGTGCGTGGATACGTCCACTGGTTCCCCTGGACTTCGATAGCGAAGCCGGGGTGTTGCGCGTTTCTGCTCCTAATCGTTTCAAACTGGATTGGGTCCGCAAGAATTTCGCCACTCGTATCGAGGAACTGGCTTCGGATTTCTACGAATGTCCCGTCACGGTTCAGTTCGAGCTGCCTTCGGCCAGCGCGGCGCCTCGTCGCGCCCTGGCCGATCGTGCGGCTCCGGCGCCTGCAGGTAGCCCGGCCGGTGAAAACCTGGCCCCGCCTGCCTCCAGCCCGGCGGCAAGCGCCGTCGTGGATGCGGTGCAGGATCGCTCTCGCCTGAATGCTGAACTGACCTTCGATAATTTCGTAACGGGTAAAGCCAACCAACTGGCACGTGCAGCGGCCTTGCAGGTGGCTGAAAACCCCGGTGTCTCCTATAACCCACTCTTTCTGTATGGCGGTGTGGGTTTGGGCAAGACCCACCTGATTCACGCGATTGGCAATGCGCTGGTCGCTAATGGCAATGGTGTGCGGGTTCGCTACGTCCATGCCGACCAGTACGTGTCGGACGTGGTCAAGGCTTACCAGCGCAAGGCGTTTGACGAGTTCAAGCGCTACTACCATTCGCTGGACTTGCTGCTGATTGACGATATTCAGTTTTTCGCTGGCAAGAACCGTACGCAGGAAGAGTTTTTCTACGCCTTTGAAGCGATGGTGGCCCAGCGCAAGCAGATCATCATCACCTCGGATACCTATCCTAAAGAGCTGGCTAATATTGATAGCCGACTGATCTCGCGCTTTGACTCCGGCCTGACCGTGGCGATTGAACCGCCCGAGCTGGAAATGCGTGTGGCGATCTTGTTGCGTAAAGCCCAGGCCGAAGGCATTGCGATGCCTGAAGAAGTGGCCTTCTTTATTGCCAAGCATTTGCGCAGCAACGTGCGCGAGCTGGAAGGGGCACTGCGCAAGGTTTCGGCCTACGCGCGTTTCCATGGCCGCGACGTTCTGACGGTGGAAGTGTGCAAGGATGCACTGAAGGATTTGCTGTCGGTCTCCAATGGGCAGATCACAGTGGAAAATATTCAGAAAACCGTGGCCGATTTTTATAAAATCAAGGTCGCGGATATGTACTCCAAGCGCCGCCCCGCCAATATTGCCATGCCGCGCCAGGTGGCTATGTATCTGGCCAAGGAACTGACCCAAAAGAGTTTGCCGGAAATTGGCGATCTTTTCGGTGGCAGGGACCACACTACGGTGCTGCACGCGGTGCGCAAAATCTCGGATGCACGCACCAAGCAAGCCGAACTGAATCACGCATTACACGTACTGGAACAAACTCTCAAAGGATGACCATGCAACTCGTTCAAGCGACCCGCGACGCATTGCTAAAGCCCTTATCCACAGTAGTTGGCATTGTGGAGCGCCGCCATACTTTGCCGATTCTGGCCAACATCCTGCTGCGTAAAAACGGCTCTGATGTCTCTTTCCTGGCAACCGACCTGGAAGTGCAGATCACCACCAACGCCGATTTTGGCGTCAGTGACGATAATGCGGCCACGACAGTCGCGGCCCGCAAGCTGCTCGACATTCTGAAAGCCCTGCCTGACTTTGGCGATGTGCGTCTGGGTCTGGACAGCGGCAAGCTGACGATTCAGTCCGGCAAGAGCCGTTTTCAGTTGCAGACTCTGGAAGCCGCTGACTTCCCCGTGCTGAACATGCCCGAACAGTGGGACGTGTCCTTGAGCCTGCCTCAGCGCACTCTCAAGCACCTGTTCAACACGGTGCACTTTGCCATGGCCCAGCAAGACATTCGCTACTACCTGAACGGTATGTTGCTGGTGTTTGAGCCCGGCCTGGTACGTACGGTTACCACCGACGGTCACCGCCTGGCGCATAATGCCACCGCGATTGAAGGTGTGCAGGAACGTCACGACATCATCGTGCCCCGCAAGACCGTGCTGGAAATGCAGCGCCTGCTGGGTGATACCGACGATCTGGTCAATATTGATGTGTCCAGCCGTCAAATCCGTTTCCGCTTTGGCGATGTGGAGCTGGTCTCCAAACTGGTGGAAGGCAAGTTCCCGGACTTTGCCCGTGTGATTCCTTCCAACTACACGCGCCACTTTGATGTCAGCCGCGAAGTGCTGCAAGGCAGCTTGCAACGTGCTGCCATTCTGACCACCGACAAACTGCGTGGCGTGCGACTGCAACTGTCGCAAAACCAGCTCAAGATTTCAGCCTCCAATGCGGAGCAGGAAGAAGCCGTTGAAGAGCTGGATATTGATTATGAACACGAAAGTCTGGACGTTGGTTTTAACGTCAGCTACTTGCTGGATGTGTTGGCCAGTATCAAGGACGAAACCGTCCGCTGGTCTGTGCAGCCCGACGCCAACGCCTCTGTGTTGATGACGCTGCCCGAGCAAGAAGAGTTCAAGTACGTGGTCATGCCGATGCGCATTTAATGCGGCATGTTCGACAGGTATGGCCCGCCGGGCCATGCCCGCTTGAAGCAGACAGGCTATTACAAGGTTTTATGCTATGACCGATCAAACCACGACCACCCAGCCAGCCGATTACGGCGCTGATTCCATCAAAATGCTCAAAGGCCTGGAGGCCGTGCGCAAGCGTCCAGGCATGTACATCGGGGACACCTCCGATGGCACCGGCCTGCACCACATGGTTTTCGAGGTGGTGGATAACGCGATTGATGAGGCGCTGGCCGGTCATTGCGACGATATCGTCGTCACCATCCACTCCGATAACAGTATCTCGGTGTGCGATAACGGCCGCGGTATTCCAACCGATATTCACAAAGATGACGAACACCAGCGCAGCGCTGCTGAAATCGTCATGACCGAACTGCATGCGGGCGGTAAGTTCGACCAGAACTCCTACAAGGTGTCTGGCGGCCTGCACGGTGTGGGTGTGTCTTGTGTGAATGCCCTGTCCGAATGGCTGTTGCTGACCATCTGGCGCAATGGCAACGAACACCAGGTCGAGTTCCGCCGTGGCGAGCGCACAGCGCCCCTGGCCGTGACTGGCAAGGCAGAAGGTCGCACCGGCACCTGCGTGCGTTACCTGGCTGACCTGGAGATTTTCAATAATATTGAATATCACCACGAAATCCTGGCCAAGCGCCTGCGCGAGCTGTCCTTCCTGAACAACGGCGTGAAGATCCGCCTGGTTGACGAAATTCAGGGCAAGGAAGAAGACTTTGCTTTCCTGGGTGGCGTCAAAGGCTTTGTGGATTTCATCAACCGCAACAAGACTCCGCTGCACCCTAACGTGTTTAGTGTGGCGACCGAGTCCAGTGCCGGTGGCACCTCCGTGTCGGTTGAAGTGGCCATGCAGTGGAACGACAGCTACGCCGAAACCGTGCTGTGTTTCACCAACAATATTCCCCAGCGTGACGGTGGCTCCCACCTGACTGGTCTGCGTGCGGCCATGACCCGCGTGCTGAACAAGTACATCGCCGACAACGAACTAGCCAAAAAAGCCAAAGTCGATACGTCCGGTGATGACATGCGCGAAGGTTTGGTCTGCGTCTTGTCGGTCAAGGTGCCTGAGCCCAAGTTCAGCAGCCAGACTAAAGACAAGCTGGTTTCCAGCGAAGTGCGTCCTGCGGTTGAAGACGCCGTCGCCCGTACGCTGGAAAGCTGGTTGCTGGAGAACCCGAACGACGCCAAAGCGCTGTGCGGCAAGATCGTGGAAGCAGCCCGTGCCCGTGAAGCGGCTCGTAAAGCCCGCGAAATGACGCGTCGCAAGAGCGTGCTGGAAGGCGCTGGCTTGCCCGGCAAGCTGGCCGACTGCCAGGAAAAAGATCCCGCCCTGTGCGAACTGTACATTGTGGAGGGTGACTCCGCAGGCGGCTCGGCCAAGCAAGGCCGAGACCGTAAGTTCCAGGCCATCTTGCCGCTGCGCGGCAAGGTGCTGAACGTAGAAAAAGCCCGTTTCGACCGTCTGATTTCCAGCGAGCAGATCACTACCCTGATCACTGCCTTGGGCACCAGCATCGGCCCGGACTTCGATATCGACAAACTGCGCTACCACCGCATCATCATCATGACTGACGCGGACGTGGACGGTGCTCACATTCGTACCCTGCTGCTGACACTGCTGTACCGTCAGATGCCCGAGCTGATCGAGCGTGGCTATGTGTACATCGCGCAGCCGCCTTTGTTCAAGGTAAAGGTTGGGCGTGAAGAGATGTACCTGAAGGACGAGGCCGAGGAAGCGGAATTCATGTTGAAGCTGGCATTGCGCGATGCAGTGCTGACGCCATCCGAAGGCGCCGCTCCTATCACAGGCGAAGCTTTGTCCGACTACGCTCATCGCTACGTGAAAGCCAAGGGTGTGATTGAGCGCCTGTCGCGTCACATGGATGGTGACGCCTTGTCGGCTTTGGCCGAAGGCGTGAAGCTGAACCTGGATACCCAGGAAGCTGCTGAACAAAGTGCACAGGAGCTGGAGAAAGTCCTGTTCGACGAAGCGACCCCTAACGTGGTTAAAGTCTTTGCCGCCTTTGACGAAGCCAGCGAATCCTGGCGCGTGGTGGTGCAACGTCTGCATCACGGCAATATCCGCGTAACCGTGTTCGATCGCAACTTCATGCGTGGTGGCGATCACCAAACCCTGGCCCGCGCTGGCGAGACCTTTGCCGGTCTGATCGGTGATGGCGCCATGGTGGCCCGCGGTGAAGGTGAGAAGCGTCGTGAAACCGCTGTGGATGACTTCCGTGAAGTCATGCAATGGCTGTTAACCGAAGCCGAACGCGGGCTTAGCAAGCAGCGCTACAAAGGTCTGGGTGAGATGAACCCCAGCCAGTTGTGGGAAACCACCATGGATCCCACTGTCCGTCGCCTGCTGCGCGTTCAGATCGCTGATGCTATCGATGCGGATCAGATCTTCACCACGCTGATGGGTGATCACGTTGAGCCTCGTCGTGCCTTTATCGAATCCCATGCCTTGCAGGCTGGGAACCTGGATATTTAAGGCTGGCGGTGCTCATAATTCCTGAAAGCTGTTCGGCTTGATGAAAACCGATTTCAGGAATTCGTGAAAAACCCTGCAGTGATGCGGATGAATAAAATGGGCTCCGGCGTTCCTGCTGGGGCTCATTTTTTTGGTGATGACTGATGAGCCTTGAGGCCAGAGGATCAGGCGTCGGCCTTGCAAGGCCCCTTGATCGCTCGTAAAGACGCTGTCAATTATTCAATAACTCTTTGTTTGGAAATGAAATGCGACTGGACAAGTTTCTTGGTGAGAGTACGGATCTGAGTCGCTCAGACGCACGTAAAGTCCTTAAAAGTGGGGAAATCACGGTTAACGGCGAGGTGGTGACCAAGGGCACCCACGTTATACAAGAGGGCGACGTAGTGCTCTGGGACGACGAGCCGCTTGCCCTGATTGGTCTGCGTTACATCATGCTCAATAAGCCCGCTGGTTACGAGTGCAGCCTTAAAAATAGCGCTTACCCGTCCGTGATGATGCTGATTGATGTGGACAAGCGTGAGCGTTTGCACACCGTTGGTCGATTGGATGTGGATACCACCGGCCTGATTTTGATTACGGATGACGGCCAGTGGACGCATCGTATTATCTCGCCCCGCCATCAGTGCGATAAGGTCTACGTGGCTACCTTGGCAGAGCCTTTGCCTGACAATGCAGAAGAACTGTTCAAGGCCGGTATCTTGTTGAATGGCGAGGACAAGCCGACGCTGCCAGCCGTGCTGGAACGCATTGATGAACGCACCGCAAGGCTGACCATTCAGGAAGGGAAATACCATCAGGTGAAGCGTATGTTTGCTTCTTTGGGGAACTTGGTTCAGACCCTGCATCGGGAGCGCATTGGCTCTCTGTCTTTGGACGCAAGTCTGGAGCCAGGAGAGTCGCGTTATTTGACCCCTGCCGAGGTGCAGCAGTTTGTCGAAGAAGGTTAAACCGTTTACCTGGCCTTGGATTCTTGCTGTGGCAAGCTAAAGGCGCATCAAACCCAGGGCTTGGGTGTCCGAGTTCTGGGGGACATCCAGTCATAAAAAAAGCGCTCAAACATATCTTGTTTGAGCGCTTTTTTATATCAGAGTCAGGCCACGCCTTATTTAAGCGCCTTGCGCATGATGCTGGTGTTGTGTTGATAGCCTAGCTGCTCATACAGAGCGATAGGGCCCAGATTATTGCTCAAGACCCCTAGCTCGATATAGTCCAACCCTCGCACTTGCGCCCACTCCTGGGCGGCCTGCATAAGCAGCTTGCCCATCCCCATTCCCCGCGCAGCCTCCGTCACGACAAGATCAATCACGTAAGCAAAGTCATGTGGTGCGATGCAGTTGTACGGCGGGGTTTTCTGCTGCTGAACAATGATAAAACCCAGTACTTGATTATCCTTCTCGGCCACAAACAAGACTGCCTGATCCGATTCAATCATGGATTTGATAAAGCTCTCGTCCTGCCGTGCTTGCAGGTAGTAGTGCGGCTGCAAATGATGCATATGGGCGAATAGCTCGGCGTACATATCTCCAATTGTGCCAATGTCAGCAAGTTGGGCGGGACGTATGGTGGGCATGGTTCGGGCTCTTGGTAAGTAATAAAAACAGAAGCGTCTTGATGGTAGGCCGGGCAGGGAGAGGTAGCAAATCTTCTGTGCAAAATACCCCTTTCAGGACAATGGGTAATTCCGTTCTATGCCAGTCCAACGCCCTTCCCAGGTCCCCTCCTCTGTGCACCTATTCCCCCTGAAAACTGCTTTTGTACATTTACCTCTATTTTTGTAAAGTATTTGTGCACGTAGTTTACGACCGTCCTTATCCTGCAAGCTTCCCTGTCATCACTCCATGTGATGTCGTCAAACCCTTGTGTTTTCTAGTGTTAAATGGATATTTAGTGGAAAACCCCAAGCTAAATTTTTTCAAAAAACTAGAGGTTTAAAGTAATATCACACTGTTTTTGAGCAAATTTTGTGTACATTTAATGCACGAAGTTTACACGGAGCACTTGAATTTACATGCAGTGCCTATAGAGGGGAGGAGTTTGATGCAGACCCGTTTCTTGCGTCATGTTTGCAGTTTTATGTTCGGGCTGGCCGCACTGGCCATCCTGGCGCTGATGATGGTGGCTTTTGCCGACGTCATGATGCGCAGCTTTGTTCGACCATTGTCTGGCGCATTTGAATTAACCGAGGTGCTGGTCGGGGTCATGGTCTTTGCCGCCCTGCCCTTTGTCACCTTGAGCGGCAAGCACGTCAAGGTGTCCTTGTTGCGTTCTTTGGTGGGGCAAAAGCCACTGGTGCAAGGCTTGTTGCGCTGGTGTAGCCGCGTGGCGACAGGTGTGTTGATGGCCTTTCTGGCGTACCACCTGTGGGCTCTGGGTGTTCAGTTTGCGCAGACCAATTCCCGCGCTGTATTTGCAGATCTGCCATTGGCGCCGTTTGCGTACTTTGCGGCGGTGATGTGCGCCTTATCCACGCTGGCCGCACTGTTCAGTGCAGACGGTGACGAGCTCGCTGAGGAAAAATAATGACTGTCGTTGTCACTGGCATGATCATCCTGATCGTGCTCATGGTCCTGGAAGTACCCATCGCGGTGGCGATGGCTTTGGTAGGTATTGGCGGCTTTGCCTATGTGGTCGATTGGGGCCCGGCAGCCTATATGGCAGCGGAAACTTCGTATCGCCTGGTTCATAACTACAACCTGTCTGTTATCCCCTTGTTCATTCTGATGGGCAATCTGGTGACGCGGGCGGATGTCTCTAAAGATCTGTTTGATCTGGCCTATCGCTTTGTGGGCCATCGTCGCGGTGGTCTGGCGATTGCAACGGTGCTGTCGGGCGGGATGTTCTCGGCCGTGTGTGGTTCCAGTTTCGCCACAACGGCGACGATGGCCCGGGTCGCTTACCCCTCCATGAAGCGTTACGGCTACGCCGATTCGCTGGCGGGTGGTGCGATTGCCTCGGCAGGGACCTTGGGCGCCATGATTCCGCCCAGCGTGCCCTTGATTGTCTATGGTGTGCTGACCAGCAATGACATCGGCAAGCTGTTTATCGCCGCGGTGTTGCCCGGTATTTTGGGCATGGTGCTGTACATAGGCGCGGTCATGGTGGCCACTCGCATGACACCCGGTCTGGCCGGTGCGGGCGAGCGCAGCTCCTGGATGGAACGACTCCGTGGCCTGAAGAGTGTCGGCTCGGTCTTGCTGCTGTTTCTGCTGGTAATTGGCGGGATTTACGGCAACTTGTTCACGCCTACCGAAGCGGCCGGTATCGGTGCAGTGGGTGCCCTGCTCATCATGATCTGGCGTCGCAAGTTCTCCTGGCAGAGCTTGATGGCTGCCTTGCGTGAAACCGCCATGACCAGTGCCGCCATCTTCGTGATTATGGTGGGCGCACAAATCTTCACCACCTTTGTGAACGTGGCTGGTTTTACCGCCCTGTTGTCTGATGCGGTGCAGCAATGGGACTTGCCGGGTTGGGGCATTTTGCTGGGCATCGTGGTGCTGTATCTGGTCTTGGGTTGCATGCTGGAAGGCATGTCCATGCTCCTGCTGACTCTGCCCATTGTTTACCCGTTGATTATCAACCTGGGCCTGGACCCGATCTGGTTCGGCATTCTGGTGGTGACCCTGATCGAAGTGGGCCTGATTACACCGCCCTTGGGGATGAACGTGTTTGTGCTCAATTCCGTGGTGCCATCCATGTCGCTCAGCACGATTTACCGGGGCGTTATCTATTTTGTATTGGCTGATCTGCTGCGCCTGGCGCTCCTGATTGGCATACCTGGCATTGCTTTGTTTCTGCCCTCATTGATGTAAGCCATTTTTTATTGAATCTGATTTTCTCGAAGGAATATGCATGATTAAGCAAGTTAGCAAATGGGTGGGGGTAGCTGCAGTCGCCCTGGCAGCCAGCACCAGCGTACAGGCACAGAACATTACGCTGCGTTTTTCCAACTGGTTGCCTCCTACCCACCCTATGGTTACCGAGATGCTCAACCCTTGGGCCAAGGATGTGGAGAAGGCAACAGAAGGCCGAGTGAAAATTCAGGTGTTGCCGCCCTTGGGCACCCCTGCCTCGCACTACGATCTGGTACGTAATGGTGTGGCGGACATGACGATTGGCGTGCACTCCTACACACCCGAGCGCTTCAAGCTGACGGAAATGGTGGAACTGCCCATGACTGCCGAGAACGCTCAGGTGAATTCGCTGGCGTACTGGCGCACGTACCAGAAGTACTTCATGGGCAAGAACGAGCACGCAGGCACCAAGCTTCTGGGCGCGTGGGTGCCCGGTTCGTATCAGTTGTGGACGGCCGCCAAGGTAGACAGTCTGGACAAGCTGGACGGCACCAAGATCCGTATTCCCGGTGTGCTGGTGGAACGTATTGCCAAGCTGCTGGGGCTGGTGTCGATCTCTTCGACCCTGACCGAAGCCTACGACCAGATCTCGCGCGGCATTATTGATGGCATGTTCCAGAACTACACCACGGTCATCGACTTCAATTTGTCCCGCTTCATGCCGAATCTGTTCCTCTTGCCCGGTGGTTTCTCGGCCTCCAGCCAATTCATGGTGGTGAACGAGCGTAGCTGGCAGCGTATCAGCGAGGCTGACCGTGCCGCGATTGATGCCTTGTCGGGCGAAGCGATGGTCAAGCGTTTTTCCGGCATCTGGCAAAAGAACAATGTGGCTGCGTTTGATCGCCTGACTGCCGAGGGCATTAAAGTCCATCGCATTGAAGGCGAACAGTTGGAAGCCATGAAGACCAAGCTGGCGGTGATTGAGCAGCAATGGTTAAGCGAAGCCAAGGGTGTCGAGGCCCAGGAAGCGCTGAATTTCTACCGCGCCGAGCTGGATCGCGTGGCGGCTGAGCTGGGTGTTTCCAAGGACTAAGCCCCTCATGTCACAGCATCTGGAAAGTGAATACAACGCCAGTTGGCATGTGCCCGACCATAAGGAGATTGTTGCCTCGTGGTCGGGGCTGGCCGAGCAGTTTCGGGCCGGTTCGTGCCATGAAGCCAATCAGCCCTATGGCCCGGAAACGCGCAATGTCATGGACATTCACTTTCCGGCTGTGGAGCGCCCGGATGCGGCGGTGCTGATGTTCATTCACGGCGGTTACTGGCAGTCCATGGATCAGCGTCGTTTCAGCCATCTGGCACAAGGCAGTGTGGATAACGGTCTGATTACGGTGTTGCCAACGTATACCCTGTGCCCACAGGCCAGTGTGGCGCAGATTATTGACGAGCTGCGCATGGCTTGCGCGGTGATCTGGCGAAGGTTCCAGCGACCTATTGTGGTGGCTGGGCATTCAGCCGGGGGCCACCTGGCTGCGTGTTTGCTGGCAACAGATTGGCCTGCTTTTGCCCCTGATTTGCCCCACGATATATTGCGTGCAGGTCTGGGCTTGTCGGGGCTCTACGATCTGGAGCCGCTGACACATATCGGTATCAATGATGCCTTGCAGTTGAATGCCGAAACCGCACGTGCTTGCAGCCCCTTGTTCTGGCCCGCGCCCATTGCTGGGCAGTCTTTTGAGGCTTGGGTGGGTGGGGATGAAACGTCGGAGTTTCATCGTCAAAGTCAGGAGCTGGCCCAGTCCTGGTCTGGCCAGGGTTTGGAGGTGGTTTACCGGGCCTTGCCGGGGACCAATCATTACAACGTGATCGCGGCTTTGGCCGATAAGGAGTCTGTCGTGTCAGAGCGTTTGCTAGCACTGGCGACAAACTGAGTTATCTCTGTCTTTGAGTAGACAAACCACTTTTTCCGGGCCTTTGGCCCGGTTTTTTTGTGCTCGCTTGATTCCCTTTAACTTTGTTCATTGTTAAGTATTCGTCTTTAAACGAAAATGAAAGAGCAAGACCGTAGCAGGTTGTATTTGACTGGCAAGAGAGAAAAGATCATGAAAAGCAGATCACATGATGAGGCGATGGCCGAGTTGTATCGCGGTGATCCGGCCTTGGCATTAGAGACCATTAATCAGATTCTGGAGGACGGGGATCAAGCGGAGCTGCTGATCGTACTACGCCAATTAGCACAGGCTTTTGGCGGGGTGCAGGCGGTTGCCGAGCAGGCGCAGTTAAATCCGACGCAGCTCTACAGGACGCTATCTCCCAAGGGGAATCCGGCGTTGAGCAGTTTGACGGCCATTTTGAAGGCAATGGGTCTGCGTCTGGCGGTACAGCCTTTGTAGTCATCCAGATGACCGTGGTTTAGCATGGCACTTCTAGCCTACGGGCTTACTTTATTTGAACGCATCCATGACTGAAAATACCCCCGATACATGCCCTGTTTACAAGGCAGCCTGTCATTGTGGAACCGTGCGTTTTACGGTAAAGCTGACTGATGGCCTGCGTTCGGCGCGCCGTTGCAATTGCTCGTATTGCCGTATGCGTGGCGCTGTGGCGGTCTCGGCTGATCTGGCTGATATTCAGGTTGAGCATGGCCAGGATGCGTTGGCGCTTTATCAATTCAACACCGGGCAGGCCAAGCATTATTTCTGTTCGCGCTGCGGTATCTACACTTTCCATCAACGTCGCTCCAAGCCGGAGCAGTATGGCGTGAATGTGGCCTGCATTGAGGGCATGAGCCCCTTCGACTTCGCGGAGGTGCCGGTTAATGAAGGTGGCAGTCATCCCAAGGATCGTCCCGGTGGTGCCAGCCTGATCGCCGGTTGGTTGCGTTATCAGGCCAATCCTGAGATGCAGGACGACTGATCGTTCTTGTGTCCCCGTGTGGATGCCACCCGTAAAAAAACGCCCCTTACGACAAGTGTAGAGGGGCGTATAAAAAGAGATAACGCGGAACAGAATCGCGCATCTACGGAAAAACAATGCAGGCTGTCACGGGGATTCCCCGTGACTTCAAGCGACGCCCCCGCAGGGGCAGACTTTGCTTAGAACTTGTGGTTAAAGGCTACGTACAACTGTGTGGCGCGCGCGTCTGGCAGGAAGGTCAGGTTCTGTGCATAACCGCCGTACACGTACACCATGGTGCGCTTGGACAGGTCGTATTGATAACCCACCGAGTACACGTGCTGACGCTTGGTTTGCGCATTGGGACCGGTAATGCTTTCGGGCAGGGAGCGTGGATCAGCCATGTTCCAGCCCAGCGAGAAGCGGCCTCCGGCCAATGGGGTGGTTACCCCAAAGGAGTAGGAGTTGATGCGCAGACCCGGTACGGCGGCAAAGGACGGCAGTGGGTTGGTGACGTTGCTCAGGCCAAAGACCTGGGTGGCAAACAGACCATCACGAGTCTGACCGATACCGGCAAACACTTTGACGACTTCAAAGTCATAGCTGGCGGCACCCGCCCAGGCGCTGACGCGAGTGGAGTCGGCGGCAGGACGTGCACCGCTGGCAGACTGCTTGCTGATGTGCAATTGGTCGTAAACCAGGGCTGCACTCAAGGGGCCGTTGTTGTAGCGCAAGCCCGTGGTGACGGCGCGGATATTGCTGTCCTTGGTGTTGGTGCCGTCAGGGCGTTCGCTATCCCACTGCTGTTTGCCGTTGATATTGAAGGAATAGCCAATACCAAACTGGAAACCGTTCAGTGTGGGGGACTGGTACTGGATCTGGTTGTCGTAGCGCACTGTGTTGGCCACGCTAAAGGTCGAACCAAAGCCTACAATCCCGCCGCCGCCGCCCAAGGGGTGCGCCATGCTGAAGTATTCGGTAGGCATATTGTTCTTCAGACCGAAGTCGATCTGGCCCCAATCATCGCCTGCCAAGCCCAGTGTGGCCTGACGTCCAAACAGACGGCCGCCTTGAATGGATTGACCAGTGGGTACGTCAAAGCCACTTTCCAGCACAAACTTGGCATGCAGGCCGTTGCCCAGATCTTCGGAGCCACGGATACCCCAGCGGCTACCAAAGTGCACACCGCTATTGGGTCCCAGACGCGAGGTCTTGAACTCGGTGGCATCGGTTCGGTCACGGCTGTAGCTGCTATTGCCTTTGTTCATGTCGTAGCCAACGCCGGTGTCCAGAATCCCGTACAGGGTGACGGATGCGTGGGCGGCCGAGCTGGCCATCAGCAAAAACAGGGCCGTGCTGACAGCGGTTTTATTTCTTGTTTTCAATTCCTCTTCTCCTTCGTGGTAGATAAAAAAAGCGTGCAGCAATCCCCCTACCGCCGGTGATGCAGTAAGAAACGGGCGCAACAAAGCAGGCAGGGCGATAAAGCCTGCGTGGTGTGTGCCAGCGAAGGGGGTAAGGGGGCGAGTGCCAGGGGCACCCGCAATAGGGGTCTTAGATCAGTTCAAGATCGACCAGGGTTTGGCGTATCAGTTCTATCTCGCTGTCCTCGACCTCCAGAATGGGGCGGCGTACGTAGGGCTGCACGGGTACGCCGCGCATCTTGAATGCAACTTTCAGCACCGAGGGTGAAGAGCCGTAGCGGCCGATCAGCTCGGGGGTGTACCAACGCTGCAAAATTTGTATGTCTTTCTGGCCGCAGGCGCGGGCAGCGTCTATATCGCCGCGCCAGATGTGGTTGTAGAAGTCCGGCTGATAGCGGCCCAGCACGCCACCGGCACCAATCGTGCCGTCGCCATCCACACTTTGCAGCAGGGACAGGCCGTGCTCATCCATACGGAAGCCGTACACACGTACTTTGTCTTTCAGGCGGAACAGTGTCTTGATGAACTGTTCAATGCTTGGGCTGGATTGCTTGATGCCGACGACACCATCGATATCCGTCAACTGTTCCAGCAAATCTACAGACAGGTCGATCCCGGTCCCGGCAGGCCAGTTGTAAATGACGATAGGCAGGGTGATTTCTTTGGCGATCTGCTGGTAAAAGGCCAGAATTTCCTTGTCGTTGGGGCGTACATACGGGGGCGGTGCAATCACGACCCCTTCATAACCCAGTGCCTGGGCCTGCTGAGCAAGGGCGACAACTTCAGCGGGCGTGTAGCCGGTACAACCTGCCAACAACGGTAGCTTGCCGCGCATGGCATCGGCACTGGCGCGGAACAGGTCGACCCGCTCCTGGTTGGACAGGCTGGTCCATTCGCTAGTGGTGCCGCCTACAAACAAACCGTGCATGCCCTCGGCATGTAGCCATTCCAGCATGCTGTGCAATGCCGGTACATCCAACTGTCGTGCTTGATCAAAAGGAGTGATGGTGGTCGGGATATAGCCCTTCCAGTTCACCCTGTGTTTCTTACTCATGTGTGTCACTTGTATGGATTAAAGAAAGGGGGCTGTGGTTCAAGGCAGACGCGCTGTGGCTTCGATCTCGACCAGCATGTCTGGCAAGGCCAGATTGGCGACCCCCAGCAAGGTGTTGGCAGCCGGTTCGGCGCCTTCATAGAACTCGTTGATCAGTGCGCAGATCGGACCCAATTCTTCAGGCGTGTGGCCGACCAGATAGGTGCGCAAACGCACGACATCGCGTGGGCTGGCACCGGCCTCTTTCAGAACGGTTTTCAGGTTCTGCAAAGCCTGACGGGTTTGTGCGATGCGATCGCCTGCGCCCACTAACTGCCCTTCACCATTCCAGGCGACTTGCCCGGCCAGATGCACGGTGTGGCTGTTGTCCTGCACGACAGCGTGCGAGAAGCCAAAGTTGGTGCTGTTGTAGAGCGACGCCGGATTTACGCATTCACGGCCCTGGGGGGCGTTCAAGGCTTGGCTGCGTTGAACCAGCTCGAAAATATTGCCCCAGGGGTCAGTGAAGTACTGGAATTGGGCGCCAGCGGTCGGGCCGGAATCAAAAGCGATACGGTCCAATACTGTGCAGCCATGCTGTTCAAGCTGTGCAACAGCCTGATCCAGATCGGCCACCAGGAAACCCAGGTGGTGTGCACCCACATGGTTGGATTTCAAGGCGCGTTGGGTGTCGCTGGCAGGCTGGTCGTAGGCAAACAGTTCAATGTGAAAGCCGTTGGGCAGCACCATGAAGGCCAGTTCCAGCTTGGCATCAGGCACATCCAGGTGCGCATGGGTCCAGTCTTTGCCTTGGGCGGAGCGGGGCAGATCCGCGCTATTGATAGGCCCTAGACGGTAGAGCTGGCGCGCTCCGAACAGGCGCTCATAAAAGGCGATGGCGGCATCCAGGTCCGGTACTGTCCAGGCGGCGTGATCAATTTGTTCAATAGCCAATGGCAAAACAGGCGATGTCATGGAGTCTCCGTTTATGCCCTTGCAGGGGCTGTATACAAGATTGTGCAATAATACTGCACATAATTTACGGATCAATAATACTTTAGGCCTGTAGTTTTTTGTTGAAAAACCAGACTACGTATTTTCCCTAGGTAAATTATTGTTTATAAACAATAGCTTGTGATTTGTATTTACGGAGTGGATATCGATGCGGCGTGTAAAGTGCTTGTGCACACGTGTAAAGTCTGGAAAAATTCAGCACTGAAACTGCACGGTTTGTGCAGTTTCAGAACATGCATTTGCACACCATTAGGCTGCCTCTCTTACCCTATAATTCGTGAAGTTCGGCTACACATAACTACACGAACATAGGACTTCAGAATGATAGGCAAACGACTTCATGAGCTGCGCGTAGCTAAGGGCCTGTCCCTGCGTGAATTGGGGCAAATGGTCAAGCTCTCGCCCACGCTGCTCAGCCAGGTAGAACGCGGTGTCACCACACCCAGTTTGACGACCCTGCGCAAGCTCAGCGGGATCTTTGGGGAATCCATGTCTTCCTTGTTCATGGACTCCAGCAAAGGTCCCTCTGTGTGGATCAGCCGCCCGGGCGAGCGCATGTTGTTGCGCGGCCCACGTGGCGGTGTCGTCTATGAGAGGCTGACGCGTGGCAATGGCGAGATGGAAGTGTTCCGGGCTGTTTACGAAGTGGGTCAACAGTCCATGGACGATATGTCGCACCCGTCCCTGGAGAGCGTGTACGTAGTCCGGGGTGTCATTACTGCAGAGATTGATAAGGTAAGTTTTGACGTCAAAGCTGGCGAAAACATCAGCTTTGATGCACGCCAAAGCCACCGTTACCTGAACCGGGGGACGGAGGAGGCTGAAATCATCATGTCGATTACCCCGCCTGTCCCCTAAATTGTCTTGATCCGGGGTGAAGGGTGTACCGCATTCCTACACTATGAGCCCCAACCCAGATCCTCTTCTTCCCCCTTTCGCTTGCCCCTCTGGCACCCTGCCCGCCCGGACCGATGTCCTGATTGTTGGCGGTGGGCTGCTGGGCTGTGCCGCCGCGTATTACTTGAGCCTGGCGGGCGTGTCCGTCACCCTGGTCGAACAAGGCGAGTTAAGCCTGCAAGCCTCCAGCCAGAACGCGGGCAGCCTGCATTTCCAGATGGAATACCGCATGATCGAGGCGGGACTGGAAGCCAGCACACGTGCCTTGCAAGCCATGCCCTTGCATGTGGATGCCATTGCCCGCTGGCGCGCTCTGGAAGATCAACTGGGAATGTCGGTAGGGGTACGCCAGAAAGGCGGCTTCATGCTGGCGGAAACGGCACAGCAAGCCCAGGTTCTGGAACAGAAAAGCCGCCTGGAGAATCAGGCTGGCCTGACGGTCGAGCTACTGGACCGCTCCGCCTTGCAAGCGAAAGCGCCCTATTTGTCAGATTCCGTATTGATGGCGGCATTTTGTGCTGATGAAGGTAAGGCCGACCCGCGTCGCGCCAGCCTGGCCTTGGCTGCTGCCGCCCGTGCGCGGGGTGCCCGCATTGTCAGTCAATGCCCCGTGGTGGATTTGAAGCGTGTGGGCTCGGACTGGCAGGCGGAGGTCGCAGGTGGTGCTCAATGTCGTAGCGCACAAGTGCTGATTGCTGCTGGTGTCTGGTCTGGACGCATCGCCCAAATGACAGGTGCACAACTGCCTGTCAGCCCTATTGCCTTGACCATGACCGCCACGGCGCGCACAGCGCCCTTCATGGACTATCTGTTCCAGCATGTCGGTCGGCGGCTGTCCTTGAAACAAACGGCTGAAGGGACGGTCTTGATTGGTGGCGGCTGGCCCTCGAAATTGCATCATCACAAGGGCATTGCGGATCTGGAACGCAAGCCCAGCATCTGCCTGGAATCACTTCAGCGCAGCGTCCAAACCGCTTATAGCGTGGTGCCCAAACTGGCTACCCTTCCCGTGCTGCGCACCTGGACGGGGGTGACGGCCCTGGTTGCGGACCAATTGCCTTTGCTGGGCCAGGTGCCGCATCGGCCCGGCTTGTTCATTGCCACTGGCGGCGCCGCTTTTACCTTGGGTTTGACCTACGCCCATCTGTTGGTGGCCCAGATGCTGGGCCAAGCGACCAGCCTGGATATTTCGGCTTACGACCCTGACCGTTTTAGGAGTTTGACCTTTGCCTGATGCACAACGCTTGCTGCAAAAACGGCAGCGCTTCGAGCCTGCTGTGGTGATTATCAATGGTCAGGAGACCCCCTGCTATGCGGGTGAAACCGTGGCGACCGTCTTGCTGGCGGCCGGGGTGGGCGCCTTTCGTCGCACCGCCGGTGGCGCACCGCGCCGCCCGGTCTGCAATATGGGTGTGTGCTTTGACTGCATTGTGACGATTGATGGCATGCAGGGATTGCGTAGCTGCATGACGACGGTGCGTAGTGGCATGCAGATCGAGGTGGCTGACCATGTCTGATGTTCTGGATTTGCTGATTGTCGGGGCAGGCCCGGCCGGATTGTCGGCGGCCCGTATCGCCAGTGAGCAGGGCTTGACCGTGGCCGTGGTGGACGAGCAGCCCCGTTTTGGCGGACAGGTGTTCCGGCAGGCTCCCGAGGAGTTTGCGGCAGCGGACCCGGATTCCATGCACACCTATCCCTTCTCGCAGGGGCTGTTTCAGTGGGCGCGTCGCACTAGCGCCGTGCAGTGGCACTTCAGCACCCTGGTCTGGGGGATTTTTGACGATACGCAGGACGAGCACCAGCGTCAGGTTGGGATAGCCGGTCCGAATGGTGCCAGCTTGTTGAAGGCTCGCCGGGTCCTGATTGCGGCAGGCGCCTATGATTTACCCGTGGCCTTTCCGGGCTGGACCTTGCCGGGCGTGCTGAGCGCCGGTGGGGTGCAAACCATGATCAAGAGCCAAAGCCTGATGCCGGGCCAGCGTTTCCTGCTGGTGGGCGGCCATCCCTTGCTGCTTTTGGTCGCTGAATTATTGCTTGATGCGGGTGCACAGATTGCTGAAGTGGCCATCGCCCGCAGCTTGCCCTCCATGAAGGAAATGCTGCGGGCAACCCAGGCATTGCCAGGGCAATCCAGGCTTGTTAAACAACTGCTCGCCATTTTGCTGAAACTGCGCCGTCACGGTGTGCCTTTGCGCTTTGGGGCAGGCCTTGAGTGCGTGCACGGCGAGGAGTCCGTGCAGGCAGCAACCTTGTGCAAGCTGGATCAGAACTGGAAGGCCATTCCCGAGACGCAACGGCGTGTGGAAGTGGATACGGTGGTGGTGGGGTATGGCTTGCTGGCCAGCACCGAGCTGGCGCGTCAGGCAGGCTGTGCCGTGCAGTGGGACAGCGCCGCCGGGGGCTGGTTGGTCAAGCACGATGACAGACTGCACAGTTCTCAGCCCGGTGTGATGGTGGCTGGGGAGCAGACCGGGATTGCGGGCGCATTCAATGCCCATCTACAAGGCGAGCTGGCCGCTTGGCAGTGCGTGCTGGAGCTGACTGAACAGGCTTGTGAACCTATCGAGCAAACCCTGTCGGGTTTGATGGCACGTTTGAAGCGCAACCGCCGGTTTACGGATACGGTCATCGCGCTGTCTGCTCCCAAGCTGGACGCGCTGGCCCAACGCATTACGCCGGAGACGGTGGTGTGTCGCTGCGAAGAAGTGACGGCTCAGGAAGTGAACCAGTTTCTGGATGCGCATCCTTACGTGACGGATATCAACAGCATCAAACTGGCGTGCCGTACAGGCATGGGAATGTGCCAGGGACGCTATTGTCAGCACACGGTGGCGCAAATGCTGGCTAGCCGCTTGGGCTGTGGGGTGGATCAGGTGGGTATTTATAAAGCCCAGGCACCGGTCAAGCCTGTGCCGGTGATTGCCTTGGCGAATATGGAGTGAAACCGTCGCTTGAGGGGGTATAGATTAGCTGCAAAGCTTGCACTAGCTAAAACGCCCCTTGTGAGGGGCGTTTTATTTCTGTTTTTTGATTGGCTCTATAAGGGCTGTTCCAGGATCTCCTGCAATCGGCTTAGCAATTTGTCGCTGGCATTGTTCATGTGCCGCTCACATATGGCAACGGCCCCGGCTTGGTCACCAGAGGCAATGGCGGCGGCCAGTTCTTCATGCTCGTCCCAGATGGACATGCGCTGTTCGGCCGATTGCAATACTGCGCCCATCACGCGTCGCAGGTGAACCCAGTGTACCTGGGCGCTTTCGGCAATCATGGGATTGCCGGATGCTTCATAGATGGCTTTGTGAAAAGCTTCATCAGCCTCGATCATGGCGCGGACATCGTGTCCACGCGCCACTTTTCTACCCATTCGGATCAGATCCGGGTCCAGCGTGGCGCTTTGCTGGGCAGCCAACTTGGTCGCCAGGGCTTCCAGTGCACCGCGTACTTGGTACAGATGGCCGATGTGTTCCAGATCCAAGGGGGCTACCATGACGCCCCGCCCTTCAGCGTCTTGTAATAGACCGTCTTTCTTCAATAACTGAATGGCCTGTAGCACGGGTGAGCGTGACACCTTGAGTTGTTCCGCGATGTCTTCTTGAGTAATCCGTGAACCGGGGGCCAGGGAACCGTCGCTGATGGCATCGAGCAGGATGCGGTAGACCTCGTCCACATAATGGGGACGGGCCTGCAACTTACCGGAAAGCTTGGCATGCATGAGGGCTGGAACTCCGATACAAACTAAAAACAGGTTGGGGCCGCGGCATCGCCGCGGCGATGTTCACATTACGGGCTGGATCGCATGGTTTGCAGTAAAGCGGCCATAGGGTCCTGGTCCGACGTTGCTTGTGTTTCAAAGGGATTGCTCAAGGGGTCGTTTGCCAGCGTCGCGTCCGGGTTGTCCAGGCTGGCTGCCGGACGGTTCAACTGGAGCAGGATTTCTTCGTCACTCAGACTGACGGTCTTGTGCAAGCCTCCCGTGACCAGTTGCGGATACGCAATGACAATACCCACCACCAGCAATTGTAGTACGACGAAGTAGGCTGAACCCTTCCAGATCTGCTGGGTACGAACCCTTGGAATAGTTTGCTGGCTAACTGGATCGGTGTAGTCCGAGCGCGGGGCGACGCTGCGCAAGTAGAGTAAGGCAAAACCGAATGGTGGAGTCAAAAAGGAGGTTTGCAGTACCAAGGCAATCACAATGCCAAACCAGACCAGATCAATCCCCAGACTGTTGGCCACGGGGGCGAGCAAGGGCACCACAATAAAGGCGATCTCGAAAAAATCCAGGAACATGCCCAGTACAAAAATGATGGCACTGACGGCAATGACAAAGCCCAACTCCCCGCCAGGAATGGCATCAAACAGATGCTCAACCCATAAGTGGCCATCCGCCGCACTGAAGGTAAAACTAAAGACGGTGGAGCCAATCAGGATAAACATCACGAAAAT
This sequence comes from Alcaligenes sp. SORT26, assembly GCF_017377875.1. Classification (GTDB taxonomy): domain Bacteria; phylum Pseudomonadota; class Gammaproteobacteria; order Burkholderiales; family Burkholderiaceae_B; genus Alcaligenes; species Alcaligenes parafaecalis. Next base: position 2,978,598 of record NZ_CP070975.1, read on the forward strand.
AGCCAGTTTGGCGGTGTTCTCCAAGGCCTGATTCAGCAGCTTCCAGCTCAGGCGTTTACGTATCATGGCCAGCACCAGTGCCCCAATGGCGCCCATGGCTCCGCCTTCGGTGGGGGTGGCAATACCTAAAAAGATAGTGCCCAGGACTAGAAAAATAAGAATGACAGGTGGGATCAGAGCAAAGACAAAGCGCTCGGCCAAGTGAGATAGCAAGCCCCAGCCCGTGACACGGTTGGCCGAGGCAAAGAGCAGCGCGCTCATGGAGGCCACAATCAGGGCGGTAATGGCGACCTGGTCGCTGGGGGCCTGGGCAGGTTTGGAAAATACTTGCGCCATGACTTCGTTGTGCAGGCCAGCCCAGGTAAAGCCGATGAACGTACAGGCCAGCAAGAGCATGCCCAACGAACGTCGCCCGCTGGCTCCCGTTGCGGTGACTTGGCTACGAGCCTGTTCGGGCAAGGCTGGCATCCACGAGGGGCGCAGCAGGGCCAGAACGATAATGAAGGTGATGTAGATCACGAGCAACAAAAGGCCGGGGCCCAGTGCTGCTGCATACATATCTCCGACCGAGCGTCCTAATTGGTCGGCCATCACAATCAGTACGAGCGATGGTGGCAGTGCCTGAACCAGCGCACCAGAGGCGGTGATGACGCCTGTGGCGATTTCCCGTTTATAGCCGTACCGCAGCATGACAGGCAGAGAAATCAGCCCCATGGAGATCACTACTGCCGAGGTTACCCCGGTGGAGGCAGCCAGCAGTGCGCCTACCAGGACAACAGAGACTGCCAGGCCACCGCGCACAGCACCAAAGAGCTGGCCCATGGTCTCAAGCAGATCCTCGGCCATTCCGGAGCGCTCCAGAATAATGCCCATCAAGGTGAAAAAGGGAATGGCCAACATGGTTTCGTTTTGCATGATGCCAAAGATGCGCAGTGGCAAAACCTGAAACAAATTGGTCGGAAACAGTTCGAGGGCGATACCCAGCACACCGAATACCAAACCTGTTGCCGCCAGGCCAAAGGCGACAGGGAAGCCGGTCAGCAAGAGCACAATCAGGCTGAGGAACATGATGGGGACGAAGTAGTCCGTAATGAAAGTGGCAATCATCGCGATACCTCTTTGGTGCTAGTGTCGGATAGAGCCTCAGTCGGTACTTCGATGGGCGTGTCCTGTGCATCGTCCTCTGCAATGCAATCGGCGCCCTTGCCTGTCAGGAACAGAACTCGCTTAACCAGCTCGGCCAGGGCTTGTAGCAGCAGCAAGCTAAAGCCGGCAGGAATCAGCAGATACGCTGGCCAGCGCACCAGGCCTCCGGCATTGCCCGACATCTCGCCTGAATGCCAGGCAGAGGTAAAAAAGCCCCAGCTCAAATGGATGACGAACAGACAGAAGGGAATCAGCACCAGCAGGATGCCCCCCACATCGACCAGATTGCGGCCGCGTGCCCCCAGACGTGTGGATATAAAGTCAATTCGTACGTGGCTATTGCTCAGGAAACAGTAGCCGCCCCCGAGCAGAAATACAGCAGCGTACAGATACCATTGAGCCTCCAGCATGCCGTTGGAGCTGAGGTCAAAGGCTTTGCGAGTGATGGCGTTGCTGGCGCTCAGGATGGTAGTGGCCAGCAGCAACCATTTGATGATGAAACCGATTCCTCGGTTCAGGTGGTCTATTCCCCCCACCATAGTGTTCAATGCTGTCATGTTGTCTCCGCGAATATTGTTTTGATCGTCGTCGTGTTGCAGCGTGAATGGCGGCACTGTGGCCGCAGGCAGATAGCGTGTTGCTCCTTGGGTAAACGGATGGCGTGCGAGGCGTATGTCCTGGCTGAGCCAGGACTGGCAAGATGCCTAGAGGTCCAGGACCAGGACACCCGAACGTGCCCGAGAGACGCAGGCGGTCAGGCAGCGGGTCTGTTCGTCAGGGCTGAGGATGTAATCCTGGTGGTCGACATCCCCTTGCAAATAATTGACTCGGCAAGTGCCGCACAGCCCTGATACGCAGGAGGTGGCAATGGGGACGCCTGCCTGGTTCAAGGCATCGCTCAAGGTTTGCTCCGGAGCGACATCAATTCGTTGTCCGGTGCTGGCGATCTGGGCGATAAAGGCACCTGCAGGCAGGCTGGGCGTGTCGCCAGCCGGTTCGGGGGCTTTGAAGTGTTCGCAATGCACTGATCCGCTGGGCCAGTGGGCGCTTGCCTTTGCACAGGCCTGCATGAAACCGGCGGGACCACAGTAATAGACATGGGTGCCTTCCGGAGCCTGTGCCAGCAGCTCGTCGAGATTGAGCCCTTGTTCGGGATTGCCGTTGTCCAGATGCAGGTGCAGGCGGCCCTGCTCATGCCAGGTAGCCATCTCTATGCCGAAGGCAGCCGTGTTTGCGTTGCGGGTGCAGTAGTGCAGTTCAAAGGGCTGACCCTGGGACTCCAGCCAGTGAGCCATCGCCTTGATAGGCGTGATTCCTATGCCCCCGGCCAGCAGTATGGAGCGCTGGGCGTGGGGTGCCAGTTGAAAATGATTGCGCGGGGGGCTGATAGTAATTTGCTGCTGCACATGGAGCGAGTCGTGCAGGGTGCGCGAGCCGCCACGTCCATTAGCATCACGTAGTACCGCGATGACATAGCGATGACGTTCATGTGGGGGGTTGCATAGCGAATATTGGCGTATCAGCCCAGGCTGAATGTGTACATCTATATGGGCTCCAGCCTCAAAGGCTGGCAAGTCGCCACCATGGGGACAACTCAGTTCATACGAATTAATGCCTTGTGCTTCGTAGCGAATCTGCCTGATTCGCAGCGATAGCAATCCGTCCTGATTAATAGCCGCCTGGACGGGAGTAGCGGGTTCTGCAATGGCGTTCATGGCGCTCTCCGTGGGGCACACCCGCCTGCTGGCAGGCAGGTGCGACTGGCGATCAGGACTAGGCAGCGATGCTGCTTAGCGACTGTTGCAGCTCCTGCATGCTTTGTTTGACGAAGGCCTCGCGCTCGGCTCCTTTCAGACTGTCGGCGGAGGTCAGGATGCGTACGATTTCGCGTGTGGCGTGTCGACGGCGTGCCACCTCCTGGGCCAGGTCTTCAGATTCAGGGATTTCCAGCACGTTGCCCGAGCAGTAGCTATTAGGTGCACCTGCGCAGTCTCGCAGCCATTGGGCAAAGCCTTCCGGTGTTGCTGCCGGATTGGTGCCACGCAGACCATCGCGCAGCATTTTGCGGAACATATACAGCCCGGCATCGAATTTGGTGGGGTTCTCCAGCGCATGGACGGCAATGGGGCGCTGGCTGATGATGGCCTCGTAGTCTCCGGGTGCCTGCTGGCATTCCTTGTAGTTGTGGCGGGCGCGGTGATCGTCCGGGATGGGGGGGAAATCTTCCAGTTTGTAGTCACCAAAGCGCTCGGGACGACGCATGGCAACTTGCCCTTCCAAAAAGTCGATGGTCTCGTAGCCCACCATGTCCTTGTTGCCGACGCCACGCGTATCAATGCCCGGACCCATGACGCGCCAGCCAATCATCTTGCTGTTCTGGTCATCAACCGGCACGGTCCAGCGCACGATATGAAAGCGACTGAAGAATTTTTGTTGCGAGCCATCTTCCGAGGTGTAGGCGTGCAGGCTCAGATTGGGCAGAACCTGATGTTGAACCCGGATGAACAGATTGTCCTTGCTGGCCCGTCGTGCCCCGGCGCAGGCCAGACTACGACCATTGTGAACGGGGATGAACTGCATGTCCGGGGCGACTTCCATGGAGGCAGCGCCTACTTCGTCAAAGGTGGTCCCTTGATAGTTGCCGCCTACTACGTTCTTGGCGGCGTGCAGTGCCGTAGGGTGAAAGTTGTCGGCTGCATTGTCCTGCACCTGGAGCCAGTTGCAGTGCTGGAAGTTGCTAAAGGCCACCAGCTCATCACCGGGCATGACGGTGAAGTTCTCTTCCCATTCAGGGAAAGGGGGTTCGGCATCGGGTGGGCCCATATAGGCGAAGATCAGGCCATGACGTTCAAACGCTTTATAGGCACCCTGACGAATGGAGCAGGCGTATTTTTCGCCTTCAGCTTCTTCACCTTTGGGATACGGAACGTGCAGACAGGTGCCATCCACATCGAACACCATGCCGTGATAGCAGCACATGATGCCTTTTTCTTGAATGGCACCGTATTCCAGAGAAGCGCCGCGATGGGCGCAGTGAGCATGCAGCAGGCCAATCTGACCACTTTTATCGCGAAAAGCGACCAGTTCTTCACCCAGGATTTTCAGAAAGCGGGGGGTGTCGGTCAGCTCGGCAGCCATGCAAACAGGGTGCCAGAAACGACGCATGTATTCACCCATGGGAGTGCCTGGGCCGACCTCAGTCAGTTCGGGGTCGTGCTCGGGAATGCGGTTGGTGTAGTAGCCGCCAAAGGGAATCAGTTTTTTCTCAATCATGTCGTCCTCGTGTGCAGATCAATGGTGAAAAGGAGTCAGGCAACTTTGCGGTCAACCAGGGCTTGGGCGCTGATCCAGGGCATCATGGCGCGCAGTTGCTCGCCAACTATTTCAAGGCGATGGCGCTGGTTCAGGCGGCGATGGGCATTCAGGCTGGGTTGGCCTGCCCGGCTTTCCAGAATGAAGTTCTTGGCATAGGTGCCGTCCTGGATGTCGCGCAGCAGTGCTTTCATGGCCTGACGAGTGTCGTCGGTGACAATGCGCGGGCCTGCCTGGTATTCGCCAAATTCGGCATTGTTGGAAATGCTGTAGTTCAGGTTGGCAATACCGCCTTCGTAGAGCAGGTCTACGATCAGCTTGAGTTCGTGCAGGCATTCAAAGTAGGCCATCTCCTCGGCATAGCCTGCTTCGACCAGGGTTTCAAAGCCGCACTTGACCAGATCAACCATGCCGCCGCATAGCACCGCCTGTTCGCCAAACAGATCAGTTTCTGTTTCTTCACGAAAATCGGTCTCGATGACTCCTGAACGCCCGCCTCCGTTGGCGATGGCGTAGGACAGAGCCAGATCACGGGCATGGCCGGAACGGTCTGCATGAATGGCAATCAGGTGGGGAACACCGCCACCTTCCACATAGGTGGAGCGCACGGTATGGCCGGGCGCCTTGGGGGCAACCATGATCACATCCAGGTCTTCGCGAGGCTGTACCTGGCCGTAATGAATATTGAAGCCGTGAGCGAAACCCAGAGTGGCACCCTGCCGCAGATGAGGGGCAACTTCTTGCTCGTAGACACGGGCAATGTCCTCGTCGGGCAGGAGCAACATCACGATGTCGGCCTGTTGTACCGCGGCAGGAATATCAGCCACCGCCAGTCTAGCCATCGCGGCTTTGGGGCGAGAGGGGCTGTTAGGACGCAGGCCCACAACCACCTCGACGCCCGAGTCACGCAGATTCAGAGCATGGGCGTGGCCTTGGGAGCCGTAGCCGATGATGGCAACCCGGCGTTGCTGCACCAGGGCCAGATCGCCGTCCTTGTCATAAAACACCTTCATACTGCCTCCTTTTTGAGTTCTGTGTTCTGTATACAGAGTTCAGTATTGTGGGGTGTTATTCGAGGTGTCAAGTAAAAATCCGGAGAGCGGGGGAAATCCCTAGGAGTGGGTGCAGCCGCTTAACGCAGTGATGTCAGGCTGGCTTCGCGCAGCAGCCAATCGCGCAGATGTTCAACGCGTTTCAAGGTATCGCGCTGGTTGCGATAGTAGAAGAAATGCATCTCGCGCTGCAGGGTTCGGCTATTGGGGGCTGGCAGGACAAGCAACTCGCGGCTGGCTAATTCACGCTCGGCAAAGCGTACGGTTTCCAGTGTGACACCTAGCTGATCAACGGCTGCGGCCACGGCCATGGCGCCGCGGTCAAAGGACAAGCGTGGCCCCAGTGGGGGCGCCATGCCATTGCTGCCGAACCAGTCGGCCCAACTGACCGGACTGATGGTTGAATCGATCAGGGGTAAATGCAGATACCAGGGCTGGTGCAAAGCCAGGCTGGCAAAAAGTTTGGGGGAGCACAAAGGCAGTAGTGGTTCTGGGTGCAGGGACTCCACAACGAGACGTGGGTCATGGCGCGGGGCATGACCATAGCTGATCACGCAGTCTATGTCTGTGGCCTGATGCAAGTCGGGCGGGGTGGCATCGGTGCGCAGATGAATGGATAGATCTGGGTATTCGCGCATGAAGGCGTGTAGCCGTGGGCCCAACCATTTCACTGCCAGGCTGGGGGCACAGTGCACCGTCAAGGCTGGCGTTGCGCTGGACTGCCCTTGGGTTTCTTCGCATAGATGAGCCAATTGGTTCAGTAAAGGCACCAATTCGCGATAGAACTCTTGACCGTGCTTGTTCAGGCTGACACGCCGGTTATGGCGCACAAACAGACTGCGGCCCAAATGGGTTTCCAGGCTTTTGACCTGATGGCTGATTGCAGAAGGAGTCAGGTGTAGCTCGTCGGCGGCCAGACTGAAATTCTCCAGCCTTGCGGCGGATTCAAAGGCGCGTAACCAGGCGAAATTAGGAATGGAGCGCATGAGAGAAAATCCAATCAGATGAATATTTTTAACCAATAGCTGAAAAACCTTCGTTTGTCATTCATGGTTTTCGACCTCTACCATGAATTCACGTTTCACCCGTACGCTGCGCTGGATGGGCTGGCGTGCGGGCAACGCAATACATTGCCGAACCCGAAGGAGAGCTTCCCATGAACGCAAAACCCAGCATCAACGAAGTACTGGCCATGACGGGCCGAAAATCGATTTATCAGCCTGAACAACAAGGTCTGATCTACCCTGACGAGCCTCAATTCGATTCTTTTGAAGAGGCTCGCACTCACCTGAAACAACGCCTGGTTGCCGCTTGCCGCGCCTTTGCTCTGCACGGTTTGGATTACGGCTTTGCGGGCCACCTGACTGTGCGCGATCCCGAACATCCTGGTCTGTACTGGACCAATCCCATGGCCGTCCACTTTGCCGATGTGAAGGTGTCCAACCTGATTTTGGCGGACCACGAAGGGAAGGTCATCGAGGGGGACTACGCCATTAACCGTGCTGGTTTTGTGCTGCATGCCGCCGTGCATGAAGAGCACCCAGATATTGTGGCCATGTGCCATGCACATACGGTTTATGGCACGGCGTTCGCCTCCCTGGGCCAGGAAATTTTGCCTATCACCCAAGATGCCGCCGCCTTTTTTGAAGACCATGTCGTGATTCGTGAAGAGGCAGGTCAAGTCGCGGTGGAAACCAAGGCAGGTCATAAAGTGGCCAATGCTTTTGCGGGGGTGAAAGCGGCCATTCACCAGAACCATGGTCTGCTGACAGCCAGTCGCCACAGTATTGAAGCAGCGGCTTTCTGGTTTATTGCTCTGGAACGCTGTTGCCAGCAGCAATTGATGGTGGCTGCTACCGGCATCACACCTACCCTGGTAACGCCTGAGCGCGCCCGTTACAGCCGAGAACATGTGGGTAGTGAGTACATAGGTTGGCTCCATTTCCAGCCTATCTGGGAGAACTTGCTGCGCACCCAGCCCGATATGTTTGATTAATACGTCGCACTAGCAGCCTGATCCGTTGGGGGGCGGGCTGCTGATACCCATAATCAGAACGAGGAGACATAAGGTGGAACGACGAGCACTATTAAAACTGACCGGCCTGGCCGGGATTGTGGCCAGTGGTATGGCCCCTGCCGTGGTCAAGGCACAAGAAAACCTGCGTTGGCGTCTGGCATCCAGCTTTCCCAAGCACTTGGACACGATCTATGGCGGTGGAGAGGTTTTCGCCCAGAAAGTGCGTGAATTGAGCGACGGAAAGTTCAATATCTCTGTGCATGCGGGTGGTGAGCTGATGCCTGCCATGGGGGTGGTGGATGCACTTGAACAAAATTCGGTGGAAGCGGCGCATACCGCACCCTATTACTTCTTTGGCAAAAATGAAGCCTTTGCATTGAGCTGTGCCATTCCTTTCGGGATGAACTCTCGTCAACTGACTGCCTGGATGTACCACGGTAATGGTCTGAAGCTGACACGAGATTTTTATGCCAACTACAACATCGTCAACTTCCCCTGTGGGAACAGTGGCGTACAGATGGGGGGCTGGTTTCGCAAGCAGATCAATACGCCTGAAGATATACGTGGGTTGAAAATTCGTATCGGTGGCTTGCCTGGCAAGGTGATTGAGAAGCTGGGTGGCATTCCTCAGAATATCGCTGGTGGCGAGGTCTATCAGGCGCTGGAAAAAGGTGTGATTGATGCGGCCGAGTGGGTGGGACCGTATGACGACCTGCGTCTGGGCTTTCATAAAGTGGCGCCCTACTACTATTACCCTGGCTGGTGGGAAGGCTCGGTAGGCCTGGATCTGCTGCTTAACAAGAAAGCGTATGACGGCTTGTCGCAGCACTACAAAGATATCGTCTCAGCGGCCAGCACCTACGCGCATCTGGACATGCAGGCTAAATACGATGCCCGCAACCCGGGTGCCTTGAAGGAGCTGGTGGGTCAGGGAGCCAAAGTGCTGCCTTTTTCCAAGGAAGTGCTGGATGCCTCATTCAAAGCCAGTCAGGAGCTGTATGCGGAGCTGAATGAAAGCAATCCGCAGTGGCGCACTATTTATGCTGATTACCGTGCTTTCCAAAAAGATGAACTACTCTGGTTCCGCTTTGCAGAAGCTCGTTTCGACCAATATATGCAGACTGTTTCTTTATGATCCGAAGGCGGGGGCCGTATCGATTTGCTGCCTACGCAAAAAATACGAAGCCTCCGCCAACTTCAGGAAATCCACCATTTCACTACGTGCACGCTCTGGATCACCACTGGTCAGGGCCTTGCCCAGTTTCTCCAGCGCTTCCACCGTGATGTGATAGCTGTTGGTATCCGTCGTATTGGCAAAGCGCACCTGATTGGCGTGGTCTGCGGACATGGCGATGGCGTCCAGCAGGCGCTCGTTGTGTACGCATTGCAGCCAGGCCTGGCGAAAGCTGGCGTTGGCGCTGAACATCAGGGCGGCGTCTTTGTGCACCATGGCGACTGTAGCCAGATCAATGGCTTTGCTCAGGCCTGCGTGTAACTGGTCGCGGTCGGCGATGTTGACGGCCAGTGCAGCAGCAGCCGGTTCCAGAATGCGGCGCAGTTCAAAGATGTCGCGCACCATGGCATCGGTCAGCACGGGGACCTGAAATCCCCGTGTGGTGCTGTTCAGGAGACCTTCGTTAACCAGTCGCAGCAAGGCCTGGCGCACGGGCATGCGGGTGCAGCCAAAGCGCTCGGCCAGCTCGTAATCCAGCAGGCGGTCGCCGGGGTGCCAGTCGCCCGCGTTCAAACGCTTGCGGGTGTCCCGGTAAATGGTGTCTACCAGCGTTTCTGCCTTGCTTGCCTGTGTGGATTTACCAGTCGAAGTCGCCATACGAAACCGATCAGAAAAGAATGGATGATTGTATCGTACAGACCTCGCTGCGCTGACCGGGTTTGTGCGTAGAGCATGAGCCCGGCCTGTGCTCTGCAGGTGTCCTGCTTGCGCCTGGTTTATATCTAGAACTTGGTCCGTATCCCCACCCTTAACAAGGTCTGATTGCGGCCTGTGGAGCTGGGCATGCTGATTACGTTGGCGGTTGCGCCCTCGCCTTGTGCGTGCTGGATAATCGCCTGGGTATAGATATCCGTGCGCTTGGACAGGAAATAGTCTGCCGTCAGGTTTAGCTGATGGTATTTGTTCGAGCCCAGCGTGGTCAGCCCATAGCCCGGTCCCAATACCAGATTGGGCGCTGCGCGCCAGGCGAAGCCCAGTTGGTAGTTGCGGAAGGTATGGTTCTTTTGCTGGCCATCGGGGGCGACATACAGAGCCTGTGAAAACACGCCGTAGACGGTGACTTTATCGAAGGCATAGTTCGCCCCTATGCCCCAGTCGCGCAGGTAACGGCCACCGACCCGATTGGGTGCGCCACCGCCTGTCAAAGGGCTGATATCCAGACTGGCTTCTTTCACTTCGGTGTAGGCCGCGCCTGTCGAAAAGTTGCCGTTTTTATAGTTGGCCGTAAAGCTGATGGTGCGTCCGGTTTGGGCCTGGCCCTCACGACGTTCGGGGAAGCCATACATGGCACCCAGCTCTACACCACCAAAGGAAGGCGTCACGTATTTAACGGATTGATTGACCCGTTGGCCGCTCATCCGGTCGTTATCCAAGGGGCTGTTGGAGTAGCCGCCTGCGGACCAGGTGGGGGTGTAAAAGGCCTGCAGGGTATCGGTGAAGAAGTCGTACTGACGGCCCAGTTTCAGGCTGCCCGCGTAGTCGGACTTCAGGCCCAGCCAGGCTTGTCGACCCCATAGCGCCCCGCCCTGGCCCATTTCGCCTGTTGCCATGGAAAAACCGTTTTCCAATTGGAAGATGGCGGTCAAGCCATTGCCCAGGGACTCGGAGCCACGCAGGCCCAGGCGGTTGCCCTGCATCACACCGGTATCCAGCGTGGTTTTGGAGGGGCCGTTGGCATTGCTGATCCAGGTCAGGCCTGCGTCCAGAATCCCGTACAGGGTGACATTGTTGCTGGTTTGCGCGGTGGCGCTAGCGCTGGCGATCAGGGTAGTCAGCCCAAGGTAGCCAGCTAAAGCCAGTTTCAGGTGGGGACGCATCATTGGGCACCGCCTTTGCTGGGCACGGCGTTCAATTTAGCGGCTTGATCCAGCGCGTTTTGTTGGCGGGGCGATGGCAGTGCAAAGACGCACAAACCACCCAGCACGGCCAGACCGGCAATCGTCAGCACGGCGCTGCTGGTGTTGCCGCTCATCTCTTGAGCCAGTCCCATGGCGTAGGGGCCAAACAAGCCGCCTAATGCAGCAACCGCATTGATCAGCGCATAGCCGGTTGCGGCAGCGCGGCCACTCATGAAGTTACCACCCAAGGCCCAGACCAATGGCGTGCCGCCAATAAACATGGCGGTGGCGATGATGACGCCAATAATGCGCACGGTGGGATGGGGTGCCAAGGCCGTCATCAGCAGGCCGATGGCGCCGCCTGCGCAGGCAATGGCCAGATGCCAGCGTCGCTCGCCAAAGTAGTCGGAGGAGCGGCCCAGAATCAGCATGGCCAGGGCCGAGGCGGCATACGGCAAGGCGGCGATATAGCCAATGTGGGTCAGGTTCTTGATACCCGCTTCCTGGATGATGGTGGGTGTCCAGAAGATCACTGCGTAAATGCCCAGATTCAGGGACAGCAGCACACAAGCCAGCCACCACACATTGGGTTTGCCCAGCACTTCAGCGATTTTGTCCTTGCGGGGCAGTTCACGTTGCGCGTCCTGATTCAGGGTGTGCAGCAAGGTTTTTTCTTCCTGGCTGAGCCATTTGGCGTCTTCAGGACGGTTGGGCAAGGTGGCCCACAGCAAGGCGGCAACAAAGACGGCGGGCAGGCCCTGCAAGAGGAACAGCCACTGCCAGTTATGCAGGTGTGCCGAGTCGGAGAATACATCCATGATCCAGCCCGACAGTGGGCCTACGATCATGCCGCCTGCGGCTGCTGCGGTAACCAATGTCGCCATGACACGGCCTTGGCGCTGCGGTGGAAACCATTGCGCCAGGTAATACACCACGCCAGGCAGAAAGCCGGCTTCTGCCACGCCCAGCAAGAAGCGGACGATGTAGAACTGGGTGGGAGTGGTGACGAACATGGTCAGCACGGACAGGATGCCCCAGGTGACCATGATGCGTGTCAGCCAGGCGCGGGCACCAAAGCGGTACAGCAAGAGGTTGCTGGGGATCTCGAACAACAAAAAGCCCACAAAGAAGATGCCCGAACCCAGGCCATAGACCTCGGCTGAAAAATTCAGATCTTCCAGCATTTGCAGCTTGGCAAAGCCCACATTGACACGGTCGATGTAGGCAACGATGTAGCTGATGAACAAGATGGGCATCAGCCGCCAGAGAATTTTGCCGAACAGCAGATCCTCGGCCTTGGAGGGGGCCGGGTCTGCGGGGCGCGATTGTTGTCTCATAGTAGTCCTTATTGGTAATCGCAGTAAGTGAATTCAGTTGAACTCATTTTTTGAGAATATATTCATTTTCGTACTTGATGGTCAATAAGTGCTATAGGTATAAAACAACTTTATGAATTACTAGTTAATTGAATTTAAATGATTTTATAAAATTGAAAAGCTCAATTTCTAGTACAAACACCTAGACTCGTTGACAGCAATATACCTGCTCTATAAACTGAATTCAGTTTTAAATAATAGCAATAAGGAGCAGGCATATGAGCAGTCAGGTGGCCCCCTCGGCCCAGGTGATTGAGCACGTTTCGTCCCTGATTGGCTTTGATACGGTCAGCAGGAACTCCAATCTGGCATTGATTGAGTGGGCCGCCAACCGGCTTGAATCGGCCGGAGCCCACGTGCGTTTTGATTACAACGAATCGCGGTCCAAAGCCAATCTTCTGGCGACTTTTGGGCAGGGACCCGGAGGGGTGGTGTTGTCTGGCCATACGGACGTAGTGCCGGTGGATGGACAGGCATGGTCCAGCGATCCTTTCCAGGCCCAGATTCGGGATGGACGGCTTTTTGGCCGTGGCGCTTGTGACATGAAGGGTTTTATTGGTGTGGCCATGGCGCAGGCGCAAGCCCTGGGCGCCATGACCTTGCGCGAGCCCGTGCATCTGGCCTTGAGCTACGACGAAGAAGTGGGCTGTCTGGGCATTCCCGGCTTGATTGAAGAGATGCGTAAAGCAGGCATTCAGCCCAGTGGTTGCATTGTGGGCGAGCCCACCAGCATGCGGGTAGTCGCAGCCCATAAGGGTGGCCGCATTTACCGTTGCCGCGTCAAAGGCTGCGCCGCCCATTCCTCTTTGACACCGCATGGTTTGAATGCCATTGAGTACGCCGCCAATCTGGTGTCGCACATTCAGCATCTGGCTGATCAGGAAGCCGATAGTGGCAAGCGCATCGAAGGTTTTGATGTGCCCTTTTCCACCATTTCCACCAACACGATTTCGGGTGGCAATGGCATGAATATCATCCCGGCCCATTGCGAGTTCTCCTTTGAGTATCGCTACCTGCCGGGGGTGGACCCGGACGGCTTCATCAGCAATTTGCGCCGCTTTGCCTTCGAGCAAGTCTTGCCGCGCATGAAGGCACGCCATGGCGATGCCGCGATTGAGTTCGAGTGTCTGGGCAGCATTCCTGCCCTGGATGATGAGGACAGCCAGGAACTGAAAAAGATGGCGTTGGCCCTGTTGGGCGAATCGGCCGCACAGCGCGTGGCGTATGGCACGGAAGCGTCCTTTTTCCAGGAAGCAGGTGTGCCCAGCATTGTGTGTGGGCCAGGCTCCATCACCGTGGCGCACAAGGCGGATGAGTACGTCAGCCTGGAGCAGTTGGCCGCCTGCGAGTCCTTTTTGGGCAAAGTGATCCAGTCCTTGGCTGCTTAGGGCGGGATGTTTTCCGGCAGGCGAACGGGCCTGCCTTATTCTGAAGGAACAATTTTTCATGAAGCTAGCAAAACGCATTACCGGCACCTCCCTGAAATCTTTTGGCATGTACGAGCAGGCTGCGCGCTTGCAGGGTGACACCTCGGATCTGATTCATCTGGAAGTGGGCCGCCCGCACGCGGATACGCCCGTGGCGATCAAGCAGGCGGCTGCCGATGCCTTGATGAGCGGCGATGTGCATTACAGCGATCTGCGCGGCGTGCCTGCCTTGCGCGAAGCCTTGGCGGCCAAGCTGCGCACGCAAAACAAACTGGATGTAGGCCCGGATGATGTGCTGGTCACCAACGGGCTGACGCATGCCTCCTTTGCCGCCTTTTTTGCCATTCTGGACGAGGGTGACGAGGTGATTCTGCTCTCGCCGCACTACCCGCAGCATATTGGCAAAATCGAGTTGGCCGGGGCAAAGCCTGTCCTGGTGCCCTTGAACCGCGAGCAGGACTTTGCCATTGATCCGGCCGCCATCGAAGCCGCTATTACTCCCCAAACCCGTATGGTGGTGCTGGTGAATCCGGCCAATCCTACGGGCCGTGTGTATCGCCGCAGCGAGCTGGAAGCGCTGGCGCAATTGGCCATCAAGCATGACCTGATCGTGGTGTCGGACGAGGTTTACGAGGACATTACCTACGACGGTGCCGAGCACATCAGCATTGCCTCCCTGCCCGGCATGCAAGAGCGCAGCGTGTCCATGTTTGCCTTCACCAAGTCTTACGCCATGGACGGCTGGCGTATTGGTTATCTGGCCGCGCCCGCCTGGTTGATGCCCGGTTTGTTGAAGATCACTGCTAACGATGTCACCCATGTGAATACCTTTATTCAGGCGGGCGCGCTGGAGGCTGTGGTGGGCCAGCAAGCCGCCCTGCGAGAGATGATTGCCGAAGATGACAGCAAGCGCCGCATGATGCTGCAACGCTTGAATGCCATGCCCAATGTCAGTTGCGCCAATGTGGAAGGCACGATTTATGCCTTTGCCGATGTACGTGCTACGGGCGTGCCTTCACAGGAACTGGCCGAGCGGCTGCTGAACAAAGCCCGTGTGGTGGTCGAGGCGGGCAGCTTCTATGGTCCGCAGGGTGAAGGCTTCTTGCGCCTGTGTTTTGGTTCCGCCTCTTATGAGCAGATCGAGCAGGCTATGGACCGCTTGCAGGTCTTTTTTGCTCAACTGGAAACACAGGTCAGCCAAACCGCCGCCTGATTGCCTGAATCGTCATGATCACAAGGCCGCTTTCTGTCATGGAAAGCGGCCTTTCTTTATGTCCGGTGTTTACGGGAAGCCGCAGTCCACGGCAATCTAAATGCAGGCTCCGGCCATGACTTTTTTATATAAACATATAGGCTAAGGTCCGTACAAATAAACCGACAGCGGTTCTCGGTGTTTTCCCTTAAATTTCGATAAATCTCCCTGTAGATCAGAGTTATAAGGTCATTATTAATCCATATTTCCGTAGACAAGTATTGCCTCCTTATTATATTGTTCGTATCAAACAACAATTATGTCCGGTCAATTAATAGGAGCAGGTCCATGAAAAACGGGATTCGGGGTGTACTGGCAGCAGCAGGGATGGTGGCCGCGCTGGGCGCGCAGGCTGAAACGCTCAAGCTGGGTGTAGTGGGAGGCATGACAGGTCCAGGTGCGCCCTGGGGTCTGGCTATTGATGGTGGCGTGAAAATCGCCGTGGATGAAATCAATCAGGCCGGTGGCCTGCCCGTGGGCGACAAAAAGTACAAGGTCGAAGTGCTGACCTACGACGACCACTACAAGGCAGCGGATGCAGTTACCGCCACCAATCGCCTGATCGACCAGGACGAAGTGAAATACATCATCGGGCCGATTGGCTCGGCCTCGGTCATGGCTATGAAGCCGATTACCGAGCGCAACCAGGTCATCATGCTGTCCAACAGCTATTCGACCGAAGTGCTGGATGCGAATACAAAATATATGTTCCGCGTGCTGCCGACTCAGTACGAATACAACCGCCAGTTGATCGGCTGGTTGAAGCAGGAACGCCCCGAGCTGAAACGTCTGGCGATTCTGTCGCCTAACGACGCCACCGGCTGGAGCACGCAAAAGATCCAGACCGCCGCTTACAAGGACGCCGGTTACGACGTGGCTGAAACCAAGTTCTTCGAGCGCTCGCAAAATGACTTCCGCACCTTGCTGACCAGCATTCTGGCCAAGAACGTGGACTTCATTGAACTGGATACGGTGCCACCCGGCCCGGCCGGTATTGTGATTCGTCAGGCACGTGAGATGGGCTTCAAAGGCCAGTTCACCAAGTTTGGCGGCAATAACGTGGCGGAAACGGTGAAGTCTGCCGGTGCAGAAAATGCCCAGGGCACCCTGGTGTATCTGTCGGCCGATCCGTCCAGCGAGCCTTACCAGAAGTTGAGCCAGGCCTACGCCAAGATCCACAGCAACAGCATGGATGACTTCGTTTTCTACTTCTACGACGCCACGCATCTGTTGTTCAAGGCGATCCAGGAAGCTGGCACGGTGGACGATACCGACGCTGTTCGTGCTCGTATCGAAGCCAACAGCAGCTTTGACGGTGTTCAGGGCGCCATTGTCTGGGGTGGCAAGGACGTGTACGGCGTCAACCACCAGATCGCGACACCGGCCTATCTGGGCGTGATCGAGGACGGCAAGGCCAAGGTCATCAACAAGTTCGACGCCCGCTAATTACCGGTTTTGTTTCAGTACGCACTCCGCCACGGCGGTGGAGTGCACCTTAATACGGTTAGCAATTATGCAGATCGCAATGCAAATCGCCATCATCGCCCTGATGTCCACTTTCGTGTACGCCCTGGTAGCCCTGGGTTTTACGCTGGTGTTCGGCATCTTGCGGGTGGTGAACTTCGCTCACGGCGAGTTCTACATGCTGGGCGCTTACGCCATGTATGTGTTTTATGGTCAGTTTGGCTGGCCCTACCTGCCCTCTATCGCGGCCGCTGCCGTGCTGGTGGGATTCCTGGGTTTACTGGCTGAACGTGGCTTGTTTCGTCGCTTTGTGGGCGACGAGATGGGCGGCATGATCATGTCCCTGGCATTGGCCATTACCTTGCAGGCTGGGATTTCGCTGCTGTTCTCAGTGGATGAGCAATCGGTGCGGCGTCCGGTGGAAGGTGCCTGGCAGATCGGCCAAGCCTTTTTCGCCAAGGATCAATTGCTGATCGTGGGCATGAGTGTGCTGGCCTTGGCAGGTTTTTATTTCCTGATCGAACGTACTCGTGTCGGCATGACGATTCGTGCTGTGGCACAGGACCGGGAAGTGGCACGTCTGCAAGGCGTCAGCTCCTGGAAGATCATGGCCCTGACCTTTGCGCTGAGCTGCGGTCTGGCCGGTTTGTCCGGCGCCTTGATGGCTCCGGTCTACACCGTGCACCCCTATATGGGCGAAGCCGTTGTGGTTAAAGCTTTCATTATTGTGGTTCTGGGTGGTCTGGGCAGCTTGCCCGGTGCGGTCATTGCCGCCCTGATTCTGAGTGTCACCGAGGCTGTGGCGTCCACCTTCTATAACGCGACCGTGGCCACCATGTTGTCCTTCCTGATCGTGATGGCCGTGTTGCTGGTCAAGCCTAGTGGCCTGATGGGGAAATCGTCATGAGCGCGATCAAAACTGCTGCTTTCTATCCACGCGACGGTGCCTTGCAATGGGCCTGGCACCTTGTCCTGATCGTGGTCTTGTTGGGCTGGCCTGTCTGGGCTGGGCAACCCCGTTTCTTTCTGCATCTGGCCATCATGGTGTCCTTGTACGCCTGCCTGGCCATGAGCATGAATCTGGTTTTGCGCATTGGACAGCTTTCGCTGGCCCATGGCGCCTTGTTTGGGCTGGGCGCGTATGCCTCCGCCATTCTTAGTCGAGATTATGGCTGGTCCTTTCCAGCCGCGTTTTTGGGCGCCGGGGTACTGACGGCAGCATTAGCTGTGATCACCGGTCCTATTTTTATGCGTATCAAGGGTGTGCATTTCGCACTCTTGACCTTCGCCCTGGGCGAAGCCGTGGTGCTGTGCTTTATCGAGTTCCACGAACTGTTTGGCGGCAATAACGGTTTTGGTCAGATTCCGCCTTTGCAAGCCAGTTTGCCGATTCCTGAGGGGCGTTACGGCGTTTATCTGGTGACGGTCAGCTTTGCCTTGCTGGTGTATTTCGTGCTGCGGGCTTTGTATCGCCGCGAATGGGGCATGGTGGCGGACTCTTTGCATCAGAACGAACAACTGGTGCGCTCGGGCGGGCTGAATGTGCTGCGTTTTCGGGTCAGCGTATTTGTGCTCAGCGCCCTGATTGCCGGTTGGACAGGCAGCTTGTACGCCCATTACCAGGGCTATATCTCGCCCGATTCCTTTGGTTTCTGGACTGCCGTGAATGCCGTCATCATGAATGTGCTGGGTGGTGTGGGTGCCTTGGCCGGTGCCGTGGTGGGAGCCGCTATTTTGATCCCTCTGCCTGAGTTGCTGCGCGATCTGCAGCAGTACCAGCGCCTGATCTACGGCCTGACTTTGATTCTGTTGCTCTTGTTCATGCCGCAAGGTTTGGCTGGGCTGTGGCGTAAGTGGCGCGGCGCGCGCAAGGAGGCAGCATGAGCGTGCAATTGAATGTCCAAGGCTTGAGCCGACATTTCGGTGGTATCCGTGCGGTGGACGAGGTGTCCTTCAGCACGGCACCGGGTCAGATTACGGGTGTGATTGGCCCCAACGGTGCCGGTAAAACTACGCTGTTCAATCTGATTGCCGGTACGACCAAGCCCAGCGCGGGTGCTGTCACCATGGATGGCACTGCCATTACAGGTCGGCCCTCTGCCCAGTTGGCTCGCCAGGGTTTGGTGCGTACCTTTCAGATGACGCATGTATTTGCGGGCCACACGGTATTTGAAAACCTGTACCGTGCCGCCCTGTTCCGCCAGTTTCCCTCGCCCTGGTCGCTGTTCAACCCCTGGGGTGTACGCCGTGGTCGCGAGGAAGCGGCGCGACAGGCAGAACAAGCTTTGGCCTTGATTGGCCTGGAGTCTGTAGCCGATGAGCAGGCCGATTCGCTGGCCTACGGTTTACAGAAGATTTTGGGTGTGGGAATGGCCTTAACCGCCATGCCCCGCCTGCTTTTAATGGATGAGCCCGCTGCCGGTTTGAATCCGGTGGAAACCGTGGCGATGGCTGACCTGATTGAACGCATTCATGCCAGTGGCATTGATGTGGTGGTGGTCGAGCACGATATGGGCCTGGTGATGCGCTTGTGCCAGAAGCTGGTGGTGCTGGTTAATGGTCGTTTGCTGGCCGAGGGCCCGACGGCCCAAGTGCGCCAGGACCCGCGGGTGATTGAAGCTTATCTGGGTGCAGATCTGGACAAGGAGCCGGGGCTGGAACCGCCTGTGGATGCTCGCGCATCGCAAAATGGCATGGGACGCCCGGCCTCGGTCTCTACCGCTGGTCAGGGAGCATCCAAGGCCAGCAAGCCTGCTCCCATGCTGGAAATCAAGGATTTGAGCGTGTCCTATGGCGCGGTACGGGCTTTGGACAAGGTCAGCTTTGCGGTGGAAGAAGCCAGCGTGTGCGCCGTGATCGGTGCCAACGGCGCAGGCAAATCCACCTTGATGAAAGCCATCAGTGGGCTGGTGCCGGTTGTTGGTGGCGAAATCCTGATGGAAGGCCAGCCTATCCAGAATTTGAGTGCTGAACGACGGGTGAATCTGGGCATTGCTTTATCGCCAGAAGGACGCCGTCTGTTCCCGGAACTGACCGTGCGCGAGAACCTCTTGATGGGCGCGTATCTGCGCCGCGATCAGGCCGATATCACGGTGGATCTGGAACGTATTTACGCCTATTTCCCGCGCCTGCTGGAACGTGAGCAAAGCCAGGGTCGTCACCTCTCGGGTGGCGAACAGCAAATGTGCGCGATTGGCCGTGCCTTGATGTCTCGCCCTCGTCTGCTTTTGCTGGATGAACCCTCTTTGGGTCTGGCCCCGGCGGTCACGTTGGAAGTGGCCCGCGCAATTCGCCAGATCAGCCAGGATGGCACCACGATTGTGCTGGTGGAGCAAAACGCTCGTCTGGCCTTGAAGCTGTCCAACCATGCCGTTGTGCTGGAAACCGGGCGCTTGAGCCTGGCGGGCGACAGCAAAGACATCATGAATAACCCACAGATTGCGGCGGCCTATCTGGGCCACGCCGCAGAGGCTTCGCATCATGCCTAATATTTACCAGGTCGCCATGTTTAATGCCGAGCGCTACCCCGACAAGGTCGCGGTCTCGGACGAGCGGCAGGCGCTGTCCTTTGGCCAGTTTTGTGCGCGTACGCGTGCCTTGTCGGCCTATTTGAAGGGCTTGGGCGTGAAGCCAGGGGATCGGGTAGCCATCATGACGCCCAACTCCATCGACTATCTGGCCTTGCTGCATGCAACGGCCGTGGGCGGTTTTTCTCTGGTGCCGGTCAATACCCGTTACGGTGCGGCCGAGCTGCGCTACTTGCTGAACGATGCCCAGCCCACGGTGTGTATTGTTGACCCGGCCTACCGCCCGTTGCGCGAGCAGATTGAGTCTGAAGGCGGCTTGAACAGCGCTGTGCAGTGGCTGGAACACTTGCCCGAATCCTTGCCAGACCATAGGGCGGATGATCCGGTGCAGCATCGCTTTGGCCGTGTGGGCGATGAGGACGTGGCCATCATCATGTACACCTCGGGCACGACCTCGGCCCCAAAGGGTGCCATGCTGACGCACGGCAATTTGTCGGCCAATGCCGTGAACTACATCATGGAGCTGGGTATTGATGCCAATAGCCGCTCCTTGCTGGCGACGCCGCTGTTCCATATTGGTGGTTTTGGGGTGGTGAATGGCCCCATCCTGTATGCCGGTGGCAGCTTGCATGTAGTGCCGCGTTTCGAGGCCGATGCGGTAATGGACGCGTTGCGTCTGTATCAGCCCACGCACGTATTTTTGTTGTCGGCCATGTGGGTGGGTTTGACGGATCATCCTGAGTTTAAAGAGCTGTCCCTGCCCGGTGCCCAGTTTGTGCAAACGGCGGCTGCGCCCTTGGGCCAGTGGCGTCAGGATTTGATTCGCACGGTGTTCCCCAATGCTGAATTTAGCTGGGGCTTTGGCATGACAGAAAGCTGTGTCACCACCATCAAGAATCGCTATACCCAAGAGATCCTGGAGCATCCCGGCTCTATCGGTTATCTGTGGCGCCATGTGCAGTACCGCTTGGTGGATGCGGATGGCAAGGTGATGCCCGATCAGCGCGGGCCGGGCGAAATGCAGGTGCGTGGCCCGACCGTATTCAAAGGCTATTGGCGTCAGCCTGAGCTGACCGCCCAGGTGCTGGATGTAGAGGGGTGGCTGCACACGGGCGATTTGATTCGTGTGGACGATGAAGGCTTTGCCTATTTCATGGGCCGCAGCAAAGACATGATCAAGACCGGCGGGGAAAACGTGGCCGCGCTGGAGGTGGAAAACTGTCTGGCCAGCCATACCGATGTGCGCGAGGCCGCTGCCTTTGGCCTGCCCCACGAATATTGGGGCGAAGAGTTGGTCGCCGCGATTGTGCCCGCCAATGGCCGCGAGCCGGATGTGGAATCGTTGCGCGAGTTTTGCCGCCAAAAACTGTCTGGCTTTAAAGTACCTAAACGAATCTTTATTGTGGATTCCCTGCCCCAGTCCTCTTCGGGCAAAGTGCAGAAGTTCCTTCTTCGACAAAGGTATGTCTGATGCTGACTTCTTTATCTCTGTTTGATCCTGCTGTGCTGACTGCCTGGGCACGACGTGCCAGCGCGGACGATTTTGTACGGCAGCACAGTGTGCTGGCCGATGTGTGTGTGGCCCTGCGCAATACCGAAACAGGCGAGCATATCTGGCTGGCCGTGTCCGAGCAGGGTGTGCAGGCCGGTCCCGGCCCGCGCGAGGTGCCGTTCTGGCTGGAAGGCGATAGTGCCGCCTTTGCGGATCTGGCCCAGGGTTTTCCTTTTAATCGCCTGGTGCGTCAGCATCGCTTGGTGGTGGGAGGCGATCTGCGTGCTTGCGTGCAGAACTGGATGTTGTTGTACGCCCTGACCCGTCTGACGGGCGAGCTGGAGGTCTGATCATGCCTTATGTGACAACTGCGGACGGTATCCGCGCTTATTACGATCTGGCCGGTTCTGGTCCGGCCTTGGTGATGGTGCACGGCGCCAGTCAGGACAGCCTGTCCTGGCAATATGTGCTGGACCACTTTGCACCCTTTTACACGGTGTATGCACTGGATTTGCCCGGCCACGGCAAGAGCGGCATGCCGGTGGGCGGCCCTCATACCGTCACCTCGCAAAACGCCCAGTATCTGCTGCAATTTCTGGACGCAGCGAGTATTAAGGACCCGGTCCTGATGGGCCATTCCATGGGCGGAGGCGTTGTCGCCCAGGCCGCTGCCATGGCACCCGAGCGTATTCGTGGCCTGGTGCTGGTCGATGGTGCTTCGGTGAATGTGGTGAAGTCCTCCGGCTATAACCCGCGCATTCTGGAGATGGCGCGCATCAATCCGGGCGACTGGTTTGAAGTAACTTTCCGTACCTTGATGGGCACCTTGTCCGACCCGGCCCGTGCGCTGGAAGTGGTGACCGATGCCCGACGTTGCAATCCGGCGGTGGCTTTTGCGGATATCTGCGCGTTTGGCGGCTTTCGCATGGAACAGATTCTTGAGGACATCCGTTGCCCGGTGGTGATTGTGGAGGGTGGCGAGGACTGGTCTGTGCCGCCAGAGTCCGCCAGAGAGGTCGAACGCTTGCTGCGAGAGGGCAAAGTTCCGGTGGAATATATAGAATGGCCGGGCATCGGGCATTTTCCCCAAAGTGAATGTCCTGAGCAGTTCACCCGCGACACCCTGGCAGCAATGCGCCGCCTGTCTCTTTAAGCTGAAAACCGTATGGCAAACAACGAATCCCAGTCCAGCGCCAAGCCAACCCTGTATCAGAACATGAGCGATCGCTTGTTGGAGCTGATCCGTTCGGGCCATTACCCCGTCGGTTCCAAGCTGCCCACCGAGATGGAGCTGTGCGAGATGTACGGGGTCGGTCGGCATACGGCGCGTGAAGCCATACGCAAGCTGACCGATCTGGGCTTGATCGAGCGGCGTCGGCGTGCCGGTACGACCGTCATTCGCCAGCATCCCAAACCGCAGTTTGGTCTGGCGCTGGATACCACGGACCAGTTGCAACGCTATCTGGAGTTCACCGATCTGCACGTGCACAAGAAGGCGGCCCGTGTGGACAAGCAGCCGCCTGAAACGGCACTGGACGGTGAGCCTGATGATTGGGTGAAGGTGGAAACCTACCGCAGTGTGCCGGGCAGCAAGCGCGGCATTTCCTGGACAGATATTTATCTGCGCAAGGAATACCAGGCGGTGGCGGAGTTGATTTCGACTCAGCCCGGCGGTGTCTATCCGCTGCTGGAAGAGCATTGCGGCGAAGTGGTGGAGACCATCGAAATGGAAATTTCTGCCTCGCGTTTTCCGCCGCATGTCGCCCGCTTTCTGGGTTACGAGGACTCCGATCCTGCTTTGCTGATTATCCGTACCTTCCGCAATCTGGCGGGCAAGGTCATGGAAGTGGCGGTCAGCTTTTACCCACCTTATGAATTCCGCTACGTTACGCGCCTGTCGCGCAGTGATGGGAGCCACCGCTCGCAGAGCTGATTTTTCCGAACCTTTGGGGAGACATTCATGAAACGCAAATATGGCCGCAGTGTGACGGTCAAGGTGACGGGCGACCATGCGCTGGTGCGCTTTGATCGCGGCGTCAACCGTAATGCTATTGATCAGGACACCTTGCTGGCCCTGACGCAGGTGGCGCAGGATCTGGCCTTGTCGCTGGAGATTCACACCGTGGTGCTGACCGGTGCCAAGGATATTTTCTCGGCCGGGATTGATCTGAAAGACCCGCAAAAGTGGAACGACGAACAGGCCGGTTTGCTGGAGCGCCGCGACGTGGCCCAGCGCGGTGCGCGTCTGTGTCGCTTGTGGGAAGAGCTGCCGCAATTGACCATTGCCGCGATTGAAGGCGCGGCTGTTGGTGGCTCGGTGGCGTTGGCACTGGCTTGTGACTGGCGTGTGGCCTCGCAGACATCCTTCCTGTATCTGCCCGAAGCCAAAGTCGGCCTGAACATGGGCTGGGGGGCGATTCCGCGCATGGTGAACATGCTGGGTGCCGCTCGTACCAAACGTGCCATCTTGCTGGCCGAACGCTTTGGTGCTGAACAGGCACTGGATTGGGGCTTGCTGGATGAAGTCTGCGAACCCGGTCAGGCCGTGGCAGTCGCGCAGTCTTTGGCCGCCCGTGCTTCGGAGTCGCCTGCGGCGATTATTCGCATGACCAAGGAGTCGGTTAATCAGGTAGCCAATGCCATGAACCGTCTGGGCATTTATATGGACGCCGATCAGGCGCTGGTGTGTCGTGACAGCGTAGAGGGAGCCCAGGCGCGTGCAGGCTTTTTGTCGCCGGGCCGCCCCAAGGCAAAAAACTCCCCCTCGGGGGGCAGCAAGCCGAAGGCGTAGCGTGGGGGCTTTTTTTTGTCGCCGGGCAGCGCCTAGGTAAAACGGCTTTCGATCAGGCTGTTTGGCGCTCTTGTGCCAAACGCCCCATCTCCCGTGGAAATAAATCCAGCCCAGCGGTTGCCACCAGATCCCAGAAACCGGCGGGGGAACTGGACACGACGGTGACGCCCAATTTGTCCTCGACCTGACGCACAGCTTCCAGCGACACCAGGCCACCGCAAGACAGCAGCAAACCTTGTGCCTGACCGGGAGCCTGCTCTTGAGCGATGTCCCAGGTTTTCAGGCACAGATCGACCAGCTCTTGCGTGCTGATCTTGGACATGGCCGTGACGTCATTGACGCCCAAACCATATGCGCAGACGGCCTGAATCTGGTTCTGGCTCAGGAAGTGGACCAGTCGCTGGTTCACGTCATCAATATAGGAAGAGGCGACCGCCACACGTTCAATGCCACTGACACGCAGGCCGCGCAAAATGGCATGGCTCATGGTGGAGCACGGCAGGCCAGTGGATTCGCGCAGACGCGCCACCAGCTCTTCGTTAAAGTCCGAGCCCCGGTAAAAGCTCAGCGATGTGCCCATCAGGGACACGGCCTGCGCACCACGGGCAGCCAGTTTTTGGGCGGCTTCCACCACCTGGTCGATGACCTGGTCATAGCCTTCCTTGTCCACTGAACTCAAGGCGAGTCCTTGGGCGATGAAGTCAATTTCCGGGTACATTTCCGGGCCTTCAGGAGGCACCAGACCGGCGGCGGGTGGGACGATCAGGCCCAGTACGGGGCGCTGAGCGCCAGAGTTGTCAGTCGTCATAAAAGTCGCTGCTTATTTCATTGTTTAAAGTCGAGTTGGGCGGTCTTGATGACGTTGGCCCAGCGTTCTGTTTCTTCACCCAGCCATTTTTCAGTGGCCTGGGCATCCTGATAGCCTGCTACCGAGCCTTGAGCCAGGAAGGCGTCCTGTACTTGCTTTTGCTGCATGCTGTTTTCCAGCGCCTTGCTGACGGTGGCAATCAAGGCCGGGTCCACGTTTTGTGGGGCCAGCATGAACAGCGACGGTGTCACGCTATAGCCGGGCAGTGTTTCCGATACGCTGGGCAGGTCGGGCATGCCGGGGAAGCGGCGTTCGGACAAGGTAGCCAGCAAGCGGATGCGACCGGAGTTGGCCAAACCAATCGAGGAGGCCAGGCTGGCGAAAGACATGGAGACTTCACCGGCAGCCAAGGCCTGGCTGGCTGGCGCACCACCGCGATAGGGAACGTGAACCAGTTCGGTTTTGGTCTGCAAGGCAAACAGCTCGCCACCCAGATGGTGCACCGAGCCTACGCCCACCGAGGCAAAGGTTTCGGTTTGAGGGGGAGCCTTGCGAATGGCTTCGATCAGTTCAGCCACGGTTTTAATCGGGCTGTCGCCAGGAACGGCCAAGGCCAGATCGGACTGGCCCACCATGCCGATGGGAGCGAAGTCGCGCTGCAAGTCATAGCGCAGGGCTGGGTAGATATAAGGGGCGACCAGCAGGGAGGTATCGGCAAACAGCAGTGTGTTGCCGTCGGCCTGGGACTTGGAGACATAGTCTGCCGAAATGGTGCCGCCTGCGCCGGACTTGTTTTCCACAATCACGGTGCGGTCCAGCTCTTTGCTCAGGGCCTGGGCGGTGACGCGGGCCAGGGTATCGACCCCGCCGCCGGGGGCAAAACCCACGACCAGACGAATAGGTTCAGCTGCGTGTACGGCAGCCAGAGGGGTTAATGTCAGGGCGAGCGCAGCCAGCGCACGCCGTGTGAAACGGCTTGCAAACATGAGAAAGTCTCCTCGGTATGAGTGGTAGTTTTTTAGCTTTTTATTGATTCAGTGCCGCATATAAAACCCGGCTAAAGGGTTGAGCTGGGCGTTCAGCCAGCTATAGCGCTCGCGCTTGTCGAACTCCCATTTCTCGGGATGGGCTTGGGCGACACGGCGCAGGGATTCTGCACCGGACAGCACATGGCTGGCAGCGGCCTGCATGGCGCTGGGGCCGTCGCGTTGGGCCAGTGCCTGGGTCAGTGCCTGATGTTCATGCCAGGACTGCTCCATGCGGTTTTCCTGATCCAGATGGCGATGGCGGTAAGGGTTGGTCAAACGGCGCAGGTGTTCAATTTGCTGCACCATGAAGGTATTGCCTGCAATGCTGTGAATCAGGGCGTGTAATTCGGCGTTGTAGGTGGCGTAGTCAGTCAGGCTTTGGCTTTGCAAGGCTTTGGCCCCACGCTTTTGCAAACGCTCCAGCTCGCGAATCTGGGCATTGCTGATGCGGTAGGCGGCCAGTTGGGTGCAGGCTCCTTCCAGCAAGGCCAGGGTTTCCAGCATTTCTTCCAGTTCTTCAATCGTGTGCTGGGTGACAAAAATCCCGGCACGCGGGGCAATGCGCACTTGCCCGGTGGCCGCCAGTTGCAGCAAGGCTTCGCGGACCGGAGTGCGCGATACCCGGAAAAAAGTACACAGCAAGGCTTCGTCAATGGCGCTGCCAGGCGGCAGATCACCGCTGGCAATGCGGTGCTCCAGTTCGATTCGTACCCGGTCGGTATTGCTTAGCGTCATGTCTGTCTCCGAAGCCTGTTGCTATTTTTTAGGCTTAAATGATTCTAGGTAGGGCTTTTTGATATATCAATTAAGGCTTATCCGAGGGTAAAGAAAGTTTTGCCCCGTTTTGATTCGGGTCGATTTCACGGATAATCAATTTTTCGACCCCCTCCACCGGTTCGGCCCCAGGGGCGAAGCACGCTATTTTTCGGATAAAAAAACCATGAGCGAAGAACGTAAACCCCTGGACGGCCTGGCCAGCAGTGCCATGCTGGTTCTGTGCCTGATCTGGAGCTTTCAGCAAATTTTGCTGAAGGCCACGGCACAGGATATGGCACCGATCTTTCAGATTGGTTTGCGTTCCGGCGTGGCCTGTGTGCTGGTGGCGCTGCTGGTTCTGGTACGTACGCGTACGCTGGCTTTTTCACCGGGGGCCTGGAAGCCGGGGCTGATGGCAGGTTTGCTGTTTGCGCTGGAGTATCTGCTGCTGGGCGAGAGCCTGCGCTTTACCTCCGCCGCCCACGTAGTGGTATTTCTGTACACCGCGCCGGTCTTTGCGGCCTTGGGCCTGCATATCTTGCTGCCGTCCGAACGGCTGGCTCGTTTGCAATGGGTGGGGATTGGTCTGGCGGTGATTGGTATCGCCATTACCTTTTTAGGCCCGGCCAGTCTGGAAGGGGCAGATTTGGGCCGCATGTTGTTGGGCGATCTGATGGCGTTGGCCGCCGGGGCCTTGTGGGGTTTCACGACGGTGCTGATTCGTAGCACGCGTCTGTCTGCCGTACCGCCTTCCGAGGCTTTGCTGTACCAACTGTTCAGCGCTTTTGTGATCTTGATGGTGGCAGCAATGGCGAGTGGGCAAACCGAGGTGCATTGGTCGGGGTTGCTGGGGGCCAGTCTGGTGTTCCAGTCCGTGGTGGTGGCCTTCTTGAGCTTTCTGGTCTGGTTCTGGTTGCTGCGTAACTATCAGGCCTCGCGTCTGGGCGTGTTCTCCTTTGCAACGCCCTTGTTTGGTGTTCTGTTCGGTGCGTTTCTGCTGGGTGAAGCCATCGAACCGCGCTTTGTGGCCGGAGCCTTGCTGGTGCTGATGGGTATTACGCTGGTCAGCGCGTATAGCTGGTTAAGTCAGCTACGACGTCGTAGAGTTTGACCGAATTAGTGATCCGACATGGATAGGCTTAAGGGGCATTGCGTTGCCGCAAGCTGCTTTTCAACCAGCGGCAAAATTGGCGCGCCTGGTTTTGCTGTGGTGACTGCGTGTTGACGTAGGCCATGTAGGTCGCGCCAGTAGTCACTTGGCCTGAGCCAACTTCTCGCAGGACGCCATCGCGCAGATGGTCCATGACGAGTAAACGTGGCACAACAAGAAATCCTGATCCGGCAATCGCGCCGGCAATCGCGAAAAACAGGTGATCGTAGGTAGCGCTCATCAGCAGGCGCGAAGGCTCGATATTCTGATCAAGTGCCCATAAGCCCAAGACGTCTGGCCTTGAACGTGCGGTCACCATAGGCCAATGCTCCCAAGCCTGCCCGCTGTGCTGTTGGATCAAGGTCGGTGCTGCCACGCAGACCAGCTCTTCATGTGTGAGCTCCCAGCTTTCGCTATCAGGCAGGCTTAGGTCACGGCTGATCAGCACATCAAATTCTTCATTGGGGCGTGGTGGGGACAGGTTGGTGATCAGATCAATCTGCCTATTGTGCTGGGCGGTGAACTGACCAAGCATGGGCACCAGCACTGTCATTGAAAAGCTGGGCATGGAGGTGCGTACTCGCAGCCGTTCGTGCTGATCCTGATGGTGGGTGATTTGCTGAATGGCCATCTCCAGGGTGGCCATTGCATCTTTGACCGTGTCATACAACTGCAGGCCTGCTGCCGTCAGTTCAATATAAGGGCCGCGTCGAATGAACAAGGCTTGCTTGGTTGTTTTTTCCAAGGTGGCGATGTGGCGGCTGACCGCGCTTTGGGTGATTCCCAGGCTTTGGGCAGCGCGAGTGAAATTGCCTTGTCGGCCCACCGCGACAAACACGCGCAGGGGAACAAGAGGGACAGTCTCAAGCATGATTAAAACTCATGATAGGGTCACAGTGGGCGAAGGGTTGAGGTAGGGTGTAACAGAACGGTCATCTAAGATAAATACCATGATTTTCATGCAATTTTATTTAAATTTCAGGAAATAATCATGCAAAACCGTTTTCCTTATCTATCCGCTTTACTCATGCTTTCATGCTTGGGTTCGGGTGCTGCAAAGGCGGATGAGGTGGTGTTGTACTCCTCCAATAACATCGATGTGGTGAACACGGTGATTGAGCAGTTCCGTCAGGTTCACCCCGAGATATCGGTGTCGGTGGTGCGGGCCGGTTCCGGTGCATTGATGCAACGTATCAAGGCCGAAGCAGAGCAGCCTTTGGGGGATTTATTCTGGTCGGGCGGGTTTTCGACTTTGTCGCAGTATGCCCAGTACCTGGCTCCCTACTCCTCGCCTGAAGCCAGTGCGGTGGGCGCGCAGTTCCAGGGAGCCGAGCAACGCTGGCTGGGTACCAATACCCATGTCACGGTGTTGATGGTGAATGAGCGTCAGTTGGGCAAACTCAAGGCTCCTGCCAGTTGGGCGGATCTGGCTGATCCGGCCTGGAAGGGCAAGATCGTGATTCCCGATCCGGAGCGCAGCAGCTCCTCTTACGTCGCTTTGTACGGTTTGCAGGACCTGATGGGCCAAGAGGTATTTGACAAGGTCGTGCGCAATGCCGTGGTAGTCGGGACGACTTCAGGTGCCTATGAAGGCGTTGCCAATGGTGAGTTTGCGATTGCGGTGACGATGGAGTATGCCGCCTATCAATATGTGGCTGGCGGGCTGGATACGATTGCTCTGGTCTATCCCAAAGAGGGCACTTTTTTATCGCCGGAAGGGATGGCCTTGATCAAAGGCGGCCGTAACCCCGAGTCCGCCCGCAAGCTGTATGACTTTCTGGCTTCCCAGACGGCACAGGAAGAAGTATTCAAAAGCGCGTTCCGCCGCCCTTTGCGCAACGATATTGCTGTCAATACGCTGACGACCTTGCCTGCCATGGACCAGATCAGCATTCATGCCCTGGATGATGCGCGTATGGGTGCCGAGCGCGATGCTTTCTTGTTGCGTTGGCGTGCTCTGGTTTCTCAGAGTTAAGCGGGACTCGTATGCAGATACATTTATCAGGCATTGGACAGAGCTACGGTCCCCAGACCTTGTTTCAGGGCTTGGATCTGGATATCCCCAGTGGCTCGTTGTTTACCCTGCTGGGACCATCGGGTTGTGGCAAGACGACTTTGCTGCGCATGTTGGCCGGATTCGTACGACCTGACCATGGCAAGGTGCTGTTCGGCCAGAAAGAAATGACGCAAGTGCCCGTGCACAAACGCAACGTAGGCATGGTGTTTCAAGATTACGCGCTGTTTCCGGACCGTAGCGTGCTTGATAACGTCAGCTACGGTTTGCTGGCGCGGGGCCTGTCGCGCACTCAAGCCCGCAGCCCCGCCCTGGAAATGCTGGAGCGCGTTGGCTTGAAGGATAAAGCGGATGCTGCGCCTTCCGCTCTGTCCGGGGGACAGCGACAGCGGGTGGCCATGGCGCGTGCCTTGGTCATCAAACCTGACCTGCTCTTGCTGGATGAGCCTTTGTCCGCTTTGGATGCGAAGTTGCGTACTGATCTGCGTGAGATGCTGCGGGATTTGCAGCAGGAATCAGGTATTACCACGGTATTTGTGACGCATGATCAGGAAGAAGCGCTGAGCGTGTCTGATTACATTGCCGTCATGGACCGGGGCTGTGTACGCCAGGTTGGGACGCCCGAGCAGATTTACCGCTGTCCTGATAACAGCTTTGTCGCTGATTTTGTGGGTGGGGCAAATTTGATCGAGGTTCAAGAGGAACTGAGTCAGGCGGCCGATGGCTGTCGCCGCTTTCAGACGACGGGCTGCGTTGTGCGCATCCAGTCTACCGGGCGTTTCTCTGAACAGACGATGTTGGCGGTGCGGCCAGAAACCTTGAGTGTGGATGCCCCGCGCCCGCTGGCAGAGGGTGACATTGCCGCGCGGATTGAGCATGTGGATTACCGGGGCCCCAGCACGGCTTATCAATTGCGCACTGGTTTTGGTTTCTTGAAGGCGGTGGTCTGGAATACCGGCTCAAGTCAGAGTTGGGAACGGGGTGATGCGGTAGTCCTGCGCGTTCCCGAGTCCGCTCTTTTAGTGGAGCGCACATGATGCTGGGCTCTTTGCGACGTGATCCAGCCTGGTTGTTGTTGGCCCTGGGGGCATTGGCCTTGTTAGGCTATTTTTTGTTGTGGCCGGTCTTATCCATGCTGGCCAGCTCCCTGTTTAACAAAGAAGGCCAGGTTGGTTTGCACGGCTATGTGCAGTTTTTCTCTGAACCGGCGTATCGGGAAAGCCTGTTCAACACCCTGTGGCTGGGTGGGGCGGTAACGCTGCTCAGTTTGGTGTTGGGTGCCGGTTTGGCTCTGGCAGCAGCTCGTTTTTCTTTTCCTCTGGCCGCTTGCCTGGGTGTCTTGCCCCTGCTGACTTTGGTCATTCCGGATGTGGTGGTGGCTGCAGCCTGGATTGTGGTGCTGGGTAAACAAGGTGTGCTCAATAGCGTGCTGGCTCCCTTTGGGTTTGAGCTGCCCTCCTTGTATTCCTGGTGGGGTCTGGTTTTTGTCATGACCTTGAACAATTACGTGTACGCCTATGTAGCCGTATTGGTGGGTCTGAAGTCCATGGATCGCAACCTGGAAGAGGCGGGGCTAAGTCTGGGCAGCTCTCTAGGGCGCACCTTACGCACGGTGACCTTTCCCCTGATGGTGCCTGCTTTGTGCGGTGCAGCAGTGCTGGTTTTCATGCATGTGATTGGGGATTTTGGCGTTCCAGCCATTCTGGGAGCTCGTACCCCGGTTCTGGCGGTCAAGACTTACAACGAGTTTGTCAGTGAGATGGGCGGTAATCCCCAGATGCAGACCACGATGGCCTCTTTGCTGGTGTTTTTGGGTTTGGCCTTGCTGCTGATTCAAAAATGGGTCGTGGCCCGACGTACGTATCAGATGGAGTCCGGTCGGCCTCCGGAGCGAGTCCCTTTGCAGGCTTGGCAGGCGGGCGTGTGTGCTGCTTTGGTGACGATCCTGATTGTCTTGTCGGTATTGCCTGTGATGGTGGTGATTGTCACTGCATTCACGCCCTCTATTGGGCCGGTGCTGAAGTATGGCGGGTTCACTTTAAGCCACATGCAGCAAGCGCTGGTGCAGGCCCCCGGTCCTCTGTACAACTCCTTGCTGCTGGGCGCGGCGGCCACCAGTGCAGGTGCCGTGTTTTCCATACTGGCCGCCTACCTGATCGTAAAACGCCCTTCTGGTCTTTCTGCCAGTCTGGATGTGCTGGTCATGCTGCCTTTAACGATTGCAGGCACGGTATTGGGCATTGCGCTGATCAATGTGTTCAACAGCGGTTGGCTTGTGCTGACTGGGAGCTGGAGCATTATGGCGCTGGCCTACTTTTTACGCCGGGTGCCCACTAGTGTGCGTGCTGCCATGGGGCCTTTGCACAATTTGCGTAACTCTATCGAGGAGGCCTCCATCAGTCTGGGTGTGGCCCCTATGCCGACTTTTGCGCGGGTCGTGTTGCCGGTGGTGTGGCCTGCGGTGATTGCGGCCACGGTGCTGATGTGGATTACGACGCTGTCGGAGCTATCCGCGACGGTGGTTCTGTATTTTGGCGGGATGAGCACCCTGCCGATCGAGGTTTTTCAATTGGTGGACAGTGGGCGGTTGGCGCAGGCCAGTGCCTATAGCCTGGTGTTGTTGATGGCGATATTTTTGCCGCTGCTGCTGACCCGTTTCATTTTCAAAGTAAAAGTAGGATGGACACAATGAGCTCTGTGCAATGTCAGGAAGAGATCGCGCTGGCCCAGCGCGTGTTGGGAGCGAAAGCATCAGCCACCAAGGAGATGACGCGTCTGGCAAATCAAATGAGGCAACAGGGGCAGTCAGTCATCACCCTTAGTCAGGGCGAGCCGGATTTTGCGACTCCCGAGCATGTGCGTCAGGCGGCCAAAGAAGCGATTGATCGCAATGAGTCCCGCTATACCGAAGTGGCAGGTACCTTGACCTTGCGTGAGGCGGTGGTGCGCAAGTTCGAGCGTGACAATGGCCTGCATTTCAGTCCGGATCAAATCCAGGTCGGTTGCGGGGCCAAGCAAGCTTTGTACAACGCATTGCAGGCCACGGTGCAGGAAGGCGATGAGGTCATCATTCCTACCCCCGCCTGGGTGTCTTACCCCGAAATGGTGTTACTGGCGGGTGGGCAGCCGGTTATTGTGCGTTGCAGTGCACAAGGCGGTTTCAAGTTACAAGCAGATCAGCTTGAACGCGCTATCACCCCCCGCACCAAATGGCTGATGCTCAATTCGCCATCGAACCCCAGCGGCGCGGTGTATTCGCGTCAGGAACTGGAGGCGCTGGAGCAGGTGTTGTTACGTCACCCGCAGGTATGGGTGATGGCTGATGATGTGTACGAGAAGATTCGTTATAGCGATGAGCCTTTTGCCACGCCTGCAGCCTTGTCCCCGCAGATGGCGGCCCGCACGTTGACTATCAATGGCGTCTCCAAGGCTTATGCGATGACAGGTTGGCGGGTTGGGTTTGCAGCAGGTCCGCTGCACTTGATCAAGGCCATGAATCTGGTGCAGTCGCAGGCAACCTCTCATACCAGCTCCATCAGCCAGGCCGCAGCAGTTGCAGCACTCGATGGCCCAATGGATTTTCTGCCCGAATTCGTGGAAGCGTTCCGACGCCGCCGAGACAGGGTTGTGGCAGCGCTCAATGCCATGCCGGGTATTGAATGTGATTTGCCCATGGGGGCGTTTTATGTATTCCCCAGTTGCCAAGGTGTATTGGGTTTGCGTGATCCAGCAGGTCAGTTGATCAGCACAGACAAGGACTTGTGCATGTATTTTCTGCGCAGCGTAGGGGTGGCGGTGGTGCCCGGTTCGGCATTCGAGCTACCCGGCCACTTCCGGGTGTCCTATGCCTCCAGCGATCAGGAGCTGGAAGAAGCGATGAGCCGTATTGCTCAAGCCATTGCTCGATTGAGCTAGTCCCCTTAAGGAGAATTAGTATGAGTAGTAAAAAAAATCAGGTATTGAGACAGGCCTTCTCCCAAGGGCGGTTGATGACGGCGATGGCCGCCCATAACCCGCTGTCTGCACGCTTGGCTCAGGATGCCGGTTTCGGGGCAATTTGGGGCAGCGGTTTCGAGTTGTCCGCCAGTTATGCGGTGCCTGATGCCAATATCTTGTCGATGGGAACGCATCTGGAGATGATGCGGGCGATTGCCTCGACCGTCGATATTCCTCTGATCGCTGATATTGATACCGGCTTTGGTAATGCGGTGAATGTCAGCTATGTCATACCTCTGTACGAGGCGGCAGGTGCCAGTGCAATTGTGATGGAGGATAAAACCTTCCCGAAAGATACCAGCCTGCGGACTGACGGGCGTCAGGAACTGGTACGCATTGAAGAGTTTCAGGGCAAGATTGAAGCGGCCTGTGCAGCACGTCGTGACCCTGATTTTCTGATCATTGCGCGGGTCGAAGCCTTGATCGCTGGCTTGGGTCAGCAGGAGGCCTTAAAGCGTGGGCTGGCGTACGAGCAAGCGGGCGCGGATGCTATTTTGATTCACTCCAAACAAGCCACGCCTGAACAGATTCTGTCTTTTGTGCAGGCCTGGACGGGTAAGGTGCCGTTGGTGCTGGTACCAACGGCATACCCCCAATTGACCGAGGCTGATATTGCACAACTGGGCAAAGTGGGCGTGGTGATCTACGGCAATCATGCAATTCGTGCGGCCGTTGGTGCGATGCAGGCGGTATTTGCCAAAATTCGCCAGGATGGCGGTATTCAGAACGTGGATGCCGATCTGCCCGCCGTCAAGACCATTATTGGTCTTCAAGGCGACGCCCATATGCGGCAGATCGAGGCTCGATTCCTGCGCTAGAGCCAGCAGCGCTCGGCTCCGTATAATAGCTGATGGCCCGATGGCGGGCCTTTAGCCGGATGAATGCGATGCTCCAGCCTGCACAATGCCCAATCCCGGTCACGCTATTGACCGGTTTTCTGGGCAGTGGCAAAACCACGCTGATCAATCGTGCTTTGCAAGAAGCCGCGATGGCCGACACCCTGGTCATCATTAATGAGTTTGGGCAGACGGCGCTGGATCATCATCTGGTGGCGCATAGCCAGGAAAACGTGATCGAGGCGATGGGCAGTGGCTGCCTGTGCTGCACCATACGACGCGACCTGGTGCAGACCTTGCGCGATATTACCTGGCGCTTTTCGCGGGGAGGCCAACGGCAGTTTCGGCGCGTGCTGATTGAGACTACCGGGCTGGCCAACCCTGCTCCTATCCTGCATACCTTGTTAAGTGAGCCTCAACTGGCCGGGAAGTACAGCCTGGCGGGTGTGGTGACGGTGGTGGATCTGGAGCATGGGCTGGAAACGCTGGCCCGCCATGCCGAGGCTCAGCGACAGGTGGCCGTGGCGGATCTGCTGTTGTTCAGCAAGCGCGATCGGGTAGATGCAGGGACGGAAAAGGCGCTGCGTGAATACGTGAGTGGCTTGAATCCTTTGGCGCAGCAGCAGATCTTGTCGGCCTCACAGCCCGTTGCGCCCAGTCTCTTGGGCTTGGGTGAGCAAGCCGGGCAAGGACGGGCCTGGAGTCTGGAAGCCTTCGAGGAGCTGGGGCAAGATACTGGCGATCACGATCACGATCACGATCACGATCACGATCATGTGCATAGCCATAGCCATAGCCATAGCCATAGCCATAGCCATAGCCATAGCCATAGCCATAGCCATAGCCATAGCCATAGCCATAGCCACGGTACGGGCACCATGGCTGGCAACAGCAACAGCAACAGCAACAGCAACAGCAACAGCAACAGCAACAGCAACAGCAACAGCAACAGCAACAGCAACAGCAACAGTCCTGAGTCTGCTCACCCGTATGGGAAGAGTCCCAAAACGTCTCCGGTCAGCATGCCGGATGTCTCCCGCCATGGAGACTCCATCTACTCCTTAAGCGCCCTGTTCCCCCAGCCTCTGCTTGCCGACAAGCTGCAATCCTGGTTATCGGATCTGTGCCAATGGGCAGGCCCGCGCCTCTTGCGCTTGAAGGCCGTTTTACCCGTACAAGGCATGGACCAGCCGCAGGTGATTCATGCCGTCCAGCATCAGTCCTACCCCTGGCAGGCCGTGCCGCAGTGGCCTTGGCCGGATCAGCAAGGGCGCATGGTATTGATCACGCAGGATATGGATGTTCAGGAGCTTTGGGCGCGATTGCAGGAACTGGATACTACGGTCCGAAAGACGGATTAAGACTCGATGGGTCCGGGCCTCTCTTGGCCGGATTTTCTTTAGTCCTTGAGTCCGAGCCTTTCTTGATCGGATTTTCTTGAGTCGCCGGGAGCTTGATGGAGCATTGTCCCTTCGTCATCCGAACAGGCTATCCACCGCTACGATAGACAGCTCCTCAAACCGAAAAAAAGGACGCCGAAGCGTCCTTTTCAAAGCCTTTGGGCTAACAGGGTTTATTGGGGCTCTACGCCCACTTTCTTGAATAGTGCGGCCCACTGGGGCACTTGTTGTTCCACCTTGGCCTGCAAGGCGGCCGGGTTGGCTTCTTTGTCCATGACCGTCGCTCCCAATGTAGCCATACGGCTTTGGAAGTCTTTGTCGGCCATGCCGGTTTGCAGCGCTTTCACCAAGGTATCGACGACAGGCTGAGGCGTATCTTTGGGTGCCCACATACCGTGCCAGATCCCGACTTCAAAGTCTTTGAAACCGGATTCCTGCATGGTGGGGACGTCCGGGAAGGTAGGCACACGTTCCGGGCTGGTGACGGCATACACCTTGACCTTGCCAGACTTGATCTGCTGGGTGGTATTGGTGGTTTGGTCGCACATGATGTCCACCTGCTTGCCCATCAAGTCCGCAATGGCGGGGGCGGTGCCTTTATACGGCACGGTCAGCAGCTCGATACCCAGGGCTTCGGTAAACATGGTCCCGCACAAGTGGCTGGCGGCGCCAATCCCGGCATTGGCCAGGGAGACTTTGTCCTGATTGTCTTTCAGATACTGCACCAGCTCCTGGATGTTGTTGGGCGGGAAGTCCTCGCGGGCAATGATGGTCATGGGGACGTCCACCACCAGCCCTATGGGCGACATGCCGTTGATGGCGTCGTAGCCCGGTTTTTTGTATAGCGACGGTGCAGTAGAAAAGCCGATATGCATCAGCAAAATGTTGTAGCCGTCCGGCTTGGCACGGGCGACCTGGGCGGTACCGATGGAGCCACCTGCCCCGCCTTTGTTCTCGACCACGATGGTTTCACCCAGAACTGGGCGCATGGCTTCGGCCAGAGCGCGTGCCACGTTGTCCGTGGGGCCGCCCGCCGCAAAAGGCACCACCATATTGATGGGGTGGTCCGGATAACCCGCTGCCTGTGCGGTGACCGAGCAGGCTAAAGCCGCGCCCAGACTGACAAACAGCTTGTTTAATGCAACAGCCATAATGCCTCCTTGATAAGGATTGCTTATTCTTGTGGGAGATACTTGGGTCCGGTCGCTCGGTGTTGCGAAGCGTTGCAGGAGTGGCTTTATTCTACTGAGGGTAGACGCGTTTCTTTTTCAGGTCTAACCCTAGTAAGGGGCCTAAATGGACTAGGGGAATATACGGGGGCGGAAGGGGTAGCAAACCGTAGCCAGAGGCCACGGTTTGCCGGAGTGCAGGTTCAGGCAGCGGTCGGTTTGTGTAGGACCGGCGTCAGGTAAGCGATGATGGAGACCGTCAGTGCTGCCGTGGCGATCAGGCCGCAGAAGATCATCAGGCCCTGATCCAGACCCAGATGGTCGGCCAGCCAGCCCAGCCCCAGAATGGGCAGAATCGCGCCCAGATAGCCGGTAATCAGGTAGGTAGACGTCAGGCCAGCACGCTGATGCGGGGGTGAGACGCGCTGCACAATGGACATGCCACCGTACATGCACAGGCCATGACCAAAGGCGGTCAGCAGTACGCATAAAATGAACAGCAACGAAGAGCTGGCCCACAGATTGACCAGCAAGGCGATGCAGGCCAGGGTGAAGGACAGCAGCCCCACAATGACGCTGCGCTTGGCAGGCCAGCGGCGAATCAGCAACTGAAAGCCCGAGGACATGAACAAGATGATCCCGATGGACAAGCCACTGGTGGCTGGGCCGTGCCAGGGCACCATTTGCGCCATGAAGCTGGGTGCCAGAGAGGCAAACAGGCTGAACATGGCAAAGGCGCAACAGGCGGACAAACAGCCAATCAAATAGGGGCGACGCAGATGGGTGGCAGGTAGCGTCAGGCGGGGCATCCAGGTACGCCAGCTACTCTTTTCCTGCGGAACGGGCTGCTTGCTGGCGATGGGTTTGATCTGAAACAGTGCGTAGATGGCCAGCACGCCCAGCGCCATGGACGGGATGTAGCTGGAGAACAGCGGGTTCGGTATCCACTGTGCAATCAGGCCGCCTACGACCGGGCCCAGACCAAAGCCAAAGGCCAGCATCAGCGAGGTGGTGGCGGCGGCTCGTTGTACATCCCCGCCCCGGTTGAATTGCCCCAGGCCGATGGAGGCCGAGGTCACAATCATGCTGGAGGCCATCCCGATCATGATGCGGCTGAACAGGAAGCTGCCCACGTCCCAGGCAAAGGCGGACAGGGTCACCCCGCTGGTGACCAGAATCAGGCCTGTGCGCAGTACGGGCATGAAGCCTTTCAGATCGCTCAGGCGGCCCAGGAACAGCAGGCCCGTCAAACCAGCGGCCATATAGGCGACGTAGAGCTGGGTGATATGGCTGGCGTTCAGATCCCAGCGGTCCTGGTACAGCGGGTACAAGGGGCTGGCCAAGGCCGTGCCCATCACCCCGATACACATGGCGATACTGATCCAGACGTAGGGGTCCCACTGGCTTTTCTTGCCTGCCGGGCGTGCTGCCGCAGGCTTGTCAGCCGCGGCCTGCTGGGCAGGATGGTTCAGGCATTGTTCGATCCGCGCCTTTTGCAAGGTCTGGGCGGGGGCGCTGGCATGGAAGTCCTTGCAGCTTTGCGAGTCCCGCCAGCTTTCATGCAGAACCCACTGCCCGGGGGGCTGGTCTTTGCGCAATACATCAAAACGCAGACAGGACGGCTTGGCTCGCGCTTGTTCAGTCAGCGAGTTGATGTAGGCGTCCTGCGCCTGAGAGTCCAAATCGGAGAATTGGTAGTGTGTAGTGCGAAAGTACGTATCGCCCATGCGGCGGAATCCTTGACAGCGAAATCATTCGGGACCATCAAGGATACTCTTTCGTGCCTGCACTGACATGGCAATTCGTTGACACTAGGCTGGCTGGCGTAAATCCAGATGTATATCAGCCACACGCAAAATTTCAGCCTCGTGATCCGGGTCGCGCCAGGCATCCTGGCAGGCCATCTGATGCCAGCGCTGCATGGCGGGCAGTTCCAGCAAGCGGTTCATGTAGTCCTGACAGGCTTCGTCCAGCTTCAGGCCATAGGTTTGCAGGCGAAATACGACGGGGGCGTAAAAGGCATCGACCGCACTGAATCGCTCTCCGGCCAGGAAGGGACCGCCAAAACGGCTCAGGCCTTCTTGCCAGATCGTTTGCAGACGTTCCAGTTCGCCTTGCAGACGCATATCGTGCTGATGGTGGTGGGCACGCAGGGCTACAGCAAAGGGACACAGGTTGCGCAGGTAGGAAAAGTTGGCGTGCATTTCCGCGCTGGCGCTGCGGGCCCAGGCGCGTGCCAGGGGATCGATGGGCCAGACACCAGGGTGCTGTTCGGCCAGATATTCGGCAATGGCCAGGCTGTCCCAGATAATTTGCCCATTGGTATGCAGAACAGGAACCTGCCCGGACGGGGCCATCTCGTGAAAGGCCAGGGTGCTGAACGGGGGGCCAAAGTTGAACCAGCGTACGTCAAAATCTATGCCCAAGTGACTCATCAGTAACCAGGGGCGCAAGGACCAGGATGAGTAATGAGGATTGCCCAGAATCAGGGTATAGCTCTTGGAAGGTTTCATGGTGGCAAGATTTCACGAAGGGGATGGTGCTTGCACTTTAGTAGGCTTTGTTCTGCTTGGGTAGTAGCAGAATCGGCTTGTCCTTTTGGTATGCTGTTTTTTTGCTGATTTGTGGAGCAGTCCATG
The DNA here is from genome assembly GCF_017377875.1 of Alcaligenes sp. SORT26. GTDB lineage: Bacteria > Pseudomonadota > Gammaproteobacteria > Burkholderiales > Burkholderiaceae_B > Alcaligenes > Alcaligenes parafaecalis. The sequence goes on from NZ_CP070975.1 coordinate 3,018,322, forward strand.
GCGTATGACCTGGAAAAAAGACTGGTAATTGGGCTGGCTTCCAGCGCCCTGTTTGACCTGAGCCAGTCCCATCAGGTCTTTCTGGAGCAAGGCGAGGCCGCTTACCGCGATTATCAGTTGGCGCGTGAACACGAGCCTTTGAAGCCCGGCGTGGCGTTTTCCTTTATCCGGCGTTTGCTGGCCTTGAATGATCTGTCGCCTGACGATCCCTTGGTGGAGGTGGTGCTGCTCTCGCGGAACGATCCCAATACGGGACTGCGGGTGATGAATTCCATCCAGCATCACGATCTGGACATTACGCGGGCGGTATTTCTGCAAGGGGGCGACCCTAGTCCCTATATTCAGCCCCTGTCGATCAGCCTGTTTTTATCGGCCAATCAGGACGATGTGCACCGGGCGGTACAGCAAGGCTATCCCGCGGGCCAGGTTCTGAACTCCTCTTACGAGGACGCCTATGACGACCAGCCTATCCGCGTGGCCTTCGACTTTGACGGGGTGATTGCGGACGACGAGTCCGAGCGTGTGTACCAGCAGGAAGGCGGCTTGCCCGCATTTTTCGAGCATGAAGTGCGTTTGGTGCAAAAGCCGCACAATCCGGGCCTGTTGCAGGCGTTTTTGAAGAAATTGGCGCATATTCAGACCGTGGAGCAGCAGCACCGCACAAACAATGCTGATTACACCCCTCGCCTGCGGATTTCGATTGTGACAGCGCGCAATGCACCGGCCCACGAGCGCGTCATCAACACCATGCGCAGTTGGGGTATTGAAGTGAATGAGGCTTTTTTCCTGGGTGGAATTGAAAAGCGGCGGGTGCTGGAGGTCTTGCAGCCGCATATTTTCTTTGATGATCAGACCACGCACTTGATCCCGACCGCGCAGACCTTACCCTCTGTGCATATCCCGTTCGGGGTGGTCAACCATCCACAGGTGAAAGTGGTGGAGCCGGAGAAAAAGAAGAGTCGGAAACAGGAGCAGCGGAAATCCAAGCCGTAGATAGGGGGCTGTGATCGGCTAGTGCGGCTGCAGCGGGCATAGTGCCAAGTGCATTCGGTTGTAAAGCCGCCCAAGACGAAGCCGCGAGCTGATGCTGGATCAGGCGCGGCTTGGTTCTTGTGGGCATCCAGTCCTCAGACTTGAGTCAGGGCTCGGCTAACGGCGCGGGCAGCGGGCTGGATCAGGCTGGCTAGCGCCTCGGGGTTGATGGCTTCAAAACGCTCCAGGCTACCCAGCAAGGTCAGGCTGCCGAAGATACGCTTGGCATCGTCAAAAATGGGTGCGGAGATGCCGCCTATGCCCGGGTTGATCTGCTCTTTGGTGATGCAATAGCCCGCACGGCGCAGCTCCTGCATATGGGCGGAAAAAGTTGGCCAATCCTTGCCCAGGCGCTGCACATAGTCCACTTCCTGATTTTTCTCGTACAGGCGGCGCAGATGGCGAGTCGGCAGGTAGGCGGTGACGATACGTGCCGTGGAACTGCGGAACATGTCCATCGTCCGACCTCGGCCAAACAGCAGCTCGAAGCGCTCCGGCCCGGTTTCCTGATGCGTGGTCAGGATGCGTTCGCCATACTGCTGGCCGATCAATACATCCAGCCCGGTTTGCTCTACCAGCGAGCGCAACAGGGGGCGGCAGCGGCTGACCAACGGATCAAACTCGCGGATCAGTAAATCCATTTCTATAAACCGTGGCCCGGGTGCATAGCCTTCTGGGCTGCGTATCAACAGGCCGCTATTGCATAGCTCTTTCAGATAGCGATAGGTGGTGGCGGGAGGGTAGCTCAGGCGGGTGCAGATGGTCTCCACATCCAGAACCGGCGTGTGTGCACCGTACAAGTCCAGAATTTGCAGCATGCGTCTTAGACTATTCATGTGCCCTCGTAAAAACGGAGTTGTTGGTTCTCTATTCTAACCACGCTCTGGCTTGTCAGTGGGGCGCAACATCGGGCATTGGCCCGACCTACTGGTTTATACCTAAACCTTCGTATTATTCGGAAATTATTCTCAGACTGCGGTAATAATCTGAGACATAGACAGCTTCATCGTGCATTTTTTGCATATGAACGTTCCCTTTTTGCAGTCGGGCCATGCTCTTGCCTTGCCCGGCGTTTTTCGAGGCGGACATGAATCAGGCAGAACCCAGGCAGGTGTCTTCAGATATCAAGAATGTGCTGTTCATCATGTGTGACCAATTACGTGCGGACCACCTGTCCTGTTATGCCCCAGGCGGCGTATTGAAAACCCCCAATCTGGACCGTCTGGCGGCCATGGGCGTGCGCTTTGATCGCGCTTATGTGAATTCTGCCGTCTGTGGGCCGTCGCGTGCCTCGTACTACACCGGCCGTTATCCTTTATCGCACCGGGTGACCTGGAATCGTGTCCCGCACCCTATCGACGAGCTGTATCTGGGTGATTATCTGGCCCAGTCGGGCCGAGACTGCCATTTGCTGGGCAAGACTCACCATGTACCGGACCCGGCGGGGGCCAAGGCACGTCGCTTCCAGGTTCAGCCCGAGGGGGCCGAGCGTTTCTGGCAAGGCGGCTTCACCGCGATTGAGCGCTATGACGGCCACTTCGAGATGGGCCCGGATAGCGAATACCGCCAGTATTTGCAGGCCCAGGGTTACGACAGCGAGCGTCCCTGGGAAGACTATGTGATTGGCAGCCAGGACGCCCAGGGTCAGTTCGCCTCTGGCTGGTACATGCGTAATGCCAGCCTGCCAGCACGCGTGCAGGCGCAGGATTCGGAAACTGCCTATTTCACGCAGCGGGCCATGGATTTCATCACGGACAAAGGTGATGCGCCCTGGGCCTTGCACCTGTCCTTTATCAAACCGCATTGGCCGTACAAGGCACCTGCGCCCTACCACGATCGCTTTGGGGCGGAAGACGCCTGTACGCCCTTGCGTGCGGAGCATGAGCGCCAGGATGATGCACATCCTGTGCATGCGGCCTATCAGCAGCACGAAGAGTCGCTATCCTTTGCCCAGGACGAGGTCTGGCGCACGATCAAGCCCGTCTATATGGGTCTGGTCCAGCAGATCGACGATGAGGTTGGCCGTTTGCTGGACATGCTGGAGCAGCAGGACCGCCTGAAAGACACACTGATTATTTTCAGCTCCGATCACGGCGATTTGCTGGGTGACCATTGGTTGGGCGAGAAAGAGTACTTCTTTGAAAACGCCATTCGCGTTCCGCTGATCGTGGTCGACCCACGGGCCTCAGCGAATGCCACACGCGGCCAAAGCAGCGATGCTTTTGTGGAGTGTGTGGATGTCACCCCCACGATTCTGGATGCCTTGCACCTGCCCGCCCAGGAACACCGGGTCGAAGGCCGTTCCCTGATTCCGCTTTTGCACGGCCAGACCGACTGGGCACGTGAATACACCGTGGCCAGCCTGGATTATGCCTATCGGGAAGCGCGCCACCTTCTGGGTCGTGGTGTGGATGAATGCCATGGCCTGATGCTGCGCGATGCCGGGTATAAATACATACACTGGCAAGGCTACCGGCCACAATTATTCGATTTGAAGCAAGACCCTGACGAGCTGCATGACCTGGGCGCAGACCCGGCGCAAGCGGCGGTATGTCGGCGTATGAAAGAAGGCCTGCTGGATTGGCACGACACCCTGAAAGGGCGTGCCAGCGAGAGCTGGGCTGCGGTAGAGAATCGTACCAATGCGCACGAGCGCATGATGAATATCTTGATTGGACGATGGTAGATGCGCTGCGGGGGGCTACCAGTCGGTGGCGGGCCGCAATCAATAACGATAAGGAGTGGACAAATGAAGCAGCTTAAAAATACGACACTGGCCCTGTTGTTGGCAGGCGTGGGTGCGTTGGCCCCGATGATGGCTCAGGCCGCCTGGCCGACCACCGATCAGGTTCGTATTGTGGTCCCTTACCCACCCGGCACCGAGCCTGACATTCTGGCCCGTGACCTGGGTGTGCATCTGAACAAAGCCACCGGCAAGGTGTTTGTGATTGAAAACCGTCCAGGCGCCAATGCCATTATCGGCACCGACAATATCGCCAAAGCCAAGGGTGACGGTGCCGCCCTGCTGATGGTCGATAGCCTGGCCGTGTCCACCAACCCGCTGCTCTACAGCAACCTGCCCTACAAATGGGAAACGGATCTGAAGCCTGTGACGACCGTCGCGGGTGTGAACCTGTATCTGCTGGTGCGTAATGACTTCCCCGCCAAGGACTACAAAGAGTTCATTGCCCAGGCCAAGAAAGCTAATGGTGATACCAATGTGGGCACAGGCGGTCGTGGACACGTCACGCACCTGGGCATGGGCTTGCTGGCCCGTGAAGAAGGGGTGAACTTCACCTACATCCCATACAAGGGCATGGCTCCGGCCACCAACGCCATTCTGGGCGGCGAGACAGATGCCATGCTGGTCGGGGGGATTCTGGCCTCGCAGCACGTGAATGGCGGCAAGGTCCGGGTTCTGGCTGTCGGTGCTGACAAGCGTACCGAGCTGCTGCCTAATGTGCCGACGGTGCAGGAAGCGGGCGGCCATGCCAACAGTATTCCAACCACGACCTTTGCGCTGTTTGCCCCCGGCACCACGCCCGATGACACCGTGAAAGAAATTCAGGAACAGGTCGATGCCGCTCTGAAGACGCCCGAAATGCAGGCTGCCTTCAAGAGCCGGGGTCTGGCCCAGTTCTTTACCACGCCTTCCCAGACCTTGGAGCGTGTACAGAACGACTCCAAAGTCTATTCCGAGTTGATTCCTACCTTGGGTATCCAGCCTGAATAAGGCTTTGGTATCCCCCGGCGGGCACACCTGCTTGTAGCTGGATCGCAGGCGGGTGTGCTGCTTTTTTTAAGCCGGGTGTGGTTCAAACCAAGCAGGGTTTGAACCAATAGTGCGGTGGGCTCTGCTGCGTTTTACTGCTCGTTGTAGTCGTGCTGCTCGGAGATCAGACGCCGCAAGGTGGTCTTGAGGGCATTGACGTCCAGCGGTTGCAGGCGCTGCACCACTTCCTGCTCGTGCAGGCGAGCCTTGGCAATCAGACCCGAGATCAGGGTCTGGCCTTCCTCGGTAATGCGTACCAGCGTGATGCGGCGGTCCACATCGTGGGCCACGCGACGCAGCAAGCCCTGTTTTTCCAGCCGGTCCAGCAAACGGGTCACGGTGGGTTGTTTAGTGGTGGCAATACGAGCCAGGTGGCCGATGCTGACTTCGCCCGCGCCGGACAAAGTGGACAGGACACGCCATTCGGAAATGGACAAACCGTTGCTCAGCACCACTTCGTGGAACTCGGCAGAGATGAGCTGGCTGGCCTGGGCAAGCAGGGCGGGCAGGTAGTTTTCGACGAAGACTGAGTCGTGTTCGGTGGGGCTCATGTGCTTATTATCGTTACAGGCTAGTGGGTGCCGCGAGGCGGCAACAGGGCTCACTATAACCAAGCTGTCCGTTTGCGTGTCGCAAATAATTTGCTGACTTTACTAGGGAAAACCATGAGGATGGATATGTTGAGATATAAACATATTCAGATGAAAATAAATACCATGTTCACAATGAGCGGTAAGTAAGGAAAGAAAAATGGCTGAGCGATCGTTTGTCGAAGAAGTCAAAAAGCTGCGCCTGGGTGATGGAGACGTATTCAGTGGCGAAGGCATCCTGGCGGTGACCAAAGCCCTGCTGGAATCGGGCGTGTCCTACGTGGCCGGTTACCAGGGTGCGCCTATCTCGCACTTGATGGATGTACTGGCGGATGCCCAGGACATCTTGCAAGAAAACGGAATCCGTTTTGAAAACAGTGCCAGCGAGGCAACGGCGGCGGCAACGCTGGCTGCGTCGGTTAACTACCCGCTGCGTGGCGCCATTACCTTTAAAGCAACCGTGGGCACCAACGTGGCCTCGGACGCGCTGGCCAACCTGGCCTCCGGTGGGGTCAAGGGCGGTGCGCTGATCATTGTGGGCGAAGACTACGGTGAAGGCTCGTCCATCATGCAGGAGCGTAGCCACGCTTTTGCCATGAAATCCCAGATGTGGATGCTGGACCCCCGTCCTAACCTGCCCTGTATCGTGCAAGCGGTAAAAGACGGTTTTGATCTGTCCGAAGCGTCCAACACCCCCGTGATGCTGCAATTGCGTATCCGCGCCTGTCACGTGCATGGTCAGTTTGTGGCCTCGGACAACCGCCGCGCCAAGTTCACCATCAAAGAAGCGATGGAGCAGCCCACACGCGATATCAACCGTATCGTGTTACCGCCCGCCAGCTTCCTGCATGAAAAAGAAAAGATCGAACAGCGCTGGCCGAACGCCGTCAAGTTCATCGAAGAGCGTCAGTTGAATGAATTCTTTGCTGATGGCACCGATGACGTCGGCCTGATCGTTCAGGGCGGTGGCTACAACACCGTGATCCGTGCCCTGGAGCACCTGGACATGGCCGACGTGTTTGGCGAATCCAAAGTGCCCATGTACGTCATGAACGTGGCCTACCCGCTGATCGAGTCCGAAATCGTTCGCTTCTGTGAAGGCAAGCGTGCGGTGCTGGTGCTGGAAGAAGGTCAGCCCAACTTTGTTGAACAGAATATTTCCGACATTGTGCGTCGTCACAATGTGGACGTAACGCTGCACGGCAAGGACTTGTTGCCTCTGGCTGGTGAATACAACACCGCCACCATGTTGAAAGGCCTGCGCGCCTTCATGGAAAAATACGAGCGCATCGAGCCCCTGCCCGCTCGCAAACCACGCGTGATCCCGATGAAAGTCGAGACTGTGGAGCGTCCTAAAGCAGAACAAGCCAGCCTGGTGGAAGCCGAAGCCGCTGAAGTGAAACCCTTGGGCAGCCTGGACGAGAACGTCCACGCCCGTCCGCCCGGGTTTTGTACCGGCTGTCCAGAGCGTCCTATCTTTACCGCACTGAAGCTGGTGGAGCGCGAGCTGGGCGAACACCACGTGTCGGCCGACATTGGCTGTCACCTGTTCTCCATTTTGCCGCCCTTCAACCTGGGTAATACCACCATGGGTTACGGCCTGGGTGGCGCCGGTTCGGCTGCCTTGAACGTGGATTCGGACAAGCGTGCGATCTCGGTGATGGGTGACGGTGGTTTCTGGCACAACGGTTTGACCAGCGGTATTGCTAACGCCGTGTTCAACCGCAGTGACAACCTGACCATCGTGATCGACAACAGCTACACCGCGGCTACAGGTGGTCAGGACATTCTGTCCTCCAAGGCCAAGAACGAAACCCGCAGTACCGGTCACCTGATCGAGAAAGCGGCGCGTGGTGTGGGTGTGGAGTGGTTGCGCATGATTCGTCGCACCTACGACCTGAAGACCATGACCAACACCTTGCGTGAAGCGCTGACGACCAAAGAAAAAGGTCCGAAAGTGCTGGTGGCGCAAAGTGAATGTATGTTGAACCGTCAGCGTCGTGAAAAAGGCCAGGTGCGTAAAGCCGTGGCTGCTGGCGAACGTGTGGTGCGCGAGCGCTTTGGTGTGGATCCGGATACATGTACCGGCGATCACTCCTGCATTCGCTTGTCCGGTTGTCCTTCGCTGTCGATTCGCCCCAATCCGGACGCCCTGCGTCAGGACCCGGTGGCTAACGTGATGAACAGTTGTGTGGGTTGCGGTCTGTGTGGCGAGGTTTCCCACGCTGCGATTCTGTGCCCGTCTTTCTACCGAGCACAAGTGGTCAGCAACCCGACTGGCTGGGACAAGTTCCGCGAAAAAACCCGCCGTGGCTTTATCGGCTGGTTGCAGCGTCGTGACGCTGCTCGTCGTGACCGCCTGGCCTTCTAAGCACACCCGTAGAGATTTTTATCATGCAGATCAAACCAATCAAGATTGCTATTTTGGCCATGGGTGGCGAAGGCGGCGGCGTGTTGGCCGACTGGATCGTCAACCTGGGCGAACAAAACGGCTACTTTGCACAGACCACCTCGGTTCCCGGTGTGGCCCAGCGTACCGGTGCCACGATTTATTACGTGGAACTGTTCCCGCACTCGGCCGTGCCGGATGGCAAAAAACCAGTGCTGGCTCTGATGCCCATGCCTGGTGACGTGGACGTGGTGCTGGCTTCCGAACTGATGGAAGCCGGTCGCGCCGTACAACGTGGCCTGGTCTCCGAGGACCGCACCACGCTGGTCGCCTCGACTCACCGTGTCTACTCCATTGCCGAAAAATCGGCCATGGGCGATGGCCGTGTGGACGATAACGCGCTGATTGCTCACGCAACCCAGGCTGCCAAGCGTTTTGTGTACTTCAATATGGAAAAAGCGGCCGAGGATTCGGGCAGTGTGATTTCCGCCGTACTGTTTGGCGCTTTGGCCAGCACCGGCGTGCTGCCTTTCAGCCGCTCGCAGTTCGAGCAGACTATCGAGCGCGGTGGTGTGGGCGTCAAGCCCAGCCTGAAGGCTTTTGGTGCTGCCTATGCCCGCGTGGCTGAAGGCGATGCAGGCAAATCCGATTCGGAAACCAAGCCTGTTGATATGGCGACGTTGGCCCCTCGCGACCCTGCCGTGGCCAAGCTGATTGACCGTGTACGCGCCGAAGTCCCCGCGCAGGCTCAGCCTATCGTGGTGGAAGGTGTGCGTCGTGTTCTGGACTTCCAGGACGTGAACTACGCCAATCTGTACCTGGACCGCCTGAAAAAGATCAGCCAGTTTGCTCGTCCTGACGACGTGGCCCTGATCCGTGAAACCGGCCGTTATCTGGCGCTGTGGATGTCCTACGAGGATGCCATTCGCGTGGCCGAACTGAAGACCCGTTCCAGCCGTTTTGATCGTGTGCACAAAGAAGTGCGCGCTGCCGACGGTCAGATCGTGGCGATCAACGAATACATGCACCCCCGCGTGGAAGAAATCAGCGAAATCCTGCCGTTTGCCAGCGTAGGTCGTTGGTTGATGCGTCCTACCTGGGGCAACAAGCTGGTGAAATCCCAAACTAAGTCCGGTCGCGTGATTCAGACCAGCTCGGTGCGCGGTTTTATTCCTTTGTACTTGCTCTCGGGCTTCAAACGCTGGCGTCGTCGCACGCTGCGTTACCAGGCTGAACAGCAGCGTATTGAAGGCTGGTTGAAGCAGATCGAACAGGCTGCCGATGCTCACCCGGCCCTGGCTCTGGAAATTGCCCAGTGTCAGCGTCTGGTCAAAGGCTATGGCGATACCCATGCTCGTGGCTTGCGTAACTACCAGACTGTGATGTCGGCTCTGGAGCGCAACCCCAGCACCCTGTCGCCTGCCATCTTGGGCGCCCTGCGCGATGCGGCTTTGGCCGACGAGCATGGTGTGAAATTGGAAGCTGCACTGCGTCAGTACGCGCTGGTGTAAGGGCCACACCAGGCCGCTTTCGGGCGGCCTTGGTGAAAACCCTTGAGGAAGCGTTTTTATCCCGCCAAATACTTTATTTCTAAAATATTCATAGTAGAATATAAATTCGGATTGGCACTGCGAAGAAGGCCCTAAAAGCCAACGATCCTGTGTCTACTTGGCCACTTGTTCAAGCAAGAATATCCCGCTGTTGGTCAAACTGAAATTAGCCAAAGTTTGGGGGAAAAACAATATGAATCAAAGCGAAGCAGCACTTGAATTCCTGGTAGAACCGGCCGATGCCGGTTTTGAAGGCCGCGTCGGTCCCAAGGACCCCGCCAGCCTGAAATTGTGGTTGCGCATGCTGACCTGCACCAAGCAGATCGAGGACGAAATCCGTCGTCGCTTGCGCCAGAATTTTGATATTTCGCTGGCCCGTTTTGACTATATGGCCCAGTTGTACCGCTACCCGCAGGGCCTGAAGATGGGCGAGCTGTCGCGCTACCTGATGGTGACCGGCGGCAATATTACCGGACTGACGGACGAGCTGGCCCGCGAGGGCATGGTGTCTCGCCAGAGCAGTCCAACCGACCGACGTGCTTGGGTGTTGCGTCTCACCCCCAAGGGCAAAAGCAGTTTCGAGGCGATGGCCCAGGCCCATAGCGACTGGATTGCAGAGATGTTTGAAGGGCTGGGTACCGAAGAAGTCGTACACATCCATCAGCATCTGGGCCTGTTACGGGTTCATCTGCAAAGCGCGGCTGGCTAGCACAAGGTGCATCCTGCCAGGCCTGTGAACCAGGCAGGATGCGGATAGCGTCACGAACAGGCGCACAAAACACTGGCTAAAAAGGTGTCTACAACATGGTTTCCAAGCTGTACGAACAAGAACATCGCATCCGTTTTTCGGAATGCGATCCAGCGGGTATCGTTTTTTATCCGCAGTACTTTGTGATGTTTAACGACCTGATGGAAGCATGGATCGACTCCATGACCCCCGAGGGTTTTCACAACATGATCGCCAGCAAACGGGTGGGTATGCCCTCGGTGCACATTGAAGCCGAGTTCAAATCCATCAGCCGTATGGGTGATGATGTGGTGATGAGCCTGGGTGTGGAACGCATTGGCAATAGCTCCCTGAAGTTGCTGTTGCGCTGCATCGGTAAAGACGGTGTGTTGCGCATGCAAGTGCGCCAGACCGTGGTGACCACCTCGCTGGAGACGCACCTGGGTATTCCTATCCCTGATTTCCTGCGCGAGCCCATGCAAGCGTATGTGATTGCCGAGCAAGAAAGCAGCAAGGCTTGATCTAGTTTGAAGTAGTAGCAGGCAGTGTGCAGGTCAGCTATTTTTTTTGATTTAAATAGTTGACTTGTATAATATTTATTAATAAATATACTATGCTCAGAAGCATGTATTCAGACCATACGGACATATCATGAATATCGTATGTATTGGCGGAGGCCCAGCCGGCTTGTATTTCGGTTTGCTGATGAAGTTGCAAAACCCTCAGAACGAGGTTTTTGTTGTCGAGCGCAACCGACCGTACGACACCTTTGGCTGGGGTGTGGTGTTCTCGGACGCCACCATGGAAAACCTGCGTGAAGCTGACCCCGTGTCCGCGCAGACCATCGGTGACGCGTTCAACCACTGGGACGACATTGAGTGCCATTTCAAAGGCAGCGCCGTGCGCTCCAGCGGTCATGGCTTTATCGGGATTGGTCGCAAGAAATTGCTGAACATCCTGCAGGCTCGTTGCGAAGAAGTCGGTGTCAAACTGGTCTTTGAAACGATCGTGACCGACGAAGCCGAACTGGCCCGCAAGTACAACGCCGATATCCTGATCGCTTCTGACGGTATCAACAGCGCCGTTCGTACCCGCTACGAAGACGTGTTCCAGCCTGATATCGATACCCGTAACTGCCGCTTTGTCTGGCTGGGTACCGAAAAGGTCTTTGACGCCTTCAACTTCATTTTTGTTGAAACCGAGCACGGCTGGTTCCAGGCTCACGCCTACCGCTTCCAGGACGGCCTGTCCACGTTCATCGTGGAAACGCCTGAAGAGACCTGGCAGAAAGCCGGTATTGGCGAAATGTCGCAAGAAGAGGCCATTGCCTACTGTGAAAACCTGTTCGCCGACCACCTGGATGGCAACAAGCTGATCAGCAATGCCACCCACTTGCGCGGTTCGGCCATCTGGATCCGCTTCCCGCGTGTTATCTGCAACAAGTGGGTGCACTGGCAAGATTACGGCACCGGCAAGCAAGTGCCTGTGGTGCTGATGGGCGACGCCGCTCACACCGCCCACTTCTCCATCGGTTCCGGCACCAAGCTGGCCCTGGAAGATGCCATCACGCTGGCCAAGCACATGGACCACGAGTCCATGGAAGAGGCCCTGAAAGATTACGAAGCTGCCCGTAGCATCGACGTATTGCGTATTCAAAACGCCGCCCGCAACTCGACCGAGTGGTTCGAGAACGTGGCCCGTTACGCCAATATGAAGCCCGAGCAGTTCACCTACTCCATGCTGACCCGTTCGCAGCGCATCTCGCACGAGAACATGCGTATGCGTGACGCCGCCTGGCTGGAAAAATATGAGCGCTGGATGGCGACCGAAGCCGGTCTGCAACTGGCCGACGGTGAAAAAGCCCCTTCGCCCATGTTCACCCCCTTCAAACTGCGCGATATGCAGTTGAAGAACCGTGTCGTGTTCTCGCCTACCCTGATTTACAGCGCCAAAGACGGTGTGCCCGGTGCTACGCATCAGGTGCATTACGGTAGCCGCGCCATGGGTGGTGCTGGCCTGGTGATGGCTGAAATGACGGCTGTGACGCCTGAAGGTCGTGTCACCCCCGGTTGTACCGGCCTGTGGAATGACGAGCAGGCCAATGCCTGGAAACCGGTTGTGGCATTTGCCCACGAACAAGGTGCCAAGATCGGTGTGCAGTTGGGGCATGCTGGCCGTCGCGGTTCGACGCAACTGGGCTGGGAAAAAGCCAACAAGCCGCTGGCTGAAGGCAACTGGCCTTTGGTGTCGGCCTCGGCTCTGCCTTACCAGGCTGGCGTCACTGCCGTTCCTGCCGAGATCACCCGTGTCCAGATGGACGAGATTCGGGACGCCTTTGTGGCCGCTGCCAAGCGCGCTGACCAGGCCGGTTTTGACTGCATCGAATTGCAAGCCGCCCACGGTTACCTGCTGTCCAGCTTCATCTCGCCGCTGACTAATCAGCGTAGTGACGAATTTGGTGGTAGTCTGGAAAATCGCATGGCTTACCCGCTGGAAGTGTTTGCAGCTATCCGCGCCGTCTGGCCAGAGAACAAGCCCATCATGGTGCGTATCTCGGCAACAGACTGGGCCGAAGGCGGCAACACGGCGGACGACGGTGTGGAAATTGCACGCCTGTTCAAGCAAGCCGGTGCCGATCTGATCGACGTGTCCTCGGGTGAAGTGGTGCTGGAGCAGCAGCCAATTTACGGCCGCATGTACCAGACGCCATTCTCCGACCGTATCCGTAACGAAGCCGGTATCGCCACCATGGCGGTGGGTTCGATCATGGAAGCGGATCACGCCAACAGCATTATTGCCGCAGGCCGTGCTGACCTGTGCGCCCTGTCGCGTGGCTTTCTGGCCGAGGCGAACTGGCCGCAACGTCAGGCTGCGGAGTTGGGCTACACGGACCTGGCCTGGCCTGTTCAGTACGAATGGGGCAAGGACTGGTTGCAGCGCCAGACTAAACGTGCGCCAGTGGCCCAGGACGGCCCTGCCAAGTCATAAAACACGAAAGGAGACAGCATCATGTCGGAAGAACGTTTTGACACCCACCGCGAAAGCGTGCTCGGTCGTGCAGATGTTGAGGACACGCCCGAATTGGTGAAGTACTACCAGGATTTGACTCAGTTTGAAGCCGGTGCCCTGTGGACCGTGGCGAACAAGATTGAGCCCTGGGAGCCCAAGTCCGAGTCCGTGCCTGTGGTGTGGCGCTACCGCGACCTGCGCGACTACGTGTTGCGTTCGGTGGATCTGGTCAGCCCTGAAAAGGCCGGTCGTCGTGTGATTTACCTGAACAACCCCGGTCGCCAGGAAGTCTCGGCGGCGGTGGGCTGGCTGTACTCCGGTTTGCAGGTCATGAAACCGGGCGAAGCGGCTTCCGCACATGCACACTCCTCCTCGGCCCTGCGTTTCATCATGGAAGGCCGTGGTGCCTATACCATCGTGGACGGCCACAAGATGACCTTGGGCGCCAACGACTTCGTGCTGACGCCTAACGGCTGCTGGCACGAGCATGGCGTGGAAGCCGACGGCCTGCCCTGCATATGGCAAGACGGTCTGGACATTCCACTGGTCAACGCCCTGGAAGCCGGTTTCTACGCCGTTCACCCGGATCTGGCCCAGGCCATTACGCACCCCGTCAATGACGCGGTGGGTATCTGGGGTGGCCGTGGTCTGAAGCCAACCCTGCACGACTGGCAAAAACCGTACTCGCCCCTGCTCAAGTACGAGTGGGAGCCTACTTACGAAGCCTTGTCGGCCTACGCCAAGGTTACGGACGGCAGCCCCTTTGATGGCGTCATCATGGACTACATCAACCCGCTGACCGGCGGCCCTGTCATGGCCACCATCGGCGCCAGCATGCAAATGCTGCGTCCTGGCGAGCACACCAAGGCCCACCGTCACACGGGCAGCATTATTTACCAATGCGCCAAGGGTGAAGGCTATTCGATCATCAATGGCAAACGCTTTGACTGGCGCGAACGCGACATTTTCTGCGTACCATCCTGGATGTTCCACGAGCACGTGAACGGCTCTTCGTCTGATGACGCTTGCCTGTTCTCGTTCCACGACCTGCCCGTGATGCGCGCCCTGAATCTGTACCGCGAAGAAGCGCTGGCAGAGAACGGCGGCCACCAGGTCCTGCTGTAAGACTACTTGTTTAACCTATTTGGACGGCCTGCCACGGCAGGCCGACCCGATTCATTCAAGCCATCTGTAGAGATGGCCCAATCTGGAGATAGAAATGCGTCTTGTAACGTACCGTAGTGAAGTTGCTGCCGCTGGCCGCCTGGGTGCCATTGTGGGTGATCTGGTCGTTGACCTGGGTTACTTGGGTGACGCCACTGGCCACATGCTGCCTGACAACATGCTCGATTTCATCGACCTGGGCCCAGCCGCTGTGACCTCCACGGCTCGCTTGCTGGAAACCTACGCCGACGATATGCCTTTTGGTGTGGCCCTGCCTTTGGCCAACGTCAAACTGCTGGCTCCTATCCCACGCCCACGCAAGAACATCTTTGGTATCGGCCTGAACTACGTGGAACACGTGGCCGAATCCAGCCGCACTCTGGACACCTCCAAAGAGCTGCCCAAACAGCCTGTGATTTTCTCCAAGCCACCAACCACCGTGGTTGGCCCTGGCGATGCCATCGAGCACAACAAGAACATCACTCAGCAAATGGACTGGGAAGTGGAACTGGCCGTGATCATGGGCACCCGTGCTCAGCGCGTGGCTAAAGAAGACGCCCTGAAGTACGTGTTCGGTTACTCCGTCATGATCGACGTGAGCGCCCGCGACTGCCGTCGTGCCGGTCAGTGGATCTACTCCAAAGGCCAGGACACCTACGCTCCTTTCGGTCCTGTGATCGTGACGGCTGATGAGCTGACCGATCCACACAACCTGAACCTGAGCCTGACGCTGAACGGCGTGACCAAGCAAAGCTCCAACACCAAGCACATGCTGTTCAACGTGAACGACCTGATCGCTGACATCAGCGCCGGTATCACGCTGGAACCCGGTGACATCATCGCTACTGGCACCCCAGAAGGCGTGGGCGCTGGCCGTACTCCTCAAGAGTGGATGTGGCCTGGTGACGTGGTGCACGCTGTGGTTGAAGGCATTGGTGAATTGCGTCACCCCATCGTGGACGTGACCCCACAAAACTAAGTAAAGGAGAGCATGATGCTGGAATTGCGTCAGTTCAAGGCCGCCGCCGTACAGGCAGCGCCTGTGTTCCTGGACACGAATGCGACCATCGAAAAAGTATGTCGTCTGATCAATGAAGCAGCCGACAACGGTGCCGAGCTGATCGCCTTCCCCGAGGTGTTCGTCTCTGGCTACCCTTACTGGAGCTGGGTGATGAACCCGATCGAGGGCAGCCCGTGGTTCGAGCGCCTGTGCAAATCGGCCATCGAAGTTCCCGGTCCCGAGATCCAGAAGGTTGCGCAAGTTTGTCGTCAGCGCAAGGTCAACGTGGTGTTGGGTGTGAACGAGCGCAGTCCCGTTGGCATCGGCACCATTTACAACACGCTGGTCACCATCGGCGCGGACGGCCGCATTCTGGGCCGTCACCGCAAACTGGTTCCAACCTGGGCTGAAAAGCTGACCTGGGCCAACGGCGACGCCTCCTCGATGCGTGTTCATGACACCACGATTGGCCCGCTGGGTGCCTTGGCTTGCGGTGAAAACACCAACACGCTGGCTCGTTTCAGCCTGTTGTCGCAAGGTGAACTGGTACACGTTGCCAGCTACATCGCCTTGCCCGTGGCACCGAAAGACTACGACATGGCCGAAGCGATTCGCCTGCGTGCTGCTGCTCATTGCTTTGAAGGCAAGGTGTTTACGGTTGTGGCTTGCTCGACGGTTTCCGAGGAAATCATCGAAGCCATGGCGGCCAGCCATCCTGAAGCACGTGAACTGCTGGCTCGCCCCAACAGCGCGTTCTCGGGCATTATTGGCCCCGACGGCCGCGTTCAGGGCGAACCACTGATCGACAAGGAAGGCATTGCCTACGCCGACATCGATCTGTCGCGCTGCATTCAGCCGCGTCAAATGCACGACATCACCGGTCACTACAACCGTTTTGACGTGTTTGACCTGCGTGTGAACCGCAAGGCACTGACGCCTGCCCGCTTTTACGAAGGCGACGCAGCGTCCCAGCCAGACCTGAATCCTGCCGAGTTCTCCGTTCTGGACGACAAGGAAGTGTAAGAAGGTTCAAGACGGTCTCTTTCCCAGTGTGGATCGGGACCGTTTTTTGACAGGCCCGGCAGTCTCGGGTCTGCCAAAATCACCATTGCAGCCTGGCTGCCGTGGTTAAAGATGCAAGCTGTCCGTCTCGGGATGGGCGGTGCCGGCTAGAGGGACCGGGCTGTGTACACAGCGTATCCCTATCCTGCAGGGCGCGATGCGCACCGGGCAGGCAACGATAACGATGACATAAGATCCATGTAGGAGATGAAATGAGCGACAAGCACCCATTGGCAGGCCTGATCCAGGCGATTGACAGCAAGCAGGTCCGTTTCGTAGACCTGACCCAGACTCTGTCCCCCAGCTTCCCTGCTTTGCAGTTGCCCCCCCAATTTGGCCAGACTGCCGGTTTCTCGATTGAGCGCATCAGCCAATACGATGAAAACGGCCCAGGCTGGTACTGGAACAACTTTACCTGTGGCGAACACACAGGTACCCACTTTGACGCGCCTGCGCACTGGATCTCCGGCAAGGACCATCCAGACAACACCGTCGACACCATTCCGGTGGACAATTTCCTGCGCCCAGCCGTGGTGGTTGATGCTTCTGCTGAAGTGGCCCAGAACGAAGATTTCATCCTGACCTCCGAGTTCCTGTTGAACTGGGAAGCCAAGCATGGCCGTATCCCTGAAGGCGCCTGGGTGCTGTTCCGCACCGACTGGTCCAAGCGCGTGAACGACGCCGAGGCGTTCCTGAACATGCGTGAAGACGGTGCCCACACGCCTGGCCCAGCTCAGGAAGCGGTGGAGTGGATGATTCACGAGCGCAAGGTTCACGGTTTTGGCGTTGAAACCATCAACACCGATGCTGGCCAATCCTACGCCTGGCCCATTGGCTACCCTTGCCACACCCTGATGCACGGTGCCAACCGCTACGGTTTGCAGTGTCTGTGCAACCTGGATCAGTTGCCCCCTCAAGGTGCACTGATCATGTCGGCCCCTCTGAAGATTGAAGGCGGTTCCGGCAGCCCACTGCGCGTGGTCGCACTGGTTGCTCAGTAAGTAGAAAACGGTGGGGAAGTGGCAGAACTGTGTACCATGCGGTTCTGCTGTTTTCTCACCTAGTGGTTTTCCATTATATTCGGCAGTATATATTTATCCGTAAACTATTCATCAATAAAATAAATTCACAAAAGAATGAATAGAGATCCAGCCGTACAGCCAGTCTTGGTGTCAGGCAGCCGGTTTTAGCGGAGACAGTAGACGAGCCTTACGCAGCCTTTTTCAGGTTACGCGATACCGTCCCATTGCCCCCTGCGGCGCTACATCATGCCATGGCTTGGCCTTTTCGGCTGGGTAATTGATGTAGTCATGCTCAATGGTAGGCACATGATGGATACTTTTGAACTCGTCATCCGGGACATCCAGAACGCATCCCCGCTGATTCGCAGTTTTACGCTAGAGCCTGCCCAGGCCGGTTCCCTGCCCGCGTTTGCGCCGGGTTCGCACCTGCAGGTACAGATTCCTGATCTGAACGATCACCGCTGTTATTCCCTGATTTCGCTGGATGCCGACACGGCACAGGGTCCAAGCTGTTACCGTCTGGGCGTGCGCCTGGAAGACAATAGCTCGGGTGGTTCGCGCTTTATGCACAGCCTGAAAGTAGGCGATACGCTGCGTGTGGCAGGTCCCAAGAACGATTTCCCCCTGCATGCCGCTGCCAATGGCGAAACCGAAACCGTGCTGATTGCCGGTGGTATCGGTATCACCCCGATTGCCAGCATGGCCGCTGCCCTGCATCACCAAGGCCGCCCTTACCAACTGCACTACGCAGGTCGCAGTGTGGAGCAACTGGCCTTTCTGGACGAGCTGAGCGCCCTGTCCGGCCCGGCCCTGCGCCACTACGCCGACGATAGCGAAGGCCGTTTCTGCCTGAATACCTTGCTCGACGGCCTGTCCAAGGACCAGCACATTTACGTCTGTGGCCCCAAAGGCATGATTGATGCCGTGATCGAAGCCTGCAAGCAACGCGGCTGGCCTACCGACCATGTTCACTTCGAGCTGTTCATTACTGCCGCTCCCCAGGAAGGCGACCAGCCTTTTGAAGTGGAACTGCGCCAAAGCGGTGTCACCCTGCAAATTCCCGCCGACAAGACCATTGTGGACGTGATGGAAGAGCAGGGTCTGGACCCCATGATCGACTGCAAGCGCGGCGAGTGTGGCGTCTGTACCTGTGATGTGATCGAAGGCGAGGTTGACCACCGCGACTATTTCCTGAGCGACTCGGAAAAAGCCAGCAACAAGGTCATCCAGATCTGTATTTCCCGTGCCAAGACCCCGCGTCTGGTGCTGGATCTATAAAGCCCTAGGGCGACGGAGAACATGATGGAAAAGTATCGTGATAATCCCCAGGCCATCCGCGAATTGGTACGCGAGGCCGAGGTCCACAAGGATTTGTACATCAACCAGGAGCTGTTTGAACTGGAGATGGAGCAGTTGTTCGTCAATACCTGGGTCTACGTTGGTCATGCCAGCCAAGTCCCTAATAAAGGCGACTTCTACACCACGACAGTCGGTACTGAGTCCGTCATCATGGTGCGCCATACCGATGACAGCATCCGTGTGCTCTACAACCGCTGCCCGCACAAAGGTGTGCAAGTGGCGGGCGAGACCTGTGGCAACACGGGCAAATTCTTCCGTTGCCCCTACCACGCCTGGACCTTCAAGACCGACGGCTCCCTGCTGTCTATCCCCTTGAAGAAAGGCTACGAGAACACCGGCTTTGAATGCACCGAAGGCAGCAAGGGCATGGCGGCGGTACAGAACGTCAAGGTGTACCGCGATTTCGTGTTCTGTCGCCTGGCCGACGAAGGTGTGAGCTTTGAGGACTTCTTTGGCGAGTCCCTGAGCACCATCGACAATATGGTGGATCGCTCCCCCGAAGGCCGCCTGGAAGTGGCCGGTGGCGTGATGCGCTACATGCACCAGTGCAACTGGAAAATGCTGGTCGATAACCAGACCGATACCTGTCACCCCATGGTGGCGCACGAGTCTTCGGCCGGTACGGCAGTAAAAGCCTGGGAAGCGGCCCCTCCGGGTACACCCAAGCCCATGGCGGTTGAGCTGTTTGCTCCTTTCATGTCGCCTTACGAGTTTTACGAAGGCATGGGTATTCGCGTGTGGGAAAACGGTCACGGCCATACCGGCGTGAGCAATTCCATCCACGCTGATTACTCCGAAATCCCCGGCTACTGGGACCAGATGGTCGAAGCCTACGGTGAAGAACGTGCCAAAGCCATTTTGGGCGACACGCGTCACAACACCTGTTACTTCCCCAACATCATGGTCAAGGGCCCTATCCAGACCCTGCGTTTGTTCAAGCCGCTGGCCGCAGACAAGACCCTGGTGGAGTCCTGGACCTTCCGCCTGGTGGGTGCCCCTGACACCTTCCTGGAACGCACCCTGATGTACAACCGCCTGATCAACGCACCGACCTCCATGGTCGGTCACGATGACCTGGAAATGTACGAGCGTGCCCAGCACGGTTTGCAGTCGCGTGGTCGCGACTGGATGAACCTGGCCCGTCTGGTGGAAAAAGATGAAGACCAGCAAAAGAACGTGGTGATTAACGGCACCAGCGAAATGCAGATGCGCGCCCAGTTCCGCGCCTGGTTGAAGTTCATGCTGCCCGAGCAGCAGGCCAAGAAAGAAGAGGAATAACCATGAGCGAAATCAGCCGTCAGGCCCTTATCGATTTTGTGTATGCGGAAGCCCGCCTGCTGGATGAACAGCGCTACGAGCAATGGCTCGACCTGTTCACCGAGGATGGCTACTACTGGATGCCCTTGGCGCACGATCAGCAGGACGCCCGTTTGCACGCGTCCCTGATGCACGAGGACAAGCTCTTGCTGCGTATCCGTGTGGAACGTCTGGCAGGCCGCCGTACCTTTTCCCAGCAGCCCAAGAGCCGCAGCCACCACTTGCTCCAGCAACCCACTGTGGAAAGCATGGACGAGGAAAAAGGCGAATACACCGTGCGTTGCGCCTTCCACTACACGGAAACGCGTGGCGACAACCAAGATATCTATGTGGGTTGGAATACCTACACCCTGGTGCGCCAGGACGACGCTTTGAAGATCCGTCTGAAACGGGTGGATCTGCTTAATTGCGACGCGCCTTTCGGCAATATCCAGTTGTTTATGTGACAGGACAGGAGAATTTTTGATGGCCAACACCACGGTCTACCAGGCTTTTCGAGACACCGCCCAACAATGGGGCGACAAGCCATTTGTATGTACCCTGCCTGAGACCGCCGAGATCTACGGTATTGAAGCGGGCGAGCTGACTTACGGTCAGGCTCTGGAGCGTATCGACGCCTTGCGCGCTGGCTACGCGGCTGCTGGCTATGGCCACGGTCACCGCGTCGGCATCTTGCTGGAGAACCGCCCTGTGTTCTTCCTGCACTGGTTTGCACTGAACAGCCTGGGCGTGTCCATTGTGCCGATCAACCCGGACCTGCGCGCTGCCGAGCTGGAATACCTGATTGGCCATTCGGAAATGATCATGGCAATTGCCCTGCCCAGCCGTCACCAGGATCTGGTGGAAGCGGCTCAGCGTGCCGGTCAGCCTTTTGCCATCATGGCCGATGGTGATGTGCCTCCGATGGTGGAGCGCGCCGCCTCCCGTTCCTGTGACATTCCTGATGAAAACAGCGAATGTGCCCTGCTGTACACCTCCGGCACCACAGGCCGCCCCAAGGGCTGCATGTTGGCTAACCAGTACTTCCATTACGCCGGTGAGTGGTATCGCGACATTGGCGGTCTGGTCTCGCTGGAGCATGGCAAAGAGCGCATGCTGACTCCGCTGCCCCTGTTCCACATGAACGCGATGGCCTGCTCGACCATGGCCATGATCAAGACCGGCGGCTGCCTGATCTCCCTGGACCGTTTCCACCCACGTAGCTGGTGGGATTCGGTGCGTGAGTCTGGCGCAACCGTGGTGCATTACCTGGGCGTGATGCCAGCCATTCTGATGAAGGCCGAGGCCAGCGAAAAAGACCGTCAACATAGCGTGCGCTTTGGTTTTGGCGCCGGTGTGGACCGTGGCCTGCATCCTATCTTTGAAGAGCGCTTTGGTTTCCCTTTGCTGGAAGCCTGGGCCATGACCGAAACCGGCGCGGGTGCCAGCATCATCGCCAACCACGAGCCACGTCACATCGGTACTTCCTGCTTCGGCAAGGAAATGCCCGTGGTGGAAGTGCTGCTGCGTAAAGACGATGGCGAACCTGCTCAGGCCGGTGAAAACGGCGAGCTGCTGGTGCGCTCGGCCGGTGACAACCCACGCTACGGCTTTTTCTCCGGCTACTGGAAAGACCCGGCGGCAACTGACGAAGCCTGGGAAGGCGGCTGGTTCCACACAGGCGACATTGTTTGCCGTGATGAAGAAGGCTACCTGCACTTTGTGGACCGTAAAAAGAACGTGATCCGTCGCAGTGGCGAGAACATCGCTGCCGTGGAAGTGGAAAACATCATGCAGCAGCACCCGCTGGTGCGCTCCATTGCCGTGGCCGCTGTGCCCGACGCCATCCGTGGCGACGAAGTGATGGCGCTGGTGGTGCCACACAACCCAATCGAAACCCAGGAACAGCGCGAACAGGCTGCCCAGGAAATGGTGCAGTGGGGTCTGACCCAACTGGCCTACTTCAAGGTGCCCGGCTACGTTCTGTTTGTGGATGCCCTGCCTCTGACCTCGACCAACAAGATTCAGCGCGGTGAGTTGAAAACAGTGGCCCTGGCCGCTTTGGAAAACCCGGCCTGCGTGAACACGAATCACCTGAAAAAACGTCAGGAGGCCTAAGCCCATGGCCTTGCCGCAAGCAGCCCGCCAGGGCTATGACGATGTGGTGCTGGTCGCTCCGGTGACCATTCCCTACGAGCGCCATTCCGAGCAGACCGCACATTGGTGGCTGGGTGCGGCATTGGGCCAGTTGCTGGCCCAGTCCGGCCTGAAAAAAGCTGAGGTTGATGGTGTGTGCGTATCCAGCTTCACGCTGGGTTCGGACAGTGCCGTCGGTGTGATGCAGCATTTTCAAATGAGCCCGCGCTGGCTGGACCACATTCCTATGGGTGGGGCCAGTGGCGTAGTTGCCATGCGCCGTGCTGCTCGTGCCGTGCAGTGTGGCGATGCGTCCATCGTGGCGTGTATCGCGGGCGATACCAATCACCGTGAGTCCTTCAAGAACACGGTGTCGGGCTTCTCGCGTTTCTCGCAGGATGCCGTCTACCCTTACGGTGCCGGTGGCCCCAACGCCAGCTTTGCGCTGCTGACGGACTACTACATGCGTCACTACGGTGCCACGCGTGAAGATTTCGGCAAGCTCTGTGTCGCCCAGCGCGACAATGCGCTGCGCAACCCGCATGCCCTGATGAAAAAGCCGCTGACGCTGGAGCAGTACATGGAGGCGCGCGTCATTGCCGACCCCATCCATCTGTTCGATTGCGTGATGCCTTGCGCCGGAGCCGAAGGTTATCTGGTGATGCGTCGTGAACAGGCCGAAGCACTGGGCCTGCCTTATGTGCGTATTCGTTCCACCATCGAGCGTCACAACGCCTTCCCTGAAGATGCTGTACAGCATCGCGGTGGTTGGGCCATGGACAAGGATGCGTTCTACGAGCACGCGGGCCTGAGTCCGGCAGACGTGGATTTCATGGAAACCTACGATGACTACCCTGTCATCAACGTCCTGCAGTTTGAAGACCTGGGATTCTGCGCCAAGGGCGAAGGCCCGGAATTCATTCGCAAGAATACCTTTACCGTAGATGGCAGCTTTCCCTTCAATACCAGTGGCGGTCAGTTGTCGGTAGGCCAGGCTGGCGCTGCCGGAGGCTATTTGGGTCTGGTTCAGGCTCTGCGCCAATTGACCGATACCGCAGGCGATACGCAAGTGGCCAATGCCCGTATCGGTCTGGTGTCCGGCTTTGGCATGATTAATTACGACCGTGGCATTTGTACTGCTGCGGCCTTGCTGGAACGGGGGCAGTAATGAGCGACACCCAAATTTTGCCACCCGGCGCACGCAGCGCTACGGCAGCCGGTCTGACCGAAGCCGCCCAGCGCGGCGAATTCGCCCTGCAAGTGTGTCCTTCCTGCGGCACGGTGCAGTATCCCGCCCGGGACGTGTGCGGCCATTGCCTGCACACCACGCTGAACTGGAAGGCCGTGGCGGACACAGGCGTATTGCGTGCCACCACGACCCTGCATCACAGCAACGAACCCTATTTTCAGGCACGACTGCCCTGGCGTATCGGCACCGTTCAACTGGATTGCGGCCCTTTTGCGATCGCCCACTTGCCCGAAGGCGGGCAGGCCGATGAAAAAGTGCGCCTGAGTCTGGAACTGGATGCCGGTGGCGTAGCCGTGCTGGTGGCGCGCCCTGCGCCTTGAATTTGCCTGGAGACAATCAAGATGACACAAGCTCAATACACCGCCATTGTGACGGGCGGCAGCACCGGTATTGGTGAAGACATTTGCCGCAAGATGCTGGATCAGGGTTACACCGTGATCAGCATGGCACGCAATGTACTGCCCTGGACGCACGAGCGTCTGCACTGCGTGCAGGTGGACTTGCTGGATGCCGTGGCAACCGAGAAAGCCGCCAAAGACATTGCCGAGCGTTTTGAAGTAACCCACTTCATCCACAATGCAGGCGTGATCTGGCCCGCCTTGCTGGACGAGGTCAAGCTGGAAGACTTGCAGGGCCTGACCCAGATTCACCTGGGTGCGGCCTTGCAGATTACCCAGGCGGTGGTTCCTGGCATGCGCGAGCGCCATTTTGGCCGCATCGTGCTGATGTCCTCACGTGGCGCACTGGGTCTGCAAACCCGTACCGCCTATGCCGCTACCAAAGCTGGCATGCTGGGCATGGCTCGCACCTGGGCGCTGGAACTGGCTGACCAGGGCATTACCGTCAACGTGATTGCCCCCGGCCCCATCACCACCAATATGTTCTACGACGTGGTCGAAGCCGGTAGCGAGCGTGAAGCCAAGCTGGCTGCTGCGATTCCCGTGAAGCGCCTGGGCCGTGCGGATGACATCAGCCGCGCCACCATGTTCTTCTCGGACCCTGAAAACAGCTTCATTACGGGTCAGACCTTGTATGTCTGCGGTGGTGCCAGCGTGGGTACCTTGACGATCTGATCGACTGGCAACGGGACTGCCCGTGATCGTGCTTTGAGTGCGTTCGGGAACTAGTCCATTTGCTTGGCAGCATATAAAACCCCCTTGGTTTTCCAAGGGGGTTTTTGCTTTTGGATGGCACAACACCCTTGATGGACTATCTGTTCCAGCATGTCGGGCGGCGACTGTCATTTAAACAAACGGCTGCAGGGACCGTCTTGATTGGTGGCGGCTGGTTGGCGGTGCCTGGGTTTTTTGCCGCCTAAGTTTTTTTCTTTGTTATAGAGACCGATTTTGGCCTTTTGTCCCCGGTTTTTGGTGTCAAAAGTCGCTGTTTCAGACCTGCTCATATCGCATGGAAGTATGCCCAACACTTGAAGGGCCTGTTCAGTTTCGACTCTTTTTTTGTCACATGAAACGCATGGGCCTCAGGGTTTGCTTATCGGTCTGGATGCTGCCTGATTGCTAGTCGGCTGATTCTTTTATTGCCCTTTTTAAAGCCAATGTTCGCTTGCTCGACATTGCGCCAAGCCAGCACTCACGCCTGCTCCAGCGGTTTTTTCCAGCTCTAGCACAGGACAAGCGAGCTGGTTTGTGACCGTATTTCTTGCTATGTGAGATAGAAACCACGATTCCATGATTTTGGATGGAATTAAGGGTTTCTTTCTATTTACCTGGATTTGTTCATCTATAAACTATTTAGAACAGAAATATAACAATGCACCCCTGTTTTCAGGAGTGCATGATGACCCAAAAAACAGGCCTTGTCGGGCCAAAATAAGTGGAGCTGTAATGAACGACGATCTGCCAGGAATGGAGCTGGTGCGTTCACGTGGAGTAGTACGAGTTGTAGAGACAATTCTGGATACTGCCTGTGTGGTCATCTTGGTCCTGATGACAGGGATCACAACCGTGGATGTAATAGGCCGGTATGTATTCCATGCCCCTTTATTGGGTGCTTATGAGGCCAGCGAACTCTTGCTGGGCGTGCTGATTTTTGCGGCCTTGCCGCGTGTCACCTGGCACCAGCAACACTTGACCGTCAGCCTGATTGACGCCTGGCTAGGCCCAGTGGCACGTCGTATCCAGCAGTTCGTGATCAATGTCACCTCCACCGTCATGCTGGGTGTGCTGACCGTGTATCTGTGGAATCACGCTAATGAGCTGGCCGGCTATGGCGATATGAGCAATGCCCTGCAAGTGCCCATCGCACCCTTTGCCTACATCATCGCCATCATGACCGGCATCGCCACCCTGGCCTCGCTGCTTAAGATTTTTAGCTCTCCCAGCCGATAAAGACGGAGTTTTTTCATGTTGATTTCTATTATCGGACTGGCAGTCCTGTTGGGTAGCTTGTTTCTGGGTTTGCCCATTGCCTGGGGTATGTTGCTGGTCGGCACGCTGGGTTTTGCCTTCTTTACCGGCATGGAAGCGGCCCTGACCATGGCAGCGCAAACCAGCTACGACACAGCCATGAGCTACAGCTTTACCGTGCTGCCGCTGTTCATTTTGATGGGCAATCTGGTCAATGCCTCGGGCTTGTCCAAAGACCTGTACAAAGCGGCTAACGCCTTTATCGGTCACTTGCGTGGTGGTTTGGCGATGGCAACCATTGTTGCCTGTGGTGCCTTTAGCGCGCTCTGTGGTTCCAGTATGGCCACCACCGCGGCCATGGGCCGTGTGGCCATGCCCAATATGCGCAAGTACAACTACGACGATCGTCTGGCTACCGGCAGTATTGCGGCGGGCGGCACACTGGGCATTCTGATTCCACCCAGCGTGATGATGGTGGTCTACGGGATTCTGACCGAAACCGATATCGGCAAGCTGTTTGCGGCGGGTTTCCTGCCCGGCATGGTCGCCATGCTGATGTACCTGGTCACGGTGATGATCATTACCGCGATCAACCCGAATTTGGGCCGTCCTGGTGAAAAAGCCAGCTGGCGTGAGCGCTTTGAAGCGACCAAAGGCGTGATGGCGATCACTGTACTGTTTATCGTCATCATGGGCGGTATTTACGGTGGTGTGTTCACCCCAACAGAAGCCGCTGGTATTGGTGCCGCTGCCACTTTCTTGCTGACTTTGAAGCGTCGTGGCTGGAAGCCTCGCATGTACCTGACGGTGCTGATTGAAGCCGCTCAAACCACGGCCATCATGTTTGCCCTGGTGATTGGTGCTCTGGTCTTCACCAACTTCCTGACTGTGGCCGGTTTACCCAATCAGTTGCTGGGTTTCATCCAGGGCATTGATGTCTCGCCCATCGTGGTGATTCTGATCATTTGTGCCATTTACCTGGTTCTGGGTTGCTTCCTGGAAACCATGTCCATGGTCATGCTGACCGTGCCTATCTTCTACCCGATCGTGGCCTCCTTGGGCTTTGACCTGGTGTGGTTCGGCATCATCGTGGTGGTGGCTGCTGAAATCAGCCTGATTACCCCACCGCTGGGCCTGAACATTTTCATGATCAAGAACGTGATGCCCGATGTTCCCCTGGGCACCATCATCCGGGGTGTTGCACCCTTTGTCATGATGGATATCTTGCGTTTGTTGTTGCTGGTGTTTGTCCCCTGGATTGTTCTGGTCATCCCGAACAGTATGTAAACCTGGCCCGGATGCAGGTGTGATCCGGGCTGTAGTAAAGCCGCCAAGCGTACAGGCTCAGGTCTTGTTGTCAGTCTTTCAGGCGGCCAGAACGCCGGGTTGTAGTAGCCCGGCAGCAAAATAATTTACGAGGAGTCGAGATGCGTGTTTTCAAAAAATTGGCCTTGAGCCTGGGCCTGGCTGCAGCAGCCCTGGCACCGACCATGCCTTCGGTTGCGGCTGAAGTCACCACCCTGCGTTTTTCCCAGTGGATGCCTCCAGGCCACTTCATCGTGACCAATATGTTCGAGCCCTGGGCCCAGGAAGTGGAAAAAGCCACCGAAGGCCGCGTGAAGGTGGAATTCATCAACGCGCTGGGCAAGCCACAGGCTCACCTGGATCTGGTGCGTAACGGCATTGCCGATCTGGGCATGTCGGTACACAGCTACACGGCTAACCGCTTCCCGCTGATCGAATTTGCTGAATTGCCTTTCACGACCGATGACGGTGGCGTGAACTCGGTCGCTTACTGGCGCACCTACGAAAAATTCATGATGGGTGCCAACGAGCACAAAGGCGTGAAACTGCTGGGTATGTGGACCAGCCCGGCCACCGTGATCTTCACCAGCCAGGACAATGTGCAAAGCATTGACGACCTGAAAGGCAAGAAGCTGCGTTCGCCTAGCCCCCTGTTTGATGCTGTCGGTAAAGCTCTGGGTATCGTGACCGTGAACGCACCGGCATCGGACAGCTACGAAATGCTGTCGCGCGGCGTGATCGACGGTATGTACTTCCAGTACGACCAATTGGATAACTGGAAACTGGACAAGCTGGTCAAGACCGCCGTGTCCGTGGAAGGTGGCTTTGGCAAATCCAGCCAGTACATGTTCATGAACGAGCGCAAGTGGAACAGCCTGTCTGAAGCTGACCGTGCTGCCATCGAAAAAATCAGTGGTGAATGGATTGCCAATGACTTCGGTTCCAAATGGCAGGCTGCCGAGCAGCAAGCGATTGAGAAGCACACGGCTGCTGGCCTGAAAACATTGCGTATCGACGGCGCAGCGGGCGAGCAAATGAAAGAGCGTCTGGCCTTTGTTGAAGAGGACTGGATCAAAGCTGCTGACAAGAAAGGCGTAGACGGTAAAGCCGCTCTGGCCTACTTCCGCGAGCAGATCAAAGAGCTGAGCGCTGTCAAGTAATCGCTAGCAAGAGACACACTACAGTCTTGGCCCCGCTTTCCTTTGGGAGAGCGGGGTTTTTTTTATTAGCAGTGATCAATGCACAGGCCGTTGCCGCGCACCTTCGTGCAGCTCAAGGCCAAAGGCGAGCAGTTTCCCACCCGGTGCCTTGTGCATTACGGGTGTAGCGCAAACGCTTGTGATTCCGGTCGGATGCACCTTGCCAGAACTCCACCACCGTAGGGGCAAGCGCATAGACACGCCAGCCCGGCTCTACATGATTAGGATGGGCATCCAGATAAACCTGCGCCTGCGCCAAGCGCTGATTCAGTTCAGCCTCATCGTGCAGAATTTCGCTTTGCCTGGAGGCAATCGCACTGGCGCGTGAGCCTATGGGACGGCCTAGAAAGTCGTCAGCACAAATTTGTTCCGACAAAATATGGGCATGACCCCGTAAACGAATTTGCTTGCCTAGTGCAGGCCAGTAAAAAGTCAGAGCTGCCTGAGACTGAGCATCCAACTGCCGCGCCTTGGGGCTATTGCTCTTGATCGCAAAATGCCAGCCATCCTTGTCCACATTCTTCAAAATCAGCACGCGAGCATCAGGCCAACCGTCCTCATCTACCGTGGACAGAGTCATGGCATGTGGTTCTCGAACCCCTGCTGCCAAAGCTTCGTCCAGCCACAATACAAAGGCCTCCTCGGGAGTGTTGGGCATCGAGGAAACATCCAGTTCTGGCAAAGGCGCCTTCAGAGAGGGAATCTGGCGGAGCTTATCTTTGATGGGCAAACCATGGGATGCAGTAGAAGACATAGAGGCAGCCAGTAGAGAGAGAGCAACGGCTTTTGAGCGAATACTTAAAAAAATCATCCTACTGATTTTTAATTAAACCCGTCAAGAAAGCCCCCCACATCAGCCATTAAGGCTTGGCAGGCGCACCAGACTCCAAATCGTAGTGCTGATTCACCGCATACTCATTAATCACTGCCTTGCAGTGATGATAATCTGCCATCGCTTTGCGATTGAAGTGCGTATCAAAACGATCTCTGGACCGTAACGTAGGCAAGAAGAAATACTTGGGTAGATCCACATGCTGCCGATGGTTCTTGCGCGCATCGGTCAAGAGAGCAAGCCGTACCTTATCCTGCTGCCAAGCCGCATGATAACTACGCAACATAAGCGTGCTGGACAGCAGCCAGATCGAACAGCCCGCCCCCAATATCACCCAAAGACAGCGCTGCATCTGCACAGAACGCTGCGCCAGCAGATCGTGCCCATAAATAGACAAGGCCACCAGCAGATACATCAGGCCGCCATTCAAGGCCCGCTTGGGAATATTGGGTGCCAAAACCAGTATGGCATTAGCCAGCAGTGAAGCACCGATCAGCAAGAAAATGGCCCGGCGGACCGGCTCAGATGAAGCAGGCCCGGCTACCAAACGCCAGACCAGCATGACCAGAATTGCCCCCCAATAACGCAACATCGCGTCAGGGAAACGACGGCCAAAATGCTCCCAAATGCGCCATGACAAAGGCTGTTCGTACCAATGTGCAAAAACCTCGGCCCGTACCTGATTTCCGGGTGCCAATACCAGCACGGCGATCCCCAGCCCCATGCACAGCAGCCAAGCCAGATGCCACTTGCTGAGTGAACCCGTGCGCTGAAAATGCCTTAGGCTCAGATACGCCAGCAAACACCAACTGATAATGCCGGTGTTCTCATTGGAGCAACCGGCCAGCACGGCCAGAACGCAGAGCGCCAAACCCGTGCCAACGGAGGGCCTGCCCTTTTGCAAATACCAAACAAAGGCCAGTACAAAACCGAAGTTGAACAGGTTGGGCCACAGGTAATTGGCGGCTCCTACCAACCAGAATGTGGTTTGCCCCAGATGGGGATTGACTAGCCAATACAAGGTAAAGACCAGTAGCAGCAAGGACGGGCGCAAGGCCCGTCCGGCCAGTTGAGCTCCTAATGCTGTCAGTATCGTGATCAGTCCAAACAGGGCCGCCGTATTGAGCGTGGCTTTCAGCCACCCGGGCGCCAGGCTGAGCATGGCGCTGGAGAGCGTGTCCGATACCAACCGGCCGCTCCAGTGCAAGTAATGATGCTTGATGGACTCCCACGCAATGCCTTTGTTGGCATAGCTGAAGTCGTCCGAAATCATGGGCGTGAGCCAGTAAATGGACCACGTCGCCATGACGGCCAGCACTGAAAAAATAATAAAGACCCAGGCACCAGAACGGCGGCCGAGCAAGGGCTGACTGAATCGGGATTCAGCAAAAGAGAGAGTTGAGCTCATCGGAGTGAAGAGGCGGTGTTGTAGTCAGGTTCACGACGACGGTATTACACATCGCCCGCTGCCCTGGATGTTGAGGCCATGGTGATAGTAATTATTTACCGGGCCCGGTAGTGAAGAAATTATCTCAGCTCACCGTTGAAACACAGCGTTTAACGGCCTTACTGCTCGTCATCCTTTAAATCTAAACCAAATCGGGGTTTTCCCTGCTTTTGCGGCTTCTTGCGCTTATTGGCTAGGCGCTGCGCAAAGTGGATATACCGGCCCAAACAGCACTTCTACCATTGGCTCCATCGTCATACCTAAAAAACAAAAGGAGAAGGACGTGGGGGACATCAATAAAAAAATAGCAGCCGCTGTACTGGGAGTGGGCGCATTGGGCGCCGGTCCGGCCTATGCCATTGAAGGTAATGGCCTGCCCATTTATCCCGATGGTTTGGAAAACTTCATGAGTGGCGCTCTGCCGCCACCCGGTGTGCATTTGCTGATGTACGGCGGTGCCATGCGCTATGACTCTGTACGGGACAAGAACGGCGACAAGCTGCCTATTCCGGACTTCAAAGTCGATGTGGCCATGGTGGCACCGCGTCTGGTGTGGGTAACGGATCAACAGCTTTTTGGTGGTCAATTGGCGTTCCACGCTCTGGCTCCTTTGTTGACCGTCAAGGCTCAGGCTGCCGGTCAATCCCAGCGTCGTAGTGGTCTGGGTGATGTGGTGTTTGGTCCTGCTCTGGGTTTTCACCCCAGCGAAAAAATGCATTACGTGCTGGGTGTGGACTTTGTCGCCCCGACAGGTCGCTACAAGGTAACTGATAGCGCCAACCTGGGCCGCAATTACTGGGCTATCCAGCCCGCTGCCGCGTTCAGCTACATGCAGCCCAGCGGCATCAACCTGGATTTGAAGATGATGGTGGACTTCAACTTCCGCAACAGCGATACCGAAACCCGTACGGGTAAAGCCATTCACGCCGACTACGCCGTGGGTTGGGGCTTTGGCAATGGTCTGGTGCTGGGTGTGGGCGGTTATGCCTATCAACAGATTGAAAGCGATCGTGGCCCGATGGCCGGTGACAGCAAGGCGCGCTCCTTCGCCATTGGTCCCAGCCTGCGTTACGCCAACGATAAAGGTTTGCTGATTACGGCCAAGTATCAACAGGATCTGGGTGTACGTGGCCGTCCAGAAGGAAAACAATTTTTTGTAAAAGTAGCGGTGCCTTTCTAAGGGCCCGCGGCAGGAGAGCGACATGAAGGGACTGAAAGACAAGGTAGTCATCGTCACCGGTGGTGCAACGCGTGTTGGTGCGGGTGTGGTCGAGGTATTGATGGGCTACGGCGCACGTGTGGCGGTGTTCGATATTGATGCCGCCGGTGGTCAGAAAGCCGTGGGCAGCGATGCCGCCAAAGCCAAATTCTGGGAAGTGGACATCACCAGCGATCAAAGCCTGAATTCCGCTATTGAGCAGGTCAAGGCGCATTTTGGTCGTGTGGATGGCCTGGTCAACCTGGCCTGTTCCTATCTGGATGAAGGCATGGTTTCCAGCCGCGAAGACTGGCTCAAGGCTTTGGATATCAATCTGGTCAGTGCGGTGCAGGCGGCCAAGGCCGTACGTCCCTTGCTGCCGCGTGGTGGCTCCATCGTCAACTTCACGTCCATTTCATCGTCGATCGCACAAACCGGGCGCTGGTTGTACCCGGTCTCCAAGGCCGCTCTGTTGCAACTGACGCGCAGCATGGCTCTGGACTTCGCTCCGGACGGTATCCGCGTCAACTCGGTCTCGCCCGGCTGGATCTGGTCGCGGGTGATGGACGAGCTGACAGGTGGCGACCGTGCCAAAACCGACCGCGTGGCCTCGGCATTTCACATGCTGGGCCGCGTGGGCGACCCGCAGGAAGTAGGCGAAGTCGTGTCCTTCCTGCTCTCGGATGCCGCCAGCTTTGTGACTGGTGCCGACTATGCCGTGGATGGTGGCTACTCGGCCATGGGACCTGAGCAAGGTGTCCCAGCCATCCCCAAATTGGCTGAATAAGAAAAACCGGGACGCCGCCGGGGTGGCGTCCTTAGCTCCCTCAGAAGGAAAAAAATCATGCGTAAAGTTGCTATTGTGGGCGCTGGCCAAGCTGGCATGCCCGTTGCATTCGGCCTTTTGGCCCAGGGCTACGAAGTAGCCGTTTTCACCAACCGCAGCCCTGACGATGTTCGTGGCGGCCGCGTGATGTCCAGCCAGTGCATGTTTGCCGAGGCGCTGGACGTAGAGCGTCGCCTGGGTCTGAACTTCTGGGACGACGAGTGCCCACCCGTACAAGGTATTGGCTTTGCCCTGCCCAACCCCGATCAGCCTGACACCAAGGCCGTAGATTGGAGCGGTCGCCTGGACCGCGAAGCCCAAGCCACCGACCAGCGCGTGAAAATGCCTTACTGGCTGGAGTTGTTCGAGCAGCGCGGCGGCAAGCTGATCATGGAAGACGTGGGCGTGGCCGAACTGGAGCGCATCACCCAGGAATACGATCTGACCATGCTGGCTGCCGGTAAAGGCGAAGTGGTCAAACTGTTCGAGCGCGACGATCAGCGTTCCATGTTCGACAAACCTCAGCGTGCTTTGGCCCTGACCTATGTGCACGGTCTGGAGCCTACGCCCGAATACTCGCGTGTGTCCTTTAACTTCATCCCCGGTGTGGGCGAATACTTTGTGTTCCCTTCGCTGACCCTGTCCGGCCCTTGCGACATCATGGTGTTTGAAGGTGTTCCCGGTGGCCCACTGGACCGCTTCCGCGATGCCAAGACGCCTGAAGCTCACCTGGAGCAAAGCGTATCCTTCCTGCGCGAGTTCCTGCCTTGGGAAGGCGACCGTGCCCGCAATGTGGAACTGACTGACGCCCAGGGTTACCTGTCCGGCGCATTCCCACCCACGGTGCGCAAACCGGTGCTGACACTGCCGTCGGGCCGTATGGTACTGGGTCTGGGTGACGCTGTCGTGGTGAACGATCCCATTACCGGCCAGGGTTCCAACAATGCCGCCAAAGCCGCCCAGGTGTATCTGGACAGCATTTTGCAACGTGGTGACGGCGCGTTTGACCGCAACTGGATGCAGGACACCTTTGAGCGTTACTGGGATTACGCCAACCTGGTGGTGCGCTGGACCAACTCCATGTTGAAGCCGCCAACCGATTCCTCGTTCGCTTTGTTGACCTCGGCTCAGCAATCGCCCGCCCTGGCTCACTTCCTGGCCAACAGCTTCAATCACCCACCGGTTCTGTTCCCGGCCTGGGAAGATCTGAACGCCGCCCAGGCTTTGATCGAGAAGACACGCAGCCAATCTGTGGCTGCCTGATAGATAGTATTCAAGGAGACGTATCATGACCCCCACCGCAACGCTGCAAGACTCCCCGTCCCAAACCGCTGCCCAGCGGCAGGCCGTGTCTGCCCAAGCGTTGGCAGCCGCTGACGCCAAACCCACACCGTCCAATCTGAATGTGGTCGATAGCCGTGCGTTTCGCCAGGCACTGGGCCATTTTCCAACGGGTGTGGCCATTGTCACGACTCGTTGCCCCGATGGTCGGGCGGTGGGTCTGACCATCAACTCCTTTACATCCCTGTCGCTGGACCCGCCTCTGGTGATGTGGAGTCTGGTGAATCATTCGCCCAGCCTGGATATTTTCCAGAACTGCAGCCACTTTGCCATCAACGTGATCAGTCAGGAGCAGGTTCCGGTCGCTATGGGGTTCGCCAGCTCGCAGGTGAAAGATAAGTTTGCGCTGGTCTCGCATGTGGATGGTGAAGAAGGTGTGCCGCTGCTGGACGATTGCGTGGCGACCTTTGTGTGCGAGAACTACCGTCAGCACGAAGGTGGTGACCACACCCTGTTTATTGGTCGTGTAGTGCGCCACACCACCTTGACTGAGCACGAGCCTGCGGTGTTTCACCGTGGCCGTTTTGCCAACCTGACTACGCCTAGCGGAGATCGTTGAAATGAGCGACGCGCACAGCGCTGATGTGGTGATTGTCGGCAGTGGGATGAACTCCCTGACTTGCGCGGCCTTGCTGGCACAGCGTGGTTTGTCGGTAACGGTGCTGGAGCGCAACGCCGTGGCCGGGGGCTGTATCCGTACGCAGGAGCTGTTCCCCGGTTTCACGCACGATGTTTTGTCCAGTTGGTATCCCTTGTTCATGGGGGGCGCGTCTTATGCTGCCCTGGCCGAACCTCTTGCTAAAGCGGGGCTGGAATTTGCCAAAGGCGAGTACAGCACGGGTCTGGCCATTCCCGGTGGCCCGTCGCTGGCCCTGCGCCAGGATATGGGCGACACGGTACGTCGTTTCAATGACTTGATGCCCGGCGAAGGCGATGCTTTGGGGGCGATGGCTGCCCGCATGTTTGGCCCGGATGCCGGTTTGGTATTTGGGCTGCTGGGTGGTGAGCCCTACCGCTGGCCTATGGCCAAGCTGGCTTTTGGTGCCTGGCGGGAACGCGGGCTGGATGGCCTGATGTCCTTTGGCTCGCAAGCGCTGGAAAGCTTCCGACGCTGGGCCATGCGTGAACTGCGCAGCGATCTGGCTCGGGCCATGATCGCTCCCTGGGTACTGCATAGCGGCCTGGGGCCTGATGAAGCCAGCTCCGCCTTGATCGGCAAGCTGACCTTCAGCGCCGTCGTCAGCGGTGGCATGCCGGTGGTCAAAGGCGGCAGTTACCAGATTGTGAAAGCATTTACCCGCATTATTGAAGAAGCAGGCGGCGCCGTACTGACTAACTCTCATGTGGACCGCGTGCTGGTGGAAGGTAATAAAGCTACTGGCGTGTGTGTGGGTACGCAGCGGTATCTGGCCCGTCGTGCCGTAGTGTGTAATGTGACGCCCGGTCAGTTGTATGGCGATTTGCTGCCAGAAGTAGAGCCTGAATTATTGAAGTCTGCCCAGGATTATCACTATGGCCGGGGCGGCATGCAGATTCACTTTGCCCTGAATTCCCCGCCCGACTGGGTGGACCCGGAGCTGCGCCACGTACCGATGGTGCACGTCACGGAAAGCATGGAGCAGGTATGTTCCTCGGTGGTGACGGCCAGTAATGGTTATCTGCCCGCCAAACCGACTTTGGCCGTAGGCCAGCCGGTGGCGGTGGATGTGACTCGCGCACCGGAAGGACACTGGATTTTATGGGTGCAGATGCAGGAGCTGCCGCGTCATATCAAAGGCGATGAGGCGGGCGAGATTCCCGTGCCCGCCGATGGTCGCTGGAACGAAGCAGTGCGCGAGGCGATGGCCGACCGCGTGCAGGCCCGTCTGGAAACCGTCATGCCGGGTCTGGCCGCCAAGATCATCGGGCGTCGCAGTGTCAGCCCCGCCGATCTGGAAGCCTTGAACATGAATCTGGTCGGGGGCGATCCGTATAGCGGGGTGTGCTCGCCGGATCAGTTCTTTTTCATGCGTCCTTTTGCAGGGCACAAGAACGCGCGCAGCGGCACGACGCCCTGGCGCAATCTGCATCAAATTGGCGCATCGGTGCATCCGGGCCCAGGCCTGGGTGGTCAATCCGGCTATCTGGCAGCCCAGCGTATTTTGAAGGGGTGAGAGGACGGGTGAGGCGGTCAGCTCAATGCTGGCCGCCGCGCACTCGTTGCAGGGTCTCGCTAGGCGTTTCGCCAAAACGGCTGCGGTATTCGGCGCTGAAACGGCCTTGGTGCGCAAAGCCCCAGCGTATGGCCAGATCGGCCAGCGTCAGATGGGGCTCGTTGGAGTGAATCAGTTCGTGGCGTAGCCGGTCCAGCCGGACTTGGCGCAGATACTGCATGGGGCTGACCCCGTAGTGCTCTCGAAAAGCCTGCTGCAAGGTGCGTGAACTGACGCCAGCAATGGTGCTCAGTTCGGCGACCGTAACGGGCAAATGCGCCTGCTCATGCAAATGGCTGGCAACTTTTTTCAGATGACGCGGCAAGACGCGTGTCGGGTTGATCGCCTGGATTTGCGCTGGTGGATGCAGGCCTAACAAGGTGGTCACAGCTAACTGCTCTAGCTGATTGATAATCAGGGGCGAGCGCAAGATATCTTCGTAATTGCGCGCACAGTCCAGCACATAGCGCAGCATGATTTGCCAGGAGGGCTGGGTATGCGCCTCCAGGCGTACCGGAAATAGCAAGCCTTGCGGGCCTACGTCCAGACCTAGACCTCGTGCAGCCTGTTCCACCAGATTGCGGTCGATCTTGAGCATTAATTGCTCATTATTGGCATGCCAGATCATATCCACGTCCTCGTTGGGATTCAGGATCGTGGCGGCGTAGGGAGTGGAGTCCACGGTTTGACCACCGCAGCGAATAGTGGCGGTGCCGTACTGGGGCATCTGGACCAGGTAAAACCCGGCCAGGTGATCAGGCTGAATGTGTACGTCGGCGCCATAGCCCAGGCGGCTTAAAGCGACCTGACCAAACTCGGCGTGTCGCAGGCGGGTTTGCAGGGTCTGGTCGGCACGGAGCTGCTTGAGCTGGTGCGACTTGAACATATCGCTGACAGATTTGCGCACGTGTTCCAGGTCAGCAGAAGCTACACGTGCCCAGTGATCGGGCTTATTTTCCATGTTTCATGTGCCTAGATGGTTCTGAAAGGCAGGAAGGATACGTAAAACCTTGAGTTTCAACGGTTTGCAGCGGCTTTATTTTAGTTGTAAAGTATATCAGTGGGCCACCGGGATTTCCCGCAGTCCTGTTTAGTTTGTTGTGTTTAATAACAGAGAGAACCGTGCAGAAAGACTTTCATTTTTACGAGCCCACACAAGGCCATGGATTGCGCCACGACCCGATCAGCTCGATTGTGGGCCCTCGTGTAATTGGCTGGATCGGCACCAAAAGCACGGAAGGCGTGCTGAACCTGGCTCCGTACAGCTTCTGCAACGTGTTCAACTACCGCCCGCCCGTTATCGCTTTCTCCAGCGTGGGCTACAAAGACAGCGTGCGCAACGCGATTGAAACCGGCGTGTTTACCTGGAATCTGGCGTCGCGTGATCTGGCCGAGCCCATGAACATGACCAGCCTGGAACAGGATGTGCGCGAATTTGAAGTCGCCGGTCTGACTCCTGTGGATTCCCGCCTGATTGATGCCCCCCGCGTGGGCGAGAGCCATGCCTCGCTGGAGTGCAAGGTCACGACTCACTTCCAGTTGAAGGACTCGGAAGGCAAGGACCTGAACACCTGGATGGTGCTGGGCGAAGTGGTGGGCGTGCATGTGTCGCCTAACTGCATCGTGGACGGCATTTATCGCACCGCGATTCCACGTCCTATTTTGCGTGGCGGTGGCCCAGGCGATTACTTTGAAATTACGGACCTGGCCTTGTTTGACATGCCACGTCCCAAGTCCTGATAGCAGGGCTGTCGTCAGAAGCTGCTGGTTGGCGGCTTCATTGGGATGACTGAAAATGCATAACGGCGCCGAAAGGCGCCGTTTGCTTGATACTTGCTCAGGGTGTGGCCGGAGTTTTGGACTGTTTTGCGATTACTCGGTGACGGGTCGATCAGACCGATCCAAGGGTAGATAGCCAGTTACAGACCCATCAATCCGCACTGCGCACCGTAGGCGGGCATCTTAGCCCTTGGACGAACCACCCGCCGCCAGGAACTGCGCCAAACGAGCGCTGCGTGGTGACACCAGCACTTCTTCTGGCGGGCCTTCTTCCTCGATCTGGCCTTCGTGCAGGTACACCACCTTGCTGGAGACGTTGCGCGCAAAACTCATTTCGTGGGTAACAACCACCATTGTGCGGCCTTCTTCGGCTAAGTTCTGCATAACGCGCAAAACTTCGCCCACGCGCTCCGGATCCAGCGCCGAGGTGGGTTCGTCAAACAGCATCACTTCCGGTTCCAGTGCCAGCGCACGGGCAATGGCCACGCGTTGCTGCTGGCCACCGGATAAAAAGGCGGGATATTGTTTGGCCAGATCGCGCGACAGACCAACCTTGTCCAGGTACAGCTCGGCTTTGGCAATGGCCTGGGCCTTGTCCATGCCTTGCACATGAATGGGGGTGGCGGTAATGTTTTCCAGCACCGTCATGTGGGACCACAGGTTGAAGTGCTGGAACACCATCGCCAAACTGGTACGCAGGCGCTTGAGTTGTTGTTTGTCTACCGCAACCAGCTCATCCGTTTTCGGGTCCAGACGGGTTTTCAGTTCCTCGCCCTTGATGACGATACGGCCGGAGTTAGGCGTTTCCAGAAAATTGATGCAACGCAGGAAGGTACTTTTACCGGAACCGCTGGAACCGATCAGGCTGATGACATCGCCCGGCTCTGCGCTCAAAGAGACGCCCTTGAGTACTTCCAGGGAGCCATAGCGTTTGTGAATGTTTTCGATGAGCAGGTTGGGCATGGAAAGCGGTATCGTATTGAAAATAAAAAAGACCGGCGCGACGCGGCAGAGGGGATTACAGCACAGACTGGCCGTCAGGCAAATCATTGGGCCTGTGGTTTTCCCGTACAAATCTGTGGGTCTAAACGGATTTGTGCGCATTTCTGGGTTTATGATGCAGTCTTTCCCGCAGCCCTGATCGGGCTAAGGGCGCAGCGCAAGCCGCGTTTTAGCCAAGCTTAGGTGTCCGTTTTAGGGGACCTGTTTCTAGAGAGTGTTGTCATGAAAAAAGTGGTCCGTGCCAAGCTGCATGGTATCAAGGTGACCGGTGCCGACTTGAACTATCACGGGTCGATCACCCTGGATCCGGAAATCTGCGAACAAGCGGGCATTTTACCCATGGAGTTCGTGGAAATCTGGAATAAGGACAGCGGTGCCCGTATTTCTACCTACGTGATCTTCGGTGAACCCGGCTCGCGCTGCGTGGTTCTGAACGGCGCGGCGGCTCGTACCTGTCAAAAGGGCGACACCGTCATCATCTGCGCGACCGAATACGTGATGAACTCGGAAGATCTGTATTCCCTGCGTCCTACCGTGCTGACCTTCACGCCAGAAAACGAAGTGGACGAAGTCATGCACTACGAAGTGGCCAAGACCGCCCAGCGCGATTACGACTTCCGTGTGGTACGCGACGACCGCCCTCGCGGTGCCGAGCGTCCACTGGCCCGTGTCGACGTGGACGCCCTGTCCGCTGACCTGCGCTCCCGTGGTCTGGATGATCGCGCTATTGCTGACATTCTGTCCTGCCACCTGGCCGATTTCGCGCCTGCGAATCAGAACTGATTGATCTTCATCGGGCTGCATCTGGTCCGATGATGGCTGTAGTAAAAAACGCTGTGTTTGCTGCCTGAGGCAGTGAACACAGCGTTTTTTTGTTCCGTTACAAGGTATTAAGAGCGCTGCGATAAGAGCGCTTGAGTACCTTGTTCACGTTTAGCCTTAGTACTGGGCGCGCAGCGTCAGCATGACGTTACGTGGGTCGCCGTAGTAGTTGTAGGCACGTTCGTGGGCGATGTAGCGGTAGTAGTTCTTGTCGAACACGTTGTTCACGTTGAGGGTGGCTGAAACCTTGGGCGTGAAGTCGTAGCGCACCATCAGATCGGCCACGGCATAAGGATTTTGCTCGATACGGATCGTGCCCGCCGTGTTTTCGTACAGGAACTTGGTCTGCCACGTGAAGCCGCCACCCACTGTCCACTGACGCAGTGAGCCAGGCAGGCGGTAAGTGGTAAAGAGCTTGAACATGTGCTCGGGCGTGCGGGTGTTGAAGGGCTTGCCTTGGTTGGCCGCATCCTTCACGTACTTGGTGGTGTTGTACGTGTAGCCCGCTGTCAGATTCCAACCTGGGGCCAGTTCACCCGACAGTTCCGCCTCAATCCCTTCGCTGCGCACTTTGCCAGCCGCCATCGAGCAGTAATCGCTGGTGGTGTAGGGGCAAGGTTTGGGGCCGTCCAGATCGCTCTGGGCGCGGTTGGTTTCCTCGATACGGAAGGCTGCCAGCGAGGCCTGCACGCGGCCATCCTGGAATTCGCCCTTGATACCCGCCTCGTAGTTGGCACCCACGATGGGTTTGAGCAGCGAGCCATTGCGGTCGATCGCGTTTTGTGGACGGAACACGTCGGTGTAGCTGGCATACAGCGAGTAGTTGTCGTTCAGATCGAATATCAGACCGGCGTACGGTGTGAACTCGCCACTGACCTTGTAGCCCGAGGAGCCCGTGTTGGCGCCCGTGAGCAGGTTGGTGCTGTCGCTGGTGTAGTCCCACCAACTCCAACGGCCACCCACGATCAGCGTGAGCGGATCGGCAAGGCTCAGACGGGCGGCGGTATAGATGCCTGACTGCTTGGTGGTGGTGGCGGTACGCGACTCATAGGGCCCAATGTTGGGCGGGGGCAGCGAGGTAGGATCCCAATTAAAGACATCGGGCCGGATGCTGGCGTATTCACGCAGCGGCACCTGATCAGTCTCGGTAGGGTTGCGGCGCATATTCGCACCCACTACTAGTTCATGCTTGCGGCCCAGCAAGGAGAATGGGCCCGAGGCGTACAGATCCACGCTGGTCTGGGTGCGGTTCAGGCTGCTGGCCTTGGCGTAGTTCAGAAATGGCCCAAGGTGGGTGTTGCGGTCTACGCCCGAGCCTGAGGCGGAAAGAAATACCGTGTCCACGTCGTAGTGTTGGCGGTTGGCTGACAGCTTGGTCTGCCAGCCGTTGTCCATCTCCCAGGTCAGATCACCGAATACGGTGGTACTGCGGGTGGCGCGGTGGTTCCAGTCGGCACCCAGGTAAGTGCTGCGTGGCAGTCCGAGATCGCCACCATCGGCAAAGAAGACAAGGCCGGTACCGTTGGGCGTGCCCTTGGTGCGCTGGTGGTCCACTCCCACAGTGGCCGTGAGTGAAGGCGTGAAGTCGTACTGCAAGACGCCGTACACCACTTCCTTGCGTTCCTTGACGTGATCTACGAACGAGTCGCGGTCGTCATGCACCGCTACCACCCGCCCGCGCAGATCCCCACTCTTGTTGAGCGGACCGGAGACGTCGGCTTCCACACGGTAGCTGTTCCACGATCCGACCATCGCGCTGCCGCTGGCGGCAAATTCGCGTGTGGGTTGTTTGCGTACCAGATTGAGTGTGCCGCCCGGGTTGCCAGCACCCTGCAACAGACCCGCAGCGCCGCGTACCACTTCCACGCGGTCGTAGATAGCCATGTCGGCGGCTGCTTCCGAGCCGCCTGCACCTAGCGAGACAGGCACGCCGTCAAGCTGGGCAGTGTCCAGCGAGAAGCCACGGATCTGGTAGGTCGTGCCCAGTACTTCGCCTTCCTGCACCTTGACGCCGGTGGCTTGCTTGAGTGCGTCGTTAAGTGTGAGCAGACCTTGGTCGTCTAGCCGCTGGCGCGTAATGACGCTGACCGACTGCGGAGTTTCACGCGCCGACAGATTCATGCGCGTAGCTGAGCTTGCGGAAGCGTTGGTGTAGCTACCTGTGCCTTCGGTCCTTGGATCGAGTTGTCCACGCACGGTTACGGCGCCTAGCTGGGTGACGTCGTCGGCAGATGGCTGGGGAGCTTGGCGCAGATGATAGCTGCCATCCGAGCTGGCAACGGCGGTCAGGCCGGTACCGCTCAGCAAGGTGTCCAGCGCGGCCTGGGGCGACAAGGTGCCGGAGGCTCCAGGACTGTTTTTACCCTTGGCCAGTTCAGCCGCTCCCGCTACCAGCACCCCGGAGGCGCTGGCGAAACGGGCCAGCGCAGTGCTTAAGGGGCCAGCAGGAATGTTGTAGTTCTGGGCGCTGGGTGAGGCCGCTTGCGCCAGGCTCAAGGGCTCGGCTTGAGCCTGTGTGTGCCACGTGCCCAGGCCCAGTGCGCTGCTGGCGATGGCCAATTGAATCAGGCAGGCCAGCGGGGTCTGTCGAAAACGGGGCTGGAGCGCAGGGGTGGCAGGTGAAGGGGACGCCTTACGGGCGGCGATAGGCGGGGAATAGCCGGACATGGTGAATGCTGCTCCTTGGAAGCGGTGTAATCGGCGAGAGCAGGCCGGTCTGCACATGCCCTGCTCCAGTTCTGGCGCAGCGGCACGGGACGTGATGAAACAAGGCCCTCTTTAGCTATATCGAGCAAGCCAAGAAAAAGCGGAACTCGGGTTGGAGAAAATATCGGGTTTTGGCAACAAGCCGCCCAGATTGTGGCCTTGGGCGGGTCCTGCTTGCCCAGGGCAAACAGAATCAGCGGCCCGCCTGGGCGATTTCAATGCTGACCCACCACGGCAAGGTTCGTTTGATACGGATGGGCAGCACGCCTTCCAGCATGCTCAATGCCCGGTCCGGGTCAGTGGCGGGATAGCTGCCTATAACCGGTAATTGCGCCGCCTCGGGAGAGACGCTGATATAGCCGCCGCGATAGCGCTGCAGTTCGTTGACCACATCCAGCAAGGGGGTGTTGTCGGTCACGATGATGCCTTTGACCCAGCTCTGACGTTCGGGGGCGGCAGGGGCGAGCTCCGCAATATGCGAACGGCTCAAGCGGGTCTGTTGCCCCGCATGCACGATGCGGCGGGTGTTGTGGGCCGAGGTGTCGATCTGGACAGCACCCTGGTAGACCGCCAGCAAGGTCTCCTGGCCATCCAGCCGTACCGTAAAGCGCGTCCCCAGAGCACGCAGTTGCCCCTGGCGGGTGTTAACCAGAAAGGGGCGGCTGGGGTCAGCGGCGGTTTCAACCAGTATTTCACCGGCCACCAGAGATAGCACACGCTGGTCGGCACGAAAGTCGTGGTTAAGCGCGGTGTCCGAGCTGAGCCAGACCGTAGACCCATCAGGCAGCACCAGTTTGCGCACTTCTCCTTGTGGGCTGCGATGCTCGGCAGACCAGGCCAGCACGGTCTGGGATACGGACGTATGTTGCCAGGCAAACCAGCCGCCCAAGCCTGCGCCTGCCAGCGTGCCCAAGCCCAGCAGTAGTTGACGGCGACGCCTCAGGCGCTGGTTGGCCAGACAATAGCTCTGGACGGCAGCCTGACGATTGCTGCTGTTCTGGATGGTCTCAAAGCGACCGCTGATGCGCTCTACATACTGCCAGGCCTGACGGTGTTCGGCCTGGGCGGCCAGCCAGTTTTGCCAGTTGTTCTGATCGTCGGGCGAGGCCTCGCCCGAGCGCAACAGGGCAAACCATTCGGCGGCTTGTTCCAGTGCGCTAAAGGAAGGCTCCAGTGTCTGGTCGGGATGAAGTTCGGAGGTGCTCATGGTGGCTTGCGTACGGATAGTCAGCGCGGCTCGGGCAGGCTGAGCTCCTGCAGTACGGGCATCTCCGATGCGGTTTGACGGGCCTCCAGCTTCAGGCAGCACAACATGGCCTGGCTAAGGTATCGGTGCACCATACGGGTAGAGACGCCCAGTGTTTCGGCAATATCCCGGTTGCTCATGCCATCGGCCATGGCCATGAAAAAGGCATTGCCGACCTTGGCCGGTAGCGTGCGCAACATGCTGTCTATCTCGTGCAGGGCTTCCAGGACGATGGCTTGATGCTCGGCAGAGGGAGCCAGCGCAGCCGGGCGGTTGGCCAGTTCTTCCAGCCAGGCTTGTTCAATCTGACGGCGACGCCACAAATCCACGCACATGCCGTTGGCCATTAGCCGCAAATAGACACGCGCTTCGGGCTCACTGCCA
Source organism: Alcaligenes sp. SORT26 (assembly GCF_017377875.1). Taxonomy (GTDB): domain Bacteria; phylum Pseudomonadota; class Gammaproteobacteria; order Burkholderiales; family Burkholderiaceae_B; genus Alcaligenes; species Alcaligenes parafaecalis. Next base: position 3,062,324 of record NZ_CP070975.1, read on the forward strand.
AATTGGCGAGGTTTTTGTAGCAGTCGTACAAAAACGTCTTGTGCCAGGTCGGCGGCGTCGAAGGAATTGCCCAATCTTCGCCGCAGCCAGCTATGCAACCAGCTATGGTAATTCCGGTACAGCGATTCCGTGTCTGGTGAGAAGGCGGCAGTGTGCATGATGCGGTCCAGTGATGCCTGCTCGACCAGGAAAACGGTAGAGATTCTGGCAATTAGAACTGAGAATAATTCTCAATTATCAGAAAAAACCGCCCATTCGGCAAGCTGCCGTGGGCGGTTTTACTGTTGGCATCACATCCGATCAGGCTTGATCGCGCCCTTCTTCAACGGCATGACAAGCGATTTCATGCTGCTCGGTTCTCAGCAAAGCGGGGGCTTCGCGGCGACAGCGATCATTGGCCAGCGGGCAGCGTGGATGAAAGGTACAGCCCGATGGCGGGTTCAGCGGGTTGGGCACTTCACCAGCCACTGGGATACGGCTTTTACCTGCCCCGCTCATGTCTGGAATGGCTCCCAGCAGCATGCGTGTGTAGGGGTGGCGGGGTTGTGCAAATAAATCGTCGCGTGGCGCAATTTCCACAATCCGGCCCAGATACATCACGCCAACCCGGTCGGCGACGTGGTGCACCACGGCCAGGTTGTGCGAGATGAACAGGTAAGTCAGGCCCAGCTCGCGCTGCAAGTCCTTCATCAGATTCAGGACCTGCGCCTGCACCGACACGTCCAGTGCCGAGGTAGGTTCGTCACAGACGATGAATTCCGGTTGCAGGGCCAGGGCGCGGGCAATGGAAATGCGCTGGCGCTGGCCGCCGGAGAATTGATGCGGGTAGCGTTGGGCGTCGTTGGCGTTCAGGCCTACTTGCGTCAGCAGTTCTGCCACTTTGGCTTCCTGCTGGGCACTGCTCATCTTGGTGTGGGTGACCAGCGGTTCGGCAATGATGCGGCCCACGCGCCAGCGTGGATTCAGGCTGGCATAGGGGTCCTGAAAAATCATCTGACGGCGCTTGCGCATGGCCTGCTTGCTGGCTTTATCCATAGACTGCATGGACTGCCCGTCAAACAGGATTTCACCGCGCGTCAGCGAGTACAGGCCTGTCAGCAGACGGGCTACGGTGGATTTACCACAGCCCGATTCGCCCACCAGAGCCAGGGTTTCACCCTTGTTCAAGGTGAAGCTGACCCCGTCGACGGCGCGCAGATTCACTTTGGGTTTGCGGTAGACCAGACGTTCTAGTAAAGGCGGGGAAACATCAAACCAACAGGCAGCGTCCTTGACCTGGACCAGGGCTTGTTTAGGGGCGCTCATGCGGACTCCTGGGCATGCAGCCAACAGGCCGCCTGTGTCTGAGGGGGGACGGGCATCAGCTCGGGGCGCTCGACCAGGCAGCGATCAAAACGGCGGTCACAGCGCGGATTGAAAGCACAGCCCGCAGGGATGGCGTTCAGGCGCGGCATGCTGCCGGGGATTTGTTCCAGGCGTTCCAGCCCGGCGTGCAGATTGGGGATGGAGCGCATCAGGCCACGGGTATAAGGGTGGCTGGGCTTCTGGATGACGTCCTGCACAGGGCCAATTTCGATAATGCGGCCCGCGTACATCACGGCCACGCGGTCAGCGGTTTCGGCAATCACCCCCATGTCGTGAGTAATCAGCATGACCGAGGTGCCTTGCGAGCGACAGAGCTTTTTCAGCAGGTCGATAATCTGTGCCTGAATGGACACATCCAGCGCGGTGGTGGGCTCGTCGGCCACGATCAGCTTGGGCTCGGCGGCCAGGGCCAGCGCAATGACCACACGCTGGCGCATACCGCCGGAGAACTGATGCGGGTAGTGGTCGATACGCTCACGGGCGGCCGGGATGCCGGTGGCTTCCAGCAGCTCGATGGCACGCTCCTGGGCCTGTTTCCAGGACAGGGGCAGGTGCGTCACGATGGTTTCCGCCAATTGATGGCCCACGGTGTACAGCGGGTTCAGCGAGGTCAGCGGGTCCTGAAAGATCGCGCCAATCTGGCGGCCCCGAATCTTGCGCATCTGGTCCTGATTCAGATTGTCGATACGCTGGCCTTCCAGCAGGATTTGCCCGCCGCTGATGCGGCCAGGGGCATCCAGCAAACCAATAATGGACGCGCCCGTCAGGGACTTGCCCGCGCCGGACTCCCCCACTACGCCCAGCACTTCGCCGGGAGCAATGGAAAAGGACACATGATCCAGAGCCTGGAGCACGCCACGTCGGGTCGGAAATTCGACACAGAGGTCTTGGACAGTTAAGAGTGCAGTCATGGCTCAGCTCAATTTGGGGTTCAGGGCGTCACGCAACCAGTCGCCCAACAAGTTGACCGACAGCACCAGCAGCACCAGCATCAGACCGGGGAAAATGGTGATCCACCATTCGCCCGAGAACAGGAAGTCGTTACCAACGCGAATCAGCGTGCCCAGGGAGGGCGAGGTGGCCGGTACGCCGACGCCCAGAAAGGACAGAGTGGCTTCCGTAATGATGGCAGTGGCCAGATGTACGGTAGCCAGCACCAGCACCGGCCCCATCACGTTGGGCAGCACATGGCTGAACATGATGCGGGACGAGGACACGCCAATGACGCGGGCAGCCTGCACGTATTCCCGGTTTTTCTCGACCAGAGTAGAGCCACGCACGGTACGGGCATATTGCGGCCAACCGGCCAGTGCAATGGCCCCGATCAGCACCGGAAAGGCGACCACATCGTGCATGCTCAAGGGGAATACGGCACGGGCGACACCGTCGATCAAAAGTGCAATCAGAATGGCCGGGAAGGACAATTGCACGTCCGCCACACGCATGATGAAGGCATCAACGCGGCCACCGGAGTAACCGGCCAGCAGACCCAGCACAATGCCCACAATCATGGACAGGGCGACCGAGGCCAGACCAATCAGCAAGGAGGTGCGGGTGCCGTACAGCAGCGCTGAGTACAAGTCGCGGCCTTGGCTGTCTGTGCCCAACCAGTATTGGGGCGAGCCGTTCTCTGACCAGGCGGGCGCCAGCAAGGCATCCATCAGGTCGATGGAGGTCAGATCGAAGGGATCGTAGGGAGCCACCCAGCGTGCGCCCAGTGCGCCGATAAACAGCAGCAGAGCCATGATGGTGGCCACAATAGCGACGGGTGAATGACGCCAGGACCAGATCAGATCGCTATCCCAGGCAGTTTTTAATTTAGCGAACATATTAGTGCCCCTTGGCGCCCGACAACTGGGTGCGCAGACGTGGATCGACCAGGAAGTACAACAGGTCTACCAGCAGGTTGATCACAACAAATACCAGGGCAATCAGACAGAGATAGGCCGCCATGACGGGGATGTCGGCAAATTGCACGGCCTGGATAAACAGCAGACCCATGCCAGGCCATTGGAAAACGGTTTCCGTCACGATGGCAAAGGCGATGATGCCGCCCAGTTGCAAGCCCGTGATGGTGATGACCGGCACCATGGTGTTTTTCAGGGCATGACCAAAGTGAATGGCCCGTTGTGACAGACCACGGGCACGGGCGAACTTGATGTAATCGGCGCGCAGAACTTCCAGCATCTCGGAGCGCACCAGACGCAAAATCAAGGTGAGCTGGAACAAACAGAGTGTGATGGCGGGCAGGATCAAATGTTTGATGCCGTCCCAACTGAGCAGGCCGGTGCTCCACCAACCCAGTTTCATGACCTCGCCCCGGCCATAGCTGGGCAACCAGCCTAGCTGAACCGAGAAGATCAGGATCAGCAAGATACCGATCAGGAAAGTGGGTAGTGAAATTCCCAGCAGGGAAAAGGCCAAAATGCTTTGCGCCATGAAGCCATTGCGTTTCAGGGCGGTATACACGCCTAGCGGCAAGCCGATCAGCAGGGCCAGTATGGCGGCCACAACAGACAGTTCAACCGTGGCGGGCAGGCGGTCTTTCAGCAAGGTGGAAACGGGTTGGGCTTGCCGTAGCGACAGGCCAAACTCGCCTTGTACGGCTTGGGAAACAAAGCGCCCGAATTGAACCGGGGCGGGTTGATCCAGGCCCAGGCTGGCGCGTAGCTCCACGCGATCCTGTTCAGTAGCGTCCTGACCCAGCATGATGGTGACCGGATCGCCAATATAGCGAAACAGCACGAAGGCCAGCAGGCTGACCGTCAGCATCACCAGAACAGCCTGGATCAGACGGCGAATAATAAATACCAACATAGGCGGTCTCCTGGTTCAGCGCGAGGATCACTCGCGACCAGTGTCGTCCTTAAGGTGTAGAAATGGCCCGGCAAGGGGGCTGGTGTAGAAATGATGACTACAGCGTAATTGGAACCAGCCCCGCACGGAGGCGGGGCTGGGTTCTGGGGGAAGGCTTACTGAATGGTGGTCCATTGAGCCAGCATGCGGTTGTCCGCACGGTGGATCACATTGACCTTCTTGGCCATGGCCCAAGGAATGATCTGGTCATGCAAAGGGATATGGCCCACTTCCTTGGCGTGGATTTCCAGAACCTTGTGGATGGCGGCATCGCGCTTGGCGGTGTCGGTCTCGGTCTTGATCTGGTCGATCAGGGCGTCCACTTCGGCGTTTTCGTAGCCACCAAAGTTAAAGGAGCCGTCAGCGCCCTCGCCTTTGCTGTGCATCAGGCTTTGCAGGGTGTACAGCGCGTCAAAGGTCGGCACGCCCCAGCCAAACATATAGGCGCTGGAGTCAAAGCTTTGTACTTTGGGGAAGTAGGTGGCGCGTGGCATGGCGTTCAGGTTGGCTTTCACGCCGACCTTGGCCCACATGCCCACGATGGCCTGGCAGATGGCTTCATCGTTGATGTAGCGATCGTTCGGGCAATCCAGCGTGAAGGTCAGGGAGTTGTCGTAACCGGCCTCTTTCAGCAGTTCCTTGGCGCGGTCCTGGCTGTAAGGAAGGCGTTGTGCCAGCTCCTTGGTGTAGCCGTGAACCTGAGGGGCCACCATGGTGCCGGTGGGGGCGGAGGAACCGCGCATTACGGCTTTCTTGATGGCTTCAATGTCGATGGCGACATACAGGGCTTCACGCACGCGCTGGTCTGCAAAGGGGTTCTTGCCCTTGATGCTGCTGTATTTCAGCTCTGGATTCTTTTGATCCAGACCCAGGTAGATGGTGCGGTATTCGTTGCCTTCCACAATCTTGGCTTGCTGGCGCAGGCGCTGCAAATCTTGTGCAGGCGGGTCCAGAACCAGATCCACTTCGCCGGACAGCAAAGCGGCGGTACGGGTGGCGTTCTGTTTGATCGGCACGTAGATCACTTCGGTGACGTTGCCGACCTTGTTGCCCTTGTTCCACCACTCTTCGTTTTCTACAAAGACGGTGCGTACGTCCACTTCACGCGATTTCAGCTTGTAAGGGCCGGTGCCGTTGGTGTTGCGAGCCGAGAAGGTTTCTTCATTCTTGTTGAAGTCCTGCGGCTGGGTCACATTGTTCTTTTCCGACCAGGCCTTGTTCATCATGAACACGCTGCTCAACTGGCGCAGCAGGACGGGGTTGGGGGCGGACGTAATGATGTCCACGGTCTTGTCGTCAACTTTTTCTGCCTTGACGATGCCGTTCACGTAGGCCTTGAAGTTGGATGTAGGGGCCATGGCGCGCTGAATGGAGAACACCACGTCATCGGCGGTAAAGGGAGCGCCGTCGTGGAATTTCACCCCTTCGCGCAGCGTAAAGCGCCACACAGTAGGTTCACGCTGTTCCCAGGACGTTGCCAGGCTGGGCACAATCTGGAAGTCCTTGTCGTAGTCGACCAGTGCTTCATAGACATACATGCTGCCGGTAATTGTGAGGTTTTCGTTCTGTGCGTGTGGGTCCAGAGTCATGAAGTCGCCCTGGCTGGACCAGGTAAGCGTCTTGCTATGGCCCACCAAGGGCAGGGCGACCAGAGCTGCCAGCGCAGCAGCCAATACTGTTTTTTTCATGAAAACCTCCTGTTGGGGTGCTTGGTGTCGCTGATAGAGAGGCTGCATAGTAACCGGGCGCTTGCTGCCGATTCAATACGTAGTTTCAGCCTGCTGTCAGCTTAATGATGTTTAGTGATTTATATCATCCCGGCGCTTATTCAGTGGCGTTCAGTGCACAGCCGACTTGTCGCTATAATGGTGTACGTATATACAGTTAACGGGCTGATCACGGTGGCGGCACAAGAAGAAAAACCCCTGGAGCGGCGTATCGCTCATGTGGATATGGATGCTTTTTACGCATCGGTAGAACTGCTGCGCTACCCGCATTTACGCGGCAGCCCCGTGGTCATTGGCGGGCGCAGCGCGGATACTCCCCGCCAGTTGCCCGATGGCAGTTGGCAGCATTCCCGTCTGGCCGACTATGTCGGGCGCGGAGTGGCGACCACTTCTACCTATGAAGCGCGTCAGTTGGGCGTATTTTCCGCCATGGGTTTAATGAAGGCGGCCCAACTGGCCCCCGAAGCGATCTTGTTACCCGCAGATTTTCAGGCGTATCGTCACTATTCCCGCTTGTTTAAACAGGCGGTGGCCACTGTCTCGGATCACATCGAGGATAGAGGCATCGATGAAATCTATGTGGACCTGAGCCATAAAACTGAAGATAGCCATGAATTGGCCGAGCAAATTCGCCAGGCGGTAAACCAGGCTACCGGGCTGACCTGTTCGGTGGGTATCACGCCCAACAAGCTGCTCTCCAAGATTGCTTCGGAACTGAACAAGCCCAATGGTGCCTGTGTGCTGACCATGGAGGATGTCCCCACCCGCATCTGGCCGCTGGCCGTGGGCAAGATCAACGGCATAGGCCCTAAATCGGTGCTGAAGCTGACGGAAATGGGCATCCAGCAGATTGGTGAACTGGCAGCCACCCCTGCCGAAAAACTCCAGGAGCATTTTGGGCTGCGCTACGCACAATGGCTGATGGCCGTTGCTCAAGGCCAGGACGATCGCCCCTTGTCCACCGATCGCACACCCAAATCCATCAGTCGCGAAACCACCTTTGAGCGTGACCTGCATGTACGGATGGATCGTGCCCGCTTGTCTGCCGTGCTGGAGTCCCTGTGCGAAAAGCTGGAGCAGGATTTACGTAAATCCGCCATGTGCGCGCAAACCATAGGCATCAAGCTGAAGTTTGAAGACTTCAAGACCGTGACGCGCGACTTGTCCCTGCCCACCCCTGTGCTGGCTGCGGATGCCATCCTGGCCGCTGCCCGCCAGAACCTGAAACGCGCCGTGCTGGATCGGCGTTTGCGCTTGCTGGGTGTGAAAGCCAGCGCCCTCTTGCCGATCAGCGAAATGCCACAAGAACAGCCCCGGCAATTGGATCTGGATGGTTTGTTCTGATTGAAATCTATGCAGATAAGAGGCATGTCCATATAATGAGACTCATTCTTATTTAAGTCTCAGGATAGCCGCCCGTGAACGAGCGCCCCACCACCGAAGTGCTGACTGTCGCTCAGATGCAGCAAGACATGCATGTGCTGTATTGCCAGCATCGCGGCTGGCTGCATGATTGGTTGCGGCGGCGTTTAGGCTGTTCCCATCATGCGGCAGACCTGGTGCATGACGCCTATGTGCGTGTCATGAGCACGGGGCGTATTCCTGGCCCGGATCAGGCTCGCCCGCATTTGATGCAGATTGCCAAGGGTCTGGTGATTGACCGCTACCGACGCCAGCAAATTGAACAGGCCTATCTGGATGCCTTGGCCCATATGCCGGAGCCGACGGCGATTTCCCCTGAAGAGCGGGCCCTGACCCTGGAAGTGCTGCTGCGTATTTGTGCCGCGCTGGATGGGCTGCCCGGCCGTGTGCAACAGGTGTTCTTGTTGTCACGTTACGAGGGCCTGACCTACTCGGCGATTGCTCAGCGTCAGGGTATTGCCGTGGCAACGGTACGCAAATATATGCTGCAAGCCAGTCAGGCCTGCTTTGCGGTGATGGCAGATCTGGACGAGAGTGCCCTGCCGTGAGCGCGCCCCAGACATCCATGAATCCGATTGATGCCCAGGCCCTGGAATGGCAGGTGGTGTTTTGGTCTGGTGAAGTGCAGGAGCACGAGCAACTGGCTTTTCAGAGCTGGCTGGCTGCCGATGCACGCCATGCCCAAGCCTGGGAGCGTATTCAGCAGTTTGGTCAGCAGATGCAGCTTGCTCCCCAGAATGTGGCGTCTCGCGTGTTGCGGGCAGGCTTGTCTGCCCAGGCGGTACAGCGGCGGCGCGCCCTGTTGCGCAGTGTCCTGCTGCTGGCCTGTGGTGGGCTGGGCAGCTATGGCATTAGCCGAACCCCGCAATGGGCGGCGTGGAATGCGGATTACCGAACAGCCTCAGGCCAGCGTAAAGAATTGACGCTGCCAGATGGCACCTTGCTGGCCTTGAATACGGCCAGTTCCCTGAATGTGCACTATAGCGACACGCAACGCAGTGTTGTTTTGCTGGGGGGGGAGGTGCTGATCAGCACGGCATCCGATCCACAGACCCGCTACAGGCCCTTTGTGGTGCAAACCCCCGAAGGGGAAGTTCAGGCGCTGGGCACCCGTTTTCTGCTGCGTCATTGGCCTGCCCTGGCGCGGGTTTCAGTACAGGTTTACGAGGGGGCTGTGGAGTTGCGACCCGGACAAGGGGGGCCAATTGCAAGGCTGCAGGCCGGTCAGCAGGCCTTCTTCAGCAAACAGCAAAGCTATGCTCCCGAACCCGCCAACGAGCAGGCCAGCGCCTGGCAGCGTGGTTTGCTGGTCGCAGAACGCTGGCGCTTGGGTGATTTTCTGGACGAAGTGGCCCGCTATCGGGCAGGCGTGTTGCGATGTGACCCGGCAGTGGCCGGATTGATGATTTCCGGCGTCTACCCCTTGCAGGATACGGACGCCATTTTGCAATCCGTGTCGCAGGCCTTGCCCGTGCAGGTACGGATGATTACGCCGTATTGGGTCACGGTATCCGCTTCGGCGTAGCACTTTTTGATTCTCGTTCGGGATACATGCAAAGGCCCGGTTTTTGTTCCGGGCTGCTCATCCCTGAAGAGAGAAGCCATGTTGATTAAATCCATGCGTCCTGCGGCCCAGTCCAGACGTTTCACTATTGCCCGCTTAGCCCTGGGGCCCTGCCTGCTGGCCGCGAGCTTGTCAGGTGCTTTGGCTGTTTCTGCCGCCCAGGCGCAGAGCATGGCTGCGCAGCAGATGAACTATGACGTTGCGGCGGGCTCCCTGGATCGGGTGCTGAATCAGTTTGCCGCCCGAGGTGGTTTTTTACTGGCCATTGATGCGTCCTTGACCGCAGGCAAAACCAGCCCTGGTCTGAAAGGCGCTTACCTCCCCGAGCAAGGTTTGCGGCAGATTCTGCAAGGCAGTGGTCTGGAGGCGGTGGCTGATGGCACAGGCTACCGTTTGCGCGCTGCGCCCGGCTTGAGCACCCGTAGCCATGAAGAGCTGGAAGCCGTCCGTGTGCAGGCCCAGCGTGAGAATGCAACCGGCCCTGCGAACGGCTTGCTGGCTACCCGCAGCGCGACTGCCACCAAGAGCGACGCCGCCATTATGGATACGCCTGCTTCGATCGCGGTGGTGACGCAACAGCAGATCGAATCCTTGGCCACGCGCACCGTGGGTGAAGCCTTGCGTTATGTGCCGGGTGTGGCGGTGGAGTTTGATGGGGTGGATTCGCGTTTTGACACCATGTCCTTGCGTGGTTTCAACGCGGACTCTGTCGCGTGGCTGGATGGTGTGAAATTGGCCGGTGGCAGCGGTGCGGGCAATAACTGGACCTTGCCGCAGATTGATCCTTTCATGCTGGAGCGTATTGAGGTCTTGAAGGGGCCCGCCTCGGTGGTCTACGGGCAGGTGGTGCCCGGCGGCATGGTCAATATGGTCAGCAAGCGGCCCACTCAAGTGGATCAACGCAATATCGAGCTGACCTTGGGGGCTCCGCGCCAGCTTCGCGGCAGCGTGGATCTGGGGGGCGCATTGGGTCAGGACGGCGTCAGTGCCTGGCGCTTGCTGGCGTTAAGCTCCGATACCGAAAGCCGTACCGATCATGTCAAACGCAAGCGCCAGTTGCTGGCCCCTTCAGTCACCTTGCCCTTGGGTGAAAACGGTGAAATTGTCCTGATGGGTTCGATCCAGCGTGACCGTGGCGGGAGTGACTATATGTGGTTGCCCGCCTACGGCACCTTGTTTGATAACCCCAACGGCAAAATCCCCCTGTCACGCTTTATTGGCGAGCCGCACTTTGACCGCTACGACCGCGACCAGGATATGGCCGGTTGGGCAGCCGTCTACGACATCAACGACAACTGGACACTGCGCCAGAACTTGCGCGTGCAACGTATCAAGTCGGTGATGGAGTCGGTGACCAGCGATATGTATTCCTTCGACGACCCCAGCGAGGGTGGCTGGGATTGGCGCACGCTGGAGCGTTACGCTAACCGGGGCACGGGCACCTCCCGTTCCCTGGGTGTGGATACCCAGTCTGAATGGCGCTGGAATCTGGGACAGGCCGAACACACGGTCTTGCTGGGTCTGGATTATTACCGGGGCACGTTCGATGCCCGCCGCCAAACCGCCTCGGTAGGCCCGGAAGGCAGCGGAGGCTTGCTGGATTTGTATGAGCCGGAATACGGCGCAGCCATTGGGCCTTTTACCACCCTGAGCGAAGTCAGCAACCGTCGTCATCAGACGGGCGTATACGTGCAAGACCAGGTTTCCTGGGGCAATTGGCGCCTGGTCGCTGGCCTGCGTCAAGATTGGTCCTCCGTCAGCGGTACCAGCCGCCGCCGGGCCGGGGAGGACGACCTGGGCCAGAGCGACAAGGCCACGACGGGCCGTTTGGGCGCCTTGTACCGCTTTGATTCGGGTTGGGCACCGTATGTCAGCTACGCCACCTCGTTCGAGCCTGTGGCGGGCGTGACCGCAGAAGGGGTGGCGTTCCGGCCCATGAAAGGCAAGCAGACCGAAGTGGGCGTCAAATATCAGCCCGATGGGGCGAACTGGATGGCCAGTGCCGCCGTGTTCGACTTGCGCCAGACCAATCGCTTGACCGACGACCCGGTTCACGGCTTCCCCGATCAGGTGCAAACCGGTGAACTGCGCTCGCGCGGTCTGGAGTTGGCGGTGACAGGACATCTGTCGCCTAACTGGTCGGTCATCGGTAGTTATTCCTACCTGAACACCAAAGTGCTTAGCAGTGAAATCCCCGAAGAACAGGGCAAACCTGCTTTGTATACCCCACGCCATCAGGCGGCTCTGTGGGTGGACTACACCTTTACAGGACGCAGCCCCCTGGCCGGTACGGTGATGGGCTTGGGGGTTCGCCACGTGGGTTCGTCCCACGGGGGCGATATTGATGTGGCCGGTGGTGGTTACGCCAGCCTGCGCATTCCCGCCCATACCGTGGCGGACTTTCGGGTAGCGACGCAGTTGGGTTGGGTGTCGCCCCAGCTCAAGAACAGCGAGCTGTCCGTGAACGTGACCAACATTGCCGACAAGCAGTACGTCAACGGCTGCGGTTCCCTGTGGACTTGCGGTTGGGGTTTGGGCCGACAAGTATCGCTGACTTTTTCTGGACGATTCTGATGAAACGACTGATAGGGACGACCTTGCTGGGTTTGGGCATGGGCTTCAATGTACAGGCCAGCCCATTGCTGATGCCTGGTTGCGCCTGGACCTTGCTGCATCCTGAGCAAGGGGCCAGCACGGGTAGCTGGGGGTGGGCGGATCTGGACAAGCGTCAGTACATTGATGAACACACGCGCTTTAATCTGGCGTCCTTGTCCAAGCAATTCACGGCCTTGGCTGTCCTGATGCTGGTTCAGGACGGCAAACTGGCGCTGGACGAGCCCTTGGCCCGCTACTGGCCAACTTTGCCCGGTGAGCTGGGCCAGCCCACCATCCGGCAAGTGTTACGTCATACCGGTGGTTTGCCAGACTATATCGAGCCCTTGTACCAGGCAGGCCGAGAGCATCAGACCGTCACCGTGGCCGAGACGCTGGATATATTGGCCGCTCATCCCACCTTGCGTTTTACGCCGGGAGAGCGCTTTGAATACAGCAATACCGGCTATTTTCTGCTGGCTCAACTGGTGGAGCGTATCAGTGGCCAGCCGCTGACCCGGTTCTCGCAGCGCTATATTTTTGAGCCTTTGGAGATGGACGAGACCGCGATTGTGGATCGTTACCCGTCCGCTTTGCCGCAACTGGCCCGTGGCTATCGGGTCAAGGACGGTCAGGTTCAAAAAAGTGAATCAAGCTGGGAGCAGACCGGGGACGGCCAGGTACACAGCAGCGCGGCCGATCTCTGGCGTTGGCTGGGGCATCTGGAACAGGACACCGTCTTGCTGAGCCCGCAGGGGCAGCCCTTGCCGGGATTGCGCAGCTTGCTGACACAATCGGTCCCGACCGAGCCCAAGGACAATTATCAGTTCGGGTTGGAAACGGTTCAGCTAGGTGAGGACTATGCCGCCTGGGGACATGGCGGCGGCTGGGCGGGTTATCACAGCTTCATGGCCTATTCCCCGGAGCGACGTCAGGGTGCGGCGGTGATGTGCAATGCTATTCATTGGGATGTGCGCGCCATGACTCAGCGCTTGCTGGAGTCGGGACAGGGGCAGTTGGAGCCTATTGTCTATCGTCCTTAAGCAGTTAGGCGGGTGTTTCAAACAGGATGGGTTGCGCCCGACGACCTGTTCGCAAGTTTGCTCACCGGAAACCAGCCTTCAGGCTTCAAGCAAAACAGCGCGGCTCCCTGCGATAAACCAGGAGCCGCGCTGTTTTCGCATCAACTTGTACCAGAAAAGGGACAATCCATAGCCAGATCGCCATTGTCCCAGGCATAAGCGTCCTGCAGGGGGTGTGCTGCGTTAGAATTAAATCGTCCAGCCGCCGGGCTGGTTTCTTTTTTCTTTTTTCATCAAGGTTTGCCGTTATGGAATTCGATCGGGCCGGTGTACGTGCATTAATGGAAATTACCCAGCGTCCGGAGTTGGTCTTTGTGCGAGGAGAAGGTTCCTGGCTGCAAGACCACAACGGCAAGCGATATCTGGACACCGTCCAGGGCTGGGCCGTGAACGCGCTGGGCCATAGCCCCGCCAATGTCATCAAGGCCATTACCGAACAAGCGTCCAAGCTGATCAACCCTTCGCCTGCGTTCTACAACGAGCCCTCTATCGAGCTGGCCAAACGCATTGTGGAGCACTCCTGCTTTGACCGCGTGTTCTTTGCCAACAGCGGTGGCGAAGCCAACGAAGGCGCGATCAAGCTGGCTCGTAAATGGGGCCAGATCAACAAGAACAACGCTTACAAGATCATCTCTTTTGAGCACTCTTTCCACGGTCGTACCTTGGCCACCATGTCCCTGTCCGGCAAACCCGGCTGGGATCGCATGTTTGCCCCTCAGGTCGACGGTTTTCCGAAAGCCAAGCTGAACGATCTGGAGTCCGTGCGCGCGCTGATCGACGATCAAACCGTGGGCATCATGCTGGAACCCGTACAGGGCGAAGCCGGTGTTATTCCCGCTACCGTGGAATTCATGAAAGGCCTGCGCGCTCTGGCCGACGAGCACAAGCTGCTGCTGATTGTGGACGAAGTGCAAACCGGTATGGGCCGTACCGGCACCATGTTTGCCTACGAACACTCGGGCATCTTCCCGGACATCATGACCTTGGGTAAAGGCATCGGTGGTGGCGTGCCGCTGTCGGCTCTGTGCGCTCGCGAAGAAGTGTCCTGCTTCCAGCCAGGTGACCAAGGCGGTACCTACAACGGTAACCCCCTGATGACCGCTGCTGGCGTAGCCGTGTTCGACGAACTGGCTGCTCCTGGCTTCCTGGATTCGGTTAACGCCCGTGCCAAGCAATTGTCCGAAGGCTTGCTGGTTATCAGCGCCAAATGGGGCATGAACGGCGAGCGTGGTGAAGGCCTGTTGCGCGCTTTGATTCTGGACCAGGATGACGGCCCGGAAATCGTGGCTGCTGCCCGCGATCGCGCTCCAGAAGGCATGCTGCTGAACTCGCCACGTCCTAACCTGCTGCGTTTCATGCCAGCCTTGAACATCACGGCCGACGAAATCGACCTGATGCTGGCTTGGCTGGACGAAATTCTGGTCAAGGTTCGCGGCTAAGCTGTGTTGCTGCCATAAAGAAATCCGCCTTCGGGCGGATTTTTTTTGGTCTTGAGAGGCTGTAGATATATGTGGACTGGCACCTCGTGGCTAACTTGAAACGCGCATGAAATATCACAAATGTCATCGTCGAAAGTATTTAGTTTATTTTCAAAAATAATATAAATATCAATAACTTGAAGTAATTTTATCTAGCCATTAGCCAGCATAAGTAAATGATTGTTCTGTTGTGGTGCCAGGGGAATGGAGTCGATGTAATAGAAGCTTCCAAGATTTGCCTGCAAGCGCAGGCCTACCCCGTGAGGCACTGTTTACCATGCTCCAGCATCTGTCCAAATTCATCGTAGCTAGTGCCCTTGTGCTGGCTGTTTCTCCGGCCATCGCTGCCGACTCTTTACGCATTGGCGTGGTGCCTGGTGCCTATGCCGATTCCATCAACGCCGCGGCCAAGGATGCCAAGGCGCAAGGCATCAATGTCGAGGTGATTGAGTTCACCGACTGGACCACGCCCAATGTGGCGGTGGATAACGGCGATATTGATATCAATTACTTCCAGCACCAGCCCTTCCTGAAAAACGCCATCGAGAAAAACGGCTACAAGCTGGCTAGCGCGGGTACGGGAATTCTGGCCAATGTGGGTGTGTATTCGCTTAAACATCAGGCCGTGGACCAAGTGCCCCAAGGCGGCAAGGTCGGTATTGCCAATGATCCCGTGAATCAGGGCCGCGGCCTGCTATTGCTGCAGAAAGTGGGGCTGATCAAGCTCAAGCCGGAGGTGGGCTATTTGGGCAGTCTGGATGACATTGTCGAGAACCCCAAGAAGCTCAGCTTTGTGGAAGTGGAAGGACCGCAGTTGGTACGTATTACCGGCGATGTGGATATTGCCCAAGGCTATCCGCATTTCATCGTGGCGGCCAAAGCCTTTGATCCTTCCAGTGGCCTGGCTTATTCCGGCATTGAAGATGCGCAGTTTGCAATTCAGTTCGTGGTTAAAGCAGATCGCAGCAACGATCCTGTCATTCAAAAGTTCATTTCCATCTATCAAAACTCCCAGTCTGTGCGTGACGTGTCGCGTGCGGCTTTCAATAATGACGAGCGCCTTTACACCCTGGCCTGGCTGAATGCACAAGGAGGGGCGAAATAATGGCTGCCATTTTCTCTCGCCGTTTACAGCGTTGGGCGCTGGGTTTGCTGCTTGCGGCTACGGTCCCCTTGAGCGCATCTGCAGCTGTCATCAAAGTAGGCTCCATACCGGGGGCAACCTCTGACGCGGTGCAGGCGCTGATCCCTGAAGGTAAAAAGCACGGCCTGGATATTCAACTGGTCGAATTTACGGATTGGACCCTGCCCAACGAGGCCGTCAACAATCGCGATATTGATCTGAATTTCTTCCAGCACCAGGCCTTTCTGAACAATGCCATCAAAGAGCGTGGCTACAGTCTGGAGCTGATTGGTCTGGGCCTGCTGCAAAACATTGGCCTGTATTCCCTCAAATATCAGTCTTTGGAGCAAGTGCCTGCGGGGGCCACCGTTTCCTTGCCAAACGATCCCGTTAACCAGGGTCGGGGGCTGTTGCTGCTGCAAAAAGCGGGTTTGATCACCTTGCGAAATGGCCTGGATAACGGGGCCACAGTGAACGATGTGGTGGACAACCCCAAGCAGCTCAAGCTGGTGGAAATTGAAGGTCCGCAACTGATTCACTCCCTGCCGGATGTGGACCTGGCCGTTGTCTGGCCCAGCTATTTTGTTAGTGCAGGTCGCAAGGCAGATGCGGGCAAGGCGCTGGTCTATTCCGGCATTGCCGACACTTTTTATGCGATGGGTTTTGTGACACGTAAAGATCGCGTCAATGACCCGGCGTTGAAGCAGTTCGTGGAGCTGTTCCAGCAGTCGCAGGCGGTGCGCAACACCATTGCCGACCGCTTTGATCACAACCCCCATCTGTACACCTTGCCGTGGCAAGGCAGCAGCACCGCGAGCAAGTGATATGGCATTGTCATCAGCACTACGGCGTAACGTAGACGATTTGCGGGACACCGCCGAAGAGGCAGCAGGTCACCGAGAGGTCCAAAAGGCCAGTGCCTTCGTTAAATCCGAACGGGCAGTGCAAGCTGAGCCTGTTCAGGCAGGCAGTGTGGCCTTTCGTAATCTGTCCAAAATCTATCATTCCTCGGCAGGTGCCGTGGCTGCCTTGCAGGACATTGATCTGGACATTGAGCCGGGCAGTATTTTCGGCATTATTGGCCGCAGTGGCGCGGGTAAATCCAGCTTGCTGCGCACCATCAATCGCCTGGAGCGCCCCACGGGCGGTCAGGTGCTGGTTGATGGCGTAGACATTGCCCAGTTGAATGAGTCCGAACTGGTGCAGTTGCGCCGTCGTATTGGCATGATTTTTCAGCACTTCAATTTGCTGTCCGCCAAAACGGTGTACGAGAACGTGGCTCTGCCCTTGAAGGTGGCGGGTGTGTCCGCGCAGGATATTGCTCAGCGCGTTCAGGAACTGCTGCAATTGGTGGGTTTGCAGGACAAGGCTGACACCTATCCAAGCCGTCTGTCGGGCGGGCAAAAGCAACGTGTTGGCATTGCTCGTGCCCTGGCGACAGGACCGGAAATTCTGCTCTGCGATGAAGCCACATCCGCACTGGACCCGGAGACTACGCAATCCATTTTGAGCCTGCTGAAAGACATTAACCGCCGCCTGGGCATTACCGTCGTGCTGATTACTCACGAGATGAGTGTCATCCGCGAAATTGCTGACAAGGTGCTGGTGCTGGAGCAAGGCCGTATTGCCGAGCTAGGCGAGGTCTGGCGGGTGTTTGGCAAGCCGCAGCATGATGCCACCAAGGCCCTGCTGGCCCCCTTGCAACACACTTTGCCCGAGGACTTGCAGGCGCGACTGGTGCAGCAGCCTCCCAAGACTGGCGTATACAGCCGCATCCTGCAATTGAGTTATAGCGGCGAAGGTGGCTGGGAGCCGGATTTGCTGCGCATTGCTCGCAGCCTGCCTGGTCAGCCGCAACTGGTACATGGCGGCGTGGACCGTATTCAGGGTCATGCACATGGACGTTTGCTGGTCGCTGTTGAAGGGCATGTCGCCCTGCCCGATTTGAAATCCCTGACGCAAGGCCCAGCGGCTATCGCGCATCACATTGAGGACATTGGATATGTTGTGGAATCTGAGCATCCCCGCTGAGCGTTATTGGCAGGCTTTTCTGGACACGCTGATGATGGTGGGCGTGTCGGGAGTCGTCGCGTTTCTGGCCGGTATCCCCTTGGCAGTGCTGTTGATTGTGACGGCCCCGAATGGTTTTTGGGAGTCGCCCAAGATCAACCGTGTGGTGGGCAGTGTGGTGAATGGTTTTCGGGCCACCCCCTTTATCGTTCTGCTGGTTGCCTTGATTCCATTTACGCGAGTATTGGCAGGCACCACGATTGGCGTATGGGCGGCCATTGTGCCGCTGGCCATCAGTGCGACACCCTTTTTCGCCCGCATTGCCGAGGTCAGCCTGCGTGAAGTGGATTCCGGCCTGATTGAAGCGGCACAAGCGATGGGCTGCAAAAAGTGGGACATCGTGCGCCATGTCTATTTGCCAGAAGCGCTGCCCGGCATTATTGGTGGTTTCACGATTACCGTCGTGGCCTTGATCAGCTCCTCGGCCATGGCCGGTGCGGTGGGCGCGGGTGGGCTGGGGGATCTGGCGATTCGTTATGGCTACCAGCGTTTCGACACGCAAGTCATGGTGATCGTGATTGCCGTGCTGATCGCCTTGGTCACCGTCGTGCAGTTTGCCGGAGACCGTTATGTGCACTGGCTGCGTGCTCGCTGATTAACGGGCAGGCAAGGACGCAAGCCCGAACCGGCGCATCGCTCTTGCTTTAAGCCTGATGTTTTTTGTTTGCTCAGACACCTGGTCTTGAGTCTGGGCGCGGTATTCAAGGCTGCGCCTATCCCTACCGTTTTTAGTCATTGAAAAGAGTGCCGTATGAATGATCGGAATACTCAGGGCGGAGCTTTGCCTGACGCTTTTGCAGGGCAGCGTTTACCGCCACCGCCGCAAACTCCTTATGTGATTGGCAGTGAGG
Source organism: Alcaligenes sp. SORT26 (assembly GCF_017377875.1). Lineage (GTDB taxonomy): Bacteria > Pseudomonadota > Gammaproteobacteria > Burkholderiales > Burkholderiaceae_B > Alcaligenes > Alcaligenes parafaecalis. Next base: position 3,080,454 of record NZ_CP070975.1, read on the forward strand.
CCGAAGCCCTGCTCATTGCCCAGAAGCTGGCTACAGAATTTGCCCAGACAGCCGCCGAGCGCGACCGCCTGCGCCAGCTACCCTGGGATGAGATAGAACGCTATACCGCCAGTGGTTTGGGTGCGATCACCATCCCCAAAGCCTATGGCGGGCTGGAAGCCTCCAACGAGACGCTGGTGCAGGTCTTTGCCATCATCAGCGCGGCTGATCCCTCGCTGGGTCAGATTCCGCAGAACCATTTTGCCTTGCTTCAGAACCTGAAAGACACTGGTAGCGAATCGCAAAAACAGCGCTGGTTCAAGGCGGTGCTTCAAGGCGCACGTTTAGGGAACGGCGGGCCGGAGAAAAAGGGTAAAGCGGCTGTCATTACCGATATCACTGCCCATCTGGGCCGCGCGGCAGACGGCAGTTTGCACGTGAGCGGTACACGTTTCTATTCCACAGGAGCCTTGTTCGCGCATTGGATTCCGTTTCGGGCGGCTGATGAGCAAGGCCGTGGCGTACAGGTCTGGGTACGTCGTGATGCGCCCGGCGTACAGGTGATTGATGACTGGAATGCCTTCGGTCAGCGCACCACTGCCAGCGGCTCTGTGGTGTTCAACCAGGTCCCGGTGGAAGACGACCATGTGCTGGAAAGCTGGCGTTTCGTCGATGTGCCGTCCCTGTCTGGCCCTATTTCGCAATTAATCCAGGCCAGTATCGATGCGGGTATCGCCCAGGGAGCCTTGCAGGACGCGCTGGATTTTGTCCGAAATCGGGCGCGTCCCTGGACGGATTCCGGTGTCGATAGCGCCACGCAGGACCCCCACATCATTCAGGAAATCGGTGCCTTGCAGATCGAGGTGGATGCCGCTCAAGAGGTCTTGCTGGAGACGGCTCGCCTGCTGGATGTATTGGCGCGAAACCCGGTGGATGCCGCCGTCAGCGCCCGTGCTTCTGCCGCCGTGGCCGAGGCCAAGATTCTGACGACCGAAGCGGCCTTGAACGCCAGTGAGCAGCTCTTCGCCCTGGCGGGCTCCTCGTCTACTCGTGCGGCCCACAACCTGGATCGTCATTGGCGCAATGCCCGTGTACATACCTTGCACGATCCGGTGCGTTGGAAATACCACCTGCTGGGTAATTACCTGCTCAATGGCGCCTTCCCGCCTTATCACCAATGGAATTGAGGCCATGACGACACAGCTTTCTACCTCCGTACATATCATCCGGTCTGAGGCCGAAGCCCTGGATGCCGCCGAACAATTTGCCCAACTGATTGCCCAGAATGCCCTGGAGCGTGACCGCGACCGCATCTTGCCGCATCGCGAGGTGGAGCAATTCAGCCAAAGCGGTTTATGGGGTATCACTGTGCCCAAGGAGTACGGCGGCGCAGGTGTTTCCACTGATGTGCTGACCCGCGTCGTGCAACGCATTGCTCAGGCCGATGGCAATTTCGGCCATATCCCGCAAAACCACTATTACGCGCTGGAAGTCTTGCGCGTAGGGGCGACGCACGAGCAAAAAGCCTTTTTCTATGATCAAGTGCTGCAAGGCAAACGCTTTGGCAATGCACTGGCCGAGATCGGCAAAAAGGATTTTGTACGCCGCACGCAACTGCTGAAAGAGCCGGAGGGCTGGTTTGTGGATGGCCGCAAGTTCTACTGCACGGGCTCGCTGTTTGCGCACTGGATTCCCACGCTGACGACCTCGCCGGATGATGGCCGCCTGTATCTGGTTTTTGTACCGCGCGGGGCTGCAGGCGTCACGCTGACAGACGATTGGGATGGCTTCGGTCAACGTGTCACGGGCAGTGGTTCGGTGGAGTTCACGCGTGTTCCCGTGCAGCCGCAATGGGTTGTGCCGTTCACGGATTCCTTCGAGCGTCCGACCACCATTGGTCCCTACGCCCAGATTATTCACGCCGCTCTGGATCTAGGGATTGGACAAGGCGCTTTTGCGGCCACCTTGCCCTTCATCCGCGAGCATAGCCGCCCCTGGATCGCGGCAGGCGTCGATACAGCGGCCCAGGACCCCTTGCTCTTGCAGGAAGTAGGCAATGTGCATATTCGTTTGCGTGCGGCACAGGCGCTGCTGGCTCGTGCAGCCCGCTTTGTGAATTCGGCCCAGCAAACCCCGAACGAAGACAGCGTGGCGCAGGCCTCGATAGCGGTTGCGCAGGCCAAAGCCTTGGCGACGACGGCCAGTGTGCTGGCAGGCAGCAAGTTGTTTGAGCTGGGCGGCACCAGCGCTACGCAGGCTCAGCATGGTCTGGATCGCTACTGGCGCAACGCCCGCGTGCATACCCTGCATGACCCGGTGCGCTGGAAGTATCACGCCATTGGCAATTACACGTTGAATGGTGTGCGTCCGCCGCGTCATGGTGCTTTGTGATGCAGCCCGGAAAGCCGTGTTCTGGCACGGCGGCAAGGGCGCAGAACGCTTGCGCCACATGGCTCAAGGCAGGCCAGTAAATACGTTTTAGCAAGGCTTGCATGCGCTTCGATATGGCCTGTGTTTCAGGCCACGAGCCTTTCTTTTCTATCTGGATTTTGATTGATGATTATCTCGCGATTTCTTAAAAAACTGACGGCTCTCAGCCTTGTTTCTACCGCTGTTTTATTGAGCAGCACTGCAACTGCTGCCCCTTTGAAAATCGGCGTTGTCCCCGGCATTTTTGCGGACTCGGTGGCCGTTGCCGCCCAGGAGGCCAAGAAGCAGGGTGTCGATGTGCAGGTGATCGAATTTACCGATTGGGCCACGCCCAATGTGGCGCTGGATGCGGGTGATATTGACCTGAATTACTACCAGAACAGCAATTACCTGGCCAATGCGGTGCGCGACAAGGGCTTCAAACTGGTCAGCGTGCAGCCGGGCATTTTGTCTTACCTGGGTCTGTATTCCCTAAAGCATTCCACGCTGGCTGATTTGCCCGATGGCGCAAAAGTGGCGATTGCCAGTGACGCCGTCAATGTCGGCCGCGGATTGCGTCTGTTACAGCATGCGGGCCTGATCAAGCTGCGCCCGGAGACCGGTTTGCTGGGCACTCCAGATGACATTGTTTCCAATCCCAAAAACCTGAAGTTTGTGGAAGTGGAAGGCCCGCAATTGGCTCGTGCTACGCAGGACGTGGATCTGGCTCAGGGCTTTCCGTATTTCATTCTGGCATCCAAAGCGTTCGATGCCACCAAGGCTTTGTCCTTGACCAGTTACGAGGACGATTCTTGGGCGATTCAGTTTGTGGCCCGTAGCGACAAGACAGAAGACCCGCGCATTGCCCAGTTCCTGGAGGTCTACAAAACATCGCCCGCTGTGCGCGAGGCAATCAATCAGTTCTACCAGGGCGAGCAAAAGCTGTATCGCCTGACCTGGTTGCCGCATTAAGCAAGGAGAATGCCCCATGACGCAGCCCAAGAAACACATCCATATCAATGCCTTCAATATGAATTGCGTGGGCCATATTCACCATGGCTTGTGGACTCACCCGCGTGATCGCTCGACCGAGTATCACACGCTGAAGTATTGGACAGATCTGGCTCAGACCCTGGAAAAAGGCTTGTTCGACGGCATTTTTCTGGCTGATGTAGTTGGCTATTACGACGTGTACCAGCACGGTGTGGATTTGACGCTGCGCGAGGGCATTCAGTTGCCGGTGAATAATCCCTGGCTGCTGGTGTCAGCCATGGCGGCGGTGACGCAGCATATCGGCTTTGGCCTGACGGCGACGGTGGCCGCACATAACCCTTACACCTTTGCTCGTGATGTCAGCACGCTGGATCAACTGACGAATGGCCGCATAGGCTGGAACATTGTCACCGGCTATGTGGATAGCGGCGCCCGCGGGCTGGGGCAGGATGGTCTGGATGCGCACGATAGTCGATACGATCGCGCCGAAGATTTTCTGCAATTGGCCTACAAGCTGTGGGAAGGCAGTTGGGAAGATGGCGCAGTGATTGCGGACAAGCAGCGCCGTATCCATGCCTTGCCGGAGAAAGTGCATACGGTGCACCACGAAGGGCCGTTTTATCGCAGCAATGCTATCCATATGAGCGCACCTTCTGCGCAGCGTACGCCCTTGTTATTTCAGGCGGGAACTTCGGCGCGTGGTTTGCAGTTTGCGGGGCAACATGCGGAAGGGGTTTTTATCGGAGCCGGCACTCCAGAAGCGGCCAGAGATTCCTCTCGCAAGCTGCGTCAGGCGGCGGTGGAGGCAGGTCGTCGGGCGCAGGATCTGAAGATTTATGCAGGCGTGGCAGTGGTGACGGGCGCGACCGAGGCCGAGGCCAAAGAGAAATACGCTGACTATCTGGCCCATGCCAGTTCCGAAGGCGGCCTGGCGCATTTTGCGGCCAGCACAGGTGTTGATTTTTCGCAGTACGACCTGGATGAACCCATCAGCTTTGGGCCCAGCAATGCCATTCAATCGGCAGCGGCTGCGGCGCAGAAGCAAGGCTGGACCACGCGTCGAAAACTGCTGGAGCAATTCACGCTGGGTAGCCGCTACAAGACCATTGTGGGCGACCCCCAGCAAGTGGCTGACGCGCTGACGACCTGGATTGACGAGGGCGAGATTGACGGCTTTAACCTGACCCGCATCGTTGTGCCTGAAACCTGGGAAGACTTTGCCAATCTTGTCGTCCCCGAGCTGCAAAACCGGGGCCGCTATCGCACGGCTTACGAAGGTGGAACCTTGCGCCAGCAATTGTTTGGACAAGGTGATCGGCTGTCGGCTACGCATCCTGCTGCGCAGTGGCGGCACCCCTCCTCTGGCTCGCCCAAGGAAGGGGCGTCGGCTGCGGAGGACACAGCCACCTCAGTGTTGCAGGCGAGCTGATTAGGGCAGAGCAGAGCCAATATCTTCTGCTTTGAACTCTCTTTTTACGACCACTTTTATAAGGTCAGGACCATGTTGTTTGCTCGTCTTTCTATTCGTGCTGTGTTTGCCTTGGCCCTCTTGGGTTTTGCGGGCCAGGTGTCCGCTGCTGCGCTGAAAATTGGTGTGACGCCCGGCTCTTTGGCGGACTCTGTTGCTGTGGCCGCCGAGGAGGCCAAGAAACAGGGCCTGGAGGTTGAGGTGATCGAATTCACCGACTGGACCACGCCCAATACTGCACTGGCATCGGGGGATCTGGATCTGAATTACTTCCAGCATCAGGCCTTCTTGGACAATGCCGTCAAGGAAGGTGGCTATGCCATTGAGAGCGTGGCTTACGGCTTGCTGCCCAATATTGGCTTGTACTCCAAGCAGTACACATCTTTGGATGCGATCCCTGAAGGCGCATCTGTTGGGGTCGCCAATGACCCGGTGAATCAGGCGCGTGGTTTGCTGCTTTTGCAGGCGGCTGGCTTGATTCAGTTGAAAGACGGCGCGGCTGCGCGTGCGTCCATCCACGATGTGACGGCGAACCCCAGGAAGCTGCGCATCGTGGAAGTGGAAGGGCCGCAATTGGTGCGTGCGGCTGATGACTTGCCGCTGGTTCAGGGCTACCCCGCCCACTTCGTCAATGCGGGTCAGACGGAACTGGCCAGCCAGGCTTTGCAGTACTCCACCGTGGATGATCTGTATTACGCCATTCGCTTTGTGGCTCGGAGCAGCCATAAAGATGATCCGCGCATTCGCCAGTTTGTGGATCTTTATCAACGCTCGCCTGCCGTGGCTGCGCAGATCGACACGTCTTTTGCGGGGGACAAGAAGCTGTATTCCTTGCCATGGAAGACGGCGGAACACGCCTCCATTACGCAGGCTCCTTGAGGCCCGAGCCCCATGACTAATGACACTGCCGTTTTTGCCCCAGAGCTTGCATCAGCACCGGCCTTGGCCAGGAACGCGAATGCAGCGCCTGCCCGAGTTTCCGATCTGAGTGCGCTGCGCAGGCGTTTCAGCGCCCTCTTTCATCGTATTGCCGACACGGCTGCCGAACGTGAACACACACGCACCTTGGCTTATGCACCCATTCTGTGGCTGAAAGACAGTGGCTTTACGGCGCTGCGAGTGCCGCCTCAATGGGGTGGCAGTGGCGTATCCATTCCGGTGTTTTTTGAACTGTTCCAGGACCTGGCCGCAGCAGACTCCAACGTCGCGCAAATTTTGCGGCCACACTTTGGTTTTATTGACAGGCTCTTGATTGATCGCGATGAAGCGACGCAAGCCCAATGGTTACCGCTGGCGGGCCAAGGGGCGATTTTTGGCAATGCCACGACCGAGACCGGCCTGGGCGCGGTTGGGCAGTTGCAAACCACGCTGACACCCGATGCCGAGCAGCCTGGGCAATGGCGCTTGAATGGCCGCAAGTTCTACAGCACCGGCACCTTGTACGCGGATTGGGTCACGGTGGTGGCCCGCAGCACGGTGCCCGGGCAAGAGGATGAGACTGTTCATGCCGTAGTGCCAACCGATCAGGACGGAGTCGAACGTCTGGATGATTGGCATGGCTTTGGTCAACGCTTGACCGGATCGGGCACCACGGTGCTGACTGACGTCCTTGTACCCGAGAACGCCATCATTCGTTTTCCACGCCAGGAACCTACGCCTTTGGTTGCGTATTTTCAGTTGATTCATTTGGCGACTCTGGCAGGCATCGCCCGTGCCTTGCAAGGTGATGCGGTGAGCTATGTACAGGCGCGCAAACGGGTGTTCAGCCACGGCAGTGCCGCATTGCCCAAGGATGACCCGCTGGTGCAGCATATCGTGGGCGAGCTGGCCAGCACGGCCTATATCGCTCAGTTAGCGGTGCGTGATGTAGCGGTGCATTTGCAAGAGATTGCGGATCAGCGGCAGGCGGGGGTGGAGGTTTCGCGCAAGGCCCTGGATGCTCTGGAACTGCGTACCGCGCAGGCACAAGTGGCTGTAGTCGAGCCGGTCTTGAGGGCCGCCACGCGTTTGTTCGATGTGGGTGGCTCCACGGCTTTGGAAGAGTCCCGTCGCCTGGATAGACATTGGCGCAATGCGCGGGCTCTGGCTTCGCATAATCCGGTGATCTACAAAGCCCGTTCGGTGGGAGACATTTTGCTGAACGAAGCTGAGCCTGTGTATTACTGGCATGTGGGGACGAAAGAGAGCTAGCTTGAGGCGGCCATATAGCTGCAACAACATAAAGGGCGTGATTCATTCGCGCCCTTTATGTTTTGAGTCTCGTAGCTTCGTGTGCTGCTTTGATTTGCAGCGCTGATCTTGGCCGCTGCCGAAGTAGGTTTTCCAGGCTGCTTACTGTGGCAACTGAAACAGTCTGGCCGCATTGCCATAGAACAGCTTGTCCAAAATGGCGTCCTTGAAACCTAGCTGTTGAAAGTCCTCAATACTCTGGCGAATCGGACGGAAGGTATAAGACGAACCGAACAGCAACTGTTCAGATAAAAAGCTGTTGGCTGCGTGTACATACCCTTCACTTCCAGTCTGAAAGATATACATATCCGGCACCAGATGCACGTTCTCGTGCAGAAAGGCCAGGCCTATGGCCTGCTGCACATTGGGCCAGTAGCCGTGGTAGACCACCAGAGGCAGATCCGGGAAGGCTTTGGCCACTTTCGCCAGCGCTGCCGGGTCGTTGTAGCGTGGGTCCGGCGTAGTGGGGCCACTCATCAAAAAGACGGGTACTTTCAAATGGCGGGCCAGCTCGTAAACAGGCCAGTAAATCGGGTCATCCGGGTGACGGGCTGGAACTCCAAAACCCGGCTCGATATCAATGCCGGACAAGCCCAGTTCCTTGATGGCGCGCTCAGCCTCGGCCAAGGCTTGCTGCTCGCCTTGCAGAGCCGGGTCTATACCGGCAACTCCCAGCAGCTCATCATGCCCATGCACGATCTGATGAATGGTGTCGTTGGGCAAGTGTTGCGATGGTGTATGGCGGCCTACGACCACGGCTTTGCTCAGCCCGGCCTGACGCACTTCTTCCAGAAACCCTTCCTGACTAAGCGACTTTTCAAAGTGGGTATCGCTGCCACGAGTGCCTACGCGGCGGTTCAGCCAACGTGCAGTGGCATGTTCTGGCGTACCGGGTTCGGCTCCGAAGAATTTGTGCAGAAAGGCCGGTCGGCAGCGCAGGTCGATTATTTTTTGGCTCATGATGCAGAAGAAAGTTGCTGGTTTTGTACACCGCGTGCGTCAAAGGCACCGCCGGTCTGGGCGCGATCACTGACGGTGACGGCGCGTTTGCCCAGCAGCGGGAAGACCAGCTCGGCAAAGCGTATGGATTCTTCCAGATGCGGATAGCCCGAGAGCACAAAAGAGTCGGCCCCCAGGTCTATGTATTCCTGCAAGCGCTGGGCCACGGTCTTGGCATCGCCCACCAAGGCGGTGCCTGCCCCACCCCGTACCAAGCCTACGCCTGCCCACAAGTTGGGCGACACCTCCAGTTGATCGCGGCGGCCACCGTGCAGGGCAGCCATGCGTTTCTGGCCCACCGAATCCATCGTGGCGTAATTGGCCTGTGCCTTGGCAATATCCTCGTCCGTCAATTTGCTGATCAGACGGTTAGCCTCGGCCCAGGCTTCTTCATTGGTTTCCCGCACGATGACATGCAGACGCACGCCTAGTTTCAATGTTCGGCCCCGCGCGGCAGCACGGCGACGGATATCCTCAAATTTCTTGCCCACGGCAGCAGGCGGTTCACCCCAAGTCAGATAGGCGTCCACATGCTCCGCAGCCAGCTCGTGGGCGGCGTCCGAGGAACCGCCGAAATACAGTGGGGGATAGGGCTTTTGCACGGGAGGGAAGATGTTGCGGCCATTCTCGACCTTGAAGTGCTTGCCCTGGAAATTCACGGTTTCGCCAGAGAGCAATTGGCGCCAAATCGTCAGATATTCATTGGCATATTCGTAGCGGGAATCGTGGTCCAGAAATACGCCTTCAGCGGCTAGCTCGGTAGCATCGCCGCCCGGCACTACATTCAGCAGCAAGCGGCCATGCAAAGCCTGATCCAGCGATGCGGCCTGACGTGCGCTGGAGACCGGTGCGCCCAAAGACGTGCGCAGCGCCACCAGCAATTTGATGCGTTGGGTGACAGGCACCAGGCTGGCTGCGACCACCCAAGGGTCCAGGCAGGAGGCGCCGGTAGGAATCAACAGACCGTCATAACCCAGGTTTTCACTGGTGACGGCAATGCTGCGCAGGTACTCGGTAGTGGGTGCCCGGCCAAAGTCGGATTTGCCCAGATAACGGGTGTCGCCCGAAGTGGGCAGAAACCAGAAAATATCGGGTGTGGTGGAGGTGATCTGGCTCATGCTGCCTGCGCCTCTAGAATGGTGTTTTTCACAGGCAAGCGCGCTTGAATGCCTTGCAGCACGGGCACAGCCAGATCAACCGTGCGTTGTATGTGCTGCTGCAAGGCTGCGCTAGTGACTTCGCCGTCCTGAATGTCTTCGGGCGTGGCATAGACGCCAATGGGCAAGGTCAGTGCCTGAAAGAAGCTGAACAGGGGACGTAGCTGATGTTCGATGACCAAGGCATGGCGTTGGCTGCCACCTGTGGCGGCCAGCAGCACGGGCGTGCCGTTCAGGGCATTCATGTCGACCAGATCGAACAGGTGCTTGAGCAGGCCCGGAATGCCTGCGCGAAAGATGGGTGAGCCCACAATCAGAAAGTCGGCCTGCTCAATGGCCTTGATGGCCTGATGCGCATGGGCGGGCAAGGCATCGGTGGACAGGGCCGCGCCCAGTTCGGGCAGCAGGCTGACCAGTTCGATGTTTTGCACGTCCAGTGCCAGTTGGTCGTTCAGCGTGTCACGCAGTGCATCCAGCAGCACTTGAGTGCGGGACGGGCGGTGCAAACTCCCATTCACAATCACGGTTTTCAGGGGGCGGCTCATGGCAATTCCTTGCAGTGAAATCAGGGCGAGGCGCCGCCGGAAAACGGGGGCACCCGTGCGAGTCAATGTCTTGTATTACATGCCTGATCGCGGCTGCCACGAAAGACAAATCACTCATGTGTTTATGGGTGATTTACGTCCTTACTCTTTTGATTTGCTTATGAAAATCAGTATTGTTGAATGTGAAAAAATGAGCTGCCAAATAAAGTGCTTGGGCGGAGGAAAGTGCTCGTTTTTCGGGGGTAGAACGAGAGCGATCAGACACGGAGTGCCAAAACTGGATAATCCGTGCTGCTGTTGTGCCAGAGCTGGATAGTTTGGCGCCAAACGGCTTCATAGAATGAAAACAAGCCAATCCGGGGGATTGGCATCCGACTGTGTCGCAAGCACAGCGGTTTTATTTCTATGAGAGAGACAAGTCATGACTCAAAACAGCACCCCACCCTACATCGAGATCGAAAAGCGCATCGACAAGGTCCGCGACGAATACGCCCTGGTTGAAGGCCACTTCGATACGTCTGAAGAAACCTCCCCCTGGATTCCCTTCGGCCCCAATATCTGGCTGCGTCACCTGAGCTTTGATATTCGCAACAACACCTCGGTGCACATCATGCGTGCCGACAAGGGCGGTTCTTTGGGTCGCCACCGTCACCGCGCTGTGGTGACCGGCTACATCCTGTCCGGCAGCCTGCGTTACGAGGAATACGATTGGGTGGCTCGTGCTGGCCATTACATCCACGAAAGCCCCGGCCGCACTCACACTCTGGTGTCGGACGAAGGCATGGAAACCCTGTTCCACCTGGGCACGCCTATCGAGTTCCTGGACGAGAACGACAATATTCTGGAAATTATCGACGTGTTCTGGATGATCGACCACTACACCAGCTACTGTAAGAAGCACAATCTGCCCATCAACCAGTCCATGTTCATCTAAGACTGTTTGAGGCTTGTGTGCCGTGTCTGCCCCGTTTGATGGGGCAGCTCCTTGAAGCGTTGCTGATAGTAGGCAGAAAACCGCCCCAGATGCCCAAAGCCATGCGCCAGTGCCACCTCGGTGACGTTGGGGCGGGGTCGGTTTTGCAGTACTTGATGCGCGGCGTCCAAACGCAGATTGCGTACCCAGCTCATGGGGGATTGCTGATGGTGACGACGGCACAGCAGATGCAGGAAGCGGGGGCTCACACCCGCTGCCTGAGCCAGATCATCCAGTGAGATGTTGCTGTGCAAATGCGCCAGCACATAGTTTTTGGCCTGCAGCAGTCGCATTTGCCCTGCCCGGGCTGCGGCTCCCATGGATTCATCCATTAAAGCCTGCGCGGCTTGCGCATCGGCCGGATGACAGAGCAAGAACAAAGCCAAACTACTTTCAATATGCTGTGTCCAGCTCGCAAGACGATCACTGTTTTGCGTGGGGAGTAAAAGCAGGTGCTGGATGAGATTTGCCCATTGCGGGCCCATACAGGGGTCCAGCTTGTAGACACAGCCCCGCGTCATACCCTCTTGCGCCAGCGTCTGATGGCCCACGCCATCAAACAGGCTGTAGGGGATTTTGACGATTAGTTGTTCGCAACCAGCTTGCCACAAGGTGCGCACATGATGGCGGGGGGACACCACCGCAATATCGCCCGGATAGGCCGTTAATTTGTGATGACCATCGCTGATGAATTCAGCCGTGCCTTGCAGGGGCATTTGCACCAGACAGAAGTCGCCGAAGGCATCGGCCTGGATTTCCACTTCGGCACCGTAGCCCAGCCGCATCAGGCTGATCTGGTCAATATCGCGGCGGTAAAGGCTGGTGTTGATGCGCCCTCGACCCCAATGCAGGGCATGCCGGGAAATAGCCCGATTTAATGGCTGATGAGACAGCTCGGCGCTGTGCGAATGAAAGATTGGATGACGGTACAACACCGACAGATCCAAGCCATTTTCTGCCGACATTGGGAACCCCTTGTTCCAGAGCATAAGGATGCGCGTGACCAATGCCTAGTGTAGAAGTTGCGCGGCTTGGCGTGCATGGGGGCTATCCCTGATCGGGGCTTGGTGGTTTTGGAAATATCCTTTATTTACATGTGGATGGATGGTTTTGTTTTTTATTTAAGTTTAAAAGAAATTGGCTGATTTCAGAGAGTGTGGTTTAGGTGTAAAGAAGTGGGTGGCCGGGCCTTAATGCCTTGAGCTGATCTTAGATAAAGGGACGGATAATCAGTTGCAAACCCAGCACAGCCAGAAACAGCAGCAAGCATTGCTTGAAGCGACGCGGGCTGATGCGTACGCGGATCTTTTGTCCCAGCCACATACCTAGCAAAGAAGGAATAATCACCAAGGTCGACATGCCTAGCTGACTGAGCTTGAACACATCGTGCATGAACAGGCCACCCGCCAGCGCGATGGTAGAGATGGTGAAGGACAGCCCCAGGGCTTGCACCAGCTCGTCCTTGTCCAGATTCAGAGCTTGCAGATACGGTACGGCGGGCATCACAAAGACGCCGGTAATGCCGGTGACGATACCGGTCACCAGACCAATCAAAGGCGAAAGCCAGGGCTCGAAACGGGGCGACACCGTCAGGGCGGGGGCGATAAGCGCATAGCCTGCGTAAACCAGCAGTGCGATGCCCAAGGCCATGCCCGATAGTTGTGGCGAGGTACTGGCCAGCAGCGATGCGCCCCAGAGTGTGCCCAGCACAATGGTCAGCATCATGAACCAGAGCCTGCGCATCAAAGCCAGCATGGACGGCCCGGCAAAGCATTGCCAGACATTGGTGATGAAAGACGGCAGCACCAGCAAGGCGGCGGCCGACGCGGGTGACATCACCAGGCCCAGCAAGCTCATGGCGACCGTAGGCAGGCCCATGCCGGTAATGCCTTTGACCATGCCCGCAACCAGGAAAGTGACGCCAATCAGAAGAAGGAAAGAGAGAGATTCGTGCATGCCTGTATTGAAGCGTGGCAGGCAGGGGCACACAATGTGGATTTAAGGCGGTATCCTTCGGTTTATCCGAAGGGTTATCAGGAGTGGACATGCGACTGGGTCTGGCAGATCTTCACTTGTTCTTGAGCATTGTGGATGCAGGCAGCATCACACAGGGGGCGGCACGCGCGAATCTGGCTTTGGCCTCGGCCAGCGAGCGTTTGCGTCGTATTGAGGACGATGCGGGCGTTGCCCTGCTGGAGCGTCTGCCGCGTGGAGTAGTGACCACGGAGGCGGGTGAGGCTCTGGCCCATCATGCCCGTCTGATGCTGCGTCAGCATGATCTGCTGAAAGGTGAATTGCAGGATTTTGCGGTCGGGGCGCGGGGGACCTTGCACCTGTATGCGAACACGGCGGCCTTAACCGAATTTCTGCCGTCCCGTCTGGCACCCTGGTTGGCGCAACGGCCCAATCTGCATATCGAACTGAAAGAGCGCACCAGCGCTGATATTGCGCGTACGGTTGCTGCGGGCTTGGCCGAGGCCGGTGTGGTGTCGGATGCGGTGCAGGCACCGGGACTGGTGCTGGAGCCAGTCGCCAAGGATCATCTGGTGCTGATTATGGCTGCGGCTCATCCCTTGGCGACACACAGCAAATTGAGTTTGCAGGATGTTCTGCATGAGCCATTCGTGGGCCTGATGCCCGGCAATGCCTTGCAAGACCATATCGACGAACATGCTCGCGCTGCGGGCCATGCTTTGGCGCAGCGCATCCGCATGAAAACCTTCGAGGGGCTGTGCCAGATGGTGGCCCACGGTGTAGGCCTGGGGATTGTGCCGCAAGGCGTAGCCAGCCGCTACAAGCGCCGTCATGGCTTTGTAGCGCGGCCTTTGAGTGACACCTGGGCCAAGCGCTCCTTGTGCCTGTGTTATCAGGACTGGGACGCCCTATCCAAACCCATGCAGCGCTTGTTGCAGCATTTGGGGTCGACGAAGGTCTGCTGAGTCCAAGCTTTTTGCGGGAGCTTATTCACTGGCTGCTTGCTTTCCAAGCAGCCAGTGGGCAGGTGTTAGGCGTAGACCTCGTGCTGGTTTCCGAATTTTCTGTCGGATTCAGCGGCCCGTTTATTTTGTCGCTGGTGCTTTGTAATTCTGTTGTTTGATTACTTGCTCTAATGCTGGAGCTTATCTTTCTGGCTTTCGCCAAGCGCCCGAGAGGACAAGGCTGACAAAGAGTGGGCTGTTGGTGTAGTTACTCCAGCCCCTCCAGCTTGTGAGCTACAAGCGGCTCCTGCGATTCCGCTGGCTCCGTCAGGCTTACCTTCACTCCAATATCAGCCGGTTTTGCGTAGTGCAGGCTGCTGGTTACCAAGGCATTCACACCCGTTGCGGCATAGGCGGCTGCATTGCCTGCATGAATCCCGCCTGCTGCCAGAATGGTGACGTTAGGATGCGCCTTGCGCAGCGCAGGTACGATTTGCGCCAGGGTCTCAGGCGGTACTTTGTCGAACTGCACCACGTCTGCGCCAGCCTGTGCTGCGCTATAGGCTTCGTCCAGATCCGCCGCTTCAATCACGATTTTCTTTTCGCACAAAGCGTATTTGTGGCGGGCAATCGCACGGCCTACCTCTTCCCAGCCACCCATCAGTGCGCGGTGCTGCGGGAAGATCAAGATGGTTTCACCCAGGCCCAGGCGATGCGGCATGGCACCGCCCGATAGCGTGGCCTTCAAGGCCAGTTTGCGCACACCAGGCGCATGTTTGCGGGTGGTCAGCACGGCCACCGAGGCATTCACCGTTTGCACAGCTTGCACGACTTGATGCGTCAGGGTGGCGATACCGCAGGCAAACTCCAGCAGGTTCTGGCCGACCTTCCAGGCGCGCAGCAAGGCTTTGGCGGGGCCTTGCGCCAGCAGGATGGTCTGGCCGGGCATGGCCGCCACGCCGCTGGGGGTGTAGTGCTGGGTCTGGCCGCCGCAGGAGCGCACAATCTCGGCCACTTCTTCAGTGCCTGCCACACGGATATGGTCACGCACGACGTAACGCAGTGTGGTGTTCTGGTTGTGCAGGCCCAGCATGTGGCTCGTCAGATCCAGGTAGGACGCATCTTCGCCAATCCATTGGTCGATTTGGCTTTGTTCAAAAAAAACCGTCATTTTTGATTCCCGTAGCGCCGCAGCGCCCAAAAGCAGGCTAATGCCGTCAGTCCCAGTAACCAGGACAGCGCATTGGCACAGTCTGTGTCGCCATCCAGGACGGCGTTGTAGATAGATAAAGACAGGGTTTCGGTACGGCCCGCGATATTGCCACCCAACATCAGCGAGATTCCGACTTCGCCTAGCGCCCTGCCGCCCGACAGAATCAGGCCTGTGGCCAAGGCGGGCCGCAGCAAGGGCAGCTCCACCCGGAGGAAATAGGACCAGGTGCCGTGGCCCAGCGTGGCCGCTGCTTCACGTAGCCGTGGCGACAGGCTGTTCATGCTGTTTTGCACGGGTTTGACCATCAAAGGCAGCCCGGCGATAAATGCGGCAATCAACAAGGCCGCGGGCTGAAAAACAATATTGGGCGACCAGCCGGTGGCACTGGCCAGCCAGCCCTGTCTGCCCAAGGCAAGCAGCAGCAAATAACCGATGACAATCGGTGGAAAAACCAGCGGTAGACTCACCAGCGAATCGAGTAATCCGTGGCCTGGGAAGCGTTTTCTGGCCAGTACCCAGGCCAGTGCTACCCCCAGAACCAATTGGGCCACCAGGGTGGCGGCCAGCACATATACACTCAGGCCCAGCGAGCTGCTGGAGCAGCTCATCCAGGCAGACATCACAGACCGTGGCGCTCAAGAATGGACTTGGCCTTGTCCGAGCCCAGGAACTGGGTCCAGGAGTGCAAGGCAGGGCTTTCAGGGCGGTCCTTGAGTACGGCCAGACTCAGATCAATCGGGTCGTGACATTGAGCTGGCATGGGCAGGATGGTGCCCAGCTTGTCCTTGTGGGCCAGCGCTTCGCTGCGGTTGATGAAACCGGCATCCACTTCGCCGTTCAGCAAGTAAGTCGATACTTGCGGCAGCATGGCGACTTCAATGGTGCGACCATCGGCCTGGATTTTTTCACGTTCCATGCAGGTGGTGGCGGCACGGCCGTAAACCGTTTTCTTGGCATCGCCAATGGCAATGCGGGCGTAGCTGGGCTGCTGCAAATCCTGGATGGAATCAATGGTCTTGCCCTTGGGCACGGCCAGCATCAGAGCACCCTGACTGATGTTCACGAACTGCTGGGCAATGCCCATGGGCTCCAGAAAAAAGCGGTCGCCGATGATGGCGGCAATCTCCGGATTTTGTTCGCTCTGGGCGCGGACCTGCTGCATATTGCCAAAGCTGCTTTCCACCGTCAGGCCGGTTTCTTTATTGAAGGCTTCCATCAATTCCGTGACGGGCTTGCGATAGCCTGCACCAGTGGCAATCAGCAGATCGGAAGCGTGGGCCGTGGTGGTGATCGCCAGCAGGCAAGCGGCGGAAAACAGCAAAGATTTCATGGGGTTTCCTGTCGGTCTAAATTCGTTATGAGTTCGAGTTTATAACGAGAAGGGGCAGACAGGGACTACCAGAGTGCTTTTAGGTCGTGGGTTTGAAAGTGGTTGCAGGTGCTGTGGTTCGACCGCAGGGTTGAGATGTGTGGAGAGGACGGCAAGCCGCGATCAAGCAGATGTGGTGGAGGGCATGAAAAGGAGGCATTGTCGCCGTGTGAACATGATGTTTTCATGGTCTGGCTCACGGCTCACGGCTCACGGCTCACGGCTCACGGCTCACGGCTCACGGCTCACGGCTCACAGCCCACAGCCACAGCCCACAGCCACGGCCGCAGCCACAGTTCATAGTTCGTAGCCCACCAGAGCTCACGGCAATAATCCCGCCTCTTTCAATAAAGGCTCTTCATAAACGGAGTCTTCGGCGGGATAGCGCAGGTTCGGCACGTTTTTGGCCTTGGCCAAAGCCCAGATGATGCTTTCCCCGGCAGGCAGCGTATCGGGGGTTTGTGCATACAAGGGGTCCTGAAACGCCGTCTCTGTTGATGTGATGGTCCAACCCTTGGCGGTGAATGCCGCGATCACATCCGGCAATGCAGCCGCATTGATCTGGTTGGTATGCAAGAGGATCACATGAGCCGGGCTGCGTCCCAGAACCTCTTGCGCAAGTTGATCGTAGTAGCTGGCACGATCCAGCAGGTGAAGGATGTACTGCTCCTTCACGCGTTCTGCTTTGGCACTGTTGCCCGCTTGCACATGATCCGCAAAGACTCGGCTGTAGTACCAGTCGCTGGCATCAATGGATACGGGCGCACTCTTGTAATCATGCTCCGCCATCCATTGACGGAAGCCGTCGCGCTTGGTGATGGTGTCTCCTTCCTTCAAATAAGGAAAGCGCAGCATGGGGGTGAAGGTGGGCAGACTTTTGAACGCGGCATCAGCAACTTGCACGTCTGCAATGAAGTCCTCCAGGCTGAGCGCCGGGTCGGCCAAGCTTTTATGGCTGGCGGTATGGTTGCCGACCTTATGCCCCTCCCTTGACCAGGCTTGGACCAGCCCCAGTCCCTCTTCCCCGCCCATGCGGGCTAGCGAGGGGAACAGAGTTGCCTTGATCTTGTGATCCCGCAGGCTGGTCAATATTTGCTCATTCCATTGATTGGCTTGTGGCTGCGTGTTGGGGTTGAAGCCGTCATCAAAACTGAGGGCCAGGGTTTGAGCGGAGGCCCACGTCGCGCAGAGAGCCAGAGCAGCCGTAGCCAGGACATGAAGGGGAGAAAAACGGAAAGCCATGCGGAAACGGAGGGTGCAAAAAGAGTGACAAAAACAGTGACAGAAACAGGCAAGCTTGCCCAAGCCTTGTCAGCATGCAGGGCGGCAAGCGGCGGTGCAAGTTAGTAGTTATCGCAAGGGGCGAATCAGAAGACGAAAAAAATCCCCATCCTGAACCAGCAAGATGGGGATTTTTGGGGGCACCCGCCACCCGGAGTCAGGCTCCGGGCGACATCGTGTGCTTTAGGCTTGAGCGGCTTTGAATGCCAGACGCCATTGGTGCAGCAAAGGCTCGGTGTAGCCGTTAGGCTGTTCCAGACCCTTCAGAACCAGATCCTGAGCGGCGCGGAAAGCAAAGGAGCCTTCAAAGTTGCCGGCCATGTTCTGGTAGGCTGGGTCGCCCGCGTTTTGCTGGTCCACCACCGCCGCCATGCGTTGCAGCGTTTCAACCACTTGTGCGTGGGTGACGATGCCGTGCAGCAGCCAGTTGGCGATGTGCTGGCTGGAGATACGCAGAGTAGCGCGGTCTTCCATCAGGCCCACGTCATGGATGTCAGGCACTTTGGAGCAACCCACGCCCTGATCAATCCAGCGAACCACGTAACCCAGGATGCCCTGAGCGTTGTTGTCCAGTTCTTCCTGGATTTCCTTGGCGGACCAGCTTGTGTCGGTCGCCACAGGAATAGTCAGGATGCTGTCCAGGTAGTCGTTGGTGTCGCCTTCCAGACCTTTCTGGACTTCGACCACATTGACTTGGTGGTAGTGCAAGGCGTGCAGCGTAGCAGCGGTAGGCGATGGCACCCAGGCGGTGTTGCCACCGGCCTTCACGTGACCAATCTTTTGCTCCAGCATTTCAGCCATCAGGTCAGGCATGGCCCACATGCCTTTACCAATCTGGGCACGACCGCGCAGGCCGCATTGCAGGCCGATCTGGACGTTGTTGCGCTCGTAGGCAGGCTGCCAGTCAGCTTGTTTCATGTCGGCCTTGCGCACTACGGCGCCAGCTTGCATGCAAGTGTGGATTTCGTCGCCAGTACGGTCCAGGAAGCCCGTGTTGATGAACACAACGCGCTCGGTGGCCTGGGCAATGGCTGCCTTCAGGTTCACGCTGGTGCGGCGCTCTTCGTCCATGATGCCCAGCTTGACGGTGTTGGGAGCCAGACCCAGCAGGCCTTCCACACGGTCAAAAATTTCGCTGGCAAAGGCCACTTCGTCAGGGCCGTGCATTTTGGGTTTGACGATGTACAGCGAGCCGCTGCGCGAGTTTTTCTTCAGTTCCAGATCGCGCATGCCAATCAGGGTGGTGATCACGGCGTCCAGGATGCCTTCAGGGATTTCGCGACCTTCGCCGTCAACAATGGCGGGGTTGCTCATCAGGTGGCCGACGTTACGCACGAACATCAGGGAGCGGCCAGCCAGAGTCTGGGTCGCGCCTTTCAGGTCGGTGTATTGGCGATCATCAGCCAGACGGCGGGTAAACACCTTGCCGTCTTTCTTGATTTCTTCGGTCAGCGAACCTGTAACCAGACCCAGCCAGTTGCGGTAGGCCAGGACCTTGTCGTCGGCGTCCACGGCAGCCACGGAGTCTTCGCAGTCCATGATGGTGGTCAGGGCCGATTCCAGGGCGATGTCTTTCACGCCAGCCGGGTCGGTCTTGCCGATGGGGCTGTTGGGGTCGATCTGCAGTTCAAAGTGCAGGCCGTTGTGCAGGAAGACGATGGCTTCTGGTGCGTCAGGCTGACCACGGTAACCCAGCAGGGTCGATGGGTCTTTCAGGCCGGTGGTGCCGCCGTTCTCCAGGGTGACGCGCACAGCGCCGTCAGCGATGGTGTAGGAGGTAGCCTGGTCGTGGCTGCCTTGAGCCAGAGGAATGGTGTCGTTCAGGAACTGACGGCCAAAGGCGATAACCTTGGCACCGCGCACGGCGTTGTAGCCACCGCCACGTTGGGCACCGTCGGTGTCAGGAATGGCATTGGTGCCGTACAGGGCGTCGTACAGGCTGCCCCAGCGTGCGTTTACGGCGTTCAGCGCGTAACGTGCATTCATGATGGGCACAACGAGCTGAGGGCCACCTTGTTCGGTGATTTCGGTATCGACGTTAGCGGTGTTGACCTTAACGGAGGCAGGAGCCTCTTTCAGATAGCCGATGGAGCCCAGAAAGCTCTTGTAGGCGGCCATATCGCTGATGGGGCCTGGGTTGGCACCGTGCCATTTGTCCAGTTCCACTTGCAGGCGGTCACGTTCGGCCAGCAAGGCGCGGTTTTTAGGTGCCAGGTCATGGACCAGCTTATCGAAACCAGCCCAGAAGGCTTCGGAGGAGATACCTGTGCCGGGCAGGGCTTCTTGTTCGATGAACTGATGAAGCACCTCGGCGACTTGCAATCGCTGGCAGGAGATTCGAGTGGTCATGTGTACCCTTGCTGATAGTTAAAAGTGATTCGGTACAGCGGCAGGCCAAAACGGCCTTGTTGGCTGCAATAACCTGGTCAAGAGCACATTCAGAACTTGCTGAATCGCGAGCATAAAGGCCCACGCGGCGCCAGGACACAAATGACATCAGAGGGCGAGCAGATTGCTTGAAGCGAAAATCACTAAAATACGCTAACCCATTGTAAATTAGCCTAAATACAAGCTAATTTGCGCGATGACGAGCTATGTCTCACACGCATGCCGAGCACACTGCCAGGTTGGATAACTTAAATTATGAAGGACTGACGCAAGCTGGATTTAATACAAAAAGTATTAAGACTACATACTTAATGTATTTACTGGTTTTGGGCAAGTCTTATATATGAGGTAGAAGACGTGCCGGGCTTCCGATTGCCATCATAAGCTGCCACATCAGGCATCTGGTGAAATATCGAACAGGCTCGCCAAGCCGCTTGCATAGCGCCATTAGCATAAAAACAGGGCTGCGGAACAGCAGCTTGGGAAAGGACGTGGACGAGGGCCTGGCCCAAAAGTGGAATTTGCCCAAAACCGGGGTAAAGCCGCTGATTCAAATGGTGCTGGTGAGTAAATTCAGTCTCAAAACGACAGATAGTCGTGTCCATTGTGTGGACAGTGGGGCTTGTGGTTCAGTCAAAAACCAGTCACGACCTTATTGATGGATTTGTCATAGAGCTGTGTAGGAGCCAGAACAATAAACAGCTTATGATGCTGGCAGATCTGCTTGTCTTTGTTTCCCCTTGGAATACTTGTTATGTCTGATCCCAGCGGTTTTTCCCGTATCACGTCCACGCCTGAGTTAATCCCATTCAATGGCTATCTGGACGCAGGCCAGGCCTTGGAGCAGTTGCGTCATATCTACGATCGCAACACTGCGTTTTTGCGCGACTCCTTTGCCCAGTGTCTGGAAACCGGTTTTCCTCGCGGGCAGCGCTTCCGAGCCTGCTACCCGGCCGTGCGCTTGCGAGTCGATACGTATCAGGAAGTGGATAGCCGTCTGTCTTATGGGCACGTGGTGGAGCCGGGTGTGTATATGACCACCGTCACCGCTCCCGGCCTGTATCACGACTACTTGCTGGAGCAGTTGGAACTGCTGTTGCGCAATCACGGTGTGCAGGTAGAAGTGGGTGAGTCTTCCGTACCTATCCCGCTGCACTTCGCGCTGAACAATGGCGTGCAGTCCACGGTGACAACCGTGCCCGAATCGCCCGGCGATACCCTGCGCGATCACTTCGATGTGCCTGATCTGGCGTATATGGACGATGCCATCGTCAACGGAACCTGGGAGCGTGTGCATAACGAGCCCCTGCCGTTGGCACCGTTCACGGCACCGCGTATCGACTACTCTTTGCATCGCTTGCAGCACTACAGCGCTACGCGGCCTGAGTATTTCCAGAACTTTGTGCTGTTCACCAATTACCAGTTCTATGTGGACGAGTTCTGCCAGTGGGCGCGTGAAGTGCTGCAGGCGGACGATCAGGGCTATATCGACTTGGTGGAGCCGGGCAATATCATCACTCCAGCCGGTGCGAATGCTTCAACAACAGGCTCGCCCCTGGCCCGTGCACCGCAAATGCCCTCTTATCACCTGCGCCGTGCGGATCATTCCGGCATCACGCTGATCAATATCGGTGTTGGGCCATCCAACGCCAAAACCATTACCGATCACGTCGCCGTCTTGCGCCCTGCTGCCTGGCTGATGCTGGGCCACTGCGCTGGTTTGCGTACGACCCAGCGTTTGGGTGATTACGTGCTGGCACATGGCTATGTGCGTCAGGATCACGTGCTGGATGAGGATTTGCCTACCTGGGTGCCTATTCCTCCTCTGGCTGAAATCCAGGTGGCTCTGGAGCAGGCTGTGGCCGAGGTGGCTGGCTTGTCGGGTTGGGAGCTGAAACGCATCATGCGTACGGGTACGGTGGCCTCCATTGATAACCGTAACTGGGAACTGCGTGACCATCACGAGCCGGTACGACGCTTGTCGCAGTCGCGGGCGATTGCGCTGGATATGGAGTCTGCCACGATTGCAGCCAATGGCTTCCGTTTCCGAGTGCCGTATGGCACCTTGCTGTGCGTGTCGGACAAGCCCTTGCATGGCGAGCTGAAACTGCCAGGCATGGCCAGCGAGTTCTATGCGCGTCAGGTAGGCCAGCATCTGCACATTGGCATCCGGGCGCTGGAGTTGCTGCGAGAGATGCCTAAGGAACGGCTGCATTCACGCAAGTTGCGCAGCTTTCTGGAAACGGCGTTTCAATAAGATATTGCAGTCGTTGTTAGTGCCTACGCGCCTGGGTGAGTTGTTGGCTCGTAGCACTGACAAACTACTTTTAGCGGCTTAAGAATAGGCCGTGCTACCAAGTGGAGCACGGCCTCTTGGTTTCTTTGAGGACAGCAGGCATCGATATGGTTAAAGCGTTTCAAGACTTTTATGCCGATAACTTCAGCCACTGCTACGGTTGCGGCAAACATAATCCCGACGGGCATCAGCTAAAGAGCTATTGGGACGGCGACAATACCGTGGCTCGATACACCCCCAAGCCGATTTACAGCGGTGGTGTGCCCAATCATGTGTATGGCGGCTTGATTGCGTCCCTGCTGGACTGTCACGGTACGGCGTCTGCGGCGGCCTTCATTTACCGGGATTTGAATATCGAGATGGGCACCAGCGAGGAGCCGATTCGTTGCGTGACCGCTTCCCTGAAAGTGGAGTTTCGGCGTCCTACTCCAATGGGGACAGAGCTGACCGTGCAGGGCAAGTTGCGTGAGCTGGATGGGCGCAAGGTCTGGGTAGACCTGTCGCTAAGCGCAAATGGTGAGGTTTGTGCGACGGGTGAAATGCTGGCGATACGTTTCAAGGAATAAGCGGGTTTTTGGGCTTGTGTGGCAGCCAGACAATTAAAAGCCGGGCCCATTCAGGCCCGGCTTTTAGTCTTGCAAACCCAGCTAGTTAGCGGCTGGCTGCAATCGCGTCGCGTGCTTTCTTCACCAGATCTTCGCCTATGGTCTTGGTCCATTTCTCGACCACACCGGCGGTGGCTTCGGCAAAGGCGGCATGCTGCTCCGGAGTCAGGGTAGTAACTTTCACACCGTGGCCTTCGATCTCTTTGAGCAAGGAGGGATCTTCAGCGGTGATGCCGGTACGGGCAATCACGATTTCACGTTTACCAGCTTCCACAGCCGCTTCACGCACAATCTTCTGGTCTTCCTCGCTCCAGGATTTCCACACGTCGCGGTTCACCACAAACACCAGTGGGTCGGACACATAGTTCCACAGGGTCAGGTATTGCTGCTGCACGTCGTACAGCTTGGCACCGGCGTAAATGGACAGGGGGTTTTCCTGGCCGTCCACGGCTTTATTGGCCAGTGCTGGCTGTGCGTCAGCCCAGCTCATTTGTGTGGGGTTGGCACCCAGGGCGCTGAAGGTGTCCATGTACAGAGGGGAACCCACCACGCGCAGTTTCAAACCCTTCATGTCTTCAGGTTTGGTGATTTCGTGCTTGGAATTACTGATCTGACGGAAACCGTTTTCTCCCCAGGCCAGAGGCACCACACCGGCCTTTTCGATGTAGCCAAACAGGTCTTTGCCCACTTCGCCGTTGATCAAAGCATCGGTGGCTTTGGCATCAGGTTGCAGGAATGGCAGGGAGAACAGGTTCAGTTGCTTGATCTGGGGGGACCAGTTGATGGTGGAGCCCACGGCCATATCAATCATGCCTTGGCGAATGGCGGTGAATTCGCGTGTCTGGTCGCCTTGCACCAGCGAGGTGCCGGGGTAGATCTTGATATTGATGCGGCCATCAGTGCGCTCGCGCACCAGATCAGACCAGATCACTGCCCCTTGGCCCCAAGGGAAAGTCGTGCCCACCACGATGGACAGCTTGTACTCGGATTTATAAGCAGCTTGGGCAGCAGGAACCACGGCCAGGGTGGCGGCTGTACATGCCAGAGTGGCCAGAATGTGACGTAATTTCATGGGTCAGGTCTCCCTTTCTATGAGTTGTGTTTCAGTCTTGTGGTTTTAGTTAAAGCCTAGGTAGCGTGGCAGCCACAGGGCAATTTCGGGTTCTGCGATAACGATCAGCATGGTCGCTCCCATACCCAGCAGCAGCCAGCCTACCCAGCGCAGTGTGCTTTCCATGGGCACGCCTGCGATACGGCAGGACACCATCAGGTTGACGGCCACTGGTGGGGTGAACTGGCCCAGGGCCACGTTCAAGGTCAGCAGCACGCCGAACCAGACGGGATGCCAGCCAAAGTTGTAGACGATGGGCATGAAGAGCGGCACGAAGATCAGGAAGATCGAGATGCCGTCCAGGAACATGCCCAGCACAATCAGCATGACAATCATCAGCGCCAGAATGCCGTACTCGCCCAGACCGGAGTTGATGATGGCATTGGTGACGGGGTCAACAATGCTCAGGGTGGACAGAGCCCAGGCAAAAATACCGGCCAGGGCAACCACCATCATGATGACGGCTGATAATTCGGCAGCTTCCCGCAGGATCAGAAAAAGATCGCGAAACTTGATGGTGCGATGGATGACCATGCCCACAAACAGGCCATAAAACACGGCCACCACGGCGGCTTCAGTGGGGGTGAACAGACCCAGACGCATACCGCCCAGAATGATCACTGGTGCAATCAGGCCCCAGGAGGCTTCGCGCAGGCTGCGCCAGAATGGCGGCCGTGGCAGCTCGGCCTCGGCCATGCCCAGCTTGTGGCGACGCGAGAGCCAGACGGCTGGAATGATCAGGCCAATACCGGCCAGAATGCCGGGGAACATCCCTGCGGCAAACAGCGCAGGCACGGAGGCTTCGGGCACCAGTACCGAGTAAATAATGAAGGCAATCGAAGGCGGAATCAGGATGTCTGTGGCGGCGCCTGCAGCCACAATACTGGCGGCAAAGGGGCTGGGGTAACCGGCGCGCTTCATGGCACCAATCATGACGGCACCTACCGCAGCCGCGCAGGCTGGCCCCGAGCCGGAAATACCGCCCAGAAACATGGCAACGCCAATGGCGACGACCGGCAGCATGCCCGGCCCACGGCCTACCAGGGATACAGCGAAATTCACCAGGCGGCTGGCCACGCCAGAGCGGTCAAAGATGGAGCCCACCAGCACAAACATGGGAATGGCCAGCAAGGGATACTTGGCCAGACCGGCGTAAAAGCTTTGTGGCACGGCCATCAGACCGAACCAGTGGGTATCCAGGTTGGACATCAAGATGGCGAAAGCGCCGCCTATGCCCAGGGACACGCCAACAGGTACGCCCACCAACATCAGGGCGATGAAAATGACGAACAACAGGGTCGCAATCATGATTTAGCCTGCCAACGACGTACCCACATGCCCAACAAGCGCAGGCTCAGGGTAGTGGACAGGATGGGCAGCCACATGCTGTACCACCAGGTCGGCACCCCGATCGATGGCGAGGTATCGCCCCACTCGAATTCATCCAGGGCCATGCGCCCCGACAGAACGGCCATGCCGATAAAGAACAGCAGGCTCATGCCAATGCCAAACAAGGCCAGGCGGCGTTGACGACGCTTTGTGCCCGCATCGGCAAAGACTTCAATACGAATGTGCAGGTGGCGCACACAGGCGCTGGCACCAGCATTCATGGTCAGGACGACCAGCAAGAAGATGGAGATTTCCTCGGTCCAGGCAAAGGAGCTATCGGTCAGATAGCGCACGATCACGTTGGCAAAGGTAATTAAAGCCAGGGCCGCCATGATCAGGACTGAAGCCCAGTCCTCTATTTGCAAAGGAATACGCAGGCCGGATTCGGCGGGCGAGGCGACGTGATTATCAGGTGTATCTGTAGAACTTGAATCCATGAGATCTGTCAGATTTGGCAATAAAGCTACATGCTAGCGGTCAAAGACTGGGCTGGCAGTGAGTAATTTCCCCCGGTGCAAAAGCACCTGCGGGCCGTAGTCGGCCAGGGGAAAGACGGTAGGGATAAGGGCGAGCACACACACAAAGTGGGGGTTTGTGTAGTCGCGTAGCTGATGAGGTGTGAACCTGGCCCGGCACGGCGAACCGACCTGTGGTGGGGTGTTCGGCCT
The DNA here is from genome assembly GCF_017377875.1 of Alcaligenes sp. SORT26. GTDB lineage: Bacteria > Pseudomonadota > Gammaproteobacteria > Burkholderiales > Burkholderiaceae_B > Alcaligenes > Alcaligenes parafaecalis. The sequence goes on from NZ_CP070975.1 coordinate 3,106,444, forward strand.
GGGCTCGGCGGGGGTGTTGCCGGGCCTGTGCGGGCAATTAGCAGGGGTAAACAAACGGCCCCGGAGGGCCGCTTGAGCTAAGTGCGAGCTGAGGGAAGCTTACTCTTTTTTACCGCCCTTTTTCTCTTTTTTGCCTTCTTTGTCCTTTTTGGACGCCTTCTTGTCCTTATTTTTATCTTTGCCTTTATCTTTCTTTTTGGCTTTTTCTTTCTTCTTCTTTTTGTCTTTCTTATCTTTCTTGTCTTTTTCGCTGACGGATTCTTTATCGTTGTCAGCGTCTTCGTCTTTATCCTGATCAGACTTATCCTTTGCCGCTGTTTTACTTTCGGCAGCCTTTGAATCAGCGGCTTTTAGTTTGGACGATACCGGCGCTTTGCGGGCCTGTTCCATTTCGGCATCCAGTTCTGCGGCTACTTCACGCAGCTCTTCCGCAACAACTTGAGAGCGGTCAGGTGGCAGGGCAATCATGGTGCCACGGCACTGGGGGGCGCCGCACAGGCAGCGATAGTTCTGCTTGAGCTCGTCGGTGATTTCATCGTCAATGACCAGCGAGTAGTCATACAGCAGCTCTTCCCCGGCAGCGATATTGCGCATGGCCACAATAAACACACGCGAGCCGTCCGCGTTCTCGTGGCCTTCACAGTTGGGGGCACAAGAATGATTGATCCAGCGCGAATCATTGCCACCCTGGCCGCCATCGACAATCTTGCCGTTGCTCAATGCAAAGAAGAATGTGTGAAAGGGCTCATCGGGATTAACCGGGAAAAGCGCATCAGCCTGTTCGGGCGTGAGCCGTTTACCGGCGTATTGCAGGATGCGAGTTCCTTCTGGAATATCGCGTAGCGCAAACACGCCATTGCCATGCAGTTTGGATGGTTTAACGACGTGCCAGGGTTGGCGTTGAGTGACCATGGGGAATCAGCCTGTAAAAGGGGATAAACTGGACGGCGATATCTATCTTACAAAACATGCAGGGCTACGCAACCATGTCACTTGAAACGACCGCCCATAACGGCGCGCAAATCTTGCTCGAAACCTTGATCGCTCAGGGTGTAGATACCATTTTTGGTTATCCTGGCGGAGCGGTGTTACCGCTCTATGATGCTCTTCATGCGCAACCGCGAATTCGTCATATTTTGGTTCGTCACGAGCAAGCCGCTGTACATGCGGCTGAAGGTTATGCCCGCAGCACCGGCAAACCCGGTGTGGTGCTGGTGACATCCGGCCCCGGTATGGCCAATACGACCTCTGGTTTGCTGGATGCCTTGTGCGATTCTATCCCTGTCCTGTGTATTAGTGGGCAAGTCGCGACGACAGCGATTGGTACTGCTGCTTTCCAGGAGTGCGATGCCATCGGTATTTCGCGCCCTGTCACCAAATGGAATGCTCAGGTTCGCCGTATTGAAGATGTGGCCTCCCTGACAGCCAAAGCCCTGCGTCTGTGTACACAAGGCCGTCCCGGCCCGGTGTTGCTGGACTTCCCTAAAGATATTCAGATTGCCACCCTGGCGGCTGCCAGTGCGGAAGCTCCTGCACAGGAAGAGGCTGACAGCCTGCTGGCTCCTGCTGCTCCGGCTCCTGCTCAGGAAGCTGCAATCAAGCGTGCGGCCGCCATGATCGCCCATGCGCGTCGCCCTGTGTTTTACGGCGGTGGCGGCCTGATCAACTCTGGTGCCGATGCCAGCCATGCCTTTACCAGTCTGGTTCAGGAAACCGGCGCGCCTTGTACGCTGACCCTGATGGGTTTGGGTGCTTACCCCGCACGTGACGAGCAGTTCGTAGGCATGTTGGGCATGCACGGCACGCTGGAAGCCAATCTGGCCATGCACCATGCGGATCTGATTATCTGTGTGGGCGCTCGTTTCGATGACCGCATTACCGGCCGTCTGTCCGATTTCTGCCCGCATGCCAGCAAGATTCATATTGATATCGACCCCGGCTCCATCGACAAGGTTGTGCGTGCCGATGTGGCTTTGGTGGGTGATTGTTATCCCCTGCTGCGTGCTTTGCGTAAAGAGCTGTCTCATCATGAGTTGCCCGAAGGCCGTCTGAATGACTGGTGGCAGCGCATTGGCGTCTGGCGTGCGCAGGAGTGTTTGAAGGTGACCCCTCGCAGCGACGCGATCTTGCCGCAGCACTTGCTGCAAAGTCTGGATTCGCACCTGGAAGGACGCGATGCGATTGTGTCTACCGATGTGGGTCAGCATCAGATGTGGGCGGCTCAATACATCAAATTTGATCGCCCTCGTCGCTGGCTGACGTCGGGTGGTGCAGGCACCATGGGCTATGGCGTACCGGCTGCTTTTGGAGCGCAGATTGCGCATCCCGACAAGCTGGTGGTGTGTGTCAGTGGAGACGCGTCAGTCTTGATGAACATTCAGGAACTGGCCAGTGCCGTGCAACATCGCGCGCCTATCAAGGTCATTTTGTGCAATAACCGCCACATGGGGATGGTGCGTCAGTGGCAAGAGCTGATTCACGATGGCCGTTACAGCCATAGCTATAACGAAGCCCTGCCCGATTTCGTGGCCTTGTCGCGTGCCTTTGGTTGGGAAGCCGAGCGCGTGGAGCATCCTGATCAACTGGATGCGGCTCTGGAACGCTGTCTGGCCCACGATGGCCCCTTCTTCCTGAACGTGGAAGTGCTGGCGCTGGAGAACTGTTTCCCCATGATGCCAGCGGGCTATGGCCATCAGCAGGTCATGTTGTCCGAAGATAACTGGTACGTAGAAGAATAAAGTGCCGGGCTGGGACACAGGCGTAAAAACCCCTATGTCCCAGCCCGAGTACTACGCATTAAATACACTGATCCATTCAGACAGGAGGGGCATGCATGATGTACCGTCACATGAAGAACCGTCTTTTGGCCGCGGGTTTGATGCTGGGCCTGGGCCTGGCGGCGGGAGCTGCTACGGCGCAGACTTCCTTGAAGCTGGCCTACGCCTTGTCCACCAGCTCCCACTATGGTGCGGGCGCCAAGGCCTTTGCCAGTGCCTTGGAAAAGGATGGCAACTACACCATTGAGGCCTTTCCCAACAGCGCCCTGGGTGGCGAGCGCGAGGTTATTGAAGGCTTGCAGCTAGGCACGATTGATCTGGCGATTGTGTCTACCGGCGCAACTCTGAACTTTGTCCCTAAAACGGGCGTATTCGATATCCCTTTCCTGTTCCGCGATCTGACACATGCTCGCCATGTGCTGGATGGCAAGATTGGTCAGGATATGCTGGCTGAATTTCCCAAGCGTGGCATTGTGGCTTTGGCCTGGGGTGAGCAAGGCTTCCGTCACCTGACCAATAATGTGCGCCCGGTCACCACGCCTGCCGATGCCAAGGGTCTGAAGATCCGCACGACAGAAAACCCGATTCACATCGCCGCATTCCGTGAGCTTGGTATTCTGGCGACGCCTATGGCCTGGCCTGAAGTAGCGACTGCCTTACAACAAGGTACGATCGATGGCCAGGAAAACCCCTTGTCCGTGATTGTGTCGGCCAAGCTGCCACAGTTGCAGAAGTATCTGTCGCTGACGGCTCACGTTTATGGTCCAGCCCTGGTGTTGATGTCGCCTGCGGTCTATGACGGCCTGTCCGACCAGGACAAGCAGTTGATGCGCGATGCCGGTGTCACTGCGGCCCAGGCCATGCGTGATTATGTGGACGATATCGAAAAAACCGGTGTGGATGCCGTCAAGGCCGAAGGTATGCAGGTTAATACCGTTGACCATGCTGCGTTTGCCAAAGCGGTAGAGCCTATCTATCCCCAGTACTACAAGCAGTTCGGCCAGGAGCTGGTCGAGGCCATCCGTCAGACTCAATAAACGGCGCTCATCATGAAAGCTCTGTTGTCCATGTTGGATAAGGGCCTGTTCCGTCTGGTGTCCTGGGTGACGCAGTTGCTGCTGCTTTCGGCAGTAGCGGCTGCGTTCTATCAAGTGGTGGCGCGTTTTGTACTCCAGTCCCCTGCTGACTGGAGCGAGGCCTGGTCGCGCGCCGCTCTGATCTGGACGGTCATGCTGGGTCTTTGTCTGGCCTTGCGCCAGGGCGCCATGCTGAGCGTGGACGTGCTGCGTTTATGGGTGGGGCAGCGGACTCAGCGTTGGCTGGATGGTGCCGTGCTGCTGACATGTCTGGGTTTTTTTGGTCTGCTGACTTGGGTCGGCATTCAAATGACCTGGCGGGTGCGCTTCCAAACTATGCCTAGTCTGGAATGGTCCATTTCCTGGGTGTATATCGCAATTCCGATTGGGGCTGTGCTGGCCATCTTGAGTCTGTTGGCCCGCTGGTTAGACAATCCGGCGCCCGCCGTCGTGGATAACACCCAGCTCTAGCTCAATACCTGCACCGTGCCTGTAAAGCACCACCGAACTCTGGATGCCTGGCGGGCATCTGTTTAGACCGGAGACCGTATCGTGTCCCAGATCATGCTTGTGTCCATGCTGCTGTTTTTTGTATTGACGGTGCCCGTGGCGATTGCCGTGGGGCTGGCCAATATGGCGGGGGTAGCGTGGGAGGGGCGCATGACGTTTCTGGTCATTGCCCAGCAGCTCTATGCCGCTCTGGACAAATACCCCCTGGTTGCCGTGCCGTTCTTTATTTTGGCGGGCAATCTGATGGAATCGGGTGGCATGTCCAATCGCATGGTGGAGTTTGCCAAAAGTCTGGTGGGCGGTGTGCAAGGGGGGTTAGCCTGTAGCTGTGTGCTGACCTGCATGATTTTCGCTGCGGTAGCGGGCTCCAGTGTGGCTACCACCTTCGCGGTGGGGGCGATCCTGATTCCGGCTATGGTCCGACATGGTTACCCCACTCCTTTTGCCGCATCCTTGCAAGCCTCTGCTGCAGAGCTGGGGGTCATCATTCCCCCGTCGATTCCCATGATTTTGTTCGCCGTATCGACTGATACCTCAGTGGGTGAGCTGTTTGTCGCGGGAATTGGCCCTGGTTTGCTGATCGGCGGCGCCTTGATGATTTATGTGTGGTTGTATGCACGTCGTCATGGTCTGGGTTTACAGGATGGTGTGGGTCGTCTTGGCGTCTGGACGGCGTTTCGGCAAGCCTGGCTGGCCTTGCTGATGCCGGTGATTATTTTGGGCGGAATTTACGGGGGCATTTTCACGCCGACGGAAGCATCAGCGGTGGCGGTGGTGTATGCCTTGATCGTGAGCATGTTTGTTTATCGCAGCGTTAAATGGAGCGATCTGTCCAAGGTTTTGCATCGCTCGGTGGTTTCCACGGCTGTGATCATGTTCATCATTGCCAACGCGGGTGTGTTCGGTTTCTTGCTTAACCGCACTGGTATTCCGGCTGCCATGGGGGTCTGGTTGGGCGAGCTGTTCAGCAGTCCCATGATGTTTTTGCTGGGTGTGAATGCGGCCTTGTTTGTGGTTGGGATGTTTGTCGAGACTTCCGCCTCGATTGTGGTCTTGGCTCCGCTCTTGTTGCCGGTCGCCATGCAGTTTGGCATTGATCCGGCGCACTTCGGGATCATCATGGTGGTCAATCTGGCCTTGGGCATGGTGACTCCGCCTTTTGGTGTGAACCTGTTTGCGGCGTGTTCGGTCGCCGGGATTTCTCTGGAAAAACTGATACGACCGTTGCTGCCTTTTGTGGTCGTCATCCTGGCCTGCTTGATGCTGATCAGCTATGTGCCAGAAGTCAGTTTGTGGGCTCGAGACCTGGTGTACCGTTGATGGATTCTCTGCTTTCTTGAGCGGTATTCATGAGCTATTTTGCCCTGTTGTTAGTTCACCTTTTGGCGGCGATTTTTTTCATCGGCACGGTGTTTTTTGAAGTGCTGATGTTGTCGCCTCTGGCACGTCAGGTGTCCCGCCCCGCAATGCGGGAGTTTGAACATGCGTTGGGGCGGCGGGCGCGCCGCATCATGCCCTGGGTCTTGTTATTGCTCTACGGCGCAGGCCTGAGCCTGGCTTGGCAGCATCGAGCCTTGTTTGAGGTCGGTGGCGCCAGGGCCTGGATTCTGGGTTTGAAAATCACCTTGGCTTTGAGTGTGTTTGGACACTTCCTGTCCGTCATGGTGATGAGCCGACGCAAAACCATGACGGCCCGCCGATCACGGATTATTCACCTTAGTGTGTTTGCGCACGTACTGCTGATTGTGGTGCTGGCTAAGGCATTGTTTTATTTACCGCTTTAATCGTGGGTTTCCATGCCGTTGCATAGCACTTAGTGCGGGTCGAGTTGGTGATAGAGGCGCAGCTTGGCGTAGGAGAGCTTATTAAAAGCCAGGCGCGAGTTCGTGGGGCTCTGGGGGTGGGCTGAGCACTTGCCGGTGCTGCGCACCGGTGCCCTTGTCAGGAGATAGCGCAGGGCGCATCCTGAACTCGCACGATGGTTTGTCCACCGGACAAACCATAAGCGTCGTGCTCAAACAGCAGGATGCTTGGATCCCTGCGCTATCTCCTGACCGCGGCAAGTACTCTGATTCGCCCACCCCCAGAGCCCCACGGACTCGCGCCTTCACACCGTTTTAATACCTCGGCCTTGCAACATTGCTTCGGCTGGTTTTGCATTCGCTAGTTGCTAGTTGCTAGTTGCTAGTTGCTGTGTGGCTTGTGTCGAGTGCCATGCACTATGTGTTGTTTGCCGTTTGATGCTTGTGTGTGTTTAGCAGCTTATGTTTCGGTCGTTTCCCTGCGCCTTGCTCAGGGACGTCGCTCAGGAGCGTCATAAATACTGTGATGGGACTGAGGTCATAAGGGTAAGAAGTCTTACAGCCTATGGGCAAAGAACTATTGTGAGCCATTCAGGGACAGGGTTTGGGTCTCGGGGCGGTTCAGAGTACTTGCCGCAGGCGAGTGCGGGATCCGGGATGCAAGCGCCCTGCTGTTTGAGCCCGGCGCTTGTGGTTTGTCCGGGGGACAAACCACCGGGCGAGTTCAGGGTGCGCCCGGAGCCTGTACTCGACAAGGGGACCGGTGCGCAGCACACCGGCAAGTGCTCAGCCCGGAGACCCAAACCCTGTCCCTGAATGGCGTCTCCACAGAGACTCTCTTCCCAGCCTGCCAGCTCTACACGATTGCCCATAAAAAAACGGCCCCCAAAAAAGGAGGCCGTTCTTCCAAACAAGCCGAGCTTTTTACTCTGCCTTGCTAGCCGTCTTTTTAGCAGCTGTTTTCTTTGCCGCCGTCTTCTTGGCGGCTGTTTTCTTCACTGCTGTCTTTTTAGCCGCTGCTTTAGTTGCCGTTTTCTTGGCCGCCGACTTGCGGGCTGGTTTCTCTGGCCGAGGCTCGAACTCGAAACCGATCTTGCCGTCTGCCTGACGCACCAGGAAGGCCTTGAACTTGCGATTGGTACGTGAGGACACAAAACCGTCCAGCAAGTCCGTCTTGCCTTCGCCCAACAGCTTGGCCATCTGCTCGCGGGTGATCTCTTGCTGCAAAATCACCTTGCCGCTACGGAAGTCGCAACTCTTGGATGGGCCAACCGACTTTTCGCACAAATAACGCAAGCCGTGCTCAAAAACGGAAGACTGACACTTGGGGCATGGGCCCACCGGGGTCTGACCGCTGAAGTCCAGGGTCTCGTCTTCATCGTCATCATTCTGGCCGAAGTCGAACTCCAGCTTGAATTCATCGGTGATGCGCAGCAGTGCCGCAAAGGGGCGGCCCATTTTGCTGATGAAACCAGGCAATGGACCCAGTTCCTTCTTGGCCAGCAGCTCTTCGACTTCCGGCAGTTCAAACGTGCGACCGCCGGGGTGCTTGCCAATAGAGAAGTCGCAAGCCGTGCAGGCATAACGACGGTAGTTCTCTTTGACCACTGCACCACACTTGGGGCATGGTGTCTGCAAAGTCGCGTAATCGCCAGGGACGGTGTCGCGTTCATACTCTTTAGCGCGCTTGACGATGACTTGCGTCATTTGTGCAATTTCGCGCATGAAGACATCGCGGTCCAACTGGCGCTGCTCGATCTGTTTGAGCTGATGCTCCCATTCTCCGGTCAACTCGGGGGAGGTCAGTTCGCTAACACCCAGGCCAGACAGCAAAGTCATCAACTGACGCGCCTTGGCGCTAGGCACCAGCTCGCGGCCTTCACGGCGCAGGTAGGCTTCGTTCAGCAGGCCTTCAATAATGGCGGCGCGAGTGGCTGGTGTGCCCAGACCACGCTCGGACATGGCTTCGCGCAAGGCTTCGTCATCGACCAGCTTGCCCGCGCTTTCCATGGCCGACAGCAAGGTCGCTTCTGTAAAGCGTGCAGGCGGCTTGGTGGCCAGCGCTTTGGTGTTGACGTCTTCAGTGCGGACCTTCTCGCCATCGGCAACAGGCACTAGAGAAGCATCTTCACCTTGAGCATCGCGGCCATAAATAGCCAGCCAGCCCGGTTTGACCAGCACTTTGCCTTCCGTCTTGAAGTGGTGTCCCGACACCTGCGTAATACGCGTGGTGACGCGGAATTCCGCTGCCGGGAAGAACACGGCCAGGAAACGACGGCTGATCAGCTCGTAAATCTTGTGTTCGGCATCGCTCAGTTCCCGAGGCACCTGCAAGGTGGGGATGATGGCAAAGTGATCCGAAACCTTTTTGTTGTCGAAAATACGACGGTTAGGTTTTACCCATTTCTGCTCAACCACTTCCTGCGCAAACGGTTGCACCGAAGCGCTGGCGGGCGTGCCGCTGTCGGCCAGGGCGCGCATGGTTTCTTGCACGGTGGTGACATAGTCTTCGGGCAGATAGCGCGAATCCGTACGTGGGTAAGTCAGGGCCTTGTGGCGTTCGTACAGTGTCTGCGCCAAAGACAAGGTGGTCTTGGCGGAGAAACCGAAGCGCGAGTTGGCTTCGCGTTGCAGCGAGGTCAAATCAAACAGGGCGGGCGACATCTGCGTGCTGGGCTTGGATTCCTCGGTGACAACACCGGGTTGCTCGCGGCACGCAGCCACAATGGTTTGGGCCGCCGTCAGGGACCAGAGGCGCGAGTCTTTCTTCTCGGCGTCGTGCTCGTCTTTGGTGAATTTAGGGTCAAACCAGCGGCCGGTATACAAGCCTGCGGCAGCGATAAAGTCCGCGTGGACTTCCCAGTAATCGCGCGACACGAACTGGCGAATACGGTTTTCGCGCTCGTTCACGATAGCCAGCGTGGGGGTTTGCACACGGCCCACGGGGGTTTTGAAAAAGCCGCCGTCCTTGCTGTTGAAGGCCGTCATGGCACGGGTGCCGTTAATGCCCACCAGCCAGTCTGCCTCGGCGCGCGAACGTGCCGCCGCTTCCAGCGGTTTCATGTCCTCGTCATCGCGCAGATTCTCAAATGCTTCACGAATCGCCGATTGTGTCATCGAACGTAACCAAAGCCTTTGCACCGGTTTTTTCGCCCCGGCGTACTGCATAATGTAGCGAAAAATCAGCTCGCCCTCGCGCCCCGCGTCACAGGCATTAATAACAGCGGTGACATCTTTTCGTTTGATCAGCTTGACCAGCAGTTTCAAGCGCTCAGTCGATTTCTTGTCAGTCGGGTTGAGCTCAAACTGAGGGGGAATAACAGGTAGATGTGTGAAGCTCCACTTGCCGCGGACCGGATCATTAGGGGCCACCAGGCCCAGCAGATGGCCGATGCTGGAGGCCAGCACATAGCGATCGCTTTCAAAATAATCACCTTCTCGAGTGAAACCGCCCAATGCCCGCGAGATATCTACGGCGACAGAAGGTTTCTCGGCAATGATTAGTGTTTTATCCATATGATTCCAGTGACAGCAACTGCGCTGCAATGCGCGAAATGATACGAGGTGCTTATCCCTCTATGCAAGTTATGAGAACTGACAAGACTAACGTATGGCCAACGGACTGGCGAGTATTTCTCACAAAACTAGCCTGGGGTTTGGCTGTTTTGCTGCTTGCCAGTGGTCTGGTGACCTGGATTGCGGCCAATTGGGAAAACTGGGGGCATGTTGCCAAATTTGCCCTTGCTCAAGGAGCCGTGCTGATTTCAGCAGGACTGGCCTTGCTGCTTCGCCGACGTTCCGGTGGCTGGGGACATGATCTGGGAGTGCCTGCTGCTTTGACCGGCCTGGCCGCCGTGGCCACGGGCGGTTTGCTGGCGCTGATTGGCCAGACTTATCAGACTGGCGCGGACCCCTGGCAGCTTTTCGCATTGTGGACTGTGCTGATCATACCTTGGGTATTCACGGTGCGCAGTGTCTTTCTGTCGGTGCTGTGGCTGGTACTGATTAATACCGCCCTGTACTTATGGATAGATGTGACCCGCCTGGGCTGGTTTGAGCGTACCTATACTTCGCAGACCTTGATGGCTCTGGGGGTGAATGCGTTGCTGTTGCTGGCGGCTGAAACCATTTGGCGCGCGCGTTATGACCCGTGGCGCATCCTGCCGCGTGTGGCGGCGATTGCGGTGGGCTTTTTCATTGGTGCCCAGGTCATGGAAGGCGACTTCCTGCTGGGACTGGTTCTGTTCCTGGTGTTGTACGGTATTTATCACTACCGCCGCCCGGATTTGCTGATCATGTCGCTGGCCGCGTTCGGGGCTTATGGCTCCTTGAGCGCATTGATCATCGAGCATGCGGGGGATGCTTTCCTCTTGATCGTGGTGGTGATCGTGGGGCTGGGTCTGGGGCTGCTGCGTTTCTTGCAGCAGCAGGTCGTCAATTGGCGACGGACTCATGGCGGCGAGGCCTTGGCTGCTAAAGAAGATACAGTGGGCGCTATCAAGGCCGATCTTGATTCAGGTGCCACATTGGCAACGGCCTCGGTAGTTGATGCAACAACTACCACTGTCACGGCAAATGCCACTGCTGGAACCGAAGCGGCTGCAACTCAATCAACTGTCAACGCAGCAGCGGCAACAAGTCCTGCGGCTCCAACAGCAGAGGTCCTGGCCAATGCTCAGGCCAGCGTCCAGGCTGATGCCGCTACGCAAGCTCAACAACCGGCTCAGGCAGATGCACTGGATACTCAAGGCAGTGATGAACATCACCCTTGGTATCTGCGGCTGATCAAGCTGTTCCTGTTCCTGCTTCTGCCGCTGATCATCCTGTTGTACTTGGTCGTCTCGCTGGATTTGAGCCTGGAAGTGCTAGGTGTATTGGGCGGGATCATGGCGGCGGTGTCCCCGTTGCTTTTTGCCAAAGCGCATACCGTGCCCAGTCGAGATCTGGTGGGCGGCTGGGTAGCGTGTGCGATCCTGCTGCTTAGTATGCCCATTGTGGACATGCGCTATCCCTGGCCTAACGAAGTCAGCGCCATGTTGGCGGTGGTGATCAGCACCTTGCTATATAGACAGGCCAAGGGCCAGTTTGTGCTGCGCATGCTGCTGACGCTCTGGGCCTTGGCCGCGATTGAGTTTCTGGTGATCGAGCGCTTGTTTGATCGCTGGGCCATGATGCCTTACTGGGTGCTGGAAATACCTGCGGCCTTCATGTTCTTTGCGGCGCTGCTGCTGGGGCATCTCTATTTGCGCGATGGCAAGAAGTCCACCTTCTGGCAGCCCCTGTTCTGGTCCTTGTTGCTGTGTGCTCAAATTCACATTGTGTCTGCAAGCACCTTGTTTTTTTCCATTCCTTTCTGGGATGAAACGCGCCCTTATCTGACACCAGCCGGTTTCTTGTTGGCGATAGCCCCGGTAGCCATCCTGGCGTTTTACTGGCGCGGTTGGCGCGAACAGCCACTGGTCTATGGCATTGCCTTGCTGGGCCTGGCCGCCTTGTGCGCGGTCTGGACGCCCTATCCGCCTGTGGCTTTGGCCCTGAGCTGGATTCTGGCTGCTTACGCTTGGCGTTACCTGAGCTTGATGGCCGTGGCCGTAGCCATGGGCTTGTTCTGCCTGTGGCGTCTGTATTACATCCTGGACATCAGCCTGCTGGACAAGGCCGAGCTGTTGCTGGCAACCGGCGTAGGCTGCCTGGTGTTTGCTTACCTGGGCCAGTTGGGACGTAAGAAAGCTGCCGCCGAGTCGACTGTGCAAACGGCTCCCAAAGGGATCGTGGCTAGTGTCTTGCTGGGCACTGTGCTGATTCTTGGGGTGGCCAATGTAGCGATTGTGCAAAAAGAACGGATCCTGAGCGACGGCCAGACTGTTCTGCTGGAGCTGGCCCCCGTGGACCCGCGCTCCTTGATGCAGGGCGACTATATGTCCTTGAACTTCGCTCTGTCGCAAAACCTGTCTTATCTGTCCTGGCGCTTACCCAAGGATGCAGTCGACAAGATTGAGTCCCAGCAGTGGGTCGTGATTGGCGTACAGCTAGATGAGAACAAGGTAGCGCAGATGAAAGGCATTTATCTGGAGCTGGATGGTCAGGAACGCCTGTGGAGCGAAGAAGGGCCCGTGGCTGAAACGGGTGATGTGATGCGCTTGCGCATGCGTCGTCACCGCAATAACTGGACGCCCGGCACGGATGCCTGGTTCTTTGCGGAAGGCTCGGCAGATCGCTTTGATGCAGCCCGTTACGGCGAGTTTGCCGTGGTCGAGGGCGGCCAAAGCTTGCTGCGCGCGATGCTGGACAAGGACAGGCAGGTCATCAAGTAAGCCTGCGCCCATTGTCCTGAGGCCGGATTGCTTTTAACAGAGGCGATCCGGCTTTCTTGTATTTGGGCTGTCTCTATAAAGAAGGCTGAACATTGTTCAGGCGCCAGCAAGACCCATCAAAAAGGCCCGAATCCGATGTGCTGTCGGATTCGGGCCTTGGTTTTTTGCTTGTGAGGGACCCTCTTTATCGGGGCCGTTTCCTGAACAAAAATATGGTTCCTGTGTACGTGCTTAATGAGACTGACGGGTGGAGTCGTCGCTGAGCAGCTCTTCAAAGATCAGGTGATCGATCTCGGCTTCGTGGCTCCAGAGAACCATCAGGGCAACAATTTTTATTTTGTCCAAAGACACGGGGCTTTCATCCACCGTCATGGCGCTTTCAATCAAAATTTCGCGCAGGTGGGCGGTAAGAGCGCCGGAATTTTGCAAAAAGGTGATGAAACCCATGGCATCAGCGCCCAGCACATGCTGTTCGTGCTCAGAAAAAATACGCTGACTGATGGGACTGAGTTGAGCCGTAGGCTGACACTGTTGCGAGGTCTCGCCCAGTGCATGTAACCAGCCCAGTGCGTCGTTGATGTCCTCGTCTTCAAAGCCAATAGCGGCCAGCTTGTGGGCCAGAACCTCCGCCTTGGGACAGGACTGGGGGTTGTAATACGTCTCGAATAGATAAACCAGGATATCAAACATGGGTATAAGGTTGCCGTCCTAAGTGATTAAAAAAACTGCGTGATTTCGGTAACCAGTGACCAAACTTTACGCTGATTTGCGGTAGGGGGCAAATGGGGTGTCCGGAGGATGGAGGGGTCTTGCCTTGTGCTTTCAGGCGGCTTTTTGCCTGTTTTTGCTCTGGCTGCGGCCGGTTCGGGCCGAGCATCCCTACAATTGGAACATAAATCGATTGTTGGGGCAGAAACTGTCGTTTATTTGAAACCTTGCAGGCTGCTTGGCAGAGTCTGAAAGCTCACGACACTAGCTGGCATCCGCATCCGCATCCGCATCCGCATCCGCATCCGCATCCGCATCCGCATCCGCATCCGCATCCAGCCTCGGCTCGTTACTTAGTTGTTCGGGCCTTGGTCTGCAGGTAGCGGGAAGCGTTGAGCCCAGGCGCTGATGGCCTGGCTCCAGAATTCGTCCAAGGTGTTCGCCGCCAAGGGAGCAAAACCCAGAAAGGCCCAGACCCGGTTCAGGGTTTCCAGTGGATGGTCCAAATCAAAGGCCGGGGCATGGTTCTGCTTGGAGAGCTTGCGGCCTTGCTCATCGCAGGCCAGCGGCACGTGCAGAGTGCGCGGGACAGGCAGGCCCAGAATGCCTTGCAGGACGCGCTGGCGGGCGGTGGAGCTGAGCAAGTCGGCTCCCCTGACCACATCGGTGATCTGGCTGTCTGCATCGTCGATGACCACCACAAACTGATAGGCCCAGAGCTTGTCTGCCCGTTTGAGGATGTAGTCGCCCACTTCTTTAGCGACGTCCTGCTGTTGTGGCCCTGCCCAGCGATCAGTGAAGTGCTCGATACCCTGGGGGACCCGCAGGCGCCAGGCACGTACAGTACGATCCGCAGGGATGCCGTGACGGCAGGTGCCTGCATAGGGATGTTCGGACGAATCCGGGGCGATGGGCAGGGATGCCGCCAGAATCTCCTGGCGGGTGCAGGCGCAGCCGTAAACCAGATCTTGCTCGCGCAGGCGGTCAAAGACTTCCTGATAGCGGGCCAGCCGCTGGCTTTGCCACAGTATGTCACCATCCCAGTGCATGCCCAGTCCCTGCAACTGCTGCATGATGATCTGGTCAGCCCCGGGGACGACGCGTGGCGTGTCTATATCTTCAATACGCAGCAGCCAGCGCCCGTGTTGGGCACGTGCATCCAGGTAGCTGGCCATAGCAGCAACCAGCGAACCCTCGTGCAAGGGACCACTGGGGCTAGGCGCAAAGCGACCACAGTAAGGGGTAAGAGGCTGGGCGGTCATGAGTCGTTCTTAACGGCAAGAGCCCCTGGGTGGGGGCTCTTGTTTGTGCGACTTTACGCCTATTTTTCCAGCCCGGCAATGCGTTTTGCACGGGCTGGGGGGGGCGGAGTTTTAGCTCTCCATCGTGACCAGTTCTGCGCCTTCGGGCACTTGATCGCCCACCGCAAAGAACAGCTCGGCCACAGTGCCATCGGCAGGTGCCTGAATGGAGTGTTCCATTTTCATGGCCTCCATCACCAACAGCACATCGCCTTGTTTGACGATGGTGCCGGGCTCCACATTCAGGGCAATAATCTTGCCCGGCATGGGAGCGGTCAGGCGGCCACCGTGGGCTTCCTGGCTGTTGGTTCCGGCACTGGCCAGGGTGTCGACCACGGCCAGGGTCCAGTCCGAACCGGCCTGTGCAACTTGCAGATGGTCGCCATCTTGCAGCACCTGGGCGCGGTACTCGACCTGATCCAGCCACAGACGCAAGGTCAGAGTTTTAGCCAGACCAGCCCTTGCCTCGGCTTGCCAGCGCAGTGCGTGTTGGGTTTCGCCCAACGTGATCTGCCACTGGTTCTCACGACGTTGCAGCACAACTTCGTGGGCTTGCTCGCCCAGTTGCAAGGCCACTTTCTGATCGTAGTCCCCGCTCAGACGCCAGGCGTCATGTACCGCCCACGGGTCGGAGTTGGGGGCTTGCCCGCTCATACCTTGGTGAGTCAGCACGGCGCAGGCGGCGAAGGCCAGCACAGAAGCCGGAACGTCCTGATTGCTGGGGAACAGCGCATCGTGACGACGTGGGATCAGGCCCGTATCCAGATCGGCCTGGGCAAAGGCTTCATCGCCCAGCAGACGTTGCAGGAAGGTCTTGTTGGTGTGTACACCGGCCACCTGAGTGTCAGCCAGCGTGCGAATCAGGCGACGACGAGCCTGTTCACGATCAGCACCATGGGTGATGACCTTGGCGATCATGGGATCGTAGAAGGGGCTGATGACGCTGCCTTCACGCACACCGCTGTCGATACGTACATCACCGGAGGTAAAGGACGCATGGGCGGGGTACTGCAAGCTGCGCAGCGTACCGATGGAGGGCAGAAAGTCCTTATCGGGGTTTTCTGCGTAGATACGAACCTCGATGGCGTGGCCATTGATGCTCAGCTCGTCCTGTTTGGCTGGCAAAGGCTGGCCATCGGCCACACGCAACTGCCATTCGACCAGATCGTGGCCGGTAATCAGTTCGGTGACGGGGTGTTCCACCTGCAGACGGGTATTCATTTCCATGAAGTAGAAACGCCCGTCCTGCTCGGCAATAAATTCCACCGTGCCTGCGCCCACATAGTTCACGGCGCGGGCCGCTGCAATGGCGGCTTCACCCATGGCCTGGCGACGCTCGGGCGTCATGCCGGGGGCGGGAGCTTCTTCAATCACTTTCTGGTGACGGCGCTGTACCGAGCAATCGCGCTCGAACAGGTACACGTACTCACCATGTTGGTCACCAAAGACCTGGATTTCGATATGGCGTGGCTTGGTGATATAGCGTTCGATCAGCACGCGGTCGTCGCTAAAGCTGCTTGCGGCTTCGCGCTGGCAAGAGCGCAAGGCTTCCAGGAACGCGCCGGACTCTTCCACAATACGCATGCCCTTGCCGCCACCGCCAGCGCTGGCCTTGATCAGCACGGGGTAGCCGATCTGGTCGGCTTGTTGGTGCAGAAAGTCGGGGTCCTGGTTGTCGCCGTGGTAGCCGGGCACCAAAGGCACACCAGCTTTTTCCATCAGGGATTTGGCGGCGGACTTGCTGCCCATGGCCGCAATGGCTTGAGCGGGTGGGCCTACAAAAATAATGCCGGCTTCTTCACAAGCGCGAGCAAAGTGCTCGTTCTCGGACAGAAAACCATAGCCAGGGTGGATCGCGTTCGCGCCAGTGGCACGAGCGGCTTCCAGAATGGCGTCGATCTTCAAGTAACTGTCGCGTGGCTCGGGGCCACCGATGCGCACGGCTTGATCACAAGCACGTACGTGCTGGGCGTCGGCGTCCGCGTCGGAGTAAACCGCAACGGTACGCAGTCCCAGGCTGCGGGCAGTGGCGGCCACCCGGCAGGCAATTTCACCGCGATTGGCTATCAGCAGGGTCTGAAACACAGTGTCTCCTTGTCTTACATGCGGAACACGCCAAAGCGGGTGTCTTCAATAGGGGCGTTCAAGGCGGCGGACAGGCCCAGGGCCAGAACGCGCCGGGTGTCCGAAGGCTGGATGATGCCGTCATCCCACAGACGCGCAGTGGCGTAGTAGGGGTGGCCTTCATGTTCGTATTGTTCGCGGATGGGGGCCTTGAAGGCTTCTTCTTCCTCGGCGCTCCAGCTTTGGCCACGGGCTTCCAGACCATCACGGCGCACGGTGGCCAGCACGCTGGCAGCCTGCTCACCACCCATGACCGAGATACGGGCATTGGGCCAGAGGAACAGCAGTCGCGGGCTGAAGGCACGGCCACACATACCGTAGTTACCGGCACCAAAGGAGCCGCCCAGAATCACGGTGAACTTGGGTACAGCCGCGGTAGATACGGCGGTGACCAGCTTGGCGCCATGACGGGCAATCCCTTCGTTTTCGTACTTGCGGCCCACCATGAAGCCGGTGATGTTTTGCAGAAACACCAGGGGCGTCTTGCGCTGGCAGCACAGTTCGATGAAGTGCGCGCCCTTCTGGGCCGCTTCCGAGAACAGAATGCCGTTATTGGCGATGATGCCCACGGGCATGCCGTGAATATGGGCAAAGCCGGTCACCAGCGTGGTACCAAAGCGGGCCTTGAATTCATCAAAATCCGAGTCATCCACAATGCGAGCGATCACTTCGCGCACATCGTAGGGCTTGCGGGTGTCGGCAGGGATGATGCCGTTGAGCTCTTGCGGGTCGTAACGTGGCTCGCGAACTTCTTTCAGCGGCCAGGGCAGTTTTTTCTCGCGGTTCAGGCGGCCGACGCAGCGGCGTGCCAGTTCCAGTGCATGCAGATCGTTCTCGGCCAGATGGTCGGCCACGCCGGACAGACGGGTGTGCACATCGCCACCGCCCAGATCTTCAGCGCTGACTTCTTCACCTGTTGCGGCTTTCACCAGTGGCGGGCCACCCAGGAAGATGGTGCCTTGGTCGCGCACGATGATGGACTCATCGCTCATGGCCGGAACATAGGCACCGCCAGCGGTACACGAACCCATCACCACGGCGATCTGTGCAATACCCTGGGCCGACATATTGGCCTGGTTGTAGAAGATGCGGCCAAAGTGGTCACGATCCGGGAATACGTCTTCCTGGTTGGGCAGGTTGGCGCCACCCGAGTCGACCAGGTACACGCAAGGCAGATTGTTCTGTTGGGCAATTTCCTGGGCACGCAAATGCTTTTTGACGGTTAGCGGGTAATAGGTGCCGCCTTTAACCGTTGCATCGTTGCACACTACTACGCATTCAATGCCTGCAATGCGGCCAATGCCCGTGATGATGCCCGCGCCCGGTGACTCGTTGTTATACACATCCTGAGCCGCCAGGGGGGACAACTCCAGAAAAGGAGTGCCGGGGTCCAGCAGGCGCTCGACACGCTCGCGGGGCAGCAGTTTGCCGCGTCCCACATGGCGTTGCCGGGAGGATTCCGATCCGCCCAATGCGGTTGTCTGTAGCTTTTGGCGCAGATCAAGGATCAGGGCCTGCATGATCGAGGCGTTGTCCTGAAATTCTTGGGAACGCGGATTGATGCGGGATTCAATAACTGACATGGCGTGCCTGGAAAGAGAACAGAGAAAAGCCCATAAAATCAGCCGGGCCGCAGCCCGGCTGATGAGCTTGCTTTAAACCAGCTCGACGGCCAGAGCGACAGCTTCGCCACCGCCAATGCACAGCGAGGCAATACCGCGCTTGCCGCCGGTCTTGCGCAGTGCGCCGATCAGGGTAGCCAGAAGGCGAGCACCCGATGCGCCGATGGGGTGACCCAGGGCAGTGGCACCGCCGTGGATGTTGACCTTGTCGTGCGGGATGTTCAGCTCTTTCATGGCAGCCATGGTGACCACGGCAAAGGCTTCGTTGATCTCGAACAGATCGACATCGGCCACGCTCCAGCCGGTTTTATCCAGCAGTTTCTGGATAGCGGCTACCGGTGCGGTCGTGAACCAGGCGGGTTCATGGGCGTGCTGGGTGTGAGCCACAATGCGCGCCAATGGGGTTGCGCCCAGTTCTTTGGCCTTGTCTTCGGTGGTGATGACCATGGCGGCAGCACCGTCCGAGATGGACGAGGCGTTGGCAGCGGTAATCGTGCCGTCTTTCTTGAAGGCAGGACGCAGCGTAGGGATTTTCTCGGGCATGGCTTTGGCAGGGGCTTCGTCCTTGGCGATGACGATGTCGCCTTTACGGCCAGCAATGGTGACCGGGGCAATTTCCCATTCAAAGCTGCCGTCATCGCTAGCTTGGCGAGCGCGACGCAGCGATTCCAGCGCGTAAGCATCTTGCTCTTCGCGGCTGAATTCGTATTTGCTGGCGCAATCTTCAGCGAACACACCCATGGCGGTGCCACGGCTGTACGCATCTTCCAGACCGTCCATGGCCATGTGGTCATACACAGTGGAGTGACCGTAGCGGTAGCCTTCGCGGCCCTTGAGCAGCAGGTAAGGGGCATTGCTCATGCTTTCCTGACCGCCTGCCACCACCACATCGACGCTACCCGCTTTGAGCAGGTCGTGGGCAAACATGGCGGCTTTCAGACCCGAACCACATACTTTATGAATGGTGGTGCATGCCACACCCTGGGGCAGACCGGCACCCAATGCGGCCTGGCGAGCGGGCGCCTGGCCCTGACCGGCTTGCAGCACGTTACCCATGATCACTTCGTCGACCTTGTCGGCCTGAATGCCGGAGCGCTCCATCGCCGCCTTGATGGCGACGGCGCCCAGTTCGTGGGCGGCCAGATCAGACAGGCTACCCATCATGCCGCCCATAGGCGTACGGGCGATCGAGACGATGACAACGGAATTAGTCATGAAAGACTCCTGGTTGCAAAGAGGAGACCGGCGCGCGTTTGGCGAACTCATGCAACTGCCGATCTTTGTTATACGGAAAAATATTTTCGATCCGACCTTGCGTCACTCGCAAGCGGCACTGAGTCCACCATTCAGGCTCCAGCAGTTCTGCGTGGTGGGCCATGAAGGCTTTGCGGATGCGCGGGTCGGTCAATAGAAAGTAGCCGAATTCTTCGGGAAATACATCGTTCGGGCCGATGGGATACCAGGGCTCGCTGGCCATTTCGGCCTCTTCATTGGGCGCAGGCGGGATAACGCGGAAATTCATCTCGCGCATGTGCTGGATTTCGTCGTAGTCATAGAAGACGACGCGGCCCAGACGGGTCACCCCAAAGTTCTTGAACAGCATGTCGCCGGGGAAGATGTCGGCGGCGGCCAGTTCCCGGATGGCCTTGCCGTACTGCTCCACGGCGGCATTCAGGGCGGGGTCGCTGGCTTTGTTCAGATACAGGTTCAGCGGGGTCATGCGCCGTTCAATGTAGACGTGGCGCAGCAAGATGGTGTCTTCGGACTCCTCCAGCAGGCTAGGCACTTCGCGGCGCAATTCTTCCAGCAAAGCCGGAGAAAAACGGTCTTTGGGCAAGGCAACCTGAGCGTAGTCCCAGGTGTCCGCCATGCGCCCGACGCGGTCGTGCTTTTTAACAAGCTGGTATTTGCTGCGTACCGTGGCGTGGTCCATGCCCTGCTTTTGAATGCGGTCACGAATCAGCTTGAACACATAGGGATAGGACGGCAGGGTGAATACTGTCATCACCATACCGGCAATACCGGGTGCCAGATCAAAGTGATCGTGCGAGTGCGACAGGTGATGCAGAAAGTCGCGGTAGAACAGGGTCTTGCCTTGCTTTTGCAGACCGATGGCGGTGTACAGCTCGGCCTTGGGTTTGCGGGGCAGCAGGCTGGACAGGAAGTCCACATAAGCCGACGGCGCTTCCATATCGACCAGAAAATAGGCGCGGGTAAAGCTGAACAGCGTGGACAGGTCGTCCGTGGTGTGCAGCAAGGCGTCTATATACAAGTGTCCTGAGGGGCGATGCAGGATGGCAATCGAGAACGGCAGCACTTCACCCTGATTGATCAGGCGGCCCACGACGTAAGCCCCCTTGTTGCGGAAAAACAGGGAGTTCAGCACCTGAATCTGGCAATCCGAGCCGATGCGCGAGCCATAGCCTCGTGGCAGACGGCGGCACAGTTGGCGCACGGCCATGCGGGCCAGCGTACGCACATCGCGTGGCAAATCGGCAAAGGGAGCGGCCAGACCGAAGTCGGCCAGCATATTGGTCAGGCTGGCTTCCAGACCTTCTTCGGTGGGGTAATAGACCCGATACGAAGGCAGTGCGCCATCCAGATAGTCTGTGGCAACCGCAGGACGTACAAAAATGAATTCGTTGCGGAAGTAGTGCCGGTGCAGCACGCGGCAGGAGACGGAATTAAAGAAGGTCTCCGCACATTCTGGCTGACGGTGGCCCGAGAGCAGACGTACAAATTCAGCCTTGGCCTGCAACCAGAGCTGTTGCTGGGCATCGTCCAGATGCGCCGGGCTGGCCGGATCGGGCTGATGCAAGCGCAGCGTCTGGCTGAGCATGGATGCGCATTCGCGCACCCGTGTGGCGTAGTACTCGATACGTTCGCGCGATAGCTGCTGAATACCATGCCAGTCGCCCGATTCGTATAAAGACTTGGCGCGCTGGGCGCTGTAGCGAAACAGCGCATAGTGGCGATTAAAGCCGTCCAGCATGGCCTGGGCCACCTGGACAGCCGTCAAACCCGGTTTGTGAACCGGTGTAATGACCGTGGTTTCGCCAAAATCAGGGTTAGACATGCCTCTGCCTTTTTAGGCGGTTTCGGCGAACAGTTCGCGGCCGATCAGCATGCGGCGGATTTCACTGGTGCCCGCGCCGATCTCGTACAGCTTGGCATCGCGCCACAGGCGGCCTGTGGGGAACTCGTTGATGTAGCCGTTACCACCCAGAATCTGGATGCCTTCACCGGCCATCCAGGTGGCTTTTTCAGCGCTGTACAAGATAGCGGCTGCGCAGTCTTTACGCACGGAACGCACGTGGCCTGCACCCAGACGATCCAGGTTCTTGCCCACGGCATAGCACAGGGCACGGCTGGCTTGCAGGGTGGTGTACATATCGGCCACCTTGCCTTGAATCAACTGGAATTCGCCAATGGCCTGGCCGAACTGCTTGCGGTCGTGGATGTAAGGGACAACCACATCCATGACGGCTTGCATGATGCCCAGTGGGCCACCGGCCAGCACGGCACGTTCGTAATCCAGGCCGGACATCAGCACTTTGACGCCACCATTGAGTTGGCCCAGCACGTTTTCCTCAGGCACTTCACAGTCCTGGAATACCAGCTCGCCTGTGTGGCTGCCGCGCATGCCTAACTTGTCCAGCTTTTGGGCGACGGAAAAACCGGGGAAATCTTTTTCGATCAGGAAGGCGGTAATGCCGCGCGAACCAGCTTGTGGGTCGGTCTTGGCGTACACCACCAGGGTGTCAGCGTCCGGGCCGTTGGTAATCCACATTTTGGAGCCGTTCAGCACATAGCGATCGCCCTTCTTTTCGGCGCGCAACTTCATGCTGACCACGTCAGAACCGGCGCCCGGCTCGCTCATGGCCAAAGCACCAATGTGCTCGCCGCTGATCAGCTTGGGCAGGTATTTTTGTTTTTGCGCTTCGGTGCCGTTGCGGTTGATCTGGTTCACACACAGATTGGAGTGGGCACCGTAGGACAGGGCCACCGAGGCGCTGGCACGCGAGACTTCTTCCATGGCGATCATGTGCGCCAGGTAACCCAGGTTGGCACCACCGTATTCTTCGCTAACGGTCATGCCCAGCAAACCCATCTCACCGAATTTCTTCCACAAGTGCATGGGGAACTGGTCGTCGTGATCCAACTGAGCCGCTAAGGGGGCAATTTCGGCCTGGGAGAAGTCGGCGACAGCGTCGCGCAGCATGTCCAGGTCGGAGCCAAGATCGAAATTCAGGCCGGGCAGGCTCATGAGACACTCCGTGGAAATAAATGGGTTGTGGAATTGTATTTATATTACGTTTACGTAAACGTCATATATATGGGTTTTCCCTTATCGGGCTTCGGTTTTCAGTTGTTCGCTCATGTTGTGACAGATGTCGAGCTGGTCCTGGATTTCCTGCAAGGTCTGATCCAGGTCCTGTCGCTGACGCTCCAGGCGCAGGCGATGCTCGTTCAGAACCTCCTGATAGTGCTTAAGCTGGGAGGCCGTGTCCATCGGGGATTCATACATATTGATCAGCCGCAGAATCTCCGATAACTGCAGCCCCAGCCTTTTGCCACGCAGGGCCAGCTTCAGGCGTGCGCGATCGCGGGGCTGATAAATGCGCTGAGTACCTTGGCGCAGCGGGCTCAAAATTCCTTGATCTTCATAGAAGCGCAGGGTGCGGGGCGTGATGCCAAACTCGTGCGCCAGATCCGATATTGTCCAGGTTGTCGTTGTCATTTTTAGTGTGATTTACGTAAACGTAAACTATCATGCCATAGAGCCGGGGTGCGAACTAGGGCCTTTTAGTATGGTCTGCCCTTACGCCCGACAAGAGCCATTCTTTGGAGCGAGCATGAATCCTAACGAACAAAAATTGAATTATCCCTGGGCAGATACCCTGCCCCCAGCGGGCGGCAGCCTGGAAGTCGCGCCGGGGGTGCGCTGGCTGCGCATGCCTTTGCCCTTTGCGCTGGATCACATCAATTTGTGGCTATTGCGCGACCAAATCGATGGGCGCGATGGCTGGACGATTGTGGACTGTGGTGTCGCTCGCCCCGAAGTGCGCGAGCTGTGGGAACAGGTTTTTCAGAATGAGCTGGACGGTTTGCCGGTGCTGCGTGTGATCGTCACGCACATGCACCCGGATCATGTTGGCTTGGCGGACTGGTTGTGCCAGCGCTGGGATGCGCCGCTGTGGATCAGCATGACCGATTACGCAACCGCCAAGCTGTGGTCCGGTGCAGGTGGACGTCAGACAGGTGCAGAAGCAGGTGGTCCCAACGGTGTCGCGGCTGAAGCGCACTTTGTTCGTCACGGTTTGCAGGATGAAAAAGCTCGCGAGCAGATTCGCAGCCGGGGCGATTACTATCCTTCGATGGTGCCTTCGGTGCCCGAGCGTTTTGTGCGTTTGATGGATGGTCAGCGCGTGGTGATTGCCGGTCGCCCCTGGCGCTTGATTGTGGGTTACGGCCATGCTCCCGAGCATATGTCCCTGTACTGCGAAGAGCTGAAAGTGCTGATCTCCGGTGACATGCTCTTGCCGCGTATCTCCACCAATATCAGCGTGTTCGATACCGAGCCTTTCGCTAATCCGCTGCCCTTGTACCTGAACTCCCTGCTGTCCTATCAGGATCTGGCCCCGGACACCCTGGTGCTGCCTTCGCACGGCAAGCCTTTCCGTGGCATGCATGAACGTATCCGTCAGCAGCAGGAGCACCACGCCGATCGTCTGGAAGAAGTCCTGGAAGCCTGCGCCCAGCCCTGTACTGCTGCGGATATTCTGCCCGTGCTGTTTCACCGCAAGCTGGACTCCCATCAGATGACCTTTGCCATGGGTGAGGCGATTGCTCACCTGCACGCCTTGTTCTTTGATGATCGTCTGCGCCGTGAAATGGGCGAGGATGGCGTGTACCGCTTCCAGCGGATTTAAGCGCTGAACCGCTTGTGCCGCCCTCTTAATAAGGGGGCGCAATATAGCGAAAAGGACTTAGACGACTGAGCATCATGGCCTGTGGTAGCGTAGAGCTTTTCTTGCTACCGCCTGCCGACACTATGAGCTCTGATCTCGCCCTGGATACCGCCCTGCAACACACTGGTCTGGCACCATTTGACCCGCATACGGATGCGGCACCGGTGGCTGTGCCCATCATGCGCACCAGCACGGTGCGCTTTCGCAATCTGGATGCTTTGGACCGGGCACAGGCGGATAAGGCCGATCCTGAAAAACGGTCGGTGACCTATGGGCGCTCCGGCATGGATACCCATGCGGCGCTGGAGCAGGTGTTCTGTCAGTTGGAGTCTGCCACCCAGGCCTTGCTGGCACCGTCGGGCATGGCCGCGATCACCCTGGGCCTGTTGGCCTTGCTGGATTCTGGCGATCACGTGCTGATTGCCGACAGTGCTTACGGCCCGGTGCGCTATCTGGAAAAAACCGTGCTGCGTCGCATGGGCATACAGGCCACGTTTTGTGCGCCCACCCCCGAGGAAATGTCCCGTCATCTGCAAGACAACACCCGCATGGTGTATGTGGAATCGCCCAGTTCTTTGCTGATGCAGATGCTGGACATGCCTGCCTTGGCCGAGTTTGGCCGCAAGCATGATTTGCTGCTGGTTACGGACAATACCTGGGGCTCGGGCTATATCTACCGCCCGCTGGAGCTGGGTTTTGATGTGTCCATTGTGGCGGGCACCAAGTACGTGGCGGGCCATTCCGACTTGATGCTGGGTGCCGTGATGTCGGCAGACCCGGCCATCAACAAGCGCTTGCACGACAACCACTATGCTCTGGGCTTTTCCATCAGTGCGGACGATGCCTGGCTGGCCTTGCGCGGTGTGCGTACCTTGCCTATCCGTATGCGCGAAAGTGCAGCCAATGCCTTGAAGGTCTGCCAGTTTCTGGATAGTCGTCCTGAAGTTACCCGTATTTATCATCCGGCCTGGCCTCAAGATCCCGGCCATGCGCTGTGGCAGCGCGACTGCACAGGCTCGAACGGCATGTTGTCGGTGCAGCTAAGGATGAGCAATGCCCAGGCGCGTGTGTTTGTAGATGCCCTGACGCTTTTTGGCATCGGCTTTTCCTGGGGCGGCTTTGAGAGCCTGGTGCAGTTGGTGGATACCGCATTTTTAAGCGGCCACAGCTATTGGAAAGAAAGCCAGGATAGCCTGGTGCGCCTGCATATCGGTCTGGAATCAACGCAGGATTTATGTGCTGACCTGACGCAGGCCTTCGAGAAAGCGGCGCGCGTTTAAGCCCCGCTATTGCTGCTTCAGGCAATGTGCAAACCCTGGCCTAAATGAGCCAGGGTAGCACTGACTTTGGGCAGCAGTTGTCGGCCTACCGGCCAGATCAGACTAAGCGGCAAACCCTCGGTATCAAGCTGCGGCAGCAGTGCTATCAGCTCGCCTTTATCCAGATGTTCCTGCACCAGCCAGGTGGCAAGCTGGGCGATACCGCCTTGCGCCAGGACGGCGGTGATCTGGGCTTCGGCATTCCCCACAATCAGCCCCCCTCTTTGCTCCTGCAATTCGCTCAGGCCATTGTCGTGCAGGATGCTCCAGGGGCTGGTGCTGCCGTCTGCGCGGCCATACAGCACCTTATTGTGCTCCTCCAGATCGGCCAGTGTGGCGGGTGCCCCAGCATGGCTCAGGTAGGCGGGAGAGGCACAAAAAATCAGGCGTTCGCGCCCCAGGTGCTGATAACCCAGATTGGGCGAGTCCGGTGCGGGACCGCCGATGCGCACGGCCAGATCTATTCCTTCTTCGACGACATCTACAAAGCGGTCTGATAAAGACAAATGCATATCCAGCAAAGGGTATTGCTGGCGTAGTTGCAGCAGTAAAGGCCAAACCTTCAGGCGTCCGAAGGTAGCGGGCGCGTCGATACGCAACTTGCCCAGTGGTGCCTCGTGGCGCGAGGCCAGGGACTGCTCTGCCTGTTCAAGCTCTGACAAGACCCGTACACAACTGTGATAGAAGGCGGTACCGGCATCGGTCAGGGCCAGCCGTCGCGTGCTGCGTTCCAATAATCGTGCGCCCAGACGATCTTCCAGACGCGCCACGCTTTTACTGATGGCGGACCCACTCAGGTTCAGCACCACACCAGCGGCGGTAAAACTGCCTGCATCAACGCTAGCGACAAAGGCAGCAATGCCTTTCAGGCGTTCTGAGGGGATCATAGTTGGCCTATTGGGGAATTTATTTCTCTAATAAGCTGAAAATTTACCAGAGATAAGATTGGTTTGCTTGAATAGACTTGGGCTTTCTAGATTTCTGGAAGTTCATGATGTCTACCCTGGCTCACTCGAACCGGCCTGCGCATGCTGGCAGCGTCTTCGCGGCAGCGATTTTGGCAGCCGCCGCTTTTGTCATTGTCACTACCGAGTATTTGATTGTGGGCCTCTTGCCCGCTCTGTCGCGGGACTTGGGCATATCCATCTCTTTAGCCGGTCAGTTGCTGACCTTGTTTGCTTTTACCGTGATGCTGTTTGGGCCACCGCTGACCGCCATGCTGGCGCATGTGAATCGCAAGCCCTTGTTCATCACTATCTTGTTGTTGTTTGCCGGGGCCAATACCTTGGCCGCCCTGGCTCCCAATATCTGGGTGTTGGCCTTGGCAAGATTCCTGCCTGCACTGGCTTTGCCCGTGTTCTGGGGCATGGCCAGTGAAACAGCCGGGCGTCTGGCAGGACCGCAGGCAGCGGGCCGGGCGGTGTCACAGGTCTACCTGGGCATTTCGGCCGCCCTGCTGTTCGGGATTCCTTTGGGAACCTTGGCTGCCGATACGATGGGCTGGCGCGGGGCATTTTGGATGCTGGCGGCTTTGTCTTTATTGATGGCCGTGTCTTTGGCGCTATGGATGCCTGCTGTGCCGGGGACCGCGCGGGTAAGTCTGTCGCAGCAAGCTCGTTTGCTGCGTGATGGCCGAGTCATGGCACACGTAGCGTTGTCGGTTTTGGTCTTTAGCGCCATGTTCACGGCCTATACCTATTTGGCGGATGTCTTGGAGCGCGTCATGCAAGTGCCTGCGGCCTGGGTGGGCTGGTGTCTGATGGGCTTTGGTGCGGTGGGTTTGGTGGGCAATTATTGGGGCGGTCGACTGGTGGATCGCAATGCTTTGCGTAGCACCGCCTTATTTGCTGTTTTGTTGGGTATCGCCATGAGCATTGCGGTGCTGGGCGCTTCGTCGCTGTTTATCTGGATACCTGCCCTGGCACTGTGGGGACTGGCGTATACCGCCCTGTTTCCTGTGTGTCAGGTACGCGTCATGCAGACGGCCCCGCAGGCTGAAGCCTTGGCGGGCACCTTGAATGTGGCGGCGGCCAATGCGGGCACGGGGCTGGGTGCGATGTTGGGTGGGGCGATGATTGCCCACAGTGGTTTGCTGACTGCTGTCTTGACGGCGGTGGTCTTGGCGCTGTTGAGCGGTGTTCTGGCTATGGGGTGGCGGCGATTACGCGCTAGATGCAGGAACCTTCGTTTTTGATGGTTTGCCAGACCGAATGGCAGTCATTGCCAAGCAGAAACAAACAACAAGCCCGGAAACGACAAGGGCCCTCAAAACCGGAATGAATCCAGTCTTGAGGGCCCTTGGCTGTATAGCTCAGCCAGACCGCTAATTAGCGATTGGTGACCATTTTCACCAGTTCTTGAGCCTTGGTGATGCTTTCGTCGTAGCCATTGGCCAAGGCAGGCGAAGTCACGAACTTGCCACCCACGGCCAGGCTAGGAGTGCCCTGGATCTGGTAGGTATTGGACAGTTCGTTGGCCTTGTTGGCTTTGGTCTGTACGCCAAAAGAGTTGAAGGTCTGCTCGAAGCGGGCCTTGTCTACGCCTTGCTGGGCTGCCCAGGCCGTGATGGTCTTGGCATCAAAAATGCGTTCGCGTTTTTGGTGAATCGCTTCAAACACCTTGGGATGCAGGTCCAGACGGTCCATGGCTTCCAGGGTGTAGTACAGCTTTTGCAGGTCGGTCATACCGGCATTGAAGGCGACCGGCACACGGCGCAGCACGACATTGTCGGGCAGGCTCTTGGCCCAGGCTTCGACCTTGGGTTCCAGAATGGCGCAGTGTGGGCAGCTATAGGAGAAGAACTCCAGCACTTCGGTTTTACCGACGCTGTCCGAGGGCTGAGCCGCAGGCAGGGTGACGTAGCCTTGGTCGGCTTGTTGAGCCAGCGCGCTGGTGGCGGGCAACAAAGTCGCCCCAGCCAACAGACTGGCACCGACCAGGGATCGTACAAACAATGCGTTCAGCTTCATGAATCAATTTCCTTAAGGGGGAAGATGAGGTCTATGACCTGTGCAATGGCGGAAAAGTTCACCTTCGGGCTGCCTTTGGCACAAATTGCTTAGGGCCGTACCACCGATGTATCAATTTTTTCCTCGGCCAGACGGCTGCGAGCCCGGTTCATTTCGTCTATGCCCTTGAAAGGGCCCATGCGCACCCGGTTTACGGTACTGCCGTTGACCTGAGCGCTTTGCACCGATGCGTCAAAGCCCAACATCAGCAAGCGTGCCTTCATGGCTTCTGCATCCGCATTGTTGCGGAACGCACCTGCTTGCAGGTAGTAGGGGGTGGACGTGGCTGGCTTTGCAGCAGCCGGGGGCGCGGCAGGAGCCGGTGTGGCCGGTTTGCTGGCGGCCGGTGCCTGAGTGCTTGGGGCAGCAGGCGGGCTGGCAGGAGTCGTAACGGCCGGCGCTGCTGGAGCCGTATTTCGCGTCTCTGGCAGGCGTGCCGTTTCTGTGCCCATCGATGGCAAGGTGGCAATCAGGTCACCCAGGGCATCAGGAGCAGCAGGCTTGGGAATACTGGGCAAATTGGCAGGAGGCAAGGTCAGGCCGGGAATGGCGTCGATGGCGGGGGGCGGAGTCTGCCCCGCCGAACTGCCATACAGGTCCCGGTTCGGGTCCAGCAAATCCCGCCCTTCGGGCAAGTCAACGGTGGGCTTGTCCCGGCTGGCCTTGTCCACAAAGGGCATGGGCACTTTGGTGACAAACAGGGCAACGGCTACTGCCGCGCCCAGGCCCAGAATCAGGCCAATCAGAATGCCGGTATAAGTACCGCCGGAACTACTGGATTTTTTACGTGCTCTTGCCATATCTGCCTATGGATTTACATGCGGTCGGGTGCGGATACACCCAACAGGCTCAGACCATTGCGGATGACCTGGGCGCAGGCCTGAGCCAGACGCAGACGGGCCAGACGCAAGGCGGTGTCGTCTACCGACACGCGCTCGGCGTTGTACCAGGAATGGAAGTCCGAGGCGCAGTCGCGCAGCCAGAAGGCAATGTGGTGGGGAGCCAGCTCGCGAGCGGACTGGGCCAGCACATCGGGGTATTCGGACAGACGCTGCATCAGGGCGATTTCAGTGGGGGCGGTCAAGGGCGAGATGTCGGCCTGAGGCACCTGGTCCAGCAGCTCGGCCGACTGGTTCACCACGGAGTTAATGCGGGCGTGAGCGTACTGGATGTAGTAAACCGGGTTCTCTTCGCTCTTGGACAGAGCCAGGTCGATATCGAATACGAATTCGGAGTCGGCACGGCGCTGAATCAGGAAAAAGCGCACAGCGTCCTGGCCTACCCATTCGATCAGGTCGCGCAAGGTGACGTAGCTGCCTGCGCGCTTGGAGATTTTCACTTCCTGGCCATTGCGCATGACTTTGACCATCTTGTGCAGGATGTAGGCCGGGAATTCCTTGGGAATACCCAGACCCAGACCTTGCAGGCCAGCGCGTACGCGGGCAATGGTGCCGTGGTGATCAGAGCCCTGAATGTTGATGGCGTGGTGGAAACCGCGCTCCCACTTGGCCACGTGGTAGGCCACGTCCGGCACGAAGTAGGTGTAGCCGCCTTCGGATTTGCGCATCACGCGGTCTTTGTCGTCGCCTGTGCCCAGTTCGGTAGTGCGCAGCCACAGTGCGCCGTCCAGCTCGTAGGTGTGACCGGCGTCGATCAGGGCCTGCACGGTTTTTTCAACCTTGCCGGAGGTGTACAGCGAGCTTTCCAGGTAGAAGTTGTCGAACTTCAGGCCGAAAGCCTGCAAGTCCAGATCCTGCTCGCGGCGCAGGTAGGCCACGGCAAAGCGGCGGATGTCTTCCAGATTGTCCAGATCACCACTGGCGGTCACGGACTGACCGTCGGCGGCCTGAACCGTTGCTCCGGCTTGATAGTCGCGGGCAATGTCCAGAATGTAGTCGCCCTTGTAGCCGTCGGCGGGGAACTGCTCGCTATCGGGTTCGATGCCACGTGCACGGGCATGAACGCTGGTGGTCAGGTTGTCGATCTGGTTACCGGCGTCGTTGTAGTAGAACTCGCGGGTAACGTCGTAGCCTTGGGAACTGAACACGCGGCACAGGGAGTCACCCAGCGCCGCTTGGCGGGCGTGGCCCACATGCAAGGGACCGGTCGGGTTGGCCGACACGAACTCCACCATCAGTTTTTCCTGAGTCGGAGCAACGTGGCCAAAGTTCTCGCCCTGCTCGGCAATCGTCTTCAGAACGGCCTGGTGCGTGGCGGTGGACAGACGGAAGTTGATAAAGCCCGGGCCTGCAATTTCCGCGCCTGCCAGCAAAGCGGCGGCGTTCGGATCGGCCAGGAGGGTATCAACGATTTGCTGAGCCAGCTCGCGCGGGTTGCGACCGGCTGGTTTGGCCAATTGCATGGCAATATTGCACGCAGCATCACCGTGCGCAGCCACTTTGGGGCGCTCCAGCGTGATGTTGGGTTCAGCCTCGGGCAAAATAGCGCGGACGGCAGCCTGAAGGCAGGCGATTAATTGAGATTGTTGCTCAGCAAGCATAGGAAAGGTCTGGATTGGTAGAAAGACAACTGAAGCGGGTTGTCCCCGCATCAGATGGAAGGCGCGACATTGGCCCGCCGGATAGCCCCACATGATAGCGTGATTTGACGCCAAATTCTTTTCAAGAAGCCTAGCGTTCCCATCCCAGGTGGTTCTGTAACCACGCATCGTAAGCGTCCATGTCTACCCAGCCCACCTGATTGTCGCCGCGCAGGCGCCAGTCATTGAAGCGCGTGATCAGCGTTTCCAGGGTGTTGCGTACCTCCCGTCCCAGGGCAGGATGGGAGTCCTGATACAGCAGGTCCTGACCCTGGCCGTGGTAGTCAACGCGGCGTACTCCTTGCGTGCTCAAACGTAGCCCGGGCATGCGCATATCCAGCAAGATGGGATGCCTGATGCTCAGATCAGTCTGGCCCAGTTCGGCCAGCGTCAGCCCGGCGGCCGTGGCCTGCCAATGCATCCAGGCCAGGGCCACTTTATCCAGATCGCTGATGTCGCCGTTTTCATCGGGCAAGACACCACCACCGATCTGGCTGTGAGCACCAATAAAAGGCATTTCTACCGTGTTCATGGCTTGTGCCAAGCCGCTTAGGGGAAAGAGGATACGGTGTTCATGCATCGCCACGGCATGGGCCACCCAGTTCCACGCTTCCGAGACACCCAGCCTGTATTGAGCGTTGCCCCAGCCCCCCAGCCCAAACTGAGCCACCGTATCAAACAAGCCTAAAAAGCGAGGGGTGATGCAGGCTCGGATGGCACCACGCTGTGGGTCATTCAGGACAAACCAGCCTTGCTGGGTATGGTCCAGAATACGATTGGAAAAGTCCCGTGCCAGCGCTGCTCCCCGCGAAAAACCCAATAGATCCACAGGTACAGCCGTAGGGACTGGGCCTTGTTCTTGCATGCGATTCAGGAAGTTATTCCATTGGGATTCCAGAATGCGGCCCGCTCGCCAGGCCGTCAGTGCATCCCAGTCGGTGGTCATTGGATTGCCGGGGCCATCGCTGTAGTGGACTGCCCCATCTTGATACAACTGCGACAGTTTCCAGACATTGCTATTGGTGATGGGAGCCTGTCGCGTGCCATCAAAGGCAAACAAGAGTAAGCCGGTGGGATCAATATGGCGCAAGGGCTGTTGCCGGGCATAGCCTACTGCCTGAGTTTGGGGCCAAGGACCCAGAGGGTCGGCTTCCAGATACTGCCCGTGGCTAGGTAGATACGTACGCAACAGGTTGTCATGCCAGCCCGTAGCGGACTCTGCATACTGTCCCGGCAGGCGCAGATTGAACTCCAGTGTTTCCAGCAGTATGTCAGCCTGTCCCAAGGGGTTCAGGTCGGCGGCCCAGACTGCTTGAGCCGATTGATTGCTGATCAGCCGAACCGCTCCCATCAAATCACTATGCACGTAGTACAACTGCCCTTGCCCGTCAGGCTGATACACAATCATGCCCACCGGAGTCAGTCCGGCATAGAGATACCGTCGGGACACCAGTTGGCCGGATGCTGCGGGTAAATCCAGCTCGGCCATCAATTGCTGGCCGTGAAAGAAGAAGGCCCGTTCTTGTTGATCTTGCTGACGCCAGATACGTTGGCCGAAGGCGTCGTGGCGGTACTCGGCTACCGTGGTATCGGCTGCCAGAACGCGTCGCAGTCGACGGTTGGGACCATATTCCAGGTTGAATGCACCGACTGCTGTCGCTATCCCCGTGGGTGTGCGCTGAATGGGTGCCGCTGGCTCGGGGTAGCGCGCGGCAAGTGCGCCGCTTTGCTCCCAAGCCAGCCACTGTGCCGGTTTTGTATCTCCCTGATGAAAGGCCGTCAGCCGGTTTTGCGTGTCGTAGTTCAGTCGTGAGTGACGCGTGTGGTGCAGAAGCGGGTACTCATGCAGGTCCTCCAGCACCTTGCCTTGCTCATCCAGACGGCGGGCTTGCGTCCAGGCCGGAGTGCCATCGGCATGCAAGAGCATCAAATCGACAAGCTGGCCTGTGTGATCCGCATGAGTCATCAGTTGCAAACCGTTCCCCCAGACATAACCCACTTCCTGGGCTTGAATCACTGTTTGGGAGTGTCCGTCTTGACTGATCCAGTCCAGAGACTGCAAGTGTCCCTTCGTATCCCAGCGGTAACGTAGCTGCCCTCCTTCTGGCAGCGTGTACTGCGTCAATCTTTGCTGTTCGTCATACTCGAAGCGCTCGGTCCAGCTTTGTTCGGGACTATGGCTACGTTCCAGACGACGTTCTTGCAACAAACCCGCTCGCAGTTTTAGCCATTGCGTTTCATGAGGGTGACGGATACGCAGCGCTCCGGGTCCGAGCCAGTCCAGTTCGCTGCGCTCCGTTTCATGGCCTTGCTGATGTTCAATGCGGCTCAAACGTCCTTGTTGATCGTATTGAATCTGGAGTGAGCCTTGCTCGGCATAATCGATGCGTGCCAGCTTGCCTGCCGGGTTCCAGGAACGTGTTTCGCTGCCGTGCTGTTCGCTGGCCCAAGCTTGCAGGCGTCCGTGTGCATCCAGTTCCAGTGTCAGTGGTCCCCAGCCGCCTTGTGCTTGTTGTAGCTGTGACAGCGAGCCATTGGCACGCCGCTGTGCCCGCCAAGGACCAGCCTGTAGCCAGCGTCCTTGCGGGTCATACTGCCATTCTGTGCTGTGAACCGGACAGCGTTCACATAGATGGCTGTCGAGTTTTTGCAGGCGACTCTGTCCCTGGTAATCGCGGTAATGGAAGCGGTGCCGTTCCTTGCCTAGAGACCATTCACTGAGGCCCGGCTCATAACGTGCGCTCCAATCCTGATTGAAGGCCTGAGAGCGCAAACGGCTGACTCGCCCCTGGGCGTCGTACTCCCATTCCTGTATCCGTTGAGCCGCTTGGCCTGGTGCTTGCAGGCTGCTGCCAACTAAACGATGCGCCCAAGGGGTAGGGGCTGGATGATAAAGGCGGCGCATGCCGTC
This sequence comes from Alcaligenes sp. SORT26, assembly GCF_017377875.1. Taxonomy (GTDB): domain Bacteria; phylum Pseudomonadota; class Gammaproteobacteria; order Burkholderiales; family Burkholderiaceae_B; genus Alcaligenes; species Alcaligenes parafaecalis. The sequence continues at coordinate 3,140,427 of NZ_CP070975.1, forward strand.
CGGACGGCTGACGCTGGCCAGCCAGATTTGCTGGCCGTGCTGTTCCAGATGCAGCCGAAACGGCCCGGCTGGGGTTTCTATATTGATGGCTGTGGCTGTCGCCGTCGCTTCTTCTTCTGTTGCTGCTGCCGTTTCCGCTGCCCTCATCGCTGTTGTGATAGTGGCTAGGGGCCTGGTCTTGGTTTGGGACTGAACCTGTCTCAGAGCCTGAACTTGAGCTTGGTTTTGCCCTTGTTCTTGTCCCGACCCCTGTCCCTGCGTTTGGCTTTGCCAATCAAACACCAGCGCTTGGCCCAAATGATTACGCACAGTTTTAACCGCATACGCCTGCGAATGCGTGCCTAGAAAGCGCTCTATATCCAGCCACTGCTGGGCAGAAACACGAACATGAATTAGCCAGCCCTGCTCGTCAAAACGCAGAATCAAACCATTCGACCCCTGCCAAAACCAGCCTGCCTGCTGTGTTTGTGCCGGGGGGTATAAACGAGTTTGTCGCCCATCAGGCATGAACAAGGCATGGCCTTGCTGACGCAGTTGCAGGTCGTAGTTCAAGGCCCAGCCGGTATGCCCCAGTGTGGGGGTGGGATTGCGTCCTTGGCCATTCCAATGACGCTGCAATTGCAGCAAAGGCCAGGCTTGGCTAAGCGGCAGATCCGTGTCGCTTTGGTATTTTTGCCCGCTCAGCAAATCGACAGGATTGAGCAAACCCATATCTGGCGCAGGCTCGGCCTGTCCGCCCAAGGCGGCAGCAGGGGCGCATTGGGTCGAGGACGGGGGCAAGGGGCATTCCAGTGTGCTTTGTGACCAGACCAGGTTGGGGAAGCAGCAGCTTAGAAGCAGGATTAAGCATGGCAGAAGCGCGGCAAGCATGAAGGACTCTCCAAGACGGGGAAAATCCTGCTATCTTGCAGGGGTGTGTATCCTGAAAGTTGAGTAGGAAACACAAAGATCCATAAGGAGAAACCGTATGCTAGTCGTCTTTAAAAGCAAAGCCGCCGCCGATGTTCTGATGTTCGCCGAACATGCCATGCCTATTCTCCGGGCCGCAGGGCGCTCTTATCCAGATGGTTTGCCCGAGCGTGGCGTCTTCACGCCCGATCAGTTGTCCGAAGCTATTGGCAATATCGAACGGGCCGCAGGGCAAGATCGCGAAAACAAGAAAACGCCGCACGAAGATGAGGATCAGGAAAAAGAGCATCCGATGTCGCAAGCGGTCAGTTTCAGCCAACGCTCCTATCCCTTGCTGGATATGTTGCGTCAGGCCAATAACACCGGTGTCCCGGTCATGTGGGAACCGGCTGACAGCTCCTGGTAGTTTCGACAATGTCGGCCTGCCGACAATTTGGCAGGCCTTCTTTGCTTAAGCTCCAAAGTTGATCTATTTTTTTTCGGAGATCGTCTATGAGCGCTATGGTGCTTGTGATCTTTAGTCCTCGCCAGCACCTAGAGCTGGTCACTCCAATACAAACCATCGATCCCAATAGCGGCAAGCAATCGCGCGACTGGTTCGACAATACCTGGCAAGAGCTGGGCTGTGAGCCTTTGCGGGCCAGCGGCAAAGTGCTGTTGCTGGACAAGATTATGGGCGTGGCCGATGCCCTGGGTTATACGCTGCTGTCGCAAGACGACGAGCGCGCCCAGGAGTTCGCGCGCCATTGCTTGCAAGCGGTGGGTTCCATGCAGGTCACCGTGGACTTGCCGGGCCTGGCGGTCACGTACTGATCAGGCTCACGGCAAGAGAAAACCGGCTCTTTGGAGCCGGTTTTTTTATGTCTTTTTGAATACTGATGGGCCTGCGGAGCTGTCGACCCAGCCTGGTTCAGATTTGAACCCAGTTACACAATGCATAGGCTCAGCCCTCACGGGCTTATTACAATTCAGCAGATTCAGACGTGGTCTGAACCGGCATAGTCTGCAACCTTGTTACCCGAAGCAATATGGACCTCAAAACGCTAGAAAAACACCTTGATGCCTCGCCATTGCTGCAAGCGCATAAACAGTATTTCCTGGATTTGGCGCAGCCAGCGGTGGCTATCCATTTGGGTAAAGACAAGGGCCAGCCCTTGCAAAGCCGTTTTGGTGGTCAGCCCATGGTGCCTCCCGGTTTTACCTGGCCCGAGCATCCGGATGGTCACTATCTGTTTGTAGGCCAGATCAACTTCGCGGAGTTGCCGGAGGGGCCGGATCGCCCAGCCGATTTGCCAAGCAGCGGTCTACTGTCGCTGTTCTACGGTTTCGATGAAGATGACGCCATTTTCTGGCGTGATGAGGACTATCTCAAGGCTTACTACTGGCCAGATATCAGCGATCTTCAGGAAATCCAGGCGCCTCACCGCTGGAGCACGCGTAGCTGGGCGCTGCAGTTTGAGAACTGTATCGACATTCCGCGTCATGAGGAACTGCGTCAGGATTGGCCAGTCCCGTTTGAGGAACTCTACGATTGGTTCGACGAACTGGAAGAAAACGGTGATCTGCCTGGCGACTACCTGTTGGGCCGCCCTTCCTGGGACAGTCTGGCCTACGACCCTACGCCCAATCAGGCGGAGCATCCGAGCCAGTCTCGCTGGCGCTCCTTGCTGACCGTGCAGTCGCACGAAAAACTGCATTGGTGCTGGCAGGATGGCGCTCGTCTCATGGCCTTTATTGAAGACGATAAGTTGCGTGCCAAAGACTTCAGTCGTATTCAAGTAGATTGCGGTTAAGGGCAATCAAGCCAAGGTGGATGTTCGTGCCTATGTCGATGCCGGTTTCATTTCTTTGCTGGGTTTGCCCGTTATTGAGACGAGCCGCCGTGCTGCATCCACGAAAAACCCGCCTTGTGGGCGGGTTGCGGGCAGAGCGACGATAAGTCGGGCTGCGAAAGCGGGTCAGGCGCGGCTAGTGTGAGCCGGGCGGGCGCTTGGGTGGGATCACCACCCAAGTCGCGGTATGAAGACGGTATTAAGCCGTTGTGGTTTCAGCTTCTTGCTGGGCGATAGTGTGGCGGTTAACCGCGCTCAAGATCGCCAGGAAGGAGGAAGTCACGATGTCGGCGTGGATGCCCACACCAAAGCCCGAGGGGCTGTCACCGATACGCATTTCCACGTAAGCAGCGGCGCGGGTTTCGGCACCGGAACCAATGGCGTGCTCGTTGTAGTCCATGATCTTGATGGACAGATCCAAGGCATTCACAAAGGCAGAGATCGCGCCTTCGCCCGAACCCTTCAAGGTGCGAATCTGGCCGTCGTGCTCCACATCCACTTCTATCGTGAATTGTTGGCCGCTGTCGGCGTGAGGCTGGCTGATGATGTTGTGCTTGAGCAGCTTGTAGTGCTTTTTGCAGTTCAGGTATTCGGACTCGAAAATACCGTAAACGTCGGCAGGCGTCACTTCCTTGCCGGAAGAGTCGGTCACGCGTTGAATGGCGCGGCTGAATTCGATTTGCATGCGGCGTGGCAAGACCAGACCGTGCTCTTGTTCCAGCAAGTAGGAAACCCCGCCCTTGCCCGACTGGCTGTTGACGCGGATAACTGCATCGTAGCTGCGGCCCAGATCGGCCGGGTCGATAGGCAAGTAAGGCACTTCCCAGAGCTCGTCCGCTTTTTGCTGGGACAAGCCTTTTTTGATGGCGTCCTGATGGGAGCCGGAGAAGGCGGTAAAGACCAGATCGCCTGCGTAAGGGTGGCGTGGGTGAACGGGCAACTGGTTGCAGTACTCGGCAGTGCGACGCACTTCGTCAATGTCCGAGAAGTCCAGCTCAGGGTTCACGCCCTGGGTGTACAAGTTCAAGGCCAAGGTCACCAGGCAGACGTTACCGGTGCGCTCGCCGCTACCGAACAAGCAGCCTTCGATACGGTCTGCACCAGCCATCACGGCCAGTTCAGCGGCAGCTACAGCAGTGCCACGGTCGTTGTGCGGGTGCACGCTCAAGGTCACGTTGCTGCGCTGGTCCAGATTGTTGTGCATCCATTCGATCTGGTCGGCGTACATATTGGGCGTGGTGGCCTCAATGGTCGCGGGCAAGTTCAGGATGACGCGCTCGTCGGCGGCAGGTGCCCAGGCTTTCACCACAGCATTACACACGTCCAGAGCAAACTCAGGCTCGGTGGTGCTGAACACTTCGGGCGAGTACTCGTAGCCCCATTGGGTTTGCGGGTACTTGGCCACTTCGCTTTTGATCAGGCGAGTACCGGTCAGGGCAATTTCCTTGATCTCGTCTTTGCTCAAGTTAAAGACGATCTTGCGAAAGGCCGGTGCACATGCGTTGTACAAGTGAATGATGGCGCGCTTGGCACCCGCAGCGGCTTCGGCCGTGCGCTTGATCAAGTCTTCACGCGATTGCGTCAGGACGATGATGGTGACGTCTTCAGGGATACGGTTTTCTTCAATCAGCTTGCGAACGAAATCGAAGTCGGTCTGCGATGCGGAAGGGAAACCGACCTCGATTTCCTTGAAACCGATTTTGACGAGTTGCTCGAAAAAGCGCAGTTTGCGAGCCACGTTCATGGGCTCGATCAGGGACTGGTTGCCGTCACGCAAGTCTGTGCTCATCCAGATGGGCGCTTTGGTGATGCGCTTGGAAGGCCAGGTGCGTTCAGCGAAGTCGCGATCAAAGGCGACAAAAGGACGATACTTTTGAGAGGGGTTTTTCAGCATTGCCATGGGGATACCTGTCGGACAAAAAGTGTTGATTACTTCTTGCCGTCACCAGCGATTGCAGCATTTACGTAGGCCGGTGGCGGCACAAATGACGTAGATGTGGCTGAGTATTGGCTGCCGAACTGCCACAGGACACTAGGCCCGGCAACCGGACGCTAGTAGTAGCAGTTGGGATAGGCTGGAGGCAGGGGCCGAAGAACGGCCTTCACGCACGGAACGCGACAAGGCTGCTTCAGCGGCTGGGCTGAAACCTTGGCAGGCGTAGGAGGATTGGCGTGCGTGAGTCATGACCGTTAGTCAAACATAAAAAAAACAGGAAGGCAAGCCTTAGGTCTGTGGCTCGTGGCGTTCGTAGTCGGCTTGTAACAGGCGGCTTTGCTGCTCGGCCAGTTCCATTTTGCCAAAGCGGCCCGCACGCAATTCGCCATAGGCTCGTTGTAAATCGCCCACAGTCAAAGGACTGCGCTGGTCAGGCCAGGACCATAAAATCACTTCACGGGCTGGACGACTGAGCGATCGGGCCAGTTGGGCCACGGTTGTCTCGTCGATAATGCGTTGCTGGTTGCGTCGCATGATCGCTTGTACGAAGCCATGCAAAAGATAGGCAATAATGAGGGTTATGACGCCCACTACCGTCCACCAGAAAAACGGGTTGTATTGCTTGATCAGTGCCAGGTTTTGAATGCTCAAGGCCTGCAGGCCGGAGTAATCCAGGCCACGCCCAAAGCTGATGAGACGGTTGAGCAGGTCCCACCAGATAATGGCTACCACGATAGTGACTACGGTGCAGATAATAGTGGCCGTGGCGCACAGCTTGAACAGCGTGCTGCGAAGAGCCTGACTATCGTTGGCGGTGGGTGTCTGGGCGTTGTCAGTTTTCATGGAAACGATTGTACCTATGCTTACGCGTCAGTCACTAGATTTACGCCAGCAGCAAACGCTGGTTTTGACGCCGCAATTGCAACAGTCTATTAAAGTGTTGCAGCTATCGGGGGCCGAGCTGGAGCAGGAATTGGCTCAGGCTTTGCTGGATAACCCTTTGCTGGAACGTCTGGACGTGCAGACGGATGTCGCCGCCGAGCCATTGCCCGAAGCCGCTTCGGGCGAGGCGGAATCCTCGTGGGCGAGCCTGGAGTTTCCCAAGCATCAGGGTGACTCGGACGACCCGGACTGGACCCCCGAATCAGCCATTGCCCAGGACCTGGCCGCTTATTTAAGCGAGCAGTTGGGACTGTTGCGTTTGAGCGACCGTGACCGGGCCTTGGCGCAATTATTGATCGATGAGCTGGACGATAACGGCTACCTGCCCGTGTCTCTGGATGAGGTCCTGGCCTGCCTGCCCGAGGAACTGGATGTTGATGAAAGTGATTTGCGCTGTGCGCTGGCGCAGGTGCAGTCTCTGGAGCCCGCAGGGGTGGGCGCACGGGATCTGTCTGAATGCCTGAGCTTGCAGTTGCAGCAGCAGGCCGAACAGTTGGAGCCGTCCTTGCTGGACTGCGCCCGTTATCTGGTGCGTGAACATGTCAGCATTCTGGCCTCGCCCAGCCAGTTGCGCCAACGCAGCGCGGGCCAGTATTCGGCTGACTTGGTGGAGCGGGCTCATCATCTGGTCTTGAAACTGGACCCGAAGCCGGGACGTGCCTGGACGCAGAATGTCTCGGCCTATGTGGTGCCGGATGTCCTGCTGACTCGTGGCAAGGATCGTTGGCAGGCTGCCCTGAATCCTTTGGCGGTACCGCGCTTGCAGTTGGTGAACCTGCACGATTATGAAATTGAAACGCACCCCGCCTTGCTGGCCGAGCGTCAAAAAGCCACGGGCTTATTGCGTAGTGTGAATAGTCGCTTTGTGACGATTTTGCGGGTGGCCCAGGCCATTGTGCAGATGCAGCAGGATTTCTTCACGCAAGGTGTGTCGGCCCTGAAACCGATGCAACTGGCCGATCTGGCTGCGGAGCTGGACCTGCATGAATCCACGATTTCTCGCGCGACACGGCAGAAATACATGCAGACGCCGCATGGCGTGATGGAGCTTAAACAGTTCTTTACCGTGGCCTTGGCTAGCTCCGATGGCAAGGCCGATATGTCCGCCGCTTCGGTGCGGGCGCAGATTACCCAGATGATTCGTGATGAGTCGCCCACCAAGCCCTTGTCGGATCAGCAGATTACCGATCTTTTGCAAGCTCAGGGCCTGACCTTGGCGCGCCGTACAGTCGCTAAATACCGGGAAGCGGAAGGCTTGGCACCTGCATCACAACGCAAGATGCGGGCGGCAGCCGGGGTTTAGGAACTACATGTCATAGCAGCTCAAAGATGCTTGGTGGGCCCGGCGGCTCACCGTCTTGGCTGGCAAGAGCTTTAAAACAATAAAAAAAACAGGGCCTGCATACACGCATGAACAGGCCCTGCAAAAGCGGAGTTAGACCCTGCCAGCCAGACGGAGAGCTGGATGACAGAGGTATCGCTGGTCTACTTAGAATTTCATGGTGGCCGAGGCCAGGAAGGTGCGCGGCGAGCCTTGGCCATTGCTCAAGGGCACCACCCAGTAGGCTTTATTGCCCACGTTTTCCAGGCTGGCGCGCAAGGTCACTTCCTTACCGGCAAAGCGGGTCTTGTAGCGCATACCCAGGTCGTACGTGGTCACGCCTGGCATGTAGTAACTATTGCTGGCGTCTGCATATTGCTTGGATTGAGTGTGCAGATTGGCATTCAGGGTCAGGCCTTGAACAAAAGGCGTATCCCACTCAATCCCGGCCTTGGCGACCCAGCGGGACAGGCCCACCGCATTGCGTCCTTCCGTATCCGGGTTGCTGGCTTTGCGAATCTTGGGGTCCAGGTAGGCGATACCGCCTGTCAGACGCCAGTTTTCAGCGATCTGCCCAAATACCTGCACTTCCACACCCCGGTTGCGCTGGCGGCCGTCATAGCTCAAATTGGGTTTGCCATTAAAGCGCTCATTGCTTTCATAGCTATTGGGTTGGGTGATATCGAACAGGGCTGCCGTCAGGGCGTAATCCCCGCTGTCGTACTTCATCCCGATTTCGTATTGACGTGTTTTTTGTGGTGCGAAGATCTGGCCTTCATTGGCGTAGTCGTCGCCCACAATCATGCCCTGGGTCAGGCCTTCGGCGTAGTTGGCGTACAGCATCCAATCGTCCCGCAACTGCCAGACACCAGCAATGGTGGGTGTCAGGGCATTCTTGCTGTAGTTATCGCTCTTGCCACTTTTATCCCTGGTGCTGACCCATTGCTGGCGCAGGCCCAAAGTGAGCTGATACTTGCCGCCCGCAAAGGACAGCGTGTCGGCCAGGGCTGCACTATATAAATAGCTGACGTTAGGCGCACTTAGCCCGTTCATCGGGACATAAGGGCGCGCCGGGTAGTCCGGGTCGTAGATATTGATGGTTTCGGACCAGCCCTTGATGGAGGTGTTGTCGCTACGCGAGCTCTTGCGGTTCCAGTCCACCCCGGCGCTGATGGTGTGGTGCACGGAGCCGGTATCAAAGTTGTAGAACAGACCGCTATTAGCGGCCAGGTTATAGCCCGTATTGTTGCGCCGGGTGGCGGCCAGTTTCAGGTCACCTGCCTCGTTCAGCAAAGTGCTGCCCTTGGTGTTGTAGTTGCTCATTTCGGATTTGCTGTAACCGGCAGAGCCGTAGACAGCCAGCTTGTCGTTGGCCGCCCAGTCGGCACGTACCAGCGCCGTGGTTTCTCGCGTGAGGCCAGCGGCCCACGGTACACCCAGCAAGACATTGCCCTTGGGCGGTGTGGGTAGCGGGTTCTTGTCCAGGCCTTTAGCCAGCCGCACACCCCGGTTCAGGCCGGAAATGTATTCTTCCAGGTGGTACAGATCGGCGGACAACTTGACCGAACCCAGGCGGTAGTCGGCCCCTAAGGAGATCAGCTTGTCGCGGTTGGTCCGATGGTCCACCACGCCCTCGCCGTCCTTGAACACGCCATTCAAGCGCAGGCCCAGCTCATTGGATTCCCCAAAGCGACGGCCCAGATCCAGATGCGTCCCGAATTGGGAGGGCTGGATGTAGGACATGGTGACGTTGGTAATGGGATCATCCGTGGCGCGTTTGGACACCAGATTGATGGAGCCGCCTACATCGTTGCTGGCATTCATGCCATTCAACACAGCCGATGGGCCTTTGAGAATTTCTAAACGCTCTGCGATGGCCATCACTCGGCGGCCACTGGTCAAACCTTGCAAACCATTTAGAGACACGTCACCGGCACGGAAGCCCCGTATGTACATGGTGTCTTTGCCGCCTGTTCCACCCGCACCCGGCGTTTGTACAGAAGGGTCGTTCTTGCTGATCAGAATGCGCAGTTCCTGACCTTGCAGATCTTCGATGTAATCACTGGTGTAGTTGATGGTGCTGAACGGAGTGTTCATGACATCCCGGTTGCCCAGCAAACCCAGATTCCCGCCAGTGGCGACATGATTGCCCTCGTACGCAGGCGGCAAATCAATGTATTCGCTGGCTTTGACTTCAATGGTGGACAAAGACGTAACTGGGGGAGCATCGGAAGATTGTGCCCAACTGCTGCCTGCACTGAGCAGGCTCAGGCCAACAAGATAAGAAATGCGCATGAGTCTGTAATTTAAATGGAAATAAAAATGATTCTCATTAATGTTTCATTTGTAGCATTTGCTTGTAGGTGGTTCAAGCAGTTAGGCGCCTTTGTGATATAAAAACGACCCTAAAAAACTTAGGGGTATAAGGAGGTGGTTCGTGCGATTTCTCCTTGAAATCGGGTAGAAATCAGGGCTTCAGGGGGATTTTTGAGCAAAATCGGGGCACGTCTGACAAGTCGGTGGGAGTGCATCCCATAGAGCGGTTTTGGCAAACCACGTGATGTTTGCTTGGCAAGGGGAGGCAAAGGAGCGGTGATGGCTCCCGGCAAATAAGGGAGCGGATCAAGAAATTGTTTTATTTGTAGCCTGAACAGGCTTGAGGTGTGTTGCGACTGCTGGGGCGGGAGGCAGGCAGCTACAGAAGTCCCCTTCCGCAGTTGCCCACCTTTACCTATCGCGCCTAGCTAAATAACCAGGGTTCCTGTTCCCGGCGTTGCTGCTCGTAAGCCTGGATCTGCTCCATTTTCTGCTCTGTCACGCTGATATCGTCCAGCGCCAGCAACAGGCGGTGGCGACGCTCCGGCTCCACCTGGAAACGGATGTACTGGTCGGGGCCGATCAACATGCAGGCTTCCAGATCCACCGTCCATTCATCCCACGGGTTTTGGGCGGCAGCGATGAATAAATTATCAATCTGCTCTGTGCTGAGCTGTATGGGCAACATGCCGTTTTTAAAGCAGTTATTGCGGAAGATGTCGGCAAATGAAGGGGCGATCAGCACCGCAATGCCTAGATCGTTCAGCGCCCAAACGGCGTGTTCACGACTGGAGCCGCAGCCAAAGTTTTCTCGACCCAACAGAATACGTGCTCCTTGTGCGGTCGGCTGATGCAGGCAAAAGCTCGTGATCGGCTCACGTTCCTCCAGCGGCTTTCCAGGGTAGCCAATATCCGCGTAACGCCAGTTATCGAAGGCATATTGCCCAAAGCCGGTACGTGACAGCGAGGTCATGTACTGCTTGGGCAAGATTGCGTCGGTATCCACATTGGCGCGGTCCAGTGCAATCAGGCGCGAACGTACGGAAGTAAAAGGTGTATTCATGCGGTGTCCCAGTTACGGATATCGACAAGATGGCCTGCAATTGCAGCGGCGGCAGCCATGGCCGGGCTCATCAAATGGGTGCGTCCCAAAGCGCCCTGCCGACCCTCAAAGTTACGGTTGGAGGTAGAGGCGCAGCGTTCACCCGGATTCAAGCGATCCTCGTTCATGCCCAGACACATGGAGCAGCCCGGTTCACGCCATTCAAAACCGGCTTGCATGAAGATCTGGTCCAGCCCTTCCTGTTCGGCCTGACGCCGTACCAGACCGGAGCCTGGAACGACCAGCGCTTGCAGCACAGTGCTGGCTACATGCTTGCCTTTAATCATGGCGGCAGCGCTTCGCAAGTCTTCAATACGGGCATTGGTACAGGAGCCAATAAACACCCGGTCGATAGGAATGCCTGCCAGTGGCTGGCCCGCCTGCAGGTCCATATAGCTCAGTGCGCGCTGGGCGTCCGCCTGTTTGCCTGTAGCAGCCGCGAGGGGATCAGGGACAAGCTGGTCGATGGCAGCCGCCATATCGGGCGATGTTCCCCAAGTTACGGTGGGAGCCACTTGGGCAGCATCGATCAGCAAGTGTTGATCGTAGTGGCAGCCTTCGTCGCTGAGTAGCGTGCGCCAGTAGCGTTCTGCCTTGTCCCATTCCGCGCCCTTGGGAGCCAGGGGGCGACCTCGCACATAGTCCAGCGTCTTGTCGTCCACGGCGACCAGGCCGATACGTGCCCCGGCCTCGATCGCCATATTGCACAAGGTCATGCGCCCTTCCATGGACAAAGCGCGAATGGCGGAGCCTGTGAATTCGATGGCGCAGTCGCGTCCGCCATCAGCACCCATGCGGGCAATGATGTGCAAAATCAGATCTTTGGCTGTGCTGGTGGCGGGCAACTCGCCCTGCACATCGACCTGCAGCGTGCGCATGCGCTTTGCGGCCAGGCATTGGGTCGCCATGACGTGTTCGACCTCGGAGGTGCCGATACCAAAAGCCAAGGCAGCAAAGGCACCGTGCGTGCTCGTGTGTGAATCTCCCGCGACGATGCTGGAGCCGGGCAGCGTCATGCCCTGTTCGGGTCCGATCACGTGGATGATGCCCTGGCGCTCGTCATCCAGTCCAAAGTAGCGCAGCCCAAACTCCCGGCTATTGATCTCCATTTGATCAATCTGTGCCTGAGCCAAAGGATCTTCCAGACGCTGATTGCGGCGGCGAGTGGGCACATTGTGGTCCACCGTGGTCAGGGCGGTGCTGGGACGACGCACCACACGCCCGGCCAGACGCAGGCTCTCGAAAGCTTGCGGACTGGTGACTTCGTACAACAATTGGCGGTCTATGTAGATCAGATCATGCTCGTCGTCTACCGCTGCTACACGGTGTGCATCCCAGAGCTTTTGAAATAGGGTACGGGCTTGGCTCATGGCTGGCACACCTTCAGGGCGTAAGCGGGTCCGGCTTTGTGCAAGCGGCTTTGAATGGGCTCTTGCGTCAGAGCGGCAATTTCTTCGGCCAAGGGTTGCAGCGCTTCCAGATCCAGGCCGGTTTCGATACCGCTGATCTGGAACATATGGGCCATGTCTTCCAGGCTTGCATTGCCGCTGGCACCGGGGGCGTAAGGGCAGCCACCCAGACCGGCCAAAGCGGCATCGAAACGACGTCCACCTTCGCGATAGGCAGCCCAGGCATTAGCCAGTGCCAGCCCCCGGGTGTCGTGGAAATGGCCGGTGACACCCGGCTCGCCATACAGGCTGAGTGCGGCTTGGGTCAGGCGTTCCACATCGGCGGGTGAGCCCATGCCGGTGGTGTCGCACAGACTGATGGAACTGGCACCCATGCGTTGGACTTCCTGCATCAGTTCAATGACATGGGAGGGGGCAACGGCACCGGTAAAGGGGCAGCCAAAGGCAGTAGAGAGGGACACGTTCACCGGGGTGTTGCCCGCTGCGGCTATCACCTGTTCAAGCTGCATCAAGGATTGAGCAATCGTCATGCGCAGATTGGCCTGGTTATGGGCTTCAGACGCGGAAAATACAAAGTTCAGCTCGTCCATTCTGGCAGCCAGGGCGCGCTGTGCTCCCCGCAGATTGGGTACGAGAGCGGTATAGCAAACCTGCGAATCGCGTGTGGTCAGGTTGGCCAGTTCATCGGCATCTGCCAGGGATGGGATGGCTTTGGGCGAAGTAAAGGACGTCAGCTCAATTTTGCGTACACCGCATTGGGGCAGTGCTTGTGCAATGCGCAGCTTGTCAGCGGTAGGCACCCAGCGAGGCACGATTTGCAGGCCGTCACGCAAGGTGACGTCGGTGATCAGTACGGTACTCATTCCACGATTCCTTGTTCACGCAGGGCTTGGCGGCGCTCCGGGCTCATGCCCAGTTCCTGCAGGATGCTGTCTGTGTGTGCGCCCAATTCCGGCCCCAACCATTGAGTCGCCCCGGGACTACGGCTTAGCTTGGGCACAATGCCGGGAATGGTCAGTTCCTGGCCGTCTTCCAGTGTGTGTTTTTCCAGCATGCCGCGCGCCTGATAGTGCGGGTCATCAAGAATGTCGGCTGCTGTGTAGATGCTGCCGCTGGGGACCTCGGCCTGTTCCAGCGCATGGAGCACGTCGTCCAGGCTACGTGCGCCGGTCCAATCGCCAATCGTCTGGTCCAGCATGGCACTGTGCTCGACGCGCCCGGCGTTGTCGGACAAGCGCGGGTCACTGGCCAGATCGGGGCGGCCCATCGCCTGCATCAGACGTATGAAAATGGCGTCGCTATTGGCGGCAATCACCACCCATTTGCCGTCGCCGGTGGGATAGGTGTTGGAGGGGGCGATACCGGGCAGGCTGGCGCCTGTGCGTTCGCGCTGATGGCCGTTCAGTTGATAGTCGGGAATCAGGCTTTCCATGATGGCAAAGACAGATTCGTACAAAGCCACATCAATCATCTGGCCCTGTCCGCCTTCCTGACGCAGATGGTGCATGGCCAGCAGCGCGCCTATGGTGCCGTACAGTGAAGCCAGCGTATCGCCCAGACTGACGCCTGCGCGTACAGGTGGGCGATCCGGGTAGCCGGTGCCATAACGCAGTCCACCCATACATTCCGCGATGGCTGCAAAACCGGGGCGGCGATGGTAGGGACCGTCCTGCCCGTAGCCGGAGACGCGCACCATGATCAGGCGCGGGTTAAGGGCGTGCAGCGTTTCCCAGCCCAGGCCCCAGCGTTCCAGCACACCGGGCCGGAAGTTTTCAATGACGATATCGCTTTGCAAGGCCAGCTCACGGGCAATTTCCTGACCTTCAGGCTGACGCAGATCCAGTGCAATCGAACGCTTGTTGCGGCTTTGTACACGCCACCACAGGGACGTGTCCTTGTGCAGTTGACGCCAGCGGCGCAAGGGGTCGCCCTTGCCGGGCGGTTCGATCTTGATGACGTCAGCCCCGAATTGGGCCAGCAGGCTACCGGCGTAGGGGCCAGCAATTAATGAACCGAGCTCCAGGACTTTGATGCCTTTCAGGGGCGGTTCGGTAAATGTGTTCTTATCCATTTCTGTTTCCTCCAGCTATTGATTCTGGTATAGAAAAAGAAAGTGGAAAAGCAATCAAATATTATGCTGCCATCGTGAAAAACGTGGATGGAAAATAGAAAAAACCCGCATAAAGCGGGTTTTATTTTTTAAAGCGTTCTAGGTAACCAAAGAATGATTTCCGGGAAGATCGTCAAAATGACAATTGCCAGAATTTCCAGGGCTACAAAGGGCAGTGCACCGCGTGTAATCTGCTGTAGCGATATCTGTGGAGCAATTCCCTTGATCACATACAGGTTTAATCCTACCGGTGGTGTAATCACGGCCATTTCGCAGGCAATAATCATCACAATGCCGAACCATAATGGGTCGTAACCCAGAGCCACAATAACCGGCAGCAAAACAGGTGTGGTAATCAGGATAAGCGAAACAATATCCAGAAACATGCCGATCAAAATAAGAAACAGCAGAACGAATATCAGGATTACCCACGAGGGTTGCGATGACGCCGTAATGAGCGTCACCAGTTTTTGCGGAATCATCAGACGAGTCATGATGTAGCCGAACAGCAGCGCGGCGGCCAGAATCAGCAAAATCATGCCACTGGTGACCGCGGTGGAGCGCAAAATCTGCAAGGCCGTGCGCCAGTTCATCTCGCCGTACGCCATAGCAATCAGAAATGCGCCTGCGGCACCGATACCGGCTGCTTCCGTTGGTGTGGCAATACCCAGATAAATCGTGCCCAGCACCAGCAAAATAAGCAGTGCAGCGGCCCAAATGTCTTTCAGGGCACCCAGCTTTTGGGACCAGGTCACGGTTTCGGCGTTGCGGGGGGCGGCTTCAGGCTTGAATACGGCCACCAGTACGACATAGATCACCATCATGACAGTGACCATCAAGGCGGGCAGCAAGGCACCAATGAACAGCTTGCCAATCGATTGGTCTGCCATTTCCCCATACAGCACGAAGCCGATGCTGGGAGGGATCAACAATGCCAGAGCCCCGGCGGCTGCAATCGTCCCACCAGACAGGCTGGGCGAGTAACCGCGTTTGAGCATTTCAGGAATGGCAAAGCGGCCGATCGTGGCTGCACCGGCCACACTGACCCCGCTCATGGCACCAAACACGGCCGAGCTGCCTACACTGGCAACGGCCAGGCCACCGGGCATGCGATTCAACCAGAGGTAAAAGAGCTGATAGAGCTTGCCGCCAATGCTGGTGCGCGCGATCACTTCACCCATCAGGATAAAGAGCGGGATGGCGATCAAAGAATAGCTGGCCATGCCGCGATGCAGCGTGGCGGGAATTACATCCAGGCCACCCAGACCGGACTTCATGAGAATGCCGGAAATACTGGCGACGCCCAGAGCGGCGAAGATGGGGGTACCGATAACCATCAGGATGGCAAAGCAAGCCATCATCAGGCTGAAAATGAGCATGGAATCCATGTCAGAACTCCTTGATGCTGTCGTTGGATTCCACGCTGTTCGGAATGAACAGTTGGCGCAGGGTAGCCAGGCCCAGCAAGGTGCCGCCCAGCGGGATCATGCCGTAGGCCATCCACAGGGGGAAACGCAGCATGGAGGCTGATCGGTAGTTACGGGCAATGGCCGTCTCCACCACTGAAATACCGGCCCACAAGAGCACCAGGCAGAAAAACAGGATGCATAGCTGCGAGATGCAGGTGGCCAGACGTTGGCCGCGTGGCGAGAACTTCATATGGAAGGCTTCGACACTGACGTGGCGGTTTTCCAGGTGTACCCAGCCAATGGACAGCCAGGAGCAGACCAGCAGCAAGTACACACAGACTTCAGTGATGTAGATGCTGGGGCTGTTGAATACATAGCGGGCGATAACGCCGTAGGTGCAGGCAATCATCAGGGCGGCCAGTGCAACTTCGGCCACCAGAATGGCAACCCGGTTACTGCCGCGCGCAAATGCGCCCAGAAAATGAATAAGTGGATTCATGGTGTCTCCACACGAGGAATGCGTGCCGGGTGTTACTCCGGCACGCAGTCACGCGTGATCAGGGCTGGCGGGTTTTTTCGATCAGTTCCAGATAGGCGGGACCGTTATCAACCTGCTTGCTCCATTCATCAATGGCTGGACGGGTCAGCTTGCGCATCTCTTCCAGTTGGGCAGGTTCAACACGGTTGATGGCCACACCAGCTTGCTCGTAGCGTTGCAGAGCCTGATCTACAAACGCGCTGACACGTTCAAATTGCTCTTCGTCGCGCTGCTGGGCGGCCTTGCTGAGGATCTCTTGCAGATCAGGTGGCAGGGATTCCCATTTTTTACGGTTGATGGTCAGCACGGAAACGTCGATGCCAAAGTTGGCGATGGACAGGTACTTGGCCACTTCGTACAGATTGCGGCCAATGCCGGTCAGCAATGGGCGTGGGGTGGCGTCGATCACACCGCGGTCAAAAGCCAGGTACAGCTCGGAAGACGGCATGCCGGTGGGCGAACCACCCAGCAGTTGCAGAGCGCGGGCGTCCATGGAGCTGGTCGAGGCCCAGACTTTGCCCTTCACATCTGCTGCCGAGTTGATCGGAGCTTTGCGGCTGTAGAACTCATACGGGTCCCATGGAGCCAGACCCAGCACCACGGCGTCGTGCGTGTCGCGCAGTTCTTGCTCGGCACCCAGCTTGAACAGGCCCTGGTCCAGTGCACGCTTCAGGTGAGCGGTGCTGTCAAACAGGAATGGCAGGGTAAAGATGTTCAGGGCTGGCACGGTACCGCTGGGGTAAGTGCTGGTCATGTTGACGATATCCACGTCACCACGCGACAAGGCAGGCAGTTCCTCGTAGCCGTCAAACAGTTGGCCGGAGTGGAACACATTGATCTTGATGCGGCCCTGGCTTTCTTTCTCTACGGTCTGGACGAAGTTCTCGATAGGCTTCCAGGCGTATTCGTAAGCCGGTGGCAAGTAGGTTGAAAAAGTCAGCTCGACTTCTTGGGCGTGGGCGGGCGAAATGCCTAACGCCAGGGTGCAGGCGGTCAGCGCCGCTGTCAGGGCTTTTTTCATGAAGGTCTCCTGTGGTTTCTTTTTTTGTGTAGCGTTAAAGCGTGTGTAGATGGGTGATCAAGTCGGCCGAGGGCAGGACTTCGGCGTATTTGCTGGCCATATCGACCAGATTGCTGCGATGTTGGGCTGCCGAGCGGTCCGCGACCGCATCTTCAGCCACGAACGGGGCAAATCCCGACTGCAGGCTGTCCACCACGCTGGCACGGACACAACCGCTGGTGGTGGCACCGGCCACAATCAGCATGTCGCAGCCCTGGTGGGCCAGCAAAGCGGGCAAAGGCGTGCCGTAAAAGGCGGAGGCCTGGGTCTTGTACAGGATGATGTCTTGTTCGGGGTCGTAGTCCAGCCGTGGATCCAGTTCACAGGCGGAAGAACCACGCAGCAGGCAGCGCAAGGACGAGGCCTTGGTCAACCACAGATTGGCATCGGCCAGATGCGGCTCATAGCCGATGATGGTGAAAATAACGCGGCCCTTGCCACGGATGGCGTGGATCAAGGCATTGGTTTGCTCGATCTGGCTGTCGCAGTTGGAAGCCAGCGGCGTCAAACCGGGCTCGGTGAAACCACGTTGGAAGTCGATCACGACCAAGGTCGGCTGTTGCCCCATGGGCAGGGTGCCGTCAAACCCCCCCTTCAGATTGTCGCTGTCGCGCATCTTGTCTCCCTCATCTGTTTTTCCTGACTTAAATAATCAGGTTCCGTATTATTTGCGTAGTCTGTCATCGCTAATCGTGTGAGTACAGCGTCAAATTGCGATGGTGCTATCGCGATTGATGATGGCAAGATGCTTGTCGACCCGGCTTTCATAGGATGGAATACTGGCTTATGAACATTGATCCCAAGTCCCTTCGGCTTTTTTTGTTGGTTATTGAACGCGGCACTATCTCGGGTGCTGCCGAGCAATTTCATATCGCCCCGGCTGCGGTCAGCAAACGGCTGAGTGATCTGGAAGAGCAGTTGGGCACGGCCTTGATCGAGCGCAGCAATAAAGGGGTGCTCCCGACTGCGGCCGGCAAGTCGCTGGCGGCCATGTCGCAGCGTTTGCTGGATGATATGGACGCCATGGGGGCGTCGATGCGGGATTTTGCCGGTGGTGCGACCGGGCATGTGCGTATTGCCGCCAACTTGTCGTCCATTACCCAGTTTCTGCCCCAGGCCCTGAGCTCCTTCATGGAGCGTCATCCCAAAGTGCAGGTGTCCTTGGAAGAGCGCATCAGTTCCGGTGTGGCTCAGGCGGTGGCTGATAACAACGCCGATCTGGGTGTCCTGATACGGGGCGTGGGCAGTGTGGAGGTGGAGTATTACGACTACCGGCAGGATCAATTGGTCTTGCTGGTCCCGGCGAACCATCCTTTGGCGGGACGCAGTGAACTGCCCTTCGCCGATACGCTGGATTTTGACTATGTGGGGATGCACACGGGCAGCCACCCTAATCTTTTGCTGATACGTGCTGCCAGCGAGTTGGAGCGCCCGTGGCGTTGTCGCGTGCAGGTCACCAGCTACGATGCGCAGTGCCGCATGATCGAAGCGGGTTTGGGTATAGGCGTGCTGCCGCGCTCCGTGGCCGAGTCTTATGTGCAAAGTCTGGGATTGGCCTTATGTGTGATCAAGGAACCCTGGACCTGTAGACGGGTGGCACTGTGTGTACGTAGCCGCCACAGCTTGTCGCCCGCGGCCCGTTTGCTGATGGATCATCTTTTGCAGAATTAAGATGTGGTGTGTTGCCGACGAACTTGTGAGCCAGTTTGTGCATGGCTGGATTCGGCTTCATAGAGGTGCAGTGGTAACGGTGTGTTCTTAATGCGAATGACTATTGATCTTTTCAAGTTTCTTGATAATAATGGTTCTCATGTTTATTTGCATATGTAATGCCATCACCGAACGGCAAGTACAAGAAGCAGTACGCGGCGGCGCTGCCAGTCTGGCAGATCTTCAAGGCCAGCTAGGTGTTGCTTCTTGCTGCGGATGCTGCGCGGAAACGGCTCAGGACTACTTGCCCGGCGGGCGCTATGCCAATCAAGCCATGATTGCCAGCGTTAGCGCAGCCCGGGTGGATCATGCTGCCAACGACAGCCTGATCCCTGTTCCCGAGTTCGGCCGTCTGGTCTGCCGCGCCTGATTGCGCATTGTTCTCAGCTTTCATCATTCCCGCTATTGCTAGTGGGAATGATTGTTGTTAGTCGTGTTACTAACCCAAAAGCGCAACGCTTTCTGGGTGTTTAGCTGTTTTTTGAGCCATCGCCACTGCGTGCATGGTAGCCTGTGATATTCATCCCCCACCGTGTTTTTGCCTGCATCGCGCCTATGTGCGATCTCTGGCGTGAGCAGCTTTTATGGGGGTTCGGCGGTTCCTTGGGGGGAGCGCTGTCAGATTTACAGGAGAACAGCATGTTTGGCGATAAAGTGGTAATTCAGCATCTGAACAAGCAGCTAAAGAACGAACTAACAGCAATTAATCAATACTTCTTGCACGCTCGCATGTTGAACCATTGGGGCTTTAACAAGCTGGGCAAACACGAGTATGACGAGTCCATCGGCGAGATGAAGCACGCCGATCTGCTGATCGAACGTATCTTTATGCTGGACGGCCTGCCTAACCTGCAGGACATGCACAAGATCATGATTGGCGAGAACGTGCCCGAACTGCTGGGCTGTGACCTGAAGCTGGAACAGGCCGCCCGTCAGACCGTGGTGGAAGCCATTGAATACTGTGAGTCCTCGCGTGACTACGTGTCGCGTGATCTGTTCTTGAAGATTCTGGACGACACCGAAGAGCACATCGACTGGCTGGGCACACAGCTTGAGCTGATCGAAAAAGTGGGCTTGCCTAACTACCTGCAATCGCAGATGGGCGACCACGACGAATAAGCGTTTGTCAGTCAGGCTACAAAAAAAGCACCCGGTAAAACGGGTGCTTTTTTATTGGGCATGTCTCTTGCTGTCTTAAAAGGATTTGCTAGGACAGCCAGGAACTTTGCCCCAGGCATTGTTAGGCGCACAGTACTTGTTACGCGCTTCCCAGGAACAGCTTGGGCGATCGAAAAAGCCTTTGCTGCTACAGGCATTGAGCTCTTGCTGCAACTGTGCCTGCCATGCGCCGCTATTGGCGCTGGCGATCTGGATATCCTGAGGCGGCGGTGGCGGTGGTGTACCTACTTCCACAGGCTGAATAGGCTCGGAGCCACCCAGATTGACACGGGCAATCCCTTGCAACTCCCGATTCTGCTCGGTCATGGCAATCTGGATAGCCTGCTCCAGCGAGATGGAGGTGGTGGCCAGGGCAATCGGGGGTTTTTCATTCGACAAAGTCGAGGTGTCGATTTCCCAGGCAATCGGCGTGGGTGCTTGTGGCACACCTAAGCGGCCATTGGGTAAAGGCTGTGGCGGCTGCGCAGTAAAGGGCTTGCCATCGGCATCCAGCGTAGGCAGGTCGGACGGGTCGGGTGTGCTGACCGCCATGGACTTTTCAGGACCGTGCGCGATGAGCCAGTTCCCCAGTTCCAGGCCGCCCCACACTGAAGCACCTGCTACCAGCAGCAAGACAGCAATGATAAAACGCCAGGGCATAAGCGATGTCTCGGTTGAATCAGGGGCCATCCGGTGGGCCGGATGCGCGTTATTAAAAGAAAAGAGCCGTCATTGTAGCGAAATGTCGGCCCTGCTCTTGTGACAGAATTAGACGGCATCCCCGAAAACGTGTCCACCATGTTCACGTAAAGCGTGGAATTCAATGCCGGGATTCAGCTCCTGAGCCACACGCAACTGCGCGGGCGACGTTGCTAAAAAGGCAATGGCCTCGACCACGTCATAGGCGATATTGCCTGCGTTGGTCTCGATAAACTTCTTCATGTCCTTGGGGTCTTTGGCCGTTACCCAGCGCGCCATATTGAAGCGGCTCGACGACAGACGAGCGTCCACACCGTATTCGGTTTTCAGGCGATGGGCGACGACTTCAAACTGCAATTGGCCAACGGCGCCCAAGAGCATCATGCCGCCTGCCATATGGGGGCGGAACACCTGAATGGCGCCCTCTTCACCCAATTGGGTCAAGCCGGTGCGCAACTGCTTGGTGCGCAGGGGATCTTTAACTTCAATGGACTGGAACAGTTCAGGAGCAAAGAAAGGCAGACCGGTAAATTGCAGGTTTTCGCCTTCGGTCAGCACGTCGCCCAACTGCAAAATGCCGTGGTTAGGGACACCGATAATGTCGCCTGCAAACGCGTCGTCCAGCAGTTCACGGCGTTGCGACAGGAAGGACACCACGTTATTGGGGCGGATTTCCTTGCCGGTGCGTGACACTTTCAGTTTCATGCCGCGCTTGAAATGGCCAGAGCTGACGCGGACAAAGGCCACGCGGTCGCGGTGGGCAGGGTCCATATTGGCTTGCACCTTGAACACCACACCACTGAATTTGGGCTCGTCAGGCTGCACTTCGCGCTGCAAGGCAGAGCGTGGGCCAGGGGCAGGAGCCAGGTCAACCAAGGCGTCCAGCACTTCCTGCACACCAAAGTTATTGATGGCCGAACCAAAGAAAACAGGCGTTTGCTGGCCAGCCAGGAACATTTCCAGGTCGAACTCAGGAGCAGCGGCGTTCAGCAGCTCAATCTCTTCCTGGGCTTTCTCAAAGGGTTCGCCAAAGCGTTCGGCAATCACGGGGTTGTCCAGGCCGGGGATGATTTCATCCTCGCCATGACGTTCCTGACCGGGTTTGAACACGCGCATATGGTTGGCGCGCAGATTGAACACACCGCCAAAGCGACGTGCCATCCCGATAGGCCAGGAAAATGGCACGACTTCCATACCCAGGTGCGATTCAATTTCCGACAGCACATCCAGCGGCTCTTGAACCTCTCGGTCCAGCTTGTTCACAAAGGTAATGATGGGCGTATTGCGGGCCCGGCACACTTGCAAGAGGCGAATGGTCTGCGGTTCCACACCGTTAGCCGCGTCAATCACCATCAAGGCGGCATCCACGGCGGTCAGCACGCGGTAGGTATCTTCGGAGAAGTCCTGGTGACCGGGGGTGTCCAGCAGGTTGATGACGCAGTCGCGGTATTCCATCTGCATGACCGAGGAGGCCACCGAGATACCACGTTGCTTTTCAATTTCCATCCAGTCCGAGGAGGCGTGACGGCTGGCTTTACGTGCCTTGACGCTGCCTGCAATCTGAATCGCACCTGCGAACAGCAGCAGTTTTTCAGTCAGTGTGGTCTTACCCGCGTCGGGGTGGGAAATGATGGCAAAGGTGCGGCGTTTCTTGACTTCAGAGCGTATGTCACCGGACGACATTGAAAATCCTTGTGGCAGCGCCAGTCTGGCGCGTGGAAAACAGTGAGCGAATTATCCGTAAAGCAGGGCTTGGGGGCAAGCGCGGGCGAGCACCAGGCTAACGCGACACGCTGGCCAATACCGTACCTGCCAGAATAAATAGCGAACCGAACACGCGGTTCAGCAGCCGAACATGGCTGGCCTGACGAAGCAAATGCAACATGCGAGCGGCCAGCGAGGTGTAGCACCCCATCGCCACCAGATCGGTAAAGCACAGCGTCATGGCGATCAGCAGGTATTGCAGCGGCATGGGCCGATTCAAGTCCAGAAACTGGGGCATGATGGCCAGCAGAAATACCAGACCCTTGGGGTTGGTGATATTGATCAGGCAACCACGAAGCAAGAGATCACGGATGCGAAAGTCGCTGGGCTCCTGCCCTGAGACTTGCACCGGCATGGCGTCGGTGCGCAATTGCTTCCAGCCCAGATAGATCAGGTACGCGGCACCCAACCATTTGAGCGTGGTAAAAGCCAGTTCCGAGCGGGCCAGGACCTGTCCCAGTCCCAGACTGATGATGAATATCTGAATCATGATTCCGATATTCAAGCCAATCGCCATCCAGTAGCCACGCTTGAAGCCGTATTTCAGGCCGGAGGACATGGAGGAGATTGCACCCGGTCCGGGTGAAAAGGAGATAACCCAGGAAGCCGCGAAAAAGGCGAGCCAGGTGCTCAGTGCCATGGTGTGCTCGGTTCAAAGGCGGGCACTGTGCCCGCCTTTGGCAGGCACAGCCCCTTGCCGGGTTTAGGCTTTGGCTTGGGCAGGACTACGGTTGCTGCGGTTCGGGCCGCGGCTGTCCTGACGGCCACCGGGGCGACCTTGGCCAGCGCGGGCAGCACCACCACCTGCACCGCCAGGAGCGGCGCTGCGACGTGGGCGGTTGTCGTTGCCTGGACGGCGAGGACGGCTTTCGCCATTGCCGCCACGGCCTTCAGCCGAGCGAGCCTGACCACCACCGCCACCAGTGCGACGAGCACCTGCTGGCGCACGAGAACCAGGACCAGGAGCGCTGTGGAAACGGCGTTCTGCGTAGGTGTCTTCCTTGGCTTCTTCAGCCAGAGCAGCGCGCGAAGGAGGCGTCCAGCCTTCCACCACGATGCGCTCGATAGGATTGCGGGTCATGCGTTCGATCTGCTTGAGCAGACGCATTTCGCTGCGATCCACCAGGGACAAGGCCACGCCTTCGCTACCGGCACGACCAGTACGGCCAATACGGTGTACGTAGTCTTCAGGCACGTTAGGCAGTTCAAAGTTGACCACGTAAGGCAGTTGATCAATGTCCAGACCACGTGCAGCGATGTCGGTGGCAACCAGCACCACAACCTTGCCGTTTTTAAAGCCAGCCAGAGCACGGGTACGAGCCGCCTGGCTCTTGTTGCCGTGCAGGGCTTCGGCGGCCATGCCGTCTTTGGACAGTTTTTCGGCCAAACGGTTAGCGCCATGCTTGGTGCGGCAGAACACCAGCACCTGGTTCCAGCTGCTTTCGCGGATGATGTGGCTCAGCAGGTCACGTTTGTGTGCCTGGTCAGCCAGAATCACTTGCTGGGTAATCAGTTCATTGGTGGTGTTGCGGGCAGCAACAGCCACTTCGACCGGGTTGTTCAGCGAGCTGCGGGCCAGTTCGCGGATTTCGTCAGAGAAAGTAGCCGAGAACAGCAGGGTCTGACGATCAACAGGCATCAGGCTGATGATCTTGCGGATGTCGCGGATAAAGCCCATGTCCAGCATGCGGTCGGCTTCGTCCAGGACCAGGATTTCCACACCGGTCAGGTCCACCGTGCGTTGACGCACGTGGTCCAGCAAACGGCCAGGAGTGGCCACCAGAATGTCCAGCGGTTTACGCAGGGCATGGAACTGGGGGTTGATGTTCACGCCACCAAACATGACCATCGAGCGCAGACGGGTGTGCTGGCTGTACAAACGTACCGATTCTTCAACCTGGGCGGCCAGTTCACGGGTAGGAGCCAGGATCAGCGCACGTGGGCGGCCTGGTTTACGGTTTTGCTGAGGGTTGTTCAGCAGACGGTGCAAGATAGGCAGGGTAAAGCCTGCGGTCTTGCCAGTGCCGGTTTGAGCAGCGGCCAACAGGTCACCACCTTCAATGACCTTGGGGATCGCCTGGGCCTGAATAGGGGTGGGGTGGGTATAGCCTGCGTCAGTTACAGCACGCAACAGAGGTTCTGCCAGCTCAAGAGAGGCAAAAGTGATTTGAGAGTCCAAGAATTTTCCAGTGACTAGCCCAAAAGCCCTCTTTGGGGCCCTACCAATCCAGGCTAAGGTATTTTGTTTATGGCGACGATGCCACGGCAGGGGCAAGAACGCCGCCTGCTGCAAGAGGCGCAGAGATTGGTGCGCTGCGCAATCAGACATTATAGCGTGAAATTAGTAAAAATCCTCATTGACCATCTTGTATCATTTTGACCGGTAGCGTTAAAACAACCTGCTTCAAGCGTAAAAGGTCAGGCTGATGGCAGACCTGGATTTGACAGAAATTGTTAAGCGCCGTCATAGACGTACTTGTTATGCTGCGGCACGCGGTTTACGCTTGGCGTGCACGCACCGCCGGGCTCTGTTTGGCACGTGCCCGAGCAAATGGGTCAGAACCCGTTTTTGTTGTTTATCTGCTTATTTTTGCAGGAAAAAAATCATGACATCATGGATTCGATGGGTCTTTATCAGCAGCGTGGCCGTCTTGCTGTCGGGTTGTGGGTATAACGAGATCCAGCGCCTGGACGAGCAGGTCAAGGCCGCTTGGTCGCAAACCTTGAACCAATACGAGCGTCGCGCCGAACTGGTGCCCAAGCTGGTCAGCGCGGTCAATGCCTATATGGTGAACGAACGCACGGTGCTCACTCAGGTCACCGAGGCCCGTGCCAAGGTCGGCACGATTCAGATGAAAGTGGACGATCTGGACAACCCCGAAGTGATGGCACGCTTTCAGGAAGCCCAGAACCAGTTGTCCTCGGCCCTGTCGCGTTTGATTGCGGTATCGGAAAACTACCCGCAACTGAAAAGCGATGGCTTGTTCCGCGACTTGATGACACAGTTGGAAGGCACGGAAAACCGTATCGCCACCGAGCGTGGCCGTTATGTGCAAACCATTCAGGAATACAACCTGTTCATTCGCCAGTTCCCAACCTTGATTACCGCCAAGCTGTTTGGCTACAAGGTCAAGGAAAACTACGGGGTGGACCGTCAAAGCGAAATCACACGCGACCCCGAGGTCAAGTTTGATATCCCTGCGACCCCTGCTCCTGCCGGGTATTGATTCATTCAGGAGAAAGCATGATGAACGTGCACGATCTTGCACCGACTGCTGGGCCTGGGTCTGCACGTTCCGGCAGCCTGTCCTGGGCCTGTGGCTTGTTGATGGCCATCCTGTTGCTGTGCTGGCCCTGGGCACAGGCGCAGGCCAAACCTGAACCCATTCCCGCCATTGCGGGTTGGGTGACAGACACGACCGGCACGTTAAGCCCGGATCAAAAAGACGCCCTGAACCAGCAGCTCAAAGCGGTAGAACAGGAAAAAGGCGCACAGGTAGTGATCTTGATGGTGCCCACCACGGGCGAAGAAACCATCGAGCAATATGCGCTGCGTGTATTTGATCAGTGGGAAATCGGCCGCAAGAAAGTGGACGATGGCATCTTGCTGCTGGTGGCCAAGGATGATCGCCGCATGCGTATCCAGACCGGTTATGGCCTGGAAGGCGCGGTGACGGACTTGCAAGCAGGCCGCATTATCCGCGAACAGATGACGCCTCGTTTTATCGAAGGCAATTTCTACGCCGGGGTCCAGGCGGCTGCCGATAGCCTGGTGGGTCTGGTCAATGGTGAAGAGCTTCCCCCTCCTCCTAAAAATGCGCCTGTTACCTCGTCTGGTGAAGAAGGCGTGTTCTGGGAGCCTTTGCTGGCCGTGGGCGCGATTGTGTTTTTTGCGTCTCCCGTGTTTGCCGCCTTGGCAGCCGGTGTGTTCACCCTGGTCGTTTCAGGCAGCATCGGGCTGGCTTTATTGGCGGCAGTGGTAGGCGCTGGTTTGAGCATGATTGGCCGACTCTTTGGCGCGGGCGGTAAGTCCAGCTCCGGGCGTGCCTCACGCCGTGGCGGCGTCATTGGTGGCCTGGGCGGTTATTCCTCCGGTGGTTTTGGTGGGAATGGCGGCAGCAGCGGTGGCGGCTTCGGCGGTTTTGGTGGAGGCAGCGGCGGTGGTGGTGGCGGTAGCGGAGGCGGTGGCGCTTCCGGTAGTTGGTAAGGCCACAGGGGAGCGACATGAGTGTGAATTGGAAAGAGCTGTCGGGCTGGGCATCGGTACAAGGCCAATGGCTACGCCGTCGTCATTTCAATGCCGAGATGCTGAGCCATCTGGCCGAGCAAATCCGCAAAGGTGAACAGAACCATAGTGGCGAGCTGGTGGTGGCGATTGAGGCGGTCTTGCCCGCCCATGAAGCGGACAGCGCTCAGCGGGCTCTGGAAGTTTTTGGCCGCTTGCGTGTCTGGGATACGCCCTTGAACTCCGGCGTTTTGCTGTATCTGGCTTTGGGTAAGCGCCGTATCCATATCATTGCGGATCGGGGTATCAAGGCTGACCCGGCGCAATGGGCGCAGATCTGCCAGCAACTGGAAAAAGATCTGGCCTCGCGTGAGTATTTGTCTGGTTTGCTGGGCGCTGTCAGCGCCATTGAAACCGTCCTGCAGCAAGGCGCTCCGGCGCAGACTCCGGGTGCGGAGGCAGTCAACGCCTTGCCTGACGAACCTGTACTTCTCTAAGTGGTGGTCAGTGCCATGAAACCGTCTGAATCTGTCGGCTCCTGGCAGCAGCAAACTCTGCTTGAAGCCATACGTTTGCGCGAGACCCTGTGGGGGCCGATAGAAGATCTGTCTGAATCGCGCCGCGCACGGGCTGCGGGTGGCTCCTTTGCTCAACGAGTGACGGCTCGGGCCTTGGCCCTGGCACGTCGTGATGGCCTGGAACAAGCCTGGACGCGCTGGTGGCGAGTAGCCCGCCTCTTATTGATTGCGATGGCCGTACTGGCTTTGCTGGCCGGGGCCGGAACAGCAGCCGGGGCCTTGGGCGATGGCAGTCGCGCAGTGAATGTTCTGACGGCTTTGGGCGCTTTGCTCGGCCTGCATGCACTGACCTTTATTTTCTGGCTGCTTAGCCTGTTCTGGTCGGGCAAGAGTGGTGGCACCGGCAGTTGGGCGGGTGATGCCTGGTGGTGGCTTAGCCGCCGCTTTGTTAAAGGCGATGCCAGCCTGGTGCCCCAGGCCTTTGCCGCCGTGTTGGCGCGTCGGGGTAGCCAATCCTGGTTGGCCGGGCTGATCAGCCATAGCCTATGGGTGCTGGCCTTTGTGTCGGCTTTGAGCACCCTGCTTCTTTTACTGGCCTCGCGCCGTTATCACTTCAATTGGGAAACCACGCTGTTAACGCCGGACACCTTTGTGTGGCTGGTGGAAAGTATTGGTGCCCTGCCTGCTTTGCTGGGCTTTGCCCTGCCCGATACCCTGACGATACGTAGCAGCGATGGTTTGCAATTGCTGGATGCCCAATCCCAGGCTCTGTGGTCTAGCTGGCTGCTGGGTGCCGTGGTGACGTATGGCCTGATTCCCCGTGTACTAGCTCTGGCCTGGAGCCTGTGGCAATGGCGTAAACACACAGCCCGCTTGACGCTGGACGACAGCTTGCCGGGTCTGGCAGAACTGCGCCCGCGCTTGATGCCAGCCAGCGAACCGACGGGTGTGGACGAGCTGGCCTCGCCCGATAGAGTGGCCCGAATTCAACACGAAACCAGCGTACCTTTGGCTGCCAATGCCTTGTGCCTTGTGGGTTTGGAACTGCCGCCTGAACATTCCTGGCCACCCGCTTTTATGCAGGCGGAGATGCAGGATTTGGGCCGGGTGGATTCCCGCTCCGAGCGTCTGAATATTCTGGGGCGTTTGCAGTCGGCCACGCCGCGTCATTTGTTGATGGTTTGTGATGCTGCCCAGACACCGGATCGCGGTGTGGTGGCGACACTGGTTGAGTGGGCGCAATTGGCTCAGCAATCGGATGTGGTTTTGCTGGACGAGGCCTTGGCCGACCCGGATCAGACGCGCCGCCGCAGTTGGCATGATCGTCTGGTAGCAGCGGGTTTTGCGCCGGGGCAGATTCACGATCAATGGCCTGATGTGTCTTTGAAGGAGCCCTCATGAGTGCCGCTGCTTTGACGCTGGCTGTGGTGGGTCACACCAATACGGGTAAAACCTCTTTGCTGCGTACTTTGACGCGGGATACGAAGTTTGGGCAGGTCAGTAACAGCCCGGGCACGACGCGTCATGTGGAAGGGGCCAGGCTGACCGTGGATGGCGAAGCCCTGGTGGAGCTGTTCGATACGCCGGGCCTGGAAGACAGTATGGCTTTGCTGGACTTCATGGATCAGTTAAGCCAGCCCGGCGAGCGTATTGATGGGCCGGAACGGATTCGCCGCTTTCTGGAGTCTCCAGCGGCGCAGGGGCGCTTTGAGCAAGAGGCTCGTGTGTTGCGCAAGCTGCAATCCTGCGATGCAGGCTTGTATGTGGTGGATGCGCGCGATCCTGTGTTGAGCAAGCATAAGGACGAGCTGACCTTGCTGGCCTATAGCGGACGGCCTTTGTTGCCTGTGCTGAATTTTGTGCGTAGCCCGCAAGCGCGGGTTCAGGAGTGGCGCAGTGCCCTGGCCCGTTTGGGGCTACATGCTTTGGCAGAGTTCGACACAGTCGCACCCGCCTTGGATGGTGAGGCTTTGCTGTATGACAAGCTGGCGGTGCTGCTGGAAACGCAGGCAGGCGTGTTGCAGCAGTTGAAGGTGGATCTGACTCAGCAGGCTGCTTTACGTCGTCGGGATGCCTTGCGCTTATTGGCGGAATTGCTGGTGGATGTGGCGGCCTGGCGGGTCAGCACGCCTTCGGATGCGGAGTCTATGGAATTGGCTGCGCAGCAGTTGCGTGAGCCGGTCCTGGCCCGCGAGGCCAAGAGTGTGCAGGCCTTGCTCAAGCGTTATAGCTTTGGTCGCCAGGATGTGGTGGCAGATCTGCTGCATTTTGATGGTGGGCGCTGGGGGATGGATTTGTTTGATCCTCAGGCCTTGAAAGAGTTTGGTGTGCAGTTGGGCAAGGGTGTGGCGGCAGGTGCCATGGCCGGAGCGACGCTGGATGTGATGACGGGTGGCCTTAGCTTGGGGACTGGAACAGTCTTGGGCGCATTGGCAGGCGGTTTGTGGCAAGGTGCGGACAAGTGGGGCCAGCGTTTGATGGGCAAGCTGCGGGGCGAGACAGAGCTTAGTGTGGACGATGCGGTCCTGCGTCTGCTAGCGGTACGGCAGTTGAGTTTGATTGCGGCTTTGGAGCGGCGCGGTCATGCGGCCCAGACGCCGATTCGCCTGGGCGAGATTGATGCCGAGAATTTCGATCAGGCTTTGCAGCGGGAATTGAATGTGTGGCGGGCTCAAGGCCTGCCGGAGGAACTGGCGCAGGCAAGGATTCATCCGTCCTGGTCTACGTTACGGGCTGACTATGTACCGGATTCGCGGCGCGAGGCGTGCGTGCAGAGTTTGGTGCAGAGGCTGTTGGGGGCGCGCAATGCGCCCGGTGCTAGCTCTGTCGGGCAGCCGCAGGGATAGCCAAGCCCGGCTTATTTCTCTTCATCTTTCACTAAATGCGCGTAACAAACCGGCGAGCTGGGTTCATTGCCGTCGTGTAGGCGATCTTCCTCAGCCAAGGCCTTGATCACCGCTTGTTTGAGCACCGTCAGGTACGAGGTGTGCGGGTCGCGGGTGGCGGTTAGCAATTGCAGTTCACCTTTGCGGGCCAGCCTCATCAAGGAGAGCAAGGAGTCAGGGTCGTGCTCTAGTTGTTCTTGATAGCGGCGTTGGAATTGCTCCGGGGAAATGGCGCCACTATGAAAGTCTTTGCGCAATTCAGGAGTGGGGCTGGCGTCGTGCAGCCACTGGATGTCACCTAGCTTGTCTTTGCTCAGGCCGCGTGGCCAGAGACGGTCTGTGAGCACACGGGCTGCTTTGTTGGCAGGCTCATGGATGGCATCGTAAATGCGACTCAAGGTGATGGTGTAGTGCATGACCGCCTCCGGGAGCGTCAGGCTTTGGGTGTTCAGGCGCTTGGCGCTTAATTATTGATCAGTCTATGTTGTCTGTGAGTCAGGGCCGCGATAGCGATAGGCATCGGTGAATCGCGCCTTAGCCAGAGTAGCAGCCTTCCAGCAATGTGTGACCGTGGCGATATTTCAGATCGCCAGCCACAGTCGCTGCAAGGCTGCTGTGTCGTGTGTGATGCCGCGTTTTACGCTTTCTTGCTGACCAGGCCGTAAACGAACAGAACGATGATGGCACCGACAATAGAACCAATCCAGCCCGCCCCTTCGCCAGGTACGTACCAGCCCATGGCTTGTCCCAGATAGCCTGCGACAAAGGCACCGACAATACCCAGGATGGTGGTCATTATCCATCCCATTTTTTGATCGCCGGGCATGATGGCTCGCGCCAGCAAACCTACGATAAAGCCCACAATAATCATGGAGATAATACCCATCGTGCTACTCCTGTTCTGTGTTTGCCGGTCTGGGATTCGGACCGCACTGCTTATCTTAGGTATGGAGTTTTTAGGCGTCTATCGTTTTGTGTTTCTGAAACAGTTAAAAACGTCAGGTTTTGTAAATCGATGACTGGTAATCAGCTTGGCTATGTCGTGTGATAGTTGGCAGTAGTCTTTCCTGCGCTTTGTTCAAGTCGGGACTCTTTCAAGCCCCGGCAGCCGTGTTGAGGCTTGGCTTAGCCCAATAGAGCAGGTTTACGTTTTTGCACCCACTGTGTGGCCTGCTCGTAGGCGTAGGACAGTTGCAGGACGGCCATGTCGGCCTGGGCAGGGCCCATGATCTGCAAGCCCATGGGCAATCCGGCCTCGTTAAAGCCCGCAGGCACGTTCATGACGGGCAGCCCTGCCAGGGAGCCGCCGATCACTATTTCCATCCAGCGGTGGTAAGTATCCATTTGGCGTCCGGCAATCTCGGTGGGCCAGTGGGTGGTGCTTGCAAAGGGGAAGACTTGAGCAGTGGGCAGGACCAGGTAGTCGTAGGTCTGGAACAGTTTGCGCAGGCTTTCGTACCATTTGCTGCGGTTGATGGAGGCTTGGTAAACCTGAGCTCCTGTCAGATTCAGGCCCCCTTCTACTTCCCAGATGGCTTCGGGCTTCATTTGGGCGCGCAGTTCCGGTTTGGCGTACAGGCCTTGGGCGGTTCCAGCGACGGTGAAGTGGCGCAGGGTCAGCCAGGTTTGCCACAGTTGTTCCATGGAATAGTCGGGTTGCGCCGCTTCGACGGTGCAGCCTATGGCCTCGAAGCTCTTCAGTGCGCTCTGGCACAGGTCCATGACGCCTGCTTGCATGGGCAGGTAGCCGCTGTAGTCGCCCAGCCAGCCGATGCGGGTGCCTTTGAAGTCGCGTTGCAGTTTGCCAGCGAATTGTTGTGGATCCTGGCTGATGCTGAGCGGGGTGCGTGCATCGAAACCGGCTTGAGTGGCCAGCAGCATGGCCAGGTCGGAAACGGTACGACCCATGGGGCCTTCATAGCCCATTTGCTGGAAGAAGACTTCGGAGGTGGGGCCATGGGGCACGCGGCCTTGTGATGGCCGAAAACCGTAGACGTTATTGAAGGCACCGGGGTTGCGCAGGGAACCCATCATGTCGCTGCCGTCGGCCACGGGCAGCATGCGGGCAGCCAGGGCGACAGCGGCTCCGCCACTACTGCCACCGGCGCACAGATCGGGCTGGTAGGCGTTGCCAGTGGTGCCAAAAACGGGGTTGTAGGTATGCGATCCCAGGCCAAATTCCGGGGTATTGGTTTTACCGATCAGAATGGCGCCGGATTGCCGTACGCGCTCGACGATGATGGCGTCCTGTTTGGGCAGATAGTCCTTGAAAATCGGCGAGCCACTGGTGGTGACGATATCGACTGTTGCTGCCAAATCTTTGGGTGCCTGGGGCATGCCGTGCATCCAGCCCAGGTACTGGCCTGCCTTCAGTTGCTGATCGCGTTTGTCGGCCTGGGCCAGCAGGCCGCTGCGCTCTTGCAGAGACACGATGGCGTTGACCTTGGGGTTCACACGGTCGATATGGTCCAGATACGCCACCATGACTTCGCGGCAGGAGACCTGGCGTTGTGCAATCCAGCCCGACAAGGTCAGCGCATCGGCCATGATGATGTCTTGAGCCGTGCCAGGACCGGGGGCGGTTTTTGCGAAGGCCTGGCGTCCCAAGGAAGGGGCCATCCCTGCCAGCGACAGCAAGCCGGTAGTTTTCAAAAAGCGGCGGCGTGCGTCCAGGGGTGTCGAGGTATCTGTCATGTTTGTCTCCCGTTTTTTTGTAAGGCCATCCAAGTGGCCAGCTCATTCTATGCAGGTACAATGCGCGGCTCAAACGCCAAAAAATCATCAAGTTGATGCGGTCTGTGCATAAGCCGGTTCAAGCGTCAGCAAGGGGACAAGCATGGACTTTCGCAAGCTGCGGCACTTTGTGGCCGTTTGCGAACACGGTACGTTTCATCGGGCCGCGCAAGCTGTCCATTTAAGCCAGTCTGCCTTGAGTCGTAGCATCCAGGCTCTGGAGCAGGAACTGGGTGTGCCGCTGTTTGATCGCAGCAGTCAGCGCATTTTTTTGACGCCTTATGGTCGGGTACTGCTGGAGCGGGCGCATCGCGTTTTGCAGGAAGGCCGTGCGATGCAGCGCGAGTTGGCGCTGATTCAGGGTGAGGATGCAGGTAGCCTGCGCCTGGGTTTAAGCTCTACCCCCGCCGCTGTCCTGCTGCATCCGTGCATGGTGGCTTTATTGGGCGAGTACCCGCGTTTGCGTGTGGATGCCGTAATTGGCCGCACACTGGAATTGATCGAGGGCCTGCGCCGGGAACGCTACGATATGGTGGTGCTGGATGTCAGCGCAGTGACCGATGTGCGTGGTCTGGATATTGAGTATCTGCCCGCCATGCAAGGCGATATGCTGGTTCGCCAGGGCCACCCCCTCTTGCAGCAGGAGTCACTGGATTTTGCCGCGATCAGCCAGTACCCCGTGGCCTGCTCCGTCATTAGTGATGATTTGACCGATCGCCTGATTGCCGAGTTTGGTGCCCAAGGCCACCCCGACAGCTTTGTCCGCTTTTGTTGTGATAGCTTCAGTATCCAGCGCGATGTGGTGATGGATAGCGATATGGTCCTGATGAGTGTGCTGGCTGCCGTACGCCGTGATATTGATGCGGGTGATCTGGTGCCGCTGGGTCTGTTTTCTTCGTCCTTGTCCGGGCACTATGCCTTGGTACGCCTTTCAGGGCGCACGCAATTGCCCGCCTTGGATATTGTTTACGATCTGGCGCGTCGCCTGTGCAGGGCGTAAGTCAGACGCCCGCTTTCTGATCTGCTTTGTTTGAGGGTTTGCTCATGACGATCCCCTTGCCCGCCTTGGACCTGCATCAGTTAGGCCCCGAGCAATCCTTGCGCGCGTTTATTGGCTGGTGGCCGGATGCGCAGACCCGTCTCTATCTGGCTGAACAAGCCATTGATGCACATGCCCTGTATGGCGGGCGCATGATGCAACCGGATCATTTTCATTTGACGCTGGCGTTTCTGGATGGAAGCAGCGTATCGGCCTTGCAAACCTTGGCGGCCAGTATGGCGGGTTGGCCCGTGCCCGAGATCCAGTTGGACTTGACGCTACGGGATGTTTTTGAGAAACCCCAGGTGGTCTGGGCTGGCCCGGATGAATCTCAAGAGCAGGCGCTGACGCTGCTGGAGCAGTGGCACGAGGATATCTGGGTCAGGCTGACTACCTTGGGCTGGACCCAGCCACCGCGCCGCTTCAGGCCCCATGTGTCCCTGCTGCGCCATGCGCGGATTGCGGCGGATCAGTCGCATCGTCATGCTTTACCGCCTCAGGCTTTTATTGGTGATGGCGTAGGTTTGATCGTGTCCGTGCCGGGGGAGTTGCGCAGCCAATATCATGTGGCGGCCACAGTGGGGTCGGGAAGGACAACTTCATGAATATCCGTTTTTTAGAAACCTTTATCTGGATTGCCCGCCTGGGCAGTTTTCGTGCCGCCGCCAATAAGCAGCACCTGACACAGGCCGCGGTATCAGGGCGGATTGCGGCTCTGGAAAGCGAGTTTCAGAAAACCTTGTTCGAGCGTGGTCATCGTGATCTGCGCCTGACTCCGGCAGGGCGCAAATTGATGCAGTATGCCGAGCAGATGCTGGGTATGGAACACGACTTGCGCGAGGCCCTGGCAGGCTCCAGCCGTTTAAGCGGCCGGGTGCGTTTGGGGGTGGTGGAATCCATTGTGCATACCTGGTTCAAGGACTTGATCCGCCAATTGCATGCCTTGTATCCCGAACTGGAAATTGAGCTGACGGCCGAGTCCACCTTGCGTCTGCATGATTTGCTCAAGCGCGGCACTATTGATGTGGCCTTGCAGACGGACCCCATCATGGGCGATGGCATACGCAACCTGCCGATGGGCTCCATGCGCATGGGCTGGGTATGTATGGCCGGTGAGGCCATGCCTGTGCGCAGTGGCTTGCAGGAATTGGTGCAACGCTGGCCGTTGGTGACCTTTCCCCGTGGTTCTCAACCTCATCTGGCCCTGGTGCAATTGCTGGAGCCCTTGCCAGTCGACCAGGCCCGGATTCATTACGTGTCGTCCATTGCCGCCAGTACCCAGTTGCTGGAAGCACAGCCTTGTGTGGCCACCCTGCCCCTGGCGGCTGTCAGCCGTCAGCTCACGAGCGGGCTGTATCAGGAAATTGTGTGTGAGCATGCTTTGCCGGACTTGCGGCTGGTGGCAAGCTGGCGACCCGACCCGCTGACACAGACAGCCCAGGCCGTGATCGGCGTGGCGCTGGAGCGCATGCATCATTTTGCTGCCGAGCATCCGGGGCTGGCCTTGCCGCCACCAGACACGCGTGTCTTCGCTATTTAGCCTTTGAGGGTTTTCCCCTTGGCTAGGCATGTGTACTGAGCGTGAGCTTGCTTGATAATCTATATACCGCGCCACTCGCTTGAACTGATCGCTTTTTCCTATTGCTCCAGGCTGAAATAAACCGTTTGGAATCCGCCCAGAAGCCGTTGGACACTCCCATAAAGAGTGTGCAACGACTTTGATTCAGGAGGCTTTCGTGTCTGCTACTTTTCGCACTGATCGTGATGCGCCGGGGGAACTGTTCATCTGGACGGATATTGCCCCTGAGCATGAGCAGGATTTCAATCAATGGTATGAGCGCGAGCACATGGCTGAACGTGCCGCCATACCGGGTTTTCAATGGTCACGCCGCTATGTGCGCCAAGGCGCTGGTCGCAAGTACCTGGCCTTGTACCGTACCGAGTCCCTGCGGGTCTTTGGCACGGCGGAATATAAAAAGGCCTTTGAGCAGCAAACAGACTGGTCGATTGCCAACTTTGGCCGCATGAGTAATACCCAGCGCCGCGTGATGGCGGTGTCCTTGCTGGGTGGCGTGGGTACCGGCTCTGTGGTGTTGCTGGTCCGCTTGTCTGCAGCCAGGCAATTGGATGCGCTGGCTCAACAGAGCGCGGCCTATCTGGAGCAAACCGATGGCCTGCTGGCCTTGCGGGTACTGACGCCTGATCCCGAATTGTCTACCCCCTTACCGTCCGAGGAAGCGCAACAGCGCAGCCTGGACCCCTATCTGGTGGCCGATCTGACCACTATGACTGCTGCTCGTACCCTGGCTGCTCGCTTGCAGCAGGACCTGGGTGTGGCGACTAACGATGTATCCGAGTTTTCTTTGTTGTGGGATCTGCAGTCACGGGATCTGAATGCGAGCCGCTCATAAGGCGGCCATCACCTCAATTCTTGGGAGAAGCGACATCATGATCAAAAAACTACTTTCGATGGCTTGCGTTCTGGCGCTGGCAGGAACGGCCCAGGCCGCCACCAATTGGAATATGACGGCTGAGCAGCCCGATAGCAATTTCCTGACGCAAAACGCGCGCGAGTTCGCGGCGGATGTGAAAGCGGCCACCAATGGCGAGCTCAATATCAATGTGCAGTCCAACTCTGTTTTGCTCAAACGCCCTGAAGTGAAACGTGGGGTTCAGCAAGGGGTGGTGCAAGTCGGTGAAATGCTGGTGGCAGCCATTGGGAATGAAGACCCTCTGTTCGAGGTGGATAGCGTGCCTTTCCTGGCCTCGTCTTTTGACCAGTCGGAAAAACTCTGGAAAGCCACGCGCCCTTTCCTGGCCGAGCGTCTGGACAAGCAAGGTATTGTGCTGGTCTATGGTTCGCCCTGGCCACCCCAAGGGATTTACACCAAAAAGCCGGTTGAGCAGTTATCTGATCTGGCCGGTGTGCGCTTTCGTGCCTATAGCCCGGCCACCAGTCGCCTGGCGTCTTTGATGGGTGCGGTGCCTACTACTGTGCAAACGCCTGAAGTCCCCCAGGCATTTTCTACCGGCATTATTGATGCCATGCTGACCTCGCCCGCAACGGGGGTGGATTCGCAGGCCTGGGACTACGTGAAGTACTACTACGACGCTCAGGTTTTCATTCCTCAAAGCTTTGTCATCATGAACAAGCGTGCTTTCCAGCGTTTGCCTGAAAACGTGCAAAAAGCGGTGCTGGATGCCGGTGCCCGTGCCGAGGAACGTGGCTGGGCTGTCTCGCGTGAACAGACGTCCAAGCTGACCCAGACGATGGCTGACAAAGGCATGGTGGTGGGCCAGTTGAGCGAGAAACTGGCGGGCGAGCTGCATGCCATTGGCCAGACCATGACCGAAGAATGGTTGAAGAAAGCCGGTGCAGATGGTCAGAAGTTGCTTGACGCTTACCGTCAACCATAAACAAGGGGTGCGTCCATGATCGTTCTGGAGCGTATGGCCAGAGTCTGCGGCGCACTCGCCGCATTTTTCCTGTGTTTGATCGGGGTCGTGGTGACAGCGCAGATTGTGGCGCGCCTGTTTTCCATGCAAATACCCGCCTCGGATGATTTTGCGGGTTGGTTTATGGCAGCGTCTATTTTCTTGGCGCTGCCCTACGCCATGTTGCGCGGGGATCATATCCGCGTGTCTCTCTTGTTGCAGGTGATGCCCGAGCGCCTGCATCGCCCTTACGAGCTGTTGGCAACGACGATTGGTCTGGTGCTGGCAGCCTGGTGCACGTGGGAGACGGCTCATTTTGTGTATGAGTCCTTTATCTACAAGGAAGTGGCTCAGGGCATGGTGGCGGTGCCGCTGTGGGTTCCACAGCTAGGCATGCCGATTGGCCTGGGATTGCTGACCCTGATGCTTTTGCGGCGTTTGCTGCATGCGGTTCAGGGTCAAAAACTGGAGGCGACTGAACATGGCTGATTTATCTCAGGCAGTTGTGCTGTTGGTGGCTCTGCTTGCCTTGCTGGCCAGTGGCGTGTGGGTGGCGCTGGTTCTGATCGCTTGCGGTATTTTGTCGATTTTTCTGTATGCCGACGCGCCAGCGGGCATCATTTTCGCCACCAAGGCGTGGGACTCCTCAGCGAGCTGGGCCTTGACGGCGCTGCCTCTGTTTATCTGGATGGGGGAGATTTTGTATCGCACCCGCCTGGCGGAGGATATGTTCAGCGGCCTGGGGCCGTGGGTGCAGCGTTTGCCGGGTCGACTGGTGCACGTCAATACCTTCGGTTGCGGGATTTTTGCAGCCGTTAGCGGTTCGTCGGCGGCAACGGCTGCCACGATTGGCCGTATCTCCTTGCCCGAGCTGAAAGCACGCGGTTATGACGACAGCATCAGCATTGGCTCCCTGGCCGGTGCAGGGACCTTGGGGCTGTTGATCCCGCCGTCCATTGTGATGATTGTGTATGCCGTGGCGGCACAGGTTTCCATCATTCGTCTGTTTGTGGCCGGTGTGCTGCCGGGCATCATGTTGATGTGCCTGTTCTCGCTCTACATCGCGATTTGGTCCTTGCGTCACCCGGACCGTGTGCCCGCCGATATTGAAGAGCTGACGCTGGGCCAGAAAATCCGCCGCTTGCGCTTGCTACTGCCTGTGGTGCTGCTGATTATGGCGGTGATCGGATCGATTTATGGGGGTATCGCTACTGCAACCGAAGCAGCCGTGTTGGGCGTGGTTGGCTCCTTGGTGATCGCCGCTTTTGGGCGCTCACTGAGCTGGAGGAATTTCACTGACAGCCTGCTGGGCGCGGCCCGTACGTCGTGCATGATCTCCTTCATCCTGATCGGTGCGGCCTACCTGACCAGCGCCATGAGCTTTACTGGCTTGCCTGCCAATCTGGCAGCCTGGATTGGCTCTTTGGGTTTGAGCCAATACGCCTTGATTGCCGTGCTGACGGTATTTTTCATCCTGCTGGGTGCGTTCCTGGATGGCATCTCGATTGTGGTGCTGACCACCTCGGTCTTATTGCCTGCGGTGTTGGCTGCCGGTATTGATCCGATCTGGTTTGGTATTTACCTGATCCTGACGGTGGAGATGGCGCAGATCACCCCGCCCATTGGCTTTAACTTGTTTGTGATCCAGGGCATTACTGGACGCAATCTGTTCGAGCTGGTGCGTATGGCCTTCCCCTTCTTCCTGGTGCTGGTTCTGGCCACGGTGATTGTGACGATCTTCCCGCAAATCGTCATGGTCTTGCCCAACGCCATGTAAAGGAGGCAAGAAATGGCAAATGCCTACGTGACCTTGGGGGCGCAGCGTTATCGGGTCGAACGAGCCTGGACACAGGCAGATATCAGCAGCATCACCAGTGTGGCGGTGCTGGCTGACGGACGTATCGCCGCCTTGCTGCGTCGTCCGGCTTGCGTGCTAGTGCTGGCGCCGGATGGGCAGGTATCAGCGCGCTGGTCTTTGGAGGATATTCTGTGCCCGCACCATATCAGTGCCCGCCCGCAAGGCGGGGTGCTGGTCACGGATCTGGATGGGCATCAGGTTCTGGCGCTGGATGCTCAAGGCCATGAACAATGGCGTTTGGGCCAACCGGAGCAGCCGCGTTGGCAAGAGCCTTTCAACCATCCCACGCACGCAGTTGAATGTGGTGATGGTGGCTTGTGGGTCACCGATGGCTACGGTAATACCGTAGTCCACCGTTTTGATCCGCAACGCCAGTGGTTAGCAGCATTGGGAGCGCCCGGCTCCGGTCCCTTGCAGTTCAGTACACCCCATATGCTGGCCTGTGCCGCCGATGGCTCGGTCTGGGTGGCTGACCGGGAAAACAACCGTGTCCAGCATCTGGATGCGCAAGGCCGTTATCTGGGTGAGCTGCGTCCCATGCATAAACCCATGGCAGTGGCTGTGCAAACAGACGGTTCGGTACTGGTTAGCGACCAAACCGCCAGCCTGTCTTTGTTCGACCCGGATTCAGGCATGCTGGTAGGGCGTTGCCGGGTCCAAGGTGTGTACGGGCACGGTCTGTCCACAGGCTTGGACGGGCGTATTTATATAGCGGAAATGTTGCCCGATTGTTTAACTTGCTTACAGCCAGCTTAATCGTCAACAAAGAATGAAAAAGTAGTTGGCGCTATGGAAGCTCTCAGAGCAAATCCATTAGACTATGCGCATGAATACGTCCGCGCCTCTGTATGTTCGTACAGATTCCTCCGGCCAGCTCCAATTGCTAGGCGATTGGTCCTTGCGTCACTATGAAGCGCTGCAAAGCAATTTGCGCTCGATTAGTGACAAGCAGGGCGCTTGGTCTTTGGATTTCAGCGAACTGAAATCCCTGGATACCACGGGTGCTCAAGTCTTGTGCGAATGGCTAGGCGCCGAACGAGTGCAAACGGCCCTGGATAGCGCCCAAGGCCTGTCCAAAGAACGCCATCAGTTATTGCAAACCGTTGCCAAGGCAATGAGCCGGATGGAGCAGGAGCATCTGAAGACGGCTCGCTGGGGAATTACGGATTTGTTCGAGCGTGTGGGCCTGGCAATGGTTCACATCACGCGCAATGTGCGTGAGCTTTTGGGTTTCATCGGCCTGACGCTGGAAACCCTGTTTCTGAATATGCTGCGGCCCAGCCAGTGGCGTGTCACGTCGATTGTGGCGCAGCTAGAAGAAACCGCTTTTAACGCCGTGCCTATTGTGGCCTTGCTGACCTTTCTGGTTGGCGCGGTGATTGCCTTTCTGGGGGCGACGGTACTGGCCGATTTTGGTGCCACGATCTATACCGTGAACCTGGTCGGCTTTTCCTTCTTGCGTGAATTTGCCGTGCTGCTGACCGCCATCTTGATGGCAGGTCGCACCGCCAGTGCCTTTACCGCGCAGATTGGCTCCATGAAGGCGAACGAAGAAATCGATGCCTTGCGTGCCCAGGGCCTGAATCCCATGCTGATTCTGGTCATTCCTCGCGTGCTGGCCATGCTCTTGGCCATGCCCATTCTGACCTTTGTCGGCATGGTGGCGGGGATTTTTGGGGGCGGGCTGGTGTGTGCCCTGATTCTGGATATTTCGCCCACCATGTTCATCAATATCTTCAATCAGGATATTGATTTGCGGCACTTTGTCTTGGGCATGTCCAAAGCCCCTATCTTTGCCTTTCTGATTGCTGTGATTGGCTGCCAGGAAGGTTTTAAAGTCACGGGTAGCGCGCAGTCTGTGGGTGAACACACGACCTCTGCGGTCGTGCAGTCCATCTTTATTGTGATTCTGATCGACGCGCTGGCAGCCTTGTTCTTCATGGAGATGGGATGGTAGAGACAGCCGCTCGTCCCATTATTCAGGTTCGCGACCTGGACAACCGCTTTGGCGATCACGTCGTGCACGAGCATCTGGATATGGATGTGTATCCCGGTGAAATCGTCGGCGTGGTGGGCGGCTCCGGCACGGGCAAATCCGTGCTGCTGCGCTCCATTCTGGGTCTGCGCCCACCGACGGGTGGCACAGTACGCATCTTTGATCAGGAAATTGGCTCCTTGTCGCCTGAAGCACGTTCGCGGCTGGAACGCCGTCTGGGTGTGCTGTTTCAGCAAGGGGCGCTGTTCTCTTCGCTGACGGTGGTGGAGAACATTGCCATGCCCTTGATCGAGCACATCGGCCTGTCCCGTGCTGCGGCCGAACACATCGCCGCCATGAAAATGTCTTTGGCAGGCTTGCCCTCCAATGCGGCCACCAAATACCCGGCTGAATTGTCCGGCGGCATGATCAAGCGTGCCGCCTTGGCACGTGCCCTGGCACTAGACCCGGAAATTCTCTTTCTGGATGAGCCCACTGCCGGTCTGGACCCGGTGGGTGCGGGCGATTTTGACCAGCTTATTTTGACCTTGCGCGATGCGCTGGGGTTGACCGTGTTTTTGGTCACACACGATCTGGATACGCTCTACACCATTTGTGACCGGGTGGCCGTGCTGGCGGAAAAGCGCGTGCTGGTCAACGACACATTGGCGCGTGTGGAGCAAGTTGATAACGACTGGATTCGGGAATACTTCCACGGTCCACGGGGACGGGCTGCCCAACAGGCCCAAAACCGTCGTCAGGAGCATTGTTAATGGAACCGCGTGCCCATCATGTATTGATCGGGGTCTTTACCTTGGTAGTGGCTGTGGCTGCTGTCCTGTTCTCGCTTTGGCTGGCCAAGGCGGGGCAGGATGCCGAGACCCGCGATTACGATATTGTTTTTCTGGAAGGTGTGCGGGGCCTGTCTCGTGGCAGCGCCGTGCAATACAACGGTCTGCGCGTCGGTGAAGTGCGCCAGCTACGCCTGGACCCGAACGACTTGCAGCGTGTGCGTGCGCAAGTGTCGATTCAGGCTTCCATCCCTATTCATGAAGACACGCAAGCTCGTCTGGCACTGGCCGGTATCACC
The DNA here is from genome assembly GCF_017377875.1 of Alcaligenes sp. SORT26. Taxonomy (GTDB): domain Bacteria; phylum Pseudomonadota; class Gammaproteobacteria; order Burkholderiales; family Burkholderiaceae_B; genus Alcaligenes; species Alcaligenes parafaecalis. The sequence continues at coordinate 3,182,400 of NZ_CP070975.1, forward strand.
GGTCAGTCCGTCATTGAACTGAGCGGTGGCACCCCCAACAGCCCTTTGCTGGAAGCCACGGGCGATGGTTTGCCCATGATTGTGGCTTCGCCCTCTCCGCTGGCCCAGCTTATGGCCGGTGGCGAGGAAATGATGACGCAAATCACCAAGTTGCTGGATAACGCCAATGCCTTCCTGTCGGCCGAGAACTCAAAATCCTTGTCTGCCAGCCTGCAAAAACTGGAAACCTTGATGGGCCAGCTCTCAACAGCGGGTGAAGGCGTGCCCAGCCTGGTGAAGGAGCTGTCTCAGGCCAGCCAGCAGGCCACAACGCTGCTGTCGTCCACACAAGGTCTGGTAGACCGACAAGGGACACAGGCCATGAATGCGATTCAGAAATCCATGGAGGATTTCAGCCGTGCCACTCAAAGCCTGAACAAACTGTTGGAACAGAATTCGGCGGCGATTGGCCGCGGTGCTCAGGGTCTGACCGAGATCGAGCCTGCCTTGCGTGAATTGCGCCAGGTGCTGGCGGGTTTCCGGGCGGTGACCTCTCGTCTGGAAGATAATCCGGCAGGCTACCTCTTGGGTCGCGACAAATTACAGGAGTTCACACCATGATGCCCACGCTTGTGCGTCGTTTGCTGCAGGTATCGGTCCTGGGCCTGGCCGCCTTGTCCACCGCCTGCTCGGTTCTACCTAAAGCTGAATCCCTGACTTATTACCAGCTTCCCGCTGTGGCATTGACGGCTCAGCAAGCTCCGGCTTCTCACAAGAACCTGATCATTCAGGTAAACCGGCCCCATGCCGAGCGCCTGCTGGCCAGCTCCCGTATCACCGTCCTGCCCCAAGGCAATGAACTAAGCGCCTATCAAGGCGTACGTTGGGGCGATGATGTGCCTGCCTTGCTGCGTAACCGTTTGGCCGATGGCTTGCGTGACGCAGGCCAGTTCCGGGCCGTTGTGCTGGATAGTGAGTCCGTCATCAGTGATCTGGAGCTAAGCGGCACGCTGGGTGCATTTCAGGTGGAGTATGTCCAGGGAGCGCCACGTGTACGCATTCAGCTAGATGCTTTGGTACGTAACCAGCGCTCTGGCGAATTGCTTCAAACGCATCGTTTTCTGGTGCAGCAGGATGTAGTGGGCACAGCCGTGCCGCAGGTGGTTGAGGCATTTGGACAGGCGACCGACGCCTTGTCCTTGCAGGTCAGCCAATGGTTAGCTTCTTTAACGGTTCAGACCAAGGCTCCTTGATGACATGTACGAGTCTCGCGATCAGCCCCTGATAACGGGTTGGCAATTTGCCAAGCGCCTTTTGGTGCATGCTTTTATTGGCATTGTTTTTGTGGCCTTTTCGCTGATGCTGGGTGCATTGGGCCATATGTGGTTTGAAGAGAACGTGCATTGGCACGATGCGGCGCTCAATGCCGCCATGATGGTGGGTGGGCTAGGCCCGATGGCCTTGCCTGAGACCTGGGCAGGCAAAGTGTTTTTTGCCATTTACGGGGCTTACGTCAGCCTGGTGCTGGCAGCCACTTTCGGGTTGATTATTGCGCCAGTGCTGCATCGGATTTTGCATACCTTCCATCTGGAAGACTAAGCAGAAGACAACCCACTCTCCACGCTAGGCTTTCGGCTTGCTGCCTCCCGAGGGGAGCGTGGCCCGGCGACAAAAAGGCGCTGTGTTTTGAGCAGTTCAAAAAGATGGGATCGCCCTCTTTTGAAGAACCTGCCTAAAACACAGCGCCTTTTCTATTGCTTGGCTATGAATCAGCCTTGTACCCGTTCCTGTTCCAGCCTGGCGATCAAAGCGGGTAGCTCGTCCATGCGGCGGAAGGTGTCACGCACGCCCAGGCTGCGCAATTCCTCTTCCTTGTCCGGAACCGGGCAGTAGCCCAGGACGGTTGCGCCCGCAGCCAGACCGGCGGTAGCGCCCGTTACGCTGTCCTCCACCACCAGACACTGTGTGGGATCAACGCCCAGACCGTTGGCGGCGGCCAGATACACGTCCGGGTAAGGCTTGTTGCGTGGCGTTTCAGCCCCGCTATAGATATGAGTGCCGAAATAATCCAGCAGGCCGGTTTGCCCTAACTGCAGTACCAGCTTGGCCCGGTCCGCACCGGATGCGCAGGCAATCATGCCGGGCTTGTCGCGCAAGATCGCATCCAGCGTGTCCTGAATACCGGGAATGGCCATGACTTCATTGGTCAGCGCATGGTTGCGGCGCATGCGAAAAGCCATCACCCATTCCATATCCAGATCTTTGCCCGTCATCTTGCGCACGGTAGGCAGTTCGTCGGGCAGAGCCTTGCCAATGAACCAGTCATAGCACTGCTCGTACGTCATGACCCAGCCTTCCTCTTGCAACATGTCCCGCAGTACACGAACCGTGATTGGTTCGCTGTCTACCAGCACACCGTCACAATCAAACAGCACAGCGGAAAATGTCATGGGTAATACCTTTTAAGCCAATAAAACTTGAAGACTGTGATGATACAGCAGGCAGTCCGACGGCAGGATTGATGAAGGATGATGGCGCCAGACCCTCTGGCGCCTTAGCGTGCCTAGTGAAAACCCCAACTCATAAATAATTGATTATTGATATATTTATATCTAAACTAAAATTTCATAATAAACCTTTCTGCGGAAGTTCCGTCATGGTGCATAAAACAACTCGGGTGGTGGCTGCGGCCTTGCTGGCATTGGGAATGGCTGGCGCACAGGCAGCGGAAGTAACGCTGAAAGCGGTATCTGTCTTTACGATGGACACCTTCTTTACCAAGCGATTCAAGCAGTTTGTTGACAAGGTCAACAGTGAAGGCAAGGGCCTGGTTCAAATCAATGTGATTGGTGGTCCAGAAGCGATCCCTCCCTTTGAAGTCGGTAATGCCCTGCGTTCCGGCGTGATTGATTTCGCCAATACCACAGCCGTATTCCACGCCAATCTGGTGCCTGAGGCACTGGCTTTGACGCTGACCGAAAAACCCATGAGCGAGCTGCGCCAGAACGGTGGCTACGAGCTGATGGACAAGATTCACCGCGAGAAAGCCAACATCACCTGGCTGGCCCGCACGACGGATGGCTTGCAGTACCACATCTATACCAACAAACCCGTGACCTCGGCCGACCTGTCGGGCTTCAAGCTGCGCGGCGTGCCGGTGTACCTGTCCTTCTTCCGCGAAATTGGCGCAACACCTTTGCAGATCCCACCGGGCGAGGTCTACACCGCGCTGGAGCGTGGCGTGGTGGACGGCTATGGCTGGCCATCGGTGGGCGTGATGGAAATGGGCTGGCATGAAAAGACCAAATACCGTGTAGAACCCGGTTTCTACAACGTGGAAGTGGGTTTCTTCATGAACCAGAAGAGCTGGGAAAAACTGGACGAAGACCAGAAAGCCTTTATGCGCAAGCAGATCGAGTGGATGGAGTCGCAGAACGTGACTGAACACCAGATGGCAATTGACGAAAAAGCTGCTACCGAACAAGCCGGTGTGCAAGCGCTGGTTCTGGAACCTGAAGTGGCTCGTGCCTTGCGCACCAAAGCCTACGAATCGGGCTGGGCCGGTATCGACAAATCCAGCCCCAAATACGCCGCGCAACTGCGTGAACTGTTTGGTGGTTACCAGCCTTAAACAAGACTGCTGATTATGTAGTTTGACAGTGGACATTGTGCCCTTGGGGACAGTGTCCACTTTTTGATGATGCCATCCGGGCGGCAATCTGCCCTCCCTTTCAGTGACCTTGATCTGCGGAGAAGACGAGATGTCTGCTGCAACTGCTTCGGAAGGCTTGCCTTCCAACACGACCTGGGGGCGTCCTTACGCCCTTTTAATGAACACTTGCGGCGCTGTGGCGGCTTTGACCTTTGGGCTGATGAGCCTGTTGGTCTGCGCTGACGTAGTATTGCGCAACCTGGGTTACGACGCGCTGTCCACCAGCGTGGAAGTAACCGAATACATGCTGATCATCGCCACCTTCGTCGCCGCACCTTGGGTGCTGTACCTGGGCGGCCATATCCGTATCGACGTGCTGTTCAATAACCTGCCTACGCCTATCCAGCGCTTGCTGGACCTGGTCTCCAACCTGTTGGGCCTGGTGGTCTGTGGCGTCCTGGCCTGGCAATGTGCCGTGGTTGCCTTGGACGCCCACGAACAAGGTGCCATGGTCTTCAAAGCCCTGGTGTTTCCTGAGTGGTGGTTGAACCTGCCCCTGATGTTTGGCGCTGCCATGCTGGCCCTGGAATTCCTGCGTCGTCTGGTTTCCCGTCCTGTTGAGCAAGGAGTCTGACCATGGAATGGCATATGGCATTGATCCTGATGCTGGGATCACTCTTCCTTTTGATGGCCATCGGCACACCCGTGGTGTTTGCCTTCCTGTCCGTCAACCTGCTTGGCGCCTGGCTGTTCCTGGGCGAGGCCGCCGGTCTGGCTCAATGGGCACGTAATACCACTGCGTCGATTGGCAGCTTCTCGCTGACCCCCATTCCGCTGTTCATCCTGATGGGAGAAGTCCTGTTCCACACCGGACTGGCCTTCAAAGCCATCGACTCCATCGAGCGCATGATCTCGCGCGTGCCTGGCAAATTGTCCATCGTCAGTATTTTGGGCGGCACTACCTTTGCCACGTTGTCGGGCTCTTCCATCGCCAACACCGCCATGATGGGCGGCGTGATGCTGCCAGAAATGCTGCGTCGCGGTTACCACCCGACCATGGCAATGGGCCCCATCATGGCCGTCGGTGGCATCGCCATGCTGATCCCACCCTCGGCCCTGGCCGTGATGCTGGGTAGCCTGGCAGGCATCTCCATCGAACGCCTGCTGATTGGCGGCATCCTGCCTGGCATGCTGATGGCCTTGGGTTTCCTGGCCTACGTGATCGTACGTAGCCGCCTGCGTCCTCAAGATGCACCCATGAGCGAAGAAGACCCCGCCACTCGCCTGAAAGGTTGGGCATTGTGGAAACCCTTCGTATTTAACGTCGTGCCATTGCTGGGCATCTTCATCGCCGTAGTGGGCTCCATGCTGGCAGGCTGGGCCTCCCCAACCGAGTCCGCCGCTATCGGTGTACTGGCTTCCGTTATTGCCACCATCGCTTACCGTGCCTTGACCCTGAAAGCCCTGTGGAAGAGCCTGATCGAAACCGCCAAAGTCTCGGTCGTGATCCTGTTCATCCTGGCCGCGTCCACCACCTTTGCTCAACTGCTGAGCTTCTCTGGTGCCAGTGCAGGCTTCCTGGGCATGATCAAAGACTACAACCTGTCGCCCTTCGCACTGGTTATCTGCATGCTGCTGGTTTTGCTGGTCATCGGCACCGTGCTCGACCAGATCTCCATGATGATGATCGCCTTGCCCTTCTTCATGCCCCTGGCCTTGGCTGCAGGCGTGGACACCGTCTGGCTGGGTGTAATGATCCTGATCGCCCTGGAAATCGGCCTGCTGACCCCACCGTTTGGCCTGTTGCTGATCGTGATGCAAAGCGTGGCACCCCCGTCCATCCGCTTGCCCCACATCTACCGAGCAGCCGTGCCCTTCCTGGTGATCGAAGTCGGCGTACTAGCCTTGGTCCTGTTCATCCCCTGGATTGCCGTAGGCTTGCCAGGACTGATCGGCTAAGACAGAGCAGTCAGCCTGAAAGTGGGACAACAAGCATGTTGTCCCGCGACGAAAGCCACAATCTGGAACAGGCTTTCAAACAAAAAACCTCAGTTCGGCAGATGCCAAACTGAGGTTTTTTTATGCTCGATAGAGTTGATCGCTTTTTGCCGCCTATTTATGTGCAGCAAAGTGATTGATGTGGGAACGGCGCATAAGAACTTGAACGATCTTTCTGCTCGTCGCTGAGAGCGATTTTGGAGGTGAGCAAGATGCAGGTAGTGTTCGTACCGACAGCGTTCAAGTCAGTTTTTAAGGCTTAAGTGCATAAGCCCCACGTCTTTAGCTTGTGTGTAGGAAAGCGCACTCAAACATTGGCAAATACTGGCTTAGGACAGTTACTGCCTACTCCCCATCTGTCTAAATAATCCCATTCATCAAACAGCTCTACGATCAACCCGCTCGTTAAGAATACGAAGTCGGAGCATCCAAACCCCAATCAACAATCGTCCGATAAAAGATACTGTGAGCTGATTGAGGGGCCGTAGCGGCGTTGGGGCGGATCAGGTGACTTGCCGCAGGCAGATAATTGCGTAGGGGTGCAAGCACCTTGCTGTTTGAGTTCGACGCTTGTGGTTTGTCCGGGGGACAAACCACCGGACGAGTTCAAGGTGCGCCCGTAGCGATTATCTGACCAGGGCACCGGTGCGCAGCACCGGCAAGTTGCCAGCCCCAACGCCGCTACGGCCCCTTAATCAGCGTCTTATAGCTACCTTCTTTATCGCGTCGAACAGTGGCTTACTCCGAGCCTTGAGCCATCCCTACCTTTACATGCCTGGATATTTAAACCTAAGCCCAGAAAGCTAGGCCATTCCAAAGAAAGCCGCTGAGACAGTGCTTTTACCCACGCACAAGATCCGCATAAATCCCGCCATCCCGCAGAACCAAAGCGACTCCATCCCCACGCTGCACGGTCTCATCCAGCACACGGGCAATCAACAGCGGCCCTGCATCGCTGGCCACCGTCGCCAGCATATAGACCCCCGCTTCCTCGCCAGACAAGGCACTACGCGTCAGTTCAGTGACCACGCCAGACGCACACATCTCAGCCTCAAACCCATCCCCATGACACTTAGGACACAAGAACCGCACCGGAAACATACGATGATCACACTGCACGCAACGAAACACAGACGGACCCATCACAAGGCCTCCAAAACAAGCGCCGTCGAGCACATGCCATAGCGATACTCCACCATGCCGTAACCCGTGACCAAACCATAACGAGCCTGCGCCACCTGACGCTCCCCCGCCTGACCGCTCAACTGATGGATCACCTCCACCAAACCATGCAAGCTGCACGCCGCTCCAGCCTGCCCGGCCGATAACTGCCCGCCAGACGTATTCAAAGGCAAACGCCCCGTCGCAATCGACTCGTGAATAAACCGCTTGGCCCCGTCTGCATCAAAAAAGCCCAAATCCTGCAACTGTGCCAAAACCATGACTGGATAATCGTCATAAATACTGACCACATCCATCTGTGCAGGACTTAAGCCCGAGTCCGCCCACAAAGCCGGGGCCAAAGCCGCCAGACCCGTGCTCAAACCATCGCTTTGCTGATCATCAATATTGTGAAAACTGCGTAAAGCCTTCACCGTAATTGCAGGCTGATTCTTTGCCGCCGGATGATCCTCGCGCATCACAATCAAGGCATTGGCCCCATCCACTACCGGCACACAATCCAGCCGCGTCAGTGGGTCCGCCACTTGAGGCGCATTCAAATAGTCATCCAGACTCATAGGACTTTGATACGCCGCCCCAGGATTCATGCTGGCCCACAAACGCTGACGCATCACCAGCGCGGCATAATCCTCCCGCTCCAAGCCTAACTTACGCATCTGATTCGCCGTCAGCATGGCAAAGCGATGATTCGGACTGCCCGCGCCCAAAGGCCGTAAATGATCGTAAGTTGTCTGGTTATAGTTCTCGACCAGTTGCTGGAAATCCTTGGCCTGAAAATGATCGCCCGCCACAATCGCAATACAGCGGGCATCCCCTGCCTGAACCGCGCGGATCGCGTGTTGCAGGATATTCAGACCGCTGGCACCGCCATTGCTGTCATCCATAATCCAGCCCACCTTCAAACCCAGCTTCCAGGCCAGGTCAATCGCCCGATCAGGCGCGTGGGTAAACGAGGCCACTCCCAGGCCATCAATATCGCTGGCCTGCAAACCGGCGGCGGCCAAGGACTGTTTGAAAGCCTGAGCCAGCAGCTCGGAGGTGCTGAGCTGACCGCGCCGGGTATAGGTGACTTCAGTGGCCCCCAGAAGGCGTACCGTATCCAGATTGAAACTAGGCGTCATATCGAATTCCTGTGGCAGCGATCAGCGGCGAACCTGATAGCCCGCTTTTTCTCTATCCCAGGTGTCGGGGCCAATGCCACGATCACGCAGGGCAAACTTTTGAATCTTGCCATTTTCCGTGGTGGGCAAGACTTCAGCAAACTCAACAAAGCGCGGCACCGCAAAGTAAGGCAGGCGGCGTTCGCAGTGTTGCAGCAGCTCCTCGCAACTGACCGTGCAATCAGGGCGCAGCACAATCATGGCCATGACCTCGTCCTCGGCCAGCTCGGATTTGGCGGCATAGACTGCGACTGTGTGAACCGCAGGATGGCTGGCCAAAGCCTGTTCGACTTCATACGAAGAAATGTTTTCACCACGACGGCGAATCATGTCTTTCAGACGGTCCACAAAGCGGTAGTAGCCATCGGCATCGCGCACGACGCGGTCGCCCGTGTGGAACCACAGATTCTTCCAGGTCTCGACCGTCTTGTCGGGCTGACCGTAGTAACCCAGCGCAAAAGCATAGGGCTGATCGGCACGTAGCAGCAGCTCGCCGACTTCACCGTCTGGCAGCGGGTTGTCGTTCTCGTCTACAACCAGCGCTTCAAAACCTTCAGACACGCGGCCCATATAGCCATTGCGCTGTTCCTGAATGCCACGGCCCATCACATAGTTGGTTTCGGTAGAGCCAAAGCCATCCAGCAGATGCATATGGCAGCGCTCCAGAAACTGGCTGTGAAACTGCTCCGGCACACCTGGGCCCAGTGCAATACGGGTTTTGTGCAGCTTCTCTGCCGCTGTCTCGGGCTTGGACAGCAAAATAGGCACCATGGCACCCAGCAGATAGGTAATCGTAGCGCCGGTTTCGCACAGATTGTCGAAGAACCGGCTGGCCGAAAAACGCTTGTCCACTACCATGCAGGCGTCGCTGACCAGGGCCTGGAAAAAGGTGTTCAAGGCATTGGTGTGGAACATGGGCAGGCAGGTGTACAGCACATCATCGGGCTTCATGCCCAGCTTGCTGGCGGTGTAGATACCCCACCAGTAAAACTGGGCGTGCGGGCACTGAACCCCTTTGGAGGGACCAGACGTACCGGAGGTGTACAAAATGGCCAAGGTGTCACCGGGGCCGATATCAGCAGGCTCGCAGTAATCGCCCAAAGGAGGCAGATCGCATGTGGCTACCGACAGGGTTTGTGCCGCTTCCTGGCCTTGAATCAGCCAGGCTTGCTGGACGGCAGTCGCACTGAGATCCACATCAGCCAACAAGGGCGTCAGATCCGTTTCCACCACCAGCAGGCTTGCCTGGCTATTACTCAAAATGTGCTGCAACTGCGCACCGCGTGAAGCGGTATTGATAGGCACCACAATCGCGCCCAACCAGCCACAACCCAGCACCATATCCAGGAATTCGTGGCGATTGGTACACAGCAGGGCAACACGGTCGCCACGCTTGATACCGGCACGGCTCAAGCGGCTGGCACTGGCGGCAGCAGCCTGCAAGGTTTGCTGGCCGGTGTAGCTGTTTTGGCGGTCTGAGAACAGCGGAGCATCACCCATACGCTCTGCGCGCAGACGCAGCAGGGCAGGCACCGTGCGCTGTGTGGCAGGTATTGAAAACAGCGGCAATTCAGAAGCAGGAATGGAATGGGCGTGCATGATCAATCTGTCTCCCGGCCAACGCGCGATCAAGGCGGCAAGCCGATGTGCATGGGTGAAATTACTAATATCCTGCAAACAGTATACTGCAATATATTATTTTGAAATTCCTGTCCTTCACCGGAAAAACCCGAAGTAGCTGATGCCACCAAGCAGTGGTATTTCGCGCAAACCCAGGGCCGAGGAAGACAGAAAAGGGGGCGCCTGGCAGGCCGGACAGACACGGCAGGCAGGGCGGTTGATCAGGTTCGTAGACAACAGTCGATCAGCAACAAGCAGTTCAGGCTCATGGAACTGAGCCGATTTGCTTCACAATGACTTTGAATAAGCCCATAGGGGCAACGGGGATAGAACAATGAAGGTATGGCTTAAGTTGGCAACGTGTTGTGCGCTGATGTTGGGTGCACAGGCCCATGCTCAAAACAAGAATGTGACGCTGGTTGTGCCTTACCCACCGGGCGGTGCGGCGGACCAGTTGGCGCGTGTGATTTCCCAGGAAATGGGCACTCGCTTTGATCAGAAAGTGATCGTGGAGAACCGTCCAGGTGCCGGTGCCCAGGTCGCCATGAACGTGGTGAAAAACGCTAACCCCGCCTCTTTGGGTACGGTCTTGTTCCTGGCTGATAGCGGTGCTTATTCCTTGAACCGTCACCTCTACCAGCGCCTGAATTACGACGTTGCTACTGACCTGATCCCCATGACGCTGGCCGCCAAAGCGCCCGTGTTCCTGCTGGTCAATAAAGACAGCCCCTTCAAAACCGTGCAGGACCTGGTGGCTGCAGGCCAGAAGCAAGAGCTGACATACGGTTCGCCCGGCATGGGAACTGGCACTCATCTGCTGGGTGAAATGCTGCGCAAAGAAACCGGTGCCCGCCTGGTGCACGTGCCTTACAAGGGTGCGGGCCCAGCGTTGATCGACGCCGTCAGCGGCCAGATCGACTTTATTTTTGACGTGCTGACAGGTAGCCGTGGCTTCCTGGAAGATGGCCGTCTGCGTGCGATTGCCGCTGCTACAACCGAGCGCAGCCCTCTGCGTCCAGACGTTCCTACCATTGCCGAAGCCGGTATTCCGAATGTGGCTTTCACTATCTGGTGGGGTTTTTCGGCCAAAGCCGGTACGCCTGATGAAGACGTAGCGCGTTTGACTGAGCAGTTGACCGCTGTGCTGAAAGAAGAGTCCGTCATCAAGAAGTTCGTGGACTTCGGTATTCAGATCGAGCCTTCTACTCCCAAAGAGTTTGCCGATCTGATCGAGCACGATGCACAGGCAATGGGGCCGACGATCAAGGCCTTGGACATCACGCTGGACTAAGTTGTGATGGCTTGAAGGAAAAGGGCGCTGCGGCGCCCTTTTTTATTAACCTATGAAGCCAGAAGTGACTCCATTTAGACGGATGGTGTGTCTAGCAATGGGGTGATTCGTGGACTGCCATCAACAGCAGCTAGGCCAGCAACTCTGCCTGCTTGATGCAATACGCCGAGCCGCAAATAATCAGGTTTTCAAGAATCAACTGCGCTGCCTGTTTCTCCTGGCGCTCGCTAAAAGCGGTGCATATCGCCTTGGCGCGTTGCATGGTTTCCAGACGGAATTGGGCATCTTGCAAACAGGCTGTGCGCGCCTGATCAGCTCTGTCGTGCAGGCGTTCCATGGTGTCCACCAGTTGCTTGTTGGGCACCATGCTGATCCAGGCGCTACGAAAGGCCCAGTTCGCCTGAATATTGTCGATAGGGTCGCCTTGTTGATGTGTCGCCTCAATCCGGCTCAAGGCGTGTTCCAGTGCCAATATGCCCACCTTGCTTTGATTGGCGCAGGCCAGTTGTGCGGCAGGAGGTTCCAGCAGGGCACGCACTGCGTAAATATCTTCAATCTCTTGTGGCGTATACACCCGCAGCACAAAGCCGCGCGACGTACCGTCCAGCACCCCTTCATTTTTTAGCTGCATGAGTGCTTCGCGTACGGGCATGCGGGAGACATTCAGGCTGGCTGCAATTTCGTTGTCGACAAGACGGACATCAAAACCGATTTTTCCCAGGGCAATGTCCTGGCGCAGCATGCCGTAGACTTGTTCACGGATATTGGGTTCGCGTTTTTTGTAGGGGTTGGCAGCCATAAGCTCATCCGGCGTCTGGCGCACGGCAAAAGACTCAAAGGGCTATAGGATACCAAGTAAGCGCAGGGGGCTGAGGCGTTTTCTGTCGGGCCAAGTTGCAGGATAATGGGGTGTTTTCAGACCAGCACGTACCAGGAGGGTCAGTCGATGCGGTGGCGGCATGTAGAAATTTTTGATGCGATTTGCCGTGGCGGCTCTCTGACGCAGGCCGCGCAGTTGCTGCATATCTCACAGCCTGCTGCCAGCAAAATGCTGGCAACGGCAGAAATGCAGCTAGGCTTTCGGCTGTTTGATCGCGTGCGTGGCCGTCTGATCCCCACCCGTGAGGCCAGCATTCTGGCCCCTTACGTTGCGCGTCTGCATCAGAATCTGGATGACGTCAGCCGCTTGGCGCGTAATCTGCGCTCCCATCACGAGGGTTTATGGCGTATTGGCAGCAGCCCGGCCTTTGGTCTGGAGCTACTGCCCGTGGCCTTGAGCCGCTGCCGTCAGGCTCACCCGGCCATGAGTTTCGAGCTGCGTACCCATCACAGTGGTGAGTTGCTGCAAGCTCTGGAAACGCGCGATCTGGACATGGTGATGAGCTTTGATCAGGGCGAGTCGTCCGGTGTGCAGCAGCAGGTTCTGGCTCATACCGAACTGGTCCATGTGACTTTGCCGGGTGTTGCTCCTTTGCGCCATTGGGAAGAGATGGCCGAGCGTGCTTTCATCGCTTTAGATGCCGACGATCCTGTGGGTGCGATGGTGGAGGACCTGCTGCAGCGCTATGTCCCCGATGTGGCTCCCTTCATGCGGGTTCAGACTCATTACGTAGCCTGTGGCCTGGTGCTGCAGCGGGTAGGCGAGGCTTTGGTGGATCTGGTCACCGCCCGCGCCATGCAAGGCCGAGGCCTTGTTATCCATCGCTTGCCAGAACCTTTGCCTATCCCCGTCAGCATTTTGACGGCTCATGATGACGCCGGTTCCGGCTCCCGTGAACGTGTGCTGGATCACATCCGGCAGGCCCTGCTGGAATGTCGTTTTCCGGATTAGGCAGAAAGCCGAAACCATAACCCTGGGTTATGGAGTGCGCCAACTATTCATTGGCGCTGTGACCTTGCCCCCAAGACAATAGAGTCCAGTTATTGGGGGTATTTCCATGCATGTATGTATTATCGGCGCCGGTGTCATTGGTATGAGCACCGCGTTCATGTTGCGCCAGAAAGGGGTGAAGGTCACGGTACTGGAGGCCGGTTCGCAAGTGGCCGGGCAGACCAGCTTTGCCAATGGCGGACAGCTCAGCTACAGCTATGTGGCCCCCCTGGCCGATCCTGGCGTGTTCAAGGATTTGCCACGCTGGTTATTGAATAAAGACTCGCCACTGCGCTTCAAACCGGCACTTAGCCCACAGCAATGGCGCTGGCTGCTGCATTTTTTGAAAGCCTGCCGGGGCGATGTGGTGCGTCGCACCACGGCCCAGATGCTGACCTTGTCTTACTTGAGCCGAGACATCCTGCACGATTGGCAGGAGCGCTTCAATCTGGAATTTGCGCATCAGACCAATGGCAAGCTGATTGCTTTCCGCAGCCCTGGCCCTTTCCAGCATGCGCGTGAGCAGGCGCAGTTGCAGGCTGATATGGGCTCTTCGCAGCAAGTGTTGGAAGCGGCTCAGGTATTGGAGCTGGAGCCTTCTTTGCAAGCCTTGGGTTCGCGCCTGCAAGGGGCGATCTACACCCCCAGCGAGGAAGCGGGGGATGCCTATCTGTTTTCGATGGCCCTGCATGAGCGCATGCAAAACGACAGCGATTATCAACTGAAGTTGAACACGCCCGTGCAGCGCTTTGTGATGGAAGGGCGTGATATTCGAGCCGTGCAAACGCCAGAAGGCGAGATCCAGGCAGATCAGTTTGTGGTGGCCAGCGGTATGGGTACGGTGCCTTTGCTGCGTCAATTAGGTGGCCGTCCGCTGATCTATCCTTTGAAAGGCTATAGCCTGAGCCTGCCCTTGGAAGGCCTGAACCAGGCTGTACCCGCTATCAGCGTTACCGATTACGAGCAGCGCATTGTGTACGCCCGTTTGGGTGAAGTCTTGCGTATGGCAGCGATGGTGGATATTGGTTTTGATGGTCTGGATATTCCTGCTACCCGTATGGCGACCTTGAAGCAGCAGGTCAAGGATCTGTTCCCTGGCTTGCCGCTGGAACAGGCGCAGACCTGGGCTGGCTTGCGCCCAGCGACTCCGTCAGGCAAACCCGTGGTGGGCGCCAGCAAGCTGGCAGGCCGCTTGTGGGTGAATGCAGGTCATGGTGCTTTGGGCTTTACCTTGGCTTGCGGTAGCGCAGCGATTCTGGCGGCGCATCTGACGGGTGAGGCTTCGCCCATTGATGATGCACCGTTCCGTCCTTAAACCCGCCCATTTTTTTATTTTTTAAGTAGTTTTCTAGACTGTCGCCCGCAAAACCGGCGTGGCTTTGAAGCACGCCGTCAGCAACAGGGACAGACCATAGATGGCGACAGCAAGAACCGGAATCGACCAAAGTGCGTTGAAATCCAGCGCGGTGAACAGATAGCGGTACATCAGGTCGATCAGCCAGGGGTGGATCAAATACACCCCCAAGGTCAGCTCCGCCAGATGGGCACTGATACGAGGGTTGATCAAAGGCTGGTTCCAGTCGCGCAGTAGCAGGATTAGCGCGATGGACATGGGAATGACGGTGATGCTCAGGTAATCATAAAAGTACGCACCCGTTTGCCTATCGTGCGTCATGGCCAGCGCATAAAAGCCCCAGGCCGTTGCAGCAATACTGCTCAACAGCACGGTGATAGTCAGCCAGCGAGGCACAGTCACCGGCACTTTGCGCAGCAGATAACCCAGCAAGAAGTAGGGTAGATAGGACAGGAACCAGGTAAAGAAAGGTGCGGAGTGGGTGTTCAGGTCCGGGTTGCTCAGCGTGCTCAGGGCAGACAGCACAAAAGCCGCCCCGGTTAATGCCGCTAACTGCCGCAGATTGGTGTTCTGTACCATGCGCCGCAAAAAGGGCGTGAACAGGTACAGGAACACAATCATGTACAGAAACCACAGGTGAAAGTAGGGCCGTCCTTGCAGCAGGCGTTCCAGATAGGGGTAGGGGTCCGCCTCCGGTGTCCACCAGTGCTGCTTGAAGGCTGTCCAGCCTAGATAGAAAGCTGTCCAGAACAATAGCGGTAACAAGACCCGTGCCGCGCGTTTTCGATAAAACAGCTTCATGCCTTCCTGCGGGCGGGGCTCTAACAACAACGCGCCACTCACCATCACAAACACGGGGACACACCAGCGAGTGGCAGCATCGTAGAGATTGCCACTCCACCAATTGGCGGTGCCCAGTTCGGCATTCAGGACGGCGTAGGCGGCGATATGCAGGCAGACGACAGAAAAAATCGCCACAATCCGTGCATTGCTAATCCAGTTCATGACAAGCCATAAAAATCAGAGACCTCCCCATGCTAACGAGCAGACGTTTCTGATTTGTCCCCCAAATACGGGATTTCGCGTCCAGTTTTGACGGGATGTGACGACGAGGGGAGGCGTTTCCTGATGGGCAGGGGTGGATCAAGTCATCCCATCTCCTTTCGAGCCTAGCCTCAAAAGGGTGTATAAATTACCAGCGTTATACGGTTAAATAGCAGGCTTAGCCAGACAGACCATTCGGGGCATTCCTGACATGGCGGAGCTGGGCAGGAGTACGGTGGATGCAGTTGGACTTGACGGGAATGGATGTGCTGATTGCCTTGGTCGCCTTGGCGCTGGGCTTGCTGCTCGGGCTGTGGCTGCGAGCGCGCATGAGTGCACCTATCGAGCAGGCGCTGCAGGATCGCTGCGCCCGTCTGGAGCAGGAACTGGCCCAAGCTCAGGAGCAAACGCTGGACGCCCAGGAACGTGCCGTGGAGCTGGATAAAGAACTGATACGTCGAGAGGCCCAGTTGCAGGCCCAGCAGATGCGTAATCAGGCCATACAAGAAGACTTGGAGCACAGCCGGGAGCAAATGCGCCTGCAGTTCGAGTCCTTGGCCCAGCAGATTCTGGAGGCCAAAGGGCAAACACTACGCCAGGATAGTCAGCGTACTCTGGATGAAATGCTGCGACCTTTCCGCGAGCAGTTGGCCGGTTTTCAGCTACGTGTGAATCAGGTGCATGATGAGTCGGTCAAAGGTCAGACGGCCTTGGGCCTGGAGCTGCAACGCATGCAGGAAATGGGTCTGCGCATGAGTGCCGAGGCCCATTCTCTGGCGGTCGCGCTGAAAGGCGATAAAAAGACCACCGGTAATTGGGGCGAGACGCAGTTGGAAAAAACCCTGGAAGTCGCTGGATTGGTGCGTGGGGTGCATTTCGATACCCAATGGCAGGCCCGTGACGAGCAGGGTCGTCTGCGCTACCCCGACTTCGTGGTGCACCTGCCGCAGGACAAGCACCTGGTGCTGGACTGCAAAGTATCGCTAGTGGATTACGACCGGGCGATTCGTGCGGAGACCGAGGAAGAGCGCCAGCAAAGCCTGCAGGCCCATGTGCAAGCGCTGCGCAATCATATTGATGATCTGGCCTCCAAGGACTACAGCGCCTTGTCGGGTCTGAACAGCCCTGGTTTTGTATTCATGTACGTGCCTATTGAAGCGGCGTATATGCAGGCGCTGCAACAGCATCACGGTTTGTTTGATTACGGCCTGGGCAAGAACGTCCTGATGGTCTCACACACGACCTTGCTGCCCATTTTGCGTACCGTGGCCAATATCTGGATGATGGTGCGCAGTAATGAACAGGCGCACGAGCTCAGCCAGCGGGCGGGGGATATCTATAACCAGGTATCCATTCTGGCGGAGCGCCTGAAAAAGCTTGGTGAAACTTTGGGGCAGGCGGGCAAGCACTACAACAGTACAGTGACAGCGCTGGCCGGGCAGCAGGGCCTGTATGGCAAGGTCAGCCGCTTTGCCGAGCTATCAGCGCGCGCCAAACGTACGCAGCCGGGAATCGAGCCTCTGCATACGGATATAGAGCACGAGCGGTTGGATTGGGTATTGCCGGAGGATGAGGGGCCTGGCCAAAACAAGGAAGCTGATGCCTGATGGTGTTCAGACCAGTTGCCGACAAATTTTACATAGGCGATGCTGGAGCTTACTGCGGCTCCACCGGCCCGCAGTCTTGCTGAATCACCTCCAGCCACTGCTCCACCAATTGAGGCGCACAGAACAGATAGCCTTGCAGGGCGTGGCAGCCACGGCGTAGCAAGAACTCTTTTTGCTGTTCGTTTTCCACGCCTTCCGCCACCACATGCAGTCCCAATTGTCGGGCCATCGCCAGTACGGTGCGCACAATGGCATTGGCTTCCTGTTCCATAGGCACGCCCAGGATCAGGCTGCGGTCCATTTTCAACTCGTACAGGGGCAAGCGGCGGATGGCCGCCAGGTTGGAGTAGCCCGTGCCGAAGTCGTCCATGGAAAAGCGGATACCCACGTCTTTCAGCTCGCGCATCATGCTGTTGGCAGAGGCAAAGTCCTCCATCAGCACCCCTTCGGTAATTTCAAAGATCAAGCGGTGGGCGGGTGCGCCGCTGCTTTCCAGAATCTGACGCGTGCGGCGGGCAAAGTCGGGGCGGCGGAACTGAATCGGGCTGACATTGATGGAAATCGGGAAGTTGCACTCCTGGGTTTGCAGCAGCAAATCACAGACCGAGGCCATGATCCAGTCGCCCAGCGGGGTGATCAGATCCGTGCTTTCTGCCAGCGGAATGAACAGATTGGGTGTCAGCATGCCGCGAGTAGGGTGTAGCCAGCGCAGCAGCACTTCGGCCCCGCAAATGCGGTTTTGCTTGTCGTATTGAGACTGTACGAACAGGCGCAATTGATCTGAGCCAATCGCAAAACGCAGGTCATGCTGCAGGTTCAGATGCTCCTCGACCGCCTCTTGCATGCCGGGCTCGTACAAGGTGATCTGGTTGCGGCCGTTTTCCTTGGAGCGATACATGGCCGTGTCGGCCTGCCGCATCAGGTCTTCCGAGGTCAGCGTGCTGTCGGTAATCAGGGCCAGACCAATACTGCTACTGCTCAGATAGGAGTGACCTTCGATGCTGTAGGGTTCTTCCAGCCTTGTGCGCACCAGTTCGGCAAATTCCAGCGCTTCTTTGTAGCAGTCGCGCACGGTGCCGGGATGCAGGATTTTCAGGATGACGAATTCATCTCCGCCAAGGCGAGCCACGATGTCCTGGGGATCAATAATCAGGGACAGGCGGCGTGCGACTTTACGCAGCAGGGCATCACCGATCGCGTGCCCGCGAGCATCGTTAATGTGCTTGAAGCGATCCAGATCCAGAAAGTACAGCGCACCGGGCCGTTTGTACGGCTCTATGGTTTGCAGGTGACGTTCCAGACGTTGCAGCAGCAGGCGGCGGTTGGGCAGTTCGGTCAGCGGGTCGTAGAAAGCCAGCCGGTAGTTCTCCGACTGGGTGGCTTTCAGGGCCGAGATATTGGTGGAGATACAGTACAGACTGGTCTGCCGGGTCTCGGGGTCTTTGACCGGCATTTTGATGGAGAAGAAGGTTGCGCGAATATCGCCCTTGCGGTCGCGTACGACTTCTTCTACGGCCAGTCGTTCGCCGCTGTACAGCACCTGCTCGTCGTTGTGACGAAACTCGTTGATGGTCTGCTTGTTGGCGTACAAGTCCTGATCAGTTTTACCCACGATACTGGCCGTGGTGTAGTTCAGGTCCTCGCACAGTTTGCGGTTGGCGTATTGATAACGAAACTGATCGTCCTTGATGTAGACGTACGCATCAATGGCATCCAGCACCGTGTGCAGATGGTGCTCGGTGCGGACCAGTTTCTTGCGCTGACGGCGCAGGCCGATTCGCATCAGGGTGACGGTTAGCAGGGCAATCGTCAGCAAGACACCCAGCGTCAGTAGAGCGGGGATAATCCAGGGCTTGGTCGGTGTTTCGATCAGGCGCAGACCCCACTGATTCAGCGTTTCCGTGTAAAACGGGTCGTTATTGTCTTGCCACTGCTTGATGTGGCTATCAATGGCGGCCAGCAGATCCAGGTGTCGATCCTTGGCGGTCACAAAGTAGGTGTTGGTCGGCTCCAGCCGGATGGGGGCGGTTTTCAGACCGCGTTCGCCCGCATGGCGTACCCCAAATAAATGGCCGACGACGGCGGCATCCGCCTGTTTGTTCTGCACCAGTTTCAGTGCGCTGTATTGGGAGTCGGTAATAACCAGCTTGGACCCCAGCTCCAGTTTCTGCAAAATATTGTAGAGCTGGGTTAATTGCAGCGTTCCGCTCATGACGGCAATTCGTTTGCCATTCAAGTCATTGAGTGCGCCGATATGGGTGGTTTTACCCGTGAAGATCTGTGACCAGTCTTCCAGCACAGCGCGGCTGTGAAAACTGTACAGAGCGGCTCGTTCAGGTGAATAAGCCAGGCCTGGCACGATATCCAGCAGATCATTTTGCAGAGCGTTCAGGCATTGTTGCCAATCGCACTGTACGGCTTCCAGGGTCCAGCCTTCACGCTTGGCAATTTCCAGCAAGAGTTCGCCCATAATGCCACCGGGGCGGGCCTGGCTGTCCAGCAGAAGTTTGGGCGGGTTTTCGTAAATTCCGACGCGCACAATATGCTGTTGGGAGTGCGGTGCAGCATGGGCAAAGGGTGTCAGAAACCCCAGGAGGGCCAGCATGCCTAGCATGTGCGTTGCCCTGCGCAGCGATAGAGTAAGAAGGCGGGGCAAATTCATAGGGTAGAGGCTGCACAAAGCAGGTAATCGGGGGCGGGTGCGGTCATGCAACAATGATGTGACTAATTTAACTGAATATCGAGATGTGGGGCGGATGCTGCCACATTTCGGGCACAAATAGCAGGGAGCAGGTTAATGGCGGATTGTGAAACGGTAGAGGTGTGTGTTAAGGGGCGGGTGCAAGGGGTCGGGTTTCGATCCAGTGCCCTGCGTCACGCTCATTTGTATGGCGTCAGAGGTTGGGTCAGCAATGCGGCGGATGGTTCGGTAGAACTGCTGTTGCAGGGCAGCGCGGATGCCATAGACAGTATGGTGAGCTGGTTGTATATCGGCCCCGAGCAGGCGGTGGTTGAGCACGTGGATATACAGCGCTCTTATACCGACAAGCGGTATGATTTTTTTGAGATTCGCTAGCAAGCGCGAGCGGCGACCTCAGCGTTGATTGGGCCCGCCCCAAAAAGAAATAATTATAGTTATTAGCGGGCAAACCCTAGGAAAACATTTGTTTTTTTTGACGCTCTCCAGATTAACATGCGTTTTATTGTGTTGATGTGTGAGTAGGACGAAAAATGGAGCCCTTGTTGCGTTTGCAGCGTATCTTGCCTGGTCTGACGCCCGAGTTGCGTCGTGCTGCTCAATGGGTGGAGCGTCACCCGGTTGAAGTCAGCCTGTGGTCCATGCGCAAGCAGGCGCAGGAGTTGTCCGTTGCTCCGGCCACGATGCTTCGTCTGGCCAAAGCGGCGGGCTACGAAAGCTATGACTGCTTTCGTGAGCCGTTTCAGCAGGCATTGCATCGCAATGGCGGCACGATGGCAGCGCGGGCCCAGAATTTGCAAGGCAACCGGGCTTCAGAACAACAAATACGGGACCTGGGCGAGCAACAGGAGATGGCCCTGGAGTCTGTCTTGAGGCTTAATCCCGTCAGATCGCTAGACGCTTGTGCCCAGGCAATTCTGGGTGCTTCCAAAGTGGGTTTTATGGGTTTGGGAGTGAGCTTTGCCTGTGCGTTCCAGATGCATTATGCGTATCAATTGATACGCGGTAACGGCGTTCTGCTGAACCGGGCTGTGGACTTGTTTCTGGAGCTGGAGGCTGGCCTGGACAGCGGGGGTGTGCTGATTGTGATCAGCCAGGCTCCGTATGTGAAAACAGTGGTCAATAGTGTGCAGCAGGCGGTGCAGCGTGGCATTACCGTGGTCGCCATAACGGACAGTGTGCTGTCTCCGGTGGCGCAGGGCGCCGAGCATGTCTTGTTGTTTGATACACAGACCAGCGAGCAGCCAGCGGCCAGTTTTTTTCATTCTCTAGTGGGCACCGTCACGGTTGCCGAGCATTTATTGGCACGAATCGCCACCTTGGGCGGCAAGACAGTGGTGCAGCGCCTGGCGCAACTGGAGTCCTCATTTCGAAGTCAGGGAGTTTATTGGCAACAGGACGAGGCGGTTGGCTCCGCTTCGTCTACGTAAAGAAACCGGTCGTACCGGCTATACAAACAGGGGAGACCCCATGGGAGACACAAAGATGGAACACATTAGCAAAAAAACAGGCAGGAAAACGGTGTGGGCGCTTAGTGCAACAGCGGCTATGTGCGCCATGTTGCTCAGCCCCTTGCCTGCCAGCGCCCAGCAGAAGTTTGTCAGTATCGGGACTGGTGGTGTGACCGGGGTGTATTACGCGGCGGGTGGCGCCATTTGCCGTCTGGTGAATAAAGATCGTGATACTGACGGTGTGCGTTGCTCGGTGGAGTCCACGGGTGGTTCGGTCTTTAACGTCAATACCATCAAAGCTGGCGAGCTGGACCTGGGCGTGGTGCAGTCTGATGTGGGCTACAACGCGTACAACGGTGAAGGCCAGTTCAAGGATGGCGGGGCTTACAAGAAGCTGCGCTCGGTATTCTCCATTCACCCGGAGCCCTTTACTGTGCTGTCTCGCAAAGAGGCCAATGTCAGCAAGTTCGACGACTTCAAGGGCAAGCGTTTTAACGTAGGTAATCCAGGTTCGGGCACGCGAGCCTCCATGGATCAGTTGCTCCAGGCCATGGGACTGGATAGCAGCTTTTTCTCGTTGGCCTCGGAGCTGCGCCCGGATGAGCACGGCCCGGCACTGTGTGATGGCAAGATTGACGGCTTTATCTATGGTGTAGGCCATCCTTCGGCCAACATCCAGGATCCCACTACCTCTTGCGGCGCCAAGCTGGTGCCTCTGACCGGCCCTGCAGTGGACAAGTTGGTCGAGACGTATCCCTACTATGCCAAGGTCGCGATTCCTGGTGGTCTGTACCCCAACAATCCTGACGACGTCCAGACCTATGGTGTTCTGGCGACCTTTGTGACGTCCGAGGATGTGCCCGAAGAGTCCGTCTACAACGTCGTCAAGGCGGTGTTCGACAACTTTGATGACTTCAAACGTCTGCATCCTGCACTGGCGAATCTGAAGAAAGAGGACATGGTCAAAAATGGCCTGTCTGCTCCTTTGCACAAAGGGGCTGAAAAGTACTTCAAGGAAAAAGGGCTGCTGTAAGACAGTCTGATTGACACCAGGCTGGCTGTGCCAGCCTGGCCGCAAGTGTCATGGCCATAGCTGTGACCTTGCCTCTGGTCTGGAGGTCCTGGGCTGCCCGGCTCAGGTAGATCGGGTGCTTTGCTGACGGTGTCGGCGGTGCCGGTGCTCCACGCCAGGTTTTCCTGGAGACAAATGTAAATGACACAACAAGAACATAAAAAAACGGGGCCGGACATCGCCCTGACACAGGATGAGGCGGCAGAACTGGAAAAACTGGTTGCCGATGTCGATCGTGGTGGCCGTTCTGTGACTGGTGCCGCAGGCATGGTTTTGTTTTTGGCTGCAATAGGCTGGTCCTTGTTTCAGCTTTGGTATGCCTCTCCGCTGCCGTTTGCCCTGAATTTGGGCATTTTCAATGACACTGAAGCGCGTGCCCTGCATTTGGGTATCGCCATGTTTTTGGCTTATCTGGCTTTTCCTGCCCGCAAGCAGTCCGCGCGGGACAGGATTCCGATTCATGACTGGTTGTTGGCACTGATTGCGGCCTTTTGCGGTTCGTATTTGTTCTTTTTCTATAAAGAATTGGCGACTCGCCCCGGTATCCCCACCACGATGGATGTGGTGGTGGCCAGTATGGGTCTGGTGTTGCTACTGGAGGCGACGCGGCGCTCTTTGGGCGCGCCCATGGCGGTACTGGCGATTGTTTTTATTGCCTATATTTTTCTGGGTCCCTGGCTGCCCGATGCCTTGTCTCACCGGGGTGCCTCCTTGCAGCGTCTGGTCTCGCATATGTGGCTGACTACGGAGGGCGTATACGGGGTTGCTCTGGGCGTCTCGGTCTCGTATATCTTTATTTTTGTACTGCTTGGCTCCTTGCTGGATCGCTGTGGGGCGGGCAATTACATGATGCAGGTTTCGTTTGCCTTGCTGGGGCATTTGCGGGGCGGGCCGGCCAAAGTTGCCGTGGTCTCCTCGGCCGTGAACGGGATTGTGTCGGCTTCTTCCGTCGCCAATGTGGTGACGGGCGGTATTTTCACTATTCCCCTGATGAAAAAAGCAGGCTATGGCGGTATTCGGGCCGGGGCGATTGAAACAGCCTCGTCCGTCAATGGTCAGATCATGCCGCCAGTCATGGGGGCGGCTGCCTTTCTGATGATTGAGTATGTAGGCATCCCATATACCGACATCATTCGGCATGCCTTGCTGCCTGCGGTCATTTCATACATCGCGTTGTTTTATATCGTGCATCTGGAAGCGCTGAAGTTGGGTATTCAGCCCATGATGGCGTCGGGCAAACCCAAGACCTTTACCCAGAAACTGGCGGGGTGGGGCATGGGCACCGCCGGCACCTTGATTGTGATGGGCCTGGTCTACTGGATAGGTGTTGGAGTTCAGGCAGTAGCCGGTGATGCGGCGATCTGGATTTTGCTGCTTTTGCTGCTGGTGCTGTATGTGTTCCTGCTGAAAGTGGCCGCAGACCACGAGGATCTGCCCACCGACATTAATGTGAAGACGCCGGTGCGCCCTGAGCCTTGGCCTACCGTACGTGCCGGTTTGTATTTCCTGATTCCGATCGGCATTTTGGTGTGGTGTCTGACAGTAGAGGTGATGTCTGCCGGTCTGTCGGCTTTCTGGGCTGTAATGGCCATGTTGTTTCAGATGGCCACACAGCGTCCCATCATCGCCTGGTTCCGCAAGCAGGCAACGGCTCAACCGCTGCGCCAGGGTATCAGTGAGGTCTGGACAGGACTGCAGGAAGGCGCCCGTAATATGGTGGGTATCGGGATTGCCTGCGGGACAGCAGGCTTGATTGTGGGAGCCATTACCCTGACAGGTCTGGGCCTGCGCATGACAGCTTTTGTGGAGCTGGTCTCCATGGGCAATGTGCTGGTGATGCTGTTCTTTACCGCCGCTGTGTGCCTGGTTTTGGGTTTGGGCATGCCCACCACCGCCAACTACATTCTGATGGCGACACTGATGGCACCCGTGGTGGTGGAGCTGGGGGCGCAAAGCGGAATGGTGATCCCGTTGATTGCAGTCCACATGTTCGTGTTCTATTACGGGATCATGGCGGATATTACGCCGCCTGTGGGGTTAGCTACCTTTGCAGCCGCTGCCATTTCAGGAGAGGACCCGATCAAGACCGGGGTGCAGGGCGTCACTTATGCCATGCGTACGGCGGTGCTGCCCTTCATGTTCATCTTCAACCCCATGCTCTTGTTGATCGGCATACATAGCGTCTGGGAGCTGATTCTGGTCGCCTTGGGTGCAACGGTGGCTTCTCTGGCATTTGCGGCTGCAACAATGGGCTGGCTGCGTATCAAAACCAGTTGGCTGGAGACGATCTTGCTGTTGCTGGTTACGTTCATGCTGTTCCGTCCGGACTGGTTCATGGACCATGTCAGCGAGAAGTATCAAAGCCGTCCCGCCTCCGAGTTGATGCAGGTGGTGCAGAACACGCCGGACGGGGGCAATCTGGTGGTGCAACTGGCCGGGATGAACCTGGAAGGCAAGGATTTGCAGAAAACGGTTGCCGTGTCCCTGCCAGCCTTGCCGGAAGGAGATCAGGCGACGGGTGTGGCTGCGGCCAGCAAACGCCTTTCTTTGGCAGGTCTGACGGTCATGGCCTTTGGAGACACGGCTCAAGTGGCATCGGTTGCCTTTGGCAGTTCGGCACGCAGAGGGGGGTGGGAGCAGGGCTGGGATATCCAGCAGGTTAAAGTGCCGCATCCCGATCGTCCATCCGAGTTCTGGGTGTTTCTTCCAGCATTCCTGATTCTGGTCTGGTTATGGACAAGGCAGGGTGTGCGGATGCGGCGTGCTTTGCCTGCACACGGTGCTGCCCAAACCTGATCTCAAGCGCCAGCCGCCTCTGTGGCGGCTGGTAGTACACTAATGGCCCTGGATTTCAGGCCCGCTGCGCAAGCGGGCCGTTTTCTGTTTGGCTTTTGTGATGACATCTATTCGTTCTCTCCCACCCCTGGCGTCGCGTGACGGGGTCAGCCCCAGCAAAGTATGGTGCCCGCGTGGCCCGTGGCGCCTGCTGGAAGAGTTCTTGCTGGAACGCTTCCCCCATGTCAGCCCCGAGGTTCTGCTGGAGAGGCTGGCCCGTGGCGACATTCTGGACCAGGACGGAGTCCGCCAACAGCCCGGCTCGCCTTATCAGGCGGAGCGTTGGCTATGGTATTTCCGTATGGTGGAAAACGAAGCAGTGGTGCCGTTTGAGATGCCTGTTCTTTACAAGGATGAGCGTTTGATTGCGGTGGATAAACCGCATTTCCTGGCAACGACGCCGGGTGGTCGTTATTTGTCCGAAACCGCCTTGACTCGTTTGCGCCGTGATTTTGGAGAGGATGACATCAGTCCTATTCACAGGCTGGACCGGGAAACAGCGGGAATCTTGCTGTTTTGCCGTGATCCTGCGTCTCGTGGTGCGTACCAGTCTCTGTTTCAGCAGGGCGAGATCGAGAAGGAATATGAAGCCGTCGCGCCGTTTCAAGAGAAGCTGGTGAATGGGCTGCTGTACAGTAGCCGCATGAAAGAGGTGCCGGGTCGCTTTGTAATGGAAGAGGTGGCCGGAGAACCGAATAGCAGCACTGAGATCGTGTGCGAGCGCCAATGGCATACCGAGCAGGGGCAGCATCTGGCGCTGTATCGCTTGCGTCCTCAAAGTGGTCGCAAGCATCAATTGCGGGTGCATCTAAGCAGCCTGGGGGCGCCCATCGTCAATGATGTGTTCTATCCCGAGCTGTTGCCGGAGCGCGATGCGGATGACTTCAGCCAACCCTTGCAGTTACTGGCTCGACATATTGCATTTGTAGACCCCGTAACGGGTCAGTCACGGCGTTTCAGCAGTCAGCGTCAGTTGGAGCTGGTTTAGTGGCGATATGGTCTGTGCATAGCGGGCTGCCAATGACGAGTCGACGGCTCAAGCCCGGATCTTGATTCGGTCTGGCTGTTGAAGACTCATCATGATCACGACTTAGTAATCGCGAAAAATACCCTCAATCTCGTCGTGTTCCAGTTTGCTTGCCAGACACAGCATCAACAAGATTCGGGCTTTTTGCGCGGGTAGATAGTGCGCAGCGATCGTGTGGTGGTCTTCATCGTAGGCGCTGTCTGTCACAGGCCCCGCGTGGATACGCGAAGCCCGAACACACACCACACCCAGTCTGTGCGCCCGGCTGACGCCTTCTAGCGCACCGGGTGTCAGGCTGCCGTTCCCGGTTGCCGCCACCACAATGCCTTGCACACCACTTTGCGCTGCATGGCGGTATAGCTCGGCCAAGGTGTCGGGATGGTCGTAGAAGACCTGGACTTTAGGCAGACTGTGCAAGGAACGTACATCGAACAGGCTGCTGTGTGTATGGGGCAGCAGAGTACGCATCATGAAGCGCGGCTGGCCGCCTGCAACCAGGCCCAAGGGGCCAGCATCGGGCGAGCCGAAGGCACTGGTTTGTGTCGTGTGTTGTTTGCTCAGGAAGCGCGCACTGTGGATCTGGTCGTTCAGCAGCACCAGCACGCCCTGATCCTGTGCCAGGGAAGAGCAGGCCACCTGGACGGCCTGATACAGGTTCAGTGGTCCGTCTGCACTCAGGGCCGAGGCGGGGCGCATGGCAGCCACCATCACCACGGGCTTGTCGGTTTTCAGGGTTAGGTGCAGGAAAAAAGCGCTTTCTTCCAGCGTGTCGGTGCCGTGAGTGATCACGGCTCCATTGATATCCGGCCTGGCCAATAGCTCATTGAGCTTGTGCGACAGCTCCAGCAGCATTAGCGAGCCCATCGCCCGGCTGTCCACATTGAAAATCTGATGACATTCCAGATCAGCCAGCTCGGTAATGCCGGGTACAGCCTGCAACAGCGTTTGCACGCCCTGGGTGATGTCGTAATCAGTCAGGCCAGTATTGGACTGGGTCGTGGCGGCGATGGTGCCGCCTGTGCCCACCAGGGCCAGTTTGGGGCGTGTCGGCATGAGAGTGTTCCGCGTCCAGTAGTAGCGCTATGGGGTGCGGAGAGACTGCTTCAGGATAACGCCGCGTTAACGGCGTACTTTCAGCCAGCGCTCGATCAGGTGCACCACCGACAGCAAAGTAAAGTTGATCAGCAGGTACAGCAAACCTGCAATAACAAATGTTTCGATGATGGCGTAGTTCTGGTTCATCAAGCGCTTGGCATGGCCGGTCAGATCCATGACAGCAATGGTCGAGGCCAGACTGGTGCCTTTGATCGCCAGCACAATTTCATTGCTATAGGCGGGCAGGGCCTGGCGGATTGCCAAGGGGAAGGCCACGCGGTGAAACCGTGTCCAGGCGGACATGCCTATGGATTTGGCTGCTTCAATCTGGCCCACTGGCACTGCCTGGAAACCGCCACGGAATACTTCGCTGACGTAGGCGCCACTGTTCAGGCCAATGGCCAGAATTGCGCAGCGCATGCCGTCGCTGAACAGCCACCACAGAGTGGGTGATTCCTTTACAAAGCTCAGGGTGCCCACGCCGTAGTACAGCAGGAACAATTGCACCAGCAGGGGGGTGCCGCGAAACAGGGTGCTGTAGCTAAAGGCAAAGCTGCGCAGGGCGCGGCTATTGGACTGGCGCATCAAGGCAAGCGACAAGCCAATGAATAGCGAGAGCACAATGCCCCACAGGCCGATATACACACTCAGGCCAAACCCTTTGAACAGGGTTTCGACAGTGGTCTTGAATAATTCCAGATCAATCATGCCCGGGCTCTCATGCCTTTGCCGGTGTAACGCTCGGCCAGCAAAAACAGGGCCTGACTACAGGCACCAATCAGAAAATAAAGCACACCCGCAATCAGGTACATGGCCATGGGTTCGCGTGTGTTAGCGGCACCCAGGGTGGCAGCGCGCATGATCTCGACCAGGCCCACCAGGGAGATCAGGGCCGTGTCTTTCAGGGCGGTCTGCCAGACATTATTGGCACCGGGCAGGGCGTACCAGAACATTTGCGGCAGGATGATGCGGCGCAGGCGCTGCCAGGACGACATGCCAATGGCCTTGGCGGCCTCGATCTGGCCTTCGGGAATGGCTTGCAAGGCACCGCGAAATACTTCCACGCTATAGGAGCCTGCAATCAGGCCTATGGCCAAAATGCCGACCAGCGCGGGGAACCAGCGCGTCATCACATCTTCCATGCGCATGAAATCGGCCAGATCGGCGACAACTTGCACCGAGCCAAAAAACAGCAGGTAGATGATGAGCAGCTCGGGGATACTGCGAACAACCGTGGTGTACAGGCTAACGGGGCCACGCAGCCAGCGTGGCCCGTTGGTCTTGATGCTGGCTCCTGTAATCCCAATGACTACGCCAAGGGCCATGCCCAAAACGGAGATCAGCAAGGTCATTGCTGCTCCGCGAAGGAACATCCAGCCCCAGCCTTCGCGCAGCACATTAAAAATGGTCTCTAGCATCAAGTGGTACTTCTCGACTTATTTCTTGCAGATCTCGTAGTTGGCGATATCGATGTCAAACCACTTTTCGCTGGCGGTCTTGACGGTGCCATCGTCGATCAGCTTGCACAGGGCAGCGTCAACTTTGGCTTTCAGCTCTGCATTGTCTTTGTGAATACCGACGGCAATGCCATAACCCAGGGTTTCAGGGTCGGAAGAGCCTTTGATGACCAGTTTGGACAAGGCAAAGTTTTGCTCGCCCACTTTATGCAGGAACTTGGACTGGGAAGTCAGGTCGGCAAAGGTGCCGTTCAGACGACCGGCGTCCAGATCGATTTGCATCTGGTCCAGAGTCTCGTAGTTCTTGACGGTGGTCTTGGGGGCTTTCTTGGACAGGAAAGCGCCGTGGGTGGTGCCGCCTTGAACGCCAATGGTTTTGCCAGCCAGGCCGTCAAAAATAGCTTGTTCGTTGTCGGCGCCAACCAGGTCGCTGCTCTTGGGCAGAACGAAAATGGCATCTTCAACGGCGTAAGGAATACTGAAGTTCACGCGCTTGGCACGCTCGGGGGTGTAGGACATGCCCGAGATGATCAGGTCAAAGCGCTTGGCATCCAGCGAAGGGATCAGGCTGTCAAAGGCTTGCACGATGAATTTGCAGTCGCTATTCAGCTCTTTGCACAGGGCAGCGCCCACGTCGGCGTCAAAGCCGGTGACTTTACCGGCTGCATCTACCATGCTCCATGGCGGGTAACCGCCTTCGGTACCAATTTTCAGGGTGTCTGCCATTGCAGCCTGGGAGCCCAACAGGGCCAGGCTGGCACAGATCAGGGTCTTGCTGAGGAAACTCATGGTCTGGCTCTCCTTTGTGGATAGGCTGGTGAGGGCCGTATTAGCCCTGCTGGTTTTCCAGCCGGTGTCGTATTCACGAAGCGATGATCTTACTGCATTGGTTGTAGAAACTGCTGTAGACGCTCGGATTGTGGCCTAT
This sequence comes from Alcaligenes sp. SORT26, assembly GCF_017377875.1. Classification (GTDB taxonomy): domain Bacteria; phylum Pseudomonadota; class Gammaproteobacteria; order Burkholderiales; family Burkholderiaceae_B; genus Alcaligenes; species Alcaligenes parafaecalis. The sequence continues at coordinate 3,211,720 of NZ_CP070975.1, forward strand.
CGAACAAGTCTTTGGGGTGACCACGTTCTTCAATCAGGCCGTTGTGCATGAAAATGGTCTCGGAAGACACGTCACGCGCAAAATTCATTTCGTGGGTCACCAGAATCATGGTGCGGCCTTCCTGGGCCAACTGGCGAATCACGCGTAGCACTTCACCCACCATTTCCGGGTCCAGCGCCGACGTCGGCTCGTCAAACAGCAAGACATCCGGGTCCATGGCCAGCGCACGGGCAATGGCCACGCGTTGCTGCTGGCCGCCGGACAGCTCGGCCGGGTAAGCATCGCATTTGTTGCTCAACCCCACCTTGCCCAGCAGTTCTCGGGCGTAATCGGCAGCTTCACGGGCCGAGCGGCCTTTGACATGAATCGGGCCTTCGGTGACGTTTTGCAGCACCGTGCGGTGCGACCACAGGTTGAAGTTCTGAAACACCATTCCCAAGCGGGCGCGGACTTGTTCCAGCAGGCGCGGGTTGTCCGTCTGGCATTCCCCTTTGCGATTGCGATGGCTGCGCAAAATGTCGGCACCGATCTGGATCTCGCCCTGATCAGGCACGACCAGGTGGTTAATGCAGCGCAGCAGGGTACTTTTGCCCGAGCCGGAGGCACCAATAATGGAGAGCACATCGCCCTTGTGAGCTTGCAGGGAAATGCCCTTGAGCACCTCGTTGGTGCCAAAGCGTTTGTGGATGTCGCGAACCTGGACCGCCGCGTTCAGGTCATTGGTATTCACAGCAACGTCCTTGCGGTCAAAGAGAAAGGGGGTAAGGGTTTCATACGGGTGTCATATCCTGGATGCCCGATTCTACCGCTTTCCCCCTGTTTTTTTCGCACCAGCGCTGTATTTTGCTCATAAAAAGCGGCATAAACCGAGTACGCCGTCTTATCAGCTTAGGGATACAGACCGCGTACCTGACGAGATTCCAGAATGCGGGCGCAACCCACAATAAAGGCAGCCGTACGCAAGGTGACGTTGTGCTCTTTGGCAACCGCCGCCACCGTGGTGTAGGCCGAGCGCATCATCATTTCCAGACGGTTGTTGATCTCGTCCTCGGTCCAGAAGAAGCTGGAGAAGTCCTGGACCCACTCGAAGTAGGACACGGTCACGCCACCGGCGTTGGCGACCACGTCCGGAACAATGGTCACGCCCTTGTCGTTCAGAATGTCGTCGGCTTCGGGGGTGGTGGGGCCGTTGGCACCTTCAATCACAATGCGGGCGCGGATGCGTTCTGCATTGTTTTTGTTGATCTGGCCTTCCAGGGCAGCAGGAATCAGCAAATCGGTTTCGATATGCCAGAAGTCTTCATTGGAGATGGCTTCCGTGTTGGGCGCACCGGCCAGACCTTTGTGCTGTTCCATGTGGTTCAGCAAGGCCAGTACATCCAGACCATTGGCGTTGTACACGGTGCCGGTGTGATCCTGTACGGCCAGCACTTTGGCACCGGCTTCCTGGAACAGGCGGGCGGCGGTGCCACCCACGTTACCGAAGCCTTGCACAATGACGCGGGCGCCATTCAGATCGATACCGGCATCGCGGGCGGCTTCGCAGCCTACTGTGTATACGCCGCGGCCTGTGGCTTCCACACGGCCCAGGCTGCCGCCCAGGGACACGGGTTTGCCGGTGACTACGCCTGTGCTGGTGCCGCCCACGTTCATGGAATAGGTGTCCATCATCCAGGCCATGGTCTGGGCGTTGGTATTCACGTCCGGTGCGGGAATGTCTTTGTTAGGGCCGATGATCACTCCGATTTCGCTGGTGTAGCGGCGCGTGATGCGCTCCAGCTCGGCCTGGGAGTGGTTGCGTGGATCAATACGAATACCGCCCTTGGCACCGCCAAAAGGCAGATTCACCGCCGCCGATTTCACCGACATCCAGGCAGCCAGGGCCATCACTTCGGACAGGGTTACGTCCTGGTGGTAGCGCACGCCGCCCTTGCCTGGGCCACGGGAAGTATTGTGTTGAACGCGATAGCCCTCAAAGTGGGCCACGGTGCCGTTATCCAGTTCAATGGGTACGTCGACAATCAGTGTGCGCTTGGGGCGCTTGAGTGTTTCAACCCATCGGGACAGTTTGCCCAGATAAGGAGTGACTCGCTCCACTTGTTCGAGATAAATACCCCAGGGGCCGACGTCGTCGGCGTTCAGGTATGACGGCAAAGCATGGGTGGGACGATCTGTCATGAGCTCCTCGATAAGGTTGGGGAAACGGGATACGAGTACACAGTGAAGACGTGTGGTTGCGCACAGACGCAGAGCCCGGCAAACACGCTGTGGATTGGCTTAGCGGTGGCCGTGTGCAACAGTTATGCTATCGGAAATGGCCGCTGTTGTGTTTGCAGCGTTTGCGATGGTTTTATCTGGGTGCGTGTGCATTGATGGCTTCTTCTGACTCTTCCCTTTCTGGTCGCTTGGCGCAGTTGCGTCAACGCATCGAACAGGCTTGCTTGCAGGCCGGCCGCCCTGCTGATGCGGTGGCTCTTTTACCGGTAAGCAAAACCTTTCCTGTGCCCGTGCTGGCTCAAGCCCTGGATTTGGGCTTGTCACGAATGGGCGAGAACAAGGTTCAGGAGATTCGGGACAAGCAGGCAGAGCTGGCCGATCGCGCGGTGCAGTGGGTGATGATAGGCCATCTGCAGAGCAATAAGGCTAAAGACATCGCACGCTTAGCCAGCGAAGTGCAGTCTTTGGACCGTTTATCGCTGGCTCAGGCTCTGGATCGAAGCCTGCAAACAGAGCAGCGCAGCCTGGATGTACTGATTCAAGTCAAAACGTCGCCCGAGCCCAGCAAGTTTGGTTTGGCCCCGGACGAGTTGCCTGCTTTTATGCAGTCTTTGCGTTCACTGGATACCTTGAAAGTACGTGGGCTAATGACAATGGCCGTCAATAGCGACGACCCTCAGGCCGTACGCGCCTGTTTTGTCCAGTTGCGCCAATGGCGAGATCGTCTGGTCGAGCTGGGCTACGAGCAGGTGCAAGGCCTGTCCATGGGCATGAGCGGGGATTTCGAGCTGGCGATTCAGGAAGGTTCTACCGAAGTGCGGGTGGGTTCGGCTCTGTTTGGCGCACGCGATTATCGTTAATCGATATCAGCATCGTTACTAATGCCCTGCGCACGGCTGTCCGCGCATAATGTCTCTGCGCATCCCGGACGGGATGCTTAACACTTAAAAAGAATAGCGCCAAAAGCGCTATCTGCACGCATGGAGGAGACATCATGCATTGGAAGAACTTTGGAGCCGGTGTGCTGTTGCTAAGCGCCAGCCTGACAGGGACGGCGATGGCAGCAGACTGGCCCCAGTCTGCCGTGACTTGGGTAGTGCCTTATCCCGCAGGGGGCGGTTCAGATGTGATTGCCCGACTGGTCGCCAAACAATTGGAAAGCAGCCTGGGCCAGACGCTGATTGTGGAAAACAAGCCGGGGGCGGCCACCATTATTGGTGCAACCTACGTCAGCAATGCCAAGCCGGATGGCTATACCGTAGGAACGGCTGATTCAGGTACGTTGGCGTTCAACTCCTCCCTGTACAGCAAGCTGCAATACGATCCGGCGGCCTTCACGTATGTTGGCGGTCTGGCTCGTTTTCCCCTGATGCTGGCGGTGCCACAAGAGTCTCCGTACAAGACGGTGGCAGATTTGCTGGAAGCCGCGCGTAAACAGCCTGAAAAGCTGACGTCTTCGTCCGCTGGCAGTGGCTCCCCACACCATCTGGCACTGGAAATGTTCAAGCAGCGCACGGACACCAAGATCGTGCATGTGCCCTACAAGGGTGCCGCCCCTGCGATTCAGGATTTGTTAGGTGGTCAGGTGGATATGTCCTTTGTGGACTCCGCGGCAGCACTGTCCAACATCAAGGCAGGCAAACTGCGGGTGCTAGCCGTTGCCACGCCTGAGCGCAGTGGCTTGCTGCCTGACGTGCCCACCATGGCCGAAGCGGGTATCGCCGACTTCTACGCCTACGCTTGGCAGGGCATCGTGGGGCCACCCAAGATGGATGAGGCTGCTCGTCAACGCTTGAGCCAGGATTTGATGCAGGCCCTGAAAACGCCTGAGCTGGCCCAGCGGATCCGCGATATGGGCGTAGAACCCATGCCCATGACGCCCGATGAATTCCAGGCCTACGCTCAGCGTGAACGCGCTGAATGGGCCACGGTTATCGAGCGTGCCGGTATCCGTATGGATTGATGTTGATGCGGCCCACAGTGGCCGCATAATCAGGCGGCATACTCATCGCCGTAGCGTTTCAGGCCGTCCAGGTCTACAACCTGGACGCCACCATACTTGATCAGCAGCAAGCCCTCGTTTTCAAGCTGGCGCAATGCCTGGTTGGCACGCTGGCGCGAGACGCGGGCCAGATAGCCAATTTCTTCTTGGGTAATGTCCAGGCGCAGACCTTTTCCGGGGTAGAGCAGCGGGTTGAACAGCTCTGCCAGACAACGTGCCACGCGGGCATCGGGCGTAGACAGGCTGTTGTACTCGGCCTTGCCGATAAATTGCGCCACACGTTCATTGAGCTGATGCAGGAGGTAGCGGTTGAATGCAATGCTCTGGTCCAGCAAGTCGTTAAAACTATGCGCGGGCAGTCGGGCCACCTGGCTGTCGCGCAAGGCGACAACATCGTATTTACGTTCCTCGTTCTTGAGCAAGGAGCCTTCGCCAATCCAGCCACCGGCGGGTACGCCGGTCATGGAGGCAATCTTGCCTTCGGAATTTCCTACCGACACTTTGAGCAAACCTGACAGCACGCCAATCCAGGCGGTGGCGCGCTCTCCCTTGCGTTCCACAATGGCGCCAGCCTCGTACTCAGTGACCAAAGTATCGCGCCGGACACGCTCTTGCAGCTCCGGTGTCAACAGGCGAAACCAGGCGGCTCGCTCGGATAAAGCATCTACAACATGCATGAGGATTAACCCTCGATAAAGGTCGAATGTCATGTCCGTGACAATCTTCGGGACGGGCAGCCGATAACTTGATTAATAACAGGCTGCAAATAGCGTGAGGGCATCAAGTTCGCCTTCGGTCTCAATCATAAGCAGCCTCCTGGACCATAACAAGCCGGGAAAATTCGGAGGAGACATGGTTGTGCGGATGGATAAAGAGCAGGTAGCGGGTTTACCCGGCACCTTCCCAGCCTGGATAGAACACCATGCCCAGGTGCGCGGCAGCAATATCGCCATGCGCGAAAAAGACCTGGGAATCTGGCAGACCTGGACGTGGCGGGAGCTGGCTGAACAGGCCGAGCAACTGGCTGCGGGCCTGGCCGGGCTGGGTGTCAAAGACGGACAGCACGTTGCGGTGATCGGTGAGAACCGCCCGCGTTTGTATCTTGCCATGATGGCGGCCCAAATGCTGGGCGCTGTCCCTGTGCCCTTGTATCAGGATGCCGTGGCCCAGGAAATGTTGCACGTTTTGCTGGATGCCAGCATCCGTGTGGCCGTGGTCGAAGATCAGGAGCAGGTCGACAAGCTGCTGGAAGTCTGGGACCAGTGCCCCGACCTGGATGCGCTGATTTACGACGACCCACGCGGTCTGCGCAATTACCAGTACGAGCAATTGCAGTTCATCGAACAAGTTATGGAGCAGGGGCGCTTGCAACTAGCGCGTGATCCGGACTATGTCCGTCGTATCTGGAAAGCGATTACGCCTGACCATGCGGCCGCCATGTTCTATACCTCCGGCACCACCGGCAAACCCAAAGGTGTCGTGCTGACGCATGCGGCTTTGGTGGATCGTGGCCTGGCCATTCAGGAACTGGAATCGCTGACCGATGCCGAGGAAGTGCTGGCCTATCTGCCGCCTGCCTGGATTGGGCAGAACATGTTTTCCTACACCCAGTTTCTGGTCACGGGTTTTACGGTGAATCACCCCGAGTCGCCCGAAACCGTGTCCATCGATTTGCACGACATTGGCCCAACGTACTATTTTGCCCCTCCCCGCGTGCTGGAAGGCTTGCTGACGCAGGTCACCATTCGCATGGAAGATGCGGGTGCCTTGAAGCGTGCCCTGTTCAAGCGCTGCATGGCCTTGGCAAACCGGGTTGGCGTCAAGATTCTGGACAAGAGCCCCGGCGTGGGCCTGTGGGATCGCCTTTGCTACGCCATGGGCAATGCCCTGATTTATGGCCCTTTGCGCAATGCACTGGGAATGAGTCGGGTGCGGGTAGCCTACACGGCAGGTGAAGCGATTGGCCCTGATCTGTTCACGTTTTACCGCTCGATCGGCATCAACTTGAAGCAGTTGTACGGCGGCACTGAAACTTCCGTGTTCGTATGTGTGCAGCAAGATGGTCATGTGCGTCCTGACACGGTTGGCCCACCTGTACGAGGCGTGGAAATCCGTGTGGCCGATAACGGTGAAATTCAGGTGCGTAGCCCTGGCCTGTTCAAAGAGTATTACCGCAACCCCGAGTCCACCGCCGAGTCCTTTACCGAGGACGGTTGGTATCACACGGGTGATGCCGGTTATCTGGACACCGATGGTCAGTTAAAGATCATCGACCGGGCCAAGGACGTGGGCAAGCTGGCTGATGGCTCCTTGTTTGCACCCAAGTACATCGAAAACAAGCTCAAGTTCTTCCCCTTCGTCAAAGAAGCCGTGGCGTTTGGCGATGGCCAGGAAGAAGTGTGCGCCTTTATCAATATTGATCTGGAAGCCGTGGGCAACTGGGCCGAGCGTCGCAACCTGCCCTATGCCGGTTACACCGACCTGGCAGGCAAGCCCGAGGTCTACGCCTTGATTCGCGATTGCGTGGCACAGGTCAACGAAGATCTGGCGTCCGATCCCAAGCTGGCTGGTTCGCGCATCAATGCCTTCCTGATTCTGCACAAAGAGCTGGACCCCGATGACGATGAACTGACCCGTACCCGCAAAGTACGTCGCGGCTTTATCGCACAGAAGTACAAGGTGCTGGTCGATGCCTTGTTCAGCGGCTTGGACAGACAGTTTGTGGAGACTGAAGTGAAGTTTGAGGATGGGCGCAGCGGTCGCATCTCGGCAGACCTGCACATTGAGCGCATGACAGACGTAGCAGCAAGGAGCGCATGATGACTGAGGCGCAAACGCCGGGCCGTCGCATTGGCCCTGTAGTACTGGATTTGAAGAATATTTCGCTGTCCTTTGGTGGTGTGAAAGCCTTGACCGATATCTCGTTCAACATTCGTGAACACGAGATCCGCTCCATCATCGGCCCGAACGGGGCAGGCAAAAGCTCCATGCTGAACGTCATCAACGGCGTGTATGCACCACAACAAGGCGAGATTGTCTTGCGGGACCAGAGTTATGCACGCATGAACTCGCGTCACACGGCAGAGCAGGGCATTGCCCGTACCTTCCAGAACCTGGCGCTGTTCAAGGGCATGAGTGTGCTGGACAACATCATGACCGGCCGCAATCTGCACATGAAAAGCGGGGTGTTTGCCCAGGCTTTCCGACTGGGCGGGGCCGAGCGTGAAGAGATTCGCAACCGTGAATACGTGGAAGGCATTATCGACTTCCTGGAGATTCAGGCCTACCGCAAAACGCCGGTAGGACGTCTGCCTTACGGCCTGCAAAAACGGGTTGACCTGGGTCGGGCGCTGGCGATGCAACCGAGCATTCTGCTGCTGGACGAGCCCATGGCGGGCATGAACATCGAAGAAAAGCAGGATATGTGTCGCTTCATTCTGGATGTGAACGAAGAGTACGGCACCACGATTGTTTTGATTGAACACGATATGGGCGTAGTCATGGACATTTCGGACCGCGTGGTGGTCCTGGACTATGGCAAGAAAATTGGTGACGGGGTTCCTGACGAAGTACGACAAAACCCGGACGTCATCCGCGCCTATCTTGGCGCTGGCCATTGAGGGGAACGGACATGGCATTTTTTCTTGAAACTTTGCTGGGCGGGCTGATGAGCGGGATGTTGTACGCCCTGGTCGCGCTGGGCTTTGTCCTGATCTTCAAAGCATCGGGTGTCTTTAACTTTGCACAGGGCGCAATGGTGCTGGTGGCCGCACTGGCCATGGCCCGTCTGTCTCAGTGGATTCCGCAGTTGCTGGGCATGGAGCCTGGCATTTTAGGCAATGTGCTGGCTTTCATTGTCTCGGCCATCTTGATGTTTGTGCTGGCTGTCGTGATTGAGCGCTGGGTGCTGCGTTATCTGGTCAACCAGGAAGGCACAACCTTGCTGATGGCCACCATCGGTATCAGCTATCTGCTCGATGGCCTGGGCCAGATCGTGTTTGGCAGCTCCGTGTATTCCATTGATGTGGGCATGCCCAAAGACCCGGCTTTCATTCTGGAATCCGTGTTTGAAGGCGGTGTGCTGGTCAGCCTGGAAGACTTGAGCTCGGCGGTGGTTGCTGCCTTGCTGGTGGCTGCCCTGGCCATGTTTTTCCAATACACCAGCGTAGGTCGTGCCCTGCGTGCGGTGGCGGACGATCACCAGGCAGCGCAATCCATTGGTATTCCCCTGAACCGTATCTGGGTCGTGGTCTGGACCGTGGCTGGTTTGGTGGCTCTGGTGGCGGGCATTATCTGGGGCTCCAAGTATGGAGTGCAGTTCACCCTGTCTACTGCAGCGCTGCGCGCCTTGCCGGTGGTGATTCTGGGTGGTCTGACATCGGTGCCTGGTGCCATTGTGGGCGGCCTGATTATCGGTGTAGGCGAGAAGGTGTCCGAGGTGTATCTGGGCCCTTATGTAGGTGGCGGCATCGAGATCTGGTTTGCTTATGTGCTGGCCCTGGTGTTCTTGCTGTTCCGACCTCAAGGTCTGTTCGGCGAGAAGATTATTGATCGCGTCTGAGGTGGAGTCGATATGATTTACCGCGAAAATGGTCAGTTCAAAAGCAGCTATCGGGCTGACCAGCAGATTTTTCCCATCCGCCAGGATCGCTATGTGGTGTTGGGCTTGTTGCTGGTGGCATTCCTGCTGGTGCCAGCCATGGCATCCAACTACTTCCTGCAAGCCATTCTGATCCCCTTTCTGATCCTGTCCTTGGCAGCGATTGGCCTGAACATTCTGGTGGGTTATTGCGGCCAGATTTCCATTGGTTCGGGCGCCTTTATGGCTGTGGGTGCCTACGCCGCCTGGAACTTTGGTGTCCGTATTCCGGAACTGCCACTGGTCTTGCAGATCCTGCTGGGCGGCGTCTTCGCTACTTTGGTGGGTGTGGCCTTCGGTATCCCCAGTTTGCGTATTCGGGGTCTGTACCTGGCTGTTACGACGCTGGCCGCACAGTTCTTTGTGGATTGGGCTTTCCTGCGTATCGCCTTTTTCACCAACTATTCGCCATCGGGCAACGTGTCCGTGCCTGCCTTGAGCGCCTTCGGTCTGCCTGTTCAGACTCCCATGCAAAAGTACTTGTTTGTGCTGCTGTTTGTGGTGGTGTTCGCGCTCCTGGCCAAGAATCTGGTGCGTGGTGCAATTGGGCGTCAATGGATGGCGATTCGTGACATGGACGTGGCGGCTGAGGTGATTGGTATTCGTCCGGTCTACGCCAAGCTCACCGCCTTTGCCGTCAGCTCTTTCATCATCGGTGTGGCTGGTGCTTTGTGGGCCTTTGTACACCTGGGTTCCTGGGAACCGCTGGCCTTTGACTTGAACCGTTCCTTGCAGTTGCTGTTCATCGTCATCATCGGTGGTCTGGGCTCGATTGTGGGCAGCTTCTTTGGTGCCGCTTTCATGGTCTTGCTGCCCGTGTTCCTGACGAACGTGCCGCACTGGTTTGGCGTGTCGATTGGCGTGGATACCGCCTCGCACATTGAACACATGGTGTTCGGTGCCCTGATCGTATTTTTCTTGATTGTGGAGCCGCACGGTTTGGCTCGACTCTGGAGTATTGGTAAGGAAAAGCTGCGTTTGTGGCCCTTCCCCCATTAATAGCAGGTAGGCAGTTCATTACAAAAACAGCCCCACCAATCGGGATGGGGTACTTAGACAAATGGTACTTATCGGAGGACCAGGAGATGACAACACGACTGAAACGCGCTGTGCTCGGCTTGAGTGCTTGCGCTGCAATGTTGACCATGAGCACAGCCGCTTTGGCAGCCGAGGAACAGTACATTCCCCTGCTGACCTACCGCACCGGCTCCTTTGCCCCACTGGGTATCCCATGGGCGGACGGCAAGCTGGACTATCTGGCTTTGGTCAATGAACGTGACGGCGGTGTCAATGGCGTCAAGCTGGTGTACGAGGAGTGTGAAACCGCGTATGCCACCGACCGTGGTGTCGAGTGCTACGAGCGCATGAAAGGCAAGAACGGGGGCGCTTCGGGCTTTGATACCCAGTCCACAGGCATTACCTTCGCACTGACTGACAAGGCCTTTGTCGATGGCGTGACCATTGAAACCATGGGCTACGGTCTGTCTCACTCGGCTAACGGCGCGGTGTTCGAGTGGAACTTCCCGCTGCTGGGCACCTACTGGACCGCTGCTGACGTCATGATCCAGGACATCGCCAAGCAAGTGGGCGAGGACAAGCTTAAAGATCAGCGCATTGCTCTGGTCTACCACGACTCGCCTTACGGTAAAGAACCTATCGCCCTGTTGCAGGCACGTGCCAAAGAGCAAGGCTTCAAGCTGGATCTGTACCCTGTGACCGCTCCTGGTGTGGAACAAAAATCCACCTGGCTGCAAGTGCGTAAAAACCGTCCTGACTTCGTCTTGCTGTGGAGCGCCGGGATCATGACGCCTACCGCCATTCGTGAAGCACAGGCCGTGGGTTACCCACGCGAGAAGATCTATGGCATCTGGTGGGCAGCGTCCGAGAGCGATGTGGTCGATCTGGGCCAGACCGCCAAGGGCTACAAGGGCATCACCATTCACAACAGTGCTGGCGATGGCCCGGTGCATGACGCCGTGCGCGATCTGCATGCCAAAGGCAAAGGGGCTGAAAACCGCGACAAGCACGTCGGTTCCTTGGCACACACCCGCGGCATGATGATCTCCATGATGCAGGTAGAAGCCATTCGCACCGCACAAGAGAAGTTTGGCAAGGGCAAGCAAATGACGCCTGAGCAAGTGCGCTGGGGCTTTGAGAACCTGGACCTGGACGAAGCACGTCTGAAAGAGCTGGGCTTTGAGGGCATCATGCGTCCCGTCAAGACCTCTTGCAGCAACCACATGGGTGATGACTGGGCACGTATTGTGCAGTGGGACGGCAACAAGTTTGAAGTCGTATCTGACTGGTATCAGTCCGACAAGAACTTCGTTGATCCATTAGTCAAAGAAATGTCGGCCAAGTACGCCGCTGAGAAGAAAATTACGCCTCGCACCTGCGAAGGCTAAACCCAGGCGCCCAGGGTTCGCCCTGGGCACTGCATTGCGTGGGGAAGATTATGAGTGAGACCGTAGGCCAAGTGGATGAGACGCCAACGCTGTTGGACGTCAATGGCATCGAAGTGATTTACAACCACGTCATTCTGGTGCTCAAGGGCGTTTCCTTGCGTGTTCCAGAAGGGCGGATTGTTGCCTTGCTGGGCGCCAACGGTGCCGGTAAAACCACGACCTTGCGGGCCGTATCGAACTTGCTGCGCGCCGAGCGCGGCGATGTGACCAAAGGCCAGATTCATTTGCGTGGTGAACGCATCGACCAACTGACACCGGCTGATCTGGTCAAGCGCGGCGTGGTGCAGGTGATGGAAGGGCGTCACTGTTTTGCGCACTTGAGTATTGAAGAAAACTTGCTGACCGGGGCGTATACCCGCTCCCTGTCGCGCGGCGATTTAAGCGCCGAGCTGGACAAGGTGTACCAGTACTTTCCGCGTTTGAAGCAGCGCCGCACCAGTCAGGCAGGCTATACCTCGGGCGGGGAGCAGCAAATGTGTGCCATTGGCCGTGCCCTGATGGCCGACCCGGGCATGATTTTGCTGGATGAACCTTCCATGGGGCTGGCCCCGCAGGTGGTGGAAGAGATTTTCGAGATCGTGCGTGACTTGAATCAGCGCGAGCGAGTCAGCTTCTTGCTGGCCGAGCAGAACACCAACGTGGCCCTGAAGTATGCCGACTACGGCTACATCCTGGAAAACGGTCGGGTGATGATGGATGGACCTTCCCAGGCCTTGGCGGAGAACGAGGACGTCAAGGAGTTCTATCTGGGTGTGTCCGGGGGCGAGCGCAAGAGCTTTCGCGACAATAAATTTTATCGACGACGCAAGCGCTGGTTGGCGTAAAGCCGCTACCCCTTACCCTTTTTGACGTTTTTAGTTTTGGGCAGCTTCTGGCTACACGGGGTGTGGTAGCAGAGCTTGGCATCGACACGTCTCTGTCTACGGGCAGAAAGTCGGCTGGGCGCGGGAGTGTTTGAATGCCAATTCATCCCACTGGAGGAGAGATGAGCGAATATTACGACGAGCGCGAAACCCTGGAACCGGACGAGCGCGAAGCCGATTTAATGACCCGCCTGCCGCAGGTGCTGCAAGCGGCTGCCAAAGGGGCACCGGCCATTGCCAAGCAATTGGAGTCCGTGGATCTGGGCGCGGTACGCAGCCGCGAAGATCTGTTGGCCATCCCTGTGTTTCGCAAAGGTGAACTGCTGCAAGCCCAGCTTGCAGCACGTGAACAAGCCCGTTCTGGTGCAGATTCTGCGGCCTATGCGCAATCGGTGTTTGGGGGCTTCTCCTCCATAGGCTGGGGTGCCGCACGTAAAGTGTTTGCCTCGCCCGGCCCCATGTACGAACCTGAAAGCCGTCGCCCGGATTATTGGGGTTTTGCTCGCGCCCTCTACGCGGCAGGATTTCGTCGGGAAGAGCTGATTTTCAACTGTTTCTCCTACCACTTCACCCCGGCTGGCTCCATGATGGAAACCGCTGCCCATGCCCTGGATTGCACGGTGTTTCCGGGCGGGGTGGGTCAGACAGAGCAGCAAGTACAGGCCATGGCGGACCTGCGTCCCAATGGCTATACCGGTACGCCCAGCTTTCTGAAGATCATCATGGAAAAAGCCCAGTCCATGCAGATTGCCTTGCCGGGTCTGACTAAAGCCCTGTTCTCGGGAGAGGCGTATCCGCCATCTCTGCAAAAATGGTTCAGCGAGCACGGTGTGGCAGGCTACCAGGCCTACGGCAGTGCCGATCTGGGCATGATTGCCTATGAAACCCAGGCCCGCGAAGGCTTGGTGCTCAATGAAAACCTGATTCTGGAAATCGTGCGACCCGGTACTGGTCAGCCTGTCGCTCCAGGAGAGGTGGGTGAGGTTGTTGTGACCTCCTTTAACCCCGACTACCCGCTGGTGCGCTTTGGCACGGGCGATTTGTCCGCCGTCATGCCCGGTCAGTCTCCTTGCGGTCGTACCAACCAGCGTATTCGCGGCTGGATGGGGCGTGCTGACCAGACAACCAAGGTACGCGGCATGTTTGTCCATCCGGGACAAGTGGAGCAGATTCGTTTGCGTCACAAGGAGCTGGGTCAGGCACGTCTAGTGGTACGGGGTGCCAGCGGTCAGGACCAGATGGTGTTCCAGGTGGAAGTCACCGCCAAGCCTGAAGGTCTGGAAAGTGCCTTGGCCGACTCGATCCGGGAAATCACCAAACTGCGTGCTCAGGTGGAATTTGTAGAGCCAGGTGCCTTGCCTCGGGATGGTAAAGTCATCGAGGACCAACGCAGCTACGATTAATTAGCCATGTAGATATGCACACAAGTAGCAGTCGGGCTGCGGTACTATGCTGGAAAATAGTCAATACCTATACCTTCTGAGGAGAGCCCGATGCGCTTTGTGCCCGTTTCTGCCGTAGTTTTGGCCCTGATGGCCAGCCTGCCTGCTGCCCAGGCCGCCACCCTGGACAATGTCAAACAGCGCGGCCATGTGCTGTGTGGCGTGACCACCGGTTTTGCCGGCTTCTCTGCTCCTGACGACAAGGGCACATGGACTGGCCTGGATATTGACGTATGTCGCTCGGTAGCCGCCGCCACCTTGGGCGACGCCAGCAAATTCAAGGCCGTGCCCTTGAACTCGCAGCAACGCTTTACCGCCTTGCAGTCCGGTGAAATTGATTTGCTGGCCCGTAACACCACTGTGACCCAGCAACGTGACACCGCCGTGGGCGCTGTCCACGCAGGTATCAACTTCTACGACGGCCAGGGCTTCCTGGTGTCCAAGAAACTGGGCGTATCCAGTGCCAAGGAATTGAACGGCGCCACGGTTTGTATGCAGACCGGCACGTCCAACGAAAACACCATGGCTGACTGGGCTCGTGCCAACAAGGTTGAGTACAAACCTGTGGTCATCGAACAGTTCAACGAAGTGGTTAACGCGTTTGTGGCGGGCCGCTGTGACGTGTTCTCCACCGATGCATCGGGCCTGGCTTCGATTCGTATCTCCAAAATGGAAAATCCGGACGACTACCTGGTGCTGCCTGAAATCATTTCCAAAGAGCCACTGGGCCCATTCGTTCGTCAGGGCGACGATGCTTGGCTGAACATTGTGAAATGGTCCATTCAGGCCAGCTTCAACGCCGAGGAACTGGGCGTGACGGCGGCTAACGTGGACGAGAAGCTCAAGAGCAACAACCCCAACATTCAGCGTCTGCTGGGCGTGACGCCCGGTGCCGGTAAAAATCTGGGCCTGGATGAAAAATGGGCCTACAACATCATCAAGCAAGTCGGTAACTACGGCGAGTCCTTTGACCGCAACGTCGGTAAAGGCAGCCCACTGCAAATCGAACGCGGCCTGAACGCCCTGTGGATCGACGGCGGCCTGATCTACGGTCTGCCTATTCGTTAATCTTTTCAGGATTCGCGATATGCAAAAAGCAGCTCCTTTGGGAGCTGCTTTTTTATTGGCTGCTAGATTCGAGGGCCATGAATCTGATTTGTTCTTTGCCCCAATAGGCCAAGCCGTACGGGGCAAACCTGGAGACTTAGTTCTTGCGCCGTAACACCAGCGAAATCTTGGCAAAGGCCACTTGCAGATCCTGCGTGGCACCCTGAAAAATCACAGGTCGTCCGCGCCGGGTAAAGCAGATCAGGCGCTTGGAGTTGAACAGGGGCACGAACTTGGCAAAGTGGATGTCTTGCCATTGCACTTCCCGCTTCATGATCCAGTTCTGGCGTATGCCGTTCTGATCAATGGTGGTGATGCCGTGCCACATATGCCAGGCGATCAGGATCAGGCCAGTAAACAGCAAGACCAGACAGCCTGCCAGCACAGGGCTGATGGCTGCGCCTTGCGGGGAACTGGCCACCAGGGCGAAACGTACACCGATCAGGGCCAACACAATCCAGGCACCGGCTGCCACCCATTTGGGCCAGGAGCGGCCCTGGATGGGAAGCGAGCCCAGATCTTTCAACATGGCATCGATTTCCTCTTTCGAGGGGGCTTGGCTCATCAACACGCGGCGGCCCCTTGCTTGCGGGCGGCCAGGGCGTTACTGGCATTGCTGGCTGATTTGCGCTTCAGGTGAGCCGAAATCCACTGGCCCGTGTCCACCACGGCGTTCAGATCAATGCCGGTTTCAATATCCAGGCCTTGCATCAGGAAGAGCACGTCTTCGGTGGCGACGTTGCCGGTTGCTCCCTTGGCGTAGGGGCAGCCGCCCAGACCGGCCACGGAACTGTGGAAAATATGAATACCCGCCTGCATGGAGGCCACGATATTGGCGATGGCCTGGCCATAAGTGTCGTGGAAGTGGCCGGACACGTGGACCGGGTCAATATGCTCGGTCACCATGCGCATGACCTCGTAGACCTGGCGAGCTGTGCCCACACCGATGGTGTCGGCCACGTCGATCTCGTCACAGCCCAGTTCGATCAGGCGTTTGCCTACTTTCAGCACATTGGAGGGGGCTACTGCGCCTTCGTAGGGGCAACCAAAGGCACAGCTAATGGAGCCACGCAGGCGCAGACCGGCTTCTTTGGCCGCTTGTGCAACAGGGGCAAAGCGCTCCAGCGACTCTTCGATGCTGCAGTTGATATTGCGCTGCGAAAAGGCCTCGCTGGCGGCGGCGAAGATGACTACTTCGTCTGCCTTGGCAGCCAGAGCCCCTTCAAAACCACGCATATTCGGTGTCAGGACTGAATAGATAGTGCCGGGGCGGCGATCAATGGCACCCATCACCTCTGCGCCGTCCGCCATTTGTGGCACCCATTTGGGCGAGACAAAGGAAGCCGCTTCCACGTTTGCAAAGCCCGCATTGGACAAACGGTTGACCAGTTCGACTTTGATATCGGTGGGAATAAATTCTTTTTCGTTTTGCAGGCCGTCCCGAGGGCCGACCTCCACAATCTTGACGCGCGATGGGTATGACATGACGTTTCCTGAAGGGAGAAATGGCTTGGGCCTTAAGGCCCTTACGTATTCGTCATGATACCTCTTGAAGGCAGGGCTGGCGTCCTAGGAACTGCCCTATGGCCCTTAAGGCTTCAAGCGTTGAAATCGTCCGTCTGCCAGAGGCTCGATGCAGCCTGCCAACTCCAGCTCTGCCAGGACCGCAGGCAGTTCGGTTGCCAGCAAGCCTGTACGTCGCATCAGTTGCTCCGGGGTTAGGGGAGCAAAGTCGATACGCTCCAGAATAGGGCGAAGTTCTTCTGGCAAGGCCTCATAGAGGGCACGCTGGGGCGTGGGCTGGCCGTTGGTGTCCAGACTGAAGGTGGTTTGTACATTGCCCAGCTCGTCCAGAATGTCCTGGGCGCTTTCCACCAGTTTGGCGCCCTGGCGAATCAGGGCATGGCAGCCGCGCGCCAAGGGAGAGTGAATAGAACCAGGAATGGCAAAGACTTCGCGTCCCAACTCGCCAGCCAGACGAGCCGTAATCAGGGAGCCGCTTTGTTTTGCGGCCTCAACCACCAGCACTCCTTTTGCCAGGGCCGCCACAATGCGGTTACGGCGTGGGAAGTGATGCGGCATGGCGCGAGTGCCTAAGGGGAACTCGCTGAGCAGCAGCCCGTGATCACTGATCTGGTGCGCCAGGTCGCGGTGCGCTGCCGGGTAGACCAGATCCAGTCCCGTCCCCATTACAGCAATCGTGCCCGCTGATTCTGGTCCTGCTTTCAAGGCTCCTTTATGCGCTGCCTGATCAATACCACTGGCCAGTCCGCTGATAATGCACCAGCCTTTGGACGCCAGCGTGGCGGCGAAGTCCGTGGCGGTTTCCTGGCCGGATTGGGTGGCATTGCGTGCGCCCACAATTGCCAGACCCTTGTGCTGCAGAGCGCCCAGATTGCCATTGGCATAGAGCAGTAGCGGTGCATCGTGCAGGTCCAGCAGTGCCGCGGGATAGGTGGGGTCGGCCAGCGTCACAATATGATGGCCGGGCTGCTTGAGCCACGCTATGGCTTGCTCGATTTGTGCCTGCAGTTCGTCCAGTGGCTCCTGGCTTAGCTGTACGGCCAGCTCTCCAGGAATGTGCCGTGACAAGGCTTGCACCGAGCTTTGATAGATTTGCGGCGGCAATCCGCAGGCTGCCAGCAATTGCCGGGCCTGGGCGGGCGCAAGCTCTGACTCAAGCGACAGACGCAGCCAGGCACGCAATTCTTTCGAGATTTCATCCGAGCTAAAATGATCAGGCATAAGGCAGTGTGGCACGAAACCGATAATTGTTCTGTTTGGCCTGGACTGTTTTATCCAGGGTGAAGGCCATTTTTTTGCTAGGGCTTCGTGTGGTGCCGGGGCAATCGGGTGCCGCCCTGAAACTTGTTTTATTATATCGACTTATCGCTTTTTCTTCGGACATGACAATGGCTTTGCTTCCTATCCTTAAATTTCCTGACCCACGTCTGCACACGGTTGCCAAACCCGTGCAGGAGGTCGACGACCGTATTCGCAAACTGGTCAAGGATATGGCCGAGACCATGTATGACGCGCCCGGCGTAGGCTTGGCCGCGACCCAGGTGGATGTGCACGAGCGTGTTGTCGTGATTGACGTGTCGGAAAGCGGCAAGGAATTGCTGGTACTGATCAACCCTGAAATCACCTGGAAAAGCGAAGAGCTGAAGGTTTACGAAGAAGGCTGTCTGTCCGTTCCCGATACCTACGACAAGGTCGAGCGCGCTGCCAATATCCGTTTCAAGGCTCAGAACGAAAAAGGCGAGTGGTACGAGAAAGAAGCCGATGGCCTGCTGGCCGTGTGTGTTCAGCACGAGCTGGATCACCTGGACGGCAAGGTGTTTGTGGAATACCTGTCCGTGCTCAAACGTGAACGTATTCGTAGCCGTCTGCGCAAGCAGCAGCGTGAAGCATTGAAGGCAGGGCAGTAGTCGCCATGCGTATTGTTTTTGCCGGTACTCCGGATTTTGCCCGTATCGCCCTGGAAGCCCTGTTAGCGCAGGGCTTTGATGTTCCTTTGGTTATGACGCAGCCAGACCGCCCTGCCGGTCGTGGCATGAAGCTCAGCCCTAGTCCCGTCAAGCAAGCGGCATTGAACGCCAATATTCCGGTCCTGCAGCCACATAGTCTGCGACTGGACGGCAAGTACCCCGAAGAAGCTGCTCAGGCCCGTCAGACCTTGCTGGATTTGCAGCCGGACTTGATGGTGGTGGCTGCTTACGGCCTGATTTTGCCTAAGTGGACCTTGGAGCTGCCGCGTTACGGTTGCTTCAATATCCATGCTAGTTTGTTGCCCCGCTGGCGCGGTGCGGCACCGATTCAGCGTGCGATTCAGGCAGGCGATGCGGCTACCGGCATCACCATCATGCAGATGGATGAGGGTCTGGATACCGGCGATATGCTGGTGCGCAGTGAATTGGCGATTCGTGATGATCACAGCGCTGCAACATTGCATGATGATTTGGCAGAACTGGGTGCACAAGCTTTGCTGGAAGCCTTGCAGAAATTACGCGATGGCACGCTGCAAGCGGTTCCTCAGCCAGAAGAAGGCGTGACTTATGCCGAGAAATTGTCCAAGGCGGAATCGGTGCTGGATTTGAGCCAGCCAGCCAAGGAGCTGGAGCGCCGTATTCGCGCGTTTGACCCGGTGCCAGGTTCCACCCTGTCCTTGCCCGGTTTGGACCAGCCTGTGAAGGTCTGGCGCGCCCAGGCGGTAGAGCAGAAGCATTCCGCAGAACCTGGACAGGTTCTGAACGTCAGTGCTCAAGGTATTGATGTGGCTTGCGGTGAAGGTGTGCTGCGTTTGCTGGAACTGCAAAAAGCCGGTTCCAAGCGCCAGCCCGTTGCGGTGTTTGTGCAGGGCTGGCAGTCGCGCTAAGTCTTGCCAAGCGGGTTCAGACGCCAGCAGTGCGCTGGCGTCGCCACTCCAGAGCGCCAATCACAATGCCGCTGGTACACACCACGGCAATCCCGATCCAGGTGAACATATCGGGGAACTGCCCCCAGATCAGCCAGCCCAGTGCGGCCGCTGCCACGATCTGCAGGTAGACGAAGGGTGCCAGCAAAGACGCCGAGGCGCGTTGATAGGCCTGGATTTGCAGCAGATGGCCCAGACAGCCCCACAAGCCGGTCGAAATCAGAATCAACCATTGAAAAAAGCTCAGCTCTTTCAGAGCTGGCAGGGCGGCGGGCAGCAGAAAGGGCAGAGCAATGGTCAGGCAGATGCTGCCTACGGCCCCGCTCCAGATCAGTGTTGTCAGGGAGTTGTCTACGGCCACGCGACGTGTTGCGATAAATTGCGTGGCGAACAGACAGGCGGTCATCAAACCAAACAGCACCCCTATCGGGTGCAGGCCAGCGGTAGGCCGAATGATGATCAGCACGCCCAGAAAGCCGACACCAGCGGCCACCCAGCGGCTCATGCGTGGTGGCTCTTTCAGGATCCAGGGGGCGACAGACAGCACCAGCAAAGGGGCCAGAAAGTTGATGGAGGTGGCTTCGGCTTGAGGCAGATAGCTCAAGGTGTTGAAAAACGAGAAGGTGGACAGCATCATCACTGTGCCACGCAGAATCTGTGCTTTGGGGCGGGAGCTACGCAGGATCTTGCGACCCTTTACTGGCAAGACCAGAGCCAGAACCAGTCCCAGGTGGACGACATAGCGAAACCAGCACATCACCAGTAGCGGCACGCCAAAGCCCATGATCCATTTGCCACTGGCATCCAGACCCGATAGGGCCCAGGAAGACAGAATCAGAATGAGCACCCCCGCCAAGGGAAAGACCGTTGGTGTCATGGTCTGGGGCAAGGAGGAGGGTTGGGGTGTGCTCATGACAGGCTCCTGACGAAAAGCACAAGGACGGCCGGATGGCCGTCCTGTATCGAACGTAAATCTTACCGGATTAGCGTTTGTGCAGGGGCAATACCCGTTCGATTGCTGAACCTACTGCCAAGAGGTGTTCGTCGTGGTAGGCAGGCGCCGCTACCATCAGGCCCACAGGGGCTTCATCAACCGCATGGCAAGGCAGCGACAGGGCGCAGCCGTCCAGGAAGTTGATCAGGGTAGGGTTACGCAACACCAGGCCGTTGGTGGCGAAGTAGACCTCGTCCGATGCCTTCAGATCGGCAATGCGAGGAGCGACCACAGGCACGGTAGGCATCAGTACGGCGTCGTAGCGTTCCAGACGGCTTTCCACGGCGCTGATCCAAGCCTGGCGTGTGTCTTGCAGCTCGATGTAGTCGGCGCAGTCGATGTCCTTACCGCGCAGAATGCGGGAGGCCACGCGTGGATCGTATTCGTCGCCCTTGCTTTGCAGGGTGTCGCGGTGCACGGACCAGGCTTCGGCGCAGACAAAGCCGCCTTTGCGGTTGATCTGTGGCAGTTGGTCAAATTCGGGCAGATTGATCTCTTCGACTACCGCGCCTTGTTCGCGCAGCAGTGCGATGGCACGGTCAAAGGCCGCACGTACGGTCTCATCGATGCCATCAAAGACAAAGGTTTTAGGCACGGCCAGACGCAGGGTATCCAGGGCAGGCGTTGCCACGGGTACGTAAGGCTGGTCGGTCAGGATGGAATCGACAATGGCGCAGCATTCGACAGAAGCGGCCAGCGGACCATTGGAGTCCAGGCTGCGCGACAAAGGCATGGTGCCTTCGCTGGGGACGCGCTCCGCAGTGGGTTTGAAACCGGTCAGACCGTTAAAGGCCGAAGGGATACGGATGGAGCCACCTGTATCAGTACCAATGGAGAACACCGACATGCCCTGGGCAACCGCGACCCCGGCACCGGAGGACGAACCGCCGGGGATCCGGGCGTTGTCGCGATCCCAGACAGAGCGCGGTGTGCCGTAATGGGGATTGATACCCAGACCGGAAAAGGCAAATTCGGTCATGTTGGTGGAGCCAATCAGGATGGCTCCGGCGCGCAGCAGACGCTCCACAATCGTGGCGTGCTGCTCGGCTGGTTCAGCATCTTTCAATACCGCCGACCCACCCAAAGTGACATAGCCTGCGATGTCATGCAGGTTCTTGACCGACATGGGCAGACCTTCCACCAGCGAGCGGCTCAAACCGGCTGCGCGCAAAATGTCGGAGGCCTTGGCCGCAGCCAGAGCCTGTTCAGCAAACACCTCGATGAAGGCGGCAGCGCCGTCACGGCTTTCGTCCTGGATACGATCCAGAGCTTGCTGGGTCAGTTCGACCGAGGTGGTTTCGCCACGATCAAGAGCACGTTGCAGTTCGGTAATAGTCGCTAGCATGGGTCACTCACAAATTAAATGGGTGGGGCGGGCGGAGCCAGTTTAGGCTACTTCAGGCAGGACTTCAGCCACGTAGGTATGACGGATGCTGCGTTCGCGGCGGGGGTCATACAACTCCATGGTGAACTGGGCGGCTGGGCGAATGCCACCGATGGCACCCACGGTGCCGCAGGTCATGCCGAAGCCTTCAGGCATGGTGGCGGACTGGAAGTAGCCTTCGATCAGTTCCAGCGGGTTCTTCAGGGTGGACAAAGGACCGTCTTGATACAGAACTTCTTTGCCGTCTTCCTGAATGTAGGCGCGGATGATCAGCTCGTCCCAGTACTCGGCCACGTCGCTGAACAACCAGGCTTCGCGAGCAACAGGCTTGGCGCAGATCTGCTTGGACAAGGCTACGCTGTGCGCTTCCAGAACGCGATCGGTGTGGTCCGAGGCCAGGCTGACCAGCAGGCGACCCTGGTGGTTGAACACAAACACTTCGGTTTCACCGGAGGAACCTGCACCAACGACCTGGATGTCTGCATCCTGGATCATCTGGTTGGCGGCGATGCGGTAGTACAGCGGCACCGAGCTTGGGCGGGGCACGCCCAGCTCGGCCAGTTCTTCAATGTGATGCTCGATGGCAGCCAGATCGCGGCCAGCCCAGCCAGCCACGATGCAGTGCTGCAAATCAGCTTCGATGATTTCAGTATGGGTGGCCTGGGCCAGTTCAAAAGTCAAACGCATAGCAGTACTCGTTTACTCAAAGACAGATTGGATTAACCGAACAGGCGTGGCAACCACAAAGCCAGATCCGGGAAGATAGCCAACAGGCCTACCATTGCCAGCAGCATGATCACAAAAGGCAGGCTGCCGATCATGACGTCGTTCATGCTGCCGCTCTTGCGCAGGCTTTGAACCACAAACAGGTTCAGACCAACAGGCGGAGTGATCAGGGCCACTTCCACCAGAATAATGATGGCGATACCCAGCCAGACCGGGTCAAAGCCCAGGGCAATCATGATGGGAGCCACGATCGGGATGGTGGTGATCATCATGGACAAGGTTTCCATGAAGCAGCCCAGCACCAGATAGAACACCACGATGATCAGCAGCATGACCATGGGCGAGACGCCCAGGCCAGTAATGGCATCGGTCAGCGCATTGGTCAGGCCAGTAGCGGCCATCACAAAGTTCAGGAAAGCGGAACCGATCACGATCAGCATGATCATGGCGGTGGCTTTCATGGTGCCTTCCAGCACTTCTTTGATCATGTTCCAGCTCATGCGACCCGAGAAAGCGGCCAGGATCAACGCACCCACGACTCCCAATGCAGCGGCTTCGGTTGGGGTGGCAATACCGGCGTAAATCGAACCCACGACCAGCAGGAAGATGCCCAGAGGAGGAACCAGATGCACCAGGCTGGCAAAACGCTGGCCCCAGGAGGCACGGATTTTGGCGCCGCCCCATTTGGGTTTGACCATGCAGGCGGCCGCGATGGCCAGCATGAACAGCAAGGCCATGCCCAGACCGGGGATGATGCCCGCCAGATACAGCTTGGGTACGGAGGTATTGGTCAGCACGCCGTAGATCACCAGGTTGATCGAAGGCGGAATCAGAATGCCCAAGGTGCCACCAGCGGCCAGACTACCCAGGAACAGAGGCTCGTTATAGCCTTGCTTCTTGATCTGCGGCAGGGCCACGGTGCCCACGGTAGCGGCGGTGGCGACGCTGGAGCCGGAGGTGGCAGCAAACAGGGCGCTGGCACCGATATTGGCGTGCATCAGGCCACCGGGCAGCCAGGACAGCCACAGGCTCATGGCGTTGTACATGCGTTCAGCCATACCGGAGCGCAGCAAAATCTCGCCCAGCATGATGAACAGAGGAATAGCGACCAGCAGGAATTCGTTGCTGGTGCCCCAGGAAATTTCACCCAATGCGCCGGTCAGCGGCAGCATGGAATACAGCGGGTCCAGAATCAGGCCCAAAACACCCAGAGCAGCGCCCACGGGAATGCTCAGCCCAATCAGAACGAGCAAGAGAGTCAGTGCGGTGGTAATCATTTGGCGTCTCCTTGCACCATGCGTTTGCCAGCCTCGGCTTCTTCAGAGGCTTCTTCCTGGGTGCTACGGATACCGCACAGGGACTGAATACCGGCCAGGTCGCCCGTAATCAGAGCCAGACTGGAGCGCAACAGCATCAGGGCCAGGACAATACACAGCCAGATCAGACCAGCCACCCACAGAAACTGGGGAATCCACAAGGGTGTGCCCATCGCCGTGTTGGCGGTGGATTGGTTAACCCAGGAGATATCTGCCACGCTGGTGGCATACAAGGTTAGATACACAATAAAGACCGACAGGGCGACCAGGGCAATCCAGTCCAACAGGGCGGCAAGGCGCACGGGCAGATGCTGGTAGATGGCATCGATACGGATATTGGCACGTTGCAAGGTTGCAAAGGACAAGGCCCAGGAGATGCTGATGGCAAAGGCATAGCCAGACAACTCATCGGAGCCGCCTAGCGAGCGTCCGCTGAATTTTCGGAACAGCACATCGGCCGTGATATAGAGAGCGCTGAGCAAGGTCAGGCTGCCAGCAAACCAGATGGCGTAGCGCGACAGATTGGTAGCACCAGCCAGCAGGCGGTTAAGCATGGCGAATTTTTCGGTATTTTCCATGGCGTCTAACCCGTATAGGGTTCAGGGAACATATAAATGGACAGTAGGCCCTGGAGACAGGGTGGGCCCAGGTGCTGGGCCGCCAACCAACGCGAGGGGTAGCGTCGGTTGGCAGTGACATCAAGTCAGATTACTTCTTGGCTTCAAAACCCAGGATCGGGCTCAGGCTGGCGTTAAAGGCAGCCACGGTGTCAGCGGAGCTACGCTCGGCCCACTTGGGCACCACGGTTTCGCTCATGACTTTTTTCAGCAGCTCACGGTCAGCGTCGGTAGGCTTGACCAGAGTCATCTTGCCTTTCAGAGGCTGGGTGCAAGCGTCAGCGCCGGTGTTGCAGTCATAACCTTCCTGCGTTTCCTTGGCGGCAGCGGCCCAGATGTCTTCGGTCATGGTCTTGATGTTGCTGGCCAGGAACTCTTGTACCTTAGGATCAAGCTTGTTCCAGTTGCCCAGGTTGGCAGCGTGAATCTGCTGGTTCCAGTTGATGGGCATTTCGTACAGGCTGGAGCTGACTTCGTACCACTTGGCCGAGTAGCCGGACATGGAGCCGGTAATGGCGCAATCGACCACACCGTTTTGCAGTGCAGGAACCACTTCACCAAATGGGATGGTTACGCTGTTGCCGCCCAGAGCCTGAACGAATTCAGCCTGTGTACGGCTGCTGGTACGCACTTTCTTGCCTTTCAGATCGCTCAGGCCGTTGAAGTTGCCGTTGCAAAACAGAACCTGGGCAGGGTAGGTGGAGAAACCCAGTACCTTGACGTTGTTCTTGGCGTAGAACTGCTCGTAAGCAGGGGTGAAGGCTTCGGTCAGCTTCTTGGCCACTTCGATATCGGGAGCCAGGCCAGCCAGGTCGATGGCTTCGTTAATGGAGTTGTCGCTGGCGAAGTAGGCCAGCGTTGCTGTACCAAAAGGAATCACGCCTTGACCGATCAAGCGCATGATTTCAGGACCTTTCAGGCCCATGTCGTTAAAGCCCTTGATATCAGCGGTGATCTGGCCACCGGACAGCTCAGGCACTTTCTTGGCCCAGAAGGGCTGCTCTGTGTTCTGGTAGGCAGTCAGGTTGCTCAAGCCACCGACAACTTTCAGGGAAGTCTTGGGCAGCTCCTGGGCCATCGTGGCAGAGCCCAGGGCCAGGGAGCCTAAAGCCAGGGAGGTCAGTACGATTTTTTTCATAAGGTGCTCCTAATAGCGGTCCAGCGGTATGGTTGATAGATTGCGCTCCCTGGTTGGCAGGGAGCTGCATATTGAAACCAAAGGGGTGACCGGTTTTTGTGCCGGTCAAAACTTGCTTACAGCGCGGCCAGCCGTGTGTTGGGCAGGTCCGTAATCAACATATGGCCAGGGGCATGCGTGATACAAAACTGCGGCTTGGCCTGGGCGGCGACGGCTTGAGGGGTAACGCCGCAAGCCCAGAAAACGGGTAATTCGTCGGGGCCGACTGGCACTGCATCGCCATAGTCGGGGTGTTGCAGATCGCTGATTCCGATCAGGGACGGGTCGCCGATATGAACCGGGGCACCGTGCACGGACGGAAAGCGCGAGGTGATCTGAATCGCACGGATGGCATCAGCGGCACGCATGGGGCGCATCGATACCACCAGAGGGCCAGACAAACGCTGCGTGCCCTGGGTCTGGATCGAACTGCGATACATGGGCACATTCACCCCTGCACTGATATGGCGCACATCAATTCCGTCGGCCAGCAGCGCTTCTTCAAAGGAGAAGGAGCAGCCAATCAGAAAGGACACCAGATCATCGCGCCAGACATCTTCAATGCTCAGAGGCTCAGCGCTGAGCTCGCCGTTCTGCCAGACACGGTAACGAGGGAAGTCCGTGCGCAGATCAATCGAGCCACCCAGGGTGGGAACCTGAAATTGGCCGGGTTCCGTCACTGCCAATAAAGGGCAGGGTTTGGGGTTGCGCTGACAAAACAGCAAGAACTCATCGGCCCAGTCTTTAGGCAGAATCATCAGGTTGGCCTGCACATAGCCTGCGGCCAGTCCTGCGGTAGGACCAGTATGGGTTTCTTGACGGATCAGCTCGCGGCATTTTTCAGCCTCGGGCGCCAGCACAGGCAGGGTTTGCAGGTTCATGATGACCACTCGCACAAAGGGGGTTGATCACAGCCTCGGATTGCAACCGATCAGATAATGTGTGTCCAATCGTATGTTTGAATCCTAGGCCATAAGGATTACTTATCGGACTGCACGTATTGTTGCGCGATTTCTTGCGCGTGATTGGCAACGACTCGGGCAATATGGCTGTCCGGCGAGTCCATCCAACAGGCAAAAAATTCGATGGCAGGCAAAGGCTGATCCACCTTCAAAAGACGCAGTTTTCCCTCGGAAAGCTCGTCTTTTATGACCTCGGGAGCCAGCACGCTGGGACCCATGGCATGACGTGTCATTTGCACAATAGTGCTTAGCGATGCACTGCCAAAAATACGTGGGGATTTGACGCCAGCACGCAGCAAGGCTTCGCGTGTGGCCAGGTAAGGAACGCTACCGGAAGGGTAGGTGATTACAGGGTAAACCCCTAGCTCTGAAACACTGACTTTTCGCCCGTGCAGCTTCAATTCCGGGCTGGCGACCCAGCCTAACTGATAAGCACAAAGTCGAATGCATTGTTCTTTAGGGTCTTGGCCTACGCCCACAATCATGGCCATATCAATCTGGAAGCTGGCCAGTTGCTGACGCAGCACGCTGGTGGTGTCGACATGGATCTCGATCACCAAGGCCGGGTATTCCTGATGCAGCTTGTCGATCAGTTCATGCAACCAGGTTTGCACGATGGTTTCAGCCACGCCCAAACGCAGCAGTCCGCGAATGGCATTCTGCTCTTTGGCTGCGCGCAGCATCTCGGTGCGCAAGTCCAGCATGCGCTGGGCGTGCGACAGGAGCTCCTGACCTTTGTCGGTCAGTTTGATGCCCCGGGCGCCCCGATCAAACAAGCGCAGCTCCAGGCTGGATTCCAGCCCAGCGATGCGCTGAGAGATAGACGGTTGGGTTGTGTTGAGTTTTTCGGCAGCCGCCCGGAAACCGCCAAGCTCGGCAACCCATACAAAGGCTTCGATCTGTTTGAGATCAATCATGTTCCGGTCCAGAAAATAGGCAGTCTTATTATGCCTGATGGCTCTTGAGGCGCAGAGCGAGAGCAGACGGATATTTTTCGGCATCTTTGTTTGATTGGACGCGGCCACCACTATAATTCGCCCATGACTTGCAAGATATTGATTGTGCGTACGTCCTCATTGGGAGATCTGGTGCATATGCTGCCAGCGATCTCGGACATTGCACGCCATGTGCCCGGTGCACAGATTGATTGGCTCGTAGAAGAGAGCTTTGCCCAGATTCCTGGTTGGCATCCAGCCGTAAATGAAGTGATCCCGGTCGCACACCGGCGCTGGCGCAAACAATGGTGGTCTGCGCAGACGCGTCAGGAAAGGGCCGTACTGCGTGAGCAGTTGCAATCGCGTCAATACGATGTGGTTCTGGATATGCAGGCCCTGATGAAATCCATCTGGCTGGTGCGGCAGACCAAAGGTCGTCGTCATGGTTTGGACTGGAAGTCCGCGCGTGAGCCATTAGCCTCGCTTTTTTATGATGTGCGCCATCGTGTCGGCTTCTGGCAGCCTGCCGTGTTTCGTCAGCGCAGCCTGGCAGCCTCGGCCTTTGGTTATCAGTTTGACGGTGCACCGGACTTTGGTTTGCAGGGTCTGGCGGCGCAAGCGCCCAAGGATGAGGATCCTTACGCCATCATCATGCCCTCGGCCAGCCGGGACGATAAGCTCTGGGAGCCGGAGAACTGGCAACAGGTGTTTGATCGTTTGCAGGGTGAAGGGATGGCATTGCGATTGCTGGCAGGCAGCCCCGCCGAGTCAGAGCGAGCCGAGGCATTGATTGCAGGCCGTGCTCAGGCTCAGGTAATGCCCAGGATGGATTTGACGCCTATCGCCTTGCAATTGGCCGGTGCGCAAGTCATGGTGGGGCTGGACAGTGGTTTGACGCACTTGTCGGCCGGTTTGGGTCGTCCCACTATCGGTATCTATAAAGCATCCACGCCCGTACGTACTCCCTTGGAAGGCTCGGCCTATACAGCCAGTCTGGGCGAACGCGGGCATCCTCCTTCGGCTGAAACCGTACTCTGTGCCATCGAGCAGGCGCTGGGTCGGACAACAGCGCCTGAAGGGGTCTCGCTAGCGTCACAAAAAAGCTAGTTTGACTGTCACGGTCAATTCGTTTTTTTGTGAGCAGGCTTTGTGCTTACAATACGCGGTGCTAAGGGGCCTGCGGCCCCGCTTGGGCGCAGGCCTTTTTTCTGCCCCACCGCATCTTCTGTCTTTCTTCCCGACATCGCTAAGCCTGGCTTAGCTGCTGTTGATTTCGTACCGAGGCTTTGCGGGTGAACCGATTTTTTTATACCGCCTCTATTCGCATTCTGGCTCCAGCCTTGATGGCCTGGATGGGTTTGCGTGCCCGTCGAGCAGGTGGTGAGTGGCAGGTACTGTCGGGCCCCCGTTTTGGCTTTTATGGTGCCCTGCCAGCCCCTGAAAAAGCACCGGTGTGGGTTCATGCGGTTAGTCTCGGTGAAACGCGGGCTGCCCAGCCTTTGATTCGTGCCTTGCTGGATCAGGGCGAGACGGTCTTGCTGACGCATATGACAGTGACGGGTCGTACCGAAGGTGCGAATGCGTTTGCGGCCGAGATTGCCAGTGGTCAATTGTTGCAGCAATGGCTGCCTTACGACTTTCCAGGCTCGGTACGGCGTTTTTTTGCCCATTACCGTCCTTGTGCTGGCGTGCTGATCGAACGTGAAGTGTGGCCCAACTTGCTGGCCACTGCGCAGCGTCAAGGCGTCCCCATGATGCTGGCCAGTGCCCGATTTTCTGAAAACGCCCTGCGTACCAGCTTGAAAGCCGGTTCGGTGATGCGTAGAGCCTATCGATCTTTCAAGCTGATTTACGCCCAAAGCCTGGCTGATGCCCAGCGTTTGGAGTTGGCTGGCGCGCAGGGTGTGCGAGTGTCCGGCAATTTGAAGTTTGATGTGGTGTTGCCGCAAGACAAGATTGAGCGTGGTCGAGGCTTTGCCAGTGCGTTGGGACGGCGCGTGGTTGTGATCGCCAGTACACGCGAGACCGAACACGCCGACTTCACGGATGCCATCGCCCATTACCTGCGTCGCGAACGTGAGCATGGTAGCGAGTTGCATAGCCCGGTGCTGTTCGTCTTGATTCCACGTCACCCAGAGCGCTTTGATGAAGCCGCTGATTATTTGAACCAGCTCGGATTGCGTTCGGTGCGACGTAGTGAACTGCTGGAGCAGGGCGATACCAGTACCAGTGCCATTCAGGCGTGCCGTGAAGTGGACGTCCTGCTAGGCGATACCATCGGTGAAATGCACTGGTATTACGGCCTGGCGCGGGTAGCGATCGTGGCGGGCAGCTTCCAGCCTTTGGGCGGACAGAACTTTATCGAGGCTTGTGCCGTTGGTGTGCCCGTGATCGTGGGCCCGCATACTCATAATTTCGCCCAGGCGATGCAAGATGCCATGCAGGCAGGGGCTGCCATACGCGCTAGTACGCCGGCCTTGGCACTACAGCAGGCAGTGGAGCTGGTGGATGATCCGGCCCGGCATCACAAGATGGCCGATGCGGGTTTGCATTGGGTCCAGATGCATGAAGGCGCGGTGCAACGTGTTCTTTCTGGACTAGCGCAAATTCGCGATTCAAATACGTAGATTCTTATTAGTTAATAAGTATTTGGTTTTTACGCGTTTTGATATTTGTGGCGTGTTGTAGACAGCTTGCCTTGATTTGAATCAAGTTAAATAAAAAAGCCCGCATAAGCGGGCTTTTTTGAGATCTAAAAACTGATCGAAATCGATTTACAGTTTTTGGATGCTCTTAGCTTGTGGACCCTTTTGGCCTTCAGCCGACACGTACGAAACGCGTTGGTTTTCTTCCAAGGATTTAAAGCCCGTGCCCAAGATGTCGGAATGGTGAACGAAAAGATCTTTGCCACCGTTGTCGGGGGAGATAAAGCCGTAGCCTTTTTCGTTATTGAACCATTTCACGATACCGGTTTCTGTTTGCATTTCCTGCATTCCCTAAAAATGACGAGCAATCTGCTCAAAAAAGATTGTCAAGATGTAAAAATCAGGGCAATGAGTATTAGAAACAATACCGTATTGAACAAACTTCGACGAACTTGAAATCCTGCACCGCCAATCGTAGGGGGTATTTAACCTGTAAGTCAAGCTAAATCGACCCTCTGCGTGGTTTTCAGGCAGTGTTTGATCAACAATTACAACTAAGCTTGTTTCCCGTACGGACCCCTCTGCGCCCCTCGTTAAAGTCCGTGGTATTTACGACCAAATTCAAGCGTAGCATGAAAGAATCCGGCCTTGCTACCACAGTCGTAACGTGTGCCTTCATATTCATATGCATATACCGCACGACTTTCCAAAAGACTGGCAATTCCATCCGTTAATTGAATCTCGCCACCGACCCCTGCTTGAGTGCGTCGCAAGTGATCAAAGATTTCCGGTTCCAATACATAACGGCCTACAACGGCTTGTGTAGAAGGGGCTACTTCGGGTTCTGGCTTTTCAATAATTCCATTAAGCCGAGTCGCTTTGGAATCGACTAAATTACCCGACACAATTCCATATTTATTTGTTTCATTTCTATTTACATTTTGTGTCGCGACAATACTACCGTTGTATTGATGCGCTGCTTCAACCAGTTGTCGGGACACGGGTGTAACGGCGTCGATCAGGTCGTCGGCCAGCAACACCAGGAAGGGTTCGTTACCCACGATAGGGGCGGCGCAGAGCACCGCATGACCCAGACCCAGCGCACGCGGCTGGCGGGTGTAGATACAGCTCACATGGCTGGGGATGATGTTCTGGACGGCATCCAGCAATTCCAGCTTGTTTTTGCCTTCCAGCTCGTGCTCCAGCTCAGGCAGACTATCGAAGTGGTCTTCAATCGCCCGTTTGTTGCGACCAGTAATAAAGATCAATTCAGTGACACCCGCCGCAATGGCTTCTTCGACTGCATACTGAATCAGCGGTTTGTCGACAATAGGCAACATTTCCTTAGGCATGGCTTTCGTGGCAGGCAGAAAGCGCGTGCCTAGACCGGCAACGGGGAAAACAGCTTTGCGTATGGGTTTCATAATGTCGTCAATCGTGGCTCAGGGTGCGGCAGGGGTCGGGTGACTGGGTGCGCCAAGTTGAATGGCATCCTGATTGCGTTGCGAAAACAGCCGGGGTTCACGACCTTGCTCGCTGGGGGGCGTACCAAAAAAGCCTTGTCCAAAGGCCAGCAGGGCTACGTTAGCCACCAGGATCAGTATGAAAAGCAGTCGCATCGTCGATGCCCTGAAAAATACAGTTCAACCCACGATTGTACGGGCAGGCGGGTTTAAGTTCATCCGTTTTAATGCCAATCGTATCGATGGGTCACTTAGGCTATGCCGTGCACAAACCTGTTTTAACAGTGAGTGCGTTCGATCAAGGCTTGGGCGCAAACAGTGCCAGTCCTCGCAGCGCGGGAGTTTCCAGTTCGCGGAGTTCCGGGACTTCTATAGTTAGCAGGCGACAATGGCTACTTAATTGTTCTAACAGTTCTTGCTGCGCCAGTGCACGACCGCCACCTGCCACAAAGATCAATGGACTGTGCCCCAGGTGTTGGCGGCCTTTTTCCCACTGTCGTAATACAGCCCCTGCCTGAGCGGCTGCTACTCCTGTGCTAATAGCGGCTTGAGTATTTCGAGGGAAAGCCGCTGTCTGACCGTGGGCCTCAGGAAGCTGCGCCGTGTTTTGCTTTAGGGACGCCAGCATCAAACTGGGGCCGGGCAGAATAGATCCACCCAAAAAGTGGCGTATTCCATCTTGTGCGGGGCCCAGCAGGTCAATCGTTGTCGCCGTGCCAAAGCTGATCAGCAATGCGCCTTGCTGTGCAGGATATTCATGAGCCAACAAGTCGCTCAGACCTAATAAAGAAGCCCAGCGATCTGCGCCCAATTGGCTGGCTTGCTCATAATCATTGTGCAGCCCAAATACTTGCTCCTGGGCTTGCAGCCAGCGCACGGGACCCAGTCCCAAACGGCTGACTGCCGCATCAATCTGTGCTTGAACCTGTGGGCCTGCCACGTTGACGCCTAGCGCTTGCACGCCTTTTTGACAGGCAAACTCCTGTAGCGGGGCCTGGCCTGCTTCCAGCCAAACGGCCAATTGATCCAATTGATCCGCGTGCAAGCTAACCGGCTGGCTTTCGCGAGCGCCGGTTAAAGGATGACACCACCCTAATTTGATACGGGTATTGCCAGAGTCGATAAGCAAGGTCATGCCGGGTTGTCAGCGCTAAAAAGGAGCCAGTATAGCGATCAGCGTTGGGCGCGAACGGAAACTTCGCCCACGGTTACCGCGCGTTCGGAACCATCAGGGTGACGCAACAGTAGCTGCCCCGAGGTATTAATGCCGGTCACGATGCCTGTATGCAGAACCTGACCGTTGTCGATGATATGAACCTGCTGACCAATCAGAGCATCCACCTGCGCATACCGTGTGGGCAAGTCAGCAAAGCCGTGGGCCGTGACATGGTTCAGGCTCAAATACAGACTTTGGGCGACCTTGGCCACAATATCGGAACACCGAACCAAGGAGGCTTGCTGCGAGTGCTCAGCAATGCTGCTCCAGTCAGCAATCGCGCGCTGGGTGTTCTGGCTGATGATGGCAGCTTCGCGCAGATTCAGCCCTATACCAATAATGACAACGTGATGGTCGCTGGAACTGGGCGCTGCGCTGGCTCGGGTCGCTTCCACCAGAATGCCGGACAGCTTGGCCTGATCCCACAGCACGTCATTCGGCCATTTCATGGCCAGACGATTGCGTACCGCCGGTTCCAGTAACTGGCGTAGCGCTTCAGTTGTTGCCAGGCCAGAGAGCGGCGAGAGCGTAGGCAATTGCCGCGTCGGCAAAAAAATATCGAAAGCACAGGAAAACATCAGATTGGCACCGATACTGTTTTCCCAGGTGCGTCCGGCGCGCCCACGGCCACGGCTTTGCAAATGTGCACCCAATAACCAGGGACGCACACGCGGACCAGCTTCCTGGCGAGCCAGGGCAAGCAGATCCGCGTTCGTCGATTCGGTGGAGTCTACCCAGCGGATCTGAGGGAAATGCGGCAAACGCGTGCGCAACTCGGCGACCATATCGCGAGGGCTGGGTAAAGTGAATGCAGAAGAGGTATTCATGACAATCCGGTACACTGGATGAGTTAAACGTAATCTTATGTGATATTTGATCTGAGCATGTCTGAACGCGTAGATACAATCCAATTTTCCGGCCAGGCCGGTGTTATTGACTGTGCTCTGGACTGGCCAGCAGGCGAGCCCAAGGGTTGGGCCTTGTTGCTGCACCCCCATCCCCTGCATGGCGGGGCACGTAATAACAAAGTCGTGACAACCTTGTCGCGCAGCGCCACTCAACATGGTTTGCTGGCCGTACGTCCGGATTTCCGTGGTGTCGGAAAATCCGCCGGTGAATTCGACAGCAGCCGCGGCGAAACTGCCGATATGCTGGCCTTGATCGAGCAATTCCCATCGCATTTCCCGCAGTGGAACTCCGGCCCATCCATGTTGGCCGGTTTTTCATTTGGCACTGCGGTTGCTGCTCAAGTGTATGCCAGTCTGCAAGAAGCCCAGGCAAGCTTGCCCAGCGCTTTCATCCTGACTGGCACCGCGGTCAATCGTTTCCGATTCCGCGATGTCAGCCCGCCTGCTGATACCTTATTAGTGCACGGTGAAACAGACGATGTCGTTCCCTTGTCGGAAGGCATGGATTTTGCACGCGAACATCAGTTGCCTATGGTGGTTCTGCCCGATGCGGGTCACTTTTTTCATGGCAAGCTGATTCAGTTGCGCGAGCTGGTTAGCCGTCATTTGGCCGGGCTTGGAACCTAAGCCGGGTTTTGCTTTCAAATCGTTGCGTTTTCCTGCTCAGACTCAGGGGCCTTGCCCCTCACGGGCCCAGATGGCTCTGCCATAATGGGTTCTTTCCGCCACTGTCAAAGCAATCGATTTTTCCCATGACTTCTATTCAAAAATTTGCATCTCCGGTCCTCTCCCGTTGTGTGGTGGCACTTGCCCTGGCGCTGCCTATGGTGGCTCAGGCACAAACTCAAACCCCTGCCCCGACAGAATCGGCCCAAGTGCTTGGCGCTCAGACGCCTGCCTTGCCGGGTGATTTGTCCGTGGTGCCCGCACCTGGCCTGACGGCCCGTGCCTGGTTGTCCATGGACGTTAATAGTGGCCAGATCATCGCGGCAGAAGGCTTGAACGAGCGGGTCGAGCCTGCCTCCCTGACCAAGCTGATGACGGCCTATCTGGTCTTTGATGCACTGGAATCCGGTCGTCTGAAGCTGGACCAAACCGTTGTGATTTCGGACAAGGCATGGCGCACCGAAGGTTCGCGCATGTTTGTGAAGGTTAACTCGCAAGTGCCCGTGAATGATCTGCTGCAAGGCGTGATCGTGCAGTCGGGTAACGATGCTTCTGTCGCTCTGGCTGAAGCCGTTGCGGGTAGCGAAGGTGCGTTTGCCGCCT
Source organism: Alcaligenes sp. SORT26 (assembly GCF_017377875.1). Lineage (GTDB taxonomy): Bacteria > Pseudomonadota > Gammaproteobacteria > Burkholderiales > Burkholderiaceae_B > Alcaligenes > Alcaligenes parafaecalis. The sequence goes on from NZ_CP070975.1 coordinate 3,246,484, forward strand.
TGATGAACGAAGAAGCGGCCAAGCTGGGTTTGACAGCCACGCACTTCAAGAACTCCACCGGCCTGCCTGATCCTGATCATCTGACCTCGGTCCGCGATCTGGGTGTGTTGTCCGCGGCGCTGGTTGCCCGCTTTCCCCAGTATCTGCACTACTACAGCCAAAAAGAGTACACCTACAACAATATCAAGCAGCCCAACCGTAACCGCCTGCTGTGGCTGGACAACACGGTTGATGGCCTGAAAACCGGCCACACTCAATCGGCAGGTTACTGCCTGGTGTCGACCGCCTTGCGCGACGGCCGTCGTGTAGTGTCGGTGGTTGTGGGTACCGCGAACGATGCTGCCCGTACAGAAAACAGCCTGAAGCTTCTGAACTGGAGCTTCCAGAACTTTGAGACGGTCAAGCTGTACGACGCCAGTAATCCTGCTGTCACCGCCCGTGTTTGGGAAGGTGAGGTCGAGAACGTAGGCCTGGGTACGGAAGGTGCCTTGTGGCTGACGGTTCCTCGCGGCAAGTCTTCGGAGATCAAGCCCGTTGCCAACTACACCCAGCCTTTGCTGGCTCCGTTGAGCAAGGGTGACAAGGTCGGTACACTGACTTTGTCCCTGGATGGCAAAGTCCTGGCCGAGCAGCCATTGCTGGTGCTGCAGGACGTGCCCGAGGCAGGCTTTTTTGGTCGCATGGCCGACAAAGTGCGCTTGATGTTTGAGTAATCCCTTGGTGCGAGGCTGAACCTATGATTGCAGGCATTGATCCCGACAGTATTGTTTATTTGAACGGCGATTTCGTACGCTTGGGCGAAGCCAAGATCTCGGTACTGGATCGCGGCTTCATCTTTGGCGACGGCATCTACGATGTCGTGCCTGCTTATCACGGTAAACCGTTTCGTATTGACGGACACCTGGGGCGTTTGGAGCGCAGTCTGGCAAAAGTAGGCATCACCAATCCCTTTACGCGTCGTGAATGGGAAAAGCTGGTGCTGGATATGCTGGCCCGTTCGGGGCGTGGTGCTGATTGCATGGTCTACATTCAGGTGACCCGTGGTGTTGCCAAGCGCGAACATGCCTTCCCCAGCAATGTGGCGCCCAGTATCTTCATCATGGTTTCGCCCTTCAAGCGTGTGCAGCAAGAACGCGAGACGGGTTTGAAGGCGGTGGCCATTGAAGATGAGCGCTGGCTGCGTTGCGATATAAAATCCGTTTCTTTGCTGGGCAATGTGTTGGCCAAGCAGCAGGCGGTCGAAGCCGGTGTGGACGAGGTCATTCAGTTTAGAGACGGTTTTCTTACCGAAGGGGCCTCCTGCAATATCTGGATTGTGCGCGACGGCACCTTGTTGGCACCCATGCGCAACAATTTGATCCTGGAAGGGATTCGCTACAGTTTGATGGAAGAGCTGGCCGCCCAGGCGGGCATAGCTTTTCAGGCGCGTCAGATCTCTCGTGAAGAGGTCGACACTGCCGACGAAATTATGATGACGTCAGCCACTAAAGAGGTGCTGCCCATCGTTGTATTTAACGGTCAGTCCGTCGGTGACGGACGACCCGGCCCTGTCTTTGCGAAATTACGTGAAGGCTATGACAAGGCCATCAAGGCTGCGGAGCAAGCATGACTATTTCCCCTGAAGAATCGTTGATCGAATACCCCAGTGACTTTCCTATCAAGGTGATGGGGCAAACCCACGACGCCTTGCAGGACGAATTGCTGGCCATTGTGCTGGAACACGACCCTGACTTTGATGCCGCTACGATTGAAGTACGTCCCAGCAAGGCAGGCAACTACACGGGCCTGACATTCACCGTTCGCGCCGTTTCGCGCGAGCAACTGGATAATTTGTACCGTGCCCTGCATGCGCATCATCTTGTGCGCGTGGTGATGTAAGCAGGGATCAGGCGTTCATGTCCGACTCAGTTCGTATCAAGTGGTTTGAGCGGCCTAGCGCCTATGAACCTCTCTGGCAAGCAATGCGCGAGTTTACCGAGCAGCGCGGGCCAGAGACCCCTGATGAAATCTGGCTTGTCGAACACACGCCTGTCTATACCCAGGGACAGGCAGGCAAGCCGGAACATTTGCTGAACCCCGGTGGCATCCCTGTGGTGCAAACCGATAGAGGCGGGCAAATCACCTATCACGGCCCTGGGCAGTTAATGGTGTACTGCCTGTTTGATCTGCGCCGGGTAGGCCTTTACGTCAAAGAGTATGTCCGTCTCCTGGAAGACGCGGTCATCAGTTGCCTGACGCATTTTGGTGTCGAAGGCGCGTGCTGCAAACCGGGGGCACCCGGTGTATACGTGCCGCAAGAGGTGGCGAACCAGGAATTGGCCAAGATTTCCGCCCTGGGAATCAAAATTCGTAATGGCCGTTCTTATCATGGCCTGGCTTTGAATATCAGCATGGATTTGAGCCCTTTTGACGGCATCAATCCCTGTGGCTATGAAGGTCTGCAAACGACGGACATGCGCTCGCAAGGCATTAACGTGTCTATGGACGAAGCCGCGCAGTATCTATGCACGTATTTAAGTCGAGCACTGGCACAACGTAGCCAGCTTGTCAGCGCCTGAGTGGGTGAGAGGCCACAGCACAAAACCGTGCAATTGTTGTAATGAGAATTGTTTGCGATAATGCAGAACACCTTAACTGTTCTGTTGGGCCCGTATGCCGTCGTCCCCCAAATCTCGCAAGTCCTGGCTCGATCATTATCGCGGGCTGATGGGCAATTGGACCCGGCGTCAGAATAATCATCATGATGCAGAAGATGCTGTTCACGACGCCGTTGTCGGCTTGCTGGATCAGACCTGCACCCATATTCAAAACATTCCTTCGTACCTGTTTCAGGCGACTCGCAATCAGCTTTTTGATGAAAGCCGACGGCGTGGACGTTGGGCGCAAATGCCTCTGGAGCATTTGGACGAGGCCGATACGCCTGTCTCCCCGGATGTGGCTGAGTCCTGTCAGTCCTCCCAACTGATGGATGAGCTGGAGCTGGTCTTGCTGCAGCTCCCTTTGGTGTGCAGACAAGTTTTTTTATGGAATAAAATCGAGGGCTACAGCCAGCGTGAAATCGCTGAGCGCCTGGGCTTGTCGCAAAGCATGGTGGAGAAACACATGAAACGCGCCCTGACCCATTTGCAGACTCACTTGCATTTGTTCCAGCAAGATTGATCAGCCCAAGCCCCTCTCACGTTTTGTTCACGCTTATCGTTTTTTTATGACTACGAACGCTGGTTCAACCTCGCACTCGACAGCCCGTGAACAGGCTGTTCATTGGTTTGCGCGCGTGCGTCTGGGGCCGCTTTCGCCAGAGGACCAGGCGCAGTTGGATGCGTGGTTGGAAGCCTCACCCTTGAATCAACAGCACTTCCATGATTTGCAGTCAGCCTGGAAGAAGCTGGATGAGTTGCCTCTTGATCGGCTGCGTCGTTTGGCACAAGCCCCTGCGGTAGAGGCACCGGTTCCGGCCAAGTCCGTGGCCAAGTCCATGCGCTGGCGGCCCGCCTTTGCGGCGATGACACTGATCGCCGTGTTGGGCGGTATTTGGCTGTGGCCTGCTGGGCCAGAGCAATCCTGGTCCGTCAGCACGACCGTCGCCCAGCGGCAGGAATTACGCCTACCTGATGACAGCGTTTTGATGGTGAATGCCCGCACCCAAATTAATGTGGTCTATACCTCCAAAGAGCGACGAGTTTACCTGGAGTCGGGTGAAATTCTGGCGGATGTACGTACAGATGCCGATCGCCCATTTATCGTAGAAACTGCGCAGGCCAAAATGCAGGTGTTGGGCACTCGTTTCAATGTGCGCAAGCAGGCGGACCATGTTGATGTGGCTGTTGACCGTGGGCGAGTCCGGCTCTCGGCTGGCCCTTGGTGGAACTCTCGTTCGGAACGTCTGGGTGTGGGTCAGGCCGCACGTTTTTCTGCAGGGCAGGGCTTGGAGCCTGTGCGGGAAGCAGATGTCGCTGCGCTGACGGCGTGGCAAAGTGGCCGCCTGGAGTTTGACGATGAGCCGCTAGGGCAGGTGCTGGAGCAACTGTCCGCCTATCTGGATGAACCCGTTCGTATCGCCGATGCCCAGCTCGCACAGTTGCGGATATCCGGCACCTTGTCTATGGACAAGCCACAAGATGCCTTGTTGATCCTGGCTGATATCGCCCCTGTTCAGATTCTGAAGGTGGACTCCAAGGGCTGGGTTATCAACCGTCGGTAAATTCATTACGGAAAAATCTGTGCCCAGACGTCTTTAGACCAGGGAGGTGTGCTGACAGCAGTTAAGCGTTGGCGTGTCTTGGTTTATAGATTCCGTGCAGGCAGGGCCTGCCGGTCGGGATGGATATCATCACCATGTCTGGTAATACACATAAGATCATCATGCGCAGTCACTCAGGTCGTCGGCTACCCGTCAGTTTTGGAGTCGTGGTACTGGGGCTTTGCCTATCGGCACTGGCAGCACCCATACAGGCGCAGTCCGCCTCTCAAACACAAATGGTGAGTTTGGCGGCACAGCCCTTATCCAGTGCCTTGCGTAATCTGGGCCGTCAGTTTTCCGTACAGATTGTTTACTTGCCTGAAACTGTCGCTGCACGTCAAAGCCCTGCTTTGTCGGGACAGTACACATTGGATCAAGCCTTGGGCCAATTGTTGTCAGGCACGGGTATTCAAGTGCATCGCTCGGGAAATAATATTTCTCTTGGTCCGGCCGCCAGTGATGGGCAGGCAACGCAATTGGAACCGGTGCAAGTGCGAGCCACCCGTCAGGAAATGACGAGCGAAGACACAGGCTCCTATGCGGCAGTCGGTGCCAGCATAGGCAAGTCCCCCTTGTCCTTGCGCGAGATTCCCCAATCCGTATCGGTAATGACGCGTAGCCAGATTGATGATCAAGGCTTTACGCGTGTTGCGGATGCCATTAACTACACCACGGGGATTAGCAGCAGTGGGTATCCGGATACAGAAGCCTTTAACAGTCGTGGCTTTGCCACCAGCCTTCAGTACGACGGAGTACCAGCCCAAGGCTTAGGTGCACCTCATCTGGATCTGGCTATTTACGACCGTATAGAGGTGATGCGTGGGCCAGCAGGCCTATTGTCGGGTACGGCAGAGCCTGGTGGGGTGGTGAATCTGGTGCGTAAACGTCCTACTCAGGATGGGCGTTTTGTTGCGCAGGCCTCGGCCGGAAGCTGGAGCAATTTTCGTGGCGAAGTGGATGCCAGCGGGCCTTTGAATAAAGAGGGCAGTCTGCGTGGCCGATTGGTTGCTGCGTACCAGGACAAGGATCAGTACTACGATCAGGGCCGCTCTACTCCTACGACCTTGTACGGTGTGCTGGAGTATGACCTGGCACCGTCGACCACCTTGGGTTTGACAGCGTTTTACAGCCAATTGGATTTCCGCAATTTCAACGGTTTGGCGCTTTACGATGATGGCAGCCTGCCGGACCGTCGTAGCTTTCTAGGGCCAGCACGCACCTCCAGTCATGAGACCTACGAATTGGGGGCGGATTTAACCCACCGTTTTGATAACCGTTGGGTGTTCAAAGCCAACTACAGTCACAAGGAAAGCACGTACAAAGGTTTTAGCTCATTTGCCTTGAAACCTATCTCGCTGCAGACCGGGCTGACCGATATGCAGGCGGGTCGTATTCATAACGACTTTACGTGGGATCAAGGGGATGTCAGCGTAACCGGGCCATTCTCCCTGTTTGGTCGTGAGCATTCCTTGACTGTCGGATTCAATGCCGCACGTAATAACACCTACACCAGCTCTCGTTTTTATCAGTTTCCGAATTGGGATGCGCTGAACGACTTTGACTACGGTTCTGCCCTGGATCAGCCCATTCTGAATCGCAACCAGGAGATCGTGATCCAGTCTGGCGTATATGCTTCAACACGCTTGAAGCTGCATGACAATCTGACCGCAGTACTGGGTGGACGCTGGAGCAACTATGAAAGCAAGAGCCGCTCCGTGGAGCCGACGACCAGTAGCTGGCAAGTCAGTGATGCCAAAGCCAGCGGAGAATTCACACCCTTTGCAGGCGTGATTCTGGACGTGAGCGACAAGATTTCCCTCTACAGTAGCTACGCCGAGAGCTTTGTTCCCCAGTCCGAGCAGGATTACACCGGCAAGACCCTGGATCCGCGTAAAGGCTGGCAGATTGAAGCCGGTGCCAAGGGCGAGTTTTTTGATGGGCGTCTGAATGGTTCGATTGCTGTCTACCGGATGCGTGATACGAATCGTGCCGTGACGGATGCAGACCATATTGGTTGCGGCGGCAGTCCCACCGGAACGTGCTCCCGCGCGGCGGGCTTGGTGCAAAGCCAGGGCTGGGAAATGGAACTGGCAGGCAGCCCGGCTCCGGGTTGGGACGTGGGTATGGGCTATACCTATACGGATGTGCGCTATCGTCAGGACGCCGTACAGGCAAATGAAGGTCAGCGCTTTAATGCGAACTTGGTGCCCAAGCATCTATTCCGCTTGTGGACGCACTACCGCTTTCAGCCCCAGGATTGGGATGGTCGCCTGAATGGCTGGTCTGTGGGGGCGGGCGTACAGGCGCAAAGCAATCTACTAACGGATAGCGTGTACCAGGGCGGTTATGCGACGGTGTCCGCCAAGATTGGCTATAAACCTAATGAAAACTGGGAAGCTTCCTTGGCGGTCAATAACTTGTTCGACCGCCGTTACCTGTCCAGCGTGGGGTATCCCACTTTCCTGAATATTTACGGAGCACCGCGTAACGCGATGCTCAGTCTCAAATATCGTTATTGATCAGGATAGCGCGCCGTTTCAGGTACCACTCCATTGCGGCGCGCGTTTTTGAATGAAGGCATCAATACCTTCGCAGGCGTCATTGCTCATCATATTGTCTGCCATGACTTGGCCTGCATAGTCGTACGCCTGTTCAAGAGCCAGGCTGCGTTGGCGGTAAAACATGGCTTTGCCAGCACGCACCGCGACCGGGCTCTTGGCCAAAACACTGTCGGCCAACTTCTGAACAGTTTGATCCAGTTGGTCTTCGGGGACTGCATAATTGATCAGCCCTAGCTCCTGCGCCCGCTGGGCACTGATGAACTCACCAGTCATCAGCATTTCCATGGCGGCCTTGGGCGGTACGCAGCGTGACAGGGCAACGGCCGGGGTAGAGCAGAACAGGCCGACATTAATGCCGGAGACTGCAAAGCGAGCTGATTCCGTGGCCACAGCCATATCGCAGGTAGCGACCAACTGACAGCCAGCAGCGGTGGCCAGTCCTTGTACTCGAGCGATCACGGGCACCGGCAATGCCAGCACACCTTGCATGACGCGACTGCAGCGGCTGAACAAATCCCGGTAGTAGTCGTGCTCGGGCTTGGAGCGCATCTGTTTCAGATCGTGCCCGGCACAAAAGGCTTTGCCTTCTGCCTGAATAATGACGCACTGCAGGCTTGGGTCATGGGCCAGCTTGTCCAGAATGTGTTGTAAAGAATCCAACACTTCCTCAGACAGGGCGTTGTACTTTGCGGGCTGGTTCAAGGTGATGCGGGCCAGTCCTTGATGCTGTTCCAGCAGGACGGGATCGGCCAGGTGTTCTTGTGACATGCAAGTCTCCGTACTTATAGTATGTGCAGGTTTTATTTTCGGGTGTTGCTGCATCGTTAGGTCGACCTCTATATTAGAGGGGTCTGGCACAAACTATCGCCCTTGTTCTAGGCGCTTGTAAAGCGAAGGGGCTACAATTGGCCACTGCGCCCATCGTTCAGTGATGTTGCCCGCACGCTGTTTTTCTATTTAGACGCCTATGACCACCCCTACAGATACGTCCGTCGATTCCAAACCTACTGTTCGCCCTCGCGTTGTCGACTACGACGCAACGCAAAAGCAGAAGGCCGAGGCCAAGACCTCGCGCATTCCAATCAAGGTCGTGCAGGCAGAGCGTTTGAAAAAGCCTGAGTGGATTCGGGTGAAGGCGGCAGCACCAAACTCCCGGTTCTACGAGATCAAGGAAACTCTGCGCGAGCACAAATTGTTCTCGGTGTGCGAAGAAGCGTCCTGTCCCAATATCGGGGAATGCTTTGGCAAGGGCACAGCCACCTTCATGATCATGGGTGACAAGTGCACACGCCGTTGCCCTTTCTGTGACGTAGGCCATGGCCGTCCTGACCCTCTGGACGAAAACGAGCCAGCCAACCTGGCCAAGGCGATAGGCGCCATGAAGTTGTCCTATGTGGTGATTACCTCCGTAGACCGTGACGACTTGCGCGATGGCGGTGCCGCCCATTTTGTTGAATGTATCCGTCAGGTGCGTGAGCATTCGCCTACCACGACCATTGAAGTTCTGGTGCCGGACTTCCGCGCCCGTCTGGATCGTGCCTTGGGTATCCTGAATGCCTGCCCTCCTGATGTGATGAACCACAACCTGGAGACGGTGCCACGTTTGTACAAACAGGCTCGCCCTGGTTCTGATTACCATCACTCCTTGAAGTTGCTGCAAGAGTTCAAGAAGCTGCATCCAAACATTCCAACTAAATCCGGTTTGATGGTTGGTCTGGGCGAAACCAACGAAGAGATTCTGGAAGTGATGCGCGATATGCGTGCTCACGATATTGATATGCTGACCATCGGCCAGTATCTGCAACCATCCGGGCACCACTTGCCTGTGATGCGTTACGTAACGCCTGACGAGTTCCTGATGTTTGAGCGCGAAGCCTATGCAATGGGCTTTACCCATGCGGCCGTTGGTGCCATGGTGCGTTCGTCCTATCACGCTGATCAGCAAGCGCATGCAGCAGGTGTGCAACCATAAAGAGAGAAGGGGGGATAACTCTCCGCTTTCATCTGAAAAACCCGGTCGCTTGGCCGGGTTTTTTTATGTCTGCTCTTATATAGAGGCTTGTTGGGTTACGTCTTGTGTAGTCGACCAGGCATATCAGCCTCTCTAGGCTATCTTGTCGCTGTCCTTCGATTCAATCCGGCGCAGCGTGGAGCTGAGGTGGAGTGAGGCGAGTGGGTTGGTAGTTTTTGCCTGTTGGGCTATCTACCCATCTCTATTTGCTGTGATGAGAGCATGTCGAGTGACGGGACAAGTTAAAGGGCCGTTACCGGCCCTTTGAAATTCTTCCTGAATATGTGCTTGATCGCTTTTCAGCTAGAAGCTGGAGGCTCCACTGCATCGCCCAGTGTCAGGGCGCGGGTCGACAAGCTCTCTATATAAGGTTCCAGGGTTTCGTCATAGTCTTCGACGCCCAGATACCAGGCCGTCAGGCCTTTGCTGTCTTGTGTGAGATCAGTCCAGCAGAATAAAGAGCGGTCAAAAGAGTCCTTGATGGTCTCATTAACAAACTTGAACAGTTCATCTAGCAAGGGAAGGCTGGCCAGGGGGACGGCGAACGGCGTCTCCCCTTGAAATTGCCAGCTATATTGTTCGAGCAGTTCGTTCGACCAAAGAGCATGTTGTTCTGAAGAGCTTAATTCTGGATTGGCAGGGCTTAAAGGCATGGTTCAGGATCAGGTAAGGGGAACGGATGGTTAAGTGCCAGTGGCAAACCATTGTATGGGGGTGGCACCCTGCTCTTTGAGCCAGTCATTGGCTTGCTGGAAATGACCGCAACCAATAAAAGGCACAGGGGGGCGGCGCGCAGCCAAGGGGGAAGGGTGATTCGCCTTCAAAATCAGATAGGGGTGCTGAGAGTGCTGCTGGATCAAGGCCTCTTTGGCTTGGGCGTGAGCACCCCACAACATATAAACAATAGGCTGCGTACTTTGCTGAGCCAGGTTCATCAGCAGGGAGTCAGTAATCTGTTCCCAGCCTTTTTTGGCGTGAGAGGCAGGTAAACCGTCTTCTACTGTTAGCGATGTATTCAATAGCAAGACACCTTGTCGGCCCCAGTTGCTTAAATCATGGCTGCTTGGCAAAGCGGTGTCGGGATATTCCAGCTCCAGCTCTTTAAAGATATTGCGCAGACTGGGTGGAGCCGGGCAGGTGTCAGGCACAGAAAATGACAGGCCCTGTGCTTGATTGGGGCCGTGATAAGGATCTTGGCCCAGAATCACTACGCTGACTTTCTGCAATGGCAGCAGTTCCAGCGCGCGGAAAGGGGCGGCCGGGTAAATAGAGGCGCCATCCTGGCACTCCTTGTCCAACCATTTGGCCAGAGTTGCCAATATGTCTTGCAGCTCCGGGCGATCCAATGTTGCGCGCCAGTCGTTGGGAAGGCGGGCAGCTTGAGTCAGGATGTTCTCGGTCAGGAGATTGCCGGAGAGCATTTCTTCGCCAATCAGACTGAGCTGTGCCGCAGGGGCTTGAGAAGATGAGCGGGCCATAGTCTGCATACAGAGTTATTTGTCCGCCTATTGTAATAGGGGAGAGGTGGCCTACCTATCTGCTTGGGTGGGGTGTCTCTATATAGAGAGGTTTGTCGGTCAAAAGTAGGGCGCTTGGCATGCCTCTATATATAGAGGCATGACTGGCTATATATATAGAGTGTTGCAGACTAGATTCAAGATTGGCGATCCATGGTGATAGTCGGGTCTTTGCTCAACCTACCCCGGGATCGCAACTGCATTCTCATCTTGTCTGTCTGTCTGTCTGTCTGTCTGTCTGTCTGTCTGTCTGTCTGTCTGTCTGTCTGTCTGTCTGTCTGTCTGTCTGCGAAAACACTTTGGAGGGGGAACTCAGTGCAAATCGAGAGAATCGATACTGAGCTGGAGAGGAAAAGCCCGGAATCGACCTGTTCTGCGATGAGCATCCTGGTGTCCCTCCTGCTATGAACGAGATATAGTCATTTCAGTATCATTTAGTTTCATTTAAGATTTCTTATATATAACAATGATCTAAGTGGAAATACACTGTAAGCCTCCTCTTTTGCATGAAATATTCAGGTAAAAAACTTGCCAAGTCGAAAATCATCGTGCTATAGTTCTTTTCTCGCTGCAGCACACACAGGTTTTCCCTGAAGCGCTACAGAGAGCAGTTAGCCAAGATTCACCGCCTTGACCAAGAGGTCCGCACCGAAGCTTGAATGACTGAGTCAGGTAACTGACACGGTGTAAAACCCGGAGCTTGACAAATCAGAAAATTCTGTGTTAAAGTTCTAGGTTCTGCTCCAGAGAACGCAGCGTTAAGTTTTTAAGCGGTTTCGAAGGTTGAAACGGATTTGAAAATTTACCCTTGTTTGTGAAGTTGAATGGTTAGCCTCACGGTTGATTGTTCGCCAGGTAGAACAGAACGAAAGTTCTGGTTAAGCGGGACGAGTTGGACGGTTTTAAAACTTTCTAACTTCTTCAAAAAAACGCTTGACACACTGCCTGATCTGCTTCATAATCTCGTTTCTCTGCTGCTAACACAGCAAGGCGCGAAGCGCCAAGCGCGACGAGCCAGCCGGGTTAGTCAGTAGAACGACAGGCAACTGTCACTGCTCTTTAACAATTAACAGCCGATAAGTGTGGGCGCTTGGAATGAGCGAGTCGAACCCTTCGGGGATCGCCACAAGTTTGTATCAAGTGCTCACAAACGAAAGATGAAGAATTACCTTGTGTAACTCTGAATTTTTCTTTGAGACACAATCGGTCTCGTCGCAAGACGGGACAACCACAGAGATTAAACTGAAGAGTTTGATCCTGGCTCAGATTGAACGCTAGCGGGATGCTTTACACATGCAAGTCGAACGGCAGCACGAGAGAGCTTGCTCTCTTGGTGGCGAGTGGCGGACGGGTGAGTAATATATCGGAACGTGCCCAGTAGCGGGGGATAACTACTCGAAAGAGTGGCTAATACCGCATACGCCCTACGGGGGAAAGGGGGGGATTCTTCGGAACCTCTCACTATTGGAGCGGCCGATATCGGATTAGCTAGTTGGTGGGGTAAAGGCTCACCAAGGCAACGATCCGTAGCTGGTTTGAGAGGACGACCAGCCACACTGGGACTGAGACACGGCCCAGACTCCTACGGGAGGCAGCAGTGGGGAATTTTGGACAATGGGGGAAACCCTGATCCAGCCATCCCGCGTGTATGATGAAGGCCTTCGGGTTGTAAAGTACTTTTGGCAGAGAAGAAAAGGTACCTCCTAATACGAGGTACTGCTGACGGTATCTGCAGAATAAGCACCGGCTAACTACGTGCCAGCAGCCGCGGTAATACGTAGGGTGCAAGCGTTAATCGGAATTACTGGGCGTAAAGCGTGTGTAGGCGGTTCGGAAAGAAAGATGTGAAATCCCAGGGCTCAACCTTGGAACTGCATTTTTAACTGCCGAGCTAGAGTATGTCAGAGGGGGGTAGAATTCCACGTGTAGCAGTGAAATGCGTAGATATGTGGAGGAATACCGATGGCGAAGGCAGCCCCCTGGGATAATACTGACGCTCAGACACGAAAGCGTGGGGAGCAAACAGGATTAGATACCCTGGTAGTCCACGCCCTAAACGATGTCAACTAGCTGTTGGGGCCGTTAGGCCTTAGTAGCGCAGCTAACGCGTGAAGTTGACCGCCTGGGGAGTACGGTCGCAAGATTAAAACTCAAAGGAATTGACGGGGACCCGCACAAGCGGTGGATGATGTGGATTAATTCGATGCAACGCGAAAAACCTTACCTACCCTTGACATGTCTGGAATGCCGAAGAGATTTGGCAGTGCTCGCAAGAGAACCGGAACACAGGTGCTGCATGGCTGTCGTCAGCTCGTGTCGTGAGATGTTGGGTTAAGTCCCGCAACGAGCGCAACCCTTGTCATTAGTTGCTACGCAAGAGCACTCTAATGAGACTGCCGGTGACAAACCGGAGGAAGGTGGGGATGACGTCAAGTCCTCATGGCCCTTATGGGTAGGGCTTCACACGTCATACAATGGTCGGGACAGAGGGTCGCCAACCCGCGAGGGGGAGCCAATCTCAGAAACCCGATCGTAGTCCGGATCGCAGTCTGCAACTCGACTGCGTGAAGTCGGAATCGCTAGTAATCGCGGATCAGAATGTCGCGGTGAATACGTTCCCGGGTCTTGTACACACCGCCCGTCACACCATGGGAGTGGGTTTCACCAGAAGTAGGTAGCCTAACCGCAAGGAGGGCGCTTACCACGGTGGGATTCATGACTGGGGTGAAGTCGTAACAAGGTAGCCGTATCGGAAGGTGCGGCTGGATCACCTCCTTTTAGAGCGAATGGCTCGCAAAGCGAAAGCGTCCACACTTATTGGCTGTTAGTTAATGTCATGACCATTGAAGGTATCGCCCACTGGTGATAGATGGGTCAGTAGCTCAGTCGGTTAGAGCACCGTCTTGATAAGGCGGGGGTCGTTGGTTCGATTCCAACTTGACCCACCAACGATTACCTCGGGGGATTAGCTCAGCTGGGAGAGCACCTGCTTTGCAAGCAGGGGGTCGTCGGTTCGATCCCGTCATCCTCCACCACCGCTTTTGTGGTTGGTAGATACAGCAAGGTTCATGACAGAGTATAGGGCACAGGCCAACAACGGTTGACCTGGCGTTAGATTCAACGAAGAGTGTTCTTTTACAAGAATGCTGCTCGTTGGGTTATACAACCCACGAATTGCTCTTTAACAATTAGGAAGAAGCACAACGAAGGTGTGTTGTCTAATAAACGCAAAGCGATTAGTCGCCTTGTGATGACAATACACGGGTTGTGATTGCAACAGAACAAATTATGTTCAACGAAAGTTCTCAAAAATATAGACGTTGTCTGATCTTCGGATTGGATAACAGCTAAGGATTGATGAACGGCAACAACGTATACTCATATTCCTATAACAGCATCAAGCGTTATAGGATCAAGCGAATAAGTGCATATGATGGATGCCTTGGCGATCACAGGCGATGAAGGACGCGGTAGCCTGCGAAAAGCTACGGGGAGCTGGCAAACAAGCTTTGATCCGTAGATGTCCGAATGGGGAAACCCACCGTAGTAATACGGTATCCCATGCTGAATACATAGGCATGTGGAGGCGAACCGAGTGAACTGAACCATCTCAGTAACTCGAGGAAAAGAAATCAACCGAGATTCCGGAAGTAGTGGCGAGCGAAACCGGACCAGCCTGGATGTTTTAGCGTATTGAATAGTCGAATGGAATGGAAAGTCCAGCCGTAGCAGGTGATAGCCCTGTAGGCGAAATTCAGTACGTGGAACTAAGCATCGAACAAGTAGGGCGGGACACGTGAAATCCTGTCTGAATATGGGGGGACCATCCTCCAAGGCTAAATACTCGTGATCGACCGATAGTGAACCAGTACCGTGAGGGAAAGGCGAAAAGAACCCCGGAAGGGGAGTGAAATAGATCCTGAAATCATATGCATACAAACAGTAGGAGCACCTTCGTGGTGTGACTGCGTACCTTTTGTATAATGGGTCAGCGACTTACATTCAGTGGCAAGCTTAACCGAATAGGGGAGGCGTAGCGAAAGCGAGTCCGAATAGGGCGATTCAGTCGCTGGGTGTAGACCCGAAACCAGGCGATCTATCCATGGCCAGGTTGAAGGCACGGTAACACGTGCTGGAGGACCGAACCCACTAATGTTGAAAAATTAGGGGATGAGCTGTGGATCGGAGTGAAAGGCTAAACAAGCCTGGAGATAGCTGGTTCTCTCCGAAAACTATTTAGGTAGTGCCTCGTATATTACTGCCGGGGGTAGAGCACTGTTATGGCTAGGGGGTCACAGCGACTTACCAACCCATGGCAAACTCCGAATACCGGCAAGTACAGTACGGGAGACAGAGCACCGGGTGCTAACGTCCGGACTCAAGAGGGAAACAACCCAGACCGCCAGCTAAGGTCCCTAACTATGGCTAAGTGGGAAACGAAGTGGGAAGGCATAGACAGTCAGGAGGTTGGCTTAGAAGCAGCCATCCTTTAAAGAAAGCGTAATAGCTCACTGATCGAGTCGTCCTGCGCGGAAGATGTAACGGGGCTAAGCCATAGACCGAAGCTGCGGATGTGTACTTTTAGTACACATGGTAGGAGAGCGTTCCGTAAGCCTGTGAAGGTGTTCCGTGAGGAATGCTGGAGGTATCGGAAGTGAGAATGCTGACATGAGTAGCGATAAAGGGGGTGAAAAGCCCCCTCGCCGTAAGTCCAAGGTTTCCTGCGCAACGTTCATCGGCGCAGGGTGAGTCGGCCCCTAAGGCGAGGCAGAGATGCGTAGCTGATGGGAAGCGGGTTAATATTCCCGCACCGTCGTAGAGTGCGATGGGGGGACGGATTGCAGAATGTTATCGGGGTGTTGGATGTCCCCGTTGGCGCATCATAGAAGGCACTTAGGCAAATCCGGGTGCGTAATTCAAGGGTGTGACTGGATAGAGCTTCGGCTCTAAACTAACTGGAAGCAGTTCCAAGAAAAGCCTCTAAGCTTCAGCTCTACGAGACCGTACCGCAAACCGACACAGGTGGACGGGATGAATATTCCAAGGCGCTTGAGAGAACTCAGGAGAAGGAACTCGGCAAATTAATACCGTAACTTCGGGAGAAGGTATGCCTCACTAGTGTGATGTGCCTGCGCACAAAGCATGAAGAGGCCGCAGTGAATCGGTGGCTGCGACTGTTTACTAAAAACACAGCACTCTGCAAACACGAAAGTGGACGTATAGGGTGTGACGCCTGCCCGGTGCCGGAAGGTTAAGTGATGGGGTGCAAGCTCTTGATCGAAGCCCCGGTAAACGGCGGCCGTAACTATAACGGTCCTAAGGTAGCGAAATTCCTTGTCGGGTAAGTTCCGACCTGCACGAATGGCGTAACGATGGCCACACTGTCTCCTCCTGAGACTCAGCGAAGTTGACATGGTTGTGATGATGCAATCTCCCCGCGGCTAGACGGAAAGACCCCATGAACCTTTACTGTAGCTTTGCATTGGATTGTGAACCGGCCTGTGTAGGATAGGTGGGAGGCATTGAAGCGTGATCGCCAGATTGCGTGGAGCCAACCTTGAAATACCACCCTGGTCTGTTTGCGGTTCTAACCTAGGTCCCTTATCGGGATCGGGGACCGTGCATGGTGGGCAGTTTGACTGGGGCGGTCTCCTCCTAAAGTGTAACGGAGGAGTTCGAAGGTACGCTAGAGACGGTCGGAAATCGTCTTGATAGTGCAATGGCATAAGCGTGCTTGACTGTGAGACTGACAAGTCGAACAGGTACGAAAGTAGGACATAGTGATCCGGTGGTTCTGTATGGAAGGGCCATCGCTCAACGGATAAAAGGTACTCTGGGGATAACAGGCTGATACCGCCCAAGAGTTCATATCGACGGCGGTGTTTGGCACCTCGATGTCGGCTCATCTCATCCTGGGGCTGTAGCCGGTCCCAAGGGTATGGCTGTTCGCCATTTAAAGAGGTACGTGAGCTGGGTTTAAAACGTCGTGAGACAGTTTGGTCCCTATCTGCCGTGGGCGTTGGATATTTGACGGAGCCTGCTCCTAGTACGAGAGGACCGGAGTGGACGTACCACTGGTGTATCGGTTGTCATGCCAATGGCATTGCCGAGTAGCTACGTACGGAAGAGATAACCGCTGAAGGCATCTAAGCGGGAAACTCGTCTGAAGATTAGATATCCCGGAGGCTTGACCTCCCTGTAGGGTCGTCCGAGACCAGGACGTTGATAGGCTGGGTGTGGAAGTGCAGTAATGCATGTAGCTAACCAGTACTAATTGCCCGTGTGGCTTGATCCTATAACCCTTGAGGTTGTAGTGAGTTAAGTTGTTGACCACAGAACGTAATATTGAAGTGCAGCGCAACCCGCGCTCGACACCTTCGCAAACACTTGCTGATTGATCCGTACTGATCACAGCAAGGTGCTTCTTCCAATTGGCTGGGGCGTCCCTTGAAAGACGACTCGGCAACCAGTTTACGCTTGACGACCATAGCGAGGTGGTCCCACACCTTCCCATCCCGAACAGGATTGTGAAACGCCTTTGCGCCGATGATAGTGGACGGACGTCTGTGAAAGTAGGTCATCGTCAAGCTCTTATTCCTCAAAACCCCCGCAAGCGACTCGCTTGCGGGGGTTTTGTTTTATGCGCGGCCAAATCGTAGAGGTGCCATCTGCTACCTGCAGGGTGGTAGCTCTGCCACTGTGCTCAGTCTGTAGTGCAGGTCCAAACCCCCTGGACCGATCAGGGCAGGCCCACGCCGCCTCTTCACGCCCGTTCTGGGCAGGATTATCTCCCATTACTACCCGATAGCCCCACTCTGCACCCTGCAGACCGCATCTCAACGCTCGTTCCGGGCAGGCTTATCCTCCCTTCTGTACAGTCCCTCCTCGCTCCTTCTATCTACATGGTGGTCGTTCGACTCTGACGTGCTTAGCGTTAGCTGCTGACGATCTTCAAATCTCAAATCTGTCAGCTAAGACTAGCGTAGCCATTACTCACATTGCTTTTGAGTAAGGCATCCACTCAACGGTAGCTTCACTCTTCCTTCATATCCCCTACCTCTAACATGGTCAAATTTGACCGCTTCTTGCTTGGATCTGTGCCTAAGTCATGCTGAACTGTCAGTTCTGACTCTCTTTTTACTTTCCCTTTTGCGTGCCTATTTATCCGTTTGACTTGTATCAATCAGGCGCCGAGCTAGTTTGCTCTGAAGGGTAGGGAGTGTGTCAGTCTAGCTATGGTTCTGTTTGCGTTCAGGGAATAAAAATGGTGGCTCATGACACTGCCGAGCAATCGGGCAATGAAGGTTTGGCGGATACGCGGCTGTTAGCCGGAGAAGGGCCTGGACGTTTGAAGCGCATCCAGGCGCAGTTAGCTCATTTACCCATATTCAAGGAGTTACCTCCGGAGCAGCTTGAGCCTATCGCTCAAGGGACTCAGGAGGTGCATGCTCTGCGGGGGACGACCTTGTTCCACAGTGGTGACCCTTGTCTGGGTTTTCACATGCTGGTCTATGGCCGGGTGAAGTTGGTGTTTGTGTCCTCCTCAGGCCTGGAGCGCGTTGTGCGTTTGGTAGGCCCTGGTGAAGGATTTGGTGAAGCGCTCATGTTTATGGGCCGCAACTATATTGTGACGGCTCAGACTTTGGTGGATTCTTTGCTATTGCACATCAACCGAGACACCTTGATGGAGCAGTTGGAGAAAGGGAGTGATGTAGCCCGCCTGATGCTGGCCGGACTTAGCGAGCGCTTGTATCGATTGATGGGGGAGCTGGAAGCCTACACCTTGCAAAATGGAGTGCAGCGCTTGGTCAGCTATTTATTGCAGGAATGGCCGGGGGAAGAGGGAACGCCTTTTAGGATAGACGTAGGCAAGTCTGTGATTGCGTCCCGCTTGAATCTGACCCCGGAACATTTGTCGCGGACCTTGCGCGACTTGATTGACCGGGGCCTGATTCGAGTTCAGCGTCGTAATTTCACGATTTTAGACAGTGCGGCTTTGCGTCAATATGGTGCTCTGCCTGATATGCGCGCATAGCAGACAGGCTCAGTCGATAACGCTGCCAGGCCGTCCAGAGATTCCAAGCCAAGATAGCAAAGGATAAAAGCAATGCAGGGGCGGCTATCCAGGCAAGAAACTCGATACCCAGGCTTGCCCCTGTCCAGACAAGAATGCTCAAGCTATGCAAGGCCCAATGTACCCGAGCTGTTGAAGCGGGGATGTAATTGGCGGTTTTGGGGATCAAACGCAGAAGAGCCCGGGTGTGCTCGGTATTGTCGGTATCCATGCTGACGTGTTCCTGCGCCTCGCGCCAGAGTAGAAATGGCACGATGGTATAGAGCATTCCACAGACTACTGAACCTAAAGCGCCCATGATAAGCAGAACCCCAATTGCCAGTTCACTATTCGAGCCCGAAGGGGTATGTGCCCAGAAATTCAGGATGACAGCCAGTAGCAGGCTGCTGAGCGAGCTATACCAGAATAGAGTGCTGGCTCCCTTTGTTGGGCGTTTTCGTTTCCAGAGTCGTGCCCAGCTAACAACGGCCCACAAGCCATAAGCCAGAAAAATCAGGTAAGTGACCAAGTCACGTACAGGCAGCCAGGACCCAGGCAATGGTGCTAGGGTCCATTGAGCAATCAGCAAGGCACCTATTCCCCACGGCAGCCAGCGTACCAAAGGCGCAGGATAGAGTTCGGTAATCTGAAAAATAGGCAGTAGCTGGAAAGACATGGCGATCAGTAGCAAGCCCGCCCAGGCCGCCAGCCCCATCATCATGTGCAGGTTCAACAGATTAGGGATGGCCTGGTCGGTGGCCAAGGCGATCAACATCGCCAGCCCTGTTGATACGGTTAGCAGCAGACCCAGCAGCGCAAGGCGTATCGGGGCCACAATTTCTTTGGCTCCTCGAAAAACATCACGTCGAGAACGCCACAAGGCCAGCATAACGGTCAGCAAATAGCCGCCCAGGGAAAGGACCAGACAAAGGCCTGCCAGCTTGTATGCCCAGCTTTGCCAACTGATAAAACCATTGATCAGCAAGAGCGTACCCGCGCTGAACAAGCTCCAGAAACTGAGAGCTCGGCGTCGGGAGACCTGGATGCGCACATTACAGGCAACCGCCAGAATATGGGCTAGTGATGCAAACATGGCGCTGCCCACGATGCCCAGAGTCCAGGCGTGAGTCAAGGCCAAAGTAGCGGGATGCCAGCGGGAGTTGAATAGTTCAGGACCGCTGTAGAAAGCCAGAGTGGCGGCCAGTAGTCCAAAAAAGGGGACGTTCGCAAACAGAGGCAGGGTCAGTGACAAAGAGGGGGACTGATCCAGCGATAAAGCGCGTTGCATAGACTTAGTTCCTGCGGATGATGAGCTGAAAGCCGTTTTCTAGCATGGTGCCCTGATAGGTGAAGCCACTGCGACGCAGGATGTCATACAGCGGATAGGGTTCTCTATCCAGCCACATGATCAAAGCTTGTTCCGACCCCAGCTCGGCCAGCGCTTCCATACAATGCTCCAAAGGCTCGGGCGCGGGTAAACCGCGAGTATCCAGCGTGATCTCGGTATGTGTCATCAGGGCTCCAGCACGAAAGGCTTGGCAGGCATTGTGGACCATTCCGTCTGCTTATGGTGAAGGCTAGATAGGACTTGTTTGCCGTCGGTCAGGAGGTGGGAAGAATTTGATATGCGTTAAGGCCCCTTAATTTCAGAGCAGGCATAGTGGTGGTCTTGTGGAGCCAGGACCCACCCTGGCCAGATTGCTGATCGGGGAGTGTCATGAATACAGCGTCCACGGCCTTAGCCGCGTCCGAAAGTCCGCAGATGGAGCTGGTCTGTCCAGCGGGCAGCTTGCCTGCCTTGAAAGCGGCGATAGATAACGGGGCCGATAGTGTCTATCTGGGATTTCGCGATGCGACCAATGCCCGGAACTTTGCCGGGCTTAATTTTGATGCCAAGGCGATTGCACAAGGGATTGATTACGCGCACCAGCGTGGCCGCAAGGTTTTGCTGGCGCTCAATACCTACCCGCAACCTAACGCCTGGCAACAGTGGCGCGAAGCGGTAGACCGGGCGGCCGAGGCCAAGGTGGATGCGGTCATTGTGGCGGATCCTGGCTTGATGGCCTATGCCAGTCAGCAGCACCCCAATTTGCGTCTGCACCTGTCGGTGCAGGGGTCTGCGACCAATCCGGAAGCGATCAAGTATTACCACGAGAATTTTGGCATCCAGCGTGTCGTGTTGCCGCGGGTGCTGTCCATGACTCAGGTCGAGCAGGTCTGCGAGCAAGTGCCGGTACAGGTCGAAGTCTTTGGTTTTGGCAGTTTGTGCGTAATGGTGGAAGGCCGTTGCGCCTTGTCTTCCTATGCCACCGGCGAGTCCCCAAATACACACGGTGTCTGTTCGCCTGCGGGGCATGTGCGCTGGGAGCAAACCGATCAGGGCCTGGAATCGCGCCTGAATGGGGTGTTGATTGACCGTTATCAGGACGGTGAAAACGCCGCCTATCCTACTTTGTGCAAAGGCCGTTTTGATGTGGCGGGTGAAAACTATTACGCCCTGGAAGAGCCCACCAGCTTGAATACCTTGTCCTTGCTGCCACAGCTTCTGGCGGCCGGTGTCAGCGCGATCAAGATTGAAGGTCGTCAGCGCAGCCCGGCGTATGTGGCTCAAGTTACCCAGGTTTGGCGTCAGGCAATTGATTCGGCCAAATCGACACCAGCCCGTTATTCAGTGCATCCGGCATGGATGGGGGCTTTGAATAAATTGGCCGAAGGGCAGCAACATACGCTGGGTGCCTATTCTCGGCCCTGGAAGTAGAGCATGGGAGGCTCAAACATGAAATTATCTTTAGGCCCCTTGCAGTACTACTGGTCGCGCGTCGCCACCCTGCAGTTTTATGAGTCGGCCTGCGATTGGCCGGTCGATGTGGTTTATCTGGGTGAAACCGTATGTTCGCGTCGCCACGAGTTACGCCTGGATGATTGGCTGGATATTGCTCAGATGTTGGCCCAGGCAGGCAAGGTGCCCGTCTTGTCCAGCCAGGTTTTGCTGGAATCGGGCCGAGACGTGAATACGCTGCGTAAAGTCACCGAGCAGGCGGATTATCTGGTCGAAGCCAACGATATGGGTGCGGTACGTTTGATGCAGGGCCGGGACTTTGTCGCCGGCCCTTTTTTGAATATTTATAACGGGCCAGTACTGGACCTGATTGCGTCTCAGGGTGCGCTGCGCTGGGTGATGCCCTTGGAAATGGGCCGCACAGGCTTGGCTCAGTTGCAGCAAGACAGGCCTGCTGGCTTGGAGACAGAGGTTTTTGCCTTTGGGCGCTTGCCTCTGGCTTTCTCGGCTCGCTGCTTTGCGGCTCGTAATCGTAATTTGCCCAAGGACAATTGCCAGTATGTATGCATGGACTATCCTGATGGGCTTTTGCTGGAAACCCGTGAAGGACAAGGCTTCTTGACCATCAATGGCATCCAGACCCAGTCTGCCTGGGTATATACCTTGCTGGAGCAAATACAGGATTTGCGCGAGCTGGGTGTGGATATGCTGCGCTTGAGCCCTCAGTCCCAACATATGGATGCCGTCGTGCATCTGTTCAAGGATGTAGCGCAGGGGCGCATCCAGGCTACTGACGCACACGAAGATTTACTGCCTTTGTTGCCCGCCAAAGCATGCAATGGTTTCTGGCATGGCCGCCCCGGTTTGGAATGGGTCGCGCCGGTGTCAGAGCGTTTTTAAGGGATGGATTCAGGTGTGAATGACATGACAAGCACTACTCCTCGTTTGCCTGCTGCGGTAGCGGGTGTTTTAAGCCGCTTGCCCCCTTGGCCCGGTTCGCGTTTGTTTTGTACGGGCTTGAATGTGCTGATGCGTCCACATTTACCGGCTGATATTGCGGAGCGGCTGGAAGGCCGGGCTTTACGCATACAAGTGGCAGACGCCGGTTTGGCGTTTGACTACACCTGGCGTCAAACGGCGTTTTACCCCTTGACGGCCAAAGCACAAAGCCCGGACCTGATCCTGAAAGCCGATCTGTGGGCTTTTTATCAGCTTTTACAGCGGCAAGAAGACCCAGACACCTTGTTCTTTAACCGGCGTCTGTCTATTGAAGGGGATACGGAGTTGGGGCTGATGGTCAAGAACACGCTGGATGCTCTTGATCCTGATATCTTGCATCCGCGTGCTGTGCTCAAGCAAGGGAAGGCCGCCTTGCAAGAAGTGCTGCGGCGCCCGATTCGAGCGCCTGCTTCGTAAAACGCCTCAGGAGCGCCGCACTTCAAAGTATGGGAATAGCTTCTGGAGATTCTGCAGAACATCCTCTCCTGGGTAGGCCTGTAAAGCCTGCCCAGTTTTGTTCAGGAAGTCGTCATTGCAGCCTTGTGTGCGGAAAATCTGTACGGCATAGCGCTGTACACCCAGCTCATGCAAATGTTGTCCCAAGGCCTGGACGGAAGCCGGGCTATGCAACTGTGGATGCAGGGTGCTGCGGCACTCAAACAGGACGTCTTCGTTCAGCAGTAATTGCAAACTGCGCAAGGGGGCAGCCGCGCTATTGCTGCGTTGAGTAATCGCATCGTACTGGCTGAATTCAGCTTTGATGTCCAAACCTATCCAGTCCACCCAGGGTAGAACTTCCAGCAATCTGGCCGGATGGGTTCCGGCGGTGTGTAAGCCAATCTTGAAACCTAGTCTGCGTACTGCCCTTATGGCGGAACCCAGGGCAGGGTCCAATGTGGGTTCACCGCCGCTAAATACCACGGCATCCAGCAGGCCGACACGACGATTCAAGAAGTCCAGCAAGTCGTTCCAATCAATGGCGCTGTTTGGGCTGCGTTCTTGCAGGTGAGGGTTATGACAATAGCCACAGCGCCACGGACAGCCTTGCACAAAAATCACCGCGGCCAGTTGGCCGGGGTAGTCTGTGGCCGAGAAAGGGGCGCATCCGCCTACTTTCAATCCCACTTTGTGGGCGGATGCGGCTGGATAAAGATGGCGTGTGGCGTGACTCATGATGCTTAGAGCTTGGGAACCGTGTTGTTCAAGGAAGCGCTGGCTTCGGTGAAGTAGCGTCGCTCATGAAACTCGCCTTGTTTGCCGATATTGAACGAGGACAAGGGGCGGTGATAGCCCATGACACGGGTCCAGATTTCGCAGGGTTGGCGTTCGGCATCGGTAAGGGTGATGGTGTCGGTATTCATAAAAAACTCCCTTGATAAAAAAGTGACCAGTCCGCGTGGGGCAAGAAGCGCTGGGTGACTGGCTGGGTGTGCCAAGAGGCAAGGTTCAGGGTCAGGCTGCCGCCATAGATGCTGCTGCCTTTTTATGTGCCAGCAATTCACTGTCGCAATGGGGGCAGAACTCATGTTTGCCAGACAAATAGCCGTGCGTGGGGCAGATCGAGAAGGTGGGGGTAACGGTGATGTAGGGTAAGGAAAAGCGGTTCAATGCTCGACGCACCAGATTGCGGCAGGCATCGGTGCTGGACAGTGATTCCGTCATGTACAGATGCAAGACCGTGCCGCCGGTGTACTTGCCTTGCAACTCGTCCTGCCGTTCCAGGGCTTCAAAAGGATCTTCGGTAAAGCCTACTGGCAGTTGCGACGAGTTGGTGTAGTAGGGCATGTGCTCGGTACCGGCTTGCAGAATGTCGGGCCAGCGGGCGCGATCTTCTTTGGCGAAGCGGTAGGTAGTGCCCTCGGCAGGCGTGGCTTCCAGGTTGTACAAGTGGCCGGTACTTTCCTGAAACTCCACCATGCGTTCCCGAATGTGATCCAGCAAACGCAGTGCAAAGCGGTGGCCCCACGGCGTGCACAGATTCTGCTTGTCCTGGGTAAAGTTGCGGATCATCTCGTTAATGCCGTTAACGCCCAGCGTGGAGAAGTGATTGCGCAAGGTGCCCAGGTAACGGCGTGTATAGGGAAACAGCCCTTGGTCCATATGCTGCTGGATGACTTTGCGTTTGATTTCCAGACTGTCGCGGCCCATTTCCAGCAATTCATCCAGACGTACAAATAGACCGGCCTCGTCGCCTTGATACAAATAGCCCAGGCGCGCGCAGTTCAGGGTGACGACGCCCAGGGAGCCGGTTTGCTCGGCCGAACCAAACAAGCCATTACCGCGTTTGAGCAGTTCACGCAGATCCAATTGCAAGCGGCAGCACATGGAGCGGATCATATTGGGCTCCAGTTCAGAGTTAATGAAGTTCTGAAAGTAGGGCAGCCCGTATTTGGCCGTCATGGCAAACAGGCGTTCGGCATTGGCGCTATGCCAGTCAAAATCGCGGGTGATGTTGTAGGTAGGGATAGGGAAGGTAAAGGCGCGGCCACGGGCATCCCCTTCGCTCATGATCTCGATGTAGGCACGGTTGATCATGTCCATCTCGATTTGCAGGTCGCCGTAGCAGAACGGCATTTCCTTGCCGCCGATTTGCGGGACTTGCTGGCGTAAATCTTCGGGGCAGACCCAATCAAAAGTCAGATTGGTAAAGGGCGTTTGTGTGCCCCAGCGTGAAGGCACATTCAGGTTGTAGATCAGCTCCTGCATGCATTGACGCACTTGCGTGTAGTTCAAGGTGTCTTTGCGTACGTAGGGCGCCATATAGGTATCAAAAGAGCTGAAGGCTTGAGCGCCCGCCCATTCATTTTGCAAGGTGCCCAGGAAATTGACGACCTGTCCCACGGCGCTGCTCAGGTGCTGGGGTGGGCCTGATTCGATTTTGCCCGGCACGCCGTTCAGCCCTTCATTCAAGAAGGTGCGCAAGGACCAGCCTGCGCAGTAGCCAGAAAGCATGTCCAGATCATGGATATGCAGATCGGCCTGACGGTGCGCCTGGCCGATGGCTTCGGGGTAAACATGGCTGAGCCAATAGTTGGCAATCATCTTGCCCGAGCTATTGAGAATCAAGCCACCCAATGAGTAGCCCTGGTTGGCATTGGCCTGTACGCGCCAGTCCTGGCGGTCCAGATACTCCGCGATGGAACGAATGATGTCGAGCTGAGCAGCCGGACGCTGTGTGGTTTCCTGGGTAGCCATGTTTTTCACCAAAACCTATATATAGTGATTTTTAGGATTCGAGACACTATATATGGTGGTTTTTGATGAGGCTAGACGATTGTCGCCTAGGCTTGATCTAGGTTAATTCCGTGTTCATAGCCATACATTCGATGGTCTTGCCGGGGAGAGGCTTTACGACGTTGGCTAGCCGTATTGCTCTGATTTGGAGAGTTTGTGGAGGTGAGAAGGTCGTGTGCTCAAGCGCAAATATGGAGCTTATGGCGATGTTGTGGAAGCAAGCTGCTTAGGTGGGTGAGGGCGCATACATAGCGCTAGAACAGACTCTTTTTCAGGCTGGATAGCGTATCAGCGTGCTTCGGTGATAAGCGACGTGCTTATCAGTGAGTGTGTACCGCATCTTTCTTGGGGACGTAGCAATACGCCGCTGACTTTTCACTGGCCAGCGGGTATTTCTTGTGTAGTGGATAGCGGGTTTAGTGGCTAAACCGTGCTTGTAGCGCCGTACGCAATGCTTGCTGATACTCGCCAAGCTGTTCAAGCAGGCGCTCTTCGTGGGAAGCCCAGCGTTGTTTTTGTTCAGCAGTGCGCTCGGGGGCGGGTGACCAGGCGGAGTCTGGGAAGAAGGGGTCTTCCTTCCAGCGCGGGATGATGTGCCAGTGCAGATGCGGCACCTGATTCCCGAATTGAGCCAGATTGATCTTGGTGGTGCCCAACTGTTCGCGTTGGGTTTGCTCGACCACGTAGACTGCCGCCATGATGTGCTGCCGCTGTTCTTCAGGCAGATCGGTCATTTCAGCCACGTGATCGTGCCAGATAATCCGCGTATAGCCGGGAAATGGGCTGTCTGTAACGGCCAAGACCTGTATGCCTGCGCCTGACCACAGTAACTGCTCGGGCTTCAAGGCGCACAGGGGGCAAGCGTTGGTGCTCATGCAGGCTGGCCGAAGAACAGGTTTTGCAGGGCCACGCCAGGATCAGGTTCGCGCATGAACGCTTCGCCTACCAGGAAAGCCTGGACCTGGTTTTCACGCATCAGGGCGACGTCTTCAATGGTGTGAATACCGCTTTCGGTGACAACCCGTTTTTCGCTGGGGATGAAGGGCAGCAGATCCAGGGTGTTCTGGGTGCTGGTTTCAAAGGTACGCAGATTGCGGTTATTGATGCCCAACAGGCTGGTTTTCATCTGCAAGGCAATATCCAGCTCGGCGCGGTCATGCACCTCGACCAAGACGTCCATGCCCAGCTCGTGGGCCATGTCTTCGTATTCCATCAGTTGGTCCTGCTCCAGTGCGGCGACGATCAGCAAGATGCAGTCGGCACCCATGGCACGGGCATGGATGATTTGATAGGGGTCGATGATGAAATCTTTGCGCAGCACAGGCAGTGCGCAAACGGCACGGGCCTGGCGCAAGTGGTCGTAGGAACCTTGGAAATACTGAATATCCGTCAACACGGACAAGCAGGCTGCACCGTGTGCAGCGTAGCTGGAGGCAATTTCAGTCGGGTTGAAGTCGGCGCGGATCACACCCTTGGAAGGGGAGGCCTTTTTGACTTCCGCAATAATGGCGGGCTTGCCCTGAGCAATCTTGTCTTCAATCGCGCTGGCAAAGCCGCGCAGGTCGTTCCGGTTCTTCGCTTCGCGCAGCAGATCGGACTCGCTGCGCAGTTGGCGGGCGGTAACGACTTCAGCTCTTTTGGTGTCGAGGATCTTGGCCAGAATGTCGTTCATGGGTTTAACTTCCTTGTATAAGCGCGGAATTGTTCGAGTTTTTCGCGTGCGGCACCGTTGGCAATGGCTTCAAACGCCATGCGCAGGCCTTGTTCAATGGAGTCGGCGTGGTTGGCAGCATAGATGGCCAAACCAGCATTGAGGCCAACAATATCACGAGCCGTACCCTCTTGGTTATTGAGGGCTTCCATAATCATCACCGCGGATTCCTCTTTGCTGGTGACGCGAATACTGCGGTTCGAGGTCATGGCCATCCCAAAGTCTTCAGGGTGAATTTCGTATTCACGTACCTGGCCGTCTTTCAGTTCGCCTACCAGGGTGGCAGCACCCAGAGAGGCTTCATCCATGCCGTCCTTGCCGTGCACGATCAGCACGTGCTTGGCACCCAGGCGTTGCATCACACGAACCTGAATCCCGACCAAGTCAGCGTGGAATACGCCCATCAATTGGTTGGTTGCCCCGGCCGGGTTGGTCAGCGGGCCCAGAATATTGAAAATGGTACGCACGCCCAGCTCTTTACGAACGGCCGCCACGTTTTTCATGGCTCCGTGGTGAGCGGGGGCGAACATGAAGCCGATATTAGTTTCGGCAATGCTTTGTGCCACTTGCTCGGGTGAGAAGGTCAGGTTGACGCCCAATGCTTCCAGCACGTCTGCACTGCCGGACGAGGAAGAAGCACTGCGGTTGCCGTGTTTGGCCACTTTCACACCGACCGAGGCGGCTACAAACATGGCGGCGGTGGAGATATTGAAGGTATTGGAGCCGTCGCCACCTGTACCGCACATATCCAGCAGCTCGTCTGGGTTGGGGGTAATAACCGGCGTAGCAAATTCGCGCATCACCTGGGCGGCAGCAGAAATTTCACCCACGCTTTCTTTTTTGACCCGCAGGCCCATCAGCAAGGCAGCCGCAATTTGCGGCGACATTTCGCCACGCATCAGCATGCGCATCAGATGCAGCATTTCGTCGTGGAAGATTTCCCGGTGTTCGATACAGCGCACCAGTGCTTCGGTAGGAGTGATGGTGTTCATGATATTAAAGATCCAGAAAGTTCTTCAGTAAGGCGTGGCCATGCTCGCTTAGCACCGATTCGGGGTGAAACTGCACGCCATAGATAGGCAGTTCGCGGTGACGGACACCCATGATTTCGCCGTCTTCAGTTTGCGCGGTCACTTCCAGGCAGTCGGGCAGGCTGTCGCGCTCGATGGCCAGGGAGTGGTAGCGGGTGACGTTAAAGGGCGAGGGCAAGTTGCTGAAGACGTCTGTGCCCTGATGGGTAATAGGGGAGACTTTCCCATGCATGATTTGTTGCGCACGGATAATGCGCGCACCAAAAGCATGCCCGATGGCTTGATGACCCAGGCAGACGCCCAGAATCGGCAGCTTGCCCGCAAAGTGCTGGATCAGTGCAACCGACAGACCCGCGTCCGCTGGGGATTTGGGGCCGGGCGACACGCACAGATGGCTGGGATTCAGGGCTTCAATTTCTTCAAGCGTGACTTGATCGTTGCGTCGTACCACTACCTCCTGGCCCAGTTCTCCGAAGTACTGGACCAAGTTGTAGGTAAAGGAGTCATAGTTATCGAGCATGAACAGCATGGGAATACTCCGGCAAAAAAGGGATGGCAGTCAGGCGATTAGATGGGTTCGTCCAGACCGAATTGCACTTGTTCGGCAGCGCGGATGACGGCGCGTGCCTTGGCTTCGGTCTCTTGCCATTCTTTTTCAGGATCGGAGTCGGCCACGATACCGGCAGCGGCTTGCACATACAGCATGCCGTCCTTGATGACGCCGGTGCGAATGGCAATAGCCAGGTCCATTTCGCCCGAGTAGCTCAGGTAACCAGCAGCACCACCGTAAACACCACGGCGTACGGGCTCCAGTTCATCAATCACTTCCATTGCACGCACTTTTGGGGCACCGGTCAGGGTGCCGGCGGGGAAGGAGGCGCGCAGCACGTCCATCTGGCTCATGCCGTCTTGCAGTTCACCGCAGACATTGGAGACCAGGTGCTGGACATGCGAGTAGCGTTCAATCGCCATGGTGTCCGTGACTTGTACCGTGCCGGTTTTGGCGATGCGGCCAATGTCGTTGCGGGCCAGGTCGATCAGCATCAGGTGTTCGGCGCGTTCTTTGGGATCGGACTTCAGCTCGGCGGCCAGGGCAGCATCGGCTTCAGGCGTGGCACCGCGCTTGCGGGTGCCAGCCAGTGGGCGAATGGTGACGCGTTCCATGTTGCGGCCATCCTGACGGTGTTCTTCCTGACGCACCAGAATTTCTGGCGATGCACCCACGACCTGGAAGTCATCGAAGTTCCAGAAGTACATGTAGGGCGATGGGTTCAGCGAACGTAGGGCGCGGTACAGGGACAGGGGCGAGTCGCGGAAAGGCTTGGTGATGACCTGGCCGATCTGTACCTGCATCAGATCACCGGCAGCAATGTAGTCTTTGGCGCGGCCTACGGCCTTCAAGTAATCCTCTTTGTCGAAGTCGCGCTCGCATTCGGTTTGCATGCTGGCGTAGGCGTAAGGGATCACGACTGGTGAGCGCAGTTTTTCGCGCAGCTCTTTCAGGCGGCGTTTGGCCAGTACGTAGGCTTCGGGCTGGGCGGGGTCGGCGTAGACCAGCAGGTAGGTGCGACCAGCCAGATTGTCCACAATCACCAGCTCATCAATTTGCAGCAGCATGATGTCGGGCACGCCCTCTTCCTGATCAGCCGGGAAGGGTTTGCGGTTCATGCCCAGAGACGGTTCGATGTGGCGCACGGTGTCGTAGCCGAAGTATCCGGCCAGACCACCTGCAAAGCGGGGCAGGCCAGGACGCAAGGCGACTTTGAAGCGTGCCTGGAATTGTTCGATGAACTCCAGCGGATCGCCTTCGACGGTCTCGACAGTCTTGCCATCGTGCAGCACTTGGGTATGACGGCCGTAGCTGCGGATCACTGTGCGGGCAGGCAGGCCAATAAAGGAGTAGCGACCGAACTGTTCGCCGCCCACAACCGATTCCATCAGGCAGCTGTAACGTCCACCTTCGGGGCCGTTGTGTGCCAGTTTCAGATAAATCGACAGGGGCGTATCCAGGTCGGCATAGGTTTCCGCAATCAGGGGAATGCGGTTAAAGCCTTCTGCTGCTAGGGCATTGAATTCTATTTCTGTCATTGCGATCTCGAGGGTCAGTGGGTACGACGAGCCGGACAGAAACAAAAAAAAGCCCGGTCGTTGTGATTACCGGGCTTATTTTCCTGGAGGCGGTCCGCTGTGTACTACTTTGCAGGGACGCCAGACTTCAAGGTTATATCTACCCGATACACGAACGCCACCAGCGCCAATAAGCGCCGTAGATGGAGGTTGCGTAAGTACGAGTAGACATGAATTTTATGACGTAAATATGGTGTTGCGTTTGTTGCGCAGCCAGGTGGCCGCGTCGGCAATAGAGGCAACTATACCATCGGAATCCAAGCTTTGCACATCCATCCCTTCGTTATAGCCGTATGGAACCAACAGTACGGGGATGTTCGCCGCGCGCGCTGCCTGGGCGTCATTCATGGAATCCCCAACGACCAGGGACTGCTCCGGGGCCAGGTTCATTTGTTCGCAGGCGTAGACAAAAGGCATGGGGTCGGGCTTTTTGCGCGGGCAGGTATCGCCGCCAACAATCAGCTCGAAATACGAGGCCAGGCCCGTTTGTTCCAACAGGGGGCGGGCAAATTGTTCGGGCTTGTTGGTGACCACGGCCAGACGCAATCCCTGGCTTTTAAAGTCGTCCAATCCTTCTAGTACACCGGGATACAGGCGGCTGTGTTGGCCATTACATAATTGGTAATGGTAATAAAATGATTCCAATGCCTGGGTGTAGTCGGCAGGAGGATTTGGCAGATCGGTCAGGGAGCGTCGCACCAGATTTTCCGATCCTTTCCCCACGAAAGTAGCGATACGCTCCTCTGGAAGCGCAGGCAGACCGAGATCAATACGCATGGCATTGCAGGCAGAGGCCAGATCAGGAATGGTGTCCAGAAGGGTGCCATCCAAATCAAACAGTACAGAGAAAATATTCATCTTTTTGTAGCGAACTTGTGACAAAATATTGTCAAATTCCTGTTAAGGTCGAGCAGAAAAAGTTTTCCGAACATCGGGTTTTCATTTCGTTTGATTCATCATGTTAAAGCTCCTTACTGCACCTGGGCTTATCAATTTAGTGAGCAAACCGTATTTTGGTACAAGATTGGCTTTCGATTGTCCGTTCAGAAAGGCCCTAGGAGCGGAAGTATGATGCTCGATA
This sequence comes from Alcaligenes sp. SORT26, assembly GCF_017377875.1. Lineage (GTDB taxonomy): Bacteria > Pseudomonadota > Gammaproteobacteria > Burkholderiales > Burkholderiaceae_B > Alcaligenes > Alcaligenes parafaecalis. Next base: position 3,277,828 of record NZ_CP070975.1, read on the forward strand.
CATTTCATCAGATTCTCGTAGAAAAACAAGTTACGCCAGTCTTTCAGCCCATTGTGGATTTGCAGTCTGGCTTTATTTTAGGTTACGAGGGTCTGATTCGAGGGCCGAAGGACACCAGCTTTTATTCGCCATTAGCCTTGTTTGACGCTGCCCGGCAGTGTGGGCGCTTATGGGATCTGGAAGAGCTGTGTTGCCATACGCTGGTCGGCAGTTTTAATCAGCAGGGTTTGGCGGGCAAACTGTTTTTGAACTCCAGTCCGGATGTGGTGATGCGTATGTTGCCGTCGGCCCGTATTGAGCCGCGCACCGGTATGCCGCAGTTGGAGGGAATTGACTGGAGCCGGGTGGTGGTCGAGCTGACCGAGTCCGAGCGTACCGACAGCTACGATTATTTGAATCAGGCCATTGAGCTGTATCGCAAGGAAGGCCTGCAGTTTGCCATTGATGATCTGGGCGAGGGCTATGCCTCGCTGCGCTTGTGGTCCGAGTTGCGGCCCGAGTACGTCAAGATCGACAAATATTTTGTGCGCGATATTGATACCGATGTGCTCAAGCAGCAATTGGTGCGCTCTATTTGCGATATCGCCAGCCATGCCCACTCTGTTGTGATTGCCGAAGGTATTGAGACCGGCGCGGAATTGCGCACCTTGCGCTACCTGGGGGTGGCCTGTGGTCAGGGCTATTTGCTGTGTCGACCTCAACCCCATCCTCCTGCTCAATTGGAACCGGCGCAGGCCGCCTTGTTCGGCCCCTCCCATACGCGCTCGCAGCGCCAAGTTCAGGGTCGGGACTCCATGAGCGTGCGGCGTCTGTTGCGTGCGGCACCGGCCGTGCCTGATCACACCCCCACGAATCGTGTTTATGAGCTGTTTCAAAGTCACCCTGATTTAAGTGCGGTGGCTTTGCTGCGCGGAGACAGGCCTACGGGCATTTTGCGCCGCAGCCAGCTTTATGATCAGCTTGCGCGGCCGTATCACCGTGAGCTGTATGGCAATAAGCCCTGCTCTTTGTTTATTGAGGCCCCACCCCTGATTGTGGATTGTGAAACCAGCCTGCTGGAGCTGGGGACTTTGATGACGCAAGGGGCAGGTGACGCGTTAAGCGATGGCTTCGTCATTACCGGTGCAGGTGAATATTTGGGTTTGGGCTCCAGTGTGGAGCTGATGCGCGAAATTACGCAAATCCAGATCATGACCGCCCGCTATGCCAATCCGCTGACGCAATTGCCGGGTAATGTGCCGATTGATGAGCATATTGATGGTTTGCTGCGTAATCGTCAGAACTTTGCCGTGTGCTATGCCGACCTGGATCACTTCAAGCCCTATAACGATTTGTACGGCTATCGCAAAGGTGATGAGTTACTGCGGTCGATGGCCGAGCTTTTTACCCGTTATGCGGTGTCGCGCATGGACTTTGTAGGCCATGTGGGGGGCGACGATTTTATTCTGGTGTTCACCAGCCCCGATTGGGCCGAGCGCTGCCAAAGCATTTTGGACGAATTGGAAAAAGAGCTGGAGTCCCTGTATCGCCTGGAGCACCGGCAAGCTGGGGGGTATCTGGCTGAGAATCGTCAGGGCGTGCAGGTGTTTCACCCGCTAGTGAGCCTGTCTTTAGGTGTGGTCACCGTGAATGAGCCCGAATTGTATTCGGGCTCTTTGATTGCGGAGCTGGCCAGTTCTGCCAAGGCTCAAGCCAAGCGGGTGCAGGGCAATGCCTTGTTTGTGGAGCGCCGTCGGCCGGACAATCCGGTACGGCAAGGCAGTTATAACCGCAACAGGGTACTGCAGTAGGGGATGCAGCAGGCCTGCCTTCAGGCAGGCCGTGCGCGGTGCTTAGGCTTGTTCTGCCAAGGCAATCTGGGCGCGCATGTCGCTGATCACTTGTGCGTAGTCGGGCTGACCAAAAATAGCCGAACCGGCCACAAAGGTGTCAGCACCGGCAGCACGGATAGCGCCGATATTGTCCACTTTCACGCCACCGTCAATTTGCAGCAGGATGGGCTGACCACCTTCTGCCGTCCAGGCATCAATGCGGGCGCGGGCCTGGCGCAATTTGTCCATGGCGCTGGGGATAAAGGCCTGGCCCCCGAAGCCGGGGTTCACGGACATCAGCAAGACCAGGTCCAGCTTGTCCATCAGGTGATCCATCCAGTTCAGCGAGGTGGCCGGGTTGAAAACCAGGCCGGCCTTACAGCCATGTTCGCGGATCAGCGACAGGGTGCGATCCACGTGGCGTGAGGCTTCAGGGTGAAAGCTGATGTAATCGGCACCGGCTTTGGCAAAGGCGGGGATCAGGGCATCAACCGGCTCCACCATCAGGTGCACATCAATGGGAGCGGTGGTGTGCGGGCGCAGCGCGGCACAGACCATGGGGCCAAAGGTCAGATTGGGGACAAAGTGGTTGTCCATAACATCGCAGTGAACCCAGTCGGCTCCGGCGGCAATCACATTGCGGACTTCTTCACCCAGACGGGCGAAGTCAGCCGATAAAATACTGGGAGCGATACGTGTGGAGCTGGCTTGGGACATAATAGGTGCCGTAAAGATTAGACATCACGAAAATCGTGACCATATGTCATCATTATAGTTTCAAGCGGGGAGCTGTGCAGCGCCCCGTATTTGTACAGCCGTAACCTGGAATCCATTATGAAGCCTGACGATATTGAGGTGCAGATCACGCCCCAGTACCTGCCTGAGCAATCCGAGCCCGACAGCAATCAATATGTCTTTGCCTATACCGTCCGGATTACCAACAATGGACAGCAGACGGCCCAGATTATCAGTCGTCACTGGATCATTACGGACGACAATCAGCAGGTTCAGGAAGTGCGTGGCCTGGGCGTCGTGGGACAACAGCCAGTGCTGGCTCCAGGTGAGACCTTTGAGTACACCAGTGGCTGTCCTCTGAACACGCCGTTTGGCACCATGCGCGGCAGCTATCAATGTGTTGGTGAAAATGGCGTGCCCTTTGAGGTGGCCATCCAGGAATTCATCCTTTCCTCTCCTCGTACCTTGCACTAAGGGCCACACCCAGCCATGAAGATAATTTATTGCGTGCCAGCCGTACTGCTGGCATTGAGTGCCTGTTCCACTGTTCCTGTGGAGCAGGGTTCTTCGTCAACGGCTCCGGGTACAGCAGAAGGCGGTCCTGATATCGCTCTGCAGCCTTTGCGCGTGCCGTCCCTGTCGGCATTGCCGGAAACCCCGGCGCGTGCGCTGGCGGGTCGATACCAGGCGGTGAACTGGTCCACCTTGCCGGGTTGGCAGGCGGATTCGATGGATCACGTCTGGAAAGGGTTTATCAATAACTGCAAGGGCCTGATGCGCCCGGTCAGCGGTTCGCTGGCCATGCCTGCTCGTGCCAATCCCCGCGCCTGGCAGCCTGTTTGTCAGGCCGCAGCGTCCGCAGGCTTGAATGCCGACACCAAAGATACCGCAGCCGTACGCAATTTCCTGCAGGAACAGTTGCAGCCCTGGCGCTTGTTGACCGGGGATGGTGCCGTGGCTCAAAACACTGTCACCGGCTATTACGAACCCTTGCTTAAAGCGTCGCGCACACGCAGTTCTGCCTACCAGTGGCCGCTGTTTGCAGCGCCGGATGATTTGCTGACGATTGATCTGGGTAGCCTGTATCCCGAACTGGCGGGCAAACGTATCCGTGGCAAGCAGCAGGGCAAACGAGTTGTTCCTTACGATACCCGCGAGCAGATCATGGCCAAGCCAGAGCGTCAGCCGCCGGTGATTGTGTACGCGGAAGACCCGGTCGAAGGTTTCTTCTTGCAGATTCAGGGTTCCGGCCGCGCCATCCTGCCCGATGGCAGCGCGGTGCGTCTGGCTTATGCCGATCACAATGGCCGCCCATACGCCTCGGTCGGTCAGTGGCTGGCCAAGCAGGGCGAAATGCCCTTGGCGCAGACCTCCATGCAAAACATCAAAGCCTGGGCCAAGCGCAATCCGCATCGTGTTCAGGAAATGATGAATGTAAATACCGCCATGGTCTTCTTCCGCGAAGAGGCCATTGTGGATCAGGACCTGGGCCCCAAGGGTGCTTACGGCATTCCTTTGATCGGTTTGCGTTCCGTCGCTATTGATCCTACCTACGTGCCTTTGGGGACGCCGGTGTACTTGGCAACCTCGCAGCCTGCGACCAACCAGCCTTTGCAGCGACTGGTCTTTGCGCAAGATACAGGTGCCGCGATTAAAGGTGCCGCCCGTACCGACTTGTACTGGGGCACCGGTGATCAGGCCGGTTCGCAGGCAGGACGCATGAAGCAGCAAGGTCAAATGTGGCTGCTGTGGCCACGTCAGGCAGGAGCACCGAGCGCACGATGAAGAAAGAACGAATTGTGGTGTGTGGCGGGGCCTTGGCCGGTATGGCCAGCGCCCTGGGTTTACGCAAGGCCGGGCTTGACGTCAGTATCTTGTCGCCCGCCTATAAGCCTATGGAACTGGCAGCCGGACAATATCACCCCCGTGTGTATGCCGTCTCGGTCGCCAGTCAGCGCTTTTTGGCGCAGTTGGGTGCCTGGAATTTGATGTCTGCCCAGCGCATTTCTCCCGTGCAGGCAATGGAAGTGCATGGGGATGGCGGTGGTAGCCTGAATCTGCATGCCTGGCAGGACGCGCAGGATTATTTGGCCTGGATTGTCGAATCTGGCCAGATGGAGCAGGCGCTGTATCAGGCTTTGCAGGTTTTTGGTGTGCCCTGGATTGAAGACCGCTTCGAGCGTCTGGAAGGCAATACCATTGTCACTGCCGGGCAAAAACGCATTACTGCGGACTTGTTTGTAGGCGCAGATGGGGCCCGATCAGGACTGCGTACCGCAGCCGGAATTGAGCACCACGGACGTGAATACGGCGATGCCGGTTTGGTGGCGCACTTCAATGTAGAACGGCCGCATCAGCAAGTTGCTTTGCAGTGGTTTACGGGCGACTCGATTCTGGCCCTGTTGCCTATGCCGGATGTGGATGGCAAGCCGCAAGTCTCTATGGTCTGGTCCGTGCCGCAAGCGCAGGCGGACAAGGTGCTGGCCATGCCGTCTGACGAGCAGGCCCAGTATCTGCAGAACAGCTTGTTCTCCTTATCGAATGGCCGTTTGGGGCAGTTGACGCTGCGTAGTCCCGTACACGGCTTTCCCTTGACTTTCGAGCGCAGCGGCCTGGTGTCGCCGGGCGTGGCTTTGGTGGGCGATGCGGCGCATCGAGTCCATCCATTGGCGGGTCAGGGCTTGAATCTGGGTTTGGGCGATATCGAGGCCTTGATCAAGGTCTTGTCGGAACGCGGCCCATATTATTCGGTGGGGGATATGCGTGTGCTCAATCGCTATAAACGTGCGCGTGCCGAACCGATTGCGGCCATGCGTGCAGCAACCGATGGCTTGTACCGCTTGTTCGCCGCACCGGGAGCACCTGCTTCCATGCTGCGTAATGCAGGCATGCAGGTGGTGGATCGTTTACCGTGGGTCAAACGCCGCCTGATTGCGCATGCCGCCGGAGTCAGCCCCGGTTCTCTCTTGTTCTAAGGCCGATAGAGTCTTGTCGATTAGCAAAGGAAGTACGTCATGATGTTGCACCTTCGTTCTGTATTGGCTCTGGCGCTCTTGTCGCTGTGCAGCCTGGCTCAGGCAGCCAGCCCCGCCAAGGTAGATAGCCGTTTCGAGACCACACGCCAGGCGTTTGAAGCCGCTTTCCCAGGCGTGACGGTAGAGGGCATTCGCGCCACACCGTTTGCCAATTTGCTGGAGGTGGAAGTGGGCGGCACCTTGCTGTATACCGATCCGCAGGCCAGCTTTGTGCTGCAGGGTTCCTTGCTGGACAGCAAGACCCGCGTAGACCTGACCGAGCAGCGTATGCAGGAGCTTAACCGGGTGTCCTTGAACGACTTGCCCCTGGATAAAGCGATCAAGTTGGTGAAAGGCGACGGTAGCCGTCAAATGGTGGTGTTTGAAGATCCCAATTGCGGTTATTGCAAACGTCTACATACAACATTGCAGGAGATCGACAATGTTACGGTTTATAGCCTGATGTTTCCCATCCTGGGGCCAGACAGCCGCCGTAAAGCTGAAGACATCTGGTGTGCCCAAAACCCTGCAAAAACCTTGAGTGATTGGATGGGGGGTGGAGCACGGCCCGAGAAAGCCTCGTGTGAGCACCCATTGGATCAGTTATTGGCGGTAGGCCAGAAATTGCGTATTCAAGGCACCCCGGCTATTTACTTTGCCGATGGCAGTCGTGCTGATGGCTGGCTCCCTGCTGCCCAACTGCAATCCCGCCTGGAGGCTGCGGCCCAGTAAGTATTCCGGCCTGTCTTGAGCTAGAGCAACCCGCTTTCGAGCGGGTTTTTTACGTCCAAGCGTTATGAAAACTATAATTATTTATGATTCACGATTTTAATGGAATCGCAATTGAAAAATAAACCCGGAAGGGTAGCGGGAGTAAGGCTGACGTTATTTTGAAGACAAAAAATTTCAAACGCCACATTTGACCATTCTTTACTTTGTGCTCTGTATTCTTGAAGTGATAATTCTAACTATTGATAAAAAATAGTATTGTCGGCCCGCGCTGGGTCCATCGCAGGACTGACAATAATTAAATAGTAGGCGCTTATGGAACATGCACGTTGCGTGTTGATTGTTTTGGAAGAAGGCGAAGGCTTGCACTACTGGCAGGAACAACTGCGGGTTTTCGGCACCAAGACAAGCGTGGTCAGATCCCTGGAAAAGGTGGCCGATGCAAGGCAATCCCAGGCTGATCTGTTGCTGTTTCCTGTCGAAGTGGGTTATGTCCCTTTGATGGTCGCCAAGCTGCGTAATGATTTCGGCTCCCTGGGTATTGTCGCGGTGCAGTCCGGCTTGTCGGCCAGCGCACGCGTACAGCTTTTGCTGACGGGGGCGGATGCCTGCCTGGCTCTGGATGTGCAAGTTCCCGAACTGATGGCCTGGTGTCATGCCGTGCGCCGTCGTAACGTCTATGCCGCTGTGGGCACCCTCCAGGCCGTGGAAGAGGTGCAGGACCAAGGTGGGCAGCAGGAATGGGTACTGCGCGATAAAGGCTGGACCCTGGTCGCTCCCAATGGTGTAGGCCTGGAGCTGACCCATAGCGAGCGTCAATTGATGGATGCCTTTATCCGGCACGCGGATGCCCGTTTCAGCCGTGAAGATCTGATGCGCGACAAGGGGCTGGCGGCCAGTGATAGTCGTGCCGTGGATTCTTTGATCAGTCGTTTGCGCCGCAAGGCCAGCCAGGCGGGTGTGGCTCTGCCGATCAAGTCCGTACACGGTTGGGGATATACCTTTACGGGCAAGTTGCTGGCCCAGCAAGAGTCCTTGGACTCCGAGATCATGGAGTTTTATACGCCTCGTGACGAGTTGGAATCGGCTCAGCCTACCCCGCTGGAACTGTTGCATGCCTTGGAAACACTGGACGTGCTTGATCCGCAGGCCAGCGAAGCCCTGTCTTTCTCTTACCAGTTGCGGGTAGCAACCAGCACAGGGCAATACAGTGGCGTGGATGCCCAGGTGTTCTGGACGTCGCCCACAGGCTTGCGTCTGTCTTCGGAATTAGTCTTGCGCCACATGCCGGACGCGATTCACCGTCAGGCCTTGTGCGAATGGATGTTGCGTACCTTGCTGGCTGATGTGCGTCGTTGGTGGCAGGAGTATTCCTTGCGAGCCAGCCATATCGGCCTGAAGTTGCCCCTTGATATGCTGTTGCCTATCTACAAACGCATGCCCAGCTTGTTGCGTCAGTTCGAGCTGCAGCCGTGCTGTCTGGAACTGGATTTGTTCAGCGATGAGGATCTGGAAGAAACACCGGAGCTGATCCAGGCTTTGCAATATCTGCAAGACCATGACATTCAGGTCTGGTTGACCAGCACGGAGATTGAAAACAATAAGCTCAATCGCCTGCGTGGCTGGCCCATCAGCGGCGTCAAGCTGGAAGCCGAGGTGATTCAGCGCGCATGCCGTGAACCTACTTTCAAGGCATTGCTGGAAACAGCCTGCCACTTGTTGAGCGAGCAAGGCTTTGAGCTGGTGATCAAAGGGGTGGATAACCTGGAGCAACGCGACCTGGCGTTGAATCTGGAGTTGGGTCATTACCAAGGACGCCTGACGTCCGAGCTGATGTCCGAGGATGGTTTCTTGCTGACCCTGGCCAGCAGCGAGCCTTCTTTTGGACAAAGTCATGACTCGTCGCGACGTTTGAGCGGCAGTGTTTTGTAAGCCGCCTTAGCATCCAATCATCTCGATATGTAACTTTAATTAAGTATTCAAGCCCGAGGCCGTTACCCAGCTTGTTCGATGGGGCCTCTTAGCAGGCCGACCGTGCTGACACGGTCGGTTTTTGCGTACCTGGGACCTGTCTTTTCAGCGTTGCTCGGGGAATATGATGCGTTTGGGCTTGAAACAGAAGTTGTGGTTGCCATTGATCTTGTGTTTGATGGCATTGGTGGCGGTATTTACGTTCGTGAACTATCAGCTCTATCAGGCACAGATGGAGGAGCGAAAAAATAGTTTGCAGCATATCGTCAATATCGCGGTGAATATTACGCAGGACTACCGGCAACTGGTCAGCAAAGGCGTACTTAGCCAGGAAGAGGCGCAAAAACAGGCGCTGCAACGCATCGGCAGTATCCGTTTTGGGCAGGAAGGCTATGTGTCGGTGCTCTCGACCGATGTCATCTCCATCATGAATCCCAGCCGCCCCGAACTGGATGGCCAGGATGTCAGTGCGGTGGTCGATAGCAATGGCGTCCATCCTTTTGCCGAGATGAGCCGTATTGGCCGCAACGGCGGAGAAGGCTTTCTGGAATACCACTGGCCCAAACTGACTGACAAGGCCAACGCGCCCAAACTGGCCTTTGGTAAAGGGGTGACCCAGTGGGACTGGGTGCTGACCTCCGGGGTGTATATCGACAATATCAAGGCGCGTTTTTTCAGCAATCTGCTCAGCTCCTCGGTGGTGTTCTTGCTGATCATCGTGCTGGTGTCGGCCGTGACGGTGTTTCTGGCTCGGCAGATTTTTGCCGAACTGGGTGCCGAACCCGCGATCTTGCATGAAGCCGCTCAGGCGATTGCCAATGGCGATTTGCGTGTTGCTCATTCCTTGCGTTCGATTCCAGACAATAGCGTGATGGCGTCCATCGAGCAGATGCGCTTGAAGCTGAACGACGTCATGCGCACCTTGCAGCACAGCAGTGGTGTGATTGCGGACGATACTTCGCAACTGTCCGTGGGCAACCTGGAACTGTCCAGCCGCACGACTCAACAGGCGGCGGCTTTGCAGGAAACGGCATCGGCCATGGAAGAGATGACGGGTACGGTCCGTATGAGCGAAGAAAACGCCATGCGTGCTGAAGAGGTTTCCAGCCAGGTACAGAAGACAGCTCAACATGGCGGTCAGATGGTCAGCGAGCTGGTGGACCGCATGGGTGCGATTCGGGACACCAGCGGCAAGGTGGCCGACATCACTACCGTTATCAACTCGATTGCGTTCCAGACCAATATTCTGGCCCTGAATGCGGCCGTGGAAGCGGCGCGAGCCGGGGAGCAAGGCCGTGGCTTTGCAGTTGTGGCGGGTGAGGTACGCGCCCTGGCGCAGCGCACGACGGCATCGGCTCAGGAAATTGCCCAATTGGTGGAAGCGTCCTCCAACAGCACCCGCGAAGGCGTGCAGTTGATGGGGCAGGTGGGCAACGTGATTGATGAGATGGTCACGGGCAGCTCGCAGGTCATGACGATTGTTCACGAGATCGCGGCCTCTACCCGCGAACAAACCATTGGTATCGAGCAGATCAACGTGGCGGTGGGGCAGTTGGATTCGGCGACTCAGCAAAACGCCGAGATGGTGAATCAGGTGGCGCACACTTCCAGCGAATTGCAGGATCAGGTGCAGGAGCTGGATCGTTTGATTCAAGCCTTCCGTCTGGGGTGATAAAAGGCGCTGCCTCGCGCCAGCCAAGGGGTGCGCCGATTATTTTTGATCGTATACTGCTCCTTGGTACTGGGCTTGTCCTGCGGCAGACCGGCATTTAGGAGGATGTATGTTGCGCGCACCTGTTGTAGCGGTATTGATGGTGGGAATGGTTGGGTCGGCTTGGGCGGCTACGCTGCCTTCGGCCCAGGGTGAAGTTCAGGCGCACGAACATCATGAACGAATACTGAGCTTGCAGCAGAATGATCTGGTGCAAGGCAGTTGGCAGCACAGTGGTGATGTGGCGCTGGAATTGTTCGGCCCGGATGGCAAGGCGATTCGTCATTGGGCGGATGCGCCTGCACAGGGCGGCCCTTTTGGTTTTATTGCGAGCACCGCGGGCGAGTACCGTTTGCGTGTATTGGGTCAGGGCGAGTATCAGTGGCAGGTCAAGTCGGTCACGGCTCCTCAGGCGCCTGCTCAGGCCGAACCTTTGCAAGGTGATGTGATCCGCCAGTGGAGCATGCGTTTGCGCGCTGGTGAGCCGTCTCGTGGTTTCTGGGACTATGTGCAGCGTGTGGGCTCTCCTTTGGTGGAGCGTTACAGCAATACGCATGATCGCGTCACGTTTGTGTGGCGCGGTGCCCAGCAAGGGGTGCGTCTGCATGGTGGGCCGTTTGCGTATAGCGATCGCATGCATCGCTTGGGCGAGTCCGATATCTGGTACATCACTTACGATTTGCCGCGTGATGCCCGTTTTACCTATCGCATCGCGCCGGATGTGCCTTATGTAGGCCCGGAGTTGGCGCGCGAGGTGTTGCGTGCGGCTTTGCAGCGTGATCCGAACAATCCCCAGGCTTTGCCAGAAAACAGCAAGGATCTGTTTGATGGTGATTCGGTCTTGCGTTTGACGCAGGCGCCTGCCGAGGCGGTGGCTTTGGAGCCGCAGCAATTGGGGCAAGGGCAGTGGCGCACGGAGCGCGTGCCCAGCGAGGCTTTGGGTGTGGAACGGCAGGTGCAGATTTATCAGCCTGCTGGCACTCGGGCACAGGATATTGATCACACTTTGATTTTGTTTGATGGTCGCGACTATCGGGATTTGGCGCGAGCGCCTGCCATGTTGGATACCTTGATTGCCCAGGGGCGTGTTGCGCCTATGTGGCTGGTCCTGGTGGACAATCCGGGCATGGCGGAACGGGCGCGGGAGTTGCCGCCGAATGAGGCGTATATCAAGTTTCTGGATAAGGAACTGATGCCTTGGTTGAATGCCCAGGGCGTGCAGTCGGCAGCGGACAAGACGGCGATTGGTGGTTCCAGCTATGGGGGCTTGGCGGCCATGAATGCGGCTTGGCGTCTGCCGCAGTTGTTTGGCAATGTCTTGAGCATGTCGGGGTCGTTCTGGTGGGCTCCGAAGGGTGATGCGCGTGGGCAGTGGTTGACGCGCCAGATGGCGGATTCGCCTGCTGTGCCGGTGAAGGTTTATATGAGCGCCGGGGTGTTCGAATCTTCGGGCTCAAGTCGGGATGTCAGCCTGGTGCAGGCGAATCGTCATCTGGATGATGTGCTGCGGGCGCGGGGGTATGACGTGCGTTACGTGGAAAGCGCGACGGCGCATGATTTTGTGGCTTGGAGGGATGCTTTGGCTTTGGGGCTGGAGCATTTGTTTGGGGTTGAGCATGAAGAGGCTTCGGCTGAGGAGAAGAAGTAGCTGTAGCTGGACTTAGGTTGTGAGGTACGGGCTATAGACAGGCTCAGTCGACTGGACCGGGGGGCTGTTCAGGTCGGGGCAGGCTCAGGCGGGGCTGAGCGCTTGCTGGTGCTGCGCACCAGTACCCTTGGCATAAGATTGCTACGGGCGGGGCCTGAACTCGCCGGGTACTTGGTCCCCCGGACCAAGTACAAGCGCCCGGCTCAAACAGCAGGCCCCTTGCATCCCTACGCAATCTCATGCCCGCGGCAAGCACTCTGATCCGCCCCGCCTGAGCCTGCCCCGACCCGAACAGCATGGCAGTAGTGCTCCTGAGTGGACCTGCTTTCAACTGTTGTTGGTGGGGGGGGGGGAGCGCTGGAGTTGCTCGATCTAGTTCACGGGACTCGACGGAATTAAGAAGTATCCGACAGGGGGCTGCCTGCACTGAGCAGGTCTAATCTGATGCTGACCTGACCTGACCTGACCTGACCTGACCTGACCTGACCTGACCTGACTCGATCTAATTTGACCTGACTGAGTCTATCTTCATTGAGCCGCATTCACGATGTTTCGGTTCGCTCGTATTCTTCCTTGGCTTGGCAGTAGGTGGTCAGTTCTTATCGGCACTGTCGCTAGTAGGGATGTGCGTCTGCTTGTGTCCGGACTCGTTCCGATGGGCAATAAAAAAGGGCGGAGATTCCGCCCTTTTTTGCGTCTGGCTGTTTAGCCTTGGTCCAGTGTGGCACCGCCGTCTACCCGCAGGTCGGACAGGGTGATGTGGCTGGCGCGGTCCGAGAGCAGGAACAGGACGGCTTCGGCGATTTCTTCGGGGGTGGCGATTTTTTGCAGGGGGATGCCCAGGCGGTAGTTTTCGCCGGAACCCGCGATGACGGTTTCGCGCGAGCTGCCTTGTGCCCACATGGCTTGTTGCATGGGGGTGTCGGTGGAGCCGGGGGAGATGATGTTCACCCGGATGCCGTGTGGGGCCAGTTCCAGGCCCAGGCAGCGGCTCAGTTGGGTGACGGCGGCTTTGGAGGCGGCGTAGGCTCCCATGGCGATGCGTGGGGTGGCGGCAGAGTTGGAGCTGACGTTGACGATGGCGCCTTGTTTGCGTTCGATCATGCCTTTGGCCACGTTACGGCAGACGTTGAAGACGCCGGTGGTGTTGATGGCAAAGGTGCGATCCCATTGCTCGTTGCTCAGCTCGGTGATGCGGCCCATTTGCAGGACGCCTGCGACACAGGCCAGGCGCTGGATGGGGCCCAGTTTTTCCTGGCCTTGGGCCAGTGCCTCATCGACGGCATCGGCTTGGCTGATGTCGACCAGGTGGCAGGAGACGCGCTCGCTGTAGCTGGACTGGCTCAGTTGGGTCAGGCCGTCTACGTCCAGGTCCAGGGCGATGACGCGTGCGCCTCGTTCCAGCAGCAGTTTGGTCACGGCAGCGCCGATGCCACGGGCTGCGCCCGTGACGGCGACGCATTCGCCTGCAAATTCTTGTGTGCTAGTGCTCATGTGTGCTTCCTGTTCAGGCTTGCAGGCTGTTCAGGCTTGCAGGCTGTTCTGGATTTCGGCGCAGGTCAGGCTGACGCCGCAGCGTTGCGAGACGTGGCGGATGGCCTGGTGATGTTCTTCCAGCGAGAAGTCGGCAACGCCGTCGATTGCCAGGAAGGGCTGTACGTCTTGCATGAAGGCTTCCAGTGCGGTGGTCATGCAGCCGATGTGGGCGTAGACGCCGGTGATGATCAGTTGGTCACGGCCCAGATTACGCAGTTGCTCTCGCAGGTCGGAGCGCTGGAAGGCGCTGTAGCGCCATTTGGTCAGCATGATGTCGGTGTCGGCGGGTGTCAGCTCGGGCACGACGGCTTGCTGTTCATGAAATTCAGTGGCGGTCAGGCCTGGACCCCAGAAATCGTTTAGCAAGGCACGGTCTTTCTCGGGCTGTTCGGTAGGCTGGGCGGTGTAGAACACGGGAATCCCCAGCTTGTGGCACACGTCGCGCAGGGCGGCGATGCGTTCGATCAGCATGGGAATAGGGGCCTGGCTCATATCGTATTTCTGCAGAAAGTAGGTCTGCATGTCGTGGATGAGCAGGGCGGCACGATTTGCCTGTGGACGCCAATTGACGCGGTTGGCTACGGGGGTTTGTGGCAGCTCGTAGCTGGGTAGCGCGTGAATGGTCATGGGTCGTGTCTCCGTTAAAGTGTTATGTTTTGCGCCAGACCCAATGAGTTGATCAGGGTCATGAGTTTATTGCCGGTTTCCTGGCGTTCCAGGGCGGGGACGGAACCGTCCACGATGCCCGCGCCAGCCGATAGGGTCAGGCCTTGCTGGGTGTAGTGTCCGCAGCGGATGGCGACGGCCCATTCGCCGTTACCTTCGTGGTCGTTCCAGCCAATGGCTCCTGCGAAGTAGCCGCGATCAAAGACTTCAGTGGCTTCGATGGCTTGCATGGCAGGCTGGGTCGGCAGGCCGCATACCGCTGGTGTGGGATGCATGGCCAGAGCCAGTTCCAAAGAGGTGACCGATGGGTCGCGCAGGCGGCCACTGATACGCGTGGACAGGTGCCACAGGTTGGCGGTGCTGGTCAGGCTGGGGCCGTCGGGCACTTCCATGGAGTCGCAGAATTGGGACAGGATGCGCACCACGTCTTCGATCACATACGCATGTTCACGCAGGTCTTTGCTGGAGGCCATCAAGCCTTCGGCACTGGCCTGATCGCGCTGCGGATCGGCAAAGCGGGGTGCTGTGCCTGCCAGTGGATTCACGGTGACCAGATCGCCCTGACGACGCACCAGCAGTTCGGGGCTGGCTCCAAAAAACAGGTCCGGATCGTGTGAGTCGCCGCCCGGCAGGGGCAGGGCATAGGTATAGCCAGCCGGATTGCTGTGGAGCATATTGCTCAACACAGTCTGACGGTCCAAGGCTTCGTTCAGTGTGATGGTCACGGTGCGGGCCATCACGGTTTTGGAAATGTTCTGTTCGCGCATCGTCGCCAGAATGCGGCTGACGCTGTCTTCGTAGCCTTCGCCATCGGGCAGCAGGCTTTGGCTGGCAATGGTGTTGCCGGATTTGGCCAGCGGTGGACGCTGGACGGGACGCAGCAAGACGGGATCGCGCCGGTATTCTTTGGGAACGCGCAAATAGGCTTCGCGTGCCGGATTGAAGGGGATCACGCCCAGCAACATGGGGGCGTCCAAACCTTGCTGGGCGGCTTGCGCCAGCAGGGTTTGGGCATCCGTCATTAACTGTCCTTGGGCATTGTTGGTATGCCGCTCCAATGCCGTGCCGTGTGCCATCAAACTGATGGTGGGAGAGGCAAATACGCTGCTGTCGGCCTGGTACTGCTTTAACCATTCTTCAATGGTGGCGTGGCGGACTTGGTCGTCGATACGGCTAGTCATAGGAGTCCTTTTCAAGGGCAGGGGTGTTGCCTTTGCGCCCCTTGCGATAGCAGGGGCGCGTCGGGCGGTTTACTTCAGGTGAATGCGAGTGATGCGGTCAGCCGTCTGGTCATCCTTGCCTTTGGACTTGTTGACCAGGTAGGCATTGCCTTCGCCATCCAGCGATACGTGGTTGGCGTAGCTGCCGCCGTCCAGGTTGGCAACGATCTCGCCTTTGCCATTCACGGCAGTTACCGTGCCTGCGCCGCGCGAAGCAACGTAAGCCAGCGATGTCTTGGGATCAAAGACCACGTTCAAGGCGCCAGCGCCAATCTTGATGTCGTGCTGAATGGCACCGTCTTTGGCGTTGATGATCAGCAGGTTGTCGCTGCCCTGGGCGGCTACATAGACTTGATCATTCTTGCTGTCTACCGATACGCCAGCCAGGCCACGTGCGCCAGGAATGGGGAATACGGTTTGAGCATTGCCGTTTTTCAGATCCACAATGATCAGCTCATTGGTGCTGGCGCTGACGGTGTACAGACGGTCTTTTTCAGCGTCCAGGATCAGGCTCATGCTGCCAGGCTTGTTGCGGGTCTTGGATTGCAGCTCGATAGGGTCGAGCTGGGTCAGCTTTTTCGCATCGAACACGGCCAGGGTGTCGGCACCGGGCGAGGACACGTAAACACGGTTGGTCTTTTCGTCCACAACCACATCACGTGGGTGGCTGACGACGCCGTCTTCAAACTGTTTGACCAGTTTCAGGTCTTTCTGGCTGTAAACAGCGACGGAGCTGCTGCGGGTGTTGGTAACCCAGACATTGCCTTGCTTGTCGTCCACGTCCACGCCGTATACGGCTTGAACCTGACCATCGTCACGGCCTTTTTGGGCGGCAGGTGTCACGCTGGCTTCAACGGCCAGGGTCTTGGCGTTGACTTTAACCAGTTGGGATTGCTTGACTGGTGGGCGGCCCACGGCGGACGTCACGAACAGCACTTTGTTCTTGGGGCTGTAGGCGCTTTGGTACAAGCCGGGCACCAGGTGCTGGGATTGCAGCTCGAACTTGTCCTGGCCGCTCAGCTCAACTTTAGGGGAAACCTTCAGGTTGAAGACTTCGGCTGTGGATGGCTTGCTGACCTGCATGACCACTGGGTGCACGCCAACGGCGGCGTCAGCAGGAATGGCAACGGTGGTGCTCAGATTGCCGTCTTTATCGGCGACCAGGGCGGCAGGGGTCAGGGCATGACCGTTTTGCAGCAGGATGACTTCCTGACCGGGGGTGAAACCACGGCCTGCCAGTTGGGCTTCGCTGCCTGCGTAGACCACGCCAGCGGCATTCATGGAGCCACGGAAGTCAGTATCAGGCTGGTCAAAGGCGGGAGCGGCAAAGGCATTGGCCAGGGACAAGGACAGGACGGCGGCGCTCAGGCCGGCCTTGCGCAGCAGTGCAGCAGGGGTACGGCGAATGCAATTGACATTGATTAGCATCTTTTAATCCTAAATAAAGGTTCGGTCGACAAGACGGTCCATGTAGGAGCTCTTTCTACAGGCGTGCAGCAGGCGTGGGTAGAACAAAATCGAGATGTCAGGCATTGGGAGGGCCATCCTGTTTGCTGGCCGAACGCAGGCCTTGATTGAAAATTCCGAAACCACCCGCTACCGCGGCACAGGCCAAGCCCCCTACCGCAACGGCGACGGCCGGACTGAGCAGGCGGGACAGATAGCCCATCTGCATATTGCCCAGCGCCTGACCCAGGGAGTACTGCGTCATCCACAGGCTGGAGACACGGCCCAGCAGGTAGTCGGGAGTGTGGTGCTGAACCAGCGCCATGCGCATGATTTTGGAGATGGTATCGGCGGCACCCATGATGGCCAGGCAAATCAGGGCCCACCATAAGGTCGGTTGCAAGGACAGGGCGGCCACGGCCAGACCCCAGATCAGCACGGCAATCACAATGGCCGCACCGGGACGGGAGACTTGGCGGCACCAGCCGCTGGACAGAGCGGCCAGCGTGGCACCTACAGCCGGAGCGGCGTAAAGGTAGCCGGTGGCAGTGGCACCCATCTTCAAAATGGTGTCGCCCCATTCGGGCATCAAAGCCAGGGGCGTCGCCAGAATCAGGGCGGCCAGATCAATCAGCAGCAGGGCGCGTAGCAAGGGGTGGCTGGCAACAAAGGCCAGCCCATCGCGCAGGGACTGGACGGCGTTTTTCTGTGGCTGCTTACCGGCTTGCGGAGGCAAAGGCGGCAGGGCACGCAAGAGCAATGGGGTGACGATGACACCGCACAGCACGATCACGTAGCAGAACACCAGGCCAGGGCCAGCAATCAGAACGCCAGCCAGCGCAGGGCCAATAATGCCGCCCAACTGCATGGCCAGACCGGACAGGGCAGCCGCTGCAGCCAGCTTGTCGCGACCGACCAGCGCCGGTGTTGCTGACATCATGGCGGGAACGCTGATCCCGCCTGCCGCGCCACCAATGGCTGCAGCTACATAAATCAGCCAGACCTGGGGCGTGGGCAGCAGGGTATTGAGCAGGAACAGCACCACGCTGATGATATAGACGCTGCGCGACCAGACCATCAAGCTGCGTCTGTCCATACGGTCGGACAAGACACCGCCCACAATCAGCGCCAGCACCATCGGTGTGGCCATAGACACGTTCAGGAAGGCAACGGCCACACTGGATTTGGTCAGCTCATACAACTGCACACTGGCGGCCACCATCAACATGCCGGTGACCAGCACGGTTGCGGCCCGAGCGAAGTAGGCAAAGCGGAATGCCCGGCTTTCGATCAGCGGTGAGATATCCAGAAAGAAACGTCTTACAGACATGGCTTATACATCGAGTTCAGGTTGGGCTTGTGCCTGTTCGGCAAAAGCCATGGCCGAGTCCATCAGCGGGGCCATGATGGCCACAGCTTCAGTACCGGTCAAATGCGCGTGCAAGGAGGCAATATCGTGCACATCCAACTGCCCTGCATAGGGCTTCCACAAATCGGGATGCAGTTGTGTGCCTGCGTGATCCAGAGCGGCGCGGAAATACAGCATGGAGCCGTCATACGCGTGATGCTCGTACAGACGCACCAGGCGGTTATTGTTCTCGACCACCTGGAATACGCAGTCCAGACGCGTGTCGGGCAACTCGGCCAGCGGGTGACCGCTGCGCTTGAGGAAGTCCACCACACCCTGACGGGTCAGGGAAACGTCGGGCAAGCTGTCCGGGTCATGGCCTGCGATATGCAGCAGGGCCTTGTAGATAGCGTTGGGCTCGGGAGGTGGTTCGTTACGCCAGGCGTCGCTGGGATAGGCGTCCAGCAAGGACAACATGCCGACTAATTGACCGCGACGGCGCAGCTCGACCGCCATGGCCTGAGCAATAATGCCGCCCACCGACCAGCCTGCCAGATGGTAGGGGCCGTGTGGCTGCACTTGTTCGATACGGTCTACATAGACTTTGGCCATGGCATCCAGGCTGCCATCCAGACCCAGCGAAGGATCAGACAAGACACTGGCTTGCAAGCCATAGACGGTACGGCCAGGGGGCAGATGACGCGCCAGCGCGCCATAGCACCAGGACAAGCCACCAGCCGGGTGAATCACAAATAGCGCGGGCTGTTCGTTCTGACCTGGGCGCAAAGTGATGATGGGGCCAAAGCCATCGGCGGCGGTACTGCCTGCCTGATCCAGATGTTTAGCCAGACGGGCAATGGTGGGGAATTCAAAAATAGTGCCAATCGACACGGCTTGGCCGCGGGCTTCGCGCAGTATCAGGGCCAGCTTGGCCGCCAGCAAGGAATGTCCGCCCAGGGCGAAAAAGTCGTCGTCAGCGTAAAACGTGTCGCTGCTTTCCAGCACGGTGGCGAAAGCGGCGGCGATTTGGTGCTGGGTTGCGCCTTCCAGCGGCAAGCCTGCCGAACGTGCCTGCAAGGCAGGGACGGGCAGGGCCTTGCGGTCCAGCTTGCCGTTTGCCGTTACGGGCAGTACGTCCAGGCTGATCCAGGCGCTGGGCACCATATAGGACGGCAAGTGCTCGCCTACATAGGCGGCCAGCGTGTTGTCCGTGCATTGGCTGCCTGCCTGCGGCACCCAGTAAGCCACGATGGCCATTTGACCGGGTACATCTTCACGGGCAATAACAGCGACATGGGCCACATCGGGGTGGCGAGCCAGCAAGGCTTCAATTTCGCCCAGCTCGATACGTTGGCCACGTAGCTTGATCTGATGGTCGGAGCGACCCAGGAAAATAACTGCGCCATCTTCACGCCAGCGGGCCACATCGCCGGTGGCGTACATGCGGTCGCCATGCAGAGCGTAGGGGTCTGGCACAAAGCGTTCGGCGGTCAGGTCCGGGCGGCCCCAGTAACCTTGGGCCAGTTGACGGCCAGCCAGGTACAGATGACCGGCTACACCGGGTGGCACGGGCTGCAATTGCTCGTCCAGAATGTACAGGGCGGTGTTCCACACGGGGAAACCGATAGGCACAGGCTGGGATTTGTCGTCGCGCGAAGCAGGCCAGTAGGACACGTCCACGGCGGCTTCGGTAGGGCCGTACAGATTGTGCAGCTCGGCGTTCAGCAGGGAGTGGAAGCGGTCGCGGGTAGCGGCCGACAGTTCTTCGCCACTGCAAAACACCAGACGCGGCGCCAGTCCACGAGCGGCAGGCTCATCCAGAAAGGCGCTGAGCATGGAGGGCACAAAGTGCAGCACAGAGATGCTCTGTTCGCGCATCAGTCGGGCAATATGGGCCGGATCGCGGTGCGCTTGTGGCGGGGCGACGACCAGAGTCGCACCCGACAGGAAAGGCAGGAAGAACTCCCACACCGACACGTCAAAGGTGGCTGGGGTCTTTTGCAGAATGCGATCACCGGCACCAATGCCGTAATGCGTTTGCATCCACACCAGACGGTTGACGATGGCGTCGTGGTTGACCAGCACGCCTTTGGGGGTGCCGGTAGAGCCGGAGGTGTAGATCAGGTAAGACGGGTCATGCGGGCCAGCGGCTGTCCAGGCGTCTGTGCTGCAAGCCTGTTCAGGCTGAGGAACCAGCAGGGTGGCGTTCAGCGTGCAATCGGGCTGGCCGACCAGCAAGCGTGGTTGAGCGGCCTGCAAGATGGTGTTCAGGCGATCGGCGGGCTGGTCCAGATCCAGTGGCAAGTAGGCGGCACCGGCACGATGAATGGCCAGCAAGCTCAACACCAGTTCCAATGAGCGGGGCAAGGCGACGGCGACGATATCGCCGGTCTGCACACCAGCCAGACGCAGTTGTGCGGCCAGATTGGCGGTTTGCTCGTCGATTTGGGCGTAGCTGAGCTTTTTGCCTTCAAACTCCAGACCACTTTGTTCCGGGTGGGCCTGCAACTGGGCGTGAATCAGTGCCCATAGCGTGGTCTCGGGAACCGGATGCGCTGTCTGATTAACGGTTTCAATCCAGTGATGATGCTCCGCTTCCGTCAGCGTAGGCACAGCAGATAGCGTGTCGGCCTGCAAAGCGCGCAACAGGAACTGTTCCAGACGAACCAGATGGGTTTGAATCTGTTCTTCGGTGTACAGACGCGGGTTGGCTTCCACTTCCAGGCGCAAGCCACCGGCATCGGGCTGGGCGCGGAAGGTGAAGTTCAGATCTTCCACTGGACCAGCGCACAGCACGGTCTGGCTGGCGGTCAGGCCTGCTTGTTCGTAGGGTGCATCAAAGGGCAGCACGTTGATGATGGGGCCGTGCAGGCGGCGCATGCCGCCCAGCAAACCCAGATCACGACGCAGTTGCTCACTGCGATAGCGGCCATGGCGCCGCGCCTGACGTAGCGCTTTGGAAACCTGAATCAGGTACTGACTCAAAGGCTGGGATTCGTCGATCTGCAAGCGCAGCGGAGCCACGTTCATGACGGTAGAGACGATACGGGCGCTGATGTGGCCCAGACGTCCCATCCACGGCACACCGACGGTGCATTCATCCTGGCGGGTGTGACGGCGCACATAGGCGGCAGTCAGGCCCGTCAGAATGTCTGGCCAACTGATGTCGCTGCTTTGTGCCAATGCTTGCAGGCTGGTGGTCAGCTCCGGCTTGACGGCGCTGCGGGCCAGCAGGAAATGATGGTCGCTCAAGGCCTGGGATTCGCTCAGGCTTTGGGCAGGTTCTGCATCGCTCAAGGTATCCAGCCAGAATTGTCTGTCCTTGCTGCGGCGCTCGCTATTCCGATAGCTTTGGTCGTCATCTTGCAAAAGAGTGAATGACTCCAGTGCATGACCATGATCTTCACGACCGCTCAACAAGGCTTTGTAGAGCTTGACCACACGCGTCTCGATCAGCGCCATGCCATAGCCGTCAGCGGCCAGGTGATGGATACGCTGATACCAGAGGTGGTGCTTGGGCCCGAGCACAAACAGAATATGTCGTGCCAAGGGCGCAATGGTCGGGTCCAGCGGCGTGCGCAGGTCAGCCATAAGCTGCGTTTGCGCTTGTTCGGCACCATCCGCGTGCGCGGACAGGTCAACAATCTCTAGCTGGATAGGTTCTTGCGGACGCAGGTACTGGGCAGGGCCGTCGGGAGTATCCACCATGCGCAAGGTCAAGGCGTCAGCTTCGGTCAGCGTCAGCGTGATGGCTTGTGCAAACAGCGCTGTGTCCAGCGCAGAGTGAATATGCGTGCAGTGCCCGGTATTGAAGATCGGGTTAAGCGGGTCCAAACGCTGGGCGTACCAAAGACCTTCTTGTGCTTCGGTCAGGGGGCGCAATGGCTGTTCGGAAGGAGAGCTAAACATAAGCGTGTTGCAGTAAGAGAATCAGCGGCCGTTTTGTTGGGCACGCTCGATCAGCGACCACCATTGGCCCAGGGTGACAACCGAGGCCATTTCGGAAAACTCGATAGGAGCACCGGCTTCGCGCCAGCGGGTGGCCAGGGTCATGACGCGCATGGAGTCCAGGCCCAGATCGATCAGGTTGTCATCGTCCAGAATATCCTCAGGATCTTCATGCAGCATGGCGGCAATATCTTGCCGCATGCGTTCCAGGGTAAGTGCAGTACTCATGATTATTCTTGCGTTGTGTTTTCTAATTGCTCGCGCAACTGGGCGCGCAGTTCTTTGCGGCTGATCTTCAGGGCCGCTGTTTCCATGAAACGGTCCACAAACACGATTTGATCCGGCACTTTGAAATCGGCCAGACCACGGCTGCGTATCCATTTCTTCAGCTCAATGGCGCGCGGCTTGTCATCCTTGGGGATGATGAAAGCGCAACTGCGCTCGCCCAGAAATTCGTCGGGCACCGATACCACGGCGGCATCAAAGACCTGCGGGTGAGCCAGCAGATGGTCTTCGATTTCCTCGGCGGAGATTTTCTCGCCAGCGCGGTTGATGTGGTCAGTGGCACGGCCCTGAACCATCAAATAGCCTTCGGGCGTCATGCGCACCACGTCGCCTGTGCGGTAAAAGCCGTCCTCGGTAAAGGAGCGGGCATTGGCCGACGGGTTGTTGTGATACGCGCGGATTGTGTACGGTCCACGGGTGAGCAGGTAGCCGGTTTCGCCAGGGGCGACCGGGTCACCGTTGTCGTCCACGATCAGGATTTCATCGTCCGGGCTGATAGGGCGGCCCTGGGTATTGATGATGGTGTCTTCGGGATCGTCCAGGCGGGTGTAGTTCACCAGGCCTTCGGCCATGCCAAACACCTGCTGCAAGGTCACGCCCAGGGTGGGGCGCACGCGCTTGGCTGCTTCCGAGTTCAGCTTGGCACCGCCCACCTGAATCACTTGCAGCGATTCCAGATTGGCATTGGTCTTGGTGGCGGCATCCATCCACAGCATCAGCAGCGGGGGGACCAGACTGGTATCAGTGACGCCTTCGCGCTCGATCAATTCAAAGCACACGTCCGGGCTGGGAGCAGGGCTCAACACCACTTTGGCACCGACATACAGCGCACCCAGAAAACCGGGCGAGCTCATGGGGAAGTTGTGTGCAATGGGCAAAGCACCCAGGAACACGCTGTTCTCGTCCAGACCGGCGATCTTGGCGCTTTCGCGCAAGGTGTAGATGTAGTCGTCGTGTGTGCGGGGAATCAGTTTGGACAGGCCTGTACTGCCGCCGGAAATCTGCAGGAAAGCCACTTCGGAGGGCTGGGCCGCCGAGTCGGGCACATCTACATTAGCGGCGCTGCTTTGCAACTGAGCCAGCGAGGTGAATTCTTGCGCTTCACCCACGATGTAAACCTGCTCCACCTGCGGGCAGCGTTCACGCAGCTCGCGTACCAGAGGCAGGTAGTCAAAACCGGCGTGCGTATCCACACCAATATAGGCGCGGGCGTCCGCGCTATTGGCAAAGTGCTCGACTTCGGTAATGCGGTGCGCAGGCAGCACGTACACCGGCAACAGACCGGCACGGAACAGGCCAAAGATTACGCTGACAAATTCAGGGATATTGGGCAGGTGCACCAGAACGCGGTCGCCTTTGCGCAGACCGGCTTGCAGCAGGCCTGCCGCGATCTGGCTGGCGTACTGGTCCAGCGCGCCATAGGTCCAGCGCTGGGTGCCGCCAACAATGGCTTCGCGTTCCGGGTGGTTTTGTGCGCGCGTGCGCAGCAAAGTGCCAAATGTTTCCCCTTGCCAGTGTCCAGCATCGCGATATCGCTGGGCAAAAGCGTCAGGCCAAATTTGTTCAACAGGAATAGATTTCATCATGGTAATGAGAACTATTACATAAATAAGTAGGCTTGTCAGATTTACTCGTGGTAGGTCAGCTTGGCGTCAGGCAGTTGAATACTGTCTAAAAAGCTGACTCTCCGGGGAGCAAAGGCAGTGTTCAGGCAAACCGCGGCGGCATAGTTTTCTGCCGGTCGGTGACTGTGCACCACCAAATCTTGCAAGATGGGATGGGGGGATTGTACGGTGCATCCGTGATCTGGGTGACCGTCCAAGGATAATTCTTGAGGCTGAATGTGAAAACCCGTGCCTGCGTGCTTCAGGGCGGCTTCTTTGCCACACCACAGCGCATAGAAGTCCAGATCGTTCTTTAGCCAGATGCGCTCGGAGGCCACACTGCAATGTTCGACCAGGCCGGGTTTGACGGGCAGGCGCATGGCTTCTATGTCTACGCCTATGGCGCGGTCGGCTATTCCGATCAGCACGCGCTCACCGCTGTGCGACAGGCTGAAGTGTAGATCCGTATCGTCCAGGTCCAGAACCGGCTTGCCGTGCTCCAGATTCTTGATGGGAACGGCAAGCGGCGTACAGCCCAGCAAAGGAGCCAGAAAATGGCGTAACGCACCGTGCGCCAGGAGGCTTAAATGCTGGTCTGACTGACGCTTGCGGCGGGCAATAACAGCCAAGGTGCTGTCGGGAATCCGGTTTCGTAACCAGGACTCCAGGCTCGGCGGCAGGGGAAGAGACAGGCTGTACAGAGCCAGCATGTCAAAGTCCCAAATGGCGTTGCAAGAGGGCGGCGTCCTGGCGCAATTGTTCGGCAGGGCCGTCGTACACCAACTGACCATTGCCCAGCAGCAAGGCGCGATCCGCCAGTTGCAGGGCCAGACTCAGATTCTGCTCGGCAATCAGCACGGTAATGCCTTGCTCGTTCAAGGTTTGCAGTTGGGGCAGCAAGGTGTCCTGAATCGTCATGGGGGCCAGGCCTTCGCTGGGCTCGTCCAGAACAATAATGGAGGACTGCGTGAGCAGGGCGCGAGCCAGTGCCAGCAACTGCCGTTCGCCACCACTCAAGGCTGAGCAGGAGGACTGACGGCGTTCGTACAGACGCGGCATGGCTTCGTAAATACTGCCCAGTGTCCAGCGATCATCCGAACGAGGGCGACGTGCCAGTCCAGCCAGACGCAGGCTTTCCTGCACCGTCAAGGTAGGAAAGCGGCCCCGGCCTTGCGGCACCAAAGCCATGCCCAGCAGGGCAATTTTGTGCGTAGGCCAGCCTGCAATGCTTTGGCCGTGAACGGTGATCTGTCCGCTCCACTGTGGGCCCATATTGAACAGGCAATGCAGCAGACTGGTTTTGCCAGCGCCGTTACGGCCTAGCAAGGCGACGCTTTGTCCGGCAGGAATCTCCAGCGAGAGACCTTCCAGAATATCGGCCCGGTCGTAGCGTGCGTTCAGGCCAGAGATGTTCAGCGCCGTGCTCATGCTGTCTCCAAAGCCAGTTCGCCCAGATAGGCTTGGCGTGCGCCGTCGTGCTGGCGTACGGCGTCCGGGGTGCCGCAGGTCAGCAAGGTGCCGGAAGACAGCACCGCAATGCGATCACATTCCTGGAAAACAATATCAATGTCGTGGCTGATCAGCAGCACGGCGCATTGGCCGCGCATGGCATGGACCAGGGCCATTACCTCACGGGATTCGGACTCGGACAGGCCTGCGGTAGGCTCGTCCAGCAAGAGCACGCGCGGTTGCTGTGCCAGGGCGATCAGCAAATCCAGAATACGTTGTTCGCCATAAGACAGGGAGCGGGCCAGCAAGTGACCACGACCGGCCAGAGCGCTGTGCTCCAGCAATGCTTCAGCGGCTTTCTGGCTGGCAGTCCGGGCTGCTTTGCGGCCCCACCAGTGGTAAGCGCAGTCGTGTTTGATGCGCACGGCCAGGGCCAGATTCTGATGCAGAGTCAGTTCAGGAAAGATACGGCTGGTCTGAAAGCTGCGTACCAGACCTTGTTGGGCGCGTTCAATCGGGCCCAGGCTGCGCAAGTCTTTGCCTTCCAGAAATACCTGCCCGCTGGAGGGTGTAGCCAAACCACTGATGATATTGAACAGCGTGGTTTTGCCTGCGCCATTGGGACCAATCAGCCCCAGGGTTTCACCGGCGTGCAGCTCCAGGCTGACGTCCGTCAGAATATCCAGGCCGCCCACATGCAGGGCTAATTCGCGAGTGCTTAATAAAACGCTCATGCGGTCCTCTTGCGGCGCTCTGCCAGACCATTGGGCATGAATAGAACCGTTAGCACAAAAATCAAACCGACCAGCAACTGCCAGCGATCCGTATAGGAGCTCAGGTAGGTCTGGGCAAACAGATAAAAAGTGGCACCTATAAAAGCACCGCGCCAAGTACGTATGCCGCCGATCACACCCATGATGATGAGGGTGGCCGAGAAGCTCCAATGCACTTGCTGCGGGCTGACGTACTGATTCGCAAAGGGATACAGACCGCCAGCCGCACCGGCAACGGCACCTGCAATCATGAAGGTGTAGAGGCGAATGCGCCATGCCTGATAACCCAGGGCCGCCATGCGCAAGGGCTGGTCGCGCAGGCCGGTCAGCGCCAGTCCAATCGGGGCACGGCTAAAGGAGCGCAGCAGCAACCAGCAGATTACCGCCAGCACCAGAGCCAGAATCATCAGGGTATAGGGAGCGCTCAGGGGCAGATCCCCCAGGCTCAGACGCGGGAAACCGCGCAGGCCGTCTGCCCCGCCCGTCAGGTCGCGCCAGCGGAATGCTACTTCCCAGACCAGTTGGCCTGCCACCAGCGTGGCCACCATGAAAAAGAGTTCGGAACTGCGCAGGCTGATCAAGGCCATCAACACGGAGAGCAGGGTGCCTGCCGCAATGCCGACCAGCAGCATCAAGGGCAAGGATGCGCCCCAATACTGGCTGGTGATGGCCGTCGCGTAAGCCGCAAAGCCAAAAACGGCACCGTGGCCCAAAGAGACCAGACCGCCATAACCAATCAGGAGATTGATGCTAAGAACGGCGCAACCGATCAGCAGGGCTTCGGTTCCAAAGCGCCACAAAAAGGCATCGCCCCAGAAATAGCTGCTGAGCAAGACCAGGCAGGCCAAAGCGGGCCAAAGTCCAGTGCGTAGCAGGCAGGTGTTGAGCTTGTTCATTTAAACCTGACGCGTAGCGGATTTGCTCAGACCATTGGGCCAGCAAAGAAGAAGGCCCAGCATGACGGCCAGGGTAGCGGCATTGGCAAAAGCCGGGACCCAGACGCGGGCAAAGGTGGTGACGAAACCCAGGATCAGCGCGCACAGCAAGGTGCCGCGCACCGAGTTCAGGCCACCAATGACGACGACCAGCAAGGCCAGCAAGAGGATCTCTTCATCCAGGCCGGGGTAGACCGACAGCATGCCTGCACCCAGGGCTCCACCCAAACCGGCCAGACCAGCGGCCAGGGCCATACCAATGGCGAACAGGCGGCGGGAGTTCAGGCCCAGGGTTTCGACAATCTGTGCGTCCTGCACACAAGCGCGAATGGCCGCTCCCCATAGGGTGCGATCCAGCAGGAACCAGAACAGCAAGGCCAGCGTCAGACCGGTGACGATCAGGAACAGGCGATAGGTGGGGAAGGGCAGGCCCATGATCCAAACGCCGCCACGCAGCACTTGCGGCAACATGGGCGAGAGCGTGTCGGCACTGAAACCCCAGCGCATCAAATCGGCCAGAATCACGGACAGGCCGTAGGTCAGCAGCACTTGCATCAAGTGGGTACGCTGGTAGAACTGGCGAAAGGGGAAGCGGTCCAGCAACAGGCCCATTAGCCCGCACAGCGCGAAAGCGGCAGGAAAGGCCAGCCACCAGGGGGCGCCGGATGCCAGCCACTGCACGCTGATATAGCCGCCGAGCAGGAAAAAAGAGCCGTGTGTCAGGTTGATGAAGTTCATCAGGCTGAGCACTAAAGACAGCCCCAGCCCCGCCAACATCAGCAGTGCTGAGAAGGACAGGGCATTGAGGATTTGAAGCAGGTAGTAAGACAAGGTGTGGCTCAAGAACGCGGGCCGGGGTCCTGGATACGCTGGTAAGTATGAACCACGGTGTTAAAGGGACGGCCTTGCGTGTCTTTCTCAACCCGGTTGACGTAAATATCCAGAATGGACTGGTTATTGCGTGGGTCAAATGCCATGGGGCCAAAGGCGGTGTTGATGGGTTTGTCCAGCAAGGCTTGCTTGAACGCGGCCTTATTGGACAAGTCGCCTTTCACCGCATCCAGACCGGCCTTGATGACCTGGCCGGTCACGTAACCGGAAGTGCTGGCCTCGCCAGGCAAACGGCCACGGCTGGCCTGGTAGGCCGCCACAAAGTCCTGGGCAGCCGGAGCGCCGGGGGACTGATGGAAGGTGCTGACGCCACCCAAAGCAGCATCGCCCACCGCGGTGATCACGTCTTCCTGGTCGAACAGGGCACCGGGGCCCACGATCTGGATCTTGCCGTGCAGTTGGTAATCCTGCATTTGCTGGTGGAAACGCACCGCATCGGCACCGGCCAGGAAGGTGTAGACGAATTTGGGATTGCTGGCGGCCAGGTTCATCAGGATAGGGGCAAAGTCGGGCGTGCCCAGTGGAGTCCAGATACGCTCGCCCAGCGCGCCGCCTTGTTCCTGATAGGTATTGGCGAAGTCTTCGATGTATTCGCGGCCTGCGGTGTAGTCCGAACCCAGCGTGATGCCGCCAGATTTTTCGATATGCTCGAAGGTCCACAAAGCACCGGTATGACCTAGCATCCAGCTTGTTTTGGTGGGGCGGAAAACGTAGGGGCTGGCTGCTTCACGAGCCAGGCCATTGGCTGCGGCATTGGAAATGAAGGTAGGCAGTTGTGCGTCGTGCACGATGTCACGAATCGCCAGTGCGATATTGGCGCTGATAACGCCGCCCAGAACGTCGATCTTGTCGCGTTCGATCAGCTTGCGCACTTTGCGGATGGCTTCGTCCGGTTTGCCGTGATCATCCTCTACCAGCAATTGAACCTTGCGCCCGCCCATTTCGTAATTGCACTGTTGCAGCATCAACTCCAGACCGGCACGCATGCTTTCGCCCAAGGAGGCGAAGGGGCCGGACAAGGATGTCAGCAAGGCAATTTTCAGGGGACCGTCTTGGGCGCGAAGCAGGCGGGGTACACCAAATAGCAATGGGCTGGCCGCAGCGGCCAGCAAGAGCTGGCGACGTCCAGCACGGGTAGGGGAGAGAGTCACGAGATCTTATTTCCGTAAGAGAACCAAGCGGACCTGGCAAGACATCTCAGGTCGCTGCGCTACTACTAAATGTTAATCATTATCATTTTATGGTCTTTCCTGCCGTAAATAAAGGCTCATTGCCCTTGAATGTCCATTTCAAGCATGGAAAATCAGGGGCAACAGGTCCCGGTTTGGGGCAGATCCAGCAGTAGCTGATGTGCGAAAACGGCCAGTTGGACGCTTTGCAAGCAAGGTAGAGAGGCGTGGCCCTTAGCCCGCCTCACCATTGATATTGGCCCGGATGCGATTCAGGAACTGGCGCAGCAGGGTCAGTTCTTCAGCCGAAAAGCCTTGAATGGCACGGTGATGGATATCCAGCGCGGCGGGCAGAACGTGCAGAAAGTGTTGGCGACCCTGCTCATGCAGATGGATCAGGACCCGGCGCTGGTCCAGGGGATCGGGCTGGCGGGACAGGTGTCCGGCATTTTCCATGACGACCAAAGCGCGTGACAGTGTGGTCTGATCCACATCGGTGTATTGCGCCAGGGTGCTGACGCCCAGTCCGTCGGTTTCGTTCAGAAAAGCCAGAACACGCCAATGCAGCAGAGTCAGTTCATGGCTGCGCAGCAAGGTTTGAAAGTCAGCGTTTAAGGCCGAGGTGCTGCGGTTGAGCAGATAGGGAATAAAGGTATCGTGCCCGGTATAGGCGTCGGTCAGGGGACGGCTGGCCATAGTGAAGCGGCTTCCTTGATGCAGAAAAAAAACAGGCTACTCGTTCCAGATGATTGAGATAGCCTGCGAAATCCCGGTCAGCGCTGCAAGTTGACCGGGCAAGTGGCTGGTTCAGTGTGAATAGAAATTAGTTTGCATGATCCACTTTGCGCTGCAAAGCGGCAATCGTCAGGTTCAGCGCGAAGCCCAGTACACAGATCCAGACCAGGGGTACAAACATATCAATCGTGCGGTAACTGCGAGCGGCGGCGGTCAGCATGTGGCCCAGCCCGTCGGTGGAGGCAATCATCTCGGCCAGAAATACCACCACGCAGGCAATGACTCCGGCTACCCGCACCCCGGCCAGGACGGTCGGGCTGATGGCGGGCAAGATAATTTTCCACAGGCAGGCACTGCGGGATGTGCCTGCAGCACGAGCCGACCAGATCAGCTTGCGGTCCACCGTTTGCGCGGCCACCCAACTGGCCATCAGCACAGGGAAAATGGCGTCTGAAACCACCAGGGCAATTTTCGATGAGCTTTCAAACCCCATGATCAGGATCAGTGCCGGGTAAAGGGCGATCTTGGGGATAGGGGCCAGCAAACGGATCAGTGCATCCAGCAGAAACGAGCTCCAGCGTGTCAGTTGGGCAATCAGGGCCAGGGCGACCCCGGCCACACAGGCAATCAGCAGGCCGCTGATCAGGCGGTAGACCGTAATGCCCAGGTTCTGCCAGAAGTCGGCTTGACTGGCCAGCTCCAGCACGCGCAACAGAATGGACGAAGGCGCGGGCAGCAACTGCGGGCTGACCCAGCCCGAGCGGGTGCACAGTTCCCAGATAATCAGCAAGATGGCCGGGCTGATGCACAAGGACAGACCGGATAGATCCCGGCGCTTGACCGGGCGGGTTTCAGTAGAACGCATAGCTTGTCCCGATGAGGCTAAGGTTTTGGTGGTCATAGCGTCATCCTTTGTCCATCAGGCTCTGGGTGGAGTCATGCCAGTGCGTGCAGCGCTTGCGCACGAACTCGAACAAGGCGTCAAAGGCAATGCCCAGGACCGCCAGCAGCATGATGACCGCATACACCGTGGAGTACTGCGCCATATCCATAGAGGTGAACAGCAGATTGCCTATGCCTTCCTGACGCGCAATCATCTCGGAGGAGACCATCACGATCAGAGCCATGACCACCCCGACGCGGCAGCCAATCATGACTTCCGGCAAAGAGGCGGGCAGCACGATCTTGCCCAGACGGGCCAGGGGTCCCATGCCCATGGACTGGGCTACCCAGATCAGCTTGGGCTCGATACGGGTTGCGCCGTGATAGCTGTGATAGAGCAAGGGCAGGGACACGCCCAGCGCAATGACCAGAATCTTGGAGAAATCCCCCAGACCGAACCACAGCATCAAGATCGGCATCAAGGCCGCTTTGGGCATGGGGTAGGCCAAGGCCACCAAGGGATAGAAGGCGGTATAGACCAGGCGACTGCGGCCCATGGCCAAACCCAGCGGCACGGCCACGACCAGCGCCAGGGCATAGCCCGCAAACATGCGGCCTACCGACTGCAGGATGGCCGACCAGGCCATCGGATCGCTGATCAGGGCGGGCAGTTCGCCCAGGGCCGCCCAGGGGCTGGGGAAGGAATCCAGTCCCACCCAACGGGCCAGCCCCGCCCAGGCCAGCAGCACCAGAATGGCCGCCATGACCAAAGAGGCCCAGCGATTTTCATACCAGTGCTGTGGCGTCATGGGTGGGCCTCCGCCATCAGGGATTGCTCCAGACGAATAATGGTTTCCTGGTAAACCGGATTACGCAGCAGCTCGCTGCGGACGCGGGGGCGGGGCAAGTCAATCTCCACCACCTCCTTGATGCGGCCAGGCGAGCCAGTCATGACAATCACGGTATCGGACAGGAAGACCGCTTCGTCCACGCCGTGCGTCACAAAGACCACGGTATTGCGCAACTGCTCCCATAAGCTGAGCAGTTCCGTTTGCAGGGTGACGCGCGTATGGGCATCCAGCGCCCCGAAGGGTTCGTCCATCAGCAGAATGTCCGGCTCATAGGCCAGGGTGCGGGCAATGGCCGCGCGCTGACGCATGCCGCCGGACAGTTCACGCGGATAGAAGGCGGCGTAAGGCCCCAGCTTGACCTTGTCCAGCCATTCGCTGGCGCGTTGTTCGGCCTGGGCTTTGGGCATGCCTTGTTCGCGCATGCCGTAGGCCACGTTTCCCAACACGGTTTTCCAGGGAAACAGAGCATATTCCTGAAACACCGGGCCCCGGTCTGGACCTGGGCCGGTAATGGGCTTGCCCTTGACGCGGATCTGGCCGCTGGAGCAGGACTCAAAGCCCCCTAACATATAGAGCAGGGTGCTTTTTCCGCAACCGCTGGGTCCCAGAATAGACACAAATCGCCCTGCCGGAATGCTCAGGGCGATGTCTTGCAGGGCCGTATGGCTGCGGCCCTGCCGGGTGTTAAAGGTTTTACCGACACCATCCAGTTCAATCATGGTGTTGCCTCGCGTAAATCAGCCCGGTAGAAGTCCTGCACGTTCAAGGCTTTCTTCAGGAAACCGGCTTTGTGATAGCGGTCGTAAGTGCCCTGGATGGACTCCAGATTGGGCTGCATGTCCGGGACGCGTGCAAAGTCCTGGTCGGTGAACAGGTACTGGGCCAGCAGGTCTTTGGGCGCACGGGTAATTTGGGCTGTTACGTCCACGGCCAGCGACGGGTCTTTGCTAAGCATGCCCATGGCTGTCTTCAAATCTTGCACGTAGGCACGCACTACCTCGGGGTTGGCGTCGCTATAGGATTTGCTGCAAGCCTCGAAAATCTGCACTGAGGGGCTGGCCACTTCGGACAGGGAGAACAGCTTGCGCAAGCCGCCTTTCTTTTCGTTCAGCAAGGCAAAGGGCTGGGCCATGGGGCCCGCATCAATGCGGCCACTGCGAATCGCGTCGGCTGCAGGCGGGAAGCCGGTTTCAACGATTTTTACGTCCTTGTCCGGGTCAATGCCGTTCTGGCGCAGCCACAGCAGCATGTCGAAGTACACACCGGCCCCATAGGCGTTGGTGCCAATGACCTTGCCTTTCAGGTCAGCCGCCGTCTTGATCGGACTGTCTTCCTTTACAGCCCAGTAGACGGAGAAGTGATCATCATCCGAGTGCACGTGCTGGGCCACGATATAGGCTTCCAGACCGCTTTCAATAGCGCCATTGGCCAGCGACATGGGAGCCATGGTGGAGCATTCCAGAACGCCCGCACGCATGGCTTGCACCATGGGCGAGGTGCCCTGAAACTGGGTCCACTGGATCTGGTATTTCTTGCCCAGTTGCGGGAACAGCTCGGGGCGCTTGGCCATCAGATATTTGGCTTCCTCGCCCGGAATGGTCCAGCCTACCCGCAGGGTGGGGACTTCCTGAGCCTGGCTCAGACCGTGACAGCTCATCAGGGCAAACAGCAACGCAGCGGTTTTTTTCATTCCTGTGTCTCCTTGGCAAGGTTCTCGGCGCGGGCAGGGGCCAGGCCGATGTGATCCAGCATTCCCAGTACGCGGGCCAGCACATCACGGCGGTATGCCTGTTGCTGGTCCACTGGGTATTCGTGAAAGCCCTGTCCGCTACGCAGACCGTTGCGTCCACTTTCCATATAGCGGGTGATGATGTCGGGCACGGCGTAGCGTTCCGGGTCCAGGTTCTGCGACAGATACTGTCCGGCGTGGTACAGAATGTCGTTGCCGCCGTAGTCGATGAACTCCAGCACGCCGATGCTGGCAAATCGGAAACCCAAGCCGTAGCGGGTGGCTTTATCAATATCAGCGGCACTGGCCACGCCTTCCTCCACCATGCGAGCGGCCTCGTTCATGATCAGGGTTTGCAGGCGTGGGACGATGAAACCGGGGTGGCAGCCACAGACCACGGGCACTTTGCCGATGGACTCCAGATTGCTTTGCAGACGGCTCAAGGTCTGCTCGCTGGTGCCGGGGTGGGCACTGATTTCTACCAGTGGAATCAGGAAAGCCGGGTTGAGCCAGTGGGCGTTCAGGAAACGCTCGGGATGGCTCAACATGGGGGCCAGATCCGAGGCCAGCATGGTGGAGGTGGTGGAGGCGATCAGTGCATCGGGCTGGGCCAGTTCACCGATGCGGCCCAAGGCATCAGTCTTGGCCTCAAGGGTTTCGGGCACGCCCTCGTAAATCAGATCGGCTTGGCCCAGCACGTGGGCAGCATCACTTAAAGGGGCAACACCAATGCAGGCCAGATAGCCGTCGATCTGCTCGGCAGCGAACATGCCCAGGTCGGCCAATTGCTCCAGTGTGGCGCGTAATTCCTGGCGAATCTCGGCTTCCAGACGGGCGCTATCGGCAGGCGGGCGCGGTTTGAAGTCCAGTAAGGTCACGGCTTGGCCGCGCAGCGCATAGGCCAGGGCAATGCCCCGCCCCATGCGACCTGCGCCCACCGCAACGATACGTTTGATCGGGGCGGGCGTGCTCATCAGGCTCTCCCGGCTTGCAGCATCTCTTGCAGTTGCTCGCGGTTCATCTTGTCCAGACCCAGGCTGGCCAATGTGCGTTGGCCTTGGCGCAGATCTTCACCCACGATGGCACCGGCAATCGCCAGCAAACCTTTGGTGACGGGGGCGTCTACACCGGCCCAGTCCGCCACGGAAGCGAAGAAGGCCAGACCCAGCATGGTGTCTTCACGCATGTAGCGGTGCTCGTGCAAGTCGATCTTCTCGCGCCAGTCGCCGCTTTTTACCAGCTTTGAGTGCGAGGAACGGTCGCCATACATCCACTGGTCGTTTTCGTAGTGGTCGGACAGGGGGAAGTGCGGGGCACCGTAGCCCAGCGCTTCACGAATGCGCATGCGCTCATTGTCCAACTGCGTGGTCACGGCACGTACCGAAGGCTGAGTGCCTTCGTTGTGAATGTCCCAGGCCGGGAAGTGTTCCAGCGGGCCTGCGTTCATCATGATCAGTGGTGGGTGGATGATAGGGCCAGCATTCATCAGGGCGCCGGACAGCGCATCTTCGCAGCGCTCCACGCTGGGGAAAACTTTGCCAATCACATCCAGCGCGTGATCGGTATTGCGTGCGGGGTACACGCCGGTAGGCAGGCGGGTGGCGCGGGTGGTGATGTTGATGACGGTATCGCCATGCTTGCGGGCCAACCAGGGCAAGGTGCCGGTTTCAGCCCAGCTTACATCGGCCTTGTTGCCCGTGCCGCGCACGATTTCGCTCATGATGAAGGAGCCAAAGGTGCCCGGTGGCAGGAACACGACCTGACCGTCCGTCAGGTGGGGAGCCATGACGCGGGCAATATCGGTTTGTGCAATAGCGGGCGAAGGAATCAGTACCAGATCGGCACCGGCGATGGCCTCGCCAATATCGGCGCAGACTTTGGCAATGGGGATGTCGCGCTCGCCTGCTTCGTCTTTCAGTGTCATGACTGGGCGATCCAGCAAGGGCTGCAACTGAGCCGTATCACGACGCCACAAACGTACTTCGTGGCCCTGTTCGCTCAAGTCTGCCGCTGCCGCGTAACAACCGTGCCCGCCACCTAATACCGCTACCTTCATATTCGTCTCCAATCTCTTTTTTTGATTTCTATGCACTTGCATATAAATACAGACTAAAAGATGTTGAGGCCTAAAACAAGAGGAGGAATGGGGGGAGTTACCCTAGGGCGGGAAAACTTGGATATGGAATGAAAAGTCGCAGAGGGCGCGCAGGAAAAACGCCGCTAAGCCGCGCTGCTAGCCAGTTCCAGTGCGCGCAGGGTAGCTTGAGCCAGCACGTGGCCGTGACCGGCTCCGGGCAGAACATGCAAGTTGGCTTGCATGCCTTGAGCTTGCAATTGCGCTTGCAGTTTTTGCATGGTGGGCAGGGTAGGCATGCCATTCTTGCGGCCTTCCGGTCCCGCTGCCTGAGCGCTAAGCGGATACCAGGCCTCTGAGGCACCGGCCAGAATATCCACCTGTACCGGCTTGCCCAACTGCTCTAGCAAGGTCCAGATCAGGGGATCACGCCACCACAAAGAAGGGCTGGCGCACAGGTAATGATGAATGGGCAGGCTTTGCTGGCTAAGGGCGTACAGCACGAACAATCCGGCGTAGGAGTGGCCGTAGAGGCTGATGCGTGAATGGGCTAGTGCAGGCTCCATTCCTTGCGCCAAAGCCAGAGCCATGCGTACTTGTTCGATCATGGCTGGGGCGCCACCGGCTTGCCACTGAGGAACACGTGGGTCTTCCCACAAGCCGCCATCCGGACCGGGTGGGGTGTAATCCAGAGCGCGATAGCGGGTGATCTGATCGCGTTCGCCTTGATAGCCCAGCGACAAGATGGCGCAGCGTTTCAGGGCGGGATGACCGCTTTCTTCCAGCAGGGGCAAGGTCCACTGACCATCAAGCAGGCAAAGCAAAGGCAGGGGGCCTTGTTCAGGCTTCCCGTCTGGCAGGCGCAGCAATACGTGGTGGGGATGGCCGCCCGCAGGCGGCAGCTCCAGTGGAATCAGACGCGACATGAAGGCTCAGGGCGCGGGCTTCAGATCAATCATGTACGTGCCTTCCATCGGCACGGTCAGGAAACGCTGGTTCACTTCTTCCAGCGTTTTCAGGGCCGATACGCCTTGGAAACGGTCGGGATGAATCCAGGTGGCCAGTGCTTCGATAAAGATCATGTGCAGAGGCGAGTCGTTAAAGGCGTGCCAGATGCCGTGGCTATTGCCGCTGCGCACGGCTGGCAAGGCTTGCAGACGGTTGCCGTCGATAATGGCTTGCAAGCTTTCACGGGCTTGCTCTGGCGTCACGCCTGTGCCAATGCGCAGACCGCCCGAGGTGGCGCGTTTGCCTGCGCCAGTGCCGGTGGCTACATAGACCACAGGGGCACGGGAATGAATGTATTCAAAGTTCAGCTTGCCGGTGGAGCTTTTCAGAACGTCCGCGCCAATATTGTGACCGCCTGCATAGCTGATCATGTCGTTGAAGGTGCCCGCGCCGGGGGAGTTGCAGCAGTCTGTGCTGCCTGCATGGGCGTGCACGAATACAGGCGGGTGATCTTCCTTGGGGAGATCGGCCAGTCGCTGGGCTACGCCTTGCATGTGTTCTTCGTAGAACTGAATGAATTCGTCGGTGCGTTCTTTCTCGCCCACGGCGTAACCCAATGCGCGCAGGCTGGGTACGGTGTTTTCCAAGGGGTTCACAAAGAAGTCGATCACGATGACGGGCACTTTGGCGGCAGTCAGGCGCTGGATCAGTGCCGAGTCGCGCGTGTCCTGACCGGGAGTCAGGCCCGCAAAGGCGGCAGTCAGTACCACCAGATCGGGGCGCAGGGCCAGGGCTTGCTCAACCGAGAAGGTGTCTGCCGTATGGCGGCCTACAACGGGGATGTTGGCCAGTTGCGGGTAGCGCTTCAGATAGGTTTCGTATTCGTTGGAGAAAGATGTCTTGAACTCGTCCGACCAGCCTGCAATCAGGTTGGCAGGCTCGGGATGCACCAAAGCCAGCACTGGAAAATGTCGCGCCTGGGTCAGCACAATGCGCTTGGCCGGGCCGGGCAGGGTAACGGTACGACCCATGGCATCGGTAACTTCGATGGGCTGGGCCTGCACGCCCAAAGGCAAGAGCAAGGTCAGCGACAACAGCAGGTGGCGCAGGATGTTCATGGGTTCTCCGAGGTCACAGCACAGGCTCTTGCAGCCCGTCGATAATGATTTGCAAGGTGCCTTGCGAGCAGCTTTCCACGCGGGCACGGACACCATAGGCCTGGGCCAGCGAGTTGGGGGTAATTACCTTGGAAGGCTCGCCTTGCGCCAGCAGACCACCGCCTTCAATCATTAGCGCATAGTCGCTGTGGCGCAGGGCCACATTCAGATCATGCAGGACGATCAGGGTGATCAGATTGTTGTCGTGAGTTTCCTGGGCCAGCAAATCCATCACGTGGAATTGATAGTTCAGATCCAGGGCAGACAAGGGCTCATCCAGCAACAGCAAGGTAGGCTTGCGGATCAAGGCCTGTGCCAGTCCCACCAACTGCTTCTGGCCACCCGAGAGCTGATCCAGATAGTGCATGGACAAGTGCGCAATGCCCAGACGTTGCAGAATGTGCATGATGTGGTCGTGATCCACATCGCGGGCATGGCCGCCGGGGGCAGACGCATTGGCCGCGACCAGCACGGATTCAAACACACGCAGGTGGACCGAGGCGGGCAGGGACTGGGGCAGGTACACCACTTTCTGTGCACGCTGCTCGAAGCTGACGCCGCTCAGTTCCTGACCATCCAGCAAAATCTTGCCGGTTGTGGGCTTGAGCAGCCCTGCCAAAGACTTGAGCAGGGTGGATTTGCCGCTGCCATTGGGGCCCAGCAAAGCCACAAGCTGACCCGGCTGCAAAGGCTCTATGGTCAGCTTGGACAGGATTTCGCGTTTACCGTAAGACAGGCTGAGATCGTGGACTTCAAGCATGGTTCACTTTATTTGGCGTCGCAGCACAACGCCCAGGAAGAAGGGCACACCCACCAGCGAGGTGACAATGCCGACCGGAATAATGATGCCGGGCACAATGTTTTTCGAGGCAATCGAGGCCAGCGACAGAATCACCCCACCCACCAGCGCACTTCCGGGCAAGTAGAAACGGTGATCTTCACCAAACAGGCGGCGGGCGATGTGCGGGGCAATCAGGCCCACAAAGCCGATGGTGCCCACAAAGGACACGGCCAGTGCAGCTAGCAAGCTGATACGCAGCAAAGACACCAGACGCAGACGCGACACATTGATACCAAAGCTGGTAGCGCGATCTTCACCCAGACGCAGGGCGGTCAGCTTCCAGGTATCACGCAGGGATAAGGGCAGAATCAGTGCAAATACGGCCAGCATGATGCCGACCTTGCCCCAGGAGGAGCGCGACAGGCTGCCCATGGTCCAGAACACCAGCCCTTGAAGGGCTTCGGCGCTGGCCACAAACTGCACCAGCGAAACCAGTGCGTTGAAGGAGAACACCAGCGCAATACCAAAGAGCACCAGATTGGCGGTGCTCATGGCGCCCCAGCGGGCCACCGCGTCCAGCAACAAGGCGGACAACAGCGCGAAAACAAAGGCGTTGGCGGCAATGGTCCAGGCTTGCGGGATACCGGGAATCGACAGGTCCAGCACAATGGCCAGAGACGCGCCAAACGCCGCCGCCGAGGAAATTCCCAAGGTAAAGGGGCTGGCCAGCGGGTTATTCAGGATGGTCTGCATTTCCGCACCGGACAGGCCCAGCGCCAAACCAATGGCCATAGCCATCAGGGCATAAGGCAGGCGGATTTCCCAGACGATGACGCGTGTGGTCGGGTCGGACTGTTCGGGGTTGAACAGCGCGTGGCTCAGTTCTCCCAGGCTAAGGCCCGAGGGTCCCAACATGAAGTCAGCCACAATTGAGGCCAAAATCACAAGAACCAGGGCTCCTACCAGGAGCCAGCGACGTCTGAGGATGTGTTGATAGTCGGCCAGCGCGGGGGCCGGAACAGCAGATGTGGACATTAAGTCTCTGAATGATAACCGTTTACATAGAAAGAAAGTATAGTTCATTGGCTAGGGTCTGTTAACACTAAAAGCAGTCTCGAATGAGCAGGCTTCTTGCCTGCTCAGGCCCCCCCGGCCTTGACGTCCTTACCGCGATTCTTCCATGCAGCTTGAACATCTGGATTTTCTTTCCCCTTTGGGCCGACAGTATCGTCTGACTTTGGCGTGGCCGACTACTGCTGCGCCTGCCGAAGGCTGGCCATTAGTCTGTGTGCTTGATCTACCGCAATTTGACGCGGTGCTGGATGCCTGTGAGCAGCAGGCTTCACCAGCCTGTGCCGTGCTGGGAATAGGGTATGGCGGGGAGGTCTGGCGTGATCAGGACTTTACGCCTGCGCTCAACGGAGAAGCGGGCCATGCCCCGGATTTTCTGGCGATGATGCAGGATGTATTCCTGCCCTGGGCCTATGCACAAACATCTTTGAATCCGCAGCGGCGCTTGCTGTGCGGCCATTCCTTGGGTGGCTTGTTCGCCTTGCAGCTTTTGTATCAGCAGCCAGAGTTGTTTGATGCGCTGGTGGTATCCAGCCCTTCTGTGTGGTGGGGGGACGGGTTTCTGGCTCGACTGCTGGCCCAATCCCTTCCCAGCGCTGCCTTGACGATGCCCGTGCAGTTTTCCGTTGGCGAGTACGAGCAAAGCCTGGGCCCGGCAGAGGAAGCCATGCCCGAGGACAAGCGCGAGCTGCGTCGTCTACGTTTGCAGGAGCGCCGCATGGTGGATGGCACCCGTGAGCTGGCGCAGGCTTTGGCGCAGCAACAAGGTGGCGAACCGCGCTTTCGCATCGTACCGGGCTGTAATCACAGTCAGTCCGGTTTGGCCGCTTTGCCGCAAGGCTGTCTGGAATGGCTGGCTGATTAGTCCTGTGTCTTCTTGCCCACAACGACGTGCAGCACGGTGATTGCCTGTATCCTCTGAACGTCCCGGAGCAGACCCGTATAATGCTGCTCACGCTTGCTTGAACCGGCTTTTCTGCCTTTCTTGTTCTCTTCTTCCCGTATTTTCAGGTCCCCGCCCTATGGCTGCGCGTCGCGCTTCGTCTGTTTCCGATTCTTCCGTCCCCACTCAAGCGGGTTTGCTGCTCCATCCCCAATGGCTGGACTATCCCCGTCTGGAAGGTGTGGCTCGCCAGGTCGCCAAGAAAGCGCGTTTTCAGGATCGAGCCGGAATACGGCGACTGTGGCTGAAAGCCTGGCGCCTGCCGCAGGACGCCGCCTTTTTCAATCAGATCATCACGGCCGAGCTGGGTTTGAAGGATGCCGATCAGCGCCTGGAATCCCAAGGGGTGCCCGAGGTCGTTATCCGTAACCTGCGCCTGCTCTACCAAATGAGTGCCGACAAGCTGGATGCGGATATTTATGAAGTCCTGCGCGAGCAATTACTTGAACAGCGCGGCCAATTGGCCGGGGCGATTGCCTCTCAGTCTCTGCCGTTAAGCGAGAACTGGCCTGAAGCCGAGCGCAGTCCGCGCTTGCTGGAGTTGGTGCAGGCTTGGCAGTCCCTGCCTTTGGCGCAGACCTATTTGTGGCAATTGCAGGCCGAGCAGCGTGACCGTGATCAACGTGCCCAGCGTTGGGAGCAGGCCCAAAAAGAACGTGAGCAAGCCCGTCAAAAAGAACACAGCGATAAACAGCGCAAGTTCGATCAAGCCCAGGAACGCTTGAGCGCCTGGCTGCAAGAGCAGGGTTGTGAGCCGCAGCGCATCACCCTGGAGGCCTTTGAGGGCCTGCAAGCGGGTGAGCCTGCCCATTGGTTCATGACGGTGTATGGCCGCAATGCCAGTGCGGCGGTGTTGACCCAGGAATTCAAGCTGGACGCCGAACAGCAGGCGTTTCTGTTGCAGGCCCAAGCAGAACGTCAGGAGCGCCAGCGCGAGCAACGCCAGCAGCGTTGGGCCTGGGAGCAGGAGTGCATCGGCTCGGAAGAAACCATGGCCTTGCTGGGTATTACTCGTCAGGAGTACGAGTTGTGGCTGGCTGACCGCCGTTTGCCCAGCACCAAGCTGGAAGTGCGTGGCGGAGCCGCCGCCGGGCGTGATCGTGTCGCCCATCATCCTGACCTTCTGGTTGCCATCGACCAAAACCAGATTGAACAATGGCGCGAGCAGCATGCCAGCACCCTGAGTGCCCGAGAGCGCTCCCAGTATCAGCGCGCTGCCGACCGCGCCCGCACGCAATGGCGTCAGCAACAAGTGCTGAACCAGATCAAGAAGCAGGAAGAGTGCGATTACGAAATTGACCCGGAAGATCCGCAGCGCCTGTGGTGGCATAAGGATTTGTGGCTGGCCGTGAATGTGCCCGTAGCGGGGGAGCGTCAGCACTGGCGTGCCAATGTGCGCATGCAGGCGGCCGTGCCTTTGCCGCGTACCGGCTCGGAGCTGGACCGATTGCCCGCCCGTGTCACAGTTTTGTTCAATACGGCCGCTCAAAATCGCCTGTCCCAACGTCTGGAAGACTCGCTGGATGCGTTTTTGCAAACCCAGCGTCCCTTGATTGATGGCTCTTCCTTCCTGGAGCTGGCCAAAGCCCTGCGCATGGCCTTGGAAGAAGGGATTGAGCAAAAAGAAATTGAAGCGGGTGATTTTGAAAAACGCCTGCTGAATGGCCCGGTGCGTCGCATTCTGGAAAGTGTGGAGCAACAGCGCGCGCAGGATTTGATGCGTTTGGGCGACTTCCCGGAAATGTTCAACCTGGCTCGTGGCATACGGCGTCATCTTGTATTCCGTTTGGGGCCCACCAACTCGGGCAAGACGCACGAGGCCTTGGAAGCCTTGATGGAAGCCAGATCGGGTGTGTATTTGGCACCGCTGCGACTGTTGGCCATGGAAGTGCGCGACCGCCTGATGAATGCTGGTATCCCCTGCAATCTGGTCACGGGCGAAGAGCGCGTGATGGTGCCCGGTGCCCAGCACACCGCCTGCACGGTCGAGATGATGGACCCCACGATGGAAGTGCGCGTGGCCGTCCTGGACGAGATTCAAATGCTGCAAGACGAGCAGCGCGGCTGGGCCTGGACGGCAGCCTTGGTCGGTGTTCCGGCCCGTACTCTGTTTGTCTGTGGTGATGCCTCGGTCTTGCGTCCTTGCGAGCGTCTGGTGCGT
Source organism: Alcaligenes sp. SORT26 (assembly GCF_017377875.1). GTDB lineage: Bacteria > Pseudomonadota > Gammaproteobacteria > Burkholderiales > Burkholderiaceae_B > Alcaligenes > Alcaligenes parafaecalis. Next base: position 3,320,049 of record NZ_CP070975.1, read on the forward strand.
TCCATGGAAGAGACGATGGAGCTGGAGTTCACCGAGCGTAAAACGCCGCTGGAAGTCATGCCTTACCCGGTTGAGCCGCCGCGTGCGACGGGCAAGCAAGGGCGTCAGGAAGCGCCGTGGCGGGGTCGCAAAGACCGTCAACGCGAAGCCCAGGGTGTCTCCAAAGGCGATGCGGTCGTGGCCTTTACTCGTAAGGATGTACTGACACTAAGTGCCCGTTATCGCGCTCAAGGCTGGAAAGTCGCCACGATTTACGGTGCCTTGGCCCCTGAAGTGCGTCGCACCGAGTCCGAGCGCTTTTCCCAAGGCGAGGCCGATGTGCTGGTGGCCACCGATGCGATTGGCATGGGCTTGAACCTGCCAATTCGTCGCGTCTTGTTCTCTACCGTTCACAAGTTTGACGGCCGCTCCATGCGCGCCCTGAACGCAACTGAAGTGCGTCAGATTGCGGGGCGTGCAGGCCGCTATGGCTTGTATCCCAAAGGCTATGTGGGAGCGATGGACAAGCAGGACTTGAACCACGTACGCACCCAATTGCAAAGCGATGCCCCCAGCGTGGATATACGCTTGCCCATTGCGCCCAGCCCCGAACACGTGCAAGCCTTGGCGGCACTGCTGGATAACAACAATATCGGTGCCGTGCTGCAGTATTTTGCGCAAAAAGTGGCCTCGGATAGCCCCTTGTTCCAGACAGCGGGTCTGAAAGATGCGATTGAGCTGGGCTTTTGTGTAGACCGGCTGGCACCCAAGCTGGAGCTGCGCGAGAAGTTCACCTTTGCATGTGCACCCGTGTCCGTGGATAAAGATACCGAGCTGGATTACTTCAAACGCTGCTTGTCGGCGTATGTAGCGCAGCGGCCCCTGGCCTTGCCTCCGGCCCCGTCCTGGCTGAAATCCGCCAGCCCTTCGCGTCTGGAGGATGCTGAATTGTTAAGCAAGCAAATCAGCTTGTATGCCTGGTTCAGTATGAAATTCCCGCAAGTGTTTGACCAAGGACCGTGGTTGCCGGAAGTGCGCTCGCAAGTTAGCCGCTTTATTGAACGCAGCCTGTTGCATCAAAGTGGCTTTGGGCAAACCAGCCGCGAAGCTTTTGGTACACCGTCGCCGGGCAGACGCTGACCCTTTTTCAAGCAAGTTGCTATCGGATCAGCCTGCAGGGAAATAGGCTGGCTCGATCCGATTTATATCGTTTGATACACTATGCCCTGTGCGGATATGTCCGTACGGTCCGGTTAAGGGGTATCCTGCCCCTATCCCTGCGCCAGTTCTGGCGCCCTCCCTGTTTTCCAAAGCTATCTATGAATTACCGCAAGCTGACCTTGGTGTTGGCGGCGTTGGCGATGCTGGGGCCTTTTGCTACCGATGCCTATTTGCCGTCATTTCACCGTATCGGTGTTGAATTTTCCGTTGACCAGTCAATGGTTCAGCAGACCTTAAGTCTGTATCTGTTTGGTTTTGCCTTCATGAGCCTGTTCTGGGGCATGCTGTCCGACAGCTTCGGGCGACGTCCTGTGATCCTGGCTTCGTTGATCCTGTTCCTGATCGGCTCGATTGGTTCCGCGTTGGCGCCGACCTTTTCCTGGCTTTTGTTTTTCCGCATGATCCAGGGCTGTTCGGCAGGTGCCGGGCGAGTCGTTGGCCAGGCTCTGGCACGCGACTGTGTGCAGGGAGTGACGGCCCAGCGCCTGTTTGCCCACATCACCATGGTGTTCAGCCTGGCACCGGCCATTGCGCCTGTCTTGGGCGGCTATCTAAGCAGCTATTCGGGCTGGCGTTCTGTGTTCTGGATGCTGACAGTGGTCAGTATTGCCCTGCTTGCACTGTGCTGGCGACAATTGCCGGAAACCTTGCCCGTCGCGTCGCGTCAGCCTCTGAAGCTGTGGGTGATTCTGGCCAATTACGCTCGTGCGCTGAGCAATGGTCGCTTCGTGCTGGCCATTTCGGCCATCGCCTGTGCCTTTGGCGGTTTTGCCTTGTACATTTCTTCCGCCGCCAGCTTTGTGATTGGCGTCCTGGGCCTGACAGAGACTGCCTTTGCCTGGCTGTTCCTGCCTTTTATTGGCGGGATGCTGGGTGGTTCTATTCTGAACGCGCGCTTTGCGGAGAAGCTGGCCCCGGCCCGCATGATTCGTTTGGGCCTGTGCATCATGCTGGCTGGCGCAACCTTCAATACCATCTATAACTCGCTGTTCCAGGCCGAAGTGCCGTGGGCCGTCATGCCGATTTTTGTCTATGCGTTTGGCATGTCCATGGCCTTGCCGGGCATGACGGTGGTGACTTTGGGCACCTTCCCCACCATGCGCGGCCTGGCCTCGTCGGTACAAAGTGCGTGGCAAATGCTTTTGTTCGCCACGGTATCCGGTGTGGTGGCGCCGCTGTTATTTGATAGCGGCTTGTTGCTGGCATTGGGCATGTTGTGCGCCGCTGCCTTGTCGGCGGGTTTCTGGTGGTGCAGCCAGTACCGCTCTAAATCTGTTGAGGCGTAGACCCTGATCAGGAACGGGCGCTACTGCTTTCCTTGTGGTCAGCGCCCGTTTGTTGAGCGATGTGTTGAATGCTGGTTTGAGCGCCATTGTGATCCACAGTGGCGTTTTTGTTTTCAGCCGCTGTGTTGGACACAGAAGGGGTAAACCATTGCACCAGACCCATGCCTGCCAGAATCAATAGCACGCCTACAATCCGTCCCATATGCACGGGGCGTGGGGCCAGGCCCATCAAGCCATAGTGGTCGATCAGCATGGAGCTGAGCATTTGCCCGGCCACCACACACACGATAAAGCTGGCGGCGCCCATGCGCGGGGTCAGAATCAGCGCTGCGCTGATGTAAATCACCCCGCCAATGCCGCCGGTCCATACCCACCAGGGGGCGTGGGCCAGTTGTGCCGTCAGAGGGGCGGGAGCGCGCATCAACCAGATGGTCGGCAACACCAGAGCAGCGCTGATACAGAGCGAGACCAGCGTGGCCCACAGCGGATGTCCCAGCACTTTACCCAGAACGGCATTGCTGGCGGCCTGGAAAGGCACGGCAGATCCGGCAAACACAGCAATCAACATGCTGAACAAAGCGGTACCGGGCATATGCGTATCTCCATAGAAATCAAAGCTCTATCTTGCACTATTCGTCGTTCTTATTGAAATTAATAGTGTGCACAGTCATTATTCGTTCTATGGATGAACTACGACGTATAGACCTGAATCTGCTGCTAAGCCTGCATGCCTTGTTGACCGAACAACATGTCACCCGCGCGGCCCACCGACTGCATAAAAGCCAGCCGGCGGTCAGCCACGCCCTGGCGCATTTGCGTCAGGTGTTCAACGATCCCTTATTGATACGCCGAGGGTCGCGGCTGGAGCCTACCGCGCTTGCCCTGCAATTGCAGCGTCCCTTGGAGCAGGCCTTGTTGCAGTTGAACGGCTTGCTGGATGCAGGCGGTTTTGATCCGGCCAGCGAGCAGCGCGAGTTTCGTTTGGCGATGTCCGACTACGGGGCCCAGATAGTTCTGCCGCCCTTGATGCGCATCTTGCGGCGGCAGGCTCCCGGTATTTTTCTGGCCGTGAGCCAGGCCAGCCGGGAAGGGATGCTGGCGCAGTTGCAGGATGGCGAAACGGATGTGGCCTTGGGAGTGTTCTCGGAAATCCCCGCAGACTTGCAGGCGCAGACCTTGTTTGAAGAGCATCTGATCTGCATTGCGGACCGAGCCAGCCTGGCGACGCCCTCTGGTCCTGGCCTGGAAGAGTGGTTGCACCGCCCTCATGTGCTGGTTTCCATGCGGCCGGGAGGGGAAAGCGAGGTAGATAATGTACTGGGCAGAATGGGGCTGAAGCGTCAGATCGCCCTGTCCTTGCCGCATTGGAGCGCTGCGGCTCAGGTGCTGGCTGGTACGGATCTGATTCTGACGGTTTCCAGCCGTAGTGCCGAACCTTTGCGCGAGCACCCTGAGCTAGTCTTTTTCCAGCCACCGTTACCCATTCCTTCGGTCTTGTTTCAGCAGGTTTGGCATAGTCGACGGCAGGCAGACCCGGCCCATGCCTGGCTGCGAGGGCAGTTAATGGCCTGCTGTCAAAGTGAGGCTTGACGCTTTATAACGGCCCGGCGCTTGACGATACCGCCTGCAGTTTCCGACAATTTATGTTTGCCGTTAAATTCCCTCTTTTATCCGTTTAAACGGATGGATAAAACGATTTGGACTGCCGGGTGCAGTCTCTGTGTAGTGCTTTGTAGATTAATTGTTGATGAACCCCGCTAATGCCTTGAATCTGGATGAAGACACCTTGCATAAGGAGGCACGAGCCTGGGTCAGCCGCCTGAAAACGTCCTCGCTGACCTCTCGTCAGGCTCGGGAGCTGCGCCGCTGGTGTGGGCGCAGTCCTTCTCACGCATCCGCTTTTGCGCACGCGCGCGAAATGTGGGATGCCATGCCGCAAGATCGTGAAGAGTGGCTGCGTGAAGCCAAGCTGATGAAAACACGCGGCCACCAGCCGTTGCGCCGCGCCTTGCTGGGTGGTCTGCTACTGGGTGGCGGCCTGTATATGGTCGTGAAACCTCCCTTGCAGTTATGGCCTTCGCTGGCCGATTTGCGCGCTGATTACCGCACGGGTGCGGGCGAGCAGCGGCGCGTGCAGTTGCTGGACCATGTCTGGCTGGATATGAATACCCGCAGTCGCCTGAATGTCGGGGACGACCCGCATTTGGGCCGGATTGTGGCTCTGCAGGAAGGCGAGGTCGAAGTGCGCCAGGCCGAGCGCTCGGCCGCAGTGTGTACGGTGTTTGCGGGTGCCGGTTCTATTCAGACCTTTAATGGCCGTACCAATATTCGCTATCTGGATGGCAAAACCCAAGTGACTTGTTTGTCGGGCAGTGCTCAGGTGGATTTTGGTGGGCAGGGGTACAGGCTGGGGGCGGGCGAGCAGCTTGTGTATGGACGCCATGCCATCAGCTCGGTGCAGACAGTGGCGGCGGAGGATTTCCCGTCCTGGCGTCAGGGCCGTCTGGTTTTCCATGAGCAGCCTTTATCGCAGGTGCTGGCCGAGTTGAATCGCTACTGGGCTGGTCACCTGATTTTGCGTGATGCGTCGCTGGGCCATATCTTGGTCAGCTTTGCGGTCAGCCTGGATAATTTGCCTGAGGCGCTGGATGTCTTGCAGCAGTTGTATGGTCTGGATGTATTGCGCTTGCCCGGTGGAATTGCTTTGTTGAGTCGCGCCTGATCTTGCTTGGTCTGGCCGCTGCTCCAGGATGTACATGACAGAAGAGGGTGGCTGATGGGTGTTGTTGCGATAAGCAAAGCCCGCAGAACCACAAGAAATCGTATGCAATGATTAAAAAAACGGCCAGGGTAGCAATACCCTGGCCGTTTTATTTGCTGTATATCCAGCGTCTTGCGGACCCTGAGAGGGCCCGCTGTTTTTAGCTTCGTCCGGCCTTACTCCTGCGGTGCCTCGGGCACATGCAAGCGGCTGACATGCAAGGTGGCAATACGGCGCTGGCTGACTTCCGTGACTTCAAAGCGCAAGCCGTCGGCCTCGACTACCGTGCCGACGGTGGGCAGGGAGTCCAGACGTTCCAGCAAGAAACCGGCCACGGAGTTAAAGCTGCTGTCTTTCAAGAGCAGGTCGTCCGCTTCAACGGCCTGGGCCAGCAACAGCAAGTCGATACCGCCGTCCACCTGCCACAGATTGGGGCCAATCTGCTGAATGGCAGCTTGCTCGTCCTCGTCCGGGAACTCACCGGCGATGGCTTCCAGAATGTCGATAGGCGTCAGCAAGCCTTCAATGGCACCGTACTCATCCGTGACCAGCACGAACTGGCCGTTGGACTGTTTCAGCATGGCAATGGCGCTAAGTACATCTGTGTGCTCATGCACGATGATGGGCTCACGCAAATCCGGCCACAGTTGTACTTGCGGGTAATCGTCCAGATCTGCCAGCAGGTCCTTGGCGCGGGCCACACCCACCACCTGATCCAGATCGCCCTGACACACTGGCAAGAAGCTGTGCGGGGTAGAGCGCAATTGCTGGCGCAGGGTGTCGGTCGAGTCCTCGATATTGATCCAGGTGATCTCCTGACGCGGTGTCATCAGCGAGCGGATAGGGCGTTCAGCCAGGCTCAGTACACCGCTGACCATATTGCGTTCTTCGGTGCGGAAGCCTTGCTCGTCCAGTTCCAGTTGCGCATCGTGCTTGCTGTCATCCTTGTCTTCGTTCTTGCGGTTGCTGAGCATGCGCAGCACGGCTTCTGCCGTACGGTCACGCAAAGGACGACGCGATTGCGAGCGCAGCAGGCTGCGGCGGGCAATCTGATTGAAGAATTCGATCAGGATGGAGAAGCCAATGGCCGCATACAGATAGCCTTTGGGGATCTTGAAGCCCAGGCCTTCGGCGGTCAGCGTCAGACCAATCATCAGCAAGAAACTCAGACACAGCACCACCACCGTGGGGTGGTTGTTCACGAAGGTGGTCAGGGGTTTGGAGGCCCAGATCATCAAGCCGATAGAGATGATGACGGCCGTCATCATGACGGGCAGTTCGTCCACCATACCTACGGCGGTAATCACCGCGTCCAGCGAGAACACGGCATCCAGCACCACAATTTGTGCCACCACCACACCAAAGCTGGCGTAAGCCTTGTTAGTGCTGGAGTGGTGGCTGCCGCCTTCCAGGCGTTCGTGCAGTTCGCTCGTGGCCTTGAACAGCAGAAACAGACCACCCAGCAGCAAGATCAGGTCGCGGCCGGAAAAGCTCAGCGGTCCCAGGGAGAACAGCGGTGTGGTCAGGGTGACCAGCCAGGAGACGATCGTCAGCAGACCCAGGCGCATGATCAGCGCCAGTGACAGGCCGATTAGGCGAGCACGGTCGCGCTGATGCGGGGGGAGTTTATCGGCCAGGATCGCGATAAAGATCAGGTTGTCGATGCCGAGAACAATCTCCAGCACCACCAGAGTTAATAAGCCGACCCAGATGCTGGGATCGAGTAGCCATTCCATGATGTTGTCCTGTTAGACAGATAAATAAGTGCAAAAAAGCAGGGGGGCGGGGCGCAGTTGCGCGTCAGAAATCAGACGCGCGGCGGGCGGTGCTCCGGGGCAAATTCGCAGCAAATAGCGGGCAGGGAATAGGACGGGCAAGCCGAAGGCCAGGCATGCAGCCAGAAAGACTGAACCGGGCAGGGCAAAGGGGTATCCGCGTGATCGGCATACTGCTGCATGGGCGTGTGCGCCAGAATGGCGCTGAGCTGCTGCAAAGGATGAGTGCCGGATTTGACGCGGTGTTCTACAGGCTCGGCCGCATCAGCTTCGTGTTGAACGAATAATGCGGACTGACCACCCTGCACAGTGGCATGGTAGTGGGAGCTATAAGCCTGCAGGGGAAGGATAAGGAGTAAGACGACGACGAACCAGCGTCTCATAGTGTCTAGGGGAAGTCTGTGACGGATCAGTATATCGTATGCGGGCAAGTTCAAGGCAAGTGCGAAATCAAGTTCTGCGTACGTGGCAAACCGCCTGGCGTCGCAGGCGGGGGGCGCGGTCGCTGCCAGGGGTAGAGGAGGAATTTAGCCCAGGTATCCAAATTGGCCTTGCTCAAAGTCGGCAATGGCCTGGCTAATTTCTTGTTGTGTATTCATCACAAAAGACCCATAGGCCAGGACGGGCTCATCAATGGGTTCGCCGCCCAGCAGTAACAAATGGGTGTCCTGTTGGGCGTCCAGGGCGATCTGCTGGCCTTCCTGGCTTAGCAGTACCACCTGGGCCGGGCGGGCCAGCGTTTGCTGGTTCACCTGCACGGCACCGCTCAGTATCAGCAAACTGCTGTTCCAGCCTGCGGGCACCTGAAAGCTGGCCTGATGTCCGGCCTTGATCTGTATATCCCACAACAGCAGGGGGCTGTGATGCCGGGCTGCGCCGGGCTGCTCCAGATAGTCACCGGCAATCACGCGTAGTTGTCCCGCCTGATCAGGCAGGCAGACGACAGGAATAGCCGTGCTGGGCAGGTGCTGCTGGCTGGGGGCCAGGGTTTTGGCGGCGGCAGGCAGGTTCACCCACAATTGCACCATTTCCCACTGACCGCCTTGGCGGGCAAACCCCTCGGAATGGCTGGCCTGATACAACAGACCGGAAGCCGCGCTCAGCCATTGCACATCACCCGGACCCAGCATGCCTCTATGGCCGGTAGAGTCGCGATGCTCCAGTTCGCCCTGATACACCAGGGTGACGGTTTCAAAGCCACGCTGAGGCGAGCCATGCACCTTATGTCGACGGTTTTGGGCCGGATAGCAGCCGGGGGCGGCGTAATTCAGGCGTAAAAACGGGCTGAGTCGGTCTGCATGGTCCTGGTGGCTGAATAAAGTGCGAGCCGCCAAGCCATCGTCACCGCCCAGGGACGGACACGGATTCAAAATGCTGGCGACCTTTTTCATGGCATAGGCTCCACATAAATAATGCATGTCTTAAAGGATAGGGGTGAACTCCCGCTATGATTAGCCCCCGCTATTGCAAAACTGTATTGCTTTGGCGGGCTGGACGAATGTGAGCAATTAGTAACCAAATTCACAAACGTAAGTACTCGACCCGCGCTAGCATTAGCGCACTTTGTTACGTAGAGAGTGGAATGGGGCAGGCTTTTCAAGCCTTGAGCGTCTGGCAGGTGATGGGCGTGGGCTTATTGTTTTTCGGCGGCATTTACCTGCTGTTCGCATTGGGTACCTTGGCGCTGACACATTGGCTTTTTCCTGCCTTGGGTTGGGGACGCCCCCTGGACACACGTCCCTTGCGTCCTGGCCAACTGCGCCGGGAGCTCAAGCAATCCGGTTCCGCCATTCTGATCTTTGGCACCGGCATGATTTTCCCCTGGGGTTTCTTGCAGCTAGGCTGGGCGCATTTGACGCCGGATGCCAGTGCTACCCGCATTGCCCTGGAAATTCTGGCGCTGGTGATCTGGAACGACGTGCATTTCTGGATAAACCACCGTCTCCTGCATACCCGCTGGTTGCGCCGTTATCACGGCCCGCACCATTCTTCGGTTGTGGTGACGCCCTTTTCTACCTACAGCTTTCACCCGCTGGAGTCGATCATGCTGGGCAATGTGATCCTGTTGCCTATGCTTGTGCATGACTTCAGCTTCTGGTCCTTGCTGTCCGTGCCCTTGTTCAGCCTGTTCTTCAACAGCATCGGCCACTCCAATTACGACTTTTTCCCCAAGGTCTCCAGCCGCAACTGGCTGGCGGCCAGCCGTCGTCACCAGCGTCATCATGCACAGTACAACGGCAATTACGGCTTTCAATTCAGCTTTATGGACCGTCTGTTCGGCACTCGCTTGCCGGATCGCCCCGAGGAGGCGCGGGGATGAGCGCTGCGTGGCGTTTGCGTAACCCGCGCGATTGGCAAAGTCTGCTGTACTTGATTGCCTACCCTGCCCTGGTGGTCGCGCTGTGGCGCGGCGGTTTTTCCTGGATTTTGTACGGCCTGCTGCTGTTCCTGACGCTGGGTATCGGCGTCATCAACCACAATCACCATCATTTGCGCATGTGGCGGGGCCGCCTGCCCAATCGTTTGACGGACTTCTGGCTGACCCTGGTGCAAGGCCATCCCGCTTGTGTGTTCTGGCCTGCGCATGGTCGCAACCACCACCGTTACAAGCATGGTGAAAAAGACGTGGCCCGCACTTACCGTTTCTGGCGGGGCGACACCAACGACACCCTGGGCTGGCTGATGCACCCTTTTGAGGCCATCCCCGCCCTGTATCCCACTATTTTTAGCTGGTTAGGCAGCTTGCGCCGTCACTGGCCTGGTGTGTGGGCCTATTGCATGGCGCAGTACGGCCTGTGGCTGGGGAGCTGGACGCTGGCTTTGGCCCTGGACCCGGTTAAAGGCCTGTTGTACGTGATCCTGCCGCAGCTACATGGTTTGCACTGGCTGCTGACCACTAATTATCTGCAACATGCCCATGCTGATGGCAGCCCGCAAGGCCGACAGGGTGAGCAATTGGCCTATGCCCGCAATTTCGAGGGGCTGGTCAATCCCTTGCTCTTCAATATCGGGCTGCATGTGGCCCACCATGAACATTCGCGTGCGCACTGGTCCGAGCTGACCCGGCTGCACGACACCGAATACCGAGCCCGCACCCCGGATGCTTTGAACGAAGGGGGGCTGGTGCCTTATATGTTGCGTGTTTTTGTGCTGGGCCTGTTTGTGCCTCGCTACCGCAGCCAATCTTTGAACGCCGTGGGCCAGACTGAGCGTCGGCGTGATTCCGTGTAATCAGGAGTATTTCTATGCCCGTGGCCTTTGAGCACGTCGTTATCCATCAGGCCCAGTGGTTTATGCCCGGCGAGCCGGTCGATAACACCGCTATGGATAACTTTATTGCCCCCTTGAACCGTATCTCGGGGCGTATCAAACAGCGCATTCTGGCCGAAAACGGTATTCAGCAGCGTTACTACGCCATTGCGGAAGATGGCGGTACGCGCTGGAGCAATACGGCCATGGCCGCCAATGCCATCCGTAGCTGCCTGGAGCAAGCCGGTCTGGACATGGGTGATATAGGCTTGCTGGCCAGCGGCTCTTCGGGTGGTGATTTGTTGATGCCCGGCTTTGCTAACGCCATTCAGGGCGAGCTGGGTGCTCCTCCGCTGGAAGTGCATTCCGTACACGGGATTTGTGCGGCAGGTGTCACGGCGTTGCAGACCGTCGCCCAAGGCATTGAGCTGGGTGCTCATCGTCACGGGATGGCGGTGGCCAGCGAAATGCCCTCGCGTCTGTTCCGCCGCTCGCGCTTTGCCTCGCAAGACTATCAGGCGGACTTTGATGCGCACTTCCTGCGCTGGATGCTTTCCGACGGCGCGGGAGCGGCTTTGCTCAGCCATAAAGATCAGGTCTTGCCCACCACGCAGCCCGGCGTGCGTTTGCGCCTGCGCTGGATTCATCAAAAATCCTTCTCGGGTGATTACCCCGTTTGCATGCAGCTAGGTGCCGCACGCGACTCCACGCGCAGCCATCTGGATTACGACTCCTGGGCCGAAGCCGAGCAGGCCGGTGCCTTGTCCCTGCGCCAGGACATCCGCCTGTTGCCGCACCTGTTCGACATTGGCATCCACGAGTACGTAAAACTGGTGCGCGATGGTTGGGTTGACCCAGAGCGCATCAGCCATTTCCTGTGCCATTACTCGTCCGAGAAATTCATTCCCGTGGTGGCGGATTTACTGGAACAAGCCGGGCTGGCGATTCCTGCCGAGCGCTGGTATAGCAATCTGCGCTGGCGCGGTAATACGGGTGCGGCCTCCATTCTGATCATGCTGGCCGAGTTCATGCGCGACCGGACCTTGACGCCGGGCGAGCAAATCCTGTGCTACGTGCCCGAGTCGGGCCGCTTCATGACGGCGTATATGCTGCTGGAAGTGGAATCCTGCGATGCGCCTGCCGCCACGCTGTCTTATCCCTCTGCGAAACAATCGGCCCCCGCTGCTGTGGACCAGGTGGATATAGCCCCCCCGCACGACCCGGCGACAGCCCCGCAAGGCTTGCGCGATCTGCTGACGCAATTGGCTCCCATCTGGCACGATTACCGCTCGCAAGTGTGGCGTACCCCCTTGCTGCGCAGCCTGCACGACGGCTCCATGCGTATGCAGGACTACCAGAAGTGGATGGCGGACTGGATTCCCCAGGTGCGTGAAGGGGCCAAATGGATGCGCGAAGCCTGCGACTCCTTGTCGCCCACTTACGCACCGCTGGCTGAGCTGATTCGTCTGCACGCAGGCGAAGAACAGGACGACTTCAAGATCTTGTTCGAGGACTATCAGCACGCCGGTGGTACTGCCACCGAGATCGAGCAACTGACGCGCAACCCCGGCGGTCAAGCCTTGAATTCCTACCTGCATGCGCTGGCCGCCAGCCAGGACCCGATTGGTTTGCTGGGCGCCATTTATATTATTGAAGGTACGGGCCAACGTATCGTTCCGGCCCTGCTGCCTTTGCTGAAGTCTTCCTTGTCGCTGGAACCGAATATGTACCGCTTCCTGCACTACCACGGCATGAACGACGAGCACCATCTGGCTCGTTGGCTTGTCGCGGTCGAGCTGGCGCTGGATTGCGATGAAACCGGCCGCGCCGAACAGATTATTATTGAAACCGCACGCCGTACGGCTGCCCTGTACTTGATGCAGTTCCAATACGCGAAAGAGTTTTAATTCATGGATCAAATCCCGGATTTTTTAAGCAAGCCACATGACCCCCAGGACCCCAGTCCCTGGCGGGCCTTGTACCTGGATCGCAGCACGCCTTTGCCCGATGAGGTCAAGCAGGCCTGGCTGGCGGACTCCAGCTCGTCCTCGCGCCAGTATCTGCTGCCCTTTTTGCGGCCACTGGCCCGCTTGATGATTGTGGTGATCCAGATCGTCAAAACCTTCTTGCCGCGCAAGTGGTCGCACTCAGGCCTTTTGCATCGCATTCTGGTGTGGGGCTTGAAGCGCTTTGTCTCGCCACAGGCCAACTGGCTGATTCTGCGTCACTTCCACCTGGGTTCGCAGGTTCTGGCCTTTATTGCTGCCAACTCGCCCACCAAAGTACCGACGACGCCGCTCACGCCGATGAATATCGACGAGCTGCATGATCACACCTTTGTGAAACACGATCTGAATTTGTTCAACTTCGTGATCCGGCTGAATCAGGCGCTACGGGACAATAATCAGGAAATCGGCCCGCCGGAGCGGGTGGATTTCTCCATGATCCAGCCCGTGCCCTTGGCTCTGGACGATATGCCGCAAGGCCCGCTGAACAAGATGGATCTGCAAAGCGCCATCGAACTGTTCACACCCTTGTACCAACTGCTGCTGACCGATAACGACTTCTGGCGTGCGGCCAATTCCTTGCAGTTGGACGAGACTATCGGTATCTATGCGGCCAAGATCTTGCAGGCGCCAGAGCATCTTATTCTGGTGAACAACGGCCACCCCCTGGTGCCCATGTCTACCTTGCGAGCAGGCTACCGTCTGGTACTGCATGGCTTGTCGACAGAAATGCTGCACAGCCTGCTCAATCAGATGAAGCAGGCGCAGGCGGAGCAGGAAAGCGGCTTGAATCAAGAGCAAGGGCAGGGACCAGACCAGGCCCAAGATTCAGTGCAGAAATCTGACCCTGAGCTTTGATCTTTCAGCCAGTCTGTCCAAGGGCTGCCCTCGTATTCGCGCGAGGGCAGCCCTTGGTGTTTTTAGACTAGACGTAGTCGCTGCTGCTGTTCAGGCTGCCGTTTTTTCCAGTCCAGCCAGCACATCATCAAGTGCATCAGCCAGGTATCCAGCCCAACGCTCAGTGGCTCCTGGCTGAGCCAGCAAATCCTGCCGGACTTCAATCGCAAAATGCGGTAGACCGGCAGGAATCGCGTGACGCAAGAAGGTATGCCCACGTAATTCGCGCCCGTCGTAGGGGTAGTTGTTGCCTATCGAACTGGCATGCCGTGACAGACCTTGCAGCATCAGGGAGGCAGGCCATTCCTGTTCCCAGATGACGGCGGCATGGGGGCGTTCCTGTCCGTTCAAGGAAGCGGCAAAGGAATGGATAGGCAAGATCAGCACGGTGGAGTGATGTTCACGCAAGGCGCGTAAAGTTTGTGCCACTTGCTGATGAAATGGCTCGAACACGCGCAGGGCACGTTGCTCTCGGGCCGCGTCATCCAGACCCACATTGCCGGGAATCAGGCTGCCGTCGGAGCGCTCGGGAATCCAGTCCGCATCGTGGCTGGAGCGGTTGCAGTCCACATACAGCCGCGAGGTGGTGCACAGGACAGCAGGTGCACCAATACGCAGTGCCAAGGCGCGGGCCAAGGCGTCTGCCCCCAGGTCCACGGCGATATGGCGCTCCAGATCTGCCGCGCTGCATCCCAGATTATCTGCTTCCGGTGGCATTTGATTGGATGCGTGCTCGCACACCAGCAGCACGGGGGTACGTCCCTGGGCATTGAACACGGTGGCCGCTGGCCATGTGTCGGTGTGTGGGCGCAGGCTGGAGTCAGGATTGGAGATTGACATGGAAAGCCTTGAGGACCGTGTATTCATCAAAGGAAGCGGCGCCGTAGGTTCTGCCCAGACCGGAGGCTTTGACACCCCCCCAGGGCAGGTTCAGATCCGCATGGTCGCAGCGGTTGACGTAGCAAAGGCCAGCCTCCACATCACGACTTAATGCCAGAGCCTGCTCAATGTCCTGCGACCAGATTGAGGCGGTCAGACCGTAGCGGCTGTCATTCATCAAACGTAGTGCGTGCTGGTCGTCAGCCACGGCCGTGATGCAAACAAGCGGCCCAAAGGCCTCATCCTGGATCAAGCTGGAGTCTTGTGCCACATTCAGCAGTACAGCAGGCGCTACGTAGGCGGAGGATGGGTCGACTTCAGTCGGGTGAGCAATGACGGTTGCCCCTTCTTCCTGTGCCTGGACAAGCAGCTTTCGCAGCCGTTGGGCCGCTGCTGTGCTCACGACCGGGCCTATATCCGGCGTACTGTCGGGGTGGCCTACAGTCAATTTATTCATGCCGCTGACAAAGCCCTCTACAAAGGGTTCGTAGACCGATTCGTGTACATAAATCCGCTCTACCGAGCAGCAGGATTGCCCGGCATTGTCGAAGCTGCCTGCGACCAGGGCAGGGATGGTGCTGGCCAGATTGGCATCGGCGCGCACATAGGCAGGGTCTTTACCGCCTAGTTCCAGCCCGGTGCTGACCAGCCCGGCAGCCGCTGCTTGGTACACACTTTTGCCTCCTTGATCGGAACCAATGAACTGGACTGCATGCACGTGCCCGGAGGCCAACAGTTGCTCCGTTCCAGCATGGTCCAGATGCACTGCCTGGAAGACATCGGGATGCCCGCCTGCATCACACCAGGCCTGCTCCATAAAGTCGGCAATAGGAGCTGTTTGGTGGGCATGTTTAAGCAGCACGACATTACCGGCCAATAGTGCCGCGACAGTCATTCCGCCTGCCATGGCGACCGGGTAGTTCCAGGCACTGATTGCCAGACAAAGGCCCTTGGGCTCTCGCCGTACCAGCCGTTGCGCTTGTGCAGTGGAGTTCATGCTGATGTCTTGCAGCTCCTGGCGGGCCCGCATAATCATGTCCTCGGTGACGGCTGATACGCGCGATAGCTCATCCGATTGTTGTGCGGGGCGGCCAATCAGCTTCATCAACAATTCAGCCAGCGCCTGACGACGCTGCTCCAGAATCGCTACAAAGCCCTGAATCTGTGTGATGCGCTGCTCCAGCGGCACCTTGCGCCAGTCCTTGAAGGCCAGGCTGGCACGCTGCACAGCAGCCTGAACCTGTTCTTCACTCAGAACGCTGCGGGAAGCCACAATCTGGCCGTCGATAGGGGAAACAATAGGAGTAGGGTGGGCAGCCATTATGCAAACTCAAAAAAGCGTTGGCGTTCAACGTCGGTGACCAGGGCGGCGAACTCTTGCTCCTGAGCGTACTTGCTGGCCACGTAAGTATCGACAAAGGCATTGCCGAAAATCTCGCGTGCTACCGGGGAACGATCAAAGCGGTAAATGGCTTCGCCAAAGGAGTTGGGGAACTTCAGTTCAGCGGGGATTTCCGACATGCGTTCGTAGACGTTGCCCTGCATTTCTTCGCTGGGCTCGATCTTGTTCTCAATGCCCCACAAGCCCATGCCCAGAGCGCAGGCCAGGGCCAGATACGGGTTGGTATCTGCGCCGGGTGCGCGGCATTCAATACGTTGAGACGATGGCGAGCCTCCAATGGCCCGCAAGGCGCAGGTGCGGTTTTCCCAGCCCCAGGTAGCGGTAATCGGCGCAAAGATCCAGGGCTGAAAACGGCGGAAAGAATTGACTGTCGGGCCAAACATGATCAGAAAGTCAGGCAGGAGTTTTTGCATGCCGCCAATGAAATACCGCATCTCCTGGCTGATGGCATTGGGCTGGGAGGCGTCATGGAAAACCGACTCGCCATCGGGGCGGCGCAAGGACACATGAACGTGGCCGCTTTGTCCGTCAGCATCATTGGACCAGCGCGCCATAAAGGTCATCAAGCGGCCATGACGCTGCGCCAGAATCTTGGCAAAGGTCTTGAACAGGATGGCATTGTCAGCAGCCAGCACCCCTTCCTGATACCCCAGCGCCGCTTCCATAAAGCCTGCGCCCATCTCCTCGTGCACGCCTTCCAAAGGCACATCCAGACAGGCAAAACAGTCCAGCAGGGCGTTGTAGAAATCCGTGTCCACGCCCTGACGCAACATCAGGTTGTAGGACTTGCCCAGCGTTGCCAGATCCAGATTGCGATAGTCTTTTTCGCGGATGGAGCGGGAGCTTTCATTGAACAGGGTGAACTCGTACTCGCAGGAGTGAAAAGGCCGATAGCCCATTTGCTCCGCCTTTCTGGCGACGCGGTGGTACACGTTGCGCGGGAAAATGGGCTCTTCTTCTTCGACGTAATCAAACAGGAAGAACAGGTTGCGGGAGGGGCTTTCCCAGGGAATCTCCCGGCCGCTATCGGGGACCAGACGGCATAGATTGTCAGCAAACTTGGCATCGGCCAGGGACTGACCGCCGGGCATGGGCCGCAGCACATCGTTAAAGTCCAGCGCCAGGGTGGCCTGGGGAAACAGGATGCCCTTGTCGATGGTCTGCAAAAACTTTTCACGCGATACGTACTTGGCGCGAATCTGTCCCTGCATATCGGCAAAGCCAATGTTCACATGCTGAGGCTGGCGGGCATTGATCAGCGCTCGTACTTCTTCCAGGGTTTTGATCGAACGAATATCCATTTCATCTCCTGAACAGCCTTCCCTTGAAGCGACTGTGGTTTAGACTGATTCTGTCTGTTTCTGTAGTTCTGTTATGTTCCATTTTGGAAACATTTCAGGAAATTTTATGCTAACCTGCCAACTTGTCAACGAAATTGTTTTAGGCATCAGGTATTGGCCAAGTGTGTCTGTCTGACGCGGCAGAGCCAGGCTGGGCACTGCCTTTCAAACAGGATAAAAAATGCGAGACAGTGGTATCTGGGATTACATCGTGGTCGGTGCTGGCTCATCTGGCAGCGTTATTGCCAGTCGCTTGTCGCAAGAGCCAGGCGTCAGCGTGTTGCTGGTGGAAGCAGGCAGTTGGGACTTGTCGCCGTATCTGTGGGTACCGGCGGGCGAGGAGCGCGCCATTGCCAGCCCGAAATACAGTTGGTCCTATCAGGTTGAGGCCGATCCCAGCCGCAATAATCGTGCTGAGGTCTGGCCTGCCGGACGTGTGCTGGGTGGCAGCAGCTCGATCAACGGCATGATTTATCTGCGCGGCAGTGCAGCCGATTACGATGCTTGGGCGGCGCAGGGCAATGAGGGCTGGGCTTACCAGGATGTGCTGCCGTATTTTGTACGGGCCGAGACCAATACGCGCGGTGCCAGCCGCTTTCACGGTGGGCAAGGGCCCTTGTCTGTATCGGATGTGCGTACACCGCATCAACTGGTCAGCACCTTTACGCAGGCGGCGATGGAGTGCGGCTTACCGTTCAATGGGGATGTGAATGGCGCGTCTCAGTTCGGTGTTGGTGCCTTGCAGGCGACCCAGAAGCGGGGTTGGCGTCACAGTGCCTCCAAAGCCTATTTATGGCCTGCTCGCAAGCGCACCAACCTGACAATTTTGACGGGGGCGTTGACACGCCGGGTCTTGATTGAAAAGGGGCAGGCGGTCGGTATCGAGTATCAGAAAAAAGGCGAGGTGCTCAGTGCCAGGGCGCGCAAGGAAGTCATTCTCTGCGCCGGTGCCCTGGCGTCGCCCAAGCTCTTGATGCTCTCCGGTATCGGGCCTGCCCAGACCCTGCGCCAGCACGGTATCCCCGTGGTTTGCGACCTGCCGGGCGTGGGCCAAGGCTTGCAAGAGCATCCGGGCGTGATGATCAGCGCCGAGGTGAATGTACGCACCTATAACGTGGAAACAGACCCGTGGAGTGTGATCAAGCACGGCATGAACTGGTTGTTTCGGGGGCGAGGTCCAGGTGCTACGCCTATTGGTCATGCCGTGGCTTTCGCCAAAACCCGGCCTGATGAAACAGAGCCGGATGTGCAATTGACCTTTACCCCTATAGGCTACAACACGGTGGGAGATGGGCCTTTGTTTTTCCCTATGCCTGCCGTCGTGATTGCGGTCAATGTGTGCCGCCCTCTGGCACGTGGGCAAGTGACTTTGCGCTCTGCAGACCCAGCAGATTTACCCCGTATTGAACACGTGATGCTAGGCCAGGAGGATGACCGACGCAGGCTGCGTGATGGGGCCAAAATGGCGCGCCAGTTCTTTAATACCGGTGCCTTTGCCCCCTATATGCAAGGTGAGCTACACCCTGGCGCGCAGGTAACAGAGGACGAACAGTGGGATGCTTTCCTGCGTAGCCATTGCATCCGTTTCAGCCATCCGGTGGGAACGTGTCGCATGGGCCCGGACGGAGATGAAAACGCGGTGCTGGACCCTCAGTTACGGTTGCGCGGAGTACGTGGTTTGCGTGTTGCCGATGCTTCCATCATGCCCAGCTTGCCCAGTGCCAATACCAATGCGCCAGCCATCATGATTGGTGAAAAGGCGGCGGATCTGATCCGGCAGTTTCCCGCTTGATTGCGACGCAAGCCACGGTCATGGCTTGTGGGTGGCAGGTTTCAGGTCTTGGGAGTGGAATTGCTCATCAGGACCGAGGCTTCCCGGCGTACCGCGAAGTAGGCATGCGGCACGCTGGCATCAAACAGCATGCTGTCGCCGGGGCCCAGAATGACGGGTTCGTACAGGGCAGAGTGCAGTTCGACCTGTCCTTTCAGAACATAGATGAATTCTTCGCCAGGATGGGCCAGAAAGGAGGCCGATGTGCCCGGAGCCTTCTCGGTGATGGTGACTTGCCAGAACAGGTTGTCCGGCTGGCTCATATCTCCGCACAGTACGCGGTAGCTGCGGCCAGAGCGCTCGAAGGCTCGGCCTTCATTGGCACGAGTAATGGCGCGTCGGCCCGTCAGTGTGGCGGTTTGCTCGCTGCCGTTCAGCGCGCCCAGTAAAGCAACGGCAGGAATTGCCAGGGCTTCGGAAACAGCGAACAGCTCGGGGTGACGCAGTGTGGCTTTGTCGTTCTCGATCTTGGACAGCTTGGCCAGAGACACGCCTGTCGCCTTCTCCAGGTCTCGTAAAGAGAGGCCGGCGCGTTTGCGAGCAGCGTGTATGACTTTTCCAAGCGACATGGGGAGCGTTTCCGGGCTATAGGATGTTAGCGAGGTGGCAAGAAGCGCCCATTATACAAATCGCGGGCAGTCGCAACAGAGGTATCCGGCGGCTTGAAATTCCTGAAAAACCAGGCCTGGAGCAGGGCGGTACGGAAAGGGGCGAGGGCTTTGTCGCAACCCTGCAGGGGGTTGTGACGGTAGCGCCTTGATGTCGCGGCGTATTTGTTGATGTTTATAGCTTAAAGAGCCCTGTCTGGCATCGCGAACCGGTGGGTTTGCAAGGCCAGACAGCGGGTCAGCAGGGCTTAGCCTTCAAAACCCGGCACGATGATGAACTCCGCCTCCGAGGCAGGTTCACGGATGGCCTTGGCAGCCTGGTACTGGGCCGATTCATAAAAGGCCTGGGCTTGGGGCACATCAGGAAACTCCACCACGACGGTGCGGCGTGTGTCGGCCGGGCCTTCCAGGGTGATGGGTGCCTGGCTGCGGGCCAGAAAACGGCCACCGTGCGCCTTGATGATGGCGGGGCTCAGCGCCGTGTAGTTGGCGTAGGTATCCGGGTCATGGACGTGTACGCGGGCGATCAGGTAAGCGGGCATGGCGATATATCCGTGAATCAGTTGCGTTCGGTGTAAGCCATGTACAGCTCGTGGGCACGGGTTTCAATCGGGCCACGTGCGTAGTGGCGATCGTCAATGCGATTGCAGTGCAGGACTTTGCCGTAGTTGCCGGTGCTAAAGACTTCATCCGCATCCAGCACATCTTGCGGCGTCAGGCTGGCTTCACGTACTTCAATGCCGTCGTCACGCAGCAGTTGCATGACGCGTCGGCGGGTAATGCCGTTCAGGAAGGTGCCGTTCAGCTCGGGCGTCAGCACCACGCCGTCACGCACAATCCACAGATTGGCCACGGCAAATTCTGCGATCTTGCCTTTGGAGTCCAGCACGATGGCGTTATCAAAGCCGCGTGCGCTGGCCTCGCGCATAATGCGCTGAGTGTTGGGATACAGGCAGGACGCTTTGGCATCGGTAGGTGCCATGGAGGGGTCCGGGCGCAGAAATTCGCTGAAAGTAGCGCTAAATCCGCTGTCGTCCGGCATGGGGGATTCAAAAATATGAATGGCCAACTGGCTGGTCGATGGATCGGGCTGGATGAAACCACCGGGTGCGAAATACAGCAGCTTGATGTAGTAGTCCGTGGTGTGGGACAGCTTTTTCAGGCCCTCGCGCACCAGGTCTACGGTTTGCTCGGGCGTCATCACCGGCTCCATGCCCAGGGTGACGGCCGAACGGTTCAAACGCTCACAGTGCAGGTCCAGATCCGGGGTGTGGCCTTGAATTGAACGAGCGCCGTCAAAGACTGTGGTGGCCATCCAGAAAGCATGGTCGGTAGCGCCAATCAAGGGCGCGCTGGTGCTGCTCCATTGGCCATTGGACCAGGTTATTTCATTGGTACTCATGGGGCTTCCCTCCTAGTTTTGTTGCGGCGTAGTGGCAATTTGGTATGTCGTTGTACTATTTCCAACACACATAATAGAGAGCAAAAAACGACTTGAGGTGGTGTCAGCGTGCTATCTGATATTTACAAAACATATAACTGGACGCTGGCCGAGCTGCATGCTTTCTGTCTGATCTGTGAGTGCCAGAACCTGAGCCAGGCGGCGCTACGTATCGGGATCAGCCAGTCTGCCATTTCCCTGATGGTGCAGCGTTGGCGGCAGGCTTTGGGCGACCCTTTGTTTGTGCGGGCACGCTATGGCGTCGCGCCCACGCAAATTGCCATTGCCCTGCGGGAAAAGCTGCAACCCTTGCTGGAAGAGGTAGGTATTGCGCTGACTCAGACCCAGGGCTTCAATCCTGCTCAGTCTACGCGCGTTTTTAAAGTCCATATGACGGACATTGGCCAGTTGGTCTTTTTGCCCGGTCTGAACAACTTTGTGGCCAAACATGCGCCGGGTATTCGTCTGGTGGTCAAGAACCTGGGCTGGGAAGCGCTGGAAAGCGGCTTGAGTTCGGGCGAGATTGATGTGGCGATTGGGTCTTTGCCCATGATTAAAGGCCGGGTGCATTCGCGTGCATTTCGGCACGAACGCTATGTGACGGCCATGCGCAAAGGCCATCCACTGGCTAAAACCGAGCTGGATCTGGCCGCTTTTGTAGCGGCAGATCATTTGGCGATTGATGCCACCAGCAGTGGGCATTCTCTGGTGGAAAATGCCCTGCGCGCTCTGGATATGCGCCGCAATATCAGCCTGACCATTCCGCATTACTTGGCGGCCGAACAGATTCTGGTCAACAGCAATTATTTGCTGACCGTGCCCAATGTGGCTGTGCTGTCTTTTCAAGACCCTGCTGCGCTGCGGATTGTGCCTACGCCGTTGGCTTTGCCCAGTTTTGATGTGCGCGTTCATTGGCACGAGCGTAGCCGACAGGATGAAGGCGTGCGTTGGCTGCGTACGGCGATTTCCGATTTGTTTGAGCAACGCTAGGCCCATTCTTTTTGCGATTAGGATGCCGTTTGCGCAAGGGCTGTATACGGTGTGTGAAGGTCGTCGTTCAGCACCTTGCCCACTTGGCCATCAATCAAATTTCAGTACGGCTTCTAGCTCGTGCTCCCCATAGGTGCCGCCTGTCAGCTCAAAGCCCAGTTTGGTGTAGAACGCTTCTGGGCTGCCTTCGCCCCGGCTATAGCCCAGCCGAATTTCCTTGTAGCCCTGGTACTTCAGGTCGTGGATCAGCAGCGCGATTGCCTTGCGCCCGAAACCCAGACTTTGGAAGGGGGCGGCAATCATGAAACGCCATAAAAAGGCACCGGGATACAGAATGCCTTCATCGTGGTCGGCACCGATGTGCAGCATGATAAAGCCCACCATCGTGTCATCAGCGTAGATGGCACGGAACCAGGCATTCTCGGAAAAGTGAGCCTCGGCAATGGAGGTGCCATTGTCAGCAATCATGCTGCGCTGTGCGGGCGAGAGGGTCTCGCTGAGCTCGCACACCTCGTAGATGGTTTTCGAGTTGATGCGACGAAAAGAGACGGTGGCATCTTTGGAAAGGGTTGGTTCGCTCATATGAATTCAAGGTTTTGTGTTCAGGTCAGATAAAGGCGGCTCAGGTGCGTTTGGGGCCGTAGGTAATGCGTCTGAGCACGGCTTCCAGCGGGCCACGGCCCCATTGTTGGGCGATCAGGCCTGTCAGGCTCATGGCAAGTAGGGCCAGTGCGATGGCGATCAGCAACAGCGCCGCGTTGCCAAAGGAATCAAACAAGTCCAGACCATAACTGCTGAAGATCAGCCCTGCCAAAATGCCCTGGCTGACGTAGGCGCTAAGCGAATTGCGGCCCGCTTCAATCAGCACATTGGGCAGACTGAACCATTGTCCGCAACGCAGCAACAGGTACAGATACACCGTGGATAACAAAGGCGCGCCGATGGCGATGCTGAAAAGGCCCACCAAGCCCATCAGACTCTCGTCGTTGGACACGCTGGCGCTAAAGAGGTTGATGGCCAGAGCCAGCGGCAAGAGCCAGGGCAGGGCGCGTCCCAGTTTTTGCTGTCCAGCGCTATTAGCGTCAAAAAATTTGCTTTTGGCAGCCGCCAGGCCCATCAGCATGGCCCCAAAGGCTAGCGGGCCTTGATACAGGAATAGAAAGGCAAAAGACTCAGGCCATTCGTCCAGGCGGGCCAGGGTGGCTTCGGAAAAGGCGCCACCCAGAGCGTAAGTAGGGGCAGCTTCTTCGGCGCCGGACAAGAGGAAAACGATCAGGGCTATGCTGAGTATTTCCACCACCACCATCAACAAGGCTACCTTAAGCAACCCGCGAGGCGAGAGGTTTCGTAGTGGCCAGATCAACAGGCCCAACACTGCGTAGAGCAGCAGAATGTCACCGGTAAAAACCAGTGTCGCGTGAAGGCAACCCAGCAAGGCCAGGCCGGTCAGACGTCGAAAATAGCGGCTGCTTAAAGCTACTCCGGCACGCTGAGCAGAGCGAGCCTGGATTTCAATGCCCCAGCCAAAAATCAGCGAGAACAAGAGAAAGAATTTGCCCTGAAACAGGAATTCGATCAGGAACGCGGCCGCATGGTCATAGGCGGGTGAGGTCGCCGTCGGGTCACTGTCTGTCAGTGCCAGGTAGGGGATGTTCACCACACAAATACCGATCAGGGCGGCGGTGCGAATCAGGTCGATGGAGGAGTTGCGAGTAGCTGAAGACATGGATGTTTATTGATTGAGCGCTTGTTCAATGCCATAATATTGAGCGCTTGCTCAATGTGTCAATAGAAAGGGAAAGGGATGAGTGAAAAAGAAGACAGTGCGACACGAATTCGACAGGCTGCCGTCGAGATCCTGCTGGAAGTGGGCGTGCGTGCTGCCACCACGCGCATGGTGACGGAACGGGCTGGTGTAGGCCGTGGGCTGTTGAACCATTACTTTCGCTGGTCCGAATTACGGGCCGAGGCCTGGGGCGAGATTTTTGATCGTCTGATCGAGCAGGATGCCGAGCAGGCTCTGGGGCCAGAGGCCCTGATGGAAAACTATTTACGCGCGGCTTTTGACCAGAGCAATCGCATTTACTGGTTCCTGTGGCTGGATGCCACCGACCTGGCTAAAACCGATGCGGCCTTGGCCGTGGTGATTACACGGGTGCAAAGCCGAATGCTGGAACAAATGGCAGGCTATCTGCGCCAAGGTGCCGAACAAGGACTGTGGCAAGCGTCCGACCCGGACGGCATTGCGTTGCGGTTGTCCGCACTGTACGACGGTCTGGCCAATATGTTGCTGACGGACTCGACGGATTTGAGTGCGGAGCAAGCCGAGCAACATTTACGGCATTTATTTTTTCTGGAAACCCGGCTGACCTAAGCTGAACGCGTCGGCCCACTTCTTAGTTGTTTGATGATGGAAATCGATACCGATTACAAAACGCTGTCTTCCCGCCATACCTCCGTAGGCCGGATTTTGAGACTGTTCAAACCTTGGCGCCTGCGCTTGCTGCTGGTGGGTTTGTTGATTGCCTTTGGTGCGATGACCGGAGTGGTGTCGCCCTTTTTGCTGCGCGATATTATCGACATCGCCTTGCCGCAGCAGGACTTTGGCTTGCTGGTGTGGCTGGTGCTGGGCCTGCTGGGAATCAGCGTTCTGGCCGCGTGCATCAGTGTGCTGCAAACCGTTCTGTCCACCAAGATCGGGCAGGCCATCATGCACGATTTGCGGGTCGGTTTGTATAGCCACTTGCAGAGCCTGTCGCTGGGTTTTTTTATTCGTACCCGTACGGGGGAAATCCAGTCCCGTATCGCGAATGATATTGGTGGTTTGCAGGCGGTAGTCAGCAACACAGCCACGGACCTGGCGCGCAATTTCAGCGTGGTGGCAACGACGGCTATTGCCATGCTGTTGCTGGACTGGCGACTGGCCCTGTTTTCTTTTGCGGTGTTGCCTCCTTCGGTCTGGTTAAGCAATAAGGTCGGAGAACTGCGCGAGCGTCTGACGCACGATCAGCAAGCCGGTCATGCGGATATGGCGGCGACCGTGCAGGAAACCTTGTCGGCTCCGGGCATTATCTTGTCGCGCACCCTGGCGCAAGGCGGTTTTCTGACGCGGCGTTTTGCCCAGGTTTCGTCCGAAGTGGCACGCCTGGAAGTGCGCGCGCAGACGGCTGGGGAATGGCAATGGTCCCTGATCTATCTGCTGCTGGGTGCCTTGCCAGCCCTGACCCTGTTGCTGGGTGGCTGGTTGATCGGGCAAGGTGTTCCGGTGACTATCGGCACTCTGGTGGCCTTGATCGCTTTGCAGGAACAGTTGATGTGGCCACTGGAAGATTTGCTGCAAAGCGGGGTGCAACTGCGTACAACGCGTGCCTTGTTCACTCGAATTTTCGAGTACATGGATACGCGTCCTGAATTGACGGAACCTGCGCAGCCCAGCCCCTTTCCATCGACGGGGCCGCGTGGTCACGTGCGGCTGGAAGGCGTTAGCTACCGCTATCAGTCCGAGACAGCGACGCTGTCCGACATCACTATGGATATTCCTGCGGGCAATCATGTCGCCATTGTGGGACCGACGGGAGCGGGTAAAACGACCTTGGGTTATTTGCTGGCGCGTTTGGCCGACCCCAATCAGGGCAGTATTACGATTGATGGTATTGATCTGCGCCAGATGAGTTTCGAGCAGTTGGCCAGTGTGCTGGGCGTGGTGAATCAGGAACCCTTTTTGCTGAATGCCAGCATTGCGGAAAATCTGCGTTTTGCACGACCTGAGGCTAGTGATGAAGAACTGTTGGCGGCGGCTAAAACCGCGCAGATTCACGACTTCATCATGTCCTTGCCGCAGGGCTATGCCACTACCGTGGGCGAGCGAGGGTATCGTTTTTCAGGGGGCGAAAAGCAACGTCTGGCCCTGGCCCGGACGATCTTGCGCAACCCACCCGTCCTGTTGCTGGACGAGGCCACCAGTGCCTTGGATAACACGACGGAAAATGCCATGTCAGCCGCGCTGGCCAAGATGGCGGAAACCCGTACCGTTATTTCGATTGCGCACCGCCTGTCCACCGTGCGCCATGCTGACCGCGTGTTTGTGCTCAAGTCAGGCAGGCTGGTTGAGCAGGGCAGTCACCAGGAGCTGGTCGCACTGGATGGCGTATACGCCCAGCTCCTGAAGTCCGGTCAGTCCACGTGACCGAAGTGCCGGAAATAGTGAACACAAAGCAGTATCAAGGAGACCTTTTGTGACCAGCGAGTACATGGCCGTGTCTGCATCGGCATTAAGCAAAATCACCACCTTTGAGGATGGTGATCCCGCCGAGAACCCTTGGGTGGCCGGCCAGCCTAAAGCAGAGCTGATCGAGGTTCAGGCCTACGATGCGAACTGGCCTGTGTTGTATCAGCGCTTGAGCCAGGAAATCCTGGAGGCACTGGGCAATAAGGCCTTGACCATTGCACATGTGGGTTCGACCGCCGTGATTGGCCTGCCCGCCAAGCCTGTTATTGATATTGATGTGCTGGTGGCCGACCCGCAGCAGGAAGACGACTATGTGCCTGCCTTGGAGGCCTTGGGCTATGAGTTGAGCATACGCGAGCGTTCCTGGTATCAGCACCGTATGCTGCGTCAGGAAGACCCACGAGTGAACTTGCATGTGTTTGGTCCGGATTGCCCCGAGCATATTCGCCATATCCTGTTTCGGGATTGGCTCAGTACGCATCCTGAGGATTTGCAGCGTTATGCACAGGCCAAAATGCAGGCCAAAGAGGGAGCTGATAGCGTACGGGACTACAACCAGCGAAAGCAGGCAGTGGTTCGAGATATTTACCGGAAGATTTTCGAGTCCCAAGGTCTGCTGTAACTCCAGGCTGCTTTGTCGGGAGTGACCCTCCTGCTAAAAAAACCTGTGAAACCCTAAAAGGGAAAGATGATGAATATTCGCCATTCGCGCCCGGAGGACGGGCAA
The DNA here is from genome assembly GCF_017377875.1 of Alcaligenes sp. SORT26. Classification (GTDB taxonomy): domain Bacteria; phylum Pseudomonadota; class Gammaproteobacteria; order Burkholderiales; family Burkholderiaceae_B; genus Alcaligenes; species Alcaligenes parafaecalis. The sequence continues at coordinate 3,346,669 of NZ_CP070975.1, forward strand.
CGTGCTGTTGAAATCTGGCGCAAGGCCGTTGATGCCACGCACGATTTTTTATCCGCTCAGGATCGTCAGGGAATTGATGAACTGGTATGTGGCTTTTTGCCTCAGGCCAGCTTGTGGCTGGCGGTGGACGAAGCGGACTACCCGCTGGCTTTCATGCTGATTGATGAAGGCCATATGCAGGCCTTGTTTGTGGACCCGGACAGCCGGGGAACGGGTGTGGGCAAGGCTTTGGTGCTGCACGGCTTGAGTCTGAATCCCACCATGACCACCGATGTGAATGAACAGAATGGGCAAGCCGTGGGTTTTTACGAAAAAATGGGCTTCAAGCGTATTGGCCGCTCGCCTGTGGATGATCAGGGCAAGCCTTATCCGCTGATTCATCTGCAATATCAGGCCTGATGTGCATCGCATGGTCTGATGCTTTCGGTTTGACTCTCTCCCCCGTCTTTTAGCGACTGTTTTTAGCAAGGTTTTTGAGTATGAGTTTCCCTGCTGCCTGGCAAACCCGGCTGGCTGCCGCCAAGGTGCAACGTCAAACCATAGGGGAATCCGGGGCTGACGTCTGGCGTCTGGACTGGCCGGATGGTTCCTGCCAGTTTGTGAAGGCAGAGGATGATCTGCCCTTGGCCGAGCTACCCGATGAAATCGAGCGCTTGCGCTGGATGCACACGCAAGGTCTGCCTTGTCCCGAAGTGCTGGACACGCTGGTCGTAGATGGCCGCCATTGGCTTCTGATGAGCGCTGTTCCAGGGCGCGATCTGGCCTGTACAGAAGGCTTGTCTCCCCAGCATACGGTGGAGTTGTTGGCTTCGTCCTTGCAAAGTCTGCACCGCTTGCCTCTTGAATCTTGCCCCTTCGATCACCGCCTGGAACACCGTCTGGCCGATGCCAGTGCACGGGCGAAAGCGGGCCTGATTGATGAAGAAGACTTTGACGATGAACGCCAGGGCATGCCGGTTCAAAGCCTGCTGGAGGAGCTGTATGCCAGCCGTCCCACGCAGGAAGATCTGGTGGTCACCCATGGTGATGCTTGTTTGCCCAACTTCATGGTGCATCAAGGGCAGTTCAGTGGCTTTATCGACTGCGGACGCCTGGGCGTGGCGGATCGTTTTCAGGATCTGGCGCTGACGGCGCGCAGCATAGAACGGAATTTGGGCAAGGAATGGCTGGCGCCTTTCTTTGCTCTGTACGGCGTGGAAATGGATGCCGAGCGCATCGCTTTCTTCTGCCTTCTGGATGAGTTTTTTTAAACCCGACGGGTCTGTGTAGACGGGCAAGTGCGTCAACCCCATCCGCTTGCTTCTCCTCGCATCAAAGATCGGCCAGCTCACTATCGTGAACTGGCTGATGGGCTACGTATTTTTGAGTGAGTTCAATGATGGTTACTTCCACTTCTTCCGAACAAAGCGTGTTTTCTCCCAAGGTCAGCCACTATTGGGAAACCCGCTTTGCACGCGGCATTCCCTACAGCAGCAGTGCAGAGCTGGTGCTGCGTGTTGACGACAGCCTGGATGAGGGCGAAGCGGGCATGGTCTTGCAGCGTCCCGGCCAGCCTGTGTGGGCCTTGATCTCTCCTGCAATGGCAAAAACCATAGGCCCTCGCCCCCTGACTTCTCTGGAGGATTTGCAGGCCGCGGTGCAGGAGGCAGGCGGGTGTTTTCACGGTGCTGATGCGCTGTTTTATTTCCCTTTGGCGGTTCAGGCAGGTTTGAATGCCGCCTCGGCAGGTGGGTCTGTACGTCAGTTAAATGCCGTTGATGCTGCTGCGTTTGAAGCCTTCTCCGAGCAAGCCAGCGAAGAGGACCGGGACGCCAGTTATGTAGAACTGGATCACTGGCTGGTTTTCGGTGCGTTTGATGGCGAAGAACTGGCCTGCGCGGCCAGCATGTATGCCTGGGACGAGGACGAGTTTGGTCTGGCTGATCTTGGTGTGCTGACGCGTGCCGACAAGCGTGGCCGGGGGTACGCCCGTTCTACGGTTCAGGCCATGTGCCATTGCGCTTTGCAGCAAGGCTGGGAGCCGCAATACCGCTTTCAAGGGGATAACCTGGCCTCGGCCAGCGTCGCCCGTGGTGCAGGTCTGGAACTGTACGGCTATTGGGATGTGATTCTGCCGCCCGTATAAAGACGCCAAGCTATTGAGCATGGGCGCTGGCGGGATGTGCAGCGCCCATGTGTTATTTCAGTCATACTCTGACGATACCGGGGCAGTATTTAGGGAGTTCTTAGGTAATCCCTGAACAATTCTTGGACGATATCCAGGTCGCTCCCAGGTGGCTGCCACGCAGTTCCCAGACAAAGCCAGTGCCGTTTTGGACGCTGGCTTTGTGCTTTTATGCGCAGACAAACTCCAGCTCACCGATCCCTTGAATCGCGGCCTGAATCCGGTCGCCGGGAGCGGCATACAGCATAGGCAGGCAAGTGCCGGTAATGATGACCTGACCCTTTTGCAGCCCGCCAAGATGATGGCTCCCCTGATTGGCCAGCCAGATCAGCAGCCGTGTCAGTTCACCGGCTGGATTCTGGTTCGGGCCTTGCAGCAAGGCTTGCTGTCCCACCTGCAGGCGCGCCCATTCAGGCTGTAGCCGTGTCATGTCCTGCGCGGCGATACCCTGCGCCTGATGGACCAGCGCGCCGTGGCTGGCCAGATCGGCCAAGGTGGATAGACGGCCCACGGTGTCACGCTGGGCAAAACGGGATTCGACAATCTCGACTGCCACACAAACCTGGCTGACCGCCTGCCAGATTTGTTCCATGGAATAGGGGGCCTGGGCGGGCGGCAAGTCCTGGCCCAGAATCAGGCCGATTTCCACTTCTATTCCGCGCAAGGACAGATCTTCACCGGCGGGTGTATCCGGGCTGGCGTAACGAAAGCGCTGGGGCAGGGGGGCGCAGGTTGGCGGGGCCACGCTATTGGCCGCGCCGACTTTCCAGCCACCTACAGGGCCCAAGGTGTCCATTTGCGCAGCCTGGACGCGATAGGCCTGATCAAAAGACACAGGGCGCAGCGCCTCGGGCCAGTCCTCGATGGGGCGATTCTCTTGGCGAGCCTGAAGCAGCCGCTGTGCGGTTGCCAGGCAGCCGGGTTGTAAAGGGGCGTTCATCAAGGCTTACCAGCCTAACAAGCAACGGCCCAAGGCAACCGCAACGGTGGCCTGCGTGGGCTCCACGACGGCAATGCCCAAAGCCTGCTCCAGTGCCTCGCGCTGATTGGCCATACCGGCACAACCCAGCACCACCACATCGGCACCGTGCTCATCACGCAAGCGCTGCCCGACTTCTGTCAGACGTTGCAGGGCTTTTTTCTCGTCAGCCAGTTCCGACACGCCCATATTGATGGCCAGATCTGCCGCCAGACGATCCGTCACACCCATTGCGCCAAAGTAGCGCAGGTGACGCGGAATGGAAGCCTGCAAAATGGACAGCACGCCAAAGCGCTGGCCCAGCGACAGGGCGGTCAGCACGCCGGTTTCAGCAATGCCCAATACAGGTACATCCACCGCTTCGCGCAAGGTGTACAGGCCGGGGTCGCTGAAGCAGGCCACTACATAAGCAGCGGCGTCTTCTTTGACGCTCAGGGCCTGGGCGCGCAGATGGGGAATCAGGGTGTCGATATCGGTTTGGCTTTGTACACCCGCTGGGCCTTGGGGCAGGCGCAGGCAGGAGATGGCCGGGCCATCGGCCAGACGCAAGGGCTGGACAGCACGGTCCAGGCCATCCGTTACGATCTGGCTGGAATTGGGGTTCAGAACGTAGATATGAGGGCGACGGTTCATGATGTTTTTATGTTTGGGTGGGCGGTAGCCCGTTTTGGTGGCTTAGTTTTTCTGACTGAAAGCGGCCCTGCAGGCCGACATACCAGTCAGAACCATGCATGCGTCCAATAGGGTCGTAAGCGTCTATATCAATGCGCCCTTCAGGCGTCAGGATGGCGTCGTCGCAGTGCAAATGCAGGATTTCGCCAATGACGATATGACGTAGCGGGCCCAGGTCCAGCGCAGTGTGCAAGCGGCATTCAAACTGCACCGGGCATTGGGCGATGCGGGGCGGCTGCACTTGCACGCTGGGGGCCAGATCCAGGCCCGCTTGCAGATGCTCGGCCTGCCCGGTCGGGTAGGCAATGCCGCAGATATTCATGGCGCGTGCCATCTTGGCGCTGATCAGGTTCACCACAAACTGGCCGGTGGCCAGGATATTGCGGGTGGTGTCCTTCAGGCCATCGGCGGAATGCGCATCGTTTTCCAGGCCCAGTGCCAGCACGGCAGGCTCTGAACCCATCACATTGAAAAAGCTGAATGGGGCCGTGTTCACGCGCCCCTGCTGGTCACAGGTCGTGACCAGGGCAATGGGGCGCGGCAACACGGTGTTGACCAACAAGCGGTAGCGTTCGCGTTCGCTGAGCTGATCACAGGACCAGTCCATGTCAGTTCTCCAGACTCTGGTCCAACATGACAACGGTCTGATACAGAACCCGCGTACCGTCCAGAAGCTGCTCGGAGGTAATGGATTCTTCGGGGCAATGGCTGCGACCATTCAGGCAAGGAATGAAGATCATGCCCATGGGGCCGCTGGGTGCCATGTAAACCGCATCGTGACCGGCTCCGCTAGGCATGACCATGCTCTGGTATCCCAAAGCGCTGGCAGCCTGCTCGATAATGTTCATCACATCCGGCGTGCAGTCTGTGGGCTTGGCCAGGCTGACTTGTGCCGCGTCCAGACCCAGGCCCATGGCCTCGATTTTCGGGCGCAACTGGACCAGCAGTTCCTCGGTGAAGTTCTGCATCAGTTCCTGACGGTCGCTGCGTACTTCCACCATCATTTCTACGCGTCCGGGAACGGCATTGGAGGCGTTGGGCGTCAGGTTCAGGTTGCCAATGGTGGCGACCAGATAGTCTGGCCCACCCAGCGCGCGGCGGGCCTTGCGGTCTACTTCACTGATGATCAGGCTGGCACCGACCAGGGCATCACGGCGGATGTCCATCGGTGTGGTGCCTGCATGGTCTGGACGACCTGTGATGATGATGCGGTGGCGGCAAATGCCCACGATATTGCTGACCACACCAATGGGCAGATTGCGCGATTCCAGCACCGGCCCTTGTTCGATATGCAGCTCGACAAAAGCGGCGGTATCGCCTGGGGCGCGACGGGCCTGGGCCAGTTCCTGGGGGCGGCCACCGATGCGGGCAATGCCTTGCGCCAGTGTTTCACCCTGCGGATTGCGTTCGGCCAGCATGGTGTCGGACAGGACCCCGCCCATGGCGCGGCTGCCTACGCAGGACACGCCATAGTCGCTAGGCTCTTCAGACAGAAAATCCACCACTTCAAAAGGATGGTCTAGCTGGATGTTCTGCTCGTTCAAGCAACGGGCCACTTCCAGCCCGGCCAGCACGCCGATGATGCCGTCGTAGCGCCCGCCATACATCACGGTGTCGCAGTGCGAGCCGGTGGTAATCGGTGCCAGGCCGGGCTTGCGCCCTTCGCGGCGGCCGATCAGATTGCCTGCGGCATCCATGCGTACGCTCAGGCCCGCTTCCTCGAACTGTTTCAGCAGCCACTGACGCGATTGCAGAAACAGATCGGAGAAGGCGCGGCGTGTCCAGGGCTGGTCGGGCAGCGTGAACGCGGCCAGCTCCTGGGTGCTGCGCCACAGGCGCTCCTGATTCAACAAGGGCATGGCCAGACTCATGACAGTTCGCCTGCCTTGTGCGGACGGATGAACTGACCGTCGCCCGCCGCGTTACGCACGGTTTTGCCGTCCCAGGCCAGTTGGCCGCGCACATAGGTGGCTTCCACACGTACCTGGAATTCACGGTCCTCGAAGGAACTCCAGGTCACGGCGGACAGGCTGTTGGACGGGTCAAAGCGGTAAGTTTCGGGTTTGACGATCACGATGTCGGCGTCTGCGCCCACATTCAGCGAACCCTTGCGGTGTTCTAGCAGGAAGTGTTGGGCAGGGCCCCAGCACAATTGCTTGACGACCATGGTGGGGGAAATGCCGTGCTCGGCGCAGCCTGTCCAGAAGGCGGGCAGCAGGGTTTCCAGACCAGGACCACCGGAGGAGTTCTGGAACACATTGTCAAACTGCTTGCGCTCCAGGCCCCAGCTCACGTGGTCGGAAGACACGAAGGTACATTCGTCGTTGGCGATGTGGGTCCAGAGCAGATCCATTTCCGCCTTGGGGCGAATGGGTGGGTAGTGCTTGGTCTTGGCACCGAAGCGGCGGGTGTGCTCTTCGTGGTTCAGCATCAGGTACTGCACGCAGGTTTCAATCGAGGCCTTGTGGCCTGCCTGACGGTACATATTGCAGATTTCAAAACCGCGCGACAGGGACACGTGCACGGCGTGGGCACGGGCGCCGGTCTGGGCACCGATTTCATAAATGGCGCTGGTGGCCAGGTTTTCGATCAGTGGTGTGTGGGCGCGCAAGAATGCGTCCCAGCCCGTATCACCAGCTTCGACCATGCGCTTGATGTTCTTGCGGGTCAGTTCCTGATCCTGGTTGTGAACACCGCAGGCCAGGCCGGAGGGGGCAATCAGGCGGAAGGCTTCCATCAGGATGTCTTCTTCCACGCGCGGGAAGCGGTTGGGGCTGGCTTCAAAGGTAGAGAACTTGAAACCGCAAACGCCGCCTTCAATCAGGCCCGCTGCCGCTTCCAGACCATGCTGGTCGTTCAATGTGCCGTAGCAGGCCACGTCCACGTGACAGTCGCTTTCAATGCGGGCAATCTTGTCTTCCAGTTGGGGGCGGGAGGCAACGGGTTCGGGATCGTCGTAAGGCATTTCCACCATGGTGGTCACGCCACCAGCCGCCGCAGCACGCGAAGCCCAACCCAGGCCTTCCTGATTGGCCTGGCTGCCGGAGTGCACCTGACCGTCCAGCACGCCGGGCATTACCCACATGCCACGCGCATCTACGTGCTCGCGGGCCGAGGGCGCGGCACCAACGCCACGGGCGGCCACACGGCCTTCCCGCACGGCCAGCCAGCCGTCAGTGATGATGCGGTCGCGCTCAACAATATTTCCTCGTACTACCAGATCGAAGTCGCTCATTATCTTCCTCCTTGGATGGCTCGGGCCTGCGCATGTCGCGTGCCCGTAATCGTGTTCGTTTCTATGATTGAAGCAAATCTAATCATGAATGTCGTATGCCTATTTATCGGTAAAACATAACGTCATGTTAAGTCTTGCTTGGAGTGCGCCCAGCGCTGCACGTGATAGCGGTCATGGCCCAGGCACAGGCAGAAAGAACCTACGGCTTTGGCCAGTTTTTCCGTGATGTGGCGTTTGTCGTAGGTATTGCGTGTGATGCGTTCCTGGGCCTGCTCCACTTGCTGGCGCAGGCGCGGCATATTCACTTGTGTTAACTGTCGGTCGCGCACGGCAAACTGGCCGTCGACCATTACATGGCGCAGGGCCAGGCCGTCTTCCAGATGCACCAGTTGGTTGATCGTGTTGTTATGTGGAATCCAGTTGATGTGGGCCAGATCCAGAAACACGATATCGGCCTTGCGACCCGGCTCCAGACGGCCTAACTGTTCGCCCATGCCCAGACAGCGGGCGCTGCCTTCAGTGGCCGCGTACAGAGCTTGTTCGGTTGTGACCCAGCGCTCCGTATCCGGGCCACGTACCTTGGAAGAGAAGGAGGCCAGACGCATGGCTTCGTACATGTTCTGGTTATCGCCACTGTTTGAGCCGTCCGTGCCCAGGCCCACGGTAATACCGCGTTCCAGCATGGAGTTCACGTCGGCAATCCCATTACCTAAACGCATATTGCTGCCGGGGTTGTGGGCCACCATGGCGCCGCGCACCGCCAGAATGTCCAGATCGCGCTCGTCCAGCCAGATGGCGTGCGCCAGGGTGAAGCGGGGCGAGATCAGGCCCAGCTTGTCCAGATGCTGAACAATGGTGGTGCCATAACGCTTCATGCCGGTCAGGGCTTGCACATAGGATTCACCGACGTGGCTGTGCAGGCCGATATTGCGCTCTGCACTGATTTCACCGCAGGTTTGCAGGAACTCGTCCGAGCACAGCATGGGAATGGTCGGGGCCAGGGCCACGCGAATGCGGTCGGGGTTGCGCTGCTGGTCCAGAAAGTCTGTCAGGCCCGATAGCGTGGCCCGAAACGACTGGGGGGCCAGTTGAGCCACAAACTTCTGCAATTCTTCCGGCAGGGCTTCGATCAGGCCGGGCACGGATTGGTAAAAGGACAGGTCCGCCATCATGGGGGCGACCGTGGCCCGCATACCGGCATCCACGTAGGCCTGTGCGACGGCATTCATGCCTTCCGCCGTGGGCACGGGGACCTCAGAGTACAGGTCGTAGCTGGCGGTACAGCCTTTCAGCAGCATTTCTGCGGCATTGAGCTGCGTGCTCAGGTACTTGTCTTCCAGATGGCGGTCGCCATTGATCCAGGGACCTGCCGTCAGTAACAGCTCCAGAGACCAGCGATCTCCCATGGCCTTGGCATAGGTGCCGTGGCCGTGGGTATGCGCATTGATCAGGCCGGGATGCAGCAGTTGGTCATCCGCTTGCACGACTGTGGCATCAGCAGGTGCGGGCAGGTCGGGCGGGCCCATGGCTTCGATCTCGCCATTCTTGATCAGAATGTCCAAAGGCTCGGCTTTGGCGTGAGCGTGGGCCAGCACCAGGCCCCCACGGATGACGGTATAAGGTGATGTCATGATCAGCTCCGATTGTCCTTGATCGCCCAAGGGAACAGGATGCGTTCAGCCGCAGAAATCACCTGGAAGAACACAATGCCCAGCACCGACAAGATCGCCATGGCGCCAAAGGCAACCGGTGTTTTGAAGAAAGCGGTGGAGGTGGTGATCAGATAGCCCAGACCTTGGTCGGCCGCCACAAACTCACCCACCACAGCGCCCACGACGGACAAGGTGATGGCCACTTTCAGGCCCGAGAAAATAAAGGGCACGGCAAAGGGCAGGCGGATACGGAAGAACTCTTGCAAACGGGTGGCGCGGCAGGCACGGACCAGCTCAATCAGTTCGGGCGGGGCGGCTAGAAGGCCAGCGGTCATGGAGATGACCAGCGGGAAAAACGCGACCAGAAAGGTGACGACGACGCGTGGCAGCTCGGTGGGGCCAAAGATAATGACAAGAATCGGAGCCAGGGCCACTTTAGGGATGGACTGAGTCAGAATCAGCAGCGGGTAGATAGCCTGCTCGAAAAAACGCGAGTAGGTAATCAGCACGGCCAGCGGGAAGCTGATCACAATGGACAACAAAAAGCCCAGCATGATGGTGCGCGTGGACACCAGCGTGTGCATCAGCATGGCCTCTTTCATTTGCATGGAATCGGCCCAGATGCGCGAGGGGGCGGGCACCAGGTATTCAGGAATATCAAACAGGCGGCTGGCCAGTTCCCACAGAATGACCACGGCAATCAGGGTGATGGCCGGGACGGTGATTTCATTGAAATCGCGCAGGTGCAGTCGTCGCTTGCGCACGGGCGAGGCGACCAGGGTTTGAGTTTGCTCGCTCATCAAGCCACCTCGTGTTGGAAAATAAGTTCACGGACGGCAGCGGCACAGCGCGTAAATTCCGGCGTGCCCACCAGGGAAAAGTCTCGTTCTCGGGGCAGGTTCACGTCCAGGATTTCGGTAATCTGGCCGGGGCGCGGCGACATCACCACAATGCGGTGGCCCAGCATGACGGCCTCTGAAATCGAGTGCGTCACAAACACAATGGTTTTGGGGTCTTCGTACCAAAGGCGCAGCAGCTCCAGCGTCATGGTTTCGCGGGTCAGCGCGTCCAGAGCACCGAAGGGTTCATCCATCAGCACCACTTTGGGGTTGTGGACCAGGGCGCGGCAAATGGCCACGCGTTGTTGCATGCCGCCGGATAATTGCTTGGGGTGATGATGCAGAAAATTCCCCAGGCCAGCGGTGGTCAGCAGACGCGTGGCGCGGCTGCGGGCCTGATCGTCCAGACGACCCATGATGCTCGAAGGCAGGAGGGTGTTGTCCAGAATATTGGCCCAGGGCACCAGGGTCGGGGCCTGGAACACAATGCCGGTGTCCTGGCGAGGGTGGGCAACGATTTCATCATCAATGCTGACGGTGCCGCTTGTGGGCATCAGCAAGCCTGCAATCAGGCGCAGCAGGGTGGATTTCCCACAGCCCGACGCGCCGACGATGGCAATGATTTCGTTGTCCTGGATGTCCAGATTGATTTGTTTCAGCGCCTGAGTCTCTCGCTCGGTATTACGACCGTAGATCAGGTTGACGTCTTGAATGCGTATCACAATGCGCTCCTAGGCGCGCGCTGACCCGCCTGGGCCAGCCAGTGCGCGCGCGAAAATCAGCTCAGCTCAGGGCTTGGCCGTGCCGTTGGCCTTGACGATGAACTGGGTGTCGTAGGCTTGGTGATAGTCCCAGGATGGGTCCAGGCTCTGCGCTTCTGCAACCGCCTCGTACGTGGTTTTCATGCGGCCTTCTTCCAGGCTGCCCACTCCGTGCTCGGCGCTGAAATCGGTGTAGATGTAGCCCAGCACGGCGTTCAGATTGCCCATGCAGTCATCCAGATCGATTTCGGGATTGGCTTTGACATGGGCTTGGCAGGCGGTATCCGGGTCCTTGCGGGCGGCATCCCAGGCTTCGATGGTGGCGTTCAGGAAGTTCTGCACCATCTGTGGGCGTTCAGCCAGGGTCTTTTCAGTGGCAAAAACGGACAGGGCGTAAATGTTGAAACCCTGGTCGCTAAAGGGCAGCACCACGATTTCCTTGCCAAAACGCTTGGCCTGTTTGTTCTGGTAGTAGTAGTTCGTGGCCAGGAAAGGAGCAGCGTCCACTTTGCCGTTGATCAGCAGTGGTGCCATGGAGGAACCGTCCACGGTTACCCACTGAATCTTGTCAGGATCAGTGTTGGCTTTGCGCGCCACCATGGGGAAGTAAAGTTTGTGGCTGTTGCCGGGCGAGACGGCAATTTTCTTGCCTTCCAGGCCGGAGAAGTCGGTAATGCCCGAGTCTTTGCGCACAAACAGGGAATGGGCCGAGTGCGAGAAGGTGGAAGCAATGGCCTTGATGGGCGTCTGGCTGTTCTGGCGCGAGGTCAGAATGGCGGAAATATCGGCCAGGCCAATATCGGCTGCGCCACCGGCTACTTTCAGAACCGTATCGCCTGAACCAGTACCGCGGGTGATCTTCAGGTCTATGCCGTTTTTCTCGTAAATTCCGTTGGCAATGCCCGAGTAATACGGGGCATAGTCGCCGGTGGGGATGAAGTCCAGCATCAGATGAACTTTGTCAGCGGCATGGGCGGTGGGCGCAGCGGCGGCCAGTCCCAAGCCCAGCACCGCAAGGGTGCGTGCAAGCAGGGTTTGCATGATTTTGTCTCCGTGTCGTAGTTATGAAGCCGCTCTGTAAGCCCGTTGCGATCAAGGCGCGCCGGGATGGCAGCTTGAAAAAATTGAAACATAGGCAAATCAAAATGTCTTATGCTTATTTGTGCTCGAAACATAAGGCTACGTTAAGGGATGCTGCTCAATCTTCGTCAAATCGAGGTTTTCCGCGCGATCATGCTGACCGGTTCCATCAGCAAGGCGGCGCAATTGCTGAACGTGTCGCAACCGGCCATCAGCCGCCTTCTGTCCTATACCGAATCGCGTATTGGTCTGGTGCTGTTCGAGCGCATCAAGGGGCGTCTGTACCCCACGCCGGAGGCGCGTCGGCTCTATCAGGAAGTGGAGCAAGTCCATAACAGTGTGCAGCGGGTAAACGAGGTGGCCACCGACCTGATCGAGAAGCGCCACGGCAGCTTGCACATTGCCGTCAGCCCCAGCCTGGGGCAAACCTTGATCCCCATGGCCGTCACGCGTTTTCGCAAAGCATTTCCGGATGTGAAGGTATATGTGCGTACCCTGATTTCCAGTGATCTGGTTCAGGCTTTGGTCACCCAACAGGCCGAAGTGGGCGTGGCCATTGTGCCGCTGACGCATCCCAGCCTGCATGCCCAATCCATCTACGAAAACCATCTGGTGGCGGTGTTGCCAGCCAGTCATCCCCTGGCTGACAAGCAGGAGCTGGATGCCAGCGATCTGGAAGGGCTGGACCTGATTGGTTATGGCAATGACACCCCTTATGGGCAGATGGTGCAGCAGTTATTTGGTAACCGTCCGGGTGTGCCGCAACTGGCGGTGGAAGTGCGTTTGACGCACATTGCCTGTGCCATGGTGCAGGCCGGAGCAGGCATTGCGATTGTGGATGAGCTGGCCGTAGCAGGCCGGGTCTGGCCCGATGTGGTGGTACGCCCGATTAATCCCCGCACCACCATGCCTTTGCACATGCTGCATTCCAATGTGGTGCCGGTTTCGCAGTTGGCCCATGACTTCATGGAAGTGGTGATCTCCACGGCGTCCCGAGGTATGCGGGCAGGCTGGGCCTGAGTTGATCACCCATCAGTAAACCGTTCCTCGCTTTGCGTCTTGCCTGGCTGCCTCTCCAAGGGGGGACTTACCCTTAGAGGAGCCTGGGCGGGAAAACACGCTGCGTCCGTGAAGTCCGCCGTGTACAGGGAACACGAGTATTTGCTTAACGCTGTGTTATGAAGAGTTAATAAAAAAGCATATGACATCAAGGTTTTGCCACCCCTAGAATTAAAAGCACTACAAACTAGAAAATGATGGCAAGGAGACCTTATGCAAGGCGTAAACACTATCGCCGCGTTGGCTGCGGCTGTTTCTCGCAAACACAGCGTTGCCCTTCTGGGACATGCCCGTTTGGGACGTGCCCGTCTGGGACATACCCGTTTGGGGCATAAAGCTGGCTTGATGCTGGCTGCCGTGGCCGCTGGCCTGGCCTTGAGCCTGCCAGCACATGCTGACAATCCCAATCAGGGCAAGAAGTTCAAAGTAGCTGCTGATGTGGGCCTGGTGCCGTTTTTCATGCGTGGTACCGATGGCAAGATGGATGGTTTTTCCAACGACCTGACTCAGGAAGTGGCCCAGCGCATGGGCTATGACGGTGCCGAGGTCATCGACACCCCGTTTTCTGCTATTTTTGCGGGCCTGTTTTCCAGCCGCTACGACATGGTGGCCGCGCCCACCAACACGACGCTGGAACGCGCTCAGCAAATGTTGTTTGCCGAGCCTTATATGGCAGGCGGCCTGAGCTTTCTGGCTAAAAAAGGCGCTACCGTCAATTCGCTGGAAGACCTGAAAGGCAAGACCATTGCCGTCAATAACGGCAGTTTCTCGGACCGCTGGTTGCAAGATAACCAGGAAAAATACGGCTACAAGATCCAGCGTTTCAACAAGAACACGGATGCCGTGCAGGCGGTGGCCATTGGCCGTGCCTTTGCCAATATGTCCGAAACTCCCTTGGCGCGTTATATCGCCACCCAAACCCCCGCACTGGCTCCGGTCTATGACATGACCACCGAGGCCAACTACGCCTTTGCCTTCCGCAAGGACGACACGGCCTTGCGCAACCGCGTGGATGAAGTGCTGGAATGCATGAAGCAGGACGGCTCCCTGTCCAAGCTGCATGTGAAGTGGTTTGGTACGGAACCCAATGCTGGTACAGCCATGACGGTGATTTTCCCCGGCTACGGCGTGCCTGATTTCCCTGGCTACGAGCCCACCGAGCACACTCCCGACTGCTCCCGTCCGTAAAAGCGCCATCGCGCTGTTTCTCTAGCTATATGGCCCTGCAGGGGCCGGTCCCCGCCTGCCCGACTGGCAGGCGGACAAGGAGCGACCATGAGTGAAATTGTCCGCATCCAGGGCTTGCGCAAGTCGTTTGGGCAAGCCGAAATTCTTAAAGGCATAGACCTGAGCGTCAACACTGGCGAAGTCGTGGTGATGATTGGCGGTTCGGGATCAGGCAAAAGTACCTGCCTGCGCTGCATCAACCGCCTGGAAACCCCCACCAGCGGCACGATTGTGGTGGCAGGCAGTGATGTGACCTGTCCGCGCACCGACCTGAATCAGGTACGTCAAAACATCGGCATGGTGTTTCAAGGCATACACCTGTACCCGCACATGACGGCGCTGGGCAATGTGATGCTGGCGCTGCGCAAGGTAAAGAAAGTGCCCAAGGCGCAGGCCGAAGAACTGGCTCGCCATCATCTGGAACAAGTGGGCCTGGCCCAGCGTATCGAGCACTATCCCAGCCAGTTATCCGGTGGTCAGCAGCAGCGTGTGGGCATTGCCCGCGCTTTGGCGCTGGAACCCAAAGTCATGCTGTTTGATGAGCCGACCTCGGGCCTGGACCCGGAGCTGGTGGGTGAAGTGCTGAGTGTTATGAAACGCACCCGCGATGCGGGCATGACCATGGTGATTGTCACGCATGAAATGCAGTTTGCCCGCGAAGTAGGGGACCGCATTGTGTTCATGGACCAGGGCGTGATTCTGGATCAAGGCAGTCCCGAGGAAATTCTGAGCAAGCCGCGTCACAAGCGTATTCAGGATTTTCTGAGCCGCATGCACTGAGGCCGGCCATGGATCAGATTCTCTATTACTTCTTTAACTGGACGCTGATCAGCCCCCATCTGCCCGAGATCATGCAGGGCTTTTGGGTCACGCTGCAAATGGCCGTGATGACCGTGGTTCTGGGTACTGTCCTGGGCCTGGCGCTGGCCGTGTTGCGCTGCTATGGCTGGCGTCCCGTGAATATTCTGATGACGCTGTATGTGGACGTATTCCGTGCGATTCCGCAGTTGGTCATTATTGTGCTGGTCTTTTTCGCCTTGCCCTCGGTGGGCATTGTGATCGAACCGGTCCCGGCTACTGTGCTGGCCTTGAGTCTTGTGCTGTCCGCTTTTGCCGAAGAGATTTTCTGGTCGGGTATTGCTTCAGTGCCTACGGGGCAGTGGGAAGCAGGCCGCTCGACCGGCATGGGATTCAGCCAGACGCTGTTTGCCATCATTCTGCCGCAAGCCGTGCGACTGGCGATTCCACCGCTAACCAATCGCGCCATCGGCATTACCAAAGGCACCACGCTGGGCTCAGTCATTGCTGTGCCCGAGCTGCTTAATGTGTCCAGCAACATCCAGTCCAACATCGCCAACCCTACGGCTTTTACGGCGGGGGCCATTTTGTTCTGCCTGATTTTCTTCCCCTTCGTTTACCTGACACGGGTACTCGAACGGCGCTATGCGATCAAGTCGTAGGAGATATGCACTATGGAACTGATCGATACCTTTTTGAACCCCAAAATCATTGCCGCTAGCTGGCCGCTGCTGTTACAGGGCTTGTGGCTGACGGTGAAGCTCTCTGTAATCATCGTGCCGCTGGCGGCCTTGCTGGGTCTGGTGATTGCCTGCTTGCACTATCAAAAGCATCGCTGGCTGAACCGCCTGATTCTGCTGTACGTGGATTTCTTTCGCGCTTTCCCGCCTTTGGTGCTGCTGATCTTCATTTATTACGGTTTGCCCTTTCTGGGCGTGCCCCTGAATGAGTTTTCGGCCACGGTGCTGGCCTTGGTCCTGAACAGCAGTGGCTACTTTGCGGAGATTTTCCGCGCAGGGCTGGAGTCGGTGTCGCCCGGCCAGAACGAGGCGGCCCGCTCTACGGGTTTGAGCGCCCGTCAGGCCATGACCTACGTGGTCGTGCCCCAGGGCGTACGCAATGTGATTCCGGATCTGGCCAGCAACACGCTGGAGGCCATCAAGCAGACCTCGATTGCGTCCGCTGTGGCCTTGCCCGAGTTGCTGCGTTCGGCCCAGATCGTGCAGGGTGAGACCTATAGCCAGACACCACTGGTCGCTGCTGCGCTGATTTACTTCCTTCTTCTGTGGCCCTTGGTACGTGCGATCTCGCGTATGCAAAAGCCGTTTGTTATTCCTCGTTGAGCCTAAGCGTAATTATGAAAAATAAAGGTGTCTTTTCCATTTGCCCCACCCCCTTCAAACCGGGTGGTGAGCTGGATTTGCAAAGCCTGGTCAGCCTAGTGAATTTCCAGCTTGAAGCCGGTATTCACGGACTGGCAATCTTGGGGGTGATGGGCGAGCTGCATAAGCTCAGCACCTTCGAGCGTCGTCGTGTCATTGAAACTGTGGTGGCAGCAGTGCGGGGCGCGGTGCCAGTCTGGGTGGGCGTGCGTGCTTTGGGCACAGCCGCCGCAGTGGAACAGGCTCGTAGTGCCGAGGATCTGGGCGCCGATGCGATTTTTGTCGCTCCCCTGGCCGGCGCAGACGACGAGATGCAGGTGTCCTATTACCGCCAGATCGTGCAGGCTATCCGCCTCCCTGTGGTCATTCACGACTTCCCGGAATTGTTTGCGGCTCGCATCAGTCCAGCCTTGGCTGTGCGTCTGAAAGCGGAGGCGGGCGTGTCTATCCTGAACTCCGAAGATCCCCCAGTAGGTCAAAAAATTACCGCTGTGCGGGGCTTGTCGGGCGATGCCTTCCCTATCTTGAGTGGCCTGGGCGGCATGCATTTTCTGGAGGAACTGCAACGGGGGGCAGATGGTGTGGTTACCGGCTTTTCCTTCCCGGAAATTCTGTTGAAAGTGTATGAGCTGCATCGCCAGGGCGATCAAGAAGAAGCCGCCCGTGTCTTTGACCGTTATTGCTCGCTGATTCGCTACGAATTCCAGCCCTTGGTGGCGCTGGCGTTGCGCAAATATTCCTATATGCGCCGTGGCATCATCGCCTGCGACGCCACCCGCGACCCGGCTACCGCGCTGGATCACATCAGCCGTGACGAGTTCGAGGCCGTGGTGCGCCGTGTGGGTCTGGACTTGTCCGCCAAGGGTGTGCAAACCGTTTAAACCTTGCTGTTCTTGAGTAATTGCTGCATTTGTTGGATTTGCCGGATAAACACCGAGAGGATTCTCGATGTTTATCCATTTTTTTTGCTTGCGCTTCTTCTTCTTCTTCTTCTTTGGCCCTTGTAGAGCGGAGCTGTGTCCGAAGCAGGAGGCTGGCGAGATAAGGAAACAAGAAGCGCAAAAGTGGCTGCATGTTTAGATAGTGCCTCGTGAAAACGCCGGTCTAGGCCGGGGGGCCGTCCTCCGGGCTTGGCTCCTTGCCGGTGCTGCGCACCGGTACCCTGGGCTTGCTATTCGGGCGCGTCCTGAACTCGCGAAAGTACCTTGTCCCCCGGACAAGGCACAAGCATTTCGCTCAAACAACAGGACGCTTGAACCCCGAATAGCAAGCCCGCCTGCGGCAAGAAGCCTGAATCGCCCAGAGGACGGCCCCCCGGCCCAGACCGGCTCACAATGACTATAAATATGAGTCCTTCCTCCTTCTGGGGCCTGGCGGTATCTGGCTCTTTCGGCTGAAAAGCTCTTGACCAGGAGTTGGCCTCTAGCCTGCCTGGGTGTTGCCTGGGTGTTGCCAGGGTTTTTGAAGTGGCTAGAGTCGCGCAGTATGATCAAACATTCTGCCCTCGGATTTGGACTGCCATGTTTGCCTATGTTGGGCTGCGTACTGCCTGCTTTGATACGCCTTTAGGGGCGATGCGTCTGTTAGTGGATGCCCAAGGCGCTTTGCTGCGTCTGGATTTTGAAGAGGAGACCGTGCACGGCCTGACGCCTGAGCAACTGGCCGGGCTGATCCCCGAGCCTGCTTTGGCTGAACCTGTGCAGGCCCAGCTAGACGCGTACTTTGCCGGCAAGCTGCAACAGTTTGATTTGCCTTTCAGTTTGCAAGGCACCGAGTTCCAGCAACAGGTCTGGCAGGCCTTGCAGACTATCCCTTATGGCCAAACCTGGACTTACGGGCAGATGGCTGAACATCTGGGCCGCCCTAAAGCGGTCCGTGCCGTGGGCCAGGCTTGCGGCCTGAACCCCATCAGCATCATCGTGCCTTGTCACCGCGTGCAAGGTGCCAATGGCATGCTCACCGGCTTTAGCTCTGGCCTGCATCGCAAAGCCAGCCTGCTGGACTTTGAACGCCGTGTGTATTTGACCGGTGTTGGCGATTTTCAGCTCAGCATGCCTGCCCAGATGGACTTGTTCTAGCGCAGGCCTGGGCTCACTCCGTACCCAAATCAACAAGCCCCCGTGCACAGAATCACAAGTCCGGGCTTGTCCTCGTCCCTATACTGGATTCGTTAAGAATCAACTATTCCGTGTGGAGACAGACTATGGGGCAGGACGTACAACCCGAGCGCAACGCGATTCGTGAACACATGATTATTGACGGCAAGCCCGTCAGTGATTCTCAAGGACCCACGATTCCCGTCTACGATCCAGCAACTGGACAAGTTATTGCGCACCAGCCCGAGGCTGGTGAACAAGGCGTAGACCGTGCCGTTCGTGCCGCCCGCCAGGCCTTGGAGCAAGGCGAATGGGGCAAGATGCTGCCCGCCCAGCGCGAGCGCCTGCTGTTGCGCTTGGCCGATCTGGTCGAAGCCAATGCCGACGAGCTGGCTCGTCTGGAAACTCTGAACAACGGCAAACTGCTGTTCTTCTCCTACGGTCTGGAAGTGGCCGCCAGCGCACAATGGCTGCGTTACATGGCCGGTTGGGCCACCAAGATCAGCGGTGAATTGCTGTCGCCCTCCATCGCCTTCCCTCCCGGTATCAATTACCACGCCTACACCCGCCAAGAGCCTGTGGGTGTGGTTGGCGCCATCGTGCCCTGGAACTTCCCGCTGCTGATGGCCGTGTGGAAAATCGCGCCTGCCATGGCCGCCGGTTGCACCGTGGTTCTGAAGCCTGCTGAAGAGACCCCGCTGACCGCCATCCGTCTGGCCGAACTGGCTCTGGAAGCCGGTTTCCCCGCCGGTGTGATCAACGTGATCACGGGCCGTGGCGAAAGCACGGGCGCTGCCCTGACAGCACACCCTGGCGTGAACAAGATTTCCTTCACCGGCTCCACGGAAGTGGGCAAGTTGATCGGCCATCAAGCCATCAACGATATGAAGCGCATGTCTTTGGAGCTGGGTGGCAAGTCCCCCGTGGTCATCATGGACGATTGCGATGTGGATATGGCCATTCAAGGTGCGGCCAACGCCATCTTCTTTAACCAGGGTCAGGTGTGTACCGCCGGTTCGCGTCTGTTTGTACAAAAAGGCATTTACGAGCGCGTGGTGCAGGGTGTGGCCGATCTGGCTTCCTCCATGACACTGGGCTCGGGCTTTGAGCAATCTACCCAGATTGCTCCGCTGATCTCGGCACGCCATCAGCAGCGCGTGCAGAACTACATTGATGTGGGTCGCCAGCAAGGCGGCCGCATGTTGGCAGGCGAGGGCGCCCACCCCGAGCAGGGCTACTTTGTACGCCCCACCGTGTTTGCCGACGTGGCTCCCGATGCCCGCATCATGCGTGAAGAAATCTTTGGCCCCGTTGTGGTTGCGACTCCGTTTGAAACCGAGGCGCAGGCATTGGCATTGGCCAACGATACAGACTTTGGCCTGGGTGCCAGCGTCTGGAGTCAGGACCTGGCCCGCGTACAGCGCCTGAGCGCTGGTATCAAGGCGGGCACGGTATGGGTCAACACCCACAACATGCTGGACCCCAGCATGCCCTTTGGTGGTTACAAGCAGTCCGGCCTGGGTCGGGAGCACGGGCGCGCTGCGGTAGAGGCTTACCTGGAGACCAAATCGGTCTGCATGGCCTACCCGGCAGCCTAGCTAGGGACAAGGGCGCGAACACAATAACGATACCGTTCGCGCCTTCTTCGAGGAGACAAAAATAATGTACGCAATAGTGCAGCGGACCGCTCTGGCCTTGGCCTTGAGCGGTGTCAGTGCCGGGCTTGCCCATGCAGGCGACCCCAGCGCTCGGGATTGGATACCTGCTCCGGTGGGCACCAATGTGTTGGCCGTCTACATGATGGGCCTGAAGTCGCACGGTTTTTATGATCAGGGTTCACGAATTGGCGATAGCCCCAAGCTTAATGTGCAAGGCATGATTTACCGCCAGATGCACTATCGCGAGCTGGCCGGTAAAACGGTGCAGTACGAGCTGATCGTGCCCGGCTTTCGCAATACGCTGGATGTGCCAGGGCAAGACCGCGATCGCATGACAGGGATTGGCGATGTGACCGCCGGTGCCGCCGTCTGGTTGCATAACGATCCTGAAAACCGTTTCTGGTTTGCCTGGGAGCCCTTTATTACGGCTCCTACCGGTCGTTACCACGGCTCGCACGCGGACGTGTCCTCGGGCAAGAACCGCTGGAGCACCGTGCAGGACTTCGCCATTGTGAAAGGCTTTGGCGAGTCCTCCTTTGTAGAAGGCGTGGCGGAGTTCGAGTTCTTTGGCAATAACAAGAACTACTACGGCCAGACCCTGAAAAAAGACACGGCAATCCGCCTGATGGCCCTGGTTTCAACCAACCTGACTGAAAAGACCTATGTGGGTTTGCGCTACCGCTATGAAACTGGCGGGCGCGAGCGGGTCAATGGCCAAACCACGGTGACGCGGGCACGCAACCACCAACTGGCGGCTGAAATTACGCACCAGCTTACCGACGCCCACCAAGTGCAATTGCAGTACATCCATGATTTGAAAGTCGAGAATGGCCCGCGCATGCGCGGCCTGCAATTCCGTTATGCCTATGCGTTCTGACAGCGTGGACGCCCATGAGGAGAGACATCCAATGAAGTCTAAATTTACATTAACGACCGCCGCCGCCATGTTGGGGTTGATGGTTCTGGCCGGTGGAGCGCAAGCCCAGGACAAGCCGCTTGAGGTCTTGACCGGTGGCCATAGCGTGTCTGCCCCCCAGGCAAACCGTATCTATGTCATGGACTCGGTGTTCAACCACCTGACCGAAAGCCGTGTGCATGTCTATGACTACACCAATGGCAAATTCCTGGGCATGGTGCCTACCGCGTTCAACGGCCATGTGCAGTTGTCCAACGACGGCAAGAAAATCTACACCATGACGACCTACCACGAGCGCGTCACCCGCGGTAAACGCTCGGACGTGGTGGAAGTCTGGGACGCCGACAAGCTGACCTTTGACAAAGAAATTTCCCTGCCGCCCAAGCGTGTTCAAGGCCTGAACTACGATGGCATGTTCCGTCAGACCACTGACGGCAAATTCATCGTGCTGCAGAACGCCTCGCCTGCGACTTCCATCGGTATCGTGGACGTGGCCAAGGGCGACTATGTGGAAGACGTCACCGCTGCCGCTGGTTGCTGGAGCGTGATCCCTCAGCCCAATCGCCCACGCAGCTTCATGACCATTTGTGGCGATGGTGGCTTGTTGAGCATCAATCTGGGCGAAGACGGCAAGGTTGCCAGCCAGTCGCGCAGCAAGCCGATGTTCTCCGTGAAGGACGATCCGATCTTTATCGCTCCTGCCCTGGACAAGGACAAGGCTCATTTCGTGTCCTACTACGGCAATGTCTACAGTGCTGATTTCAGCGGAGACGAAGTCAAGGTAGACGGTCCCTGGTCCTTGCTGACGGATGAGGACAAGGCCAAGAGTTGGGTGCCTGGTGGCTACAACCTGGTGGGTCTGCATCGTGCCAGCGGCCGCATGTACGTGTTCATGCACCCGGATGGCAAAGAGGGCACGCACAAGTTCCCTGCAGCCGAAATCTGGGTCATGGATACCAAGACCAAAAAGCGCGTAGCCCGCATTCCCGGACGTGATGCCTTGTCCATGACCATTGATCAGCAACGCAATCTGATGCTGACACTGGACGGTGGCAACGTGAACGTCTATGACATCAGCCAGCCTGAACCCAAGTTGTTGCGCACCATTGAAGGCGCCGCAGAAGCTTCCTTGCAAGTTCAGTTTCACCCAGTTGGGGGTGTCTGATATGGACCCGGTCCTGACCTATGCCAGCCTGGCTTGCTTGGCCGTGCTGATGGGACTGGGGGCGCTGGATAAACTGCGTCACTTCAGCCTGTTCGAGGCAGCCGTTGGCGGTTATCGATTGTTGCCGGAAGTGTTGTTACGACCGTTCAGTGTGCTGTTTGTGGCGGCCGAGGCGCTGAGCGCGCCCTTGCTGCTGTGGCCAGCCAGCCGTTCGCTGGGGGCCGCTCTGGCCCTGTGCGTGCTGTTGGTGGCTACCAGTGGCATTGTGATGAACCTGCTGCGTGGCCGTCGCGATGTCGATTGCGGCTGCTCCGGACTGGGGGAGTCTTCGGGTGGTTTGTCCTGGTGGCTGGTGGCCCGCAATGCCTTGTTGGCAGCGCTGGCTGTGGCTAGCGGTGACTGGGCCATCAGCAGTGCCCGTGAACTGGTCTGGATGGATGGTTTGACCTTCTTTGGCGCCACCCTGGCCTTGCTGGGCCTGTACTACGCGGCTAACCAGTTGATCGAATCCCATCTGAAATTCCAGAAAATGCAGAATTCTTAGGAGACCTAAATGACCGCTTTAATGATTTCTAACGTCATTTTATGGGTAATCGTACTGGCCCTGGTGCTGGTTGTACTTGCCCTGTCGCGCCAGATTGGCGTGTTGTATGAACGGGTTGCCCCCATGGGTGCCCTGACTATGGATAAAGGCCCGCAAGTGGGGGATGCGGCTCCGGTCATGGAACTGCAAGACCTGCGTGGTCGCACCGTTTCCGTGGGTGTGGCCGGTCCGCGCAGCCAGTTGATTTTCTTCATGTCGCCTACCTGCCCGGTGTGCAAGAAGCTCTTGCCGATTCTGAAGTCCATCCAGGGCTCGGAAGGTCAGTGGGTCGATATTGTGCTGGCCAGTGATGGCGAGATGCCCGAGCATCTGGCTTTCTACCAGAAAGCACAGTTGGATCACTTCCCTTACGTCTTGTCCACGCAGTTGGGCATGGGCTTTCAGATCAGCAAACTGCCTTACGCCGTGCTGATTGATGAAAGCGGTGTGGTGCGTGCCAAGGGTCTGGTCAATTCGCGTGAGCAGTTGGAAAGCCTGTTCAACGCCAAAGACCTGGGTGTGGCCTCGGCGCAGGAATATTTGGCCGGTGACTCGGGCATGAAGCAAGTGCAGGTATCACGAAAGGAGAACGTCAATGCGTTGGCTGGATAAATTTGGGGAGAGTCTCTCCCGCTCTGTGGCTCACAAGACCTCGCGTCGCAGCGTGCTGCGCTCGGTGGGTAAATTAATGGTCGGTTCGGCCTTTGTGCTGCCCGTATTGCCCGTGGCTCGCGCTGCCGGTGGTGGTGGCAGCAGTAGCAGTGGTGCCGATCACATCAGTCTGAATCCCGATCTGGCGAGTGAAGACGAAGTGAACTCCTGCGACTACTGGCGTCATTGCGCGGTGGACGGGTTCCTGTGCTCTTGCTGCGGCGGCACCACCACGACTTGCCCTCCGGGCTCGACACCATCGCCCATCTCCTGGATCGGTACGTGTCACAACCCGCATGATGGCAAGGACTACCTGATCAGCTACCACGATTGCTGCGGCAAGACCGCTTGCGGCCGTTGCCAGTGCAATACGCAAACCCGCGAACGTCCTGGCTACGAGTTCTTCCTGCACAATGACGTGAACTGGTGCATGGCGAACGAGAACAGCACCTTCCATTGCACGACGTCTGTGCTGGTTGGCTTGGCCAAAAACTAAAAAAGGCTCCGGGGCTGCCCGGGCGGTGCAAGAACCTGTCGTCTTGACACGTTCTTTCGCCTTGCGGGCAGACCCTGGTGTTGAACAAGGTGCCGGACAGCCTGGATGGGGTCCGGTCACTTAAGGAGGCATCACTGTGTGGACATCTTTGCGCCTGGCCTGTTTGAGCGCCGTACTCCTGGCGTTTACGCCTTGGGCCCATGCCCAAGAAGAGATGGCCGGAACGGGCGATTACCTGCAAAGCTCCCAGGCTTTTAAAGACTATATGCTGCAATGTGCAGGCTGCCATCGCTACGATGGCCAGGGTCTGACGCATCGCGGAATCCCCAATTTCAATCAGTCCATTGGCTTGTTTACACGCTTGCCCGCTGGACGGGACTACATGATACGGGTGCCCGGTGCTTCGCAATCGCAGTTGGATAATGCGGATCTGGCCCGTGTGCTGAACTGGATTGTGGCTAAATTCAGCCCCGAAGAAATGACACCCGAATTCCGACCCTTTACCTCTGCCGAGGTCGGGGCGTCACGACGTCATCGTTTTGATGATGTGCTCAAGGCGCGTAACGAATTAACCGTCCAGATGAACAGCATGGGTCTGGAGCCTGCTCCCTACCTGTACGGGTCCATGGAACGCTGATACAGCGGGTTAACGACCGTAGACGCTTGAATTTTTTAGGGCTATAAGAAAAGGGGGGCGTATCATGCCTCCCACACCGATCAATAGCGTTGGCCGCAAGGGCCCCAGGCAATGTCTATGTTATTGCGCACTCCCTCTGCTTCTTTCAAGAGCCTGGCTGCTTGGCAGGAAGTGGTGTGCGCGTATTTTGTGCCTTTGGAAGTCCAGCCTGAGTCGTTGCGGGGCTTTTCCAACCGTGCAGCCACCGATCGTATGGGCTCAGTCGATGTCATGGAACTGTGTACCAGCGCTCAGCGCGTGCGGCGTACACAAGCCTTGGCCAGCCAGTCTGAACACGCCCTGTACAAAGTGACATTGCAGATCAGCGGCAGCAGTCAGATCGAACAAGACAATCGCAGTGGTATTTTGCGCGCTGGCGAGTGGGGGATTTATGACACCACCCGCCCTTACGAAGTGTCTGTGCAGGACCAATCCCACTTTTTGGTCTTGCAGTTCGAGGAAGAGCGTTTGCTGCCTTGGCTGCCCTGGTTAAGCGATGCGGTGGCGCGATCCTTTTCAGCCACCACAGGCCCGGCCCGGATTGCCATGGATATGCTGCGTCTGGGTTTGCAGGAGCGCGGGCATTTGTCGCCCTCGGCCTTGAGCGAGCTGTCCCAGACCGTGATCCGCATGATGGCGCTAAGTCTGGCCGATGGTCGCCCGGTGCCCACCGAATCCGCCCTGGATGAAGTGCGGCGTGGCCAGTTGCTGCAGATTCAGCAATATGTGCAAGATCATCTGGGGGATACGGGCTTGAATGCTCAGTCCCTGGCCTTGCAGTTTCGGATTTCCCGCCGTTATCTCTACAAGCTTTTCGAGCTGTCCGGCCAAGCGCCAGCCGACTACATTATGGCCGCCCGCTTGGAACGTGCCTGTCAATTATTGGTGGACGGCAAACCGGGTCGGCAGATCAGCGAACTGGCCTGGCAAATGGGCTTTTCAGATGCTGCCGTGTTCAGCCACGCCTTCCGGCGACGCTACGGTGTATCGCCCAGTGAATGGCGTCGCAGCCGCATTTGCGGCGATTAAGTACAGCTACGTAGACGCAACTCCGACTTATCGCAAACAGGTCGGATTTCTATTCTAGAAGCTCATGATTTTGGGGCGACCGGTGTGGTTCGCCCGGCTTCTCAAGGACAGTCTGATGCGTCTACACCTCGATTGCGCTTTGCTGCATACCCAGCCCTCGTGGGCCCAGAATTTGCTGGCCATCATCCCGCCCTGCGAGCGCCTGCAATTACAGGTTCTGCTGGCCCCGCCTTCTCCCCATCCCGATCAGGACTATCTGTTCTTACGCCGCTCCGCCACCTTGCTGCTGCGTTTTGATGCCTGTCTGATTCCCATCGAAGAGGCCACCTTGATTCATGTGCGCCGTGCGCTATCTGCTGCGCAGGGCCTGTTGCCCGTGCCGGTATTCGGCCTGGTGCGTGCCGCCATCAAGGCGGCCGCCTTGACGGATCTGCTGGAACTGGGTCTGGCCGACTACGTCCGCGAGCCTTTATGCCTGGACGATTTGCGCGCCCGCATCAATCGCCAACGTTTGCAGACGTCTTCCCACGCTTTGAATGAACCGGGGCTGTCGGGTCGGATACACTATAGGGTGCAGGAAAACCAGGATCTGGTCCTGCACCCCGGCCCAACGGAGCAGCATCTGTCGCAAACTATCTTGCAACAGGAAGGGACGACGCTGGAAGCCTATGCCGCTGCGGTAGCTTCGCGCTACGCCAGCAGCCAGGAATCCTTCAAAGTCGCCAAGGGACGGATAGTGGCCCGCTTTGAGCAGGCCTATATCCATGCCGCCCTTGATCGCCATAGCGGCAATATCGCCATGGCGGCCCGCTCCGCGCAAAAGCACCGGCGTGCTTTCTGGGCACTGATGCGCAAACACCATATCGATGCTGCACGCTTTCGATCCGCGTCAAACCCAGACGACGAACACGATGGTTAAAATTAACAGGCATTTTTCAATAGGGATTGCCGTGTCTTTACCTCAATTAAAAAACGATGTTTTCCTGCGCGCGCTGTTGCGTGAGCCTGTGCCTTACACCCCCATCTGGCTGATGCGCCAAGCGGGGCGTTATTTGCCTGAATACAATGCCACCCGTGCCCAGGCCGGTTCCTTCATGCAACTGGCTCAAAATCCCGAATTTGCTTGTGAAGTGACTCTGCAGCCCCTGCGTCGCTTCGATCTGGATGCGGCCATTCTGTTTTCCGACATCCTGACCGTGCCACACGCTATGGGTCTGGGTCTGGATTTCGTCGCTGGCGAAGGCCCGCGTTTTGCCCGTCCCGTGCGTAACGAAGCCGACGTCATGGCGCTGGAAGCTCCAGACATGTCCAAGCTGCAATACGTGTTCGACGCTGTGTCCCTGATCCGCAAGGAACTGGACGGCAAAGTACCGCTGATCGGTTTTGCAGGCAGCCCCTGGACCATCGCCTGCTACATGGTTGAAGGCCAGGGCTCGGACGACTACCGTCTGGTGAAAAGCATGATGTATCAGCGTCCGGACCTGATGCACCGCATGCTGGAAATCAATGCCCAGACCACCCAGGACTACCTGAACGCGCAGATCCGTGCCGGTGCACAGGCTGTAATGCTGTTCGATAGCTGGGGCGGCGTCTTGTCCGATTCCCTGTTCCAGGAGTTCTCCCTGGCTTACACCCGTAAAGTGGTCGACGGCCTGATCCGTGAACACGACGGCAAGCGCGTACCCGTCATCGTCTTTACCAAGGGCGGCGGCATGTGGCTGGAAGATATTGCTGGCTGTGGCGCTGATGCCATGGGTGTGGACTGGACGGTGAATCTGTCCCGTGCGCGCGCTCGTATCGGTGACAAACTGGCCCTGCAAGGCAATCTGGACCCCATGACGATGTTCGGTGGCGAAGAAGCCATCCGTCGTGAAGCCCGTCGCGTTATCGACGACTTTGGCCCTGTGGGTCAGGGTGGTCACGTGTTCAACTTTGGTCACGGTATCTCGCGTTTCACCGACCCGGAAGCCGTGGGCATTCTGGTCGATGAAGTGCATTCCTACAGCCGTCGTCACCACAGCGTTTGATCTTCTTTGCGCACGGGCTATCGCAGCTTGTGCGCAAAGTTATGCACACAGATACGTCCGGGTTTGAGGCCTTTATATTTAAGGTTTAATTTCAATACCCAGTTTTAATTATTTGATTTCTCTGCGTTTTATCCATATTTCAGAGAGATTGATAACTAAATTGTATCTGTGCTTGCTTCTTTGTATTTTTTGTTCATACCATTTTCCCCAAAGTTATCCACAGGTGGCTAAGCTCTTGACTTATCAGGCTTTCAGCCCGGCCAGCCCTTTTTTGAATCACCATCCATGACCGCCACTCCTGACGCTATTTCTGCATCGGCAAGCACTGGACCTTTCTGGTTGCATGTGGCTTTGGACGTGCCTCTGGATGGGGTGTTTGATTATCAGCACCACGAGCCGGTACTCGTCGGTCAACGGGTCATTGTGCATTTTGGACGGCGGCAAATGATAGGCGTTGTGGTGGCCTTGCCCGAGCAGCCCTCTTATCCGCCCGAGCAGGTCAAGGCAATTGATCAGCTGCTGGACGACTTGCCGCCATTTCCCACCGATTGGCTGCGTATGGCGCGTTTTGCGTCTGGCTACTATCACCGTCCGCTGGGCGAAGTCATGATGCCCTCCTTGCCGGGGCCGCTGCGCAAACCCTCTGCCTATCTGGGCAAGCGGTCCGCTGGGGGGCCGGTGCTGCGCATGGCCAAGCGCAAGGAAAAGCAGGTAGACCCGGTGGATAGCGATGTTCTGCCGGTTCTGAACGCCGAGCAACAGGCGGCGGTGGACGGCATTGTGGCCGCCAAGCCGGGCAGTTGCATGCTGCTGCACGGGGTCACGGGCAGTGGGAAAACTGAAGTTTATATGCGGGTGCTGGAACAGGTGCTGGCAGAGGGGCGCCAGGTCTTGTTCATGGTGCCGGAAATCAATCTGACGCCTCAGTTCGAGCAGGTCCTGCGTGCGCGTCTGGCCCGTGTCTTGCCGGGCGATGTCCTGGCTGTCTTGCATAGCGGCCTGTCCGAAGGCGAACGGCTGCGCTCCTGGTTGCGCGTCAATAGCGGTCAGGCCCGCATTCTGTTGGGAACGCGACTGTCCATTTTTACGCCCATGCCAGAGCTGGGCCTGATTATTGTGGACGAGGAGCACGACGCTTCTTACAAGCAGCAGGACGGTTTGCGTTACTCCGCCCGAGACCTGGCAGTCTGGCGCGGTCATGATCTGAAAGTACCCGTGGTGCTGGGCTCGGCCACCCCTTCGCTGGAAAGCTGGAACCACGCCCGACAGGGGCGCTATAGCCTCTTAAGTCTGCCCAAGCGGGCCCGTGACGTGTCACTACCGCGCGTGCGTCTGGTCGACACTCGACATCTGCGGCTGGAGTCGGGTTTTTCGCCACAGCTTCTGGATGCTTTGGAAGCGTGTCTGGAGCGGGGCGAACAGTCCCTGGTGTTCATCAACCGGCGCGGTTATGCGCCTGTGCTGCATTGCGCTTCTTGTGGCTGGTTGTCTCAATGTCCACGCTGTACGGTCTATACGGTGCTGCATAGGCAAAATGGCTTCAAGCATAATTTGCAGTGCCACCACTGCGGATACCAGGCCCCCGTGCCGCGCGCTTGCCCGGATTGTGGCGACCAGGATTTGCAGCCCATGGGCCGGGGTACACAACGTATTGAAGAGTTCCTGGGCGAGCGCTTCCCCAATGCTCGTTTGGTGCGGATTGATGCGGACAGCACGCGCCTGAAGGGGAGCGCACAGCAATTGTTTGAGCAGGTACATGCTGGTGAAGTGGACATCATGGTGGGAACACAGATGGTCGCCAAGGGCCACGACTTCACCCGTTTGAGCGTGGTGGGCGTACTGAATGCCGACGCCACGTTGTTTGCCCATGATTTCCGTGCGCCCGAGCGCCTGTTTGCGCAATTGATGCAGGTGGCAGGCCGGGCAGGCCGTCACACCGAAGGGGCGGATGTCATCATCCAGACAGGCTATCCCGAGCAGGCCGTTTATCAAAGCCTGATCAAACACGATTACATCGGCTTTGCCCAAAGTGCTTTGAACGAACGCGAGTCCGTAGGTTTGCCGCCTTTCGCTTATCAAGTGCTGTTGTCGGCAGAGGCGCCGCAACTGGCAGATGCCATTCGTTTGCTGACGCAGGCACGGCGATTGCCCGAAGAATATCCCAATGAATTTCCAGGCGCGGATCAGGTTTTCCTGTACGATCCTGTGCCTTTACGCGTTTTGCGTGTCGCCAAAGTGGAGCGCGCCCAATTGCTACTGGAAAGCGCCCATCGCCCGGCCTTGCAGGCCTTTGTACGACACTGGGGGCCGCAGGTCGCCCAATTGGCCAAGCAGCATAAAGTGCGTATTACGATTGAGGTCGACCCTCTCGAAATTTAAGGCCAGTTAACACCATGTCCACCTCCGTTAATACCCCAGGCCATACCGTCCCCACCGACCTGAACGCCATGCAGCGTCAGGCGGTGTTGTATATGGACGGACCTTGTCTGGTGCTGGCTGGGGCGGGCAGTGGCAAGACACGTGTGATCACGCAGAAAATCGCCTATTTGCTGCGCGAATGTGGGTACACGGGCCGACAAGTGGTGGCGCTGACTTTTACCAATAAAGCCGCGCGTGAAATGAACGAGCGGATTCGCGCCTTGGTAGACCCCAAGCTGCTGCGTGGTCTGACGGTCAGCACCTTCCACTCTCTGGGCTTGCGCATGTTGCGCGAAGAGGCCCAGCACGTAGGCCTGAAACCGCGCTTTTCCATTCTGGATTCCAACGATGCCTTGGCGATTATTCAGGAGCTGCTAGCCACTACGGATAAAGGTCGCCTGAAATCCGTCCAGCAGGAAATTTCCCTGTGGAAAAACGCTCTGATGGGGCCGGACGATGCAGAGCGTGCCGCCAACTCACCCAGCCAGATTGAAGCCGCGCGTATTTACCGCGATTACGCCGCAACCCTGATTGCCTATCAGTCGGTGGACTTTGACGACTTGATCCGTCTGCCCGCTCAATTGATGGAAGACAATGAGGAAGTGCGTGAGCGTTGGCAGCGTCGGGTGCAATACTTGTTGGTGGACGAGTATCAGGACACTAATCTGTGCCAATACCGTCTGGTGCGCTCTCTGACGGGGCACCGCAATATGTTTACCGTGGTGGGGGATGATGATCAGGCCATTTACGCCTGGCGTGGCGCCACTGTGGAAAATCTGGCGCAATTGCCCAACGATTATCCGGATTTGAAAGTCGTGAAGCTGGAGCAGAACTATCGCTCGGTGCAACGGATTTTGCAGGCTGCCAATAATGTCATTGGCAATAATCCTGTGGTGTTTGGCAAGAAGCTCTGGTCCGATCTGGGATTTGGTGAGCCCATCCAGGTTCATGTCACGGACGACGAGCAGAACGAGGCGGACTCGGTCGCCATGCGGATATCGGCAGAGCGCTTTGAGCGACAGGCCGAATGGCGGGATTTTGCTGTGCTGTACCGGGGCAATCATCAGGCCCGGATTTTTGAGCAGGCACTGCGTAATCTGCGTATTCCCTACACGATCTCGGGTGGTCAAAGTTTCTTCGACAAGGCCGAGATTCGCGACATCCTGTCGTACCTGCGGATTGTCGCTAATGACGATGATGATCCCGCTTTCATCCGTGCGGCCACCACACCTAGGCGGGGGATTGGGCAAGCCACTCTGCAGGTGCTTGGTCAGTTTGCAGCAGAACAAAAGCTGTCTTTGTACGCCGCCGTCTCACAAATAGCTCTGACCGACCGCCTGCCCGAACGGCAGTTGGAGCCCTTGAGTGTGTTTGCCCAATTCATTGGTCGCATTCAGCAAAGAGCGGACCGGGTAGAAAGCGATCAGGAAGGGCACGATACGGCCGTCAGCGAATTGCTGGACGAGCTGTTGAGGGCGATTGATTACGAACGCTATCTGTACGATATGTTCGATGAGCGTCCTGCGCAGACTCGTTGGGAAAACGTGCTGGAGCTGATTACCTGGTTGAAATCCAAAGCGGCAGACGATCAGTTGAGTCTGAATGATCTGGTGCAACGCGTTGCTCTGATCACCATGCTGGAGCGTGGCGAGGACGAGGACCCGGATGCGGTCAAATTGTCCACGCTCCATGCGTCCAAAGGTCTGGAATATCCGCATGTGTTTTTGGTAGGGGTGGAGGAAGGGCTGCTGCCGCACATCGGGCGCGATGACGAGGATATAGATCCCGATAAAGAAGCGGATATTCTGGCTCAGCGTATTCAGGAAGAGCGGCGTCTGATGTACGTGGGTATTACCCGTGCTCAACGTAGCTTGCGCTTGAGCTGGTGCAAGAAGCGCAGGCGCGCACGCGAAAACCTGGTGCGGGAACGGTCGCGCTTTATTGATGAGATGAAGATCGAAGATCCAGGTGCTCAGGAAGATCCGGCTCAGGCGGCGTTAAGTCCCAAGCAGCGGCTGGAGATGTTGAAGAACTTGTTGAACAAGTCTTGAGCAGTTTGCCTCGTCCGAGGACGATTTAGTTCTTTGCTTATGTTTTGAGGCACTGTAGTTTTACAGGCCGGCTTTTGCTGGCCTTTTCTATGTCTGCATGACTAGAAAAAAGCGTCCGTTGCCAAGACCCATCGTGATCTACGCATCCAGGTGCATAGTCGACACACTGCATTGGCAAATGCAGAAAAAACAAAAGCCTGCTAAATCAGCAGGCTTTTCAACATCAAGCGGTGTTTTGCTTGAGCGTTACAACGGTGATGCGTGGCTTACCAGTAGCTGGCCGACATGCGGGAATCGCGGATGCGGGCTTCGTTCAAGGCACGGGTCAGTTCGACCATGTACTTGAACACCACGTTTGCGGCTTTGGAAACTTGTTTGGCCGCTGCTTTGGTCAGTGCAGTTAAAGACACGGATTCACCATTTTCCAGGGCATGCTGCATTACCCCACGCTCAACAGCATCACTCCAGTGAATGTAGTGCGAGTAAGTGGTCATGGTAGACATTTGCTTTCCCTTTAAGGTGAAGGTCTAAGTTACGAATCCTCATTATAGGGTTTTCCCTAGTCGAAAATCAAGGGTAAACCCTAGGGGGAGGATTGGCCTGTGGTTTTTAGGGGAAAACCCTAGGGTTCTTTGGAAAGGGAAGTTAAATCAAAGGCTTATGGGGGTGGGGTTTTGCGGGTTTTAGGTGGGGGATGGCTTCCTTGCGGCAGCCCTTGCTGGCTTGAGGCTGGGTCGGAGCGGAAGCTTGCCGGTGCTGCGCACCGGTCCCCTTGTCTGGGGCTGTTGTAGGGCGCACCTTGAACTCGTTCGGTGGTTTGTCCCCCGGACAAACCACAAGCGTCGAACTCAAACAGCAAGGTGCTTGCATCCCTACAACAGCCCCAGACGGCGGCAAGCTCCCTGAATGCTCCAACCCAGCCTCAAGCCAGCAAGGGCTTCAGAATGGTGATAACCAACAACCACAGAACCAACATCCTTCCTTGTTGTCTTTGACCCGCTGCTACACGGTTAGAGCTAGTGGCTATGAATCGCTAGTCTGTAGGCTGATTGCAAACGGCAAACGGCAAACGGCAAACGGCAAACGGCAAACGGCAAACGGCAAACGGCAAACGGCAAACGGCAGGTGGGGTAAAGGGCGGGGGCATCCGCCCAAAGACAAACAGCCAGCCGTTTATCGCGGCTGGCTGTTTGCTTACTGGTGCTGCCAAGAGGACTTAGCGGGGAAGTGTTGAGCTCCCCATCAGGAACTCGTCTACGGAACGGGCGCACTGGCGGCCTTCGCGGATGGCCCAGACGATCAGGGACTGGCCGCGTCGCATGTCTCCGGCTGCAAAGACTTTGGCGCGACTGGTTTGGTAGTCGTCTGTGTTGGCAGCGATGTTGCCCCGGTTGTCTGCCTCTACGGCAAAGGCTTCCAGGACTTGGCGCACGGGGGCGGTGAAGCCCATGGCCAGCAGGACCAGGTCAGCGGGGAAGGTCATTTCTGATCCGGCGATGGGCGTCATGCTCATGCGGCCTGTTGCTGGATCGGTTTTCCAGTCCACGCGTACGGCACGCAGTTCTTTGACTTGTCCGTTTTTGCCTTCCAGCTCTACGGTGTTGATCGCCCAGTCGCGCTCGCAACCTTCGTCGTGCGAGGACGATGTGCGTAGCTTCAAGGGCCAGTAGGGCCAGGTCAGCTCGGTGTTTTCCTGCTCGGGTGGGCGGGGCATCAGCTCGAACTGGGTCACTGATTTGGCGCCTTGGCGTGTGCTGGTGCCTACGCAGTCCGAGCCGGTATCGCCACCGCCGATTACGACGACATGCTTGCCTTGGGCGCTGATGGCGGGTGTGCTGCGTGATCCGGCCACTTGCTGGTTCTGTATGCGCAAGAAGTCCATCGCAGGATGTACGCCTTGCAGTTGGCTGCCAGGGGCTTCCAGCAGTCTAGGGGTTTCGGAACCTCCGGCTAGCACGATGGCGTCGAACTGTTGTTCCAGGTCGGTGGGGGACAGGATGGTCAGCCCTGGTTCTTGTGCCGCCTGATCCTGCGCCTGGCCAATGTAGGTGGAGGGGCTGAATTGCACGCCCTCGGCCTGCATTTGTGCGATACGGCGGTCCAGCAGGTGTTTGTCCAGCTTGAAGTCGGGGATGCCGTAGCGCATCAGGCCACCGATGCGGTCGCTTTTCTCGTATACGGTAACGTCGTGGCCCACGCGTGCCAGTTGCTGTGCGCATGCCAGACCAGCAGGCCCGGAGCCGATGACGGCGATACGTTTGCCGGTTTTATGGGTGGGCACTTGTGGCACTACCCAGCCTTCAGCCCAGCCTTTGTCGATGATCGCGTGCTCGATGGATTTGATGCCCACCGGTGCACGGTCGATGTTCAGGGTACAGGCTGCCTCGCAAGGAGCAGGGCAGATGCGGCCGGTAATTTCCGGAAAATTATTGGTGGAGTGCAGTACGTCCAGCGCTTCTTTCCACTGCTGGCGGTAAACCAGGTCATTCCAGTCGGGAATGATGTTGTTGACCGGGCAGCCGTTGTGGCAGAAGGGGATGCCGCAGTCCATGCAGCGGGCGGCCTGTTGGCCTGCCTGCTCGTCGTTCAATACCTGGACAAACTCTTTCCAGTGCTTGACCCGCTTTAACGGAGCTTCTACGGCCTCTTGCAGACGTTGAAACTCAAGAAATCCAGTCGTCTTTCCCATGATGTGTGTTTCCTGATGGTGATGGGAAGGGTTCAGGCCGAAGCCGAACGGCGGGTTTTACTGCTTTTGGGCGCGGCTTTGCTCGCTTGCGGGCCTTGCCACAGTTCGCTCAATGCACGGCGGTACTCGCGTGGAATGACTTTGACGAACTGTGAGCGGGCGCTGTCCCAGTCTTTCAAGAGCTCACGGGCCTGGAAGCTGCCGGTGGCCTTGAAGTGTTCCTGGACCAGGGTTTGCAAGATGGCATCGTCGGTCTGACGCTCGCCTTGTGGAGTGCGGCTGTGCCACTGGGCCATGCTGCTGTTCATCTCTTGCTCGGCCTTGCTCAGGACGGGCTCCAGATCCACCATGCCGGGGTTGCAGCGCAGTTGCAGGCGACGCTGTGGGTCCCAGACATAGGCCACGCCACCGGACATACCAGCCGCAAAGTTGCGGCCCACTTCGCCCAGTACCACGACGGTGCCGCCTGTCATGTATTCGCAACCGTGATCGCCCACACCTTCTACAACGGCACTGGCACCGGAGTTACGCACAGCGAAACGCTCACCGGCCACGCCGTTGAAGTAGGCGGCACCTGCCAGGGCACCGTAAAGCACGGTATTACCCACGATGATGTGATCGGGGCCGTAGCCACGGAAGTCGTTGGGCGAACGCACGATGATGCGGCCGCCGGACAGGCCTTTGCCTACGTAGTCGTTGGCTTCGCCCACCAGGTCCAGGGTGATGCCTTGTGCCAGGAAGGCGGCAAAACTCTGGCCTGCCGTGCCTTTGCACTGAATATGCAGGCTATCGTCCGGCAGTCCCTGGTGGCCGTATTTCTTGGTGAATACGCCCGAGAGCATCGCACCCACACTGCGGTTGCGATTGCGTACCGGCGTGATAAAGGAAAGCGGTGTGCCCTGATTCAGGGTGACAGCACTGCGTTCGATCAGTTGGCGGTCCAGCGTGTGCTCCAGGTCATGATCCTGAGTAGCGATCTGACGTGGGGATTCTTCGTTCTCAACTTTGTGCAGCAGGCGCGAGAAGTCCAGGCCACGGGCTTTCCAGTGTTCAATGCCCGTGCGCATGTCCAGCCAGTCGCTGCGTCCGATCAGATCGTCAAAGTGACGCACGCCCAGTTTGGCCATCAGCTCGCGCACTTCTTCGGCGACGAAGAAGAAGTAATTGACCACGTGCTCGGGCTTGCCTTTGAACTTGCTGCGCAACACCGGGTCCTGGGTGGCCACACCTACCGGACAGGTGTTCAGATGGCATTTGCGCATCATGATGCAGCCTTCCACGACCAGCGGGGCGGTGGCAAAGCCGAATTCATCCGCGCCCAGCAGCGCACCAATCACGACATCGCGGCCGGTTTTCATCTGGCCGTCTGCTTGCAAGCGGATGCGGCTGCGTAAGCGGTTCAGCAACAGGGTTTGCTGGGTTTCAGCCAGGCCCAGTTCCCACGGCGTACCGGCATGCTTGATGGAGGACAGGGGCGAGGCACCGGTACCGCCATCGTGGCCTGCAATCACAATGTGATCGGCTTTGGCTTTGGCTACACCGGCAGCCACTGTACCGACACCGACTTTGGAGACCAGCTTTACGGAAATGTCGGCCTGGGTATTCACGTTTTTCAGGTCGTGAATCAGTTGAGCCAAGTCTTCAATGGAGTAAATGTCGTGGTGTGGTGGGGGCGAAATCAGGCCCACACCAGGGACGGAGTAACGCAGCTTGGCGATGTACTCGGATACTTTGTGACCGGGTAGCTGACCACCTTCGCCGGGTTTGGCACCCTGCGCCATTTTGATCTGGATTTGATCGGCACTGCACAGATATTGGGCGGATACACCAAAGCGGCCAGACGCGACTTGCTTGATGCGCGAGCGCAGCGAATCGTTTTCTTGCAGCTCAATGTCGGCATAGACGCGATCCTGGCCCAAGACGCTGGCCAAGGTGTCGCCTTTGCGGATACCGCTTTTACCGTGCTGCATTTCATGCTGATAGCGCAGCTCGTCCTCGCCGCCTTCGCCGGTATTGGACTTGCCGCCAATCCGGTTCATGGCCACGGCCAGTACGGCATGGGCCTCGGTAGAAATCGAACCCAGCGACATGGCACCTGTCGCGAAGCGTTTGACGATTTCACTGGCAGGCTCCACTTCTTCCAGAGGAATGGCCTGAGCCGGGTCCAGACGCAGCTCGAACAGGCCGCGCAGAGTCATGTGACGGCGGCTTTGGTCGTTGATGAGCTGGGCGTATTCCTTGTAGGTGCTGTAGTTCTGGCTGCGGGTGGCGTGTTGCAGCTTGGCGATGGAATCGGCTGTCCACATATGGTCTTCACCACGGACGCGTACCGCATATTCGCCACCGGCTTCCAGATGGTTTTCTAGTACAGGATCTTTGCCATAAGCGGCGCGGTGCTGACGCAAGGCTTCTTCGGCCACGGTGAAGATATCAATCCCTTCAACCGGGCAGGAGGTGCCCACGAAGTACTTGTCCACCAGCGAATGCGACAGGCCGATGGTCTCGAAAATCTGTGCGCCGGTGTAGGACATGTAGGTGGAGATGCCCATTTTGGACATGACCTTGTACAAGCCCTTGTTGATGGCTTTGATGTAGTAGCTCTCGGCCAAAGATGCTTCGATCTGGTTGATGGGGTCCTGGGCCAGATGTTGCAGGCTTTCAAAGGCCAGCCAGGGGTGCATGGCTTCGGCACCATAGGCACCCAGCAGGGCAAAGTGATGTACCTCGCGGGCCGAGCCGGTTTCCACGACCAGGCCGGTGCGGGTACGCAGGCCGTTGCGGATCAAGTGCTGATGAATGGCGGAGGTTGCCAGCAGGGCGGGGATGGCCACATGCTCGGCATCGCAACGGCGATCTGTCAGGATCAGGATGTTGTAGCCGTCGCGCACGGCGTCAGCCGCACGGGCACACAGGGCGGCGACGCTGGCTTCAATGCCTTCCGGGCCCCATGCGCCGGGGTAAATGATGTCCAGTTCCTGGCTGCGGAATTTGCCATTGCTGGCCGCTTCAATGCGCCGGATCTGGTTCATGTCAGACGGGCTCAGCACGGGCTGGGAGACTTCCAGACGCAGCGGCGGGTTGACGTTATTGATGTCCAGCAGATTGGGTTTGGGACCGATGAAGGACACCAGCGACATCACCATCTGTTCCCGGATCGGGTCGATAGGCGGGTTGGTGACCTGGGCAAAGAGTTGACGGAAGTAGTTGTAGAAGGATTTGGACTTGTCGGACAGCACGGCCAGGGGCGCGTCGTTGCCCATGGAGCCAGTGGCTTCTTCGCCTTTGCTGGCCATGGGCTGCAGCACGACTTTGATGTCTTCCTGGGTCCAGCCAAAGGCTTGTTGCTGATCCAGCAAATCGCGGGAGGCCAGTTGCGGGCGTACGCCAGGCACGCTGGGCAGGGAGTCCAGGCGCAAGCGCAGGCGTTCAATCCACTGCTTGTAGGGGTGGGTGTTGGCCAACTGGGATTTGATCTCTGCATCGTCAATGATGCGGCCTTGCTCCAGATCGATCAGCAGCATTTTGCCCGGTTGCAGGCGCCATTTCTTGACAATGCGGTGCTCGGGAATAGGCAGGGTACCGGCTTCAGAAGCCAGCACAATCATGTCATCGTCCGTGATGATGTAGCGGGCGGGACGCAGGCCATTGCGGTCCAGCAGGGCGCCGATTTGCAGGCCGTCGGTAAAGGCGATGGCAGCGGGGCCATCCCAGGGTTCCATCTGGGCTGCGTAGTACTCGTAGAAGGCGCGACGGCTCTCGTCCATCTCGGCGTGCTGCTCCCAGGCCTCGGGCATCATGATCATCATGGCGTGAGGCAGGGAATAACCGGCCATCACCAGCAGTTCCAGGCAGTTGTCGAAGGTGGCCGTGTCGGACTGACCTTCGTACACGATGGGGTAGAGCTTTTGCAGGTCCGAACCCAGTACGGCGGATTCCATGGCGCCTTCACGGGCACGCAGCCAGTTGAAGTTGCCCTGTACCGTGTTGATCTCGCCGTTGTGGGCGATCAGGCGGTAAGGGTGGGCCAGAGGCCAGGCGGGGAAGGTGTTGGTGGAAAAGCGCTGGTGTACCAGAGCCAGGGCAGAACAGGCGCGTGGATCAGCCAGATCGCGGTAGTAGCGGCCAACCTGATCGGCCAGCAACAAGCCTTTGTAGACGATGGTACGCACCGAGGCCGAGGTCACAAAGTATTCCTGGCCATGAGCCAGATCCATGCGGTAGATGGCGTGGCTGGCGGTCTTGCGAATCACGTACAGCTTGCGCTCCAGCGCATCAGGCACCATCACATCGGGACCGCGACCGATGAACAACTGACGAATCACTGGCTCATTGGCCTTGACCGTGGGCGACATGGGCATGCTGCTGTCCACCGGTACGTCACGCCAGCCCAGCATGTGCTGGCCTTCCGCCCGGACTGCTCGCTCCAGCTCCTGTTCACAGGCCAGACGGGATGCGGTTTCTTTGGGCAGAAAGACCATCGCCACGCCGTACTCGCCGGGGGGCGGCAAGGTGACGCCCTGGGCGGCCATTTCTTCGCGGTAAAGCTGGTCGGG
Source organism: Alcaligenes sp. SORT26 (assembly GCF_017377875.1). Lineage (GTDB taxonomy): Bacteria > Pseudomonadota > Gammaproteobacteria > Burkholderiales > Burkholderiaceae_B > Alcaligenes > Alcaligenes parafaecalis. The sequence continues at coordinate 3,385,525 of NZ_CP070975.1, forward strand.
GATCTGGATCAGAATGCCTGCACCGTCGCCCATCAAGGGGTCAGCGCCTACAGCGCCGCGGTGATCAAGGTTTTCCAGGATTTTGAGGCCTTGGGTGATGATGGCGTGACTCGCCTGGCCTTTGATGTGTGCGATAAATCCGACGCCACAGGCGTCGTGTTCGTTAGCGGGAAGGTACAAGCCTTGGGCTTGGGGGGGACAGGAGTGTGTCATGGGCGTATCCGCAAAGAACGTGTTAAAGCGGTGCATTTGTTGCAGCGCAAAAAATAAAATACAGCGATTTTTTTTTTGCACGCAAGAAATTTTTGCGGATACGGTAAAAAAAATTTGGGGCCTGCACTGACAGGCCCCTTATTACCCCGTATGTTCAGGGGGTACTGTGGCAAGATCGCTGCACATGCAGTTTTGCGCAGCGATCCCCCAGAAAGCAGCGTTATTTGCCGCTGCGGTTCTGGCTCATTTGCCCCAGGATTTGCAGCGCTTCTTCGCCGTCCAGCAGTTGAGCAAACAACTTGCGCTCGCGTTCCAGCACGTCCAGCAAAACCTCGCGTTGTGGTTCACGCAGCAGGCGCTTGCTGGTGCGCAGGGCAATGGGAGGTTGTTCGGCCAGTGCATGGGCGCAGGCTCGTGCTGCTTCCAGACTGTTGCCGTGGTCGGTCAGCTCTGTCAGCAGGCCATCTTCCATGGCTTGCTCGGCACTGAAGGCTTTGGACAGCAGCAGCCATTCATTGGCACGGCGTTGGCCCACGTACTGGGCCAGAAGGTGGCTGGATGCGCCTTCCGGGCACAGACCCAGTGCGGTGAAGGGCATGCGCAGGCGTGCATCGCGGGCCGCGTAGACAAAGTCCGCGTGCAGCAGCAAAGTCACGCCAATTCCCACGGCGTGGCCTTCTACGGCCACGATCAAAGGGATGTCGGCTTTGACCAGGCTGCGCAGGAACTTGATCGGCGGTGGCATGTCGTTGTTGCGCACATTGGACAGCTCGGAAATGTCGTTACCGGCACAGAAGTGCTCGCCTGCGCCGCTCAGAATCAGGGCACGATATTTCTGGTTCTGATCGGCCTGGTCGATGATGTCGGCCAGCTCTTCGTACATGGGGCCGGTCAGGGCGTTGCGTCGCTCCGGGCGATCCAGAGTGACTTCCAGCCAATGGCCGGCGTCATGGGTACGTATCATGGCGTGCTCCCGTTTCAGGCGAAGGGCGAGGCCAGCAGGGCAGCCTTGGCTTCCTGGTATTCGCGATGCAGGCGGGCCACGATGTCGGCTGTGGGCTCGATCGAATCAATGCCGCCAATGCCCTGGCCAGCACCCCAGATATCGCGCCAGGCCTTGCTCATGCCTGAACCAAAGGCGGTGTCGGCATTCTTTTCGGCGTCCAGCTTGTCCGGGTCCAGGCCTGCAGCGCGGATGCTGTCTTTCAGGTAGTTGCCGGGGATGCCGGTGAATAGCGGCGTGTAGACGATATCGGCGGCACGGCCTTTGACGATCATGTTCTTGTAATCGTCGGAGGCATTGGCTTCGGTACTGGCAATGAAACGGGTGCCGATATAGGCCATATCCGCGCCCATGGCTTGGGCGGCCAGAATGTCGCGCCCACGGCTCATGGCACCGGACAAAGCAATAGGGCCGTCAAAAATCTGGCGGATTTCGTTGACCAGCACAAAGGGGCTGAGCGTTCCTGCGTGGCCACCGGCACCGGCAGCCACCACGATCAGGCCGTCTACACCCGCTTCCAGTGCTTTTTCAGCGTGACGCAGAGTGGTCACGTCATGGAAAACCTTGCCGCCCCAGGCGTGCACATGCGGCACGATGTCCTGAGGGGCGCGCAGGCTGGTAATGACCAGCGGCACCTTGTGATCTGCACACACCATCAAATCCTGTTCCAGGCGGTCGTTGGACTGGTGGATGATGTGGTTGATGGCGTAGGGGGCGATGCGGCGCTCGGGATGGCGCTCACGCAATTCACCCAGGGTGTTGTCGATCTCGTCCAACCAGTCCTTGAGCTTTTCCTGAGGGCGGGCATTCAAGGCGGGGACTGAACCAATAATGCCGCTGGCGCATTGCGCAATCACCAGGGCGGGGTTCGAGACAATGAACATGGGCGCTGCCATCACGGGCAGGGTCATAGATTGATAAAGCTTCTGCGTTAATGCCGATGGCATAAGGTCGGTCTCCTGTTATGGAATGATGTGCCCCGCCTCTTGATGGGGTGGGGTCCTGCAAGGAAGATCTGCCGCTGATAATCTATCGTCACCTATTCTAGGATGGTTTATCGTAGCCCGGCTTGGTGCGCTGCACAAATTTCTCCAGGCTCGAAAATGACCATTGTTTGAGCACTTTTTCTGTCCGTAGACCGGACTAAGAAGACGTAGTGCACAATGAGCCACTTGAAGGATTTTTGTCTGCTATGACCACGACTGAACGAAAAGCGCCCTTGGCGGGATTGCGTGTTCTGGACTTGACGCGCGTGCTGGCCGGGCCCTGGTGTACACAAAACCTGGCTGATCTGGGTGCGGAAGTCATCAAGGTCGAGCGTCCGGGTGCCGGAGACGATACCCGTGGTTGGGGGCCACCGTATTTGCAGGATGGTCACAGAGCGGACACGGAAGATGCCGCCTATTTTGGGGCCGCCAACCGTAATAAAGAGTCTATTGTTCTGGATATTGGCACTGCACAAGGTGCCGATGTGGTGCGTCAGCTTGTCAGCCGCTGCGATATTCTGGTGGAAAACTTCAAAGTCGGTGGCCTGAAAAAGTACGGGCTGGACTATGAAAGCCTGCAAGCCATCAACCCGGCCCTGATTTATTGTTCGATTACCGGATTTGGGCAGACCGGCCCCTATGCAAGTCGGCCAGGATATGACTTCATGATCCAGGGTCTGGGCGGTTTGATGTCCCTGACAGGAGAACCCGGTGGCGAGCCGCAAAAAGCGGGTGTGGCCGTGGCTGATGTCATGACCGGTATGTACGCCACGGTGGCCGTGCTGGCTGCTGTAGTAGAGCGTTATCGCAGTGGTCTGGGCCAGCATCTGGATATTGCCTTGCTGGATTGTCAGGTGGCCATGATGGCCAACCAGAATATGAATTACTTGTGTACCGGACAGGCGCCGCAGCGGCCCGGTAATGCGCACCAGAATCTGGTGCCGTATCAGGTCTTTGAAGCCAGTGACGGGCACTTGATTGTGGCGGTGGGCAACGATGCCCAGTTTCGCAGTTTTGCGCAGGAGCTGGGCCACCCCGAGTGGGCTGATGATCCCCGTTTTGCGCGCAATGCCGGACGTGTCATGCACAGGGATGAGCTGGTGCCCATGTTGGCGCAGGCCATGTTGAGCCGGACACGCGATAGCTGGTTGCAGGCGCTGGAAGCAGTGGGTATTCCGGCGGGTCCCATCAATACGATGGAACAGGTTTATCAGGATCCGCAGGTGGTGGCTCGAGGCTTGCGTCTGGATTTGCCAACGGAACAGGGTGGCACAGTGCCTTCGGTGGCGAGCCCCTTGCGGCTGTCGGCCACGCCCGTGCAGTATCGCCGTGCGCCGCCGCGCTTGGGTGAACATACTCGCGAGATCCTGGCACGCGTGCTGGACTTGTCGCCTGATGAGGTCGAGGCACTGGTGCCAGACTCGGGCGAACAGGCTTAATTTTTATTGCTTTTCGATCAGGTTGTGAATCATGAAACAGATACAAACCATCGCTATTGTTGGCGCAGGTGCTATGGGACGGGGCATTGCCCAGATTGCTGCCCAGGCTGGCAAGCAGGTCTTGCTATATGACCTGAATGCGGACTCGGTCAAGGCGGCTTTGGCGGATGTACATGCCGTCTGGAGTCGTTTGCAAGAAAAAGGCCGCATGACGGCCGAGCAGGTCGCATCGGCAACAGCCTGCCTGCAAATTGCCACAGATTTGCAGGCCCTGGCTCCCGCTGATCTGGTGGTGGAAGCCATTGTGGAACGTCTGGACGTCAAGCAAGGCTTGCTGCAGCAACTGGAAGAAATTGTGTCGGCAGATTGTGTGCTGGCCTCCAATACATCTTCCTTGTCTATTACCGCCATTGCCCAGGCTTGCCGTCACCCCGAGCGTGTGGCTGGCTATCACTTCTTCAATCCCGTTCCCTTGATGAAAGTGGTTGAGGTGATTGATGGCCTGCGTACTTCGCCCGAAGTGGGTGATGCCCTGATGCAAGTATCCCGTGATATGGGCCACACGCCTGTGCGCGCCAAGGATATGCCCGGCTTTATCGTGAACCACGCCGGTCGTGGCATGAACATTGAGGGCCTGAAAATTGCCCAGGAATGTGTTGCACCTTTCTACCAGATCGACGCCATCATGCGTGAGCAAGCCGGTTTCCGCATGGGCCCCTTCGAGCTGCTGGATCTGACCGCGCTGGACGTCTCGCACCCGGTCATGGAATCCATTTACCGTCAGTTTTACGATGAGCCTCGCTTCCGTCCTTCGCCCATTACCGCCGTGCGTCACGCGGGCAAGCTGTTTGGTCGCAAGAATGGCGAAGGTTTCTACAAGTATGAGGATGGCAAGAAACAGCTTCCTCAAGAGCCTGCTGTTCCTGCTGTAACGTCCTTTGCACCCGTGTGGGTCTCGCCTTACCACGAACAAGGCCAGGCTCGCGCACTGCAATTGCTGAACGAGCTGGGTGTGAAAGTTGTGGAAGGCGATCAGCCACCTGCTGATGCGCTGATTCTGTTGACGCCTTACGGTGAAGACGTGGCGACTTTGGTGTCCTTGCATGGCCTGGACCCAGCCCGTACCGTGGCGCTGGATACCTTGTTTGGTCTGGAAAAAGGCCGTCGCCGTGTGCTGATGTGCTCGGCAGCGACCACACCCGAATGGCGTGATCAGGCCTGGGCCATGTTGGCCAGCGATGGTACGGCTGTCAGCGTGATCGAAGATTCCGCTGGTTTTGTGGCTCAGCGTTTGGTCGCCACCATCGTGAACATCGCCAGCGATATCGCTCAGCAGCAGATTGCCACACCGTCCGACATCGACGCTGCTGTGCGTCTGGGGCTGGGTTATCCGCACAATGGCCCGCTGTCCATGGGCGATGCCATTGGTTCGCGTGACTTGCTGGATGTGCTGAACACGCTGCAAGCCGTGACGGGCGATATGCGCTACCGCGCCAGCCCTTGGCTGCAACGCCGTGTCCAACTGGGTATGTCCCTGACGGCCTTGGCGCAGTGCAAGGCGCAATAAAGCCCCAGATTGCTCTTCTGGACGCTTTATGAGGCTTTATAGAGCGTTTTAGAGGTGGATCAGACAGACAGCCTGAGTATCGGATGACACCGGACTCAGGCTTTTTTATTGTCAGGAGGGGGTAGTTCCTGTATCAGTCATCTGCAAACAGCTTCAGGCAAAGAAAAAGCCCGATGAGTCTTCATCGGGCTTTTTGTATTCGCAGGCTCTGTACTGGGACAGAGCCTTGGGCCAATGCTTACTTGGCGGCGTTAACCATGTGCTGAATAGCAGCACGGATTTCGTCGTCAGAGGCTTGCGAACCGCCGCGTGGAGGCATGGCGCCTACACCGTGAATGGCTTTTTGAACCATAGTGTCCATACCGGATTCGATATATGGCTTCCAGGCTGCTTGATCGCCAAACTTGGGTGCACCGGCAATACCGGCGGCGTGACAGGCAAAGCAAATGGTGTCGTACAGCTTGATACCGGCTGGGTCGACTTTGGAGTCGTCCGCAGCAGCGGTTTCAGTGGCTTTAGGAGCGTCAGCAGCAGGGGCCTCGGCGGGCTTGGTGTCTGCAGCAGCGCTTGCTTCAGGTTTGGCGTCAGCTTCTTCGCCTTCTGGAGCAGGAGCTTCAGGTTCTTTGAAGTCAGCGCCAGCAGCATTAGCCATGTAAGCAACAGCACGAGCCACTTCGATGTCGTCCAGCGAAGGATTGCCACCCTTGGCAGGCATGGCACGGATACCGTGAATAGCGTTCTTGACCAGTTCGTCCTGGCCCAGTTTGATCAGCTCGCCCCAGGCACCCTTGTCGCCAAATTTGGGCGCACCGGCCACACCGGCGCCGTGACAGGCGGTACAGGTGGTTTCGTACACTTGCTGGCCAGTCTTCAGTTCTTTAACGGCGTTGGCGTCAACCAGTTTGAAACCGGCAACAGGCTGAATGCGGGCAGCAATGGCTTCAGGCGACAGGGCGGCGGAGCCAGCACCAGCGCCCATGGTGGATGTCACCAGGCTGACCAGCATGACAATAATCGCGATGGGCACCAAGAAAGCCAGAGCCACGGTCACAAGCAATTGTTTAGGGGTTTTGATCATGGCTGAGTGACCCTCGTTGTGTTCTTCGGGTTTTTGTTCCGTGTTGCTCATTATCGGATCCTGCGAGTTCGTACAAGAAATGACGGGAGGGCCTTTAAGGCCACCAATAAAGGCTTGCGCCTACCTAATGGGTGTGCGCAAGGACGTGTCTACCAAGCCACCGACCCAGATCGCGCAACCATGGATTATAGCGGAGTGTATCGCTCTTGTATCTGACTCTTGATTTAGCGCACGCATAATTGCCGGATAGATGCTGAAAAAAACTTCAAACTCGCGCTACAATAGCGAGCTTGGCGTCCGTAGTTCAATGGATAGAATTAGGGTTTCCGAAGCCCTCGATACAGGTTCGATTCCTGTCGGACGCGCCAGAATTCTTTGTTTATACGGCTCTTTAGGGGCGTTTTTCAAGACCTGGTGTGTATTTCCAGTTACGAGTCGTCGCGATGCAAGCAGCCAAAGGCTGCTTTTTTTGTGTCTGTTGTTTGCCAAAATGCGGCCTCATGAATCGTTCCGATGCAGTCGGCTAATTATTGATCTCGATCATTTGGCCTAGGACGAAATAATCACATTGGCCTGCATTGTGATGGCAAATAGGCAAAGGGGCCGAAGCCCCTTTGCCTATTTCCTGAGCAGCTTTCTGGTTTTAAATAGCTTCAGCACAAATCACATAGTCATGCCCATGACGCAGACCACCCAGGGTCTGATTCAAAGCCAGGGCTTGCTGACGTAAAGCCTGGACATGCTCGGACAAAGCCATCGCCAGGTTACGGTCCTTCAGGCGACGCAAGCGCCCATCGCACATATCTAACTGACCGTGGATGAAGCTGTCGCCATAACGGATGCCAAAGCGTTGCGCATCTACACAGCGATAGCCGGATTGCCGCAGATGGCGCAGTACCCAGTCCATCGGATACTCGCGATACGGGCGCTCGCCTGCCAGCAGCAGGCAGGCATCACGCAAGCGGCCTATCTCCACAATCAATTTGCCTGCCGGGTCCGTGCTGCTGTAGGGCACATAGGGCTCCAGACCAATAATGTAGAGACGCTGGCCGGTAAGCGGTCGCAGGCGGCTGAACAACTGGTCCTGGGTGTAGGGTGCAAAACCGTCGATTGCACCCAGCAAGTAGTCGGCCAGGACCGTATCAAAACGCTCACCTTGCAAAAACTCTGGGTCGCTCCAGTTACCCACCAGCAGGCGGTCTTCGGGGCGCTTTTGCTCCCCCAGCTCGCGGGTGACTTGTTCGGCCATGCCGGGAGAGGCCGTAATGGCCGTCCAGCGTTCTGTCTCCAGCGTTAGCAGCCAGCGCAGTGAACCTTTACCGGTGCCTGCATCCAGAAAGTTGCCCCAGGGACGCTCGCCCTGCATGTCGGCCACGATCTGGTAGAGGCGGCTACCCGTGTGTATAGCGGTTTTGCTCAAAATTCCACCTGTATGCCAGCCAGGATATTGCGCCCCATCAGAGGAGCTTGGCGGGAAATGAAGGAGGTGTGCCGGTAGGCCAGCTTGTTCAGCAAGTTATTTCCTCGCAGGTACAGGGTGTAGGTGTTCTGATCCAGATGCAGGCGGTAGCTTAAACCCATGCTCAACAAACCGTAAGACGGCGAACGTTCTTCGTGTTCGGCCACACGGTCCTGGGCAAAGGTGTGGGTGTAGCCGACAAAGCCGGACCAGTTTTGCCAGTTCAGATCAGTCCGGATTCCCAGGCGGGCGGCGGGCATGCGGGGCAGGTCGCGGCCAGGATTACGCAGTTTACCGCGCACCAGATCGCCGTAGAGGCTGACCGAGGCCCAGGAGGTCACGGGGTAGGAGGCTTCGGCTTCCAGGCCCCAGAATTGAGCCTTGTCCTGGCTGTACTGGATGAGCTGGAAGTCTTCGTGACGGTCCAGGCTGCGGCCATAGATATAGCCCGAGCTGCGGGTGTAGAAGGTGCGCAGGTCAAAGCGCAGGTCCCCCAGGTTCTTTTGCAGGCCCAGGTCCACGCTGTGGCTGGTTTCCTTGTCCAGATTCGGGTCACCACGTTCATAGCTGAGGGTGGCAAAGTGCACGCCCTTGGCAAAAAGCTCCTGTGCCGTGGGCAAGCGCTGCGAGCGGGACACGGACAGGCTGGCGGCGTACTCCGGTGCAAAGTCCCAAACCGTTCCCAGGGAGAAGGAGGTGGCGGTGCCTTTGCGCCGTTCCAGCGTTTGCGAGTCAGGGGTGACGGTTTGCCATTCCTGGCGTGCGCCCATCTCTAGACGCCAATTGTCCCAGTTCACGCTCTCCAGCAGGAACAGGCCTTGGCTGCGAGTGCGAGTAGGTGGGATGAAGTTTTCAGTGCCGTCTCGGGATGCAAAATCAGACTGGCTGGTTTGCAAGCCGATTACCCCTTCAAAGGGGCCCCAGGGATTGTGTTCCATCTCCAGGCGAGTGTCGTAGCCGCGGTTGGTGAAGCGGGTGCCAGCAATATCACCGTCTTTTTCTACATGCTGGTAGTTGGTAGTGCCAGCGCGCAGGCGGGCACGTTTGAAGCCGGGCAAGGGATCGCGCAGTTCGCCTCGGATATCAAGGCGTTGGGTACGCAGGTGGGCGGTCGCCGAGTGTTCATGCTCATGGCCGTGATCGTGGCTGTGTCCATGATCGTGGTCATGCCCGTGGTCGTGACTGTGGCCGCCGCAGTGCAGGGTGGCTCCGTGCGGATGGCAGTCCTCGTATTCGTGGCTGTGGCCGGGCAGGCCGTAGCTGTCTTCGCGGTAGGAGTAGGCTGCACCGATATAGCCTCGATCCCCGATAAAGGACAGGCCTACGCTGCCGGTGTCACTGCCGGAATTGGAGTCTTTGACGTGAGTATCCGTCCAGTTGGGGACGCGATAGTCGCGGCTGCGATGCGAAGCTCCCTCTACGTGCAGGGCGATATTGCCTTCGCCTGCTGTCATTTCTACGGCCCCCATCTTGCCGCGATCTGCGGTGGAGCCTTGGGCGCGAACAGTGCCTTCAAAGCCCTTTTCTGGAATGGCTGTGGGGATCTTGCGATCCAGCACATTGACTACGCCACCAATAGCGCCACCGCCGTAGAGCAGCGCAGAGGGGCCACGCAATACCTCAATGCGCTCAGCCTGCCAGGTGTCTACCGTAATGGTGTGATCGGGAGAGATGGCCGAGGCATCCATGACTTCTGCGCCATCGCTAAGTACTTTTACGCGCGGTGCGGTCTGGCCACGGATGACCGGACGGCTGGCCCCGCTGCCAAAGCTGTCTACGTGTATGCCAGCTTCACCATCCAGCAGTTCTCCCAGGGTGCCGCTGCGACGCAGCTCCAGTTTGGGGCCTTGCAAGACCGTGCTGGCCGTAGCCAGTTCTGTTTGCCGCAAGGCCAGGGGGCTGGCGGAAATTCGGATAGGGGCCAACTGGGGGACAGGATCTTCAATTTCATTAGCGTGTGCAGAAGCGCAAAGCAGTAAGGCCAGGGTTAGGGGTAAGGGGCGTGGCTTGAAAGGCATCTCATCTTCCGGTTTGTTAATTTTCGAGATGTTATAACATAACAATAATTTTTTAATTAGATAAAAAAAACATTTCAAGTAGAGGGGGCTTGGCGATATTGGTGATTGCAATAGTCTGGGGAAATGACGTCTTTGGCTTGATATGGCAAGTCTCGCAAGCGCGTTTCGTCTATATGTTTGGAAGTGAGCTATTTCGCTGCATGGGCTTGCCTCGTCTCTCGGTAGAACACGATGTGTGTGATGAGAAATCTGTATCCATATCGGGGACGTGACCAGTGCAGAAACAGACGGCAGGGCCATGTCTGTGAATCTGGCACTGAGCCTGCAAGGCATCAGAGAAGTCTCGCATTAACCAATCATTGAGGAGTTTAGGGATGAACCACATCTTGAGTCGGCGTCGCTTATTGCGCTTTGCCTGTGTCATTGGGTTAACCGTTGGTTTATGGTCGGGTCTTGGGTACGCACAGCAAGCGCTGCCTGCCGAGCCAGGTGGGGTGACCGCGATTGATATCCTGCTGGAGCCGGACGCACTAATGCGTGAAAAAGCGCAGTCCACGAATACGCGTTTATTGAAGCTTTATCCTGCCGGGTTTGCACTCGACGAGGCACATCGCGCGCATATCACCGTGATTCAGCGTTTTGTGCGCACAGCGGATCTGGATAAGGTGTATGCCGCCGCCAATGCTGTGCTGGCGCAGTCCAAGGTGCAAGACTTCAGGATTGAGGCGCTTAAGTATTTCTATATGCCTACGGGGGAGACCGGTTTGGCTGGGATTGTTGCAAAGCCAACTCCCGAGCTGCTCAAACTACAGGCGGATTTGCTGACGGCAGTTGCCCCTTATACGGTTCAGACGGGTGATTCATCTGCCTTTGTCACAACGCCGGATGATCCTGTGATTGACCCTGTTCTGATTAATTATGTGTCGACGTTCGCGCTTAATTCATCGGGTGAGAAGTACACACCGCACGTCACAACCGGGGTGGCACTGAAGGCAGACCTGGACAAAATGCTGGCCGAGCCCTTCCAGACCTTTAGCTTTTCCCCAGCCGGGGCAGCGGTTTACCAATTGGGTCAGTTCGGAACCGCTTCCAAAAAGCTCAAGCAGCTTCAAGTGAGTCAATAGCCCGCTTGCAGGATGCAGGCCGCGTAAGCGCGATGGGACGCGGCTTGTATGGAAAAAATCTGACAATCTTGGAATAGACGCCTGAAAATCGACTGTCCGTTTGCGTGTTTCGGAGTAAAAATCCGACATGCTATTTGATCTTCCCGATTTCCAGACCCTATACACAGCCCTGCTGAGCCGAGATGAACGCTACGACGGTCAGGCCTTCGTCTGCGTGTCCTCCACGGGCGTGTTTTGTCGCCTGACTTGCCCAGCCAGAAAGCCTAAAGCCGAGCATTGCTCCTTTCATGCCACGATTGGCGAATGCATCGAGGCAGGCTTTCGACCTTGCAAGCGATGCCATCCGCTGCAGGCGGCGGCTTTGGAGGACCCCACCATCACCGCCCTGTTGCGAGAGCTGGATGCCAAGCCGGGTTTGCGCTGGTCAGAAGGGCATCTGGAGCGCATGGGCTATGACCTGTCGACGGTACGCCGCAGCTTCAAAAGGCACTTTGGCATGACTTTTCTGGAGATGGCCAGACAGCGTCGTTTGCGCGAGGGCTTCGAGACGCTGGCCACGGGTGGCAATGTGATTGCCGCGCAGCATCAGGCCAGTTTCGAGTCGGCCAGTGCGTTTCGGACTGCATTTGCCCGTTTGTTGGGCTGTGCGCCTGCGGTGTTGCGTACCGATGGCTTGCTGCGAGCCACCTGGATTTCTACGCCCTTAGGGGACATGATTGCGGTCAGCAGTCACAGCCATCTGCATTTGCTGGAGTTTGTGGACCGCAAAGGTTTACCGGCTGAACTAAAGCGTTTGCAGGCGTCGATCAAGGATGGCATTGGTATTGGTGTGCTGCCGCCTTCAGAGCAAGCGGCGGCCGAGCTTGCCGATTATTTCGCAGCGCGTTCTGATCGCTTCAATACCCCCTTGGCTTTGACCAGTGGCAGTGCCTTTACGCAAGAGGTCTGGCGGATCTTGCAAGACATTCCAGCCGGGGAGACGCGCAGCTATTCCGAGATCGCCCGTCAGATAGGGCGGCCGACCGCCGTGCGTGCGGTGGCGCGGGCGAATGGGGCGAATCAGATTGCCTTGATGATTCCTTGCCATCGCGTTATTGGCGCTGACGGCTCCCTGACCGGCTATGGGGGCGGTTTGTGGCGTAAACAGCGTTTGATCGAGATTGAGCGTGAACTCAAGAGGGCGAAGCAAGCCATGGCCAGCTAAGCAAGGGCTGATGGGGTGGCATTCAGGCCAAACAGTTGGTTCTGGCGTGCTCGGGCAGGATGACAAGGCGCATCCCGCAATACAAAAGAGCCTTAATGAACAAGCCCCAAAAGCCTGGATAAGGATCCGGCTTTTGGGGCAGTTCAGAAATGCGGATGGCTTAAGCGGCCTTAGCTGTTTTCCACTTCAGGAGGAATCAGATTGCGTTCGTAACGCTGAACGTAATCCTCAAAGGATTCCTGGTCCTGGGCTTCGATATCAATCTGGGCCTGCAAAGAGGCTTTGGCCTGTTGCTCGAAAGCGGCTTGTTTGTCGGCAGGCAAAGGATGAGCCAACAAGGTTTCGTGATGCTGGCGGCTGCGTTGCAAGGCGTAGTCGTGAAAGCTCAGGCCTGTGTCACGCAAACGGCTCAGTACCTGGGCCGAAGGCGTCAGTGCCGGGTCTTCCAGTTTGCGAATTTGGGCTTGTACCGCTTCGGTGTGACCTTGGGTATTCAGGGCCTGATCCAGCATTTGTGCGTAGGGCAGCAGAGATTCCAGAATCTCGTGGCCCCAGTCTTGCAGGCTGACGCTTTCCTTTTGCTGATTGGTCAGCATCAGGCCGGGGCGACGGCCTTCGCGCACGACAGTTGCAAAGTTGCTCTTGCTGTCCTGGCAGTAACCACCGTCCGGGAAGAAGGGGCTGTCTTGTACGGTACAGAACAGCAGGAAGGTGTCCAGGAAGCGGCAGGTCTGCTCGGAAATGCCGGTAGGCGACTCAGGGTCGATGTCCAGGCAACGCACTTCGATGTACTCCACGCCACGCTGGGCCAGGGCGGTAGCCGGGCGCTCGCTGCGCTGAGTGGTGCGCTTGGGGCGAATGCTGGAGTAGTACTCGTTTTCGATTTGCAGAATGTGGGTGTTGAGCTGAATCCATTCGCCATCGCGGTGGGTGCCCAGTTTTTCGTAATCGGGCCAAGGGGTCACGGCAGCGTGATACATGCGCATCACAAAGGTGTCCAGGTCGTTGTAGCAAAGCTGAAGCTCAGCCTGGGCTTCCTTGTTGTGATAGCCCAGATCGCTCATGCGAAGACTGGTAGCCCAGGGCATGGTCAGCGTATCGTCGTCGACCTTGTCCAGATTGTTGCTGCGACCTTGCAGGAAGTTGGCGTCCAGCACGGGCGAGGCACCAAACAGGTACATCAGCAGCCAGGAATAGCGGGTGAAATTGCGGATCAGCGCCAGGTAACCGTTGGAGCGCTGGTCTTGCAGATTGTCGCCACAGACATTCAACAGAGGCCAGATGCCATCAGGCAGGGAAAAGTTGTAATGCACCCCGGCAATACACTGCATGGGCTTGCCATAGCGCTCGGCCAGACCGCGTCGGTATACATGCTTGAGCATGCCGGTGTTGGATTTACCGTACCAGGCAATGGCAATGTCTTTCTCGGCTGGCAAGAGCGCGGGCATGGACTGGTTCCAGATTATTTCCTGGTCCAGCTTGCCGGCCACAAAGGTGTGGATGTCGGCCAGTTCCTGCAGCACGTCCTCGACCCGGTCTTGCGGCTCGGTAATCAGCTCCAGCAGGGCTTCGGCGTAATCGGTGGTGATATGACCGTTGGTCAGGGCCGAACCAATCGCTTGGGGGTGGGGAGTATTTGCCAATTGGCCCAGCGCATCGACGCGCAGTCCTTCTTTTTCGATGCCACGCAAGATTCCCTTCAAAATCTCGGGATTCTGTTGCAGGGCAAGGCGGCGTTCGTGGCTGGTGTTCATGGTGGTGTTTCCCACTTTCGAAATCGGGTGCAAGATACGGGACTGTTCAATGGGCGCAGGCCCGTCTATAAATAGTAGTCCGACCAGGCTTGCTTTGTTAAGTTGCGCCAAAAGGCGTGTCAGGCAGGGCGAGTATAAGGCGGCTGTTCAGCCAGCCGATGAAAAGCATGAAACGGGATATGGGATTAGCACCATGATGATCAGGCGCATTACCGCGGTACTGGCGGCTTTCTTGATGTTGGCAGCCTGCAGTCCGGAGTTTAACTGGCGCAAGGTTCAGCTTGAGCAAACGGGCTTGTCGGCCATGCTGCCGGGCAAACCAACCACCAGTCACCGACTGTTGGATTTCGAGCACTACAAGCTGGATTTTTACCTGACTACTGCCACGGCCGGTGGGCAAAGCTATACCGTAGGCCACGTTATTTTGCCTACAGAACTGCAGCAGGACGAGGCCGCTCGTCAACGCTTGTACGAGGCTTTGCACGAGTCTCTGCGCGAGAAGTTCATACCCGATGGGCAAGTCAGCGAGAAAAGCCAGATTCAACTGCCACTACCCGGACAGATCTTTTACATGACGCGCGATGTGGGCGGGGTGGCCTTGCGGCTGGAAGCCATGATCCGCATCGAGCCGGGCTGGCTGGTGCAGGGCTTTGTTATGACGGATTCCGGGAAGGCCCCGGACGCGGCACAGGCAAAGGTGTTCTTTGACGGCCTAGCTCGCTAGCCGGGTCGCCGCTGATCAGGTGCTGTTGCAAGGCCAGGGTAATGGCAGCCTGACGGCTATAGACGCCAAGCTTGGCGTAGGCGTTCTGGAAGTGGAAGTTGATCGTGCGTTCAGTGATGCCCAGGATGATGCTGATTTCCCAGCTAGTCTTGCCATGGGCAGCCCAGTTCAGGCAGGACTGCTCGCGTGCAGTTAAATGCGTCACGGTAAAGCCATTCCTCATGCATTCGTGGTAGACGTCGGGCCAATGTACTCAAATTTAGCTTAGCTGGCAGACAGATGTGCGTGAAAATAATGATGTAAATCAAAGCATTGTCTTTTCGCTGACATTACCTTTGTCCAGAGTTCTGAATCGATCCCGGCTGGTCGATTTGGACGCCGCGCCGCAGCGATGCTAGAATTTTGTCTTATACGTTTTGCGCCGATTTGCCTGATCCGCTTGCGGGCGCTCCATAAATCCAGCTAAAGAGGTCCTGATGGCCACTGATTCCGTCCCTAGCGCCAACGCTGGCGCCCTTAGCCCATCCTGCGGATTGATCCCCGAAGGTTCCGTGGGCCCTGTACATGCCGAACTTATCGCCTTTGACGAACCCCTGCACCTGCGCAGCGGGCAAGTGCTGCCCAGCTACGAGCTGGCAGTCGAAACCTACGGCACCCTGAACGAAGAACGCAGCAATGCGGTGCTAGTGTGTCATGCACTGAACGCCTCGCATCACGTTGCCGGTTATTACGACGACGATCCCAAAAGCATAGGCTGGTGGGACAATATGGTCGGCCCGGGCAAAGCCGTTGATACGGATCGCTTTTTTGTGATTGGCGTCAATAATATTGGCTCCTGCTTTGGCTCTACCGGCCCGTCCAGTACCAATCCTGCTACTGGCAAGCCCTGGGGCTCCGAGTTTCCTGTTCTGACGGTGGAAGACTGGGTTCGCGCCCAGGCCCGTTTGGCGGACTACTTCGGCATCCGCAAGTTTGCTGCCGTTATGGGTGGTTCTTTAGGTGGCATGCAGGCCTTGAGCTGGGCCATTAGCTGCCCGGAGCGCGTGGAAAACTGCGTGGTTATTGCCAGCACACCGCGCCTGTCTGCCCAGAACATTGCTTTTAACGAAGTGGCCCGTAGCGCCATTTTGTCTGACCCGCAGTTTCACGGCGGTAATTATTACGAGCACGGTGTAGTGCCCAAAGCTGGTCTGGGCGTTGCCCGCATGGTGGGCCACATCACCTACTTGTCCGATACCGTCATGGCCGAAAAATTTGGCCGTAACCAGCGTGCGCCTGCTCAAGGCGGCGAATACCACTACAACTACGGTGTGGAATTCGAGGTCGAATCCTATTTGCGTTATCAAGGCGAGAAGTTTTCGCGTTATTTCGACGCCAATACCTATCTGATCATTACGCGGGCGCTGGATTACTTTGACCCTTCGCGTCAGTTCCAGGGGGACCTGGTCAAGGCGCTGGAAAACGTGCTGGCCAAGTTCCTGCTGGTGTCTTTCACCACGGACTGGCGTTTCTCGCCCGAGCGTTCGCGTGAGATTGTGCAGGCCTTGCTGCGCAATCAGCGTCAGGTGACCTACGCCGAAATCGATGCACCACATGGTCATGATGCCTTCTTGCTGGAAGACCCGCGTTACCATGCCGTTGTGCAGGGATACTATGACCAGATCGCCGCTAATTTGGGCTTGCCCGCGCGTACGCGCACTACAGGGGTGTTGGCAGAATGACTAAGCTGCAGACTCAGGTGGATTCCGCCATGTTAAGACCGGACTTGCTGCGTATTGCGCAATGGATTGAGCCAGGTTCGCGAGTGCTGGATCTGGGCTGTAACGATGGCACCTTGCTGGCGCATCTGCGTGATACGCGCCAGGTCGTCGGAACGGGTGTCGAACTGAATGATCAGTTCGTGATTGCCTCGGTGCGCCGTGGCGTCAACGTGATCCAGCAGGACTTGGAAAAAGGGCTGGCGCTGTTCAGCGACCAGCAGTTTGATACCGTCGTCCTGTCCAAGACATTGCAGTCCATGCACCATACCGAGCACATTCTGCGCGAGATGGCCCGGGTGGCGCGGTATGGTATCGTCTCGTTTCCTAACTTCGGTTATTGGCCGCATGGCTGGAGCATTTTGCGCGGACGCATGCCGGTAACCGGCGAAATGCCTTACCAGTGGTACAACACGCCCAACATCCATTTGTGCACCATGAAAGACTTTCAGGATCTGGCCCAGGCTGTGGGTGTTCGTATTCTGGATAGTGCAGCCTTCAATGGCAGCAGCACGGTGCGCTTTTTGCGGGGTTGGCGCAGTACTTTGGCCATGTATCGTTTTGAATCCCCTCATCTTGCTGCTTAGCGCTAATAAGGCCTGACGTGTCCCGTGTCTATACCAGTCCCCGAGTCTTGCCTTTGCTGATTCTGGGGTTCGCCAGTGGCCTGCCTCTGGCCCTGGTTTCAGGCACGTTGCAGGCTTGGGCAACGGTTGAAAATATATCGTTGACCGAGATCGGGTTTCTAACCCTGGTCGGCTCGGCCTACACACTCAAGTTTCTCTGGGCTCCCTTGATTGACCGCTACGCGCCGCCTTTCATGGGACGCAGGCGCGGCTGGATACTAGTTACCCAATTATTGTTGGCGGCGTCTATTGCGGCCATGGGTCTGTTTTCCCCTTCCGTAAATCTGACGGCGCTGGCCTTGCTGGCGGTGTGGGTGGCCTTCTTGTCGGCCACGCAGGACATTGCCTTCGATGCGTATTGCACGGATGTGCTGCAGGCGCACGAGCGGGCCGCGGGGGCCGCGGTCAAGGTGATGGGCTATCGCATTGCCATGATTGTGTCCGGTGGGCTGGCCCTGATCCTGGCAGACCGCTGGCTGGGTTGGTCCAATACCTATTTCCTGATGGGCGGGTTCATGGCGCTGTGTGCGCTGG
This sequence comes from Alcaligenes sp. SORT26, assembly GCF_017377875.1. Taxonomy (GTDB): domain Bacteria; phylum Pseudomonadota; class Gammaproteobacteria; order Burkholderiales; family Burkholderiaceae_B; genus Alcaligenes; species Alcaligenes parafaecalis. Next base: position 3,403,011 of record NZ_CP070975.1, read on the forward strand.
TAACCTTGATTTCCCCCGACCCGCAGGAGCAAAGCCGCCCGCCGCGCAGTTTGTCTGAAGCTGTGGTCGCGCCTTTGGCGGATTTTTTCTCCCGTCCCGGTGCCTGGAGCATCCTGGCGCTGATCGTGCTCTACAAGTTGGGCGATGCCTTTGCCGGGGCTTTGTCCACCACCTTCCTGATTCGGGCCGCTGGTTTCACCTTGTCTGAAGTTGGCACGATCAATAAGGTGTTTGGTTTGGCGGCTACGGTGATCGGCGCTTTGATGGGCGGGGCAATCATGGCCCGCCTGGGGCTTTACCGGGCCTTGATGATTTTCGGTATTTTGCAGGCTGTCTCCAACCTGGGCTATTGGCTGATCGCGATTGAGCCCGCGCCCTCCATGTGGCTGATGGGTTTTGTGGTCGGTCTGGAAAACCTGTGTGGTGGCCTGGGTACAGCGGCGTTTGTCGCGCTGTTGATGGCTTTGTGTAATCGGACCTATTCGGCCACTCAATTTGCACTGTTGTCGGCCTTGTCGGCCGTGGGGCGCACCTATTTGGCAGGGCCCTTGACGCCAGTGCTGGTGGAGTCTTTGGGCTGGCCGGGTTTCTTTATTTGTACCGTCTTTATCGCTGTGCCTGGCTTGCTGATGCTGCGTTGCTATCGAAGTCTTATTCAACAGCTTGATGCTTAAAAAATATCATGCTCTTACTTATTCTCTACATTATTGCCATTACTGCCGAGGCCATGACCGCCGCTTTAGCCGCCGGTCGCCGTGATATGGACTGGGTGGGGGTGTGCACCATTGCCTGTGTCACCGCCCTGGGTGGCGGCTCCGTGCGGGACGTGCTTTTAGGGCATTACCCGCTGACCTGGGTTCAACATCCAGAATATCTGTGGATTACCGCCGGAGCGGCGATTCTGACGGCGTTGATCGCGCCCATCATGCGGCGTCTGCACAGTCTGTTCCTGTTGCTGGATGCGATGGGTTTGGTGGTCTTTACCGTTATTGGCTGTCAGATCGCTCTGGAAATGAAGTTGCCAATTACCGTGGTTTTGCTGAGCGGCATGATTACCGGCTGTGCAGGCGGTGTCTTGCGTGACATCTTGTGTAATGACATCCCCTTGCTATTGCGCAAGGAGATGTACGCCAGCGTGTCCATGTTGACCGGCGCTCTGTATCTTGGTGCCCAGCATCTGGATTGGCACCCTTATGTGACCCTGCTGGGCCCCATGATTATTGGTTTGAGCTTCCGTATGCTGGCTCTGCACCGCAATTGGCAGATGCCCCGCTTCGTCTACCGTGACGAGTGGCGCTAGAGCCAGCTTTCCTGCTTCCAGCCTCAGGCTACGCCCAACCAGCGCAACACAATGGGCACGAAGGGCACCAGGACGGCTGTCATGATGCCGTTCAGGCTCAGACCAATCGCAGAGAACGCGCCAATGGTTTCATGAACCTGCAAGGCGCGGGCGGTGCCAATAGCATGTGCTGTCACGCCCACTGCAAAGCCCCGGGCCTCGGGGCGATCAATACGCAGCAGATTCAATAGCGGGCGCGCCATGATGGTGCCTGCAATCCCGGTAATAGCAACGGCCACGGCAGCCAGAGAAGGCTGTCCACCGAACTGTTCGGCCAAGGCCATGGCAATAGGCATGGTGGCTGAACGCGGGGCGACGGACATGATGGTTTCTGCCGAACCACCCAAGGCCCAGGCAATCAATACCGTGCTGAAAATAGCGGTGACCGAGCCAATCAGCAAGGCAATGGTCAGAGGTTTCCAGATCTTGCGCAGTTGACGTAACTGGCTATAGAGCGGCACGGCCAGGGCCACTGTTGCCGGGCCAATCAGAAAGTGGATGAATTTTGCACCCTCAAAATAGACGGGGTAGGGCGTGCGTGTCAGCAGGAGCAAAGCCACAATGGCAATGACCGAAACCAGAATAGGCAGCAAAAAGGGACTGCTGCCGGATTTTCGGTAAAGCCACACTGAGCCTGCATAGATCGAGCAGGTCAGGGTCAGCCACAGCAGGGGCGAGCTGGACAGAAAGACCCAGATTTGAAAAAGTCCGTCCGTCATTATTCTTCTTCCTGGCGGTTTTTAAGCAGACGATTCAGTACCACAGCCGTGACCACCATGGTGATGACGGTGCCGCCCAGAGTGGCGATCAAAAAGGGCTGCCATTCATCGGCGACCCGATCAAAATACAACATCACTCCGGCAACTGCCGGTATGAACAGCAACATCAGGTTCTGTAACATGACGCTGGCGGTGCTCTCCAGGGAGGCAGGTACGCCACCACGAATAAACAGGGCAGCGGCCAGCAGCAACATGCCAGCCAAGGGGCCTGGCAGTGGCAGAGACAGCGTCTGCACCAGGATTTCGCCTAGTAACTGAAAGGCGAACAGGGCGGTAATCGCGTAGATCATGAGATTTTCCGTAAAGGCACGAAAACGCCAGGCGGTAAGCCTGGCGCGGGTAAAGGGTCTGGCCAAGGGTGCTAGTGTGCCATACAAGACAGCCGGACTGTAAGCGGGCTGCTTATATCGAATTAGCTATAGTAAGTGGCCTGCATCAGTGTTTGGCGGGACTGGTTTTAGCGCCCATCCAGGCCTGGAATTCGATTTCAACATCCACACCACCAGCCAATTTGGCCTGCACCAGAGAACGGGTCGGGAAGTTGCTGCCCAGGCGTTCTTTATAGGTTTTGTTGAATTGGTCGTACAAGGCAATATCGGACAGATAGACCGTGGCTTTGACGACATGGCTGAGGTCGGCACCGGCCAGTTTCAGCGTCTCTTCAATCCGGTCCAGCGTGGCATTGGTCTGGTCTTCAATACTGCCGCGCACAATCTCGCCCTTTTCGTTCAGCGGGATTTGCCCGGACAGGAACAGAAAGTCCCCGGCCTGCACGGCGCGGGAAAAGGGCATGTCTGAATCGCCCAGATAGCGTTTGATCGCAGTCGGTTCTGCGGTCTTGCCGGGGTCTGCCGCATAGGCACTACTGATGCCCAGGCCTAATACAGAACAAGCCAGCAAGATGGGACGGGCCGAAGCAAGTAAACGCATCAGAACTCTCCTTGGATGAGGTGAATTCAGTGTGCCATAGCTATGGCAGGGTCGCGTTAATTTGTGTGACGGCCCGTCGGCCTCAAGGCTGCTTAGGCGCGATCGCCCAGCCAGGCCTGCACTTCGATTTCGACGTCAACGCTTTTGGCCAGTTTGGCTTCAACCAGCGAGCGGGTAGGCAGGGTGTCGCCAAAACGCTCGGCGTAGACTTTGTTGAAGTCGGCAAACAGCGCCATATCGGACAACCAGACTGTGGCTTTGACCACATCAGCCAGGGTAGCGTCAGCCAGAGCCAGGCCTTCGATCAGGCGGTCAAACACGGCGTGGGTCTGGTCCTGGATGGAACCGCGCACCACTTCACCTTGGGCGTCGTAAGGAATCTGGCCGGACAGGAACAGAAAGCCGCCAGCCATAGTTGCACGCGAGAAAGGCAGTGGCAGTGGGCTGGCAATACGGCGGATACCGGACATGGAGTACTCCTGATAGGGATGGTGGAAAATTCGGACTAGGCAGCAATGCGCGTTTATTCGCGTCTCTTGCCTACAATAAGGCGTCACTATACAACTTCAAATGAGGAGCGAGACGACGTGAGCAAGGAAATTTTGCAACGCCTGGACCAACTGAGCCAGGCTGCGCTGGCCAGCGGTGATTTGTTGCCCGTGCAAGCTCAGGAAGAGCTAATGCAGGATCAGGGGCTGACATTTTTCGTGCGTTGGGTGTCCACTCTGGCGGCAAAAGATGCGGCCAGCGTCTCGATTCCAGGCGGGCCGCGTGATCCCAACTTCAACCCCTTTCTGCCACCGGCCCCGGCGCTGACAGTGGACGATGCCAGTGGCACACACAATATTGTGCTGAACAAGTTTGCGGTCTGTGATCTGCATCTGGTGCTGGCCGATAAGGTCTTCTCCGAACAGCTCAGTCCTTTGCGCGATATTGATTTCCGAATTCTGGCGGACTTTCTGACCGTGCAGGGCGGCCTGGGCTTCTATAACGGTGGTGGCCCGGCCGGAGCCAGCCAACGCCACAAACATACCCAATGGATTCCCCAGGCAGACAGCAATGGTTCGCTGGCCTTGTATCTGGACCAGCTCCCGGCTCAGGCCGCTGCGGGCAGCGCACATAAACACCCAGCGCTGGCGTTTGAACATTGCTTTGTGCGTTTGCAAGAGACGAAAGACCCAGAAGCACTAAGTGTCAGTCTTTTGAATTCTTACCGCACGGCCTGCAATGAATTGGGCCTGGTGCCTGGAGAAGATGGTTTGCTGCCACCGCACAATATGTTGGTGGGTCAGGGCTGGTTGTTATTGGTGCCTCGCAGCATGGAATTGGTCGACGGTATTTCAGTTAATGCACTGTCGTATGCAGGCTGCATTTATGTCCGTACCCCCGAGCAAATCGACTTGGTACGCCACATTGGTCCTTTAGGTGTTCTTGCTCGGGCGGGCTATGCCAATACGCCTAATCCTTGAGTTCTGACCCGGCTCAACACAGTCAACCCCGCTGCGGCGGGGTTTTTATTTGTGTGTTTGAGTATTATTTGGATGCTTCATTTACTAATTAGAAACAAAAGACAAATAAATGAATGTAATGAAGCCTGGTTTTCGCTTCATTGCAATTTGGGGCGGCGTTTAATGGGTTTTAAAAGAAATGATCTGAAATAATGTAACTTTTGTTGTGGAAATAAATAGAAATATGGGGTGTCAGAAAAATAGAGCCTTAATGTATAAGCAATTTTAATTATTAGAATTACCGTCAGCTTGGAACAACACAAACTTGTCTGTCTCCAAAGGTGGATTGCTTATGTGTGTCTCGTCTGAAGCTCATATTCTGGTTATTGCGCCAGAACCGGCTGGAGTAGCGGATTTACTGGTTTTATTACGTACTAGTTTTGCTCGTATTAGCTTTGCTTTGGATGCCCAGCAGGGCCTGGCACGATGCCAGTCCTTACAACCTGATTTTGTCTTGAGTGAATACAACCTGCCTCGTTTGCGGGGCGATACGTTCATGCGCATGTTGCGTGCCAATCCACAAACCGCCGCTATCCCGGTGGTGTTCTTGTCGGCCGTTCCGTGTGCCGATAGTCAGTTGATGGCCCTGCGAAGTGGAGCTCGCGATTTCATTGCGTCCCAAACCAATGTGCAATTAGTAATGGAACGCATTCGCCTGCATCTGGGTTTGAGGGAGATTGAGAAAAATGCTGAAAATATAAGCAAAAACAACGCTATGACTGGTTTTTTGGCACCGCCACCGCAGCACCATCTGGTTGATGCGGTGCAGCAGCACGTAAAAGACAATCTGTCGGATTGCTTGACGGCCGAAAGCTTGGCGGAGATGTTTGGTACCACTGGACGCCGCCTGAACGAGCTCTTTAAAGGGAGCTGCGGCTTGACCGTGCACGATTTTGTGCGCTCCAGTCGCATGCGTTATGCCATGCAGTTGCTGCGGCAGACTGATATGGCCGTCACTCATGTGGCGGTCGAATCCGGGTACGTGAATCCGGCCAATTTTGCGACGGCATTTCGTCAGTACAGCGGCTTGTCGCCGTCGGTTTATCGGCAGCGTAACGGTACTAGTATTTAAAACAAAATTGAAATAAATAATCTATTAATTATGTTGTTTTGCAGTGATTCAAATGGCTTATGTAGAAATTCAAAAGTAATTATTAAAAAACGGTAAGAAAATAAAACCATCCGAATAGGGATGAGGGTTCGGTAAGACTTTCCTGAACAACAAATTCAAATTATCGCCGTGACGGGGCGAGGGGATTTGTTGCGCCTGAAATCTCTGTTACGTCAGCGTGAGACGGAGGTGTTTTAGGAAGGCTTATGGCTAATTTCTTTTGTAAGCGAAGAGATCATGAACAGAATCTATAAGTCGGTTTGGAATGAGCAGACTGCAACATTTGTGGCGGTTGCGGAAAACACCAAAGCTCGCGGTAAGCGCAGCTCCGGCGGCGCTAGCGCCAGCCAGGCTGTGCTGGAGTGGGTGCAGGGATTGCGTCTGCGTACTGTCGCACTGGCCTTACTAGCTGCGGGTGTATTGACACAACCTGCCATGGCGCAGATTACTGATGGCTGGGAGTTGACCGTGGACGGTGCGACTCCTTTTCATGTCATCCCGGGTGGCGCTTTTTCCTTAAGCTCTGGCAGCAATATCGCTCTGACACAAACGGATGGGGCAGTATCTGTTGCTCTGAATCCTGATCTCAACGTGGACTCCGTGACGGCCTCGGGCCTGGTCAAGGGAGCCAGTGGCGAATTTACTGGTCAACTGACGGCAGGGAGTGTGTCCGCCGGGGCAGGTACGTTTACGGGTACCTTGACGGCGCCCAGCGCCATCATTGATGGAAATATGGCGGCTAAATCGGCCACTGTGGTCGGTTCTGTCACTTCAGGTGGCGTCAACACGGTTAGCCTGGTGGCTACTGGCAATAGCAGCCTGCGTGCTGTCAACGTGAATAACAACAAGATCACGGGGCTGGCGGATGCCGCTGTGAATGCCACCAGCACTGAGGCCGTCTCGGGCAAAGTCTTGTATGGCGTCTTGAACTCGGGCGATGGCGTCAAATATTTCCACACCAAGTCCACCAAGGCGGATTCGATCGCCAGCGGAACAGATTCCACGGCGATTGGGCCACAAGCGGCGGCGGCAGGCGAAGCGGCACTTGCGGCTGGTTTGGAGTCGGTCGCCGCGGGTAAGGAAGCAATTGCTCTGGGAGCGCGTGCTGGCAAAGACAATACCGTGGAGAACGGCATTGCGATTGGTAGCGACGCCGGCACCGCCAGCAAAGGCAGCGATTTGATTGCCATGGGCAACAGTGCGGGCCAGCGTCTGGAGGGCAAGAATAATCTGGCTATCGGTAATGGGGCGGGCAGTGCAGTGGACCCCTTGGAGGTCGATGACACGATTGCTATCGGCAACCAGGCGATTGTCAAGGCTTCCGGTGCGATTGCCTTGGGAACCAGCGCAGATGTGGGCCTGCTGGCCGAAAACTCGGTCGCTATTGGTCAAGGCACGACGATTTGGCAAGACGCGAAATCATCCACGGTGGTGGGCTCCGGAGCAACCTCCATGTCCGCCTCGGGGACCGCATTGGGTGCGGGCGCTCATAGCTCGGGCGGCAGTTCGACGGCTGTCGGTAGTGGTGCGTCGGCCACGGGGAGCCTTGCTTTTGCCGGTGGAGCGGGTGCCCAGGCACATGGCATCAAATCGGTCGCCATTGGTACGGGAGCCCTGAGCAATACGGAGTCCGGAGTGTCGATTGGTGAAGGGGCCGGTGTGAACGCGGGGACCCCGGTTATTGGCAATCGCTTTGGTCAGGTCGCTGTTGGTGGCGAAGCGGGCCGGGGTGTGCTGGGTGGCTATAACGTCGCGCTGGGCTACAAGTCGGGTGGCGATATTACGGGCGACGATACGGTGTCTATTGGTCGTGAGGCAGGCAGCCGTGTTGTGGGAGACCGCACAGTCAGTATCGGTTACGGAGCGAATAATCTGCCCGGTGAAACGGGTTCTGGTACGCCGGTCGCCCCTCCTGTCCACGCCTCCAATGCGGTGGCGGTGGGTGACCGTTCTCGTTCAGGTGCCACAGGTTCCATTGCCATGGGTTCAATGGCGACCGTGGTGGACTATGACATTGGCGGTATTGCGATCGGCAACAAAGCCTTGGTCTACGCAGGTACATCGACCAAGGCTGCTGCTGGCGGAATTGCCTTGGGTGACCAGGCTCGCGTTACGCATGCAAATAGTGTGGCGATTGGTGCCAATGCGCATTCGGTCGAAACGACAGGCCTGGGTTATGGCACGCCCACCGGGGCGTATTTGGCTTCATCCAGTGTGTCGTTTGGTACTGTCGATGCCCAGCGCCGCTTGAGCAATGTGGCAGCGGGTCGACTGGATACGGATGCGGTGAACGTCAGTCAGTTGAAAGTGCTGCATTCCAATCTGGAATCCATTGTGGGTGGCAACCTGAAGTGGGATAGCGACGGGGTGATTACGGGCCCGTCCTTTGTCATCAAAGATGAAAATGGCGCGGACCATACCTATACCTCGATTGGTTCTGCCTTTGAGGCCATGCGTACCGGGGTAGCCGGGATGATCGGCGGACTGTCCGCCGTCACCTATTCCAATGCGGATCGCACCTTGATTGATCTGGACAGCAGCACCGGTGCCCCGGTTCGTATTACCAACCTGGCAGCAGGGGTGGATGTGGATGATGCGGTCACCAAAGGTCAGTTGGATGGCCTGGAGTCCACACTGATCGCCAACCGCCAACGCTACGTCAGCGTGAACTCGACCGAGAACCCGAATGTCAACAATAACGGCGCAACCGGGAATGATGCGATTGCTATCGGTGCGGTCGCGCGGGCTTCTGGGGTGGGCGGAACGGCAATTGGCCTGAACTCCTCCGCCGGTGGTTTGCAAAAGGCGGACTACGCCACTTCGCTGGGTTCCAATACTGATGCGTCGGGCTTGGGGGCGACGGTGGTGGGTAGTGGTTCCTCGGCCGAGTCGGAAAGCTCCATGGCTCTGGGTCATGAGGCTCGTGTGGCCGATACCGCCAACTTCTCCACAGCCATCGGCTACAAGGCAGAGGTCATGGGAGATGGTCAGAACCAGACCCGTGGCGCGATTGCTTTCGGTGAACGTGCTCGTGTCACCCAAGAAGGTGGTATTGCCTTCGGACGTAATGCTTACGACCAAGCGATAAATGGCGTATCGATTGGCACTAACTCCAGTGTGGCTCGGGGTGCGTCCCAGAGTGTGGCGCTAGGTAGTGGTTCTACTGTATCGGGTGCTCAGTCTGTCGCTTTGGGCTATCAGGCCTTTGTGGCAGGCAGCAACTCCCTGGCCCTGGGTGAAGGCAGCAAGACCCGAGCCAGCAACTCCGTTGGTGCCGGTTCCGGGGTTGAGGCCGATGGTTATCGCTCTATCGCCGTGGGTGACAAGGCCAAGGCAGGCTGGATCGAGGAAAAAACAGGCCCCAATGGCTTGATCGAATACATCATGCATGGTGAAGGGGCGATGAGCGTGGGCTCAGGCTCCAACGCTAAAGAGAATGGTGGTCTGGCGCTGGGCTTCAAGGCTATTTCCGAAGCGCTGGATGCCTCCGCTTTGGGCACCAACGCTCAGGCTCTGGCGGCCGGGGCACAGGTCTGGGGTAAGGATGCTCGGGGTTCTGCCGAGAAGTCGATTGCCGTCGGTCAGGGCGCCATTGCCAATGAGACGGCCGTCCAAGGCCTGGCTCTGGGGGCTGGAGCGACGGTGTCGGCTGCCGGTGCGGTGGCTTTGGGGGCAGGTTCGACCACGAATGCGGCCTATACCACCTCGACCGCTCGTTATACCGGCACGGTGAATCAGGAAGCCACGCAAGGGGTGGTGTCGGTGGGTAGCGGCGCAGACAAACGCCGTATTACCAATCTGGCTGGTGGTCAGGATCCCAATGATGCCGTCAACGTGGCGCAATTGGTCAAGCTGGATCAGGATCTGACGGCCTTGGGCACCAACTACAGTGGTAATAACTTCAGCAGCAGCAACAGCAATACAGCGATTCACAAGAATCTGGGACAACGCGTGGAGATCCTTGGTGGGGCGACCACCGCTGGTAATTACAGCGGCGCCAACCTGCGTACCCAGGTTCTGAATGGTCAGTTGCAGGTTCAGATAGCCGAGACCCCGTTCTTCAAGGGGGCTGATATGGGCAGCCAGAAGATCACCAATGTGGCTAAAGGGACGACCGGCACTGATGCGGTGAACCTGAGCCAGTTGACCGAGGCCGAGGGTGGCCTGATCACCAAGGGTATGAGTTTTGCTGCACAAACAGGCACGGCAGTACATCGGGATCTGGGCCAGACGGTAACGATCAAGGGCAGCAATGCCAACTTGGCGACGTCCACCGTGGGTAGCGATACGGTGCAGATTGCCTTGAATGACGAGCTGGATTTGACCAGTGTCACAACGGGCGACACCGAGATGACAACGGCGGGTGTGAAGGTCAAGGGCGCGACTGGGAAACCGGATGTGGTTCTGGGCAATACGGGTCTGACCATCGGACAGGTCAATCTGACCAATGCCGGTCTGACTGCTTTCAATGTGGTGATTAACGACCAGGGTATTAATGCCGGTGCACAGAAGATCACGAATGTAGCGAAAGGGGTTGACCCGACGGATGCCGTGAACGTCAGCCAGCTTGAAGGCCGTGATGAGGGGCTGACCGCCAAAGGCATGAACTTCGCGGGTAGCGCAGGCACGACGGTGCATCGCGATCTGGGGGAAACGCTGAAGATTGTGGGCAGCAATAACAATCTGAGCACCACCGGCGATGGCACCGATACTTTGAGCATTGCCTTGAATGACGACCTGGAACTCAAGAGCGTGACGGTGAAAGGCACGGGCGGCGCTCCTGATGTCGTCATGAACAATATCGGCTTTGCTATCGGGACGAACATTGCCTTGAGCAATGCCGGACTGCGCGCGGGCAACGTGGTGGTATCGGCAACCGACAATGACATCACCGGCTTGAGCAACCGTACCCTGACGGGGGCCAACTTCGGCAAGAGCGGCCGTGCCGCAACCGAGGAGCAGTTGGATCTGGTGCGAGGTGAAACCCAGAATCTGGTGGATCGTGCCGTCAAGTACGACCTGAATCCAGATCAGTCGGTTAACTACGGCAAGGTCACCATGGCCGGAACCGAGTCTACCGACGGCGGCCGCACGGGTGGCACCGGAATCACCAATGTGGCGCGTGGTGACATTTCCGCCACCAGTACCGATGCCGTCAATGGCAGCCAGATTCACGATATGGGTGAAAGCATTGCCAGTGGTATGGGCGGTGGCTCCAAGTTCGAGAACGGCAAGCTGGTTACGGAGTTGAACGTAGGCGATAAAACCTACAACAACGTGAACGATGCCTTGGGTGGCTTGAATACCAAGGTAGAGAACGTGACCGAGCTGGCCAGCGCGGGCTGGAACATCCAGACCAATGGTGATACGGCCAGCAATGTGGCCCCCAAGGCGACGGTGCAGTTCCTCAACGGGGACAATATCGAGATCTCGCGCTCCGGTACGGACGTGAAAGTCGCCCTGGCACAGGACATCAAGGTCAATAGCGTCGTGGCCCAGTCCGTAACGACCAATGAAGTGCAAATTGTGGATGGCCCAACCTTGAATAAACAGGGTATCGACATGCACGACAAAACCATCAGCAATCTGGCCGATGGGCAGGCGCCACAGGATGCGGTCAACGTGCGTCAGTTGAGCCAGGCCACGTCCAACATCACCAACCAGTTCAACAACCTGGATCGCCGTATCAACAAGGTGGAGAACCGGGCGAGTGCGGGTGTGGCGGCTGCGATGGCAACCGCAGGCTTGCCGCAAGCCTATATCCCTGGCAAGAGCATGTTCGCTGTAGCCGGTGGTGTATGGCGCGGTGAAAGTGGTTACGCCCTGGGCCTGTCCACCATTACGGACAGCGGTAGCTGGGTGTTGAAAGGTACGGTCGCGGGTTCGTCCCGTGGTGATTACGGTGGCTCGGTTGGTGTGGGCTATCAATGGTAACGAGGTGAGGGGAGAGGGTCGCGAGCGTGGGCTCGCGGCCCTTTTTTGCCGGACAGAAACCGGCTTCGCAACAAGGGTCTGGCGCTTGCGGGCACAGGCCAGGGCGGAGAGTGAATATGGTGATCAAACGTAGTCAAACTGGGCAGCTTGCACGCGTATCGGCAATAGCCATGCTGCTGCTTTTTCTGGCTGGATGCCAGACCACCGCTGCGGGAGGAAAGGCACAGGCGGCAGACTTGAGCCCGCCTGCGTTGGCCAGCAATTACGAGCGGGAAGGTGATGATGGTACGCGCAGTTTTCTGGCTTCTCAGACGCAGCGCGCGGTAGTGGCTCCCCAAGTGGATTTCTATGTTGGTTTGCCTCAGCCCGTGGCGGGTTTAGTGCAAGTGGAAGGGCCTCAGGGACCGCTGTGGTTGTATCCCCAAGTCATTGTGCAGCGCAGCGATCTGACTCGGGTTGCGACCTTGCGTACCGAGCAGGGCGGGCACCTTGTGCGCTTTCAATTGAATTCTTTGGGGGCGCGTAAGTTGGCCGAGGTCAGCTCTGGTAATGTGGGAGCCTTGCTTGTTTTGGTCATGGAAGATCAGGTGGCGCAGGTCGCCCGGATTGGGGAGCCTTTACAGCAAGGGATGATTTATCTGTCCATGCCTGACGACGCAGCAGCACAGCGTTTGTTGAGGCGGGTCCAAGGTTAAAAAAAACATAAAGTGCCTTAGTGGGCCAGCAGGGGTGAGGACTATGACGGTTGAACAGATTTTTCTGTTATATGACGACAAGGCCAGTTTGCAGCAGATCACTTTGGAGTCTGAGCAGTGGGGAGTACGGGTTCAGACAGTCGAGACGATGGAAAAGTGCTTGTCCCAAGCGCATGCCTGCGGGGCGGAGATGGTATTTGCCTTGCTGTGTCAGGCAGATAATGTGTTTTTGCACATCAATCGTTTGCGCATCGATTTTCCCGCGGCAGGCGTGATTGTTGTGCGGCGTGACAAAGTTGCCGGTCTGGAGCGTGGGCATTTTCTGCTTGCCGGTGCCGACGCCTGCTTTGATCAGGATGCCTTGCCGGTCGAGGTGGTGGCCTGCGTACAGGCCTTGCGACGGCGTGGTTATGCCTTGCGGCACAGCCTGCGCAGCCCGGACACAGCGCAAGCAAAACCGGCCTCTGCCGTTCAGAAACACGAGCTGGAGCCCGAGTCCCAGCTCTGGGATTTAATGGAAAACGGCTGGACCATGAGCACGCCCAAGGGCCACTCGGTCATGTTGACGCGTGGCGAGCGGCGTATTGTTCAGGTTCTGTTTGCCGTCAGCCCGCAAACGGTGGAACGGGATCGCCTGTTCCCGCTGGAAGAAGGGCGCGATGCAACTGCCCGTTCCGTGGACGTTTTGATCAGCCGCTTGAAACGTAAATTAAGTGCAATGGGCGAGGAGCTACCGATTCGTTCCGTGCGGGGGGAAGGCTACGCCTTTGTGGGCAAAGTGCCCCTGGCGTGTCAGGAGCTGGCACGCGTGAGCTTAAGCAATGACGAGGTCTACGACTGATCTGGAAAGGGCTGAAAAGCCCTTTCTCGATGCTGAAACAGCATGATATAGACCCTTAAATTTTAAATATGTATAATTGACCCCTCTGGTTCCTTGAATCAGCGTCTCGAACAGGCCGTTCAGGTGCGACAAAATTGCATAAAAAATGGCGGTCCGTTCTTCAACAGGTTGTTGCACAACAACCCGGCTTTTTAGTCCGAAACACCTTGCCCGACCCTTGGGTCGCGGAACAACCAGCCGACTGTCTCCCATGACATCGGCCTGCAACAGAGCGGCTTGTCTCTGGCCATGTTTATTTGCTGTAAGGCCCGCAGACTCTCCGTAATGTGAGGCACTTTGCGCTGTGTCTTGCTTTTTCTCGCTTTGGCGTTGCCAAGGGCGGGGGCGTTCGTGCGCGCGTTCGGTTTAGGTGCTTCGGTTCTGATCCTGGGATCGGTGCCGCCCAGCGCGTTACTGCGGAATTGGCACGCATGCGCAGGATGACCTCGTAGCACAGGGGCGTCGCGCAGAAGAGAAAGGGAAAGACATGCAAGAGGCGGAGTTTTTTACGCTTTCAACCACAACGGCCATATTGTTGCTGGTCGGCTTTTATGGCGCGACATTCCTGATGTCGCTCATGATTGGCCAGAAAAAAGAAAACGTGGACGGATACATGGTGTCCAACAGTGCGGTGGGGTTTGGCCTGTCAGCGGCCAGCATGATCGCCACCTGGGTATGGGCCGCGTCGTTTTATGCCAGCGCGACCTCGGGTTTCAAATACGGGCTATCTGGTCCCCTGCATTACGGACTATGGGGGGCCTTGATGATTCTGTTCATCTATCCCTTTGGGCGGCGCTTCCGCAAGCTAGCACCCCAGGCACATACTTTGGCCGAAGTGCTGCATGCCCGGCACGGTTCGTCCAGTCAGATGATCATGGCGATCTCCAATGTGGTGGGTAGCGGTATCAGCCTGATGGTGAACTTCACCGCCGCCGGTGCGCTGGTCTCGATTCTTAGCCCTCTGAGCTTTATTCAAGGTGTGCTGATTGCCGGTCTGGGTGTGCTGTCCTATACCTTATGGTCGGGCTTTCGTGCCTCGGTAATGACAGACTTTGCCCAACTGGTTGCCATGATTCTGTCGGCCGTGGTCATTATCCCGCTGATCTTCTTTAACGCGGGCGGGCCCGAGATGGTACAGGCCAACTGGTGGCGTCTGGACTCCGAGCAAGCCAACTTCTATTCGACCAAAGCGATTCTGGAGCAAGGTGCGCCTTACTTTGTGGCGGTGCTGGCTTATGCCATTGGTAATCAGACCATTGCCCAGCGCCTGTTCGCGGTGCGAGAGGACTTGATCAAACCCACTTTCCTGACCGCCACGATTGGCTATGGTGCCGTGGTGATTGGTCTGGGCATGCTGGGTCTGCTGGCCTTGTTCACTGGCCTGGAGCCGGTGGATGGGAATATGAACAACATCATCCCGCAGATGGCCTCGACCTATTTGCCACCGTTTGGTATCGCCTTGTTCTTCATCCTGGTGGTGGGCTCCTTGTCCTCCACGGCGGACTCGGATCTGGCGGCCTTGTCGGCCATCATGATGACTGACATCTACGCCAAGAACATTGCCCGTGGTCGTCCAAAACCTGCCCGCATGTTGTGGTGGGGCCGTATCACCATGGTGGTTGCCACGATGGTGGGGGTGATTTTCGCCAGCCTGCGTCTGGATATTCTGGTGATGCTGGTGTTTGTGGGCGCACTGTGGGGGGCGATTGTGTTCCCGGTGATCGTCAGCTTCTACTGGGACCGCGTAACCAACAAGGCCTTTAGCTGGTCGGTTCTGTGCGCCGTGGTGCTGTTCACGATTGTCCGCTTTGAGCTGATTCCTATTGAGGGTGTGGTTGCCGTGTTCTATGAGATCACCGCTTCGATTGGGGGTGGTGTGGTTGCCGGTTTGATGGCGTTTGCGTTCTTCCGCAGCCGTATTGCGATTGCAGTTGGAGTCATTGCCACAGCGATTCTGTTGCCCAACTTCATCGGTTTCTTGCGTGAGTACATTGTGTTGTTGGGTTCCTTGACCGCATACGGTGTCAGCGCTGTGGTGTGTGTGGCCATCAGCTTGCGTAGCCAGGAGCGTTTTGATTTCTCTTTGCTGGCCGAGCGCGTGCAGTCGTTTCACTACGACGACACGCCAGCGCCGAGCAAGCAGAAGGCTCGCGAGTCACAACAAGGCGAAGCTGCCTCGGCTCGTGCTTGAGTGCATGAGAGAAGACGTTAAAAGGAGAACACTATGCTTATGACGATTTACTTTCTGGTCTGGCCGGTAATGTCGGCCATCATCTTGATCTTGCTGGTTGGCAATCTGATCCGTGACTGGCGCAGAGCACGCAAGACAGGCGAGTCTATGATCTAAATGTAAAAGTCCCACCCTGTTTTGCAGGGTGGGACTTTTTGTGATGCTGGGGCATCGCCAAGGATCTGATCAAACAAAGTCTTGGTGCTGTGCAGGTTCAGGCTTAGAGCAGGATGCGTTGTCCGGCATGAACAAGCAAACGCAGCGAGAAGCCCAGCAGCAATACCCCCGTCACGCGTTCAAACCAGGTTCCCATACGCAAAAACCGTTGTCGTACGCCGGGGTTGGTAAAGATCAGGCTGACCACAATAAACCAGCCCGCATTGACCAGACACATCCACACGCCATAGAGCATTTGGGTTGTCAGTGGCGTGCTGGCGCTGACAACTGTGGTAAACACGGCCAGGAAGAACAACGTGGCCTTGGGATTGGTGGCATTGGTCATGAAGCCTAGTGTCAGGGACTGGCGCATACTGACGGCAGCAGGTTTGCCATTCTCGGACTCGGCCAGGCTCACTTCCATTGGCGTGTTGGCCTGTCGTAAAAACCCCCAGCCTATGTACAGCAAGTAAGCACCGCCCAGGACTTCAGCCACACTCATCAACCACGGGGTGGAGTGGAGCAGGGCACCGACGCCCATCAAGGTGTAGATCACATGCACGGAGATCCCGGCACCAATGCCAATGGCAGTGGCAATACCGGCCTGACGGCCAAGCCGCACACTTTGGCGGATGGTGACAGCGAAATCAGGTCCGGGGGCAATAACGGCCAAAAAATGAATCAAAGCCAGAGTAGCGAACTCGGGCCAATAGGTTTGCAACACATTAACTCCAAAAGGTCAGCGGCATGGCCGGGCCGCGATATCCCACAAAGCAAGACAGGCTCAAACGCAAATCGCCCTTGCCGGGGGTGACGGCATGCATTTTGCGAGAATTAAAAATAATCAGATCGCCCGGACCGGGACGTATCTGCACTTCGGGGGCACCCAGCAAATCAGGATGGATGCCGTAGCTTTCACCACGCATCTGATCAAATTCATGGGGACTTAGTTCGGTTTGCCAGATTTGCAGTTCACCTCCTTGCTCAGGCATTTTCAAATACACATTGGCGGCCAACTGCCCCTGCAGACTGATGGCTTGATAATTACCGGGTGCGTCTTTCGCCAGAATGTCGTGGTGTGCCAGGAAATGGACATCGGGCTGCACCACGCGCGATAAACCCACATACATTTTTTTTCCATACAAAGTCTCCAGCGTGGCCCCGGCGGGCCAGACCTCGTCCAGCGTGCAGCGCAGTACATCAATGGGGGACAAGTAGGGCGCGCAACGGCGGCGCAGCTCGTCAATATTGTCAAAAACGCCTTCAAAGTAAGACGCTATGCGCTCGGGCTGGTTTTCCGCTTCGTAAAAAGCCATGCCTATGCGGCCGATGCTGGGGGCGTTCACGTAACGGTCAAAGCCCTTGTCGATGATTTGCTCGCCCAGCTTTTGTGAGGTGGGCGCATCAATGAACTGGGAGAGTCGAATAGCCAGGAGTTCGCCATTGAGCAAGGACTGCATATGCTCAGTCTGTAATCGTTCGGTTTCTAAATACATGTCTCACTTCCCTTGGGGGTTTTTAAAAGAATTGTTTTTCTTTCCCGGTCATAGCTAAAAATAATAAAAAACCTTAATTTTTATTATTGATTAATCCAGCATTTCATAATGAACGCTTAATTCATCTTTTTTATTTTTGATACGGATTATTTTCAATCCATTTAATTCAGATGTATTTTCAACATGCGTGCCGCCACATGGATACTGCCCCAGGGTGCCAATCGTCACCTGGCGTCGGCCTTCCTGAAAACTGATGCCAATAGGCTGTGCCAGTTGGATCTGCTCGGCACAGCGATCAGACAAATCGTCCAGAAAAGGCGGTAGGGCATTTTTGGGATTCAGGAACACCACCCGCGACTCGCCACGCCAGTGATGGGCCTTGATGGCTTGCCAGCCGGTGCGCTCGACCAGATGACCGATCATGTGGCCAGCGGTATGCAGACGGGCATGCTGCAAGCGGTGCGCCCGGTCTACGTGCAGTTCAACCGGGCCCAGGGGCAGGCGCACATGCAGGTAGTGCAATACGTGGCCGTCTCGGTTCTGAGCGACATGCAGGACTTCGTGACCATTCAAGGTGCCTTTGTCGCAGGGTTGGCCACCGCCTTGGGGATGAAATAAGGTTTTATCCAGCCTGACAGCATAGCGTTCATTTTCCGAGTGATAACACTCCAGGACTTCCGCTATGCAGGTAAGGCTATTGCTAGTCAAATATAATTTATCTTGCATTTTATTACCTGTAGGTTGGTTTTAAGGCATTGTAGGCATAGTAGGCAGTCCCGATAATTGCAATTCAATGAAATAATTTATTCCCTATGAGCACAAGTAATCTGACTTCCCTGATGAGCGATATGGTGGTCTTTGTCAAAGTGGTGGAGACTGGCAGTTTTTCCGAGGCCTCTCGTCAGCTTGGCTATACCCCCTCGGCAGTGAGCCGTTCCATTGCGCGTTTGGAGAAAGGGCTGGGGACACGGGTGCTGCAACGCACGACCCGTAAACTGCGCTTGAGCGACAGCGGGCAGGCGATTTACGAGCATGCCCGCGATATGTTGTCCTGCGCACAGGCGGCCATGGAGATTTCGGGGCAGTTTCAGACCGAGCCGGAAGGGCAGATTCGGCTGAGTGTCCCCAAGGCCGTGGGACATTTTTTAATCCATCCCCATATGCCGGATTTTCTGGCGGCGCATCCTAATGTGAATGTCCTGATGAACCTGGATGACCGCTATGCGGATCTGATCGATGATCAGTTGGATCTGGCGATTCGTATTACTGATCAGCCGCCACCGGGCCTGATGGGGCGGCATCTGACGGATATCCGTCACGGTCTGTATGCCAGCCCGGCCTATCTGGCAGAACATAGCTTGCCCACGCATCCGCAACAGTTGCGTGAACATAGCTGCATCTATTTGGGTGAAGCGCCCAGCGATTCACGCTGGCGATTCAATAAAGGCGGGCGGGTGCTGAATGTGTCGGTTAGCGGTCGTTATGCGGCTAACCATACGGGCGTGCGGCTGGATGCCGTGGAGCGGGGCTTGGGGGTGGGCAGCCTGCCTTGTTTTGTGGCCAAGGAGCCGGAGCAGGAAGGGCGTATCGTGCGCGTGTTAGCTGATTGGGAGTTCCGCACTCAGTACTGTGGCGCGCTGTGGGCCCTGTATCCGCCTACCCGCCATCTGCCTCCCAAGCTGCGCTTGTTCGTGGAGTTTCTGGCGGGCCGTTTAGGGGGAGGCAGGATGGAGCCCGTGTCGACGGCGTTTTAGCGTGCGTCGTCCGAATGGATATGCAGGGCTTCCAGAAAGCGCGACACCATATTGTAGGTAGCGATGGTGGCGGTCAGCTCAATGGTCAGGCGTTCGTCAAAATACTGACGTATCTCCTTGAACACGGCGTCGTCCACCTGCACATTGCGCGTCATGGCATCGGTATAGGCCAGGACAGCGCATTGGAGGGGCGTGAATTGGTCCGAGGTCTGCCAGTCTGGCAGGGCATCCAGTTGAGCCTGAGTCATGCCCTCTGCCAGCGCGATAGGCGCATGCTGATCGGCTTCGTATGGGGCGCGGTTCAACAAGGCGACGCGCATGATGACCAGCTCACGCACATCACCCGGCAAGCTGCTGTTGTGACGGATACCGGTCAGGTGATTCAGCCAGCCTTTGGCAATGGGCGGGCTGTGTAGCAGCATTTGGTACAGGTGCAATACGCTGCCACGTTCCGCAATGATCTGTTCGACCAAGGGGGCGGCTTCGGGGGTAGTCAGATCGGCATAGGGCAGGCGGGCCATGGTTCTCCTTTATATAGAGTGTGGTATCTTGCGGCTGGCTTGCCGCAGGGCAGTCAACAGAGTGCTGTTTGAGGCGCGGCAGCTTGTGCACGCGGCCCCTCAGGCACTCTGCATGATGGGATTCAGCGGGGCAGAATAGTGTCGATGGTCTGAGTCAGTCGTTGCACAATGTCGTGAATATCAGATTCGGTACAAATAAAAGGTGGGGCCAGCAAAATATGGTCGCCCAGCACGCCGTCTATCGTACCGCCCATCGGGTAGAGCATCAGGCCCTGGGAAAAAGCGTGCTGCTTGATCTTGGCATGGGTTTTCAGGCCGGGGTCCAGAGGCTGTTTGCTGGCTTTGTCTTGTACCAGCTCGATACCAACAAACAGGCCACGGCCACGGATATCGCCCACATTGGGGTGGCTGTCCAAAGCCAGGTGCAATTCCCGACGTAACTGTTCGCCGCGCTGGCGTACGTTTTCCAGTAACTGATCTTGCTCAATCACCTCTTGTACGGCCAAGGCACCCGCGCAGGCAGTCGCGTGTCCCATGTAAGTATGGCCATGCTGAAAAAAGCCCGAGCCATTCAGGATGGCCTGATAGATACGGTCGCTGGCCAGCATGGCACCAATGGGCTGATAGCCCGCTCCCAGCCCTTTGGCAATCGCCATAATGTCTGGCGCCACACCGTCCTCTTCGCAGGCAAACAGATAGCCTGTGCGGCCCATGCCGGACATGACTTCGTCCAGAATCAGCAGGACACCGTGTTTATCGCAGACCTGGCGGATTTTCTTCCAGTAATCACCCACGGGGGCCAAGGCACCTGCGGTAGCGCCTACCACTGTCTCGCCCACAAAGGCGGCGACGTTTTCCGGCCCCAGCTTTTGAATCATGTCATCCAGCTCTTGGGCCAGACGGTCGGCATAGTGTTCAGCAGTTTCATCGCTACGCTGGTCACGATAGGGGTAGCAGGGCGAGACATGCTGGGCGGGAGCCAGTAAAGGCAGAAAAGGTTTGCGACGCCATTCATTGCCACCGATAGCCAAGGCACCCAGCGTATTGCCGTGGTAGCTCTGACGACGGGCGATGAAGATATGACGCTCTGGCTGGCCGATTTCCACAAAGTATTGCCGTGCCAGCTTCAGGCTGGCCTCTACCGCTTCGGAGCCGCCAGACAAAAAGTACACATGGTCCAGATCGCCTGGTGAGCGGCTAGTCAGAAAGTCAGCCAGATCTTCGGCAGCCTGGCTGCTGAAAAAAGAGGTATGGGCATAGGCAATCTGGTCCAGTTGCTGCTTGATGGCGGCGATCACCGTGGGGTGGCTATGGCCCAGGCAGGACACAGCCGCGCCACCACTGGCATCTATATAGGTGTTGCCATTGCTGTCCACAATGCGGATGCCATCGCCTTTGACGGCGTAGGGCAAGGTTTGTTTGGGGTTGCGATGAAAAACGTGTGTCATGGCGCAGATCCAGAAAGTAGGCCCAAAAGGATTTTCAACGTATGTTGAATATATGATAATACTTTCAACAAATAAATCATTTCTGCTTTGTAAGGATAGGTGGATAAAGGCCTCACTGTTGCGCCTGGACTGCATTTGCGCCCGATATATACTTGGTATCCCTTTTTAAGCGTGTTGGCCCATGAACTCCTTGAGCTCCTTGACGGTGCGTATCCAGGCGGCATTTGCCACCCTGTCACCGCAGTTTCAGCAAAGCGCGCGCTATGTGCTTGATCACGCCGATCAGGTGCCTTTGATGTCCATGCGTCAGTTAGCTGCTCAAGCCCAGGTGCAGCCTGCAACCTTGTTGCGGTTTGCGCAGTCTCTGGGTTTTGCTGGCTGGGCAGAGTTCAAAGCGGTGTTTACCCAGGCGCTGCATGGTCAGGGGGCACGGCGCTATGCCGATCAGGCCCGTGTGGTCGTGCGTAATCGACACAAAGAGGACAGGCTGGAGCAGGCCCTGACGGCGCAAATGGATAATCTGGCGCTACTGCGTGAGGCGAACGAGGCGCGCCTGCCGCAGGCGGTAGAACTGCTTTCCAAGGCCAAGCGGGTTTTTGTGGCTGGGTTCCGCGCCTCTTTTGCGCCTGCCTTCTCTTTCCATTACCAGTACCGCCTGTTCCGACCTTCGATTGTCTTGCTACGCGGCGAGTCTGGCACTCTGGATATGGATTTGCGGGCCTTGCAAAAGGGGGATGTGCTGGTCTTGTTCGGTTTTGCCCCGTATTCCCAGGAAGCCGTGCTGGCGCATCGCGCCGCTCAGCAGGCAGATGCACATATTCTGGCGATTTGCGACAGCTTGCTTGCCCCTATTGCGCAGCAGGCAGATGCCACATTATTGTTTGGAACCGACAGTCCGTCTTTTTTTCCTTCTTTGGTCGCCGCACAGGCTCTGGTGGAGGTGTTGCTGGAGCAGGTTCTGGCCAAGGCGGGCAGTCGTGCAGTCAGCGGTATTGAGTTGCTTGAAGATCAATTGCACCAATCAGGTGCCTACTGGAAATAGACGCAATGGCTAAGTTGTCCTATCTGGAGTTAAGTGGTGGTCCCAAAGAAATTGGCCATTCTTTGGGACGTTTCGGAGCCCCTGCAGTGCATGCCTATTTGCTGAGCTCAGCAGCATGGCAAGGCATCATGCAACAAAAAGGGACGGCGGTAGCCAGTCAACTGGCTCAGTACACCGAACGCTATTTCCCCCGAATATGGACCGAGCTCCAGGGCCTGGCATTAGGCCTGGAGCTCCCTTTTGAAGACGTGTTTTTGTGGAATTGCCGGGGCGACCTGTGGGCGATGGCGCCGGATGGTTGCACCACCGTGCAAATGCCCGCCCAGGGCGAACCGCGTCTGGTGCATAACGAAGATGGTGATCCCGGCTTTGCAGGTTACTGCGGGGTTGCCAAATTCATTCCTGACAGTGGCATGTCCTTCGTGTCTTTCCTGTACCCCGCTTCCTTGCCCGGTCACAGCTTTGCCGTCACGCAGGCTGGATTGGCCATGACTGTCAATAATGTGCGTGCCCGTCATGTGGCCCCTGGCGTGCCGCGCATGGTTCTGACTCGTGCCATGCTGGACCAGCCCGATCTGGATCAGGCGGTGGGTATCTTGCAGGATCACCCACGCTCGGGAGCGTTCCACTTGAGTCTGGCCCAGCGTGGTGATCCGCGCTTGCTAAGCGTGGAATTCAGTGCCGAGGCGGTGTCCGTGCAGACGATTGAGCAAAACCGTCTGCATGCCAACCATGCTCTGCATCCGTCCATGCAGGGGTTTGAGCAGCGTATTACCCGTTCGTCCGAACGGCGGCAAGAGCGTGGGGATGAGTTGCTGGCGCAAGCCGGGGCCGAGCTGGATCCTTTGAAGGTCCTGGCAGATCAGCACCATGTGCAGTTTCCGATCTGGCGTTGTGACCCGGCCGATAGTGACGCGGAAAATACCTTGGCGACCGTGGATATTCAGGTGGGCAGCCTGTCCTTGAAATGGCAGGTGTACGAAGATCCTACAGATCAGCCTGCGCTGAAGTTTTCGGATATTACTCGCATTGATCCTGCCTGAAAATAAATAGGGCCCTGCTTGGCAGGGCCCTATTCTTATAGTCGCTGTCGCTGTCGCTGTCGCTGTCGCTGTCGCTGTCGCTGTCGCTGTCAGCTCTTGTCTTGCTCGTTGCGCTTGGGTTCCCAGAGCACGTCAGAGCGGCCTGCATGGCGGTTTAGCGTACGTGCCAATACAAACAGCAAATCAGACAGTCGATTCAGGTACAGACGCGGGCCATCCTGCGGCAAAGACTCTGAGGGCACGGCCACGACACTACGTTCCGCACGACGTGCCACGCAACGCAAGACATGCGCTTGTGCTGCTTCCGGACTGCCGCCGGGCAAAATAAACTCTTTCAAGATGCCCAAAGGTTCGTTGTAATGGCGAATCGCCTTGTCCAGGCGTTCCACATGGCTGCTGCCTATAACCTGATGGCCGGGAATGCACAGCTCTGCGCCCATATCGAACAAGTCGTGCTGGATATCGGATAGCAAGGTATCCACATCTTCTGGCAGCGCCATGCTGCGCAACACACCTATATGGCTGTTGAGCTCATCCACATCGCCCAGAGCGTGAATCAATGGAGCCGTTTTGGGCAGGCGGCTGCCATCGCCCAGGCCCGTCGTACCGTCATCGCCAGTACGAGTGCTGATAATGGAAAGTCGAGTGGACATGATGCCTTATGCCTCGATAGGGCGGGGGGTGCCATTGGCCAGATTGCTCAGAGCATCGCCCGTGACTCGTACGATGCGCCACTCTTCCATCACCTGGGCACCCTGGTACTTGTAAAAGTCGATGGCGTTCTGGTTCCAGTCCAGCACCACCCATTCCAGACGACCACAGCCTTGAGCGACGGCCAACTGAGCCAGGTGACGCAGTGCGGCAGCACCCAAACCGTGTTTGCGGTGGGTGGGGTCTATGTACAAATCCTCCAGATAGATGCCGCGGCGATCTAAAAAGCTGGAGTAGTTGTAAAACCACATAATGTAAGAAATTGGTGCGTTGGGCTGATCTTCCGGGGTGATGACCAGGCAGTAGGCACTGGGCTCATCGGAGAAGAAGCTGTTGCGTAGCGACTCGACGCTGGCCTTGAAAATATGTTCCAGTTTCTCGAAGGCGGCCATATCGCGCATCAGGCCCAAAACGGCCGGAATGTCTGCGGGGGTGGCTGGACGCAGCACATACCCTTTAATAAATTCGCTCATGCTTTTGCAAAGGTTTAGCGTTATGCTTGATCGGAAACAGACGCATCAGGCGTCCGAAAGTAGGCATTATGAGCTAATTGTCTGGCTCTGCCCAATTTGCAGGAGTTAAAAATGGCATGGACGAAACGAAGCGCTGCCTTGGCGCTGGGAACTCTGGGTGTAGTGGCGGGCTCGGCCTATGTCGTGGTCGCCCAGGCTCAAGAGGCCAGTGCATCAGGTGAAGTGCGCCGACTGGATGCCGAGGCTGGCAAGATCACCATCAAGCATGGTGAGATCAGCGACCTGGAGTTGCCCGCCATGACACTGGTCTACAAAATTGATCCCGCCTTGCTGGCCAACATCAAACCGGGCGACAAGGTGAAATTCACCGCCAAGCGTGATGGTGGCGATTACGTGGTCACCAAGATCAGCAAATAAGGTGGATTCAGCAGGTGGATAAAAAACCGGGTTCACCCGGTTTTTTTTATGTCCTATCCAGGAGAGCCGTCAGTCTGCTCTGGTCGGAGGGGGGCGATCTGACGATCACTAAGCTTGATGCGTTTTGCCAGGTCAGAGTTTGTTGAAAACTTGGGTGCAATCGCCTGCTGGGGACGGTGTTGGTTCTTACCCGAACAAGAATGGAAAAAGGGGCAGAAAAATCTGCCCCTTTTGTTTGTCCGGCAACAAGCGGAACAAGCGTTGGATCTAGTGCCGGATTTACAGCACGTAGCGCGCCAGATCCTGGCTGGCTGCCGTTTCTTGCAACTGCTTGTTCACGTAGTCCGCATCAATAACCACGCTTTGCTCGCCGTGGCTGCCAGCGCTGTAGGACAGTTCTTCCAGCAGTTTTTCCATGACGGTGTACAGGCGACGGGCACCAATGTTTTCAGTACGCTCGTTGACCTCGAAAGCCAGCTCGGCCAGACGCTGGATACCGTCGGGACGGAAGTCCAGTTGCACGTCTTCGGTGCCCAGCAAGGCAGCGTATTGCTTGGTCAGAGATGCGTCCGTGGTCGACAGAATCTGTACAAAATCCTGGGCGCTCAGCGATTCCAGTTCCACACGGATAGGGAAACGTCCTTGCAGTTCAGGAATCAGATCCGATGGACGGGACAGGTGGAAAGCGCCCGAGGCAATAAACAGGATGTGGTCGGTACGCACCACACCGTATTTGGTGGTGACATTCGTGCCTTCCACCAAAGGCAGCAGGTCTCGCTGTACGCCTTGACGGGACACATCGCCGCCACTGCCCTGGCTCTCGCCACGTGCGGTGATCTTGTCGATCTCGTCCAGGAACACGATGCCGTTCTGCTCGGCGTTAGCCACCGCAGCCGTGCGCAAATCGTCTTCATTGACGCGACGGGCCGCTTCTTCTTCGGTCAGTTGCTTGAAGGCTTCCTTGACCGTCAGCTTGCGAGCCTTGGTTTTTTCCTGACCCATGCCGGAGAACATGCCGCGCAATTGCTCGGTCATCTCTTCCATACCGGGAGGGGCCATGATTTCCATGCGAGGCATGGCTTGGGCCATCTCGATTTCAATCTCGGTATCGTCCAGCTTGCCTTCACGCAAACGTTTGCGGAACACCTGACGTGCGGAGTTGTCCTCACGCTGGGGCTGACCGTGGGCATCGCGCGAGGGCGGTACCAGTACGTCCAGAATGCGGTCTTCAGCCGCTTCCTCGGCCTGGGTGCGCACACGGCGCATTTCGATTTCGCGGGTTTGCTTGACCGAAATATCCACCAGATCGCGGATGATGGTTTCAACGTCGCGGCCTACATAGCCCACTTCCGTGAACTTGGTAGCTTCGACCTTGATGAAAGGCGCATTGGCCAGCTTGGCCAGACGACGGGCGATTTCGGTTTTACCCACGCCGGTGGGTCCGATCATCAGAATGTTCTTGGGCACAATCTCGCTGCGCAGGGGCTCGGCCACCTGCTGGCGACGCCAGCGATTGCGCAGGGCCACGGCGACAGAACGCTTGGCCTTGCCCTGGCCAACGATATGCTTGTCCAGTTCGGAGACGATTTCTCCGGGAGTCATATTAGGTGTAGACATGGTGGGGTATCCGGCTGTCAGAGTGTTTCGACGATATGGTTCTGGTTGGTGTAGATGCACAGATCGCCTGCAATCTCCAACGACTTTTTAACGATGTCCGCAGGGGCCATATCGGTGTTTTGCAGCAAGGCCATGGCGGCAGACTGGGCATAGGAGCCGCCTGAGCCAATGGCGGCCAAGCCATGTTCGGGTTCGAGCACGTCGCCATTGCCGGTCAGTACCAGAGTGTGCTCCTTGTCAGCCACCAGCAGCATGGCTTCCAGACGGCGCAGAACGCGGTCGGTACGCCAGTCGCGCGTCAGTTCGACGGCGGCACGCAGCAGGTTGCCCTGGTGCTTTTCCAGCTTGGCTTCAAAGCGCTCTTGCAAGGTGAAGGCGTCAGCCGTCGCACCGGCAAAACCGGCCAGGATGCTGTCGTTGTACAGACGGCGAATCTTGCGGGCCGTGCCCTTGATGACAATATTGCCCAGTGTGACCTGACCATCGCCGCCGATGGCGACCTGATCTCCGCGGCGTACACAGACAATAGTAGTGGCGTGAAATTGTTCCATGATTTCCTTCCTTTAAGGTTCCCATCTGGGGGTCGGGCAGGAAATTTCAAGCGCATGACAGAACGAAGTTTTTGTCGGGTGCTCTGTTGCTGCGCTGAACCGGGGCGAAGGAGGGCACGCTGCTGCGTTGATACGGGCCGGTGTGGCCGGACTAAATGGCAAAAAAAAGCCCGCCAGAATGATCGGGCGGGCTTTTCATCAGGGTGATGGGCTTTGCAGCCTATCAGTCCCCAAACATCTTTTGACGCTTCTCGCGACGTTCCTGGGCTTCCAGAGACAGGTTAGCCGTAGGACGTGCCAGCAAACGGGGCAGGCCGATGGGCTCGCCCGTTTCCTCACACCAGCCGTATTCGCCCGAATCGATCAGGGCGATGGACTGTTGCACTTTCTTGAGCAACTTGCGTTCGCGGTCGCGGGTGCGCAGCTCCAGAGCGTGTTCTTCTTCGATCGTGGCACGGTCTGCCGGGTCAGGAACGAACTGGGTTTCACGCAGGTTTTCCGTTGTGGCACCCGCGTTAGCCAGAATTTCCTGTTCAAGCTGGCGCAAGCGATGCTTGAAAAACTCCAGCTGGGCGGCGTTCATGTAGTCTGACTCAGGCATCGCCAAAAGCTCCTGCTCGGTCAGCAGGGTTGTAGTACTGTCATGTGACTTAGTTGCCATGATGCTTACCTCTTGTTGACGTCTGGGAGCCTGTAACTGTTGTCACGCGCAATCGCTCCGCATTTACTGAATAATTAATTCAAACCAGGCAGTTCTCCAAGCCCTGGGTGAATATGTCTTGTGGCAATTTGCGGCCAATAAAGACCAGCTTGGTGCCTTTTTTATCTTTGGCCAGCCAGGCATTGCCAGGCTCGGCGCTCATCATCATGTGTACGCCCTGGAAGAGCATACGGCGATTGATGCCCTTCAGATACAGAATGCCTTTGTAGCGCATCAGATCTGGTCCAAATACTTGGACAATGCCGGACAGGAAGTCTTCCAGACGCTCGGGATCGAAAGGACGATCCGAACGGAACACGAAAGCACCGATCTCGTCATTGTGAGCAGCGTGCTGGTGATGGTGATGATGGTGGTGACCGCAGTCAGGACCGCAGTCGCCTTCGTCACCGTGCGCATGATCGTGGTGGTGATCATGGCCATCATCGGCATCGGGATGTTGCTCGGCCAGGAATTGCGGATCGATGTCCAAAATGGAGGTCAGGTTGAAACCGCTGACTTCCAGCACTTCCTGGATATTGGTTTCACCAAAGTGAACCGGCGTAATGGTGGCTCGCGGGTTGATGCGGACCAGACGGGCACGCAGGGCCTCGTAATCCACATCATTGACCAGATCTTTTTTGGAGATCAGCAAGCGGTCTGCAAAACCAACCTGTTTCTGGGCTTCTTCTTGTTGGTCCAGTGTGGCCATGCCGTGTTTGGCATCCACAACGGTAATGACCGCGTCCAGCCGATAGTAGTCGGCAATATCATCGTCCATGAAGAAGGTCTGGCAGACCGGGCCGGGGTTAGCCATGCCGGTGGTCTCGATGATGACGCGCTCAAACTTCAGTTCGCCCGCCTGGCGGCGAACGCGCAAATCGTTCAGGGTGCGCATCAGGTCGCCGCGCACAGTGCAGCAGACGCAGCCGTTGCTCAGCTCGACGATTTCTTCCTGGGAATCTTGCACCAACAATTCATTGTCGATGCCCTCAGGTCCGAATTCGTTTTCGATGACGGCAATGCGTCGACCGTGATATTCGCTCAGGATGCGCTTGAGCAGCGTGGTTTTGCCAGCGCCCAAAAAACCAGTCAGAACAGTGACTGGAACCATGTTTTTCAGATCTGATGCCGCGTTCATAAACATGCCTCGCAGTGGCGGGCGAAAGGTACAAGGCACGGCTCCAACCGCGGCTTCCTGCACCCATCTGCTCCGCACGAAAACAACGTGCGATTACATCACAGCCTTGCCTGTTGGGCAAACGGTGATCTGTAAAAATTCACAGAGGTTTGCCAATAGATCGGGGAATATATACTGATTGGCGGCAAAATACCACGTTTTAGGGGGCAGATAAGGGTTTTCGCTCGTTTTTAGCGGCAACGCAACGTTGGCACAGACCGCGCAATTCGGTTTCGTGGCCAGACAGGGCAAAGCCTGCCCCACGTACACAATCAGCCAGCTTCTGGCTCAAGTCCGGAGCACACAGTTCCACCACGGTGCCGCACTGGGTGCAGACAATCAGCAAGTCGTGGGGGTGGCCACCGGCATCCACACAGGCCGTCCAGGCATTGACGGCATCCAGACGGTGGATCAGACCTTCTTCTGTCAGAAAGTCCAGGGCGCGGTAAACGGTTGGGGGCTTGGCACCTGGCTGGAACTCACGAACCAGATCCAGCAGTTCGTAGGCGCGCAAGCTGCGCTGGGCCTGAATCAGGATTTCCAGCACCTGGCGGCGAATTGAAGTCAGCCGTTTACCGCGCTCCAGACAAAGCTGTTCTGCGGTCGCAAGCTGGTCTTCAATGGCGTTGGGCGTAAGAATATGTACAGGCATGGCGCTTGATAGGTGGTTTGTTATGTTATAACATCTTTGGAAAAATAAATTTCCACTCTCGCCGCATTATCCCTGTTTCATGTCCTGTTCTCAATTTTCCTCGACTTCCCGTAGTCCGGCACCGCGCCGTTCGCTTTTGCTGGCCTCGGCCGGGCAGCGCGTACTGGGCGCTGTGTGCGTGGCCGCCGCCTTGTGGGCAATGACGGCCTGGGCATTGGGCGCGTGGTAAACCCATGACGGACAATCAGACCTTGATCGAACTCGATCATGTGGCGCTGGGCTGGAAAGACAAGATCGCCTTGCGGGATATTAGCGGCTGTTTCACTCGCGGCTCCCTGACAGCGATTGTCGGGCCGAATGGAGCGGGGAAATCTACCTTGCTCAAGGGGCTGACTGGGCAAATCAATCCTCTTAAAGGCCGCATTGTGGTTGATAGCGGCTTTCTGCATCAACTGGCCTTGTTGCCGCAGATGGGCGATCTGGACAAGAGCTTTCCCGTGACAGTGCATGATCTGGTCGCAATGGGAGCCTGGAAACGTGTGGGTGCCTGGGGTGGTTTCCCTAAAGCAGAGCATGAACGTATTGGCCATGCGCTGGAGCAGGTGGGTCTGGCTGACTTTGCGCGACGCTCGATTGGAACCTTGTCGGGCGGTCAGTTACAGCGTGCCTTGTTTGCCCGCATGATCATGCAAGATGCCCAGATCTTGCTGCTGGATGAACCGTTTGCAGCGGTGGACCGCGCAACCTCGGACGAATTGATGAAGCTGATTCTGGACTGGCACCAACAGGGCCGTACCGTGATGGCCGTGCTGCATGATCTGGATATGGTGCGTAGCTGTTTTCCGCAAACCGTGCTGCTTGCCGGACAGGTGGTGGGTTGGGGTGAAACCGAGGCGGTATTGACCCCGGAGAACTTGCATCTGGCTCGCCATTTGTGTGCGGGGGACTACCTGTGATGGCGCTCATGGACATCCTGTTTGGCCCCTTCATCGATTTTGGATTCATGAAACGTGCCTTGGCAGGCTCGTTTGCCTTGGCCGCTGCGGCCGGGCCTTTGGGTGTTTTCCTGGTTTTACGCCGTATGAGCCTGATGGGCGATGCCATGGCACACGCCATCTTGCCCGGTGTAGCGGTTGGTTTTCTGACAGCCGGTCTGTCGCTAAGCGCGATGGCGCTGGGTGGCATGATTACGGGTCTGGTTGTGGCTTTGCTGGCTGGCCTGGTGGCCCGCCTCACCCCGCAACGCGAGGACGCCAGTTTTGCAGCCTTCTATCTGGTGTCCTTGGGGCTTGGGGTACTGCTGGTTTCGCTGCGTGGCTCCAATATGGATTTGATCCATGTGCTGTTTGGCACGGTGCTGGGCCTGGACGATGCTTCTTTGCTTCTGGTCACCAGTAGCACAACGGTCACGCTGATTATTCTGGCCCTGGTGTTCAGACCGCTGGTGCTGGAGTGCATGGACCCGATTTTTCTGCGTACCCAAGGTGGGCGCGGCTCCGTGGTTCACATGCTGTTCCTGTTCATGCTGGTCATCACGCTGGTGGCTGGCTTTCAGGTTCTGGGAACCTTGATGGTGGTGGGGATCATGATGCTGCCCGCTGCCTCGGCCCGGTTCTGGGTGTATTCCGTGGGACGCCAGATGCTGGTGGCGGCCTTGCTGGGCATGGTCAGTGCGTATCTGGGTCTGCTGTTCTCGTATTACTACAACGTGCCTGCCTCGCCCGCGATCATCCTGGCGGCCGGCGCGTTTTATTTTCTTTCTATCACCCTTGGCCCCCAAGGCGGTTTGCTGCGTGCTTATTCCCAATGGCGTGCACGGCGTCGGCGCATGGCCTCTCTCTTGGAGCACGATTGATGAAAATGCGAGACATCTATTCAGGCCGTACGGTATTGGCCCTGGGATTGCTGGCGGCCAGCTTGTCGGTACAGGCTGAGCCTTTGCGAGTGGTCAGCAGCTTCTCCATCCTGAACGATATGGTCAAGGAGATTGGCGGGGATAAGGTGATGGCCAGCACTATCGTGCCAGCCAATGGTGATGCCCACTCTTTTGAGCCGCGTCCTAGCGACGCGAAGACCTTGGCCAGCGCGCAGTTGTTGGTGATTAATGGTCTGGAGTTTGAAAGTTGGCTGCCACGTTTGCAGCAGGCTGCGGGCTATACGGGGCCGCAGGTTGTGGCGACAGAGGGTATTACGCCTTTGGCTTTTGAGGGCGGGCATGACGACCATGCTGGCCACGATCACGATCACGATCACGATCACGACCATGAGCCTGCGCATGATCACGCTCATGATCATCAACACGCGGATGAGAAAGATCACAGTGGCCACGCCCATAGCCATCAGCATGGCAGTCAGGACCCGCATGCCTGGCAAAGCCTGGGCCTGGCACAGATCTATGTTCGTAATATCAGCAAAGGTCTGGAACAAGCTGACCCGGCCAATGCCGAGTACTACCAGCGTCGCGCCAAGGATTACGCGCAGCGTATCCAGGAACTGGACGACTCCATCAAGACTCGTTTGCAGGCCGTGCCCGTTGAAAAGCGCAAGGTGATTACCTCGCACGATGCTTTCTCTTATATGGGCAAGGCGTATGACATGCGCTTTATTCCCTTGGTCGGCGTGTCCAGCCAGGCAGAGCCGTCGGCGCGCGATATTGCACAGATTATTCAGCAAGCACGCAGCGAGCAGATTCAGGCCATCTTTGTAGAAAATACGGTTAGCGCGAAACTGGTGGAGCAGGTGGCTCGGGAAACCGGCGCGAAAGTCGGTGGCACACTGTATTCCGACGCCTTGGGTGCGCCTGGATCAGGTGTAGATACCTACTTGGGCATGATGCGCTCGAACACGGATCAACTGATCAAAGCCTTGCAGCCCTGATTCATTCATCCGGCTTGTCGCTGGCCCGGTTTTTGCGTTGTGCCCGAGGGTGGGCCTGATCGTAAGCCTGGGCCAGATGCTGGAAATCCAGACGGGTGTAAATCTGGGTCGTAGAAATATTGGTGTGACCCAATAGCTCCTGTACTGCCCGCAAGTCTTGAGCCGATTGCAGCAGATGGCTGGCAAAGCTGTGGCGCAGGCTGTGCGGGTGTACATGCACGGGCAGACCACTGGCACGGGCATAGTTTTCCAGCTCTTGCTGCACGACACGCGGGTGAATACGTGCACCGCGGGCCCCTAGAAACAGGGCTGCGCTGGCATCGGCGCTGGTCGCCAATGATGCCAGTGTCGTACGTTTCCCCAGCCATTGCTGCAGGGCATGCAGAGCTTTCTCGCCTATAGGCAGACGACGCGTCTTGCCACCTTTACCACTGACCACCAGTTCATGATCCTCCATCAATAGCCAGCTTTTGGACTGGTATTGCGGGTCCTGGTGATAGTGCGTATCCAGGCTGACCAGTTCGGCCAAACGCAGGCCACTGGAATAAAACAGCTCAAACATGGCCTGATTGCGCCAGCTAACAGGGTCGTCCTGTAGGGGGGCGCTGGGTCTGTCCAGTAACTGCTGGGTTTGGTCTACGGACAAGGCTTTGGGCAGAGGACGTCCGATCTTGGGCGCCTTCAGGCTGGCCGCCGGATTCAAGGGCCAGCCCAGTTCCTTGGTGCGCGACTGATAATAGCCACGCCACGCCGCCAGAATGCGGGCCAGGCTGCGAGGTGCCAGGCCTTGAGCATGCAAGCGCGCAGCAGCTTGCCGCAATTGAGTCTGATTGAGCGTGTCGGGATCGATGCCAGGGTATTGCGCCAGCAAATGGCGCAAGTCATTGCGATACGCACTGAGCGTGTGTTCCGAATAACGTTTCTCATGGCTTAGTTGATGCAGCCAGCTTTGCATGGCAGGGCTGAGGGCCTGGGGGGCGGCGGGCTGCCTGGAAGGCTCCCCGGAAGGGGAGCGGTCTTGTTTCTTCAGGCCGGACATTCGCTTTGATTAACGGTGCTGGGCTTGTGCAAACGCTGCAGGGCGGCGCTGCACAGTTCGCCAATACCTTCCAGAAAGTCGGTGCCCATATCGGCTGTAAAGCGTGTGGCTTCGGGTGAACCCAGAACCAGCAGGCCAAACAGGGTGCTGGAATCGGGGCACTTCAAGGGCACGATTGCCACAGACTGCGCGTCTTGTTGCAGATCCGCCAGGAACTCCTGTTCGCGCCTGGCCCCACAATAGGGATTGATCAAGGTGTAGCCCCAACTGGCCACCGGGTCATCGGCCAGTACCTCGTCCGGGTTCCAGCAATGCAGACGCACCACGGGCATTTCAAAAATGCGCTCCAGGCTGCTGCAAATCAGTTCGGGCAGGGCGGCAGGATCGGACTCGGCCAGCATCTGGCAGTTCCACTGGTGCAACTGGCGCGAGATTTTCTCGTTGCCACGGGCATTGGCGACCAGGGTTGCTAATTGACGTTCGGTTTTCTTGCCGCGTTCACGCAGCAATATGATTTGGCGTTCGCCCAGGGAAATGGCGCGGCTTTGGTGCGGATGGGGCACCATCAGCTTGGCGAAAACATCGGCGTGCGCGTCGAAGAAATCAGGGTTGGCTTTCAAAAACTGGGCCACTTCCACGGCGCTAAGGCTGTTGGGGGTATCCATGTCTAGAAGGTTTCCTTTCTGGCTAAGGATGCACACAGTGCATCTATATCGACTTGTCCGGTAAAGACAGTTTGGGCCGGGCCGCTCATGCGTAGCGCCTGTCCGTCCCATTCAATGCGCAGACTGCCTCCACGAGTATCCACGACAACCGGGCTTTGGAGCAATCCCCGGCGTATGCCCGC
Organism: Alcaligenes sp. SORT26; assembly: GCF_017377875.1. GTDB lineage: Bacteria > Pseudomonadota > Gammaproteobacteria > Burkholderiales > Burkholderiaceae_B > Alcaligenes > Alcaligenes parafaecalis. Next base: position 3,436,938 of record NZ_CP070975.1, read on the forward strand.
TACCACAGCCGCACAAGCCCCTGTGCCGCAAGCCAGGGTTTCGCCTGCCCCGCGCTCATAGACGCGCAGCTTGATATGGTGAGGATCAATAATCTGCATGAAACCCGCGTTCACTTTGTTGGCAAAACGAGGGTGGGATTCGATGAAGGGGCCTACGGTGGCAACCGGAGCCTGTTTCACATCGTTCACGACCTGCACGGCATGCGGGTTGGAGATCGAGACCAGCGACAAGGCTACAGGGGCGGTTTGGTCGGGCACTGGCAAGAGCCACAGTGAGTCTTCGCCTTGCTTGTGCGTTTCCAGCCCATTGTTGTCAAAGCCTACATCTGCCGGGGCAAAGCGGGTGGTGCCCATCATCACATCGACACCGCGCTGCGGGTCGTCATTCAGGCTGATGATGCCGGTACGAATTTGTGCGCGTAAAGGGTTGGCCGATGACAGGCCCTGTTCGTGTACAAAGCGGACAAAGCAACGTGCGCCGTTGCCGCAGTGTTCAACTTCGCTGCCATCTGCATTAAAGATACGGTAGCGGAAATCGGCCCCTGTTTCGGTGGCGGCCTCGACCAGCAGAATCTGGTCGGCCCCAATACCGAAATGACGATCTGCCAGGGCGCGGGCCCGTTCAGGCGTCATCTCAATCGTCTGCGTCACACCATCCAGCATGACAAAGTCATTGCCTGCTCCGTGCATTTTGCTGAAACGCCAAATCGAGGAAGCGGGCTGGGGAGTGGTGGGGCTGTGCATGATGGGGTCTAGTAGATGCCGGGTTGACCTTCGGGTCGGGTTTTGAAGCGCCGATGAACCCAATAATACTGCGGCGGGTCCTCGCGCACATATTTTTCAATCAGTGCATTCATGCGCTCGGTGGCTTCTTCCAGCGAGCCTTCGCCAGGGAAGTCGGACATGGGTTCCAGTACCTGAATATGGTAGTGGCCGGTTTCCGCATCCACGCGTGAAATCACCGGGATAACCAAGGCATCCTGATTACGGGCGATCTGGGCGGTGGACAGGAGGGTGGCGGCAGGCACGTTGAAAAAGGGCACAAAGGCCGAGCCTTTGCTGCCGAAATCCATATCGGGCAAGTAATAGATAGGTTGGCCTTTTTGCAATGCACGCATCAAACCACGAATACCGTCCTTGCGGGAAATCAGCGGTACCGAGGAAAAGCGGCTGCGGCCTTCATACATCAGACGATCAACATGGGGATCGCGCTGTGGTGTGTAAAAGGCTACCAAAGGCGAGATCGACATGGACAGCCGGGTGCCAGCGGCATCCATACCCAGAAAGTGGGGCACCAGCAGCATGACTTTGCGCCCTTGTTCCAGCGCCTGGGTAATGTGTTCTTCGCCCGTCAGGTGCAAGGTGTTCAGGATGGTGCTGGGTAAACCGAACCAGAGCAGGCCGCGGTCCAGATAGGATTGTGCCAATAGCCGAAAGTGCTGCTTTTCCCATTCGCGCCGGGTACTTTCCGGGGTGTCGGGAAAGCACAGGTCCAGATTGGTGCGTACAATGTGACGGCGACGGGAGGCGAAGCGATGCACCAGACCACCCAGTACAGATCCCCAACGCTGGCGCGTCCGTACCGAGGCGCGGCCAAAGTAGGAAAAAATGGATTTGAGCAGCGGGTAGGAATTAAAACTCATGGTGTGGCATCGCCAGGCAAAGGGGGCGCGTCATGCGGAACCTTGTAGCGGTTGTAGGCCCAGAGGTACTGGGTCGGAAAGCGCCGGATCAAGGTTTCCATGGAGGCATTGATCAAGGTGGCCAGTTCGGTAGGATCTTCAGGCAAGGGTTCAGGCAAGCGGAAGGTGTGAATATGAAAGCCGCGGCCTTTGGGCAGACGCTCTGTGGCCGTCACGATGATGGGCACATTGGATTGTCGGGCCAGTTTGCCTGCCAAGGTCATGGTCAGGGCAGGGCGACCAAAGAAAGGCGCCCAAACGCCATCTCCTCCGCTGGGAACCTGATCGGGCAGCATGCCGACCGACTCGCCTCGGCGAAAAGCACGAACTAGTTCGCGCACGCCTTTGATATTGGCTGGGACTGCATGCAGGCCTGGTAGTTCACGCGACTCCACCATCAAGGGTTCCAGAAACGCCTGACGGGGTGGGCGGAACATCACAGTCATCGGGTCCACGCCGGAAAAATAGCGCGCAATCATTTCAAAACAGCCCAGATGCGGAGTCAGATAAAGTATGCCGCGACCTTCGGCCAGCGTTTCCTGGACCATGGGCAGATTGTCGATTGTGCAGCGGTCCAGACAGGCTTGTGGATGCAGCCAGACGCGCGGGGTTTCCACAATCATGGCACCTGTTTCTCCGGCGGCTTGCCGAAAGAAAGCAGGAGAGTCGTAGCCCGCTTGGCGACAGTGGCTTTGCAGACGGCGGCGATAGCGTCCGGGAAAGGCGTAAATCAGTCGGCCTATGGTTCTACCCAGGCCATGCAGGACGGGTAAAGGCAGGCGAGCCATCAAGCGCAAAAGAGCCACTAGCATGGGCCAGGCAATCCTTTAATGTGAAGTTTTGCTGAAATGATTACGTATTTTCGCTTAAAATGGATTGTATCGCTGAGTTAAACGACAACTTGCGGAGCGATCGGGCGGCAAGCTGCCCACTATAAACCGCTAAAGCGTCGCGCCCCGTCTATCGTATCCACATCGCTGGCTTCGAGGTGCAACGCAGTTTGTTCAACCTCGTGCTGATTATCAGCCCTTATTAAAGGAAGCTACGCTGTGAACAACAACGACTTTCTCTTTACATCCGAATCCGTCTCTGAAGGCCACCCCGATAAGGTTGCCGACCAGATTTCCGACGCCATCCTGGACGCTATTTTCGAGCAAGATCCTCAGGCGCGTGTTGCTGCCGAGACCTTGTGCAATACCGGTCTGGTGGTGCTGGCTGGCGAGATCACGACGCACGCCAACGTGGATTACATCCAGGTTGCCCGCGACACCATCAAGCGTATTGGCTATGACAATGGCGACTACGGCATTGATTACAAGTCCTGCGCCGTTCTGGTGGCCTACGACAAGCAGTCGCCCGATATCGCTCAAGGCGTGGATCGCAGCCCTGAAGAGCTGCTGAACCAAGGCGCTGGCGACCAGGGCCTGATGTTTGGCTACGCTTGCGACGAAACCCCTGATCTGATGCCTGCTCCCATCTGGTACGCCCACCGTCTGGTGCAGCGTCAGAGCGAACTGCGCAAAGATGGTCGTCTGCCCTGGTTGCGTCCTGACGCCAAGTCCCAAGTGACGTTCCGCTACGTGGATGGCCGTCCGACAGAAGTAGACACCGTGGTGCTGTCCACGCAGCATGCTCCTGAAATGTCCCAGAAAGACATTCACGAAGCCGTGATCGAACACATCATTCGTCCTTGCTTCCCTTCGGACCTGCTGACTGAAAAAACCCGCTTCCTGGTGAACCCCACCGGCAAGTTCGTGATCGGTGGTCCTCAAGGCGATTGCGGCCTGACAGGTCGCAAGATCATTGTGGACACCTACGGTGGCGCATGCCCTCACGGTGGTGGTGCTTTCTCCGGTAAAGACCCCTCCAAAGTGGACCGTTCCGCAGCCTATGCCGCTCGTTATGTCGCCAAGAACATCGTGGCCGCCGGTCTGGCGCGTCAGTGTCAGGTGCAGTTGAGCTACGCCATTGGTGTAGCCGAGCCAATCAACATCACCATTTACACCGAAGGCACCGGCGTGATTCCGGATACCGAAATCGCCAAACTGGTCCGCCAACATTTCGACCTGCGCCCACGCGGCATCATCGAAATGCTGGACCTGCAGCGCCCCATCTACACCAAGACGGCTGCCTACGGTCACTTTGGCCGCAGCGAGCCCGAGTTCAGTTGGGAAGCGACAGACAAGGCCCAAACCTTGCGTCAGGCTATTTAAGTCGCGGAAATACCCGGCCGTTCAGGCCCTTGGTAGAGAAAGCCAGTCAGTTGAATCTGACTGGCTTTTTTATTGCCGGTTCATGCTGTTCTGATTTGATCGTGCGCATAGCAAGGACGGTTGATGTGATCGGGACCCAGTGTCTGTCAATACACGAGCCAGGTGCTTGCACCGTTCTTGCGATAAAAATATCGTGCTTTCCTGGCCGGGTCCGCTTCCCAAGACGATCCAAACAGGTACAATCACCCACATTAATTTGCCATCCCTGAGGGGCGTTGCGACAAGACTGCGGTCTTGCCAGGCTCGGGGCATGGATAGGTGGTATCCACCTTGGAGAACGACGCTCACCACGACCTGCATGGCGGGCTGCTGGTGAGAATTCATTTGCTCTCCGTGCAGTCTGCGTGCCGTATAACGGAGCCCGACTGTGACTTTTACCGATTACAAAATTGCCGATATCTCTTTGGCTGAATGGGGCCGCCGCGAGCTGACCATTGCCGAGACTGAAATGCCAGGCCTGATGGCCACCCGCGAGGAATTTGCTGCCTCCCAGCCCCTGAAGGGCGCGCGCATTGCTGGCAGTTTGCACATGACGATTCAAACCGGGGTTCTGATTGAAACCCTGACGGCCCTGGGCGCTGAAGTGCGCTGGGCATCGTGCAATATCTTCTCCACTCAAGACCACGCTGCGGCTGCTATTGCTGCCTCCGGTGTGCCTGTGTTCGCCGTCAAGGGCGAAACGCTGCCCGAGTACTGGCAATACGCCCACGATATTTTTGATTGGCCCGGCGAGCAAGCCAACATGATCTTGGACGACGGTGGCGACGCAACACTGTTGCTGCACCTGGGTGCCCGTGCCGAAAAAGACCTGTCCGTTCTGGACAAGCCAGGCAGCGAGGAAGAGCGCGTCATGTTCGCCTCTATCCGTGCCCGTCTGGAAACTGACAAGACCTGGTACTCCACCCGTCTGAGCCAAATTCAGGGCGTGACTGAAGAGACCACCACTGGTGTGCACCGCCTGTACCAGATGGCCAAGAAAGGCGAACTGGCTTTCCCCGCCATCAACGTGAACGATTCGGTCACCAAGTCCAAGTTCGACAACCTGTACGGCTGCCGCGAGTCCCTGGTGGACGGTATCAAGCGCGCTACCGACGTGATGGTTGCAGGCAAGATCGCTGTGGTTTGCGGTTTCGGTGACGTGGGTAAAGGTTGTGCTCAGGCTCTGGCCGCTCTGCGCGCCCAGGTTTGGGTTACTGAAATTGACCCTATCTGCGCCCTGCAAGCCTCGATGGAAGGCTACCGCGTTGTGACCATGGAAGAAGCCGCCGACAAGGCTGATATCTTCGTGACCGCTACCGGTAACTACCACGTCATCAACCGTTCGCATATGGATCGCATGAAAGATCAGGCCATCGTGTGCAATATCGGTCACTTTGATAACGAAATTGACGTGGCTTCGATTGAAGACCTGGAATGGGAAGAGATCAAACCTCAGGTTGACCACATCATTTTCCCTGACGGCAAGCGCATCATCTTGCTGGCTCAAGGTCGTCTGGTGAACCTGGGCTGCGCCACTGGCCATCCTTCGTTTGTGATGTCGGCTTCGTTCACGAACCAGACCATTGCACAAATTGAATTGTTCACTCGTGGCGAGCACTACGAAACAGGTAAAGTATATGTACTGCCCAAACACCTGGACGAAAAAGTGGCACGTTTGCATCTGAAGAAACTGGGTGTGAATCTGTCTACCTTGTCCCAGGCACAGGCGGATTACATCAACGTACCTGTGCAAGGGCCGTTCAAGGCCGAGCACTACCGCTACTAAAACGCATCGGCGTCTTCGGACGCTTATTCTTGGAGCCCTATCATGACTTTGCTACTTGTCTGGATCCTGAATGCTGTTGCCTTGCTGGTTGTTGCCTACATTCTGCCCGGTATTACCGTGGCGTCGTTTGGCTCGGCCCTGATAGCAGCGCTGGTACTGGGTTTGCTCAATACCTTGGTCAAACCTTTGCTGATTGTGCTGACCTTGCCCATCACCATTGTGACCTTGGGCTTGTTTCTGCTGGTACTTAACGCTTTGGTATTCTGGTTTGCGGGCTCCATCCTTAAAGGCTTTCAGGTTGAAGGCTTCTGGTGGGCCGTGATCGGGGCTATCGTCTACAGCTTGGTCTCCGGATTGTTGTCGGGACTGTTAATGAAATGAGCAATAAGCAAACCTTGAGCCTGGAGTTTTTCCCGCCGCGAGACATCGCGGCGCAGGAAAAACTGGTGCGTACCGCCAAGTCCCTGATGGGTTTGAACCCCGCCTATGTCAGCATGACGTTTGGAGCCGGTGGCTCCACCCGTGCGGGCACGGTCGATGCGGTAGCACTGCTGCAAAAACTGGGCTTTGATGTGGCACCGCACTTGTCGTGCATCGGTACGGCACCGGCACAGCTTAGCGAGATGCTCGACAATTACCGCGACCAGGGCATCCGCCGTATTGTTGCCCTGCGCGGTGACTTGCCTTCGGGTATGGGCGGTGACGCGGGCGAGCTGCGCTATGCCAGCGATCTGGTGGCTTTTATCCGCCAGAATTATGGGGAACACTTCCATATCGAAGTGGCGGCCTATCCGGAAATGCACCCCCAAGCCACCGGCTTTGGGGACGACCTGGGTCACTTTGTGAACAAGGTCAATGCAGGTGCGCATGGCGCGATCACCCAGTACTTCTTTAACCCGGACTCCTACTTCAGTTTTGTGGAACGAGCCCAGGCACAAGGCGTCACGATTCCGATCACGCCGGGTATCATGCCCATTACCAATTCGTCCCAGTTGCTGCGTTTCTCGACCATGTGTGGTGCGGAAGTGCCACGCTGGATTCGTCTGCGTCTGGCTGATTTTGGTGATGACCGTGCATCGATTCGCGCGTTTGGTATCGATGTGGTGGCACGTTTGTGTCAGGACCTGCTCGATGGCGGGGCGCCTGGCATTCACATGTACACCTTGAACGGGGCCGATGCGAGCATGGCTATTCTGCCGAATCTGACCTGGCGCTAAGCACTTCGCGTAGCAATAAAAAAACCCGCCTGATGGATTTGGCGGGTTTTTTCATGGGGCGGCTATATGGCCTGTACCTTTTCCGGTTTCATTGACGGCTTTGTAAACAGAGCTTTCGATTAAACAGTTTGTGGTAGCGGGTTACTTATAGTTCCGGAGCGGGCACAGCCCAGCCTTTATCAGTCAAAATACTGTCCAGACGCTGATCGTGCTCGGCAGGCTGGTAGGATTGGCCCGACAAGTCGCCCACCGCCCAGGCAATACCGATACTGGTAAAGGCGTGGTTTTGTTCTTTCAGTGCAGCCAGGGTTCGGTCGTAATAACCTTTGCCATATCCCAGGCGGTCGCCCTGCCGGGTATAGCCCAAGGTCGGGACCAGAACGATGTCGGGTCGCATGGCTTTGGTGGAAGTGGGGATTTCAATCCCGTAACGTCCCTGTTCCATCTCTGTTTCGGGTGTCCACTCTACAAAGCTCAACGGAGCATTTGTTTCGGTGACCACGGGCAAACAGACATTCAAACCTTCTTCTTCGACCCATTGAACCAATAAGGGGCGCAGATCAGGCTCTTGTGCCATTGGCCAGAAAGCGGCAATGGTAGTGGGTTCGGCACGACCTTGTTCACGCAGGCGGCTGCGGTTGGTGGCCAGCCAGGTAAACAAACGGCCCCGGATCAGCAAAGCGCCCCGGTTGGTATCAATGGCGGGCTGTCCTGCACGCAGGTCTTTTAGTCGCGTGCGCAGCGCGGCTGCGTTATGCTCTACGTTCTGAATCATGGGTGATTTTCTAAAGGCCGTCACTATGGGTATCAACCAGCTAAAGTACCAGAAATCCCCGGCTTGGGGCATGGCATCCGCGCTCCCTCGTCCGTCCTTGAGCGCCCTGGTGGTGTTTGCTCTGGGTTTGGTCGGCTGTGCGGGTTCGCAATCGCCACAAGCCCAGACTCATTCTTCGGAGGCTGCCCCCGCTCAACAAGCGATGGTGTTGCAGCCTGCCAAAGAAGCCGTACGCCGTTGGGATCGAGTCCCGGCCGTTCCTCCCGTTGCGCGTCAGGCTCTGGTCGACGCCCGCGATGCGGTGCAAGCCAAACGCTGGGCAGCGCTGGATGCCTTGGCTCCGGTAGCGGCGGATGACCCTGTGCTGGGTTCTTATGCTCAGTACTGGCGCTTGCGCCGCATCCTGCAAGATGCCGCGACGCCAGTGCCGGATGAACAAGTTCGTTTGTTTCTGGCCAGCAATCAGGATGAATACCTGGAAAATCGCCTGAAGTCGGACTGGATTGTGGCGGCAGCTCGCACCGGCAACTATGCCCTGGTGCGTGAACTGGCTCCTGTGCATGCCCCGACTTCAGCCGTGAAGTGTGCCGTTGCGTCGGCTCAGAACGTGGCCGGTCAATCTGTGGATGTAGCAGATTTGCTGGCTTCCTTTGCACCCAGCCAGGCCTGCTGGTCGGCGCTGGATCAACTGTATGCTCGTAAAGTTGTCAGCAAGAATCAGGTCCGTGATCTGATGCGTGATGCTCTGGAAAATAACCGCACAGCCCAGGCTCGCCGTCTGGCGGCGATTATTTTCACTGCGCCGCAGATGAAGGATTACACCGCCTTGATGGCTGCACCACAGAAGTGGCTGGATCGGAACGTCAATAACAGTTCGGTAAACCCGGAACTGGTTGCTTTGGCTCTGTCCCGTTTGGGTCGCGGTCAGCGTGATACTGCCGCGGCATATATTGATCGCACCTGGGCAGGCAAAATTCCTCAGGAAAACCTGAATTGGGTGTGGGGCCAGTTTGGTCTGATCAGTGCCCTGCGAGTAGAGAGTGATGCCGCGACGTGGTATCGCCGCTCCGGTCGTACCGCCATGACTGATTACAACAACGCCTGGCAAGTACGCGCTGAGTTGCGTCAGCCCAGCATCGAGTGGAAGCATGTCTCTGCTGCCATCGACAAGATGAATGATGCGCAGAAGGCCGAGCCGGTGTGGGTGTACTGGTCGGCTCGTGCGCATGATGCCTTGGGTCATAAAGATCAGGCTCGTGCCAAGTTCCAATCCATTGTGGGCGATCTCAACTTTTACGGGCAGTTGGCAACCGAAGAGTTGGGAATGACGCCTTCCTTGCCCCCTCAGCCACAGCCTTTGACGCCTTTGGACATGCAGGATGCCCGTACCAATGCAGGCCTGTTGCGGGCGGTGGAACTGTTCAAGCTGGGCTGGCGTCCTGAAGCTGTGCCAGAGTGGAACTTTGCGCTGCGCGGCATGAACGACAGACAGCTACGTGCTGCGGCAGAGTTCGCGCGTGAGCAGCATATTTACGACCGGGTGGTGAATACCTCCTTGTTGACCAAGAACGAGATCGACTTCAGCCAGCGCTTTATCGCTCCTTTTGAAGGCCGTGTGACTGAGCAGGCCAAGTCCATCAATCTGGACCCGGCCTGGGTCTATGGCCTGATTCGTCAGGAATCGCGCTTCATTACTGATGCACGTTCCGGCGTGGGGGCATCAGGTTTGATGCAGTTGATGCCTGCAACGGCCAAATGGGTGGCCAACAAGATCGATATGCACGATTTCTCGCCTGCGCGGGTTAACGAGTTCGAGGTCAACACCGTACTGGGCACCAATTACCTGAATATCGTTTTAGGTCAGTTGGGCGGCTCTCAGGTTCTGGCGTCGGCCGGTTATAACGCAGGCCCTGGCCGTCCGATTCAGTGGCGCTCGCGTTTGAACGGTTCGGTGGAAGGGGCGATTTTTGCCGAGACCATTCCGTTTACCGAGACGCGCCTGTACGTGAAAAACGTCCTGTCTAACGCCACGTACTACGCCATGATGTTTAGCGGTCAACCTCAATCGCTGAAAGGGCGTTTGGGTACGATTGCGCCTTGATGACTCAGCCCATGCTTGATGAACGGCAGCAAACCGCATTGGCGGCCCTGATGGGGCCGCCAGATCTTGTACTGGAAGGCTTGCAGGTCTATGTGGTGGGCGGTGCGGTACGTGATGCCTTGTTGGGCATGCCTGCGGGCGATAAAGATTGGGTCGTTGTCGGTGCCCGCCCCGAGGATCTGGCCGCCCGAGGCTTTGTCCCTGTGGGCGGTGACTTCCCGGTTTTTCTGAAGCCCCATAGCAAAGAAGAATTTGCGCTGGCCCGAACCGAGCGCAAGTCGGGCCGTGGCTATAAGGGCTTCACCTTTTACACCGGTACAGACGTTAGCTTGGCCGACGATTTACGCCGTCGTGATCTGACCATCAACGCCATGGCTGTCGATGCCGCAGGCAATCTGCACGATCCTTTGAATGGCCTGGCTGATTTGCAGGCCCGCCTGTTCCGTCATGTAGGCTCTGCATTCAGTGAAGATCCGGTGCGTTTATTGCGTCTGGCACGCTTTGCTGCGCGCTTTACCGACTTCACCGTGGCAGACGACACCTGGGCCTTGGCGCGTGATCTGGTGGAGCAGGGCGAGGTCGATGAGCTGGTGCCGGAGCGTATCTATCTGGAAATTGCTAAAGGTTTGTCGTCCAGCCAGCCCGCTCGCATGTTCGAGGTTCTGCGGGAAGTGGGGGCGCTGGAGCGCGTCATGCCCGGTTTGCTCTATAGCGACAGCATTGGCAAGCAGGTTCAGATCGCCAAAGACAGACGTTTGGAGATGGCAAGTTGCTTTGCCGTCCTGTGTCATGGTTCAGACGCTCCCGGACAGGTTGCCGAGCAGATTCGAGCACCGTCTGAATGGCGTGATCAGGCCCGTTTGTTGCCGCTGCTCTTGGCCAGTCCCGCCTTACTGCAACCACGCAGCGATGTGGAATCGGCTTTGCAAGTCATGGAGTCGCTGGATGCCCTGCGCAAGCCCGAACGCTTTATTCAATTGATCAGTGCGGCCGCTTGTTTGGAGGCTGTCCCGGAGCTGGAATGGGATTTTCTGCGCAAGGTGATGGCCAGTGTGGATGCCGGGGCGGTTGCCGCACAGTACAAGGCCGAGCCAGGCAAAATTCGTGAAGCGGTGCGAGCTGCCAGGCTGGCGGCTTTGGAGCAACTTGTGTAGTTGGGAACAGCCTGAAGAGCAAATTCAGAAAAACAAGCGGCCTATTGGCCGCTTATTTTTTCCCCTGCTGTATTCGTCTCGGGTGCGATGTTTCGAGGGATTTCTTTTGTCACGGTTGCTGTACGTAAAAACGGCAAGGTATATGCCTTGCCGTTTACTCATCTCTGCTTATGAGCTTGGAGGAAGATGCACTTGAAGAGTATCCAAGGCAGCGTTACAGACGCTCGCGTCTATCTCCGTTCATTGTGCCCAGCATGGGGGCTGAAATATCGCGGCCAATCATCAGCACTTTGAACAGTTCCCCCATTTCCGCTTCAGACAGCAGCTTGTTCGCTGCGCTCATGGTCTGCGCCCATTGTTGCTGCACGGCTGGCGACGGATCTTCCGGTGGCGAGGCCAGGAAGTTGGTAACGCCACAGTTCATCAAAAAGCGTGCCTGGCTAGTGTAGCCCAGCACATCCAGCCCGGCTTCCAGTGCGGCATCGGCCATTGCGGTGAAGTCCACATGGGCCGTAATGTCCTGCAAACCCGCCAGCACCAGCGGCTCGGCATGAGCAAAGTGGCGGAAGTGGCACATCAGGGTGCCTTTATCGCGCTGTGGGTGGTAGTACTCGCGCTGCGGAAAGCCGTAGTCGATCAGAATGGCTGCACCATGCTTTAGCCAGGTCCCCATGCTGCGCACCCACGCCTCGGCTTGCAAATTGATTTCTGACAGGTAAAAAGGCTGGGCTTCCACACGCTCGGCCACCAAAGAAGCCAGATGCTCGGGAGCGGGGCGCGTGGCCAGATAAAAGGGCGCAGGCAGGCCCTGAGCCGCGCTGTCGTCCGCAGCGATGACACCTACCTCCAACACCCTGCCTTCCACATCAAAGGTGAACAGGCTGGCTGGCATGGCGTCCAGAACCTCATTGGCAATGACGCAGCCCTTAAAAGCGTGCGGAGTGCTGTCCAGCCATTGCACTTGGGCTTGTAAAGGCGCCAGACGCTCTTGCTGGCGTGCGCGCAAATCCGGGGACACTTCCAGAATGGAGTACTGCGGCTCTATCCCTTGTTTACGCAGTTCGCTAATCAGCGCTTCGGCCAGAGCCCCGCTACCTGCGCCAAACTCCAGAATGGATAGGGATTGGCTGCCTTCCAGCACTTCCATGACCTGACGGCTCAAGGTCTGTGCAAACAGAGGGGAGAGCTCTGGTGCGGTCGTAAAGTCGCCGGTAGGCTGGTTGCTACCGAATTTGGTGCTGCCGCCGGTGTAGTAGCCCAGATGCGGTGCGTACAGCGCGTGGTGCATCCATTGGTCGAAGGGCAAAAAGCCGCCCTCATCTTCGATGCGGTCCAGGAGATAGCTATTAACCTGCGCGACGTGTTTTTTCAGCTCGTCTGACAGGGGCGGTAAACCGTGTGGCAGGGCGGGGGCGGACAATACGTTCATGGCGTCAGTTGGGCTTGTCGTTAGGTGTCTCGGAAGAAGCCGGGGCGGCGCTCTTGGCGCTGGCTTTTTTGGCCTCAGTCACTTGGTGCAGGGTACGGATCATGCCCACCAACATCCCGATCAGGATGGAGGCACTGGCAGCCAGGATGAAATTGCCGAAGATAACCCACAAAGGCAGGCACAGAACGGCCATGAGCAAGATGGGTTTTTGCAGCAGAACTTTCATACACCCTCAAAAAAATAGCGTGGAACCGGGGCCAATTGTAGCCCAGGCCAGTGCCGTGCTTGAGCTTGGCTGCCGCTGCGTTACCATGAGCGTTTTGTCTGCTTAGCAAAGGGGTAGGGATGAACGACAGGGGACAGGCCAGCGCCTGGTTACAGGCATGGGCCCATTTGATTCCTAATCCGGGCACGGTCCTGGATGTGGCCTGTGGTCGCGGACGCAATGCCCGCTGGTTGGCTGAACGTGGCAATACCGTGATCGGTGTAGACCGGGATCCGGAAGCGGTGGCGGCCAGTGCTGCTTATGGCGAGATTATCCAGGCTGATATTGAAAACGGTCCTTGGCCATTTGCCGGGCGTAAATTCAATGCGCTGGTGGTGACCAAGTATCTGTGGCGCCCCTTGATGCCCACCTTGCTGGAAAGCCTGGAGCCGGGCGGAGTCCTGGTTTATGAAACCTTCGGTGTGGGCAATGAGCAATACAACACGCCGCGCAACCCGGATTTTCTGTTGCAGCCGGGCGAACTGCTGCGCTGGTGTGCGGATCTGGACATCGTGGCCTATGAGCATGGTTTCCGGGCCGACCCGGATCATATTGTTCAGCGTATTGTTGCTGTGCGCCCGCGTGAGGGTGGCTCTTTCAGCGACTACCGCCTGAACCCGCAGGACGGTGGCGGCAGTATCTGCGAATAAATCAGGCCGTGTTCAGCCCTGAGCCAAGTGCTGTGCTTGGCTCAAGACCACATATCCAGTGCAGATTGAGCGGGATTCTATTTATTGAATCCCGACTTAAAACAGATAAGTGCGGGCCAGCATGGACAGGGCGACCACCGCAGTCAAAATGCTGAAACCCTGTTGCAAGCGTACAGAAGGAATATGGGGGGCGAGTTGTCGGCCTATCACCATTCCAGCCATAGCCGACGCTACAAATACCCAACCGCTGATCGGAATGACGGCACCATGAGCCAAACTCATGGCTGACGCGCTTAAGGAAATCAGCGCTATCAGCATGAGCGATGTCGCCACAATGCTGTGCATGGACAGGTCACTGAAACGCTTCAATGCGGGCACGATCAGAAAACCGCCGCCCACGCCCAACATCCCGGAAAACAAACCGGCTACCGCGCCGATAGCGGCCAGCGTGACGGTGCCCACTGGTGTCCAGCGCAGGCGTCCCGTCTCGGGGTTCAGGCAGCAAGGGGTGTGCGTATGTGGGACTGTTGCGGGGCGACGCAGCATCTTGGTCGCAATCCACAACATGATGGCGACAAACAAGGTCACCAGGACTTTTTCTGGTAAAGCATGGCTGATGCGTACCCCCAGCGACGTTACCAGGGCACCGGTCACAGCCATGAACATGGCGGCGCGATACCGCACGATGTGCTTGTACAAACCATCCAAAGCGCCGACCAGGGCGGCGGCTCCTACGGCCAACAAGGCCACGGGTGTGGCGGCTGTCATGCTGTAGCCCATGCCCAGAACCAGAGCTGGAACGGCCAGAATACCGCCGCCTGCGCCGGTCAAACCTAGCGAGAGGCCAGTCAGAATTCCCAGGATGATTGCGAGCACCATAAGCCAGAGAGCGTGATCCCGTTTAGGACCACGCTTTTTTCAAGAAACGTAGTAATGGTTTATTGTACGCTCTTAACTTCTTTTGGAAATTAGCTTATTTATAAAAGTAATTAATATCGCTAAGTTCCCGGTTTTCTCCTTAGCCCGAGTTACGCAGGCCAGCGGCAATACCGTTAATCGTCAGGTGAATGACGTGCTGCTTGTTGACGCCACTGCGTGTCGGTTTGTTGGCTTTCTCGCCCAGACGGCGATGGCGGCGCAGCAGCTCGACCTGCAAGTGATTCAGCGGATCGATATAGGCAAAGCGTTCAACCAGTGCATCCTGCAAGGCCTGATCGTGTGCCAGCAGTTCGTGTCCGGTGATCTCGCGGAACAGTTGGTGCGTCAGCTCGAACTCGTCGCGGATCTGGGTGAAGATGCTCTCACGCAAGGCCTCGTCCTCGACCAGACCGGCGTATTTCAGGCCGATATCCAGGTCAGTCTTGGCCAACACCTGCTCCATATTGGAGAGCAGCGTGCGGAAGAAGGCCCAATCGCGTGCCATGGTCTGCAACTGCGCCAGACGCTTGGCACGATTCAGGCCGTCTTTGGGCAGGCCGGATTCCAGATAGCGATTCAGTGCGGTGCCCATGCCGTACCAGCCGGGAATAGGCAGACGACATTGCGCCCAGGAGAAACTCCAGGGGATGGCGCGCAGGTCTTCAATGCTCTGTGTAGCTTTGCGTGACGATGGGCGCGAGCCAATATTCAGCCCTGCGATTTCCTTGATCGGTGTGGACTGGAAGAAGTACTGATCAAAGTTCGGTGTGCCATAGACCAGTTGGCGATAGCTTTGATGTGCCTGCTCGGACATCCAGGCCATCGCTTCGCCATAGGCAGCCAGATGCTCGTCGTCGTTGGACGAGCCTTTGCGCGAACCCAGGCTGGCTTCCAGCGTGGCGGCGACAAACAGCTCCAGATGCCAGCGACCCACGTCCGCGTCTTTGTAGCGGCCTTGAATCATCTCGCCTTGCTCGGTCAGACGAATCTGGCCGTTCACGGTGCCGGGAGGTTGCGCCAGAATAGCGTCGAAACTGGAGCCACCGCCTCGGCCTACCGAACCGCCACGACCGTGGAACAGACGCAGGCGCACTTTGCGGCGCGAGAACACCTGCGCAAATTCACGCTCGGCACGGTACAGCGTCCAGTTGGAGGTCAGGTAGCCACCGTCCTTATTACTGTCCGAATAGCCCAGCATCACTTCCTGCACGCTGTCTTGAGCGTGACGTACGCGTTGGCGGATTTCAGGCATATCCAGCCATTCCTGCATGATTTGCGGGCCACGCTCCAAGTCAGGAATAGTCTCGAACAAGGGTACGACCATCAGACCTTGGTGCTCCGGCTCGTTGGAGTTGGGCACGATCAGGCCGGTTTCCTGTTGCAGCACCAGCACTTCCAGCAAGTCGCTGAGCGTTTCGGTGTGCGACACAATGGTTTGTTCCAAGGCGCGCGCTCCAAAGCGGCGGCGGCATTCGGCAGCTTTGCGCAGAATGGACAACTCTTTCTCGGTCTCTTCCGAGTAGCGATACCAGGGCGAAACCAGAGGGCGATGGTGGCGCAGCTCTGAGCGCAGCAAGGTGATGCGGTCTTCTTCGGACAACTGGCGGTAATTGACGGGCTCGTCCTTGTACAGAGTGCCTGCCACGCGGAACAGCTCGTCCAGCACGCGCTCGTGTACGTCCGAGCTTTGACGCAGGTCCAATGTGGCCAGATGGAAGCCAAAAACCTCTACGGCTTGAATCAATTCATTCAAACGCAGACCCGCAATGGCACCGCCTTTGTTTTCAGCCAGGGAGTCCGCAATGATTTGCAGATCAGCCTTGAACTCTTGCGGGTTGGCATAGGCTGGGGCGGCGTAGGTGGGACGATCAGCCAGGTCACGACCCAGCAAGTTTTGTGCCGTGGCCGCCATACGGGCGTACAGATGAATAAAGCTGCGGCGATAAGGTTCGTCTACGCGGTGTGGCGACGGGTCCTGGCTGCTGGCCGACAAGGCCGCCAGGTCTTTGCTGACGCGGTTCAGCGCGTCGGACACGGAGATTTCTGTACCCAGCAGGCGAATCTGTTCCAGATAGTGTTGCAGCGCGCGTGTAGCTTGGCGTAGCACCGCTTGTTCAACGGTTTCAGGGCCAACATTCGGGTTGCCGTCGCGGTCACCACCAATCCAGCTACCCATGCGCAAGAAGGCGGGCAGGGAGCGTGTTTTTTGATCCAGCAGGCTTTTCTTGCCGGGTTCCAGCAAACGGTCCAGATCGTGGTAGAGCTGCGGAATCGTGGGCAGGAACGTGGAGCCGTAATACGCCAGCGCGTTATCGATCTCGTCCATGACAGTCAGCTTGTGATCGCGCAGCATGCGGGTTTGCCACAGCAGGGACACCAGACCAGTCAGTTTTTCCTGGGTGCGGGCCGATTGCGTGGCGCTGGCCTTGTGATCCAGACCGTTCAGCTCATCGGCAATAGCCATATGCACAGCCAGCGTACTTTGGCGCTGAACTTCGGTCGGGTGGGCCGTCAGCACCGGCATCACACAAGCTTCTTGCAAATAGCGGCGAATTTTTTTGGCGCTCAGTCCCTGATCCATCAAGGTCTGAATCGCGTGTTGCAGGCTGCCCAGCAGTTGCTCGGGGTCTTGTTCCTCGCGGCGACGGTTCTGGTCGCGGTCCTCGGCAATATTGGACAGGTGCAGAAAGTAAGCGAAGGCACGGGCCACGGAACGGGCCTGCGCATCGTTCAGCTTGGGAATGTCTTTTTCCAGAATCCGTGCTTGCTGCGGATCGTGTTCACGTCTGAAACTGACAGCAGCCCGGCGCAGGGCTTCAATCAGCGTGAAGGTCGCCTTTCCTTCGCTATCACGAATCACCTCTCCCAGGGCTTTGCCCAGAAAGCGGATGTCCTGTCTAAGCAGGTTGGAAAGGTCAGGCACGGCCTGCGGCATAATAGATCTCCTGTGAAATAAGGGGTTTTGCTGCAAAGGATTCTGGGTGCCAGATCGGTAGCCGCCCTACTGTAAGACGTCTGCCCGACCATGAAGCGCACAAAGCGCCTTGGGACGTTTATGATAGGTATCTTTACATAATTTTCCTGTTCAGAGAGTAGTCATGCCCCAATATCGCTCCCGTACCTCGACCCACGGTCGTAATATGGCCGGCGCGCGTGCCCTGTGGCGCGCCACCGGTATGAAAGACGAGGATTTCTCCAAACCGATCATTGCGGTGGTGAACTCCTTTACGCAATTCGTACCCGGTCACGTACACCTAAAAGACATGGGCCAACTGGTTGCCCGTCAAATTGAAGCGGTCGGCGGTGTGGCAAAAGAGTTCAACACCATTGCGGTGGATGACGGTATTGCGATGGGTCACGGCGGCATGCTGTATTCCCTGCCTTCGCGCGAATTGATCGCCGACTCGGTGGAATACATGGTCAATGCCCACTGTGCCGACGCCATGGTGTGTATCTCCAACTGCGACAAAATCACCCCCGGTATGTTGATGGCCGCCATGCGCCTGAACATTCCTGTTGTTTTTGTGTCGGGCGGCCCGATGGAAGCGGGCAAGGTCTACTCGCCAGACGGCAAGACCGTGGTGCAAAAGCTGGATCTGGTGGACGCCATGATTCAAGCCGCTGACCCTAACGTGACTGATGAACAGGCTGAAGCGGTTGAGCGTAGCGCTTGCCCTACCTGTGGCTCCTGTTCGGGTATGTTTACCGCCAACTCCATGAACTGCTTGACCGAGGCTCTGGGCCTGTCCCTGCCTGGTAACGGCACCATTGTTGCTACGCATGCTCGCCGCCAAGGCTTGTTCGAGCGCGCTGGCAGCCTGATTGTGGATCTGGCCAAACGCTACTACGAGCAAGACGACGAATCCGTCCTGCCACGTAACATCGCCACCTTCCAGGCCTTTGAAAACGCCATGACGCTGGATGTGGCCATGGGCGGTTCCACCAACACCGTGCTGCACTTGCTGGCTGCTGCCCAGGAAGCCGGTGTGGAATTCACGATGGCCGATATCGACAAGATTTCGCGTCGCGTGCCTTGCCTGTGTAAAGTGGCTCCCGCTACCCCCGAATTCCACATGGAAGACGTGCACCGCGCCGGTGGCATCATGGCGATTCTGGCCGAACTGGGCCGCGCCGATTTGCTGAACCTGGATGTGGGCAACGTACACAGCGGCACCTTGCGTGAAGCCATCAAGCGCTGGGACATCAAGGGCGATAACGTCAAAGCCATTAGCGACTTCTATCGCGCGGCCCCCGGCGGTATTCCTACTCAAGTGGCGTTCAGCCAAGACCGTTACTACCAGGATCTGGATAGCGACCGCGTCAAAGGCTGTATCCGCGACAAGGCGAATGCTTACTCCCAAGACGGTGGCTTGGCTGTGCTGTACGGCAACCTGGCCATCAACGGTTGTATCGTTAAAACCGCTGGCGTGGACGAAAGCATTCTGACCTTCACCGGCACCGCTCGCGTTTACGAAAGCCAGGACGATTCCGTCGCTGCCATTCTGGACGGCGTGGTCAAGGCGGGCGATGTTGTCATCATTCGCTACGAAGGCCCCAAAGGCGGCCCTGGTATGCAGGAAATGCTGTACCCCACCTCCTACCTGAAATCCATGGGTCTGGGCAAAAGCTCGGCCTTGTTTACCGATGGCCGCTTCTCCGGCGGTTCGTCCGGTCTGGTGATTGGTCATGCTTCGCCTGAAGCGGCCGAGGGTGGCAACATCGCCCTGGTGCAAGATGGCGATACCATCGAGATCGACATCCCCAACCGTCGCATTCACTTGGCTATCAGCGATGAAGAAATGGCTGCACGCCGCGCCGAAATGGAATCGCGTGGTGCCAAGGCCTGGAAGCCAGTGAACCGAGAACGTGTCGTGTCGCAAGCTCTGAAAGCTTATGCCGCTTTGGCGACGTCGGCTGACCGTGGTGCAGTGCGTGATGTGTCGCAACTGGATCGCTAAGCACTAGTCCAGTTCATCAAAACCCCATCTGCCTTTGGCAGGTGGGGTTTTTTTATGCCTGGAAGAAACGTACCGGGTAAATACGAATATTCCGGCCTCATCGTCCTGATAGAATCCATTTCATGCAAAACGGGATCCCATTTTGTTAATTTGGTTTTTAAGGAGGAAGTGATGAGTGAAATAGATCCAATTACCTTGGCTCCGATTCTTAATCCTGGAGGGGTAGGCGGCCCCTTGACTGCGGCTCACCGGGAAATGACTGTCAAGCACCGGGACGATCTGGATTGGGACAATCTGCGCTACGAAGGGCAATTCACCAAGATGATGTTCCATCCCACCCAGGAAGATCCCACCATCCCCAACGCCGGGGTTGTGAAGTATCTGAAAGGTTCTGGCCATCCTTTGCACAGCCATTACTTCGCCCAGATCTGGTACATCCTGGCGGGCAAGTTCGAGATCAATGGTGTGGTGTACGGCGAAGGCACCATGGTGTTTCACCCCGATCCGCACTTTGAGCATGCGCTGACGACCCTGGAAGATGGCGAGATTCTGTACGTGCAATACATGGGGCCGACGACCCGCCAGCCCGCTATTTATGAAGGCCGCTTCAATATGAAAACCCGCCGTTCCCTAGAGGAAGAATCCAGAGCGGTGTAAGCGGTGCAACTTGCATAGCGAGTCACAGGAAAGCTGCTCATGCCGGAATGCATGGGCAGCATTAAAAAGCAGAAAAAAGCCCGATCAGGGCCAGCTTGGACAAATTATTAAAACTGAGCAGAAGTTCACTACCACAGGATGCAGGGGGACAATCATGAAACGAATGACACGACTGGGAATCGCTGTTCTGGCGATGCTGGGCGCATTGAGTGGATGCGGTAAAAGCGCTTCCAACGACACGGCTAACAATGAGAGCAAAGGCTCGCGAACGCTACAGCTTGCCCATGTATCAGTTGAGCAGGGCGAAGACATGTACCACTACTTGGCCACGAATTTTGCCAAACGAGTAGAAGAGCAAACCCAAGGTGCCATCAAGGTGCAAGTACTGGGCGGTGCCCAACTGGGTGGCGAGCGCGATGTGGCTGAAGGCATGCAGTTAGGCACAGTGGACATGAGTCTGCTGGCCAGTTTTACCTTAGGCTCCTTTGAGAAAAAGGCGATGGTGTTTGACTTGCCTTATCTCTTCAAGGATTACCAGACTGCGTTCACAACCCTGGATTCCAGCTTTACGGATCCGATCGAGGCCGACCTGGAAAAGTCTGGCCTGAAAATTCTGGGCTGGGGCCATGGTGGTTTTCGGAATCTGTACAACTCCAAGCACGCTATCCGCAGTTTGGCGGATTTGAACGGGATGAAAGTGCGTACGCCGGAAAGTCCTATTTATGTGGATACCTGGCAGGCATTGGGCGTCAATGTCACTCCTATGGCGTATCCGGAGTTGTTTACCGGCCTGCAGCAAAAGACGATTGATGGTGCAGAAAATCCGACGGCTCTTTTTCATACCAGTCGCTTTTATGAGGCGGCCCCCTATTTGTCCAGAACAGAGCATGTCTATAACGCAATGCCCATTGTGATTTCCGGACGGGTCTGGGATACCTTGTCTGCCGATGAAAAAACGATTTTTCAACAGGCTGCCACTGAAGCAGTGCGGGAGCAGCGCCAGTTCCTGGTCCAGAGCGAAGCGCAAGTCGAGAAAAAACTGCTGGATGCGGGGGTCTCTATAAACACGGACGTGGATAGGGCGCAGTTTCGTAAAGCCGTGGCTCCTATCTATGAGAAATACAAGACGGTGATTGATCCCGATCTGGTTGCTCGTGCGATGGCACTTTCTCAGTAATCCTCGTCGGATATCTATCATGAAACATTCTTTGCTCGATTGGGCCGATAGAGTCAGTACCCGCCTGGATACGCTATGCAGAATTTTTGGGGCGGTATTTTTGGGGCTGATTGTGCTGGCTGCATCGGTACAGGTGGCCGGGCGCTATTTTATGGGTTACTCCCCGCCGTGGATTGAGGAAATTACGCGGCACAGCTTTATCTGGATGATCATGCTGGGCACGGCTGTGCTGGTTAAAAGCAATGGTCATGCGGTGATCGACTTGCTGGTCATGCGCCTGAAGGGCAAAGCCCGTCGGGTGCATAACGGCATCGTGCAGATCGCCATTTTGACTTGCGCGCTGGTCTTGCTGGTGCAGGGATTGCAACTGATTGCCATCGTTTATCAACAGCTTAGCCCTGCGTTGCGCATTTCCATGGCCTATGTGTACGCAGCGCTGCCGGTGGGAGGCGTGCTTATTGCCGTGCAGTGTTTGAATGCCTTGCTGGATGGGTATCGAGACCAGCCAGCTCCTGCTTTGGAGGGCGTGTAAATGCAAGAAGCACTCCTGCTCTTTAGCTTGATGTTCACACTGTTTATCGCAGGTATTCCTATCGCTTTTTCATTGCTGCTGTGCAGTGCGTTGTTTTTGCTGTTTACCGGCATGCGGCCACTGATTGTTGTACCGCAGCGAGTGATGGCAGGGCTGGATTCCTTCCCCTTGCTGGCGGTGCCGCTGTTTATCCTGATGGGAAACCTGATGGAAAAGGCGGGCTTGTCCAAGCGCCTGATTGATCTGATCGACATGCTGGTTGGGCGCGTCCATGGCGCACTGGGCTACGTGACGGTGATTGCGTGTGCCATGTTTGGTGCCTTGACCGGCTCGGCTCCGGCGACGGTGGCGGCCATTGGCGCCATCATGATGCCCGCGATGATCGCGCAGAAATACCCGGCTTCTTTGGCGACAGGGATTACCGCTTCGTCCGGTGCCTTGGGCAATATCATTCCGCCCAGCATTGCCTTGATCCTGTATGGCGCAACCGTCAACGTTTCTATCCCCAAGCTGTTTGTGGCCAATATCCTGCCCGGTTTGTTGATGGCTCTGGCCTTCATGCTGACTCATGCGCTCTTGACCATAAAGCTGAAGGTGCCGAAAACCCCCGCGCGTTCTTATACCGCGCAAGAAATGGTGATGGTTACCTTGAAGGCGATTCCATCCTTATTGATGCCCGTAGTGATCCTGGGCGGAATTTATGGTGGTGTGTTCACACCTACGGAAGCCGCTGCTGTGGGTGTGGTGTTCAGTTTGGTGCTGGGTGTGTGTTATCGGCAATTCACCGTCAGCACCTTGTGGCAAGCCATGAAAAGCTCGGTAGAAACCTCTTCCATGGTGGGTATTATCCTGGGCGCAGCCGGTATCTTCGGCTGGATCTTGGCCTCGGCGCGTATCCCCATGTTGATGGTGACTGAACTGACGCCTCTGCTGGATACGCAGTTTTTGTACCTGGCTTTGTTGGTGGTGTTTTTGCTGCTGGTCGGTTGCGTGATGGATGCGGCGGCCAGCATCGTGATCCTGGCCCCGATTCTGGTTCCCATCGGAATTGCATTGGGTGTGGATCCTATCCATTTGGGCGTGGTGTTCTGCGTCAATCTGGTTGTGGGCTTCTTCACGCCTCCCTTTGGTCTGAATCTGTTTACCACTGTCTCCGTCTCTGGCCAGCCTTACGAGGTCGTGATGCGAGGTGTCATGCCCTTTGTGATAGCCGCCATCATTGTCCTGTTTATCTTGGCTTATGTGCCTGATATTTCTCTGGTGCTGGTTCGTCTGATGGAGGCCGCAGCATGATGTTGAACTGCCAATCTGATGGACAAATGAGCAAGCCAGACAGCGGGGTGGATATGACGTCTCCAATGTCTATTGATCTGATCTACGCCAGTGCTGATGAGTTGCGCCGCTTGTATCAAAGCAAGGTGGTGTCTCCCGTGGATGTGGCGCGGGCAACGCTGGATGCGGTAGATCGCTGGAACCCCATTGTTAATGCCTACTGTTATCTGAACCGTGTTTTGACCTTGCAAGAAGCAGCCGAATCAGAAGCGCGCTGGATAGCAGGTGCTGAACGTGGCCCTTTGGACGGCATTCCCTATGGAGTTAAAGACTTGCTTCTGGTGCGTGGCTTGCCGACTGGCTATGGTTCAAGTGCAGCACGGATCACGGATGCCGCCCAGGACGATGCTCCTGCCGTTGCACGGATGCGTGAGGCCGGGGCTGTGCTGGTGGGTAAAACGACGACCTCGGAGTTTGGATGGAAGGGAACCGCCGACAGCCCCTTAACAGGAGTCACACGCAATATCTGGGACTTCAGTTTGACTAGCGGGGGCAGCAGCGGCGGTGCGGCTACGGCACTGGCTGCAGGCATGGGGACGCTGCAAATTGGCACAGACGGCGGTGGATCCACCCGGATTCCCGCCAGCTTTTGCGGCGTCACAGGTATGAAAGCCACCTTCGGCGGCGTACCTGCCTGGCCTGCCGGCCCGATGCTGACCTTATCCAATGTAGGTCCCATGGCCCGATCCGTGGCAGACCTGAAAGGCTTGCTGAGCGTCATGATGCAAGCAGACCCACGCGACTGGAACTCGGTGCCTTTGCCGCGTCAGGTGCGGGCTCCCGTTCATACATTGCAGGGCCTGCGTATCGGTCTGCATCTGGATGAGCAGTGCAGCCCCGAGGTCCGAGGAATCATCCAGGCAGCGGCTGATAAGCTACAAGAGCAGGGGGCGCATATCGTGCCTACCGAGCTCCCCCTGGCCGGTGCAAAAGAGCTGATTACAGCGCATTGGGAAGCAGGCACGGCCTGGCTAGTGAATCAGGTATCTGTCCAACAGCGCCCCTTGGTGGATGAGGGCCTGCGCCGGGTTGCCAGCAAGGGTCAGCACAACAGCTTGTCGGACTATTACCAAGCCTTGATCGGCCGACAAAAGCTGGGGGAGGCCATGCTCCGGCATTTTGCGCAGTTTGATCTGATCCTGACGCCTACCGTTCCGATACTGCCTTTTGAGGCGGGTCGGGAAGCTCCGGCTGATGCCGCTTCGCAGAATTGGCTGGATTGGAATCCTTACACCTATCCCTTTAATTTGACGCGGCAGCCTGCGATTTCCCTGCCTGCCGGAATCAGCGAGTCTGGCTTGCCAGTCGGGCTGCAACTGGTTGCGGGCTTGTATCAGGATGAGTGGTTGGTGGATGTGGCCCAACTGGTAGAGGATTGCTTGCACGTGAGCAGGCCGCGGTTTTAACAATCGGGTAATTGGCGTGGGGGATAGCCAATTACCTTGATTGTGCAGTGCCACCTCTCCTTGCGGGTGGCACTGTTTTTTTGTTTTAACGCTCCGGTAACCAGTCCAGTACCAGATTCATGGTCTTGGCAACGTGTTCTGTCATGGCCTCGCGGGCGGCTGTGCCATTGCGATCAGCTAGTGCGGAAATGATGGCCTCGTGCTCCAGGATATTCTCTTCCATCAAACGCGGCGGCATTTTCGAGGCAAAGCTCAAAGCGCTGGAGACGCTATCGTTCTGAAGTTCCTGAATCAGCTCGTGCAGGCGCTCATTGTGGCTGCTTACTGTAATCAGGTCATGGAAAGAGCGATTGTGCTGCAACCATTCTGACCCTTCTTCACCGCGCACACGTGATCGTAGCGTGCGGGCATAGTCGGTCTGATGCTGCATCAACACTTCCAGGTCCGTATCTTTGATCCAGTCCACCGCTAATTGCGCTGCAAGTCCCTCTAACTCGGCCCGAATCTGGAAAGCCTCACGGATTGATTTGGCAGAGGGGATCGTAACAATCGTGCGCCCGGTTTTGGTGAGTGAGGTTACACGGCGCGCCTCTAAAAAGCGCAAGGCCTCCCGAACAGGTGTGCGGCTAGTCTGAAATTCTTCTGCTAATTCGTATTGACTCAGCGAGTCGCCAGGCCGGTAGTGGCCGGATTGAATACGTCTAAGAATTTCATCTGCGATTTCGGTTGAGGATCTCATGGAGTATGTCTGATAAGCCGGACGCCAGCAGGAGCTTGAACAGTGCATGATTGCATGCAGAGCACCGGATGACGTGGGCTGGTTTTATGATGCCCGAGCAGTAGATAAAGGACTTGTCTCAGTCAGGGCGAATTTGTTTTTCTTGACTGAAGATTATATACAGAATCCATTTTTAATAAATGAGGATCCCATATCACACAGTTCCTCCAGTCCTTTACAATCGAACTATTGTTCACTTTGTGTAGAGAGCCTGCGCCATGACTGATGATCAACGCGCTTTGCAATCCAGTATCCGTGCGGAATTGGGGATCACGGATCATTTCGATGTTCAGCAAGAAATCGAACGCCGCGTCCGCTTTCTAAGTGACTATCTGCTGCGCACCGGCTGCCGTAGCCTGGTCCTGGGGATCAGCGGGGGCGTGGACTCCCTGGCTGCAGGGTGTCTGTCTCAGCGCGCTGTAGAGCAGGCACGCGAGCAAGGTCATCAAGCGCAATTCATCGCTGTGCGTTTGCCCTACGGTGAGCAGGCTGACGAGAAAGATGCCCAAGGTGGCCTGAAGGTCATCAATCCCGACCAGACCTTGGTCGTGAACGTGAAGCCCGCATCAGATGCAATGCTGGAGCAACTGCTGGCCTCCGGCCTGAAATTCCGCGATGCCGCACAACAGGATTTTCTGATGGGCAATATCAAAGCCCGTCAGCGCATGGTGGCGCAGTACGCGATTGCTGGTGCGAACGGTGGTTTGGTGGTCGGTACAGACCATGCGGCCGAAGCCTTGATGGGTTTCTTCACTAAGTTCGGTGACGGCGCTGCTGACATTACCCCCTTGGCTGGCCTGAACAAACGACGTGTGCGCGCCTTGGCGACTGCGATGGGCGCATCTGAAGCTCTGGTCTTCAAAGTCCCTACCGCTGATCTGGAAAGCCTGAGCCCTCTGAAACCAGATGAAGATGCCTTTGGTGTCAGTTACGACCAGATTGATGATTTTCTGGAAGGCAAAGCCATTGATGATGAGGCCACGCAGATCATCATCAAGACTTTCCGGGCTTCGGCGCATAAGCGTGCATTGCCGGTGGCACCCTGAGCATGATTGCTCTTGGGGGCCATAAAGAGGGCCAGAGCCGTCACGGCCTTTTCTAAAAAAGCCCCTAAATATAGAGAAACGCCCTGAGGCATCCAGCCTAAGGGCGTTTTTTATTGCCTACAGATACAGCAGCCGGGAATCCTGCAAGAGCAGACTGAAAGCACCAGCACCAGCACCAGCACCAGCACCAGCACCAGCACCAGCACCTAATGCCTGTTACCAATCCCAAGTGACTGAGGCTCACAAGACCTGAATATCTGTTGCGGATTTCAAGCTTTAGTGTGCGGCGTTTAAGCCGCTTCACAGCAGCAGGAGTAGACTTGGCAGGGCGCGGTGTGAGGTGCAGTTCATTGAGCGTTAGATCCGAGTCAGTCCCATCGAGCCGACCCAGTCCTGATGCTACCACCCAGCCCGCCATGATGAGTCTTGACCCTATGCAGATCGCAGGTGCCGCTCAGAGCCTGCTTCCACCTTGAAAAGTGTTATCAGCTTGTTGTAAGAAACGGGTATTCCTTGGGCTGTGATCATGCTATCGTCAAAAAAACTTTCGGGCACCGACCCATGCCCAGACCAATAGACAAGAGGGTCTCCACCGTTTATGCAACCCGTCTTACCCGCATTTCTCATCGCTCGCTGGCTATTGCTGCTATTGCTGGCCGCAGGCGTCTACTTTTTGAAGGGATTTCTGGTCCCTGTTCTGGCCGCGCTGATCATAGGTCTGGCCGGTTGGCCCTTATATAAACGGCTAGTCGTACGCTGCAATGGCCGCACTGCACTGGCGGCCACATTGGCCCTGCTGGTTGTCACAGTTGTTCTGGTTGTGCCTTTGTCCCTGGCCTTGTCCTTTGCGATCCAGGAAGCCAGCAGCTTCATCACCTGGGCGCTGGCCGCCAACCGCTACGGCACACCGACCCCTGAATGGATCAAAGCCATGCCCCTGATGGGTGAGCGCTTGACCGAGTATTGGCAGGTCTACTTGGGCGAACCCCACGCGCTGGGCGAACTGGTCGAGATGGTCAGCGGCCAGCATCTGGGCAATATCTATCGCATGGTCCTCTCCGCTACTGGCAACGTATTCCACCTGTTGCTGACCGTGCTGTTCATGCTTATCACGTTGTTTTTCATCTTCAAAGACGGCGACAGACTGCTGGTGCAATTGGATATTGTTGGCGAGCGAATTTTGCCAGGCCGCTGGCAGCGTTTCTCCCGCGTAGTGCCTGCTACCGTCAACTCCACAGTCACCGGCATGGGCTTGATTGCCTTGGGTGAGGGTGTGGTCTTGGGGATTGCCTATTGGATTGCAGGGGTGCCTTCACCCGTGCTGCTGGGTGTGATTACTGGCTTCATGGCGCTGATCCCAGGTGGTGCGCCTTTGTCCTTTACCTTGGTGTCGCTCTACTTGGTGGGCTCCGGCCATCTGGTTGCCGGTGTCAGCCTGTTCCTGTGGGGCGCTATTGAACTATTCATCGTCGATAAAACACTTCGACCACGTTTGGTTGGTGGCCCGGTGAAACTGCCATTCCTGCCGACCTTTTTTGGCCTGGTTGGCGGTGTGCAAACAATGGGTATCGTGGGCTTGTTCATCGGCCCGGTCTTGATGGCTTTATTGGTTGCGATCTGGAGAGAGTGGATTCGTAACGGGCAGGCTGTGGCAGGGGACTAAACCCCAGACGCAGAGCAGAGAATTGAGCAGGCCAGGGTAGTGTTCCTGGCCTGTTTTTATTTGTAGTCCTGGCTTGAGTATAGTTAAGAGTGGGGCAGGTTTCTGCCAGCCGAGAACCGCCCGTTCTTGCTTAAGCATTTGTGACAAAGCAGGCGAAAAACGGGCGTTTAGATAGGTTTTAGGCAGGAATGTTTTTAGACTCAGGCTAAATTAAAAAAAATTGCTGTAGCGCTTGCCAAAACCCCCAGTAATCTGCGTATAATAACAATCTTTCCTTCCAAGCCTGGATTCCCAGGTTGCCATACCTAGCCCGGGTGGTGAAATTGGTAGACGCAGGGGACTCAAAATCCCCCGCCGCAAGGCGTGCCGGTTCGATTCCGGCCCCGGGCACCACTCAAAAATCCCTAGTGTTCACAAGCACTTAGCGCGATTCAAGTCTTAGCCCCAGTACTGGGGGATTTTCTTAAAAGTTCGCTTAGGTACAGTTTCGGTACACTGACGCAGCGCAATGCGTTCGACGGAGCATGTATGGCGACGATTGTTAAGACACCCTCTGGCACCTGGAAAGCACTCATTCGTAAAACGGGTTGGCCCCCAGTAGCCAAAACATTTCGTACCAAACGCGATGCCGAAGATTGGTCTCGCCGTACTGAGGATGAAATGGTGCGTGGCGTTTACATTCAGCGAGCCCCTGCTGAGCGCATGACGGTAGCCGCGGCACTCAAGCGCTACCTGAAAGAAGTGACTCCTACCAAGCGTCCTTCTACGCAAGTTGGTGAGCACAAGAAAGCTCAAACCATCATCAATCATCTTGGTAAGTACTCCCTTGCCGCACTTTCCCCTGACATCATTGCTGACTTCCGAGATATGCGGCTTGCAGGTGATGAGGATGCCAAGGGGATACGTAAGTCGAGAAGCAACAACACGGTACGGCTTGAACTAGCTCTATTGGGGCACTTGTTTACGATTGCCATCAAAGAATGGGGCATCGGTCTACCTACCAACCCAGTCGCCAATATTCGACGCCCCGCGCCTGGGGCTGGGCGTAATCGTCGATTGACCCCAGACGAACAGAAACGCCTTCTAGCGACCGCAGACAGACATTCCAACCCAATGTTCGGGTGGATCGTCAGAATCGCCGTAGAGACCGGTATGCGCTTGTCAGAGATAACAACGCTACGTGTTGAACAGGTGGACTTGGAACGTCGAATAGTACGCCTGGAACACACAAAAAACTCTTCGCCTCGGACTGTCCCGCTTACCGTTTCAGCTACGGCCACATTTCGCGATGCCTTAAATAACCCAATGCGTCCGGGTGAGACCAGCCTGATTTTTTTCGGTGAGCCTGGGCGGGACGGGATGCGCCGTCCTTACCTGTTCGATAAGGCGTGGAATGATGCTAAGCGAGAGGTCGGCTTAGTGGATTTTCGCTTTCATGACCTGCGACATGAGGCTGTTAGCCGTTTTGTTGAGGCGGGTCTTAGTGACCAGGAGGTCTCAGCGATCAGCGGTCATAAGTCCATGCAAATGCTCAAACGCTATACACATCTTCGCGCAGAGGACTTGGTCGGAAAGTTAGATAAGCTTTTTTAGGGCATAGCTGCACCTTGTAGAGCTTGAAAGTGGAGGGGATTTCTTAATTTACAAAGCGAAACAAAATTATTTTTTAGCGTGGAAAAACAGATTTATATGTAAAAACCAAAATTATATATATTGGTTTTTTGGCTTATTTAATGCCAATGTATTCATTGGCTTGTGAAAACTACACTATTCAATCATTTATTCATAAAGGAAAACCAAAATAGGGTATTTTGGTTTTATTTCAATGGCTTGCGTTGCTTTTGGTGGTTGACTGAGAGGATGCGTCTAACAACAATAACCGTACTTGCTCTTATCTTGTGTGAGCAGATTATTAACTTACTTGCATGTGCGCTAGGAGTTGTAATGACGGTAAAAAAATATATGTTAGATAAGTTCGGTCCTCTAATGACCGTAGAGGATATTGCTCAGGTTTTAGGGCGGTCAGCCGTGAGTGTCAGAAACTCAATTTCCAACAACAATGAAACTTCGCAGCGCCTGAAGCCGACAATTGTTCGCATTGGACGACGCATTCGGTTTCGTACTGCCCAGGTGCATGATGTGCTTCAGCTTGATGATTCGCAGGATCAGCTATGAGTGCAGAGTGCATCACCCTTCGTAAGCAGTTCAATCACGACAACGCCATAAGCACCCCTAGGATTATTGTCGAAGATCCGGATATTTCTTTGACTGCACTGGGGCTGTGGACATTGTTGAATAGTTACAGCGCGAATATGACGTTGTCGATTGCCTTCTTATCCAAGGCCAAGCGCAAGAACGGCCGTGACTCCATCAGGAGCAAAGTTCGGGAGTTGCAGGAACTGGGTTATCTCAATATCGAACGAATTCGTGATGCTGCTGGAAGGTACAACAACAGTGATTGGACCTTGATCTCCGACCGTTGGCTAAGCAATGACGGCTATACGCCAACCAAAAGGGCTAAGCGTTTTATCCAAGCTAAGTCACCAATATTGGTTTATCCACGTACGGAAAACCCGCCTGTGGATAAACCGCCAATGGCAAATCCAACGCAAAGTAATACAAGCAGTATAGAAATACTATCTGTAATAAATACTACTACTCAGGCGCATCGCGACTTGATTTTCCCTCCTCAGCTGACAAGCGAGGAGCACCAAAGCATCACTAATGGACTGAAGGGCCTCTCGGTGCAAGATGCACAGCAACTGCTGGACGAACTTGCTTACGCCATTCAGGCGGGCAAGATTAAATTATCGCGGGTCAGCTGGCTTTTTTCTGTGAAAAAGAAACTCTTGGCGGGACAATTTAATCCAGTTGGAGCTAGCAAAATTGTGAGTCAGCGAAAGCAGGCTTCAGCACAGAGTTCGGTGCCGCCTGTGGAAACACATCCGGTAGACAAGCAGAGAGGGCAAGAAGAAACCAGGAAGTTGATGAAATTACTGGCAACCTCAAAGCAGCAAAAGCAGGCTTAGCGACAAGTTGTACACCTAGAAGCTGCAGTAGTAAGGATACTGACCGTCCCAAGAACGAAATCATTCGTGCTGGATGCGGGCCTTAAAACAGCCCTGACCGTCGGGAACAGAACGACCGCTTAGACCACACCCCAAGAACGCGTAGCGAGCCGGGTACGACCCTTAAACAAGGTCTGACAGACGGGAACAGTACCGACCAGTGTCCGCAAGTCTTTCCATACTTCGGAGCAAATAACATGAAAATCTTTTCTATGCCCACGGGCGTAGCGGTTTCTCTCGTCCTAATTTCCTCGCAGGCGCTGGCCCAGATACCTGTGACTGATGGAGCAGCCATCAAAACGAGTGTTCAGCAGCAAGTGGAAACCATGGCGAAATGGAAGCTGCAATACGATCAAATGGTCAGCCAGATCGACCAGATGAAGCAGGAGTATCAGTCAATTACTGGGGTTCGCGGCTTGGGCGATGTTCTGAACAACCCTGCGTTGCGAGACTATCTTCCGGACGACTGGCAGGGCGTCTATGACAGCGTTAAAAGTGGTGGCTATGCAGGGCTAAGTGGCCGGGCTGGCCAGGTCTATAACGACAACAAAATTTACGACACCTGCGTAAACCATACGGATGAGCAAAGCCGGATCAGTTGCGAAGCGCAAGCAGTGAAGGGTGCTCAAGATAAAGCGTTTGCTTTGGATGCCTACGACAAGGCCAAAGAGCGCCTAGGGCAGATTGATGCCTTGATGCAAGAGATCAATCGCACACAAGACCCTAAGTCGATCGCAGAGCTGCAAGGGCGTATCGCGGCTGAGCAAGCATTGATTCAAAACGAGCAGACCAAGCTGCAGATGTACTCAATGGTTGCTTCGGCTGAAGATCGCTTGCAGCAACAGCGGCAGCGTGAAATCAATGCCAAGGTCTTTGCCAACCGAGAGTACACCAAGCATCAGCCTTTCAACTTGTTGAGCGAATGAGGGGAAGCATCATGACTTCTTATATTCACATCCCTATTCTGATTGCTTGCTTCTTCATGCTCTTGTCTATGCAGAGGTGGTGGCTGTGCATTAGCCGTATGGGCTTTGTTCGTGAGCTTGGCCGCCGTGCTCCTGCACTTGTACGGGGTGACGTTCTGGCTGTGGCGTTCGCCGCGAGTCCGTTCGTAATTGCCGTTCTGGATTGGCTTGGTTTTGCCATGCTGGGGCAGACTGTAATTGCCTCCCCTGTTGCTGTTTTTCTCTCTTTGGCAAGCCTGGGGGCTAGCGTATTCGTGTTGGGTAATTCCGGCGAACGCTTTGCCGGTCATTTGGCTGGCACCCGGGAAAGTGCCTTGCGTACCGTGGCGATGTTGCGCATCATCGACGCTGCTGAGTTGGCCCACGCTCTGGACGTGTTGCAACAACACGAAGCCCAGGAGGAAGGGCAATGAAAAAGCTTTCTATCGCCCTGGTCGTCGCTGCCTTCCTGACCGGCTGCTCCGAGAGCACTCCCGTTCAAACCGTCGACTGGTACAAGGCCCATGAGGTCGAACGCACAGCGATGATTGCCAAGTGCCAGGCCAATCCAGGCGAACTAGGCACATCCTCCAACTGCATCAATGCCATTACAGCGGCAAACCATCTGGCCGTCGAGAAGCGAGGTTATACGAAACATGCTCCCATAAATGCGCTGGAAGGGGGGCAATGACATGGCTATTGAATCGAATATCTTTGGGTGGATTGGCGAAAGCATCGACATGACGCTGGATACGTTCGTGCAAGTCACGTCAAGCAATGTCATTTCCATGTTCTCCGATACCTTGATCTTCGGTGGAACGTTGACCTTTGTGCTGATGGGGTTTGCTGTGATCCTGGGATACGTAGAAATTCCGGCATCTGTTTTTCTTAAAACCTGCGGCAAGTTCTTGCTCATAGGCGGCTTGGCGTTGACCGCTCCGACTTACCTTACATGGGTAGTTGAGGCCCTGCGCGGTTTGGAGGCAGGCTTGGCAGATGCCTTCTCGGCATCAGGTAGCGGCGTGGCAGCGACCTCCGTCTATCAGGTCATGGATAAGGTTGTGTCGGATGGCTTTCAGATTGGTGGCGACATGCTCGACAAAATGGGCAAGAGAAGCTGGTATGAAATCGGCATGGTGGTTTGGGACTTGTTGAACGCCATCATTATCTATATCGCTACGCTCCTTATCGCCATTCCAGCAGGTGCCATGGTCATTACCTCCAAAATCATGCTGACCGTCATGCTGGGTATCGGCCCCTTTTTTATCGCAATGCTAATGTTTCCAGTGACGGCCAAGTGGTTTGATAGTTGGATTGGGCAGGTGATGACTCCCATCATGCAGATAGCCTTAGTGACTACCGTTCTTGGCATGGGTACGACGTTCTTCAGTTCGCTTACCGCCAAGGTGTTGGCAGTGACCACTGATCACCCGATTGCCACCATGCTTGAAATCCTGATCGTTACGGGCGTGACGCTCTTTTTGTTGCAGAGGGCATATGCGGTTGGAGCAGCCTTGGCCGGTGGCATCTCTTCGGCAGGCATCAGTCTGCGAGATGTTGCCCAGGCTGCTGCATCGCCTGTGACTCATGGGCTAAACAGACAAAGTACAAGACGAGACCTGCAAAGCGGACAAATGGTCACAGCTGGTCGTTTGAACCATCTTGCAGCGGGGAACTCGATGCTTAATCCCGCCTACCGTCAGCACGTTATAGAAAGGCTACAGAAAACCCAGTGGGGCCGCCAAGGTGGCACTGCGAGCAAAGGAGATTAGCGGTGTTTACGATTAATGAGCACCACGCCCTGCTGCGTCTGATGCGGGTGTCGATGGGAGGCGTTCCCGATAGCAAACCCATTGCTCACTGGCTACAGCAATGGGATCGCATGAATGATCCAGCATCCTTAACTGCGTTGCAGGCTGATCTTGTCTTTAGCCACGCTAGAGATGTTGAGGAAATAACCTTGGCTGCAAAACGTACTGGAGCCAAACCTTCTACCCTCGGTCGCCGTGAATACGAAAATTTCATGGAGATCATTGCTCGCTCATACCCGTTACCAAGCCAGGAGCATGAACGCTAACAGGATTTGAGTCGTGTAGTACCTGGAGCAACCCCCTTCGGGTTGCATACCGCGTCCGACCTTGCCGGACAGGCTGCGGGGGCAGGTTCAGCGGCTTTGCCTTGCTCCTACCCCTTGCCAACAGGCTGTAAGGCATCCATGCGTATCAAGGGTGAAGGCTACGCCCAACATCCTCACCCGGTCGCCCTGGTGGGCGCTACGGCTTCCGGTGTTGCCCTTGACACCCATAGACGCCAATCACGATCGGAAACCTCTTTACTTGTCGGATTGGGATTCCTTGGTCATGACCAAGGAATTTAAGGTTGGGTGAGTTAGTTTGGGATAGCTGGTCGTCTGTGAGCCATCAGATGAGACGCAGTACATCAACAGAAAAAACCTTGGTCATGACCAAGAAACGGACTGGGGTAAGGACTATTGCAGGATAGGCTAACCGCCGGTGAACTACCGGGGTAGTCTGGGAATTTGGACAATTTGAATGGGATTGGGTGGCTGTTATGAGTGGAGAACAAGAAAAACCTAAGAAAGCGTCCCTATACATGGATGTTTACTTGGGCGACCTCAAAATTCCTTGGGTCGAATATTGTGCATCTGTAGGCAAAAAACCGGGTGCTGCGTTGCGGGAAGCGATTAAAAAGCAACTTGCCGGATTGCAGGCAGACAAGGCTAGGACGGTTTTCACTCAAGTTGAGGAAACCAGTCGGGAAACTAAAAAACGCTTTGAGATACTTTTGACCGTCTCCGAACGTGAAGCCTTGGAGATACGAGCGAAAGAAGCCGGTAGTTCTATTCGGCAATTTATTGTTGATGCGGTTAGAGCAACGCTGACTCACGAGCCTCAGTATTCAATGAAAGAAATCGAAAGCCTTGGAGAGTCGAACTATCAACTTTTGGCGATAGGTCGAAATTTGAACCAGATTGCTAGAAGGCTGAACGAGGGTAAATATGAGCCTGTTACCGTCCAACGAATAGAGGAACTTTCAAAATCTTTACGGCAGCACGCTAAAAAAGTCAGTGACTCCATAGGAGCCAATATTGAGCGTTGGAATTTGAGGTGAGTGGCTTTTGTCTGTCTACTTTCGGCTGATAACAGGCGAGCGATTATTGGCCTACTTTAATCATCACAGTCTACAATTTTGAAATTATCATGTTTGCCTAAAATCCAGAGGAGGCGCTATTGACCATTGCAGCGCGAATTCAAGAATGCACCAATAAGCTCGCTCTAGGGGATGCCGAAAATGCGTTCATACAACTGGCAATTGCTATCGATGGCACAGCTAAGCAGCTTTATTCAAGAAAAAAGACCTCTGAGCGCTGTAAACAATTCTTGAAAGACAGCCTGCCTTTTATTCTTTGGTCACTAAGCAATGGAACACCGGCTAAAACGGGTAGCCTTTCGTTCGAAATTTCGAATTCTAGCGAATACATTGAGTTCGAAGATATTGTCTACAAAGTCATGCGCTGCTCTTTACTCCACGACGGCGAGCTCTCGGAAAAGGTGGAGTTTGTCAACGCAGCCTACATCGGCACGCTCAACGGGAAGTTGCAGTTCCCTTTAGCATTAATCGGCTCCTTGCTCTTCGCAGTGATCGCCAGCCCAGTGAACGAGCGCCAACGAGTTTCTGAGTCAACGTCATTCACTTTTGGTACGACCAAGGTCCCTGTAAACCATATGCTTGGCAGTCTGGAAAGAACTAAAAGAGCTATTCGTAACGGCTTTCTGTATGACGTGGAACATCTTATTGAGAATTCTAGAAGCTAAGCGGAACAACCTTACATCTAAACCTTAATTGAAGCGGAGTGCCTTCGGCTCTCGCTGAACTCCTACTTTAGCGGTTGTCCGCTTTGAGTCGAAAGCCGCCGATCACGGTTAATTGCTATCGACCCTTCTTGGAGGTTTAAGCCATCCAGGACGAATGACTGCTTTGGCCTCAAGTCGATCGCTGAGAAAGTCAAACAGTATCCCATAGCGGGCATCCAAAAACGCGCCGCTAAAGCGGTATTTAGAGGCAAAAATTTGGCGGTTGCTGGCTTAGCCTCTAGTCAAAACCGTTTGCTCCAAGCTGTGAGGATGCCGAGTGTTTATTGTTATATATGTAAATGAGAATTAATTATTTAATGGTCATCGGATCTGGGATCGGGCTTGCACGCTTTTGAATGCCTCAGTTTGTTCAAGTGCAGCACTTCTTCGATCACCAAGATCGATTAATGCGTCAAGAATCCACAGCAGACCCTGAGCCTGATCCGGCCGTAGCGGGAAATTGGCGTCGGCAAGTTGTTGCACAACCGCCGCTGTTCGTGCTGGAAGACTCGTGCCCACCCAGTTGCCTCTTGCGCTGTCCAGCTGCGTTAGTACTGCGCTGGCCTGCTCGATGAAATGGTCGAGTGGGTACGCTCTCCCGGCGCGCTCACATAGCAGGAGAAACTTCGACATGACGAAGGCAGACCATCCCGTGGCGGTCACCAGGCGAGTGACCGTCGGCATGACCAGACTGATCTCGGACCAATCGCCATTTACGAAGCGAGCGGCTCCGGTAGCCCTTTCGACATTGACTATTAGCAGGGCCTCGATAAGCTTTGGCATCTCACGCCCGGAGACTTCTCCCGCGCGGTATCCGCCTGGTCTAAATGTGCTGTCAGAGATTACGTGGTCGGCGCAGAGTCCCAGCAACTCAAAAGTACCGGCGGGTATTTTTGTGGCATCCAGAACATGGCGCGTGACCAACCTGTCGGTGAACGCGGCGATAACATTAAGGCTATTGTTATCGTGGTTTTGAAGGAAAGGCGCGAGAAGTTGCCCCTCAATGACGGCAAGATCGAAGAATGGCGCTGCACGCGCCAACACATCACCCAGCGCATTGTCCCAACCTATCAGATCGGAGGCGCAGTCGCGCCTCTGTTCCATGCCTTTGGGCGGGTTCATCCGCAGGATCGTCCAGTTGACGAGACTTTTGACCAATGCGAGTACAAGTGGTTTTGTCTCGTCTGAAGTGCACCATTTCTCGATCGGAAAATCTCCGAGATGTTTCTCGGCACGTCGCGGATCAAACAGCGGGTCAGGTTCAGTCCATCGGCCCTTGTTATCAGCATCATCCTTATCATCCGAAGCGGATGGCAATTTGACCCAAGCGGGCGGCATCGGGCCAAAAGCTCCAAACTCCCTTGACTTAAGTCCCTTGAGGGCACGATCAAGTGCAGCCTGCGTCGCCAATTTTGCTGTACGGTTGTCCCGCTCGCCATCCCCGCTTATTACTGGTTGGTAGTAATGCGCCCTTTCCAATACTAGCTGAGCGATAACCCAGGAAACATGGGGGTCGGGGTCGGCAAGTAGTGCTGAAAAGGCACAGTCTGCGGCCTCCTCGTGTGGGTGAGCAGTTAACCAGATTAACCTTCGCGCAGGCTCGAGGTTAGACGGATTGTTGCGCCTCAGGTGAAGCAACGCGAATATCAGTTGCAGTACAGGATGCCATGCGATTTTCGAGCCGTAGGAAAATCCCGCTGGCTCCTTCATGCCCTCGATCCGCGCCATTACATCTATCGCCCATTTGTAATTTTCGGATAGGGGGGGGCTGAAACAGATGACACACGCGGCGACCGCCGCGACCAAGCTTTGGGGTGTGTGGTTTTCGACATCTAAACGTTCCGCAAAGAGCGTAGGGTGGTCCAGCGGGCGAGCGAGCGCGACAGCATCCATCAGTGTTTTGTCTGTATCGATTGCAAAAGCACGTAGCGATTTTACTGCCCACGTTAGGACGCCGTTTTGCTGCAAGTACACGCCTGCGGCTTCGCCGCGCGTAATAGCCTCCTGCGAAAGCGGTGGATGATAGGCGATCATGGTTCGATTATCGGGTGTGCGATATCCCTGGTAATTATCGACGACAGCAAGCGCAGCGTATTCCTCCGCCTGCTTTGTGAGCGTGGCTGTGGAGGCTGGGTTTGAGCGTTGCTCTTCTAACTGATACGGGAGTGCTGTGACAAAACTCGCCAATGCCTGCTTAAACCGCTCCGTGATCTCTGCATTGCCATTGATCGCGAATTGCATGGCAAGCTGCTTTATGTCGCGAAATCGGCTGGGCCGCTTATCGAGATAATCCTGCGCAGCTTTTTTTACGCCTGTTAGCCGATTAAAGATTCCAAATCCAAAAAGATCGATGTTTCGAGTCGGCTCCTGACGAACACGCTCGATATCAAACGGCCAAAGGCGCTGGCATGTCACTAGAGCCAGCGTGACTTCGGAGATATGTGAAGTCTCCAATGCCAAGCGGAGCGCGAGGCCCGGAGCGGCTATCGCTTCGTTGCCCTGCACGATGAGTTGGATCACCTCATCAACGGGTCGGCCGCTTTCGATTTGATGAAAGGCCCAGTAGCTCATGGCCAGAAAGGCGCAGTCAAGCGGTTGCGCGCCAAGCTGGCCAAGTTGCCAATTGTAAGTAGACCAATCGCCCCAAAACTGCTGCTTACCCCACGGGAAGGTGATTTCTGTAGGGATCGGGGTACCGTGTTGGAGACGCGTGATGTTCGCTATCTGCCGCCAGCCGGTTGTTCCATGATTGGCTAGATCATGTACAAGCTGTAAGGCAACCTCCGGCTTCTTATTGAAGAGACTGGCAAAGGGCTCATGCATCGCCGAGACCGGGGAATAGAAGTTGTGATGCCGGTCAATCCCGATCTCCTCGCGCCCAAGGCCGCCATAGCTATGGGGGATGTGGAAAGGGATGTGCTCAAGCATGCGCCTCTCGTGCTCGGTCCGTTCAGTTTCCGGTTTGTCGCGAATTCGTTGGATCCATTCGGCGGCTTCACGCCGTTCGCGTTTCTCTCGATCAAGGTGATCTTGCGGCAGCTCCTGCTGTAGCTCGGCCTTTGTGACTGCTGCCAACCTTTCGGGTGAGACTTCTGCCATCATCCAGGCGAGTGCCATGAGATCAGAATACGCGTCGCGGCGCATTCGTTCGTTGACGGTTGCACGCTCGAAGAGCGTATTAGCGTATTCAGGAAACGCCCGCGCGGCGCGCACGATAACGATCCTTAGCGCTGTAGCAAACTGCGTTTTCGCATCGCGGCCAAGTTCGTCCCAGCGGCTACGCTCAAATACCTGCTTTTCAGAATAAGCCGTTTGCTCAAAATCGATCAGCCACTCAGCGCAGATGGCAACGATGGCTTTTGACCGCGCAGTGCAGAAGTCTGATAACGCGTTCTGCCAAACGGAGAAAACTTCGACTACCCTGGGGAGGAGCCGGACAGGTAGCGTAGCTGCGAGCGGCAGAAGCCAGTCAAGAAAACGCCCCCAGCTTGTGAAGTCCGAGGGCCAACTCAGAAGCTCAGCAAGGCTTACCTGATCGAGCCCTGATTGACCCGGAGAGGTCTGGGCAAGGACAGTTGGGCTGGGAATTGTGTGTTGGGCCTGGAACCAGACTAATAGCTTTTCGAGCAGCACATAATCGTTAGTCGCCACAAGTTCAGTGAATTCCTTTTGGCTATTGAGGAATGTGCTTGTGAACGGAGGTGCGGTTAGCCATTCCCGACGCCATTGGGGCCGAAGCGTTGATTGATCTAGGGCGACGTAACTAGCCGACCACTGGCCCGCCTCTGCGATCGAATGCTGAGCCAAGAGGCCGACGACGCGCCCTAGGAGTGGAGGTTCGCCAGCGTGCGCTAGCCCTTCGATCCATGTGTCGCCTAGGTCGATGAGAAGGCGGAAAAATGTCCATTCAAAGAATATGTCGTGCGAAAATGAAAAGGAGGCGTCGCCATTATTCCCACGAAGGAGTAAGTCGCTCTTCAACGCCGCAATGTGCATAAACGTAGGTTCTGCCAGCGAGCGGGCCGCGACATTCTTCCCAAGGTTGGTAACTCCCTTTTCCGCAATATCGAGCAGTGCGCGTTGCCGCTGCGGCACGACTTCCGCAGCGGCATCGTGGCCTGCTCGAGCCCACCAAGCGTTGATTAGATCGACCTCTGTCTGTGGTTCGGTTGTCTCATTGGAAAAGCTTCGGGCAAGCACCGCGGCGAAGAACGGGCGCCGCGCTATCGCCTTTACTGACGGCGCTCCCATCAAAAGGTGATGAAGGCCTGGTTTTTCCTTCGCCAGTACCTTAGCTTCGTCGTCATTGAATGGCTCAACCTGAACGTCACCAATCTGAGTGCCGCTATAGAAGGTCGATGGAAACCAAGCACGATATGTTTCAAGCCCTTGGTCACGTGAGGTGGCCAGAACCTGCCAATTGCTGAGGTCTGGGTTAGCCTCGATTGCATTGAGGATGTCGAGAATGATCCGCTTCTGGTCGGGGGTGATGCGATCAATTCCATCGATGTAGAGTGTAGCCGTGCCAGCTGCGCCCATCTCCGCAAGGATGTCGCCAAGCTTCCGGTGTTTGACACCCAGCGCTGCAGCAAACTCCAACCAGCTCTTCCCGGTCAGTCGGTCCGACTTTAGGAAAAGGATCGGCCCGCGCTGCGCGGCCTCTGTGGCTACCCGTTTAAGCACGACAGATTTGCCGCACCCTGGGAGGCCACTGATGTTTACTACACGGCTGGCGGCAAGGCGATCATGCACGGCTTGTTGAAGCACGGCCCGGTCAACCTCGAACCCGTCGATGCTCTCGGCAATTTCGTTGAGACCATCACGGGAGAACTGTACAAGGGTGTCGATGTCGCTGCGAAAGCTCGGCGAGATCTTTAGCCGGACTACACCACGAAGCTGCGCGAGTAGAGCAGCCCGGGTCCATTTTCGGGCTGTGCCAGTGCCATCGCGAACAATGCGACAGAGGCGATCAAAAAGTAGAACCTCCAGCCCATCCTCATTGCTTGCAACAAGCTCTTGAAGGCGGTTTGTGATCTCTGCCCAAAAGATGCCGGTCTCTTCGAGGCCGCTAAATCGAGCGGCAACAAACTGACGGTAGAATTTCCAACCGTCCTCAGCGCTGCATGCTCCGATGAGCGGAGCCAGTTCGTCCCGAAGAGCGCGTTCTGCAGCTGCAGCTGCACCATCCGCCGCAAAGCGTCGGTCGAAATCTGCGGGCGTGGGACTACTTACCGCCCAATCGATGAGGCGGTTGAGCGACCGATGTTTGGCTTCAGCTACATTGTCGACGACGTAACCATAAGCGTCCCGATCGACTTGAAAACCTGGAGTTTTTCGGGTTTCTTTCGCGCGGTTGAGAACGTCGCGGAAATCCTTGTTAGTAGTGGCTCCGCTCACAGTGATCGTGGATTTCACTTGAAGACCCAACATTCTTGGGCCGTCAGCATCTTGAAACTCGACTATAAGATCATCCATCGGCTGGCCGTGGCCCGCTTGCTGGGTGGCAACGCTGCTCACGGTGCCGTGCTGAAGCATGGCATTCTCACTGCGAAGAAGAGCCGCTAAATAATAGGCGACCACCTTGTCTTCATAAGTGAAGCCAGTGCCACCGGTCAGTTCGGTAGATGTTGCCTGTTTTTTCCCCACTCCCTGCTGTGGGGGCTGTTTGTTGTTTGTAGATTTAGTCAAGCTTGCCTCTAATCAAATCGTCACCACCCCTCCGAGCCTGAAATGCGAAGCTCAAACCTTCCTCAACGGCTGACTCCTGAGTTGGAGTCGAGTCTAACTTGGCGAGAATAATGAGAGAAGGGGTTGCGTGTTAGCGGTAGTGTCGATACTAGTGCGGTGCAACGTGGACAGTCCTTTAACGGTTTCATTTTTAGCTTTTAACCTCACACGTGTCCATCGCCTGCAATTGGCTAAAAAACTATTCGCTAACATCAAACTCAGCCCAACGAAATTCAATCAATTATTTCTCTACTTCTCTTGGTTTTTTTGTAGAAGAGACTAATTAGCTCTTGGATATTGATGTCACCTTCAATATATTTCTGAGCTTGTGCCGAAGTATCCTCGGGTATA
Organism: Alcaligenes sp. SORT26; assembly: GCF_017377875.1. Lineage (GTDB taxonomy): Bacteria > Pseudomonadota > Gammaproteobacteria > Burkholderiales > Burkholderiaceae_B > Alcaligenes > Alcaligenes parafaecalis. Next base: position 3,478,681 of record NZ_CP070975.1, read on the forward strand.
ACAAAACCTTCCAACTCTACCGACGCCCGAGCAGCATCAGAGGCCGCCTTTCGCTCAGCTTTACTCATATCGCACCACCCTCATGTAAGAAGCCACGGAATTAAGGCCTAAAGATCAGAAGCAATCAGCGCTACCACGAACAGAAAAATGCAGTACAGCCACATCTTGGCCAGGAACATTTCTACATGGGCGATGCCATGTGCACAAGCTACAATGTAGTGATCTAAAAGCTCCATCCCTCTTCCTGTCTTGGCCGGCTAAAAAACGATGGCGTAGATGTACGGATTGATCACCTGATTTCGGTACAGTATCGGTACAGTGAGTAGTTTTCACTAAATTGCGCTAAGTTGACTAACTCACTGATTCTTAAGTTATTTATAGTTTTATTATATCAACTTAAGGTGAATGGTTTTACCTCACAAAGCACTGTTTCTTCGCGACTCAAAATCCCCCGCCGCAAGGCGTGCCGGTTCGATTCCGGCCCCGGGCACCATATAAAATCTTCCTAAAGTTCAAACAGTTGGAAGATATCGTAGTTTCCTTCCCGGTTCAGGGAATCCTCATAATGCGTAAGTAAATACAGAATTGGTACGTTGCCATTTACCTTGTTCTGCGATCCTCCATAGCGCTTGTACTTTGTCCTTTATTACCGTCTAGACAGCACTCTCGATGGTTAGCCACCTATATTGATGAGGTGTTGCTTATGGTCTATGTGGCGGAGGTGCCCTCTGAGATCACTCGGCATCTGAAAGCGCGTGCGCATCATTTCGCTTTGATGGACACGCTGAACAACGACAAACACATCGTTGAATCTACGCCCTTCGATATGTCGATGACGATTGAGCAGTTTGCGGTTTTCTTCGGCACGCCTTGGCAGTAGGCAGCGGGAAATAGTACAGAGTAATTCGCTAGATCTAAAGGATGCTCTAGAAGCGCACCCGATCATGAGCTCTCAGGCCTTAGGGTAAGTGAAAGTGTGTGGCGGGTTACGCGACATTCTGCTGGGGCCAGCGCAGCTACTATATGAGGCGTTGCGCGCGAAGTCCGACGAAGCCGGTTGTGCTATTTCCTAGTCAAAAAACCCCAAAATGGGTATGATAAACCCCAATATGGGTATAAAAACTACCGCTGCATCTCCTCGCAGCCTATCCGGCGCTCTCTTTCCCGGCACCAAGCAACGCGTGCTGGGAATTTTGTATGGTCAGCCCGACCGTAGCTTTTATGCGAATGAATTAATCAATCTGGCCGCCAGTGGGTCAGGTGCTGTTCAGCGGGAATTGGCCACGCTCACGAACAGTGGCCTAGTGACGGTAAGAACGGTTGGCAACCAGAAGCACTACCAAGCCAATGCAGAATCACCTATCTTCAACGAACTACGTTCCATCATCCAGAAGACGGTAGGTTTAGCTGATCCATTGCGCGAGGCTCTTCAGACGATGGCAGGTCGGATTACAGCGGCTTTTGTGTATGGTTCTGTCGCCAAGAAGACAGATACTGCGAGCAGCGATATTGATCTGATGGTGATCAGTGATGAACTTAGCTACGGGGAGCTCTTCATGGCCTTGGAGGAAGTAAGCAATACTCTCGGTCGCCCCGTCAATCCCACGATTCTGTCGCGTGAGGAGTTTCGTCAACGCATTGCCAAGCAGGAGTCTTTCCTGACTCGAGTCATTGAGCAACCCAAGATTTGGGTCGTAGGAGAAAGCAATGACCTCAGCGTTTGAAAATCTAAGTGGGCCGGGTAAGGCATTGCGAGCTGAACCTCCGGATAAGCGTGAGTTTGAAGGTTTAGTACGTTCAGGACAAGCGCGGTTAAGTGATGCTTTGAACACATCGCTATCTATTGAAAGCCGTTTCGATCTGGCTTATAACGCCGCCCACGCTTTCTGTCTCGCAGCCCTACGCTGGCATGGTTATCGTTCCAGCAACCGATATGCCCTATTCCAGTTGTTACCGCACACTCTTGATCTCGGTCCTGCTGTTTGGCGTGTACTCGACAAGTGTCACAATATTCGCAACTTGGGTGAGTATGAAGGTGACTTAAATATCGATGATCGTATCGTCACCGATCTGCTCACTGCATGTCAGGTTGTGGCTGAACGTGTTAATGCTCTAACGCCGTTGTCGTAAATGTTGGAAGAAAGGTGGCCGTACGCCACCTTCTTACATTGGTGCGGTAAATCAGACTTTCAATCCCATGCCGGTGCCAGGCCTTCGGGATCGACTAGGCGCTCTCCGCGATCCAGCTCAGTAATCCTCTTCAGGTCCTCCACATCCAGCTCCAAATCCCCAGCCTTACGATTGCTTTCCAAGTTCGCCCGCTTGGTCGATGACGGGATAACAGCAAACCCTTGATGCATGGCCCATGCCAGCGCCACCTGTGCTGCTGTCGCTCCGTGTTTAGCCGCAATCTCTTGCAGCACCGGGTCTTGCACTGCCTTGCCATAAGCCAGCGTCATATAGGAGGTCAGATGCACATTCCTCTCACGCGCAAAGGCAGCCAGCTTGCTGTTTTGCAGGTAGGGGCTGATCTCCACTTGGTTGGTGGCAATGTTTTCCGCGCCAATGGCATGAATGGCTTCGTCCAGCAAAGCAATATTGAAATTGGATACGCCGATCTGTCGTGTCAGGCCGTGTTCGCGTGCCTCCAGCAAGGCTTGTAAGGACTCCTTCAATGGCACAGTGCCCTCTGGGGAGGGCCAGTGGATCAACGTCAGGTCTACGTAGTCTGTACGTAGTTTTTGTAGACTGGCTTTCAGGCTCGGGATGAGTTGGTCACCCGCTAAGTTGTCGACCCAGATTTTGGTGGTGATGAACAGTTGCTCTCGGGGTATGCCAGACTCGGCGATGGCCTGGCCAACTTCAGCTTCATTCCCGTAGATTTGGGCGGTATCGACGGCGCGATAGCCGACTTCAAGGGCGTTGCGGACCGAGTCTATGGCTGTTTGCCCTTGTAAGCGGAAGGTGCCGACGCCCATTTGTGGGATAGACATTGTGATAACTCCATTTGAGTAGATTTGGACGTTCGGCAGGAACGTCCGTATGTGAATAAAACAGCCGTCGTTTGTTAGCAGGCTGCCAGGGGTGCCGCTTTAATATCGGCTGCCACTTTCTGGTCGCGCTGATCCAGCTTTCCAGCCCAGACCGTCAGGCCTAAAGCCAGCAGCACGACGATGGCGCCGATCCAGGCGGTGTGTATCAGGCCGGCATTGGCCACGATCAGCCCGCCGCCCCAGGCACCGATAGCAATGCCGATATTGAAGGCTGCGATGTTCAGTCCCGAGGCCACATCGACTGCTTCAGGCACAAAGCGCTGAGCTTGGTTGACCACGTAGATTTGCAATCCGGGCACATTGCCAAAAGCGACGCCACCCCAGGCCAATACGGTAGCCAGCATTAGCCAACGATTCGTAGCAGTGAAGCTCAGCACCAGCAGAAGCGCGGCAAGTAGCAAGAAAATCAGTTTCAAGGCAGGAATCGGGCCGCGTTGGTCGGCCAGTTTGCCGCCCCACAAGTTGCCGATCGCAACCGATACGCCGTAAGCCAGCATCACTCCACCCACGGCGTGGCTGGAGAAGCCCGTGATTTGCTCCAGCATGGGAGCCAAGAATGTGAAGGCAGTGAAGGAGCCGCCGTAGCCCACAGCGGTCATCGCGTAAACCAATAAGAGTCGTGGTTGTGCGAAGACGCTGATTTGCTGGCGCAGGGTAGCCGGTTTGTTATGTACTACGTTCTTAGGTACAAAAAGCAGAGTTCCCAGAAATGCGATCACCCCCAAAGCGGCGACGGCTAAAAAGGTAATGCGCCAGCCGTATTGCTGGCCCAGAAAAGTGCCTAGTGGCACACCTGTGACTAGCGCCACGGTCAAACCAGTGAACATGATCGCGATAGCACTGGCGGCTTTTTCTTTGGGGACCAGGCTGGCGGCAATGGTGGAGCCAATAGAAAAGAAAACGCCATGTGCCAGTCCGGTCAGGATGCGGGCGACGATTAGTGATTCGTAGCCTGGTGCCTGCCAGGCGACCAGGTTGCCAAGGGTGAACAAGGCCATCAAACCCAGCATCAGAGCTTTGCGTGGGACCTTGCCGGTCAGGGCGGTCAGGACGGGGGCACCAACCGCAACGCCCAGAGCATAGAGGCTGACCAGCAGCCCGGCAGAGGGCAGGCTGACATTAAGATCAGCCGCAATAGTGGGTAAAAGGCCAACGATGACAAACTCTGTCGTTCCGATGGCAAAGGCACTAATGGTGAGTGCCAGTAAAGCGATAGGCATAACTGCTTCCTTGCGGGGGGCTTTGCAAAGATGCCATTGTCTGCTTGCTGATTTATTCGAAAAAGCCCATATTTAGGGAAATACATTTGATTTAAATTCAACAATGAAAACGACTTTTGATGAGTTGCAGGCTTTGATTGCTGTAGTGGACACAGGCGCTATCTCGCGGGCGGCTGAACGTCTTGGCTTGACTGTTTCCGCCGTCAGCCGCAGCTTGAGTCGCCTTGAGGAAAAGTTGAGCACCACCTTGCTGCGACGTACTACCCGTCGACTGGAGCTGACTGAGGAAGGTGCCGTTTTTCTGGAGAAAGCCAGAGCGATTGTGGCCAGTGTGGAGGAAGCGGAGGAGGATCTGGCCGTGCGGCGTGAACAGCCTGCCGGGCGTTTACGTGTGGATGCGGCCTCGCCTTTTATCCTGCATTGCGTGATCCCTTTGGTGGCGGGCTACCGGGAGCGTTATCCGCAAGTGTATCTGGAACTGACTAGTAACGAAGGCTGGATTGATCTGTTGGAGCAGCGCACCGATGTGGCGATCCGTATTGGCAGGCTTAAAGACTCCACCTTGCATGCACGGCCTATCGGCAGTTGTCGTTTACGTGTTCTGGCGTCTCCTGTTTATCTGAAAAAGCACGGTCATCCGCGTGATGTGGCGGAGTTGGAGAATCATGTGCTGCTGGGTTTTACTCAGCCCTTAAGCCTGAATGATTGGCCTTTGCCCGCACCGGATGGAATGCCATTGCATATCAAGCCGACTATTGCGGCTTCCAGCGGGGAAACCTTGCGACAATTGGCGCTGGCAGGGCAGGGGATGGTGTGCTTGTCGGACTTCATGACGCATCGGGATCGTGCCGAGGGGCGTTTGGTGGAGGTGCTCCCCAAGCAGGCGCTGGAGATGCGTCAGCCCATCAATGCTGTTTACTATCGCAACACCGCTTTATCGGCCAGGATCTCTACCTTCGTCAGTTATTTGAGTGAATGCTGGGATGCCAATACGGGTGGGTGTAGTGCTGTGGAGCCTCATAAAAAATAATGAGTAGTAATTTCAGGTGCCGCACCGTAGTCGGGGCCTGATTGCTTTCGGGGGAGTTCAAACGGTGACGAATGGTTCTAGCAGCAAGCCTTTGCCGCAGCCAGTGGCGATTCAGCAGGGCAAGCCTCTGGAGGTTTTTTGGTCCTTCTTGAAACTGGGCCTGACCTCATTCGGTGGGCCTATCGCGCATCTTGGATACTTCCGTTCAGAGTTTGTGGAGCGTCGTCGTTGGCTGGATGAGCACAGCTATTCCGATCTGGTCGCCTTGTGTCAGTTCCTGCCCGGACCGGCCAGTAGTCAGGTGGGAATGGCGATTGGCTTGGGGCGTGCGGGCTGGCTGGGTTTGTTGGCGGCATGGACAGGTTTTACTTTGCCCTCGGCAATTGCGCTGATTCTGTTTGCCTTGGGTTTGGCCGGGCTTCAAGGGGTTGCTGAGTCTCCTTGGGTGCATGGCCTCAAGATTGTGGCTGTAGCGATTGTGGCGCAGGCGGTGCTGGGTATGGCTCGTTCTTTATGCCCTGATCGGGGCAGGGCGACATTGGCGATTTTGGCGGCCTTGTTGAGCCTTTTGCTGCCCTCTGCGTTCGGGCAAGTGGCCGCTATTGTGATCACGGGTCTGCTAGCTTGGTGGAAGCTGGATGTGGCCCAGACAGGTGCTGCGCAGGCTCATGTGTATCCAGTATCTCGCAAGGTGGGGATGGCGGCTTTGTTGCTCTTTGCAGGCTTGTTGATTGCCTTGCCTGTGTGGGCGGCGCTTACGGGATCGTCCACGGTGCAGTTGCTGGAAGGAGTGTATCGCTCCGGAGCTTTGGTGTTTGGAGGCGGGCATGTGGTCTTGCCGCTGTTGCAGGCCTCGGTGGTGCCCAGCGGGGTAGTCAGCAATGCGGATTTGATGGTGGGCTACGGCGCTGCTCAAGCTGTTCCGGGACCGTTGTTTACCTTTGCAGCGTATATCGGGGCGATTGCTCAAGGGCCCTTGCATGGATGGCTGGGTGGGCTGGTTTTACTAGTGGTGATTTTTGTACCGGCGTTTTTAATTTTGATTGGCGTCTTGCCCTTTTGGCAGAGCTTGCGGCACAGAGCAGGAATTCGGACGGCGATGGCCGGTGTGAATGCGGGTGTGGTCGGCATTCTGGGGGCAGCCTTGTATGACCCGGTGTGGACCAGTGCCATTCACAGTCGGGCGGATTTTGGGCTGGCTTTGCTCTTGTTTGGTTTGTTGACGGTAGGGCGTGTGCCACCTGCTGTTGTGGTGTTTTTAGCAGGATTTGGAGCTTGGATGATGTCGTCCTGATACGAACGGCTGCTTGTGTCTCGACGTGTGCTTTCCGTTGCTGAAGATAGAGGTTTTCCCTATGAAAAGGCGGTTTTCTGCTTTATGTGGATAAGCCCTGCAGAAACTGGATAGATGAAAGAAAACCGATCCCCTACGATCAAATTAATTTAAGTCTAAATTAATTAATAAGGCTTAAATTTTTCATTTTTTATGGGCTGTTTGATGGCCTATGAGATTGCCATAAAGGGTAGGGGAAATGAACAAGAAATTATCTAAGATTTTTGGGGTTTTGCTGGCTGGTAGCGTCTTGGCCTGTTCTGCGTTGGGTGTTTCTGGATTGGCTTATGCTCAGGGTGCTAGTCAAGCCCCAAGCCAAAGTGGCGCCGTGAAGAGAAATATTGTTTTGGATAAAGCTGATAATTTCCGAGACTTGGCCGGAGACGGAGAGGCGTACAAGACCAAGGAAGGTCGAGTTCTGAATAAAGGGATTGTTTTTAGATCCAATGCGCTGGAGCTGAGCGAGCAGGATCAGAAGAAAATAGCCGATCTTAATTTAAGAAATATTTATGATTTGCGCACGCCTGGCGAGATCAAGTTAAATCCAGATAGCCCTATTCCTGGAGCGCAGTGGGAGAATAGGAACTTGTTGGGTTGGGATGATGTTGAAAGTGTGCGTACCGGTTTTACTGAGCGCCCGGAAAAGACCCTGGCGGGGGCGGAGGAAATTTACCGTTTGATCAGTAATGACCAACATGCCCGGCAAGAGATAGGAACACTCCTACGGTCTATTGCTGATAGCGATGGCGCACAAGTGTTTCATTGTTCGGGCGGCAAGGATAGAACGGGCTGGGTTTCGGCCATTCTCTTGCATATTGCCGGGGTTCCACGGGATGTGATCGTGCAGGATTTTCTCCTGTCTAACGATTACTCTGTGATGTCTATTAAACAGAGTTTTGATAAAACGGTAGACAAGAAAGGTGTCCAGGCTGCTCTTGCCTTTGCCCCTTTTATGGGCGTTCAGGAAAACTGGATCGAGATCTCTTTTGCAGAGGCTGAAAAGAACTTTGGCTCCATGGACGAGTATGTCACGAAGGGCTTAAACGTCTCCTCGGAGTATCAGCAGAAAATCAAGGACAAGCTGCTGAAGTAAGTTCCTGAGGTTCGACAATCCTTAATGCTTTACTGGAGACACCGCTGTTAGAGTCGCGATGTCTCCAGCCCATCGCTGGTATGCCTGCTTGGATTCAAAGCCGTAGCACCTGTCCTTCATCAAAGGTTTTGCACTGCTGTCTTACCACTGTCCAAAAAACACCCCCGCCTTTTTATACGCATTCGTACCGCGTTCGACTTCTTCTTCCGTCACGGTGGTACGGCGTTTCAGGCTTGTGAACCATTGCAGCAAGCGCTCCCGGCATTCTTCCCGTATGTGCTCATGTTCCGCAGAGCGACCCAGGTCGTTGAACTGTTCTGGATCTGCATGCAGGTCGTAAAGCTGCTCAGGCTCTTCCAGCCAATACACGTAGCGCCAGCGGTCGCTGCGCAGGGACCAGGCTCTGGCATTGGACGGTGATTTATCGCGTATCACGCGTGCCAGGCGATAGCTGTAGTCCAGTTCGGAAAACACGCAGTCTCGCCAAGGGGGCTGCTTGCCGTGTAGCAAGGGTTGAAGGTCCTGCCCCTCAAGCCGGTGCGAGGCCAGTGGTAGACCCAGCCAGGAGAGCATAGTGGGCAGCACATCGACCGCTTCGACCATTCTGTTATCGACCGTCCCGCGCGTCGCGTTTGCTTCTGTTGACGGATCGTAGACGATGAAAGGCACGCGCTGCACGGTGTCGTAGAACAGTTCTTTCTCGCCCAGCCAGTGATCGCCCAGAAAGTCTCCATGATCGGCAGTGAAGATGATCAGGGTGTTGTCCATCAGGCCGTTGTGGGACATGAAGTCGAACAAACGGCCCAGGTGGTCGTCCAATTGGGTGATCAGCCCTTGGTAGGCTGGCCGGACCGTCTCCACACAGGTGTCGCTGGAGAAGCTGACGCATTCTTCTTGCTGGCGGTAGGCCTCTACAACCGGATGCGCGTTGTTTAATTCGGCCTCGTTGCGCACTACGGGCAAGCATTGCTCGGCGCTGTACATATCGTGGTAGGGCGCAGGGGCGATATAGGGCCAGTGTGGTTTGACGTAGCTCAGGTGCAGCACCCAAGGCTCATCCCCCATGCGCTCCATGAAGGACAGGGCCTGGTCTGTCATGTAGGCGGTTTCCGAATGCTTTTCTTCCACCAGCGAGGGGTAGCGGGCATTGCGCATATGCCAGCCACTGACCACTTCTCCATCCGGGCCGCGTGCGGAGATGACAAAATCTGTCCACGGGTCATCGGACTCATAGCCGTGGCGTCGCAGGTACGCCGGGTAGCCGCTTTCTTCTCCCGGCTCGTGATGGCCGTCGTAGCGGTCTATCTCTTCAAAACCGCCTGTTTTAAGCAGGCGGGCCAGCTCGCTGCCCCCATCCAGTGCCAGTCGTTCCAGCCCTTTGTGGTCGACCATGATGTGGGTTTTGCCCGCCAGCACCAGCTTGTGCCCACCGGCGCGCAAGTATTCGCCCATGGTGACTTCGCCTACCGATAAAGGAACGCGGTTCCAGGTGGCGCCGTGGGTAGAGGGGTAGCGGCCCGTGTAATAGCTCATGCGGGATGGGCCGCAGACTCCGGAGTTAACAAAGGCACGGTCAAAGCGTACCCCCTTGGCGGCGAGCGCATCCAGATTGGGGGTACGAATATGAGGGTGCCCATAGCAGGCCAGATGATCAGCCCGTAGCTGATCGGCCATGATGAACAGGACGTTCTTGCGTTGTGTCATGTCGTTTGTGTTGCTGGTTTATTGCGTGACTTTGAAGCCGGAGGCCTGAATAACGGGTGCCCATTGCTGGCGGAATTGTTCGATGCGGACGCGGGTTTCTTCTGCATTGGCAGACACAGGGATCAATTCATTTTTTAGCAGCGTCTCTTGCAGTGCCGGATCGCTGGTGACTTCCTTGATTGCCTCGCCCAGTTGGGTCACTTTGTCGGCAGGCATGGAGGCGGGGGCGAAGAAAGCATTCCAGCCGGAGGCTTCCAGTTCAACGCCGGATTGCTTCAGGGTGGGGACGTCCGGCAAAGCGGCTTCGCGCTCGCTGCCCGAGGTGGCCAGAATACGGATGCGTTTGCCCTGGTGCTGGGAGGTCAGCACATCTAGCGTATCAATGGCCACGGGCAGAATGCCGCCAATCAGGTCGGTAATGACGGGGGCCGAGCCACGGTAGCCAATGATCTCGCCTTTGGAACCAATCTGCTGGGACAGCATCAGTCCAAAGAAGTGGGGCAGGCTGCCGGTGGCGGGAACGCCGATATTGAAGGCACCGGGATGTTCCTTGGCCCAGGTGATCAGTTGATCCATGGTTTTAATGTCGCTGTCTGCCGAGACGGCCACCCCAAAGCCGTATTCCGTCACCATGGAAACCGCTTGAAAGTCGCTGTCGGGCTTGTACGGAATGTCATTGAAAACCAGCGGGGCGACCACCATGATGGCGGGGTTGGCCAGAATCAGCACATTCTTGTCTGCCGCCGTGCTTTTGACATACTGGGCGGCAATCCGGCCCCCTGCGCCGGTTTTGTTCTCGACCACAATGGGAATACCCAATTTCTTGTGCAGACCGTCCGACACAATGCGTGCGGCCCGATCAGACGCGCCTCCTGGCGCATAGGGCACAACGACTGTCAGGGTTTCGATAGGGCTTGCTGCGTGGGATAAACCAGTGAACAGCAGTCCTGACAACAGACAGCTTGTTACCGTGGCGCGAAGGCGGTTCTGGGCCATGATTTGTCTCCTTTTTTTGTTTTCCATCAGTTTTTACCGCAGCTTAACAAGGGGGGTGATACTTGTTCTAATCAAGTATCTTTAAGGCTAAAGGTCCTCTGATGCCCAGCTCCTCCACGTCTTCCTCTGCCTTGGCAAGCACCGCTCCGGCTCCTACGCTTCCGGCCATGATGATGTTCCAGCTTTATCGGGCCTGGTCGGCTGGCAACCCGATTTTCATTCGCTTGTGCGAGGGGCGCTTCAATATCACTCGCCGTGAATGGCGCATTCTGGCTATCGCCTGTATGCATCCCGCTCTGACGGGTACAGCATTGGCTGAGGCGGTGTCTCTGGACTCGGCACGCTGTTCGCGGGCGGTTAGTACTTTGTGTGAGAAGGGCTTGCTGAAGCGGACGCGCGATACCAAAGACACGCGTGTTGTGCATGTCTCGGTGACGGAGCTGGGAATGCAGCGCTACAAGGAAGTCATGCCGATTGTGGCCTCCCTGAACGAGGAGATCTTTCAGGACCTGAGCGCAGCCGAAATGTCAGCCCTGAGCAGCATGCTGGACAGGATTAGCAACCGGGCGGCCTTGATGCTGGAAAGTAATGTGGTGAAGGAACGAGCTCGTCGGAACCGTTGAGGTAATCCGAGTGTTCACCTGACTGTGCGGGAACAGTGTGTATACAAGGCCAGAGCTGCATGGGTATTGCTTGCAACTAGGTATATGCGGCTCTGGCTCTGGTAAAAAATATGTTCTAAGTGCTTTGATCTGGCGAGTTTGTGTGTTCCTTCCACCCACCTCCCAAAGCCTTGTACAGATCAATCAAATTGCTCAGCCGCGCCAGGCGTGTCCTGACCAGTGTTTGCTGGCTGCTGTACAGGCTGCGATGTGCATCCAGAACGCTTAGGTAGTCATCTATGCCTTCTTGGAAACGCTGTTCGGCCAGGGTTTGAGCTTCAAGATTGGCCGTGACCGCCAGCTTCTCGGACTGGATCTGCTGGTCTAGCAGGCTCCTGCTTGCCAATCCATCAGCGACCTCCCGGAAAGCGACCTGAATGGTTTTTTCATACTGGGTGATTTCTATCCGTTTGCGCACATGGGCGACCTCCAGATTTGCTAGCAGCGCACCACCCTTGAAAATGGGTAGATTGATACTGGGTAGAAAGCTCCAAGCGCGTGTGCCAGAGTCGAACAGGCCATCTAATGATGCGCTGGCGGTCCCTAAGGACCCTGTCAGGCTGATAGTGGGAAAAAAAGCGGCTCGTGCTGCACCGATATTGGCATTAGCCCCTCGAAGTGTTTGTTCGGCTGCCCGGATATCAGGTCGGCGAACGAGCAGATCGGAGGGCAGGCCGCCGGGCAGATCGGCTACCAGGATCTGGTCCGGCAGCGTGGCGGCTTCATCCAGTTGTCTGGAGAGCTCGGCGCTTAGTGGCTGCCCCAAAAGCAGTACCAGAGCGTTGCGGTCCAAGGCTGCCTGGCGGCTGTAGGTGGCATAGCTGGATTCTGCCTGTCGCAAGGCGACTTCCGCCCGGCGCAGGTCCAGTTGGGTGGCATGGCCCAGCTCTTTTAACTGGCGACTCAATTCGTAGGAACGCTGCTGGGTTGCCAATGTGTCGCTGCTCAGGCGCAGCAACTCCTGGTCGGCCCGTAGCGTCAGATACGTATTGGCCAGCTCGGCGATCAGGCTGGTTTGAGCTGCGATGCGTGTTTCATCCAGGGCCAGGTAGGTGGCCAAGGCCTGTTCGTTCAGACTACGGATGCGGCCCCACAGATCCAGTTCCCAAGCCGTGCTGATGCCGCCCACATCGTAACGACGATTAAGCTGGCTCGTGCCGCCTGAGTTCAGTTCGGCGGGAAGGCGCTCGGATACACCGTGGGCAGCGACTCCCAGTTCTGGCATCAGTTTGGCGCGCTGAATGCGATACAGCGCCTGCGCCGCTTCGACATTCAATGCTGCTGTGCGAAAGTCGCGATTGTTCTCCAGTGAGATTTCAATCAGTTGCTGCAGAAGCGGATCGCTGAAAAAGTCGCGCCAGCCAACTTCTGCAGCGATGACTGCTGCAGACTTAGCCGCTTCTGTGGCAATGGGGGAAGCGGGATACGTAGCCTCGATAGGGGCAGTCGGTCGTTCGTATTTTGGGGCCAGCGTACAGCCTGTCAGCACCAAAGCCAGAGCCAGGGGGCTAAGGTGTCGCACGCGGGGCAGGGAGGGGAAATTCATGTTCATGGTTGTCCTTGCTTCAAGCGTGATGCTGGTCGTTGCTGGCAGGGGCCCGGCGATGCTGACGGCGCAATGCCAGTTTGCGCACCAGCACGTAAAACACAGGGGTTAGCAGCAGGCCGAAAAGGGTGACGCCCAGCATGCCGGCAAATACTGCCACCCCCATGGCGTGGCGCATCTCTGCTCCTGCACCGCTGGCTAACATCAGGGGTACTACGCCAGCGATAAAGGCCAACGAAGTCATCAGGATTGGTCGCAGACGCAGTCGGGCGGCTTCCAGCACTGCCGTCAAGGGATCCGCTCCGGCCTCTTCCTGTGTGCGGGCAAATTCCACAATCAAAATAGCGTTTTTGGCGGCCAGCCCGACCAGCACCACAAAACCAATCTGCGTGAAGATGTTGTTGTCGCCGCCGGACAGCCAGACACCGCCTATAGCCGAGAGCAGGGCCATGGGGGCAATCAGCAAGACAGCAAAGGGCAGGGACCAACTGTTGTATTGCGCGGCCAGAATCAGGAAAGCCAGCAGGACGGCCAGAGGGAAGATGTACAGGGCAGAGTTGCCTGCCTGTTTTTCCTGATAGACCAGGTCCGTCCATTCGTAGACCATGCCTTCGGGCAAGGTTTCTTCAAGGATCTTTTCGATAGCGTCCGTGGCCTGTCCCGAGGAGTAGCCAGGGGCCGGGCCGCCACTGATGTCGGCAGAGGGAAAGCCGTTGTAGCGGATCACCCGGTCCGGGCCGGAGCCTTCGGTCAGGGTCACAAAGGCGTTCAAGGGAATCATGTCGCCTTTGTTGCTGCGCACTTTCAGCAGGCCAATATCTTGGGCCTGGGCGCGGAACGGCGCATCGGCCTGGGCCATGACGCGATAGGTGCGTCCGAAACGGTTGAAGTCGTTGACATACAGCGAGCCCAGATTGATTTGCAAGGTCTCGAATACGTCTGTCATTGATACGCCCAAGGTCTTGGCTTTAACCCGGTCAATCTCCACGTCCAGTTGGGGAGCATTCGTTTGAAAACTGGCCAGCATATTGGCCAGTTCCGGGGCCTGCATGGCTTTGGCCATAATTTGCCCTTGTGCATGTACCAGAGCCTCTAAGCCCAGGCCATCCCTGTCTTCAATTTGCAGTTTGAAGCCACCCATGGCGCCGAGCCCTGGGACGGGTGGGGGTGGGAATATCCCCAAAAAACCATCAGGGATCTGGCTGAACTTGCCCATTAGTTTGCCGGCAATGGCGTTGGCGGACAGCGATGAATCCTGGCGCTCGTCAAAGGGCTTGAGCATGGCGAACATCAGGGCGGAATTGGGTACATTGACGGGCCCGTTGACGGACAGGCCCGGAAACGCAACCACACTTTCCACGCCTGGCTCGGCCAGGGCGATGTCCGACATCTGCTTGACCACCGCTTCAGTACGATCCAGTGAGGCGCCGCTAGGAAGTTGCGCAATGCCCACCAGAAAATACTTGTCCTGCGCGGGTACAAAGCCGTTGGGGACTTGGTGAAAACCCAGCCAGGTCATGCCGATAAAGCCGATATACAGCACCAGCACAATCGCACTGCCACGGACGGCACGGCGCACCGTCGTTACGTAGGAAGTGGCAGCGCGGTCAAAGAAACGATTAAAGAGACGGAAGAGTCCGCCAAACAGAGTATCGATCAGCCGTGTCAGCCAGTCTGGACGGGTCTTGCTGTTGTGAGGTTTCAGCAAAATGGCAGCCAGTGCGGGTGACAGGGTCAAGGAGTTGATGGCCGACAAAATGGTGGAAATCACAATCGTCAGGGCGAACTGTCGATAGAACTCGCCTTGCAGACCGGACAGGAATGCGGAGGGGATAAAAACTGCTGCCAAAACGGATGTGATGGCAATAATGGGGCCGGTTACTTCATCCATGGCCTTGAAAGCCGCTTGCTTGGGTGACTCGCCCAGCGCCATGTGCCGTTCCACGTTTTCAACCACCACAATGGCATCGTCCACCACAATCCCGATGGACAGGACCAGCCCGAACAGAGAGAGCGTATTCAGGGAGAAACCAAAGATATGCATCAAGGCGAAAGTGCCTATCAAGGACACCGGTACGGCGACCAGCGGGATGATGGAAGCCCGCCAGGTTTGTAGAAACAGGACAACCACAATCACCACCAGCAAGACGGCTTCCAGTAGTGTGATGGCGACGGATTGCAAGGAGGCCCGAACGAATACCGTCGGGTCGTAGGCAATGCGGTATTCAATGTCCTGTGGAAAACCGCCTTGAAGTTCTTGCATCTTGGCGCGTACCGCATTGGAGACATCAATGGCATTGGCACCAGGACTTTGAATGATTTGCAGGGCAGGGGCGGATTCGCCATTGAGCAAACTGCGCAGCGTGTAGCCATCGGCTCCCAAAGAGATTCGGGCCACATCGCGCAGGCGGGTCACTTGCCCGTCCTCGCCTGTCTTGACCACAATCTCGCCGAACTGTTCTTCCGTGGACAGGCGCCCCAAGGTATTGACGGTGACTTGAAACGCGGAATCCGCATTGGGCTGTTGCCCCACCGAACCGGCGGCAACTTGTACGTTCTGTTCGCGCAAGGCCGCCACAATGTCGCTGGCTGTCAAACCACGTGTTGCCACGCTGGACGGGTCCAGCCAGATGCGCATGGAGTATTCTCCGGCTCCCCAGACCAGCACATCGCCTACTCCGGGAAGACGAGCGAGTTCGTCGCGCACCTGCCGGATGGCAAAGTTGGACAGATATAAAGAATCGTAGCGTTTTTCCGGGGAGACCAGATGGACCACCATCAGTACATCTGGCGATGTTTTCTGCGTGACCACCCCGATGCGCTGCACTTCTTCAGGCAGGCGTGGCAGGGCGCGGGAAACCCGGTTCTGTACCTGGATCTGCGCCATGTCGGCATCCGTTCCCTGCTTGAAGGCGATGGTCAGGACCATCTGGCCGTCGGTCGCCATTTGGGAGTTCATGTACAGCATGTTCTCCACGCCGTTGATGGCTTGTTCCAGCGGCGCAGCTACCGTGTCGGCAATGACTTCTGGATTGGCGCCTGGATATTTGGCGCTTACCTGGACGGTAGGGGGCGTGACCGCCGGATATTCGCTAAGCGGTAGTTGCCAGAAGGACAGGGCACCGGCGATCAGCATCAACAAGGACAGCACGATGGCAAAGATGGGCCGGGCGATGAAAAAGTGCGGGAACTTCATGGCTGGGCCTCCGCAGGACGGATTGCAGCGCTTGCTGTTTCAGTGACCGCCTGCATGGAAACCATGTGGGGAGTGATGTTCATGCCCGGGCGTACCAGGCCCTTGATGATCACTTTTTCCCCTGTTTGCAGGCCTGCTTTGATGACGCGCAAACCATCGACCATGGGTCCGGTCTCGACCACTCGGTACTGGGCCTGATTGTTCTGGTCCACAACCAGCACATATCTTTTCCCTTGATCGGTGCCTACGGCCTGATCGTCAATCAAAATAGCCGCCTGCTCTGCTCCTGTGGCCAGCCGGATGCGAGCAAACAAGCCGGGTGCGAGCATGGCGTCGGGATTGGGTACGACGGCGCGAGCCCGTATGGTCCCGGTGCTGCGGTCAATCTGGTTTCCGACGAAATCCAGCTTCCCTTGATAAGGGAAACCCTGATCAGTTGTCAGTCCAATGGATACGGGCAGCGCAGAGGCTTTGTTATCTTTTTCTGCTCGGGTCTGACGGATGGCCTTCAGGTAGGTGGCTTCGTCTATATCGAAGTAGGCATAAATGGGGTCGGTGGACACGATGGTGGTTAACAAGCTGGCTTTGTCAGTGGCACCGCCATTGACCAGATTGCCTTCCGTGACCAATACCCGATCCACTCGACCTGCGATGGGTGAGCGGATATGGGTGTAGGACAGCTCCAGTTGGGCGGCGGCAACATCTGCTTTGGCAACCTGGACCTGGGCTTGGTGAGCATTGCGTGTGGCCAACGCATCTTCGTATTGCTTGCGGGAAACTGCGCCGGTCTCAACCAGTTTCTGGGCTCGGTTCAGATCGTCTTGCGCTTGTTTGGCCAGCACTTCGGCCCGGCGTAGTTGTGCTGTTGCGGTGTCCAGTGTTACCTGAAAGGGGCGCGGGTCTATATGAAACAGAGGCTCCCCTTTACGCACCAGACTGCCCTCTGGCACGCTGACCGCTTCGACCGCGCCGCTAACACGCGAACGTAGTTCTACGGATTGAGGGGCGGCAAGAAATCCGGTGAAATCCGTAGAAGGATGTATGGTCCGCTCCAGGACTTGAGCAACAGGCACGGAGGGGCCCGCTGGCGCACTGGCGGCTTCTTGTGGCGGTTCTGCCGCCTTGTCTTTATGATCGGAACCATCGCGGGCAGCGTAGGCGGTTCCGACTGCGGCAATGGCGCTTGCCGCTAAAGCAAATTTGAATGTTCGACGCATGGCTGTATCCCTTTTTTGCAGCAGGGCTCCGGCCCGTCCGAAGCATCTGTGCAAAGTTGTTTGCCAAGGCTAGGCATTACAACGATTGGAAGGTCAAGGTTTGCCAGCACTTCTTTTTAAGGGTGTTGACTCTCCAATCGTTGGAAGCATTAGCTTGTTCACAAGGCATTGAGAAATAAGCCTTTTGTGTCGTTCAACAACAACTTTGTGTGGAGTCGCCATGCCAACTACAACGATGAGACAGCCAGATCCCTATTGGTCAGCAAGAACCGGGCGGGAGCTGACAGCCATGTGCGGCCCGTGGGGCTATATGTGAAGGGGGCAGCAATGAGCAGCAAAACAATTCTTATCCGCCAGACCGGGCAGCGGGTGACCGCCCAGGAGGGGCAAGACATTTTGCAGGCCGCCTTGCAAAGTGGCTTGTCCTATCCGCATGGCTGTCGCCTGGGGCGTTGCGGAGGCTGTAAAACCCGCTTGGTCGATGGACAGGTAGACCTGCTGGAGTACTCCCGTTTTGCCCTGACCGAGGCACAAAAAGATCGTGGCCTGATTCTGGCCTGCCGGGCGATTCCTTTAACGGATGTTGCCGTGGACTGGATTGGTACGGACGATGTACGCGGGCTGGCTCCTTCGCGCAGCATGACGGGCACCATCTCGGAGCTGCGGGAGCTGACTCATGATGTGCGTCTGGTTCGTATCCGCCTGGATGAAGCTGAGCCCTTGATGTTTTTTGCTGGTCAGTATGCGGATATCAAGTTTGGACAGGCGCCAGTGCGCAGCTATTCCATGGCTAACCGGCCTGGCGCGCTCGATCTGGAATTTCATATACGCCGCGTTCCTCGCGGTGTGACCTCTGCGTATGTGCACACCGTACTTCAGCCGGGCGAGAAGGTCAGTCTGGAGCTGCCTCGTGGCTCCTCGTATCTGCGCGAGGGGCACGGTGGGCCCATATTGTGCATTGCCGGAGGTACCGGACTGGCCCCTATCAAATCGATCGTTGAAACGGCCCTGGCCTGTGGCATGAGCCAGGCCATTCATGTGTATTTTGGAGCGCGCGAGCTGCGGGATTTATATGCTATTGATGACTTCCGGGCGCTGGAGCGCCAATACCCCAATCTGTCTTTTACTCCTGTCATCTCCGGGATACCGGCCACTCACTATCGTCGCGGGCTTGTCACCGATATCGTTGGCCACGATCAGCCTGATTTAAGTGGCTGGAAAGTGTATGTAGCGGGTTCTCCATCTATGGTGGATGCCACCATGGGTATGGTGCTCAAGCGCGGTTTGAAAGTTCAGGATTTGCATGTAGACGTATTTTTTACGCCATAGTTGCCTGAGGGAATGGTCGGGGTGCACGCGCACACTTGACCTTCCTACCGTGGGAATCCTCACACTGTCTACTGTCAGTGCTGGCAACAGGGGCCTGGGCAGGCAGAAAAGACTGATGGGGCTTTGGACAAAGCCTGCCACCTTTTGCCATCACTGACACCTGACTTTCGAGTCCTGTCATTGAGCAAGGGGAGCAAGATGAATATTGGTGAAGCCTCCAAGGTATCCAAAGTGTCGGCCAAAATGATTCGTTACTACGAACAGATTGGCCTTATCCCGCAAACCGAGCGTAGCGCTGCGGGTTACCGAACTTATAGCTGGAAAGAGGTGGAGCGCTTGCGCTTCATAAGACGTGCCCGCGATCTGGGGTTTTCGATGGTGGCCATTGGTGATTTGCTGAGTTTGTGGCATGACCAGTCGCGTCAGAGTGCCGATGTAAAACGGGTTGCACAACAGCATCTGGAAGAGCTGAGCAGTCGCATTAAAAACATGCAGGAGATGGCCTTGGCGCTGGAAGCGTCAATTGGTTGCTGTCCAGGTGATGAACAGCCTGACTGCTCGATTCTAAGTACGCTGGCACAGGTAGAGGATCGTGACTCAGAGCCGGATTTGCGAATCGGGGCGGTCTTGCGTCGTTCTGTTGGCCGAGGCATTCAGGGCGATGTACACCTATAATCGGGCGCGTTCAAACAGGGGGCGAGTGTCACGCCTGTCTTGGTGACGTTGCCCTCTGTCTGTCTGAACCTTGATGCGGATTTAATCTGCTGTAAACCCGAAATACATCACTTTGATCACCATGCCCTCTTTACCTTCAGGCTTGACGCTACGTCCTTTAAAAGAAACGGAACTGAACCTGCTGTGGTCCATAGACCGCAGCGAGCAGATCGACGGTTTGTACGAGCTGCGCGATGGCGTATTGCACAAGCAAGCGGCTGATATTGATCTGCGTGGTTGGCCGGAAGGCGACCCGGAGAAATATCACCCTGAACATGAGGACGCCTTTCATCGAGGTTCCTGGTTCATGGGTGTATTCAAGGGCGATACCTTGCTGGCTGCTGTGGGTTTGGACAGCCTGCCCTTGGGGCCGCAGGGAGATTGGCGTCAACTATTTTTCCTGCATGTCAGCCAGTCCTTGCGAGGGCAGGGGATGGGCGTATGGCTGCTGGATCAGGCCAAGAAGCAGGCTGCGGAGTGGGGCGCGAAGGCGGTCTATGCCTCGGCCACGCCTTCGGTGAATACGGTGGATTTCTATATGGCCCATGGTTTTGAAATTGCGCCAGAACCTGATGCCCGTTTGTTCGAGCTGGACCCGGAAGATATCCACTTGTTGTGTTCGGTGGCTTAAGAAACGGCTCTTTTTACTGATGCCTGTGTCTTAAACACCAAGCACCTGAGTGGTAAATCTGCCGCTGTCGAACTCGCCTGCAAATACTGTTTGCAGTATCTGGTAGTCCTACAAAAAGGGCCTTGCTACGCTATTTAGCTGCAGCAAGGCCCTACCATCAAGTCCAGCTCTTCAAGCTTAGAACTCCATCGTTGCCGACAGCATGAAGGTACGTGGTGCACCCACGGCCAGGCTGGTGAAGTGCGGCTTGGCCCAGTAGGCCTTGTTCGCCACATTATTCACCGTAGCCCGCAAGGTCAGCGGACGGCCGGAGATCTTGGTGCGATAGCGTGCGCCCAGATCAAACACGGTATGGCCGGGGATGGACAGAGAGTTGTCCGCACTCAGGTATTGCTTGGATGAGGTGGTGGCGTTGGCCATCACGGTCAGCCCTTGCAGGTTGGGCACATCCCATTCCACGCCCAGCTTGGCTTGCCATTTGGGCAGGCCGGTAGCCTGGCGGCCTTGTTCTGCCGGGTTGGCGGCTTTGGTGATTTCCGGGTCGGAGTAAGCCACGCCACCCATCAAGCGCACGCCTTCCAGAGGGGAGCCGAAAAAGCCCCATTCAATGCCTCGGTTGCGTTGCTCGCCACCAAAGGAGAATACGTTGGTGAATGGGTCGGTGTAGCTGCTGGGGCGCTTGATTTCGTACAGGGCCAGGGTGTGTGCAAAGTCACCCAGATCCAGCTTCAGGCCCACTTCTTTCTGCTTGGTCTTGTAGGGAGCAAAGACCTGGCCTGCGTTGTCGGCGGTGTTGGGGGCGATTGCGCCTTGGGACAAGCCCTCGATGTAGTTGGCGTAGACCGAGACCTGATCGGTGGCTTTCACCAGGAAGGCGACGGCTGGGGTAGTCGCGCTTTCCTTGTAGCGCTCGCCTGTACGTTGGCCGGTGCTGCCGTTAAAGCTTTCGTTGATCACTTGTTGACGGCGTGCGCCCAGTGTCACTTGTACTCGGTCGTCAGCAAAGGACAGGGTGTCGGCAAAACCGATGCTCTTCAAGCGGGTTTTGGTGGTGCTGATCAGCGGGATATTGTTCGGCAACGATGGCTCTGGGCCCCAGACCGGATCGTAAATATTGGTTTCCCAGGAGGTGGGCAACAGGTTGCGGAAGCCGCTCAGGTCGTAGTCTTCGTTGTACTGCGTGGCGTTGATCGCGAATTGGTGGCTGACCGGGCCGGTTTGCAGTTTACCCATCAGACCCACTTCAGCAGTTTTGCGCCGCATCTCGTCGGCTACGCCACTGAAGTTGATTCTGAAGTCACCCGCGTTATTGAAGACCTGGCCAGCGCCCATATTGGATCTGAATTTGGTGCGGCTGATACCGGCGGCGGCGTAGGCAGTGAATTGATCGTTCAGATCGAACTCGCCACGGATCATGGCGCCTTTGTCGGTGGTGTCATAGAAAGCCCAGGGTGGGTTCCACGACACATCAGGCTTGGGTGGCTTGGGCAGCTCTACGCCAGGGTTCAGGGTCAGACCACGAGTAAGGCCGTAGGCGCGGTCTTTGCTGTGAAACAGGTCGGCAGACAGGCGCACCCGTTCGCCGCGCCAGTCCAGACCCAGAGAGGTTTGGGTAATCTTCTTGTCCTGATCTTTGACGGTGATCTCGCCATCGCGGTAGGCCGTGTTCAGGCGCACGCCGAACTGCTTGTTCTCGCCAAATCGACGGCCCAGATCCACATGAGCACCAAAGTGCGAGTCGGACATATAGCTGCCTGTGACGCGGAACAGGGGATCGTCGCCTGCGCGCTTGGTGACCAGGTTCACCGCACCGCCAGCCGAACCCTTGGGCGGCATGCCGTTGAGCAGAGCGGAGGGACCTTTCAGCACTTCGACACGCTCGTAGGCTTCAGGCGAGTTGCGGTAGTAGCCACCCATCCCGGCCAGGCCGTTGACGGTGACATCACCCACATCGGAGCGGAAGCCGCGGATGGAGTAACTCTCGTTGCTCTCGCCCGCAATGCCGCTCATGAACACGCTGGGGTCGGTCTTGGCGATCACTTCGCTGATGTCACGCGCCTGCTGGTCGGCAATGTATTGCTCGGTGTAGCTGATGGTGTTGAAGGGCGTTTCCATGAAATCTTTGGTGCCCAGCAAACCGACGCGGCCGCCGGTGGCAACTTGCCCACCTGCATAGCTTTCGACGGTCTTGTCGCGCTGACCTTTGACGGTAACGGACGGCAAGGTGACGACTTCATCGGCCTGGGAGGCCGTACTGCTTTGTGCCTGTGCGGGCGAGCTCATCAAAGCCAGCGCGCTGGCTCCCAAGCCCAGTAGTAGCGCCATTTGTACGGCGCTGAAGGTGCGATTCGGAGCGAAGCCAGAACGGCCAGAATCGCTGTCTTTACGTATCGAGGGCGCAAACGTCCCTTTATGGCGTGGTGTATGCATGCCAGTGTCCTTTAGGTAGCGGGGGTGTTTCTTTTGCTTTGCTTAAGGCAAATAGAAATTGGATTGAGTCGCGTTGTTATCTATTTGCCCGTGTAAAAACCTTGGAATCAGTTAGTGTTGGTAGGCCTTGATGACGTCATCAATAATCAGTTCCAGCGAGGTGACGCTAGCGGCGGTGACGTACCAGGCTTCAGCATTGGCAAACACCACGCGGCCGTTTTGCCAAGCTTTGGTTTCACGCAGCAGCGGGTTGCTCAGGCTGTCGGCATCCAGAGCAGGGCGGCGCTCCATGACGGCAGTACGGTCGATGATGTAGATAATGTCCGGGTTGGCTTGCTGAATGAATTCGCTGGAAACGGGTTGTCCGTGCAGGCCGGTTTCTACCGTTGGGCTGGCAGGCTGTACGCCCAGCGCATTGAAGACAAAACCGTAGCGAGACTGAACCCCGAAGGAACTGAACGAGCCGTTGTTATGCAAAACAATCAGGGCTTTTTCGGGACGATCCTGGGTGATTTGTTTGGCTTGGGCGACTTTGGTATCCAACTCGGCCACTTTTTGTTTGGCCAGTTCTTCTTTCTTGAAAATCGAGCCCAGAGTCAGCAGGTGGTTCTTGATGACTTCAATGTGGTTGACCTGGCTATCGCGGTAATCCACATCAAAGTGAATGGTGGGGGCGATCTGGCTCAGTTCCTTGTAGTGATTGGCTTGCAAGGAGGTGATCAGAATCAGGTCCGGTTTGGTGGCGTAAACCTGCTCCACATTGGGCTGCACAATGGCGCCGGTATCCTGAATCTGGGGGGCATTTTTGTACTTGGCCAGAAATTCAGGGATGAAGTCTTTGGGCATGCCCACAACCGGGACTCCCAAGGCATCCAGAAAATCCACTTCGTTCATGTCCAGCGCCACGACGCGTTGTGGCAGTTTTTCTATGCGCGTGGAGCCCAGCTTGTGCTCGACCACAATGGGTTCATAGCGGGCACTGGTTTCAGGGCTGGCGGCGGCTTGCGGTGCCGGGGTTTCCGCTGCTGCCTGGGTCTTTTTCTCGCAGCCTTGCAAGGCAAAGCTGGCGGCCACAAACAGGGCTATCAGCCCGTATCTGTGTTTGGCGATCATGCTAGTTCTCCTGATGGGGTGAAGTAATTGCACAGGCGGCCACGCTCGCTGTGCGTAATCTCGAAGTCCAGACCATAGAGTTCAGCCAGACGTGCTTCGGTGACGACCTCGGACACCGGGCCTGCGCAGTACAGGGCACCGTTTTTCATGGCCACAATGTGATCGGAATAGTTGGCGGCAAAGTTGATGTCATGCACCACCAGAATCACGGTGCGGCCGTACTCATCGCACAGCCGCCGCAAGGCGCGCATGATTTGCACGGCGTGCTTGATGTCCAGATTGTTCAGCGGTTCATCAAGCAGCAAATAATCGGTTTGCTGGGCAATGGTCATGGCCAGAAAAGCCATCTGTCGCTGGCCGCCGCTCAGCTCGTCCAGATAGGACTGGCACAAGGGTTCCAGCGAGAGAAACTGAATAGCTTCGGAGATGGCTTGCTGATCTTCAGCCGTCAGTGCGCCCCGGCTATACGGGAAGCGGCCAAAGGCGACCAGTTCTTCCACCGTCAGGCGCAGATTGAAATCAGGCGATTGGCGCAGGGTCGCAACCCGGCGCGCATAGTCGGCAATGCGTATGTCTGCAATGTTGCGGCCGTCCAGTTGGATCTGGCCTTCGTCGGCCTCCAGCAGGCGGGCAATGCTCATCAATAAGGTGGTTTTACCGGCGCCATTGGGGCCGATCAGGGAACTAAGCTGTCCGGTAGGAAATTGCGTACTCACCTTGTAGAGCACGGTTTTGTTCTTGTAGTGTTTGGAGAGCTGATTGATCGTAATCATGCTGTGCCTCGGGTACGAACCATCAGTCCCAGGAAGTACGCGCCGCACACCAGGTTGACGAGTATCCCGACGGTCGTGCGGTAGTTGAAAATGTGTTCCACCGCCAACTGCGCCAGCAGAAACATGATGATGGCAATGGCGCAGCCTAATGGCAGCGTGACCTTGTGCCGGAAGCTTCGGGCCAGTGCATAGCTGGTGTTGGCCACAAAAATCCCCATAAAGGCGGTAGGCCCGAGCAGGCTGGTGGAGATAGCGACAAGTGCGGCAATCAGGGCAAGCTGGATGCGCACGGTACGGCGGTAGTCGACCCCCAGGGAAATGGCTTGTTCACGGCCTAAAGAAAGTACATCCAACGTGGGCAAGCTGCGCAGGCTGCCCAGGCAAATACCGCCCACCAGAAGGGAGGACACCAGCAATTGCAAAGGCTCGGCCCGGTTAAAGGAGGCCTGGCTAAAGCCCAGCAAAATAGAGAACTCGCCGGGGCTGATTTTTAGCTGCACAAACTGGGTGAACGTGCTGATGATCATGGTCAGTACCAGTCCCATCAGCAGCAGGAAGTACACATTGTTTTTGCCCTGGCGAAACAGCCAGTGATGGATAGCCAGTGAGTAAGCCAGCATCAGCACAATGGATAGAAGCACATTGCCATTGGCCCCCAGCATCACCAGGCTTTGTGTGCCCAGCAACAAGATCAGCAGGGACTGGAACAGCAGGTACACCGCTTCGTAGCCCATGATGGCGGGCGTCAGAATGCGGTTGCCGGTAATGGTCTGGAAAATAATCGATGACCAAGCCACGCAGACGCCACCGATAATCATGGCTGCCAAGCGGTTCAGGCGTTTGGGGATGATGTAGTCAAGGTCCAGGCCGGAGCGATAGAACACAAAGCTCAGGGCCAGCACGATGAGCACAAGCCAGACCAGATGCCGCTGTTTCATCGGTTCCTCCAGAAAATCAGGAACAGAAACAGCACGCCACCCACACCGCCTGCGGTCAGGCCGATAGGGACTTCAAAAGGGTAGATGATGAGGCGGCCCAGAATGTCGCAAGCCAGCAGCAGGCACGCACCCCCTAAGGCCACAATGGGTAAGGTGCGAGCCAGGTTGTCGCCATAGCGCAGAGCCACCAGATTGGGGATGACCAGGCCAATAAATGGAATGGCCCCCACGGTAATAACAGTAGCGGATACGGTGGTTGCGACCAGTATCAAGCCCAGGGCGACGGTGGTTGAATAGTTCAGCCCCAGGCTGGTGGCCATGCCTTCACCCATGCCCAGAACGGTAAAGCGATGCGCGTACAGATAGGTGAGCAGCACAATGGGCAGGATCAGATAAATGATCTCGTAATTGCCCTGCACGATCTTGGAGAAGTCGCCCAGCATCCAGCCTTGCATGCTTTGCAGAATCTGATGATGGTAGGCATAGAACTCGGCAATGGCGCTAAGGACGCCGCCATACATCAGACCAATCACCGGCACCAGCACGGTGTTCTTGAAGCGGATACGGCGCACGATGGCAATGAAGATCAGGCTGGCGGCAAAGCAGAACAAAAGGGCAAAGAGCAGCTTTCCTGCTGTGCCGCTGCCGGGAGCCATAGTCAGGGCAATCAGAATGCCCAGTTTGGCGGCATCCAGCCCGCCCGAGGTGGCGGGTTCAACAAACTTGTTACGCACAATGTGCTGCAGGATCACCCCGCAGACGGACAGGCCTATCCCGCTCAAGACCAGCGCCGCCAGACGGGGCAGGCGGCTGGCGGTCAATGTCAGCCAGGCATCGCCTGAAAAGCTCCATAACTGTGTCCAGCTTATTTGCCGTGCACCTATCAGCAAGGACAGGCAGCACAGCATCAGGAACAACAGCACAAAGGATCTAACTCGCATCACACACCGTTATTTTGCGCAGCGGTGGCAATACGCCAACCTTTGGCTGTGTGACGTTGATTCAGAAAGTGGGCGTAGCGTCCCTGGCTTTCACGAAGTTGCGCCGGTGGGCCTTGCTCGATGATCTGGCCGTTTTCCAGCACCACGATCTGATCGGCCATAGCCACCGTAGAGAGCTGGTGAGCAATCACGATCAGAGTGCGTTTGCCACGCAGACGGGCCAGAGCCTGGGCAATGGCAGCCTGGTTTTCGGCATCCAGTGCGGCTGTGGCTTCGTCCACCAGCAAAATGGGGGCGTTCTTGATCAAGGCGCGGGCAATGGCGATGCGTTGACGCTCGCCACCGGACAGACGGGCTCCGCCTTCGCCCACGGTGGTGTCCAGGCCCTCTGGCAGACGCGCGATGATTTCGCTGACACCGGCTTGTTCCACCGCTTCCAGCAGTTCGGCCTCGGTAGCGTCAGGTTTGCCCAGGCGGATGTTCTCGGCAATGCTGCCTGCAAACAGATAATCGTCCTGGAAAATCTGGGTGATCTGGGTCGCTAATTGTGGGCTGCTGATCTGGCGTACATCCACGCCACCAATGGAGACACTGCCCTGGCTGACATCAAAGAAGCGGGCAATCAGCCGGGCCAGAGTGGTTTTGCCCGAGCCGGATTCCCCGATCAAGGCCACCATGCTGCCTGCCGCAATGTTCAGGCTGACGCCATTCAGTACATCGGGCTTGTCGGCGGCATAGCGGAAATGCACATTGTTCAGCGCTATCGAGCCGTCGCTTGGGGTTTGGGGCGAGGCGGGTTCGGGCAGGGGATGGACGGCAAACAGTTCCTGAATCGCATCCAACTGGCCGCGTGCACCGCGCAGCACCTCGCCATAGCTGGCTACTTCCAGCAAGGAGTCGATGTAGCGCGCTGTCAGCAGCAAGGAGACGATGACGGCAATGATTTCTGCACTGCTCATGCCCAGACCCGTATGGCTGTTCAGCCAAAGCGTGGCGGCAATCAGCAGGGTGGCAAAGGCAGCTTGCACAGCCCAGGCATTGAGCACCGCCGAGGCCGTGGATTGCCAGATCAGTTTCTTGCCCGCTTGATGCTGGCGCTCAATCGCTTCTTCCAGCAGGCGCGTACCACCGCCTTCGCCATTGAAGGCACGCAGCACGGATTGGGCTTGGGCGAACTCCACCACACGCTGACTGGCGTGGGCGAAATGGGCCTGGAAGGCATCATCGGCCTTGCGACCCAAATGGGCGGTCAGGGCCAGAACAGCGGCCAGCAAAGGCAAGACGATCAAGGCAATTAGCCCCAGCGACCAATGCAGGATGAACAAGGCTACAACCAGCACAACAGGCGTCACAATCCCGGCGATCAGTGGGGTGAAAACGTGTGCAGGCAACTGGGCGACGGACATCATGCCCTGAGTGACAACATGGCCCAGGCGCGCTGTGTTCTGGGCGGAGAACCAGCCTACGGGAAGTTGAGCAATATGATCGCCCAGACGATGACGGCCACCTTGCAGGATAGCGGCGCCCACATTGACACCGGCTTGTTCTACATGCCGACGCCATGCCCAGCAAATGGCAACGCCCAGCAACAGTACGATTAGCCAGCCACCCGCTTGTTTCGGTTCGCCATTGAGCAGGTGAGTAAAAATGGGCACCAGGGTGGTCATAGTCAGGCCGCACAGCAGGCCGTACAGAATCGCCATCCAGATATAGCGGCGGAAAATCGGGGCATCATTACCCAGCAAGCGAATCAGGGTCTTTAGCATGATGTGTCCTTGGAACTGTTGTCGTAGCCACCCAGGGTCCAGAGCCGTGCATATCGGCCTTGTTCCGCCAGCAGGCTGGCGTGATTGCCTTGCTCCACAATCGCACCGTCTTCCAGCACCAGAATGCGGTCGGCATGCATGATGGTGTCCAGGCGGTGAGCAATCACCAGCAGAGTGCGGCCTTGGGCAAAGCGCGACAGGGCATCCTGAATGGCGACTTCATTGCTGGCATCGGCAGCCGCAGTGGCTTCGTCCAGTACAAGAATGGGTGGGTCCAGCAAGACAGCGCGTGCAATGCTGACACGCTGGCGTTCGCCTCCCGATAGTTGTGCATCCTCTCCGACTACGGAGTCGTAGCCGCGTGGCAGGCTCAAGATACGGTCGTGAATATTGGCGGCGCGGGCGGCATCCTCAATCTCTTGCTGACTAGCGGAGGGACGGCCCAGCGCAATGTTCTCGCGCACGCTGGCATTGATCAGGCGCACTTCCTGCAGCACAAAACCAATGCGGCGGTACAGCTCGGTGGATTCGATCTGGCGCAGATCTGCACCGCCCAGGGTGATACGGCCTTCGCTGGGGTCAAAGAATCGCAGCAGCAGGCGGGCGATGGTGGATTTGCCAGAGCCTGAAGAGCCCACAATCGCGGTGACCGTGCCCGGTTCCAGAGTGAAGCTGATATTGCTCAGTGCCTGATGGCCTTCGCCATAGGCATAGCTGACGTTTTCGACCCGTATTTCCTGATTTGCAGGGACCTGCTGCTGATCGGCGGTCAGCGTTTCCAGTACGGGAGTTTTCATCAAGGCTTGAACCCGCTGTGCAGCACCCGTTGCTCCGCCCAGATCGTGCAGCAAGGTGTGCAGCAACAGCAGGGGGGCGCAAATACCGGGGGCCACCAGGGCGAAGGGCAGGATGTCTACGGGAGCAATCCAGTCCAGATAGCTGAACAGGGCACCGAAGATCAGCACAACGCCTAATACGGTGACCGGCGCGATCATGGCGTGTGCGTGGGCCATACGGGCGACCAGCGGGCGGGCAAAGTTCAGAAAGGCGTCGGCAAAGCCGTCCACGGCTTTGCTATAGCCACCGTGTGCCTGCCCATTGGAACCAAAGGCTTTGACGACCGGAATACCGCTGACAAACTCCACCGTGGCACTGTTCAGGCGGCCCAGTTTTTCAACAAAACCCTGCATGTTCGCGCTGCTGGCTTTCATGGCGTTGCGCAGGAACAGGAAGAAACCGGGGAAGGGCAGCAGAGCCACAATGGCCATGCGCCAGTCCATGACGAACAGGTACAGCACGGAGATGGCTATGGCACCGACGGCACGGCCTACCGAGGTGTAGAAGTGGGCAGTCAGGCTATGCAGGGTGGCGATGTCGTCTTGCATGGCTTGTTTCACTTCGCCCGAGGCCTGGCCGGTAAACCAGCCCAGCGGCACCTTGGCCAGTCGTTGGGCAGCACTCAGACGCAGGCCACGAGTCAGTTGGTTATCGGCCAGATGGGCCAGCAGCTCGCCTGCCGAGATCAGGGCCAAGCCCGCAAACATGCTGAGGACACTGAACAGTACCGTCCAGCCTATATCGCCTTGCAGCTCGCCAGACAGGGTATCGCCCAGGGCCAGTTTGGCGATGTAGGCGATCCCGGCCAAAGGCACCAGGGTGAGCATTGAACCCAAGGCCGCCAGCACGGCGGCCACCATCAAACGCGAGCGTATGGAGCTGAGGATCTGGCTGATGGGGCCAGGCTCTTTACGCGCGTCCGTAGCAGTTTCACGAGTGGTCATGAGCGTTACATACCCAGAAATTCAAAGTAAGAGACATGATTTCTGCGGGGTGTGGATGAGGGTCCGGGCGGGTGGCGGCTCAGATCCGACACCTTCATTGCTTATCCAAAAGCCGTAGAAACCGGCTCTTTACTATAAGGTATTGAGAATCATTATCGATAATGTAATCTAAATTTTGAATTAGTGGAACCTATTAAACTAAATAGGAAAGGCGACGCGATATTTTTGTGTCCTGGCTGTCACAGCGGACAAAAAACAGGCCCACCAAGTCAAACTTGGGGGCCTGCGGGTATAGATAAGGTGGGGGTTAGTGAAGTGGGACGCGGCGGTTTAGCGTCAAACGGGGCGTGCAGCGTGCCAGTACCTTCCAAAAAGGGTGATACTTAATCGTGCTGACCACCGCAGCAAACCGTCCACCACTTGCGACGCGAGGTGTGCCCGATGCCAGGGTTGAAGGTATTGGTGGGGTCCAGTTCGCGATAAAAACCGGCCAGGGCAGGTTTGGCAATATACAGATGTCCCACATTGTGCTCGGCCGGGTATTCGGCACGGCGCTCGTCCAGCAGCTTCCACATGCGGTGTTCCATATCCAGAGGAACGACGCCCTTTTTGACGATGTAATCCTGGTGGAACACGTGGCACAGGAAGTGGCCGTAGTAGAGCTTGTGGACGATGTCTTTTTCCATATCGTCGGGGAGTTGCTCCACCCATTCCTTGTCGTTGCGACGCAGGGCGATGTCCAGGGCCACAATGTCTTCTACGCTGTCGGGGTGCGACTCGCGGTAGCGGATGGCTGCGCCCGCAATGGCAAAGCGGTGCAGAAAGGCTTTGCGACCTTCTTCGGCATCGCACTCAAAATACGCACCTTGCTGGCTGCCTTCAAATTGCTGGCTGAGATAGTCGCGAGTAGCTTGGGCGGTGTCGTTGGAGACGCGCAGCAGCAGGTGGTGCTCGAAACGATCACGCCATTCACGCATGCGTGGGGGCAAGTGGCTGGGCAGACGGTTCATGATCGCCTGGATCACGCGATCAGTAACACCGCGCCAACCGAAGCGTTCAAAAAAACCATCGACACGGCTTTTCATTGCAAAGGCGGACGGCACTTTGGCGGTACCAAAACGGTCGATCAGCAAGAAGGTGTCTTTGCCGTACTGCTCGCCAATATCATAGGCGGTGCGATGAATGTATTCGCCTGCAATGGGCAGGCGGGGCAGGTCTGTCAGCAGGTGACGACGGACGGCAGTCAGTTCGTCCGGGTCGTTGGTGCCGATGTAGAAAACGGTGCTGGCTTCTTTGGGGAAGGTATCCAGACGCACGGCAAAAATGCACAGCTTGCCTGCCGAACCGGAGGCTTCGTACAGACGGGAGGGGTCGGCATTGAAACGGGCTGGGGTCTGGGCGTCCACATCGCGCACGTCTTCGGCGTAGCGCGGGTCGCTGGCCTTGCGTTCCGGGTCGTTGACGATGTCCGCAACACTGTATTTGCCTTGTTCCAGGCGGCTCAGGATTTCTTCCGGGGTATCCCCCAGATTGATGCCCAGGTGATTCACCAGGGTCAGGGTGCCATCGTCCAGAACTTGTGCGTACAGCGTCAGTTCCGTGTACGCCGGGCCGCGTCTTACCAGAGCGCCGCCAGAGTTATTGCACACACCACCCAGCACCGAAGCGCCGATGCAAGAGGAGCCAATGACCGAGTGCGGCTCGCGCTCCAGGGGAGCCAGTGTTTGCTCCAGACGATCCAGCGTTGCGCCTGGCAAGCAGACAACTTGCTCACCTTCGTTGATAACCTGTATGCCTTGCAGACGCATGGTGTTCATCAGCACGATATCGCGGTCGTAGTCATCGCCATCCGGCGTGGAACCACCCGTCAAACCTGTATTGGCGGCCTGCATGATCACAATGCAATCGGCGGCGACAACCGCTTGCAGGACCTGCCATTGCTCCAGCAAGGTGCCGGGCCGGACGACGGCCAGTACCTTGCCTTCACCCGTACGGTGGCCTTTGCGATAACGGCGCGTGCTGTGATCATCCGTCAGTACGTGGGGCTTGCCGACAATGGCATTGAGCTGTTGCAGCAAGTCCGCAGGGCGGGTGGAAACGGACATGGTCAAGACTCCTGTACAAGCAGGTCAGAGGTGATCTGGGAAATGCTGCTGACGCTGGTCAGCGTCATGGCGACCCGAATTTCTTTTTCAATCAGGCTGAGCAGATGGTCGACCCCGGATTGTCCGGCGGCGGCCAAGGCATAAATGTAGGCACGGCCCAGCATGGCGGCATCGGCACCCAGGGCAATCATGCGCACGACATCCAGGCCGCTGCGGATACCGGAATCTGCCAGAATCTTGATCTGGCCTTTGACGGCATCGGCAATGGCGGGTAGCGCGCGGGCCGAGGACAGGACGCCATCAAGCTGACGACCACCGTGGTTGGAGACGATGATGCCATCGGCACCAAAGCGCACAGCATCGCGGGCATCATCGGGGTCCAGAATGCCTTTGATGACCATCGGGCCTTTCCAGAATTCGCGTATCCACTCCAGGTCTTTCCAGGAAATGGATGGGTCGAAGTTCGCGCCCAGATAGCCCATATAGTCTTCCAGGCCCGTTGGCTTGCCCAGGTAACGCGAGATATTGCCCAGATCGTGCGGGCGACCCAGCAGACCCACATCCCAGGCCCAGCGCGGGTGCATGACGGCTTGTGCGTAGCGGCGCAGGGCAGCGTTCGGACCGCTCATGCCCGAGTGGGCATCACGGTAACGTGCGCCCGGCACGGGCATGTCCACAGTAAAGACCAGGGTGCTGCAGCCTGCGGCCTGGGCACGTTCCAGCGCGTTGCGCATGAAGCCACGGTCTTTCAGAACATAAAGCTGGAACCACATGGGCCGTTTCAGGCGTGGGGCCACTTCCTCGATCGGGCAAACCGACACGCTGGACATGGTGAAGGGAATGCCGTGGGCATCCGCGGCCTGGGCCGCCTGGACTTCACCACGACGGGCGTACATGCCTGTCAGACCCACTGGTGACAGCGCGACTGGAATAGACAGCTTTTCGCCGAACAGATCGATGCTGGTATCCAGTTGGCTCATATCCTTGAGCACGCGCTGGCGTAGGGCCACGTTAGCCAGATCATCCACGTTACGGCGCAGGGTGTGCTCGGCATAGGCGCCGCCGTCAATGTAGTGGAACAGGAAAGGAGGCAGTCGTTTTTGGGCGGCACGCCGGTAATCGGTCGAGGAAGAAATAATCATGGCAAGGGGGAGTCGGGTAGGGCTGAAGGGAGTGTCTGCAAGCGCGCAGCACGTTCGCGGCGGGCGAGGTCTTCGTCAGCCTGTAGAAGGGTGTTGCGTACATAGCCCAGGTGCTCGTTCACGACACTGCGGGCACGAGCGGCATCGCCATCAATAATGGCTTTGACCAGGGCTTCGTGCTGGGCGGTCAGGTGGACGATGGTTTCGGGCGAGTCATGGACGAACATGATGATGTCCCGGTTTTGCGTCACGCTGCTGAGCACCAGATCAAACAATCCGCGCATGACCTGAACCAGCACCAGGTTGTGCGAGGCTTCGGCCACTGCCAGGTGAAACTGGGCATCGGCACGGGCGGACTGCACGGTATCGCCGCTTTGCTGATAGCGAATCATCTGCTCGAAGCACTGCAGGATCTTGTCTTTATCTTCGGGCGAGGCTCGCAGGGCGGCGTGCCAAGTGGTGCTGCTTTCCAAGGCAATGCGCGCTTCCAGCACGTCGTAACGGTACTGCGGATCGGACAGCATCAAGGCTGCCAGCGGGTCCACGGAGCGCTGTGTCCATTGCGGCGTATGGGAGGTCAGGTAGGTGCCTGAGCCGACCTGGCTGCGCAAAATGCCTTGGCTGGTCAGTTGCTGAATAGCTTCGCGCAGCGAGGCGCGGGACACATTCAATTGTGCGGCCAGCGTGCGTTCGGCAGGAAGCCGTTGCCCCGCCTGAAAATCGCTGGATTGAATGAGCGCCAGCAATTGTTGGGCAACGTGATCAGAGAGGCGCATAGTCTTGGACATACTGAAAAAATAAATCTGCAAGGCACGAATCTACGCGCCTTGCAGAAGAAGGATGAGGGGGAACCCTTAGGGAATCATCCAAGGTAACACATAGGCTTGCAGGGTTGTCAGCAGGCCAATCAGAACCGCAAAGATCAGGCTGTGTTTGACGGTGAAGCGGAACAGATCCGATTCTTTGCCAGCCAGACCGACTGCCGCGCAAGCAATGGCAATGGATTGGGGCGAGATCATCTTGCCGGTTACACCACCAGTGGTGTTAGCCGCCACCATCAGCACTTCAGGCAAGCCCAATTGCTGCGCCGTCGTGGCCTGCAAGGCTGCAAACAAGGCATTGGCAGAGGTGTCGGAGCCTGTCAGGAAGACACCAATCCAACCCAGGAAGGGCGAGAAGAAGGTGAAGGCTTTACCCGTGTGGGCCAGAGCCAATGCCAGGGTGGCGGACAGACCCGAATAGTTGGCGATAAAGGCAAAGGCCAGCACCATACCAATCGAATAGATAGGGACAGCCAGTTCCTTGAAGGTTTCGCCCAGAGTCTCGACCGCTTTGGCCGGTTTCATGCGCAAAAAGATAATGGTGAGCAGGGCGGCAATCAGAATGGCGGTGCCGGTGGCGGACAGCCAGTTAAAGGAGTACACCGCGCCGTACGGCGTAGCGGCAGACACCACGGGAGGCGCTTTTTCGACCAGATTGTGCAGGAAAGGCACAGGAATGTTCACGATGGTCGAGGCCAGCGGGCCGTTCGCGGCAAACAGCGCTTTGAAAGGCTGAACGCTCCAGATGGTGACCATGGCCGTCAGGATGATGAAGGGCGACCAGGCTTTGATGATGCTGCCTGTTGTCAGCACTGCAGGAGCCTGCTTGGAGCTTGTATCCTGAGTGGGAGCGGCTTCTTGAGTATCAAAGCGGAAGATACGCTTGGGCTGCCAGACCTTCAGGAACAGAGTCAGTGCGACCAGGGAAACCAGAGCGGAGGTAATGTCCGGCAGTTCAGGGCCAATGTAGTTGGCGGTCAGGAACTGAACAATGGCAAAGGAGCCGCCACCCACCAGCACGGCAGGCCAGGTTTCCTTGATACCGCGCCAGCCGTCCATGATGGCCATCAACCAGAACAGCACGATGATGGTCATGAAAGGCAGTTGGCGACCGGCCATCTGACCGATTTCAAAAGGATCGATTCCCGAAACCTGGCCAGCAACAATGATGGGAATACCCATGGCGCCGAATGCGACGGGGGCGGTATTGGCGATCAGGCACAGACCGGCGGCATACAGGGGGCGGAAGCCCAGACCGGCCAGCAGGGCGGCAGTAATCGCAACGGGAGCACCAAAACCGGCTGCACCTTCCAGGAAGGCACCAAAGCAGAAACCGACCAGAATCAGTTGCAGGCGTTGGTCAGGTGTGACCGACAGGATCGAGGCGCGAATGACATCGAACTGGCCGGTCTTGACCGAAATCTTGTACAGAAACACGGCGGCCACGATGATCCAGGCGATGGGCCACAGACCATAAAAGAAACCGTACACCACCGAAGCCAGAGCGGTAGAGACTGGCATGCGATAGAAAATCAGGGCAACGCCCAGAGCCAGCAGCACGGTGATCGTGCCGGCCATATAGCCCTTCATGCGCAACTTGGTCAGGGCCAGGAAAAAAAAGATGATGGGAATAAGCGCAATCAGGGCCGACAGCCAGATATTGCCGGTCGGATCGTATTGCTGCAGCCACGCTTGTTGCATGTTGTTCTATCTCCGCAGGAGCAAAGGGGAGGCGCTTGTATTGCAAGCGAACCTGAAGGTCGTTAAATTGGTCTGACCATTTCTTGAGATCGTCAAGAGCAGAGCGCATTGTATCCAAAGGATTATTTGCTGGAATGTCGGTGTTTACCCTAATCGTAAGGAACTTGATGGTTTTTTTATGAATTAATTGGTCTGACCAATTTAAGGGGGAGGCTTGCTGGTTTGCCTGTGGATGCGTGCTAGCCCGCGATGTTTTTGGGAAGCAAACTCTTGCCTTGCTCCTGCTTGAAGCCGGGGGGATTGGGTTACGCTGGAGCCCGTTTGAAGAGAAGTCTTGCCGCTTTACAAACAGCAGGGACATCCTTGCAAAAAATGATATTGAGAATCATTATCGTGGATGTAAACTAGGCTCTTAATTAGTAGAGTCTCTTAAATTAAATAAGAAGCAGCGGCTGGAGAAGACATATCGCTGTTATCAACAAGGTCAACGTAGCTATGCAAACCCCTCCGGCGCCCGCGCCACGCGGACGTCCCCCCACCATTACCCGAGCACGGATTGCAGATGCTGGCATTCAGATCGGCTTGCCTAATATCACCTTTGTGGGTGTGGCTGCCGCTCTGAGTGTCAGCCAGATGGCGCTGTACAAGCATGTGGGCAATCTGGAAGGGCTTAAACAACTGGTGGCTGAAGAAATCTTCAACCGCTGGCAAGTGCCTCGGGCCAAAAGCCCGGTAGAGGGCAGCCTGGAAGACTATTTACAGCTCTTCAGTGCGGCCACCCAGGCCTTTGTAAAAGCCAATCCGGGTATTACGCCCTATGTGATCCGCAGGCTGGTGGCCACCCCTTCCATGCTGGACAAGATTCGGGAGCATCAAGAACACATTGCCCAGGCGTATGGCGTGTCGTTCGAGCGTTCCCGTTACTTGATGGGAACGGTGGCGTTTCACTGCCTGGCCGTGGCCGATACGGTGTATGCCGTTGCGGGTCGCGAGCCGCGCGCTGCCGTGGAACGTGTTGTGGAGGAGATCGAGATGGAGGGCATATTGCAGTTAGGCATGACGGCCCTAATTCAAGGAGCTTTAGCAATGAATGAGCAAGACATTTCTTCCAACATTTCCACCCAGTTTCTGGATACCTCCGCCCTGCCTATGGCGCGGGTGCGCGAGTTCCCCTTGACCATGGAGCTGGCCACACAGTGGCTGGACGATATGGAAACCTTGATCAAGGCGGAAAAGGAGTTTGTGCTGGTGTACGAAAGCCTGCCCGATCCTTCCAACCCGGGTGACCCGGAAGGGCGCAAAAAAGTGGTGCTGTGGTTAAAGGCACACCGAGAAGGCTTTGGCCGCTATTGCCGCGGGATTGTGATGATGTGCGAGGATCCGACGCTTCGCGAAGGTTTGCAAGCGATGGTAGAGCCGCTGGAAAAGGTCTATCGCGTGCCGGGTGGCGTGGCCTCCAACCCGGACGAATTGCGTGAGTTCATCCAGAAATGGGTGACGCCCAACTAACACTATCACGCTCACCCTATCCAGCCTGATGCTGGAAAGAGGGAGCCGCCCGGTGCTGTGTTGAACCGGGTTCTAAAGCCGCTGACTGTCCTTGGGGATAGCCAGCGGTTTTTTTGTGGGCGCGGTTTGATAACTGGTTAGGTACCTACGTGTTTTCCCCGGTATCCGCTTTTTATCTTTGGTATGACAATATGATTATTGTCATAACAATATGTCTTATCCAGAGGAGCAGGTACGTGAGAGATCCACATTGTCATTCCAGCAGCATCCTGGTTGAACGGTCCGCAGAAGTGGCCTTCGAGATCATGTCCGAGGGCGTCAAGCAGGGCCAGTGGGCCTGGGGCAGTGCCAACCGCATTGAAGTAGAGCCCGGCCTGTTCAAGGGCACCTCGGTTTTTACCGGCAAGGAAACCTTTGTCAGCCTGGATGTTGATCGCCAGCGCCTGCAGGTGGATTACTCGGTGGGCGCCAGCAAGGACACCATGCAGTTTCGCAATATGTCCCGTGTGATTCCGGGCGATCTCTTGAAGATCGGGGCCGACAAGTGTGTCGTGACCTTGCTGACCTGGCGTTTGGCGACACAAAGCGATGCGGCCTGGGAGCAGATGTCCTGCGTACACGAGGCCGAAATGTTCCTGATCAAGGGCTTGCTGGAAAGGGAGTAATCCTTCCGGCACCGGGCGCAAAAACCGATACGCCAGACACATCAAAGGAGGATGTATGGGGGGGCAGGCGGCAATACAGCTACGGGATATATCGATCAACTATGGAAGTCAAACCATCGTCTCGGGAGTGGACCTGTCCATCGAGCCGGGTGAGTTTGTTTGCCTGCTGGGCCCCAGTGGTTGCGGCAAGTCCACCATTTTGAGCGCCATTGCAGGTTTTATTCCGGTTCAAGGGGAAATCTTGTCCTACGGTGTACCGGTAAAAGGACCATCGGTAGAGCGTGGGGTGGTGTTCCAGAATTCGGAGGTTCTGTTTCCCTGGCTGACGGTTCAGGAAAATGTGGAATATGGGCTGAAACTCAAAAAAATAGCGCCCAAAGAGCGTTCTGAGATGGCCAGACGTTTTATTGAATTGGTGGGGCTGGGTGGGGCTTTGAACAAGTTTCCCAAAGAACTGTCGGGTGGAATGCGGCAAAGACTGCAAATGGCCCGTGTGCTGGTCAATGAACCTCGCATTGTGCTGATGGATGAGCCCTTTGGCGCACTGGATGCACAAACGCGGGAGGTGATGCAGGAAGAGCTCAGCAATATCCGCAAGAAAACCCAGTCCACCATTGTTTTTGTGACTCATGACATAGGCGAGTCCATTTTGCTGGGTGACCGGATCGTCACCATGACAACCGGCCCTTTTGCCAAGATCAAATCCAATAGCAAGATTGATCTGGCTTACCCGCGCAACTTTCTGGACCCGGCCGTCATTGAGCTGCATAACCGGCTGCGAGACGAAATTGGTGAGGAAGTGACCAAGTTTCTGAGCGAGCAGGGCATAGGGAGCAAAGTGCAATGAGCACGCAAAAAACAAGCTCGAACAGCCGTCTTATCCGCTTTGTGCCTTTGCTGGCCGTGCTGTTTGGCATTCTGGTGTGGGAGTTGTTGAGCAGGCAGTTGATTCCCCTGTTCTTGCCCTCGCCGTGGGCAACGGTACAGGCCGCCATGGAGTTGTGGTCTGAAGGCATGATCACTGAAGCCATCTATGCCTCCATGGGCCGTATTGCTCTGGGCTGGAGCATGGGCGTCATTGTGGGGGTTCCGGTTGGCATCATCATGGGCAGCTCGGTCATTCTGCGCAAAGCGATTGAGCCCTACGTCGATTTCTTCCGCTTTGTCCCGCCCATTGCCTTTGTGACTTTGGCCATTATCTGGCTTGGCCCTGGTGAAGCGTCCAAGGTTGGGCTGATTTTCTACGCCACGATTTTCATTGTCATCATCAGTGTGGTGGCCGGTGTGCAGGCCGTCAGCCAGGACCGTTTGCGTGCTGCCGCTACCTTGGGTGCAGGTCGTATGCGCACCTTGTTGACGGTGGTGGTGCCATCCACCATTCCGGCGATTGTGACCGGCGCACGTCTGGCCATGGGCAATTCTTTTCTGACTGTGGTGTCGGCCGAGATTGTGGCCGCCCAGGAAGGGATTGGAGCCTTGATCTGGTCGGCCCGCAATTATGGCCGTACGGAGTGGGTGTTTGTGGGCATTATTTTGCTGGGCGTCTTGGGCTATTTAAGCGACCAGATTCTGCGGTTTTTTGCCTTGAAGTTCTTGGGGCGCTACGACATTAAAGTGTGATCGCCCAAGACTTTGGGTGGCCAGGAGACAAGCTATGTTTACTAGAATTAAATCGTATGCAAAAAAGCTGACACAGGAAAACATCAGCATCAAAAGTACGATGGCAGCCGGTGCCTTGTCGGCACTGTGCCTGTCTGGAGCGATGGCGCAGGCGCAGACCGTGCCCATCGCTGTGGGGATAGATCCGACCTTCGTATCCTTTTTTGTTGCCAAGGATCAGGATTTGTTCCAAAAGCATGGGGTGGACGTCAAGCTGGTGACGTTCGGGCCGGGTGGGGCCATGGTGGATGGCATGATGGCGGGGCAGGCAGTGATGACAGCCTCGACCGAAACCACCCACCTGATCCGCATGCCGCATGCCGATATTCGTCCTGTCGGGATCGTGGGCGAGTCGGGCGACAACCTGAAGCTGGTGTCTCGGGCGGAAATTACGGACCCCGCCCAAATCAAGACCTATGGCGTGGTGCCGGGCGGGGTATTCGAGTATCTGACTAGTCTGAGTACAGAAAAATTCAATGGCACCGATGCCAAGCTGGCTCAGGTGAAGTCTGGCCCGCCTGAACTGCCAGCCTTGTTATTGCGTGGTGACGTGGATGCGTTCTGGCTGTTCGAGCCCTTCCCGACCATGGTCAAGCGCCAGGGCGGGAACATTCTTGCGAGCAGCAAGGACGTGGGATATACCTACGCTACCTGGGTGTCAGCGATGGGGCCGTGGCTGGAAAGCAATCCGGAGCAAGCCAAAAAAGTGCTGGATGCCCTGGCCGAAGCTTGCGAAATCACCACGGCTGATCCGGCACTGGCCGCTGCGGCGGTGGAAAAACAAGTGCGTATTCCCAAGCAACAGACGCTGGAGTTTCTGCGCGAGACACAGTGCCAGATGCGTGGCTTTACCGAGGAAGATCTGAATGGTTACGATAGAATCGCTGATTTCCTGCAAGACCGGAAGATCACGACTCAGCGGGTCTCGTTCAGAGATAAAGTGGCTATGGGTTTTTATCCATAAAGGCCAGCTTCTGAAGAAAGAAAGTGCATTGAGGCGGGACCTGATTTAAAAAATATAATGGCGACTTGTTGGATCGCTTGATGGGTTCTATGTCTGCACTGTAGACACAGGAAAATCATACTTTTAATTAAAACCAGACATTTTCTTGTTTTTACTGTGACGAGATGAGAGTGAGCACAAAACCGTTATACGAACAATTAGCCGATAAGCTGACCCGTTATATCCAGGACGGTCGCCTGCAGCCGGGCGACCGTTTGCCTACCGAGGCCGAGCTGGGGGAAATGTTTGGCGTTAGCCGTATTACCGTGCGTCAGGGGCTGGCGATCCTGACTCGCAATGGCTTGATTGAGCGTTTCCCCAGCCGTGGCTCCTTTGTCCTGGAGCGCAAGAACACCGGCTCCTGGGAGCTGGGTTCCATCAATGATCTGGTGCAGTTGGGCAAAGACACCAGCACCAAAATCGCCAGTTGGGAACTGGTGACCCCCCCTGCGGAGATTGCCGAGTTTTTTACCTCGGACGAGCCGGTCTACAAGCTGCAAGCGGTGCGCTACAAGTCGGCCGTTCCCCTTTATTTTGCCGAGAACTATTTGCGGCGCTCCATTGGCGAGCGCATCCAGGTTCAGGATCTGGAGACGCGAACCATGGTGGAAATGCTGACCTCCGTGCTGAATGTACCTATCAAGCACGCACAGGAAGAGATCAGCATGGCCAATGCCTCGGCGGAGATGGCCAAGCAGTTGTGGATCAAGGAAAACCAGGCCGTGATTGTGCAGCGGATCGACTTGTTTGATACCGATGACATGCCGGTGCAAAGCGGCAAGGGCTGGTGGCGCAGCGAACATTTCAAACGTCGTTTCAAACTGAACTACGTCTAAAAAGCGGTGCTCACGATGTTGTCTGGACGCCAGTTCAGCCCCTGCTGACTGGCGGATTTACACGGGCAAGCGTTGCCCCTTGGCTTTGATGCAGGACAGCACAATCTGCGAATGAATTTTGGTGACGCCGCGCAGCGTGTTGAGCTTGTGGATCACAAAATTAGAAAAAGTATCGAAGTTGCGTGTGCGTATGTGCAGCATGTAGTTGGCCTGCCCGGTCACGATATAGGCATGCAGCACTTCGTCCATCGTGGCCAGTGCCTTGCTCAGGTACTGATGCTCGCTCTCGTTGAGCTGCGCAATATTCACTTCCACAAAGGCCTCGATGGCAAAGCCCAGCTTGCCCGCGCTTAAATTGGCGCTGTAGTTTTCGATCAGGCCTTCCTGCTCCAGAATTTTTACCCGGCGGTGGCAGGAGGAGGGGGAAAGCGCGACCAAGTCAGCCAGTTCCTGGTTGCTGAGCCTGCCGTTGTCCTGCAAAAGACGCAGGATTTTCAGGTCTGTCTCGTCAAGTCTCATATTTTAGAATTATCTATGAAAAGGGTTTTCAAAAACCGAATTTCCTTCCAGATTTAAGCATAATCTTCATCGCTTTGGAATAAGTTGCCACGGGCTCGATGCTAGACTGAACATCGTAAAAAAGCAGAATCGAGGAGCATGACAATGATTACTTTGCAGCAATGTGAGCAGTGGGATCAGGCCGATGAACTGGCTGCCTTCAAAGCCAAGTTCGACCTGCCACCCAATACGATTTATCTGGACGGAAACTCTCTGGGCGCCATGCCACGGCATGCCATGGAGCGTGCCCAGGAAGTCATTTCTCAGGAATGGCGTACCGATCTGATCAATAGCTGGAACAAAGCGGGCTGGTGGACCTTGCCCGTCCGTTTGGGCGACCAGATGTCCCCGCTGATTGGGGCCGGTCAAGGCGAGACCATTGTCAGCGACAGCACATCCATCAATCTGTTCAAGGTGCTGGCCGCCGCCGTCAACCTGCAAAAAGAACGCCACCCGGAAAAGAAAGTGATCCTGGCCGAGCGCGATTCTTTCCCCACGGATCTGTACATCATTGAAGGGTTTAACGCCTTCTTCGGCAAAGACTATAGGCTGGAGTTGATTGATGACCCGGCAGACCTGCAAACCGCGGTCAACGAAGAAACAGCGGTGGTGGTGT
Source organism: Alcaligenes sp. SORT26 (assembly GCF_017377875.1). Classification (GTDB taxonomy): domain Bacteria; phylum Pseudomonadota; class Gammaproteobacteria; order Burkholderiales; family Burkholderiaceae_B; genus Alcaligenes; species Alcaligenes parafaecalis. The sequence goes on from NZ_CP070975.1 coordinate 3,520,762, forward strand.
TGTCCCATGTGAATTACCGCACGGGTTACTTGCACGATATGCAGGCGACCAACCGCCTGGTGCATGGGCACAATGGCCTGGTGATCTGGGACTTGTGCCACTCTGTGGGTGCCTTGCCGATTGAACTGAACGACAGCGATTCTGACTTCGCCATTGGCTGCACCTACAAGTACTTGAATGCTGGCCCCGGCGCTCCCGCCTTGCTGTGGGTCAATCCCAAGTTGATGAACCAGATCAGCCAGCCCTTGTCCGGCTGGTGGGGACATAAACACCCCTTTGCCATGAGCCCGTCCTATGAAGCGGCCAATGGTATCGAGCGCTTTTTGTGCGGCACCCAGCCCATCGTCTCCTTGAGCCTGGTTGCTTGCGGTGTGGACGTGTTCCTGCAAACCGACTTGCAGGCCGTGCGTCGCAAATCTCTGGCTTTGACGGACTTGTTCATTGCTTTGGTGGAACAAGAGTGCGCCGAGTTTGGCCTGCGTCTGGTGACACCGCGCGATCATCACTTCCGTGGCAGCCATGTCAGCTTCGCACATGAGCAAGGCTATGCCGCCATTCAGGCACTGATCGCCCGTGGTGTGATTGGTGACTATCGTGAGCCCGAGGTAATGCGCTTTGGCGTCACGCCTTTGTATCTGTCTTTTGTAGATATCTGGCAGGCTGTGCAGCATATCAAGGCCGTGTTTGCGAATAAGGAATGGGATAAGCCTGCCTACAAGACGCGCTCCAAAGTGACCTGATCACAGCTCAATAAAAAAACAAGCATAAGGAGGAGACATGAGCCGATTTGAGCAAATTCAATCGCGCGAAGCCGGACTGCATAAAAAACTGACTGCCCGCCAAATGAGCATGATTGCAATCGGGGGAGCCATTGGTACCGGCTTGTTCCTGGGCAGCAAATTTGCCATTGGTTTTGCGGGCCCCGGTGTTGTGTTGAGCTATGTGATTGGTGGCTTTATCGCCCTGGTCCTGATGGGTTGCCTGGCCGAGATGACGGTAGAACACCCCACCTCAGGCTCTTTTGGGGCCTATGCGGAGTTCTACATCCATCCGCTGGCTGGCTTCCTGGTGCGTTACAGCTATTGGGCCTGCATTGTGCTGGCGGTGGGCACGGAGGTGACTGCGGTCGCGGACTATATGAAGTTCTGGTTCCCGGACGTGTCGCCCTGGATATGGATCGCCTTTTTCTCGGCGGTGCTGATTGCGGTCAATGCTTACAGCGTCAAAGCCTTTGGCTCGGTGGAGTATTGGTTTGCCCTGATCAAGGTGTTCGCCATTATTGCCTTCATCGTGCTGGCGGTCGGGATTTTGACGGGTTACTACAAGCCCGCCCAGGTTCAGGCCAACCTGTTTGGTCAGGGTGGCTTCATGCCCAATGGCTGGTACGGGGTCTGGGTGGGTGTGATCATTTCAATCTTCAGTTATCTGAGTATCGAGATGATTGCTGTAGCAGCCGGGGAGGCAGAAAATCCCGAGCAAGCAGTACGCCAGGCCTTCAAGGCCACGATCTGGCGCTTGATCATTTTCTACCTGCTGTCCCTGTCTCTGATCGTGATGCTGGTGCCTTGGCAAGAGCTGGTTGCCGATGGCACGACTAGTCCCTTCATCACCGTGATGCAGGCCGTGGGCATTCCTTATGCCGACAGTATCCTGAACTTCATTGTGATTATTGCGGCTTTGTCGGCCATGAACAGCATGCTTTATATCTCCACGCGCATGATGTTCAGCCTGTCACGTGCCGGTGATGCGCCTGCTGTGCTGGGCAAGGTAGCCCGCAACGGGGTGCCCTTGAATGCCCTGGCCTTGTCGGCTAGCGGTGTGGCGGTGGCGGCGGTGGTGTACGCCTACAACCCGGAAACAGCCTTCCCGGTGATGATCGCCTTGTCCATGTTTGGCGCTTTGTTCACCTGGGGCATGATCTTCCTGACCCATTTGTTCTTCCGCCGACGCGTGGCCCTGGACGGGGTGCAACTGCGCTTCCGTATGCCTGCCTATCCCATCGGCACCTTATTGGGCTTGATTGGCATTGTGGCGATTCTGGTAACCACCTGGTTCATCAATATCTTTCACTACACCTTGTTGTTTGGCGTGCCGTTCTTGCTGGCCTTGATCGTGATTTACTTTGTGCGAGGCCGTCGCCCAGCAGCCTGAATGATCTGACTTTTTTGCTCTGTTTGAACAAGCCCCTGCTTTGGCGGGGGCTTTTTTTTGCATCACGGTTTTGAAGATGTGTGCCTTACCGAGAAACGGCGTGCCCGTATTGCTAGGGATGCTTGTTTGTATGGCGGCCAATGGCGCGGCGTTGGCAGCAGCTTGATCTGTGTCAGCCAAGACGCGGTGTTCTGATTCCAAGAGGTCTTTATCATACAAAGATGTACGATTTGAGACTATTATGTATCAATTAAGATTTTAGTTACTCAAAAAAGACATCGGTCGTCCTGGACGGCTATTCTTTTTTTGAGGGTCGGTATGTCAGCAAGTGCCTGGGAGGACAGTTGTGAACCGTCATGGAAAGCGCATGACTCATCCGCGTGAATTGCGTAAAACAAATGGTAAAGCCTTGCTGGGCCCTGGTGCGGATGCGGCTTTTGGCAGCTTGGCTGCGCCCGAGATTCGGCAGCGCGTGTTGCTGGCGCATTGGGTGGCGCATAGCCGGGACAAGACCCAGCAGTATCTGGGTTTCCCTTTGGGCCGCATCATGTTGCAACGCTGGATGCGTAGCAAAGCGGGCAGTCGCCGGATCGAGGCATTTGGTCTGCCGCGTCATATCGTCCATGAAACCCTGGGCGAGTCAGCCTTGACCTTGCATGTCAACCCGCGAGAGCTGATTCGTATGGCGATTCAGGCACCTCGCAAGCAAGAAAAGCGGCCTTCATCGTTGGCGTTTATCTGGGAAGGAAGCTGGGACCAGCGGCGTGAGGACCTGCGCGTCGGGACGCGGTACTCATTGATCAGCGACCTGGATGAAAACCGCCATCAGCTAGAGCAAACGGTACGCTTTAAAAAGCTGATGAAACGGATTGAACAAGGCAAGCCCTGGGAGTCCTATCAACAAGGGGTGTTTCTGGATACGCCGGAAAAAATCCTGGAGTACCTGCGCATCTATCTGGGGTTTCTGGACGAAATGGCTCGTGACGGCTTTGACCCCAGGCGGGGCAAAGACGCCCTGGGTGTCGTCATTTCCCGTGAAGGTCGGATTCTGAAAATCAATCGTGGCCTGCATAGGCTGGCGATGGCCCAGCGTCTGGGTTTGCCCAGTGTGCCGGTGCAAGTACGCCATGTGCACCGCTATTGGTGGGATCACGTGACAGCGGGGGCGACCGGGGAGCTGGCGTTGCACCGAATGCAGCAGGCTTTGCGCCGCTGCGTGCCTGAAACCCAGGCGGGCCCTTTGGATCAGGACCCGGATACCTTGCTGACCGAGGCCTTTTGGCCTGCCCCTCGGGTGCCGCTCAGCGTTTAAAAAATCGCCCGCATAGTCATTATTCCATGGGTGAAATACGGTTTCCCGATTAATGAAGTTACACTAACGCACGCTCCACAAAGGTAGCGTGCCTGTCAGTTTTCCTGATCCCCAGTGGCGCACAACAATAAGACCGACTCACCGTGTTTGGGCGCTGCCCTGTGCCCAATCCAGTCCTGTATTAGCTAGAGGAATAACTATGACTGCAGCAAAACCTCGACCACGCGAGGAATTGCTTTTGCGCCTTGTAAACGCCCTTGCCGACCAGCCACGGGTGTCCATGGGGCAATTGGCCGGTCTGGTGGGTTTGAGCCGCGCTACCTTATGCCGCTATTTTCCTTCCCGCGAAGCCATGATGATGGAGATTTTCGAGGAAGGGGTGAACAGTGCCGAGCAGGCGATCAAGCGCGCCCATCTATGCGAAGGCGATGCCCAAGAGGCCATCAAGCGCCTGATTGAAGAGCTGTTGCCCATTGTGGATCTGTACATGTACGTGGAGCGCCAGCTTCAGGTAGAGGAATATTCCACACCCCGTACCGAGGCGGTAAGGCAGGCCTTGATTACGCAGTTTCAGCAGTGGCAGGAATCGGGGGCCTTGCGTCTGGATTTATCTGCCGTCTGGTTGTGTGAGTCCCTGTTTGCCTTGTTGAGCAAGGCGGCCCGCTTGATCCGGGCAGGTCGGTTGGCCCGTCACGATGCGCCACATAATGTTCATACCTTGCTGTGGAGCGGTATCGTCCACCCTTGAACGGGGCGTGGAAATGAACCCTTGTGCTGTCCTGCTCCTGCGGATTACGCTGCTTGCTGGAGCAGCGCAGAAATATGGGGGCAAGGGCATGAAACAGGCAATCGCAACATTTTCTTTGGGTTTGTCCCTGTTGATGGGGGCTAGTAGCGCACAGGCTGCGTTGGACGTGGGCACACCCGCGCCAGATTTCACCGTGCAGGCTGCGCTGGCAGGCAAAACCTTTGAATTCAATTTGAATGAGGCCTTAAAGAAGGGGCCGGTCGTCCTGTATTTTTATCCGGCAGCGTTTACTCAGGGTTGTACCGTCGAAGCGCATACTTTTGCGGAAGCTATTGACGAATACAGCTACTTTGGCGCCACCGTGATTGGCTTGTCTTCGGACAATATCGACACCCTGAAGGATTTTTCCACCGGGCCTTGCGGCAGCAAGTTTGCGGTGGGGGCGGACACCACAGGCCAGGTCATCAAGGCTTATGACGCGGGCCTGGGGACGCACACCGAACGTGCTTCCCGCATTTCCTACGTCATTTCTCCTGAGCGAAAAATCATTTTTGAATATACGGCGATGGAGCCGGACGAGCACGTGAACAAGACTCTGGGCGCCGTACGCGACTGGACCGCACAACAGGGACCCAAGTAGAAAGGGGAACATATGTCGTTCAAAAGCATACTGAAAGTGTGTGTGTTGGCGAGCAGTATGGTGATGGCTGGCTCTGCCTGGACGGCGGAAATAGCCGATCAGATCTGGATGGGAGGTCCCGTGCTGACGATGAGTGACAGCCAGCCTGCTGCCCAAGCGGTCGCGGTCAAGGATGGTCTGATTCTGGACATGGGCACCTTGCAGGCGATGCAAGCCTATAAAGGTCAGGACACCACCGTGATCGACCTGCAGGGCAAGGCTTTGCTGCCGGGTTTTGTGGACGCACACAGCCACGCCTTCATGATCGGTTTGCAGGCCATGTCTGCCAATCTGCTATCGCCCCCGGATGGCGCGGTGAAAGATATCCAGAGTTTGCAGGCGACCCTCAAGCAATGGCTGGGTGAGCAAAGTAAAACCAGGGAGGTGGATCTGATCCTGGGCTTTGGTTATGACGATGCCCAGTTGGCAGAACAGCGACATCCCAATCGACATGAATTGGATGCGGTGTCCGAGTCAGTGCCAATTATCATCATTCATCAGTCTAGCCACATTGGAGTGCTCAACAGCAAGGCCTTGGAGATGGCGGGCATTTCCGCCCAGACCCCGGATCCTGCAGGTGGTGTCATTCGGCGCGAAGAGGGCGGGACTCAACCTGATGGGGTGCTGGAGGAGATGGCCTTTTTCTCAAGCATGACCAGCCAGATGGGCAAACTTACACCCGAACAGGTTCAGTCTCTGTTTGTTGCCGGGACCGATCTGCTTAAGCGCTATGGCTACACGACCGGGCAGGAGGGGCGGGCGACATCCGATACGGTGCCTTTAATGCAGGCAGCCGCGACGGCGGGCAAGATTGATATTGATGTCGCCGTCTACATTGATGTGCTGCAGGACCGGGACTATATCGCGCGTCATGTATCGCGTCAGTACACCGACGGTTTCCGGGTGGCTGGTGCCAAGCTCACGATTGACGGCTCTCCTCAGGGGTTTACGGCTTATCGCGACCGCCCCTATTACAAACCGCCAGCAGGTTACCGGGCTGATTACCGTGGTTATGCAGCGGTCACGCCAGATCAGGTGTTTGAGTCGGTGGACTGGGCCTTCAAGAACGATATACAGCTTCTGACTCACGCTAATGGTGAGGCAGCCTCGGATCTTTTGTTGGCTGCGATTAAAACAGCCCGTGACAAGTATGGCCCCCGGGATCGGCGAGCCGTATTGATTCATGGGCAGTTTTTGCGCCGGGACCAGGTGGCGGCCATAGCGGCCTTGGATGTCTTTCCTTCTTTGTTCCCCATGCACACCTTTTATTGGGGGGACTGGCACCGTGACCGCACGGTGGGGCCGGTCAATGCCGACAATATCTCTCCTACTGGCTGGGTGCGCGAGCATGGCTTGATGTTTTCCACCCACCACGATGCGCCAGTTGCCTTTCCTGATTCCATGCGGGTGCTGTCGGCGACCGTGACTCGTCGCACTCGATCGGGCGATATTCTGGGGCCGGACCAGAGGGTGGATGTCATGACGGCCCTTAAGGCGATGACCATCTGGCCGGCTTTCCAGCATTTTGAGGAGAAGGAGAAAGGGTCGATTGAGCCGGGCAAGCTGGCGGACTTTGTCGTTTTGTCGCAAGACCCGACATCGGTCGACCCTGAACAATTGGCCAGCTTGCAAGTGGTTCAGACCATCAAGCGGGGCAAGCTCATTTATGACCAGGATGGGGCATTGGAGACAAAGCGGCTTGTCCGTCACTAAGATCAGACAGACCGTGCGAATGCTGTCTGAATTGAGCGCCAGCATGTTCATATGAACATGCTGGCGTCATAAAACTTTCATCTGAGCGTCACCGAGCCGTAACCTCGCGTTTCTACACTGCCGGGTATTCAAACGAAACCCATACGCCGTGTTATGAACCTTTCCGTCAGGCAAAGCATTATTGTGGACTTGCTGGCCGCCCAAGGGGTCGTGTCAGTGGATGGCCTGGCCCTGCATTTCGGGGTGACGCCGCAAACTATTCGGCGCGACCTGAACCACTTGTATGAGGCCGATCTGGTGCGCCGCCGCCATGGTGGTGCCGAGCTGAATGTGGTCGAGCGCAATATCCCGTTCCAGACGCGCCGCATTACCCATTTGCAAGCCAAGGCTCGCATCGGACGCGCCGTTGCCAAACTGATCCCTCCCGGTGCCAGCTTGTTGCTGGGCTTTGGGACGACTCCCGAACAAGTGGCGCTGGCCCTGGCCGATCATCGTGATCTGACCGTGGTCACCAATAACATCAGTGCGGCTCTGGCTCTGTCTCACAATATGAGCCACCGCGTGGTCTTGACTGGCGGCGAGCTGCGTCAACCCAACCCTGAAATTCTGGGCCCCGGTGCCGAGCGCCTGTTCAACAGTTTCAAGGCCGACTTCGGTGTGTCCGGGGTAGGGGGCTTTGACTCAGACGGCGCTTTGCTGGACTTTGATATGGCCGAGTCCGATTGCCACAAAGCCCTGCGCGGCAATTGTCGTATCCGGATTCTGGTGCTGGACCATACCAAGTTTGGCCGCCGTGCCCCCGTGCGCAGCGGCTCTTTGGATGATGTGGATATTCTGGTTACCGACCAGCCTATTCCCGAGCCCTATCGCGAGCAAATCCCCGAGCGTATCCAGATCGTGATTGCAGGCGAGGTGCAGTCATGAGCCGCGCCGCGATCGAGTTGCAAGGCATAGGCAAATCCTGGGGTGAGCAGGCCGTGCTCAAGCAAATGGATCTGTCCATTCAGGAAGGCAAGTTCACGGCCTTGCTGGGACCCTCGGGCTGCGGCAAATCCACCTTGCTGCGCATTATTGCCGGGCTGGAAACGCCTGATCAGGGCCGTTTGCTGATCAATGGGCAGGACGCCACGTTTATGGAACCCGCCAAGCGTGGCTTGAGCATGGTGTTCCAGTCCTATGCCTTGTTCCCTCATCTGAATGTGGCCGACAACATCCTGTTTGGCCTGCAAGTACGCCGTGCTAATCGCCAGCAGCAGAAAGAACGCCTGCGTGAAGCCTTGGCCCTGACCAATCTGGAAGGTCTGGAAGAGCGCAAACCCGGCCAGCTTTCGGGCGGGCAGCGCCAGCGTGTGGCCCTGGCGCGCAGCATTGTGTCGGGCCACCGTATCTGCTTGATGGACGAGCCGCTTTCCAATCTGGATGCCAAGCTGCGTCACACCGTGCGCCATGAGATCCGTGCCTTGCAACAGCGTCTGGGCTTGACGGTGGTTTATGTCACCCACGATCAGACCGAAGCGATGGGTATGGCCGACCACGTGGTGCTGCTCAATGCCGGAAATATCGAGCAGCAGGGCAGCGCCCAGGACTTGTACGGTCAACCCAATAGTGTCTTTACCGCCGGATTTATCGGCAGCCCACCCATGATGATGATTCACAGCGATCACGTGCCTTTGGATCTGTGGCCCTCGCGCCGTCAGTACGACCAGCCGCATCGGGTGCTGGTGGGGGTGCGTCCGGAAAACCTGAGCCTGCACGAAGCAGGGGAGCAGCGTGTGCCCGCCACTGTGGTGCATCAGGAGTTTCAGGGGGCCGATGCCTATGTGTATGTGCAGCTCGACGATGGTCATACCTTGATCGTGCGCGCGCCGCATAGCCGCAGCGTCGAGGCGGGCGCTCGCTGTGGTTTGAGCTGGGACCCCGTTCACGCTTTTTACTTTAACCAGGACAGCGGGGCTCGCCTGCCGACACCGTCGGCGGATGCTCTGACTGCTGCGCCTTTCGCCGTTCCTTCTTCTGTTCTTCCCTAAACGTACTGCGAGTCTACTCATGTTGAAGAATTGTCTGCTTGCCACCTCCAGCGCTCTATTGATGGGCCTGGGTGCCAACGCGCATAGCGCGGTGGAATTGACCATGTATTACCCCATTGCCGTGGGTGGCCCACTGACCGATGTGGTTGATGGAATGATCAAGGACTACCAGGCTCAAAACCCGGAAGTCAAAGTGAAAGCTGTGTACTCCGGCAACTACGATGAAACCCGTGTACGCGCCTTGTCGGCCTTGCGTGCAGGTGAGTCTGTTCAGTTGTCTGTACTGGGTGCCTTGGATACCCACGACCTGGTCGAGCAAGGCCTGGTTGAAGCCTTTAGCGATGTGGCCCAGGATGCCCCCAGCCAGGATTGGCTGAAAAGCTTTTACCCCGCCTTGATGGCCAATGGCACCTTGGAAGGCAAGGTCTGGGGCATTCCGTTCCAGCGTTCCACCATCGTCATGTTCTACAACAAGGACATGTTCCGCGAAGCGGGTCTGAATCCAGATCAAGCGCCCAAAACCTGGGACGAACTGGTGCAAACCGCCCAGAAGCTGACGACGGACAAGCATCACGGTCTGATGATCCCATCGACGGGCTACCCCTACTGGATGTTCCAGGCCCTGGCTTTGCAAAATGGCCGTCAGTTGATGAACGAGGAAGGCACGCAGGTCTACTTCAACGACCCCAAGTCGGTAGAGGCTTTGCAGTTCTTCCATGACCTGGCCTACAAGCACAAAGTCAGCCCTACCGGCACCATCGAATGGGGCACCTTGCGTCAGTCTTTTGTGCAAGGCAAGACCGCCATGATGTGGCATACCACGGGCAATCTGACGGCGGTGAAGAACGAAGCCAAGTTCGATTTTGGTGTGGCCATGTTGCCCGCCAAGGAAAAAGCAGCTTCGCCGACGGGCGGTGGCAACTTCTACCTGTTCAAGGGCGCTAACGACGAGCAGAAAAAAGCAGCACTTGATTTCGTACGCTGGATGACGGCGCCTGAACGTGCTGCCAACTGGTCCATGGCAACGGGTTATGTCGGTGTCAGCCCAGCCGCCTATGAAACGCCTGCTTTGACCGAATACGCCAAGACCTTCCCGCAGGCACTGGTGGCCCGCGATCAGTTGGCCGTGGCCTCGCCCGAGTTTGCGACCTACGAAACGGCCCGTGTGCGTGAACTGTTGTCCAACGCCGTGCAAGCGGTGCTGACCAATGCCAAGACGCCCAAGGCCGCTTTGGATGAAGCCCAGGCTGCCGCAGACCGTCTGCTGCGTCCTTTCAACTAAGCAGGTGCAGGAATGGCTGAACCATTGCGTGTGCTGCGTAAAGAGTGGGTATTTGCTTACCTCTTGTTGACGCCGCTGTTTGTGCTGCTAAGCGTGTTTGCCTTTATCCCGGCGCTGCACACGTTCTGGTCCAGCCTGTTGAGCAAAGGCACGGCTCGTCGTCCAGCCCAGTTTGTGGGCATGGACAATTACGATGCCATGCTGGCTGACCCGACCTTCTGGCTGGTTCTGAAGAACAATCTTTGGTACGCCGCCATTGTGATTCCGGTGTCCATGGCGCTGGCCTTGCTGATGGCCTTGTGGGCCAATCGGGCCATGAGCATGCGGGCCTGGGTGCGTTGTGCTTACTTCACGCCCACCATGCTGCCCATGATTGCGGCTGCAAATTTATGGCTGTTTTTCTATACGCCGGATCTGGGCTTGCTGGACCAGATCGCCAAGCTGTTTGGCGCAGGAGCCACCAACTGGTTGGGCCAGCCTCAAACGGCCCTGGGTGCCGTCATGGTGGTGACGATCTGGAAGGAAGCAGGCTTTTTCATGATCTTTTATCTGGCGGCCTTGCAAACCATCCCGCCGGAGCTGCGCGATGCCGCCCGCCTGGAAGGGGCGACACGTTGGCAGTATGGCCGTCGTGTGCTCTTGCCCTTGTTGGCGCCCACGACCTTGTTCATTTTGATCAATGCGCTGATCAACTCGGTCAAGCTGGTCGACCATCTGTTTATCCTGACCAAAGGCGGCCCCAATAATGCGTCCAAGCTGATGCTGTACTGGATCTGGGAAACGGCCTTTGCCTATATGGATACACCGAGTGCAGCCGTGCTGACAGTGGTGCTTTTATTGGGCCTGGGCGCCGTGGCTATTTTTCAATTCCGCTACGCTGAACGACGCGTGCACTACCAGTGATGAACATGGACACCGTTTTGACTGCACCCGGCCGCACTTTGCGTTTGCCGTCCCTGGACACGGTAGGGGCACATGCTTTGGCCCTGCTGTGGATTGCCCCTTTGCTCTATGCCTGCTGGGCCGCGTTTCGTGACCCGTCCGCCGCCTTGAGCTTTGATTGGAGCGCAGGCTGGACTCTGGATAACTTTGCCGCTGCCTGGGACCGTGCGCCCTGGTTGCGCTATATCTTCAATACTACGGTGCTGGTGCTGACCATTCTGGTCGGACAGTTTGTGCTGTGTACCCTGGCCGCTTACGCTTTTGCCCGTTTTCAGTTTTTTGGTAGCCAGTTTCTGTTCATGCTGCTGCTCTTGCAGTTGTTCATCCTGCCCGAAGTGCTGATCGTGGAGAACTACCGCATGGTGGCTTTGCTGGGCTGGACGGACACGGTCTGGGGCATGGGTGTGCCTTATATGGCCAGCGCTTTTGGCGTGTTCTTGTTGCGTCAGGCTTTCAAGCAAGTGCCGCGTGAACTGGAGGATGCTGCCCGTCTGGAAGGGTGCAGCCGCCTGGGCGTCTTGTGGCGCGTGTATGTGCCGCTGGTCAAGCCCGTGTATCTGGCTTATGCCCTGGTGTCGGTCTCCACGCACTGGAACAATTTCTTGTGGCCTTTGGTGATCAGCAGCTCTGACCACACCCGGCCTTTGACTGTGGGTTTATCCCTGTTTGGCGCACCGGAAAGTGGTGTCAGCATCTCACTGATCAGTGCCGCCACATTAATGACTATCTTGCCGCTTTTGCTGGGCTTTTTGCTGTTTCAAAAGCAGTTCATGCAGGCCTTTTTACGCGCCGGCATTCGTTAAGGAATTCTGATGAAGATCATCCAGTTTTCGGATCTGCACATTACCCCGCCCGATGGCCTGTTGTTTGGCTCGGACCCTCTGGATCGCTTGCGTAGCTGTGTGCAGCACGTCAACCGCCACCACGCCGATGCGGATTTGTGCGTGCTGACGGGGGACTTGACCCACGCCGGTCATCCACGTGCTTACGAGCGCTTGTGCGAAGGTTTGCAGGATTTGATTCCGCCTGTGCGTCTGATGATGGGTAACCACGATAGTCGCAGCGCTTTTCAGAGCGTGTTTCCACAAGCCAAGACCGATTTGCCCGGCTTTGTGCAGCACGCCGAAACCATGGGTGACTGGCGTCTGATTTATCTGGATACCTTGGAGGACGGCTACACCAACGGCTATTTGTGTACGCGGCGTCTGGCGTGGTTGCAGCAGGAGCTGGCGGCGCATAGCGGGCCGGTGATGCTGTTTTCCCACCATCCTTTACCTGCCTTGCAGTACCCGTCCATGGACTGGCTGCGTTTGAGCAATGCGCCGGATTTACTGCCTTTGCTGAAAGCGCACCCTGCATCCGTGCACTTGTTCTCCGGCCATGTGCACCGCTGTGCCAGTGGTGTGTGGAACGGTCTGCATTTTGTGACGGTAAATGGCACCAACCATCAGCACGAGCTGGATCTGGAACGGGAGGGGGCGGCAACCTCTACCTTTGAACCTGCCAGCTATGCCGTCATTCTGCCCAATGCTGATGGCCTGACCGTGCATTTCCAGCCCTTCGGTTACGAGGAGCTACGCTTTCCGTACACAGGCGATTTACGTGCCTTGAAGTGCATTTGATCTCCGCTGTGCACTAACAGCGCCGCCTTGTTGAACACGGCTCCCGATTCCTGGAGGCAATCCAGAGATCGGGAGCTGTTTTTACTATCTGGCCCTGTGCTGCTTAGAAGGAGTAGCGCAGATTCAGCATGGCATTGCGCGGTGCGCCGTAATAGCCGGTGTAGAAGGTCTGGTCCAGTGCGCTCAGGTACTTGCGGTTGAACAGATTGTTGACGTTCAAGGTTGCCGTCAATTGCTTGCTGAAGTCGTAGCGGCCCATCAGGTTGACCACGGCGTAGCTGCTTTGTTCTCCCGTGACGGTCTTGCCCAAATCCCACGGTGTGGCGGTGAAGTGGATCTGGCTTTGCCAGTTCACACCACCTCCAATCGTCAGGCGATTCCAGCTACCGGGCAGGCGGTACGTAGTCCACAGCTTGGCCATATGGCGTGGCACCAGAGTTTTGATGCGCTCACCCTGAGCATCTTTGGTCTGGCTGTAGGTATAGCTGAATGCCATGTTCCAGCCATCCAGCAACTCGCCCGTCACTTCCATGTCCAGACCTTGCGTCTTGGCACCTTTGACGGCGGTGTAGGCCGCTTCGCGAGTAGTGCCAGGGACGATAAAGCCACTGTCGGCCACCGCCAGATTGTCCTGGCGGATTTCGTACAGAGCGATGCTGCTGTTCAGGCGACCATCCAGCATCTCGCTTTTCAGCCCGATCTCGTAGTTATCGCCTTTGCGTGGGTCCAGAAAGTTGCCGCTGCGGTCACGGTAGCTTTGTGGTTTGAAGATGCTGGTGTAGCTGGCGTAGACGGAGTGCTCTTCGTTCAGGTCGTAAACAATGCCTGCATAGGGGGTGAAGACATTGTCTTCATTCATGGTCTTCAGGCTGTTGTTCCTGGCCAGCACCGGGTCGGGATACTGCTGGGATAGGCTGTAGCGATAGTTGCTGATACGAGTGCCCAGAATCACTGCCAGATCGTCACTAGGCTTCAGGCGCAGCGCGGTATAGCCGCCGTATTGCTTGACGGAGAGATCGTAGTCAAACAGTTTCTCGCCAGAGATAGTGGGGCGGGCGGGATTGTTGTCCCACTCGAACATATTGTTCACGGCCGTGCCTTCAATACCGGCGTAGCGCATGGGTTCATGGAAGTTGTCGTATTTGGACGAGTTAAAGCCCAGTACCAATTCATGTTCGCGTCCGAACAGTTGGAAGGGGCCTTTTACATGAACATCAAAGCTGGTCTGGCGCTGCTTGGCGCTAGATACGCCGCCATACAGTTTGACTCCCTTGCCGGTGACGGGGTCAGGGTAGCCCCAGGAAGCATCCGCCCGCTGACCGCTGCGGCGTCCTTCCATATGGTTCAAAGACAGTGCCAAGGACCAGTCGCTGGGTAACTGCTGATCCAGTTTCAGGAAGCTGTTGGTCACTTCCATAGTGTTAGTGCTCCAGCGAGCGCCAGGGCTGGTGTGGACGTCGTAATCAATCTGTTCGCCTGTGTTGTAGAACAGAGGCAGGCCAGAGCCGGTGGAGCCGCGTGGATCGTTTTTCTGATAATCCATGCCCAGCGTCACCAAAGTGGTGTCGGTGATATCTGCTTCCAGAACGCCATAGACAATATCTTTTTTGGTCTTGAAGTAGTCCATATAGCTATTGCCTTCCTGGTGTGCGCCCACCAGTCGACCGCGCAGACGACCGCTGTTGAGCAAAGGCCCGCTCAGATCCACTTGAGCCCGCATCTGATCCCAGGAGCCATAGCCCACTTCGGCATGACCTTGAAAGTCCGTTGTCGGACGCTTGCGCACCATATTGACGACGCCGGATGGGTCGCCTGCGCCGGTCAGCAAGCCGGAGGCTCCACGCAGTACTTCAACACGGTCATAAATCGCCATATCGGCCAGCCCCTGGGGGATGTTCTGGCTGACGATATCGGACAGGGTGGACAGGCCGTCCAACTGATAGTTGTCGATGGCATAGCCACGCGAGTAGATGGTGTAGCGGTCGCTGCCTATGTGCTGGATAGAGATACCAGGCGCTTGTTGCAGCACGCTGCCGATATTGTCCAGTGACTGGTCTTCAATCCGTTGGCGTGTCATCACACTGACGGTCTGCGGGGTTTCACGCAGCGTCATGTTCAGCTTGGTGGCGGTGGTTGTGGCGCCGTGACTGGCGTAGGTCTGGCTACCCTCGGTGACGGGCAGGCGACGGCCCACAACCCGCACTGGCGCCAGCATGGTGGCGTCGGCATTGGGGCGCGACAAGGTAATCGTATTGTTCTCGCGCCGGTACTCCAGTCCCGAACCTTGCAGCAAGGTGCGCAGTGCCTCTTCCGGGCGCATCCGGCCCTGAATAGGTGTCGTGCTCAAACCTTGAACCAGCGAGGGAGAGAAGAACACCTGTAGCTGGGTTTGCTCGGCCAGTTTCAACAGCGCTTCGGACAAAGGCTGGGCAGGAATGTGGATAGGCACAGGGTTATCTTGTGCCAGGGCGGGGGCACTGGCGCTGGCCACCATCAGAGCAAGCAGGACTGGGCGCAGGCGGGGTAGAAAAGTGGTTCGGTTCACGGTAGCGGTTCAGAGTAGGGGTCGGGCACCGCAGTGCCCGGATTCAGATATGTTCCTGCAAGCACGACATTGAGGAACGCTGAATCTAAATACGAGTCAGTCTTACTAAACCCCTCAGGCTGAATCGATTTATTTGAAACTAATTGTAATTACGAAGCGCTCACCAGAATGATGCTGCCGTCGTCCTGCGTTCGGGCTTGCAGGGGCAGGATTTGTTGCAGAGCCTGGAGCACGGCACTTTGCTCATCCAGCAGGAAGGAGGCCGTGACACGTTGCTGGCCGAGTTTGGCCTCGGCGATACGAATGGGCTGTTCGCGGTAGCGGTTAATTTCCGCCACCACCTCGGACAAGCTCATGTCGCGCACAATCAGGCGTCCTTGTCGCCAGGCAGTGGCAGCGGCGACATCGACGTCTGTCTGAATGCTCAGGCCTTCTTCGGGGGAGATTGTGGCTCCGGAGCCCGCAGCCAGATAACGGGTCTGGCGATTCCACCAGCGGCCACTGGATACTTCCACATTGCCGCTTTCAACCAGGACTTTGACCTGCTCCGCATCGCGTCGCACGGTAAAGCTGGTGCCGGTAACGCGTACTTGAGTTGTCCCGGCTTTGACGGTGAATGGGCGTTGGGGGCAGGATGCGACCGAGAACATGACTTCGCCCTGAATCAAGTGCAGATGGCGGCTGTCTTCATAAAAACGCAGTTCGGCTTGTGTGCCGGTATTCAGTTCCAGGCTGGAGCCGTCCGGCAGAGGAACCCAGCGGCGCTCGCCCACACGTGTCTGCAAGGAAGCGGCATAGACGGCTTGCGGGCTTAATACGAGGCTGGCCAGACCTGCCGAACCCGCCACCGCGACGAGTGCCCCGGCATTGCGGATCAGTTTTCGACGGCGCAGATCAGGCCGGACGGGCACTGCTCCTCCGTATAAAGAGCTGACCAGATCCTTGTCCAGGGTACTGGCCAGGGAGCTGAGCTGTTCCAGCGCCATGAATTCACGCTCGTTTTCCGGGTCGGCTTGCAGCCAGTCGTCCAGCGCTTGTTCATCGGCAGGGGTGAAGCGGCCTGAATGCAGGCGCGCCGACCATTGGGCTGCCGCCTCGGCGGGGGAGGTGGCATCACTGGGATAAAAAGAGGATTCAGAACTCATCGCGCAGACGCTCGCGGACAAACTGGCTGGCCAGCGCAATGTAGCGCTCCACACTGGCAAGTGACAGTTTCAGATGACGGGCAATTTCAGCTTGGGTCCAGCCTTCTATGCGATTCAGCACGAAAGCCCGTCGGTGATTCAAGGGAAGTTCTTCAAGAGCGGCGACCAGGGCCTGACGCAGTTGCTCGGCGCTGGCATGGGCGTCGGCCCCATCGGTGGTGGGGTGAGCCTCTTCATGCAGCTCGTCCCAGGCCAGGTGCTGGAAGCGGCTGTTGCGACGCCACAGATCAATCGCCCGATGGCGGGCGGAACGATACAGAAAATGGCGGGCATGGGCCGCTGTCAGTGTTTTCTGATCTTTGTGAAGCAAGGCCTCAACGGCATCGTGAGCCACGTCCTCCGCGTCCGCAGAGCCACCAAAGCGGCGCAGGCAGGACTGCATGAACTCGCCATAACAGGCCAGCCAGCTTTTGCGGGAGAGGTCCGAGTTGGACATGAGGACAGGGGATCGAATGACAAAGAGCAAATTATTGCAAATAGTTCTCATTAACTCAATGCTGACTAATTCTGATCTGTAGGGGCGGTGAGGTTGCCATGCAACGCCGTGTGGCAAGCTGCTCCGAAAAACAGGCATGTTCGGCGAAATGCTTTGTTGTTTCATACAAGATCGTTATACTTGCGAACTATCAGGGGGAGTAGCTTACTTTCCGGAGCATCGTCATCACGGCAATCTGTGTTTTTCTCACATATTCCCGGTGCCCGGGCAACCTTAGGGTTGCAAGCAAGACCTTGCCATTAATGGGCAAGGTGTATCCTCTAAAAAGATATGGCCTGCGTCCTTAATGGATCAGGCCATTTTTGTTTTGTACAAGGTTGTCATTTTTGCCTTGTATAGTTGCGCAAGATGGTCGTCAGCTTTCAATCAAACAATATGAAAAGGCGGTCTTACACATGATGGAGTTTTTGCAAACAATGAGTTGGGCGGCAGTATTTCAGATCATCCTGATCGATATATTGCTGGGGGGCGATAACGCTGTGGTGATTGCATTGGCTTGCCGTAACTTGCCCGCCAAGCAGCGTGTTAAAGGTATTTTGTGGGGTACAGCCGGTGCCATTGGCCTGCGCGTGGTCCTGATTGCCTTTGCCCTGACCTTGCTGGCCGTGCCTTACCTGAAAGTGGTGGGTGCTCTGTTGCTGGTCTGGATCGGTGTGAAACTGCTGATTCCTGAGGACGAAGGTCACGGTAATGTGGAAGGTAGTGCCACGCTGTGGAAGGCCGTGAAAACCATCATCATTGCCGACTTTGTCATGAGCCTGGATAACGTCATCGCGATTGCTGGTGCCGCTCAAACTGCAGATCCGGATCACCAGATCGGCCTGGTTGTGTTTGGTCTGGTCGTTAGTGTGCCTATCATCATCTGGGGTAGCACACTGGTTCTGAAGCTGATCGATCGCTTCCCGTTCGTGGTGACCCTGGGCGCTGCGCTGCTGGGCTGGATCGCCGGTGGCATGATCGTGACCGATGTGAAGTTTGTCGAATACTTCGGCGTTGCTTCCACCAGCACCAAGCTGATTGCTGAAGTGGTCGGCGCCTTGCTGATCGTGGCTTTGGGTCATGCCCTGGCTGCCCGCAAGCGCAAGCAAGTAGCCCAAGCCTGAAATTGAAACAGCAGGTGTAGAACCGTGTCGGGGGCTTCGCGTCCGGCATGGTTCTGGGTTAAGCTCGAACGATTTTCTAAAAAAAGGAGTACACCATGGCACAAGCCTCCGCACGCCACATTCTGGTCAGCACCGAAGAGAAAGCGAATGAACTGAAAGCCGCTATCGAAGGTGGTTCTGACTTCGCTCAGGTGGCCAAGGAAAATTCTAGCTGCCCATCGGCCCGTATGGGCGGCGAGCTGGGAACCTTTGGCCGTGGCCAAATGGTCCCCGAGTTCGATCAGGTTGTGTTCAGCGCCCCCGTTGGCGTTGTACAAGGCCCCGTCAAGACTCAGTTCGGCTACCACCTGGTAGAAGTGACTGCACGTCAGGACTGATACGATCAGGCCAATGAAAAACCCGCCTCGGCGGGTTTTTTTTTGCGCATGCTGGTGACGGGTGACGAGTGACGGGTGACTGGTGACCGGCGACTAGTGATTAGGACTCGGACTTGGCTGTTGTTGGGGCTGACAGGCTAGGGAAAAATTGAGTTGCCTTTAAAACCGACGCGGTGCCCAATAAAGAGGCTGTTTTTTGTTTCTTTCCTTGTGCATCAGGTCTGCTCATAGAAACTAATGCTTTGATTCTCGGGGCTTATACATAAAAAGTCTGGACATTTGCCTGCAAGCTGCGCAGTATGCCAGCCATACCGGCTCACGGCCTTGTCGCCGTGTTATTCGCTTACCGTGAGCGAACCAGCCCATTCTTATAAAGAAACCCGATGAAACGCACCGATATGGAAAAGCTCAGCGCCGTCAAACTGCTGAGCAATGTAAAGAAAGCAGGTACACCGCAACGCTTTGCGGGTGATTCCGCCGTGGCCGATCGGCGCGAACAACGTCGTCTGGATCAGGCCGCTGGTCTGGTGTCCTTTCCCGTGAAGCTGACCCAGCCCGTCATTGATGCCGTGCGCGCTCGCGCTGCCGAGCAAGGCGTATCGACCAATGAAGTGATTGATCGCCTGCTGGCTCAAGCTCTGGACCTGTAATCCATGCAGATTTGGGTTGATGCGGACGCCTGTCCCGTCGTCATCAAAGAAATTCTGTACCGTGCCGGGCAACGCTGGAGCCGCCATGTGATCCTGGTGGCGAACCAGATGTTGCGCATGCCGCCATCGCCCTGGTTGCGCGCCGTGCAGGTGGCGCGGGGCTTTGACGTGGCCGATGACTACATCGTCCAGCACGCCAGTGTGGGTGATCTGGTGATTACCGCCGACATCCCCCTGGCCGCCCAGGTGCTGGAGCGCAAGGCATTGGTCCTGACCCCCAGAGGCGAACGCCTGGATGCCAACAGCATAGGCGAGCGCCTGGCCATGCGCGACATGATGGAAGAGCTGCGCAGCACTGGTGTTGATATCGGCGGCCCGGCCCCTTTCAGTCAGGCCGACCGGCGCGAGTTCGCCAATGCCTTGGACCGTTTGATGATGAGCCTGAAAACGGCAGCCAGATCGTAAACAGACTTGCCTTACCCCCAGCCCATGTGTGAGTCTGTCGCTGGATTGAAATTTTTAAAGTGAAGTACGCAATGACAGACTCCAAACGCCCCCTGATGAATTTGACTGGCCTGAACGAGGCCGTCGCCCAGTTCGCCCGCGAGCGTGAATGGGACCAGTTCCATAGCCCCAAGAATCTGGCCATGGCGCTGACCAATGAAGTGGGCGAGCTGATCGAAATCTTCCAATGGCTGACAGAAGACCAGTCCCGCGAGGTTGGTAAAGACCCGAAAACTGCCGAAGCCGTGCGCGATGAGCTGGCTGACGTGCAGATCTATTTGAGCCGTCTGGCAGTCGTTCTAGGTGTGGATATGAACGAGGCGGTCACGAATAAGCTGGTGAAAAATGCCCAGAAATACCCTGCCGATAAGGTGCGGGGGACGAACAAGAAATATACGGAGTTGTAAGAGGAGCCAGGACTTACAGCTCTCCTAGCATTTCCTCTACAAACCGCTCCATCCGTGCGTGCCGCTCACGCGCGATTTCTTGTCCGCGCTTTGTCTGAAAACCCTCGGCCAATTTGAATAATTTGGCCGGGAAGTGATCCAGCGCGTAGCGCTTGTCATCCAGAGGGCGATTCTCTGCTTTTGGATCTTCTGGCTCGTACAAGCTGGAGCCCATTCGTCCCGCTGTATAGAAGCAGCGAGCAATGCCTAGAGCACCAATGGCATCCAGGCGGTCTGCATCCTGCAAGATGCAGGCTTCCAGGCTGGCGGGCGGTATGTTCGCCGAGAAGCTGTGGCTTTGAATGGCTTGTCCCACGGCTTTACAGTCCTGCTCGGACCAGCCCATCTTGGCCAGGATGTGTTGCGCCTGTTCGGCTGACAGAGTGGAGGCGCGAGAGCGCAAGGGCGAGTTCTTTTCTACCGCAACGCAGTCGTGCAGCACCGTCGCTGCCAGCAAAATCCGCAGATCCCCACCTTCTTTTTCCTGAATCGCACAGACGTTCTTCCAGACCCGTTGCAAGTGCGTCTGGTCGTGGGAACCGTCGTTATGACTGGTGCTGCTGTGGGGCAGGAGCTGGGCGGCAAGCTCTTCAAAGGGATGGAACAGGCTGGACATGGCTATGGTTCGCTGTAAAGGGTGCCACAGCATAACGCGAAGCAGCAGGGGCAGGACAGGTTCAATAAAAAGGGCTGCCACGGGCAGCCCTTCAGGGGAACTGAAGCCTTTAGAACTAAAAGTTGCTCAGCCCCAAATCACGGACTGAATCGGCCCAATAGTTCAGATCCTGATCCACATACACCGTGAATTCGGCTGGGCTATTGGTGACCAGGGTCGCTCCGTTTCCATCCCAGATTTCCTTGATCTTGTCGGTGTTCAAGGCCCGGTGGATGCTGTCTGCCACGCTTTGTACGGTGGCATCGGGCACATCCCCCTGCATGAAAATCCCGTACCAGGTCTGGGCACTGATTTCATCCATGCCCAATTCGTTCAAGGTAGGGACATCCGGCAGGGCAGGAGCGCGTTCCGGGCTGGAGACCGCCAGGGCACGCAAGCGGCCATTGCGTATCTGTGCCACAGCGGACGGCATGGTCTCGAACATGAAGTCCACTTGATCGCCACTGATCAGCGCCATGACGGCTGGGCCGCTGCCTTTGTAATGCACGGCGGTCATGGTGGTGCCGGATTTCTTTTCCAGCTTGCCGGCCATCAGATGCAGCATGGTGGCGACGCCACTGGTTCCATAGTTCACGCCAGCGCCTTGCTTGGCCGCAGCCAGCAAGTCATCCACGCTGTGATAGGGCGAATTGGCGTTCACCACCAGCACATTGGGCATGGCGGCAATCAGGGTGACGGCTTTCAGGTCTTTGCGTGTGTCGTAGGGGAAGTTCTTCAACACCGCAGGCGCAATCATGTGATGCACGGCACCAAACAGGAGCTGATTGTCTGCGGGGCTGGAGTTGGCCACCATGCTGGCACCCAGCACGCCGCCTACGCCTCCTTTATTTTCCACAACAACGGTTTGACCAATTTCATTGCCCAAGGCTTCGGCCAGGGGACGAGCCAGGGTATCGCCCGAACCGCCTGCGGCAGAGGGGACGATCAGCCGCACCGGGCGCTCGGCCCAGGCGGGGGGAGCTGCCCAGCTTTGGGGCGCGGCAGCAAAGATAAAACTGAGGGCAAGTACAACACGGGACCAGGGTTTCATGTCTGTTTACCTCCTCGGTAATAGTCGGTTTAGCCTTTGCCGGAGCCCAGGCTGCCGGGGTTGCTGCGCAGCTTGTCGATTTGATCTTGTCGTGGTGTCAGCCCCAGGCCGGGGGCGTCGGGCATGCGCAGCCAGCCCTGTTCGGGTTGAGGCAGGCCGGTGTAGATCTCGGCCATCATGGCGCTGGCCGCCAGGTGCCATTCCACATCGCCGCCGTTGAGCAAACCGCAGTGCAGGTGACCATTGTGGGAGGGGAATGCCCCGCCATTGGCGACGGAAGCGTTAAAGCTTTCTGCCAGGGCGAAGATCTTGCGGGACTGGGTGAAACCGCCGGAGATCAGCACGTTGGGCTGCAGAATATCCACGGCTTGCTGCATCAGCAGATCACGGAAGCGATAGGACTGGCCTTCGTTCTGGCCAGCGGCAATGGTGATGCCTGTGCTTTGACGCAGCTCGCGCAGGCGGCCCGTGTCGTTCTGGGTGATGGGCTCTTCAAAAAAACCGACGTCCAGATCACGGGCATGGCGGGCTATGGCTTTGGCGTGCACATAGTCCAGGCTGCAATTGCCGTCGATGTACAAAGGGATGTCGGAGGGAATGGCCTCGCGCACCAGACTCATGCGGCGCATGTCCTGGCGGATCAGGTCGGCTAGTGGGCGCGGTTCGTCGCGACGTTGCAGGCCGTGATGGCCCACCACCATCTTCAGGCCTTTGAAGCCTTGATCCACGCAGTCGCGAGCGACTTTGACCAACTCTTCTTCACCCAGAAAGGCAAAGCCGAACGTCGCGTAGGCAGGCACTTTCTCACGGGCACCGCCCAGCAGTTTCCATACCGGCAGACCCAGGGCTTTGCCCTTGATGTCCCAGAGGGCGATGTCCAGGGCGGAGATGGCATGCATGGCATAGCCCGTCTGGCCGCGGGGGCATACGTTCCAGTACATGCGATCCCACAGGCGTTCGGTGTTCAAAGGGTCTTGCCCGATCAGGTCGCTGGCCAGAATATCGTTAATGGTGCTGGCAACGGGATGCTCTTCAGTGATGGCGCTCAGGCCATAACCCGTGATGCCTTCATCCGTTTCAATTTCCACATGACAGATCGCCAGGTTGCTCGGTTTTTTGATGCCAGCGCTATTGAACTGAAAAGGCACGTTCAAGGGAATTGCGCGTACTGCCGTGATTTTCATTTTCCTGTCTCCTCACGTTTTTTGAATGCGTTTGCATGTAATTGTTTTAGGTTTATAGCGTTTTGTTGCAAGCGCGATCAATGGTGTAAACCCTTGATTTTATTGATATATAAACTCGTAATCTGATATATCAAAAAGGGTTTTCGGAGCTATTTGGAAGCTCTTTAGTAGAGGGTTTTCAACATCGGGAGATTCTTTGGGAGACGGGAGCCCAGACCTTGTATGCGGTGCTTGGACGCAGCGCAGGGGCTGGCTGAGTAAGTGGGCAGACAGGGCTGGGAGGAGGCAAACAGGAGCGGGTTTTACTCTCTGTCCAGATCGTTGTGAAACGCTGTTGATAGACAAGCCGAAAGAACGATGCACAAAAAAAAGCCCTGCCAAGCAGGGCAGCTTGGCAGGGCTTTTTCAGTATCGCGAAGGATGAGGAGCGAGCGGTCTATTTACCCCGTAGCAACTGCATCTGACGACGATCTTTTTTGGTCGGGCGGCCAGCATCAAAATCCAGCGCAGGCTCGGGTGCCAGACGGCGTTGTTCGGCTGCCTGTGTGCGTCGTGTGCTGCTTTCTTCTGTCTCTTGATACAACTGACGGGCAACCGGGGCAGGGCCACGTACGCCGCTTAAGGCGGTGACATGAACCTCCATGGCCGGAGTTTCTTTGCGAAGGGTAATCACATCACCAATCGATACTTCGCGGGCAGGCTTGGTCGTTTGCTGATTCAGCAATACCCGCCCTTTGGTGATCTCTTCAGAGGCTAGGCTGCGCGTCTTGTAAAAGCGCGCGGCCCATAGCCATTTATCCAGTCGTAATTTATCCATGCGCTATTGTAAATCCAGGCCGGGCCAGTGGAACAGCGGGGTGTCAATGCAGTTCCACAGCCGCGGCGGGTGCTGCCTGAACGCGGGGCAAGCGCAGGCGTACCAATAACATCAGACTAATGAGGGCCAGCAAACCCGCCCAGAACATGACGCGGTGGAAACCGTCAGCCCAAGCGTGTTGAACCGCCTCCATCCAGAAGAAAGGGTCCGCCGAGGCGGGCAAATTCACCTGACCTGAGGTAATGATCTGATGCGCTTGCTCTACATTCGGATGGGCAGGGTCCAGGCGGCTGGACAGGGAGGTGACGGCTCCTTGGCTCATCAAGGAGGCCAGCAGGGCGACGCCTAGCGTCATGCCTGTTTGGCGTATGGCATTGGTCGTGGCCGAGGCCATGCCGGAGCGCTCGCGTGGCACCAGATTCATGACCAGGGTGCTGCAAGCCGGAACGGACAAGCCCATACCTACACCCAGTACGGCCAGAGCAAAACCGGCGAGCCAGTAGGATGCGTCGGGTTGCAGCAGCATCATTAACCAGGAACCTGCGGCCATCAGGCCAAAGCCGACGATCAGTACCAGCTTCAAGCCAAAGCGTTGACTTAGGGCCCCAAAGCGGGAGGCCAGCACGGCCATGCCGATGAATTGGGGAGCCAGACCCCAGCCGGTTTGTGTGGCGCTCCAGCCCAAGGCGTTCTGAAAGAACAGCGACAGGAAAAACACATTGCTATAGGCCGCGAAACCCAGCACAAAGGAAGCCACGTTCGCAGCACTGAAGCGGTAATCTCGAAACAGACTCAAAGGCAGTAAAGGGCGGGCAACTCGCGTTTGGGCGTAGATAAAGGCCAGGAACGTGACGGCGGCCAAAGCCAGAGACTGCACCGTTTCTGATGCGTGCCAGCCTTGTTCTCCGGCGCAGATCAGCCCATACGTCAGGACTCCCAGCCAGATCACGCTGAGCAATTGGCCGATAGGGTCAAAAGCGGCGTGTTCGGGGTGGGCAGATTCTTCAATCCCCCACATGCCCAAGGCCAGTGTCAGCAAACCCAGGGGCAGATTCAGGCTGAAAATAGATGGCCAGTCAGCCAGATCCACCAGTACACCCCCCAGAATCGGGCCCAGTACCAAGGCCAGCGCGCTGAAGGAGGACCAGCCGCCAATGACGCGGGCTCGTTGAGCCGAGTCAGGGAAGGCATGGGTCAGAATCGACAGGGCACCGGGGATCAATAGGGCTCCAGCCATGCCCTGCACAATGCGTCCCCACAGCAGGGCGGTCAGTGAACCGGCCAGGGCGCACATCATGGAACCGACGGTAAAGGCCAGCACCCCCAGCAACCAGCTTTTCTTGCGTCCGTAGCGATCACCCAAGAGTCCGGCAGACAGCATGAAGGCGGACAGGCACAGGGCGTAGGCATCCACAATCCATTGCAGCCCAGCCATATCGGTTTGCAGGGCTTGCTGCATACGGGGCAGGGCCAGATTCACGATGCTGATATCCAGGGTGACCATGAAAGTCCCCAGGTAAATGGCGATGGTTAGAGCGAGTCGGCGAGTCATAGTATTCGATAAATGAGAATTATTATCGATGACTATAAAATATTGACTGACTGTCAGTCAATAAAAATAAACAGGCTGGCTAAAATAGCGCAGTGATACCCGACGAGGCACTTTGTCGGGTTTTTCTGATACCTTGACGCCCATGACTGCAGCCAAAACACCTCGTACCCAACCCTCTGAAGTTCGCCGCCGGGATTTACTGGAAGCGGCCGCCACCTTGTTTTTGCAACAAGGGTTTGATGCGACCCCGGTCGATGAAATTGTGTTGCGGGCGGGCATGTCCAAGGGCTTGTTCTACCACTATTTCAGCTCCAAGCAGGAGATACTGGCCGCCTTGCGCGAGCAGTTCATCCAGCAGTTTCATGACCGCGTGCAAGGGGCGCTGGAGCAAGCGCCGGAAGATGATTGGGTGCAGCGTCTGGCCTGTTGGATTCGGGCTTCGGTGCAGGCGTATAGAGATACGCTGGAGATGCATGATCTGGTGTTTTCAGACCATATGCGCAGCAATTACCAGGGCGAGCGCAATACGGTGACCGAGCCGCTGCACACGATTTTGTGCGAAGGCCAGAAAGCCGGTGCCTGGTCGGTGGCCGATGTGGATTTGACCGCCTGGGTGATCTACCAGGGCATGCATGGTGCGGTCGACAATATGGGTCTGGAAACCCCGGAGCAGTGGGCCGCCATGGAGAACAATCTGGTGACTCTTTTTGTGTCTATGCTCGGGGCAACGCCACCCCACCAAAATACCTAGGCTGTTCTAGTCGCACTGGACTTCTGCACTCCGCATAAGCAGAACTGGCCTTGTTCTGATTGATGAACAAGGCCAGTTGCTGGATGAGCAAATGCTTAGCGGAACTGGAAGTGTTCCTTGTGCAGCGTCCAGGATTTCGCAGGCAAAGTCTGCTTGAGTTCACGCCGCAACTGCCTGCCCATGGCTGCCGGGCCACAGAACCAGATATGCAGAGGCATGTCGGCATGGTAGTACTGCAGCACCTCTCTGGGCGTCCAGCGACGGCCATCCGCATAGATTTCAAGATTTACATCCGGGTGCTCTTTGGCGGCCTTGCTCAAGGCCTGGGCCAACGGGTCCGAGCTGTGCTGACAGGCATACTGCAGATAGGCATAGGGCGCGTGACCTTCATGGTGTTCCTGGCTTAACCAGGATAGAAATGGCGTGGCCCCAACACCCGCACCTACCCAGATATAGATCCCCTTTTCATCGCTGCCCGGCTGGGTGAAGCGGCCATACGGGCCATCCAGTTCTATGTTCTGACCTATATGCAAACGTTCGGGCAAGCGACGTGTCCAATCGCCCAACTGCTTGATATGAAAGCGCACAATCTGGTTGTCCTGATCCGCATCGGACAAGGTGAATGGATGGGATTCGGACTCACCCTTCAAGCGTAAAAAGGCGAATTGCCCGGCCTGGTGGCCCGGCCAGGATTGGTCCATGCGGCATTGCACCTCCAGCACATCGCCTTGCGAGGTACAGGAGATGACGGTGCCGGTATGGGGGTAGGCCGAACTCAAATTACGCAGCAGTTGAATACATGCGGCTGCCGTTCCGATCACCATGGTGATGGCCAGCGCCCAGCCGCCTATGCCACTCCAGTAAGCAGGGGGTGTCAGCACCACACCATGAAAGATCAGGATCAAATAGGCCACCGGCATCAGACGATGCAGGCTGTACCATTTTTTATAGGAAATCGTGCGCCGCGCCAGAGTGATGATCAGCATCAGAATCAGCGCGTAAAAGGTCCACTCGCCCAGGGTTTTGGCATAGGGTTTGAACAGGCTGACCCATTCAGGCACAGGTGTTTTGGCCAGACGGCCACCCGTGCCGATAGCCGCAGAAATCAGGCCTTTGGATTCCTTGCTGAGCCAATGGGCCAGACTGAGCAAAATGGCGATGATGCCCAGCCATTTATGCAGCCTGTAGGCTTTGTCCATGCCACCCAGCCAGGGTTCCAGACGGCGGGGACGCAGGGCCAGAACCATAATGGCTGTCATAGTGCCCAGCGCCAGAATGCCTGTCAGCAGCATGCCTTCTTGCCGGACCAACCACAGCGTATCGCCTGGTGGCGACGGGGCCAGCCACAGGGCTTCGACAGCCCAGATCAAAAAGAAAGTTGAGAGCAACAGCAAGAGAGGGCGACGCATGGCCTTTTCCGGATTGTTTGAAAGAGCCGGGCGCTGCGTAGTCGCGATTTGAAGAACATACTGACGCGGCGCACCGGGAACACCTTATTGATGTTAGTACGCCGCCTAGCCGTCTGTAGAGCCAGTATTCAAGGGTACTTTGAGAAAACTCAAAGCACTCCTAAATAGTTGTTATTTAAAGCATTTGTTAATGATTCTGGTTGCTGTTTACTCTATTTCTGCTTGTTTCAGAGTAAGTCTTTTGATTGCTTTTCGGACTGCTCAGGCCGGGCAAATCAGCGAGGCCAGATCCAGCAAAGCCGCATCTTGATGAGGCTGCCCGATCAGCTGCAAACCCAAAGGCAAGGGGCTGTTCTGGCCGGGAGCGGGCAGGCTCAAGGTAGGCCAGCCCAGCAAAGACCAGGGACGATTCAGAACAGAAGAGCCCGTGCTGTCCAAACCATACGGTGCCGGTCCGGGTGCAGCCGGAGTCAGCAAGGCATCAAAATGGCCATAGCGATCCTGCCATTCCCGTTCAAGCTGACGGCGGCGTGCTTGCCAAGCGTGATAGTCCACGGCGGGCAGGTCCAGGCCATGTTTGATAGCTTGAACCGTAACCGGGCGCAAGGCATCCGGGCTGGCTTGCCAGACGGGCAGCAGGCTGCGGGCCATTTCATAGCCCATGATCTGGCCTTGCAGGATGAGCAGCTCTTTCAGTTGCGGGTCGGCAGGCAAACGCTCCAGTTGGGCGCCTTCTTGTTCCAGGTGCTGGCAACCTTGCTCCAACGCCGCCAGAGCAGCCGGTGTGATCGGGCCCAGATCTTTGCCGTCCAGCACGCCAATGCGTGGCGCGGTGGGGACCTGAACATCAGGCAAGCCCTGCAAGACCGTGGTCACACGGCGCAGCACGGACAAGTCCCGGCTGAAGTAGCCAATGGTGTCCAGGCTGTCGCACAGCAAGAAAAGACCGCTGCGATGTACCGCGCCAAAGCTGGGTTTGAAACCCAGAATGCCGGTAAACGCCGCGGGGCGCATCATGGAGCCCCCGGTTTGGGTCCCCAATGCAAAATCGACCATGCCTGCCGCCACGGCGGCCGCCGAGCCACTGGAGGAGCCGCCGGGTGTATGGTCCAGATTCAGTGGGTTCCGAGTGGGGCCAGGAGCGGCGTAGGCAAATTCAGCGGTAACGGTTTTACCCAGTGCGACCGCACCGGCACGGCGCAGCAGGGCCACACAAGCGGCGTCGCGTTCTGCGGGCAAGGCATCAGGGAAATGTGCGCCATAGCGGGTGGGCATGCCTTGAACATCCAGCACATCTTTCACCCCAAAGCTCAAACCCGCCAAGGGGCCGCTGGGGTGGGTGCTGATACAGGTGGCTGGGTCAGCCAGCCAGGACCAGGCCTGGATGGACTGGTCCTGCAAAGCGAGGGGGCTAGGGTTTGCAGTCATAAGCGAGATCTGGCACTACTGAATCGAGATGTTCTGAGCCTTGATCAGTGCGGTCCAGCGTTTGGTTTCTTCTTTCGCAAAAGCGGTGAATTCTTCGGGGGTACCACCCACCACTTCCGCACCTTGAGACTCCACAATCTGACGGTAGTCGGGGTCTTGCAGGGCGTCGTTGATGGCTTTGTTCAGTTTTTCCAGGACATCAGCAGGCAGGCCAGCAGGAGCAATCACGCCAAACCAGTTCGATGCCACCAAATCTACCCCTTGTTCCTTGAAGGTGGGGGTGTTTGGCATGGATTTCAGACGTTCTTCAGAGGTCACGCCCAGAACACGCAAGCGCGGGTTATCGACTTGCATGTGTGGCAAAAACAGACTGGCCAATTCCAGATAGAACGAGATATTACCGGCCAGCAAGTCATTCGAGGCGGGTGCGCCGCCACGGTAAGGCACGTGAACAGCATCAAAGCCGGAGGTGGCCTTGAATTGCTCGGTCAGCAAGTGCGAGGCACCGCCTGCGCCAGTCGAGGCATAGTCCAGTTTTTCGGGGTTCTTCTTGCCGTCGTTAACCAGATCAGCCAGGGATTGGTAGGGGGAATTGCTGTTCACGCCCAGCGCCATGGCACCCCGTTCGATCAGTGCGATGGGTTGCAAGTCCTGCTCAGGGTCAAAGGGCAGGTTGCTGCCGTACAGGGCCTTGTTCACCGACATGGGGCCAAAGTTGCCCAGACCAATGGTGTAGCCGTTAGGCTTGGCGCGAGCAATCATGCTGGTGCCGATATTGCCGCTGGCACCGGGCTTGTTTTCCACCACAATAGTCACGCCCAAGCTATCGCTCATCTTTTGAGCCAGCATGCGAGAGCGGGTGTCAGAACTGCCACCGGCCGCGTAAGGCACAACAAAGGTAATGGCTTGCGAAGGGTAGGCTGCATCAGCCAAAGCCGAGTTCGAGCCCAGTAAGGTCAGTGCCAGCAGGCCGCTCAGTAAAGGGGCGCGATGCTTGAATACCGTCATGTTTATCTCCTGCGGTAGGCCAATTTTGCAGTGACGTGCAGCTTGGCCCTGTTTTTTGATAAGTGTCAGGACGGATAGTAGATAGGGGATATTATGTTGTCTAATATTAAAAATAACCTTTATTAATTCATTTTAAGACCTAATTGACATTCCTATGCTGGACTCCAAATTAAGCGAGATGTTCCTGGTTCTGGCTGAAGAGCTGCACTTTGGTCGGGCCGCCCAGCGTTTGTTCATGACCCAGCCGCCTTTGAGCCAAGCCATACGCAGGCTGGAAGAGCAGGTCGGTGCCACTCTGTTTATCCGCACCACGCGTACCGTGCAATTGACGGCGGCGGGAGCGGAGTTGCAACGACGCTTGCGTCTGATTGGCACGGAGCTGGAGCAGACGGTACAAGCGGTACAGCAAGTGCATCGGGGGGAAACCGGCATGCTGCGCATTGCCCTGACGCCCAGCAGTGCCTATGCCGACGTATCCAAGCATTTGTATCGCTTTCGCCAGGATTTCCCGCAAGTGGATCTGCAGATTCACGAGATGAATTCCAGCGATATGCCTGCGGCCTTGTACGAACGTCGGGTTGATGTGGCTTTGATCCGGCCATCCTTTGCCGTACCCGATCTGAATCCGCAGCTAGTGGAGTCCGAACCCATGATGTTTGTCCTCAGGCGCGATGATCCGCGTGCCGAAGAGCATCGTCAGGGGCTGACGCTATTCCAGGCTTTTTCCTATGAAATGGTGGCTTATTCGCGCCAGCAGTCGCGCTACTTTCATTTGCTTCAGCAACGCATGTTGCAGCGTTCAGGCTGCTTGCCGCGTTTTGTGCAGGAAAGCATGGTGCCAACGGTGTTGGTGATGGTTGAAGCCGGTATTGCCCCGGCTATCGTGCCCGCTTCTTTGGCTCGTTTGCGCACGGATACGCTGGTGTATCTGCCTTTGCTGGATGCCGATGATATTGCTGCCGAGCTGATGAGTGCCTATGTCTCCGACAATCCTAACCCGGCCTTGACGAACTTTTTGGCGGTACTGGATCAGGACCGCTCAGTTTGACTGACGTGCGGCCAGCCACTCCCGCATGGATTGGCCTGTGCGCTGGCGAAACAGACGGGATAGTGCCGATGGGTTGGCATAACCCAGGTCCAGGGCAATCCGTTTGGCCGATTGGCCTTGAACCAGTCTTTGGCATGCCAGGGACAAGCGCCATTGGGCCAGGTAGTCCGCTGGAGTGTCGCCCACCCAATGCTTGAACTGCACAGCAAACGCGCTACGCGACAACTTGGCTTCCTGGGCCAGCGACTGTACCGTCCAGTCCCGGCCCGGATCGGCCTGAATCGCCAGCAAGGCCCGCGCAACGGGTGGGTGCGACAAGCCCCGAAAGAGGCCGACAGGAATGTCACAACGATCCGGGTTATCAAACAGCCAGCGCAGCAACTGCAACAGCACGATCTCGAACAGGCGATCTGCCAGCAAGCGATGGCCGCAGCGCACGGACTCGGTTTCCGCAAATAACAGGCCCAGAGCTTGTTCCAGACCTGCCGCCTCGTCCAAGGGAACAATAATCAGACCAGGCAGGGAGCGGGCCAGGGGATGGTGTTCACCCCCGTCAAAATCCAGCGTCGCGCAGGTGAAGTCCGAGCCTTCATTGGGCAGATCGTAAAAAGCATGTTCCAGCGGTCGGGGATAAAACAGCAGGCTGGGGCGGTCAATCGTCATGACGGTTGGCACCGGATCACGCGGGTCATGACGCACGCTTAGCTGCCCACGTCGCAGGATGTGCAGGAAGGCACGGCCTGGCTGGGCCGCGAATCGCGTTACACCACACAAAGAGCCGTTGTAGAACAAATGTGCCCGAACACGGAATTGTTCCAGCAGAAGGGAGAGGCGATCCAGGTTCATGAAAACATCCTCGTCTGGATGAAAAGGTAAGTTGTCGGGACTAATCTTATTCAATGATCTTGCGCTTGGCGAGACACTATCCCTGCTCGCTTCATTTCGGCCACAACGGCCCACTTCACCAGGAGATCACCATGTCCCGTCTTACATTGCCTGAAGTTGCCCAAGCTCCCGCCGCCAGCCAGCCTGCTTTGCAGGAAATTCAAAAAGCCTTTGGTGGTAGCGTACCTGCCATGTTCCGTATGGTGTCCAATTCGCCAGCGGCCTTGCGCAGCATGTGGGGTTCCTTCGGCGCTTTTGCCGGTGGCCAGTTAGGCGCCAAGCTGGGTGAGCAATTGGCTATTGCCATTGCTGACCGTAACCGTTGCGAATACTGCCTGGCCGCGCATAACGTGCTGGGTGCCAATGCCGGTTTGAGCCCAGAAGTTCTGGCGCAAGCCCAGCGTGGTCAGTCCGATGACCCTCGTACCGCAGCCGCATTGAAATTTGTGCTCAAGCTGGTGGACCAGCGTGGGCAAGTGTCGGCGGCCGATGTACAAGCTGTGCGCGACGCCGGTTTTTCCGAGGGTGAAGTGGTGGAGCTGGTCGGTGTTACCGCCTTGAACCTGTTCACCAACTACATCAACAATGCGCTGGAAGTCCCGGTGGATTTCAAGGCTGTTGAGCTGACTGCCTGAAGATAGTCGTGAAAGCCCGCCTGCTGCTGTGCAGGCGGGCTTTTTTGTGTCTGCAGACGGGGTTTTATTTGGCTGCCGACAGGGGGCCGGCATTGATTTCTGTCAGTGGCTGGTTCACATCAAAAAAACGGGCATCAATGCCTGTGATCCCAAAGCTGTTAAGCCGCTTGCTGTGCATGTCCAGATAGGCTTGTGCGCTGGGCTTGTCGCTGAACAGATACACGCCACCTGCTTTGGACTGTTCTTTATTTTCAGTCCAGATTTTCCAGATCAGGCCGGGTTCCAGACAGATGGATTGCGCCAGTTCTTGCATGGCTTCACCCATGTCTGCGCCCCAAGGGCCGGGGTAGGGAAAATCAACATACAGCAGGGTGCTCATGGTCAGCTCCATATCAAAATACGTGCCGAACATCATACCTTGATGTTTGAATTGTCCAGTACTGTCTCTTATTTGTCATGGGACGTTGAAAGCGCCGTGATTGGCTGGCCTCGCCTATGAAGGGGGCGTATAGTTTTTCTTTTGCTATTTGCTGGTGGAAGCCCTCATGTCCTGGACCGCGTTGTTGTTGGTGGTGTGTGCTGCGTTCATTCATGCGGGTTGGAATCTGCTCTCTAAACGGGCCGCCATGGCAGGGGCGCATTTTGTATTTGCGTACTCCTTTTTCGCCATCCTGTTTTATTTCCCCATCATGCTGTGGGTGG
This sequence comes from Alcaligenes sp. SORT26, assembly GCF_017377875.1. Taxonomy (GTDB): domain Bacteria; phylum Pseudomonadota; class Gammaproteobacteria; order Burkholderiales; family Burkholderiaceae_B; genus Alcaligenes; species Alcaligenes parafaecalis. The sequence goes on from NZ_CP070975.1 coordinate 3,553,689, forward strand.
TCTTTACCCAGGGCAATATGCCCTGGACTAGCGAGACCATTACCTGTGTGATGCTCAGTGCCTTGCTGCACATGGGCTATAGCCTGAGCCTGCAAAAAGGCTATCAGGTGGCAGACCTCTCGGTGGTGTACCCGATTGCACGCGGCACAGGCCCCATGTTGTCTTCAATTGGTGCCTTTATCCTGCTGGGCGAGCCGGTACGACCATTGGGTGTATTGGGGATCTTGCTGGTGGTGATGGGCATTTTGTTGATCGCGACACAAGGACATTTGCGTCGTTTCTTCAGTCCTGCTGCGCTGACAGGCGTGCGTTGGGGGATGCAGACAGGGATCTTGATTGCGGCGTATACCGTGGTCGACGCCTATGGCGTCAAAGTCCTGCTGATCTCGCCTTTTTTGCTGGACTGGTTCAGCAATGTGCTGCGTCTGGGCATGTTGGCCCCCTTTATTGCCCGCCGAGGCCGGGCGGGCTTCGTCAAGCTCAAACCTTATTGGAAACTGGCGGCTGCTGTGGGCTTGCTGTCCCCCATGTCTTACATTCTGGTCCTGCAGGCCTTGAGTCTGGGCGCACCCTTGTCCATGGTGGCACCGGCCCGTGAAATGTCCATGATGGCTGGCACGCTGCTGGGCATGGTGGTGCTGCGCGAGAAAGCCAATGTCTGGAGTCTGCTGGGCTGTGCGGTCATGATCAGCGGCGTGATTGCCCTGACTTCCGGCCCCGCTGCCTGATTGCTCTCTTGAAATATCGCAGGACGTCCCTATCTGTCTGCAATAGGGCGCGCTTTGGCGCGCGGCAATCAACCCATTTTTTGCTTTTTCACCATGAGCCAGACTGACACTGCGAATACGTCCGAAACCTTGGGTTTTCAGGCTGAAGTCAAACAATTACTGCATTTGATGATTCACTCCTTGTACAGCAACAAGGAGATTTTCCTGCGTGAGCTGGTATCCAATGCGTCGGATGCCTGTGACAAACTGCGCTTTGAGGCCATCGACAATCCAGCCTTGCTGGAGGGCGATCCAGAAATGCGTATCCGTGTGGAGTTCGACAAAGAACAGCGCACGATCACCCTGTCTGACAACGGCATTGGCATGTCGCGTGATGAAGCCATTGCCAACCTGGGCACCATTGCGCGCTCGGGCACCAAAGAATTCTTCTCCCAACTGACGGGCGACAAGCAGAAAGACACCCAACTGATTGGTCAGTTTGGCGTGGGCTTTTACTCCTCCTTTATCGTGGCCGACAAAGTGTCCGTGTTGACGCGCCGTGCAGGTCAGGATCAGGAAGCCGTGCTGTGGGAATCCGCTGGTGAAGGTGAATTCACCATCGCCGCCGCCAAGAAAACCGAGCGCGGTACGACGATTACCCTGCATCTGCGTGAAGGCGAGGACGATTTCCTGGACGGCTGGCGCTTGCGCAACGTGCTGCGTCGCTACTCCGATCACATCTCTTTGCCTGTGCAAATGCGCAAAGAAGAGTGGGACGAGGAAAAGCAGCAGCAAGTCATTCAGGACGAATGGGAAAGCATTAACCAGGCCAGCGCCTTGTGGACACGCTCCAAGTCGGAAATTACTGACGAGCAGTACCAGGAGTTCTACAAGCACATCGCCCACGATTACGAGAATCCTCTGGCCTGGACACACAACCGGGTAGAAGGCCGTAGCGAATACACCCAACTGTTGTTCGTACCCAAGCAGGCTCCGTTTGACCTGTGGGACCGCGATGCTCGCCGTGGCGTGAAGCTGTACGTGAAGCGCGTGTTCATCATGGACGACGCCGAGCAACTGTTGCCCGCCTACCTGCGCTTTGTGCGTGGCGTAATCGATTCGGCCGACCTGCCGCTGAACGTGTCGCGTGAAATCCTGCAAGAAAGCCGTGATGTGCGTGCTATCCGTGAAGGTAGTGCCAAACGCATCCTGTCCTTGCTGGAAGATCTGGCCGAGAACCAGCCCGAGCAATACGCCGAGTTCTGGAACCAGTTTGGCCAAGTCCTGAAAGAAGGCGCAGGCGAAGACATGAGCAACCAGGCGCGTATCGCTGCCTTGCTGCGCTTTGCTTCCACGAATCAGGAAGGCTCGGCTCAGACCGTGTCCCTGAACGATTACATCGCTCGAATGAAAGAAGGCCAGGACAAGATTTACTACGTCACGGCTGACACCTTTGCTGCTGCATCGAACAGCCCGCATCTGGAAGTATTCCGCAAGAAAGGCATCGAAGTGCTGCTGATGTCCGATCGCGTGGACGAGTGGATGCTGTCCTATCTGCGTGAATTTGAAGGCAAGCAACTGGTGTCTGTGGCCAAGGGCGGCCTGGATCTGGATGCGCTGGCGGACGAGGAAGAAAAGAAGCATCAGGCCGAAGTGGCTGAAACCTTCAAACCTCTGGTTGATCGCCTGCAAACCACATTGGGCGAGAAGGTCAAGGAAGTGCGCATTACCGCACGTCTGGTCGATTCCCCCGCTTGCGTGGTGGTCGATGCCAACGAACTGAGCCCGCACCTGCTGCGTATGCTGCAAGCCGCTGGCCAGGAAGCTCCTGAAGTGAAGCCAATTCTGGAAATCAACCCGGAACACGCTTTGATCGCCAAGGTCCAGGCCGCTGACGATGAAGCCTTTGGTGAATGGGCGCAATTGCTGCTGGAACAAGCCATGCTGGCCGAAGGCGCCGCATTGCAAGATCCCGCCAGCTTTGTGAAACGCGTGAACCGTTTGCTGCTGAACCTGTAAATCTGAAACTAGCTGAATCCGCTCGTAAAGAGCGGATTCAGCAAATTGTCAGCTTATAAGCCTCTTTCTTGTTTTGTAAGATAGAGGCTTTTTTGCGCCTATTGAAAGGTTATTAAGGGGAGAAGGGGGAAGATGAGTGGAGGGTTAAAATTCAATCACTAAGCGATTTTTTATTTTTTGTCCATCTTAATGAGAATTGATCGTAATACGATGCATGGACACCACACTGTGGACGAAAACAAGCTGATTTTTAGCTGAATTTAAGGAAATCGTAAGATTTGGATAGACTTCATAATAAGAATGATTGATATTACGGGCTCCCATTAAAAGCACTTATTCGGCAGCGAAACACCGCTAACGCGAGCGATCGTGCCCCTTTCAATCGCCCTGCCTTGAAAAGTGATACCTACCATTTGGAGCTGGTGATGTCGTTCGTTTCCTCCTTGCCGCCTCGTCGTTTTGCCGAGACGGTTTTATCTGCCGCACTGTTTGCGGCCCTGACTACCCCTGTTTTTGCTCAAGCCGCCGATCCAGGCGTGACCGAGCTGCAGTCGATCAAAGTCCAGGGCGCAACAGATAGCAATGGCATTGATGGCTTTCAAGCCCATAAAGCACAGTCGGTGAAGTTTTCCGAGTCTTTGCTGAACACACCCCGCTCCATTACTGTGATCCCCGAAGAGGTGATCAAGGACCGTGGCGCGACCTCCTTGCAAGATGTGTTGCGTACCACCCCAGGTATTACGCTGGGCTCGGGCGAAGGTGGCACGCCTATGGGCGATCGCCCCTTTATTCGCGGTTACGAAGCCAGTACCGATATTTTTATTGATGGCGTACGTGATTACTCCCGTGGCTCGCACGAGACCTTCAACCTGGAATCGGTTGAAGTCTTGAAAGGCCCCAGCTCGGCCTACACAGGCCGTGGCGGTACCGGCGGTAGCTTGAACCTGGTGACCAAGTCCCCCAAACTGAAAGACTTCTTCCAAGTGGAAGCGGGTTACGGTACGTCGGATCAATACCGCCTGACGGCAGACGGTAACTACGCGTTCTCCGATACCGGTGCCATTCGTCTGAACTTGATGCGTATGGGCGGTGAAGTAGCAGGCCGCGACGGCGTGAAGATTGATCGCTGGGGCATCGCGCCTTCCATCGCCTTTGGCTTGGGTACTCCTACCCGTGTGACCTTGTCCTACTCCCGTCTTGAAAACAAGGACATGCCGGATCTGGGCTTCCCCTTCAAGAATGCGGCCAACCCGGATCGAGTCACTCCTTTGGAAGCGGACCGCGACACCTTTTATGGTCGTCGCAATGTGGACTTCCGTAAGTACACGGCAGATACCGCAACCGCCAGCGTCGAGCACGATCTGAACGATCGCTTCACGGTTCGTAACGTGACGCGCTACAGCAAGACGCTGAATCACTACTTGATGACACGTCCGTCTTTTGACAATTGCACAGCGAGCTCGGGCGGGGCTTGCGCGACAGAGGGCCCAGGCCTGCAGTTCCGTCGTGATGATCGGACGAACTACCGGGTCTCCGAGTCCTTGTTGAACCAGACCGATGTCTATGGCAGCTTCAATACTGGTTCGCTCAAGCACGATATCGTTGCAGGGGTGGAGATCAGCAAAGAGGAAATCCACAACAAGACGATGACGGGTGGTCCAGGCCGTGAGACGGATTCCTTCTACAATCCGGATCCTAACCGCCAATACAACTACTCCTTGCAATACGGTCCCAAGACCAAGACCGGCGATATCAAGACTCGCTCGGCTTATATCTTTGACACGATTGCATTTAATGATCAGTGGTCGGTGAATGGTGGTTTGCGCTTTGATCGCTTTGAAGCAGACAACACCAAAGAGTCCCGCAAAGACGATATGTGGAACTACCAGTTGGGCGTGGTGTACAAGCCTGCGCGCAATGGTTCTATCTACTTGAGCTATGGCACCTCGTCCAACCCAACGGGTGAAAACCTGGGTCAGGCCGGTGGTGCTGACGGCCCAGCGGGCGGTGCCGCTATCCGTGACTTGAAGCCAGAGCGCAGCTATAGCTGGGAACTGGGCACCAAGTGGGATGTGGCCGACGAGAAGCTTTCTCTGACAGCGGCTATCTTCCAGACCGACAAGAAAGATGCCCGCTCTACCGATCCTTTGACGGGCGATGTTTCCTTGAGCGGCAGCAACCGTGTTCGTGGTCTGGAGTTGGGTGCGGCTGGTGCCATTACTCCGAACTGGAATCTGTGGGCCGGTTATACCTATCTGGACCCCAAGATCAAGAAATACCGTAACAAAGATAATGTCTTTGACGGCAACCAGATGAAGTTCATCTCCAAACAGAGCTTCAACGTCTGGACAACCTACAAAGTCATGCCCGAGCTGACCTTGGGTGCAGGCGCTACCTTTGTTGGCAAGCGCTTTGTGGATGACGCCAACGAGCTGAAATTGCCGTCTTACTGGCGTTACGATGCGATGGCACGTTACGACCTGAACAAGAACGTGTCCTTCCAGTTCAACGTCAACAACATCAGCAATGTGCGCATGTATGATGCTTCCCACGTTGGCGTGTTTGCCAACGTAGGCCCAGGCCGCTCTTACATGTTCAATGCTTCTTACCGCTTCGAGTAAGTTGCGACTTGTAGTGTAAAGTCAGATGGGCCGCCTTTTGGGGCGGCCTGTCTGTTTCTTGCTTGGACTTGTCTTCCTTTTTGCTCTCGCAGGTATGCCATGCTGATTACGATCCCTGATGTTCTGAACGCTGAACAGTTGCGCGACTGTCGCCAGGCCCTGGAGCAGGCGCAGTGGGAAGATGGACGCACGACGGCGGGTTATCTGGCTCAGCACAGCAAACGTAATTTGCAATTGCCGCTGGATACCGCTGTGTCCCGTCAGATGGGAGAGTTCTTGATGCATGTGCTCGGCCAGCATAGCGGTTTTATTGCGGCTGCCTTGCCCTTGCGTATGTTGCCTCCGCGTTTCAACCGCTACGAGGGCGGTGGTGAGTACGGCAACCATATCGACAATGCTATTTTTACCGTTCCGGGCACGGCTCAGCGCTTACGGACGGATGTCTCTACGACCTTGTTTTTCAGTGACCCCGACGAATACGAAGGTGGTGAGCTGATCATCGAGGATGTGTACGGTACGCAGTCCATCAAGCTGCCTGCGGGGCATATGGTGGTCTATCCCGGCACCAGCTTGCATCGAGTCCAGCCAGTCACTAAAGGGACGCGTTATGCATCCTTCTTCTGGACACAAAGCATGGTGCGCCATGCGCATCAACGCAAATTGCTGTGGGAACTGGATCAGAGCATTCAGCAACTGGCCAAGCAGAATGCGGATGCCCAGGAGCTGTCTCGCCTGACGGGGATTTATCATAATTTGCTGCGTGAATGGAGCGATGTCTGATCGCCTGGAGTTTGATTGACCATGTCCCAAGAACGACTGCCCCCACTCAGTAATATCCCCGCTCAGATTGCCTGTCTGACGGATTACGAACCCTATGCTCGTCAGCGTATGCGTACGCAGGACTGGGCGTACTTCAGTGCAGGGGCGGCGGATGAGCTTACCTTGCAAGACAACCTGGCCAGCTTCGGGCGCTTGGGTTTATGGCCTGCTGCTTTAAGCAAGTTTGATCAGCCTTCCACCCGCTTGACGCTGCAAGGGCAGTCTATGGACTACCCGATTCTTCTGGCTCCCGTGGCTTATCAGCGCTTGGCTCACCCTGAGGGTGAGTTGGCCAGTGTGTTGGGCGCGGGTGCGATGGGGGCGACCAGTGTGATTAGCATGCAGGCCAGCTATTCCTTTGAAGAGATTGCCGCACAAGCCCATGCCCCTTTGTGGGCGCAGTGGTATTGGCAAACAGATAGGGCGTTTAGCCTGGATTTGTTGGGGCGCTTGAAAGCAGCGGGTTATGTCGCCTTGATGTTGACGGTGGATGCTGCCGTCAATGGAGTACGGAATCAGGAGCAGCGTGCGGGCTTTGCCTTGCCTGAAGGTGTGGACGCGGTGAATCTGCGGGGTGCTCCCAGGCAGCAGGCGGTTTTAGGTGCAGCAGGCACCAGCCCTTTATTTGGCAGTGGCCTGTTAAATAGTGCTCCCACCTGGGATGACCTGGCTTGGTTGGTGCAGAACAGCCCTCTACCCGTGTGGGTGAAGGGAATCATGCGGCCCCGTGACGCCCAGCGAGCCCTGGATATGGGGGTTGCCGGGATTGTTGTCTCCAATCATGGTGGGCGAACCTTGGACGGTGTGCCCGCTTCAGTAGACGTGTTGGCACAAGTTTGTCAGGTCGTGCAGGGCAGGGTGCCGGTCTTGATGGATGGCGGTATTCGACGCGGCACAGATGTGCTCAAGGCATTGGCACTGGGTGCGACAGCCGTGATGATTGGCCGTCCCTATATTTATGGGCTGGCCGCCGCAGGAGCGGCAGGTGTTGCGCATGTCCTGCATATTTTGCGGGCTGAACTGGAAGTGGCGATGGCACTGACGGGTTGCAATACCTTGGCCGATATTGGCCCAGAGCTACTTTATCGATCCTGATCTGGCGTTTGTGGTGGCTTGGATTCCAGCTCTTGTTCCGGCAAGGTTTCTTTGGGCCAGCCATGTTCCCGCTTTACCCGTTTCCAATCAAAGAACGGGCCTGGATCGGTCTTGCGTCCAGGGGCGATGTGCTCGTGGCCACGCACCGCGCGCAAATTATGGCGCATACGCAGGGCGCGGCTCAGGCGGGATAGTTCTCGGTACTGCGCTTCTGTAAAAGGCTCGAAGTCGCTGCCTTCCAGCTCAATACCAATAGAGAAGTCATTGCAGCGTTCGCGACCTTCAAATTGAGACACCCCAGCATGCCAGGCGCGTCGCGTGGTCGGAACAAATTGAATGATGTGACCCGTGCGCTGGATTAGAAAGTGGGCTGAAACCTTCAGGTCCCGGATATTCTCGAACCAGGGGTGGGCGCTGATATCCAGCTTGTTCTGGAAAAAATCACGGATATAAGGCCCGCCAAATTCCTGCGGTGGCAGGCTGATATTGTGCAGCACCAACAGGGTGGGACTATCGCCCTCGGGGCGGTCATCCTGATTGGGGGACAGGGCGCGCAGGACATTGGCATGGGGTTTAAGCCAGCCCTGGCGGTCCAGGTCATAGGCGTGGTGCATGCGGGCCATGAGCTTAACTGCGCGGGCCGCGCTTGGCGTGTTCCAGGCTGCACCAGGTGTGATGATTGCTCATCAAGGCTTCCGAGCGCGGCAGGAAAATACCGCAGTGGGCGCAACGTACCATTTCTTCGGAGCCGCCTTGCTTGCGTGGGGGACGCATGGTCGGGTTCGGTGGGTTACGTTTGCGGGCTTTGTTTTGCGACACGATGCGGGCAATGATCATGCCCGCCAGTATGACGACCACCCAAAATAAGACTTTACCCAATTTTCCCTCGTTGCAAGATGACGTCCAGTACAAAGTGGCTGCCTGTATAGGCGAGCAGCAGGAAGGCAAAGCCAGCCAGGGTCCAGCGCAAGGCCACACGGCCACGCCATCCGTACTGTTTTCGTCCCCATAATAAGCCACCAAATGTAACCCAGGATAGCAAGGTAAAGACAGTTTTGTGGTCAGCAGGCAGCAATTTTCCGTCTATTGCCATCGAGACAGCGGCCCCGCTCAAAATCGTAAGGGTCAGGATGACGAAGGAGACGCGGATCAGGCGGAATAGCAGCTCTTCCTGCACCAGCAGGGGCGGCATGGTGTCCAGCACGCGGCTTAGCAGGCCACGTTGTTCCTGATGAACAATAGGACGGTGCAGTTGACGGTCCAGCGCTGTCATCAAGATAGCGTGCAGGGCGGCCACGGTGCTGAGTCCGTAAGCGACCAGCGCAATCATCAAGTGGATGCGCAGCCATTCGTTACCTGCATGGTTGACGATATGGCCTACGGGAAAGGCCATGGCCAGCAGGCTGACGATTGTGGCTGCAGGCAGTAGAATGAGCAGCAGGCTGTCCAGACGCAGATACAGGCTTTGGAACCAGAACACCACCATACCCAACCAGATTGCCGCCGACAGGGCCAAGGCCCAGCTTAGATGCAGCCCTTGGGGCAGCACAATCGTCAGCAGCAGGCCCGCTCCGTGCACAATAATGGCGCAGAGCAAGGCCACCCGGCTGGGGGCGTTCAGTACGGTTCGGGTGCTGCCGCGAGTCAACGGACGCCAGAGCGAGATCGACAGCACGATGTACGCCAGTGCGGCGAGCAAGTGAAATACAATACTTGCAGACATAAGTCCCGGATTTCCTGAAAAACGGTACGGGGCGTACCTCAAGTGGCCATTTTATTCTTATTCGTAGACCACACGATAACCTAGTTTAAGCGAACCCAGTCCTATGTTTGAAAATCTGACCCAGCGTATGTCGCGTGTGGTGAAAACCATGCGCGGGCAGGCTCGTCTGACCGAATCCAATACTCAGGATATGTTGAGGGAAGTGCGCCTGGCTCTGCTGGAGGCCGACGTGGCTTTGCCAGTCGTGCGCGATTTTGTGGCACGGGTCAAAGAGAAAGCGCTTGGTGTTGAAGTTGCTGACAGCCTCAATCCGGGTCAGGCGCTGGTGGGCGTTGTCCACCAGGAGCTGACTAACCTGATGGGTGCGGACCTGGGCGACAACGCCAGCGAACTGTCCCTGGCGGCTCAACCTCCTGCCGTGATCCTGATGGCGGGTCTGCAAGGGGCGGGTAAAACCACCACCACCGGTAAGCTGGCCAAGTGGCTGAGCGAAGGCGGCCACGTTCAGCACGGCCGCAAGACAGGCAAGAAAAAAGTGCTGGTGGTCAGTGCTGACGTCTACCGTCCTGCCGCTATCGAGCAGTTGAAAACCGTTGCCGCGCAAGTGGGCGTCGAGTTCCTGCCTTCCGATCCCAGCCAGAAGCCTGCCGACATTGCTCGCAATGCCCTGGACCACGCCAAGCGTCATCACTTTGAAGTGCTGATTGTCGATACGGCCGGTCGCCTGGGTATTGACGAAGAAATGATGCGCGAGATCCGCGCTCTGTACGACTTGCTGAACCCCATCGAAACCCTGTTCGTGGTGGATGCCATGCAGGGTCAGGACGCGGTCAACGTGGCCAAAGCCTTTGCCGATGCCTTGCCGCTGACCGGTGTGGTGCTGACCAAGCTGGACGGTGATGCTCGTGGTGGTGCTGCCTTGTCCGTGCGCCATGTCACCGGCAAGCCGCTGAAATTTGTCGGTATGTCGGAGAAGCTGGATGGCCTGGAGCCATTCCACCCCGAGCGTATGGCTCAGCGTGTGCTGGGTATGGGCGACATCATTTCCCTGGTGGAACAGGCCCAGCGCAATATTGATATTGCTGACGCTCAAAAGATTACCGACAAGATCAAGGCGGGCGACAAGTTCGACTTGAACGACTTCCGCGACCAGCTACAACAAGTTAAAAAGCTGGGCGATATGGGCTCCTTGCTGGAAAAACTGCCTGCGCAGTTCTCCCAGGCGGCGTCCCAGTTGCAAGGCGGCCAGGCAGAGCAGCAATTGCGTCGCACCGAAGGTATCTTGAACTCCATGACCCCGGCCGAGCGCGCTAAACCTGAATTGCTCAAAGCATCGCGCAAACGTCGTATTGCAGCGGGTTCTGGCGTCCCAGTGCAAGAGGTCAACCGTATGCTGAATCAGTTCGAGCAAATGCAAGGCATGATGAAGCAGATGAAAAAAGGCGGCATGGCCAAAATGATGCGGGGCCTGGGCGGTATGGGTGCCTTGAAAGGGTTGGCTGGTAAAGGTTTCAAAGGCTTTCGCTAAGCAGCCCTTGGCGTTTGCCCAAGCAGTCTGATCTGTTTTGACTGTTTCGCCAAAGAAAAAGCCCGCTGATGCGGGCTTTTTTCATCCTGAATGGCTGAAATTACAGCGCAGGAATACGCAGTACCTGACCGGGGTAAATCTTGTCAGGATGGCTAAGCATCGGTTTGTTGGCTTCAAAAATAACCGTGTACTTCGCACCGTTGGCCTTGCCGTAGTTGGTTTCGGCAATTTTCCACAAGGTATCGCCCTTCTGGACGGTATACATGGTGGCTTCGGGGGCGGGTTGTGCAACATTCAGTTGGTTGTCCACTTGAGAGACGCCCAGTGTGTTACCCAAGGCCAGCACAATTTTTTCGGCTTGTTCGGTAGAGGCAGCTTGACCGCTGACCGTCACCTTATCGCCATCCACCGTCAGGTTCAGGCCGTCGGCGGACAGTTGGTGTTTGGCCAGTTCTTTCTGGAGTTCGTCTGCTGTCGCTGCTTTGGCCTCGTTGGCTCCAAAGAGTTTTTCGCCGACATCTTTAAGAAAACTGAATACGCCCATTGCTTTGCTCCTGAAGTTAGGGGTCTATCCTTGCTTGCCTGATGGCAGGCGAGTCGGCCCATTATGACCTCATTTTTCACCGTGAAGCCGTAGCGGAATGTCAGCAATTGTGCATTTTAAAGGGACAGGCTCAGCCGCCCCCGACAGCCACCACGATTTCCAGCGTGTCGCCCTCGTTGATAGGGGTAGTGGCGTGCTGGCTTTTAGGCACGATATCGCCATTCAGCTCTACGGCGATGCGCTTGTTTTCGTAGCCCAGCTCAATAATCAGCGTGCCAACGGTATCGGTATTTGTCAGAGTCTTGCTCTGACCGTTCAGGGTAATGTTCATCATTGTCTCTGGATGTGGTCCGGGCCAAGCCGGACGAGTGATTCAGATGGCAAATTTTTGGGTGGCGCTTAGTAGCTTGGCCAAAATGCCCGGTTCGTCGTAGGCGTGCCCCGCGTCTGCAACCATGTGAAATTCGGCTTGTGGCCAGGCGCGATGCAGTTGCCAGGCTGTATGCGCCGGAGTGCACACATCATAGCGTCCCTGTACGATGACTCCCGGAATGCCATGCAAGCGGTGGGCGTTTTCAAGGAGCTGGTCTGGCTCCAAAAAGCCCTGATTCATGAAGTAGTGGTTTTCAATACGCGCAAAGGCCAAAGCGGCCTTGTCGCTGGACTTGGCATCCAGATGGTTTTTGCTAGGCAAAAGCGTGATCGTATTGCTTTCCCATTGCGACCAACTATGCGCAGCGCGTAGCTGCACCGCAGGATCATCGCCGGTCAAACGCTTGTGATAAGCAGTGATCAGGTCGTCACGCTCGTCCTCGGGGATAGGGGCAAGATACTGTTCCCAGATATCCGGGAACAGGCGAGAGGCACCTTCCTGATAGAACCAGTGCAGCTCTTCGGGGCGGGCCATAAAAATGCCGCGCACAATCAATTCGCTGACGTGTTCAGGATGAGTCTGGGCATAAGCCAGCGCCAGTGTCGAGCCCCAGGAACCGCCAAAAACCAGCATTTTGTCGGCCTTGAGCTTTTCCTTGCGCAGCCGCTCCATGTCTTCAACCAAATGCCAGGTGGTGTTGTTCTCCAGGCTGGCATGGGGGTAGGAGCGCCCGCAACCGCGCTGATCGAACAGCAGCACATTGTATTTTTGCGGGTCGAACAAGCGGCGGTGATCGGTAGAACATCCTGATCCCGGCCCACCGTGCAAGAAAATGGCTGGCTTACCTGCCGGGTTGCCGCAGCATTCCCAGTAGATATGGTGCCCATCATCGGTGTGCAAGGTGCCTTGGGCGTAAGGCTCTATAGGCGGGAACAGGGTAGCGCTCATTGTTCTTTCTTGGGCCAGTTCAGTTCAGGAGTAGGGGTGTCATTGCGGGTGAAGATCAGATCCCACACGCCATGACCCAGACGCAGCCCACGGTTTTCAAACTTGGTCAGTGGGCGGAAGTCAGGGCGGGGTGCATAGCCTTCGTTCGTGTTGCTAAGCATAGGCTCGGCCGACAGCACTTCCAGCATTTGTTCGGCGTAATTTTCCCAGTCCGTTGCGCAATGAATGTAGCCGCCGGGTTTCAGACGACTGGTCAGCAACTGGATAAAGGGCGATTGCACCAGACGACGCTTGTGATGGCGCTTCTTGGGCCAAGGGTCCGGGAAGTAAATATGAATGCCAGCCAGGGAGGCAGGGGCGATCATGTCACGCACGACTTCAACAGCATCGTGTTGAATGATGCGGATATTGCTGATCTGGTTGTCGTCAATGCGTTTGAGCAAAGCGCCCACACCCGCATTAAAGACTTCCACGCCCAAAAAGTTGTCGTCGGGACGGGCCTGGGCAATCTTCTGGGTGGTTTCACCCATGCCAAAACCGATTTCCAGAATCAGGGGATTGTCATTGCCGTACAGCGTTTCGGGCTTCAGAATGCTGTCGCGATACGTAATCGACCACTGAGGCAGCAGGCGTGCCAAGGCTTGTTCCTGGCTGGGCGTAATGTGCGCGCGCCGATGAACAAAGCTACGGATATGGGTCTCGCCGGAGTTGCTGTTCGCGACATTGGGCGACAGCAGGGATGGTTTTTCGTTGCTGGAGGTCATGGTTGGGGCGCGGGCATCAAGAATGGCTCGCGTATCAGCTAAAAGCGGGAAAACTCTATTGTAGTGAGTCTTGCCGCCGAATTCATGGGATGGCGTGCGAAAAAGATAGGGCAGGGGCCACGCATGCGCCAGAGATCGCGCTATAATTTTCGCTTCCCCATTCGCGGGATTGTCTGCTTTTGACGCAGACCTCTCCATCAGGGCGGGTGTAGTTTAATGGTAAAACTGATGCTTCCCAAGCATCCGTCGTGGGTTCGATTCCCATCACCCGCTCCACGCTCCTCATTCAATGTGTTCCGGTGGTTTCCATAGTTTTTTGAATTTAAAGGTTTTGTGCCTTTTAGATTCCGCCGAGCATCATGCCAAGCCACTGATAGTCACTGCAAACAAGTCGTTTTTTGCGGTTGAGAGCAGTTCCGTATTACCCATAGGAGTGAGAGAGAATAGGGATACCCAAAAAGGGAAAAGGCGCCTCTCCTGTGTTAAGCAGACGGGGGCGCTGGGCTCTGTTCAATCATCAGCAATTCGAAAGGCTTCCGCCATTCGATCTTGTTCGCGCGCCGGTAGCCCCAGTTCTCTGGCCACGGTTCTCCATTGGCGAACGATTCCTTGGAACTCTGTAATGACTTCATCGGCCTCGTTTAGATTCAATCGAAAGTACGCTGCGACTTCGCGGGCGAGCTCCAGATCTAGCGCGTTGTCCACTTCTGTGATGTTGAGCTTTAGGCCGTCTCCAAAGGGCACCGGGTTCATGTCGTAGGCTTCAGAGAGTCGCCAACCCGTTCCTGGTACAAGGATAAATCCGTGGTTGCGTAAGTGATCGTCTGTGTTCGATACGAGGATGTTGAATACGATTCGTGACCATAGCTCGCGGAGGTCGATGTTGGTCTGGGAGCCATGCCTGATAAGGACTTCAGCCAGCTCCAGATAGCTGACTCCGGTCGACGCATCATCACCATCGCTGTGACCGGTCATGGTCATCGCCGAGGCAAAGTGCAGGCGTCGCCCTTCATCGGTGCGATCGAATCGCCGCACCATAAAGCAGTGGTAGTCACTCGCAAATCTCCGCGCTTCAGCGGCCGCGACATTCAGCCCACAACCGACCGCCAGGGCATTGACGACCATCTCCCATCCACCGACGTCATAGTCATCGTGAGAGCTCGGAAACTTGGCGATGTACAAGTGTCCCTGTTCATCAGCCACGCTTGCCTTAGGCCTGGCCCCCCCTAGTGAGCCACCGGGGGCGATCAACATTCTGAGCCATTCTTGGCCTTGTTGAGCTTCGTTGTTTGGATCTTCCTCCAGCGCCCGACTCGCCTGTTCCAGAGCTCGAATCTCGGCAAAAGGTGGGGCTGCCAGCCCAACCGTATCATCGAGAAATTCGCCTTGATCTTCTCGCTTGTAGCGCAAGGCACCTACTCGGTAGAGATCGTGCACGCCAAGCAGGTAGTCCGTTTCATACAGTCGAGTCCCTGCAGGCTGGATACCTGCGCGAATATCCCGTGCGAGGCGACGGTCCATAAGCAAACGACCCCATCGATCAGGACTGGAGTCAGAGAATACGCCGAATCTGTCCTGGGGCGTGGTGGGATACTGGGGCCCTTCGAACTGGAAAATCCTTGGATCAAGAACCAGTTGACCAATGACGGGGTCTGCAAGCGCTGCAGGATCGTACTGAAATTCAAACGTCTCGTGTGCGCGCGTCCTGCGGGAGTTTAGAACACCTACTCGCTGAGGTTGAGGCAGGCCATCCCAATCTGCATACACTCCGATCATCGTCATTTTTTGTCACCCTCTTTTCGCTGCTTAGAAGAGGGTTCCAAGAGAGACGCCAGACTTTTTGATGTAGTTCGAGAGTTCTCCGCAGAGGGGCGGTGTGAGTCAGCATGGATACCGTTGTTCGGCTCTTTAGTTCGGTTGCTTGCGCTTTTTAGGCTCTTCTTGGGGGGAGGTGACTTGTTGATTATCTTTTCTACTGGAGATTTACCCACTCTCTCGTTCCAAGTCGTCTGGGGAGGGACGGATGATGATGTAGCGCTCGGCCGTAAAAGGCGTGAGTCCTGAAGTCGACGGCCAAGCTCGTCGTCAGCGCCCAGCATGGCGAGGTCTTTTTCAATGCCGAGGACTTGCATGACGGAAAGGTAGGCACCTATTGTTACGCCCGGCCCCCCAGACTCAAGGGAGCGTAGCGTCATCGGCGACATTCCGGCGCGTTCTGCCACTTGCTTGGCGGTGATTTTGCGGCGCAAGCGTGCAAGTTTGAGCCGCTCACCAAATTCAGCGAGTAGCTTCTGGGTCATCGGCATAAGGGGAGCGGTTTTTTTCGCCATAGTGCTAGTATTTCTGCGTTTCTAGGCTGGTTTGGCCATAATATTAGCATCCAATCCCTTCGTTTTTCACTGATTTAAAGCCGTTTTTTGATACTGAGTTTGCATAAAAGTGCTAATATTTTGGAGAAATTGCTCGTTTAGTAAAAAGATATTAGCACTTCTTATTGGGGTAGATGTCGCTAGCGTTGATTCGTTTCCAGTTGCAGCTTTTGTTCAGATGTCGTTGCTACTCTCAAAGAGGTTTATGCGTCCGTACTGGATAACACCGATGGATGTTCTCTGGGATAGATTTGCAACTGACATGCAGGCGCGCATAAGAGCCGTTTTGGGGGGGCAGCGTACGTGCTTCTAAAAAGAAAGCCTAGAAGTTGTTCCGTAAATATCGTGCATGGCATAAGGAAAGAATATCCTCATCGAGTAATGGACGCTCGAGCGCACTGTCTCTACAACATGTTCTGTCAGTTCCTGCTTTTCCAGTTGTGGATACGCCTGTTTCAACTTCCCGGAAACTTGCCAGCCGTTTTCGTTCAAGGAGTGAATGCCCTGAGTGATGCCTTGATCAGGCATTTCAAGCACTTCTTTCAGCTTTTCCTGGGCGCGTTGAAAGATCACCAGAATGCGAGCTTTTTCGGCCATTTCACTATGGATGTTTTGTGCCACGACTTGAGCGGTGTGCTGCACATGCTCCGTCAAATCACGGTAGCGCTAGGCGAATTGTGCGTCGGCATAGTCATCGAAAATAAAATTGTGCTGGGTGCCATCTTCATAGGTCGTCGGCTTACCAACGTGATAAGCGCTTGCGTAACGTCCCATGAACGGGCGTGAAAACAGTAATTTCGTACGTTTTAGAATCCTAAAAAGAGCGTGAATATAGTAGTAAAACTAGGATTTTGTTGAAAATGATAAAAACCAAGTTTGGCTTGGGTCTTACCCAGTTTGCTTGAGCCCTATCCCATGGCACTATACCCAGCATGCAAGAAGATCTTTTCGGCGATGCCATTCCTCAGCCTACCGCTTCAAAGCCCGCCGCTGCCTCCCGTCGCAAAATCACCAAAGTCAGCCTTGCCGCCTCCGCGCTGGAGCTGAGTGATCTGGCGGCTCAGCTTCTTGAAACCTTGCGCTTCGGTGTCTCCACCTGGTCCTACCCCGGTTGGGAAGGCTTGATCTGGGATGGCGAGTATGAGTCGAACATCTTGTCCAAGCACGGGCTGGAGGCTTATCACCAGCATCCCTTGATGCGTACCGTCTGTGTTGATCGCACTTTCTGGCGCCCTTTGACCGTTACGCAGTATTCCGCCTACGCGGCCCAGGTTGATGAGGATTTTCGCTTTGTCGTGAAATGCCCTTCCATGATCACGGACGCTCAAGTTCGTGACGAGCAAGGCAAGGTGCGCAAGTCCAATCCGGACTTTCTGGATATTCGTCTGGCCGTAGAGCAGTTTGTGCAGCCTGCGGTAGACGGCTTGCGTGCCAAGCTGGGTGTATTGGTATTTCAGTTAAGCCCTTTGTCCTGGGGCTGGTTGAATCGCCCGGCGGAGTTATTCGACAAGCTGGGGCAGATGCTGGCTGCGGCGCGTGAAGCTTTGCCGCAGGATTCTCCGGTCATTCTTGCTGTAGAAGTACGAGATCCGGAGCTACTGACCCAAGGCTTGGTCGATACCTTAAAGGCGAATGGCGCCACTTTTTGCCTGGGTTTGCACGGCAAAATGCCACCGATCGAGGAGCAGTTGCCCTTGTTGCGAGCCTTGTGGCCCGGGCCTTTGGTGTGTCGCTGGAACCTGAACCGGGAGTTTGGTGCCTATGGCTATGCCGATGCCCAGAAAAAGCACACCCCGTTCGATGCCATTGTCAGCGAAGACGTGCATACCCGCACTGTGCTGGCCCGTACGATTCGCGGGATCACTGGAGCAGGGCAGGCGGCTTATGTGACGATCAGCAATGATGCGGAAGGTTGTGCGCCGCTCTCCATACAGCGTTTGGCGCAACTGATTGCGGCACAAGAAAATTAAACACAGGCCTTGTGAGCTGATCTCCAGAAATTGGACAGATCACAAGGCCTGTTTGAGTGCTTCAGGGTCTGGAGCCCTAACGCAGAGCGGCTTTGACTGTGCTCATGACCCTTACCGGGTCTTCTGAATCAGCTCATCCGTCGTCATGACATGCGCGGTGGACACAGCCAGCACGCCTAGGGTGACTCGGTGTACTTCTTCCGCTGGAATCGCCCCAAAGCCCATATCCGGGTAGTTGTATGTGCCGGTGGCATCAGAGATGAAGGCGACTTTATAGCCATTGAACATGGCGTCGCGCGCCGTGGCGTGGCAGCAGTTCTCGGTAGTGACACCCGTGACGACGACAGTGTCGATCTTGCGGGTACGCAGAATGATGTCCAGATCAGTGCCAAAGAAGGCGCTGTAGCGATGCTTTTTAATTACGACCTCCTCGCCTTGTGGTGCGACGTCCGGGTATATATCGATGCCAGCGGTGTCATCCACCAGCCCCATCCGATTTTGAATAGGCGGGTAAATCTCCCCAAACAAGCCCATATCGCAGCCATTGCGGCGGTGGGCGTGGGTGGTAAAGATCACTTCCATGCCGGTTTTGCGTGCATGGCTCAGCAGTTTTTGCAGACGGGGCATCAGCTCCATACCCATAGGTGTTTCCAGTGGGGCACCGGGCGCGATGAAGTCGTTTTGCATGTCAATCACAACGACCGCTGTGCTCTTGGGGTTGATCTGATCAATCTGAATAGCCATTTCATTCTCCTTTGGTTTGCTCAGGGACGGGGGGCTGTGTATTTGGTATTGCCGTACCCGGTGTCATCGACCTTTGTAGAGTAGGGAGACGGCGCTAATCTGGCTTGTGTGCCCATGCCATTTTTTCTTCTTTTTTTGACTGTGAGCGCCACATGGGCGAGCTGGCAGGCAAGACGCCAGCCCGTGGTGTTCTCAGGGCTTGTCCGCGTTTGGGAAATAGACGTAATCTTGCTGAAAAATGATTAATTCTTCGGTGCAGATAGCGCCGACTATGGAGACTGAACCGATGACAGCGATCATGGCGGTCAAGCCCGGAGACAGCTTTGAGCACTGGCACGAGGTCACTTGCAGGCAGTTTTCTCATACTGAGTGCAACCCCATTCCCAGACAGCATTTTCAGGCGCGAGTCACGCTGACTACGTTTGGCGGTTTGGGACTTAGCCGTATCTGGTCGGCTACGCCTGCGGGGGAGGTGATTCGAGTCAACCGGCGCCTGGCGGATATTCGTAAAGATCAGCGCGACTGCTTCATGCTGTGGTTAATGCTCGATGGCAATATTCAGCTTAGTCAGGATGGGCGTTATGTCAGCCTGGTGACAGGGGATCTGGTGTTGCAGGACCAGTCGCGTCCTTTTGAGCTGGAGCTGGGGCCCTTGACCCATGCGGCGATGCTCATGATTCCCCGTCCTCTTCTGGCGACACGTTTACCTACCTTGGGGAGCCTGGCTGCGCGCCGTGTTCCCGCCAACTCTCGTCAGGGGCCGATGGCCGGTGCTTTGCTCAGGCAATTACTCAGCATGCAAGGGGCGGCAACGGACGGGATAGATCATCGTTTGAGTGCCTCGGCGCTGGATATTTTCTCGGCTGTCTTCGAGTCAGAAACCACGATCTCTTCTCAGTCCAGCCGCCGGGAGCGGCGTTTGGAGCAGGTTCAGGCGTATATACGTGCGCACCTGCATGAGGAGGATCTGGATGTGGAGCAAATGGCTCGGGCTTCATCCATGGCGACTCGCACGCTGTATCGACTCTTTGCACACGAAGCGACAACGCCTATGCAATGGCTGTGGGAGCAGCGTTTGCTCCAGAGCTATCGCCTGCTTGCCGAGGGCAAACAGCGGCGGGTGACGGAGGTGGCAATGGCCTGCGGTTTTAAAGATCTTTCCCATTTCAGCCGCCTGTTTCAGGCACGATTTGCGCAATCTCCGTCGACGCTCCGACCTATGAACAGGTCTTAAGTTCTGAGCTGGACGTGCGCCCAGGCTGTTTGGTACGCAGGCCTGGCACCGTGTGAACATAGGCACGCAGGGGGGCTGCCGGTCTGAGTGATCGTGGTGTGTGGCACCAGATGGCAAGCGCTAAGCAGAAGGGGCTTCCTACAATTGCGACAAGCGGGGCAAGCACAGTGTTCTGCCCTGAGCGGCCAAGCCAGCCAGATAGGCAAGGGCCCCGTATCGGCGTTAGCTGGCGTTCTGAATGCAGATAACGCGCCTGCTTGATCACAATTAGGGGAAGAGCACATGAAGATTACTCGACGTTCCTTATTAATAGCCGGTCCCAGTCTGCTTGCCAGTGTGGCGCTGGCGCGCTCCGCTCTTGCACAGCAGGTGACAGGGGCAGACAAAGGGGGAGACGCAGGGGATTTGGGCCTTGGGATCGAGGCCTATATTTTTGCCTATCCATTGGTGACGATGGAATTGACCCGGCGGATTATGACCAATGTGGCGCAGCTTGGTGGCGTACGCGGCCCGATGGGCCAGATCATCAAAGCGCGCAGCTACCCGGATGCTTCGTTCCGAGATGTCACGGCGCCTAATGCCGATACGCTTTATACAAACGCCTTCTTTGATGTGGGCGATGAGCCGTGGATCCTGAGCATTCCAGATATGCAGGACCGTTACGCCTTGATGCCTTTGCTCGACGGCTGGACAACGGTGTTTCAGGTGCCGGGCAAACGTACGACGGGAACAGGTCCTCAAACCTATGCTATTACTGGTCCTGGCTGGAAAGGCACTTTGCCAGCGGGCGTGACGGAATATAAATCCGCCACCAGTATTGTCTGGATGCTGGGACGCATTTATTGCACAGGGACGCCAGAGGACTACGCTGCGGTCCATAAACTGCAAGACGAGTTCAAACTGGTGCCGTTAAGCGCTTATGGCAAGCCCTACACCCCGCCAGCGGGTGTGGTGGACCCCTCGCTGGATATGAAAACCGCCGTGCGTGATCAAGTCAACAAGATGGATTCAGCGGCCTATTTCACCCTGTTTTGCGAGTTGATGAAGCGCAATCCGCCATCCAGCGCAGATGCTGCGCATGTGGCCAGATTTGAGCGTATTGGCATTGTTCCTGGTCAGGGTTTTGATGCTGGCAAGTTCAAGGCCGATATTGCCAGTCAGGTGCCCAAGGCTGCGGTCGGAAAAATCATGCAGCACTATGCGGCGCTGACGCTGAAGAACGGTTGGTCGTTCACGACTGATACTGGCGTTTACGGTACGGATTACTTGATGCGTGCTTTCATCACGGCAATTGGGCTGGGGGCCAATCGGCCACAGGACGCCATCTATCCTATTTCTCAGGCGGATGCGGGTGGACAGCCTTATTCGGGTGCAAACAAGTATGTCATGCGCTTTCCTGAAGGCCAGCTACCGCCCGTGGATGGCTTCTGGTCGCTGACGATGTACGACAAGGATTACTTCTTTGTCGACAATCCCCTGAGTCGCTATTCGATCAGTCCACGCCAGAACTTGAAGGTCAACGCGGATGGCTCGACAGACCTCTATATTCAAAAGGACTCGCCCGGTCAGGACAAAGAATCCAATTGGCTTCCCGCGCCGGATGGAAACTTTATTCTGATGTTCAGAGCGTACTGGCCTAGACAGACAAGTCCCTCGATTCTGGATGGTAGCTGGATGATCCCAGCGGTGCAGAAAGTAAGCTAAATACGCACTGGCAAGGTGTTTGTCATGAAAACCCGCAGAGCTAAATAAACTCTGCGGGTTTTGTTTTAGTAGCTTGCCTGGATCAAGCCATTGTTTGACCCATGCTCGAGCACGGCAGGTTTAGAACTGATACCGCAAGGTCGCCGTTACGTTGCGAGGCGCACCCCAGAAGACGGTGTTGTAATTACCGATACCCGCGTAGTAGTGCTTGTCGAACAGGTTATTGATATTGACGGACAGCTTGGTCGCCTTGTTGACGTCATAGGAGCCACTCAAGCCCACCAGTGCATACGGTTTGCGCTCGAAGCGGCGTAGCTGCCCATCCACTTGCTGCGTGAAGTAGCTGCCGCTTTGCCATTGCACATTACCGCCTAATGTCAGGCGTTGACCGGCCCAGGGCAGGCGGTAGTAGGTGGCCAGCTTGAATAAATGTTCTGGTTGTCGAGGGCTGGCTCGTACGCCTTCGCCATCGCGGGAGCGCGCGTAGGTGTAGCCTGCGTGAACTTGCCAGTTCGGCATGACTTCACCGGACAATTCCAGCTCCAGACCGCGCGTTGTCACGCCCGGCACCGCGATGTAGGCCACTCCACCCATCGGGGTTTGAGGGTTGATGGGATCAGGCTCTGCCACGTTGTCCTGTTTGATCTGAAACAGGGCCATGCTGGCATTGAGTTTGCCGTCCAGGTATTCCCCCTTCATACCCACTTCCATGCTTTTGCCGGTCAGCGGTTCCAGTTGCTCGCCGTTGGCCTTGAAGTTATAGGCTTGTGGCTTGAACACATCGGTATAGCTGGCATAGGCCGTATGCCATTCGTCCAGATCCACGCTCAGGCCCAGATAAGGAATGATCTTGCCGCTGACCTGAGTTTCGTGGCGCTGGAAATTGTTCAGCGCATTCAGGCTCTCCAGGGACCAGTCGTAGCGCACCTGGCGGGCACCCAGAATCACGTTGACGCGATCGTGGGGTTTCAGGACGGCTGCTCCGTAGACCATATGCTGCTTCACGTTCACGTCGTGTTGCAGCCACCATTCGTATTCGGTGGGTTCGGTAGCGTTGTTGTTCCACTCAAAAATGTCGGGCACCGTCATATCGGTGTCGCCGTCCCAGCGGCGCGACAAGGCGTGGGTCTTGGCGTAGTTGGCGCCCAGCACCAGCTCATGTTCGCGGCCCAACAAGTTGAACGGGCCAGTGGCATGGAAATCCAGGGTTTTTTCTTTGGAGTCGCTGTCGAATCGTGCGGCACCGCCCGGGTAAAAACCGTGGTTGATTGCATGGGTCTGGATATTGACGACGTCGGACGACAAGCCTGACATTACCTGACGAGTCCGGTAGTCGCGCTGACCTGCTGCCAGCTTGACGGTCCAGCCGGAGTCAAAGCGATGGTTCAGGTCGGCGAAAACGCGTTGCGTATCCTGATTGCGCCAGGCCCAGCGGTCAGCCGGGTTGACGTGGCGGCCTATGGAGAACTGTTCGCCATTGCTGTAGAAGGCGGGCAAGTGTTCGTTGGTGGTCGCGTTATTACGGTTGCGCTGATAGTCCAGACCCACAGCTACCGTCGTACGCTCGCCCAGGTCGGCTTCCAGAATCCCGTAAAAGATCTGTTGCTTGCCCTTGGCGTAGTCCATGAAGCTGCGGTTGTCCTGGGTGGCACCAACTACGCGCCCACGCAGCGCGCCTTCAGCAGCCAAGGGGGCAGACAAGTCCAGTTCGGTGCCGTAGGTGTCCCAGCTACCTGCAGATACTTGTGCGTGTCCCTGGAACTGGCTGGTGGGGCGCTTGCGGACCATATTGATCACGCCAGAAGGGTAACCTGCGCCATTGACCAGGCCCGTCGCGCCTTTCAGAATTTCGATGCGGTCATAGATGGCGGAGTTGGTAATGCTGTAGTTATCACGCACCGCGCCGCCGTCCGAAGACAGGCTGGGCAGGCCGTCAAACTGGAAGTTCTCCAGGCTGAAACCGCGCGAGTAAAAGCTGTAGGACTCGGAGTTGTCGCGGTTGACCGTGATACCCGGAGTTTGCTGCAAGGCATCGGAAATGGTCTGAATGCCCTGGTCATCCATCTGCTGACGGGTGATGACACTGACTGATTGCGGCGTTTCACGCAGGCTCAGGTTCAGACGCGTGGCGCTATTGCTGTGGGTGGCGGTGTACGACCCGGTTTGCTCAGTGCTTAGTGAGTCTCTGGCTGCATGAACGGTAATGGGCGCCAATTGTGTACTGTCGCCGGACAGGGGTTTGCTCAGGGTGTAGCGATTGTCCTTACGCTTGTACTCAATCCCTGTGCTTGCCAAAAGTTGCGCTAAAGCGGCCTCGACGGAAGAGGC
The DNA here is from genome assembly GCF_017377875.1 of Alcaligenes sp. SORT26. GTDB lineage: Bacteria > Pseudomonadota > Gammaproteobacteria > Burkholderiales > Burkholderiaceae_B > Alcaligenes > Alcaligenes parafaecalis. The sequence goes on from NZ_CP070975.1 coordinate 3,577,179, forward strand.
CTGGCGAACGGCGGGAGCCTGCAAACCCTGGACAATATTGGGATCAAAGTACAGTTGGACGCGTGCCTGCTGGCCTAAGGACAGCAAGGCCTGGGACAGGCTTTGGGCGGGCAGGCTGATGGTGCTGGTAGCCGAAGCTTGTGCGGCGGCATAGAAGGGGAGAGAGCCCAATGCCAGGGCCAGAGCCGTTGCTTGCAGAAGGGGGCAGCCCAAACGGGCACGCCTTGCGGGTGACAAGGAGGAATGCAAAGAGGTCATGTTGAAAAGCAAGCGATAGGGGTCATGGATCAATGCCTGGCCAGGCGGGTCTGTAGATGAGACGCATCAGCCTGCCAAAACCCGTAATGGCCGGTAAAAAAGTCCGTATCGCCGGACACTTTTGCTTTGGTGACACAGGCGTTGAAGGCAGTTCAGGTAGTGATCCCGGACTGCTTGGGCGCTTCAATCGCAGTCTTTACCGTGCGTGTAATTGCACTTCGCCGGAGGGCAGCGTGTTTACTTGCAGCGGCAGTAGCTCTGGCAGCGTTTCCAGTAAATCTGCACTGTCGCGCAGTTCGAAAACCGCCGCAATGCGGCGTGATGCCAGGCTGGCATCCATGATCCGAATAGCTTGCTGAGGGGCGCGATAGCGGTTCAGTTCGCGCACCACGTCGCTCAAGGGGGTATTGCTGAAAACCAGTTGACCGGTATGCCAGGCGGTGGCGGCCTGGGCGGGTGTGGAGTCCAGACGGGGGCGGCTGGTTCCCGTTTCCAGACTCAAGCGTTGATCAGGGCCAAGAGACACATGGCTGGGCGACCACCAGAGTCCGCTGCTGACTTGTACTTGGCCCTCTTGCACGATGACACTCAGTGCCTGCGGATCGCGCCGTACGTTAAAAACGGTGCCGGTCACCAGAATCGTCGCTAGTCCGCTCAGAACCTGAAAAGGGCGGTCATGCTGTTTATGAACATCAAACAGGGCTTCGCCTTGATGCAAAGTGACCTCTCGATGATCGGCATAAAAGGCCACGTCCACCAGTGTGTCTGTGTTCAGATGAAGAATGGATTGATCGGGCAGTACGATGCGTTGCTGCTCACCCCGCGCGCTTTGATAGCTTTGGGTGAATTCGGGGGTGGGCTGCCAGAGTCCACGCAAGCCGGGCAGGGCAATGACTGCCGTTCCTGCAGCCAGCGCCGGAGCACCGACAAACAAGGTATTGCGCAACCAGCGTCGGCGTGAGGCTTGTTGGGGTGCTTGTGCCAGCACACTGCGCCAGTGCTGATCGGGTAGCAGTTGCGTGGCCTGCCAAGTCAGCAAGAGTTGCTGGTAGTGCGTCTCGTTGGACTCATTGGCTTGCCGCCAGCGCATCAACTCCTGCTGTTCCGCCTCGCCAAGGCTTGCCGCCTGTTCGCGTACCAGCCAAAGGCTGAGCTGATCAGGATTCAAGGGAATCGAAAGCGGCGTCGGGGTGCTGCGTGTCATAGGAAAGGAGGCATGCGGTTTCACTCGGGCAGTTGGAAGTCGCTCAAGCGTTTGTGCAGGTGATCCAGAGCGCGGGTCATGTGTTTTTCGACCATGCTTTGAGACAGATTCATCTTGCGCGCGATCTCGGGCAAAGTGTAGCCCTCCAGCCTGTGCCAGGCAAAGATCTGCTGGCTTTTCAGGGGCAGCTCATTCAGCGCTTTTTGCAGGGCCAGACGCAAATGCGTGCTGCGCATTTCCTGTTCGTGAGAGTGATCAAGCGGGTGCTCTTCGTCGCTTAAGTCTTGCCAGGCAGTATGGGCCTGACGATGTGACCGGCGGTTCAAACTGACCAGGCCATTGTGAACACTGCGATGCAAAAAAGCGCGGGGATTGGCAATCACACCTGAGCGCTGTTCCAGCATATTGGCGATGGCATCGTGGGTGGCGTCTTCGGCGTCATGTCGATTGCCATAACGTCGCGTCCAGGTCGAGATCAGCTCGGCATAGTGTGCGAGCCAACTGCTTCGCAGAGAGGGCCGATCAGACATGGAAGAGTGGTAAATGAGAATCGTTATTATGATCGTCCGATTTTATAGGGCATTTTGTGGGCTTTGTCCATGATTTCCTGCCTGATCAACCTTATCTGCTGCTGTAGGGGCAACGCTGGATGAGCGTGTACCCGTGGAGGCCCAGCCTTTTGACTTTAAAGGGTTTGTGGGTAAGTAGGTCAGGGGAGTCAGGCAGGAAGGGGGCGTCGTAGCGTGCAGGACCTGTCATCTGTTGGGGCTTGGGGAGCCTTGTTGTTGAATGCTCCCTGGTGCTTGCTTGCAACATGCTCCTTATTTAATCTGCATCTGTTTATGTAAGGTTAACTTTACTTATTGACAGGTTTTTTTGACTTCTATAAAGTAAGGTTTACTTTACATACAGAGGTGCTCAAGCATGTTTACTAACAGCAAGTCCAAGCCTGCGCCATCAGCAGGTCGCAGCTATCTGATTCGCACTTTGCTCTTTATGGGCGTGTATATCCTGGTCAACGCCCTGACCATCCTGGGGGTGTTCGACAGCTTGCTGGGGCTACCTCTTGGTTGGCTGATTGCCATTGCCGTCGCCTTGCCCGTTGCCGGACAAGTCTGGGCCACGCTGCGCTTGATGGCGGAAAGTGATGAGTTCGTGCGGGTGATTGTGGCCAAGTGCTTTGTGCTGGCCGCAGGTGCGACCTTGACCTTGTGGACGGCCTGGGGCTTCGGGGAAACCTACGCGGCTGCGCCCCATATTCCTGCCTGGCTGATTTACCCCTTCTTTTGGGCTGTGTTCGCCCTGGTTTCACCTTTCGTGCGGACTAGCGATTAAATGAAAAATCGATTGCGGGTATTACGGGCCGAGGCGAGCTGGACGCAGGCAGATTTGGCAGAGCGCTTGGGTGTGTCCCGGCAGGCGGTGAATGCGCTGGAAACGGGCAAACATGCGCCGTCTCTGGACCTGGCCTTCAAGATTAGTGCTGTATTTGAGCAAACTGTAGAAGAGATTTTCGAGAACCCGTATCGGGAAGCTCAGAGCTGAGGGAGGATAGCGCCTTGGCATCGGCTGCCTGGCTGCTTGATTCGCCTTTGAAAGAGTCAAGCGCAGGCAAGGTTTGAGCCGGGGCCGCCGCAAGTTCTCTTGCGGGGCCACGGCTTTCTGCTTACTTCGTGGTGTAGCCGCCATTGATCAAAATGGTTTGACCGGTCACCCACCAGCCATCGCTGACCAGATGACGAATGAAAGGCACGACATCTTCAATATCGGTCAGCCCGGTTTTGGAGAAGGGGGACAGAGCCGCAGCGGTCTTGTGATACGCCACGGCATCTGCACCTTCAGCCGGATAAAAGAATGGCGTATCCATGGGGCCGGGGCCTACTGCCGTCACAGAAATCCCGCGTGCACCGAATTCTTTGGCGGCCGCGCGAGTGTAGTGTTCCACTGGCGCTTTTGTACCGGCATAGGCCGCATAAAACGGAGTGAAGGCACCCAGCAGGGAAGTGACCAAGGTGCAGACTTTGCCATTGTCCTGCACATGCTTGCCTGCTTCTTTCAGGAAGAAGAAAGCGGTTTTGGAGTTGATGTCGCTCATCTCCTCGTACTCGGCTTCGCTGACGTCGGTCAGTGATTTTTTCAGTACCTTGCCTACCGTATTGATGGCGATATCAGGGCGACCAATGGCGGCGACCGTATCGCTAAACAATTTTTCCATGGCACCGGCCGAACGCAAATCTGCCTGAAAAGCGATGGCTTGGGCGCCTGCTGCCTGTATAGCCTTGACGGTGGCTTCAGCGTCCGCTTTGGAGCTGTCGCTGTTGTAATGAATGGCAATGGCGCGCGCTCCTTGTTCCGCCAGGTCGCGGGCGATCAGACCACCCAGATTCTTTGCCCCGCCTGCGATCAGAACGGTTTTACCTTTGATGCTGTGCTTTGCCATGATGACTCCTTGCTCGTGTTGGCTGCGGGCTGCAAGCCGTATCGTTTGTCCATGATATAAGTCGTTAAAATTGTTTAAATCTTTTATTTCTGACATCATTTGTCGGAAAAAACGAACAATTGAGTGCGCTGGGATAGCGCGCTGGCTAAGGAAATCAAGCCTGCTCTGCTTGCGTTTTGCCCCTGTGTCTTGAAGGAGAACGTGATAGACCGCATTGACCTGTTTCGCATCTTTACGCGGGTAGTCGAGTGCGCCAATTTCACCCGTGCGGCGGATACCTTGGGTATGCCTCGTTCATCCGTGTCGGCGGCTATCCAGGAGCTGGAAGGCCGAGTGGGCGCGCGTCTTTTGAATCGCACCACACGCAAAGTGACGGTCACCCAGGATGGTGCTGCCTTCTATGAGCGCTGCCTGCGTGTGATTGCTGATGTGCAGGAAACCGAGAATCTGTTTCGTCAGGCCAGTGTTGGTCCATCCGGCAGTATCAAAGTGGATGTGCCGGGGCGAGTTGGTCGTTTGATTGTCGCGCCTGCTTTGCCGGAGTTTCTGGAGCAGTATCCGCACATTCATGTGCATCTGGGGGTGACGGACCGTGCCGTCAATTTGATTGAAGAGCAGGTGGACTGCGTCTTGCGCGTAGGACCACTGAGCGACTCCGGTTTGATCGCCCGAAAAATGGGCAGTCTAGCGCTGATTAATGTGGCCAGCCCTGCGTATCTGGCCCGTTATGGCATGCCCCAGACTCCCGAGGACTTGGCTCAGCATCAAGTGGTGCGTTATGCCTCGCCCACCAGCGAGCGTGTGGCTCCCTGGGAGTGGATGGAGGGTGACCAGCCCCAGTTTCTGGACCTGCCTGGACGCGTCACGGTGAATAATGCCGAAGCCTACATCGCCTGCTGCTTGGCGGGATTAGGGCTTATTCAGATCCCTGCCTACGATGTGCAGGAGCACTTGCAGGCAGGTGAGTTGCTAGAGGTTTTACCCGATCACTGCGCCGCGCCTTTACCCATGTCCTTGCTGTATCTGCATCGACAACATTTGTCGCGGCGCTTTCAGGTGTTTGCAGATTGGCTGGAAAATCTGCTGCATGTTTCGGGCTTGTCTGCTTCGCCCTGATCAGGGGTAGAAGAGCAAAAGTCCAAACACCACGAAAACCATCAGGTGCATATAACCTTGAATGGGCGACGTACGTTTACCGCTGAAGCTCAGAATGCTTAATAGCGCAGTGATTACGAACAGCACGATTTCGGTATTGCTGATCCCCATGATTACTTGCTTGCCAGTGATCAATCCAATGATCAGAACCACCGGCACAGTCAGGCCCACAGTGGAGACAAAAGCCCCCAGACACAGGTTGATGGCCCGCTGCATTTCATTATTCATGGCTGCTTTGATGGCGGTAATGGACTCGGGCGTGAACACGATAATGGCGATCAATACACCGCCAACAGCCACGGGTGCGCCCGAAGCCGCGATGCCGTAGTCGGTCACAATAGCCAGGTCGTGAGCCAGCAAGACAATGGGCAGAATCAGGGCGATCAGCACGATACTGCGGATCAACATGGCCCGAGTCGCCTGGGGATCGCGCACGCTGGGTGTAGCGGCTTCAGCAAGTTCCACCGCCTGATTTGGCTGCACATAGTCATGACGATGACTGCCCATCTGCAGGTACAGGAAGACGCCATAGACCAGGCCCGTCAGAACAGAAATGCCAATGGCTTGCGTCGCGGAAAACTCGCCTGCGCTGCTGGTGTAGTTAGGCAGAATCAAGCCTATGCTGGTCAGCAGCACAATCATGGACAGATAGGTGTTGGTGCCTTGGCGGTTGAACTCCTGATCGCCATTGCGCGCTGCTCCGGCAATCAGACACAGGCCGGTGATCAGGTTCAGGATGATCATCATCACGGCGTAGATCGAGTCCCGCCCAATGGTGGGAAAGTCGCCCGGCCCCAGCAGTACCGAGGCAATCAGGATGACTTCGATCAGCACAATAGACAGCGTCAGAATCAGGGTGCCGTAGGGCTCGCCCAATTGATGGGCCAGGTGATCGGCTTCCCGGACGACACCGAACGAGGCGGCCAGAATGGTCACGAACAAAACCAGAAAGACGATGGCCGCCGTGGTGCCACTCAAGGAATCCCCCAACCATTGCCCACCAAAAATCATGAAGAGCACAACAATGGACCAGGAACCGAGCAGACGCAGCCAGGTGACCGGAGGGATGAGTTGAGATGAAGGTGATGCAGGGTGGGCCATCGAGGATGCTCCGCCTAAGGGGTAGGGCCGTCCCTGTATTGAAAAGACAGACCCAGGTCGTCCCGGATCTGTTTTGAATTGAATCATTCAAGCATGCACGATTTTATCACCTTGCCCCGGGGCGGCAAGTGCAGCTCGCTGAAAATTGATTTCTTGTGTCGTACAGCCCCTTTTTGCGGGGCAAGGCCAGGGCGGGAGTGTGACGGGGGGCTTTGCTATCACATCCCAGGCATGGTTTTAACGGGTTTTTATTTTATAAATGGTCTACCGAAGAATCGGGTTCAGGCCTTGCTTTTTTTATGCTTATTTAGGGCGGACACCAGCCCGGAGCAAAAACAGGAGGGCCCAGGGACCGAATACATGGAGTGCTTTCCGTATAAGGTTTATTTTTCTCGATAGCCTGCCGGAATTTTCCAGGCGCGACGCCCGCATAAGTTTTAAATGCGGTGGAGAAATTGGCCGGGCTTGAAAATCCCAGGTCGGTAGCGATGACATCAATTTTCAATGCCGTGGTTTTCAGCAGGTGCTCGGCGCGATACATACGTTGCAGCCGGATATAACTGCTGACACTTAAACCAAAGTTTCGCTGAAATATATTCATGATTTTTCGACGCGAAATCTTGAACATATCGCACAGTTCTTTTTGGCTGGGTGGTGCCCCCAGATTGGCATCAATTGTTTTTTGAATGGCATGAATCAGCATGCTGGTTTCAGCGGTGGTGCTGGGCCGCTGACTGGGAGTCTTGCCGGTCACCACGGTAGGGGTGGTCAGCTTGGGACAGCGCAAAGGAACGTTGATACGTTCTTTGACTTCATCTACCGCATACGGATTGCCAATGTAATCAACGGCTCCCGCCTTTAAAAAAGAGACGCATTCATCACTGCTGCCGTCCATGCGTGAATCCAGAATGATGATGGGGATATGAGCCGTGGCTTTTAATCCTTGCAGCATATGGGTCAAGGACAAAGCATCAATCCCCGTCAATTGCTTATCCATCAGGATAAGTTCCGGTAGCGTTAACTGGGCCTTGGTATATCCTTGCACTCCGTCAGCGGCAACAGAAACCCGAAATGCACCAGCTAGCAGGGCTTGAAGAAGTTGTTCGTGCTGTCGAGTGTTATTGGAGATCAGCAGAATCCTGATTTTTTGATCTGGCTGATACTTTATAGTGGCGTATTTGTTCAATATAAAGCCCCGCGCCCTTCTTCTGATGAAGACGGCTACCTTTACTGGCATTGCTCAAGTAGCCAATTTCTTCAGAATACAGACTCAATGAATAGATAAAATCTATCGATATGATTCGTACGGCAGACATAACATTCTGTATCAATGGAAAAAGTAAATTTTCAAAATTGCTCATTGCATTTCATTTTTGGCAGGCGGCATGCTGAAAGCCTGAAACCCAGGGGGTAAGCCGGACCTAAAAGTCCATTTTTAGGAATGCTACGCTGGCGTATTAGTGAATTTTCCTTGCAGGAAAAGGCGTGATTCTACGGTGTTTACCCCTGAAAAAAGGGCTAACTCAGGTAGGCCAGCAGTGGTTTTGCCCGCATTAGTGTGCCTCTGGATGGGCTTGTCCGGTAGAGATTCTGCTGCTCTTTTTGTGATGATTCATCGCAGCAAGGTGGGCATAGAGTGGCCGGTTTTTTTTTTGCGCTCGTTTTGTTGGATTTTGACCAAGGCCAAGCCAGAATTTTTGACTATTGTTATGGTTATTAGATCGTTTTTGGTATAGGTCGTTTGAATCGTTTTGGGCGGGAGCGGAACGGCTTTGGACTGCAGAGTGAAGGCTAAGCAAGAAGGGCGGGACAAGGCTAAAAACCTTGTCCCGCCCTTGTTTGAAATGCCGCAGATGCAGTCTGAGCTACCGGGTTTCGGCAGGAGCAGATGCTAAGGCGATAGCCTCATCGAGCATGTCCAGACGATCCTGCCCCCAAAACAACTCGCCTTGATACACATAAGATGGCGAGCCAAAGACACCGGCGGCAACGGCTTCGTCAGTGTGCTCTTGATACTGCTGTTGGGCTTGGGGTGCCTGCTTGAACCAACAGTCAGCATCCAGCTTGTGCGCTTGCAGGATCTGGGCAAGCTGAGCGGGGTCGCTGATATCCCGATCTTCATACCACTGCGCCCGCAGGATGGCTTTATAGAGGTCCACCACGGGTAAGCCGGCCTGATTCAGCGCGATGATGAGTGTTGAGGCCAGGGTGGCGTCGGGACACATGAAGCGGGGCGTGGGATTGACGTGCAAGCCCAGCTTCCTGCACCAGCGTTGTAGCTCCGTAATGCGATAAGCCTGCCGTTCGGGTGAGCGCTGTCCCAGCAAGACACCGCCTGTGCGGGCATACACCTGTGGCAAGTCCACAGGCTTGTAGTGAATAGGCACCCCATGTTTATGGGCGATAGCTTCCAGGCGGTCGGCTCCCAGATAGGCCCAGTCCGAATTCATCCAGAAGTAGTAGTAGATACCGGGCGTGTTCATGTGCGTACCTTTCGGCTGGACAAGGAGGGCAAGGAAAAGTGCGTGGGTCCATGCATGAACCAGGTACTGGCAAAGGCAATCAAGCCCAGCACGCTGAGATACCAGACGATGTAGTCAGGTTGCCCATCGCCATAGGCCAGCAAGGACGTGGCGACCAAAGGAGCCAGACCGCCGCCGATGGCACCGGATACTTGTACCGCAATGGAAATCCCGCTGTAGCGTACTTCAGGAGGGAATTGCGTCGAGAACAAGCCACCTTGAGGGCCATAGAGGGCGGCATAAACCAGGCCAATGGCAATCACCAGTGCCAGCGTGATGGTCTTGGAGTCCAGACTGCCCAACATGGAGAAGAAGGTGGAGGAGAAAGCCAGCATGCAGAGCGTGCCTGCCATGAACACCCACTTGAAGCCGATTTTGTCACCTAATACACCGAACAAAGGCATGGTGAACAAAGCCGCGAAGGCACCCCAAACAGTGGCATCCAGCATCACACTGCGTTCCACGCCCAGGGTGGTGGTGGCGTAGGCCAGCGCAAACGTGACCACGGTGTAGAACCAGGTCACTTCGGCCAGACGGCCACCCACCACCAGGAGCACTTCGCGGGGGTAGTGCCGCAACACTTCCAGAGCAGGCACGGCCACTTGTTTGCCCTTTTTGCTCATTTGCTCGAAGTCGGGTGATTCGGCCACTTTGGCGCGTATCCACCAACCCACCAGGAGCAAGGCGACACTGGCCAGAAAAGGCAGGCGCCAACCCCAGGACAGCATGTCCTCTTCGGGCAGGCTGGCAACAGCTCCCATTGCCAGAGAGGACAAGATCAACCCCGGCGCGACGCCGGTCTGTGGCAGGCTGCCAAAGAAGCCTTTTTTGCCTTCTGGAGCATGTTCTACCGCCATCAGGACGGCCCCTCCCCATTCTCCTCCAACGGCGATGCCTTGCAGAAAACGCATCAGGACCAGTAGTACGGCGGCCCAATAGCCAATGCTGTCGTAGGACGGAATCAGGCCGATCAGGATGGTGGGGATACCCATCAGGAATAGCGTGATCAGCAGCATGGATTTGCGGCCCAGCTTGTCGCCGAAATGGCCGAAAATAAACCCTCCCAAGGGGCGGGCAAAGAAGCCCACGGAGTAAGTGGCAAAGGCCGCCAGCGTGCCCGTAATCGGGTCGAAAGCGGGAAAGAAGATCTTGTTGAAAATGAGTGCGGCAGCGGTGCCGTACAGGAAAAAGTCATACCACTCGATGGTGGTTCCCATCATGCTGGCCAAGCCAGCCGTAACGTACTGGCGCGACGAACGCGCCTGTCCAGTGTTAGGCATCGTCATAGCGACCTCCAGGTCTTGCTGTGTTTTTTGGGTACGGGCGTCAGCGGGTCTTGCTTAAAGGGGCGATGCCCTGGGTCTGACGGGACCAGTAGTCAAAGGTAGCGTTAACAATGGAGGGCTTGAGCAGGTAGTCGTGGGCTTCTGCTGCCAGGGCGTCATCGACAGGTGTCAGCGGGCCAAAGGCTGACTGGGCGCGTACTTGCAAGCGTGCGGCACGTTCCAGGTAGACCGACAGATAGGTGGCCTCCTGGCAGCTTTTTCCTGCGGTCAGATAGCCGTGGTGCGCCAGGATGATGGCGCGTTTGTCGCCCAGCGCTTTGGAAATGATGACGCCTTCCTGATCGGCAATCGGCACGCCGGGCCATTCACTCAGAAAGGCGCAGTCATTGTGCAGGGGCGTCATGTCCATTTGCGCGATCACCAGAGGCTGGCGAGCGGTTGCCAGTACCGTGGCCCAGGGTGAGTGTGTGTGGATGATGGAGTTGACGTCCGGGCGTGCTTCGTAGACCCACAGGTGAAAGCGGGTGGCGGGGTTGGCCATGCCTTCGCCGCTTAAGGTGTTCAGATCGCGGTCAACTTCGATGAAGTCCTCGGGGGTGGCTTCGTCAAAGCCCAGACCAAAGCGCAAGGTCCAATAGGCGCCGGGGCGCTCGGAACGTACGCTGATTTGTCCGGCCAGACCGGCCTCCTGCTCGGTCATGGCCAAGATGCGACAGGCAAAAGCCATGGTTTCGCGGGTGTCGCGTTGGACCTGATGCAGATGAGTGGCCATCTCTTGGGTGGCGCGTTCATCAAAATACGATTTGTCTCTGAGTGGGGTATCCATGGGGTTTGTCTCCTTTGGTATGCTTCGCCGATCCGTATGCCGACGATGGAATCTATTGTCTTGATTTGGATCAAGAGGAGCTATGCTCGCTGGCTCATAGCTCTTATTCCATTTGGCTTGAAAGCAGCCCTGGCAGGCGTGCAAGCCCCGCGGTCCGGCGGCCCGGCGAACCGGCGATCTGGCGATCCAATAGCTCGGTGGCCGGGTCGGGGAGGGAGACAAACAAAAGAGACAAGCGGGGGCAGACTTCAGGCCTGGCGCCAGCGAGATCGCTCTCGGCGGCGCGAACGGGACCAGGGATGTTGCACCTTATGCGGCTGTGGCCGGGGATCGGGTGGAATGCGCGTGTCATTATTTTCCACGGGATCGGAGTCCGGTTTGGGCGATTCCAGAAAGACTCTAATGGAACAATCGCAATCGAGGTACATGGACAGTCCTTTGTCAGCGTGAAGAAAGGGGAGGCGGTAGTGAGACACCGTTTTGGGCCTGTGTGCCCCCCGCAAAAAATGTGTCGTAGCTGTCTTGCAAAGCGTGCAGGATCATTTCGGCGTAGTTGTCTTGTTCATGGGTGGGCAGGCGGGATTGCAGTTGTGCCAGGTGCTCGTTGTCCTGCTGTCCACCCCATTGCTTGTGATAGTGACCATGTTGATAGCCACGTAATTGACGCAAGCGGTTCAGGGCGTTCTTGCCCGCATAGGAGTGATAGAGCGTGTCCAGGCTCAGACCGCACAGGCTGGCTAGTTGGGTAAAGCCGCTAAAGTCGAACTGACGGGTCTGCAGAACGCGCAAGGTGAAGTGTTCCAGGGCTTCCATGATGGCTGTGGAGTCGCTGGCCGTTGCTGGTGCATGCAGGAGCTGATCCATTGCCGCGGCTGCTTCCCGCTCCCGCAGGAGGTCGCTGGAGCGCAGCAGATCGCACAATCCAAAATGCAGGATGTCGATTAGCTCCAACTGGAGTTGCGGCAGGTTCCGTTCGCGGTGCTGCCACCACTTCCAGTCCAGATAATCAGCCAGCTCCGCACACTCCACCCAGATGGCCCGGTAGTAGTCTTGTTTGGCATGTCGCCAGTTCGGGTCAATCAGGATGTTCAGTTCGGCTTGCAAAGCCAGCATTTGTTGTAGACGCTGGGCCCCTGGTCCGGTCGATGTGGCGCTGGCCTGCTGTCCCAAACGCTGTTTTTGACGGCCTTGCTCATCAAAATTGTCCGGTGCCAACCAGGCCTGGAAATCGGCCTTCAGGGCAGGCCACTCCTGGTCGGTAATGGCGAACCAGGCCGTATCACGAGAGCGTCCTTTGTAGACGATGGCCTGACGAAAAATACCTTCATAGCGGAAACCCAGGCGTCGTGCTGCGGCTTGCGAAGGGGCATTGTGGGTATCGCACTTCCATTCATAGCGGCGGTAGCCCAGTCCATCAATGGCGTAGGCCATCAGCAGATAATGGGCTTCAGTTGCCATGCGGGTCTGTTTCAGGGCAGGTGACCAGGCCACAAAGCCCACTTCAATACAGCCGTTTTGCGGGTCAATCCGCATCAGGGACAAGGTTCCCAGTGCGCGCCCCGTGGCCTGCTCCACGACGGCGTAGTGCACAGCATTGCTGGCCTGGCTGATGTTCCGCAGGTGCTGATCGAACTGCGCGCGGTTGCTAAAGGGCTCCACAGACAAGTAAGTCCAGTCGCGACCATCGCTGGCGCTGCTGTAAGCCTCGAACAGACTGTCGCCATGCTGCTCCGGGTCCACCGCTTCCAGGCGGCAGTACTTGCCATGCAGAACGCAGCGAGCAGGCTGGGGGCGAGCTTGCCAGTGAGGGAGCGCGGGGCCAATGGGCTGGTGATAGTCGTTCAACTGAACCATGAGAGATCTGCAAAAGAAAATGCTCCAGAAATGCTTGCTTGAAGCGCATCTGGAGGCGAGGATTGGGAAAGGTGGGTCAGGTAGTTGGCAGGAGTCGCTGTAGGCCACTAATTGATTCTATTGAGCAAGTGGCTGGTTGCAGCAATCCGCTTTTCTACATGTTTCCAGACCGCATTGCTAAAGTGGCTTTGAAACGCCCAAGAGCCAGCCTTGACGGGCCTTGGCTTGAGGCTTGAACAGCAGACAAAACTATCCTGCGGCTAGGGCACAGATGGGCTGCAGGCGGCCTGGCAGACCAAAGTGGCAGGCATTAAAAAAGCCGAGTTACCTTGCGGTAGTCTCGGCTTGGGATCAGGCCTTGAGCCAGTGGCTTAGAGCTGATTCAGGTTCAGACGCAGAACGCTGTCCTTGGCGCCTTTCAGGTAGTGCGGGCTCTTGTCGCCATGAGGAATCTTGATGGTGACAAAAGCGGTCTGGCCGTCGGCGCTCAGAGTTACGCTGTTAGGGTGCACAGGGGCGCTGATGCGGTGTTTCACAGCCAGGGTGTTGGCATCCAGAATTGTGACCGAACCCGTACCGGCTGGTGTTTCACGATCCACGCCACGGTTGGTGGCGATCAGCTCTTTACGAGCCTCGTTGTACACGATATCCAGCAGACCCAGACCGACTTCAGCGGTGTTTTCCACTTTGCCGGAGGTGGTGTCGAATTGGTAGATCTTGCCGGTGTTGGCGTCAGCACCAAACAGTTTCTTGCCATCCGCGCTCAGGGCGATGTTCACGAAGAAGTGGCGCGAATCTTCACGCTTGTCGCTCTTTGCGTCGCCGGTGCTAAAGCGCTGTTCGATAGCGCCAGTGGCTGGGTTGATGACAGCAATTTCATCCTTGCCGCCATTACCCACGAACAGACGCTTGGTGTTGGCGTCGTACGCGGCACCAGCAGGCCACAGGCCTACATTGTCGATGTTGTGCAGAATGCGGCCTTCGGCGCCGTCCACAATCCATACGCGACCACCTTCAGAAGGGTTGGTCACGAAGATGCGGTTGTCCTGTTCGTCAATGACGACTTTGCGGGTATGTTCCCAGCCGTCCTTGCCTTCTTTTACGCCCAACTGAATCAGTTGCTTGACGGTGCCGTTCAGGCTGTTGATGGCCAGCAACGAGCCGTCCAGGGTGTTACCTACGTACAGGGTGTGGGTCTTCTGGTTCAGGCCCAGTGCGAACGCACGGCGTGGCAATTGGATCAGTTGCGATTCACGCAGCGTATCCTGGTCCAGAACGTGCAGGAAGCCAGCAGCACGGTCTTCAAACAGAGGAGTAGCGGCAACAAACAACTGCTTGCTGTCTTTGGCGGCCAGAATTTCGTAGGCACCATCAATGGTGTCCTGACGGAAGGTGACCTGTGCCTGAGGGGCAGTCGCGTTGAAAGACGATGTTTGGCCCGCTTGTTGCGATTGAGGCGCAGTCTGGCATGCGCTGAGCAGCAAAGCGCCCATTACGGAGGCAACAATCATTTTTAAAGAGGCAGGGCGGGACGCAATCATGTATTTCCTTTGGGATTCAATAAATGAGAATCGTTACTATAACTGCTCTGTTTTATAAACTTTTCTGACTTGTCTGTCTATGTAAATACGCAAAACCCTGCTCGATGGCAGGGTTTTGAATGGCTTTTTTTAGTCCTGTTTGGAGTCGTTTCCAAATCGGGCTTGCCAGGCTTCATAGACTTTGCGTTTTTCAGGCAAAGGCAGGTGTTCCATTTTCACGCCCTGTTTCCCAAAGTCCTGCTGCATTTTTTTGTAGAAGGACTCAGTAGACCAGCCAAAGGGCTCGCCTTCTGCATCGTCGGCGCAATACACCACGCGCTCCACACCGGAGGCAATCATGGCGGCCATGCACATGGGGCAGGGGATACCGCTGGCGTACATGGTGCTGCCTGCATGGCTGCTGCTTTTCACGTTCTGGCTGGCGGTACGCAGGGCCTGGATTTCGGCGTGCGCGGTGGGGTCGTGGGCGATGTAGGTTTCATTCACCCCTTCAGCCAGAACTTGACCATCACGCACCAGCACCGCGCCAAAGGGCTGGCCGCCGCGGGCGACATTCTCTTCTGCAATCTGAATAGAGCGCAGCAGATAGTGTTTATCGTTCATGTTTTTCTCCTGTAGAGAAGCAAGGTTGGAATGAGCCTTGAAACCAGAATCTTTGTTTGTGCCTTGTGGGACGCATGCGGGAGCAGGCGGCATCAGGGGGACGAGTTCTGGTTTGGTATGTTTGTAATGCAAAACAGCCGCTGACGGGCAGCGGCTGTTCTGTTTTATGCTCTATTAGCGATTGCCGCCAATGGTCAGGTTGGCATGACGGTTCACGTCTTTGTACAGCAAGTAGCGGAAACGGCTAGGGCCGCCAGCGTAACAAGCCTGTGGGCAGAAAGCGCGCAGCCACATGAAGTCACCGGCTTCCACTTCAACCCAGTCCTGGTTCAGGCGGTAAACGGCCTTACCTTCCAGAACGTACAGACCGTGTTCCATCACGTGCGTTTCAGCGAAGGGGATCACGCCACCGGGTTCAAAGTTCACGATGTTCACGTGCATGTCGTGACGCAGGTCGGACATGTCGGTGAAGCGGGTGGTGCTCCAACGGCCTTCGGTGTCGGGCATGACGCCAGGTTTCACGTCTTTTTCGTTGGTCACAAAGGCTTCGGGTGCATCCAGGCCTTCTACGCGCTGGTAGCGCTTGCGGATCCAGTGGAAGTTGGCCAGCTCGCCCGTGCGGTTGTGCAAGGTCCAGTTGGTGGAAGGAGGAATAAAGGCATAGCCGCCTTCTTCCATGATGTGCTTGGTGCCTTCCAGAACCAGTTCCAGTTGGCCCTTGACGACAAAAATCACGCCTTCGGCTTCGGGATCGGACTCAGGATTGTTGCTGCCACCCTGAGGACTCACTTCCATGATGTATTGGGAGAAAGTCTCGGCAAAGCCGGACAGAGGACGTGCCAATACCCACAGACGGGTCTTTTCCCAACCGGGCAGGAAGCTGGTCACGATGTCTTGCAGCACGCCTTTGGGCAGCACGGCATAGGCCTCGGTGAACATGGCACGGTCCGTCAGCAGTTGGGTCTGAGGAGGGTGGCCACCAGGAGGGGCGTAGTAATTGACTTTGGACATGTTGATTCCCATTGAAATTCAGTAAGGAAAAATCTGTCGGACGGCACGGCGCAATCCCGGCGGCTGGCCAAGGGCTCAGGCGGGATGTCGTTGTAATGCGCGGGACCAATACACCTTAACGATTGCTGGTGATATTTACAAATTAAATGTATAAATCTCTAGTATTTGATTTTTGAATGAACGGGCGATGAGGCGTATTGCCCAGGCGGATTTCAGAAGGATTTTGAACATATGGCTCATCAACTATCGACCAGTCCTAGCCTGAACCGGCCTTTGTACGACCTGGACCTGCTGCTGGCCTTGTTGACGGTGGTCGATTGCGGCAGCTTCACGGCGGCGGCAACGCGTTTGCATTCCACGCAGTCCACGATCAGCCAGAAAGTACGGCGCCTGGAAGAACTGGCCGGGCTGCGTCTGCTGGATCGGGCCAGTCGGGGAGTCAGCACAACTGAAGCCGGGCAGACCTTGTTGGGCTACGCCCGCCAGATGCTGGCCCTGAATCATCAACTGTCTGAAGCCTTATCCGGTTCTTTGGTGACTATTTCCGTGCGTCTGGGTGTGCCGGAGGACTTTACCAACGGCCAGACCATGCGGGCTCTGGCAGGCTTCAATCGTCGCTTTCCGCAGGTGCGGCTGGAGGTCAGCAGTGGCCTGAGCAGCGATCTGCTCGCGGCGTACGACCAGGGTGAGCTAGACCTGGTTCTGGTTAAGCAACGTCATAACGCGCGTGAAGCGGTGGCCTGCTTGCCTGAGCAGACCGCGTGGGTAGATAGCGCGACTGATCCGGTCTTTCATCTGGACCCCATCCCTTTGGTGACCTTTCCGCGCCGTGGCGTGTACCGAGAGGAAATCATCAGCGCCGTCGAATCCTTGGGGCGTCGCTGGCGTATCAGCTTTACCAGCTCCAGTTTGAGCGGGATTCAGGGGGCGGTAGCAGATGGGATGGGGATAAGCTTGCTGCCACGGCGTGCAGTGCGGGATGACCATATTGAATTGGGGCAAGCGCAAGGCCTGCCCCGTATTGATGCTTTTGAACTGGCGATCTTGCATCGGCCTCATGCCAATGAAATGGTAACGGCCTTGTCCCGTGTGCTGGTCGAGATGCTGGCTCCCGAGAGTGAACGCCGCGCTGGGTAGGGTGGTATTTAACCTGCAAGAGCGATAAAAGGGCGTCAGGCTTTCGCGTTGGGTGTGACCGGATCAAAGTGTGTCATGACATCCAGCACAGGCTCTTCGGCCATCACACGGTCCCGAGCAGCGACGGCAATGGCGTGGCCTTGATCAATAGTCAGAGAGCCATCCATTTCCAGATCCACTTCCACCCAGATCATGTCGCCCAGTTTGCGGGTGCGCAGCTGGTGTATTCCTTCCACGCCGGGCGTCTCGCGCAAGAGTTTGGCAATGCGCTCTTCCGTTTCCTGATCGACGGCCTTATCCGTCAGATCGTGAAAAGCGCCGATGGAAAACTTCCAGCCCATGCGCAGAATCATCAAGCCCACCACACTGGCGGCCAAGGGGTCGCCTAGCGGCAGGCCTGCCAGGTTGGCCATCACCCCGACGCTAACCACCAGAGAGGAGGCCGCATCCGAACGAGCATGCCAGGCATTGGCAACCAGCATGGTTGAGCGTAGCCGCTTCGCTACACGCAGCATGTAGCGAAACAGGAACTCTTTACTACAGAGGGCAATGAAGGCAATAGCCAAGGCGATAGGGTGTACGGCCTCGATGCTGCTGGGGTCTCGCAAAGAGGACACGGCATTCCAAAGCATGCCCAGGCCTACGGCCAGCAAAATACCGCCAATGGCTAGGGTGGCAGCGGTTTCATAGCGCAAGTGACCATAGGGGTGATCAGCGTCCGGGCCCTGGCGGCTGTGGCGGTTGGCAATCAGCACCACAAAGTCTGACAGCAGGTCGGAGAGTGAGTGGATGGCATCCGCAATCAGAGCCTGGGAATGTGCAAACAGACCCACCACAATTTGCAGGAGACTCAAGCCGATATTGACGATGACACTGACCCATGTGGAGCGTTGGGCACCGCGGTGCCGATCCAGGTCTGGAGGGGTGATGTTTTTCATGCCAAAAGGTCCTTGCGCTCAAAGCAGCAGACTGTGCATCAGTACAGCGGTTTCAAGCTAAAGAGTGTATCGGCTTTCCTGGGTGGCGGGGTGCTAAAGGGGCGTGGCAGGCTGTTTTGAGCCTATTCTTTGGTATATGTAGACAAAAAAGCCTCGCTTTTTAGGCGAGGCTTTTTTGGGTATCAGGAATGCGTCTTAATTGATGCGCATACCGGGCTGGGCACCGGGGAAGGGTTCCAGAATATAGATGCCTTGATCCACAGCATCATCAGCATGGCTGGCAGCCAGAACCATACCCTCGGACACGCCAAAACGCATCTTGCGAGGAGCCAGGTTAGCCACCAGAACCGTCAGCTTGCCGATCAGGTCGTCGGGTTGGTACGCCGACTTGATGCCGGAGAACACCTGGCGCAAACGGCCTTCGCCAGCGTCCAGGCTCAGACGCAGCAGCTTGTCTGAACCTTCCACGGCTTCGCAGCTCACGATCTTGGCAATGCGCAGGTCAACCTTGATGAAGTCCTTGATGTCGATGGTGTCGGCAATGGCTTCGCCACCGGGCAGCACGACGGGAGCTGGTGGGGGAGCCAGCAGCTCGTCCACCAGGGCGCTGTCTACACGCTGCATCAGGTGCTTGAAGGGGGCGATGTGATCAGGCAAGGCAGCCACGTCGTCCCAGACAAAGTCGCGGTCCAGACCGAACAGTTCGCGGGCCACGCGATCAGTCAGGGTAGGCAGAATCGCGGTCAGCATGACGGACAAACCCTTGAAGCCAGCCAGGGTGCGCGAGCAAATGTCTTGCAGTGCATCTTTCTGGGCCTGCTCGGCAGTCGCAATGCCTTTGGCCATGACCCAAGGCTGGGCCGTGTCGAAAGCCTGGTTGATGATGTCGGCCTGAGCCATGATCTGGCGTACGGCACGGCCGTATTCGCGGCTTTCCAGATCGGCGCGGACTTTCTCGGCAACGTCCTTGAGCTGGTTTTGCAGCTCGGAGGTGTCGCCCTGGTAAGCCAGCTTGCCATCAAAATGCTTGCTGATGAAGTTGGCGGCACGGCTGGCGATGTTGACGTACTTGCCGATCAGGTCGCTGTTGACGCGGGCGATGAAGTCGTCAGGGTTGAAGTCCATGTCTTCAACGTGCGAGTTCAGCTTGGCGGCCATGTAATAGCGCATCCACTCGGCATCCATGCCCAGTTCCAGGTAGCGCAGGGGCGAAATGCCTGTGCCACGGCTCTTGGACATTTTTTCGCCACTAACGGTAATGAAACCGTGTACGTTCAGGGCGTCTGGCACTTTACGGCCGGAGAACTTCAGCATGGCAGGCCAGAACAGAGCGTGGAAGTACACGATGTCCTTACCGATGAAGTGCACCTGTTCAGTATTGCCTTCAGGGTCCAGCAAGGCGTCAAAGTCCAGACCGGCCTTGGCGCAGTAGGCTTTCAAGGAAGCCAGGTAGCCAACAGGAGCGT
This sequence comes from Alcaligenes sp. SORT26, assembly GCF_017377875.1. Lineage (GTDB taxonomy): Bacteria > Pseudomonadota > Gammaproteobacteria > Burkholderiales > Burkholderiaceae_B > Alcaligenes > Alcaligenes parafaecalis. Next base: position 3,596,521 of record NZ_CP070975.1, read on the forward strand.
CCAGCCAGACGTAGAAGTATTTGCCGGGAGCGTCTGGAATCGGGATGCCGTAGTAAGGCTCGTCGCGCGAAATGTCCCAGTCGTTCAGGGAGGCTTCAGCGCCTTCACCTGTACCCAGCCATTCGCGGGTCTTGCCCAGCACTTCGGATTGCAGACGTGGTTTGCCCTGGGCGTTCTTGCCCGTGGTCCACTCTTGCAGGAAGGCCACACAGCGCGGGTCGGACAGACGGAAGAAGAAGTGTTCCGAGGTCTTCAGCACCGGACGCGCATTGGTCAGGGTGGAGTAGGGCTCGATCAGCTCTGTGGGGGCGTAGACAGCGCTACAGACTTCACAGCTATCGCCGTACTGGTCTTTAGCGTGACACTTGGGGCACTCGCCCTTGATGTAGCGATCGGGCAGGAACATGCCTTTGACCGGATCGTAAAACTGCTCGATGGTGCGGGTATCAATGAACCCGGCGGTTTTCAGCGTGCGGTAGATGTCCTGGGCCAGTTCGACGTTGTCAGGCGAATCCGTGCGGTGCCAGTGGTCGAACTTGACGTTAAAGCCGTTCAGGTAGGTCGGGCGCTCCGCCGCAATCTTGTCCACCAGCTGAGCGGGCGTAATGCCAGCGCTTTCAGCCTTGAGCATGATGGGGGCGCCATGGGCGTCATCCGCGCACACAAAATGTACAGTATGTCCCGACATTCGCATGGACCGGACCCAGATGTCGGCCTGGATATATTCCATGATGTGGCCGATGTGAAACGAGCCGTTGGCGTACGGCAGGGCGGTCGTAACAAATATCGTTCGTGACATGACTTAACAAAATAAAAGAGAAAGGGAACAAGGATTCTACGGTCTATTGCAGACTTGTGCCGCGCAAGGCCGATGAATGTCCACGGGCAGGTTGCTGATTAGTCTTTGCAAATACTACAAATGCACACACCCTGAGCCTTGGACGACTCAGGGTGTTCGGGGGCATGACCAAATCAGCTTTGCTGCTCGCCAAAGGCTTGGCGAACAGTCAAATACTGTTAAGGAATCTCGCGCATCTCGATGTCGGTAACATCACGCGAACGGGGTGTTGTCGACTGTTTGCTGGCAGCATCTGGGCGGCGGCGTTGGTCCCAATAGGCTTTGACACCAAAAGGACGGCCACTAATACGCGCCACAATGTATAAAATGCCGATCGCAATAGCGGTGGAAACCATGAAGATAAACGCCATGATCGCACCAAATATTGTCAGCAAGACAAAGAGGGCTGTGCGGATAATCTGGTTAAATGTGTTCATAGGGTTAGTATGACATCATAAGTGTAAAAAAATTCCTGTTGAACCGCTAATTTTCTGGTTTAAAGGTATGGTGATGTTTCTTTATATCAAGGTTTTGGATAAATGACAGTGAGTTCCGAGCGCGTGTTGCAAGCCCTGGCGAGTGTGACCGATCCCAACACGTTAAAGAAGTTATCGGTCGATGCGGGTCGATGCGAACTGAGCATTGACCAGAACCAAGTTGAGCTGACTTTGCATCTGCCCTACACGGCTTATGACATTCAGGGACAACTGCGCGAGCGTATCGAGCAGGCCTTGGCGGGCGTGGGTGCCACCCTGTCCAAGCTGCATTTGAGTCCTCGCATTGGTGTTCATGCGGTGCAAGAAGGTTTGCGCCCCATGCCCAATATCCGCAACATTATTGCGGTGTCCTCAGGCAAAGGCGGTGTCGGTAAAAGCACGACCTCAGTGAACCTGGCTTTGGCCTTGCACATGCAAGGTGCCCGCGTTGGTTTGCTGGATGCGGATATCTACGGACCAAGCGTGCCCACCATGCTGGGCCTGCACGAGCGTCCACGCAGTGCAGACGGCAAGATGATGGAGCCGCTGATCGGTCACGGTCTGCAAGCCAACTCCATCGGTTTCCTGTTGGATGAAGACGCTCCTGCTATCTGGCGTGGTCCCATGGCGACCCAAGCCCTGACACAGTTGCTTACACAAACGCGTTGGGATGATCTGGATTACCTGATCATCGACATGCCTCCCGGCACCGGCGATATCGCCTTGACCTTGTCGCAAAAAGTGCCTTTGACGGGTGCGGTGATTGTGACCACCCCTCAAGATCTGGCATTGATCGACGCCAAGCGTGGGCTGAACATGTTCCAGAAGGTCAATGTGCCTGTTCTGGGTATTGTGGAAAACATGTCGGTCCATATCTGCTCGAACTGTGGTCATGCTGACCCGGTCTTCGGTCAGCATGGTGGTCGCGATATGGCCAGCCAGTTCAACGTCCCTTGGCTGGGTGCCTTGCCTTTGGCCATGAGCATTCGGGCTCAGACCGATTCCGGTACCCCGACGGTGATTGCCAGCGCAGACAGTCCCGAGGCCCGCCTGTATCACGAGATTGCCAATCGCGTTTCGGCTAACTTGTCGCAACTTCCTCCAGACACGTCGGGGCAGCGCCCCAAGGTTGTTCCTCGTCCTCTTTGAGTACGTATGCGCAAATCCGGCTTTTGCCTGTTGTTCTCGATAGTCCTGAGCCCTGCAGTTTGGGCTCAGTCTTCCGTGCCCGATGTCATTATTGATCCAGGGGGCGTGCCCCCTCAGGCGCTGAAAGAAATTCAGCGTGCGGTCAGTGCGATTACGCGTTTGGCGGAAGACCAGGACTTGGGAGAGGTCTCGCGTCTGCGACGCCGGGCTCACGATGCGACCGTCTCCGCTTTGCAGACCCAGGGTTATTTTGACTCGGTGGTCACGCTGGAGGTGGGCGAAGATTCCAGCGGTGAATATTGGGACATCATTATTCAGCCGGGTGAAATCACCCGTGTGCGTGACATTGCCCTGGACTTCAAAGGCAAGATTCAGGAACCGGAATACCAGGTGAGGCTGGAAGGGATCAAAGCCAGCTTTCCCTTGAAAGTGGACGATCCCTTTTTGAATTCAGTCTGGTCTTCGGCCAAATCGGATTTGCTGGAAAGCGTACAGCGCCAGGATTTTTACTACGCTCGTTACGTAGACACGCGGGCGACGGTCTTGGCCGATGAAGGCGTGGCCGACCTCTCCCTGAAAGTAGACAGTGGGCCGCGCGTTCGCATGGGGCCGCTGGAAACCACGGGCCTGAAACGTGTGCCCCAATCCCTGGTTGATCGCTACGTGCGCTATACGCCCGGCGATCCCTACGATCAGGACAAGCTGGACGAGTGGCAGCAATCCTTGGCTGCCACCACTTTTTTTCGGGGTGCCTTTGTCACTCTGGACGAGGAAGCTGGCAAAAAGAAAGAGCTTCCTGATGGTGATGTAGAGCTGCCTGTTCGTATACGGGTCACCGAAGCGCCATCCAAGCAGTTCACCGGCTCTTTGGGTTTTGACAGCGACCACGGTGCGCGTGTTGAAGCCTTGTATCGGAAGAATATTGTGTTTGGCCTGCCAATCTGGTCCGAGGCCGGTATTGGCGTGGATAAAAAGCGCCAACGGGCCTTTTATGACATCCACTTGCCGCCCACGATTAGCGGCTACAAGAACAGCTTTGGGGTTTTGTACGACCGCTCTGATATTGAAGGGCTGGACACGGAACGTGCGGCTTTGGGCTGGAAGCTGCGCCAGGAGCGGAAGGCGGCAGGCAATAGCCGCGTGGAATATGAAACCGAATGGGGTTTGCTGGGTGCCTGGGACAAGACCAAGATTTCCGGTCTCCCCACCCGTGAAACCCCTTCAGCCATTGCAACCTGGCAATGGCTGCGCCGGGACGTGGACAAGAAATATGATCCGCGTGAAGGCAATCTGATTGATTTCGGCGTGGGTGCCGGTGTCACTCTGGACAAGGGCGAGACCTTTTACCGCAGCAATTTGCGACTGCAACAGTGGTGGCCAGTTGGGGAGCGGGATATTTTGTCCCTGCGCGGTGAAATCGGTAAGGTTTGGCGCATGACGGACCGCACACCGCCTGACTTCGGTTATCGGACCGGGGGCGCTCGCAGTGTCCGTGGCTACAAATATCAAAGCATTGGCCTGCAACAAGGCGATGCCGTAGTGGGTGCACCGGCCATGGTAGTAGCCAGTGTGGAGTACACGCACTTTTTCACCAGCATGTACGGGATGCGCGCGTTTGTGGATGTGGGCGATGCCGCGCCCAGCTTTGGTGATATGGATTTAGCCTGGGGCTACGGTTTGGGTGCGGTCGTTCGTACACCGGCGGGCCCCTTCAATCTTGATCTGGCCTATGGTCAGCGAGACAAACGTGTACGTTTAAGCTTCTCTTTGGGAATCGCATTTTAATGGCTTGGGTTCGGCGCTGGTTCCGATATTTTGCCTTGTGGGGCATCCCCTTTGTGGTGGTTGCCCTGCTGCTTGTTTGCGGCTTTGTGTATTGGGTGTTGGCGAGTCAGGCCGGTACAAGCTGGGCCTTGCGCACGGCTTTGCCCTATGCGCAGGGGAGCGCCCAAGGGGTGCGCGGAACCATTTGGGATGGATTAAGTGTTGATCACCTGGTGCTGGGTTTGCCTGGTACACACGTGGACATCGAGCGCTTGCGTCTGCAGGCCAATTGGAAAGAATTGTGGGAACGCCGCTTGCATGTGATCGAGCTGAGCGCCCATAAAGTGGATGTAGCCTTGACCTCCTCGGATGAGCCCAAGTCTGACGAGCCCTTCAAGATGCCGGAGCTCCCAGTCAGTATTGCCGTGGACAAGCTGGCGCTGGGCCAGTTTTTGCTGACTCAGGATGGCACGCCCCTGCCCGTGGCGATTGCGGATCTGTCTTCGGCTCTGGCCTTGGACTCTGATAGTGCCCAACTGCGCCTGTACGATTTGATCGTAGCGAATGAATCCATCCGTGCCGGTTTTCAGGGCGAAGTGGAGCTGGGTGGTTTGGAAGCGCCTTACCCGGCACGCGCCGATATCCAGATTATTGCTCGTGGCTTGACGGCGGACTCACCCATTTGCGCCAAGCAGTATCTGCCTGCTTACGCGGAGCAATCGACATCCGGGAAATCTGCAACGAAGGCCGTCGCAGGCCAGCCCAAAACGGTCGCAGAGACGGTGAAAACGAGTGCCAAGGCGGACGCTTCTGGTGGGACGTCCGCGGCTGCAGCCACTTCAAATCAAACAGCAGACAAAGCATCGGAAAAAAACTCTGGAAAAACACCAGGAAAATCAGCAGAGCAAAGTGCTGAACCAGCGGAAGCCGGGGCTACGCTGCAAGGCCAGTCTGGCCTCAAGGCACAGAGCCAGGCGGTCAACTCCCTGGAGCAGCCCATTGATCCCCATGGCGTCGCCGGAGTCATCAGCTCCGAGCCTGAGAGCAGTACCGGTGTGGTCGATGAAGGGCGTATTCAGGAGCCGGTCGTAGTCCCTGAACCCGAGCCTTTGCCCGATTGCGTGGTCAACGCTCAAATCACCTTGAATGGCTCTCTGGAACAAGCCACTTTGTTGCTCAACGGTCATGGCCAGGGCTATAGCCTGGACGCCAGCGCAGAGTTGAGCCCGCTGGATTCCGTGCCAGTGCGTCAGGCCAAGCTGGCCGTGAAACTGCCGGACGAGTCCTCGCTGGATGCGGACTTCGCCTGGGATGCCACACAGGAAGGGGTGCACGTTCAGGATCATTTCAAAGGCCAGTTCCGCAGCGACAAGCTGGATCTGCATGCCTTGCTGGGCGATGTGCTGCCAGATGCCTTGATCAATACCCAAGGCCAGTTCGATGTGGTCCTGGCGGATAAAGAGCAGTTGCTCTCGGCGGATGTCGATATACAGCTTTTGCAAGGCAGTCGCTGGAACAAGCAGACGGCTATTGGGCAGATCAAGGCCAAGGCTTCTGCACCGGCTCAGCCCGGCCAGCCGGACTGGTGGCGTCTGCTGACGGTTTCGGATGTGCTTACCGATATGAAGATCGGTGAGAACCAAGTCCAGTTGAAGGGTGGCTTCGGCATGTCCGGTAAAGCCGAACTGGATTTGTTGGCGAAGATTCCCCGTGCCGAACAGCTATGGCCAGGTCTGGAGTTAGGCAAGGCCTCGGCACAAGGTCAGTTGCGCGGGGAGATCGCTCGTCACACATTGCAGTTGAAAGGCCAGTACGACTTGGGTGGTAATGCCAAGGGTCAATTAGGCCAGGGGCTGGCTGAAGCCGATCTGGCACTGGAGGGGGGCTGGCACTTTGCCGATCAGGGCAAGGCTGCGTATTGGGATGGCAAGGTAAACCGTTTGGTGGCGGACCATGCCGGATTGATCGTGCGTTTGCAGTCGGCACTGCCGGTACGTTTCACCGATGCTCTGCGGGCACCGGAGCCTCCGGCTCAAGCTGCCAAAGCAGATGCCAAGGATCAAGCTAAACCTGCTGACGCTGCTACTGCTGCACCTGAGAAAGAGGTGGCAGCGCAAACCTCCGGTTCTGCAGCGACTCAATCGCCTTCGGCAGAAGCCCCAATGCCAGCGACCGCACAGACAGCTGCTTCGGCTGCTCCAGCGGAAGCAGAGCAAGCGAAGGCACAAGCAGGCGCTCCTGAAAACGCAGCCGACAAAACAGCAACAGCTCCCAAGACTCCCGAGCCATTGGCTCCCTGGTCGGTACGTGTTGGTGCGGGTACTTTGAGTACGACAGTCGATGGCGAACCCTGGATCAATCTGCGTCACCAGGAATCCAGCTACCAGCCTGGCCAATGGGCCAGCCGTGGTGAGTTGCTGGATCTGGTCTTGTCCGAGCCCCGTATCGCACGCCTGCTGCGCAAAGTTGGCGTAGAAGCGAGTGCGGAGAAGGACAAGGGGGGCGTCAAGATTGTTAAGCACAAGAAAACTCAGCCTCCCGAAATTGATATCAAAGCCCGTTGGGATCTGAAATTTAACGGTGCCTTGTCCGGGCAGGTGCGCGTTGATCGCGTCGCCGGGGATGTGCAGGTCTTTGCTGAACCACCCATGTCCTTGGGCCTGGAAGATCTGAGCATAGTCATTAATGCGAAACCCACATCGGCCACTACCAGCCGCGTGGATGCTCAGTTAGACCTGCGTACCAAGGAAATGGGCTACGTGACGGCCAAGGCCCAGACCCCTATTCATGGGCTGGCCCTGAACGAAAACGACCGCAAAACTGTCAGTATTCAAGCCAATATTGATGACTTGAGCTGGACGCGCCTGTTCCTGGGTGATGCCATGGAATTGGGTGGTCGTCTGAACGCGGACGTGAATATTGATGTGGGTGCAAAATGGGCCTGGACCAGCCGCGGAACCGTGACGGGCCGCGAGCTGCGCTTTACGCGTCTGGACGACGGTATCCGCCTGATTGATGGTCAGTTGGATGCCCGTTTTGATGGTGATATCTTCAGGCTGGAGTCCTTGAGTTTCCCGGCTCGCCCACGGGTAGAGCCGCAAGAGTGGCGTACGGCCACCTGGCTGAAAGAAAGCCCGGATGCCAAAGATGGCAAGCTGACCGTTTCGGGGCAGTGGAACCTGAGCACTCAGCAAGGGGCCTTCGGGGTGGATATCTTCCGCTTCCCAATCCTGCAACGCGCCGATCGTTACGCCATGATGTCCGGCAATATTGCCCTGAACATGGAATTGCCGCGCATAGCGATTACCGGCAAGGTCGAGGCCGATGCCGGTTGGTTCAACCTGGACATGCTGGGTGGCATTCCTACCGTCGATAGCGATGTGGTGATTGTGCGGGCAGGTGACGAGCCTGCCTCCGAGCCTTCCCAGGCCGCTACTGACATGAGCATGGAAATCGATGTGGACCTGGGGCCGCGCTTTTACCTGACGGGTTACGGCGTGAACTCCGGTCTGGTCGGCAGCCTGAGGGTCACTATGATTGGTGGCAAGCTCACTGGTATGGGTGCCTTGCGTACTCGTGGTGGCCGCATCGAGTTGTACGGTCAAAAGCTGATGCTCAAGCGCGGAACCGTGACCTTCCAGGGCGACATTACCTCGCCCATCCTGGACATCGAAGCCCTGCGTACCGGTCAGGCGGTAGAAGCAGGTGTTAAGGTAGCCGGTACGGCACGCAAGCCCAGAATTGATTTGGTGTCTTACCCGGAAGTCAGTGAAGTTGAAAAACTGTCCTGGCTCCTGCTGGGCCACGGCCCGGATGATTCCGGTGGCGATATGGCTTTGCTGCTTAGCGTGGGTACCTCTTTCCTGGGTGATGGTGAACCCTTCTACCGCAAGTTCGGGATTGATGAAGTGGCCATGCGTTCGGGCGACCTGGGCAGTGCTGGTAGCATTTTGCCGGTGGAAAGTGTGGTCAAATCCCTGAACAGCGGCACCAGCAACGAAGAGCGCAAGTTTATTGCGATCAGCAAGGCACTGACGGCGGACATTTCCGTTAGCCTGGAGCAGGCCATGGCCGATACCGGCACAGTGGGACGAGCCAGCTACCGCCTGGCGCGGGGTCTGACCGCAGAGGTCAGCGCTGGTACTGTCAACGGTCTGGCCCTGATTTACCGCTGGTTCTCAAAGGATTGATACGGGCTTGCCCGGCGCAAAGCGGGCAGAAAATTGTGGTGCAAATGACATATTTGCGCCGCAATTAGCTTGTGCGTGTATCTAAACGATAAAATAACCGGTTACTGATTTAAGGCGGCTAATTTCTTATGAGTATCAAAAGCGACCGTTGGATTCGGCGGGCTGCTGCCCAAGGCATGATCGAGCCTTTCGAGCCAGGCCAAGTGCGTAATGTAGACGGACAACGTATCGTCAGCTACGGCACCAGCAGCTATGGCTACGATGTGCGTTGTGCCAACGAATTCAAGATTTTCACCAACATCAATTCGACCATCGTGGACCCCAAGGCCTTCGATGAAAAATCCTTTGTGGATTTTGTCGGTGATGTGTGCATTATTCCGCCCAATTCCTTTGCGCTGGCTCGCACGGTTGAGTACTTCCGTATTCCCCGCAGTGTGCTGACCATGTGTCTGGGTAAAAGCACCTATGCCCGTTGCGGCATCATCGTGAACGTGACCCCGCTGGAACCTGAATGGGAAGGCCACGTCACTCTGGAATTTTCCAATACCACCCCGCTGCCAGCCAAGATTTACGCCGGTGAAGGGTGTGCACAGATGTTGTTCTTTGAAAGCGATGAAGTGTGCGAAGTGTCGTACCGCGACCGCGGCGGCAAATATCAAGGTCAGCTAGGCGTTACCCTGCCTCGTACCTAGGAGTTCTGGATGAAGTTTCGTTTTCCTATCGTCATCATCGACGAAGACTACCGTTCCGAAAATACGTCAGGCCTGGGCATTCGAGCCCTGGCCTCGGCGATAGAGGCCGAAGGCGTAGAGGTTCTCGGGGTCACCAGCTATGGTGACCTTAGTTCTTTTGCGCAACAGCAAAGCCGCGCGAGCGCCTTCATTTTGTCGATTGATGATGAGGAATTCGATGTGGATTCCCCGGAGGATGTCGCCAATGCGATCAAGAACCTGCGCTCCTTTATTGGCGAGCTGCGGTTCCGCAACGAGGACATCCCCATCTACCTGTACGGCGAGACGCGCACCTCGCAGCATATCCCCAACGATATTCTGCGCGAGCTGCACGGCTTCATTCACATGTTCGAGGACACGCCGGAGTTCGTGGCGCGTCACATCATCCGTGAAGCGCGCTCCTATCTGGAAAGCTTGTCGCCACCGTTTTTCCGCGAGTTGGTCAAATACGCGTCTGATGGTTCCTACTCCTGGCACTGCCCAGGGCACTCGGGTGGCGTTGCCTTCCTGAAAAGCCCGGTAGGGCAGATGTTTCACCAGTTTTTTGGTGAAAACATGCTGCGCGCTGACGTTTGTAATGCGGTCGATGAACTGGGCCAGTTGCTGGACCATACCGGCCCGGTGGCCGAGGCCGAGCGTAACGCTGCCCGCATCTTCCATGCCGACCACTGCTTTTTTGTGACTAACGGCACGTCCACCTCCAACAAGATCGTCTGGCATGCCAACGTGGCCAATAACGACGTAGTGGTGGTGGACCGTAACTGTCATAAATCGATTCTGCACGCCATCACCATGACGGGTGCTATCCCTGTGTTTCTGCGCCCCACGCGTAACCACCTGGGCATTATTGGTCCCATTCCACAAGACGAGTTCTTGCCGGAAAACATTGCGCGCAAGATCGAGGCCAATCCCTTTGCCAGCAAGGCCAAGAACAAGAAACCCCGTATTTTGACGCTGACGCAAAGCACGTACGACGGCGTCATCTACAACGTGGAAATGATCAAGGAAACCTTGGATTCCAAAATCCCCACGCTGCACTTTGACGAAGCCTGGTTGCCGCATGCGGCCTTCCACGACTTCTATCACGACATGCACGCCATTGGTGCGGATCGTCCGCGCACCAAAGACACCATGATTTACGCCACACACTCCACGCACAAAATGCTGGCTGGCTTGTCGCAGGCGTCTCAGATTACGGTGCAGGATGCGGAAAACCGTCCGCTGGACCGTAACGTATTCAACGAAGCCTATCTGATGCACACCAGCACCAGCCCGCAGTACGCGATTATTGCGTCCTGTGATGTGGCAGCGGCCATGATGGAGCCGCCTGGTGGCACCGCCCTGGTCGAGGAAAGCATTTGCGAGGCCATGGACTTCCGTCGCGCCATGCGCAAGGTGTCCAAGGAGTACGGCGAAAGCGATTGGTGGTTCAAGGTCTGGGGCCCGGACAATCTGCCTGACGAAGGCATAGGCGAGCGCGACGACTGGATTCTGCGCTCCGATGCGGAATGGCACGGCTTTGGCAAGCTGTCGACCAACTTCAACATGCTGGACCCGGTCAAAGCCACGGTAGTGACTCCCGGCCTGGATATTTCCGGCACCTTTGCCGAGCAGGGCATTCCCGCCGCTCTGGTCTCCAAGTATCTGGCCGAGCACGGCGTGGTGGTCGAGAAAACCGGTCTGTATTCCTTCTTTATTCTGTTCACCATTGGCATCACCAAGGGGCGCTGGAACACCTTGCTGACCGCCTTGCAGCAGTTCAAGGACGATTACGACCGTAACCAGCCCATGTGGCGCATCTTGCCGGACTTCTGCAAGACCCAGCCTACGTATGAACGTATGGGCTTGCGTGATCTGTGTCAGCAAATTCACCAGGCTTACCGCAAGTACGATCTGGCCCGCCTGACTACCGAGGTTTACCTGAGCGACATGATTCCCGCTCTGAAGCCTTCGGACGCCTATGCCAAGATGGCGCACGGCGATATCGAGCGTGTTGGTATTGACGAGCTGGAAGGCCGCGTAACCGGCGTGTTGCTGACCCCTTACCCTCCCGGCATTCCTTTGCTGATTCCTGGCGAACGCTTTAACTCGCGCATTGTGGAGTACCTGCAATTTGCGCGTGAGTTCAATGCCCGCTTCCCTGGCTTTGAAACCTATGTGCATGGACTGGCTCAGGATATTGGCCCCGATGGACTGCCGCGCTACTACGTAGACTGCGTGCTTGAGTCCGAGACAAACGAGTAAACCCGCGTGACCCCTATTTTTGATGTTGCCGTCATCGGCGCAGGTGCGGCCGGTATGATGGCCGCCAGTATCGCAGGCCAACGTGGCCTGCGAGTGGTATTGATTGACCATGCTGAAAAGCTGGGCGAGAAAATTCGTATTTCCGGGGGAGGGCGCTGCAACTTCACCAATACGGGGACTTCGCCCGAGAATTTTCTGTCCAAGAATCCGCATTTCTGCCGTTCGGCTCTGGCCGCTTATACGCCGCAGGATTTTCTGCAATTGGTGCGTGACTATCGCATCGGTTTTCATGAAAAACATAAAGGCCAGTTGTTCTGTGATGACTCCAGCGAGTCCATCATCCAGATGCTGCGTCAGGAGTGTTTGAAAGGGCAGGTGTCCTGGCGTATGCCGTGTTCGGTGCAGTCCATAGGCCGTAGCGAAGAGGGTTTTGTGCTGCGCACCAGTCAGGGCGATCTGAATGCCTTGCAGGTGGTTGTCGCGACTGGCGGCATGGCGATTCCGCAACTGGGTTCCACGGACTATGCCTTGCGCGTGGCGCGTCACTTCGGTCTGAAAGTGATCGAACCGCATCCGGCTCTGGTGCCTTTGACCTTTGACGGTCGGGACTGGAAACCATTCTCTGCCTTGAGCGGCATGGCTTTGGAAGTAGAGGTCAGCACGGGGCAGGGCAAGCAACGCCAGGCTTTTCTGGAAGATCTGCTGTTCACACACCGCGGCTTGTCCGGGCCAGGCATCTTGCAGATTTCCAGCTACTGGCAGTCGGGCGAGACCATTAGTGTGGACCTGGCTCCCGGTCAGGACATCGCCCAGCAGTTACTGGATTTGAAGGCGGGTAGCCGCCAGCAGTTGCTCACCGTCTTGTCGACCTTGTGGCCGCGCCGTCTGGTCGAGCAATGGCTGGATACCTCGGACTTGTTGCCTAAAGGTGTGGGGCAGCAACGTCTGGCCGACTTGCCGGACCGCGTATTGCGTGCGGTAGGGCAGGTGATTAACTCCTGGGAGTTGAAACCTAGCGGCACGGCAGGCTATAAAAAGGCGGAAGTGATGAGCGGCGGCGTGGATACACGCGAGCTGAATCAAAAAAGCATGGAAGCACGTAAAGTACCTGGTCTGTTCTTTATCGGCGAAGCGGTGGATGTCACCGGCTGGTTGGGCGGGTATAACTTCCAGTGGGCCTGGGCATCGGCAGCCGCATGTGCCCGTGCACTGAAGACGCAGGCGGAAAAAACTTAAGTAGAAGGGCAGAAACGGCCTGTGCCGGTTTCGGCTATCGTTTCTGAATTCAACAGGATTGTGAGCTGGTCAGTCAGGGAGGCGATATGCAGCTACCAGAGGATAGAAAGTACGTAGTAAGCCACGAGTGGGCCAAGGACGAAGGCGGTGTAGTGCTGGTTGGCATTACCGACTTTGCTCAGGACCAGTTGGGTGATTTGGTGTTTGTGGGTGACTTCAAGCCGGGCACGCGTCTGGCTGCGGGTGAGACGGCGGGTGTTGTGGAGTCGGTGAAGGCCGCTTCCGATATTTACGCACCTGTCTCTGGCGAGGTGGTGGAGTTCAATCAGGCTTTGTCTGATGCGCCACATCTATTGAATGACGCGCCGTTTGATACCTGGATTTTCAAGCTCAAGGCGGACAATCCGGCTGACCTGCAAGGTTTGCTGGATGGCCCGGCGTATGCTGCGGTGGCTGAGTAAGTTCAGCTACTGAGTTAGCAAGAATAGACCTTGGCTCTGCCTGATCCAGGCGGGTTGATCGTTAAAAAGGCCTGAATCCGATTTCACGGATTCAGGCCTTTTTTTTGGTTTCGAGCGCACGCTTTTGAGCTTGGAGCAGGGGCAGGCGGCTGCTTGAAACAAGCGCCTGGTTCCTCGTCAGAAAACCTGAATCAAGTGCGGCGACGATACGTCACGTAATCGTAAGTGAAGCCGTTTTCTTCGGGCTGGGGCAGGCGCTCAACTTCTTCCCATTCGCCAGCAGGCAGTTCTGGAAAGAAAGTATCACCGTCCACTTCAGCCTTGATCTCGGTCGCAATCAGTTCCTGAGCCACAGGCAAAGCCAGCCGGAACAGTTGTTCCCCACCAATCACGCAAGCGGTCTCAAAGCCTGGGCAGGCTGCCAGGGCATCGTCCAGATTACTGAAAACCTGCGCACCTTCAGCCTGGTAGTCCGTATTGCGGCTGATCACCAGATTCGGGCGACCGGGCAAAGGGCGACCCAGGGACTCCCAGGTCTTGCGACCCATGATGATGGGCAAACCCATGGTCACACGTTTGAAGTGTTGCAGGTCAGAAGGCAGACGCCAGGGCAGGTCGTTATCCTTGCCTATGCAGCGATTGGCCGCATAGGCAACGACTAGACGGATGAATGGGGTAGAACTCATACGGCAACAGGCGCCTTGATGTGGGGATGAGGATCGTAGTCGGTGATTTCGAAGTCTTCGTACTCGTAATCAAACAGACTGGCGGGTTTGCGCTTGATCGTCAGCTTGGGGTAGGGGCGTGGCTCACGCGATAACTGCAATTCGGCTTGCTCGAAGTGGTTGGAATACAGGTGGCAGTCGCCGCCTGTCCAGATGAAGTCGCCCACTTCCAGATCGCATTGCTGGGCCATCATGTGCGTCAGCAGAGCGTAGCTGGCGATATTGAAGGGCACACCCAGGAAGATATCCGCACTGCGCTGGTAAAGCTGGCAGGACAGCTTGCCATCGGCCACATAGAACTGGAACAGGGCGTGGCAAGGGGGCAGGGCCATCTGGCCGACATCCGCCACGTTCCAGGCCGACACGATAAGGCGGCGCGAATCGGGGTTCTTGCGAATCTGCTCTACCAACTGGCTGATCTGGTCGATGTGACGGCCATCGGGCGTGGGCCAGGAGCGCCATTGCACGCCGTAGACCGGGCCCAGATTGCCGTTCTCGTCCGCCCATTCGTCCCAGATGGAGACGCCGCGCTCTTGCAGCCAACGTACATTGGACTCGCCACGCAAGAACCACAGCAGCTCAATAAAGATACTGCGGGTGTGCAGCTTCTTGGTTGTGATCAGCGGAAAACCCTGCGACAGATCGAAGCGCATTTGATGACCAAATACCGAGTTCGTGCCGGTACCGGTGCGATCCCCTTTGGGAGTGCCTTGGGTGTAGACCAGGCGCAGCAGGTCTTCGTAGGGATAGAGGGACATGGGGGCCTCAGGCTTGCTGAATGTCGACGGAATAGGTGATCTCGGCAGTTTTGCCCAGCATGGCCGACGCGGAGCAGTACTTGTCGTGCGACAGTTGTACGGCGCGCTCAACGGCTGCCTGGGGCAGATCTTTGCCGGTCACCACAAAAGTGAAGTGAATCTTGGTGAAGACTTTAGGGTCGGTGTCGGCGCGTTCGGCCGTCAGTTTGACCTGGCAGCCCGTAATATCGTGACGGCCGCGTTTCAGGATCAGCACCACGTCATAAGCTGCGCAGCCACCCGCGCCGGTCAGCAGCATTTCCATGGGGCGTGGGGCCAGATTATTGCCGCCGCCTTCGGGTGCACCGTCCATGGCCGTCACATGACCACTGCCTGTACGGGCAACGAACAACATTCCGTCTTTGCCGCCCCAGTCGATTGTGCATTCCATATGAATTCCTTTGTTTGCAGTGCGAGCCAAGACTCGTCAGTAGATTGATAGTCGTGATTGTACTTTTTGATGGGGGCTGTGTCGCGCCCGCGTACCGTATAAGAAATTCCATATAGACAAATCGGAGTAGAACCCTGCTCTTTGTAAGATTTAGACTGGTTTTGTTGATTGTCCTAGGATAAACTTCGGAACGGTACACGGCATTTTGAAACAGATATGTCACACGGGTTTACCCGCGCCTATAATGTCTGTCGCCCCTATACCAAAAAATGTCGTGCCCGTATTTGTTCTTTCTCAATAAACCCTGCTTTCCATGGGGGCTTTATTCAGACGTAACAAGCGGGTGTTTTAACATGACGGCTCTCGCGACCTAGGCAGTCGCAGATTTTTTGCGTCCATGCTCTTTCGATCTGCGACGCGTCAAGGTGCCGCCGAGCTGCTTGGCAGCTTCACATTAACCAGGCCTGGATCATTGTGAATACCGTTTCAATACTGCTACTAGCTTTCATATTGTCCGTTACAGGACTCTTTGTTTTCATCTGGTCGTTACGCCGTAACTTCTTTGACCACAGCCCCGCCGCTTCGCGAGAAATCTTCTCCAAAGGCGAAATCGGGCAGGTAGATGACCCCTCCGCCACCCCTGAACAACGTCAGGCACTTCAAGAAGAAATGGGTCGCAAGACAATTTCTGCTGAAGATCGTCAGGCGCTGAGCCTTGAATTGGCAGAACGCGTGGAAGCTGACCGCTCCTCCGCCAAGGTCACGTTCATTTTGCTGGCCTGTTCGGTCTTGTGGCTGATTTTCGCCTCGACAGCAGGTCTGATCAGCTCGATCAAGCTGCACGATCCCGAATTCTTGACGCAACACGCCTGGATGACGTTTGGTCGCATGCGTACGCTGCACCTGAACGGTGTGGCTTATGGCTGGGCGCCAATGGCCGCTTTCGGCGTTGCCATGTGGATGCTGCCTCGTCTGCTCAAGACTCCCCTGATCGGTGCGCGTTATGCCATCGCTGGTGGGATCCTGTGGAACATCGGTCTGGCTATCGGTCTGACATGTATCGCGATGGGTATCACCGACGGGATGGAATGGCTGGAAATGCCTTGGCAGGTTGATATCCTGATGGTTATTGGTGGTGCTTTGGCTGCCTTGCCATTGGTCTTCACCTTGCAGAACCGTCGTGCTCACCACCTGTATGTGTCGGTGTGGTACATGGGCGCTGCGTTGTTCTGGTTCCCCATCCTGTTCCTGGTCGGTAACCTGCCTGCCGTACACGTGGGTGTTGAACAAGCAACCATGAACTGGTGGTTTGGCCACAACGTGCTGGGTCTGTTCTACACCCCTATGGCTCTGGCCTCGGTGTACTACTTCCTGCCCAAGATCATTGGTCAGCCTATCAGTTCCTACAACCTGTCTCTGGTGGGTTTCTGGGGTCTGGCATTTTTCTACGGTCAGGTCGGTGGTCACCACCTGGTCGGCGGTCCGGTGCCGCAGTGGATGGTTACTCTGTCCATCGTGCAAAGCATGATGATGATCATCCCTGTGCTGGCTTTCTCGATTAACCAGCACTACACCATGAAGGGTCACTTCCGTACCCTGATTCACTCGCCCACCCTGCGCTTTATCGTGCTGGGCGGCATGATGTACACCGTCAGCTCCATTCAAGGTTCTTTTGAAGCGCTGCGCAGCATCAACACGATTACCCACTTCACGCACTTCACGGTTGCCCACGCCCACATCGGCTTGTACGGCTTCTTTACCATCGTGATGTTCGGTGCCATCTACTACGTGATGCCTCGCGTCATGTCCTGGGAATGGCCTTACCCCAAACTGATCTCCCTGCACTTCTGGCTGGTTGTGGTTGGTTTCTCCATTTACGCCATTGGTCTGAGTATTGGCGGCTGGCTGCAAGGTCTGGCCATGCTGGATCCCGCTAAAACCTTCATGGAATCGGTGTTTGTCACGATGCCGTACCTGAAGTCGCGCTCTGTCGGTGGTGGTTTGATGACTCTGGGTCACCTTGTGTTTGCCTTCCACTTTGTGGCAATGGCTTTGCGCTATGGCAGCCGTCGTATTGGTCCAGCCCTGTTTCACCAGCGCTCGGCAACTCGCAATGTAGTGGAGGCATGATTTAGTCATGGAAAGCGAATACAAACTATTGGGCGGCGCCATGGTGACGCTGGCCCTGGCCACATCGGCTCTGGTCGTTGTCCCTTACCTGCAAGTTAAAAAGGTGGAGCCCTCTCCAGGGCTCAAGCCTTACACCGAGGTGGAGCTGCGCGGCCGTCAGCAATACATTGATATGGGCTGTGTCTACTGTCACTCGCAGCAGCCACGTAGCCAGAATCAGGCTCCTGACTTCCAGCGTGGCTGGGGTCGTGCGTCGGTAGCAGGCGATTACTTCTACGACACACCACACTTGCTCGGCACCATGCGTACTGGTCCTGACTTGCTCAATATTGGTGCTCGTCAGCCTAGTGTGGACTGGCATCTGGGTCACTTGTATCAGCCTCGTGCTTACACCCCTGGCAGCAATATGCCTTCGTACCCCTTCATGTTCGAGCTCAAGGACAAGGCAGAGGAAGGCGATAAGGTTGTTAACTTGCCGGGCGCCTTTGCTCCCGAAGGCAAGGTGGTTGTGGCCAAGCAAGAGGCCCTGGACCTGGTTCAATACCTGTTGGCGCTGGATCGTACGTATCCCGTATCGCCAGCCAGCGTTATCAAATAAACAGGCATTGCTGAGCTAGCGCGCCCCGCACGGCGGGGCGCCTCGGAGAATTAGAATGAGCGACAATCATAAATATGAAGCACAGCAGCGTGAGTATTCCGATCCGGAAGAAAACGCAGCACCGATCCCCTGGGTAGTTCTGCTGATCATTGCAGGTCTGTTCCTGTGGGGCATCTACTATATTTTCAGCAGCGACCTGAGCCATGACGCAACCGTGGGCGACAACCGTATCGTTGCCGACTTCGAATTGCCTGAAGGCGCCGTAGACGGTCAACAACTGTTCGTAGCCCAATGTGCTGCCTGTCACCAGGCAACGGGTGCCGGTGTCCCAGGCGTGTTCCCTCCACTGGTGGGTTCCGAGTGGGTACTGCGCAAACCTGAAGTTTTGGTCCAGATCATGCTGCACGGTATTACTGGCGAGATCACGGTCAAGGGTAATAAGTACAATGGTGCGATGCCGGAATTCCGCGAGAAGTTCAACGACGAGGAAATGACGGCAGTTGTTAACTACCTGCGTACTGAATTAGGTGGCAACAGCGCCGATCCGGTGGATATGGCCTTTGTCAAAGCCGAACGTGAAAAAACAGCCGATAAAACCGATCATTGGAATGGGGACGCCGACCTGGCTCCCATGGAAGAGTAAGACTGAAATGATGGGCCAGCGATGAGACTATTTATCAGTATTCTCCTGGTTTTTGCCCTGGGTATTGGGGCTCTGGCCCATTTGACGCAAGGGTTTAACGCCCTGACAGCCGAGACAGCCCGTCGCAATGATGTGGCTGCCTCACCGCGTCTTATCTCCGATGTCGAAGTACTGCTCCCGGCCGGGGGCAGTGCGCAGCTCAGTTCCCTGCTGCAAAATGATGGTCGCATCACCATCGTCAATTTCATCTATACCCGCTGCGTCACGCTATGTCTGGCGATGGGCTCGGAGTATCAGCAACTGCAAAAAGCGATTGTGGACGAAGGCTTGCAGGACCGTATCCGCCTGCTAAGCATCAGTTTTGATCCCACCGATTCGCCCGATCACTTGCGCCGTTACAGCAAAACCATGAAGGCCAATCCGGACGTCTGGCAGTTTGTCACCATGATGCCCGGCGAGCAGCGTCAGCGCGTGCTGGACGATTTTGGCATTGTGGTCATTCCCGCTCCCTTTGACGAGTACGAGCATAATGCGGCGTATCACGTCGTCAGCTCCGAGCCGCGTTTGGGCCGCATTGTGGATTATGGCGAACCTATGCTGGCCTTGGCTTATGCCAAACGTGCTGTCGAGGAACTGGATCAGAAGGGGGCGATGTAATGTCTTTGAAGCGTGTCGTCGAAGCCACCAAAGTCCGGCCTTATCTGGGTAGTGCCCTGGCCTTGCTGGCCGCCTTGTTGTTTGCGGCAGCGGCTTTTTGGGACCGTCCCCTGACGGCATCCATGAGTCTGCACATGCTGGTGCATATTCCGCTATTGGTGCTCTCTGGCGTTGCCTTGCAGCTTTCCATGCGCTATCAGGGTGTGGGGCGCTCTCCCGCCATGCAGGCCTTGCTGCGCCCTTATTACGCCCTGAATGAATATGGTTTGCCCGGCCTGATCCTGGTCAGCTTTGCGGCGGCTTACTGGATGGTGCCCAAGGCGCTGGACGATGTGCTGGTGTCGCCTCCCATGGCCACTGCCAAGTACATTGGACTGGTGCTGATGGGTATGTTGTTCATGGAGTCCTGGCGACGCGCCCATCTGGTGTTTCGCCTGTTCTTCTTCGGTAACTTCAGTTGGATGATGGCAATTGTTGGCCTGCTGTATTACGACAATCCGGTTCGGCTCTGTAATTTCTATCTACAGTCCGACCAGGAGATTGCCGGCATAGGTCTGGTCATTATGGCTTGTGTGCTGCCATTGCTTTGGCTCTTGTCCGAGAGCAAGGCAGTGATCGGCTTTTTGCGGCAATAATACCCATCCATTTTGTTTTGCAGGTGTCCTCATGAGCCATACCGTTTCCAACAGCGATACCCGTCTGTACCGACGTAACAGCTTTTTTGACCAGATTCTGAGCGAGACGAATCGGGCCCTGGAAGTCCTGGGACGTTCGGCACGCGCTTCGCGTCCGAATCCCGCAGGCAAGGAAGTGTCCGAGATCAGCACCGACGAAGCTCGCCATGCCGCAGGCTTGATGCGTGTGAATCATGTGGGCGAGATCTGCGCCCAGGCCTTGTATCGTAGTCAGGCCATGCTGTGCAAAGATCCGCAAGCGACTGAAGTGCTGTTGCAGGCCGCTCAGGAAGAGGTCGATCACCTGTCCTGGTGCGACGACCGTCTGCGCGAGCTGGACAGCCGCCCTAGCGTCTTCAATCCTTTGTGGTATGCCGGTTCCTTCGCCTTGGGCTTGCTCGCCAGCCGGGCAGGGGTGCCGTATAACCTGGGTTTTATGGCCGAGACCGAGCGTCAGGTTGAAGAGCACCTGGAAAGCCATCTGGAGTCTTTGCCTGCCAGCGACAATCGTTCGCGTCGCATTGTGGAAAAAATGCGCGATGACGAAATTGAGCATCGTCGTACTGCCGAGAATCATGGGGCTGTAGGTTTGCCTCCACCCGTTAAAACCTTGATGCGCATGATGTCCAAAGTCATGACGACGACGGCTTATCGCTTGTAATTCATTTTTCTCAATTGGCGGCTGTGTGCAGCTTGCTGGATGAGCTAAGAAAAGAGGGGCTGTTCCTGGAACGGCCCCTCTTTTTTGTTCAAGCCGCCGGTTTGTGAAAAAAATGCAGTGGCCGGAGTCTATTGCTTTACCAGCGGTAGTTCAGATTCACCATACCGCTCATGCCGTAGGACGAACCCGAGCCTTGCTCACGGATAAAGCGGGCCGAGACCAGGGTGCTCTTGCTGATTTCGCCATCTACACCCAGTTGGATCTCGCCTGCATTGCGCGCGTTGCTGGCTTTGAAGCGGCTGTCGCCCACGTAGATGCCCGTGTCATTGAAGCGGTGTACCCAGGCCAGTTCCACGAAAGGACGCAAGGGCAGGGTGGTGGTGTCCGGGGCAGCCTCTACTCGCACACCAATGCGGGATTGGGTCGTGCTCTTGCGTTGAACGGCGTAGCTGGTGCCTTGCACTTCCCCTTCATCACCCGACAAGTGGCTGTATAGCAACTGGGCCTTAGGAGTGATCAGCACGGCGCTGTCCGGCGCGTACTTCCAGCCATAGCCGGTTTCAGCCGCCACTTGCCACAGATTGTTATTGTGTTTCAGCTCGCCCAGATCGCTGGTGAGCTTGCCACGGTAGTGCGTGAATTGCAGGGAGCTATCGACGAACCAGCCCTGGCGACTTTGAGCATCTTGCAGGTAGGTCGCGTATGCGCCCACGTTGTAGCCGGTACGTTTGTCCTTGGCATGCAGAGTGCTGTGACTGTTGAGATTCGCCGGGTCAATGAACTGGTTGCGAGACTTGGCCGAGATTTCGCCTACACCCGCCATCAGGCCGGTACGAAAATCGCCTTTTTCAAAGTTCTTGCCCCAGACATCACCGCCAAGCTGGAACATGCTGCTGTTGACCTTGGCATCGACGGAATCGTAATCCTCAAATCCCATCTTCTTGTCTGTACGCACTTGTGCGCGAGCCCAGATTTTGCGCTGCCCGGCGGCCAAACCTTGCTGGTTCAGCTCGCGCTCGTGGAAGGTATGGGCAAACAGATTCTGAGAAACGCGGTGGGCGGCCAGGTAAGCAGGGGCTTCCGGGGAGACGTTAACGTGCCCATCGGTTTCCGGGTCGGTGGGAACTTCGGGGTCCGGATTGTTGGTGGAGGAGGTCAGATACCACTGGTGGTTGTTGCTTTGGTCTTTGTCTCGGCTGACCAGACTGTATTCATAGCCATTGGCTGAGACGGTGTGTGTCGCAGGGCGGTAGCCGCTGGATTGGGTGCTCAGGGTGAAGGCGTCGTTGGCAATCGTCGCGCCAGTACCACTGACGACGAGCGGAATGCCGTGAACGGTCTGGCCGCCTGGGCCGCGCACGTTCAGGATATGCAGCTCGGTGTTGCCTGTCACTTTACCGTTGTCGCCAATCACCAGTCGGTCGGAGCCGGAGCCATCGCCTTCCAGGTAGACGCTCATGGCCATGTGGCCGCCACCTTCGTACTCATTCACGCTCAAGGTTTTAAAGCGCGTGCTCAGGTCTGGCTGGAACAGCAGGTAGCCGTCTTTATTGACGACCTTGTCCAGTTGGGAGGAGCGGGTCATCAACCAGGTGCTGCTGTTTTGCAGGTTTAGCGTTCCGACCGAGCTGTCCGCATCTTTATCAATACCGCCGACCCAGGCACTGCGTTCGTCCAGCGTCATGCTGTCCAGCTTGGCACCATTGCGTAGCTTCAGGTTGCCAGCCAGGGTGGAGCGTGTGCTGTTCAGGCTGGAGGAGCCCAGATTGGCTTGTGTGCCGTCCAGGGTCAGGAGCTGGCGACCATGAATGTTGCTGTCGCTGATATCCAGTGCCACGCCCACATTGCTGGCGCGCAGCGCACTGGCTTTGGCCGAGATGATGGAGCTGTTCTTGATGCTCTTGGCAATCTGAGTGCCGTCATTGCTGGCGTTACTCAAGCGGAAACCGTCGGCGTTGTTGCCGGAGGTTCGGACATTGAGCTGCTCAAAGTTGAAGATGGGATTCTCGCGCAAATACACACCTACGGCGCCATCACCCAGGGTGGTAATGTTGGCGACACCTTTCATGTCCAGGCGCGGGGTGCCGACGTCAGTACCGTCAAACATATGGACACCGTGGGCGCTGTTGCCTTCGGTCAGGATGTTGATGTTTGTAGTGCTGGCCGCTACATCCAGGCCGACGCCGTTATTGGTCAAGATATAGATGCCAGCGGCACCGGCGGCTTTGGTGTGGACATTGATGTCCTTGCCGTGGAATACAGCCAGGTCTTGACCGGGAGTTCCAGCCCAGGCGGGGTGCCCTTGCACGTAAATACCGTGTGCCGCTACGCCGTTAGCTGTGGTGGTGATGTTCACGCGCTCAAAAATGGCCAGACCCTGGCGCATATCAATCCCGGCGCGACCCACTTCCATGTCCACGTCCTGCATATGGATGGTGGCGTCATCCACGACCCAGACGCCAATAGCCGTGTTTCCGTTGGCCGCGCCCGTATCCTTGATGGATGTCTTCTTGACCGTCATGGTGCCGCCAGGCTGATCTAGTTTGAGGATCTGGCTACTATTGGCGCCTTCATAAAAGATTTTGCTGTCTGTAATCGTGGCGGTGCCACCATAGACACCAACACCGGAGGTGGCAGCCCGGCTGCTGCTGTCTTTCAGATCTGCGCCACCAATGTGAATTTCGCTGTTCTTGATGTTCAGTGTGCCGTCTCGATTGGCGCTGACGGACTGACCAAAAGAGCGCAAGACAGAGTTTTCAATATTCAGGGTGCTATCGCGGGGAACGGAAGCGATTCCCCCCGCTGTGTTCACTTGCACATTGCTCCAGTTCTGTGTGCTGCCGGAACTCATGTCCATCAGCGTGGATGCGCCGTTGCGGTGATTCAGGACCGTATCTTGCAGCCTGAGCGTGGAGTTCGAGCCTTGAGCAATCAGGTATTGTCCGTTGCCGCTGATGGTGCTGCCTTCAATGGTGGCGGTGCTGCTTCCGCCCAGACGAATGGTGGGAGCCTTGCGATTGTCGCTGGAGATCTCGCTGTCTTTGACCTTGAGTGTGGCATTGGAGCCGCTCAGGTGAATGGCTGCGCCCTGAGAGTTCGTGCCATTGCTGATGGTGCTGGTGACACGGCTATTATTCAACTCGACCGAAGTATTGCTTTGCCCTGAACCAATGGCGTAGACACGTTCGCCTTCTGCGCTGATCTGGGAGCCGTTGGCAGTGAAACTGTGGCCATTTCCTAAAATGACGGCGCCGCCTGTGGTCGTGCCCTGAAAAATAACCTGATCATCGGGGCCAATAAAGTTGGGCCCTCCGGCAGCGCCTTGGGTCAGATCGATCTGACTATAGGTTTCGGCCTGTGCCGAAATAGTCCCTGCGGCCAGTGCCACGCCGCTCAGCAAGCTGAGCATGATGGGGTTAAGTGCGAACATCTTTCATACTCCCTGTTGTTTTTGTCATCAGGGTGTTGGTTGGCAACTTCAGCCTTAGGCGGTGCGCAACTACACCCTATCTGAAACCAAGCATTTATCGAGCAAAGAAATCGCCATTTTGGTGCCCACCGTTGCGTGAGCTGAGCCAAGATGTGAAAACGGGCCTAGTGTTGTGCTAGGCCCGCCTGCGTATGATAGTGAAGCTTGTCTGGCTTTGTATCGAAGGGTGTCGTTTATTTGTGGTGTTTTTGTTTACGAACGTCACATTTTCCGCATCAAGAAAATTTCCTTGACGAAGCGGCCTATATACGGCGGCTTACAGCGGAGCGGGTTCATGATTTGGTGGCTTAGGGTTAACGACTAGATACCTGGTGGAGGATTTGCGCTAGGAAATTGATGCTTTAAAGCGACAAGATAAGCAAGCAAGGGTTTTCCATAGCATTTATCTTGCATTGCACCATTTTTGTGGGTAGACTTTAGTTATTGGATGTTGAAAAGAAAGCGGGAAAACAAGCGTAATAACCCTTAGCTTTCAGGCTCGATACTTTATCTGGTAGCCCAACTTGCCACGATTGTCTCCTCCACCCTCCTCCTTTGGTGGATTTGCCCGAGATCTCTAGATCTCGGGTTTTTTTTTGTGCGTCCCTTTTTTGTGAATGCTCTGGTCGGAGAAGCCAGCGTTTAAGCGGCTTGTGGCCTTGTTGATGTGCTTGCTGCCCGCCGGAACTGCTTTGGCTTCGCACGGTAAAACATGCTTCACAGTCCGAATAGAAAAAGCCTTGCCCATCATTGCTGATGGACAAGGCTTTTTTACTGTCAGGGTCGAACGTACTTACTTCTGTGGAACGGTAGCCACATGCAGCAAGTTGGTTCGACCGCTGGTGCCAAAGGGAACACCAGCAATCATCACGATGGTGTCGCCAGCCTGAGCAAACTCATGCTGCGCCGCCATATCCGTAGCGTGATCGATCATCTCGCCCAGATCACTGACGTCCTCGCAAGGCACGGCATGCACACCCCAGGCCAAGGTCAGACGGCGTGCGGTTTCCACACGGGGTGTCAGGGCCAGGATAGGGGCGATAGGCCGTTCACGACTGGCGCGCAAGGCGCTAAAGCCGGTGGTGGTGTAGGCCACGTTCGTTGCTGGCTCCAAAATGCTGGCCACGCGACGTAGAGCGCAGCAGATCGCATCTGCGGTGCTGGCCTCGGCGGTGCTGTGGTTCGCTTCCAGAATGGTGCGCCAGCTAGGATCGTTCTCAATTTCCTTGATGATGCTGTCCATGATGGACACGGCTTCCAAGGGAAATTCGCCCGAGGCCGATTCGGCGGACAACATGACGGCATCTGCACCCGAATAGATGGCAGTAGCCACGTCCGATGCTTCGGCACGGGTTGGCACAGGTGAGGTAATCATGGATTCCAGCATCTGTGTCGCCACGACGACCGGGCGACCTGCCGCACGGGCCGTACGCACGATCTGACGCTGCAACACAGGCACGCGCTGGGGTGGGACTTCCACGCCCAGGTCGCCACGAGCCACCATGACGCCATCACACAACTGGACGATTTCTTCCAGATGCTCCAGGGCCTGCGGTTTTTCCAGCTTGGCCATGATCCAGGCCTTGTCACCGATCAGCTCGCGGGCTTCACGGATGTCGCCAGGACGTTGCACAAAGGACAGGGCAACCCAATCCACGCCCAATTCCAGTCCAAACTTCAGATCGATCAGGTCTTTCTCGGTCAAGGGCGAGATAGGTAGTACCACGCCGGGTACATTCACGCCCTTGCGGTCGGACAGCGGGCCGCCGACCATGACCGTGGTTTCTGCAAAATCTGGACCAAAGCTGTCCACACGCAGACGCAGCTTGCCGTCATCCAGCAGCAGGTCTGTTCCATCTTCCAGCGCTGCGAAGATTTCGGGGTGTGGCAGGTAGGCACGCTGGCTGGTCCCCTCGGCGGGGTCCAGATCCAGGCGGAATTTCCGGCCGGTTTCCAGTGTCACACGGCCATCTTTCATTTTGCCCACGCGCAACTTGGGCCCTTGCAGGTCCATCAGAATACCGATACTGCGACCGGTTTCCTTTTCAATCTGACGAATGGTGTGATAGCGCGCGGCATGGTCTTCATGTGTGCCGTGGCTGAAGTTCAGGCGGAATACATCAGCTCCGGCCTCGAACAGTTCACGAATGCGTTCTGGCGTAGAACTGGCAGGACCCAGGGTAGCCAGAATGCGGGAATGACGTTGACGTTTCATGGGTTGTTGTCCTTAGGGGGATCGATAGCTCAAAGAGCAGCGATACCGGCGCGGGCGATCTGAGCGTCTTCCGGTGCTTTCACGCCGGACACGCCGACAGCACCAATCACTTGACCGTCCACCACAATCGGTTCGCCGCCTTCCAGTGGCGTGATGGGCATGGACAGAGCAGCAAAGCGACCGTTATTGACCATGTCTTCAAACACCTTGCTGGACTTGCCGCCGCTGAGCACGCAAGTACGTGCTTTCTCAGGGGCAACCAGGGCGCTCATCATGGGGGCGCCATCCAGACGTTGCAGCCAGAGCGGATAACCGCCTGCGTCGCAAATGGCGATGCAGACAGCCCAGTTGTTTTTCAGCGCTTCCTGCTCGGCAGCAGCGGCGATCTTTTTGACATCAGTCAGGGTCAGTACTTTCGTGTCTCTCATGTCCAGTCCTTTATAAAAAAGCGTTAATCGCTAGGGGGTAAAACCAGAATTGCACGGAAATCGTTGACGTTGGTCAGGGTAGGGCCCGTAACCAAGGAATCGTCCAAGGCTTCAAAGAAGCCATGACCATCATTATTGTCCAGACTGTCCCTTGGGCGTATACCTTGTTGCCAGGCACGCTCCAAAGTGTCGGGACCGCAGAAGGCTCCGGCAATTTCTTCCTGGCCATCCACACCGTCGGTATCGCCTGCCAAACCGTAGATACCGGGCGCGCCATTCAAGGCAATGGCGGTGGATAGCAGGAACTCCACATTGCGACCGCCACGGCCCTGGCCGCGCAAGGTCACTGTGGTTTCCCCGCCTGACAGCAGCACGCAAGGGGCCTGTGCGGGTTGCTCGTGCTGAGACACGCTCAGAGCAATAGCCGCCATGACTTTGCCCACATCGCGGGCCTCGCCTTCAATGCTGTCACCCAGCAAGACCGGACGCACACCACGGGATTCAGCTACGCGGGCAGCCGCGAGCAAAGCCAGTTGAGGTGTGGCCACCAGATGGGTGGTGACATGGGCCAGGCGTGGATCATCGGGCTTGATGGTTTCGCCATCGCCGCTTTCCAGCAGGGCACGGGCAGCGGCCGGAATCTCGATGCCGTAACGGGCAATGATTTCCAGCGCCTGCTCGCACGTGGTGGGATCTGCCACCGTGGGGCCGGAAGCGATGTCCATGGGCTTGTCGCCGGGGACATCGGAAATAAGCAGGTTCAGGACTCGTGCAGGGGCGCACGCCGCTGCCAGTCGGCCGCCTTTGATGGCGGACAGGTGACGGCGTACGGTATTCATCTCACCAATCGAAGCACCGGACTTGAGGAGTGCTTTATTGATGGCTTGTTTGTCAGCCAGGGTGACGCCTTCTCCAGCCAGGGGCAGCAGAGACGAGCCGCCGCCGGAGATCAGGCAGATTACCAGATCGTCTTCATTCAGATCGCTGACCGTGCGCAAAATCTCGCGGGCGGCATCCTCACCGGCCTGATCGGGTACGGGGTGAGAGGCTTCCAGGATTTTGATATGGTCGCACGGCACGCCGTAGCCATAACGGGTTACCACGACGCCGCTGATAGGGCTCTTGTCCCAGTGGCGCTCCAGCGCCTGGGCCATGGCGGCGGATGCCTTGCCCGCACCGATCACAATCGTGCGTCCTTTTGGGGCCTCGGGCAGATAAGGCGGAATGCAATGTTCGGGCTGAGCCGCATTGACGGCAGCCTGAAACATTTTGCTGAGTAAGTCTTGTGGCTCGATCTTCATGGGTCAATCCTAATGCAGGGCGATGGCAGCAGACCATCTTACTGCGCGACAGGGATGTGACTGCGTGAGAGCAGGACATCTTTGCTGCTAACTGGAAAAAAAAGCGGGCCGCAGCCCGCTTGCTGGATGTCCTGGCCGTGCTGGCGTGATGCCTGGAAAAAACCAGCCCGGACGGGAGCATCCTTGAACTGATCTTATTGACCAATCTCGTAGTTGGCCATGATCTCCAGAGCGCGGACCATGGCGGAGTGGTCTTGTGCTGCGCCACCGTGAGCCGCGCAGGTATTGAACAACTCCTGTGCTGTTGCGGTGTTGGGCAGAGCCACGCCCAGTTGACGCGCGGTGGTCAGAGCCAGGTTCAAGTCTTTCTGGTGCAGTTCAATGCGGAAGCCGGGATCGAAAGTGCGCTTGACCATGCGCTCGCCGTGGACTTCCAGAATGCGCGAGTTGGCAAAACCGCCCATCAGTGCTTCACGAACCTTGCCTGCATCGGCACCAGCCTTGGAGGCCAGCAACAGGGCTTCGCCCACCGCTTCAATGGTCAAGGCCACGATGATCTGGTTGGCCACTTTGGTGATTTGACCGTCACCGTAACCACCGACCAGGGTGATGTTCTTGCCCATCAGTTCAAACAAAGGCTTGACCTTGTCGAAGGCTTCTTGCTTGCCACCGACCATGATGGTCAGCGAACCGGCCTTGGCACCGACTTCGCCACCGGACACAGGAGCGTCCAGGTATTCGCAACCCAGTTTGACGATGCGCTCGGCAAAGCCTTTGGTAGCCACCGGCGAGATGGAGCTCATGTCCACCACGATCTTGCCAGCGGTAAGACCGGCGGCAATGCCGTCTTCGCCAAACAGGGCGTCTTCCACGTGAGGGGTATCAGGCACCATCGTGATGATGATGTCAGCCTGACGGGTGACTTCGGTGCCGTTGGCGCAAACGGTTGCGCCGGCTTCTTTCACGCTTTTGGGGAAATCGCCACGGGTGTAGGCAAACAGCTCATGACCACCCTTGATCAGGTTGACGGCCATGGGTGCGCCCATGATGCCCAAACCAATAAAACCGATTTTAGCCATTGTGTAATCTCCTAATAATTATGTGCAGATGTCCGGACGATCAGGCCGTGACTTCTGTTAATTCAGTCATCCAGCCCAGACCGTCCTTGGTCACGCCAGCGGGTTTGTACTCGCCGCCGATCCAGCCCTGGTAACCCAGGCTGTCGATGTACTTGAACAGCCAGGCGTAGTTGATCTCGCCTGTGCCCGGTTCGTTGCGACCTGGGTTATCTGCGATCTGGATGTGTGCAATCTTGTCCAGGTGCTTTTTCATGGTGGCAGCCAGCTCGCCTTCCATGCGCTGAGCGTGGTAGACGTCGTACTGGATGAACAGATTGTCCGAACCCACGTCCTGCAACAGAGCCGCGGCCTGTTCGGTGCGGTTCAGGTAGAAACCTGGAATGTCGAAGGTGTTGATGGGTTCAACCAGCAGGCGCAGGCCAGCGTCTTTCAGCTTGGCGGCAGCAAACTGCAGATTGCTGACCAAGGTCTTGTGAGCCAGTTCGCGGTCTGCGCCTTGGGCCAGCTTGCCAGCCAGGCAATTGACTTGCTTGCAGCCCAGCGCGGTGGCGTATTCGATGGCACGGCCTACGCCGTCCTGGAATTCACCCACGCGCTCGGGCAGGATTGCAATGCCGCGCTCGCCGCCGTCCCAGTCGCCCGCAGGCAGGTTATGCAACACTTGGGTCAAACCGTGTTGTTGCAGTTTGTCAGCCAGTTGCTGTTTGTCGTAGGCGTAGGGGAACAGGTATTCCACTCCCTTGAAACCGGCGTCGGCCGCTGCCTGGAAACGATCCAGGAAGTCGTGCTCGTTAAACAGCATGGTCAGGTTGGCGGCAAATTTTGGCATAGTGCTACTCCGTTTTTTAAATCAGCAATCAGTCCATCAGCGAGATGGCGGTGGGGGCGTCAATACCCGCTTCGGCCAGGGACTCGAATTCCGTCACATTGTGCAGTTCGGTGCCCATGGCAATGTTGGTGACGCGCTCCAGGATCAGTTCGATCACAACCGGCACGCTGAACTCTTTCATCCATGCACGAGCCTGTTCAATGGCGGCCTGGATGTCTTCAGGTTTGTGTACGCGGATCGCTTTGCAACCCAGGCCCTCAACCACGGTGACGTGATCCACGCCATAGCCTTCGGTTTCAGGGGCATTGATGTTGTCAAAGGCCAGTTGGACACAATAGTCCATCTCGAAGCCGCGCTGCGCCTGACGGATCAGACCCAGGTAGGCGTTGTTGACCAGAATATGGATGTAAGGCAGCTTGAACTGGGCGCCTACAGCCAACTCTTCAATCATGAACTGGAAGTCGTAGTCGCCGGAAATGGCCACCACTTCACGGCCTGGCTCAGCGGCAACCACACCCAGAGCAGCGGGAATGGTCCAGCCCAATGGGCCTGCCTGACCGCAGTTGATCCAGTGACGTGGCTTGTACACGTGCAGGAACTGGGCGGCCGCAATCTGCGACAGACCAATAGTGCTGACGTAGGTGGTCGAAGGGCCAAAGGCGCGGTTCATTTCTTCGTATACGCGCTGAGGCTTCAAAGGCACGTTGTCGAAGTTGGTCTTGCGTTGCAAAGTGGCTTTGCGTTTCTGGCAGTCGGCTACCCAGGCGGCGCGATCGCTCAGCTTGCCAGCGGCTTTGTATTCTTTGGCGACTTCAATGAACAGTTTCAGTGCAGCGCCTGCGTCCGAAGCGATACCCAGATCAGGGCCGAAAACGCGACCAATCTGTGTGGGCTCGATGTCCACGTGCACGAATTTGCGGCCTTCGGTGTAGACGTCTACGGAACCGGTGTGGCGGTTGGCCCAGCGGTTACCGATACCGAATACGAAATCCGATGCCAGCAAGGTCTGGTTGCCGTAACGGTGCGAAGTTTGCAGACCGACCATACCCGCCATCAATGGGTGATCGTCCGGCACGGTGCCCCAGCCCATCAGGGTTGGGATGACAGGTACGTTGACCAGTTCAGCAAATTCTTGCAGCAGGGCAGCGGCGTCAGCGTTGATCACGCCACCACCGGAGACGATCAGTGGACGCTCGGAAGCGTTCAGCAGTTCGATGGCTTTTTCAGCCTGGGCGCGGGTGGCGGTCGGCTTGTACGCTTCCAGTGGCGAGTAGGTGTCCAGATCGAATTCGATCTCGGCCATCTGCACGTCGATAGGCATATCGATCAGCACAGGGCCAGGACGGCCGGAGCGCATGATGTGGAAGGCTTGCTGGAACACGCGTGGGATCAGGTCTGGCTCGCGTACGGTCACGGCCCACTTGGTCACAGGCTTGGCAATGGATTCGATATCCACGGCCTGGAAGTCTTCTTTGTACAGGCGCGAACGGGGAGCCTGGCCGGTAATGCACAGGATTGGGATCGAGTCAGCCGATGCGGAGTACAGGCCGGTGATCATGTCTGTGCCAGCGGGGCCGGAAGTACCGATACATACGCCGATATTGCCGGGATTGGCACGAGTAAAACCTTCGGCCATGTGGGAAGCGCCTTCCACGTGGCGGGCGAGAATGTGATCAAAGCCACCTTCTTTGCGCAGTGCGGAGTAGAAGGGGTTGATGGCGGCGCCGGGCACGCCAAATACGGTGCTCACGCCTTCTTTACGTAAAATTGCGGCGGCGGCGTCCACTGCTCTCATTCGAGCCATTGATATCTCCTAGATCATCGTTTGACGAAATTCACAACTCGATAATAAGGAGTGATGGACCTGCCTAGAAATGGTGGTACGATTGTTTCTATCGATACTTGGAGTATTGAATGAGCCGTTATACCGAAATTAGAAGTTTTGCACTGGTCGCTGAAAAAGGCAGTTTTGCAGCCGCTTCCGTGATCGAAGGCGTCACCCCCGTGGTCATGGGCCGCCGCCTGGATGCGCTTGAGCAGCGCCTGGGTGTGCGCCTGATGCACCGGTCTACCCGTGGGCTCACGCTGACGGATCTGGGCGAGCAGTTTCTGGAGCAGTGCAAACAAATTCTGAAGGACTTTGAAGAGGCCGAAGCCAGTATCAGCGCCCAGCGCAAAGTAGTGCGTGGGCACTTGGTGGTATCGGCCCCAGCGGCTTTTGGGCGTCGCCATGTGGCGCCCCATGCCTTGTCCTTCAAAAAGCGTTATCCCGAGCTGAAGCTGTCTTTTAACTTTACGGACAGCGTGGTGGATCTGGTGCGTGAAGGCTACGACATGGCCTTGCGGATTGGTGAGGTCACTGACCCCAACTATGTGGCGGTGCGTCTGTATCCGAACCGGCGCGTGGTGTGTGGCACACCCGAGTATTTTGAGCGTCACGGTGTGCCGCGTGTACCGGAAGATCTGGCTCGTCATAACTGCCTGGCCTTTAACCTGCAAGGCGGGCAGCAACGCGGCTGGACCTTCTTGCGGGATGGTCGACCTTTGGCGGTGCGGGTTGATGGCGATCTGGATTGCAATGACGGTGAACTGCTCTTCAATTGGGTCAAGCAAGGTTGGGGTATAGGCTGGCGCTCCACCTGGGAAATTCAGCCAGAGCTCAAGCGGGGCGAGCTAGTGACGGTGCTGAACGAGTTCGAGATTCCCAGCTACGATATTCAGGCGGTGTATCAGCAGCAGCGCTATTTGCCTGCGAAAGTGCGACGCTTTATCGACTATTTGCGAGCCATCTACAACACGCCCGGTTATTGGGATGGCGAGGTGCAGTTCTAGGCTTCCAAAACAAAAAAAAACCGCTTCGAGAAGCGGTTTTTTTTATGCTGTGCAGGGCTTAGAAGTGCCATTCCACCTGGACGGTGGGGGCGCTGGTTTTAATGCCTGGTTTCAGGTTGCCGTTCGCCATGTAACGGTTGCCGAACTTGTTGTACCAGTACTCGTAGCCAATCCCGACCCACAGCGTGTTTTTCTTGTCGAAAGCGACTTTACCCACGTCAGCCATCAGGGAGGTACGGACCAGCACTTCAGACTTGGTGCTGATACCGGCGTAGTCGTCACCCTTTGGGCCCGCGTAGTTGGCAAAGCCCTGGAACTTCAGCGGGACCGAACCCACATCGAAGGGCAGATTCCAGTTCAGGCTAGCCAGAAACTGGGTATGAAAAGAGCTGCGGCTATCGGGGCAAGCAGGGGCACCCAGACCGCAGTGGTTCCACTCTTTACCTACCATCAGGCTCAGGTCCACAAAGCCTCGGGGCACATCAAACTTGAAGGTTGGGCCCAGCACCAGCAGGCGTTTGCGCGGTGCAAAGGCGGTGTTTTTGGTGTTCAGATCAAAGCCCGCCGTAATCGCTACATCTTTCACGGGACCAAAGCTGATGTCCTTGTCGAACACCTTGCCCATGGAGAGCTGGTGGCGGTAGGTCGCGTAGAACTCGGTGGCGCCATTGCTGCCGTTGCCGCTGGAAGGATCGTAGCGGTCCGACTGCAGAATATCCAGGTTAAAGAAGTTCTGACCCAGGCTGTAGCCGTTGACGTGTGTCAGGCTCAGGATGTGCTTCTGGATTGTCCGGTCATTCATGGGCTCGGTGTATTGCGTGCTGAAGCGGTAACCCAGGAAGGTGTCGCTCCAGTCAGCGGCCAGAGCCGGGGTGGACAGGATAGGGGCAGCCAGCAGGGCACATGCCCAGCGTGCAGGGTGTAGGTGTTTCATGGTGTCTCCTCTTTGTTTGAGCGCAAACAGGTCCTTGGGATCTGATGTCCCTTACGGCCTGCGGCTTTGGTTTTCTTTGAGTGGGTGTTACTGGCCTTACTTAGATTAATTATGGACAGTCGATACTTTTTTATGGGTACTGCAGAAATTTGAATAGCCGCCCGGTTTCATGCTTGGGCGGCTATTCAAAAGGGGGACTTAGCCGTTTTGTGAGGCTAGTTGATTGCTGTTTTCTTCAGCCGCTTTTTGAGCGTTGGCCTGTTTGCGAGCCTGAGTGGCTGCAGACGATTCGACGGTGTGGCCTTGGTCGGCATATTTTTCAATGCCGTTGAAAAACAGGTTCAGCACGATGGCAGATACGGCAGCCAACAAGATTCCGCTATGCAGCAAGGGAGCCAGGGCAGGGGGCATCTTGTCCAGCAGGTGCTCGGCAACCAGGGGAATCATGCCAAAGCCCAGGCTGATCGCCACGATGTAGGGGTTGTAGGGGTTGCGGTTCAGATTGGCAGACATCAGGATCTTGATGCCGGTGGCGCCCACCATGCCAAACATCACAATGCCAGCCCCACCCAATACATAGTTGGGAATCGAGGCGACGACGAAAGCCATCTTGGGGAACAGGCCCAGCATGATCAGGAAAGCACCGCCCATCACACATACCCAGCGGCTGCGTACGCCGGTCACGCTGACCAGGCCTACGTTTTGCGAGAAAGAACTGTGCGGGAAGGTGTTCATGATGCCGCCCACCAGTGTGCCCAGACCGTCGGTACGCAGACCACGGACCAATGCTTCACGGTCGGTAGGGCGTCCACAGATGGAACCCAGTGCCAGGAACATGCCCAGAGACTCAACCATGATCACAACCATGATCAGGGACAGCACGGCAGCCGCACCCAGCAAGGCCCAGCTAAAGGTCGGTACACCAAAGTGAAACGGAGTCACGATGGCGAACCAACTGGTCTGGTCCAGACCTTCAAAGCTGATGCGGCCCATGGCCAGGGAGACGAAAAAGCCAACCAGCAAGCCAATCAGGACGGCTACGTTAGCCAGAAAGCCGCGAGCAAATTTGGTGATCAGCAGGATAACGGTCAGCACCATCAAGGCAATAGCCAGGTTTTCCAGCGAACCGTAATCCGGGTTGGGCATGGACAGGCCGGTCGCAGGATCGGTGATCGTGGGGGCTCCACCGCCAATCCAGTTCAGACCCACGCGCATCAAGGTCACACCAATCACGGTGATGATGATGCCGGTCACAACCGGGGGAAACAGGCCCATCAGGCGACTGAATACCGGCGCAATCAGAATACTGAAGATACCGGCCAGGATGGTGGCACCGAAAATGCCGGGTAGACCCAGTTGCGGGTCCAGGCCGATGGCAACCATCGGGCTGACGGCTGCAAAGGATACGCCCATCATGACAGGCAGTTTGATGCCGAAGATACCGGCGCCGCGAGCTTGAATAATCGTGATCAGGCCACAGCACAACAGGTCGGCGTTAATCAGGAATGCAATCTGCTCTTTGGTCAGGCCCAGGGCCTCGCCAATGATCAGGGGGACAGCGACTGCGCCCGCGTACATCACCATGACGTGCTGCAAACCAAGGGTTGCCAGGCGTCCCGTTGGTAGGCGTTCGTCCACTCCGTCACAATCAGCCGGTGTGGACACTTCTGGGTTGGCGGACATCAGGGTCTCCTTATTAATACGTTATGCGCAGCCGATGCCTGGGCCGCGTAAGCATAAAGTTATCGGATGGGCAGTATCACTGGAAGGCAGTACGACTTGATAAGTAGAATACGGAAAAGCGTATGGCAGGCCGCTCTCCACAGGAGGGAAGGATATAAGCCCGGTAGATAGGGGCTGTGTTCAGGCAGAGCGCTAGCAGATTCCTGCTTTTTTCATGCGTTTTGCAGCGCTAGGGGTATTGCCCACCTAGTCCAGCATAAAAAACTATGTTACTAGCTTCCAAACTACTGTTTTATTGCAGGGATTGAGGTGGCTTAAGGTATTGAAAGATATAAAAAAAGCGGCATTCAAGCCGCTTTTTTTGAGGGTCCTGTTTATTTGTCCGACCACAGGACACCGGCTGTCGCCCAGTCCTCGCGTTTGACGTCGGTAAAGATCACATCGACGGCATCCGGGGTACAGCCCAGGACGCGACAGGCTTCTTTAGTCAGGGCCTGGGCGAGTTCGCGCTTGATCTCCACGGGACGGCCGTCGAATAGTTGTACGTTAATAGAAGGCATAAAAGCTCCGTAGGGGGAAAGGGTGTTAGCGGCAAAAATCCGGCTCGCTCTGATAGAGCTTGCGTAGCAAGGCTGGCCATTCTAACAAGCCCTCTGGCTCGTCCCCAGGCAAAAGCTGGCGATGTGTCAAATCCAGCACGTCCTCAGGGGGCAGATGCAGTTGTGGGCTGGCCGCCATGGCCGAGAGCTGAATGCGGCAGGCGCGTTCCAGGGCATCCATCAATACATACGCTTCCGCGACCGTGCGTCCACAGGTCAGAGCGCCGTGATTACGCAAGAGCAGGGCGGGATAGGAGCCTAATTGCTGCAACAGGGCTTCTTGTTCCTGGGGCGGGAAGGCCAGACCGGCATAGTCGTGGTAGCCAATGTCCCGCCAGAAGCGCATGGCATGTTGAGACAGAGGCAGCAGTCCACAGGATAGGGCCGAGACCGCAATCGAGGCGTCGGTATGCAGGTGAATGACGCAGTGGGCATCGTCACGGGCGCGGTGTACGGCACCGTGAATGGCAAAACCGCTAGGATTGGCACGGCGTCCTGTGCCGTCCACGACCTGACCCTGGGTATCAATCAAGAGCAGATTGGAGGCGCAGATTTCATCAAAGCGCAGGCCGAAGGGATTGATCAGGAAAGTGTCATCGTGGCCGGGCAGGCGCAGGGAGATATGCGTATAGATAATATCGTCCCAGCCCTGGCGGGCCGCCAAACGGTAGGCGGCAGCCAGATTGACGCGGGCGAGCCAGTGTTCGGGGTCTATATCGGCCGGACGGTGGGTATAAATGGCCTCGATGTCCGGCGTGATGGGACAGGACTGGCTCACGCTGTGGTGGTTTCCAGTTCAGCGATGATGGCTTTTTCTTCCAGTTGAATCACGTCGCAGTTGTCACCGGGGCCTTTACGGTCGATCACGATGAAGTCAGCCACTTGATTCAAGGCCATCAGGGGGTGATGCCAGACGCCGGTTGCGTAGTTCACGCCCTGGTCTCCACGGGCCAGGAACAGGCGCAGATCCGCCGCTTTGGGTGTGGGGCCTGCGGGGGCCACGATTACCAGGTAAGGCTGGCCGGACTGGGGAATGAAGGCCTGGCTACCTTTGGGGTGGCGTTCCATCATTTCCACGGTGAAGGGCAGGGTGCGCGGCTGACCACGGAAAATGGACACGATCGCATGACCGTCTGCGCCGGGCTCGATCTTGGCCAGGTCGTGGTAGCGCTCGGTATTGCCTTCGTTAATCGTGAAGTGTTGAACCGTGTCGGAAGCCTCAATAACGTCACCATAGGGGGTGAAGGCTTCGGCGTTCAGGGTTTCCAGTTTCAATGTGATTGTCATGACAGATCCTTTATTAGGCAGAACGGCGTGGGGCTGGA
This sequence comes from Alcaligenes sp. SORT26, assembly GCF_017377875.1. Classification (GTDB taxonomy): domain Bacteria; phylum Pseudomonadota; class Gammaproteobacteria; order Burkholderiales; family Burkholderiaceae_B; genus Alcaligenes; species Alcaligenes parafaecalis. The sequence goes on from NZ_CP070975.1 coordinate 3,633,580, forward strand.
TGCAGCCGCACCACGTACAGTCAGAGGAAACAAGGGGTAGCGTGCCCGTGAGCTTGCGCTACCCCGTGAACCGCAGGGATCAAGGATTTGATCCGGCATGCAGCAAAAATCAACCCAGCAGGGCGTCCAGACGGAAACGGGCAATTTTGCCGATTTGGGTCAGGCAGGCCTGGAATTCGGTTTCAGCGCTATTGTTCAGGCGAGCTTCTACTGTATCCATGATTTGGTAACGGCTCAAACCCTTGACGGCAATCACGAAGGGAAAACCGAAGCGTTCACGGTATTGGGCGTTCAAGCCACGCAGACGAGCCAGCTCTTCGGCCGAGCACTGATCCAGGCCAGCGCCCCGTTGTTCGCCCGTCGATGCGGTGGTCAGCGTTCCTTGCTCGGCTTCTTTCCCCGCCAGTTCGGGGTGAGCACAGATCAGGTTCTTTTGCTCTTCGTACGATGCGTCCTGGACCACTTGCACCATGCAGGCGTGCAGTTGATCCACGCTTTCAAACGGACGCTGGTGCCAGCTACGCTCAGGGACCCAGGGGGAGTGTTCAAAAATACCTTCGAGCTTGTCCACGAATTGGCTCTGGTCCAGGCTGGAGAGTTCGGTCAGCGCCTGTGTGGTGGTAAGGGTTTGAGTAGTCATGTGTCAGTCCGATTATCTAAGCGTAAATAGTGCGAGCCGAGGCGGCTCCAGGGGCAAGCCTGGGGGCCGTTTTATCAAGGGTAGTGGGTGGGCGTTTACACGGTCTGTTTGATTTATTCAAACCCTTATAAACCACCGCCTGTGGGCTATGATTTTCTTATATGGGACCAGTTTAAGTTTTCTGTTTATAAATAAAATAGAATTAGGCGTATAAATGATATATGCCATCTCGTATTGTGCATGTGTGTCATTATCATGCTGGAAAAAAGCGTAAGAAGGAGAGAATAAGATGGCCGCCCGACGTGGGGATAACCCGCTTGATACCTATCTTCTGAGGGTATTTTGCTTACTCGTTACCGAGCGCAGTGTCTCGCGTACCGCGTTCAAAATGAACCAGTCGCAGCCTGCTATCAGTGCGGCCTTACGACGCTTGCGTGACATTATTGGCGATCCCTTGCTGGTTCGGGAGAAGGGCGGCATGGTGCCGACCGAGCGCGCCATTGGCCTGCTGGCTCACGCCAAAGGAGCCCTGGCCGAGATCGACTGTATGGTTAATGCCCCCGACAGTTTCGACCCCCAGGTCAGCCGTAGTGAATTCCATATTGGTGCGCCGGACTATCTGGCGCCTGTGTTTATTGGTGGAGTGGTCGAGCGCATGCGTCGCGAGGCACCCGGTGCCCGCCTGAACCTGCATTCGCTGGACGCCAGCTTTGATTTCGAGCGTTCTTTGGCCGAAGGCGATCTGGATATGGTGATCGGCAACTGGCCCGAGCCGCCGGATCGCATGCACTTGTCGGTACTGCTGGAAGATCAGATTGTCTGCCTGGTGGCGGCCACGCATCCGCTGGCCCGTAAAGGGCTGACGATGGATGACTATATACGTGCGCGCCACGTGGTGCCCATGCCGTATTCCATCAATCAGCGCGGTGTTATTGATACCACCCTGGCAACCTTGCGCATCCAGCGTGATGAGAGCGTGGCCGTGCAGTCTTTTTCTGCCGCTCCTTATTTGCTACAGAATACAGACCTGATTTTTACGACTTCGCGTCACTTTGCCGAGTTTTATTGCCGTTTATTACCTCTGGCGATTTTGGAAGCGCCGCTGGAGTTTCCGCCCATGCGCTTTTATCAACTCTGGCATGAACGTAACCGGCATTCGCCCAGCCATCGCTGGTTACGGCGTCTCCTGACCGAATGCGGTAACCAGTTAGCCTCGACCGAACCCCTGCCACAACCCGACGCCTGAGCCCCAATCCCGCAAAATACTTGCTTTCGGGCTCGCGCTCGGGCAAATTAGCGAGCTACTCCTGTCTACACGAAAGTGATACGGAACTTGACGAAAATTGTTGCATTTAAAGCGACTAGTCACGGACACAAGCCGGAAGGCAGGTTGATAATAAGTAGTTCCTAACCTTGCAGGGTGTTTCGCGGTGTCTTTACCTCAGATGGGGGAGTCCTTTACCTGGTTGTATATCTGTGTCGTGGCTTTTATGGTCGGCGGGCTTATTGTGGCTTCCGAACGTTGGCACGGCCGCTTAACCGGGGACAGTGATCTCAGTAAACCTCAAGCGTCCCATTCCCGGCCTACCCCTCGTGTGGGTGGCCTGGCGGTGGTGGCAGGCAGTTTGGCTGGTTTGCTGGTGTTGGGCCCCAGCAATATGACGCTGACTTGGCTGTGGCCGGTCTTGTTTCTGGCGGCGATGCCCGTGTTTGTCGCGGGTCTGGTCGAGGACATCACCAAGGATGTGGGTTCCTTGAAACGCTTGCTGGCCGCTTTCTTGTCGGCTGCTATCGCCTGGTGGTTGCTGGGTGGCGTGTCTCGCGTTGGCGTAAGCTGGGCCGACTGGATTCTGGGTTTCTGGCCCATTTCGCTGCTCTTTACCATGATTGCCGTGGGCGGCTGTACCCATGCTCTTAATATTATTGATGGCATGAATGGCCTGGCAGGCATGATCGCCACCTTGATGGCTCTGTCGCTGGCGCTGGTCGCCTTGCAGGTGCAGGACATCCCGATTTTCCTGATTGCCGCCTCGCTGGCCTCGGCCACCCTGGGTTTTCTGGTGTGGAACTTCCCCTTTGGACGAGTTTTTCTAGGGGATGGCGGCGCGTATTTCCTGGGCTTCATGCTGGCTGAGCTGGCCGTGCAGTTGGTGGTGCGTAACCCCAGCGTCTCGCCCTTTTACGCCTTGGCCGTGCTGTTTTACCCGGTTTTTGAAACCCTGTTTTCGATCTGGCGCCGTCGTTTCAAACGGGGTGTGCCCGTGGACCAGCCTGACGCGCTGCATTTGCACCAACTGGTGTTTCGCCGTCTGGTGCGTTCCACGTTCAGTCGTGACAGTAGTGGGGCCTTGCCCGCGTTTTGTAATGCCATGACCTCGCCTTACCTGTGGGTTCTGGCTTTGATCGGTTTGGTTCCGGCCACGATCTGGTGGGACAATACCTGGGCCCTGTGCGCCAGCATGCTGGTCTTCTCACTGGTATATATCTGGCTCTATTCCCGCCTGGTGTCGTGGCGTCGTCCTTCCTGGTTGCTGCTACCCTCGGTACGGCGGCGAGTAGACCGGGACTGATACTGTTCGGCGTTCAAGATTATTCCTTGCGCATAGCGCTAACTGGAGAATGAAGTTGCAACTTGAGAATGTGAAACTGGCCGTCATCGGCTTGGGATATGTCGGTTTGCCTTTGGCAGTGGAGTTTGGCAAAAAGCGATCCGTTATTGGTTTTGACATTAACGCGCGTCGTGTCGCCGAACTCAAGGAAGGGGTGGATCGTACCTTGGAGGTCGACAGCGCGGAACTGGCTCAAGCCAGTGGCTTGAGCTACTCCTGCGAAGCCGATGAACTGGCCCAGGCCAATGTCTTCATCGTGACTGTGCCTACGCCGATTGATGAATTCAAACAGCCCGATCTGACCCCGCTGGTACGTGCCTCTGAAACCATCGGTAAGGTGCTCAAGCGCGGCGACATCGTGATTTACGAATCCACGGTTTACCCAGGTGCCACCGAAGAAGTGTGTGTGCCCGTGCTGGAGCAAGTGTCGGGTCTGCGCTTTAACGAAGATTTTTACGCGGGCTACAGCCCGGAGCGTATCAATCCAGGTGATAAAGAGCACCGTGTCTCCACGATCAAGAAAGTGACATCGGGCTCGACGCCAGAAGTTGCTGAATTGGTGGACTCCTTGTACCGCGAAATCATCGTGGTAGGCACTTTTAAAGCCAGCTCCATTCGCGTGGCTGAAGCGGCGAAGGTGATTGAAAACACGCAGCGCGACGTGAATATCGCCTTGATCAACGAACTGGCCCTGATCTTCAACCGCCTGGGTATTGATACCCTGGACGTGCTGGAGGCTGCGGGCACCAAGTGGAACTTCCTGCCTTTCCGTCCCGGTCTGGTTGGCGGTCACTGCATTGGCGTGGACCCCTACTACCTGACGCACAAAGCACAGGCTATTGGCTACCACCCCGAAATCATTCTGGCGGGCCGTCGTCTGAACGACTCTATGGGTGGCTATGTGGCTTCCCAGTTGGTCAAGGCCATGACCAAACGTCGTATCCAGGTGCAAGGCGCCCGTGTGCTGTTGCTGGGTCTGGCCTTTAAAGAAAACTGCCCGGATCTGCGTAACACCCGCATTGTCGATATCGTGCACGAGCTGAAGCAGTACGACGTGCATGTGGACGTGTATGACCCTTGGGTTGATCCTAAAGAAGCCGAGCACGAATACGGTATTACCCCTGTCGAAACCCCTAAAGCGGGCGAGTACGACGGTGTGATCGTGGCCGTGGCCCACAAGCAGTTCAAGGAACTGGGCGTGGAAGGCGTACGTCAATGGGGCAAGCCCGAGCATGTGCTCTACGACTTGAAGTATGTGTTTGATCGCGAACAGTCCGATCTGCGTCTTTAATTTTGGAAAGCATCATGAGCTCTGCATTTGAACAGGCGAGCCAGCAACTGCGTAACCAGCCTAAAACCTGGCTGGTTACGGGTTGCGCTGGCTTTATTGGTTCCAACCTTCTGGAAGCCCTGCTGAGGCTGGATCAGCAGGTGGTGGGTCTGGATAACTTTGCAACCGGTCATCAATACAATCTGGACGAAGTCCGTGATCAGGTGGGTGCCGAGCGTTGGGCGCGTTTCCGCTTCATTGAAGGGGATATCCGCAATCTGGAAACCTGTCGCGAGGCCGTCAAGGGTGTGGGCTATGTCCTGCACCAGGCGGCTTTGGGCTCGGTACCTCGTTCCTTGGACGATCCGTTGACGTCTAATGACGTCAACGTGACCGGTGCTCTGAATATGATGGTGGCGGCGCGTGATGAACAGGTGAAGGCCTTTGTTTATGCCGCTTCCAGCTCTACTTATGGGGACCATCCCGGTCTACCTAAAGTGGAAGATGCGATTGGCCGCCCGCTGTCCCCATATGCGGTGACCAAGTTCGTGAACGAGCTGTATGCGGACGTATTCGCCCGCGCTTACGGTTTCTCCAGCGTAGGCCTGCGTTACTTCAACGTATTTGGCAAACGTCAGGACCCCAATGGGGCGTACGCCGCAGTAATCCCTAAATGGGTATCGGCCATGATCCAGAACCAGGATGTGCAAATCAATGGGGATGGGCAGACCAGCCGCGACTTCTGCTTTATCGAAAACGTCATTCAAATGAATATCCTGGCCGCTGTGCAGCAAAAGCCTGCTGTGGCCGAGGTTTATAACGTGGCCGTGAATGCCCGTACCAGCCTGAACGAGCTGTTCGAGCATTTGAAGCAAACCTTGAATGCCAACGGGGTGAGCTATACCAAACAGCCCATTTATGCGGACTTCCGTGCCGGTGATGTGATGCACTCGCAGGCGGATATCTCCAAAGCCCGCACACAACTGGGTTACGAGCCGACTCACACGATTTTGCAGGGCTTGAACACTGCCATGCCCTGGTACGTGGCGTTCCTGAGTTGATTTGGGCTGGCCTGAAAGCACGTCTGTCTAGTCTGCACGACGACCACCGTCGCATCGCTCTGGGAGCGATGCGGGTGGCGTTTTTTCTATTGCTGGGCAAGGCAGCGGGCGCTTTCAAAGAAATGGCCGTGGCGTATCGCTACGGCGTCAGTGATGTAGTCGATGCCTATCAGTTCACGATGGTCATGGCCAACTGGCTACCGGTGACGATCGTGGGCTCCATGTCCGTTGTGCTGATCCCCGTTCTGGTACGCCTGCATAGGCTGGAACCGGCGGCGCGCAGCCGTTTTCTGGGTGAGCTGAAAGCCTGGTGCATTGTGCTCGGTTGCGTGCTGGGTGCATTGATCTGGATTAGCTGGCCCTGGGTTCTGGAGTGGACCGGGCAAGGTTTAAGCCCTGCTGTTCATGAAATGAGTCGGGAGCTGCTGTTTGCTTTTGCGCCTGCTGCGGTTCTGACCTTGATGATCGGCCTGAGTGCGGCCCGTTTGCGAGCACATGAACGGCATATCAATACCTTGCTGGAAAGTGTCCCTGCCTTTGTCATCCTGATCTGGGTGCTGGCGGCGGGCGGAAATGCCGGTATTGGCCCCTTGTTATGGGGCACTTTGCTGGGCATGACGATTCAAGCTGTCTGGCTGATGATTCTGGCCTCGCGTGCTGATCAGATCTGGGCTCGTCCAACGGTCAGCTTGCGTGCCGAGCAGTGGCCGGATTTGCTCAAGGCGGCCACCATCATGCTGGTGGGGCAGGTAGCCATGAGTTTCGTGGGGCCCATTGACCAATATACGGCTGCCAATCTGGGCGCCAATGCCAATGCGACGCTGGGCTATGCCACTCGCTTGCTGGCTCTGGTTCTGGGGGTAGGTGCTGCCTCGGTAGGCCGTGCCGCTTTGCCAGTGCTGGCCGATATTCAAAGCCGTGGTGACAATGCCCGTGCTCGCTCCATGGCCTTGAAATGGTCGGTCATGATGGTGCTGGCTGGGGGAGTCGCCGCAGCCGTGGGAGTTTTGCTGGCTCCTTGGGGGGTTGCCCTGTTGTTTGAGCGGGGAGCCTTCACGGCGCAGGATACCGCTACCGTCGCCCAGGTTTTTAGCTGGGGCCTGGTGCAGTTGCCGTTTTATTTTGGGGTGCTGATTCTGGTGCAGTTGCTGGCCAGTCAGAATCGCTACAAGTCCATGGCGATTATTGCCGTGATCAATTTTTTGGTGAAAGCCGCTTTGAATCCAGTGTTGGCCGCACGCATGGGGCCGTCGGGCATCATGCTGGCTACCAGCCTGATGTATGCGGCGTCTTTCACTTGTTATTTCATCTTGGCCTTGAAGCCAGCCAGTGCGGTCGCGCCTGGTTCGCAGGAATAGGAAAACGTGCACAGTCATTCCACCGTTCGCCCTCATATCATGTTGCTCATCCACTCTCTGGGTGGGGGCGGGGCCGAACGTGTCGCAGTCGATCTCAGTGCCGCCTGGGTGGCGCGCGGCTATCGAGTGTCCCTGGTGACTCAGGCGGGTCGTGAAAAAGATGCGTATACCGTGGCTGAAGGGGTAGAGCGTCATGTTTTGAATACAGCGGGTAGCAGCCGTGGCCGTCTGGATGCCTTGTGGAAAAACTGGCGTCGGGTCAGCCGATTGCGCTCCTTGATGCGCAAGACCAAACCGGATGTGGTGCTGGGCATGATGACCACCTCATCGGTGTTGGCGATCTCCGCTGCCAAAGGCTTGCCGTGCAAGGTGATTGCAACCGAGCATACGCATCCTCCCTCTCAGTCCTTGTCTTCTTTCTGGCAAAAAGCCCGTCTGCGCACGTATCCTCAAGCGCATGCTGTGATCGCTCTTACAGCCGGTACGGCAGACTGGCTGCGTGAGCATGTGCCAGGCAGCCAGGTACAGGTGATTCCCAATGCCGTGCGCTGGCCTATGGACAGTGCCGAGCCTGTTGTCCCGGTGCCGGAGTTGCCAGAAGGACGTAAACGCTTGCTGGCGGTGGGGCGGCTGCACCCGGTCAAGGGTTTTGACACCCTGATCGAATCGTTTGCCATGCTATCCAATTACTTTCCCGATTGGGATCTGGTGATTCTAGGCGAGGGAGAGCAACGTGCTCTTTTGGAAGCCCGGATTGAAGAGCTGGAACTGCAAGAGCGGATTCAGCTTCCCGGCCGTGTTGGCAATATGGTGGACTGGTACGAGCAGTCTGATCTGTATGTGCTCAGTTCCCGTATGGAAGGGCTCTCCAACAGCTTGCTGGAAGCGATGGCTAGCGGTCTGACCGCTGTTGCCTTTGATTGCGATACCGGCCCACGCGAGATCATCCGCGCCAATATCGATGGTGTTCTGGTACGCCCCATCGAAGACGTAGAAGCCTTGGCCGCCCACTTATCCGACCTTATGTCCAACGACGACAAGCGCCAGCGATTGGCGCGCCGTGCTACGGATGTGCGTGACCGCTTCTCCTCGGCCCGAGTTCTGGCGCTATGGCAGCAAGTGTTGGAACAGTGCTTGCGTCGGCCTTAAAATGGCGCTTTGCTTAGTGCCAGCAGGCCCAAGCTACCCGGTCGATGAGCCCACGGAGGCCCAGTGAATATTCTGTTTTTCGTCAGCTCCCTGAATGCAGGCGGTGCCGAGCGCGTCGCCTCTACCCTGGCTAATGCCTGGGGTTTGCGGGGCGACCAGGTCACCCTGGTGCCTACTTATAGCGGGGGCGGCAGCGCTTTTTACCCTATCGACTCCAAGGTAGAGCTGGTGTGGCTGGCCCATCGCATGCGCGGTAGCTGGCTGCCTAAACCGTTAGCCAAGCTGCGCGCCATGCGCAAGCTGGTGCGTGAAAAACAGCCTGATGTCATTGTGTCTTTTCTGACCAATGTGAATATCAATGTCTTGCTGGGGTTGGGCGGTATGGGCGTCCCTATTGTGGTGGGTGAGCGTACCAACCCGGCTTTCAGCAGCAGCGCGGGTAAGGTATTGCAAAACCTGCGTCGTCGCTTGTACCCCAAGGCACAGGTGGTCACTGTGCAAACGCGAGCCAGTGTGGCGGCGTTTCAGGCCATGGTGCCGGGCATGAAACAGGTCATGGTGGTGCCCAACCCCTTGCCGCAAGCGCTGGATAATGTGCAGCGCGAAGTGCGGGTGGAAGAAAACCGCCATTGCACTTTGATGGCGATGGGCCGACTGGTGCCGTCCAAACGCTTCGATGTCTTGATTCGCGTATTTGCCAGCCTGGCTGCCGAGCATCCTGAGTGGAAACTGAAGATTTGGGGCGATGGCCCGCAACGTGCTCAATTGGTGCAGCAGATTGCCATGTCCGGTGCGGGCGACCGTATCGAACTGGCTGGTAAAACCGCCCAGCCCTGGCAGGAAATGGCGCGTTCTCACGCCTTTGTCATGACCTCGGAAGTAGAAGGTTTTCCTAATGTTCTGCTGGAAGCCATGGCGATGGGCCTGCCTGCCGTGACCGTCGATTGCCCCAGCGGTCCGCGTGAGATCAGCTCCGATGGCAAAGATGCCTTGCTGGTGCCGGTAGGGGACGAGGGTGCCTTGACCGCCGCCCTGGCCGAATTGATGGGTGATGGTGTTTTCCGGGGTGTCTTGGGTCGCCGTGCCGCTGCTGCGGTGCGTCAGCGTTATGAACTAGAACAGGTTTTGCTTAACTGGGACCAGGTCTTTCAGGCCGCCCGTGGCGGCATCGAAGAGGGAGCCAAAGCATGAGTGCATTGCAGCCAGCGTCGTTAAATCAGGACACGGACGCCGTGGACGGCAAGCCGGAGAAAACAAGCCCAGCCTTGCGGGTCGTGCATATTATTGCGGGCCTGGGGCAGGGTGGTGCAGAAACGGTCTTGTTCCGCTTGGCGACAGCGCCCGGGCAAGAGACTGAACATATTGTGATTTCGCTAGGTGGGGAAGACGTCTTTGGGCCGCAATTGCGTGCTGCAGGCATTCCCTTGTATTGCTTGAACATGCATTCGCCGCTGGGCTTTTTGAAAGGCCTGCGTGGCCTGACCCGAGTGCTGCGCGACGTGCAGCCGGATGTGGTGCAGACCTGGATGTACCACTCGGATCTGATCGGTGGCGCCGCTGCGCGGCTGGTTGGCATCCCTGCTGTTTCCTGGGGCATCCGTAACTCGGGGGCCAATCTGTATCAAGGCAGCCCCAAGGCGCGAATGGTGGCCTGGCTATGTGCTCGCTTGTCGCGTTTTATTCCCAAGCTGATCGTGTCATGCGCAGAAAACGCGGCCCGACGCCATAAGCAGTGGGGCTATCGCGCCGACATCATGAAGGTGATCCCCAATGGCTATGACCTGAGTCGTTGGCATCCCGACCCGCAGGCCCGTGAAGAAGTGCGTGAAGAATTGGGGCTGTCACTCGATACGCCTGTTATTGGTAGCGTGGCCCGCTGGAATCCGCTGAAAGATCATCCCAATTTGTTGGCTGCTTTAGCCCGTAGCCTGCACCGTCATCCCGGTTTGCGTTGCCTCTTGATTGGCGATGGCATGGACAGCAATAACGAAACTCTGATGCGCTTGCTGGATCAGCACCAACTGCGCGAAAGCGTCATCTTGATGGGCCGACGCAGCGATGTACCGCGCCTGATGAATGCCTTGGACGTACACGTCTTGTCCAGTTCCGCAGAAGGCTTTCCGAACGTGGTGTGTGAAGCCATGGCTGCCGGGGTGTCGAATGTGGTCACCGACGTAGGGGATGCAGCCCTGATTGTGGGTAATGAGGGCTGGATTGTGCCTCCCAGCAATGCGGAAGCTCTGGCTGGTGCTATTAACAGTGCGGTAGATGAGCTGGGCGCACCTTCCTGGCAAGCTCGTCATGAGCATGCGCGTGAGCGTGTTGCCCGCCTGTTCTCATTGGAAGGCATGGTCAAGAATTACACGCAGGCCTGGAAGACACTGACAGCGCAGTACCCGCCCAAGCGCAAGCGTAGTCGTCAGGCCTTGAATGTGTTGACGGATGAATCCGGCAACAAGACGCGCATGTTGATGTTTGTGGTCAACAACCCGGCGTTTTTCCTGTCGCACCGTTTGCCTTTGGCTCTGGCTGCACAGCGTGAGGGCTATGACGTACACGTGGCCACCATGGACGGTCCGGCGGTTGCCGAGATTGAGCGTCACGGCCTGCAACACCATGCTTTGCCCATGACACGTAGTGGGACCAATCCTTTGCAAGAGTTGCAAACCATCTGGGCCTTGTGGCGCTTGTTTCGCCGGGAGCGGCCTGAGCTGGTGCATGCGGTCACGATCAAGCCTGTTTTATATGGTGGAATTGCGGCTCGCTTGGCCGGTGTGCCGGGTTTCCTGGCGGCGGTTTCGGGGCTGGGCTATGTGTTTACCAAGCGCGACAAGTCATTTGATCCGGTACGCTGGATTGCTTTGCAGCTATACCGCATGGCCTTGGGACACCCTAATAGCCGTGTGATTTTCCAGAACAGCAATGACCGTGATGTCTTGCTGGAAGATCGCGTCGTCAAACGCGATCAGTGCATCCTGATTCGCGGTTCAGGCGTAGATCTGAACGAGTTTCAAGCCCTTCCAGAGCCTGAAGGCCCACCCGTCGCCTTGATGGTGTCGCGCCTGCTGGTGGACAAGGGCGTACGAGAGTTTGTCGAAGCAGCACGCATCAGTGCCGCTGCAGGCAGCCCGGTCAAATGGGTATTGGCAGGTAGCCCGGACCCTGGCAACCCGGCCAGTATCAGTGAGCAGGAATGGCAGAGCTGGAAAAAACAGGGTGTGGTGGAGTGCCTGGGCGAGCGTAGCGATATTGCTCAGCTTTATGCTCAATCGCATATTGCCGTACTGCCTTCCTACCGTGAAGGTTTGCCCAAATCGCTGGTTGAGGCGGCCGCTTGCGGGCGCGCAGTGGTGACGACGGATGTGCCTGGCTGCCGGGATGCGATTGATCCTGGTGTCAGTGGTGTACTGGTGCCGGTGCGTAATGCGCAGGCTTTGGCGGCAGCCGTGATGGAACTGGGTGAGGACACGGCTCGTCGTCAGACGATGGGGGCTGAAAGCCGACGATTGGCGGAAGAGGCTTTTGATATTGGCCGCATTAGCGAAGCCCATCTGGATCTGTATCAGTACTTGAGCCGCTAAGGTTGTAGCTGCCTTGGCCCCAGGATCAAGGCAAAAAACGGGCTGAACTGCCTGCTGTGACTTGGGGTTGAATCCAAGATTTCAGTGACAGTTCAGCCCGTTTTTTTACCGCCGGGCCGCACTAAGGCTCGGCGTCCCCGGTAAAAAGCGCCCTCGGGGGGGGGGCAGCAAGCCAAAGGCGCGTCGTGGGGGCATTTTTTTATACTGCGCTAGAGATTAGAAACCAGCAAACAGAGATGCTGGGTTCTAGCGAGTTTTCTCTGCCTTAGAAAGGCAAAGCGGCGTCTGGCTTGAGGGCCAGCAATGCCGCCCGGAATTCTGCCTGAATGCGGTCCAGCGCCTCCTGGGATTGGGCTTCAAAACGCAGCACAATGACTGGTGTGGTGTTAGAAGCACGGGCCAGACCGAAACCATCCGCGTATTCGGCACGTACGCCATCAATGGTGTTGAGCTGATTGGCGCTGGGGAAGCGGCCCTCTTTTTGCAGGCGGGCAATCAGGGCATGTGGCTCGCCTTCGGCCAGAGGCAGTTTCAGTTCTGGCGTGGACAAGTCTTGTGGTAAGGCTTCCAGCACGGCGCTGGGGTTGTCACCGCGCGAGAGAATTGCCAGCAAACGTGCCCCGGTGTACAGGCCGTCATCAAAACCGTACCAGCCTTCCTTGAAGAACACGTGGCCGCTCATTTCACCAGCCAGAGGGGCGCCCGTTTCGGCCAGCTTGGCCTTGATCAGCGAATGGCCGGTTTGCCACATCAACGGCTCACCCCCGGCCTTGGCCACTTCCAGGGCAACGTGGCGACTGCATTTCACGTCAAAAATAATGGTGGAACCGGGCTCGCGCTGCAAAATATCGCGCGCGTACAGAATCAACTGGCGATCTGGCCAGATGATCTGACCGGAGCGTGTCACCACACCCAGACGGTCGGCATCGCCATCAAAGGCCAGGCCTACTTCGCAGTCCGTGTTTTGAACATGGGCGATCAGGTCCTGCAGATTGTGCGGCTCGGCGGGATCGGGGTGATGGTTGGGGAAGCTGCCATCGACATCTTCAAACAGCATGTCCACGTCGCAGCCCAGGGCCTTGAACAGACGGGCCGCGACCACACCACCCACGCCATTGCCACAGTCCAGGGCAATCTTCATGGGGCGGGCCAGCTTCACGCGCTCGGCAATCGTGCTGACGTACTGGTCCAGCAAATCTTTCTTGTGGCCTGTGCCCGCTTGGGCAGCAGGTTCAACACCCGCCTGCATACGCTGTTTCAAGGCTTGAATGTCGCTGCCGTGCAGCGTTTTACCGGCCATCATCATCTTGAAGCCGTTGTAGTTGGATGGGTTGTGGCTGCCTGTAATGGCGACGCCTGAACCGGTTTCCAGCACATTGGCCGCAAAATAGACGACAGGAGTGGGCACCATGCCCAGATCTACCGTGTTGACCCCACCGGCCTGAATCCCTTTTTGCAGCTCGCGTGACAAGGCGGGGCTGCTGTGGCGGCCGTCATAGCCCACCACCAAAGTCTGTACACCCTGTTCACGGGCCGAGGCTGCCAAGGCTAAACCCAATTGATAGGCGAAGGCCGGGTTCAATTGTTCGGGAACCGTGCCTCGAATATCGTAGGCCTTGAATACAGCGGTCGGTAGGGCAGGGGTTTGGGTCACTGTCGCGTCCTGGGTAGATAAACAAAGAAGCAGTTTAGCGCGAATGCCATTGGCTTTCGTGAGTTACCATTAAGAGCTGTAGCGCGACAGCAAGAGCGCCTGATTGTTTTTCTTGAGTGGCTTGGGTCATGACTTTTCTAAACGAACTTGAACAGCGTATTGGTCAGCAACATGTGTTGACCGGGCAATCCATGCAGCAGTATCTGGAGGATTGGCGCGGACGCTATACCGGTACTGCCCTGGCGGTGGCCCGGCCTGCGACCACAGAGGAAGTCGCCCAGGTCGTGCGCTTATGTGCCGAGCACCGGGTGCCTATCGTCCCCCAAGGCGGCAATACCGGGCTGTGCGGGGGCGCGACCCCGGATAACAGCGCGACTGCACTGGTCCTGTCTCTGGAGCGCCTGAACAAGATTCGTAGTGTGGACACCGATAACGACACCATGGTGGTGGAAGCAGGCTGCATTTTGCAAAACGTGCAGCAGGCCGCCCGCGATCATCAGCGTTTGTTCCCCTTGAGCCTGGCCGCAGAAGGTAGCTGCACCATTGGCGGCAATCTGGCCACCAATGCGGGCGGCACACAGGTACTGCGTTACGGTAATGCCCGTGACCTGACTCTGGGTCTGGAGGTGGTGACTGCGCAAGGTGAAATCCTGCATGGTTTGCTGGGTCTGCGTAAAGACAATACCGGTTACGACCTGCGCAATCTGTTTATTGGTAGCGAAGGCACGCTGGGCATTATCACGGCAGCCACCATCAAGTTGTATCCCCAGCCTGTGGCAGCGTGCACGGCTTTGCTGGCCTTGAACACGATTGAAGATGCCGTACAGGTGCTGGCCCTGGCACGTCAGGGTCTGGCCGCTTCCTTGACCGGCTTTGAGCTGATTGCAGGCAATTGCTTGCAAGCTGTGCTGCATTGCTACCCCGATCAACGCATGCCTTTCCAAGGTCCAGCAGAAAAGGCCGCTTGGTACGCCTTGCTGGAGTTGTCGGATAGCGAAAGCCTGGAACATGCTCGCGAGCGTTTTGAAACGGTGATTGGACAGGCGCTGGAGCAGGATCTGGTGCAAGACGCAGTTATTGCCGAGACCATCGCACAAAGCAAAGCGCTCTGGCATTTGCGCGAAAGCATCCCGCTGGCTGAAAAGGCCTATGGGAAAAGCATCAAGCATGATGTGTCCATCCCCGTGTCGGTGATGTCCCAGTTCGTGCACGAGACTGACAAGGCCTTGCAAGAAGCCTTCCCCGGTCTGGAAAACGTGACCTTCGGGCATTTGGGCGACGGCAACCTGCACTACAACGTGGCACGCGGCACGGCTTTTACGGAAGAAGAACTGTTGCGGCGCCAGGACGAGGTCTATGCCTTGGTGCATGACAGCGTGCACCGCTTCAATGGTTCCATCAGTGCCGAGCATGGCGTGGGCCAGCTCAAGCGTCAGTTGTTGCCACGTTATAAAGACCCTGTCTCCCTGGCCTTGATGAAGCAAATCAAGGTGGCACTGGATCCTTTGGGGATCATGAACCCCGGTAAAGTTTTGCCTGATTGATTGAAGTTATCTGGTATTTAGATGTTTTTTCGCCCTTATATCCTTGGTAGTGCCGTCTTGTTTATTGTTTTGGGAATAGTCGCGTCGGTGACGCTGGGTTCGGCAACGGACCTGTCACTCAGCGCTTATTTCTACGACCCTCAGGCTCAGGACTTCCCCTGGCGTTTGCAGCCTTTTGTCGATTTGTTCGGACGCAAGCTGGTCTGGTTCGTTCCTTTTGGCGGCGCTGTTATCTGGACGATAGTGGCCTGGCGGCAAACCAGGGGCTCTCGCCGCCAACTGGCCTGGGCGGGGGCGGCCTTCTTCATGGGCAGCGGCCCTTTGTTGATTGGCGTGTTGAAACATCTCACTGCCATGCCACGACCTTTTAATCTGGCCATGTTCGGTGGCACAGAGTCCATGCCCACCTACTTTTGGGCTCACTCCTGGGCTGAAGCGGGCAATGCTTTGCCCAGTGCCCATGCCGCATCCGGCTTTGTGCTCTTGTCACTGTTTTTTGTGGGTGTCCTGATCGGCTGCCGCAAATTGGCGGCCTGGGGCTTTGTGCTGGGTATCAGCGCAGGCTTGCTATTCGGCTTTTTGCGCATCATGCAGGGCTACCATTTTCTTAGCCAAGTCCTGGCGTCTGGCGCTGTCCTGGGGCTGTATGGCTGCGTGCTGTTTTATATCTTGTGGTCTTGGGCCAGACACAAGCAATTGCCCGCCTAGCGGCTCTCTGAATCTGGAAAAGGGGGCTTCAAGCCCCCTTTTCTGTTTTTACGAGCCCCACTGCGATAGGTTTTACGTAAAAACACCCCGAAGCCAGAGAGCGGTTTCGGGGTGTCGTTTACAGGCAAGCTTATCTTGCCAATCAGACCCTCGCGGGCCTGAGCTTAAAGAACGGCAGGCAACACACGACCGGCACATTCACCAAAAGACAGCGTGGGATAGCCATCTTGACGGCATTGGCCCTTCAAAATGATCTCGTCCTGATCTTCCAGGAATTTGCGCTGTTCACCCCAAGGCAGATCAATGGGGTTCTTGCCGCCCTGGTTCATCTCCAGCAAAGAGCCTTCCTGACCTTTGGCCGGGCCGGACAAGGTACCGGTACCCAGCAGGTCGCCGGTTTGCAGATTGCAGCCGTTGACGCTGTGGTGCGCCACCAGTTGGGCCACAGTCCAGTAGGCTTCCTTGAAGTTGCTGCGCGAGAGCAGAGCGGGGTCTTTCTTTTGCTGACGGGACTGCTCGGTGCTCAGATACACCTCCAGCTCCACGTCCAGAACACCGCCGTCCAGATTCGCCTGATCTTGCAGATAGGGCAAAGGTTGTGGGTCAGACTCGGGGCGGCTGAAGGGGCGACGGAAGGGGGCCAGAGCTTCCAGCGTGACTACCCAGGGAGAGATGGTAGATGCAAAGTTCTTGGCCAGGAATGGGCCCAGAGGCTGGTATTCCCAGGCTTGCAGATCGCGCGCCGACCAATCGTTGAACAGGCACAGACCGAAAACGTGCTCGTTGGCTTCACCGATAGGGATACGGCGACCCGCCTCGTTTCCCTTGCCGATCAGAATGCCCATTTCCAGCTCGAAGTCCAGGCGCTGGCAAGGGCCGAAATTCGGCGTTTCCTGACCTTCAGGTGGACGAGTTTGCCCAATTGGACGCGGGAATTGCTGACCAGAGACTCCAATGCTGGACGCACGGCCGTGGTAGCCGATGGGCACCCATTTGTAATTGGGCAGCAGCGGGGCATCCGGGCGGAATTGCTTGCCGATGGCCGTGGCGTGGTGCACGGAAATGTAGAAGTCGGTGTAGTCGCCAATCTGCGCGGGCAGGGCGTACTCCAGCTTGCTGCGTTCGATCAGCATGGGACGCAGGCGCGATTCGGCGGACGAGCCTTCGCGCAGATCGTGAGACAGCGCTGCACGCAAGGCGCTCCAGTGTTCCTGCCCCAATGCCATCAAGGGATTCAAAGCCGGTTTGACGCAAGCGGCCAAGGCTTCAGCCGCCTTGCCTTTCCAGGGGGTATCGCAGGCCAGCAGGCCCAGGTCCAGCGCGTAAGGGCCAATGGCCACCATGACGCGGAAGTCCTCCTGATTGTCACGGCGACGGGCCACGGCAAAGGGCAGATTCTGGATGGGGAAACCGTTGTCGGTCTCGTTCGCGCCGGGCACCCAGCTTTGCAGCTTGGGGTCGTGTGTGTCATTCAGATAAATACGGGTCATGCCTTTTGTTCCGTAGAGAAGTGTTTTTCCAATCCGTCCCAGACGGCATCGTAATTGGCCTGCAGGCTGCTGCTTTGCAAGGCTTGTGGCGAGGGGCGGATGACTTTGCGGGTCTCGAACATAAAGGCCATCGTACCGCGCAGATAGTCTGCCTTGCTCAGATCCGCACTGCTGGCCTTGTCAAAGGTGCTGGCATCGGGGCCGTGCGGGCTCATGCAATTGTGCAGGCTGGAGCCGCCAGGAGCAAAACCGTCGGCCTTGGCATCGTACACGCCCTGGATCAGGCCCATGAACTCGCTGGCGTAGTTACGGTGGAACCACGGTGGGCGGAAGGTATTTTCCATGGCCAGAATGCGAGGCGGGAAAATCGCAAAGTCCAGGTTGGCGGTGCCGGGGGTGTCGGATGGCGAAGTCAGCACGCTGAAAATGCATGGATCGGGGTGATCGTAGCTGATCGAGCCAATCACATTGAAGTCGCGCAAATCATATTTGTACGGTGCGTGTGTGCCGTGCCAGGCCACAACGTCCAGTGGCGAGTGCGTCAGTTGGGCGACCCAGAAGCCACCCGTGAATTTGGTGATCAGCTCGTGAGGTTCGCTGACATCTTCGTACCAGGCAACCGGGGTTTTGAAATCGCGGGCATTGGCCAGACCGTTGGAGCCGATGGGGCCCAGTTCAGGCAAACGCAGGGGAGCACCGAAGTTTTCCAGCAGATAGCCACGAGCGGTATCGTCCAGCAACTCGACCTTGAAGCGCACACCGCGCGGCATGACAGCAATCTCGCAAGGCTCGATCTCCATGATGCCCAGTTCGCTGACCAGACGCAGGCGGCCGTGGTCGGGAACGAACAGCATTTCGGCATCGGCGTTGTAGAACACGCGCCGTCCCATGGACTGGTTGATGGCGTACAGATGGATGGCAATACCGCTTTGCGAATCACTGCTGCCATTGCCTGCCCAGGTGTGCACCCCAGCCAGAAAATCTGTGGGGGTGCTGGGGTGGTTCAAGGGGCTCCAGCGCAAACGATTGGGATTGGCTGGGCCCTGGCCGAAATCTTCATTCCAGTGAGGAGCACCTTCAAAAGCCGTAAACGCACCTTGTTTGGCGCTGGGACGAATGCGGTACAGCCAGGAGCGGCGATTCTCGGCGCGTGGCGCGGTAAAGGCCGTGCCGGACAACTGCTCTGCATACAGGCCGTAGGGGCAGCGTTGCGGCGAATTGCGTCCAATCGGCAGGGCACCGGGCAGGGCCTCGGTGGCAAAGGCGTTACCAAAACCAATCTGATAATTCAAAGAGCTCATCGTGGGTCTCCAGATTCAGGCAGCCTGCTCCAGGCAGGTCTGGCGGGCGGCGTCCAAGGCTTGCTTGATCACATCCAGCGAGCCGACATGATTGCACAGCAAGAGCACCAAAGCAGCATTCATGGCATGGCTTTGTGCCGTGCTCAGGCCTTGGTGAGCATCAATCAACATTTGGTAGAAATCATCAGCCCGTTCCAGGGGGGTATCGGTATTCAGTGTAGGCATGAAGCACTCTCCAGGAAATGGCCACAGGCTTTGTGTACGGCAGCCTGGACAGCATGACCATCCAGATGACGCCAGCGGGCGCACAGGTGTTGGTCGGGGCGAATCAGATAGCAGGTGCCGGGCTGGGCGTCATAACGCTGGCGCAGCATATCCTGGCTGTCGATCAGGCCACCTTGGGCTTGTTCGGGGCTAGTGCCAATAGGCCAGACGCGCACGCGGCTTAACAAGCCCTGGGCAATCAGCTCATCCACGGCTTCGGGATGGCTGACTTGGCTTTCACCAAACTCCAGCAGCGTAAAACCGGCACCCAATTGACCCAGCCACCAACCTTCCTGACCGTTTTGTTCGATAGGCGCGTCGGGCACGCACGCACCCAGTGGCGTGGAATTAGGAGCAAATTTGTGTTCGTCAGCCGTATTCAAGGGGCTGTCCGGGTAGGCGCTAGGCAAAGACAGGCGACCGCTATTGACCAGCACACGGGCAAAGGCGTGGCGGCGAGCCAGAATCAGGGCGGCATCACGGAACAGGCGGCTAATTTCGCTTTTGGGGGTGATGAAGTCGGTCGAACGGCTGGAGTGGCGAATATTCTCGTCCGCGGCCAATTCACGTTCATGGCTGTAGCTGTCCAGCAGGCTGTCGGGAGCCTGGGCATTCAGAACCAGATTCAGCTTCCAGGCCAGATTGTCGGCGTCCTGGATGCCGCTGTTGGCACCGCGTGCGCCAAAAGGCGATACACGGTGGGCCGAATCACCGGCGAATAGAATACGGCCATGGCGGAAGCGCTCCATGCGCTCGCAGGCAAAGGTGTAAATGCTGACCCATTCCAGCTCAAAGGGGGCGTCGGCACCCAGAAGGGCGCGAATGCGGGGCAGCACGTTTTCTGGTTTGACGGCGTCAACCGGGTCGGCATCCCAGCCCAATTGAAAGTCGATACGCCAGACATTGTCCGGCTGGCTGTGCAGCAGAACAGATTGATTGGGATGGAAAGGCGGGTCAAACCAGAACCAGCGCTCGGCGGGGAAGTCGGCCTGCATGCGTACGTCTGCAATCAGAAAACGGTCTTTGAACACGCGTCCGCTGCTGCTCTCGCCCAAGGCACGGCGAATGGCCGAGCGCGAGCCGTCGCAGGCCAGCAGCCATTCGGCTTCCAGTGTGTAATTGCCTTGCTGGGTTTCTACATCCAGATGCACGCCTTCTTTCTGATTCACCACGTTCAGCACTTTATGGCCGGAACGCAGCTCGATCAGGGGCTGGGCGCAGACGGCTTCGTACAGATAGCCTTCGCAGTAGTACTGCTGCAAATTGATAAAGGCGGGGCGCTGGTGGCCTTCTTCGGGCCGTAGATTAAAGCTCCAGACTTCCTGGTTGCGGAAAAAAACCTTGCCCACATTCCAGGACACTCCTTTGTCCATCATGCGTGAGCCCACGCCTAATCGGTCCCAGATATCCAGAGTGCGTTTGGCAAAGCAAATGGCCCGTGATCCTTTGGACAGACTGGTGTCATCGTCCAGGACCACGACCCGGTGGCCTTTGGCCGCCAGGTCCAGGGCCATGGTCAGCCCCACCGGGCCCGCACCCACCACCACAACAGGGTGGCGGGTATGGCTGGCTGGTGGAGGCGCTTGCGTCAGCTCCAGGGTCTGGTAATTAATGTCTCCCATTTTCTTTCTCCCTGGTCTTGCGTCTTACTGGCCTTCGAGCTGTTTCCACATTTCCAGATCGCGCTCGGCGGTCCAGATGCGTGGGTCTTCGTGGCCGTTCACTTCGTCGTAGGCACGGGACACGTCAAAGGGCATGCAGTGATCAAAAATGACCCAGTCTGCGTAGCGAGGCTTCATGAAATCGTAGGTTTCGCGGTAAATGGTCTTCAGATCTTTACCGGCGGCTGCGCCTTGCTGCACGCTGGAGTACAGGTCTGTCAAAAACGCGCGTGTGCCAGCCAGGGCTTGGCGCACTTCGGTGGCGTTCTTCAGGGCAGGGCCACGGCCAGGCACCATTTGTTCGGCTTTGAAGTCGCCCAGGCGGTCCAGTGTGCGGGGCCATTCGCGGAAGTAGCAGTCGCCTGCGTATGGGGTGGATTGGTATTCAACCAGGTCACCGGCAAACAGGATTTTTTGTTTGGGCAACCAGGCAATGGTGTCGCCCTTGGTGTGGCCACGGCCCACTTGCATCAGGTGCACTTCCAGATTGCCCAGGTCTACCGTCATGTGACCTTCAAAGGTCATGGTGGGCCAGGTCAGGCCGGGCGGAATGGATTCGGCGTTGCGGAACAGGCGGGGGAAGCGGCCAATTTCGCTGGCCTTGTCTTGCTCGCCACGTTCCACGATCAGGTCGTAAGTATCGCGGCTGGCCAGGATTTCCTGAGCATCGTAGGCCGAGGCACCCAGCACGCGTACCGCGTGGTAGTGCGACAGCAAGACATATTTGATGGGTTTGTCGCTGACTTCGCGGATGCGGCGAATCACGTCTTCGGCCATGACAGGCGTGGCCTGGGTGTCGATCACCATAATGGCCTCGTCACCGATGATGATGCCCGTATTCGGATCACCTTCAGCCGTATAGGCGTAGGCGTTGTCGGACAGTTTTTCAAAGGCAACGACTTTGTCTTCCAGGTCGTTATGCGAGGCGAAGGACTTGCTCATGAAAATGACTCCACAGTCGATAGGGATGGCGTCAGATTAGTTTATGGCGAATCAGTTAGATATAGGTGAATACCTGAATAGGGTAGGGACAATTGAAAAATGCAGACGAGCGCCTGCCTGCCGTATTTGGCATCAGGCGCTTTATAGATAGAGAGGGAAGGGAGGCTAGCGGCGCTGGCAGCGCGAGCAGTAATAGGTCGCGCGTTGGCCTTGGACTATCCGTTTGATAGGCTGTTGGCAGCGCGGGCAGGGTTTGCCGACACGCTCATAGACATTGGCGTAAATATCGAAGTAGGCGCCCGGTTCGCCGCTGGCGTTGACGTAATCGCGCAAGGTGCTGCCGCCAGAGTCCAAAGCGGATTGCAAGGTGCTCAAGACAGCCGCATGCAGCTTCTCGCAACGGTGTAAAGAAACTTCGCCAGCAGGCAGTTCCGGGTGGATACCGGCTAGAAACAGGGATTCAGAGGCGTAGATATTGCCCACGCCCACCACAATCTTGCCGCCCAACAGAGCTTGTTTGATGGCCACCCGTCGCCCTTGCAAATGCCGGTGCAGATGTTCGGGCGTAAACAAAGGATCAAAAGGTTCGACACCTAAAGTACGTAGCAACGGGTGGTTTTCCAGAGGGCCGTCCCTATGGGCGTGCCATAATATCGCACCAAATCGTCGTGGGTCGTGCAGCAGGAAGCGGGCCTCATCAAAGATCCATTCCGCATGATCATGTTTGCGGCGCTCTTCATCCAGGGCCACACGACGCAAGGAACCGGACATGCCCAAATGGATGATCTGGACGCCTTGTTCAAAATGCAACAACAAGTATTTGCCGCGACGCGTGCAGTTCTGGACAGCCTGGCCTTCAATCCATTGCGGCAAAGAGGCAGGCACGGGCCAGCGCAGACGAGGCTCGTGAACCAGGAATTGCCGGACAATTTTTCCCTGGATAAGCGTCGCAATTCCGCGACGAGTTGTTTCAACTTCTGGCAGTTCAGGCATGGGGGGGTGATACCATCAACAAATCTGATTCCTTTATTGTGCCACCGGGCGTTTTATCGCACGTATCACGGCACGGGTTTTTCTGGATGAATGCTCTGACCTTAGCACTAAAGCTGGGCCTGATGTCGTTGCTTGCAGCGGTTTCGGTGCAAGCACAACCATCACTTCCCATACTCAAGGCGGAGCCGCCTGCTGACAAGATCCGTTTGCGCAGTGGGCAATTGCCTTTGGTCGGCCTGACCCCGGATATTCTGTATCGCATTCTGGTTGCCGAAGTGGCTGCTTCGCGTGGTGAATACGACGTTGCCAGCCAGACCTTCCTGTCCTTGGCGCGTGACACCAGCGATCCTCGTCTGGCTCAAAATGCCTTTCAATACGCCATGGCCGACCGTGATCTGGGCCGTGCCTTGCGAGCTGCCAAAGAGTGGGCTTTGCTCGCTCCCAATGATCCCGAAGCTAAAGCGACAGCTCTGGCCCTGGAAGCTTCCAGCGGTCAGACCGAAGGCTTGGCCGATGCCTTGTGGCTGCGTATCTCTCGCGCCCAGGATAAAGAGCAGGCCGTAGTGCAAGCCATGAGCATGGTCAGCAAGATGGTGGATCGCCGTCTGGCGCTGGAAGTGCTGGACAAAGCTCTGCAGCAACCGGTGCGCTCATTGCCTATCGCTCGTTTAGCCTTGGCCGATACAGCCTGGAGTGCTGGCGACATGGCGCGGGCGGACCGTGAGGCGCGTGAAGCCCTGAAACTGGACCCGCATTCTGAAGCCGCTGCTCAGCGTGTGCTGGAATACGGAATCAAGATTGATCCTTCGGCTGCCTTGCAAAGTGCGCGTACGTTTGTGCGAGCCAATCCGGACAGCCGAAAACTGCAACTGCTGCTTGCTAATCGCTTGGTGGAGCGTCAGCAGTTTGACGAGGCCCAGGCCATTGTCACTGCTTTGCAGCGTGCCAATCCCGAAGATTTTGATTTGCTCTATACCCAGGCCGAAATTCATATTCGCGCCCAGGAGTTTGATCAGGCCCGCCAACTGCTGGAGCAATATATTGCCGTTCAGCAGCAGCGCCGCCAGTCTTTGAATGATGCCGTCAGCACGGCCTTGGCCAGTATTTCTGAAGCCCGCTTGTCCCTGGTACAGATTGCTGAAGCCCAAGGTGACATGAATGAGGCCATTCGTCAGTTGGATCTGATTGAAGAGCCAGCCTTGCGCTTTCAGGCTCAGATTCATAAAGCTGTCTTGCAAGCCCGCCAGGGCAACTTGCCCCAGGCGCGTCGTACCCTGGAAAACTCCCGCCCGCGCGACATGAGTGAGCAGGTCGTGGTGGCCTTGACCTATTCCTCTATCTATCAAGATAGCGGCCGTACGGATCAGGCGTTGGAAGTGCTGGAGCGTGCCGACCGTGAGTTGCCTGATAGCGCCGAGATCAAATACAACCTGGCCATGCTGTACGAGCAGCGCGCCAAGCACGATCAGTTTGAAACCTTGATGCGTCGCGTCATTGAGTTGCGCCCGGATCATGCCAACGCGTATAACGCCTTGGGCTATACCTACGCAGATCAGAACCGTCGCATGGATGAGGCGCAGGACTTGCTGGAACGCGCCATGGAGCTGGAGCCGGACAATCCCTATATTCTGGATAGCGTAGGCTGGTATCTGTTCCGTATTGGTGACTTGCAAGCGGCACTGGAATATTTGCAGCGTTCTTACGAACGTCTGCCTGAAGCCGATGTGGCGGCTCACCTGGGTGAAGTCTTGTGGGTGAAAGGCCGCCGTGATGATGCTCTCTTGGTATTCCGGGCAGGCTTGAGCAAAGATGCGGAGAACCGCACATTGATGGAAACCATTAAGCGCCTGGGAGTGCCGCTGCCGTGAGTATCTTGAAACAGCGAGTTTGGTCCCGAGCAGGGGCCCTGGCCTTGGTGGCTTTGCTCAGTGCTTGTGCGACTCCTCCCAAACCTGAAATTGGCGGCGCTACCGATGCAGCGTCTGCGGCATCGACCTTGTCGCGCTCCGGCCGTTTTGCACTGAGCGTGACTCATTCCAGCTCTCAGGTGGAGGCCGTGCAGGGTGGATTTTCCTGGCGCGATGATGGTCACAAGCTCATGCTGGACTTGAGCAATCCTCTGGGTAACACCTTGGCGCGTGTCTGGGTCTTGCCCGGCCAGGCCATGCTGGAGCGTACGGACGGCAGCCAGGAAGTGGCTTCCCATCCCGATGCTCTGGTTGAACAGGTTCTGGGCAGTCCCGTGCCTGTCGCTGGCCTGCGTGACTGGCTGCATGGCCGCACGGGTAACGCCCCGGTTCAGAGCGAACGCCGGGATGATCAGCAAAAGCTGAACAGTTTCGAGCAGTCTGGCTGGCGCGTGACGCTATCGCGTTACGACGAGCAGGGGCCGCGCTTGCTGCAACTGAATCGTCATGAATCCAGCCGCTCTATCAGTGTGCGTCTGGTTGTGGATCAGTAAAGCCCGAGCAGGTTTGTGTAATGGCGCTCTATCACGTCCCGGCTCCGGCCAAAATCAATCTGTTTTTGCATGTCACGGGCCGTCGAGACGACGGCTACCATTTCCTGCAAACGGCCTTCCGTTTTGTTGATCTGAATGACTACCTGAGCTTTGTGCCGCGCAGTGATGGTCAGATCCATCGGGCACACAGCACCTTAAGCGATGTAGAGCCCGAACAAGATCTGGTCATCAAAGCCGCCCGTGCCTTGCAGCGGGCGACCGGGACCCATCAGGGCGTGGACATCTCTTGCATCAAGAACATTCCTTCCGGTGCAGGCATGGGAGGAGGCTCCAGCGATGCGGCTACCACCTTGATCGCGTTGAACCGCTTATGGGGGCTGGGTCTGAGCCGTCAGGCCCTGATGGATATTGCCTTGCCCTTGGGCGCCGATGTTCCCGTATTCGTATTTGGGCAGGCCGCTTTTGCCGAAGGGGTAGGCGAGCAGTTGCAAGCTATTCAGATGCCTCCCCGGGATTACCTGATCATCCGGCCACCACAATTTATATCCACCGGGAAAATATTTAGCTCCGAATGCTTGACACGTGATGAGAAACCTATCACAATGACGTTCTTTACTGATTGGCAAGAAAAATTCTGGCAAGCCAAGGACAACAATCCTTATTTTGGCAGAAACAATCTGGAGTCAGTCGCATTCAGTCTTTATCCTGATTTAGAAAATTTAAAACAGGGTTTGCAAAGTTTAAAATTGAATGCTAGAATGACGGGCTCAGGTTCTTGTTTGTTTGTTGAGTGCAGAGACAAACAAAGTGCCATGAACGGTCAAGTTGAAATTGACCGAAATAGCAGTAAAATAGATTTTTCTGGTAGCACAGAAATAAGTGGTGATAAGTTGCTGGTCGAACAAACTTGGGTTTGTTCTGGATTGCAAGATCATCCACTACGCTACTGGATTAAGTAAGTATTTGGGGAATCGCCAAGCTGGTTAAGGCACTGGATTTTGATTCCAGCATGCGAAGGTTCGAATCCTTCTTCCCCAGCCACCTTTCAGGCCTAGCCTGCGATAATGTAAAGCTGTTGAGTCGTTGCCTTAACGAGGTCCCGATCAACAGCTTTGCTTTTCCTGCATCAAAAATCTATCTCCCATCATGGCACAAGACCGATTCATGATCTTCACCGGCACGGCTAATCCTCGCCTTGCTGTCGATGTCGTCAACCACCTTGATATGTCGCTGGGGAAAATGACGGTGGGTCGCTTCTCTGACGGGGAAGCCATGGTTGAAATTAACGAGAACGTGCGCGGTCGCGATGTTTTTGTTCTGCAACCCACCTGCGCTCCCACCAACGACAATCTGATGGAAATCATGGTGATGGTCGATGCCTTGCGCCGTGCTTCGGCCGGTCGCATCACTGCTGCCATCCCTTACTTTGGTTACGCCCGCCAGGATCGACGCCCCCGTTCGGCGCGTGTGTCGATCTCTGCCAAGGTCGTAGCCAATATGTTGCAAGTGGTTGGTGTTGATCGCGTCATGATGATGGATCTGCACGCTGACCAAATCCAGGGTTTCTTCGATATCCCTGTCGACAATATCTACGCTTCCCCCATTTTGCTGGGCGATATCTGGCGCTGTAACTACCAGGACATGGTGGTTGTTTCGCCTGACATCGGCGGTGTAGTGCGCGCACGTGCACTGGCCAAGCAACTGGAAGTGGATCTGGCTATTATCGACAAGCGCCGCCCACGCGCCAACGTCTCCGAAGTCATGAACATCATTGGTGACGTCAACGGACGCACCTGCATCCTGATGGATGACATGGTGGATACGGCCGGTACGCTGTGCAAGGCGGCTGAAGCGCTGAAAGAGCGTGGTGCCAAGGCGGTTTACGCCTACTGTACGCACCCAGTGCTCTCGGGCGAGGCCATCGAACGTATTACGCATTCTCAATTGAACGAGCTGGTTGTGACGGACACGATTCCTTTGTCCGC
The DNA here is from genome assembly GCF_017377875.1 of Alcaligenes sp. SORT26. Classification (GTDB taxonomy): domain Bacteria; phylum Pseudomonadota; class Gammaproteobacteria; order Burkholderiales; family Burkholderiaceae_B; genus Alcaligenes; species Alcaligenes parafaecalis. Next base: position 3,660,251 of record NZ_CP070975.1, read on the forward strand.
CAAGGCCCGCGAGTGCAGCAAGATCCGCCAACTGTCCTGTGCAGCACTGTTGGGCGAGACTATCTTGCGTATCTCGAACGCCGAGTCCGTCAGCTCCTTGTTCACTGACTAAGTTTTTTTAGCGTGTGCTGGTCGCGGCACACGTCAACTAGGTAGGCAACTACCGTTTTTTCGCAGTGATCTGATGATCCTGCAAATTGGAGTTTTCCATGAAATTCACCGCTACGTCGCGTGATGTACAAGGTACGAGTGCGAGCCGCCGCCTGCGTCACGCTGGCCGAGTTCCTGCTATTGTTTACGGTGGCGAAGAACAGCCCGTCGTGATCTCTCTGGATCATAACGAGACTTACCACAACCTGCGCAAAGAAGCCTTCCACGCTTCCATCCTGACGATGGAACTGGACGGTAAAGCTGAAAAAGTGCTGTTGCGCTCGGTTCAGTGGCACCCATACAAGCAGCAAGTTCTGCACGTTGATTTCCAACGCGTTCTGGCTTCGCAAGCCATCACCACCAAAGTTCCTTTGAACTTTGAAGGTGGCGATGTGTCCCCAGCCGTCAAGCTGAGCAGCCAAGTTATCAGCCACATCCTGACCGACCTGGAAATCACCTGCTTGCCAGGTAACCTGCCTGTGTCCATCACTGTGGACCTGAGCGGCATGACTGCCAACGCCAACTTGCACCTGGACAGCATCAAGCTGCCACGTGGTGTGACTTACGCTGGCAACGACGCCAACCCTCTGCTGGCTGCTGCTCTGCCAGTTGGTGGTGGTGCTGCTGTTTCGGAAGAAACAGAAGAAAGCGCCGAGTAATCAAGATTGCCTGCTGGCTTCGGTCGGCAGACAGCTTGGCGAATCAACCCCTGTCAGCGTATGCTGGCGGGGGTTTGTTATTTGTGCCTGCATCCTTGCCGATGTAGCTGCTTCCTGCGAAAACATTCATGTCTGAGCCTATCCGTTTGATTGTCGGCCTGGGTAATCCTGGCCCCGAGTACGAAACCACCCGTCACAATGCGGGTTTTTGGCTGGCAGACCAGTTGGCCGATGATTTGCATGCGACGTTCAACCTGGAAAAGTCCTTTTTCTCCTGGGTGGCCAAAGCGCGTTTTGAAGGTGAAAACGTCATCATCGCCAAACCCATTACCTTCATGAACAAGTCCGGGCAAGCCGCCGGTGCTTTGATGCGTTTTTACAAGCTCAAACCCGAGCAAGTGCTGGTCTTGCATGACGAGCTGGATTTGCTGCCCGGTCAGGTGAAGATGAAAAAAGGCGGTGGACACGCTGGGCACAACGGCCTGCGCGACATTCAGTCCGCGTTTGGTACACCGGATTTCTGGCGTTTACGCCTGGGTATCGGTCATCCCCGTACCTTGGGGCTGGCCCAGCAAGTGGTGAACTTCGTGCTGCATACCCCCCGCAATGAAGAATTGCGCGAGATTGAAGACGGTATGAACCGTTGCCGCATCATGATGCCTGCTTTGCTGCGTGGCGACTTTGAACAGGCGACCCGCCAGCTTCACGCGCCGCAGAAGGCCTGAAGCATGACGCCAGCGCCAAGCAGCCAGATGCGTTTCCGGGACGAACTCAAAGATTTTTTCCATTTTCTGCGTCATCCCCGTAGCGCCCGGCGCTTGCCCGGCAGAGTGCAAGGAGATGGCTGGTATCTGGATTGGTTTGCTCCCTTGCCCTGGAAGCGCATGCTGCAATGGGCGGGCATGCTGTGGCTGATTAACGCTCTGGTGCTGGGGCCGATTGCGGTCTCCGTAGCAGGAGTAGGCGGTGCTCAACACCGGCTGGACCCTACTAATATTCCTTGGGTACAAGCCATCATCTGGGCACCCATCGTGGAAGAGCTGGTTTTCCGCTTTGTACTCCGACGGCCATCACAATGGCTGACGGTAGTCCCGCTGGCGGTGCTCTTGATGTTCCAGGGCCCAAGCTGGTTCATGCAGGCCTTGCTGGCATTGGGGCTGGCGCTATGGATTAGCCGTTACACCGGCCTGTCTCGTACCGCCTTACCCGCAGGAAGTCCTTGGTGGCGCAAGCTCCTGGCGGCCTTGCAAGGGCGAGCCTGGCGATTTTCCTCCATGCGGCGTTATTGGCGCTGGTTCCCCTGGGTGTTCTACGGCATGACCCTGGCCTTTGGGGCGCTGCATTTGTATAACTTTCAGCTCAACAGCACGAGCTGGTTCTTGTTGCCCATGCTGGTACTACCCCAATGTATGACGGGTCTGGTACTGGCCTGGCTGCGCGTGCGTCGCGGCATTGGCGCGTCGATTGTGTTGCACGCCATCTTCAATGGCGGTCCGGTCTTGCTGATTATTGGCTTGCTCAAGCTCTTTGACGGCATCCCCGTCTAAGCAAATCGGCATCTCCACGCGCTATCCTGTGTCCCCGGCACGACTGTTCTGAGCCGTCTGCAGGCCCTGCAGCGCCCAAGGGCGCTACAATAGCGCATCGTTTTATAACTCTTTGATTTTCAGGATACTCATGGCACTGCAATGCGGCATCGTTGGCTTGCCCAACGTTGGTAAATCCACTCTGTTCAACGCTCTGACCAAAGCCGGCATTGCGGCTGAAAACTACCCCTTCTGCACCATCGAACCGAACGTCGGTGTGGTCGAAGTTCCTGATCAGCGTTTGCAAGATCTGGCCAAGATCGTGAATCCCGAGCGTATTCTGCCTGCCGTGGTGGAATTTGTAGACATTGCTGGTCTGGTCGCCGGTGCATCCAAGGGCGAAGGCCTGGGTAACCAATTCCTGGCCAACATCCGCGAAACCGATGCCACCGTGCACGTGGTGCGCTGTTTTGCCGATGACAACGTGATTCACGTTGCCGGTAAAGTGGACCCCCTGGCTGACATCGAAATCATCAACACCGAATTGGCATTGGCTGACTTGGGTATCGTGGAAAAAGCGGTACACCGCAACCAGAAGCTGGCCCGCTCTGGCGACAAAGACGCGACCAAACTGGTAGCCTTGCTGGAGCGTATTGAGACAGCCTTGGGTCAAGGCAAGTCCGTACGTTCGCTGAAGCTGGACGAAGACGAACTGTTGCAGATCAAATCCTACGGCTTCATCACCGCCAAGCCCACCATGTACGTGGCCAACGTGAAAGAAGACGGCTTCACCAACAACCCCCACCTGGAAGCCGTGCAGAGTTACGCTGCTGCTGATGGCGCTCCTGTTGTGGCCGTATGTGCTGCCGTCGAAGCCGAAATCGCCGAACTGGACGACGCCGACAAGATCGAATTCCTGTCCGATCTGGGTATGGAAGAACCTGGCTTGAACCGTGTAATTCGCGCTGCCTACAGCTTGCTGGGCCTGCAAACCTACTTCACCGCAGGCGTCAAAGAAGTTCGCGCCTGGACCATCCGCGTGGGTGACACCGCCCCTCAAGCCGCTGGCGTGATCCACACCGACTTCGAGCGCGGCTTCATTCGTGCACAGACCATCGCTTTTGACGACTTTGTAGCCTGCAAGGGTGAGCAAGGTGCCAAGGAAGCGGGCAAGATGCGCGCTGAAGGTAAGGAATACATCGTCAAAGATGGCGACGTGCTGAACTTCCTGTTTAACGTCTAAGCTTCTTGCAAGTGGTGTAGATGTGGCAGGCCCCTGCTATCAGGCGCCTGCCATTTTTCTGCCATTATCTATAATACTTAGTGTTATAGATTCCGCTTGAGACTGTGGTGAGAGTTTTCAAAAAGCGCATGGTTCGAGCGGGTTGCCCGTAAGCAGGGCATTGCAGATCTGGCACTTCTGGATGCAGTAGCGCGAGCCGAGCGTGGACTTGTCAGTGTGGGTGAAAAAGTGACGTTCAAGAAGGTAGTCACGTATGTGTTTGGCTTGTCAGAAGCCCATTCAAGCAATCGCCTGATCATCCCCCCGCTGCTTGTTCAAGCAACATATTAGTTTAATAAACCGGTGCTTCCCTGCTCGCCCCGATTGTGTCGCTAATACTGTTTTTGAAGAGATCTTGTTGAATGCTGGATTTAGAAAACTCGAACAGCCAGTTGCAGGCTGTCTTGGCGCTTGTGCAAAAAATCCTGAACCTTGATTTGCAAGCTCTCTATCTGCACGGTTCGGCTGTGGTTGGCGGGCTCAAGCCACAAAGCGATCTGGATATATTGGCGGTGGCCGATGCTCCTTTGTCAGACACACAGCGTCAGGAGTTGATTGCGGCTTTGTTGCCTGTCTCTACCCCCCATCCCGCTACGCCGGGTGGTCCGCGTTGTATCGAGCTGGTGGTGTGTCGTCTGGCTGATCTTCAACGCAATATGCATCCGGCCAAGGTGGAGTTTATCTACGGCGAATGGTTGCGGGATGCTTTCAACGAAGGCTACTTGTCTGAAGCCGCCGCTGATCCGGAATACACATTGCTTCTGGCTCAGGCTTGCCAGCAGGCGAAGTTGTTGTGGGGGAGGGATGTGCTGGCTGAGGTTCCCGCCACGCCGATTGAGCATATACGCCAGGCAATGCGGGATGGCGCAGAGCCTTTGTACGAAGGGCTGCGGGGAGACGAGCGTAATGTTCTGCTGACCCTGGCACGGATGTGGCGCACAGGCGTGCACGGGGACTTTGTGACTAAAGAGCAGGCGGCAGCGTGGGCTATTCCCGAGCTGCCTTTGGACCTGGCCAGGACGTTGGAATATGCGCGTCTGGCTTATATCGGTGAGGTGGTTGACCGCTGGGATACAAGGGGCGAGGACGTAGAGCGCTTGGCACAGGAGTTACTTGGGAACCTTAAGCAGTCTTTGTAAGAGTTCGCCCTGAATTTGGCCCTCGGACCCACCGCCATCAGTGGTTGCCGTCCAGATAGCGGGGGGAGTGCCACTTATGTTTTGCGCCGCTACCAAGGTAGCAACCTCCAGCCTTCTTCACTAAATTCCAGCCGTTCCGTTAGCCCAAGGTTGTTCATGAAGGCATCGTCATGCGACACCACCATCAGCGTGCCCTGGTAGCTGCTCAACATGGTTTCCAGGGCCAAGGTGGAAGGCAGATCCAGGTGGTTGCTCGGTTCATCCAGAAGCAGTAATTGTGGCGGGGGATCAGCGTACAGGACGCAGGCCAAGGCGGCTTTCAGACGCTCGCCACCACTTAAGGCCCCGCTGGGGCCGGTGACTTTTTGGGCATCCAGGCCCAGTTGCGCCAGACGCATGCGCAGGTCCCCTTCACTACTTTTGCGGTTGACGGCTTGGAGCTGCTCCAGCACGGTTTGTTGAGGATTCAGATCAGCCAGACCTTGGTCCAGATAAACATGCTGTAGCACTACTTTGCAGATACCTGCCACGGGTTCCAATTGGCCTGCGATGAGTTTGAGCAAGGTGGACTTCCCGCAGCCGTTTGGGCCGATCACGCCGACGCGTTGCTGAGCACTCAAGAGCAGATTGAGGGGGGGCTGCTGCGTCGGGACAAACGGCAAGCTCACCTCATCCAGCTCGACGATTCGTTGGCGTGTCTGTGGCATCACAGGCAGGGCATGCAGATTAATGGCCGTGTCTTTATCGATCAGCTCAGCCGCCTCATGTACGCGCTGCGCCAGTTGCTTTTGAGCCGTAACATGTTGCTGACGCAGTTTTCCGGTGGTGGTTTCACTGCGGCCTTTTTGCCTGTCCAGCAAGATTTTGGCCTGATTAGCTTGTTTGCCTTGTTGATTGCCGCGTGCCTGTCTACGTTCCTGCCGCTGGCGCTGCTCTTGCATGGTGTGCTCGGCTCGTTGGCGCTCCAGTTTGCGGTGCTCCAACTGGTCCATGGCGCTTTGCTGTTCCAGTGCTTTCTGTTCGGCGTAGTGGCTGTAGTTGCCGCCATAGCTGCGCAGTCCCAGGGAGGACAGTTCCACAATCCGTTCCATTGTGTCCAACAGTTGACGGTCATGGCTGATAACCAGCAAGCCGTGGGGCCAGTGTCGTAATTGCTCGATCAGGGCAAGTCGGTTGTCGCGATCCAGGTGGTTACTAGGCTCATCCAGGATCAGGAAATCTGCCTGAGACAGCAAGGCATTGATGAGCGAGACCCGCATGGCCTGACCGCCACTTAGGGTATCGGCAGGCGTCTCTGCATTCAGATGTCCCAGTCCATTGCGTTCCAGCGCCTCTTGCAGTTGCTGCCGAATATCCCAACGGTCTTCGACCAGATTGAAATCTTCGACTGCGCTACTGCCTGCTTCAATCCGGGCAAGGGCATCCAGGGTGGGACCTATGCCCGCCAGATCAGCTACGCGCAAACCACTGACAGAGCTAACTTGCTGCGCCAGATAGTGCACTTTGCCCGAGCGTAGGCACCGCCCGCTGCTGGGCTGAATCTGCCCGGCCAGGATTTGAGCCAGAATGGTTTTGCCCACGCCATTGCGTCCGACCAGGCCTGTACGCCGCGAGTCGAAGGTTTCGTTCAGTTGGGTAAACAGAGTCTTGCCTTGTGGCAAGGTATAGGAGACGCCTTCCAGCGTCAGATAAGGATTCGTCATACGTGATGCTTCCATTAATGCCAAGAACTCCCCCTGCGTGATGGGGGCTGGTGGAGACTGGCCGTCGAAGGGACGGCGGCATTAGTGGCGCATTGGACGAATACCTCACGGGAAATGAATCGAAGTCACACTATAAAAGCATTTGGCTGTTGGGGCAAAGGGCTTGGCCCGCTGGTGGGGCAGGGTGTGGGGTCTGGATCACTACTGCTCTTGGGGAGTTTGATATCACGGACTGAGCGGCGTGGACCTTGATAGAGTCGTTGAGGTAGCCGATCCTGCATAAGTGTTGCTACCAAGTAGATCGATGCCGACTAAAATAAGGCTCAGTTTCCGGAAGACCGGACCACCTTGAGGGATAGTCATGAACACATTCAATTTACCCGCCCGTTCGATTGTGTATGTGCAGGATGTGTATTGCGGTTGGTGCTGGGGTTTTGCCGAACGCATGGTCGAGTTCGAGGCGGCCAACAAACACCGTATTCCCTTTACAGCCGTTTCGGGTGGCCTGTTCGTGGGCGAACGGGCTGCTCCCATGTCCCGTTACCCCTATATTTCCGAGTCCAACGAGCGTATCGCTCAGATGACAGGGGCGACATTTGGGGCAGCTTACAAAGCCTTGGCCGAAGAGGGCTCGACGGTCATGGATTCACTGGATGCGGCGACGGCGGTGGCGGTGCTACGTGATCAGGATCCCCAACGGGCTATTCATTGGATACACGAATTGCAGCAGGCCTTTTACCTGAATGGGCGCAGTCTGTCTGATCAGGAGGTCTGCCTGGAGATTGCGGCTGCTAATGGTTTGGATGTGGAGGCCGTACGGCGTCATTTGACCGACGGCTCTGGCAGGGAGCAAGCCTTGGCGGACTTTGCTTTGGCGCGGGCTTTGGGCGTGCAATCCTACCCGACCTTGCTATTTGTTGATGGCCGAAAAGTGACGCAATTACCGGCTGTCGGCACCCCTCTGGAAACGCTGAATCAGACCTTGGATTCATTACTGGCTTGATCAGAACTCAGGTACACAAGGCAGATTGAAATTGCGGCATCCGGGCCTGGCCCGGATGCCGCAATAGTTTTGAATACAAGCAGGCTTAGAAGCGGTAAGCCGTATTCAGGTACAAGGCCGTTTGTGCGCTGGTGCCTTTACCCACTTGAGTGCTGACGCCCGCTCCCAGCGTCCAGTTATTGCTGAGCTGACCTACGGTGCCCAGTTCCAGCAGGCCTGTATCGCGCACGCGCTCCTGGTCTGTAGGCAGGTAGAAGTGGCGGTTGTTGTAGACGCCGTCCTGCAAGCGCGCACCCAGCAGTGCTGCCGGTTTCTTGAACTCGTGCAGCCACTCTGCGGAGGCGAACACGGACCACTTATTGCTGACAGCAACATTGATCTGGTAGCCCAGGCTGCTTTGTACGGAGGTCTGGTCCTGGGCATCAAAACCCATGGAGGTCGATAGCCCTTGACCATCTTCTGACAAGGCCTTGATCTTGGATTTCTGCATGCTCAAGCTCAACAGTGGACCGTGGGTTACCGCCCCGGCCTGCCAGTCGTAACCAGTGCTGAGTTTGCCGCCGTACTGGCTACCACCTGCTTTGGCCTGGTGTTCACGCGTGGCGGCGCCCAGACGTAGATGACGGCGGGTTTTGTTATCCAGATCGCTGTAGAAAATCTGGGCGTTGACCCACAGATTTTCGGCTTGCCAGCGACCGTACAGACCTGCCGACTGACGCTTCTGGCTGTAGGTGCCTTCTTCGTCTGTATCACCATCCAGATTTTCATAAGACAAGTAGGCACCGACCGTCCAGTCATCCAGACGCTTGTCCAAACCCAGCTTCCAGGCGGCTTGCGTGCCATCCAGACGCGAGTTCGCGCTGCTGCTGTTGCGCGTGATCGCCTCTCCCTGGAACCAGACGGCCAAATCCCTATCCAGCGACGAGCTGATGGTCTGCAGTCGACGATCAATATGCTGCATCTGCATCTGCCCGGCGGTATTCGCTGCAGAGGCCAGCATGGCTACCTGACTGGGGGCGCTGACGACGGCGTGGGCATAGTCGGCAATGACGGCATGACCACCTGAAGTAGGATGCACGCCATCAGCAAACATATAGCTTTCGTCTGCGCCGGGAGCCAGCAGATCGGCGGGCGTACACAGGCGGGAAGACACACTGCCGCAAGCGGCTGTATTGACGTTGGTGAAACCGTAGGCTTGCGGGTCAGCAGCCACTTCGTGCAAAAGCGCCGAGACATTCAAGGGAATGATATTGGCGGAGCTGGAACTTAGCTGCTGGTTGAACGCCTGGTTATAGCTGTCACTGAGCAAGGTGGCGATACCCGCGCTGATCGGCGAGCCGGAGAATTCCGGGGTCATACCCAGGTCGGGGATATTGGGAACCAGAATGTAGCGTGCGCCCGCTTGCGACAGCGTATTGATCAATGCAGCTTGATTGCCAACGGAGTCCGCCACGATCTGGGACATATTGAACGGATCCTTGACTGCGGCAAACAAGTCATTTGCGCCACCCCACACGGTGTACAGAGCCTGTCCGTCCAGGCGTCCGTTGTGCATGGCCAGTAACTGAGCTGTCTGCGTAGTCATGGCGGGCAGGGGCGGGTTGGTGGGGCCGAGAGGGCTGCTAGGGTCCAGACGTTCGTCTACGGCTACGCGTGCTCCACCGACGGCGTAGTTGCTGCCGCCCTGGCTGCTTGGGGTCGCATCGGTTCCCAATTTCTGGGCCAGTACCTGGGACCAGACCTGACCAGGGTTGGTGGTAAAGCGCGAGCCAAATTGACCACTGTCAGTCAGGCTGTCGCCGATGAAGTAGGTATTGGAAAAGGCTTGGGCCTGTGTTCCAGCATGCAAAGCCATCAAGGCCAAGGCAAGGCAAGTTTTTTTCATGGATCAGCCATTAAAAAGAGTTCCCGAGTAGCAAGTCCTGAACAGTCCTTTGCTCTTTGTGTCGTGGCCTTCAGCCCTGAATAGCGACTCGGATGAAACTGGTGGATGAAAAGATCATCGGATCACTGGCCATCATAGTAAGGGGGCGTTTATTCCTGACACAGCCGGGCACACTGTTTCACTGGCAAGATAAACGCTAGCGGAGAGCAATAAAAAAACGCCATGCAAAAGCATGGCGTTTCTGGTTTGGTTCCGGGTGGGTTTAGCCGCGTACCAACGGCGCTACACACACATTCGGATTATCCGCCAGGGGCACAAATTTCATGCTGCCACCGTCATAGGCGTCGATGGTGCCCGACTCAATGTCATAGACCCAGCCGTGCAAGGTCAGGCGGCCTTCGGACATGGCCAGACGCACCGAGGGGTGTGTCTGGATATTGGCCAATTGGGCCACGACGTTTTCACGCACCATGGAGGAAATGCGATCTTGCTCGCTGGCGTGGGTACGGGCTTCATTGACCAGGCGGGCCGAGTCGGCGTAGCGCAGCCAGTGATCCACGGCAGGCATGTGATCCAGGCACTGACAGGTGGCGATGGCGGTCATGGCACCGCAATCGGAGTGACCACAGATCACGATGTCAGACACACGCAGGGCGGAGACGGCGTACTCGACCGAGGCCGTCACACCACCGGGTTCCGGGCCATAAGAAGGCACGATATTGCCAGCGTTACGAATCACGAACAGGTCGCCGGGTTCACGTTGTGTCACCAGCTCGGGAACCAGACGGCTATCGGAGCAAGAGATAAACAAAGCGCGGGGGTTTTGTTGTGTGGCCAGATTTTTGAAGAGCTTGGCGCGCTTGGGATAGGCTTCCCGTTGGAATTTCAGGAAACCGTCGATAATGTCTTTCATCCTTGTCCTTGTTATTCGGCTTGAACAGAAGATTACCCTTTCAAGGTCATAAGGTAAAATACCGATTTCTGATGCTTTCCATTGGGTTTGCTTATACAAAGGCCCCTTATGCTTTTGCGCCATCTTAATTACTTTCTGGCGGTTGCCCAGTATCAAAGTTTTACCCGTGCAGCACGTGCCTTGCATGTGTCACAGCCCGCTCTGTCGCAACAGGTGCGGCAGTTGGAAGAACACTTGGGGGCGCAACTGTTTGACCGTACTGGGCGACTGGTGCGTCTGACGGATGCGGGCGAGGTGTATTTGCGTTATGCCCGTCAGGCCTTGCAGGACCTGGAGGAAGGGCGGCGGGCGCTGCACGATGTTAGCGATCTGAGCCGAGGCTCTTTGCGGGTGGCTGTGGCGCCTACCTTTACGTCTTACCTGATCGGTCCTTTGGTAGAGGCTTTCTATCGGCGTTATCCCAATGTGCGGCTGGTGGTGCAGGAAATGCTGCAGGAGCGCGTGGAAACGCAACTGGTTGAAGACGAGCTGGATATTGGTATTGCTTTTGAGAAGCCGACGTCGGCCGCGGTGGAGTTTCAGCCTTTATTGGTAGAGACGCTGGCTTTGGTGATGAGCCGGACACACCCTTTGGCAGAGCGGCGCAGCATTGATAGAGACACCTTGATGCGTGAGTCCCTGGTGTTGCTGACACCGGAATTTGCCACGCGTGGGCAGATTGAACGCCATTGCCGCCAGCATGATCTGGACTTGAAAGTATCGATGGAATCGAACTCGCTCAATGCCGTGATTGAGGTGGTGCGGCGCACGGGTTTGGCGACCTTGTTGCCTGCCGCGATTGCCAGTAATAGTGAGTATCTGGTGGCGGTTAGTCTGGACCCGGCACCGCCGCAACGGCGGGCCATTCTGATGCAGCGCAAGGGCGCCTATCAATCTGCAGCGATGCGCGCTTTTATTGAGCTGGCGCTGAAATACGGCGCGGCATCGACGTTTTGATTTTTGGGTCCTGCAGAGCGATTTTTACGCTCTGCACCCGCTACTTTATAGAGTCACCACCACACTCTGTTCCAGAGGACGCAGCTCGCTTTCCACAGCGGGTTTGCCCTCGTTCAAATGGGCGACCAGATCTACCGTGGTAGAGATGCGCGTCAACATCAAACAGGCTACTTCACCCCCGGCAACACGGCTGCTGTGCCAGCAACCGGGACGCATGCACACGCCTTGCCCTTGAGGGAGGCGGAAAGCTTTCAGTGTGGACAGGTCCGGGCCGCCTTCGGCTTTGCTCTCGGCCACGATATGGATCACTTCACCTGTCAGCGGGATCAGGGCCTGTTGCGTCAGCAGATGGTTTTCCAGAGCGGTGATGTTCGGGTCCTGAATCCGGTAATTCACCCATAACACTTCGGTCTGACCGCTTGGGCCTGTGTCAAACGCATGTTCGTGCCAGAAGTCAGTGGCGGCATTGCTGAAGGCAGCCGTCGCAGGCGCAGTGGCCAAACCTTTACCCAACATCCAGCCATAAGGTGCAAAGGCCTCGGGGCTAAGGGGCTGGGGAGTCAGGGTGATAGGGGTGTTCATGATTTATTGCTCAAAGAAAGTACTAAGGCAGCATCTTATCAAGAATGCAGCCCCGAACCCGGATTGGCCTAGATCAATAAGCTGGAGTTTCTCGTGGGCTTTGCGGAACTAAGTCAGGCATCCCCTGTCTTGAAAGAGGCTCGTCATTACTTAGCGAGCTAAGCAAGCCGCCTTTTTTCATGGGCGGCTTCGCTCTGTTTGCTTTCTTGATAAGGGGGTTCTGTGCTTCAAGCTGTTTCGCTGACCTGTAGACGGGGCCAGCGTCGTGTGTTCTCCGAGCTGAGCCTACGGCTTGATGCTGGCCAATGTTGTTTGGTCAGTGGGCCCAATGGCAGCGGCAAAACCAGCTTGCTGCGTATCCTGGCCAATATCGCCCAGGCGGATGAAGGCCAGCTTATCTGGCGTGACCAGCCCGTGCAACGTAACGATAGCGACTACCGACGACAGCTTGTGTATGGCGGTCATGCGGCGGGGCTGAATGGCAGTTTGTCAGTACAAGAAAACCTGGACAGCTTGCTCTTGCAGGATCGTGTCCCGCTGGAACAGGACGCCTGTGATCAGGCGCTACGGGCAGGCGGTTTGCTGGCATACCGTCGTGTTCCTGTGCGGCAGTTATCCGCTGGACAGCGCCGTCGCGTGTTTCTGGTGCGCTTGTCTCTAAGCAATCGCCCTTTGTGGATTCTGGATGAACAGTTAACCGCGCTCGATAGTGCCGGTCAGAAGTTTCTAGGCGAGCTGATCGCACAGCATTTGCAAAAGCAGGGCGCCGTTATTTTGACCAGTCACCAGACTTTGCCGTGGGATCTGGATGTGCAGCACCTGGATCTGGGGCAAGCATGTTGAGTCTCTTTGCCGCCTTGATGAAACGCGAGTGGCGCTTGGCGATGCGTCGCCCCGGTGATGTTCTGATTCCTCTGGTTTTCTTTCTGGTGGTGTGCAGCCTGTTCCCTTTGGGCGTCGGAGCCGATGCGGCCCTCTTGTCCAAGATGGCTCCTGGCGTGCTGTGGGTGTCGGCCTTGCTGGCTACCATGCTGTCGCTAAGCCGTTTGTTTGAACAGGACGAACAGGACGGTGCGCTGGAACAGGTTCTGTTTTCCCATCTGCCACTTAGCCTTTGGGTCTTGGGCAAAGTGCTGGCGCATACCTTTTTAACCGGCGTGCCTTTGCTTTTGCTGGCTCCGATTCTGGGGCTGCAATTCAGTTTGCCCATGTCCAGCCTGGGCGTGCTGATGCTGTCTTTAGCGCTGGGGCTGCCTGTTCTGACCTTGCTGGGTGCGATTGGTGCCGCGTTGGTGCTGGGCCTGCGCTCGGCAGGTGTGCTATTGGCTTTATTGATTTTGCCCTTTTACGTGCCCGTGCTGGTCTTCGGGGCGGGGGCGGTGCAAGCGGTTCAGGCCGGATTGGGTGCGCAAGCGCATCTGTCCGTTCTGGCCGCTTTTTTACTGTTGGCTTTGTTCTTTGCGCCACCTGCTACGGCAGCGGCGTTGCGCCTTGCTCTTGAGTAAATTCCATGAACTTTTTGTATCGCTACGCCGCTCCTCAAAACTTCTATGTCCTGGCCGGTCGCATCGTGCCTTGGGTTGCCACCCTGGCATTTCTGCTGTTTCTTGTGGGTGCTTATGTAGGCTTTTTTCTGGCCCCCACTGATGCCCAGCAAGGCGAAGGCTATCGCATCATTTTCCTGCACGTTCCTGTGTCCTGGATGTCCATGCTGATCTATCTGGCGATGGGCTTCTGGTCCTTGCTCAGTCTGGTGTTCAACAGCCGCACTGCTGCCATGATGGCCGCCGCCCTGGCTCCTACTGGCGCGATCTGTACGGTGCTGTCGCTGGTCACCGGAGCCCTGTGGGGCAAGCCCATGTGGGGGGCCTGGTGGGTCTGGGATGCCCGACTGACTTCCGAATTGTTGCTGCTGTTTTTGTACATGGGTTTCATGGGCTTGCGGGGCGCGATTGATGACCCGCGCCGCGCGGATAAAGCCGCATCCATCCTGGCCCTGGTCGGGGTGGTGAATGTGCCCGTTATCTATTTCTCGGTGCAGTGGTGGAACACCTTGCATCAGGGGGCTTCGGTATCGCTGACCAGCTCGCCGTCCATGGCCACCGTCATGTTGACGGGCATGTTGCTGATGAGTCTGGCCATGTGGTGCTACAGCATTGCCATCGCACTGTATCGGGTGCGCAATTTGATTCTTGAACGTGAGGCGCATACCGCCTGGGTTCGCAACTTGACGGAGGGCTGATGATGCATTGGTCGAGTGTGGGCGATTTTTTCGCTATGGGCGGCTATGCCGTGTATGTGTGGGGCTCGGTGCTGGCCTGTACCGTGTTGATGCTGGGCGAAGTGCTCAGCGTCCGGGCAGGGCGGGCAAGGGCCTGGCAGCGGGTGCGTGATGAGCGTGCTTTGGGAGAAAGCCGTCATGACTAAGCGACAGAATCGTCTGGCCCTGATTCTGGGCGCTTTGGTGGTGCTGGGTGCAGCGACCGCCCTGATCCTGAATGCTTTTCAAAGCAGCCTGGTGTTCTTTTTCACCCCTACCGAAGTCAGTCAGGGGCAAAGCCCCGAGAACCGAACCTTCCGAGTTGGCGGCATTGTGCAGATGGACAGCATCCGCCGTGGCGGTGATCAAGGTATGGCCGTGAACTTTGTGGTGACGGACGGTGCCGCGCAAGTGCCCGTTAGCTACACCGGTATTTTGCCGGACCTGTTCCAAGAGGGGAAAGGGGTGGTTGCCCAGGGCCGTTTGAATGAAAAAGGTCATTTTGTGGCTGAAGAAGTGCTGGCCAAGCACGATGAAAATTACATGCCGCCCGAGGCCATGCACGCCATGGAGCAGGCCGAGCGCGCGAAACAAGGAGCCCAGCCATGATCCCGGAACTTGGGCACTTTGCCCTGATCCTGACTTTTGTGCTGGCGCTGGCGCAAGGTGTGGTGGCTTTATACGGTGCCTGGCGCGGCAATCTGGCCTGGATGGCGTTTGCCCGTCCGGCCGCACGCTGGCAGTTCGGCCTGGTGGCCTTTAGCTTGTTGTGTCTGGCCTGGTCTTTTGTCAGCTTTGATTTCTCTGTGGCTTATGTGGCGCAGAACTCCAGTACCAAGCTGCCTTTGTTCTACCGCATCGCCGCAGTGTGGGGCGGGCATGAAGGCTCGCTGTTGCTGTGGATGTTCATGCAAACGGGCTGGGCCTTTGCCGTCAGTATCTATTCGCGTTCTCTGCCTGAAGCCATGCTGGCTCGAGTGCTGGGCGCGTTGGGCCTGATCACCGCCGGTTTCCTGCTGTTTGTGCTGATCAGCTCCAACCCCTTTGAGCGCATGTTCCCGGTGCCAGCAGAAGGCCTGGATCTGAACACGCTCTTGCAGGACATTGGCCTGATTGTTCACCCGCCCTTGCTGTATATGGGCTATGTGGGTTTTTCGGTCGCTTTTGCTTTTGCGATTGCCGCTTTGCTGGCCGGTCGTCTGGATGCCAGTTGGGCGCGCTGGTCCCGCCCTTGGACAACCTCTGCCTGGCTATTCCTGACCTTGGGTATCGCCGTCGGTAGCTGGTGGGCTTATTACGAGCTGGGTTGGGGCGGCTGGTGGTTCTGGGACCCGGTAGAGAACTCGTCTTTTGTGCCTTGGCTGGCGGGTACGGCCTTGATCCACTCTTTGGCGGTTACTGAAAAACGCGGCAGCTTCAAGAACTGGACTGTTCTGCTGGCGATCAGCACCTTCTCCCTGTCTATTCTGGGTGCCTTCCTGGTGCGTTCGGGGGTTCTGACTTCCGTCCACGCTTTCGCAACTGATCCTGCCCGTGGCGTCTTTATTCTGGCCTTGTTTGCAGTCATCGTCGGCAGCTCTCTGATCCTGTTTGCCTGGCGTGCTCCACGTGTCGGTGCAGGTGGGCAATTTGCCGTGGTGTCGCGCGAGTCCTTGCTACTGGTGAACAACGTCCTGTTGGTAGTGGTTACCGGTACGGTTTTGTTGGGCACCTTGTATCCCTTGATTATGGACTCCCTGGGGCTGGGCAAGATTTCGGTAGGCCCGCCTTATTTCAATAAGGTTTTTGTCCCCCTGATGATCCCGGCCCTGGTCTTGATTGTCTTTGGTGTCATGGCCAACTGGAAGCGGGCCAGCTTGATGGATATGGTGCGGCAACTGGCGCTGGTCATTGTGTTCAGCGTGGTGCTGGGTGCGGCTGTCCCTCTGCTTTATGGTCAATGGCAGGGGACGGCAGCCTTGGGGGCGGGCCTGGCGATCTGGATTGTGCTGGGTAGCCTGTTTGATGTGGTCAAGCGTGTGCGCGCTACCCGTATGGGTGTGTTTGCGCAGCCGCGTAGCTGGCTGGGACAGCACCTGGCGCATATCGGGGTGGCCGTCTTTGTGTTGGGGGTGACCATGGTCAGCCATTACGAGACGGAAACCGATGTCTTGTTAAAGCCAGGCCAAACCGCGCAAGTGGGTGCTTATGACGCTCGTTTCCAGGGTGTACGCATTGTGCCCGGCCCGAACTACTCTGCTGAACGTGGCACGGTAGAACTGCTGCAGGATGGCAAAGTCGTCTCCACCTTGTACCCGGAAAAACGTACCTATCTGTCCTCGGCCTTGCCGATGACAGAGTCGGCCATCAATGCCAATGGCTTGCGTCATATCTATGTGGCTTTGGGGGACAACTTCGATCAGGGCGGCTGGAGCGTGCGTTTGTACTACAAGCCTCTGGTGGACTTTATCTGGCTGGGTTGTTTGTTGATGGCTTTCGGGGGCGGATTGGCTATTAGTGACCGACGCTACCGTGCCAAACAAACTCGCACTGCGGCACAAAACAAAACTTTGGATACGCAGGTGCAGGCATGAACCGCTTTACCGTTCCCTTGATCGGCTTTGTACTGCTGCTGGTTTTTCTGGGTATTGGTTTGACCCTGAAGCCCAGCGAAGTACCGTCGCCTTTGCTTGACAAGCCTGCTCCGGCTTTCAGCCTGCCTCAATTGCACAATCCCGAAGCCAGTTTTTCGGGCGAGCAAATGAAGGGCCGTGTCTGGTTGCTGAACGTCTGGGCTTCCTGGTGCTACCCATGTTTGACTGAGCATCCCTTTATCAAGGAATTGTCTACCAAGCACAAGGTGCCGGTGGTGGGCTTGAACTATAAGGACGTGCCCGAGGAAAGCCGTGAGTGGTTGCTGCGCAATGGCAACTCTTACGAGGTTTCTGTCATGGACAGGGATGGCCGTGTGGGCATCGATTTTGGTGTGTACGGCGTGCCGGAAACCTTTGTGATCGACAAGCAGGGTATTGTGCGTTTCAAGCACATAGGTCCTGTATCGCGCGAATCCATGGAGGAAACCTTGTTGCCTTTAATTCGTCGTTTGGAGCAGCAGCCATGATGATGCGTCAATGGATGCTCGCCTTGGCGGCCAGCTTCTGGTTCCTCCTCCCGTCCGCTCAAGCCCAGTCGGGAGCACAAGGTGCCCAGGAGTCGGTGATGCTGGAAATAGCGGCCGAGCTGCGCTGTCTGGTGTGCCAGAACGAATCAATCGCAGCCTCGCGTGCCGAACTGGCTGTGGACTTGCGCCATCAGATCATGGAGCAACTGGGGCAGGGGCGTAGTCCGGACCAGATTCGGACGTATATGGTGGATCGCTACGGTGACTTCATCTTGTATCGCCCGCCCTTCAAATCCACCACCTTGCTGCTCTGGTTCGGGCCAGCCCTCTTGTTGCTGACGGGCTTTCTGATCTATGCCCTGACCCTGCGCCGCCGCCGCCGTGCGGGTGAGGACACGGCGCTGACCGAGCAACAACGCCGTCAAGCCGATGCCCTGTTGCAGGGCTCTTCTCGGGATGAACAATCGTGATTATTGCTTTTTATATCGTGGCCGCGCTACTGGTGCTGGCGTGCGCAGCGTATTTGATGTTGAGCGTCAAACGCAAACCCGCCTTGCAGCGGGTGGTGGAACACAAGCAGGCCAATCTGGCGATTTTGCGTGAGCAGCTCAAGGAAATTGAACGCGACAAACAGGCGGGTGTGCTCTCTGAGCAGGACTTCGAGCAGGCGCAGATGGATTTGCGCCAGCGCGTGCTGGAAGAGAACGAAGGGTTGAAAACGGAATCCGTGCAGCAAACAGGTGCGCCCAAGCTGGCCTGGACCCTGATGGTCAGCATTCCGGTCGCGGCTGTTGCGCTGTACTTTTACCTGGGGAATCCGGCCATGCTGGACCCGGCGGCCTTGCAGCAGCAGGCCAACGCACAGCCTGTGGATATTGAGGCTATGGTCGCCCGTCTGGAACAACGTCTGAAAGAAAACCCGGATGATCCCGGTGCCTGGTTGATGATGGCTCGTTCACATCGTTATTACGGTCGCCATCAGGAAGCAGCGCAGGCGTATGCCAAGGCCATGCCGGTAGTGGACGGCGACCCGACCGCCTTGGCGGAATATGCGGAGTCCATGCTCCTGGCCGGGGTCGACACCCTGGATGGTTTGCCAGGGCGTCTGGTCAAGCGTTCGCTGGAGCTGTATCCCGAAGAACCTTTGGGCCTGATGTTGGCTGGAGCGGCTGCCTTGCATAAAGAGCAGTACCCCGCTGCTATCGACTACTGGCAGCGTTTGCTGGCACAGTTCCCGCCGGATTCCGAAACCGCCAAGGTCGTCAACCAGGGTTTGCAATTGGCGCGTGAGCGTATGCGTCTGCCCGCCAACGCTGCACCGGAACCTGCCACGGCCCCCTGATATGGAAATTGTGTCTTTGGATTTGGGCATGATTGCCCTGATAACCGCGTTTCTGGCGGGGATGGCGTCGTTTTTGTCCCCGTGTGTCTTGCCTCTGGTCCCCGGCTATTTGTCTTATCTGGCGGGGGATGGGCAGGCGTATACGGAAGTCAAACGCAGCCATTTGCTGGGGCGCAGTGTTTGCTTTGTAGCTGGTTTTTCGCTGGTTTTCATTGCTCTGGGAGCCAGCTTGTCCTATCTGGGACAAATGCTGCTGTCTTATCGCTATCAGCTCAATATCGCCGCCGGGATTATGGTGGCCTTGGCAGGCCTGAGTGTGATGGGGGTACTGCGCATGCCCATGAGCCTGCAACGCTACTACCGCTTTGAGTCCGGCAAGGCGGCGGGCCCTGGCGGAGCAACGGTGATGGGGCTGGCGTTCGGTTTTGGCTGGACGCCCTGCATTGGCCCGATTCTGGCGGGCATCCTGATGATGGGGGCCAGTACCGCCAGTGCAGGCAAAGCCAGTATTTTGTTGTCCGTCTATGCCTTGGGCCTGGGTGTTCCTTTTATTCTGGCTGCCTGCTTTGTGACGCCGTTTTTGCAGCGCATGACACAGATCAGGAAGGTCGGGCGCTATATGCGTTGGGGCGCGGGTCTGGTATTGATTGTGATGGGCTGGGCCATGGCAACCGGCGAGCTGGCGCGTTTTGCTATCTGGGTACTCAAGACCTTCCCGGTGTTAGGGCAACTGGGCTAATACGCTTCAGTCTTCGCCTGCCATTAGTGCGGTGCTTCATCGACTATCAGGAAGCACCGCATGCTTATTTCACGGCCGCATTGCCTCCATCCGCGAACAGGGCGGAGCCGGTCACAAAACTGGACATGGGGCTGGCAAGAAAAAGTGCAGCGGACGCAATTTCTTCAGGTTTGGCGATTCGCTTCATGGCGTGCAACCCCGCCGCCCAGTCCTTGGTGCTCTGGTCCCCTGCGATGTCTGTATCGGTTCCACCAGGTAAAAGGGCGTTGGCCCGTATGCCTTTAGCCGCATAGTCCGCCGTGATGCCTTTGACCAATCCCATGAGTGCCGCTTTAGAAGCACCATAAGCACTCATGCCGGGCAGGCCGACACTGGTGCCCACAAAGCTCGACGTGAAAACAATCGAACCGCCACCGCGTTTGAGCATGGCTGGAATCTGGCTGCGGGCACCCAGAAAGGCTGCCCCAAGATTGGTATCCAGTGTTGCTTGCCATTCATCTGGCCTCAGCTCGGCCAGTGGCTTGAGGGCACCGACAATACCGGCGTTATTGATCGCAATATCCAGCCCTCCGAATTTGCGTGTCGCGACCTCCATCGCCTGCTCATGGGTTTCAGCTCGTGTGATGTCCCCCGCCACACACTCAGCACGGCCACCATGCTGCCGGATCTCCTTGGCGACCTCGTCAAGCAGGGCGCTGCGCCTTGCCGTCAGGACAATGGCTGCCCCGTGTTCGGCAAACATCAAGGCTATGGCGCGTCCAATACCGGAGGATGCGCCGGTAATTAGAGCAACCTTTCCATCAAGCAAAGCCATGAGTGAAATCTCCTGCGGTTTCTTTGAGAATTCACATCGTATTTGTCCCGGCCTGAGGGGGAACTCCGTTTCTTGCCCTCAAACCCGTTCTTGACGATTGGGCAGTCAGCCGATCATCAGTCTTGTACTTCGCGGCGTAGCAGTTCACGTTTGCGGTCTATACCCCAGCGGTAACCAGCCAGATCGCCATCACGCCGCACGACGCGGTGGCATGGAATGGCTACCGCAATGTGGTTGTTGGCGCAGGCCTGGGCCACGGCGCGCACTGCTTTGGGTGAGCCTATGCGTTCAGCGATCTCGGTGTAGCTGACGGTGGTGCCTGGCGGGATCTCGCAGAGCGCACGCCAGACACGTTCCTGGAAGGCTGTGCCTTGTACGTCCAGAGGCAGGTGCAAGCCAATTGAGGGGCTTTCGATAAAGCCTACGACTCGGGCGATCAACTGCTCGAAATCACCGTCGCAGCCGATGATTTCGGCCTTGGGAAACTGATCCTGCAAGTCGCGCAGCAGTTGATCGGGGTCCTCACCAAGCAATATGGCGCAGATACCACGTTGGCTCTGGGCGACCAGAATTGCTCCCAGCGAACACTGGCCTACCGCGAAACGGATAATCGCACCGGCACCACCGGCCCGGTAGTCGCGTGCACGCATGCCCAACAACTGTTCAGAGGCTTCGTAAAACCGGCTGTTGGAGTTGAATCCACTGTCGTAGATCGCATTCGTGATGGAGGTATCGGGCCTGCTGCTCAGTTCCTCGCGCAGTCTGCGAGCCCGGTAGGCCGAGCTGTATGCCTTGGGCGTCAGGCCGGTTTCAGCCTTGAACAGTCGATGAAAATGAAAGGGACTCTTGCCCACCTCGGCTGCCAGCTTGTCCAGCGATGGCTGCGTCTCCGAGGTCTCGATCAGTCGGCAGGCGCGCGCCACGATTGCGGCCCGTTCGGCTGCGGCGCTGGTCTGATCTCCATGGGCGCGACGGCTGTAACGGTAGCCCGCTGCTTCAGCGTCCTGGGGCGAATTGAAAAACTCGACGTTCTCACGCTTGGGAAGCCGGGTTGTCGAACTGGGCTGGCAGTACACGCCGGTGGTACGTACCGCATAGACGAACAGGCCGTCGGCAGCGGGGTCTCGCGCTTGCACGGCTGCCCAGCGTTGATCGTCGGTTTCGTAAGCACGGTTCGCAGTCATGAGGCAAAAGTCCTGACAACATTAATTACGAAGCCAGAATACGCTGGTCTTTCATCGCAAGCACTCCGATTCTTGCGGTCAATATCGACAGTCTGGGCTGGGACGGTATCGAGACCGGACGGCCACTGCAGGTAAGGGCATCAAGGTATCGATAAAAAAAGGCCGGTTGATACCGGCCTTTTTATTTTCTCTGTCTGACTGACGCCTTGGCAGGCGTGTCGTCCTTACAGGGCGCTGGGGGTGTAACCCGCTTCTTCAATCACTTTCAGGGCTTGCGCGCCATCCAGACCTTGAACGGTAACCTGGTGTTTTTCCAGATCCGTGCTGACGGTAGCTTGAGGGGCGACAGCCTGAATGGCTTCGGTGATGCTGCGCACGCAATGGCCGCAGGTCATGTCGGGTACGGAGAAGGTGGACATAGCTGACTCCTTTGATAGAAACAATGGAGTCAGCTTAAGGCTTGCCACGGGGGCAAGGTCAAGCGCTGTTTTTTTTAAAACAGGGCAGGTGACATCAGGCGGATCTGGTCGAACTCGGGATTCCCCAGCCATTGAATCTGGCTGCTGGCCAAACCTGGGCCTGATTCCTTGTTTTCCACAAAAGCGCCATAGGTAATGGTCTGCTTTTGGGTATCCAGCAGCACCACATAGCTGGAGCTGGTGCAGTCATGGGGCTTGCAGCCCTGGAACACTTGATAGTTGCGACCATCCAGAGAAACGGTCTCGCCCGGCGAAGCCGTACCGAAGTCCTTGACCCAACTCGCGTTTTTGGCGACGTCCTGCATCAGGCTTTGATATTGCTGGGCCACTTGCTTGTTGGACTTGGCCAGATCGGCCAGATAAACGGATTCCGAGGACTGTGCATTGCTCAGGAAAGGAACGAGCAGGGCGCTGCCAAGGACAAGGCGGCACAGAGAGTGGGAAATACGCATGGGATCTCCAAGATTGAGGCGAGCCCCCAGTTTAGCAGCGCGTCTGGCGCGGCATTGTTAACAAAATCAAGGAAAACGTGCATAAACGGCTATCTCTACAGTCGTTATAGTGCTTATCCGTCTATGGGATTGGCACAGGGGTGTGTTTCCTGTCGAATTACCAAGGCATTTAAGGGGTGTAGGTAAAAACCACAGCTTGCCAGCAAAATTGTTTCATAACTAAACTATTTATAAATGAATGGTTGGCATAGTTGAATTTGTAGTTCGATCTGCTGTGCATCTTATTTAAAGACAGCCTATAAGCGCGGTGGCGCAAGGAGATAACATGAAACGTATTGCATTGACTGTAGCTTTGGCTGCGGCTTTTGGCGGTTCTCTGGCTCACGCCGATACCATCAAGGTGGGGATGGCAATGGACACATCCGGTCCGTTTGCTGCCGTTGGTGGTGAGGTTCGTGATGGCTTTAATCTGGCCATCAAACAACTGGACGGCAAGCTGGGTGGTTTCCCGGCCGAGTTCATCGCGCAGGATATGGCCGGTAACCCCGACCAGGCCCGCCAATTGGTCAATCGCTTCGTGCAGCGTGACAAGATCGACTTCTTTACGGGTCCAGTGGGCTCCAACGTAGCCCTGGCAGTGGCGCCCGCCCTGTTCTCGGCCAAAGTGCCTTACCTGACCAGCAACCCAGGTCCCAGCCAGTTGGCCGGTGCCGGTTGTAATCCGTACTTCTTTGGCGTGTCCTACCAGAACGACGCCTTTGACGAAGCTGCCGGTAAAGTGGCTGCGGATCGCAACTACGAAAAAATGTTCATCCTGGCCCCGGACTACCCGGCCGGTAAAGATCACCTGAACGGCTTCAAACGTGGCTACGGCAAACCTGTTAGCGAAGAGCTCTACACCAAGCTGGGCCAGATCGATTACTCGGCGGAATTGGCACAGATTCGCGCTGCCAAGCCTCAGGCCGTGTTCTTCTTCCTGCCCGGTGCCATGGGCATCAACTTCATCAAACAGTTTGTGGCCGCTGGCCTGAACAAGGATGTGGTTCTGCTGGGCCCAGCTTTCTCGGGTGACGAGGACATTATCCCCGCCGTGGGCGAGCCTATCCTGGGCATGTTGAACACCGCCCAGTGGTCGCCTGACTTGGATATTCCTGCCAACAAGACCTTTGTGGAAGAGTTCCGCAAAGCCTACGACGGCCGCTACCCTTCGGTGTACGCCGCCCAGGCTTATGACGTGATTCTGGCTATCGACGCCGCCGTCAAACAAGTGGATGGCAAAGTGTCCGACCGCGAAGCTGTGCTCAAGGCATTGAAGGCCGCCGACTACAACTCGGTTCGTGGCCCATTTACCTACGGCAACAACAACTTCCCCATTCAGGCTTACTACCTGCGTGAAGTGGTCAAGGATCAGGACGGACGTCTTGTGAACCGCATGGTCAGCAAGGTGTTCGACTCCTACCAGGACGTCTACGCCAAAGAATGCAAACTTAATTAAGATTCACAGGTGGTAAAAGCATGTCGCTCATTCTGATTAGCGAGCAATTGCTGAATGGTTTGCAGTTTGGTTTGATGTTGTTTCTGATTGCCGCGGGCCTGACTCTGGTCTTCGGCATTATGGATATCATGAACCTGGCCCACGGCTCCCTCTATATGGCGGGAGCCTATGTGGCCGCGGAAACCATGCAGCGTACAGGGTCTTTTACCGCCGCCATTGTGGTGGCGGTGGCAGTGACAGCCCTGGTCGGTATTGCCCTGGAAATTCTCATTCTGCGCAAGCTGGTCACTCGTGATCACCTGGCTCAGGTACTGGGAACCTATGCCGTTATTTTGATCGCCAATGATCTGGTCAAAATGATCTGGGGCCCAACTCCCGTAATGTTGAATATGCCTGCCTTGTTGTCCGGGCCGGTAGAAATTTTGCCTGATTTCCTCTATCCCGCTTTCCGCCTGATGATTATCGCGGTCGGTCTGGTGATGGCGCTGGCCCTGTATGCCTTCGTGACTAAAACACGGGCTGGGGTGCTGGTGCGAGCAGGTGCCTCCAACCGACAAATGGCGACCCTGATGGGGGTGCGTGTGCCTATTCTGTTCCTGGGTGTGTTCACCTTGGGTGCTGCTCTGGCTGCGCTGGCCGGTGCCTTGCTGGGCCCGATTACCGCCGTTCAGATTGGTATGGGCGAGGACATTCTGATTCTGGTTCTGGTCTGTATCGTGATCGGTGGGATTGGCTCGATTCGTGGTGCGTTTGTAGGTGCCTTGCTGGTGGGTATGGTCGACACCGCTGGCCGTGCGTTCCTGCCCATGTTGCTGCGTAACGTCTTCCCGGCTGATGTGGCTTCCAGCGTCGGTCCTACGATTGCTGCCATTTCGATCTATGTCCTGATGGCTGTTGTTCTTGTTTTCCGTCCTTCGGGCCTGTTCCCGGCGCGAGGTTAATGTATGTCTACTTCGCGTATTTTGTCGGCCCTGGTGCTGGTAGCCTTATTGGCTTTCCCATTGATTGCACCGATGTACGGGCTTGAGT
Organism: Alcaligenes sp. SORT26; assembly: GCF_017377875.1. Lineage (GTDB taxonomy): Bacteria > Pseudomonadota > Gammaproteobacteria > Burkholderiales > Burkholderiaceae_B > Alcaligenes > Alcaligenes parafaecalis. The sequence goes on from NZ_CP070975.1 coordinate 3,684,983, forward strand.
TCTACATTTCGTTTGTACGCCGTATCTTCATCTATGCCCTGGCTGCCAGCGCCTTGAACCTGGTTCTGGGTTATGGCGGGATGGTGGCCTTGGGCCATGCTGCGTTTTTCGGGGCAGGAGCCTATACCGTCGGTATTCTGGCTACTGAAGGCGTGCAAAGCGGCCTGATCGCCTGGCCTGCTGCCATGCTGATTTCCGGCTTGCTGGCTTTCCTGACCGGTGCGGTGTCGCTGCGTACTCGCGGTGTGTACTTCATCATGATCACGCTGGCCTTCGCACAGATGATCTTCTACCTGTTCATCTCCTTGCGCCAATACGGTGGTGAGGATGGCCTGAACATGTACAGCCCATCTACCTTGCCCGGAATTGATCTGGGTAATGACCTGAGCTTTTACTACCTGGTTCTGGCCATTCTGATTACGGTTCTGTTCCTCTTCAATCGCCTGGTTAATGCTCGTTTCGGGCAGGCCTTGATGGGTACCCGTGAAAACGAAAGCCGCATGACGACTTTGGGTTACCCCGTCTACCGCATTCGTTTAACGGCTTACACCTTGAGCGGTGCCATCATGGGTCTGGCCGGTGCTTTGCTGGCCAATCACAATCTGTTTGTCTCGCCTAGCCTGATGAACTGGACCCAGTCGGCTGACCTGATCATTATGGTTCTGGTAGGTGGTATTGGCTTGCTGTATGGCGGTGCCCTGGGCGCGTTTGTCATGCTGGTGCTGGAAGAGATGCTGCGTAACTGGACCGAGTACTGGCACATGCCTTTGGGTATTTTGTTGCTGCTGGTGGTGTTTTTTGCACCCAAGGGGCTGGCTGGACTGGTGCGTATCCGTTCGGCTGCCGATCCCGCTACTGCCGCCAAGGAGCAAGCATGACGAACACGATAGCAGCCGCCTCCACGGCGGGCAGCGGCACGGCCGCGTTGCAGGCCCGTGGTCTGATGAAGCGCTTTGGTGCTTTGCAGGCCACCAACGATGTGTCCCTGGATCTGGTGCCGGGTGAAATTCATGGTTTGATCGGTCCTAACGGCGCGGGCAAATCCACACTGATTCACTTGTTGTCGGGCACCTTGACCCCGGATTCGGGACAGCTCTTGTTGGGTGGGCGTGATGTGACTTCCTTGTCGGGTCACCAGCGCGTTGCCGCCGGTCTGGCACGTTCGTTCCAGATCACCAATATCTTCAAGAACTACACGGTGCTGGATAACCTGGTGCTGGCCTTGCAGGCATGCAGTGGTAGCAGTTTCCGCTTCTGGCGTGCTCGTCAGGCTGAAACCGAGCTGTACGAGCAGGCCCGTGCCTTGGCCGCTGAATGCGCCATTGATCCCACGCTTTTGCATACTCAGGCCGGTGTCTTGCCTCATGGCGAGCAGCGCAAAGTGGAGTTTGCATTAGCCTTGGCCAGCCGTCCGCAAGTCCTGTTGCTGGATGAGCCGATGGCAGGGATGGGGCCGGATGAAACGCTGCGTCTGACTGAATTGATTGAAACCATGCGTGGCAAAGCCACCATGTTGCTGGTCGAGCACGATATGGAAGCCGTTTTCCGTCTGGCTGACCGGATTTCTGTATTGGTGGCAGGTCATATTATTGCGACCGGTACGGCTGCCGAAATCCGCGATAACGAGGCCGTGCGTCAAGCCTATCTGGGTGATGACGACACGCCAGTTCCAACCAAGGTGGAAAGCCATGCTTGAAACGACTCAATTACAAAGTGGCTATGGTGCCAGCCAGGTGCTGTTTGGGGTAGATCTGTCCATTCGTAGTGGGCAGGTAGTGACGGTGCTGGGCCGTAATGGCATGGGCAAGACCACCTTGCTGAAAACCATTCTGGGCCAGTTGCCGGTGCGCGGTGGCGATGTGAAGTTCGACGGCCAGTCCATTGCGGGCTGGAACCCGGACCGTATCGCCCGAGCCGGGATTGCCATTGTGCCCGAAGGGCGTCAGTGCTTTCCTAACCTGACGGTGGCCGAGCACTTGACGGCCTTTGCCTGCAATCGCAATCCCAAAGCCAACAAGACCTGGACGCCCGAGCGTGTCTATGACTTTTTTCCGCGCTTGCGCGAGCGTGCGTCCAATATGGGCAACCAGCTCTCGGGCGGTGAACAGCAAATGCTGGCCATTGGCCGTGCGTTGGTCACCAATCCCAAGCTGCTGATTCTGGACGAAGCTTCCGAGGGTTTGGCACCCAAGGTTCGTGAAGAGATCTGGAACTGTCTGGCTGTACTGCGCGAAGAAGGACAGACCATCTTGCTGATCGACAAATACGTCGAGCGTTTGATGGCCTTGTCGGATCACCACATTATTCTGGAACGTGGCAAATTGGTCTGGCAGGGGAATTCTGAAGCTTTAGGGGCAGACCGCACCTTGTGGACACGCTATTTAGGCGTCTAAAAAACACAATTTGCAATAAATCTGACATGCCGCCTGTTTGAAAACAGGCGGCATTTTTTATGCCTTTCGTCAAGGCGCTATAGGCGATTGTTGCGGGGTAGTTGCACTTTCACCCGAAAGTTCCCTAAGGATCTCAGGAAAGATTCTTTCCTTGCGATGTATCAATGTGTAATGAAATGGCATTCCTTACGATGTCCATAAGGCCAGCAGGGTTATGGGTCCTACCCGGACCTCTTACTGGCAGGAAGCTCTGTCATCCCATAAGGAAGTTGTTATGAAATTACGCCTGTTCACTCTCTCTGCTCTGGCCGCCGGTTTATTGCTCGGCACCGCCGCGCAAGCCCAGGAAAATGAGCCTGTACAGCCGATCCCCGCTGCGGTTGTCACCGACCCGGCACGCGTTGAACTGGGTAAAAAGCTGTGGTTTGAACCCCGCTTGTCCCGTTCGGGCTTTATCTCCTGTAATTCCTGTCACAACCTGAGCATGGGTGGCACGGACAATATCCGTACCTCCATTGGTGACCGTTGGCAGGAAGGTCCCATCAACTCGCCTACCGTCTTGAACTCCAGCCTGAACGTGGCCCAGTTTTGGGATGGTCGTGCCAGCGACCTGAAAGAGCAGGCCGGTGGCCCGATTGCCAACCCCAAGGAAATGGCGTTCACGCACGAACTGGCCATGGAGTTCCTGAGCTCCATCCCCGAATACAAGGCCGAGTTCAAGCAAGTCTTTGGCAAGGCTGACTTTGGTATTGATGAAGTCACCACCGCTATTGCCGCCTTTGAAGAAACCCTGGTGACGCCGGATTCGCGCTTTGACCTTTGGTTGAAGGGCGATAAAAAAGCCATTACCGATCAGGAATTGGCGGGCTACCAATTGTTCAAGGGTAGTGGTTGTGTGGCGTGCCACAACGGCCCCAACCTGGGCGGTACGTCCTTCCAGAAAATGGGTCTGATCGAGCCCTACCAAACCAGCAACCCAGCCGAAGGCCGTGTCGCTGTCACAGGCAAGGACGCTGACCGTTTCAACTTCAAGGTTCCTACCTTGCGTAACGTCGAGCTGACCTACCCCTACTTCCACGATGGCGCGGTCAATACCTTGACCGAAGCCGTGGATACAATGGGTCGTCTGCAGTTGGGTCGCAGTTTCTCTGCAGAGGAAAATGCCCAGATCGTCGCGTTCCTGAAAACGCTGACGGGCAAACAGCCTGAAATCATGCTGCCAATCCTGCCACCTTCGCGTGACAACACACCACGTCCGGTGCCATTTGGTTCTTGATAGCAGACTGTTCAGGCGGCTTGTCATGAGCTAGGCCGCCTTGAAGTGACCCAGGTCCTGGATTTTATTTTCCAGGCCTGGGTTTTTGTATTTGGCTTTGGATTCATGGCCTTGCTTTGTTTTCAGGACACGAATCCCCTGCTGCTATTGTTGATGCTCGATCAGGCGGGCTAAAAAAATAGTACCATTTAGATACTATTTCAATGACTGGAACCATCATGAGTCGCATTGTCCTGTTTGAGAACATTCATCCTAGCGCCCGTGAAGTTTTTGAGGCTGCTGGTTTGACCGATATTCAGACCTACAAGGGAGCCTTGTCGGGTCAGGAGCTGCTGGACGCTGTCAAAGGCGCCGAAGTTGTCGGAATTCGTTCCCGTACCCAGTTTGACAGCCGGGTGCTGGAGCACGCAGACCAGCTCAAAGTGCTGGGATGTTTTTGTATCGGTACCAACCAGGTGGATCTGGATCAGGCCCAGAACCACGGTGTGCCGGTCTTTAATGCGCCGTTCTCCAATACCCGCTCCGTTGCCGAACTGGTGTTGGGCGAAGCCATCTTGTTGCTGCGTCGTATCCCCGAGAAGAACCTGCGTGTACACCAGGGCTTCTGGGACAAAAGTGCCGATGGCGCTTTCGAGATCCGTGGCAAGACTTTGGGTGTGATTGGTTACGGCAATATTGGTTCTCAGGTCGGTACTCTGGCCGAAGCGTTGGGTATGCGCGTGCTCTACCACGATGTGGAATCCAAACTGCCACTGAGCAATGCCCGTGTTTACGGTAGCCTGAAGCAGATGCTGGCCGAGTCCGATGTGGTCACCTTGCACGTACCAGGCGGGCAGGGCACACAGAACATCATGAATGCCGAGACGATTGCGGCCATGAAGCCAGGTTCCATCCTGATCAACGCTTCGCGCGGCACAGTGGTAGATATTGAGGCCTTGCACCAAGCTCTGGTTAGCGGTCATTTGGCCGGTGCTGCCTTGGACGTGTTCCCGACCGAACCGAAGAGCGTGGATGAGCCGTTGAAGAGCCCGCTGATCGGTATGCCTAATGTGATCCTGACGCCGCACATTGGCGGTAGCACTCAGGAGTCGCAAGAGAATATTGGCCGTGAAGTGGCCGAGAAGATGGTCAGCTACTTGCGTAGCGGCGCGACTAAAGGCGCGGTGAATTTCCCTGAAGTGTCGTATTACGATATTCAGGGTGCGGTTCGTCTGCTGCATGTACATCGCAACGTACCCGGTGCGATGGGTGGGCTGAACAATATCCTGGCGCAGCACGGCATCAATATCACCCGTCAGCAATTGCAGACGCAGGGCGAGCTGGGCTATGCCATGACGGATTTGGATCGTGTTCCGGCCCAGGACTTGCTGGATGCGGTGCGTGCCCATCCTGGTACAGTCCGTAGTGATCTGATCTTCCCGGCTTAAGGCCAGCGTCAGACCGTAAACAAACGGCCCCGGATTCAAAAGAATCCGGGGCCGTTTGCTATCCGTCCGTTTGCTATCCGTCCGTTTGCTATCCGTCCGTTTGCTATCCGTCCGTTTGCTATCCGTCCGTTTGCTATCCGTCCGTTTGCTATCCGTCCGTTTGCTATCAGGCCGAATGCATGGACTTGGTAGGCCAGGCAATCGTCTGTTCCGGGCTGCTGCCTGGAACAATAATATCCTGCAGGGTGTAGTTGTCCAGATAGCTTAGAAACTGAACCAGAGCCTGTTTGAGAATATTGCTCAGATTGCAGCGTCCGCTCAGGATGCAGTGGGTGCCGCTGCCCAAGCACTCCACCACGGCCAGATCGGTTTCGGTATAACGCACCAGTTCGCCCAGATTGATTTCTTCAGGGGCGCGAGCCAGCCGCATGCCGCCGTTTTTCCCCCGTTGCGTCTGAATCCACCCGCCTTTGGCGAGCAGGTGGGTGACTTTCATCAGGTGGGCTTGGGAAATCTGGTGGTACTGGGCAATTTCCGCGATGGTACAGAGCCTGTCTTCGTTCTGGCCCAGGTACATCAATTGACGCAGGGCGTAGTCGGTCAGATTAGTCAGGCGCATGATTAAGGCAGTTGCAGCTCGCTGGCCACTTTGGTGGGGTTGTGCTGAAACTGGTAACCAAACCAGAAGCTGCGGGCGATACGTTGAGCGTACTCCAGCGCCAGCTCGGCCATTGCCTGGTTCTCGCGTTCCTGACAGGTTTCCTTGAACAGACGCAGCCATTGTTCAAAGTGGCTGGCCTGGATGTGGCTAAGCGACAAGTGCTTGGCCATCGGGTTGCCGTTAAAGCCGTCTGTCTTGAGCAGCAGGGAGGACCAGAATTCCTCCATCACGCCCAGGTGCGTATCCCAATCCTTGATGCGCTCGGAGAAAATGGGGCCAAGGACTTCATCCATGCGGATGCGATCATAAAAGTCCCAAACCAGATCATGAATTTCCTGGCGGGTACACAAAGCATTGAGAGCCATAATATTTTGAATTTAAAGATATATATTTTATCTATCTTATTGGCCTGGCTCTTTGGGGTCAAGCCGGAAAGAAAATGGCTGAAAAACCTGCGGCTTTTACGTCTGATTTCACGCAGATTCAACGCGCGCCTTCCTACACTGGCTGCGAGTTTCAGAGTATCGATGTTGCGTGTTCAAGTAGGTGGCCCGTCTTGCGGCGTGCAAAGGTCGCAACGGTGGTCCGAGGCGTTCTTTATGAAAGATAAATATCACGGAAGGTAAATTGCACTAGGCGGTCTGGCGGGCTACGATTACTTTTTGTTGGCTGGATCCTGATTTTGTTACAGCATGGTGCTCAAGAAATAATGATTACAAAAAGACAGGCCCAAACGCTTTCCTGCGTCATCCCTGGTTTGAATGAAGCAGAAAACCTGCCCGCTTTGTTGCCGGTCCTGGTGGCAAAGCTGCGCGAACTGGTCCAGGATTTTGAAATCATTTTCGTTGACGATGGCAGCACTGACGCGACGCCGTTGGTTGTTGAGCAATTGCGTCAAACCTATCCTCAATTGGTCTATCTGCAGTTGTCGCGCAACTTTGGTAAAGAAGCGGCGTTGACAGCAGGGCTGGAGGCCAGTCGCGGGCAGGTGGTGGTGTGTATGGATGCGGATTTGCAGCATCCTCCTGCCTTGATTGAAGCCATGCTGGAGCGTTGGTCTACAGGCCTGGAAATGGTCTATGCCGTGCGGGAAACCCGCGACGACGAGACCTGGATGAAGCGGGTAGGCACCAGCTTGTTCTACAAGTTGATGCGCACCTCCAATGGCCTGCGGGTACCCCGGGATGCGGGCGATTTTCGTTTGATGGATCGCTGCGTTGTGGATGCCTTGCTGGCTTTGCCCGAGCGCAGCCGTTTCATGAAGGGGCTGTTTGCCTGGGTGGGCTTTCCTTCCGAGCCTATTTACTATTCACCTGCCGAGCGCCTGCATGGTGTCAGCCGCTTCAAACCCGCCAAGCTGTTGCGCTTTGCGGTAGACGGTTTGACTGCATTTACGACCTGGCCGCTGCGTTTGCTCAGTCTGGCTGGCGCTGTGTTGGCCATGCTGTCTTTCAGCTACGGCTTGTTCATCATCTTCAAGCATTTGATCTATGGGGATGCGGTCCGGGGATGGGCGACCCTGATTACGGTTGTTCTGTTCTTTGCGGGCGTGAACATGCTGTCGCTGGGGGTGGTAGGCGAGTACGTTGCCAGCATCTTTGCCGAGGTTAAAAACCGGCCTTTGTATCTGGTGCATCGTCGCCGGGGGCAAGGCTTGGCTCAGAGCGCTACATTGGCCTCAGACCAAGAGCAGAGGGCGACGTCTGGTCCGGCCCAGCAGCAGGATTGAAAGCAAATCCCGCCGTTTAATTGGCAGTTTGCTCTTAGTTGTAATTGAACGCTACATCGATACTCTGAATCGTTTTTTGACAGCCACGCGGGTGGCTGCCTAACCCTATTGGTTTGGCTTTGAACGATGAGTATCGAGAATTCCTATTCCCCTTCTGTAGCCACCTTGCCGCTGGGACAGCAGCGAGGCCCGGTCTATTGGCTGCGACGCTCTGTGCAGGGTCTGGGCACGCTTTCCAGTGTGTCGGTGGGCCTGTTGGCGTTGCTGTGGTTTGCGCTGACCTTGGGGGCCTACCCCTTGTTGATCCCGGATGAAGGGCGCTACGTTGGTGTGGCTTTGTCCATGCTGGAGTCGGGCGATTATCTGGTGCCGCGTCTGGACGGTCTGCCGTTTTTTCATAAACCTCCTCTGCATTACTGGCTGAGTGCGCTAAGCCTGAAAGTGCTGGGTGTGAATTTTGTCGGTGCCCGTTTGGTGCCTGCCCTGATGGCGGCCTTGCTGCTGGCCGGGATGCATGCATTTCTGAAGCGTCACGCCAGCCAGCAACATGCGGGCTGGACGGCTCTGATTCTGATCAGCAGCCCTTTGCTTTTCGGCGCCTCTCATTACGCCAATCTGGATATGACGGTAGCGGCCTTGATCAGTAGCTGTGTGTTGCTGGGCGGGCACGCTGCCTTGCAGATGGAGCAGGGGCGTCCGTACCGTTTGGCCTTGATGGGTCTGTATGCCACAGCAGGCTTGGCTTTCCTGGCCAAGGGCTTGATCGGGATTTTGATACCCGGTGGCATTCTGGTGTTCTGGTTGCTGGGTCGTGCCCAGTGGCGCATTTTGCTGCGTATGTTTTCTGTCACCGGTTTGGGGGTTTTGCTGTTGGTGGCCACTCCCTGGATGTGGGCCATGCAGGCGCGCTATCCCGGTTTTTTTGATTACTACATTGTTTATCAGCACTTTCAGCGTTTTCTGGAAACGGGCTTCAATAATCCCCAGCCTTTCTGGTTCTACTTTGCCCTGATGCCTGTCGCCACCTTGAGCTGGACACCTTTCTTGTTCCGGCGTGTGCGTGGAGTGGCTAGTGCCCCTGATGGCTTGGGTGCCGTGCGTGGCCTGATGCTATCTGCGCTGTTGACCGTGCTTGTGTTCTTTTCTATCCCCACGTCCAAGCTGGTGGGCTATGTGTTGCCTGCTATTGGCCCTTGGGCCTTCTTTCTGGCGGATGTCGTGTTACGTCAAAGTCAGCGCGAAGGTGAGCCCGCAGTGGGACGCCGTGCCATCTGGAGCCTGGCTATCGGCGTGTTGTTATGTCTGGCTGCTGTGGTGACGATGGTGCTTCGCCCTCAGGTGAATAGCCGTGAGCTGGGCCGGGTTCTGGCGGCAGAATATCAGCCCGGTGATCGTGTCGTGTTTCTGAATAACTACCGCTACGATCTTGGTTTTTACGTTCCCGGTTTGCAGAGTATCAGCGTCATGGGACGTTGGGATGACCCTGACATCATGCGTACCGACAGTTGGCGTAAAGAGCTGCTGGAAGCGGCTCGTTTCGAGCCGCAGCGTGGGGCTTTGACCTTGATTGATCGGGAGACCTTACGCAAGCAGCTTTGCCAGGACAGCAAGGCGGTTTTCTGGTTGATCGGCGGGCCCGATGCGGTACGTCAAAGTCAGGTGCTGAATCATGCTCAGCGCCTGTACGAAGATCAGCGCATTGCGCTGTGGCGCTTTGATCAGGACGATCACGAGCTTATGTGCGGCGGAACGCCCAAAGCCGCCCAGCCACAAAGGTCAGTACTGCGAGACCAATAAGAATCAGGCCCAGCAGCAGGTCGTAGCGCAGGCCGGAGTGATTCAGTAAAAACGCATAGCTGGCTTCGTTGACCGCGAAGCCAGCGGCTGACACCAGAAAAAAACGTGACAGTGCAGGCAGAAAACGGGCATTCTGGGATCGGAACGTCAGCCAGTAATGGCCACCAAAGGACACCAGAAACGCAATCAGCCAGCCAAAAAGATTGGCCAGCAGCGGAGACAGGCTCAGCGTTTGCACCAGGGCGATTACAATGCCCCAGTGCGTGAAGGCGGCCAGGGTGCCGACCAGAATGAACAGAATGATTTGACGAGACATAAAGAGAAAGCGGAGCGAGCAGTGGCCAAAGACAGGCAAATCAGTATATGCGCGGATGATTTTGGCATGGCCCCTGCCGTGGACGAGGCCATTCTGAAATTGGCCCAGGCCCGACGCCTGACAGGAACGTCCTGTTTAGTGGATGGGGACAGCTTTGAACAAAATGCACCGGCACTGCGCCAGAGCACGCTGCAAAAAGGTTTGCACCTGAATTTTACCGAGTTTGCCTCGCAAGCGGGCGTCTATGCCATGCCGCTCAAGCAGGTGATTCTTCGTAGCCTGCTGCATCGCCTGGATAGTGACAGAGTTAAGGACAGCGTGGCTCGTCAGCTCGATCGTTTTGAGGACGTCATGGGGCAGGGCCCGGACTATATCGATGGGCATCAGCACGTGCATCAACTGCCCATGATTCGCGAGGCCTTGCTGGCGGAAATGGAATGCCGTTATGCCGCTTCCATGCCCTGGTTGCGCTACACGGGAGCTCAGCGTCTGGCAGCGGGTTTTGCGTTTAAAGACAGATTCAAGGCGCAGATTATTGCTGCCCTGGGTTCCAGGGAGTTGCTGCGTCAGGCCAGGGCCAAGGGCGTGACCTTGAATAGCAGCTTTACCGGTGTTTACGACTTCCAGGGCGGCAAGGAACGCTATAGCGCCTTGGTACAGGCCTGGCTGGCCGTGATGCAGCACGGTGACAGCATGATGTGCCATCCGTCCTTGAGCAGCGTGCAGGACGATCCTGTGGGCATACAGCGTCTGGCGGAGTATGAGGTGTTGGCAGGCAATGACATGCAGCACTGGCTGGATCAATACAGCCTGCGCATTGCCTGAGAGAGACGCTTAGGCCGATTGGGCAGGCTGGCTGTGGCTGCCTTCGCCCAGACTGCGCTGCATGATGACCACATCAATCCACTGCTGGAATTTATAGCCCACGGCTGGCTGGGTGCCCACATGGGCAAAGCCCAGCGAACGGTGCAGGGCAATGGAGCCTCGGCTGTCATGGCCGGAGATGATAGCCACCATTTGCCGCCACGGACCTTTTTCACATTCCAGCAGTAATTGCTCCAGCAATGCTTTGCCCAGGCCTTTGCCAATCTGACCCTGAGCCAGATAGACGGAATCTTCCACGGTGAAGCGATAGGCGGGACGGGAGCGATACGTGCCTGCGTAGGCATAGCCCACGATTTGCCCGTCCAGTTCCGCGACCAGCCAGGGCAGATTCTGTTCGCGCACTTGTGCATAGCGCGCACGCATCTCCTGTTCGTCCGGCGGGCTTTGTTCAAAGGTCGCCGTACTGTGCAGCACGTGATAGGCATAGATGTTTTGCACCGCGGCCATATCGTCCACGGTGGCGTGACGGATCAGCAAGGCACTGGCGTGATTGCCTTGTGGCAGGGACGCAGAGAAAGGGGCTTGCGTACTCTCGGGGGGGAACATACTATTTTTCCTTTGAACTGATTTAGTTTATCCCGATTCCAGGAGTTTCTATGCCCTTCCCACACCAGTTTTTGACCGAGCAATTGGCCGTCGCCCCTCAGTTATCGGGAGAGGATATGCAAGCCGTGGCCGATGCCGGTTTTAAAAGCGTCATTATCAACCGGCCCGATATGGAAGGTGGTCCCGACCAGCCTTTGTCCGCCGACGTAATGCAAGCAGCCCAGGCGGCCGGTTTGCAGGTAGAGTATCAGCCAGTAGTGGGTAGCGCTATTACTTCTGCTGATGTTGCCCGTTTTGGCCAATTACTTGAAGCCTTGCCAGGCCCGACTCTGGCTTACTGCCGCACGGGCACTCGTTGTGCCGTATTATTCCGTGCATTGAACGAATCCTGACCTGGCTCAAGGTTCAGGTCTGTACTAGCTTGTCCTGTGCTGGTATGCAGCGGTAAGCTATCTGTCTCCATTCAAAGGGGTTATGCCATGTTCAAGAAAATTCTGATTCCAACTGACGGTTCCGAGCTCTCCTCCCAAGCAGCCAACAAAGGCGTGACCTTTGCCCGCCAAATTGGTGCCGAGGTTCTGGCTTTGCACGTGACGCAGCCATTTGCTGCCACAGTTGGCTTTGATGGTATGGCGGCTGCCTACGCCATTACCGACGAGGACTACGACAAGACCGCCAAAGAACAGTCGCAGAAATACCTGCAACAGATTCTGGACCGTGCCGAGACCGCTGGCGTCAAGGCAACCGGTAAATCCGTATCGAACTTCAACGTAGCCGACGGTGTGGTTCAGGTAGCCGAGCAAGAAGGTTGCGACCTGATCTTTATCGGTAGTCACGGCCGCAGTGGTCTGTCTCGCCTGTTGCTGGGTAGCGTGACTATCAAGGTGCTGAATATGGCCAAGAACACCGTGCTGGTGTACCGCGTTAAAGAACACGATTAATCGTTGTTCAGCCCAAAGAAAAAACCCGCCTAGGCGGGTTTTTTTTTGTGTCTGCGCTGTGTCTTACTGGCTGCGTGGTTCCAGTTGCTGCTTGTGGGCGACGACCGCCTGCAAAACAATGGGCAAGAGCTCGCCATCAGCGCTTTTGCCACTGGGGTTCTCTGCAACGAAATCCAGCAGGGAACGGCGCATGCGCGGGTCCCAGAACTTCTGGATATGTTCCGCAATCTCGCGCAGGCCTTGTTCCCGATTGCTCAGGATTTCAAAGAACTGGCCGATCTGGTTGGCCATAGGAATCAAAGGAACAATATTCATGGTGATGTGGCCGAGCGGGACTCGGCAGAATTCAGGTAGTGGGGATGGCTGTACAGCGTAAAGCTGCGGTCACGGGCAAAGGCGGCCAGCATGACACCGAGTTCATCGGCAATCTGCACGGCATAGGCGGTGGGGGCGGAGACGGCCACCACAAAGTTGATGCCCATGGCAGCGGCCTTCTGGACCATCTCGAAGCTGGCACGGCTGGAGATCAGCACCATGCCAGAGCGGGGATCAATATCGTTGCGCAACATGTGGCCCAGCAGCTTGTCCAGCGCGTTGTGGCGGCCTACATCTTCGCGCACGGCCAGGATGTTGCCTTGCAGATTGCACCAGGCGGCGGCATGGGTAGCCCCCGTCAGTCGATGCAAGGGCTGGCTGGAGCGCAAAGCATCCAGCGCCTGGAAGATGGCGGCAGCATCGGGACTGTGCTCGGGAGCATCCAGACGAGGTAGCTGTCGGCGTACCTCGTCCAGACTTTCCAGACCACATAAACCGCAGCCTGTGCGACCGGCCAACTGGCGGCGACGGGCTTTGAGCTGATGCTGGCAGGCACTGGCAATTTCGATTTGCAGCAGGCTGCCGCGCTCGCCTTCCAGCACATCCACGCCGCGTATATCGTCAGCCGTACGGATGATGCCCTCGGTCATGGAGAATCCGTAAGCCAGATCCTCCAGATCGCTGGGGCTGCACAACAAGGCGCTATGGCTGATGCCGTTGAATTCCAGGGCAACTGCCTGCTCGCGCGCCAGCGCATCCTGATCCTCTTGGGGCAGGTTCTCAGCTTGTGCTTCAGCTTGGGTACGCGCCTGCCGCCATACGGTGGCAGGGGCGCTGGCATCACGAAAATCTGCCTGGCTCACGCGGCAACTCCTTAAGGCCTGTTTAGACGCATCATACTTTCGCGACGGCCTCGTCAGGCTCATGCTGGTGGCTGTGATCCGCATGGGCCAAATCTTCGGCCGATAGGGTCTCGCCTTGCAAGAGACGCTGCTGAATATCGTGGAAACGGTTCCAGCGATTTTGCCAGGCCGACTCGGACGTGACGCGCTGAATCTGTACCGCTGTCACCTTGTACTCGGGGCAGTTGGTTGCCCAGTCCGAGTTATTGGTGGTGACCACGTTGGCACCCGACTCGGGAAAGTGGAAAGTAGTATAGACCACCCCTGGCTGCACTCGTTCGGTCACCGTCGCACGCAAGGCGGTCTCGCCCGCACGACTCTTGACCGAGACTTTGTCGCCACTGCGAATGCCACGATCTTCGGCATCCACCGGGTGAATTTCCAGCAAGTCTTCCGCATGCCAGGCCACGTTGTCGGTACGGCGGGTTTGTGCACCCACGTTGTATTGCGACAGGATGCGGCCAGTCGTCAGCAACAAGGGGAACTTGCGGCTGCTGCGTTCCTCGGTGGGCACGTATTGGGTCAGCATGAAGCGGCCCTTGCCACGCACGAACTCGTCGATGTGCATGGTGGGGGTGCCTTCAGGGGCTTGCTCGTTACAAGGCCATTGCACGCTGCCACCCAGTTCCTGGATGCGATCGTAGGACACGCCGGTAAAGGTCGGTGTCAGGCGGGCGATCTCGTCCATGATCTGGCCGGGATGCTCGTAGCTCATGGGGTAGCCCAGAGCACGGGCCAGGGCGCAGGTGACTTCCCAGTCAGCCATGCCAGCTTTGGGCTCCATCACTTTGCGTACGCGCGAAATGCGGCGCTCGGCGTTGGTGAAGGTGCCGTCTTTTTCCAGGAAGGAGGAACCGGGCAGGAACACATGGGCGTACTTGGCGGTTTCGTTCAGGAACAGGTCCTGCACCACCACACACTCCATGGCGGCCATGGCGGCGGCCACGTGCTGGGTGTTCGGGTCGGACTGAACAATGTCTTCGCCCTGGCAGTACAGACCCTTGAAGCTGCCACTCAGGGCGGCGTCAAACATATTGGGAATGCGCAGGCCGGGTTCGGATTGCAGAGGCACGCCCCAGGCTTGTTCAAACAGCGAACGAACCTGATTGTCCGAGACGTGACGGTAGCCAGGGAACTCGTGCGGGAAGGAGCCCATATCGCAGGAGCCTTGCACGTTGTTCTGACCACGCAGCGGGTTCACACCCACGCCTTCGCGGCCCACGTTGCCGGTGGCCATGGCCAGGTTGGCAATGGCCATCACGGTGGTGGAGCCCTGGCTGTGTTCTGTCACGCCCAGACCGTAGTAAATCGAACCGTTGCCGCCGGTGGCGTACAGACGGGCTGCGCCACGGATGTCGTCGGCGGATACACCGCAGATCTCGGCCATGGTTTCTGGCGAGTTCTGGGGCTGGCTGACAAAGCTGCGCCATTCATTGAAGGCAGCAGTATCGCAGCGCTCGGCCACATAGGTTTCGTTCACCAGATTTTCGGTGACGATAACGTGGGCCATGGCGGTGAGCATGGCGGTGTTGGTGCCTGGACGCAGGGGCAGGTGGTAGTCGGCCTGGATGTGTGGCGAGCTGACCAGTTCGGTCTGGCGCGGGTCGATCACGATCAGGCGGGCGCCTTGGCGCAGGCGGCGTTTCAGGCGCGATGCAAACACGGGGTGGGCGGCGCTGGGGTTGGCACCCATCACGATCACCACATCGGTGTGCATCACCGAGTCAAAGGTTTGCGTACCGGCGGACTCACCCAGGGTCATCTTCAGGCCGTAGCCGGTAGGGGAGTGACACACGCGGGCGCAGGTGTCCACGTTGTTGGTGCCAAAGGCGGCGCGAACCAGCTTTTGCACCAGATAGGTTTCTTCGTTGGTGCAACGCGAGGAGGTAATACCGCCTACGGCGTCACGACCGTGTTGGTCCTGAATGCGACGGAATTCGGAGGCGGCGTAGTTGATGGCCTCGTCCCATGACACTTCCTGCCAAGGGTCCGTAATGCTCTTGCGGATCATGGGGCTCAGGATACGGTCCTGGTGAGTGGCGTAACCCCAGGCAAAACGGCCTTTCACGCAGGCGTGGCCACGGTTGGCCTTGCCGTCTTTCCAGGGTGTCATGCGAATGACTTTGTCGCCCTTCATCTCGGCCTTGAAGCCACAACCCACACCGCAGTAAGCGCAGGTGGTGATGACGGCGTGTTCGGGCTGACCCAGATCGATGACGGATTTTTCCATCAGGGAAGAGGTCGGGCAGGCTTGGACACAAGCACCACAGGACACGCAATCGCTGCCCAGGAAGCCATCGTTCTGACCGGCGGTAACACGCGATTCAAAACCGCGCTTGTCGATAGTCAGTGCAAAAGTGCCTTGAACTTCCTCACAGGCACGTACGCAGCGATTGCAGACAATGCACTTGCTGGAGTCGTAGGCAAAATAAGGGTTGGAATCGTCGGTGGTGTCGTCCAGGTGGTTGGCACCATCAAAGCCATAACGCACGCTGCGCAGGCCCACGACACCGGCCATGTCTTGCAGTTCGCAATTACCGTTGGCAGGACAGGTCAGGCAGTCCAGCGGGTGATCGGAGATGTACAACTCCATCACGTTGCGGCGCAGCTTGTGCAGGGTGTCGTTTTCGGTTTGGACAACCATGCCTTCTTCCACCAGGGTGGTGCAGGAAGCAGGGTGGCCGCGACGGCCTTCAATGTCCACCAGGCACAGGCGGCAGGAGCCAAACGCTTCCAGCGAATCGGTGGCGCACAGCTTGGGAATATTGATGCCGGCCAAGGCGGCCGCGTGCATCACGGAAGTGCCAACGGGCACTTCAATCAATTTGCCATCAATGGTCAGGTTGACCATCTCGGTCTGGGTCGAGGCTGGGGTGCCCAGGTCACGTTCGCGTACGGCGACTGTTTCTTTCATGGTGATCTCCGTCTTAGACCTTGGCCAGGTCCTGCTCGGTTTGCGGGGCCAGTCCAAAATCCTGGGGGAAGTGTTCCAGCGCGGACAGGACGGGATAAGGGGTCATGCCGCCCAAGGCGCACAAGGACCCGGAGAACATGGTGTCGCACAGGTCGCGCAGCAGCTCGACATGGTTGTCCATATCTTCGCGGCGACGGATCTTCTGAATGGTCTCCACGCCACGCGTAGAGCCAATGCGACAGGGGGTACATTTGCCACAGGATTCAATGGCACAGAACTCCATGGCGTATTGCGCCATGTGAGCCATGTCCACCGTATCGTCAAAGGCCACCAGACCACCGTGGCCGACCATGGCATTGATCTTCATGTAGGCTTCATAGTCCAGCGGGACATCCCACTGGTGCTCGGGCAGATAGGCACCCAATGGGCCACCTACTTGCACCGCACGCAAAGGACGACCACTGGCGCTGCCGCCACCGTAGTCGTACAGCAATTCGCGCAGGGTGACGCCAAAGGCTTTTTCCACCAGGCCACCGTTTTGCAGATTGCCGGTCAACTGGAACGCCAGGGTGCCACGCGAACGGCCCATGCCGTAGTTCTGGTAGTAAGCACCGCCTTTGGCCAGAATGACAGGCACGGAGGCCAGCGACACCACGTTATTGATCACGGTGGGCAGGCCAAACAAACCCTTGATGGCGGGCAGAGGCGGCTTCACACGCACCACGCCACGCTTGCCTTCCAGGCTGTCGAGCAGGGCGGTTTCTTCGCCACAGATATAGGCACCGGCTGCCTTGCGTACTTCCAGATCGAACTCGCAGCCGCTGCCCTGAATGTTCTTGCCCAGCCAGCCTGCTGCGCGCGCCGCCACAATGGCTTCGTTCAGCGCTTGCACGGCCAGTGGATATTCGGAGCGTACGTAGATGTAGCCGTAGGTCGCCCCGACGGCCAGACCGGCAATCGCCATGCCTTCAACCAGACACAGGGGATCGCCTTCCATCAGCATGCGATCAGAAAATGTGCCCGAGTCGCCTTCGTCGGCATTACAGACAATGTATTTCTGTGGAGCCGGTGTGTTCAGTACCGTGTTCCATTTGATGCCGGTCGGGAAAGCCGCACCACCACGACCACGCAGGCCGGAGTCAGTGACTTCTTTCACAATCGCGGCTGGCTCCATGGCCAGCGCTTTGCTCAAACCTTCAAAGCCGCCACAGGCCTGGTAATCGGCCACGCTGATTGGATCAATAATCCCCACGCGGGCAAAAGTCAGGCGTTCCTGGTTCTTCAGGTAGGGGATGGCGTCCGTCAGGCCGTGGCTCAACTTATGTGCACCGCCTTGCAGGAAACCGGCGTCAAACAGACCGGGCAAATCTTCGGTCTGGACAGGGCCGTAAGCCACACGGCCTTCTGCCGTCTGGACTTCGACCATGGGCTCCAGCCACAGCAAACCGCGCGAGCCATTGCGCACAATCTGTACATCCAGACCACGCTCTTTAGCCTGCGCTGCCAGTTGCTGGGCAACTTGATGGGCGCCCATTGCAACGGCCGCGGTATCGCGCGGAACATAAACGGTAATCGTGCTCATGACTGGGCCTCCTGGCTGCTTAGCAGGGCGTCCAGTTTTTCCGGGGTGACGCGTGCATGGGGTACGCCATCGAGCATGACGGCGGGGGACTGGGCACAGAGGCCCAGGCAGTAGACCGGCTCCAGGGTGTACTGGCCGTCATTACTGTTTTCATGGAAGTCGCAGTTCAGGCGGCGACGGGCATGAGCCGTCAGCTCCAGCCCGCCCCGCGCCTGACAGGCTTCAGCCCGGCAGATTTCCAGGGTATGAGTCGCGTGGGGCTGGGTACGGAAGTGGGCGTAAAAGGAAATAACGCCATGGATTTCCGCCCGGGACAGGGCTAGCTGTTCGGCCAGCACCGGCACCACGGACTCGGGAATACAGGCGAGCCGGTCCTGGATAGTGTGCAAAATAGGCAACAGGTTACCTTTTTGGCCGGCATGTTCCTGCACGGCTTGCAAGGTGACCTCTTCAGGAGTCAGACCGGACAGGTCCTGCTCCTGGGCATGAGGGATTGTGTGCATGTCCTGTGTGCGCGGTGCCCGGGTTGGGAGCCTGCGCCTCCATGTTTTTTTATGCACGGCTGTGCATATTATTTGACTATGTTTTCTCCCGTAATCTAACGACTTAAGTCCATAACTTCAATAAGCAATATTTCGCATATATAATGTTTGGTACATGCAGTGCAAAACATAAATACGAAAACACACTGGTCTTAAAAACACATGACCAAACAGAAATTCAAAGCCCGGCTGCGCTCTGAATGGATTCTGGAAAATGCCGACGGCGTGGAGCTTCCCATGGGGGATGTCCTGCGTCTGTTGGGTGCCATCGAGCGACTTGGGCACCTGGCGGGAGCCAGCAAAGAATGCCAGTTTTCCTACCGACACGCCTGGGGCTTGTTACGTAATGCCGAAAAACAGTTTGATGCGGCCTTGCTGGAAACCTCGCGGCGCAAAGGCACCAAGCTGACCGAGTTTGCCCAACGCTTATTGTGGGCCAACCGGCGTCTGGATGCGCGTTTGACGCCGACCCTGGAAAGCATGGCTTCCGAGCTGGAAGAGGAACTGGGCCGCTTGTACGCCCAGCCCCTGGATCGTTTGCGCTTTCAGGCCAGCCACGGGTTTGCGATTGAAGGCCTGATGCGCTTTGCCAACGAGCACGAAGGCTTGCCGCTGGAACTGCGTTATCGCACGGCCATTGAAGCGCTGGCTTCGCTGGAGCGCGGGGACTGCGATCTGGCAGGCTTTCAGGTTCCGGTGGGCGAGTTCGAGGTGGCTGCCATGCGTCGTTATGGACAGTGGTTGTCGCCGTCGCGTCACAGGCTGATTTTCCTGTCTACCCGCAGAACCGGCCTGTTTGTGGAGAAGGGCAACCCCAAGAACATCACGGGCATGGCGGATTTGTTGCGGCCGGATGTGCGCTTTGTGAACCGGCAAATGGGTTCCAGTACCCGCTTTCTGGCGACTTTGCTGTTGGGCCAGTTAGGGGTAAACACGAATGCGGTGTTGGGCTTTGAAACAACAGAATTGACGCATATGGCGGTGGCGGCTCATGTGGCCAGTGGCATGGCCGATACCGGCCTGGGTGTGGAAACAGCGGCCAGCCGATGCGGGCTGGAGTTCATTCCCCTGGCTCAGGAGCGTTATTTCATTGCGGTCGAGCAAGAAGCGCTGGATAAGGCTCCTATGCAGCAACTGATGAACGTGATTGGCGGTTCCGCGTATAGTCAATTCATGGAAGATCTGGTGGGTTACGATCCACGGGGATTGGGTCAGATCATGACCTTGGAGCAGGCCTTCGGGCAGGCTGCCGATCTGCTCTGGCGTTAGTCTCCTTAGCTTGACGAAAACACACATACACCATGAGACGGGGCCAACCCTGTCCTTGAACGAAAGAGAACACCATGAGCGATGATCATGGGCCAAAACGTGAACCGCTGTCTGTAGACGAGGTTCAGGCCAGGCCATATCAAGAAGCTGCTTCCCCAGGCTCCGAGGCTTTATCTGCGGGGCGGACTGACGCGGCGCCTGCTGGATCGGGGCTTGTACCGTCAGGCATTGAACAGGGGATTCAAACGAGTGCTGCTGAACCTGCGCGCCGTCCAACGGTGCGCATTGCTGCTGTGTCCGGGCAACCCTTGGACAAACGCCACCGTCCGTTTCGTGACCTGCGTATTTCCCTGACCGACAAATGCAATTTCCGCTGTACCTACTGTATGCCGCGGGAAGTGTTTGGCACGGACTACGAGTTCCTGCCTCATTCTTCCCTGCTCAGTTTTGAAGAGATTGAGCGCGTGGCACGGCAAGCGGTTGCCCTGGGCGTGCGCAAGCTGCGCCTGACGGGCGGCGAGCCGCTCTTGCGTCGCAATATCGACGTGCTGATTGCCATGTTGGCCAAGCTGCGCACACCGGAAGGTAATCCGGTGGAGCTGACCCTGACGACCAATGGCACCTTGTTGGGCCGCAAAGCCCAGGCTTTGAAAGACGCGGGCCTGCATCGCGTCACCGTCAGTCTGGATGCTTTGGATGATGCCCGCTTTACTCAACTGAGCGATAGCGGTGTTTCTGTCTCCACCGTGCTGGATGGCATTGCCAAAGCCCAAGCTGTGGGTTTGAGCCCGGTGAAGGTCAATATGGTGGTGCGCAAAGGTCTGAACGACGATCAGATTTTGCCTATGGTGGAGCACTTCAAAGGCTCGGGCCAGATACTGCGTTTTATTGAGTACATGGATGTAGGCACCAGCAATGGCTGGAATCTGCAGGAAGTGCTTAGCGGCGCAGACATTGTGGAACGCATTCAGTCGCGTTTTGAGCTGGAGCCGGTGGCCGCTCAATATAAAGGTGAAGTTGCCAGCCGTTGGCGTTTCAAGGATGGTGCAGGCGAAGTGGGCGTAATTACCAGTGTGACCCAGCCCTTCTGTGGGGACTGTTCGCGTATGCGTCTTTCCCCGGAGGGACGCCTGTTTCTGTGCCTGTTTGCTTCTCAAGGTTATGATGTGCGGGCGCAATTGCGCTCGGATGCTTCCGACGAACAGTTAGCCGCCTATATGCATGGCGTCTGGACAGGTCGGCAGGACCGATATTCCGAGATTCGGGGCGAGCAGACCACGAGTCGTGAGCGTATAGAAATGAGTTACATCGGCGGATGATAAGCACACAGGACATCAGCGGTATTGTGTTGGCAGGCGGTCGGGCCCGGCGTTTTGATTTGTCGGGTCAGATCGATAAAGGTTTGCTGCTCTTGCAAGGCCAGCCTTTGGTTCAGCACTTGGTGCGTCGCCTGCGCCCACAGGTGGGCCCTATGTTGATCAGTGCGAACCGTAACCCTGAACAGTATGTCCATTGGGGCCGTGTGGTCCCCGATGCGCTGGAACTGGAGGGCTATCTGGGCCCCTTGGCCGGTCTGGCCAGTGTGCTGGATCAGATCTCTACCCCGTGGGCCTTGTCCTGTCCCGTGGACTTGCCCTTTGTACCCGTGGACTTGGGCAAGCGCTTGATCAAGGCGGTAGAAGAGCAGGGCGCTGTCGCTGCCTATGCGCAAGCTGAACGCAGCCATCCCCTATGCCTGCTGCTGCGTACCGACCAGGCTGCTAGCCTGAAAGAGTATCTGCTGAGCGGCGAACGCCGTGTCATGACGTGGCTGGAAAGCATAGGTGCGGTGGAAGTGGATTTTCGCAATGCCCCTGAACGTGCTTTCTTCAATATCAATACCCCTCAGGATCTGGACCAGGCGCAAAGCTGGCAAGTTAGTTCCTGATCGGTGGTTTGAGAAGAAACTCAGATTTGAGGGGCTGAACTGATTGGTTCTAACCATGTGTCTGCATGATTTTTATCTTTCCTTCCAGTCACGGATAGCCCATTAAAAAACCGCCCTGATCAGGGCGGTTTTTTTATGGCCAAGTTAAAGCCTGGATGACTGTCCGAGCTTATGCCTGCCACTGGCTGTATTCATACAGACGCACCACATCGCCGGGGGCGACATGGGAGTCGGCAGGGATGCGGGCCAGTGCCTGTGCCCAAGGCAGGGAGCTGATCACGCCCGAGCCCTGATTATCGAATGGGCGCGCCAGCAGGCGGCCTTGCTCGTCGTTATCCACTTGTACTCGGATGAACTCTTCGCGGTCACCTTCAAAGTGGCGCTCGCCTTGCAGAATGCCGTAGCGAATCGTGGGCAGTACTTGATTGCGACCTTGCAGACGACGAATCAGCGGCGACACCATCAAGGAAAACACGGCGTAAGAAGACACCGGGTTGCCGGGCAGGCAGACCAGGGGCTTGTTGTCTATGTACGCCAGTGCCAGCGGTTTGCCGGGCTTCATGCGCACTTTCCACAGATCTAGCTGACCGCCTATACCTTCGATGGCAGGCTTCACGAAGTCTTTTTCACCTACCGAGACACCGCCTACCGTCAGCACCAGATCGCAGCGTTGCAGCAGTTCTTTCAGGGCGTCCTGAATGGCTTCCAGTGTGTCTTTGGCATGAACAGCATGGACGGTTTCAACCCCTAGAGCTTGAAGCTGTGCACGCAGCATGGGGGCGTTGGAGTTGTAGATCTGGCCGGTTTTCAGAGGCTGACCGGCGGGTGTCAGCTCGTCACCTGTGGTCAGGATGCCCACCGTCAGGCGAGGGTAGACCTGCAACTGGGCGTGGCCCTGTGCGGCCAGTTGGGCAATATGGGCCGCCGTCAGTTTGGTGCCTGTGGTAATCAGTACTTCACCAATACGCATGTCTTCACCACGACGGCGGATGTTCACGCCTGCCACGGGCATTTCCAGAATGCGCACGCCTTGTTCGTCTTCCTGGCAGTTCTCCTGAATGACCACGGTATCGGCACCGGGCGGCAACATGCTGCCGGTAAAGATGCGGATCGCCATGTTTTCTTTCAGCGTCTCAGGAATATCACCGGCATAGCAGCGCTGCTGAATAGGCAGAACCTTGCCATCGACGATGTCGGCCAGGCGCAAGGCATAGCCATCCATAGCGCTATTGTCGGAAGGCGGCATGTCTAGTTGAGCTTGAATATCCTGGGCCAGAATGCGTCCCAAGGCCTGCGACAAATCGCAGGTTTCGGTTTGGGTGGGAACTTGTCCTGCCTGGGCCAGCCGTTGCTGTGCTACGTCAAATTCGATCATAGGATGGATAAATTCGATAAAACAATTCGTGGCTCAGGAGATGAGGTCACGGTGTAAAAGGGGGCGTTCCGAGGTCCTTGCCGCTTTGCCTTGTGCAGGCATCAGGGTTTGGGTGGCTCCAGATACTCGGAGGCAAAATTGCAAGGGCGATGACGGCTGTCCAACTGCTCTTTCAGGATTTTTTCCCAGGCTAGTTTGCAAGCGCCGCCCGAGCCGGGAATGCAAAATAGCAAGGTTCGGTTGGCGGTCCCGGCCAGCGCATCGGACTGCAGCGCCGAGGAGCCGATGTCCTGATAGGACAGGTAGCGAAACTGTTCGCCAAAGCCGGTAATGACCTGATCGAGCAAGGGGGTCACCGCCGCAATCGTGGACTTCTTATGGCTGAAGCCCGTACCGCCATTGCAGATGATGGCGTTGATTTCCGGGTCCAGAATCCATTGGCTGAGCAGGGCGCGGATCGCGTAGATATTGTCCTTGCTGATGGCACGCTGGACGCAGTAATGGCCGCTGTCGGTCAAGCTGTCTGCCAGGTAGTCGCCCGATGTGTCTTCATCTGGGCCACGGCGGTCTGAAATGGTCAGGACGGCCACATTCAATCGGGCAGCGGGTAAATCGCTCTTGGCTTTAGACATGCTTGTTGGTGTCCGCAGAAGTATTCCAGGCATCGGTTTTCTGGGCATCGCTATCGCGCTGCTGCACCCAGAAACGCTTGCCGTCCGCCAAGTTTTCACGTTTCCAGAAAGGGGCGCGGGTTTTCAGCACATCCATGATGAATTCGCAGGCGCGAAAAGCGTCGCCACGGTGGGCGCTGGTGACGCCGACATAGACGATTTGTTCGGTCAGGTGCAGCTCGCCCACGCGGTGCACGACCAGCGTATCCAGAATGGGCCAGCGTTGGCGGGCCTGGTCGCAAACGGCTTCGATCTCGCGTTCGCACATGCCAGGATAGTGTTCCAGGAACAGGGATTCGGTGGCAGTGCCATCGGCCTGATCGCGCACATAGCCGGTAAAGGTCACCATGGCACCGGCCTTGCCGCCTGCCGTGGTGCGCAGCTCGGCGTTCAGGGCGGCAACATCAAAGTCTTCGGTCTGGATGCGAATCATCTCAACCTCCGGTGACGGGCTCGAACACAGCCACTTCATCGCCAGGGCGGACAGGGTCGGTGGGCTTGGCGTGAAACTGGTTGACCGCCACATGCAGGCGGCCTGCCATATCGCTCAAATTTGGGTGGCGTTGCAGCAGGGCCTCCGTCCATTGCTGGACAGTGCTTTCTTGTGGCCATTCCCAGTTTTCCTGGCGCTGGCCTGTGCGTTCGGCCACTTGGGCGAAGTACAGGACGCGCAATGTCAAAGGGCTTGTCATGATATCTCCGTGAAAGGGCTTAGACCGAGGCTGTCCAGGTGCCGCTTTTACCGCCGGTTTTCTCCAGCAGGCGGGTCTGTTCGATCACAATGCCTTTGTCGGCGGCTTTGCACATATCGTAAATAGTCAGGGCGGCAATGGAGCAGGCTGTCATGGCTTCCATCTCGACACCGGTGGTGTAGCGGGTGCGGCAGGTGGCCAGCACGGCAATGGTGCCAGCAGCAGCATCGCTTTCAAAATCAATGCCGACAAAATCCAGTGGCAGGCTGTGGCACATGGGAATCAGCTCGGCGCAGCGTTTGGCGGCCAGAACACCCGCCACACGGGCGGTGTTGAGCACTTCGCCCTTGGCATTGTGCTGGGCCGACAGCAATTGGTAGGCAGCCGGGCTCAAGCGCACCACGGCGCGGGCAGTGGCAGAACGGGATGTTGCCGATTTGTGGCTGACATCAACCATCTGAACTTTGCCATCTTCATCCAGATGGGAAAGGTGCAAATCGGTGTTTTCGGTAGTGGTGCTCATTATCGCTCCGGGGACCGGGCCTTGGGCGCGGTTCTAATAGTTTATGGCTGCATTATATACACCCGTCCCGGTGCCTTTGCCTAAGGCCCCGGCGGGCTGCGGTCTTCCCGCAGGCGGGCCGGGTCCAGCATGCGTGCCAGTTCGATCAGGGTGCGGGACTGCATTTTTTCCAGTGCCCGCGCACGATGAACTTCGACCGTGCGCATGGTAATGCTCAGATCCTGGGCAATCTGTTTGTTCAGCCGCCCCTCCAGGGCCAGAGCCAGCACTTCCCGTTCACGTTGGGACAGTGTTTCCAGCCGCTCTTCCAGAGCCTGCTCATTGGCGCGTTCGGCCTGACTGGCCTCGTAAGTGCGCAGCACGTCCAGAACGCGGTCCACCAGATCATTATCGTTAAAGGGCTTTTCGATGAAGTCTGCAGCGCCTTGTTTCAGGGCCGTCACGGCCAGGGGCAGGTCACCGTGGCCAGTCAGAAAAATGACGGGCAGGCAGGATTGGCGCTCGCGTAACTGTTCAAACACTTCCAGGCCGGACAGGCCGTCCATGCGGATGTCCAGCAAGATGCAGCCCTGACTGTCGGGCCCCAGTGCATTCAGAAAGGCCTCGCCGCTGTCCCACAGCTCGGTATTGACCTGTCGGGTGGCAAAGAGCCAGGACAGGGCATCTCGGATGGCGGGGTCGTCGTCCACGATGTGGACCAAAGGAGCGCGCTTAGTCATGTTCGATCAAGGGTAGGGAAAACAGGAAAGTGGCACCGTGGGGAACCCCGTTTTCAAACCAGAGTTTGCCATGGTGCAGCTCCACAATAGAGCGGCAAATATTCAAGCCTATGCCCAGGCCCTGGGCTTTGGTGGTGGTAAAAGCCTGGAATACTTCACCCATGATCGTGGCGGCCACGCCGGGGCCCTGATCAGCCACCATCACCAATACCACGCCATTGCTGGCCTGCATGCTGACTTCCAGGATACGGCGTTCGGCCTCCAGGCCAGACATGGCTTCGGCCGCATTACGCAGCAAATTGAAGATCAGTTGCTCCAGCAAGACCTTGTCGCCCATGACGGGCAGATCCTCGGGGTGGGCTGGAGTCACCAATTGGATTTGATGATGGCGCAATCCGGCCTTGGCCATGGCGAGTGCCCCTTGCAAGGCATCGGGCAGATTCAGCGGGCTAAGCTGAGGGTCCCGTTTGCGAACAAAGTCGTGAATTCGGTGAATGATCTGTCCGGCCCGGCGGGTTTGCTCGGCCAGACTTTCCAGCCCGCGACGTAGTTGTTTGGGGTCCAGCGGCTCGTTGCTCAAGAGGTTCAAAGAGCCTGCCGCATAGCTGGCAATGGCGGATAGTGGCTGGTTCAGTTCGTGGGCCAAAGTGGATGCCATCTCGCCCATGGTGACCAGCTTGGCCGTGTGGTGCAACTGTTCGGATTGCGAACTGGCCAGGGCTTCGGCCTGCTTGCGGGAACTGATGTCGATGATGGAGCTGATCCAGCCCACATGCTGCTTTTGAGCGTCAATCAGTGGCGACTCAAACACCTGCACATCAACACGGGAGCCGTCCGGCCGTTGAAACAGGGTGTCAAAGACCTGCACGGCGCGGGAGGATTTCAGTCGATCCCGGCGCTCCAGTGTTTCATCCATCATTTCCGGCACCCACCAGGGCATGGGTGGGGCCAGTCCAATAATCTCTTCGCTGCGGCGGCCCACCAGCTCGCAAAAAGCCGGGTTCACGTACAGCACTTTGCCATCCAGATCGCGGGCACGCATGCCGGTGACCATGGAGTTCTCAATGGCGCTGCGAAAGGCTTGCTCTTGCATCAGGGCCAGTTCGGCATCGCGCCGCTTGCGGGCGTAGTGATGCTGCATAGCCAGGTTCACCACGGCCAGCAAGGCCAGACCGGCAATCACGGTGAGCAGCAGGGTAAAGGTGGGGATGTTTTTTTGCGGATAGGGTGTCATCAACAGACGCACGCCATGCAAGGGCGGGTCTACTGACATGGCGTAGCGTAGTTCGCTCTCGCCCGGTTCGCCTTTGGAGCGCATGGCGAGTGTCTGGTCGCCTTGATCAATCAGGGAAACATGGTATTGCTCGGCAATCCACCAGGGCACGTTTTCCATCAGGATGGTGGCCAGGGAAAAAGTGGCGCGCAAAGTGCCGACAATATCGTTTTCTTCGTAAATGGGAACGACCAGATCCAGCACACTTTCCTGATGCTCATTGGAGAAGTACGCAGGTAACCAGGTGGAGGTACGCGGTGTGCTGACGTGGGCAGCAATTCGGGTGTCGGCACCGGGTGGGCGCACCAGCAAGGTCGTGCCAAAGCGATCCTGCACGGCGACTTTCAGCAGATCCGGGTGAATGGTCTTGAAGTGCTGTAGCTGCGTAAGTGCCGTTTGGGTACTGATGGGATTGGAGTTGACTTCAATTTCGCTGGCAATGCGGCTTAAATTATTTTCATGCGAGCGTAACTGGAAGGATAAGGACTGTTCCACCCACAAGGCATTGCGGATCAGTTCGTTGGACTGTTCGTCATCCCGTTCCTTATTGACGGCCCAGGCAAACACCCCCATCAAGAGCACAATAATCAGGATGGCCAGGATAGGCACATAGGTGCTGATCGGGTGGGCGGCCAGGGTGCGCGAGGCAGCCTGGCGTATGAATCCGGACGGACGGGCAAGACGCATCATGACAAATGGTTTCGGATTTCCACAATAGATAATTTGGGGCTGCTTTTTTAAGCTACACGCTTTCACGCAAATCAATCAATAAAACGTGTCGGCTCTTAACCGACCGGAGGCAAACATGAAAAAGACCCTTGTGGCCAGCTTGCTGGCGTCCGTATTCCTGTCCGCGCCTGTTCTGGCTAACCCCATGATCATCAAGTTCAGCCACGTTGTATCGCCAGATACACCCAAGGGCAAGGGCGCTGTGCGCTTTAAAGAACTGGCCGAAAAGTACACCGAGGGCAAGGTGGTTGTCGAGGTCTACCCGAACTCGCAACTGTACAAGGACAAGGAAGAACTGGAAGCCCTGCAACTGGGCGCGGTTCACATGCTGGCTCCTTCGCTGGCCAAGTTTGGTCCTTTGGGCGTGCGCGAATTTGAAGTGTTCGACCTGCCTTTCATCTTCAACGATCGCACCGATCTGCGTAAGGTTACCGAAGGTCCTGTGGGCCGCATGTTGCTGGACAAGCTGGAGCCCAAGGGCATCAAGGGTCTGTCCTACTGGGATAACGGCTTCAAGGTCATGAGTGCCAACAGTCCCCTGAAAAGCGTGGACGACTTCCTGGGTCTGAAGATGCGAATCCAGTCCTCCAAGGTTCTGGAAGCCCAGTTCAAGGCACTGGACGCGGTGCCTCAGGTGATGGCGTTCTCCGAGGTGTACCAGGCGCTGCAAACCGGCGTTGTGGATGGCACCGAGAACCCGCCGTCCAATATGTACACCCAGAAAATGCACGAAGTGCAAAAGCACGCCACCGTGTCCAACCACGGTTACCTGGGCTACGCCGTGATCGTGAACAAGAAGTTCTGGGAAGGTCTGCCTGACGATATTCGCCAAGGCATGGAAAAAGCCATGGACGAAGCCACGGTTTACGCCAACGACATTGCCGAGCAAGAGAACAACGATTCCATGAAAGCCATGGAAGAGTCCGGCAAGACCCAGTTCTATCAGCTTAGCGATGCCGAGCGTGAAGAATGGGTCAAGCAGTTGCGTCCCGTTCACAAGGAAATGGCCTCTCGTATCGGTCAGGACGTGATCGACGCGTTCTACAAAGCAACCGAATAAAGCCTGCTGCATCTGATTGTCTTGTACAGGTCTGACTCAGACCTGTTCTCTTTTCTTCCCGCTACATGCTTGTGTCTGCCCGGCCCCCGGGCGGGCAGACTGTAGTCTGGAGCTACCCATGTTTTTACGATTTCTGGACCGCTTTGAGGAAATGCTGATCTCATTTCTGATGGTGGCCGCCGTAGTGATTATTTTTGTAGCGGTCTGCCAGCGCTACTCGGTCAGTCTCTTGGCTGATCTGGTGTCCTGGTCGCGGGCTCAGGGTTACGAGTCCGTCACTGCCATGGCCCGTTCTACCTATCGAAGCGTTGCGGGCATCAACTTGCTCTGGGCACAGGAGCTGTGCATTTACCTGTTTGTCTGGATGGCCAAGTTTGGTGCCGCTTACGGCGTGCGCGTTGGCATCCACGTGGGTGTGGACGTGCTGGTGAACTCCGTGGGCCCACGCTGGCGTCATCTGCTGATCGTGATCTCCCTGTTCGCGGGTGCCTTGTTCACGGCCATTGTTGCCTGGATTGGCGGTCGCTTTGTATACGGCATCGCCCAGACCGCCCAAGTGTCGGCTGACCTGGAAGTGCCGGTATGGATCGTGTATCTGGCGGTGCCTGCGGGCTCCTTGCTGATGTGCTTCCGCTTCCTGCAAGCCTTGATGAATTTTATTCAGACTGGTCATTTGCCCCATCACGAGCCTGCGGCTGATCTGATCGCTGAAACAGAGCGCGGTGTGTCTGAATCCGAAGGAGCGCGCGCATGACCGCCCTGATTATTTTTGCCTTGCTGGCTATCCTGTTGCTGACAGGGATGCCCGTATCGATTGCCCTGGGTCTGACGGTGATGGGTTTCCTGTTCACCATGACCGAAGTGCCGATGGACAGTATTGCGCTCAAGCTGTTCACCGGGATTGAGAAGTTCGAGATCATGGCGATTCCGTTCTTCATCCTGGCCGGTAGTTTCCTGACGCATGGCGGGGTTGCGCAGCGCATGATTCGCTTTGCCGCTTCCATGGTCGGCCACTTGCCCGGCGGCATGGGTCTGGCTGCGGTGCTGGCTTGCGCCCTGTTTGCGTCGATTAGTGGCTCCTCGCCTGCTACCGTGGCGGCCATCGGTTCCATCATGATTCCGGCCATGGTCAAACAAGGCTACCCCGTGCAGTTCGGGACCGGCATTGTGGCTACCTCCGGCGGTTTGGGTATTTTGCTGCCACCGTCGATTGTGATGGTGATGTATGCCGTGGCTACCAGCGGCATGATGGTTGAAGGCCCTGATGGTGCCAAAGTGGGCACCGCCTCGATCGGGCAGTTGTTTATTGCTGGTGTGGTTCCAGGTCTGATTCTGGCCTTCTTCCTGGGCGCCACCACTATGTACCGTGCCTGGAAGCTGGACTACCCCCGTATGCCGCGTGCTTCTTACAAAGAGCGCTGGCGTGCCTTCATGGACTCCATCTGGGGCCTGATGCTGATCGTTATCGTGATGGGTGGTATCTACTCCGGTATTTTCACACCTACCGAAGCAGCAGCCATCAGTGCGGTCTACGCCTTTGTGATTGCGGTCTGGGTCTACAAGGATGTGAAGCTGCGCGAGGTCAAACGCATTGTGCTGGAATCGGCAGCCATGAGTGCCATGCTGCTGTACATCATCACCAACGCAGTCATGTTCGCCTTCATTCTGACTTCCGAGCAGATTCCCCAGGCGATTGCGGAATGGATTGTGTCGCAAGGCATGGGCCTGATTGCCTTCCTGCTGTTCGTGAACGTCCTGCTACTGGTGATCGGCATGGTGATGGAGCCTTCGGGCCTGATCCTGATCATGGCACCGATCCTGTTCCCCGTTGCCATGAAGCTGGGTATGGACCCGGTTCACTTCGGCATCATGCTGGTGGTGAATATGGAGATTGGCTTGGCGACACCGCCGGTGGGGCTGAACTTGTATGTGGCGTCCAGCATATCGAAGTTGGGCCTGACCGAAGTCACCAAATCCACGGTGCCGTGGTTGCTGACCGGTCTGGCCTTCCTGTTGCTGATTACCTTTGTACCTGAAGTTACGCTTTGGCTGCCCCGCATGATGGGATGGCTGTAGGAGTCCTGAACGCTATCCGTGGTCAGGGCGGGGTGAGCCCATGATGTGGCAGTACGGCTTGATGCAATCTGCGCAAGACGTGAATCACCTTGAAGGCCGGGCGACAAGCCCGGCCTTTTTTGTGGGTGATCGGTTTGGGTACTGGCCGGTTTTTTGCTGTATGGGCTGTGTTTTTCTGAGTGCCGGAACTGGCTGATTCCATAGCCCACTACAGGTTGCTGCCTACGTGTGCTTGTCGGATTGCCCTTTAGCGCCGAATGGTTTTTTCCTGGCTGTGTAGGCAAGTGAAACGTACTGATAAGTATTATTTGCCTATTAGACAGGCCAGTCTATTAGTATCATAGGTAGTTCGGGCCGCCATGCTGGCGGTATTTATTCATACGGAGACCTTATGTCCATTTCAGTCGGTGCGCGCGTTCCAGACGCGACCCTTAGCGAGTACATTGAAACCGCCACAGAAAGCTGCCCTCTGGGCCCCAACAACTTTCAGGTGGCTGATCTGGTTAAAGGCAAGAAAATTGCCGTGTTCGCCGTTCCAGGCGCATTCACCCCTACCTGCTCCGAGCAGCACTTGCCTGGCTTTATCGCCAAGGCAGACGAGTTCAAGGCCGCTGGCGTGGACGAGATCTGGTGCGTGGCTGTGAACGATCCTTTCGTGATGGGCGCTTGGGGCAAGTCCCTGAACGTCAATGGCAAAGTGCGTTTGCTGGCTGACGGCAGCGCCATCTGGACCAAAGCATTGGGTCTGGAATTTGACCTGACTTCCAAAGGCCTGGGCGTGCGCTCCAAGCGTTTCTCCGCCTTGCTGGAGGACGGCGTTGTCACACAATTGAACATTGATAACGACGGCGGCCTGCATACATCGGATGCAGACACCCTGTTGAAACAGGTAAAGTCGTAAGTATCTGATCCCGCGCCTGTCCGGCGTGGCGTGGGATAGAAGGATTACGAAGCGCTGGCTGCAAGCTGGCGCTTTTTTTTACCGTCTTCCCGGCTGGACCCTTGCTGGAAATCAGGGCGATAGCGGGAGCGGTGCCGCAGTTTTTTTAGGATGTGTGGATGCTGTCATCGGTGGGTGCGTTTTCGTCCCTGTACTTTGCGACCCTGATGCTGTTGTTGAGCTCGGGCCTGTTCAATACCTTCATGGGGGTGCGCCTGACGGCCATCTCGGTGTCAGAGGTATGGATTGGCGGGCTGATCGCAGTGTATTACCTGGGTCTGGTATTTGGTGCCCGTATGGGTCACCGCCTGATCATGGGCGTGGGCCATATTCGGGCGTACGCTGCCAGTGCTGCCATCGTCACCATCTGTGTGCTGGTTCAGATTCTGGTCGACTCCATGTACGTCTGGCTGCTGCTGCGCTTTTTGGCGGGCGCGGCCATGGTGGTGCAGTTCATGGGCATCGAAAGCTGGCTGAACGAGCAAAGCGACAATAGCCAGCGCGGCACTATTTTTGCCTTTTACATGGTGTTCTCCAGTCTGGGCACCGTGCTGGGGCAGTTGTCGCTGACTCTGTTCCCGCATCTGAATTACGAGCCGCTGGTCTTTGTGGCCATCTGTTCGGCCTTCAGTCTGGTGCCG
This sequence comes from Alcaligenes sp. SORT26, assembly GCF_017377875.1. Taxonomy (GTDB): domain Bacteria; phylum Pseudomonadota; class Gammaproteobacteria; order Burkholderiales; family Burkholderiaceae_B; genus Alcaligenes; species Alcaligenes parafaecalis. The sequence goes on from NZ_CP070975.1 coordinate 3,717,104, forward strand.
GTGGCGATTACCCGTCGCAGTCACCCGCCTTTACAAGTACCTGCGCCGATTAACGCACGCTACTACGTGGACCGGGTGCCCTTGTCCATGATGGTGCTACTGGTGGCGGGTATGTTGACTGGGGCCTTTTATGGCCTGGCACCGGTGTATGCGGTGCGCGTCCATTTGAGCAATGAGCAGGCCGCCTTGTTTGTCGCGGTGTCGGTGGCTGCCGGGGTGCTGGCGCAGTGGCCGGTGGGCTGGTTGGCTGACCGTATGAATCGCGTCAAACTGATCCGTATCAACGCGATCTGTTTGCTGGCCCTGGCCATCCCTTTGTGGGGTTGGTTCGAGGCGCCGTTCTGGTTCTTGCTGGTCTTTTCGGCCATGTTCGGTGTTCTGCAATTTACGCTCTATCCCTTGGGCGCGGCCTTTGCCAACGACAACGTGGACCCGGAACGGCGGGTGGGTTTGAGCGCCATTCTGTACATGGTGTATGGCCTGGGGGCCTGTGTGGGACCGCTGCTGGCGGGCGGTCTGATGTCCTATGTCGGCAGCAATCTGTACTACATCTTTGTGGCGGCCTGTGGCCTGGCCCTGGTCTTGCTGGTTCGTCCGCAGAAGGTTCTGGGCGATCACTTGAGCCAGGATGCACCTACGACCTTTGTTCCTATGCCGGATAGCTTGCAAAGCTCGGCAGCGGCGGTGGCGCTGGACCCACGAGTGGATATCAGCTCTGACGTATCGCATGACCCGGTGTTTGAGGATCTGCCCCCGGTTGAAGAGCGTGTGCCTGCCGGTGCGGAAAGCGCGCCTGTGGAGAGCGAGGCAGAGGAGGCGACGGATACGCTGGCAAGCCTTGATAAAAGCGCCGATCCTGGCCTGGGAAGCTCAGGAAGCCCACAGAGTGCAGCAGCTTCAGGGCAAGTGGCGAATTCAGAGAGCCCGGCAGAGTCAGGTGGCTTGGGCGGTTTGGATGATGCAAAGGAAGGGCGCAAACCATCGGACCCTAGTCGCTAAGTAGCCGGCTGCATTCGTAGCGTTGTACTGCTACGAGTCTCATCAGAAACAAGCATTGCAAACTGCCCCCGAAAGCTGGATATCAATCCACGCTTCGGGGGCAGTTCGTTTGACTCAGGGTTTTGATTTCCAGGCAGATGCTTGTTTGGAGTCAGGGCTTAGATCTGGAACTCAGGCCCGCTGAACTCTGCTTCAACCTCAATCTTGCCCGCCAGAATGTCCTGTTGCAGCGCTGCAATTCGTTCGCGTACTTGTGTGGGCGTATCGGGGGCCATAATCAGACGTACCGCCTCAGGCTGCTGCAGGCCAACCTTGAAGATCTTGCCAGACTCAAACTTGTTTTCGCTCAAGTCCTTGCAGGCTTCAAATACGCCAATGCCCACATCGGCCCAGGCTGAGCCGACAAAGACATCCGGCTCACGGGCGACCCAGTCGATCACATTGCCAATCTCTTTGATGCCCAGTTCACGGCAGGCTTGCGTCGTGCCGCTACGGCCTTTGTTCAGCATGGTGTAGATGATGTCGGCCCCCGCTTTGGCCTGGGCCTGGGTGACGCGTGCGGCCAGCTCTATATCGTCCTGATTGCCGGAGAAGTTGGTCAGTAGTTTGACATCTGGATTGGCGTGTTTGACACCCGCCGCATAGGAGGCACGGGCGCGCAAACCCGGTGGCACCCGGATGCCGGACTGGTGGGCGACCACGCCGGTTTTGGTCATGAAGGCGGCATACGCACCGGCCAGCCAGGCCGATTCTTCCTGACGTACGTCATAGCTGCTGAGATTGCTGGAGGTGACGGCACCTTGGGTGATCACAAAGCGAATATCAGGGAATTCTTTGGCCACAGTCAGAGCGGCGTCGGTATTCTGGCCACCATGGGCGATCAGTAAAGTGGGTTTGTGCTTGGTGGCCAGCTCGCGCAGGGCGGTGATTTGCGCTTGTGTTTCGTTGGCAACCTGATCTTTGTAATGACCGGTGATGGGCAGTTGAGCGACGGCTTTTTTAAAGCCCTGGTATCCGGCTTGCATAAAGCCGTTGTCGTCGATGTGGCCGCAGAATAAAGCGGCCACAACAGGCTTTTCTGCAGCCAGAACGCTACGGCTTAGCCAGGGGGCGGCCAGTGTGCCCACTCCGGCGGAAGCGGCAGCGAGCAGTAATTGTCGGCGGGTAAATCCGGTCATGGTCTTGTCTCCTGTGTAGTCTCCGACGTGAGCGTCGGTAAACGGTTTTTTTTCTAATCTACAGGAGATGAAACGCAGCGGTGCCTCGAAGTTTTAAATGTCAAATATACGAATCCTCGTATAGTGCGTTTGGCTGGGCGTGTATGAGCTACGCCCAGCGTTTTTTGTCTTTAACGCGGAATCAGGGCCACGATCGCGCCAATTGCCAGAGCCACACCCACCATATTGAGGGCGCTGAGCTTTTCTTTGAAGAAGCCCGCGCCAATTATGGCACCTAGAGCAATGACGCCAATGTTCATGGCCGAGAACACCAGGGTGGGGTTCTCCGGGAAGATCTGGTGGGCACGAATATAAAAGAAAATATTCCCGAAGTTCAGGGAGCCCAGAACCAGACCGGCTAAAAGACTGCCTTTATGCCAGCGGGTGCGCTTGGCCAGGAGCCAGCACAGCATCAGTACACCGGCCAGCGAAAAGGACACGACCAGGCTGCTGGAAAAGGCGGCGCCCGCTTTGGAGAGCTGTTTGAACATGATGTCGATCACGCCATAACCCAGCCATACCGCCAATAGCATCAGGGCCGGATGCCCGGTGCCTGAGTCCTGGCTGCTGGCTTGGCGGGGACGCATCAGCAAGCACAGCAAGGCGGTCAGTGCCAACGCTATGCCCAAGAGTTTCTGGCCACCCAGGTGTTCGCCAAACAGCAAAAAGGCGGCCAGCAAGGGGAGGAACAAGGACAGGCGTTGGGCAGCGTCGCTGAGAACAATTCCGGCCTGCCGTACCGCTGCGGCCATGAACAGAAAGACGCTGGGCAATAACACGCCCAAGGCAATCAGGATCCACCAGGGTGTGGCGGGATTGAGCAGGCTGCTGGGGTGCGGCTGCAGCAGCACCAGGCTAAGCGTGACGGCCACGCCGTAGTTGACCATGATGGCCTGGGCCACATCGATCTGCCGCTGGCGGGCAACTTTCAGCAAAATGGAAACAGCAACACTGCACAGAATGCTGGCGATCAGGGTAAGCATCTTAAAGGGCCTCGACCATAGCGCGGGGACGGGTTTGTTCCAGAGACAAGGGAGGCTCGGAGACGGTGGTTTTTGCGGCTTCTAATTGCAGGCGGGCAAACAGATCCTGATCCGCGACAAATTGAGGGTTGCCGGTCGTCAGCAATTGTTCGCCATAGAAAATGGAGTTGGCACCAGCCATAAAGCACAGCGCCTGAGTGCTGTCGTCCATGGTTTCGCGGCCAGCCGACAGGCGCACGGCACTGGTCGGCATCAGGATACGGGCAATGGCAATAGTGCGGACAAACTCAAAAGGGTCCAGATCATCTACCTGATCCAGAGGGGTGCCAGGCACTTTAACCAGTTGGTTAATAGGCACGGACTCGGGGTAGGGGCGCATATTGGCCAGTTGAGCCAGCAGGCCAGCACGTTCACGACGGCTTTCACCCATGCCGATAATGCCGCCGCAGCAACTGTTCAAACCGGCAGCGCGTACGCGCTCTAAGGTGTCCAGACGATCCTGGTAGGTGCGCGTGCTGATGATCTGGCCGTAGAACTCCGGCGAGGTGTCCAGGTTGTGATTGTAGTAATCCAGCCCAGCCTGTTTCAGGCGCTCTGCCTGACCATCTTTCAGCATGCCCAGGGTGACACAGGTCTCCAGGCCCATTGCTTTGACAGCGCTGACCATATCAATAACCTGGTCCAGTTGTTTTTCCGTGGGTGAACGCCAGGCCGCACCCATGCAAAAGCGCTGTGCACCTTGTGCTTGAGCCGCGCGGGCGGCTTCCAGTACCTGATTCAAGGGCATCAAGGGTTCTGGCTCCAGCTCGGTCTGATACTTGGACGATTGCGGGCAGTAGGAGCAATCCTCAGGACAGGCGCCGGTCTTGATGGACAGGAGGCTGGAGAGCTGAATTTGATTGGCTGGGTGATGCTGCCTGTGTACGGTCTGCGCCTGGAACAGGAGGTCCATAAAAGGGAGCTCGTAAAGCTCGGTGATGCGGCGGATTGTCCAGGGGGCAGAGGAATGTACAGACATGGCAGGCTACCTTATTCAGTGACGCGGCTATGCTAGGTTTTCTGCCTGTGAAAGACGACTGTTGCGCCTGCTCAGTGTTGGCCTGCTTTGTTCCTGAAATGCTTATTTCGGCGATAGTTAAGCGAAGATGCTGCTAACTTCTCTTAATCGGAGTCGTTCCGTGCGATACAAATTGTTTCTCTGTTGATGTTTGCTAAATGTTTCAAGCATTGCTTATGCGCCTGATGACCGTGGCTTCAGCCTTTTTATCCGAGGTAAACTGACGGGCGATTTTGCGAAAGGATAAACATGCACGCGTTCGAGCGCCGCATCACCGTGGAATGGGGTGATTGCGATGAGGCCGGGATTGTTTTCTATCCCAATTATTTTTATTGGTTCGACTGCACGTATCAGGCCTGGTTGCGGCAGGTGGGTTTAAGCCAGCGCGTTTTGCGGCAAGAATACGATGCAGTCACTCCATTGGTCGATGTGGGGGCCAACTTCCGTGCGCCCGTCACCTATGACCGTGATATTCGCGTTTGCGTACAGGTAGCTCAATGGCTGGAGCGACGCTTCAAGCTGGAGTATCAGGTCTTCAATATGGATGGTGTGCTGGTTGCGACCGGCCATGAGTGGCGTGCCTGGGCACAGGTCTTGCCGGAAGGGCGGCTGAAAGGTGCCGCCATTGCCCAGGGCTTCCGTCAGCGTCTAGAAGGGAATGGGGCTGTTTAAGTCCGCCTGATCCGACACCGGCAGGCGCTGCTGCACCTGATGCAGTTGTGGCTTGCCATTGGCCGGGATATACACAAAGGCCAATTGCTTGAACAGGCGTGCTTGCCAGCGCGCTTGTTGCAAGCTGATATCCAGCACCAGCAGGCTGGGTTCATCTGGCCATTTGCCTCTGGGGTCCAGGTTGGTTGCGGGCCACCAGCGCAGGTCCAGCTTCTGCAAATCGCGCAGCAGACTTTCCTGAACCGCATCGTTAAAGGCGCGGCTGCAAATTTGTGCGCCTGGATTGCAGGCCGTCAGAATGGCCGCGCCACGGCTGTTTTCTTGCTCCAGCAATTTATTCAGCGGGCGGTTGAGCTGGCCGATGCGCACATCTATATCGCCCTGCGGGCTATGGACACGGTAGATCGCCTTCTCGAAAGCGTGAGACAGGGCGGCGGGCAGGTCTTTCTGTGTAGACATAAGCTATCTTGCGTCGTTCTGTTCTCTAGACCCACAAGACTAGCAGTGGGATGCATGGTTTTTAAGCCATGCAACCATTATTTACACAGTTTCAGCCCTCAAGCAAGTTAAGCGGTACGTGGGTCCTGGATTCGATTCCAGATCGCGTACAGGCTAGGCAAGAACAAAAGCGTCAGGATCGTGCCAATGGCCGTGCCACCGATCAGTGTCAGGGCCATGGAGCCCCAGAACACCGAAAAGGACAGGGGGATGAAAGCCAGCACCGCTGCCAGGGCCGTCAGAATGACAGGCCGGGCGCGCTGCACGGTGGCTTCAATCACCGCATCGTAAGGGGATGCGCCTTCGGCCCGGTTGGTCTTGATCTGCTCGATCAGGATGAGCGTATTGCGCATCAGAATCCCCGCCAGACCGATCAGACCCAGAATGGCCGTAAAGCCAAAGGGCTGCTGGAAGATCAGCAGGGCGGGCACACTACCAATCAAGCCCAGGGGAGCGGTCAGGAACACCATGATCATGGACGACAGCGAGCGAACCTGAATCACAATCACCAGCAGCATCAGGGCAATCATCACCGGGAATACGGGCAGCAAGGCATCGTTGGATTTCTTGGCCTCGGCGGTAATACCGCTCATCTCGATCAGATAGCCTGGCGGCAGTGTGGCCTGCAAAGGCGCAAACTCTTTCATGACGCGATTGGCGACCTCAGCCGGTTGCACGTGCGGCGCAATATCACCGCGCACCGTCATGGTTGGCAGGCGGTTGCGGCGGGCCAGCTTGGGCTCTTCCTGAATAATCTCCAGCTTGCCCACTTGCTCCAAAGGCAGGTTCTGACCTTGTTCATTCATCACCGTCAGGCCGGATAAGCGTGTCGGATCGTGGCGGTTGATGGCGGAGCTGCGTGCCACAACCAGGACATTGCGCAAGTCTTCGCGGTATTCAGCAACCGTGCTGCCATCCAGTTGTAGCTGGATTTGCTCGGCCAGGCTTTGGCGGTTCAAGCCCAGTGCTTGCAGGCGTTGGGGATCAACGTCCAGCTTTAATACCGGCACGCGTGAGCCCCAGTCCACGTTGACCTGACGCATATCCTTGTCAGCACGCATGATGCTCATGGCTTGCTCGGAAATGCTGCGCAGCTTGTCCAGATCAGGGCCGCGTACCAGGAACTCAACGGGGTATTTGGTGGAGGGGCCGAACACCAGTTGGGTTGCGCGCACGCGCGCTTCCGGGGTCAGGCCATCGGCCACCACTTGGCGAAAGCGTTGCAGCAAGTCGTCCCTGTCGTGCTGGTTGGCTGTCAGAACAACCAGACGTGCAAACGATGGATCAGGGAGTTCAGGGTTATAAGACAGGAAAAAGCGGGGAGCGCCTTGTCCGGCATAACTGGTGACCAGCTTGGTCTCCGGCTGCTCACGTAACCAGCTCTCTACCTTGCGAGTCACCATCTGGGTGGACTGTATGCTGCTGCCCTCCGGTAGCTGCACTTCCACCAAAAGTTCGGGGCGATCAGAAGTAGGGAAAAACTGCTGTTTGACGAAACCCATGCCCACCACAGCCAGCACGAAAGCCAGGACCACAATGCCAGTCACCATGAACTTATGGTGCACCGACCAGGCAATCATGCGACGCAGACGCATGTAGTTAGGGGTGTCGTAGATGGCTTGATGGCCGCCCGGGCGTGCTGGAATGGCAGGCAGGAGCTTGACGCCCATGTAGGGGGTGAAGGCTACAGCAACCAGCCAGGAAGTCAGCAGGGCAGCGGCTAGAATCCAGAAGATATTGCCTGCGTATTCCCCGGCAGAGGAACGGGCAAATCCCACAGGCAGGAAGCCGATAATGGTTACCAGCGTGCCGGACAACATGGGGGCGGCGGTATGGTTCCAGGCATAGGCAGCCGCTTTCAGGCGGTCCATGCCTTCTTCCATTTTCACGATCATGATCTCGATCGCAATAATGGCGTCGTCCACCAGTAGACCCAAAGAGATGATCAGTGCGCCCAGCGTTACCCGGTCAAAGACCTTGCCTGTCATCATCATGATGACGAACACCATGGCCAGTGTCAGGGGAACAGCCGCCGCCACCACAATGCCCACACGCCAGCCCATGCTGACCAGACATACCAGCAGCACTACGCTAAGCGCAGCGAAGAACTTGAACATGAACTCGCCAACGGCAGAGGCAATATTCACCGACTGGTTGGTGACGGTATCCAGCGAGAAGCCCAGGGGCAGGGCAGCCGCAATGTCTTCACGAGCTTTTTCCAGATCCTTGCCCAGATACAGGCCGTTATAGCCTTCCTGCATCACCACATCCAGCAGCATGGCGAACTGGGCATTATGGTGAATCTCGAAGCTGGGCGGGTCCTCGTAACCACGGCTGATGGTGGCGATATCGCCCAGACGCAGGTTGTGGCCTTGAACGTAGATATAGGTATTGCTGATGGCCTCCACATCATCCAGCCCAGCGCTGATGCGCATATGAATGCGTGGGCCGTCTGTGCTGATCGCACCGCTGGCCGCCATGGCGCTGCGCTTGGACAGGGCTTGCAAAATCTGCTGGGGATTGAGCTGCAGATTGTGCAGCTTGGCCTCGTCCAGATCGACAAAAATGCGTTCGCTTTGTTCGCCCAGAATATTGACCTTCTTGACGCCGGGAACTTGCAGCAACTGGCTGCGTACCTTCTCGGCCTCACGGGTCAGCAGGCGTGGGGGCAGGCCGGGCGCCTGGAGCGCAAACAGGCTGAAGGAGACATCTGAGTACTCATCGTTCACGAAAGGCCCCTGCACGCCTTTAGGCAAGCGGGGAGCCTGGTCCTGCAGTTTCTTGCGTAGTTGATAAAACTCGCTTTGGACGTCGGCAGGCGGCATGGTGTCTTTCAGGGTCACCACCATCAGCGCGGTGCCGGGCCGGGTAACGGTCTCGACCTTATCGAACCAGCGCAGTTCCTGCATGCGCTTTTCCATGGGCTCGGCCACCAGATCCTGCATTTCCTGAGCGGTGGCACCGGGCCACATGGCCGTTACCGTCAGGACTTTGACCGTAAAGGCCGGGTCCTCGGCTCGTCCCAGTTTGACGAAGGAATAAATACCGGATGCAGCCAGGGCAATAATCAGAAATAGCGTAATGGCCCGTTCGCGTACCGCCAGTGCGGAGAGGTTAAAGCGGCCTGTCATTGCTTGGCCTCGCGTGTTTCAGGGCGAATTTCCTGGCCTTCATGCAAAAGATTGGCCCCTAAAGCCACGATAGGTGTGCCGGCTTCCGGTCCTTCGGACAAGTAAGCGTGTTCCTGCGCCAGCTTGGCGATGGTCACAGGCTGCCAATGCACGGTTTTTTGATTATCAATCACCCATACGCCAGGGCCTTTGCCCGCATCGTAAAGTGCGGTCAGCGGGATTTGATTCAAGGCATTGGCGTCGGGAGGCGTCAAATGCACGATGGCGCTGGAGCCCAATCGGGCTGTGACGTTTTCATTCGCAAAAGAAAAGCGGGCCTGATAGCTGCGGGTGGCCGGGTCGGACGACTGGGCCAGCTCCCGTAATTGGGCGGGCAGACTTTCCTGGGAGTCGGTCAGTTCAATGGTGGCACGTGTGCCAAGGGGAATATCCCATTGCTCGGGCAGGCTGACAATGACATCGCGCGGGCCGTCCTGGGCCAGACGCAGCACGGCTTGTCCGGCGCTGACCACTTGCCCTACATCACCCAGTTGGGCCGTGATAATGCCGCTGGCTTCTGCCTTCAAAGAGCTGTATTGATCCGCATTGTGGGCGATCTCGGCCTGAGCCTGGGCGGACTTCAAATTAGCCTGGGCGCTGCGTAATGCCTGTTTGCTCTGCTCGTGAGCCTGACGGGATACGCCACCTTGCTCGACCAGCAGGGACAAGCGTTTGTAATCGGACTGAGCCTGCTCAGCCTGGGCCGTGGCGGCTTGTACGGCGGCCAGACGTGCTCGATGATCCAGTTGCAGGTCTTTTGGGTCCAGCGTCATCAGGAGCTGGCCTTTCTCTACGTGCTCGCCGTTCTGAACCTTGCGTGTATCAATCTTGCCGCCTACTCGGAAGGCCAAGGGGCTTTCTACCCGTGCACTGATCAAACCCAGAAAACGTCGCTGTTGATCTGCTTTGGGTTGAATCACGCTTTGAATGACCAAAGGAGCCTGAGTGCGAGGGTCGGCCTCCTGCGTCTGCTGGCTGCACCCCATCAGTACAAGGGCGGCAGACAAACTCAAAACAGGGCTAAGAGAGCGGAAAAGAGCCATTCAGGACTCCGGGTAAGTAAATGGTTGGATGAACTGTAACTTGGGGCTGGATGCTCAAGGCATCAGGCTGCGCAGGATAAGCTGCGTCACCACCAGCAAACCTTGGCGGGTTTTTTCAGGTGGATGTATTTCCAGCAAGACAGGGTGCAGACAGGCGGTCAAGGCAAACAGGATGCCTTGCACTACTTCGTCCAAAGGCGTGCGACGCTCGAAGTCGCCGCTTTCACGGCCTGCACGCACCAGAGCGGTGATCTGGGTCAGCAAGTCTTCTCTGTGCTGGTCTACCGTTGCCCAGTTGTTTTGCAAGGCTTCAATTACCACTTCCTGCATGCGGCCTTCTTGCAAGAACAGCTCCAGGCTTAGATTGCAGGCAGTTTCCGTGAAATGACGCAGGCGTTCGATAGGAGGCAGATCGCCATCAACAATCTGCTGTAGCTGCACGTGCATGCTATGGAGTACCGAATGGCAAATCGCTTGCCCGATAGCCTGCTTGGAGTCGAAAAACCGATACAGATAGGCACTGGATACGCCTATGGCTTTGGCCAGGCTGGCAACCGAGGTTTTGCGATAGCCATACAGACGGAAGTGCGTATGGGCCTGTTCAATAATCTGTTCGCGGCGATGATGTTCGGTCGGGCCGCGCTGGCCCAAGGTGCTGGCTGGCATGGAAGTTGAATGTTGAAGTAACGATAATGCAATACATTAACTTCCTTGGGGCTTGGGAGCAAGAAAATTGAGTGTCTGAAGCCAGGGGCTGGCTATTTGCGGGAGGGAAGGGCTGGGGTGCCGCGTCCTGGTAAGCTGCAAGGCGGTTGTCGATTGGGGTGCAGGGCGGTGAAAAGCCTGCTAGATTCCAGAACTATCTGGCTTTTGTGCTTTTTTATTGGAATATATGGGAGAGCGGAAGTGAGAAATTTGACTCGAATCATCGCTGCACTGGTGACGGGCCTATTGGTGGCGAGCCCCGTACATGCTCAGTTTTTTGGAAACTGGGAGTCTGATGGTCGGGGAGGTTATAGAGGGGTAGGTCGTAGTAGTGGAGAGGGCTGGGAGTCGGACGGCCGAGGTGGTTTCCGGGGAACGGGTCGGAACTCAGGTTCTGGTTGGGATTCCGACGGCCGTGGTGGTTACCGGGGGACAGGGCGTAATTCCGGGTCCGGTTGGGACTCGAATGGCAGCGGTGGTTTTCGCGGAACTGGGCGCAATAGTGGTTCTAGTTGGGATTCTGACGGCCGAGGAGGTCTCAGGGGGTCGGGAGCCAACTCGGGTGCCAGGTTGGAGTCCGATGGTCGCGGTGGATTCCGAGGGACTGATAGTCATTCGACCGCTCGTTGGGAGTCGGATGGGCGTGGTGGATACAGAGGTTCAGGCGCAAGTTCTGGGTCTCGCTTGGAGTCCAATGGTCGTGGCGGCTTTCGAGGGACAGGGAAAGAATCCGGGGCAGGTTGGGAGTCCAATGGCCACGGCGGGTTTCGGGGCACTGGCCGTAACTCTGGTTCCGGTTGGGAAACGAATGGTCGTGGTGGCTACCGAGGGACGGGTCGTAATTCTGGATCGGGCTGGGATGCTGATGGTCGAGGCGGTTTTAGAGGGACTGGTCGCAACTCGGGTTCCCGCTGGGAGTCGGATGGGCGTGGTGGCTATAGAGGATCGGGGTCTTATAACGGGCCAGCCTTGCCATTTTGATGTGTGCCCGGCGTTCAAGTCAGATAGTTCTGAGAGGGCATGAAAAAAAGCCTGACAGATCGAAATCTATCAGGCTTTCTGGAATCTTTTGGCGGAGCGGACGGGACTCGAACCCGCGACCCCCGGCGTGACAGGCCGGTATTCTAACCAACTGAACTACCGCTCCGCAGCGGTTGCCAAGCAAAAGCTTTGGCGTCCCCTAGGGGATTCGAACCCCTGTACCCACCGTGAAAGGGTGGTGTCCTAGGCCTCTAGACGAAGGGGACAGGACTTACAACTAAATCGTCGTTTTGGTGGAGGTAAGCGGGATCGAACCGCTGACCTCTTGCATGCCATGCAAGCGCTCTCCCAGCTGAGCTATACCCCCAATTTTCTTTACTTCGTTTTTTAACTGCGTCAAAAAACCAAAGTATCGAAATAAGTGTCAGGCTTGACGAGGCTTGCCACTTCAAACTGCTAAACCAGTCTGGGACTGATTTTTTAAATCTTTTGGCGGAGCGGACGGGGCTCGAACCCGCGACCCCCGGCGTGACAGGCCGGTATTCTAACCAACTGAACTACCGCTCCGCAGCGGTTGCCAAGCAAAAGCTTTGGCGTCCCCTAGGGGATTCGAACCCCTGTACCCACCGTGAAAGGGTGGTGTCCTAGGCCTCTAGACGAAGGGGACAGGACTTTACAGCTAATCTTCGTTTTTTGGTGGAGGTAAGCGGGATCGAACCGCTGACCTCTTGCATGCCATGCAAGCGCTCTCCCAGCTGAGCTATACCCCCATTTCGGTGTTCTTTTTGTTGACCACCAACGAAGAATTGAGATTATGGGGGTGTTTTGAACTTTGTGCAAGTGTTTTGAGAGGAAAACTCAAAATAAAGTGAAAAAAACTTCCTGAGGGGGCTCAGAGGGGCAAAGACGCCAGGACAGCAAGGCGATGTTCCTGGCTGGCAGGCGCTGTGAAAAGGGATCAGGGTCATCCCGACGGCTGCTTGTATCTTTTTGTTTTATACGGAGTTTTGTATCTTCTTTGTGTCACAAGGTTTCATTTATGGCTCAATAGAAGGAAATACTTTCAAGTGTTACCGTCGTTTTTTTGTCCCTGTTGATGTTGTCTTATTCTCGCCTTAGGCGCATAAATGCAGGGTTTATACGAAATTTGCGCTGCTCTGTAATCTAATGATGGTATGCTTCGTTGGGTAACATTTCACCTGCAATAATTACGTTTTGTAGGCCATTCTCTTAGCCTGCATTTTTTTATTTAATGGCGCTATGTCAGCAAAGCAGTGCATATCATCACCTCTGCCTGTTCCAGTGGATGCACAAAGACGAATCAGTTTAAGTGCCTTGCTGATTTGGGTGCTTTTGGTCTGGCTGTTGTTGATCTCGGCAACGGTTACTGTCATTTACAAGCAAAATCAGGCGGAAACTCGCCTGCAGGCCAGTAGCGGCCTATTGCGTCAGCTCTCTGATATCAGCTATTCCGTGGCCCTGGCCGCACCCTCCAGCTCCACTCCTGCCCGTTTGCGTCATTTGGATCAGCAGTTCCAGGGCGTGGTGCAGCTACTGAGAGACGGTGGTGTGGTTGATGGCGTGATGCTGCTGCCTTTGGACAAGCCTTTATTAGGCCTGGTGTCGCAGCTTAGTAATGAATGGCAGCGGCGCCTGATGCGCCTGGACTTTCCGGTCAGCTCGGAGCAAGTCCTGTTGCCCGCCGCCAGCCTGAATGCGGAAGACTCCCTATTTCGTCATAACACCCAGCAATTGCTGGATGCGTTCGATGCCTCGCGTGAAAGCACTCGTGCCCAGCACCGCTGGACGGTGTTCTTTATGCTGAGCCTGGACTTGATCGCGCTGTGTTTGTCCTACTTCATGTTGCGTGCCTGGGCGGCCGATCCCTTGCGGCAGTTGGTTGCCCAGGGCAGAGCCTTTACCAGTGGTCATTACCGGGCAAAAAGCACCAGCTCCGGCACGAGCGAAACGCGTTATTTATCCCAGATTCTGAATTACTGCGGCTTGCAGATTCAGCAACTGGATGCCCAGCACGCTATTCAGCAACGCAATTTATCTCAGCTCAATGCCATATGCCGCAGTTTGAGTCATAACCCTTTATTGGGAGTTTATTTATCCCGAGATGGTCGCTTTGATTTTGTTAATAAAAAGCTGGCTGAAACATTGGGATATAGCCGTGCGCAATTGCGGCAGGAGTTCACGGTTGACCAGGTTTTTCTGGAGCCTCGATTTCCCTCTTTAACTCAAGTGGTGCCGGATTCGCGTTCTGGCGGGAATAGTCTGCGCTATGAAACGCGAGCACTGCGTTATGACGGCAAATCGATTGATGTCGAGGTTTGCGCAATTCCCATTCAGCTTGAAGGCCGTATGGCGATGGTGTCCGTGGTGCAGGACATCACCACGCGGGTACGTAATGAAGTAACCGGGCGTCTGGCTGCCGTGGTGTACGAGAACACTTGTGAAGCCATTGTGGTGACGGATCGGTTTGGTCATGTTGTGGATGCCAATCCCGCTTTCAGCCGTATTACGGGCTATGAGCTGGATGAAGTTCGGGGCCGCACGCTGTCCATTTTGAATTCAGGTCGTCAGGACCGTGAGTTCTACCGCAAGATGTGGCGTGAAATCTCGGAAACGGGACGCTGGCAGGGGGATATCTGGAATCGTCGTAAAAACGGCGAAGACTTTGCTGAACGTCTGACTATCAGCACAGCCTGGAATCCAGATGGCACGGTGTATCGCCATATCGGTTTGTTCACCGACATTACCAGCCATAAAAAGCGTGAAGCGCAGATGTGGAAGCAGGCGCACTACGATCATTTGACGGGTTTGCCCAATCGTCAGATGTTCCAGGATCGTTTGCAGCAAGCGCGTGAGCAGTCTCGCCGCACCGGTTTGCCCTTTGCGCTGATCTTCATGGATCTGGATTTCTTCAAGGATGTGAACGACTCCCTGGGGCATGAGAAAGGCGATGTGCTTTTACAGGAAGTGGCCCAGCGTTTGCAGCGTTGCGTGCGGGTAACGGATACCGTGGCTCGTATTGGTGGGGATGAGTTCACCGTGATTTTGTCGGACATCAGTGATACCTCGATTGTGGAGCGTACCTGCCGCTGTTTGCTGGACACCATTGAAGAGCCGTTTCAGTTGGGCAAGAACTCGGTGTCAGTCTCTGCCAGTGTGGGCATTACCTTGTTCCCTGAGGATGGCGACGACGCCGGTCAGCTATTGAAGAATGCGGATATGGCCATGTACGCCGCCAAGGCCTGTGGTCGCAATCAATACTGCCGTTTCCTGCCCGCCATGAGTGAAGCGGTGGAAGCGCGCCTGCGCTTCTCTCAGGACTTGCAAAAAGCCTTGAGCGAACATCAGTTTCAGTTGTATTACCAGCCCATTGTTGATTTGCGCACGGGGCGCGTAACCCGTGCTGAAGCCTTGATTCGCTGGGAGCACCCGCAATTGGGCCTGGTGCCGCCTTCGGAGTTCATTCCTTTCTCTGAAGACTCGGGCTTGATTGTCTTGATTGGCGAGTGGGTGTTTGAGACAGCCGCCCAGGCGGCAGTGATGTTGCGCCACGAACTGGACCCCAGTTTTAGAGTCAGCCTGAATGTGTCACCAGCGCAATTCAAATTGAACGGTTCCTGTGCACGGGAATGGGTGGAATACCTGCAACACCAAGGCATTCCGGGCGATGCGCTAGTCGTGGAGATTACGGAGCGTTTGCTCTTGGACGACCAGGGCCAAGCCTTGCAACAGTTACGCTCCTTGCGTGAATACGGCATGAGTGTGGCGCTGGATGATTTTGGTACTGGCTACTCGTCCCTCTCGCATTTGAAGCGCTTCTCTATCAATGTGCTCAAAATTGACCAGTGTTATATCCGTAATCTGGCCTTGAGCAGTGAGGATCTGGTGCTGACCCAGGCCATGATTGTGATGGCACAAAAGCTGGGTTTACGGGTGGTAGCAGAAGGGGTCACCAGCCACGAGCAACTGGATTTGCTGAACAACGCGGGTTGCGACTATATGCAGGGCTATTTGTGCTCTACACCCATTCCAGCCGGCGAGTTCGTGGACTGGTGCAAGACCTGGAATCGGGATCATGCGGGTGGGTTTGTAGAGCGTCTGCATCCCAATACGCCGCAGGTTTTGCAGTAAGGCTGCGTCAGGCAGCCTCTACTGCGGTGCTTCTGCGCCCAAGGCGCTGTCTTGAATACCGTGATGCTTAGTGCTGACGGCGGGATCGCCAAGCAAAAATAATCAGAATCAGACTGGCCCAGATCAGGAAGGGCAGGTTGCCGTACTTCACGTAGGGAGTCAGGCCGGTAGTGCCTTGCACTTCCACATCCAGCACGCCCGGAGTCAAGGGCGGCAATACGGCACGAATACGGCCACGCGGATCAATGGCTGCTGTCATGCCGGTATTGGTGGCACGCAGCATGGGGCGGCCTGTTTCCAAAGCACGCATCCGCGAGATCTGCAGGTGCTGGCTCAAGGCCCAGGAGTCCCCAAACCAGCCAAGGTTGCTGATGTTGAGCAGTAAGGTAGCGCCTTCCTGATCAGGCGTACCTTGCACGGCCTGGATGATTTCTTCACCAAATACGTCTTCGTAACAGATATTGGGAGCAACGCGGCCTTCCGCCATCTGGAAGGGGGCTTGTGGCAGCGCACCACGATGGAAATCCCCCAGGGGGATGTTCATCATGTCTACGAACCACTGAAAACCTGTGGGGATGAATTCGCCAAACGGCACCAGATGGTGCTTGTCGTAATAGCTGGCCGTGCTGTTCAAAATATCTTGTGGCTGTGTGTCCGGGCTGATCAGCAAAGCGCTATTGGTATAGCTGAGCTTGCCATTTTCTGTGCCACGGTCCATGGGTACACCCAGCACCAGATTGGCTTGATGACGTTGAGCCAGTTCTGTCCAGCGTAGCCAGAAGCTGGTTTCCAGGCGGTTCTGCAAAACCGGGATTACGGTTTCGGGCAGCACAATCAGGCGGGGAGTGTCTTCTGGTGTCTTGGCGGGCAAATTAGCCAGCTCGTAGTACCGCTCTATGCCTTCAGCCATATTGGGGCCGAATTTGGCGCTTTGGTCGATATTGCCTTGTACCAAACGGGCAATAAAGGGCGCGCCATGGGCTTGTACCCAGGCAATATGTGGCAGGCTGATACCGATCAGGCCAAATACCATGGCAATACCAATCCCAATCGCGCTGGACGGGCTTTGGTTCTTGTCTTTGGATGCGGCAAATTGGGCGATGACGGCGGCACTGAAGGCGGATAGCCAGGCCAGACCATAGACGCCGACAACGGGTGCCCAACCGGTAAACATGCCTTCGGCGTGGGCGTAGCCTATGTTCAGCCAGGGAAAACCGGTCAACAAATTACCGCGTAGCCATTCGCTCAGCGCCCAGCAACTTGCCCAGCCTGCCGATAATAACAATCGTGGTAGCCAGGAATCACTATCGTCTTTAGGGCGCAGCTTTTGCCAGACGGCAGAGGCCAGCGCCGGAAAGACGGCCAGGGCAGCCGCCAGCAGCAAGACACCCAGGGCGGCCATCCAGGAGGGCATGCCACCATACTGGTGCATGCTGATGTACAGCCAATAAATCCCTACGCCAAAGTGACCCAGACCAAAGAGATAGCTGCGGCCGAAGGCCTGCCGTACCGAGCGCGAGGCCATGATCTGCGAACAGGCAATGGCCAGCAAGGTGATTTGATAAAAGGGCAGAATCCAGGATGGCAGCGGGCCAATGGAGAAGGACAGGGCATGCAAGCCCCCCAGGCCCAGCAATAAAGCGACGCTAAGCGCCTGGGGTAAAGGTTTGGAATCAGGCTTGTTCAAGATTAGGCTCGGCGGGGGTGGCTCGCTGAACGTGTAACCAAAGGGCTCGCTTGGCATCGGCGCGGACGACCGTGATGCTGATGCCATTGAGCTGGGCCACATCGCCCCGGCGAGGGATATGTCCCAATTCGGAGGCCAGCCAACCACCTACCGTATCGAAGTCGTCGTTAGGCAGATTGGTCTGGAAGGCTTCGTTGAAATCGGGGATTTCAGTCAGCGCCATGACACGCCAGCTATCAGGGCCAGCCTGAAAGATGGTTTGTTCGGCGTCTTCATCGTATTCGTCCTCGATGTCACCCACAATTTGTTCCAGCACGTCTTCCATGGTGACCAAGCCTGCGGTGCCACCGTGCTCGTCAATAACGACGGCCAAGTGATTACGGCTGCCACGGAACTCGTGCAGCAGGACGTTCAGGCGTTTGGTCTCGGGGATAAAGACGGCAGGACGGATCAGTGGACGCAAATCCAGTGTGGGATTGGCAATCGAGAGCAGCAAATCCTTGGCCAGCAAAATACCGATGATGTTGTCGCGTTCCGTCTCGTAGATAGGGAAGCGGCTATGGCCCGTCTCAATAATGATGGGCAGCATCTCGGTCAAAGGCTTGGCGATGTCCAGCATATCGATCTTGGATCGCGGCACCATGATATCGGCCACGGTCTTGCTGGCCATATCCAGCGTTCCGGCGATCATGGACAGGGATTCGTCGTCGATAACGTTGCGGGCATGGGCCGCAACCAGGACAGACTTAAGGTCTTCTCGGTCTTCGGGTTCGTGACGCCGATTGAAAAAAGCACTTAAGCGAGAGATGGGATTGTTTGAGCTGGCCTTGGAAGGGCGAGGCTCAGGGTCGGGAGCAGAGTCTGACATTGTCCGAAGGACGAGTTAAGGGAGAAACAAGCATAACCGAAAAATGATGACAAGGTATGGACCTGTCATCATTCAAAATGGGCGAAGGGGATGGAGTCTTCCCCCGGTTTTGTGATGATTGGGGGGCAGGCCCTGGCAAAGGGCAGGTTTACCGTTCCTGATAGGGATCGGGAATACGCAGGCTGGCCAGAATGGCAGTTTCCAGCGCTTCCATGTCCTGTGCTTCGTCTTCTTCGATGTGGTCATACCCCAAAGAATGCAGGCAGCCGTGAACAATCAGATGCGCGGCATGATGCAAAAAAGGCTTGCCCTGTTCCTGGGCTTCACGCTCCAGCACAGGCAGGCACAGCACGATATCGCCCTGGACGACGCCGTCTTCATCCTGGCCATATTCAAAGGTCAGGACGTTTGTTGCGTAGTCGCGCTCCCGGTAACTGAGGTTCAGGCTTTGGCCTTCCTCGGCATCTACAATGCGCAAGGTCGCGGCCAAGGCAGTGAAGCGGTCTTCGGGGTGAATACGTTCCACGGCCATATCAATGCTTCGCTGCATCCAGCGGCGAATGCGTGAACGGCTCAGTTCGGGGCAGGGAACAGCGTATTGAACGCTCAAGGATAAATCAGGCATCACCCGCGGCCTCGTAAGCGTCCACAATCCGCGCGACCAAGGGGTGGCGCACCACATCGCGGCTGCTGAAACGCGAGCAGGAAATGCCCTGCACGTTTTCCAGCACCTTGACCGCATGCGTCAAACCACTGCGCTGGCCCTTGGGCAAGTCCACCTGGGTGGGGTCGCCGGTAATCACGGCCTTGCTGCCAAAACCGATGCGGGTCAGGAACATTTTCATTTGCTCTGGTGTGGTGTTCTGGGCTTCGTCCAGAATCACAAAAGCATGGTTTAGCGTGCGGCCACGCATATAGGCCAGAGGCGCGATTTCGATAATCTGTTTTTCAAACAGGCGCTGCACTTTTTCTACACCCATCAGATCGTAGAGAGCGTCGTATAGCGGGCGCAGATACGGGTCTACCTTCTGGGCCAGATCGCCGGGCAAAAAGCCCAGGCGCTCGCCCGCCTCTACAGCAGGCCGAGTCAGAACCAGACGGTGGACAGATTCGCGCTCTAGCGCATCAATTGCGCAGGCTACCGCCAACCAGGTCTTGCCGGTGCCGGCCGGGCCTATGCCAAAGTTGATGTCATTAGCCAGAATATTGCGCAGGTAATCGCGCTGGCCGGGCGTACGGGGACGCAGATCGCGCTTGGCGGTGCGCAGACTGATGTCTTCCTGGCCAACCGGAGGGGGCTCGGGCAGGGGTTCAGCTTTCTTGGCGGGTTCGTGGCTGCGGCTGGCACCCAGTTCCACCAGACCCAGTTGAATATCGTCGATATTCAAGGACCGGTGTACGGCACGTGAATGAAACCAGTCAATCGCCTTGGCGGCCTCGTCCGCGCGCTCGCCTTCAATCGAAACATGACTGCCACGCCGACGCAGGGTGACGTTGTACGCCATGGCAATCTGCTTGATGTTTTCGTCCAGGGGGCCACACAGATTGGCCAGATGGGTATTGTCCCCGTCCAGGCGCAAAGCAGTGGGCATGCGGCGGCGTTGGCTAGTCATAGATCAGGCTCCTGCAACCCGGTCATGGGTCACGATTTCTCCGCGCAGAGTGTTGGTCAGTACTTGAGTCACATGCACATCCACAATTTGTCCGATCAGGCGAGGGTCGCCGGGGAAGTTGATGATGCGGTTGTTTTCGGTACGGCCTTTCAGTTCCGAATCGTCCTTGCGCGAGGTGCCCTCAACCAGAATGCGTTGCACGCTGCCGATCATGGCCTGGCTGATCGCCTGGGCCTGCTCGTTGATCTGAGCTTGCAGACGGTGCAGGCGGTCCAGCTTCTCTTCTTTGGTGGAGTTATCTTCCAGGTCGGCGGCCGGCGTGCCGGGGCGACGCGAATACACAAAAGAGAAAGACTGATCGAAATTCACATCACGAATCAGCTTCAGTGTCTTCTGGAAATCTTCTTCCGTTTCACCGGGGAAGCCAACAATAAAGTCCGAGGACAAGACGATGTCGGGACGCGCTTCGCGCAAGCGGCGCACGAT
The DNA here is from genome assembly GCF_017377875.1 of Alcaligenes sp. SORT26. Taxonomy (GTDB): domain Bacteria; phylum Pseudomonadota; class Gammaproteobacteria; order Burkholderiales; family Burkholderiaceae_B; genus Alcaligenes; species Alcaligenes parafaecalis. The sequence continues at coordinate 3,737,232 of NZ_CP070975.1, forward strand.
GGATTTGAACTCCAGCGCAGTGTAGCCGCGTTTCATTGCAGACAGAATACGGTCGCTGCCAGCCTGTACGGGCAGGTGCAGGAAGGGCACCAGCTTGGGCAGATTGCCGTGGGCGGCGATCAGGCGCGAGGTCATTTCCTTGGGGTGCGAGGTGGTGTAGCGAATGCGCTCGATGCCAGGAATCTCGTGTACGTATTCCAGCAGCATGGCAAAGTCGGCAATCTCGCCCACGACGTCGGTAGGGCCACGGTAGGCGTTCACGTTCTGGCCCAGCAGCGTCACTTCACGCACACCCTGGTCGGCCAAGTCAGCCACTTCCATCAGCACATCGTCAAAAGGACGGGAGACTTCAGGACCACGGGTGTAGGGCACCACACAGAAGCTACAGTATTTGCTGCAGCCTTCCATGATGGACACAAAGGCCGAATAGCCTTCCACGCGTGCGGGGGGCAGAGCGTCGAACTTTTCGATTTCCGGAAAGCTGATATCCACTTGCGAGCGGCCACTGTTGCGGCGCTTGACGATCAGCTCGGGCAGGCGGTGCAAGGTCTGGGGGCCGAACACCACATCCACATAGGGTGCGCGACGAATAATGGTGTCGCCTTCCTGACTGGCCACACAGCCGCCCACGCCAATCACCAGATCGGGATTGAGCGCTTTCAGGTGCTGAACCCGACCCAGATCCGAAAACACCTTTTCTTGCGCTTTCTCGCGCACCGAACAGGTATTGAACAGGATGATGTCTGCTTCTTCGGGGTTGGTGGTCAACTCCACGGGACGATCCTGATTCAGGATGTCGGCCATTTTTTCGGAGTCGTACTCGTTCATCTGGCAGCCAAAGGTGCGAATGAAGAGCTTGCGGGCAGGCTTGGAGGCAGCGTCCGCGCTGACGGGGGTAGAGATTGTGGTGTCGGTCATAGAAGGAGCCGTGACGGGTGTATATCCCGCGGGCCATTGAAAATGATGAATCGAGCATTATAACGCCCAGCCTCCCATGAGCCACAAGCAAGCAGGGCTCATGGGGGAGGACTTGTTGCAGACAGGCCGCCCTTTGGATGAAGAGGACTGGAAACAGTCTCGCCAGGGTATCGGGCTGGATCGGATCTTCAGACAGGTTCTGCTTGCGTCCTGTTTTTGTGGATTATATGATTCGTATATGGATCATATAAGGATTGAGAAATGGGTATCGTGAATATTGATGACGAGCTGCACGACCAGCTACGCAAGGCGAGCACGGTTTCGTGTCGTTCCATCAATGCGCAGGCGGCTTTCTGGATACGTATGGGGCTGCTGTGCGAACTGAATCCGACCTTGAGCTTTAACGAAATTGTCGCCCGTGAAATGAAGGCGGCCGGTTTGGGTGAGCCTGCTGTGCCTCTGGATCAGACGGAGCCAGCATGATCAAGACGGCAGATGAACTTGCCTTGATGGCCGAGTCGGGGCGTTTGCTGGCCCAAGTGTTTACGCGTCTGGACCAATTGAACCTGATTGGCATGAACACCATGCAGATCAACGATCTGGTCGAAAGCTATATCGTCCAGGATCTGCAAGCCCGGCCTGCTAGTAAAGGGCAGTATGGCTATGCCTATGTTCTGAACTCCTCGCCCAATCAAGTGGTGTGCCACGGCATGCCATCCACTGCGGATGTGCTGAAAGAGGGCGATATCGTGAATTTCGATATCACTCTGGAGAAGAAAGGCTTTATTGCAGACTCTAGCAAAACCTACACGGTAGGGCAGGTGACTGCTGCTGCGCAAAAACTGGTCGATGCCTGCTATATGGCGATGTGGAAGGGCATACAGGCAGTACGCCCTGGCGCGACACTAGGAGACGTAGGGTTCGCCATTTCGCAGTACGCACGCAAGAACGGCTACTCGGTTGTTCGAGATTACTGCGGACACGGCATCGGGCGGGAAATGCACGAAGCACCCGAGGTGCTGCACTGGGGGACGCCGCGTACGGGCTTGCGACTGAAAGAGGGCATGACTTTCACGATTGAACCCATGCTGAATCAAGGCGGCCATGCGGTGCAAACGGGGAAAGACGGCTGGACCGTACGTACATGTGATGGTTTGCTGTCGGCACAGTTTGAGCACACGGTGGCTGTGACAGAAAGTGGTGTGCGCGTATTGACGCTGCGGCCGGATGAAACCATCCCGCATTAATTGAGTAGTCTGCCGCTATTTCGTTCCCCCCACTGTCGGTGTGTAGTGTCTTATCTGATCCTTGCTGCTTGTGATCTGAACATGACTGCGGCAAGTTATATCAGCCCACGGAAATGAGCTTCGCTGTAGACATCGCCGCGGTCGCTACAGTATTGAGGTTCCGCCATATCGCCATCGCAGTATCGCCCGCTGTATAGCCGTCGTACCGAAGTACTCCTTCAGATAAATATAGGGTGGCAGCAGTAAACCTCTTTTTGTTTTATTGAGGGCCGGGGCAGGTCGGCGGGCGAGTCAGGTTGTTCGCCGCGGGCGGAGGGTGGATGCGGGGTGCAAGGGTCGTGCTGTTTGAGGAGCACGCTTGCGGTTTGTCCGGGGGACAAACCGCGCTCCGAGTTCACGACCCGCCCGCATCTGGCCTCTGACAAGGGGACCCGTGCGCAGCACGGGCGAATAACCCGCCAAGCCGACCTGCCCCGGCCCTCAATAAAACAAACGCCTGCCACCCTATTCCCCGCATTCCAGCAGCCTCAGAAACAAAAAAGCCCGACATCACAACAATGTCGGGCTTTTCTTGAATAGCGACTAAAGAAGCAACTTAACCTTCTACAACCTCGCCGCCTTCATCCTTCTTGACAGGCTTGACCAGATCTTCACGTTTCACGCCCAACCACATGGAAATAGCGGCCGCCACGAACACGGAAGAGTAGATACCAAACCAGATACCGATGGTCAGCGCCAGCGAGAAGTTATGCAGGGTTGGGCCACCGAAGAAGAAAATCGACAGCACCATCATCTGGGTAGAACCGTGAGTGATGATGGTACGCGAGATGTTCTGGGTGATGGACAGGTCAATGATCTCGGATACCGACATCTTGCGCTGCTTGCGGAAGTTCTCACGGATACGGTCCATGACCACAACCGATTCGTTCACCGAGTAGCCCAGTACCGCCAGAACACCGGCCAGCACCGACAGCGAGAACTCCCACTGGAAGAAGGCGAAAAAGCCCAGAATGATGACCACGTCGTGCAAGTTGGCAATGGCACACGCCAGCGCCAGCTTCCATTCAAAGCGGAAGCCCAGGTACAGCAAGATACCCGCGACCACAAAGGCCAGGGCCATCAGGCCGTTATGCAATAGCTCCTGCCCGACTTGAGGGCCAACAAACTCCACACGGCGCAGTTCCACGTCCGAGTGCTGCTGTTTCAAGGCCTGGATAACTTGCTCGCTTTGCTGAGTCGAGTCCTGACCGTCCAGCACGGGCAGACGGATCATGATGTCTTGAGAAGTACCGAAGTTCTGAACCTGAAAATCGCTATAGCCCAGCGATTGAATCGAACCGCGTACATCCTCGACTTGCACCGTTTGCTGATAGTGCACTTCCATGACCGTACCACCGGTAAATTCGATGGACAGATGAAAGCCGCGCAAGATAATGAAAACAACCGCTGCGATAAACGTCAGAAAACTGATCAGGTTCAGCACCAACGCATGGCGCATGAACGGGATAGTGCGGTGAATACGAAAAAATTCCATGATGCTTTATGCCTGTAGTTGGGCCTGGCCGGTTCGCACCGGCCTTGGCGCTTTACTTCTTGTCCTGTGGCTTCCAGACCTGGCCGATCGAAATTCCCTGCAGGCGACGACGGTTGCCATACCAGAGATTGACCAGGGCACGAACCCCAACCACCGAAGAGAACATGGAGGTCAGAATACCGATCACGTGTACCACCGCAAAACCACGGATGGGACCGGAACCGAAGGCCAGCAAAGCAACACCCACAATCAGACTGGTCAAGTTGGAGTCGAAAATGGTGGCCCAGGCGCGATCAAAACCCAGGTGAATGGCTTGCTGCGGTGAAGCACCATTGCGTAGCTCTTCACGGATACGCTCGTTGATCAGCACGTTGGCGTCAATGGCCATACCCAGGGTCAGCGCAATCGCCGCAATACCGGGCAAGGTCAAGGTTGCCTGCAGCATGGACAGTACGGCCAGCAGCAAGAGCACGTTGAAGGTCAGGCCAATGGTGGAGAACAGGCCAATCAGGTGGTAGTACAGCATGATGAAGATGGCGATCGCAATAAAGCCGTACAGCGTGGCGTTAAAGCCCTGGCGAATATTGTCGGCACCCAGGCTTGGGCCAATGGTGCGCTCTTCGATAATGCTCATGGGGGCGGCCAGCGAACCGGCACGCAACAGCAGGGAAATATCGGCGGCTTCCTGAGCATTCATGCTGCCGCTGATCTGTACCTGGCCGTTAGGAATTTCGCTGCGGATTACCGGAGCCGTCACCACTTCACCCACGCCGTTTTCAAACAGCACAATGGCCATGCGCTTGTTGATGTTGTTGCGGGTAATGTCGCGGAAAATGCGCGAGCCCTTGTTGTCCAGCGTCAGGTTGACGGTGGGCTGCTGGGTTTGCGAATCACGACCGGGCTGGGCATCTTGCAGGTTTTCACCCGTCAGGATGACCTGACGGCGCAGCAGCAAAGGAGCACCGCCACGTTCGGTGTAACGCTCCAGACCAAAGGGCACGGTGCCCGAGTTCAGAGCGGCAACAGCAGCAGGGGAGTCTTCCACCATGCGCAGTTCCAGCGTGGCGGTACGGCCCAGAATTTCCTTGGCCTTGGCCACATCCTGCACACCGGGCAACTGCACCACGATACGGTCTGACCCTTGCTGTTGAATCACAGGCTCGGCTACGCCCAGCTCGTTGATTCGGTTATGCAAGGTGGTGATGTTTTGTTTAAGCGCGTTGGACTGTACCTGAATGGTGGCTGCTTCCGTCAAACGAGCGCTCAAACCGTTGTCGCCGACAGGAGTGAAGGCCAGATCAGGCATGGCGCGGCGCATTTCGGATTGAGCGCTGTCGCGTTCGTCTGCCGACGCAAAGCTCATGCGCAGAGAGTGACCATCACGCTCGATGTTGCCAACGGGCACTTTGGCCTCGCGCAGCACGCTGCGGGCATCAGCCACCATGGAGTCGTAGCGGGCTTGAAGTGCGCCCTGCATGTCCACTTGCAGCAGGAAGTGCACGCCACCGCGCAAGTCCAGACCCAGGTGCATGGGGTGGGCGCCCAGTGCGGTCAGCCAGGCAGGCGACGCGGACACCAGGTTCAGCGCGACGGTGTAGTCGGGAGCGGCTGCGGTGGAGTCCTTGTTCAGTTCACGCTCGATCAGGTCTTTGGCCTTGAGCTGAACATCGGTGGACTCAAAACGAAAACGCGCGGTGGCGCTGGGTCCGTTTTGCTCAAAATATGAGCCCGTCGTAGGAATATTGTTTTTCTTGAGCAGCTCTTCAACATGGCTGATCAGGTTGGTTTCAAGCCGGACCGTGGATTTGGCGCTGGAAACCTGCACAGCAGGAGACTCACCAAACAGATTGGGCAAGGTATAGATCAGGCCGATCGCCAGCGCGACCAAGACGATGACATATTTCCAGAGGGGATAACGATTCATGGGATATCTACGACGGGTGCAGAAATGGCAACCCCGGACCGAGGTCCGGGGTCGGAGGCATTACAGCGACTTGATGGTGCCTTTAGGCAGAACAGTCGTAACGGCCACGCGTTGGACCAGAACTTCGACCGGCTTGTCGGTCAGGTTGGCCACTTCAACGGTCAGGTAGTTGTCGTGAACTTTGCTGACTTTGCCCAGCAGGCCGCCGGAAGTGATGATTTCGTCGCCTTTGGCCAGGTTGGACACCAGATTGCGGTGCTCTTTCTGACGCTTCATCTGAGGGCGAATCATCAGGAAGTACAGCACAACGAACATCAAGATGATGGGCAGCATGCCCATCAAGGCATTTTCGCCGCCAGCAGCCTGGGCGGGGATGAGAGTCAGAATGTCAACAGCGGACATGTGGGGCTCCTGAGGATTTTTTTGTGTGGGTTGTCAAAAACTAACGGTGTATTGTAGCGGCACTTTATTGCGGTATCACAAACCGCGTGTTATTCAATGCCACGCGCTCGGTCCTGGTGGAATTGTTCGCGCCAGGCGGAAAAACGCTTTTGCTCGATGGCATCACGCATCTCCTGCATGATCTGCAGATAAAAATGCAGGTTATGCAAGGTATTCAAACGCGAGCCGGTAATTTCATTGGAACGCTGCAAATGATGCAAGTAGCCACGCGAGAAATGCTGACAAGTATGGCAAGTGCAGCTTGGGTCCAGCGGGCGTGTGTCGTCACGGTAGCGGGCATTGCGAATCTTGATGTCGCCGTAGCGCGTAAACAGCCAGCCATTGCGGGCGTTGCGGGTGGGCATCACGCAGTCAAACATGTCCACGCCCTGGCTCACGCCTTCCACCAGATCTTCCGGTGTGCCTACCCCCATTAGATAGCGAGGGGCGTTGGTGGGCAGTTTGGGTGTGGTGTGCGCCAGAATGCGCATCATGTCTTCTTTGGGTTCGCCTACGGACAGGCCGCCAATGGCATAGCCTTCAAAGCCGATATCCGTCAGACCGGCCAGGGATTCGTCGCGCAGGTCTTCATACATGCCACCTTGCACAATGCCGAACAGGGCATTGGGGTTGGCCAGCTTTTTGAATTCCTCACGCGAGCGGCGGGCCCAGCGCAGAGACATGCGCATGGATTTGGCCGCTTCATCATGCGTGGCGGGGCGGTCGTCAATCAGGTAGGGCGTGCATTCGTCGAACACCATGGAAATGTCGGAGTTCAGGGAATACTGGATTTGCATGGACACTTCAGGGGTCAGGAACAGGCGCTCGCCGGTGATGGGGGAGGCAAATTTCACCCCTTCTTCGGTAATCTTGCGCATGCCTTTCAGGCTGAAGACCTGAAAACCGCCCGAGTCCGTCAGGATGGGTTTGTCCCACTGCATGAAGTTATGCAGGCCCTTGTACTTGTCCATGACCTCCGTGCCTGGGCGCAGCCACAGGTGGAAGGTATTGCCCAGAATGATCTGCGACCCAATATCTTTCAACTCGTGCGGCATCATGGCTTTGACGCTGCCATAGGTGCCTACCGGCATGAAGATGGGGGTTTGCACCACACCGTGGTTCAGGGTGATCTGGCCACGGCGAGCGGCGCCATCGGTGCTTAAAAGGTCAAACTTCAGTCCACTCATGGGTTAAGGGGCTCAATGAACATAGCATCGCCGTAACTAAAGAAGCGATACCGGGATTGGACGGCGTGCTGGTAGGCACGTTGTATGGGTTCGATCCCCGCCAAGGCCGATACCAGCATCAGCAAGGTGGACTGGGGCAGATGGAAATTGGTGATCAGCGCGTCAACAGACTGGTACTGGTAGCCGGGAGTAATGAACAGGCGCGTATCGCCTTCAATACTGCCATCGGCGCAGCGCTGGTTCATGCCGGGCTCTTTGCTGGCGGCTGATTCCAGCGAACGTACGCTGGTGGTGCCCACGGCAATGACGCGGCCACCGGCAGCGCGGGTGGCTTCGATCTTGGCCAGGGTGGCTGCGGGCACATGGTAGCGCTCGGCATGCATCACATGTTCGCTGATCGTATCGACACGTACGGGCTGGAAGGTGCCCGCACCGACGTGCAGGGTTACAAAAGCCTGGTCAACGCCTTGTTCGCGCAGGGTGGCCAGCATCTCATCGGTAAAGTGCAGGCCAGCCGTTGGGGCGGCCACGGCACCGGGATGACGGGCGTAGACAGTCTGGTAACGCGATTCGTCTTCTTCACCGGCGGTGTGGGTAATGTAGGGCGGCAGGGGCGTTGCGCCGTACTGCTCCAGCATGTCCAGCACGGGTTCGTGAAAGCGCAGCGCAAACAGGGCGTCTTCGCGTCCCGTGCAATCGGCTAGCACACGGCCTTCGGCCAGTTCCAGCAAGGTGCCCGGTTTGGGGGACTTGCTGGCACGAATATGGGCCAGGGCCGTATCGGGGCCGGTGACGCGCTCGATCAGCACTTCTACCTTGCCGCCGCTGCTTTTCTGGCCCTGCAGGCGGGCTTTGATGACACGCGTGTCGTTAAAGACCAGCAGGTCACCCTTGCGCAGCAGGCTGGGCAGGTCGGTGAACTGGCGATCATGTAATTGGCTGGTACCGTCCAGATGCAGCAAACGGCTGCCCTGGCGCTGGGCCGGGGGGCTTTGAGCGATCAGATCAGGGGGAAGCTCGTAGTCGAACTGGGCGATAGTTAAAGAGGGGTCGATGCTCATGGTTTGTCGTAAAGGGCCGCTGGCCAGAAGGCCGGGCCTGATGGGGTAACCGACTATTTTAACGCTTTGCCGCCAGATTGCTGAAACGGCCATATCCTCGGTGTTTTTCTTTCGGTATGCTTGGGTCTTTCCTGAATTGATCTGTTGGAGACGAGGGCATGGGCGTTTTAAAGGCAAAGCCTGTTTTGAGTCGTTGCAAGCATGTGGCCCTGGCCACCTTGCTCATGGTGCAAGGCGCATCACTAGCCCTGGCCCAGGCCTTGCCGCCCGAGTTGGCTTCGGTGTGGAATGCCAGCCGCCTGCCGCAATCGGCGCTGTCCATTGTGGTGGACGAGGCGGATGGCCCGCGCCTGATCGGTGTCAATCCCCAGGAGCCCCGCAATCCCGCATCGGTCATGAAGCTGGTCAGTACTTGGGCTGGTTTGTCCGCCCTGGGGCCAGAATATACCTGGCGCACCACCTTGATGGCCCAGGATGGCCTGCAGGTGGACGAACAAGGCACTTTGAAAGGGCCTTTATATATCAAGGCCGGGGGCGATCCGTTTCTGACTGTGCCGCAGTTGTGGGACATGTTGCGCGAGCTCCGCTTGCGTGGGGTGAAGAATCTGACCGAAGTTGTTGTGGATCGTTCCATCTTCGGTAATGTCACCATTAATCCAGGCGATTTTGATAACGCGGGTGACCGCCCCTACAACGCCAGCCCGGACGCCATGATGGTAGGTTTGGGCGCATCCCGTCTGGTGTTTCAGCCTGATACACAAGCGCGCAAATGGATTGCGATTATCGACCCGCCTTTGCCCGGCGTACGCGTTCAGGGTGAAGTGGAGTGGTCCACGGCTACATGCCCTGGCTCGCCCGTTGTAGGCACGCAGATTCAGCCTGAAGCCGGTGGCATGGTGGTGCGAGTCAGTGGCAAGGCGGCAGCGTCTTGTGGAGAGTTCAGTGTTTACCGCCTGGTGCATTCCCAAACCGAATTTTTCGACAAACTGTTCCGTGGCCTGTGGCGTGATCTGGGCGGCACTTTGGCGCGAGACATCAAGACAGGCCGCGTGCCTGCCCGTGCCCAGGCCATTACCTGGCACGATTCGCAATCCCTGTCTGATTTGATCCGCCTTATTAATAAGCAAAGCAATAACGTGATGGCACGGACCATCTTGCTGACGGTGGGGGCAGAAATGAATGGCCCCGGTGCCACGGTGGCCACGGGCGAACGTGCGGTGATGAATATTCTGGGCCGTCAGGGTGTGAATACCGCAGGCTGGACTGTGGATAACGGTTCGGGCCTGTCCCGCAATGCACGAGTTACTGCAGGCGGCATGGCCGACATGCTGAAAGTTGCCTGGCGCTCCAACTGGATGCCTGAGTACATTTCTTCCTTTGCAATCTCCGGCGTGGATGGCACCGTGCGTTCGCGCTTGCGTGACGACGAGGTGCAGGGCCGCGCCCACCTGAAAACCGGCACCCTGCGCGATAGTCGTGCACTGGCCGGTTACGTGCTGGGAGCCAGCGGAAAGCGGTATATTGTCGTCATGATGGTCAATGACGAACGTTCTGCCTCTGCCCGACCCTTTTTTGATGCTGTGGTGAAGTGGTTGGCAGTACGTTAACGATCACGATAGTGCGGGCCGCTTTGGGGTGGTCCTGTTTTTAGTTTGTCCCTAATTTGATGAAGCAATCATGCCCATACACGAAATACGCCACCCTTTGATCCGCCACAAACTGGGCTTGATGCGCAAGGCAGATCTCAGCACCAAGAATTTCCGCGAGATGTCCCAGGAAATTGCCTCTTTGCTGACCTACGAGGCGTGCAAGGATCTGCCCCTGGAACCCACCACCATTTCGGGCTGGTGTGGTGATGTGGAAGTGGAGAAGCTGGCTGGCAAGAAAGTGACGGTCGTTCCTATCTTGCGTGCTGGTATTGGCATGCTGGACGGTGTGTTGAGCCTGATCCCGGGTGCCAAGGTCAGCGTGATCGGTATCGCCCGTAACGAAGAAACCTTTGAGGCCCAGACCTATCTGGAGCGTCTGGTGGGTGAACTGGACCAGCGTCTGGCCCTGATTATCGACCCTATGCTGGCAACCGGTGGTTCCATGGTCGCCACAATTGATCTGCTGAAAAAAGCGGGCTGCAAAAATATTCGTGCTCTGGTGCTGGTGGCGGCTCCTGAAGGCATCGCCACTCTTGAAAAGCACCACCCTGATGTCCATATCTATACCGCGTCCATTGATCAGCACCTGGACGAACATGGTTATATCGTGCCTGGTCTGGGCGACGCCGGTGACCGTATTTTTGGTACACGCCAGAAAGTTCAGGACGGCGATATTTAAGCCCAGAACTTGTTGTGCTTTTTTACAATCCCTTGCCAGTACACCAGAGGGGATAGGCATAATAAAGAGTCAAACCTAAGTTTCACTGAAACCAGGATGTACATGAAACTGAATGCTTGGATGTTTGCACCGCTGTTTGTCATGATGGGCCTGAGCTCGGCTCAGGCCGGTTTGTGTGACGTGCCGTTTATGCGGGACGGCGGGCAAGTACAACTGACGGGCTCGGGTTTTCTGGCCATGGGCGCGGATCTGGCTTTCTCCGACGTGAAAAAGCAGGGCGGCGACCAATGTCAGGCTCGCGTGCAGGGCAAGGCTAGTGTGGCTCTGGCAGGTTTGCCTGCCAGCAAGCCCAATATCGATTACGTGATGACCGTGCGTGATGGTCGCACCCGTTTTCAGCGTGATGATGGCCGTGGTGGTCTGGAAGCCGTGCAAGGCTCTTTTGACCTGCGCCTGTTAGGTCTGTTTTCTTATGAGCATGGCGGATTGCAGGAAGGTCAGACCTTTCCTCGCCAGGATTTTCAGGTAAATCTGGACAAGCGGTCGGCATCCAATGTCTTGCGTATCCATACGGGTGCCAAGACGGTAGGAGCCCAGCAAACCGTGCAGACGGCCTTAGGCAACTATCAATGTTGGCCTATTCGCTATCAGCGCGAGATCGAGCCTACCCAGGCTAGTTTCAGCGGCATCAGCTTGCCGATTCCGGGCATTAATTCCCAGGTTACCGACTGGTACTGCCCGGATGTGCAGATGGTCATGAAACAGGAAAGTATTCAGAACGGTGTTCCATCCACGGTGGATGTGACGCAACTGAAGTAAACCAGTGATCAATTCACTTGGCGATACGTATTTGTCGCGTGTCCCTTTCAACTGCAAGGAGTTATATATGGCTACCAAGAAAAGTGTGGAAAACAGCGGAGACAAATTCATCGAAGAGGTGAAAGCAAGCCTGGATGAGGCCGAACAATTGATGCGTGAAGCAGCCGAAGCCACGGGCGACAAAGCCGGTGAGCTGCGTGAGAAAGCTTTGCGCTCATTGCGCCTGACCCGGGATTCCTTGCACGACGCCCAGGAAGCGGTGGTTGAACACAGCGTGCGTGCTGCCAAAGCCACCGATAACTATGTCCACGACAAACCCTGGCAAGCCATTGGTGTCGCCGGTGTTGTGGGCCTGATGTTCGGCATGCTGATCAGCCGTCGTTAATCTGTCTTTGCTCTGCGCTGCTGGCCCTGTCCGGGGCTGCAGCAGCAAAAAAAGTAGCTCTGCCGATCTGGGCCTCGTGTTTCAGGTCGGCAGCCTTTTAGACCTTAGGCACTTGTCCTTGCTGTTCATGACAGGATGCCGCAGAGCAGGGATACATCATGGCGCTTAGGCAAACGATCAGTCAGCTAGGTTCGACCTTGATAGGGGCTGTCAGTACGCGCCTGGAGCTGTTTGCTCTGGAAGCTGGTCAGCAAAAGGCGAGCCTGATTACCATCTTCAGCATGGTGTTCGGCGCACTGCTGTTCTCCACACTGGCCGTGCTGGTGTTCAGCTTGTTGCTGGCTTTGTACTTTTGGCCTACCGATTACCGTTATTGGGCTCTTGGGGTACTGGTTGTCCTGTACGCAGGTTTGGGAATAGGTTTGTTCCTGGCCGTACGTCGACGCCTGACCACCGGTCCGATTCCTTTTTCAGCCACCTTGTCCGAGCTGCGTCGCGATGTCGCGTTTATTGAGCGCTTGAGGGATTCCGAGGGAGACGGGAAATGAGCACTAAGCAAGAGAGCATGTCCGCCCAGGAGCGGGCCGTGCGTATCGAATTGCTGCGAGTCCGCGCCTCCCTGGAGAGGCAGACCATGTCGTCCCAGATTCATTCCCTGGGCGATGACTTGAGTCCTGGCAATTTGTGGAACAGCGTCAAACCCTCTGGCTTGAGCATGGGCGGTGTGGTGACCAGTGCCTTGTCCTTGTCGCGTCGTTATCCGTTTTTGCTGTCGGGTGCGTCGGCTGTGTTGAGCAGTTTTGGCGGTCGATGGATGCGAATCGGGGCCTTGGCCCTGGGGGCGTGGAAGCTGTTTGACTCGGCCAAGTCGTCTCGGGAAAAAGCGCGTAGTGTGCTGGTTCCGGTGCGGCGCAAGACCGATACGGAAGAGTAAGCCTGCATGTATTTTGAAAAACCGGCCCAGGCCGGTTTTTTTTATGCCCATCAAGCAGTCCGTATTCTGCCTGACTGGTTTTTGAGGTCGACAGGGCTTATGCTCCCGATAATAAATAATTCCAAATCAAAGCGACCATCATCAGGAGACATAGCCCGTCATGCAGGTGCCATTACTGAATGCCTTAAGAACCTTTACGGTGTCCGCACAAAGGTTGAACTTCACCAAGGCGGCAGAAGATCTGCTGGTCTCTCCTTCGGCGGTGAGTCACCAGGTCAAGGTTCTGGAAGAGTACCTGGGCTGCAAGCTGTTTTTGCGTAAAAACCGCTCTTTGGAGCTGACGGACAAGGGCCAGTTCCTGTTTGATCGCCTGCAACGCCCGTTTTATGAAATCAACCAGGCCTTGAGCGAATTGCGTATGCCGCATGGTAAAAGCCGTATCAATCTATCCCTGCGGCCTTTCGTATCCAGCATGTGGTTTACGGGGCAGTTGGGTGATTTCTGGTTGAAACACCCGGATATTGAAATTAATTTGCTGCACCGCCTGCAAGCACCGGATTTTTTCAGAGACAACATCAACTTTGCAATTGTCTGGGGCAAGCAGGATGATTGGCCGCAGTTACAGACCTTGCGCATTATTCCGGGCAATCTGACGCCCGTGTGTGCGCCGTCTTATTTGCAGGCTCATGGCAAGATCGAATCCGCTGCCGACTTGAACCAGCATGTGCTGATCCATGAAGAAAATCAGTTGTGCTGGGAGCAATGGTTGCGCAAGGCGGCGGGGCAGGATTTGACGGCCAGGAAGGGTTTTCATATTGATGACACGAATGTGCGCATGAACGCCGTTCTGAATGGGCAAGGCGTGATGCTGGGCTGTCCGGCGCTGTTGCGGCCCATGATCGAGAAGGGGGATATTGTTCAGCTCTTTGACGTGTATCTGGATGAATATGCCTATTTCCTGGCTTATCCCAAAGAAGCCAATATCAGCAGTCAGGAGCAGGAGTTCATTGACTGGGTGGCCTCTATCGCCATTCCTTGAGCTGCATCTGACTATGCTTCTTCGGTCGCAGCAGTAGCTGGCAGGAGCAGTAGCACTAGCAATCACAGTCACTATCGCCTTGAGAGCCTGCCCATCAGCAGGCTTTTTTGCGTCTGCTGCCAGCCAGCCTCAAAAAAAACTCATCGTTCCGTCAAATTTGCTCAATTTTCAAGCCTCGTTCCCTGTCGCATGATTGGCCTGACCTAATAACAAGCCATTCAGGGTGCTCTTGCAGACCCGAGGAGATATCGAGATGAATAAAGCCCTACGCTCACCGATCGCAATTGAGGAGTTCGATCGAAGCTACTTTCAGCAGGAAACGGATGAAGTCTATGCCTTGCCGCCCGAGTGCTTCAACTCGGAAGACTTCTTTGAGTTCGAGCTGAACGCGGTATGGAAGAAGCAATGGTTCTGTGTGGGCCGCGCCACTGATATTCCCAATGCAGGTGACTTCTTCACCTTTGATGTGGGTAATGACGCGCTATTTGCCATTCGCACCCGTGAAGGCGGCATTAATGTGCTGTCCAACGTGTGCCGCCACCGCAATATGCTTTTGCTGGAAGGCACGGGCAATGTGCGCCGCATTAGCTGTCCTTTGCACGCCTGGGTCTACAACATGGAAGGCGAGCTGGTGTCCGCCCCTGGCCTGACTGATACCGGTGCCAGCTTTGATCCGAAAAGTGTCTGTCTGCCCAAGATCCGTACCGAGGTCTGGGAAGGCTTCATTTTCATCAACTACGACGCTTTGGCTCCTGCCCTGCATACCCGCCTGGAAAACCTGGGCAAGCAGTTGGCAAATTACCGCATGTCAGAACTGAAGTCTTCCGAGCCCTTGAAGATGGAGAGTTTTGACTGGAACTGGAAGATCTTTAACGACGAGTGCTACCACTGCAGCTTTCTGCATGCTTCCTCCTGGGGCGGTATGTACGAAACCAATCCCGACCGCGTGGATGAAGGCGCAGTCTTTAACGATGTCTCTAATGGCATCGTGTCCTACAACCTGATCTCCACGCACATCGATGCGGCCCCTACCCATACCGGTTCGGTTCTGCAGCCGCCCATGGGCTCGTTGACCGATCAGGAGCGTACCCAACTGTCCTACGTGACGGTGGCGCCAAACCTGCTGCTGGTGGCCATGCCCGACAAGGTGAAGTACTTCATGTGGCTGCCCAAAAGCGCCAAGCAATCGACCTATGGCGTGTCCTGGATGTACCCGCAATCCACGCTGGAGCGCGAGGATCACAAAGAGAAATTCGACCAGGAACACGATGATCTGTACCCGGTCATGATCGAGGATCTGTTTGCATGGCGTCGTTCGCACATGGGCATGCAGTCCAATTTTGCCTCCCGTGGTCGTTTGACCAACGAGGAACTGGTCATCAAGCGTTTGCAGAACTGGCTGATTGATCTGTACCGCGCAGAAGACAGCCGGGCAGACGAGCAGAGCCGGGTCCTGCCGATCCGAGCGATTGCCTAAGGGAGCGGGAGCAGCATCATGCAGCAAACATTGCAAACACGCGTGCTGAAAAAGACCCGGCTATCAGAGCGGGTGGTGGGTTTGACGCTCGGTCTGCAAAACGGGGCAGAGTTTCCCGTCTGGGAGCCGGGCGCTCATATTGAGCTGGAACTGGCGGTCTCCAAGGATGAGCCGCTCTATCGACAGTATTCACTCTGCGGCCAACAGGCCAATACGCGTGAATGGCAAATTGCGGTTCTGAAAGAGGACGCGGGTCGGGGTGGCTCTGCCTATATCCATGAGGTGTTGCAGGAAGGTGATGTTGTAGCGGTCAGCAGCCCGAAGAATCACTTTCCCTTTGCTGCAGATAAGAAGTGCTTTTTTATCGCGGGCGGTATCGGCATTACGCCCATCGTGCCTATGGTCCAGGCGGCGGCTGCAGCCGGTCTGGACTGGCATTTGTTGTATCTGGCCAGAAACGCGGCAGATTTCATCTTTCTTCACGAGTTGCAGCAAGTGGATGGGACCCGCATTACGGCACATGCCTCCAATCAGGATGGCTTGTTTGATTTGCAGGGAGCCTTGCAGGCGCTGGACGAGAACACCGTCGTGTATTCCTGCGGCCCGCAAGTTTTGCTCAATGCCTTGGAAAGCTATCAACAGGAACAGACAGAAATTGGCTGGCAACTGGTGCTGGAGCGCTTCTCGGTGGAAGCCGACCCTGCTTTGTTGCAGGGCCAAAGCTTTACGGTGACTTTGCAGAAATCTGGAAAAAGCATCGTGGTCGCCAGTGATGAAAGCATCCTGGCCGCCCTGAAGCGTGAGGGGATACGGGTCAAGTGCTCGTGCCAGAACGGGACTTGCGGCACTTGCGAGACGGTGGTGATTTCGGGCCTGCCTGAACACCGGGATTTCGTCTTGTCCCCCGAGGAGCGGCAGCTTAATGAAACCATGATGATCTGCGTCTCGCGGGCCGTGTCGGCTGAATTGGTTTTGGATCTATAACAATAAACAGGAGAACACACCATGAAAAAAGTGGTGGTTACAGGCGGCTCGGGCCGTGTGGGGTCTTACGTGGTTCAGCAGCTTATGCAGACCATGGACGTGGTGGTGGCCGATTTGAAGCCCAGCCAGCATCAGGTTTCATTCATTCAAACTGACGTGATGGATCTGGAGGCCGTACGCGCTGCCACCAAAGATGCCGACGCGGTCATCCATCTGGCGGCGATCGACTTCGACTGGAAAGCGCCGGAAGAGCAATACATCAATGTCAATGTGCGGGGCACCTGGCATGTACTGCAAGCCTGTCGCGAAAACGGTGTCAAGAAAGTGGTGCTGTGTTCCAGCATTTCGGCCTGCGGTCTGTCTGAAATGCGCGCGGACTGGAAGCCCCAGTATCTGCCTGTGGATGAGGCCCACGAGAACAAGCCTTATCAGGCCTACAGCGTCAGCAAGATCATGATGGAGCAGATGGCAAAGAGCTTTAGCGATGCCACGGATATGGACGTGATCTGCTTGCGTCCGCTGGCGGTGGTCTTGCCGGAAACCATTGCCGAATACATCCAGTTTGTGGATAGCCCGGATCGTAATTGGCTGTTCTATTACATCTGGGCGGCTGATCTGGCGCGTGCCTTTGAAGCGGCCGTCAATGTGCAGGGCTTGCGCTATGGCGTGTTCTTCATCAGTGCGGACGACAGCTCTCATCCTGCGGCAACGACCGAGTGGTATCAGCAGATTATTGGCTCTGTCCCGCCCATCAAGAACCCGCGTTGGTATCAGAACAATCCACGCGCTTCCATTTTCAGCAGCAGTGCTGCCAAGGACATCCTGGGCTGGCAGCCCAGCACGGATTTCACGCAGTTACGCGAAGAATATGCAGTGGCAAAAGAACAGGCTTGAGAGCAGCCAGATCAAGCCCATGACTAAAAACATAAGTACGGAGACTGAGCATGAACGGTATTAAAACAGGCACCTTGGACTGGACGGGCGACAACCCTTTTATCTACTTGAAAACCGATCCTGATCAGGACTGGTCTTCCTTGTCCTTGTATTTCCGTATCGCCAGTTCGGAATACGGCAGTGGTCAGGCCATTCTGGTGCTGGACAAGCCTTACGAGGAAGGAGAGGAGAGTGACGCGCGCTGGCTGATTACCGATAACGAGGCCCTGGCGGAGTATCTGGTGCGTGATTTTGTGCGTCATTTTGGCCTGTTTCGCAAAGCGGTCGCCCTGGATAAATTGAAGGTGTTGGGTGATGGCGTGTTTCAGACCGTCAACCGCTTTCCTGAGCTGGTCACAGAATCGGTCAGCTCGGCCAGTGCGGGTCTGGAGATAGCGCTGCAATGGCATCAAATGACCCAGCCTGCGATTTGTGTGGATTTGCCGCAAAGCCAGACTCAAACCCAGAAGCACGAAATGATGTGTGTGTTTCATCCCGCTCAGCAGGCCAGGGTGTTGATTAATGGCACCGCTTTGCCCGGTAGCACCATAGAGCGGGACTTCAATGGCACGCGGGCGCAATCGGCCAGCCTGGCCAATAGTGAAACCTGGGTGCGCGTGGCGTAAGGAGGGCATATGGCTCAGCATGTAGACAAGCAAGCCGCCGCCGTCCTGCCGTTCTGGACTGGGGTCAAGCCACTGCAAGCAATTCTGCCGTCACAGGCCCGCCTGGTTTTACATGCCGGGCCTCCTTTTCGCGATGCGGCAGAGTTACCGCCAGCCATCCGTAATTCGGTGCTGGTGGGAATCCTGTATGAAGGCTGGGCAAGCAGCAAGACAGAAGCACAAGCCTTGCTGGATGAGGGCGGAGTGCAGCTTGCGCCTGCCCAGGATTACGATGTGGTCGTTCCCTTGGCTGGCGTGGTGACACCTTCCATGTATGTGCTGGAGGTGAGCGACAGCAATCGGCCTGAGAACAAAAAGTACTCTGTGCTGAATGAAGGGATGCAGTGGTGCACCCGCCTGGGTATTTTTGCCGATGAAATGGTGCCGCATCTGCGCTGGCTGCATCAGGATCTGGGTTCAAGGCTGGCCTCTCACTTTGGTGGTCCAGTCAATCTGGCTCCGATTGTGCAGGCTTCCCTGCTCAATGGTGATGATGGTCATGCCCGCACGATGCATGCCTCCGGCTTGCTGGCCGACATTATTGTCTCCTGGGGCATTAATGATGAGCAAAGCACAAGCTTTCTCTACGGTGCGATGGCATGGGCCTTGAACTACTGGATGGCTGCCAGCGCCCTGATTCTGGCGACGCAGGCACGCGCTGAAGGAGCAGATGCCATTGTCAAAGTAGGTGGCAATGGCTTGCGCTTTGGTCTGCAACTGGCGGGTTCAAGCAACTGGTTGGTGGTAGATGCCCCTCTTATTGCCGGTCAGAAAGAAGCGGCTAAAGAGCAGGCCCAGGCTCTGGGCGCTTTGGGCGATAGTGCGGTGGTGGATTTTCTGGGTCTGGGTGGGCAGTGTCTGGATCTGGCTGGCTTAAGTGCGAAGAACTTGCAGGCCTTTTTGCCCGCAGATTATCTGAGTCGGCAAAGCCGGTTTTTGATGACGCGTTTGCCTTTTCTGGCCGGGCGTCTGGGTGTGAGCGATATGGCTGCAATCAAAACCAGTGATACAGGGCCCCTGGTCTTGCTGGGCATGATTGATGTCGCTGGGGAGCAGGGTCGAATCGGGGGCGGAGTGGCAACCGTGGATGCCCAGTTGTTGCATCGTCTGAAGGAGTGGCAGCATGAAACGACAGTGGTTTAAGTTGCCCTTGCACCAGTTGCTGCATTCCCTGCATACAGGGGAGGTCACCTTGCCGGAGATCATGGCGTCTTTTTACGAACGTATTGCCGTTCGTGAAGAAAAGGTGGGTGCCTGGCAGTATCTGATTGACCAGGAAGACTATCTGGCCGAATACGAAAGCCGCAGCGAGTTCTACAAGGCCTCGCCCTTGATGGGGCTGCCCTTCGCGGTCAAGGATGTGATTGATACGGCTGATATCCCCACCACCATGGGCTCGGCGATTCATCAGGATCGTATCCCGGACATGGATGCGTCTTGTGTGACGGCCATGAAAGCGGCAGGCGGTATTTTGATGGGCAAAACCGTCACTACCGAATTTGCCTATTTTCAGGCGGGAAAAACGAGTAACCCCCATGATCCACAGCGCACGCCAGGTGGTTCGTCCAGTGGTTCCGCTGCGGCTGTGGCGGACTACATGGTGCCGATTGCCTTTGGGACTCAAACAGCGGCTTCGGTGATTCGGCCTACCTCGTTTTGTGGCTGCATTGGCTACGTAGGCAGCAAGAATGAGTTCTCCTTGCGCAATATCCAGCCCCTGGCTCAATCACTGGATTCGCTGGGTATCATCAGCAACGATGTGCTCGATACCCTGTTGGTACGTAATATCCTGCTGCATAAATCCTTGAACCTGGCAGCACCGGGCACCCCTCAGTCTTATGTGTTTGCCACCTTCTCGGGGGAGGCTTTGGGTGATATTCAGGCTCCCATGCTGGAGACCTTGACGGCGTGCCAGCAAGCCTTGCAAGAGCAGGGGCATCAAGCCATCGACTTTCCCTTTGTGGATGCCATCACAGAGTTGACGGCCTTGCATGCCCAGATCATGGCTTATGAAGTGGCCCGTAATCTGCTCTACGAGCAACAGCAGCCTGAAGCCTTGAGTACGCACATGCAGGGCTTGATGAGCAGCGGTCTGGCTTTGCCTTACAAGGAGTACATCATCGCCTTGCAGCGAGCCGATGAGCTTAAGCGCAGCTTGCTGCAGTGGTTTGAACGCGAGCAAGTGGACTTCATACTGGCACCCGCTGCGGCAGGGGTGGCCCCGTCTAAAACGGAAGGGACGGGGGCGCCTTTCATGAGCCGGGCCTGGCAGCTTGTCGGCCTTCCTGTTGTTTCCTTGCCTTTGGGCTATCACCAGAAAATGCCTCTGGGTTTGCAGTTGATTGGCAAGCCGCATCAAGATGATCTCTTGCTGTCGCAAGCCTTGCAATTGCAGCAACGGTTTCTAGGGGCAGTGGCCGCAGTGCTGGTGTAATAGTCTGCCTGCTTGCTGAAACTAAAACGTCCTGTTTTTACAGGACGTTTTTTTATGGGCCGCGGTTCTTACAGCTTGGGCAGAAGGTATTTTTCAAATGCCCATTTCAGGCCATACAGCGCCGCCGCAATGATCGCAGCAATCATCAGGAAGTCGGCGCTGAACACGCTTTGCTGTTGATGCGGCAGTTCCATATAGACATGCTCATTGGCTGGGCGGGCGTAGGTCATGGGAGTGCTGGCCCTGGGTAAATCAGCTTGCAGGACGATGTAGCTGCCGTCGTTGGCAGCCTGCAGCAAGAGCTTGTCCACCTGGGTGTTTTGCAGGCCTGGCTCGTTCTGGTTTGTGCACAGACGCTGGGTGCCCTGGCTCCAGTTGTCCTGAGCATCAGGGCAGTAGGCATGAATCGTGTGCCCATTGCTGAATTCCACAGTCAGCCATCCTTCAGCGCGCGAGCTGTCATCGCTGCGTACCGTTACGTCTGTCAGGCTTATGGTGGTCATATCGGGTTTCCCTTTGGCAGCGCGCGCTCGTTCTTGGGTCTGCAGGAGGCAGGGAGTGAGTCTACTGTGGCTGTGTTCTATAGATAGAAGGCTATTCTATCGAAGCAGCTAAGGGAATATGCTTTTTGTATACGCTGAATTTCGTTTTTGTGAATAAGGTTTACCGTAAATCAATTCTTTTTCGGCATAAAAAAAAAGCCCTGTAAAACAGGGCTGTTTGATATCGACAATATGTCCAGATTTTAGCGTTTAGCCTGCATTGGCTTTACCCAAACTGCTGGCCGCTTTGCCATCGGGCACAGGTTCGGTGTGATAGCGGCGCAAGGGCTTGTTGGCCGTCTCGGGCATTAATACTGTGACCCAGAAAAAGCACAGCACAGCGACCACTGTCACGTAGAAAGCAGGAGCCAGATAGCTGCCGGTTTGTGTGGTCAGCCAGATAGCCAGGTACGGTGCAGTGCCACCGAAAATCGCGAAGGTGATGTTGTAGCACATGCTCGATGCGGTATAGCGCATGTCAGTGGGGAACATCTCGGACAGCAGGGTGACGGCCACGACACTGGCGGCGACCTGACCAATCCCGATAATCAGCATCCCGATAATGGCGGCTTGCAAGGAGGCCCCATTGCTGACGATCATGTAGGCGGGAATGGTAAACAGCGCATGCCATACCGCAGCAAACTGCATCATTTTGCGACGGCCCACCTTGTCGGAAATAATCCCGGCAATCGGAGTCAGGGCAGTAACGAACAGCAAGGCAACCATATTGGCGGTCAGGGACTGGACCGACGACAAACCAATGACGGTACGCAGGAAGGTGTTCATGTAGGTGGAGAAGATGTAGAAGGACAGGGCGTACAGCACGATAAAGCCGCCCAGCTTCACAATATTGGAACCTTCCGCCTTGAATACCTGCGAGGCGCTGTAGCTGATCTGGCCCTTTTTCTCTGCCCGCATTTGTTGGAACTCGGGCGATTCGGCCAGGTGGTCACGAATGAAGAAAGCCACAATCCCCATAGGAATAGCCAGCAGGAAAATGGTGCGCCAGCCCCAGTCGCCCATCGCCTCGGTGCCGACAATTGCGGCCAGACCCGCGCTGATCCCGGCGGCCAGCGCAAAGGCAAAGTAGGTTGCGCCGGACATGGCCCAGGCGTAGGAATTGCGCTTGTTCATGGGGCTGTGTTCAACGGTGTAGATGGTGGCGCCGGTGTATTCGCCACCCGCCGACAGCCCCTGAATACAGCGGATGATGATCAGCAGAATCGGTGCCCAGATACCAATGCTGTGGTAGGTGGGAATCAGGCCAATAGCGGCGGTAGAGCCAGACATCAGCAGAACCGTCAGGGCCAGAATCTTCTTGCGGCCAATCCGGTCACCCAGCCTGCCAAAGTAAATGCCCCCCAAGGGCCGCACAATGAA
Source organism: Alcaligenes sp. SORT26 (assembly GCF_017377875.1). Lineage (GTDB taxonomy): Bacteria > Pseudomonadota > Gammaproteobacteria > Burkholderiales > Burkholderiaceae_B > Alcaligenes > Alcaligenes parafaecalis. The sequence continues at coordinate 3,759,464 of NZ_CP070975.1, forward strand.
CGAGACCAGGAACACCGCAAAGGTGGCCAGCAAGCCTGCCATCTTGTCTTCGGTCGGGAAGAAGTTCTGTGCAATATAGACGGCCATATAGCCGAATAAAGCAAAATCAAACCACTCAACAATGGTGCCCGCCGCCGAACCCATCATTACTTTTTTAATATGGCCGGTATCGGTATGCTCCGATTCGGCCACGGTGTTTGCCCTTTGCATACTTATGTCTCCTCAAGTATTGGGACTATCTGTTTTTTCTGAAATCAAACCCTGTGGGGCTGTCTGTTTTTATTATTGATACCTTGGTATTCGTTTTATTAATGGTGATTCAAACGTCGAATAAAGAATCGACGGGAACGAGGTCATGGTCTCCTTTGTGTCTGGGTCTGCATCAGCTCGGAACACTGGCGTAAACAGGCCGACTGACGCGTGATTGATAAGCTAAACCTCTGCAAATTGCTTGTCCATTCACTATTCGCGCACTATTATTGATCGAGATGTTATTAATCAAAAAAAACGAGCTGAGCCATGATCCCTGGACGTCTTGATTTGCATCACCTGCGTGCCTTTAAAACGGTGGCTGAACAATTGCATTTCAAGAAGGCGGCCGAGCTGCTGCACATCACACAGCCGGGGCTGACGCGCATTATCAAAAAGCTGGAAGAGGACTTGCAGGTAGATCTGTTTGAGCGCAGCACGCGCCAGGTCAGGCTGACAGCGGCAGGGTTCCTGTTATTACAAGAAATAGAGCAGGTTTTTGTGCATCTGGAGCGCGGGATTGAATTGGCCCAGAAAGCCAAGTTTGGCGATATTGGTCACCTGATCATTGCCTATAACGACTACGCCGTGCAGGACGTGCTGCCCCGAACGCTGGAGCACTTCAAGCAGCAGTACTCGAACATCACAACCGATTTGTTATATATGCCCACCCAGCAGCAGATTCAGGGTTTGCAGCAGGGCAGCCTGGACCTGGGTTTTGGTTTTGCCTTCTCGGACGACCCCGAGGAACTGGGTGTGCAGTGGAAGCCGGTATGCCGGGATGATCCTATCGTTCTTCTGCAAAGTGATCACCCGCTGGCAAAGGAAAAGTCGATTCCTTTGGTGGAGCTGGCCAATGAGCGCTTTGTGGTGGGTAGCAAGACGCATTGGCAGGTCTGGCGGCGTTATTTTTATTCCTTGTGCCGACATGCCGGTTTTCATCCTAATTCCGTGCAGGAAGCCAGCACCATTACCGGCATCATGAGCATGGTGGCGGCCAATATCGGCATTGCCGTGTTGTCTCAGTCTTTGCGCAAATACGTGCATCGTGATCTGGTGGCCATTGATCTGGACTTGTCGGGCCAGCATCCACAGTCCTTTATCAACATCATGTGGCAGGAAAGTAATGCCAATCCCTGTGTGCCCTTGTTTATTCAGACCATCTCTTCAGAGCTGATGAAGTCGGGCTAGGCCGCTTTGAGTATTTCTCATGGGTCTTTGACGAGCGGTCATGATTGAAGTGGGGCGGTTTTGCTACATTGCCATTTTCAAATACCGGCCCTGCTCATGAGTACCACTGAAATTCAATTTGGCTTTGACCACGCCATGCTGCGCGTTCTGGATCTGGAGCGATCTCTGGCGTTCTACCGGGATACGCTGGGCATGAAAGTTGTACGACACACAGACTATGAGTCCGGTCGATTCAGCAATGTGTTTCTCAGCTTTGATGAAGCCACGCAATCCAGTCTGGAGCTGACCTGGAACTGGGATCAGAACGAGCCTTATGAAAAGGGCGGCGCATTTGGTCATCTGGCCCTGATGGTCAAGGACGTGCATCAGGCGGTGCGCTATCTGGAAGAGCGTGGGGTCAGGATCAAGACAGCTCCCAAGCAGATGAATCATGGCAAACGCACGATTGCGTTTGTGTTCGATCCGGACGAGTACCTGATTGAGCTGGTGGAGCCGCTGACTTTGCCGGGCTAGGCTCGGTCTCGGATGCCATGTTGGAGAGCCCGGTTTGCTGGCCTGAGTAAAACAAAGACCATGCACCGTTGCGGTGATGGTCTTTGTTTGTTTTTGAATGCGCCGGATGAAGACACGTTCTGATTTACAGCCCCAGCGAACCCCACATATCGTCCACTTTCTTCTTGGTGGACTCATCCATCTTGATAGGTGTGCCCCATTCGCGCTGGGTCTCTCCCGGCCATTTGTTGGTGGCATCCATACCCATCTTGCCGCCCAGTCCCGAGACCGGCGAGGCAAAGTCCAGATAGTCGATGGGTGTGTTCTCGACCAGCACGGTATCGCGCACCGGGTCCATACGAGTAGTCATGGCCCAGATCACTTCCTTCCAGTCGCGCGTGTTCACATCCTCGTCCACCACCACGATGAACTTGGTGTACATGAACTGGCGCAAGATGCTCCAGACGCCGAACATCACGCGCTTGGCATGGCCTGCGTACTGCTTGCGAATCGACACGACGGCCAGTCGGTAGCTGCAGCCTTCGGGTGGCAGGTAGAAGTCCACAATTTCAGGCAATTGCTTGCGCAGCAAAGGCACAAAAACTTCGTTCAGCGCAACGCCCAGAACAGCAGGCTCATCGGGCGGTTTACCGGTGTAGGTGCTGTGATAAATCGGGTTGCGGCGCATGGTGATGCGCTCGACGGTAAAGACCGGGAACCAGTCTTGCTCGTTGTAGTAGCCGGTGTGATCGCCATAAGGGCCTTCCAGTGCCATCTCGTAGCTGCTGTCGGCAGGCGGCTTCATGCCTTCGGGGACTTCGGGAGCCAGAGCATCCGGGTGATCACTGGGCAGGATATGACCTTCCAGCACAATTTCAGCCCAGGCGGGCACGGACAAGTCGCTACCCAGGGCTTTGGCCACTTCGGTGCGCGAGCCGCGCAGCAGACCGGCAAACTGGTATTCGGACAGGCTGTCAGGAACGGGTGTCACGGCACCCAGAATCGTGGCCGGGTCAGTACCCAGGGCGACTGCAATCGGGAAGGGTTTGCCGGGGTTGCTCAGCGCATGATCGCGGAAATCCAGGGCACCGCCACGGTGGGACAACCAGCGCATGATCAGCTTGTTGCGGCCAATCAACTGCTGGCGGTAAATGCCCAGGTTCTGGCGTTTGGCGTGGGGGCCTTTGGTAATCACCAAACCCCAGGTCAGCAAGGGGGCCACGTCGCCGGGCCAGCACAGTTGCAAGGGGATCTGGTTCAGATCCACATCCTTGCCTTCCAGCACCACTTCCTGACACGCGGGAGAGCGGACATTCTTGGGGCTCATATCCCACAGGGCGGACTTGAGCATGGACACTTTGGACAGCGCATCACGCATCCCGGTGGGGGCTTGTGGCTCTTTCAGATTGGCCAGCAGCTCGCCAGTGTCGCGTAATGCCGACACATCTTGCGCACCCATACCCCAGGCGACGCGTTGGGGCGTGCCGAACAAGTTGGCCAGGACGGGCATGGCCGCTTTGGAGCCTTGATGCTGGGCGTTTTCAAACAGAAGCGCCGGTCCACCGGCACGCAACACCCGGTCACTGATTTCAGTCATTTCCAGCGAGGTGGAAACCGGCTGCGTAATCCGTTTCAGATCGCCCTTGGCTTCAAGCTGGGCAATAAAGTCTCTCAAGTCACGGTATTTCACAGAAGAACGGGGCTCCGCTTACAGATAGTTAGGTGGTAAAGAACCTGCCCAAGATCTTTTTATGTCTTGCGGGAACCATGCAAAGACCTTGACCGGGTTCTAAGGTTAACATCGGGCAGTTAGCAATACTAAGGATGATCCCATGGGCTTCCAAGATATGGACTATGTACTTAGTCGCTCGGCCCGCACCCTGACGTATCGCATCGGCGAGTTTGTGCACGTGTGTGCCATGTACCTGGGCATTGCCGTACTGGTGACGATTGCAGCCTGTGTGGTTGTGCCATCGATGCGCGCTCAGTTTAACCAGCTTTATACCGGTCTCGTGCAAACCCTGCGTCCCGAGGCGGTGAAATACGATGCGTACAGCCAGTCGGTCTGGCCTGCGGATAAAACCCAGCCCGCTTTGTCGGAAGAGGGCGAGGACTTGAGCCAGACGGAACAGCAGCAAGCGGTTTCTACGTATCAAGGCTTTATGAAGAACTTGCGTGCGTCGGTCACCGGGCAGCCCATTGCGGGCGTCACTGCGGCCCAGCAGCAGGCCTTGCGCAGCTATCTGGCGCGCAAGTACAAGATTGCCTATTCCGTGGCAGGAGCCTTGATCCACACGGCGTTTATTGTGGGCAAGGAAAAGAACCTGGACCCGCAACTGATTCTGGCTGTGATCGCCATTGAGTCACGCTACAACCCCTATGCGGAAAGTCATGTGGGTGCACAAGGCTTGATGCAGGTGATGACCAAAGTCCATAAAGAGAAGTTCGATATCTATATGGAAGGGACGCTGGCGGTGCTGAGTCCGGAGGCGAATATTCGCGTGGGTGGGCAGATTCTGTCGGACTGTATTCGTCGCCGTGGTTCGATTGAAGGTGGCTTGGCCTGTTATGTCGGGGCGACTGGGCCTAGCGATGGTGGCTACGGTGCAAAAGTGCTGGCAGAACGCCGCCGCATTGCCTTGGCCTCGGGCATCCCGATTCGCGCACGCTAAGCGGTCTGAGCAGAAAAAGAAATCGGGCCTTGCGGCCCGAAATGCTGTCATGGTGTCGGGCTTCATTGCCCGCGAGACTGAAAAAACGCTGGGCTTAGCGACCCAGAAATTGCCCCAGACGGCTGATTGCTTCTTGCAGGCGATCCATACCCGTCGCGTAGGATAATCGTAGGGTGTGAGGAGCGTGAAAGGTGCCGAAGTCCCGGCCTGGCACAGCAGCTACACCCGCTTCATGCAAAAGCTGCTGCGAGAAAGCATCGCTGTCCTGACTGTACTCACGAATATCCGTATAGATATAGAAGGCGCCATCCGGGCGGACGGGCACGCGCAGGCCCAGACGCTCCAGCTCGGGCAGCAAGTAGTCACGACGCTGCTTGAAGGCCAGACGGCGTTCTTCGTAAATGGCCATGGTTTCAGGCTCGAAGCAGGCCAGGGCAGCATGTTGAGCCAAAGAGGGCGCGCAGATCGCCAGACTGGCCGCCATGCGCTCGCAGGCTTCCGTCATCCAGGTAGGCAGGATCAACCAGCCCAGACGCCAGCCCGTCATGTGGAAGTACTTGGAAAAGCTATTGATAACAATAATGTCCTGATCCAGGGTCAAGGCGCTGAGTGGTGCCTCTTCATAAAACAGCCCCAGATAAATTTCGTCCATGATGATGAAGCCATCACGGGCGCGCACTTCCTTGATCAGCTCTTGCAGGGCGGGACGGGAAATCGTCGCACCAGTAGGATTGTTGGGCGAAGCAATCAGAACACCACGGGTCTTGGGACCCCAATGCTCGCGAATGTGCTGGGCGCTTAGCTGAAAGCGTTCGTCAGCCGAGGCCGGGATCAGTCGTGCTGTGCCACCCGCCGCCATGATGAAGTTCTGGTTGGCCGGGTAGGACGGATCAGGCATCAACACTTCGTCGCCGGGATTGATCAGGGCCAGCGTAGCCAGAGACAAGGCACCCGAGGCGCCCGCCGTCACCACGATACGGGAAGGGTCGACACGGGCCTGGAACTGCTGCTCGTAATACAGGGCGATGCGTTCACGCAAGGCCGTCAGACCGGCAGGGGCGGTGTATTGGCTTAAGCCTTGGTTGCTGGCCTGATGCAGTGCATCGACCACGGCTTGAGGGGCGGTGAAGTCCGGCTCGCCTATGCCCAGGCTGATAATGTCGCGGCCGGTGGCCTTCAGGGCATTGGCCTGTTTGAAGAGTTCAACTGCATGAAAAGGAAGAACGTGTTCGGTACGACTGGCGAGGCGGGACATACGGCAAATCTCGGGTAAAAAGTGTATTGTAGGACCTTGCTCAAAAGGGCGTCAGGTGGCTGTGGCATGTGCGTGTGCTCGATGGGGGCGCAAACCGGCGGGCCAGTGAGACTCAAGTTTAGGTTTGTTGCAGGAAAAGTCTATGGTTTCTTCGTCGCGGCGTGCATTTTTGATGGGGCGTCGTCCTCCCCAGACGGCTTGGCAGACATTTTGTTCGCGCCTGAAAGCCCGAGTTCAGGGCGAGTGGTCCGAACTCAACGCTGAACCGCATCATGAACAGGCTCGTCTGGAGCCTGCTTCCAGTGCGGACGTCCATATGGTGTTGACGCTGGCCGCCGAGTACGGTGTGACGGTGTGTCTGGAAGGTGTGCCGCAGGCTAGTGAAACCGATGGCCCCGTGATTGTTCTGGCCCCAGGCCGACAAATGGCTCGTTGTGACCGTCTGGAACCGAATTCCAATCGCTGGTTTGTTCAGCCCGGCTGCTTGCTGGGCGAGATGGAAGCCAAAGGTTTTCAAGGTCTGGCCAATGCTCCGGCTGGAATGACTGTCGCTGCCTGGTTGGCCGACCGGCGTCAGCATGACTGGCCTACAGGTCGTACGGCTTTGTCCGGTGTCTTGCATTGCTCGGTGATTCTGGCCGACAACACGCAAGCTGCCCTGGGTCCTTTTGGGCAGGAAAATCGCAATCCGCTTGATAGCTTGCGAATGCAGCAATTGATTCCTGCTCTGTTCCAACTGATGGGCGACTCTGAAACCCAGACCCTGCGGCAAGAGCAGTGGCCCTGCCGTTACCGTCTGGATGCGCTGGAGCCGGTGGAGGGCGAGGGGATCAATCTGGCTCATTTGATGTTGGGCCACGGCGGTGATTTGGCCTGGGTGGAATGGCTGGTGCTGGATGATGCCGTGTTAAGCGGCTCGGACCCGCAAGACTGGTCCTGGCCGAATCAGGAGCAGTCCTGGCAGGCTCAGGATGTGGATAGCCGCATCAAAGCCCTGTTTGATCCTGCGGACCGATTCTCCTATCCAGGCCAGACGCTATAAGTTTGTCCAGGCCTGCGCTTGACCCATGTTGTAACTCAAGGGCTAGAATGGTCCTTGCTTTGGCCCTGGAGGCCGAGCAAGGCGACTGGAGCACAGGAGACAAGAACGGCATTCAGCGACAGGAAGTTTGGGCAAGCCAGGAGCTTGTTTGAATTGGCGCTGACAGGCGACGGTGACTTTCTGGCGATTCCGGTCCGTTTTAAATGGATTTTTGGGTAGGAATACAGCATGGACGCCAATTTTCGGAAAGCAGCCCTGGAATATCACGAACAGGGCAGGCCCGGAAAACTCTCGGTCACGCCGACCAAGCAACTGTCAAACCAGCGAGATCTGGCGCTGGCGTATTCGCCTGGAGTTGCGGCGGCCTGCGAGGAAATCGTCAATGATCCGCAAAATGCGTTCCGTTATACCGGTCGGGGCAATCTGGTTGGAGTGATCTCCAACGGTACCGCCGTGTTGGGCCTGGGCAATATTGGCCCTCTGGCTGCCAAGCCGGTCATGGAAGGCAAGGCCGTGCTGTTCAAGAGCTTTGCAGGTCTGGATGTCTTTGATATCGAGATCAATGAAACCGACCCCGACAAGCTGGTCGATATTATTGCTGGCCTGGAGCCGACCTTTGGCGGCATCAATCTGGAAGACATCAAAGCGCCCGAGTGCTTTGAGGTAGAGCGCAAGCTGCGCCAGCGCATGAGCATTCCTGTTTTTCACGACGACCAGCATGGCACGGCCATTTGCGTGACCGCGGCCTTTCTGAATGGCCTGAGCGTGGTGGAAAAAGACATCAAGCAGGTCAAGGTGGTGACGTCCGGGGCCGGTGCTGCCGCGCTGGCTTGCCTGGACCTGATGATTGATATGGGCCTGCCGCTGGAAAATATCTGGGTGACGGATATTGATGGCGTGTTGTACGAAGGCCGTCCCGGTAATCCGGTGCCCGAGCTGGCTCGTTTTGCCAAACAGACCGACGCCCGTACCTTGAGTGACGTAATTGATGGGGCTGATGTGTTTCTGGGCTTGTCCGCCGGTGGCGTGCTCAAGTCCGAAATGCTGAAGAACATGGCTCCCCGGCCCTTGATTCTGGCCTTGGCCAATCCGAATCCCGAGATCCTGCCTGAAGACGCTCACGCCGTGCGTGACGATGTGGTCATGGCAACGGGCCGTTCGGACTACCCGAATCAGGTCAATAACGTGCTGTGCTTCCCGTACATTTTCCGTGGTGCGCTGGATGTAGGCGCCACCACGATTACGCGTGGTATGGAAAAAGCCGCTGTGCTGGCGATTTGCCAACTGGCTCGCGAAGAGCAGGACGAAGGCGTGGCCGCTGCTTATGGTTTGGAGGAAGTCTCTTTCGGCCCTTCTTTCTTTATTCCCCGCCCCTTTGACTCGCGCCTGATCGTGCGTATTGCACCGGCTGTGGCCAAGGCGGCCATGGAAGAGGGCGTGGCCACCAGGCCGATTGCGGACCTGAAGAGCTATATCTATCAGCTACGCCAGTTCGTTTACAAGTCCGGCTCCTTCATGAAGCCGATTTACTCCTTGGCCCGTGGACTGGTGCAGGACGGGGCTAAATCGCGCGTGGTCTTTAGCGAAGGCGAGGACGAGCGTGTATTGCGCGCCGTGCAGATTATTGTGGACGAAGGTCTGGCGACCCCCATTCTGGTGGGCCGTCCTGCCGTTTTGCAACAGCGTATTGAGCGCTATGGCTTGCGGCTGCGTCTGGGTATTGATGTGGAAGTGACCAACCCCGAGCAGGATGATCGCTTTCACCGCTACTGGACCAGTTACTGGGAAATCATGTCGCGTCGCGGTATCAGTAAAGAGATGGCGCGTGTAGAAATGCGCCGTCGCCCGACCTTGATCGGCGCCATGATGCTGCATCTGGGCGATGCCGATGGCATGATCTGTGGCACCGTGGGCCGTTACGAGAACCACCTGGAACTGGTGGATCAGGTAATCGGTAAAGCACCGGGTGTGCAGACCTATGCCGCCATGAATATTTTGCTGCTCAGCGAACGTACCGTGGCCTTGACGGATACGCACATCAACCACGATCCCAATTCGGATCAGGTGGCAGAAATTACCTTGGCGGCGGCACGCAAGATGCGCCAGTTCAATATCGAGCCCAAGGTGGCTTTGCTGTCCAGCTCCAACTTTGGCACAAACGATTCGCCAGCCGCTGTCACCATGCGCGGTGCGCTGGAGCGTGTGCGCAAGCTGGACCCCAGTCTGGAAGTGGATGGGGAAATGCATGGCGACTGCGCGCTGGATGAAAAAGCCCGCCATCAAATCCTGCCGACTTCGGCCTTGAGCGGCGAGGCCAATTTGCTGGTCTGCCCGAACGTGGAAGCAGGCAATATTGCCTACAACCTGCTCAAGACGGCAGCGGGCGGTAACGTGGCCATCGGTCCCTTCTTGTTGGGCGCACGGGCACCGGTACACATCATGACGTCCACCTCCTCGGTGCGCCGTATCGTCAATATGACGGCGGTGACGGTGGTGGATGCCAACGTCGCTACTGAAGGCTGATACTTATCATGATCCAGCGCTCTCCCGCTCCTGTGGCATTAATTTTGAATGGGGGCGGTGCGCGCGGTGCGTATCAGGCCGGGGTGTTGGCCGGTTTGTTGGAGCTGCTGGACGCTGATCGCAACCCTCAGTTTCGCAATCCCTTCGATATTATTTGTGGCTCTTCGGCAGGCTCCATCAATGCTGCCGGATTAGCTTGCCGCGCTGACAAGCCTCACGAGGCTGTCGACCATATACAACAGCTATGGGGCTCGTTGCGCACCAACGATATTTTTCATGCTGACCCTTTGCAGTTGCTGGCGACCAGTGTGCACTGGGTGGCCACGCTGGCCTTGGGCTGGCTGGCCCCGCGTCTGCGTGACCATGTGCCGCACTCCATGCTGGACAATTCACCGTTGCGCGACCTGCTGGAAGAGAGCCTGGACTTCGATCGTTTGCAGCGCAATCTGGCCCAGCAGCATGTGGGAGCGCTGGCGATTACGGCAGCGGCTTACACCACGGGCGAGCACCTGACTTTCTATCAGTCCGACGAGCGTATCCGGCCCTGGTCCCGCAATCTGCGCCGTGCCATCCCTGGTGTGATCGGGGTGGATCACCTGATGGCCTCCAGTGCGATTCCCTTCATGTTTCCGGCCCAGTCCCTGCAAGTGGGCAAGCAAACCCAGTGGTGCGGGGACGGGACGATGCGTCAGTTGGCCCCCATCAGCCCGGCCATTCATCTGGGGGCGCACAAGGTGCTGATTGTGGGCACCGGATACGCGGACAACACTTATCACGAGCAGGAATGCAAAGATCCGCCATACCCCTCTTTGGCGCAGATCAGTGGCTATGCTTTATCCAACATATTCCTCGATAGTGTGTCAACGGATATTGAGCGTATGGAACGCATCAATACATTGCTTGCCTATATGCCTGCAAATGTATTACAAAGCCAATCGCTGCGTCCTGTCAGCACGTTTGCCATCACTCCCAGCCGCTCGCTGGATGAAATTGCCACCCGGCATATTCATCAGATGCCAACTGCTGCACGTACCCTATTTCGAGTACTTGGTGTATCTTCAAAGTCCGGTCCGACCACAGGCGGCGCATTAATTTCATACTTGTTATTCGAGTCCGGCTACACCCAAGAGCTGATCGAGTTAGGAAAGACCGATACCATGAGTCGTCGTGAAGAAGTGTTAGCGTTTTTTAAGGAAGCGTCCTGATGAGCCAATCCCTGACTTTGCAAGAAGCTTTGCAACAAGGCGGTGTGCTCGACGCAACGGGCCTGACGGCTGCTGATTTTCTGGAGCAGGCACAGGACCAGGGGCTTACCGCCCTGGAAGTAAGTTGCGATCGTGCGCGCAATCGTTCCGCTGTGCTGCGAGCAGTCGCCAAGGCTGTCGATTACCCTGAATTTTTTGGTGGCAATCTGGATGCGCTCTACGATTGCCTGTGTGACACCGTGCTGGATCAGAAAGCAGGCCTGGCCCTGTGGCTGGACAATCTGCACAGTGGTGATCCTGCATTGGAAAAAGACGCCCAGGCTATTTTGGGTGTGTGTGAAGATGTGCAAGCCTGGGCCTCGAATAACGAGCGCCTGTTTGTATGTGCCGTTCTGCACGCTGGCAAGCATCCTGACCCTGAACCGGGTGAGACCCCTGCTTCCTACTCCAGCCAGGACGAGGAATAAGCCTTATTCCCAGCCTTGCAAGGCGCTGATCGCTGCTGTCAGCGCCAAGGCGGCGGTTTCGGTTCGCAGCACGCGGTGCCCGAAACGAATCGCCTGAGCCTGGGCACGTAGTGCCAGCTCTTGTTCTTCGGGCGACCAACCGCCCTCGGGGCCAATCAATATCGTCATGGCCTGATCTTGCGGCCCAATGGCTTGCGCCAACTGTTTGGGCGCATCGGGATCACAAAATAGATGCAGGCCGGATTCGGCCTCGCGAAAATACTCGGCCAAAGTCAGCGGCGCGGCCAGCTCCATGAGACGGTTGCGGCCACATTGCTCGCTGGCCGACTCAATGACTCGTTGCCAATGGCTCATGCGCTTGGCCTGCCGTTCGGCATTAAGTTGAAGCACGCTGCGCTGCGCCCGAATCGGGACGAAACGACTGACGCCCATTTCCACCGCTTTTTCGATAATCCAGTCCATCTTGTCGCTGGAGGCAATGCCTTGCAGCACGGTGATGCGGCCAGCCAGTTCACGCTCTGGGGTCTGGGCCGCACCCAGATCGGCATAGCCTTTCTTGCCGTCGATGCGCAAGGTGGCCGGATATTCCGTTCCCTGTCCATCAAACAGCACGATGTCCTGGCCGTCCTTCAATCGCAGGACCCGAATGGCGTGATGCGCCAGTGCTTCGGGCAGGGCGACCTCAGTGTCGGCCGTCAGGGCACAGGGGGAGTAGAAACGGGGAGTGGCCATATCAAGACACCATCAAGCATAAAAAACCGCACAAGCATACCGTACCCGAGCTTGGGGACGAAAGCGCAAGGCCCTAGGTCTAGTGGGGCCGATTTGGCGCCAGCGATGCTAAAATAGCGCGTTTTATAAACTAATCAGGGCCGTGAGCCGTCCGCTAGCCGGAATTGTCGCGCCGCCGCCCCAATGAGCTTCTAATGGATATTGCGTCAGCCTCTGATAAAACCCTTGCCAATGCCATCCGTGCCTTGTCTATGGATGCCGTGCAACAAGCTAATTCGGGCCACCCCGGTGCGCCTATGGGCATGGCCGATATCGCCCAGGTTCTCTGGTCCCGACATCTGAAACACAACCCTGCCGACCCTGCCTGGTTTGATCGCGACCGTTTTGTGTTGTCAAACGGCCACGGTTCCATGCTGATCTACGCTTTGTTGCACCTTAGCGGCTACGACCTGCCCATGGACGAGCTGCGCAACTTCCGTCAGATGCATTCGCGCACGCCGGGCCACCCTGAAGTGGGTATTACCTCGGGTGTGGAAACCACCACGGGTCCTTTGGGCCAGGGTCTGGGCAATGCCGTTGGTTTTGCACTGGCTGAAGCCTTGCTGGCCCGCGAGTTCAACCGCGAAGGCCACGATGTGGTCGATCACCTGACCTGGGTTTTTGCTGGCGACGGCTGTCTGATGGAAGGTATCTCGCACGAGGCTTGCTCTCTGGCCGGTACCTGGAAGCTGTCCAAACTGGTCGTGATGTACGACGACAACGGCATCTCCATCGACGGTAAGGTCGAGAACTGGTTTGGTGACGACACTCCCGCTCGTTTTGAAAGCTACGGCTGGAATGTGATCCGCGCCGTTGACGGCCACGATGCCGCTTCGATCCACAACGCGATTGAACAGGCTCGCCGCAACGCGAAAGAGGGCACGGGTCCTACCCTGATTTGCTGCCGTACCGTGATCGGTAAGGGCGCTCCTAACGCTGCTGGTTCCGAGAAAGTCCACGGTGCTCCTCTGGGTGCTGATGAAATCGCCGCCACCCGTGCCGCGCTGGACTGGAACCACGGTCCGTTTGAAATTCCTCAGGAAGTCTACCAAGGCTGGGATTGCCGCGAAAAAGGCGGTGCTCAGCAAGCGGAATGGCAAGAGCGCTTTGACGCCTACAGCCAGGCTTACCCTGAATTGGCCGCCGAACTGGCCCGTCGTTTGAAAGGCGAACTACCTGCCGACTACAGCGCCAAAGTACAGGCCTTTATTGAAGAAACTGCTCAGAAGGCCGAAACCATTGCATCGCGTAAAGCTTCGCAATTGGCAATCAGTGCCTTGGTCAATGTGCTGCCAGAAATGCTGGGTGGCTCGGCGGACCTGACCGGCTCGAACTTCACCGACTGGAAGGGTGCCGAAGCCGTTCGCGCCCACGCCGACGGTGTGCATTTTGGTCGCCACATCAACTACGGTGTGCGTGAGTTCGGTATGGCCGCCATCATGAATGGTCTGGCTCTGCACGGTGGTTACCTGCCTTTTGGCGGCACCTTCCTGACTTTCTCCGACTACTCGCGCAACGCCATCCGTATGGCTGCCCTGATGAAGCAGCGTGTTGTGCACGTATTCACCCACGACTCCATCGGTCTGGGCGAAGACGGTCCTACGCACCAGTCCATCGAGCACGCCAACAGCCTGCGCCTGATCCCCAACCTGCACGTCTGGCGTCCTTGCGACACCACGGAAACTGCCGTGGCCTGGGCCTGCTCGGTCGAGCGTCCTACCAGCATTGGCATGGACGTACAGAACGGTGGTCCTAGCGCCTTGCTCTTGTCGCGCCAGAACCTGCCATTCGTCGAGCGCGATGCGCAAACCATTCAGAACATCCGTCGTGGTGGCTACGTGCTGCGTGACGCGCAAGATGCGCGCGCCATCATCATGGCAACCGGCTCGGAAATCGGTTTGGCTCTGCAAGCTCAGGAACAACTGGCTCAGCAAGGTATTGCGACACGTGTGGTGTCCATGCCTTGTACCAACCTGTTCGACGCCCAGGACAAACAGTGGCGTGATCAAGTTTTGACCCCCGGTATCCCGCGTGTTGCGGTTGAAGCCGGTACGACAGGTCTGTGGTTCAAGTACGTGGGCCTGGAAGGCGCCGTGGTGGGTATTGATACATACGGTGAATCTGCTCCAGCTGGCGTCCTGTTCAAGCATTTTGGTCTGACAGCAGAGAAGGTCGCTGCGGCCGTTCAAGAAATTTTGTAATTGGAGTCTGATATGACGATTCGCGTCGCAATCAATGGTTATGGTCGTATCGGCCGCATGATCTTGCGTGCCCACTACGAGTACGGCAAAAAACACGATATCGAGATCGTGGCCATCAACGCCTCGGGCGGTGCCGAGATCAACGAACACCTGACTCGCTATGACTCCGTGCATGGCCGTTTCAACGCCGATGTGTCGCTGGATGGCGACTACCTGGTGGTCAACGGCGACCGTATCCGCCTGCTGAGCCAGCGCGATGCGCTGACCCTGCCTTGGGCTGAACTGGGTGTGGATGTGGTGCTGGAATGTACCGGCGCTTTCACCACCAAGGAAAAAGCTGGTGAGCACATTCAAGCCGGTGCCAAGAAAGTCATCATCTCGGCCCCCGGTGGCAAAGATGTGGACGCCACCATCGTGTACGGTGTGAACCACGACATTCTGAAGAGTACCGACACCGTTATCTCTAACGCATCGTGCACCACCAACTGCCTGGCTCCCCTGGTTGCTCCTTTGCACAAGGAACTGGGCGTGGTCAGCGGTCTGATGACCACCATTCACGCGTACACGAACGACCAGGTTCTGACTGACGTGCGTCACAAGGACATGCGCCGTGCCCGTTCGGCTACCAGCAGCATGATCCCAACCAAGACCGGTGCCGCTGCTGCCGTGGGTCTGGTGCTGCCAGAACTGAATGGCAAGCTGGACGGTTACGCCGTGCGCGTTCCTACTATCAACGTGTCCATGGTTGACCTGACCTTCGTGGCCAGCCGCAACACCAGCGTTGAAGAAGTGAATGGCATCCTGAAGGCGGCTTCGGAAGGCGCCATGAAGGGCATTCTGGACTACTGCACCGAACCTCTGGTGTCCATCGACTTCAACCACACCACCGCTTCCAGCACGGTTGATTCCCTGCTGACCAAAGTTACCGGCGGCAATATGGTTAAAGTGGCTGCCTGGTACGACAACGAATGGGCCTTCTCCATTCGTATGCTCGACAGCACCATCGCACTGATGTCGGCCAAGTAAGATCTGAATAGCAGGGGCGGGATTTCCCGCCCCTGTCACGTTAATTCCCAGAACAAAAAATCATGTCTACAAGCATCAAGACCTTGTCTGCGCTGGCCGAAACGGACGCGCTGCGAGGCAAGCGGGTGTTTATCCGCTCTGATCTGAATGTCCCCCTGCAAGACGGACGTATTACCGAAGACACGCGTGTGCGTGCCTCGGTGCCTGCCATTCGCATGGCGCTGGATGCCGGTGCTGCAGTAATGGTCACGTCTCACCTGGGTCGCCCCAAAGAAGGCGAGTGCCAGCCTGTGGATTCGCTGGAACCTGTGGTGCAGCGTTTGTCCGAATTGTTGGGCATGCCAGTTGAGCTGCGTCGCAATTGGCTGGATGGCGTGCAAGTGTCGCCCGGTCAGGTGGTCTTGCTGGAGAACTGCCGCTGCAATGTGGGCGAGAAGAAGAACGAACCCGAATTGGCTCGCAAAATGGCGGCCTTGTGTGACGTTTACGTAAACGACGCCTTCGGTACGGCTCACCGTGCTGAAGCGACCACCGAAGGTATCGCCCGCTTTGCTCCTGTAGCGTGCGCCGGTCCATTGCTGGAAGCCGAGTTGAAGGCTCTGGGCCGTGCCCTGAACCAGCCTGCCCGTCCTCTGGTGGCGATTGTGGGCGGTGCCAAGGTGTCGACCAAACTGTCCATCCTGCGCGCTTTGGCTGAAAAAGTTGACCAGCTAGTGGTCGGTGGCGGCATTGCCAACACCTTCATGATGGCTAGCGGCTTGTCTGTGGGCAAATCCCTGGTGGAAGAAAGCCAGTTGGAAGAGGCTCGCGAAGTTATCCGCATCATGAAAGAGCGTGGTGCTGAAGTACCTATTCCAGTGGATGTGGTGTGCGCCAAGTCCTTTGCGGCAGATGCAGTTGCTGAAACCAAATCAGCAGATCAGGTGCAAGAGGATGATTTGATTCTGGATGTGGGCCCGCAAACGGCTCAGCAGATCGCAGACATCATTGCCAAGGCTGGCACCGTGGTCTGGAACGGCCCGCTGGGCGTGTTCGAGTTCCCGGCCTTTGCACAAGGCACCGAAACCCTGTCGCGCGCGATTGCAGGCTCCAAGGCATTCTCGATTGCTGGCGGTGGCGACACCCTGGCTGCGATTGCCCAGTTCAATATTGGTGACGATGTAGACTACATCTCCACTGGCGGCGGCGCATTCCTGGAATTCCTGGAAGGCAAGCGCTTGCCTGCTGTAGCTGCATTGGAAGACAAGGCTTAAGTTAGTCTTTGCTGCATAAGGAAAAAAGCCAGTCAACAGAGGTTGACTGGCTTTTTTCTTGGTTACCGCCTGGCTGTATTAAGTAGTTAATAAATGCAGGCGGGTCCGAGTCACTCCGGTGGCATCAAACTACGAGACCCAAAGCGGCAGACTTTGTTCACGCCCCATCTTTAATCAACTGCGCATACCCTTGCAGAGCATCCGGCCAGTCCAGTTGAAACCCGCTATCCAGCAGTCGCTGGTTGCTCAAGCGCTTGCCACCCTCGTTGGATTGTCTCCGTTCGGGGTGAGCCACTTCCAGCAGATCCGCCAAGCCGTCATACAGTTCAGTAATCCGGTAAGGGCGACTGTCCGTGCCTATATAGCAGGGGAAGGGGGCCGGAGTACGCAGCAGATGCCAGCAGGCACGCGCGGCATCTTCTATATGCAGGCGGTTGGCCCAGTGTTCCGGGTTGTCTGGCACGGTCGCACGGCCTTCACGCAGGCGATCCAGCAATTGGGTACGTCCTGGCCCGTACAGGCCGCTAGGGCGGATGACGACGGCCTGGGCAGGGATGCGGTGGTGCAGCAGTTGCTCGGCCTCCAGCAGCACTTGTCCATTGAATTGCGTCGGCTCGGTTGGTGAGTTCTCGTCCACCCACTCGTTGGAGGGGCCATAGACCGCGCTGGATGAAACAAACACAAAGCGTTTCAGGGCTTTCAGGTCCAGCTCGTTGAGCAGATTTTCCAAACCTTGCAGAAATACGCGCTCGTAAGCGGCCTGACTACGCTGGTCGGGAGAGACGGCGTAGAGTACGTGGGTAATCTTGCGATGTTTCAGACGCAGGGACGTGGGCTCGCTCAGATCTGCTTCCACCCATTCAATCCCGCTATTGTCTTCCAGGGGGATATGACGGCGCAGCCCAATAACCGGCCATTCGTGATGGCGGGCCAGCTTACCGGTGCGGGTGCCCAGATCGCCAGCGCCAGCTAAAAGCAAAGTACGGTGTCGAGAGTCCAAAGCAGCAGGTCCTTGAGTAGAATGATCTCGAGCAAAGCTCGATTGGCTGAAGATAACAATAGCATTGGAGGCGGTCATGGAGTGTCGCAATTGGATTGACGGACAGCAACTTGGCGCGGAGGGCGGTGGTTTGCTACCGGTTATCGACCCCTCCACTGGCGAAACCTTCGCCCGCTTGGCGCAATCGTCCGAGGTGGATATTGATTGGGCCGTTCAGGCCGCCCGGCGTGCTAGCCAGGGGCCGTGGAGCCGCCTCAGTGCGGCGCAGCGCAGCCAGTTGCTGCTGCGTTGTGCCCGAACCCTGTCTGATGCGCGCGAGGAGCTGGCGCGGCTGGAGTCGCGTGATACCGGCAAGCCTTTGCGTCAGGCCCAGTCCGATGCTGCCGCTATTGTCCGCTATTTTGAGTTTTATGCCGGGGCGGTGGACAAGCTGCATGGTCAAACCATCCCGCTGGGCTGGGAGATGACGGCCTTTACCCTGCGCGAGCCCTTGGGTGTGACGGCGCATATCATTCCCTGGAATTACCCTTTGCAGATCTTTGGCCGCAGCGTGGCAGCCTCCTTGGCGGCCGGTAATACCTGCGTAGTCAAACCGGCAGAAGACGCCAGCCTGTCCTTGCTGCGCGTCGCAGAGCTCTTGCACGAGGCTGGCTTGCCTTCCGGCGTACTGAATATTTGTACTGGCCTGGGTAGTGAGGCGGGCCAGGCCCTGGCGGCACATACCGGCATCAACCATATTTCTTTTACCGGCTCTCCCGGCACAGGCCGTCAGGTGGCCTTGCAAGCCGCGCAGAACTTTGTGCCGGTCACCTTGGAACTGGGCGGCAAGTCTCCTCAAATCGTGTTCTCGGATGCGGATCTGGACGCTGCTCTGCCTGTGGTCGTCAATGCGATTGTGCAAAATGCCGGGCAAACCTGCTCGGCGGGCAGCCGGGTGCTGATTCAGCGCGCGATTTATGGGGACTTTACCGAGCGCCTCGCCCAAGCCTTCAAGGCCTTGTTGACCGGGGCGGCCAGCGACAATCTGGATTGCGGCCCCTTGATCAGCGCACAGCAACACGCGCGGGTCAGTGCTTACCTGGAAAATCTGGATCAGGACGGTATTGTGGTGCTGGCCAAGGGCAAGCTGGATTCCAAGGCCCCGGCGGGCGGCTTCTATCAAGTGCCCGTCCTGCTGGATCATGTTCCAGCGAACCATCGTCTGGCGCAGGAAGAAATCTTTGGTCCTGTGCTGGTGGCTCAGCCGTTTGGCACGGAGCAAGAAGCAATCGACCTGGCCAATGGCACGCCTTACAGTCTGGTGGCTGGAGTCTGGACCCGTGATGGCGCCCGTCAGGTACGCATGGCTCGGCAGTTGCGGGCCGGTCAGGTCTTTGTGAATAACTACGGCGCAGCAGGCGGGGTGGAGTTGCCTTTCGGTGGCACCGGGCAGTCCGGCATCGGGCGTGAAAAAGGCTTTGAGGCCTTGTATGCCCTGACCAGTCTGAAAACAGTTGCTCTACGTCATGCAGCCAACTAATCACAGGAGTCTTTAGGGTAAGCGCGGCTGTGGTGCCGGGCGTTTTCTGGCAGCATGGCTGCTGAACGCTAAACCGTATTTCTACATGGCGGCGCAAAGCCGCCATTTCTATATAAAAAAGCAGAAGGAGACAAACATGCGATTGCAAGACAAAGTGGCTATCGTGACGGGCGGTGCCTCGGGTTTTGGTCTGGGCATTGCACAGCGCTTTGCACGCGAAGGAGCGCGTGTACTGATTGCTGACCTGAATGCAGAGCAAGGGCAGGCAGCCGCCGCCCAGATTCAGGCACAAGGCGGTCAGGCCATTTTTGCCGCTTGCGACGTCTCGCAAGGGGACGAAGTTCATGCCCTGTTGGATATTGCCCTGCGCGAATGCGGCGGGCTGCACATTGTGGTGAACAATGCAGGCACCACACACCGCAACAAACCTTTGCTGGAGGTGAGCGAAAGCGAGTTTGATCTGGTCTATGCCGTCAACGTGAAAAGCATTTACTGGAGCGCCAAACACTTTGTGCCGTACTTGCGGGCTCAAGGTTCGGGTTCGTTCATCAATATCGCCTCGACTGCCGCTTTGCGGCCTCGTCCCGGTCTGGTCTGGTACAACGGCACCAAAGGTGCCGTGGTGACGATCAGCAAGGGGATGGCAGCCGAATTGGGCCCGGACAATATTCGGGTCAACTGCATCAACCCGGTGATTGGTGACACGGCATTGCTGGAACAATTCATGGGTATGCCCGATACCCCCGAAAACCGCAGCCGCTTTTTGGCGGGAATTCCGCTGGGCCGTTTTTGCACACCCAAGGATGTTGCTGCTGCTGCGCTGTATCTGGCTTCCGATGAGGCCGAGTTTGTGACCGGCACCTGCATCGAGGTAGATGGCGGCCGTTGTATTTAAGCCCCACTGCGATTCGTTACAATCGTGCTATTGGCAGGCCCGTTCAGGGCCTGTAGTTTATTTCGCTTCCAAGGAAAAGCATGACATTCAATCGACAGTCTTCTCGCGAACATCCGGATCAATTGCGCATAGGCTTGGTGTCGGTTTCGGATCGCGCCTCCAGTGGACAGTACCAGGATCAAGGTATACCGGCGCTGCGCCGCTGGCTGGATTCCGCCTTGACGGTCGCGCCAGCCTATCTGGAGCGCCTGATTCCTGATGAGCGAGCCCAGATTACCGGCACCCTGATCGAGTTGGTCGAGGCCGGTTGCGACCTGATTCTGACCACCGGCGGCACGGGCCCGGCCCGTCGCGATGTGACGCCAGAGGCCACTCTGGACGCGGGAACGCGCGAAATGCCCGGATTCGGTGAACAGATGCGCCAAATCAGTTTAAAATTCGTACCAACAGCGATTTTGTCGCGGCAAGTTGCGGTCATCCGAGAAATTCAGGACCACGCTGCTCTGATTATCAATCTGCCTGGGCAGCCCAAAGCCATTCAGGAAACACTGGAAGGATTACGGGATACAGAAACCGGACAGGTATTGGTTCCCGGTATTTTTGCAGCCGTTCCTTATTGCATCGACCTGATCGGCGGGCCCTACGCACAAACTCACGAGCATGTGGTGCAAGCGTTCCGCCCCAAGTCGGCGCGTCGGACCGCCAGTTAACACGCTCAACAAACAATCGGCTGGACACGAACCGTGCCCAGCCAAGTTTTTCAATTATTTTAGTCTTCAGGAGGTCTTCTCATGGCCCTAGTTTCCATGCGCCAGCTGCTCGATCATGCGGCCGAGCACGGTTATGGTATTCCAGCGTTCAACGTCAATAACCTGGAGCAGGTCCAGGCCATTATGGAAGCCGCCTCGGAGACGGACAGTCCCGTCATCATGCAGGCTTCGGCTGGTGCTCGTAAGTACGCGGGTGGCGATTTTCTGCGTCACCTGATCGAAGCCGCTGTTGAGTCCTACCCCAACATCCCTGTGGTGATGCACCAGGATCACGGCCAGTCCCCCGAAATCTGCAAAGGCGCCATCGACCTGGGTTTCTCCAGCGTAATGATGGACGGCTCCTTGCTGCCAGACGGCAAAACCATTGCCGACTTTGAATACAACGTGGAAGTGACCCGCAAAGTGGTCGACATGGCTCACAAGCTGGGCGTGACCGTTGAAGGCGAGCTGGGTTGCCTGGGTTCCCTGGAAACCATGCAGGGCGACAAGGAAGACGGCCACGGTGCGGACGGCGTTTTGACCCTGGATCAGTTGTTGACCGACCCTGAGCAAGCGGCTGAGTTCGTGACCCGCACTCAACTGGACGCGCTGGCTATCGCCATCGGCACCAGCCACGGTGCTTACAAGTTCACCCGCAAGCCTACTGGCGACATCCTGTCCATCGAGCGTGTGAAAGAAATTCACCGTCGTTTGCCCAACACCCACTTGGTCATGCACGGCAGCTCCAGTGTGCCTCAGGAACTGCTGGCTGAAATCCGCCAGTTCGGTGGCGACATGAAAGAAACCTACGGCGTGCCTGTGGAAGAAATTCAGGAAGCCATCAAGTACGGTGTGCGCAAGGTCAATATCGACACCGATATCCGTTTGGCCATGACTGCTGCCATCCGTCGCTTCATGTTTGAAAACCCAGAGAAATTCGACCCGCGCGAATACCTGAAACCTGCTCGCGAAGCCGCCAAGAAAGTGTGCGTGGCCCGCTACCAGGAATTCGGCGCTGCTGGTCAGGCTTCCAAGATCAAGGCCATTCCTTTGCAGGAAATCGCCCGCCAGTACAGCACCGGCGAGCTGTCCCAGATCGTTCAGTAAATTTGTCAGGCGGAGCAGGAGTGGGCAGCACGACTGCCCGCCCCGGTTCCGCGTCTTTGCCCGGTGCCGCAGGCGCCGGGATTGTCGTCCCGCCTGCATCCATAGTCAGCGGGATGTTTTCGTTTTAAGGATGAAATCGTGCAAGAGCCCTTACATCAATCCAGCCTGAGCTCCTTGCCGCTACTCGCGCGCGGCAAAGTTCGGGACATGTATGCGGTGGGTGAGGATAAGTTGTTGATCGTGGCCAGTGATCGCATTTCGGCATTTGACGTGATTCTGGACGACCCCATTCCCGGCAAGGGCGCTGTCTTGACGCAGATGACCGAATTCTGGCTGAACAAGCTGGCACACATCATCCCTAATCACACGACGGGCGTGAACCCGGTTGATGTGGTGGCGCCTGAAGAGCGTGCTCAAGTCGAAGGCCGCTCCATGGTGGTCAAGCGCTTGAAGCCCATCATGGTGGAAGCGGTGGCCCGTGGTTACCTGATTGGTTCGGGCTGGAAAGACTACCAGGCGACAGGTGCTGTTTGTGGTATCACCTTGCCTGCTGGCTTGAAGCAAGCCGCCAAGCTGCCTCACGTGCTGTTTACACCGGCTGCCAAAGCAGAAATGGGCTCGCACGACGAGAACGTGGATTTTGCTCACGTGGTCAAGGAAGTGGGCCAGGAGCTGGCCGAGCAGATCCGTGATGTGACCTTGCGTCTGTACACCGAAGCCGCTGACTACGCGGCCAGCCGTGGCATCCTGATCGCCGACACCAAATTTGAGTTCGGTCTGGATGATCAAGGCCAATTGCATTTGATGGACGAAGTGCTGACCCCAGATTCCTCGCGCTTCTGGCCAGCCGACAGCTATGCCGAAGGCATCAGCCCACCGTCCTACGACAAGCAATTTGTGCGTGATTGGCTGGAAACCCAGGTTTGGGACAAGACGCCACCTGCACCTCGCTTGCCTGCTGAAGTGGCCGAGCGCACCGCTGACAAATATCGCGAAGCGCTGGAGCGCCTGACAGCGTGAACGGGCAGTAGCTCGGATTTTCTATTTACCAAGGCGCCTGGCAGCATGGCGCCTTCTTCCTTTTAGGGCGTATCTCTGATGAGCGTACAAACTCCTGCGACCCCCACCGTCGGCATTGTGATGGGTTCCTCCAGCGACTGGGATGTCATGAGCCAGGCCGTGGCCATTCTGGATGAATTTGGCGTGTCTTACGAGTGCCGTGTGGTCTCTGCCCACCGCATGCCGATTGACATGGTGGATTACGGTGCCCAGGCGCCAGCCCGTGGCCTGAAAGCCATTATTGCGGGAGCAGGCGGGGCGGCTCATTTGCCCGGCATGCTGGCTGCCCTGACACACTTGCCTGTGTTTGGCGTACCCGTGCCTTCGCGTTACCTGCGCGGTGAGGACTCCCTGCTGTCGATTGTGCAAATGCCCAAGGGCGTGCCGGTTGCTACCTTCGCCATTGGTGAAGCGGGTGCCGCTAATGCCGCGCTGCATGTTATTGCCAATCTGGCCGTCAACGATACGGTCCTGACTGAAAAACTGATTGCGTACCGTGCCCGCCAGACTGAGGCCGCCCGAGCTATGCGCGTTCCTCCTGCCACTGCCTGATTTGATTTTGTGATGATGACCCCCATGACTGATGCTGTCCTACTGGTCCCTGGCTCCTGGCTGGGCATGATTGGAGGCGGCCAACTGGGCCGCATGTTCTGCCATAGTGCTCAAAGCCTGGGCTACAAAGTGGCGGTGCTGGACCCCGACACTCACAGCCCGGCTGGTGCCGTGGCGGATCTGCATATCTGTGCTGCCTACGATGATGCACAAGCATTGGTTCAACTGGGGGAGCTGTGCCAAGCCGTCAGTACCGAGTTCGAGAACGTACCAGCACAGTCCCTGCTGACCCTGGCCCAGCACACTCGTGTCACGCCTTCGGGTGATGCCGTGGGTATCGTGCAGGATCGTATCCGTGAAAAAGCCTTTATCGCACAAGCCGGTGTGCCAGTGGCACCCTATGCGGCCATTGAAAGCCTGGAAGACGTGCAAGCCGCCGATAGCGCCTTGTTCCCCGGCATTCTGAAGACGGCGCGCTTTGGTTATGACGGCAAAGGGCAGGCCCGTGTGGCGGACCGTGAACAGGCGCTGGCTGCCTTCAAGGAATTCGGTTCCCAAGCCTGTGTGCTGGAAGCCTTGCAGCCTTTGAAGTCCGAAATTTCGGTTGTCCTGGCCCGTGGTCTGGACGATCAGGTCAAAACCTTTCCATGTGCTCGTAACGAGCACCGTGATGGCATTTTGGCTGTGTCCACGATTAGCGCCCAGTTCCAGGACGATGTCTTGTCCGAGCAGGCCCGTCAGGCGGCGGCTGCCATTGCCCGCACCCTGGATTACGTAGGTGTGCTTTGCGTGGAATTCTTCATTCTGGAAGATGGCCGTTTGCTGGCGAATGAGGTGGCTCCTCGTCCACACAATAGTGGTCACTACACCATGAACGCCTGCGTCACCAGCCAGTTTGAACAACAGGCCCGAGTGATGGCCGCTTTGCCTTTGGGTGACACCCAGGCGCTGTGCCCATCCATGATGCTGAATATCCTGGGCGATATCTGGTTTGATGCTCAAGGCCAGATGCGTGAACCGGATTGGGCGGCTTTGCTGGCCGTACCGGGTGTGTCCTTGCATCTGTACGGTAAAACCGAGGCCCGCATAGGTCGCAAGATGGGTCACGTCAATATTGTGGGCGAGTCCGACCAGCAGGTGCGTGATCGTACGGCTCGTGCCGCGGCTGCCTTGCTCATTGCTTTTGACCATGACTGATACTCCCCACACCCCCTCTGAACAGCAAATAGAGCAGGCTGCCCGTGTGCTGGCACAAGGGGGGCTGGTGGCCTTTCCGACCGAGACGGTTTACGGCTTGGGTGCGGATGCAGAAAACCCGGCTGCTGTGCAGTTGATTTACAAGGCCAAGGGACGCCCAGCCAATCATCCTTTGATTGTGCATGTGGCTCCTGGAGCGGATCTGCGCTATTGGGTGACGGAGATCCCAGCGGTTGCACAGCAATTGATTGACGCTTTCTGGCCCGGTCCGTTGACCCTGATTCTGCCGCGTAACCCCGCTATCCCTGATACGGTTAGCGGTGGGCAAAACAGTATTGGTATTCGGTGCCCGTCTCATCCGGTCGCGCAGGCTTTGCTCAAACGCATGGCGGAACTCAAGCCCAGCGGACAGGCCGGAGTGGCTGCTCCATCGGCGAATAAGTTTGGTCAGGTATCGCCCACGGCGGCCAGCCATGTGCGTGACGAATTTGCCGATATGAGCGCGGACGAGCTGCTGATTGTGGAAGCGGGTTCTTCAGAAGTGGGTATCGAGTCCACCATCGTGGACGTGTCGCGTACCCATCAAGGCCTCGGTGCTGTGCTGTTGCGGCCCGGTCATATCACGGCAGCCATGATCGCCGAGGTTATTGGCTATGAGCCCGCCAGCCCGGATCAGCAAGCCCCACAAGTATCGGGTAGCTTGAAAGCGCATTACGCGCCCCGTACCCCTTTGTCTTTATTTGATGAAGGCAGTGCGCCTGCGGTGCAGGCCGCCTTGGCTGAAGGGGGCAAGCAGGCTGTGGTGGCCTTTGCAACCTTGCCACCGTTCTCGGCGGATGTGCACGATTGGTATGTATGCAGTCCTGATACGCAAGTCTATGCCCAGGATTTGTACGCCATGCTGCGTCGCCTGGATCAAGGCCAGTACGAGCATATCTGGGTGCAGCGTTGCCCGACTACGCCAGACTGGCAGGCGGTCAATGACCGCCTGGGCCGAGCAGCAGCAGCCTTTGAGTAAGGCTGCTGTTTAGTGGTGTGTGTGCTTTAAGGACTGACCTTGGGGACGGAGTAAGTTTGCTGCTTAGCGAGCTGTTCGCTTCAGAAAGTCCACAATCGCCTGGTTCACCTGTGCTTCCTTATCCCGGTAGGGCAGGTGTCCGCACTGCTCCAGTTCCAGCAGCTCGGTGTGTGGCACCAACTCCTTGATGCGGCGGATTTGTTCCAGTGTGCCGTATTCATCATCCACGCCTTGGATAGCCAGAATTGGGCAGGTGATGCGGGTAACGTCTTCTTCAATATTCCAGTCGCGGAACCGGGGATCTGTCCAGGTAGCGTTCCAGCCCCAGAACGCCGATTCCACATTGTCGTGATAACGACCCAGACGTTCGCGCAGAAAGCCTTGTTCGTAGGCTTCGCGGGCCACCAGAATACCGCGCAGGGAAATATCTTCCACAAACAGGTGCGGGGCCATCACCACAATGCCTTGCAGCTTGTCGCTAAAGCCGCTGGCAGCCAGCAGAGCAATCGATCCGCCATCGCTGTGACCGACCAGCACAATCGGGCGTTTCTTCCCATCTTCCCCCAACTGTTCCAGTAATTGCGGCAGTACTTCCAGCGACTGCTCGTGCAGATAGTCCGGCTCTTTCGGGCTATTGTCCGGGCGCGGGGTGCTACGGCCATAGCCATAACGCGAGTACATCAAGCCACTACAGCCGGTTTGTTCACACAACTGCGCAGGCCAGTCTTTCCACATCGTGATCGAGCCCAAACCTTCGTGCAGAAACACCAGCAAAGGGGCGGTTTCACGCTCGGGGGCGATACGTTGATATTCCAGATTAATAGCTTGGGTGCCTTGAGTCAGGCTCGCAAATTGCACAGAGGAATCGAGTGTTGTCATAGCCGTCTTGTGTACAGAAGCCCTGGACAGAGGGGGCGCTGAAGTAATTAGGAAACTCTCTTTATGCCATAGATTGATCAGAGACGCATACGCTGGCCCATCCTGATCCCTGATGTGGACATTTTGCTGCTGTTTTGTCTGCATTCTGGCGGGGTGCTGCAAATTTTTGCAGAGATGGTAGAGTGGCGATCTTGATCTTTTTTTGCCGCCGGGCTGTCCCAAGGCTCGGCGCCCCCAGCAAAAAGCTCCCCCCTTGGGAGCAACAAGCCGAAGGCGTAGCGTGGGGGCTTTTTTGGTTGCACAACAACATGAAATTTGCTGAATTTGAAGTGGGTATGGTCATCAATCACCCACTTGTACCTGTGACTCGCGAAGAGATGCTGGATTTTGCTCAGAAATACGATCCGCAGTCCTTTCATATTGATGACAAGCAAGCCGAAGAAGGCCATTGGGGCGGTTTGATTGCCAGTGGCTGGCTCACTTGTGGCAAGACCATGCGCATGGCCGTGGACTCTGCCTTGCATGACTCCGAGTCTTTTGGTTCGCCCGGTCTGGAACGTCTGCGCTGGGTCTTGCCTGTGCGGGCTGGCGATTCCATCCGTCTGGAAGCTACGGTCGCTTCCAAACGTGTGTCCAGCAGCCGTTCGGACCTGGGCATCATTCGCTGGAACTGGAATGTGTTTAACCAGCGCGATGAACTGGTGCTGGAGCTGGAAGCCACCAGCATGTTTGAGTTGAAGCCCGAACAAGAATAAAAAGACCACCAAACATTATCTCTAGCTTGCCGATTTTTTCCGGGGTCCTTTTGATCTTGAAAATGTCCTTGCGGCTGGAAAGAAACCCCACGCTACGTTTTTTGTCTGCTGCTTCTGAAGGGGCCAGGGCAAAGTCTCTTGCTTTGCCCCGGCCCGACCTGAATTAGAAGAAAGCCTGAATCCCGGTTTGTGCACGACCCAGAATCAGGGCGTGTACATCGTGGGTGCCTTCGTAGGTGTTCACCACTTCCAGATTGACCAGGTGGCGGGCAATGCCGAACTCGTCAGAGATCCCATTGCCGCCCAGCATGTCGCGTGCCAGTCGAGCAATATCCAGTGCCTTGCCGCAGGAGTTGCGCTTCATGATGGAGGTGATTTCGACGGCAGCCGTGCCTTCGTCTTTCATGCGTCCCAGACGCAGGCAGCCTTGCAGCGCCAGCGTAATCTCGGTTTGCATATCGGCCAGTTTTTTCTGGATCAACTGATTGGCGGCCAAGGGGCGGCCAAACTGCTTGCGGTCCAGGGTGTACTGACGAGCGGTATGCCAGCAGGATTCGGCTGCGCCCAAAGCACCCCAGGCAATACCAAAGCGGGCAGAGTTCAGGCAGGTGAAGGGACCACGCAGGCCCGAGACATGGGGCAGCATCTGGCTGTCTGCAATGTCCACATCGGCCATGACAATTTCGCCGGTTAGCGAAGCGCGCAGGCCTACCTTGCCGTGAATGGCGGGTGTGGACAGGCCCTTCATGCCTTTTTCCAGAATGAAACCGCGAATCTTGCCGTCATCCTCGCCACCGACCACCTTGGCCCAGACCACAAAGACATCGGCAATGGGGGAGTTGGTAATCCAGGTCTTGTTCCCGCTCAGGCGATAGCCACCGCCTACTTTGACAGCGCGGCTTTCCATGGCACCGGGGTCCGAACCGTGATTGGGTTCGGTCAGGCCAAAGCAGCCAATCCACTGTCCGCTGGCCAGCTTGGGCAGGTATTTCTGTTTCTGCTCTTCGCTGCCAAATTCAAAAATCGGCACCATGACCAGGGAAGACTGCACGCTCATCATGGAGCGGTAGCCCGAATCCACACGCTCTACTTCACGAGCGATCAAACCATAGCTGACGTAGTTCAGGCCGGCGCCACCGTAGGCTTCAGGAATAGTGGCTCCCAACAAACCCAGCGAGCCCATCTCGGCAAAGATGGCCGGGTCGGTCTGTTCGTGGCGGAAGGCTTCCAGCACGCGCGGCAGTAGCTTTTCCTGCGCATAAACATGGGCCGCATCGCGCACCATACGTTCTTCATCGCTCAATTGCTGATTCAGCAGCAGAGGGTCGTCCCAATGGAAAGAGGGATTGTCAGACATAGAGGTACTCCGGGAAGATCAAAGACGGTCAATCAGGTGGAGCCAGCAAGGGCACCATCGGTCTGGAAACAGGGAAAGAGCAGCTCAAGTATCGCTGAGCGCGGTGGCCGTCGGCAGTTGTGTGAGGCCTTGTGCATCATCGGGCAGGCGATATCAGGCTAAAGTCCCAGCATAGTGTGCATAAAGCGCACAAGGCAATTGATAAAATTGCACAATGTCGTGTGCTGACGTAACGATCTGGCCCTGTGCTGAATGGACTGGGCTGGGGCGGCAGGATTAAGAGGGAGACCTATGAGACAAGGCGTGCCCAGTTTGGGCGCATTACAGGCTTTTGAGGCCACGGCCCGCTTGGGGACTTTTTCCCGTGCGGCTGAGGAGCTTTCTTTGACGCATAGCGCGGTGTATCGGCAGGTTAGTGGCCTGGAACAGCGGCTGGGCGTGACCTTGTTGACGCGGGTGCGGCGGCGTCTGGTCCTGACCCCGGCGGGTCGTGATTATGCGGCTCGTATCCGCCATCATCTGGAGCAGATCGGCAAAGACACCTTCAGCCTGATTGCGCGTGCCGGAGTGGGCCGCAGCATCCATCTGGCCGTGCTGCCTACTTTGTCGACCGTGTGGCTGATGCCGCGTCTGGCCAGTTTCTCCCAGCGCTATCCCGATATCACCGTCAGCCTGTCCGTACGTACTACTCCGTTTCAGTTTGGTGACCATCCCTTTGATGCAGCCATTTATCATGGGCGGCAGTTATGGCCGCAAACCGAAGGCATCAAGCTGTTTGATGAGGGCGAGCTGGTGCCCGTGTGCTCCCCCAGGCTGGCGGCCAGTGGTGACTGGCAAAAACTGGTTCACCTGCATATGTCCACACGCCCTGATAGCTGGTCGGACTGGTATCGATCCGCCGGTCTGGAGCCTGATCTGCGTGTCAGTTCCGGCCCTCGCTATGAGTTGTTCAGCCTGGTAATGGCGGCCTTGCATGCGGATATGGGCCTGGCCCTGATGCCGCGCTTTCTGGTTAGCAAAGCGCTGGAGCGGGGCGAATTGATCATGCCGCAAGACCATGCCATGCCTGTTAGCGAAGCGTATTTTTTTAGTTATCCCACGGCCAATGAGCCCAGTGAGGCGGTACTTCTACTGGAGCAATGGCTGCTTGAGCATGAAAAGGAGAACACATGAGATTGCCCTGGAAACCGGCGCTGCTATCGACTGCATTGGCCCTGGCTTTGGCGCTGCCTGCGCAAGCCCGGGAAGTGGCGACACAGCATTTGAATCCGGAAGCCGCCAGCAGTGTCATGCAGCGCGACAAACACGTCACCCAGAAAAGCATGGTGGTGACGGCACATCCTTTAGCCACACAGGCAGGTTTACGCATTCTGGATCAGGGTGGCAGTGCGGTTGATGCGGCTATTGCGGCTCAGTTGGTGCTGGGTCTGGTGGAACCCCAATCCTCCGGGATTGGCGGGGGCGGTTTCTTGCTGATGTTCCAGCCCAGGACTAGCCTGATGAGCTACGACGGACGTGAAACGGTACCTGCAGCTAGCAGCCTGGATCGTTTTGAACTGGACGGTAAAACCATGTCCTTCAAACAAGCGGTCAATAGTGGTCGCTCTGTGGGGGTGCCGGGCTTGCTGCGTGCACTGGAGCTCATGCACAAGGATGGCGGCGTACTGCCGTGGGCCAATCTGTTTGAGCCGGCAATTGAGTTGGCGGAGGCAGGGTTTGAGGTCAGCCCCCGTTTGCACGCCTTGATTTCGGATAATCCCGAACTGGCTGACAAGACCGCCACACGTACTTATTTTCTTGACGAGCAGGGCAAGCCCTGGCCGGTAGGTCATCGCTTGCAGAACAAGGCCTATGCGCAGGTGCTGCGTCTGTTAGCCAGACAGGGCGCACAGGCTTTTTATCAAGGTGAGCTTGCTCGGGACATGGTGGCTGCCGTCACAGGTGATCCTGTTGCGGGTGATCTGACGGAATCAGACTTGCAGCAGTACCGTGCGCTGCGTCGTGAGCCTCTCTGTATGGACTGGCAGCAAGTGGCGCTGTGCGGCATGGCGCCGCCCAGTTCGGGGGCCATCAGCGTGATGCAGATGCTGGGTATCTTGCAGCACACGCCAATTGCTTCTGCAAAACCTCAATCAGCCGAAGCGATTCATTATTTCTCCGAGGCAGGGCGGCTGGCCTTTGCCGATCGGGACGCCTGGGTTGCTGACCCCGCGTTTGTGTCGGTGCCACAACAGGCTTTGCTGGCACCGGAATATCTTAAATCGCGTGCCGCCTTGATTCAGCCAGATCGATCCATGGGGCACGCTCAACCGGGCAAACCTTTGGTCGACTCACAAGCTGCCAGCGATAACACGCCAGAGCTGCCATCGACTACTCATCTGTCCGTGGCCGATGCCAAAGGGCAGGTGGTGTCCATGACTACATCGGTGGAATCGGCCTTTGGCAGCAAGATCATGGTTCAGGGTTTCTTGTTGAACAATCAGTTGACGGACTTTGCCTTGAGCCCCAAAGACGAGATGGGACGTCTGTCCGTGAATCGAGTGGAGCCAGGTAAACGTCCGCGTAGTTCCATGGCGCCGATGATAGTGATGCAGGAGGGGCGCCCTGTGATTGCCGTAGGCTCACCTGGAGGCAGTGCCATCATTCCTTACGTGGCTCAGGCCCTGACCGGCATGTTGATGTGGGATATGGATGCACAAGAAGCCGTCAGCCTGCCGCATTACGGTAGCCGTAATTGGGCCACTGAGCTGGAAGCAGGAACCGCTGTGACAGAGCAGGCCCAAGCCTTGAGGGCGATGGGACACGAGGTTCGAGAGCAGCCTTTTCCCAGCGGTACGCATGTGATTCGCTGGACCCAGGAAGGACTGGAGGCCGGGGTAGATCCTCGGCGGGAAGGGTTGGCCTTGGGACAGTAGATAGGCGTATTGGGTAGCCAATAAAAAGCCCTCAATGCGTGGATTTATATCCACCGCATTGAGGGCTTTGTTTTCAGGCTTAAGGTAGCCCTGATCTTGCTACTTAGCGGAACACCACGGTGCGCTGATCGTTCAGCAAAATACGGTGCTCAACGTGGGCGCGTACCGCACGGGCCAGAACCAGCGACTCCACATCACTACCGATCTGTGTCAGCTCTGTTGGGCTGACAGCATGGGTAACGTGCTCAACGTCTTGCTCGATGATTGGGCCTTCGTCCAGATCAGCCGTCACGTAGTGAGCGGTTGCGCCAATAATCTTCACGCCGCGAGCATGTGCCTGGTGGTAGGGGCGGGCGCCCTTGAAGCTGGGCAGGAAGCTGTGGTGAATATTGATGGCACGGCCGGACAGGGACTGGCACAGATTGGTCGACAGAATCTGCATGTAGCGGGCCAGCACAACCAGATCAATCTTCAGCTCGCTAGCCAGGTCGATGATTTGTTGTTCTTGCTCGGGGCGGGTTTCCGGTGTCACGGGCAGGTGATGGAAAGGAATGCCATAAGAGGAAGCCAGACCGGCGTGGTCGGTGTGGTTGGAGGCCACAGCGGCAATTTCAACAGGCAGTTGGCCGCTATGGGCACGGAACAGCAGATCGTTCAGGCAGTGGCCTTGGCGGCTGACCAGAATCAGCAAGCGGGCTTTGCGCTGGGCGTCATAAATATTGGCCGCCATGCCAAATTTTTCTGCAATTGGGGCGAAGCTGGCTTGCAGTGCGTTGACGTCCTGCTTTTCAGGCAGGGAAAACTGGATGCGCAGGAAAAAGCGGTTGGTGGCGGCGTCGCCAAACTGCTGTGCTTCAAGAATGTTGCCGTTCTGCTCAAGCAGCCAGCCCGATACGCTGTGGACAATGCCGGTGCGATCCGGGCAGGATAGGGTCAAGATGTAATCGTTCATCGACAGTATTGTAAAGATTTCAGAAAAGTTTTTAAGCTGCCTGGGCCAGAGTTTCCTGGCTGTGTTGTGCAATCGCTAAACACGCGGTCAGGCCGGGGGATTCGATGCCGAACAGATTCAGTAGTCCGGGGATGCCGTGGTCGGCAGGCCCGGAAAAAACGAAGTCGGCGGCCGCATGGCCTGCGGGCACAATTTTAGGCCGGATACCGCTGTAGGCCGGGTTCAGACTGTGATCGGGCAGGGCAGGCCAGTACTCGCGTACGGCGGCGTAAAAGGATTGGCCCCGTTGAGGGTCCATATCGTAGTTTTCGTCCTGCACCCACTCTGTGTCCGGGCCAAAGCGGGCCTGGCCAGCCAGGTCCAGCGTCAGATGTACACCCAGACCGGCTTTATTGGGCATGGGGTAGATCAGATGCTTGAAAGGCGAGCGGCCTGCCAAAGAGAAATAGCTGCCCTTGCACAGATAGGCGTTCGGGATATGGCTGGCATCCAGCCCCTGGATGTGACGTGCGGCGTCCACCGCACCTAGGCCAGCGGCATTGATCAGGTGTGTGGTGGTCAGGCTGAAGGGTTCTGCGCCACCCACGTGCACCTCAAAACCTTGCTCGGGCAGGACACGCGCACTGACAAAGGGTGTATTGAAGACCAGTTGCGCGCCATGGTTTTCAGCATCGCCTTGCAGAGCCAGCATCAGGGCATGCGTGTCCACGATGCCGGTAGAGGGCGACAGTAAAGCTGCGCTGCAATTCAATGCCGGTTCCAGTGCTTTGGCCTGAGCGGCGTCCAGCCACTGCAAATCGTCGACTCCACAGGCAAGCGCTTGGGCTTGCAGTTGTTGCAGTCCCGCTTCCTGCTCGGGCCCTGTCGCCACAATCAGCTTGCCGCAACGCTTGTGGTCGATATGGTGCTCTTGGCAGTAGTCATACAGCATGGCTTTGCCTGCTACACACAGACGGGCCTTCAGGCTGCCGGGTGTGTAGTAAATACCGGCGTGTATGACTTCCGAGTTACGCGAGCTGACGCCATTGCCGATGCTGGCGGTTTGCTCAATCAGCAGAACCTCCATGCCTTGCTGGGCCATTTGTCGGGCGCAGGCCAAACCTACGACCCCGGCTCCCAGCACTATGCAATCGACATCGTTTGCCATGATCAGAACCTTATGGGCGCGTTGGAGCAAAAGGCGTAGTGTACTCCCGCCATGCAGCCCTCGTCAGGGGCGTATTGAAACACCCTTTCACACCAGGGAAGGCGTCAGATCAAAGTCGCCCGCATGGTAGATCAGGGGCTGATGGGCGCTGCGTTCGCAGTGGGTGACTTCACCGATAAAAATCAGGTGGTCGCCTGCCTCATGCACGGCATAAGGCTTGCACTCGAACCAGGCACTGCAACGCTCGTCATCCAGCATGGGCAAGCCGTGCGGGGAGCGTTTCAGAGGGTGATCGCGAAAACGCTCGGCCTGCTCACCCCAGGCAAAGCGCTTGGCCAGCGATAGCTGACTGGCGCCCAATACGTGAATCACATAACCTTCACCGTCCACAAAATGCGGCAGGGACTGGGAACGCTTGGCCAGCGACCACAGCACCAGAGGTGGGTCCAGAGACACAGAGTTAAAGGAGCTGACGGTCAAGCCAATAGCCTGATCGGGGTGGTCTTTGTTGGCACCGGTCACGACCGTCACGCCGGTGGCGAAACGGCCCAGTGCCGAACGAAAGAAGTCGCTATCGAAGGTAGAAGAAAAAACAGTCATTGCATCGAGTCTGAGGGCAGGCGTCCCCCAAGGAACGTCTTAAGGAGCCAGTCGGCTCACCTGCCAATCAGATTGGTCCTTGCGGTCGAACACCAGCCTGTCGTGTAGGCGCGAGGCACGGCCTTGCCAGAATTCGACGTGGTCTGGAGTCAGTCGGAAGCCACCCCAGTGTTCAGGGCGGGCGGGATGTTCACCTAAGCTGTCAGTGTACTGCTTGGCACGGGCATCCAGCTCTGCGCGGCTGATGGGTTGGCTTTGCGGCGAGGCCCAGGCACCAATACGCGAGCCCAGAGGGCGGCTGTGAAAGTATTCGTCGGATTCGGCTGCGCTAATGCGGCTGATGCGGCCCTCAAAGCGCACCTGGCGCTGCATGGAAGACCAGAAAAAGGACAGGCTGGCCCACGGGTTGTGATCCAGGTCCGTGCCTTTGCGTGACTGGTAGTTCGTAAAGAACACCAGGCCTTGTTCGTCGTAACCCTTGAGCAGGACAACGCGCGCCGATGGGCGGCCGTCCGGGTTCACGGTGGCCAGCGTCATCGCCGTGGGCTCGACTTCCTTCAGTTCAATGGCCTGATCCATCCAGCGTTGAAATTGCTCGCGAGGGTCGGCGCAAAGTTCGTTTTCGCTCAGGGAAAAACGTTCGTATTCATTACGAAAATCAGCAAGGGACATGGGGCGCTCTTAGGCTTGTTGAGGATTAAGCAGTGCAGTCTGGCTCTGTAGTAATTGAACCACTGATTGCAGGCGTTTATCCAGAATTTTAGAGCGTTGCAGCGCCGAGGCGGTTTCCATGACGTATTCAATGCAAGGACCGTTGGTTCCCTGGGCCGAGTACACCACTTGCCGCAACTGCTCATCGGGCATACGCGGTACGTAGGCGTCGGTTTTGCGGTTCATGGTAAAGACCAGTGCGCGAATATCGCCCTGGCTGGTGCGGCAGCGCAACCAGCGGGGAATATAGGCACCGCTGGGCATCTCGCGCAGCCACAGGGCATCGAAGACCTTGGGCACACTGTCAGCAGGGATACGGAAAGCCATGCCGCGGCAGGAGCCACCCACATCCAGCCCAAAGACCAAGCCGGGCTGCTCGGGCGTGCCGCGGTTGATACGTGACCATAAGCACAGCGCCCGGTGATAACCGCGCAGCAAGGCTTGGCGCTGCTCGGCAAATTCAAAATCGGGACGCCAGATCAGGGAGCCGTAGCCATAGACCCACAGGTCCTGTTTTTCACACCATTGCGCCTCTTCCAGGGATTGACGCAAAGAGGCATTGCGCTCTTCGTCAGTCAGGACACGAAAGCTGCACGGTGTGGGTACGGCGGAAGGCGAGGCGGAAATAGAATCGATGTTCACGGCAAAAAGGGGTGGTAAGCCAAAATCACAGATGCTTGAAACCTATGACAATTGTAGAGCAATGACAGTCCACT
This sequence comes from Alcaligenes sp. SORT26, assembly GCF_017377875.1. Taxonomy (GTDB): domain Bacteria; phylum Pseudomonadota; class Gammaproteobacteria; order Burkholderiales; family Burkholderiaceae_B; genus Alcaligenes; species Alcaligenes parafaecalis. Next base: position 3,794,939 of record NZ_CP070975.1, read on the forward strand.
GTAGCGGGCTTTGATGCTGATAACTAAGGAAAAATACTAATTTGCTTATATGAGTGTTGCTATTTGGCCGAGCAGAGTCAAGCCGCCAGGGCATAAGCACCGTTTCGCGGGCTGGAGAGGCGAAATTAGACGTAGAATTGACGGGTTTGGCCGCATGGGCCGGTGATGGACAGATTGATGACAGAGCAGCACAACATGGATGCCGAACGCCGTTTCGGTGGTTTGGACCGTTTGTATGGAGCCGGAGCGCGCGAGCGTCTGGCTGCCGCCCATGTGATGGTGGCCGGTATTGGTGGTGTTGGCACCTGGGCTGTGGAGGCCCTGGCCCGTTCCGCTGTGGGCCGGATCACCCTGATTGATCTGGACAATATTGCGGAATCAAATATCAACCGCCAATTGCCCGCGCTGGACAGTACCTTGGGTATGGCCAAGATTGAAGCGATGGCCCAGCGCATTGCGCAAATCAATCCTCAATGTCAATTGCAATTGATTGAGGATTTCGTCACCGAGGACAATGCAGCCAGTCTGCTGGAGCAGCGTCCCGACGTATTTCTGGATTGCACCGATCAGGCCAGTGCCAAGATCGCCCTGATCTTGCAGGCCAGGCGTCTGAACGTCCCCTTATTGAGTTGTGGCGGTGCAGGCGGAAAAACCGACCCGTTGAGCTTGCGTCGGGGGGATCTGTCGGTGGCACGGCATGATGCCTTGTTAGGCAAGCTGCGTCAGATTCTGCGCAAACAACATGGTTTTGCGCGTGGCAGTGATGCTCAGGGCCGTGCCTTGAAGCGCGTGCCTCGCATGGGTGTGGATTGCTTGTGGTTTGAGCAGGAAACCCGCCTGCCGCAAAACTGGACCCAGTCCGAAGATGGTGCTTTGCAAGGCTTGGCCTGTGCAGGCTATGGCTCTGGGGTCACGATAACGGCCAGCATGGGAATGCAGGCCGCTGATTACGCCTTAAACCGGATCCTGAACCAGTAAGGCGTTTTGCCAGCCACGCAGGGCATTCGACACACGAATCGCCCGTGCATGCTGCAAGTCTTCCAGAAAAAGCTCTGTTTCACGGGCCAGACCGCTATTCAGGAGTGCCTGTCGTTGTACGCCAGGCAGGAGCCAGCCTTGTGCGGGTGGCGTCCACCAATGGCCCTGCTCATCCTGGATATAGATATTGCTGCGGCTGCCTTCGCAAACCCGGTTTTGCGTATCCAGAAAAATCACATCAAAGAGTTGGGGATGCTTTTCCAGCAGGGCAGCGGCTTCCTGATACCAGGGGCGATGCGTGGTCTTGTGCGAGAGCAGGCGGTCCTGGGCAGACAGAGGTATCTTGGACAGGCACAGTTGTAAAGGCCCTTCCAGAGCGGGCAGGGCCTGCGCCTCGGCTTTTGCACTGGCTTTTGCATTCCACAGAATACGCAGCCGCAAAGGCGTGTTGACGGGGGCTTGGCCCAGCGCGGTATGCATGGCCTGTAACCAGGTCTGGGCATCCCAGTCGTAGCCCAGTTCCGCGCAGCTACGCGCTACGCGTTCCAGATGCAGCTCCAGCAAGGGAATCTGGCCATCGGCGTCTACCCGCAAGGTTTCTATCAATTCAGGTTTGCTTTGGCTCATGATGCGGCCTTTAAGTCAGTGTTACAGGGGCTTGCAGCACGCGGGCTTTCCACAGGCACTCCAGCCATTCCTGGTCCGGGTCGGAATCCAGCACAATGCCTCCGCCCACACCAAAGGTGCCTTGGCCGTGATTATCCAGCTCCAGACTGCGGATGCTGACGTTCAGGGACAAGTCGCCTTGGGGGCTAAGGTAGCCGACCGAGCCACAGTAAATGCCACGTCGCTGTTTTTCCAGCTTGCGTATGCACTGCATGGCGGCCAGCTTGGGGGCGCCGGTAATGGAGCCACAGGGAAACAGCGCGCGCAGCAGGGTCTCCAGACCGCAATTCGGGTCTACTTCGGCCTGAATGCTGGAAGTCATGGTCCAGACAGAGGCATATTGCTCGACATCGAACAGGCTGGTGGTGTGCACGCTGCCGGTGCGGGCGACCTGACCCAGATCGTTGCGCAGCAAGTCCACAATCATCAGGTTCTCGGCCCGGTCTTTCAGGCTGCTTTGCAGTTCCTGAGCGTTTTTCTGATCTTGAACAGGGTCGGTGTCACGTGGGCGCGTGCCTTTCATGGGGCGGGTCCGCACACAATTGCCACGCTTTTCCAGGAAGAGCTCGGGTGAAAGCGACAGAATATGGCGATCACCCAAATCCAGATAGGCACCGTAGGCCACGGGATGGCGGCTGGCCAAGGCGGTATAGAGATCATGCGGTGCCATGCCCGATTGAATACGCAGGGGCATGGTGTAGTTGATCTGGTAGAAATCTCCGGCTTGCAGTCCAGCTTGAACCTGTGCCAGGGCCTCTTTGTATTCTTGCTGACTGATCTGTTGGCTGACCTTCAGCTCCGGAGCCGCCTGGCTGTCCCATAAGGCGACTTCTTGCGCATCTTCAAACACCAAGGCGTTCAGGGGCGCGTGCAGGGCCGCTTCGCGGGCGGGCAGACGGGGTTCAAACAGCTCGGCCAGTTCATAGTCCAGCGCCAGAGCCACCCAGTGGCCTGCCTGACTGGCCTGTTCGATCTTTTCAAAAGCAGTACTTAAGTCTTCAGGGCTACGGGCCTGGATATGGCCCAGGTAGCCCTGCATTTCCAGCGCATAGCCTTTTAGTCTGTCTTCAAATCGGCCATACATGCGCCGTGTTCCTTTAAAAATTCCGCCAAAGCCATGCCGGTATGCGAGGCTCGGTTGGCTTGTACCTGATCCGGGGTGCCCTGCACCACCAGTCTGCCGCCGCCCGAGCCGCCTTCAGGGCCCAGATCCACGATCCAATCTGCTTCGGCAATCAAATCCAGATTATGTTCAATCACCAGCACGGTATGGCCCGCGTCGACCAAACGGTGCAAGACCACAATCAGCTTTTCCACATCCGCCATGGACAGGCCCACGCTAGGTTCGTCCAGCACGTACAGGGTATGCGGAGCCTTGTAGGCACGGCCCGTACGGGTCAGACCTTCATCCAGACGGGCCTTGACCAGCTCGCTGACCAACTTGACGCGCTGCGCCTCGCCACCGGACAGGGTGGGGGAGGGTTGGCCCAAGGTCAGATAACCCAGGCCCACGCTTTGCATGAGCTGCAGGGGGCGCAATATTTTAGGATGTGCGGCAAAGTATTCAACCGCCTCGTCCACATCCATTTGCAAAAGCTGACCGGCGGATACGTCTCGCCAGGTGACGGCCAGGGTTTCCGGGTTGAAACGCTTGCCGTGGCAGGCATCGCAAGGCACCTTCACATCCGGCAGGAAGCTCATTTCCAGCGTGCGCATGCCTTGGCCTTCGCACAAGGGGCAGCGACCATCGCCGGTATTGAAGGAAAAGCGTGACGCGCTCCAGCCGCGCAGGCGGGCATCGTTGGTGTTGGCAAACAGTTTGCGCACCTCGTCCCAGAAGCCGATGTAGGTGGCAGGGCAGGAGCGCGGTGTTTTACCAATGGGGGTCTGGTCTACTTCCAGCACGCGGTCCAGACTTTCCCAGCCGCTGATGCTGGAGCAACCTTGCCACACAGGGGTTTCTTTGCTGCCGACCACTCGCTGCAAGTTATCCAGCAATACGTCTCGGGCAAAGGTGGATTTGCCGGAACCCGACACGCCCGTCACCAGACTGAGTTTGCCCAGTGGGATACCCGCCTGGACCTTGTTCAGGTTGTGCAGGCTGGCATCGTGTACCGTCAGCATGGGCGCGTCGGCCTGTACGGGACGGCGTGCCTGCATGGGGTGTTTGAGTGGTTCGCGCAGATAGCGACCAGTCAGCGAATTGGGGTTGGCCTCGATTTCTGCCAGCGTGCCCTGGGCGATGACTTCGCCACCGCGCTTCCCGGCACCGGGGCCCATATCAATAATGTGCTGAGCACGGCGTATGGTGTCTTCGTCGTGCTCAACGACCACGAGCGTGTTGCCATTGCCTTCCAGACGCGCCATGGCTTTGAGCAGAATCTGGTTGTCGCGGGGGTGCAAGCCAATGGTGGGTTCGTCCAGCACATAGCAGACGCCCTGCAGGTTCGAGCCCAACTGAGCTGCCAGACGGATACGCTGTGCCTCGCCACCCGATAGGGTGGGGGCGGCACGATCCAGTGCCAGATAGCCCAGACCCACTTCGTGCATGAAGTCCAGACGGCTGCGAATTTCATTCAGAATGTCGCGCGCAATGTCGGCCTCGCGGCCACTCATGTTCAGGCTGCCAAAAAAGGTTTGTGCTTCATCCACGGGCAGACCAGCCAGCTTGGCAATGGATTGGTCGCGCCATTCAAAGGCCAGAGACACGGGATTCAAGCGTTGTCCGTGGCAGCTTGGGCATTCCACTGCTTCGCCTTCATAGCCGTTGTTCCAGCTATTTTCCTCGCCAGTCTGCTCCTGGTCGAAGCCGGTCAGCTTCAAGCCCGTACCAAAGCAGTCCTTGCACCAGCCGTGCTTGGAGTTGTAGGAGAACATGCGTGGGTCCGGCTCGGGGAAGCTGGTGCCGCAGCAAGGGCAGGCGCGTTTGACCGAGAAGTGCTGCTGGCTGGCGTTGGACAGCGGTTTACCTTGTCGACGCTCGTCCAGAGACATGGCACCCGACGGCGTCAAGGGAGCCAGCACGCTAAAGGAGCCGTGGCCCAGTTCCAGCGCCTCGCGGATGGCCTGACGCAATTGCAGTTCATTGCGTGGGTCAATAATCAGATCGGCCACCGGCAGTTCCAGCGTGTGTTCGCTATAGCGATCCAGACGCGGCCAAGGGTTGACGGGAATGAACTCGCCATCCACACGCAAATGGGTATAGCCCTTGCCTTGAGCCCATTTGGCCAGATCGGTGTAATAGCCTTTGCGGGCCGTAACCAGGGGAGCCAGCAAACCTATATGCTCGCCTTTATGATCGCGCAGTAGTTGAGCGGCAATCTGCTCGGCGGTCTGCGGTGCGACAGGCACATGGCAATCCGGGCAGTATTGCGTAGCCAGCTTCACGTACAGCAGACGCAGGAAGTGATGGATCTCCGTCATGGTCGCCACGGTGGATTTACGTCCGCCGCGGCTGGTGCGCTGCTCAATGGCAACGGTAGGCGGAATGCCGTAAATCGCGTCCACATCGGGCTGACCGGCAGGCTGCACAATGGCGCGTGCATAGGCGTTCAGGGATTCCAGATAGCGGCGCTGACCTTCGTTAAACAGAATATCGAAGGCCAGAGTGGATTTGCCTGAGCCTGATACCCCTGTCACCACTGTGAAGGTGTTGTGCGGGATATGGACCGAGATGTTTTTCAGGTTGTGCTCGCGCGCATTCAGAATGGCGATCTGGCCATCGTTGCTGCCGCCGGAGCTGGCCTTGTAGTCCACCGCAGGTTCCTGGAACAGGGCCGAGCCTTTGCCGATCGTGGCTTGTTCGTACTCTTTCAGGGCATGGCCGGTGTGGGACTGTTCCAGGGCCATGATATCTGCCGGTGTTCCAGCACCCAACAATTGACCACCATGTTCGCCGCCCTCGGGGCCCAGATCAATAATCCAGTCTGCCGCGCGGATCAGGTCCAGATTGTGCTCAATAATCAGCAGGCTGTGACCGGCGGCCAGCAGTTTGCGGAAGGCGCGCATCAGGCGGGCAATATCGTCAAAGTGCAGGCCGGTGGTGGGCTCGTCGAACAGGAACAGATTGCCTTTCTTGGCAACCTTCACCTGGCTCAGACGGGTGCGTGAAGCCTGGGCCAGATAAGCCGCCAGCTTCAGACGTTGCGCCTCACCGCCCGAGAGCGTGGGCACAGGCTGACCCAGTTTCAGGTAGTCCAGACCCACATCGGCCAGCGGAGCCAGACCGGTTTGCACATCGCGCAGGCCCTCGAAAAACTCCATGGCCTGATGCACGGTCATGTCCAGCACCTCGTCAATCGAGGCGCTGCGACCAAAGTGTTCGATACGCACTTCCAGCACTTCGGGGCGGAATCGCTTGCCATCGCAATCGGGGCAGCGCAGGTACACATCGGACAGGAACTGCATTTCGATATGTTCAAAACCCGTGCCGCCGCAAGTTGGGCAGCGTCCATCGCCACTATTGAAGCTGAAGGTGCCGGGCGTGTAGCTGCGTTCTTTGGACAGTGGGGCCTGGGCAAACAGCTTGCGGATAGGGTCAAAGGCGCCGACATAGCTGGCCGGGTTGGAGCGGGCCGTCTTGCCGATAGGGGTCTGGTCCACCATGACCACTTCGGCAATTTGCTCGGCACCCAGCAGGGCACCGTAAGGGCCTGGGGCTTCGGTCGGTTTGCCTTGCTGTTTCAGGATGGCCGGGTAGAGCACGTCCTGAATCAGGGTGGACTTACCCGAACCGGAGACGCCCGTTACGCAAACCAGACGGCCTAGCGGAATGGACACGGAGATATGGCGCAGATTGTGCGCGCTGACGTCTTCAAGCAGCAGGCGGGGCGTGTTTTCGGCCACCGGCATAGGGCGGGGCGATTCAATGCTCAGCTCGCCACTCAGGTAGCGGCCTGTCAGTGTTTCCGCACCGCGCAAGGCTTGGGGGGAGCCATCAAACAGAATCTGGCCACCGCGCTCGCCCGGGCCGGGGCCCATGTCCAGAATACGGTCGGCTGCCACCATCACTTGTGGGTCATGCTCGACTACGACCAGCGTGTTGCCATTGCCGCGTAGACGGTGCATCACTTCAATAATGCGGTGCATGTCGCGCGGGTGCAGACCAATCGAGGGCTCGTCCAGCACGAACAAGGTGTTTACCAGCGAGGTGCCCAGCGCCGTAGTCAGGTTGATACGCTGCACTTCACCGCCAGACAGGGTGCGGCTTTGGCGGTCCAGGGACAAATAGGACAGGCCCACATCACACAGATAATCCAGGCGGGAGAGCGTTTCTTTCAGGAGCAGATCGATAGCCGCATCGCGTGCGTCACCAAAGTGCAGGCCACGGAAGAAGGTACGTACATGCTCAATAGGCAGACGCATCAGGTCCGGGACGCTCAGGCCGGGCATGGCATCCAGTTGTTCGCGCAGCCATTGCGAATGCACAGGCATGAAGCGTGGATAGCGGGAATCGGCAGGTGCAGCCTGATCGCCGACGCGCCACAAACTGGCTTCGGGTTTCAGACGCGAACCAGCACAAGAGGGGCAGGTGTTGTAGCTGCGGTACTTGGACAGCAGCACACGCACGTGCATCTTGTAGGCGCGCGATTCCAGCCAATCGAAAAAGCGCTGGGCGCCGTACCACTGGGTTTTCCAGGCCTGATTGCCGCCTTTCCAGTCCGGGGTGCCATTAATCACCCAGTCGCGCTCTTCCTGGCTCAAGTCTTTCCAGGGCACTGCCAAGCGCACACCGGCCGCCGGGGCGTAGCGCTCCATCTCGACCTGACATTCTTTGTAGCTGGCCGTCTGCCAAGGGCGAATTGCGCCTTCCAGCAGGCTTTTGCTGGGGTCGGGAACGACCAGACCGTAATCAATCCCCATCACCCGGCCAAAGCCGCGGCAGGACTCACATGCGCCCAAAGGCGAGTTGAAGGAGAAGGTGCTGGCAACGGGCGTGCTGTATTCAATGTCGCACTGGGCACAGTGCAGGCCCTGGCTGAAACGCCAGGCGGTTTCCGGGCCGTCGGCACTGGCCGAGGCATAGACCGTCAGTTTGCCCTGGCCGTGGCGCAAAGCCGCTTCGATGGCTTCCATGAAACGTTCCGGCTCTACCGTGCTGGCGCGGAAGCGGTCCTGAATCACATAAAGCAGTTTTTGTTCTGTTGGAGCTGCTTTGGCGGTCTTGCTGCTTTTGCTTTTTTTACTGCTGATGCTGCTGGCCGTAATCGTATGGGTTTCTTCGTGGTGCAGGCGGGTGTAGCCCTGCTGATGCAGCAAGGTTTCAATTTCTTGCTGCGTGAAGTTGGCCGGAACTTTGACGGCAAAGGTCAGGACCAGACGGGGATCGTCGTGGTCCTGCGCCAGTTTGCGAATCTGTTTGGCAATGCTGTCGGCATTGTCGCGGCGCACCGGCTGGGCGCACTGGCGGCAATACAGCTCACCCAGACGGGCGTACAGCAGCTTGATGTAATCGTTCAGCTCCGTCATGGTGCCCACGGTACTGCGAGAGTTGCGCACCGGGTTCACCTGGTCAATGGCAATGGCAGGCAGGATGCCTTCGATGCGATCAACCTGGGGCTTGTCCATGCGGTCCAGGAACTGGCGCGCATAGGGGGAGAATGTTTCTACATAGCGCCGCTGGCCTTCTGCATACAGGGTGTCAAAGGCCAGCGAACTTTTGCCTGAGCCGGAAACGCCGGTAATAACCAGTAACTCGCCCGTTTTGATACGTACATTCAGGTTTTTCAGAGTGTTCTGGCGGGCGCCAAAAATGCGAATTTCTGAGCTCATGGCAAGGTCGGCTTTCTGGAGAGGGCAGGATGGGGAGGCGGCAGCGAAAAGGCCTGTCAAACAGGCCCCATGCGCCAGTGAGAGCGGTACATGCCAGCAAGGTGTTGCCAGGGATGCACACTCTAGCCTTTGTATCTTAACGCGGATTACGGTAGAATTTCTGGTTAGCTATTGCGCTTTTGTCGGGATCATCCGGCAGGGCTTACATTAAGATCGGAGATCACCATGGCGGAAATCAAACGCACTCGCCGCAACACGCTGGAGCGTCGTTGCCTGGGTAAAGCATTCAAACGTCTGTTTGTGCGCGCACCCAAGGGCGTTTTCAAAATGCTGGAAAAAGTTAAGCGCGTCTAAGTGCTTGGCTTGAGCGGTGCACAAGCAGGAATCTGATTTTCCAGCTTGAGACCACCCCTAGCAGCAAAAAAACCACAGGCTTGCCTGTGGTTTTTTTGTGCGCGTTTGATTTTGCTTCGGGTTTGCCAGGAGCCCTGCAGATAGTGCGCTGCACAGTGCTGTGCTTGCCTTATGATGGTGTCATCCTGATGCAGATGTAAGTTGCTGCCCGTAACAATAATCAAAACAGTGGTTTATGGGGACACCGTGTATGGAATGGCGCCATTTGTTCACCGTCCTGACACCGAGCTATAACCGCGCTCATACCTTGGAGCGCGTTTACCGTTCCTTGTGTGAGCAGACCTGCCAGGATTTTGAGTGGGTGGTGGTTGACGATGGCTCCACCGACGGCACACGAGAACTGGTGCGGGGCTGGCAACAGCAAGCCTCTTTTCCGATTCATTACGCCTGGCAGGAAAACCGGCACAAGAAAGCCGCTTTTAATCACGGCGTGGCCCTGGCGCAAGGTGAACTGGTGGTGGCGTTGGACAGCGACGATACCTTGCTGGTCAACGCCCTCTACGACATGGCGCAGATCTGGGCTGATATTCCCTTATCCGAGCGAGCAGGCTACGCGGGGATTACGGGCCTGTGTGTACGCCCCGATGGCAAGGTGGTGGGCGATATGTTCCCCAAGGATGTTTTTGACGCCAGCTCGCTGGATATGAGCTTTCGCTACCATGTGCGCGGGGAGAAGTTTGGCTGTCTGAGTACAGCGGTACTGCGCAAATTTCCCTTTCCCGATCAGGTCGAGGGCTTTGTACCTGAAAGCCTGGTGTGGCGTGCCATTGCCCGTGCGGGTTACAAAAACCGTTTTGTGAATACCGTGTTTCGGGTCTATCACGACAGTCCCGATTCCTTGTCCGTACAGGGTAAAACCAGTCAGCAGCATGCTTTAGGTTTGTGGCTGCTGGCTGAAGATACGGTAGTGAAGTGTCTGCCCTGGTTTCGCTATGAGCCCAAGGCTTTTTTGATGGCGGCGGCGCGTTATACGCGTTTTGGTCTGCATTTACGTGCTAGCGGGCGTAAGCCACCGGCGGGTTATGGGCTCAAGGGCCTGGCTTCGTACGGTTTGGTGGGGCTGATGTGGCCCGTGGGTATGGCTCTGTATCTGCGAGACCGGATGCGGGCCTAGCCTGCCCGCATCCTCATACGGCAGGGTGATCAGTGCAGAGTATGACCCTGCAGGCCCGGTTCCGGGCTGTCATCATCCTCGTCGTCGTCCTCGTCATCTGTATCATCTTCAGGCGCAAAGGCATCTTCGCTCAAGGCAAAGGGCAGCAGCTCTTCCAGCGTCTCGGTCCAGGCCACTTCCTCGCCTTCCTCGTCCACCTTGATGAAGCGTACTGGCTCTGCATCGCTGAGCTGGATCGCCCACAAATAGCGGCAGGCGTAGACAGCGTTATCTTTGGGGTCCAGACCGCCGCGGTTACCCACGATACGCGCCTGGTCGCCACCAACCTGAACAACGGTAAATTCGCTTTCGTCCTCGTTTTTGTCCAGGGGCATGGCAAAGATGACCCATTCAAACCCGGTTTCTTCTGCGCCCACGATCTCAGCCAGTACGGCACGGCCCAAATAGGCGCTCAACGCATCAGCGGTGCGACCCAGGGTTTCAAGCTCTTCGGTGGTAAATACAAGTTCAGGGGCATCAGGTGTGGACATGGTGTTTTTGGTTTGTCAGCATAAAGTGAGTATATTACCTGAGACAGGCCTGCACTCAGGCCGGGCGTCGCTCGCTTTACGGGACGGAAGCGCGCCTTTTGGGCGTCAAACGCCTACAATCCCAGTTTTCCGAACACGACCTGTTTTTCCTTTTTAGGTTTATATGGCTCAATACGTTTATTCGATGAACCGCGTGGGCAAAATTGTGCCGCCCAAGCGGCAGATTCTGCGCAATATCTCTTTGTCTTTCTTTCCGGGTGCCAAGATTGGTGTGCTGGGCCTGAACGGCTCCGGTAAATCCACCTTGCTCAAGATCATGGCCGGGGTAGATACCGAGATCGAGGGCGAAGCCATCCCCATGGCGGGGCTCAAAATTGGTTATCTGCCTCAAGAGCCCCAACTGAACCCTGAACATACGGTGCGCGAAGCCGTTCAGGCAGGCCTGGGGGCTGTGTTTGAGGCCCGCCAGCGTCTGGAACAGGTCTATGCCGAGTACGCCGAGCCTGATGCGGACTTTGACGCTCTGGCTGCCGAGCAGGCTGAGCTGGAATCCATTATTGCGGCCGCTGCGACCAGCGGTGCCGACGATATCGAAACCCAGATGGAAATCGCGGCCGATGCGCTGCGTCTGCCACCTTGGGATGCGTCTATTGCCAATCTGTCCGGTGGTGAAAAACGCCGTGTGGCCTTGTGTCAGTTGCTGTTGTCCAAGCCCGATATGTTGCTGCTGGACGAGCCGACTAACCACCTGGATGCTGAAAGTGTGGACTGGCTGGAAGTGTTCCTGCGCCAATTCCCCGGCACTGTGGTGGCGGTTACTCACGATCGTTACTTCCTGGATAACGCCGCCGAGTGGATTCTGGAACTGGATCGTGGCCACGGTATCCCTTGGAAGGGCAATTACAGCTCCTGGCTGGAACAGAAAGACGACCGTCTGAAGCAGGAAGAGGCTTCGGAAAGCGCACGTCAACGTACCATCAAGAAAGAGCTGGAGTGGGTGCGTCAGAACCCCAAGGGTCGTCAGGCCAAGGCTAAAGCCCGTCTGGCTCGCTTTGAGGAACTGTCCTCGCACGAGTACCAGAAGCGCAACGAAACTCAGGAAATCTTTATTCCTGTGGCCGAGCGTCTGGGTAATGAAGTCATCGAATTCGAGAACGTCAGCAAAGGCTATGGCGATCGCCTCCTGATCGATAACCTGAGCTTCAAGGTGCCCCCAGGGGCCATCGTCGGGATTATTGGCCCTAACGGTGCCGGTAAGTCCACCTTGTTCCGCATGCTGGCCGGTAAAGAGCAGCCGGATTCGGGCACAGTCAAACTGGGTCAGACCGTCAAGCTGGCGTATGTCGACCAGTCGCGTGATGCCCTGGCCAACGAAAAAACCGTGTTTGACGCCATTGCTGATGGCGCGGACCTGCTGACCGTAGGCCGTTTTGAAATGCCTTCGCGTGCGTACCTGGGCCGCTTCAACTTCAAGGGTGCGGATCAGAACAAGATCGTGGGCAACTTGTCCGGTGGTGAACGTGGTCGTTTGCACCTGGCCAAGACCCTGATTGCGGGTGGCAACGTCTTGCTGCTGGACGAGCCGTCCAACGATCTGGACGTGGAAACCCTGCGTGCGCTGGAAGATGCCTTGCTGGAGTTTGCGGGCTCGGTGCTGGTGATCAGTCACGATCGGTGGTTCCTGGACCGTATCGCTACCCACATCCTGGCTTTCGAGGGTGATTCGCAAGCCGTATTCTTTGATGGCAACTATCAGGAATACGAAGCAGACAAGAAGCAACGTCTGGGTGAAGATGCTGCCAAACCTCGTCGTATCCGCTACAAATCCCTGAAATAAGGAACGTGTCATGCCTGTGCTCAATGCCCATCAGTCTTTCGTCTTGATTGTTGATATGCAAACGGGGCTATTGCCCGCTATTGCAGACCACCAAGCTTTGGTCGAACGAGCCGGGAAGTTGGCACAGGCGGCGCGCCTGTTAGGGGTGCCGGTTCTGGCGACCGAGCACTGGGCCGAAAAAATCGGCCCAACGGATTCCGCCTTGCTGCCGCACGTCGATAAAGTGCTGCATAAAACGCATTTTGATGCCACGCGCGAGTCCGACTTTTTCCCTGCTTTGCCTGTTGGCCGCACACGGGTGTTGTTACTGGGTACAGAGTCTCACGTGTGCGTGTTACAAACTGGCCTGGGTTTGAAAGAGCATGGCTATGATCCGGTGCTGGTAGGAGACTGTGTTGGCTCACGCCAGCCCGAGTCCCGTCAGGCGGCCTGGGATCGCTGGGCAATGCATGGCCTGGAGCGCGTTAGCGCCGAAATGGCCATGTTCGAGTGGTTGGAAACCCCGGCCAACCCTGCATTCAAGCAGGTTCTGGCCTTGATTAAATAAACTGAACAAAAGCTGAATTACATCTGTTGCGTTGCCTAACAATAGGGTCTGGACTAATTGGCTCCAGAGGGTGAAGATAGACTTTAATGCCGTGTTAAGCACGGATACTTCACGGAGGTTTACGGATGAAAATGACGACTATCACTAAAGTGGGTATGGCCACGGTTCTGGCCGTCGTGATGGCGGGCTGCTCTTCCTGGGATGGCATGAGCAAACGTCAAAAGGGTGCCGTAACTGGCGCGGGTCTGGGTGGTGTTGCCGGTGCAGTGATTACTGATGGCGGCATTCTGGGTACGGTCGGTGGCGCTGCGATTGGTGGCGTAATCGGCGATCAGGTCGGCAAGAACCGCTAAATTCAAATTTTCTGCGTGAGCTGAAACGCTCATCGGAATAAAGCCTCAAAGCTTGGGACAGGAGTCCCGGCTTTGAGGCTTTTTCATGCCCGCTCCTCTCCATCGGATGGCAGGTCCTGGCCTTGCTATCTGCTTGCACCACACAAGCTGTGGCCAAGGCCCAGGGCACTACTGTTGATGTTTGGCATCATCCGATGCCGCAAAGAAAATGGCCATCCGTAAAGGATGGCCATTTCAACAAAACCCGGCGTGCCGGTCAGTGCGCTTTACTTGTTTTCCAGAGCACTGGCATCGATTTGCGGCATTTCGATTTTGACTTCCAGCACTTCCAGCGAGTCCTGGCGATCAAGGTTCACCTTGATGTCATCGGGATTAATCTTCACGTAGCGCGAGATCACTTCGACCAGCTCTTTTTGCAAGCGGGGCAAGTAGTCCGGGGCGACGCCGCCCTGGCCACGTTCGTTAATGAGGATCAGTTGCAGACGGTCTTTGGCGACCGTTGCCGACGTTTTCTTGTGACCGAGCAGGAAGGACAGGAAAGACATATTACTTTCCTCCGAACAGGCGCTTGAACAGGCCTGGCTTTTCGTAATCCACAAAACGCAACGGTTTTTCGCCACCCAGGTAACGATCTACGATGTCCTGATAGGCCTGGGACACATCACTTTCCTTGATATGGATAACGGGTACTCCTTGGTTGGATGCCTGCAGCACGGTTTCCGACTCGGGGGTGACCCCAATCAGTTTGATGCGCAAGATATCTTCAACGTCCTGCAAGGACAGCATCTCACCGTCCGACACACGTTTGGGGCTGTAACGAGTCAGCAGCAAATATTCTTTGATGGGCTCTTTGCCCTGTTCACCGCGTCGCGATTTGGCGGCCAGAATGCCCAGGATGCGGTCCGAGTCACGAACCGAAGACACCTCGGGGTTGGTCACAACCAGCGCATCGTCCGCAAAATAAGACGCCATCAAGGCGCCGGTTTCAATACCGGCGGGCGAATCGCACACAATGTATTCAAAGCCCATGCCTTTGAGTTCTTCCAGAACTTTTTCCACCCCTTCACGGGTCAGCGCGTCTTTATCACGTGTTTGGGAAGCGGGCAGGATGAACAGGTTTTCGATCTGCTTGTCACGGATCAGGGCCTGGTTCAGGGTGGCTTCGCCTTGGATTACATTGACGAAGTCATACACCACACGGCGTTCGCAACCCATGATCAGATCCAGGTTGCGCAAACCGACGTCAAAGTCGATGACCACGGTCTTGTGACCGCGCATCGCAAGGCCAGATGCAAAACTGGCACTGGTGGTGGTTTTGCCCACGCCACCCTTGCCGGAGGTCACTACAACTATACGCGCCATGACAATCGGATTCCTTTGTTTTTCAAGTCACATAATCGTAAAGCATAACGGGCCTAATTTTGACATCCGTTCTGCCACTTAGCCTACTGCTTAGAAACAAAACATATCAATTGCTTTGTTCGGTGTCAGCTTACACGGTTGCGCTTGCACTTGCTTGCCTGCATGGCAGGTGTTTGGTGCAAGCCACTATAAAAAGCGCCGGCAAAAGCCGGCGCCTTGTATTGCTAGGAGCTCAGGGGATCAAATCTGAGCGTATCGTCTTCCAGCGTGACGACGGCCGGTTTATTGCGCAGTTGCGCATCCAGTCGCGTTTCAATAATGCGGTACACGCCCGCAATGGCGATCAGTTCCGGGTCCAGCTCGGTGGTGAAGATGCGTGCCTTGGTATCACCGCGGGCACCGGCCATCGCTTTGCCGCGTAGTGGACCATAAACGTGGATATTGCCATCGGCGACCACTTCGGCTCCCTGGCTGACCGCACCCACCACAATCAGGTCGGTGTGACGGGCGTAGATACGCTGGCCCGAACGCAGTTGACGGTTGATGATGAGCGCTGCCGGAGCAATAGCAGGCGGTGGCGGAGCGGCCGCCGCAGGGGCTTCTGGCTGGGCCGACTGCGACAGGACCGGCACTTCCTTGTCCGGTGCTGCCTGAGCTTGGGGGCGGGCAGGCGGGTTGGACAGCTCAACGTGCGGCAAGCCGCTGTCGATAGCGTTATCGGCATGATCCGGGTGGGCGATGATGCCCACAGGATGCAGCTTGTGCTGGCGCAGGGCGGCGACCAGCGCCGTCCAGTCCACGGAAGCATCGATGGCGCTGGCGTCGATGACAACAGGCTCGTCCTCAAAGAAGGAGCCTGCGTCTTTCATGCGTTGCGCCAGTGCGGCTAACTGCTCGGCCGTGTCGGCCGAGCGCAGCACCACGCGTACGGCGTACAGCGTGGCGCTTTTGAAATCCAGGGCCTGGGGCCCTTTGGCATGAGTCTGATCGTTCACGTTAATAGCCTTAGACCCAAGTGTCTTTCAGAGTCGTTGTGCGGTTAAGAACGGGTTTCTCGGGAGTGGAGTCCACACGGTCCGCCACAAAGTAGCCCAGGCGCTCAAACTGCCAGCGGGCATCGGGCGTGGCCTTGGTGCCGGGTTCCAGCCAACCTTGAATCACGCGCAGCGAGTTCGGGTTGATGTGCTCCAGGAAATCCTGGTCGGCCGCATCGGGCTGAGGATGGGCAAAGAGACGGTCGTACAGACGAATCTCGGCTGCAATCGCGTGCTCGGCGCTGATCCAGGTGATATTGCCTTTGACCTTGACCGAGTCCGCACCGGGTGTGCCGCTCTTGGTGTCGGGCAGGTATTCAGCCAGAACCTGAGTGACATTGCCTTGCTCGTCTTTCACGCAGCCGGTGCAGCGCACGACATAGCCATATTTCAGACGTACGGTATTGCCGGGGAACAGACGGAAGTACTTTTTAGGTGGCTCTTCCTTGAAGTCCTCGCGCTCAATGTACAGGCGACCGGAGAAGGGGAACTCGCGTTGACCGGCTTCCGGATTGTGCGGATTGCGCGGTGCGTGGCACAGCTCGCTTTTGCCTTCGGGATAGTTGGTGATGATCAGTTCGATCGGGTCCAGAATGGCGACGCTGCGGTCAGCCACTGGGTCCAGATCATCGCGCAGGGCTTGTTCCAGCAGGCTGTAGTCCACGTGCTGGGCCGCTTTGGAGACACCCAGACGGTCCGTGAACAGACGGATGGCACCGGCGCTGTAACCACGGCGGCGCAAACCGGCCAGGGTAGGCATGCGCGGATCGTCCCAACCGGAGACATGGTTTTCTTGAACCAACTGACGCAGCTTGCGCTTGCTGGTGACCACGTAGGACAGGTTCAGACGGGAGAACTCGTACTGTTTAGGCAGCGGGTCGGCCAATTGGCCCAGCTCAACCAGGCGCTCCAGAATCCAGTTATAGAAAGGACGCTGGTCTTCAAATTCCAGGGTGCACAGGCTGTGGGTAATGCGCTCCAGCGCGTCTTCCACAGGGTGAGCCCAGCTATACATGGGGTAGATGCACCATTTGTTGCCGGTGCGATGGTGTTCAGCATGGCGGATGCGGTACATGACCGGGTCGCGCATATTGATATTGGGCGAACCCATATCAATTTTGGCGCGCAGGGCCATGCTGCCATCAGGATGATGGCCGTCGCGCATTTCGCGCAGCAGCTTGATCGATTCTTCGGCAGGGCGGTCGCGCCAGGGCGAGTTCACGCCTTTTTCAGTCAGCGTGCCACGGTTGGTGCGCATCTCTTCGGCGCTTTGTTCATCGACATAGGCATGGCCTGCATTTACCAGCGCTTCTGCGAACTGGTACATATGGTCGAAATAGTCGCTGGCAAAGTACAGGTTGTCTTCGTTCTTGAAGGTCCAGTCAAAGCCCAGCCATTTGACCATGTCGATAATGGCGTCCACGTACTCCTGTTCTTCTTTCTCAGGATTGGTGTCGTCAAAACGCAGGTGGCAGGCGCCTTGGTAGTCGCTGGCCAGTCCGAAGTTCAAACAGATACTTTTAGCGTGCCCAATATGCAGGTAACCATTGGGTTCGGGGGGGAAGCGCGTACGGATACGCGCGGCATCAACAGCCGCCCCTTGCTGGGTACTGGCCGGGCCTGGCTGACCGGCCCAGGATTTTTGTGCGTAACGGCCAGCGCTCAGATCCTGGTCGATGATCGTGCGCAGAAAATTAGATACGGGAGCAGGAGTGGTGTCAGAGGTCATACAGTTTGAAATAAAGAAGCCGACAGACTAATCGGCCATTTTGCCACGTTCTTGTTTTAGAGGGGTATTTACCCCATGAACGGGTTCTAAAAAATCGGGGAAGAACTTGGGGTAGTATGGTGGCGTTTGCAGGCCAATTCACCCTACACTAGCGCTCATTATGACGCACTCCGCCCTTTCTCTGTCCCATGCCCAGTTTTTCCTTAGCCTGGGCTTCATGCTGCTGTTTCTGGCTCTGGAGCTGGGACTGGCCTGGGTGCTGCTGTATTTCAAGACCAGAACCTTTGGCAACAATGCCGCCGCCTGGATGGGGGCGTACCGCTTCTGGGTGCGTTTGTTTGCGCTGGCCTTTATTTTAAGCTTTGCCGCTTCCATGCCCGTGCTGATCCAGTTCGGCAGTGTCTGGCCGGGCCTGATGGAACAGGTAGGCGATGTCATCGGCCCCATGCTGGCCGCCTCCATGCTGTCCCTGTTCATCTTCAAATCCTGCTTTTTGGGCGTGATGCTGTTTGCCCAGCGCATGCTCTCCAATCTGGTTCATACCCTGGTGGTGCTGATGGTGGCCTTGGGCGTGACCGTCACCGCTTTCTGGTTGGTCGCGATTGTGGCCTGGATGCAAGTGCCGACCGGTGTGGATGTTATTGAAGGTCATTACGTCGTCATGGACTGGCTGGATGTGTTGAGTACGCCTGCCTTGCCCTGGTACGCGGGTCTCTTGCTGGTGGGCAGTTTGCTGACGGTGGCCTTTTTCATGTTGGGTGTGACTTGCGCCCAGACGATGCAAAGACCGGTCACGGATCAGGAACGTCTGGCGTTTCGCAGCGCCTTGTTTTTAGGTGTGGTGGCCTGGGTTGCCCTGGTGTTTGTGGTGGTGGGCAATGGCTTCATGACTGCCGAGCATCAGCCTGCCAAGGCGGCGGCCGCTGCTGCCTATTGGGAAAGTGGTTCACAACCGGACTTGATTCTGGTGGCCGCCCCATCGGCCATGCAAGACAGTGTCCTGGGTGTGCTGCGCTGGTCGCATGCAGGTGGGCGCTGGTTGGGTCGTAATGACAGCGGCATACTGATGGGCCTGGATCAGTTCTCCGAGGCCATGCCACCTGTAACTCTGACGTTCTGGTCCTTCCGCGTGGCTGTGCTGGCGGGTGCTGTGATGCTGTTTCTGCTGCTCTGGGTGCTGTTGCGTACGCGCCGTTATGGCTTGGATCCGCACTCTCTCTCTTATAGAGAGCGTCAGTTAATGGTGGCCGCATCGGTGCTGGGCTGGATTATGTTGCTGGCCGGGGCCGCCTACGTATTGCTGGGTTTTCTGCCCTATCTAGTGGGTAACGATATTCAGGCCGTGCAGGTACAGAGCAAGGAAAGCGTCTTTACTGTCGGGCTGGGTGTGCTTTCTTATGGCCTGGTGTACGTCTTGTGCATGATTGGCTTTTTCCAGAAGCTGCGGCATGCAGTACGTTTCGGTGTGGTGCCGATCGCGCGTCATCGGGGGCGGGCATGATTGATTCTTTTGCGAATGCGCTGGGACTGGGTGCCCATGATCCGGCGTTCTGGATGCCGCTGGCGTTTCTGGCTCTGTTCTTTTTGATCATTGTGGCTGGCACCGTTCTGGACGGTTTTGATATTGGCGTGGGCTGCTTGTCCTTGTTGGCGCCGGACTCTCTGCGTCCCCGCATGCTGTCTTTGTTGAGTCCCTGGCGGGATGCCAACGAGTTCTGGCTGTTTCTCGGTCTGGGCCTGTTTGTCTGCGCCTTCCCCAAAGCCTGGGGGGCGGTGATGGGCGGCTTGTATGGGCCTTTATGTGCTCTGGGTGTGGGCGTTTTCGCCCGCTCCGTGTCTTTTGAGTTCCGCCTGCGTGCGCCTGTAGAGCGTCAGTCCCGCTGGCAGATGGGCTTTGCCCTGGGCTCCTGGTTGACGGCTTTTTCCCATGGCGTCTTGTTGGCTCAAGTCGTGGTGGGCTTTCAAAGCGATTCGGGCTATATCTGGTTTTCTATCTTCATGGGCTTTTGCGCCATCGCGGCCTACTGCTTGCTGGGGGCTAGTTGGCTGATCATGCGCGAGGCGGGTGAGCTGCGTGCCCGTGCGGTGAACTGGGGACGCCGTTCGGTGCGCTGGTTTGCGGCAGGGGCCGTCGGTGTTTCGGTGGTGTTGGCCTTTGTGAATGCGGGTGTGTTGCTCAAGTGGAGTGATGGCCCGTATTGGGGGCTGGTACTGTTCCTGTGGGCGCTGATACTAAGCTGCTTTGTGTCGATTGAAATGAGCCTGCAGCGCATGATCAACAGCAGCTATCGCACCACCACCTTGCCCTTTTTGCTGACCTTGTTTGTGATGGTGTCCGTCATGGCAGGGCTGGCGTTCAGTTTCTTCCCCTATCTGATTCTGGACGAGATGACGATCTGGGACGCCGCCGCTGGAGTGCCTGCGTTAAGTCTGATCCTGTCGGCCATTGTGATTGCCTTGCCCATCGTATTGATTTTCAACGTGTGGGTGTATTGGCGCATGTTTGGTTTGTCCCGCCCACCTTTGCCGCCCAGCTTTAAAGGCTGACCTTTTCTATGATTGCCCATTCCGTACTGTCGATGCGCAAGCGTCTTCAGGGTTTCAAGTGGTTGTCTGATATGCCCGCCATGCTGGCCTGGGCGGTCTTGGCCGGTATCCTGGGGGCTTTGGCGACCCTGGCCTTTCATCAGGGCATGCGCCTGGTGCAGCAAGTGGTCACGGGACAGCACGGCGGTATTGTCGCGGTAACGGAAGGCCTGTCCTGGTACATGCGCCTCTTGTTTCCCACCTTGGGCGGTTTGTGCGCCGGTATCTTGTTGTGGCTGGCGGGGCGTCTGCCTTCAGGAAGTAATTCAGACTATATGGAAGCTGTGGCCATTGGTGATGGTCGTCTGTCCATCCGCCAGGGCTTGTTGCGATCCTTGTCCTCCCTGATGACGGTGGCCTCGGGCGGCTCGATTGGTCGGGAAGGGGCGATGGTGCATCTGGCCTCTTTGTCCGCTTCCGCAATTGGCCGTTTCACTCTGTTTGGTGAAGCTCGCCTGCGCTTGCTGGTGGCCTGTGGCGCAGCAGCCGGGGTGGCGGCTGCGTATGGCGCCCCGATTGCCGGTGCCGTGTTTGTGGCCGAGATCGTGCTGGGCACCATGACCATGAGCAGCTTCGGCCCCTTGTTGATGGCGGCTGTCAGTGCTCACCTGACCATGCGCATGCTGGGTGGCTATCATGCTCCCTATGAAATGACGAATGTTCAGGCCGTTGCTGGCTGGGACATCTTGCCCTTTCTGGTGTTAGGTGTGCTGATCGGCTTGGCCGCTCCCGCTTTCCTGAAATTGCTGAATCTGTTTCGCACGCTCTTCAAGCGCACGGGGCTAGGCTTGCCCCTGCGTCTGGCGCTGGGGGGATTGTTGCTGGGATGCCTGCTGATTGTCATGCCGCGCGTGGCGGGTAATGGCTTCAGTGTGGTGTCGTCCATGTTGCACAGCGATTGGGCCTGGTATAGCGTCCTGCTTATCCTGGTATTCAAGGTGCTGGCGACCGGGCTGACCGTAGGTTCGGGCGCTGTCGGTGGTGTGTTTACTCCCGCCATCTTTGTGGGCGCGGCCTTTGGCACCCTGTTTGGTCAGTTGACCTTGCTGATCCTGCCTGGTCTGGACTTGCCCTTGTATTTGTTCACTCTGGTGGGCATGGGGGCGTTTCTGGGGGCGGCGACCAGTGCGCCGTTCATGGCTATTTTGATGCTGTTTGAAATGACGCTCAGCTATCAGTTAGTGCTGCCTTTGATTGTTGCCTGTGTCATGGCCTATTTCGTGTCGCGCGGTGTGGCTGAAGTGGCCATGTATGAAGTCACCCTGGTGCGCGAGCGCGACGCCTTGCTGCGCCACAAGTTGCGTCACACGACCCTGGCCGAACTGGTGCGCCCGGCGGATACCGTGGTCAGCACGACCACCCAAATGCGCGAAGCCCTGCAAATGTTCCTGGATTATCCCGTGCGCTATTTGTACGTGGTGAACGAGGAGCAGGTTTATCAAGGGGTGATTGCTCAACCTGATCTGACGCGTATGTTGCTGGACGACAACGCGGCCCAGGAGCGCGTGGTGGGGGATATTCTGCGTATGGATTTCGTCAAGACGCTCTACCCGAACATGAGTCTGGACGAGGCCCAGGAGCACTTTGTAAACTTCGCCGGAGAGCGCCTGCCCGTATTGAATGGTGACGGCTCGGGTCGCTTGATTGGTGTAGTCTATAAGTCTGCTGTGCTGGAAAAATACTCCGCCATCAAACGCTCCCTGGATGCGAGCGGCGAAGTGATGCTGGATGCCCGGCGCTAAACTCTTTTTGTGACATAAATCATGCGTACAAAAGCTTGCCAGCGAGGCTTGGCAGGCGGGCTGATTGTCGGTCTTGCCATGCTGTCCGCTGTTCCATTGGCTACGGCCCAAAATCGTATTGGCTTGGAAAACCTGTCTGCGACCCGTGTGTACGGCGTCGATGAGGCTCAGGCGATTCCTGCCCAGGAGCTCCCGCCTGTGGAGCCGTTTTTTGATGCCTCACAATGGCATCGCCAGGGTGATCAGGATTTGCCCAGCCCTGCTGCGTCCATGGATTTCTCTTTTTCTGATTTCAGTCTGAATGGTTCCAGTACCGCCAGCCTGGCTCGCTCTATTCAATATAGTCAGCAGTCTTCGCCTATCTGGAGTGCACGCTGGTTAAGCAGTGCACCTGATCAGGTTTGGCAGTTCGGTGAGCGCAATTGGCGCTACGTTAATGGCGATGGCCTTGAGCTAACCCTGGGGAATGACACTGTGACCGCACCGGATTGGGCGCGTCCTGTGGCGCTCGGCGGTATTAATCTTACCCAGCAGTTCGAGCAGGGTCCGACCGGACCGTGGCGTTATGCCTTGGCGGTGGGGGCGTTGGATATGACGGGCAAGCAAGATAATGGGGATCTGGTGTATGGGTCTTCTGCCAGCAGTCTGATGCTCAGTACGGATGTCACTAGCCGGACCAGTATTGATACCCAAGTGGAAAGCGCGCGCGATTTTGGGCTGACGGGTTTGGGGGCCACTTATCGTTCGCCAGACTTTGGAGTCTGGCAAGCCAGCGTGGCCCGAGCCTCCCACGCGGTGGGGCAGGGCTGGCGCTATCAGGCGGCCTATGGTCTGGACGTGCTGGATGATTTGCACCTGCAATGGCAGGGCGAACGCTACGAGGACAATTTCCTGGACTTAAGCCGTTATCAGGGCATGAAGGTAGACGCGGCCAGCAGCCGACAGGTAGTGGGCCTGTCCGTTCCTTTGCGCCGCTGGGGGGAAGTGCAGACCCAGTACGAGGTGCAGCAGGTAGTTGCCGGTGGGGAGAACCGCTACCTTGGGGTCACGCAGCAGTTCTGGTACAGTCCCCACCTTAGGGTGGGTTTACAGGCTCGCCGTCATCTGGAAAGTCGTCAGTCGAACATCGCGCTGCGTTTTTCTATTCCGATTTTTTAAGCAGGCGGCATGGCCCAGTCAGCACTTGAGGTTCTTCAGGAAGTTTTTGGTTATGACAGTTTTCGTGGTTCTCAGCACGAGATTATCGAGACCCTGATCCAAGGCGGTGACGCCCTGGTCTTGATGCCTACGGGCGGCGGCAAGTCGCTCTGTTACCAGATTCCTGCATTGGTGCGCCCCGGCACCGGCGTCGTTGTCTCTCCCCTGATTGCCCTGATGCAAGATCAGGTGGATGCGCTCAATGAACTGGGCGTTAACGCCGCTTATCTGAATTCCACCCAGGATTGGCAAACGGCCCGCGAGGTCGAGCGTGAATTCCTGACAGGGCAGTTGGATCTGTTGTATGTCGCTCCCGAGCGCTTGCTGACGGACCGCTGCCTGGATTTGTTGGCCCGCGGCCAGATTTCCCTGTTCGCCATTGACGAAGCTCACTGCGTATCGCAATGGGGGCACGACTTCCGCCCGGAATATCTGGGCCTGGATTTGTTGGCAGAGCGTTGGCCGGGTGTGCCACGGGTTGCCCTGACGGCTACCGCCACTCAGTTGACGCGGGTAGAAATTGCGCAGCGCCTGAAGCTGGAAGAAGCCCGTCATTTTGTGGCCAGTTTTGACCGCCCCAATATTTGCTACCGCATTATTGAAAAGAATGAAGTACGCAAACAGTTGCTGAGCTTCATTCAGGAAGAGCATGCCGGGCATGCCGGGATTGTGTATTGCCTGTCCCGCTCTCGGGTAGAAGACACTGCCGAGTTTCTGTGCAAGAACGGAATTCACGCTTTGCCCTACCATGCCGGTCTGGAGGCGCAGCAACGTGCCATCAATCAGGCTCGCTTTCTGCGCGAAGAAGGTGTGGTGATGGTGGCGACCATTGCCTTTGGCATGGGCGTCAATAAACCGGATGTGCGCTTTGTCGCCCATATTGACCTGCCCAAATCCGTAGAAGGGTATTACCAGGAAACGGGGCGTGCTGGCCGCGATGGCGAGGTTGCCACGGCCTGGCTGGCTTATGGTTTGCAGGACGTGGTGCAGTTGTACCGCATGATTAACCAGTCGCAAGGCGATGCGGCGCACCGGCGTCAGCAAGGTCAGGCGCTGGATGCCATGTTGGGCCTGTGCGAAACCATTTCCTGCCGCCGACAGCGCTTGCTGGCCTATTTTGATCAGCAGATTGAGCCCTGCGGTAACTGCGATACCTGCCTGGAAGCCCCGGAGGCCTGGGATGGCACGGTGGCCGCCCAGAAAATGCTGTCCACGATCTATAGATTGTGGCGCGAGCGTGGCCAACGGTTTGGGGCAGGGCATCTGATCGATATCCTGCTGGGCAAAACCACCGAGCGGGTCAAAGAGCACGAACACGACAAGCTGACGGTCTTTGGTGTGGGCAAGGAATTGTCCGACCAGGCCTGGCGTGGTGTATTGCGCCAATTGCTGGCACATAGTTTGGTGACTGTTGACCCGGAAGGTTATGGCACCTTGTTACTGACCGACGCCAGTCGCGAAGTTTTAAAAGGGGAGCGCACCTTGATGTTGCGCCGCGAAACCGTAACACGTGGACCGGCTGCGCATCGTGTCAAAGGTCAGGCCCCGGTAGGCCCCGCGCTGGAGCCCGATCAGCAAAGACGCTTCGAGGCTTTGCGTGCCTGGCGGGCGGCTACCGCACGCGAACATGGCGTCCCTGCCTATGTCATTTTCCATGACGCGACTTTGCGCGAAGTGGCCATCCGCTGCCCCAGCTCAGAGGCTGATCTGGAGCCGATTACAGGCATTGGGGTGCGTAAACGGGAGGCCTACGGCGAGGCTTTGCTGCGCTGCGTTCAAGAGTTCCAAACACAATAAAAATTGTTAACAGCGCAAAGATTGGTTGCATTTTAAAATGCCGAATCCGCTATATGTAGTAGAATGATGCCTATTCCACACTACATATGGTGTGCACCAAATGACGTCGGCGGCTGCGAAAGCCGCTTCTTCCGTCAATCTTTATCGATTCCGAGACTGAAATGCAATCAACCGAACAGTTAATGGTCACTAAACGAGATGGCCGTACAGAACCTATTAACCTCGACAAGATTCACCGAGTGGTTGATTGGGCCGCTGAAGGTCTGAGTAATGTGTCTGTCTCTCAAGTAGAGCTGCGCTCTCACATTCAGTTCTATAACGGTATTCGCACCAGCGACATACACGAAACCATCATCAAGTCGGCAGCGGATCTGATCTCCGAAGATACGCCCGACTACCAATATCTGGCGGCTCGCCTGGCGATTTTCCATCTGCGCAAAATCGCTTTTGGTCAGTTTGAGCCACCGACCCTGTTTGATCACGTGACGCTTCAAACCAAAGAAGGTCGCTACGATCCCCATCTGCTGCAGGATTACACACGCGCCGAGTTCGATGAGCTGGATGCTCACCTGGATCACTGGCGTGACATGAACTTCTCGTACGGTGCGGTCAAGCAGTTGGAAGGCAAGTACCTGATCCAAAACCGCGTGACCAAGCGCATCTACGAAAGCCCCCAGTTCTTGTACATGCTGGTGGCCATGTGCCTGTTCGCTCGTTATCCTGCTGAAACCCGTCTGAGCTTTATCAAGCGCTTCTATGACGCGGTATCGCAATTCAAGATTTCCCTGCCCACGCCCATCATGGCTGGCGTGCGCACACCTACCCGTCAGTTCAGCTCTTGCGTGCTGATCGAATGTGACGACAGTCTGGACAGCATCAATGCCACGACCAGCGCCATCGTTCGCTACGTGTCCCAGCGAGCCGGTATCGGCATTAACGGTGGTCGTATTCGCGCCGTAGGCAGCGAAATTCGTGGTGGTGAAGCCCAGCACACCGGTTGCCTGCCTTTCTTCAAGATGTTCCAGGCCGCTGTGAAGTCTTGCTCGCAGGGCGGCGTGCGTGGTGGTGCAGCGACCCTGTTCTACCCCATGTGGCACCTGGAAGTGGAAACACTGCTGGTTCTGAAGAACAACCGTGGTGTGGAAGAAAACCGTATCCGTCACCTGGACTACGGCGTTCAGATCAACCGCCTGCTGTACCAACGTCTGATCAAGGGCAGCCATATCACGCTGTTCTCGCCGCATGACGTACCCGGCCTGTACGACGCTTTCTTCGCAGACCAGGACGAGTTCGAGCGTCTGTACGAAAAGTACGAACAAGATCCCGCCATTCGCAAGCGCAGCCTGCCTGCCGTGGAATTGTTCTCCCTGCTGATGCAAGAGCGCGCCAGCACGGGCCGTATCTACATTCAGAACGTGGACCACTGCAATACGCATAGCCCCTTCCAGGCCGACCGCGCCCCTGTGCGTCAGTCCAACCTGTGCATGGAAATTGCGCTGCCCACCAAGCCCCTGAACGATCTGAACGATGCCGAAGGCGAAATCGCCCTGTGCACGCTATCGGCTTTCAACCTGGGTGCTTTGGAGTCCCTGGACGAGCTGGACAGCCTGTCCGAACTGATTGTGCGTGCTTTGGATGCGCTGCTGGACTACCAGGATTACCCGGTCAAGGCCGCCTTGAACGCCACCAACAAGCGTCGCTCCCTGGGCGTTGGCGTTATTAACTACGCCTACTATCTGGCCAAGAACGGCACCCGTTACTCCGACCCTGCTGCCCTGGGCCTGACCCACCGCACGTTTGAAGCCATTCAGTACTACCTGTTGAAGGCATCGGTGCAGTTGTCGCGTGAGTACGGTCCTTGCGAGGCTTTCGACGAAACCACGTACGCTAAGGGCCTGCTGCCTACCGACACTTACAAGAAAGATGTGGATGGTATCTGCAACGAGCCCCTGCACCTGGATTGGGAAGCCTTGCGTGCTGATATCGTCAAGCACGGCCTGCGCAACTCCACCCTGACCGCCTTGATGCCTTCGGAAACGTCCAGCCAGATCGCCAATGCCACCAACGGTATTGAGCCTCCGCGTGGTCTGGTGTCCGTCAAGCAATCCAAGGACGGTATCTTGCGTCAGGTGGTGCCTGAATTTGAAAAATATAAGGATCAGTACGAATTGCTGTGGCAAATGCCCGGTAACGACGACTACCTGAAGTTGGTTGGCGTGATGCAGAAGTTTGTCGACCAGTCGATCTCTGCGAACACCAACTATGACCCACAGCGGTTCGAGGGTGGACGCGTTCCGATGAAGCAACTGCTCAAGGACCTGCTGCTGGCCTACAAATATGGCGTGAAGACCTTGTACTACCACAACACCCGCGACGGTGCCGACGACTCGCATGGCGAAGTCGAAGACGACGGTTGCGCAGGTGGCGCGTGCAAGATCTAAGCAAGGGTAAAGAGCATCATGACTACCTATAGTACTTTTTCTAAAACGGATAACGACCAGCTCAAAGAACCCATGTTCTTTGGGCAGCCGGTTAACGTGGCTCGCTACGACCAGCAAAAGTATCCGATTTTTGAAAAGCTGATTGAAAAGCAGTTGTCCTTCTTCTGGCGTCCGGAAGAAGTGGACATCACCCAGGACCGGATCGACTACCAGAACCTGCCTGACCACGAAAAGCATATTTTCATCAGCAACCTGAAGTATCAGACCTTGCTGGATTCCATTCAGGGTCGCAGCCCCAACGTGGCCTTCCTGCCTCTGGTTTCCATTCCAGAGCTGGAAACCTGGATTGAAACCTGGGCTTTTTCCGAGACGATTCACTCGCGCTCGTACACGCACATCATTCGCAATATTGCCAATGACCCGTCCGTTATTTTTGACGACATCGTGCGCAACGAGAACATCCAGTTGCGTGCTGCTGACATTTCCTCGTACTACGACGAACTGATCACCGACACCATGCTGTACGCCCAGTTGGGCGAGGGCGAGCACGAGATCAACGGTGAAACCCGTACGCTCAGCGTCTACGAGCTGAAGAAAAAGCTGTATCTCTGCATGATGAGCGTCAATATTCTTGAGGCCATCCGCTTTTACGTCAGCTTTGCCTGCTCCTTCGCCTTTGCCGAGCGCAAGCTGATGGAAGGTAACGCCAAGATCATTCGTCTGATTGCGCGTGATGAAGCGCTGCACCTGACTGGCACACAGCACATCATCAATATCATGCGTTCGGGCAGTGATGATCCCGAGTTCGCCCAGATTGCCCGCGAGCTGGAACCCGTCTGCTTTGAAATGTTCAAACATGCCGCCGAGCAAGAGAAGCAGTGGGCGGATTACCTGTTCCGTGACGGTTCCATGATTGGTCTGAATAAAGACATTCTGGGTCAGTACGTGGAATACATCACCAATATCCGTATGGGTGCAGTGGGCCTGAAGCCTGCGTTTGAGTCCGTCAAACACAACCCCATTCCATGGATCAACACCTGGCTGTCCTCGGACACCGTGCAGGTGGCACCCCAAGAGGTGGAACTGAGCTCTTACCTGGTCGGCCAGATCGATTCGGCCGTGTCGGCCGGCGACTTCGACGGTATTGAACTATGAGTCTAGTCCGGACAACTGATGATCACTTTCAGTTGCGGGACGGCGAAACCTTGTTGGAAGGTTTGGAGAGAACCGGCCATCAGGTTGAGTATCAATGCAGGAGCGGCTATTGCGGCTCCTGCCGTATTCCTCTAGTTTATGGAAAGGTTGCTTATAAAGAGCAGCCCTTGGCGTATGTCGGCCCAGGCGAGGTTCTACCGTGTTGTTGCACGGTAATCGAGCCGATCATGGTCGATTGTCAGCGCGTTGCCCGGATTCAGGAGGAACCAGAGGATCAGTTCGGCTTTACCGGGCTGAACCCCTGATTCCTTTGTCTTTCTTTAGCTGGCCAAGCGTTTTTCTTCCAACTTTTCCCAACGCTCAAATAACTGCTCCAGGTCACTGTTGAGCTGATCCAGTTGTTGGTTGATCTCGTCAGCTCGAGTGGAACCGTCTTTGTACAGATCCGGTGCGCTCAGTTGTTCTGCCAATTCGGCCTGCTGACTTTCTATGGCTGCAATTTTCTCGGGCAGCGCGTCCAGTTCCTTTTCTTCCCATGATGCCAGACGGCTTACCTTGGCTGCTTTGCCACCGCGCTCGGCTGCCGGTTTGGTGGCGGCGGCAGGAGTGGGTGCTGCATTGCTGGCTGATGCCTGTGTCGCTGCGTTGGCCTGGGGGCGTTGCGCCAGCCATTCGTCGTAGCCACCCACATATTCGCCCCAAAGGCCTTGGCCTTCAGCGGCAATGACCTGAGTGACCACATTGTCCAGGAAGGTTCGGTCGTGGCTGACCAGCAGTACGGTGCCGGTGTAGTCCTGAATCAGGTCTTCCAGCAGTTCCAGGGTTTCAATGTCCAGGTCGTTGGTCGGCTCGTCCAGTACTAATACATTAGTGGGTTGAGCAAACATGCGTGCCAGCGCCAGTCGGGCTCGCTCGCCACCGGACAGGCTGCGTACGGGAGAGTGGGCGCGGGCGGCTGGAAACAGGAAGTCTTCCAGGTAGCTCATGATGTGCTTGCGCTGATTGCCGATTTCTACCCATTCGCTACCGGGGCTGATGGTGTCGGCCAGCGTGGCGTTTTCATCCAGACGGCTGCGCATCTGGTCAAAGTAGCCAATATTGAGTTTGGTGCCGTGGCGCACAACGCCGGAATTGGGCTCTTGCAAGCCCAGCATGATGCGCAGCAAGGTGGTTTTGCCTGCGCCGTTGTGCCCAATCAGGCCAATACGGTCGCCACGCATCAGCACGGTCGAGAAATCCTTGATCAGTACGCGGCCATCGTAGCCGTGGCTGACATCCTGCAATTCGGCGACCAGCTTGCCGGAGCGCTGGCCTTCGGAAATGGCGAATTTGACGTCGCCCGAACGCTCACGACGCTCGGCACGGTCACGGCGCAATTGCTCCAGGCGGCGCACGCGGCCCTCGTCGCGAGTGCGACGCGCCTGTACGCCTTTGCGAATCCAGACTTCTTCCTGGGCCAGAAATTTATCAAACTTGGCGTTTTGTTGCTTTTCAGCCTCCAGGAACTCGGCTTTGCGTTCCTGCCATTGGCTGAAGTTGCCGGGAAAGCTGAAGAGTTTCCCGCGATCCAGTTCGATGATGCGGGTGGTCACTACATCCAGAAATCGGCGGTCGTGGGTAATGATGACGGCACTGCCGCGAAAATCCAGCAGCAGTTGTTCCAGCCAAAGAATGCCATCAAAGTCCAGGTGGTTGGTGGGCTCGTCCAGCAAGAGCAGATCGGGTTCTTCCACCAGCGCATTGGCCAGGGCCACGCGTTTGCGCTGGCCGCCAGACAGGCTGCCGGTCAGAGCGTCGGGGTCCAGCCCCAGCTTGTCCATCAAGGCATTGACGCGGGCAGGGCGCTGCCAATCTTCGGTTTCAGTGAAATCGCCACACAGAAAATCGTAAATGCTGACTTCGGGATCCAGCTCGGGTTCTTGCTCGACGGTGGCAATTTTCAGCCCGCCCAGTCGTTTGACCTGGCCGTCGTCGGGAGCCTGGCGTTGATCCAAAATTTTCAAAAGTGATGATTTACCAGCACCATTGCGCCCGATCAGACCGATGCGTTCGTTTCTTTGTATGACCAGATCGGCATGGTCCAGCAAGGGATGGTGGCCGAATGCCAATTGGACATCGGTCAGGGAAATCAGATTATTGGACATAAGACTCCAGATAAAACAGCGCGTCCTGCGAATTTCTCTATTGTCGCAGGTTACAATGCATCTGTGAGGCAGGCTGGGCAGTCGCGGTACGCAAGTATCGAGGAAGGTCCGGACTCCATAGAGCAGGGTAGCGGCTAACAGCCGTCCGGCAAGGCTGGCATCACGTCAGATAAGCCGAGGACTAGGGCCACAGAGACGAGACCACAGCAAGGGCTTGCGCAAGCAGGCACAGATACGGCCACTTCCGTGTTTTCTTGCACTTCGGTGCAAAGTGCTGTGGGGTGAAACGCGGTAACCTCTACCCGGAGCAATACCAAATAGGCATACGCAGGCTTTTTAGCCGATAGGCGGCTCGTCTTAGTATGCGGGTAGGTAGCTAGAACCGGCCAGTAATGGTCGGTCCAGAGGAATGATTGCCGGTCAGCGGGTTCCCGCTGGCATACAGAATCCGGCCTATAGGCCTGTCTCACACTTCTCCTGGCATTCGCCACCAATTGCACCGATTTCGTACATTTGAAAGCAATTGTTAAGGATGTTGAATCCTTGGCAAGAGTCGCTTGTGCGCGTTTTTATAACAATTCACTTTTAATGCGCCCTGCAATTTCTTGATTTCACACGGTATTTTTTTTTAGTCACTTCTAGGATAGTGCGCTAAGTGCTTGTTGTGATTGAAAAAATTGCAACCACTGCCTTGACCGCAAAGGCTTTCCCCCGTAGAGTGGGGAAAAGTAGGAAATAGTGTAAAAAAGTGGGGGAAAAAAGTGTTCCAAGGCAGCAGCGCACTCACACTGGATGCTAAGGGTCGGATGTCCATTCCGACTCGGCACCGTGACGCGCTTTTGCAGCAGGAACAAGGCCGCTTGACCCTCACTCGCCATCCCGACGGCTGTTTGCTGGTGTATCCGCGCAGTGTGTGGGAAGAAAAGCGCGAACAAATTGCCCGCTTTCCCATGAGTGCCCGTTTCTTGCAACGCCTCCTGCTGGGCAGTGCTCAGGACGTTGATCTGGACTCCGCTGGTCGGATATTGATCGCTCCCGAACTGCGCGCCGCAGTTGGCCTGGAGCGCGACGCCATGCTGCTGGGTATGGCCACCCATTTTGAGTTGTGGAATGCGCAGGAACTGGAACGCCGTCAGGCCCAGGATCTGGCAGAAAGCTCCACAGACGTATTCGACACTTTTTCTTTCTGAGTAAGTCATGACGCTGGTACATCGATCCGTGCTGCTGGAGCCTACGGTGGCGGCCCTCGTGGATCCGTCCTTTGAGGCCCGGCGTTGGGCTCAAAATCCTGAAATCAAGGGTTTGGCCGACGGCGTGTACGTCGATTGCACCTTCGGTCGTGGCGGCCACAGCCGCTTGCTCTTGTCGCACTTGAGCCCCCAGGGGCGCCTGATTGTGATCGACAAGGACCCGCAGGCCATTGCCGTGGCTCAGGAACTGGCTGCACAAGATAGCCGCGTCACGGTTGTACACAGTGGCTTTGGTGATCTGGCCCAGGCTCTGGACGAGCTGGATGTCGGGCCATTGCAAGGCGTCATGATGGATTTGGGCATTTCCTCGCCACAAATCGACGACGCAGAACGAGGTTTCTCTTTTATGCGCGAAGGTCCTCTGGACATGCGCATGGATACCAGCGGTGGCTTGACCGCTGAACAGTGGCTGGCCGAGGTCAGCGTAGATGTTTTAAAGGAGGTCATTGCAGAATATGGCGAAGAACGGTTTGCTTTCCAGATTGCAAAGGCGATTGTTGATCGCCGCCAATCCCGCCCGCTACATACAACGCGTGATCTCGCCGAGCTCGTCGCCGGTGTCGTCCGCACGCGCGAAAAGGGTCAACATCCGGCAACCAGGACCTTCCAGGCTATACGGATTTACCTCAATCGTGAGCTCGAAGAGCTCGCGCACGCGCTTCCGTCAATTCTGAGTCGTTTGGCGACTCAGGGCAGGCTTGCGGTGATTGCATTTCATTCGCTGGAGGACCGTATGGTCAAACAGTTCATGAACGCGGCTGCGCGTCCCGCGCAGGAACAGTCACGTCTACCTATTCTTGAAAAAGACTTGCCCCAGCCTCTGGTGCAGTCTTTGGGCAGAATCTTGCCTACTGACGAGGAGTCCAGCGACAACCCCCGAGCCCGCTCGGCGGTATTACGTGTGGTGCAACGCACCGAAACCCCCATCCCTCAGGACTGGATGCGCAGCGCCAGCGAGCGTCTGCTGCAACAGGCCGCCTATAGCCGCCAGCCTGCTGGCAAGCGAGGCCGCCGATGATGCGCCTGGTCATCACCCTCTCTTTGGTGTTGATGCTTTCGGCCATCTCTTTGGTGACGGCGCGCTATCAGGCGCGCGAGCTGTTTGTGCAAACCGATCGTCTGGTCACCAAAGCCGGTGAACTGGATACGGACTGGCGTCGTCTGCAACTGGAACGGGCCGAACTGGCTCGTAATGCCCGGGTGGACGATATTGGCCGCAACGAATTGGGCCTGGTGCTCAGCTCTCCAGATCGCACTCTTTATGTGCAAGGCGGTGAGTTGAGCTCGAACCAGGCTCAGCCCGGAGGGCGGCCATGAGACGATTCGGCTATCACGATAATCCTGTTTTAAGCGTCCAGATTCCATTCTGGCGTTCGCGTTTGGTCCTGGTGCTTTTGTTCCTGGGCTTTGGCGCCTTGATCGTCAAGGCTTTGTATCTGCAAGGCCTGTCTACCGAATTCTTGCAGCAGCAGGGCGAGCGCCGTTATGAGCGCACCCAGGTGCTGCCGCCCATGCGTGGCAAGGTTTTTGATCGCAGTGGTTCTGTGGTGCTGGCTTCCAGCGTGCCCGTCAAGGCTATCTGGGCTATTCCTGATGACGCCCGTAATGCCAAGCCCGAGCAAATTAGCCAACTGGCCAAGCTCCTGGGCATGGGTGCGGCTGATATTGATCGCCGCCTGTCCGTCGAGGACCGCAACTTCGTCTACATCAAGCGCCAGGTGGATGTGGATGTCGCCGCGCAGATCGCTGAACTGAAAATTCCCGGTATTCACCAGCAAGAAGAAATGCGCCGTTTCTATCCCGAAGGGGATGTGATGGCGCACATTGTGGGTTTTACTAATATTGAAGACCAGGGGATCGAGGGGATCGAGCTGGCTTTTAACTCGGCCCTGTCTGGTACACCCGGATCGCGTCGCGTCATTCGCGACCGCCTGGGCCGTGTAGTGGAAGATGTACGCGCTATTGTTCCGCCCACCCACGGCCAGGACTTGCACTTGTCCATTGACGCAGGCTTGCAGTTTGACGCCTATACCGCCTTGAAGAAAGGCATGGAAGACGTCAAGGCCAATGCCGCTGCGGCTGTGGTGATGGACGTAAAAACCGGGGAGATTCTGGCTCTGGTCAACTTGCCTACCTACAACCCCAACGACAGGGACGACCGCAAGGGCCCGGCCCTGCGTAACCGTGCCTTGACCGACACCTTTGAACCCGGCTCTATCATGAAGCCTTTTACGGTCGGTTTGGCGCTGGATATCAACCGCATTACCACCGCGACTCAGTTCAATACGGGTAATGGCCAGTATCGCTACCAAGGTAGTGTGATCACCGACGTGAGCCGTAATAACGGTTTTCTGGATGCCGCCGGTATTTTGCGTCGCTCCAGCAATATTGGCATGACCATGATTTCCGAGCGTCTGACCTCGCAGGAAATGTGGAACAAATTTACCGAGCTGGGTTTTGGGCGTTCCCCCCAGGCGGACTTCCCCGGTATTGCCAGTGGGCGACTGCGTCCCTGGGAGCGGTGGCGTCCTATCGAGCGCGCCACCATGTCCTATGGCTACGGTCTGTCGGTTTCCCTGCTGCAAATTGCTCACGCCTATACGGCGTTTGCGCGTAATGGCGATATGGTCTCCATGACCTTGCTCAAGCGCGAAGGCAAGCCTGCCAGCGTTCAGGTTTACACCCCCAAAGTGGCCGCAGAAGTGCGTGCCATGCTGGAAGCGGCTGCCGGTCCTGCCGGTGCCCGTCTGGCTCAGGTGCAAGGTTATCGCGTCGCGGGCAAGAGCGGTACGGCCCGCAAGATTGTGGATGGCCGTTACAGCAAATCCCTGTATCGCGGCTCTTTTGTCGGCTTTGCCCCCGTCTCCGATCCTCGCATTGTGGTGGCCGTCACGATTGACGAACCACATAGCTCCAATTATTACGGTGGGCGTATTGCCGCGCCGATTTTTTCAGAAATTGTGGCCCGGAGCTTGCGACGCCTAGGCGTCCAGCCTGATGCGCCCATAGATTCGCTGGTGGCCGTTGGCCCCGGTGCGGAGAGAGTACGATGAACGCCGCAGCAATATTGGAGTGGCTGGCGCAGCATGTCGCGCCCACGGCTAATCTGTGTTTGGATTCCCGCCAGATCAAGGCGGGTGACGCGTTTTTTGCCTGCCGCGGCCATCAGGGTGATGGTCGTGAGTACGAAGTTCAGGCGGTGCAGCAAGGTGCAGTTGCGATTGTGCGCGAGCAGGGCGATCAGGCGGTTGATCCTGGTGTGCCCGTTTTGCAGGTCGCTAACCTGAGTGCCTTGCTGGGTGAAGTTGCCCATCAGTGGTGGGGTCGTCCTTCCGAGGAAATGACCGTTGTGGCCGTCACCGGCACCAATGGCAAAACGTCGACTGTGCAGTGGGTGGCTTCGGCATTGAATCACTCCCAAGTGCCTTGCGGCACCATTGGAACCCTGGGCGTCACCTTGCCCGACGGCTCCAATCTGGGCGGTGTTTTGACGACGCCTGACGTGCTGACCGTACACCGCAGTCTGGCCGCGATTCGTGCCCAAGGCGGTAACGCGGTGGCGCTGGAAGCCTCTTCGATTGGTCTGGAGCAAGGTCGTCTGGACGGCGTCCGCATTGATATTGCGGGCTTCACCAACCTGACGCATGACCATCTGGACTACCACCACAGCATGGAACAATACAAACAGGCCAAGCTGCGCCTGTTTAGCTGGCCTGGTTTGCGTAGCGTCGTGCTCAATGCTGACGATGCCACTGGCCGCGAGTTGATGCAGGCCGGTTTGGCCGCACGCGTGATCTCCTATTCCATGAGTCAGCCCGAGGTGGACTTGCTGGCTCAGGACGTACATACGGGTGCTGACGGTCAGGTGTTCAACCTGGTCACTGCGCACGGTACGGCTCAAATTCTGACTCACCTGCTGGGTGAGCATAACGTGGCCAATCTCTTGTTGGTGGCCGGTGTTCTGCAAGAAGTAGGTTGGCCCGTTTCCAAGATTGCCCGCATTATGGACAAGCTGGAATCCGTGCCTGGCCGCCTGCAAATCGTCACCCCCAACAGCACCGCTGGTCGTCAGCAGCCTCTGCCTTTGGTGGTTGTGGACTACGCACACACCGCTGATGCGCTGGAGCGTGCTTTGCAGGCCTTGCGTGAAGTCGCTACGGTGCGTGGCGGCAAACTGATTTGTGTATTCGGTTGCGGTGGCAACCGCGAT
This sequence comes from Alcaligenes sp. SORT26, assembly GCF_017377875.1. GTDB lineage: Bacteria > Pseudomonadota > Gammaproteobacteria > Burkholderiales > Burkholderiaceae_B > Alcaligenes > Alcaligenes parafaecalis. The sequence continues at coordinate 3,830,796 of NZ_CP070975.1, forward strand.
ACCGCCAAGCGTCCCGTCATGGGCGAAGTGGCAGCCCGTCTGGCCGACAGTGTGTTGGTCACGACGGACAACCCCCGTTTTGAAGATCCTGCCGATATCATTCGTCAAATTGTGGCTGGCATGCCCGAAGCGCCAGCCGTGCAAATGGATCGCGCTCGCGCCATTCTGTCTTCTGTCTGGGCCGCAAACCCTGAAGATATTGTGTTGCTGGCCGGTAAAGGTCACGAAACTTATCAGGAAGTGCAGGGCGAGCGCTCTGTGTTTGATGATTCGGACTGGGCGAAAGCCGCCTTGTTGTGGTTGCGTGGCGTGCGTTTGAGCACTGATTCCCGCAGCCTGACAAAAGGTGATTTGTTCCTGGCCTTGAGCGGCGAGCAGTTTGACGGCCATCGCTACCTGGAAAAAGCGAAAGAGCAGGGCGCGCATGCCGCGATTGTTGCGCAGCGTGATCCTCAAGTGGACCTGCCGCAAATTGTGCTGGGCGATACCCGTCGCGCATTGATGACCTTGGCCACTGAATGGCGCTCGCGCTTTGACATCCCCGTCATTGGTGTGACTGGCAGCAATGGCAAGACCACAACCAAAGAAATGATTGCCGCTATCTTGCGCGCCTGGTTGGGCGAAGCAGAAAGCCTGGCAACACGCGGTAATCTGAATAACGATCTGGGCGTACCGCTGTCCATCCTGCGCTTGAGCTCCGAGCACAAAGCGGCCGTGCTGGAAATGGGCATGAATCACCCCGGTGAAATTGCGGTGCTGGCGGCCATGGCTCGCCCCACCATTGCCCTGATCAATAACGCCCAACGCGAACATCAGGAATTCATGCACAGCGTGGAAGCCGTGGCGCGTGAAAACGGCGCGGTGATTGATGCCTTGCCTCAGGACGGCGCACTGGTCATTCCTGATGATGATGCGTTCAGCGCCATGTGGGCCGAACAGGCAGGCCAGCGTTCCGTACTGCGTTTTGGTCTGAGTGGTCAGGAAACGGTGTTTGCGGCTGATATGTTTGTTGAGCCCGCACAGACTCGCTTTGTCTTGCACGTGGCCGGACAGTCTGCCGCGCTGACCTTGAGCAGCCCTGGTATTCATAACCTGCGCAATGCCCTGGCCGCTGCTGCTTGTGCCCATGCTGCGGGTGCTCCCTTGAGCACCATTGTGCAAGGTCTGGAAAGTTTCCGCCCTGTGACGGGCCGTATGCAGCCCAAACAATTGTCTTCCGGTTACCAACTGATTGACGATACCTACAACGCCAACCCGGATTCGGTCCGTGCCGCCATTGATGTGCTGGCACAGCTGAAGGGCCGCAAGGTTCTGGTGCTGGGCAATATGGCCGAGATCGGTGACAACAGCTCCGAATTGCACGCCGAAGTCGGTGCTTACGCCAAAGAGCGTGGCATGGATGAATTGCTGACCTTGGGTGGTGATGCCAGCCATGCTGCTCAGGCTTTTGGTGCGCGTGCGCATCAGTTCGAGACCCTGGAAGACATGGTTTCCTACCTGCTGGCTCTGGAGCCGTCCCATGTGCTGATCAAAGGTTCGCGCAGCGCCCGTATGGAACGCGTTGTCGCTGCCCTGGAAAACCACTTCTCCCATAACGAAGGGGCCACTCATGCTTCTTGAACTGGCGCGCTGGTTATCGGACGATCATATTCGCGCCTTTGGGGTGTTTGAGTACATCACCCTGCGTGCTATTTTGGCCAGCGCCACCGCGCTGGCGATTGGCTTGTTGGCAGGTCCCTGGGTTATTCGCAAGTTGACCGAACTGAAGATTGGTCAGGCTGTACGCGCTTACGGCCCAGAATCGCATTTGCAGAAAAATGGTACGCCCACCATGGGCGGTGTGCTGATCCTGATCTCCATCGGTATCAGCACCTTGTTGTGGGCAGACTGGACTAACCGCTTTGTGTGGGTCGTTCTGCTGGTGACTTTCGGTTTTGGCTGGATTGGTTGGGCAGACGATTACAAGAAAGTCGTCAATCGTGATCCCGAAGGCATGTCCTCGCGTCAGAAATTCTTCTGGCAAGCCTTGATCGGTATGGTTGCCGCGGTTTATCTGAGCTTTGCCGTGTCGGTGCCTGCCAATACCGAACTGTGGCCTTTGTTCAAAGAATGGGTCTTGAGCGGCTTCACCATGCCCCTGCCTACCCAGGCTGACCTGATCGTGCCTTTCTTCAAGTCCGTCAGCTACCCGCTGGGCGTGTTGGGCTTTGTAGTCCTGACCTGGGCGGTCATTGTGGGTTCCAGTAACGCTGTCAATCTGACAGACGGTCTGGACGGTCTGGCCATCATGCCTACCGTGCTGGTAGGTGCTGCCCTGGGCATTTTTGCCTATGTGGTTGGCCGCGTCGACTACTCCAAATACCTCTTGTTCCCTTATATCCCCGGCGCGGGCGAGCTGATGGTGATCTGTGCTGCCATTGCCGGTGCGGGTCTGGCCTTCTTGTGGTTCAACGCTTACCCCGCCCAAGTGTTCATGGGTGATGTGGGTGCTTTGGCTCTGGGCGGCGCACTGGGCACAATCGCCGTGATCGTTCGCCAGGAAATTGTGTTGTTCATTATGGGCGGCGTGTTTGTAGTGGAAACCTTGTCGGTGATGTTGCAGGTGACCTGGTTCAAATACACCAAGAAACGCTACGGCCAGGGAAGACGAATATTTCGCATGGCGCCGCTGCACCATCACTTTGAAGTCAGCGGCTGGAAAGAAACACAGGTGGTGGTTCGCTTCTGGATCATCACCATGATGCTGGTCATGGTTGGCTTGTCTACATTGAAACTGCGATGAATGCCTTGAGTTTTCCTTCGATCCGTAAAGACGGTCTTATGCTTATCCTAGGGTTAGGCGAGACAGGCTTTGCTGCGGCTCGCTGGTCTTTGGCCCAGGGGGCCAGCATTCGTTTGGCCGATACGCGCGAGAGCGTGCAGGGTCTGGACAAGATTCAGGCCTTGAGCAGCACCCCTTTGGACGTACGACTGGGCCAGAACGCTTTGCAAGCGGACAGTCTGCTTGATGTGCACACCCTGGTGATCAGCCCCGGCCTGTCACCCCTGGATCCCGAACTTAGTGCCTTTTTGGCCTTGGCTCGCGAACGCAGTATTGAAGTCATCGGCGAGATCGAACTCTTTGCCCGTGCCTTGAAGGATTTGGCTAATCAAGGCCGGGAAAGCCGTGTGCTCGCTATTACAGGCACCAATGGCAAGACTACGGTTACAGCCCTGACTCGCCACTTGCTGGAGCAAGCCGGTGTGTCCGCCTTGGCTGTAGGCAATATCAGTCCTGCTGCGCTGACCGCTTTGTGCGATGCGCTCGAAAGCAATGCCTTGCCCCAGGTCTGGGTGCTGGAGCTGTCCAGCTTCCAATTGGACAGCACCTTTACCTTGCAGGCTGACGCTGGTGTTGTACTGAATATTTCTCAGGATCATCTGGACTGGCACGGCGGCATGGACGCCTATGTCGAGTCCAAGCAACGTATGTACGGCATGTGCGATGTGGCTCTGGTCAATCGCGATGATCCTGCGGTGATGGCGATGGTTCCCGATGCCAGCCAGGAGTCGGTGCGCAGCTTTGGTCTGGACAAGCCCGCTTTACTGGGCGATATGGGCTTGCTGACGGATGGTGGCATGCAGTGGCTGGTAGCGAACGAGCCTACTGATTTTGAAATGCCTGCCACTGGTCTGAAAAAACGTAATGTGCCCGCTGCACCTGCAGTACGTGCTGCAGGTGGTTTGAAACGCCTGATGCCGGTTGAAGCCTTGCAGATCAAAGGTCGTCACAACGCCTTGAATGCACAGGCAGCCCTGATGCTGGCTCGTTGCCTGGGTCTGGGTTGGGCCGAGCTGTTGAATGGTCTGCGTACCTACCAGGGCGAACCGCATCGTGTCGAGTTGATTCGTGTGCTGGATGGCGTTCAGTATCTGGACGATAGCAAAGGCACCAATGTGGGCGCGACAGTAGCGGCCTTGCGTGGCTTTGACCAGCGCGTGTGGCTGATTGCCGGTGGGTTGGGCAAGGGCCAGGATTTTGAGCCTTTGGCGGCTGCCGCTGCCCAGAACGTGGCCGAAGTTTTTCTGATTGGTCAGGACGCCCAGCAGATTGCTGCCGTCCTGGAAGCACACGATGTCCGCCACCGTTTTTGCGACGGTCTGGAAGCCGCTGTGCAAGCCGCTGCCGAGCAGGCGCGTTCGGGCGATGTGGTCTTGCTGTCCCCGGCCTGCGCCAGCATGGATATGTTCAAAAGCTATCACCACCGCGGCATGTGCTTTGTGGCTGCGGTGACTGAAATGGCCCTGGATAGAGGAGAGCTGGCATGAGTCTGTTTGCTGAGCTGACCTCGGGTGTCAATGCTGTGCGTCCTGGACGTACGGCATTGCCAGCGTTTGATCGCCCCTTGTTGGCCGCCACGCTGATGCTGACCTTGTTTGGTCTGCTGATGGTGTATTCGGCCTCGATCGCTTTGGCAGACGGACCGCGCTATGAAAGCTACGGTCGCTATTACTTTGTGATTCGCCACGCCCTGTTCATCGTGGTGGGTGTGGTCATGGCCATGTTTACCGCAACCGTGCCCTTGCGCGTGTGGCAGAAACTGGCCGTGCCTTTGTTTGTGCTGGCTATTTTCTTGCTGCTTGTCGTGCTGGTCCCCGGTATAGGCCGGGAAGTGAACGGCGCCCGTCGCTGGCTGCCTTTGGGCATCATCAACTTCCAGCCTTCGGAGCTGATGAAGCTGGCCATGGTGCTGTATGCGGCCGACTACACCGTGCGCAAGCAACAGCATCTGCATACGTTTATACGCGGCTTTTTGCCGATGGCCGTGGCTTTGGGCCTGGTCGGTGTCTTGCTTTTGATGGAGCCTGACCTGGGCGCCTTCATGGTGATCGTGGCGATTGCTGTCGGCATTCTGTTTATTGGCGGGATCAACGGCAAGTTGTTCTCTGCTTTGCTGGGCATTATGGTCAGCAGCTTTCTTTTGCTGATCTGGCTCTCGCCTTGGCGTCGGGAGCGTTTGTTCGTTTATCTGGACCCCTGGAACCCTGACAACGCTTATGGCAGTGCGTATCAGCTCTCACACTCACTGATTGCTCTGGGTCGTGGCGAGTGGTTTGGCGTGGGCCTGGGTTCCAGCGTAGAAAAACTGCACTACCTGCCTGAAGCCCATACCGACTTTATTGTGGCGGTGATTGGCGAGGAGCTGGGTTTTGTAGGCGTATCTGCCCTGATCCTGACTTTCGGCTTTGTGGTGTGGCGCAGCTTCAATATTGGTCGTCAGGCCAGCGCGATGGATCGCTTGTTCAGCGGCATCGTGGCTCAAGGCGTGGCGCTGTGGTTTGGTGTGCAGGCCTTTATCAATATCGGTGTGGTGCTGGGTCTCTTGCCTACCAAAGGTCTGACCTTGCCCTTGGTCAGTTACGGTGGTTCGGGCATTGTGATGAATCTGGTGGCGTTTGCCTTGTTACTGCGGGTTGATTTCGAGAACCGGCAAATGATGCGAGGTAAACGCACATGAGCACTCCAACCATCCTGATCATGGCTGGCGGTACAGGCGGGCACATCATGCCCGGGCTGGCCGTGGCCGAAGCCATGCAACAGCGCGGCTGGAACGTGTTGTGGTTAGGTCATCCCGAGCGCATGGAAGGTAGCTTGGTCCCTCAGCATGGGATTAAAATGCTGCCTCTGCGATTTTCCGGATTACGAGGCAAAGGCGTGAAGGCCTTGCTCTCCTTACCCTTTACCTTGATCAGTGCCTGCTGGCAGGCGCATCGCTGCTTGCAAGAAGCCAAGCCGGATGTGGTTCTGGGGATGGGCGGCTATGTGGCTTTCCCCGGTGGCCTGATGTCTTTTGTGTCGCGCCGTCCTTTGGTCGTGCACGAACAAAATGCGGTGGCCGGAACAGCCAACCGCTACTTGGCCAAAATGGCGACCAGCGTGCTGACTGGTTTCCCCGGTGCCTTGCCCGGTGCTGTGACGGTTGGCAATCCTGTGCGCGATGCTTTCGTAGGCCAAGGTTCTGCTGCGGAACGCTATGCCAAACGCACTGGGCCACTGCGCATTCTGGTGGTGGGTGGCAGCTTGGGTGCGGCCGCACTGAATAAAGTGGTGCCTGAAGCCATGGCGCTGATCCCTGCTGAACAGCGTCCGCATGTGACGCACCAGTCTGGTCAGCAGCATCTGGAAAGTTTGCAGCAAAGCTATGCAGACAATCAGGTACAGGCTGACTGCAAGGCCTTTATTGGCGATATGGCACAGGCCATGAAAGAGGCTGATGTGCTGATTTGCCGCGCCGGTGCCATGACGGTAGCCGAAGTTGCAGCGATTGGCGTAGCGGCCCTGTTTGTGCCCCTGCCACATGCCATAGACGATCACCAGACAGCGAATGCCCGCTACCTGAGCGAATGCTCGGGCGCGTGGCTCAAGAAACAATCGGAGTTGACGGCTCAGTGGCTTGCGCAGTGGTTGCAAGACCTGGACCGTGAAGAATTAAGTCGTGTGGCCAGCCACGCGCAAGAACATGCACAGTTGAATGCCACGCAGCAGATTGCCGAAGCATGTCAGCAGGCGGCAAGGAGGGTGGGATGAAACACCGCATTCAACGTATTCATTTTGTAGGGATAGGCGGCTCGGGCATGAGCGGCATTGCCGAAGTCATGCTGAACCTGGGCTTTGCCATCAGTGGCTCCGATATTCAGGAAACGGCGGTGACCCGTCGTCTGGAACAATTGGGTGCCCGCATTGTTATCGGTCATCACGCTGAAAACGTGGCCGGAATGGGCGCGATTGTCACCTCGACCGCTATTGCGGGCGATAACCCTGAAGTCTTGGCCGCTCGTGCAGCCCGCATTCCAGTGGTGCCTCGTGCTCTGATGCTGGCCGAGCTGATGCGCCTGAAGCGCGGTATCGCTGTGGCCGGTACGCATGGCAAGACCACTACCACCAGCTTGGTAGCCAGCCTGTTGGGCGCGGCCGATCTGGACCCGACCTTTGTGATCGGTGGTCGACTGAATTCGGCCGGTGCCAATGCCCGTCTGGGGCAGGGCGATTACATCGTCGTGGAAGCGGACGAGTCTGATGCGTCCTTCCTGAATCTGTTGCCGGTGATGGCCATCATCACCAACATCGACGTAGACCATATGGACACCTATGGTCATGACGTTGCCCGACTGAAAAGCGCCTTTATCGACTTCACTCATCGCCTGCCGTTTTATGGCAGCGCCATCGTGTGTAACGACGATGCGAATGTGCGCGAAATCATTCCTTTTGTATCGCGTCCTGTCACGACTTACGGCATTGATACCGATGCGCAAGTCCGTGCCATCAACATCGAAAGCCGTGGCACCACCATGTGTTTTGATGTGCAGCGCAAAGGGGCAACAGGTGACCTTCCTCTGCTGTCCGTGTGCCTGAATCTGCCCGGAAAACACAATGTACTCAATGCCTTGGCCGCTATTGCTGTTGCCACGGAGCTGGGTGTCAGTAACGAGGTGATTGCCCGCGGCCTGAGCGAGTTCACCGGTGTTGGTCGCCGCTTCTCCATGGTGGGTGACTTCCCGGTTTCCCAGGAGCATGGTGGCGGCACGTTTACCGTTGTTGACGATTACGGTCACCATCCTGTCGAAATGGCTGCTACCTTGGCGGCCGCACGTGGTGCTTGGCCTGAGCGTCGCATCGTGTTGGCGTTCCAGCCACACCGCTACACACGCACCCGTGATTGCTTTGAAGATTTCGTGCAGGTACTTAGCCAGGCCGATGCGGTCCTCCTTGGAGAGGTTTACCCCGCTGGCGAGGCTCCTCTTGTGGCCGCCGATGGCCGTGCCTTGAGTCGCGCAGTGCGTGTGCTCGGCAAGGTCGAACCCATTTTTGTGGCCGAAATCAGCGATATGGCACAAGCCGTCCTGGACTTTGTCCGTGATGGCGATGTGGTGTTGGTAATGGGTGCAGGGTCCATCAGCCGGATCCCTGCTCAATTGGGAGAAATGGCATGACAGCGGATTTTGGTCGAGTCGGCGTGTTGTACGGTGGCAAGTCCGCCGAACGTGAAGTGTCCTTGATGTCTGGCGCAGGCGTGCATGAAGCCCTGTGCAGCATGGGTGTGGACGCGCATTTGTTCGATATGGGCGAGAAGGGACTGACCGAACTGGCTCAGGCCGGTTTTGACCGCGTGTTTATTGCTTTGCATGGTCGTTACGGCGAAGACGGCACCTTGCAGGGTGCGCTGGAATGGATGGGCATCCCCTACACCGGCAGCGGTGTGATGGCCTCCGGCCTGGCCATGGACAAGATCATGACCAAGCACGTCTGGCAGCACCTGGGCCTGCCAACGCCTGGCTTTGCGCAACTGGATCATGTCAGCCAGGTTGCCGCCGCGGTGGAACGGCTGGGTGTACCCCTGATCATGAAGCCGCCCCACGAAGGTTCGACTGTGGGTGTGGTTCGTGTGGATCGCGCCGAAGAAGCCGTTGCCGCCTTTGAAACCGCCATGCACTACGACACGGTCGTGCTGGCCGAGCAATTCATTCGTGGTCGCGAATTGACCGTGCCCGTTATTGGTGTGGGTGCCCAGGCGCGTGCCTTGCCGGTGATCGACATTGTTGCGCCACAGGGCAATTACGACTTCGAGCACAAGTACTACTCGAACGAGACCCAATACTTCTGTCCAGCCGATTTGTCGCCCGAGCTGACCGCCCACATCCAGGACTTGTCCGTGCGTGCATTTAACGCTCTGGGTTGTGAGGGCTGGGGTCGCGCCGACTTCATGCTGGATGAACAAAATCGCCCCTGGTTGCTGGAGATGAACACCTCTCCGGGCATGACCAGCCATTCTTTGGTGCCGATGGCAGCCAAAGCGGAAGGCACAAGCTACGCCCAGTTGTGCGTGAATATTTTGGCAACGGCCCGCTGCAAAGTGCAGGCCATTGCTCGCAGCCTATAGAACGTGGAGCCTGGTTCATGTTTTCCGATGCCCGTCTGACCAACCTGATCGCCAATACGCTGGCTTTGCTAGCGGTATCGGCATTGGTGATCGGTGTTGTGGTTTGGGCAGTGCGTCGTCCCTATTTCAATATTGAGCGCATCCAGATCGAATCTTCGCAGGGTGAGCCTCTTGCTTATGTGACTCCGGAAGGGGTGAAGGCCACGATTGCAGGCCGTCTGGAAGGCAACTTCTTCACGGTGGATCTGGACAAGTCGCGCGCCTTGATTGAAACGGCTCCCTGGGTACGACGCGCACAAATCCGACGCGTTTGGCCCAACAGCCTGTCGGTACGCATTGAAGAGCAGCAACCGCTGGCTTACTGGAACGAAGACGAAATGATCAACACCTGGGGTGAGTCATTTTCGGCCAATAAAGCCGTGGTTCCTGATGAAGTGGATTTGCCCCAGTTAAGCGGCCCTCCCAATTCGGAGCGTCTGGTGGTGCAACGGTATGCCGAGCTGGCACGCTGGTTTGGTCCCCTGGAGGTGCAGGTCAGTGAAGTGACCTTGAGCCCGCGCTACGCCTGGGATGTGGTTTTGTCGAACGGGATGCAGTTGAGCCTGGGCCGTGACCCGGCGGCTGACATTGCAGACCCGCACGGCCGTAAAGGGGCTTTGCCCTTTGCGGTGCGGATTGAACGATTTGTGCAGGCATGGCCTGCCATGATGCAGCGGCTTGGCGACCGTGCTTTGCAAAGTGCCGATTTACGTTACCCGAATGGCTTTGCGATAACGCTGGCTCCGGTTTCATCTACCCCTGTGAAGTAAAGAACATATGACTCGTGACATCAAAGACCTGATCGTTGCATTGGACATCGGCACCAGCAAAGTGGTTGCGGTGGTGGCCGAAGTGCTGCCGGAAGGCCGGTTTGAAGTGCTTGGTCTGGGCCAGCATGAATCCCAGGGCATGCGCAAAGGGGTAGTCGTCAATATCGAGACGACGGTCAATTCCATCCAGCGCGCTCTGGAAGAGGCGGAGCTGATGGCCGATTGCAAGATCCGTGAGGTTTACACCGGAATTGCAGGCAGCCACATCACCAGCTTCAACTCCAGCGGCATGGTGGCGGTGAAAGACAAGGAAGTGACGGCAACTGATGTGGCGCGGGTGATTGAAACGGCCAAGGCCGTGAATATCCCGACGGACCAGCAAGTGCTGCACGTGCTGACGCAGGAATTCATTGTGGATTCGCAAGAAGACATCCGCGAGCCTATCGGCATGAGCGGTTTGCGTCTGGAAGTGCGGGTTCACATTGTGACCGGTGCCGTCAGTGCAGCGCAGAACATCGTCAAGTGCGTGCGTCGTTGCGGTCTGGAAGTGCAGGACCTGATTTTGCAGCCTCTGGCTTCCAGCTTGTCCTGCCTGACCGCCGACGAAAAAGAATTGGGTGTGGTGCTGGTAGACATTGGTGGCGGTACAACCGACATCGCCATCTACACCGGTGGCGCGATCCGTCATACCGACGTGATTCCTATCGCGGGCGACCAGATCACCAGCGATATCGCTGCCATGCTGCGCACGCCGACGCCGGATGCGGAAGAAATCAAGCTGCGTTTTGGGGTGGCCAAGCAGTCGCTGGCCCATCCGGAAGAAATGATCGAAGTGCCCGGTCTGGGTGATCGTCCCAACCGCCAGGTCAAGCGCCAGGCTTTGGGTGCAGTGATCGAGCCGCGTGTGGAAGAGCTGTTTACCTTTGTGCAGCAAAGTCTGCGCGAATCGGGCTACGAAGACTTGCTGTCCTCGGGCATCGTGCTGACCGGTGGTACGGCCATGTTGCCGGGCATCGTGGAGTTGGCCGAGGACGTCTTTCTGAAACCCGTGCGTATTGCCGTGCCTAGCTACGAAGGCAGCCTGGCTGATGTCATGCGCAACCCACGTTTTTCGACTGTTATGGGCCTGTTGACCGAAGCACGTCTGCAAAGCGCTCGTGGCCGCAAAGTGGCCCAGCAAAAAGGCAGCGTCAAAGGTTTGATGGCGCGCATGAAGGAATGGTTCATGAATTAAGGGCGTTGCAAGACGCTCAGGTCGGGCAGTCCGCAAGGGCGGTCCAGGAGGCAGTTCAAACCGGTTGCGAGCCCCCAGGTTGGCAGATGTTTTGAGCTGATTCCAAATTTCAGTTGTATCGGGGAAGTACGTAGAAACTTGACTAATTAAGTGTTTGAGTGGGAGTCAATCATGATGAACTTTGAAATGTTAGATACCAGCGGTAGCGGCACGGTCATTAAGGTCGTGGGCGTGGGTGGCGCAGGCGGCAATGCTGTGACGCATATGATTCACTCGGGTGTTCAGGGTGTTGATTTCATTTGCGCCAATACCGATTCGCAGGCCCTGGCCAGCAGCGACGCACCGATTCAGATCCGTCTGGGTCGCAGCGGCCTGGGTGCCGGTGCCAAGCCTGACCAAGGTCGTGCAGCAGCAGAAACTGCTCGCGAAGAAATCCGCGCTGCCTTGAACGGTGCCAATATGGTGTTTATCACGGCCGGTATGGGCGGTGGCACCGGTACAGGCGCCAGCCCCGTCGTGGCTGAAGTAGCCAAGGAACTGGGCATCTTGACCGTGGGTGTTGTCACCAAACCTTTCTCTTTTGAAGGCAACCGCCGTTTGCGCATGGCCGAAGAAGGGATCGAGGAGCTGAGCAAGCACGTTCACTCCCTGATCGTTGTATTGAACGAAAACCTGTACGACTTGATGGACGAGGACGCAACTCAGTCCGACTGCTTCAAGGCGGCTGACGATGTCTTGCACAATGCCTGCGCCGGTATTGCCGAGATCATCAATGTTGAAGGTAACGTGAACGTCGACTTTGAAGACGTGAAAACCATCATGGGCGAGCAAGGCCAAGCCATGATGGGTACGGCTGTGGCTTCTGGCTCGAACCGTGCTCGTGAAGCGGCCGAGCGTGCCATTGCCTGCCCATTGCTGGAAGGTGTGGACCTGCACGGTGCCCGCGGTATGCTGGTGAACATCACTTCTTCGGCATCCCTGAAAATGCGCGAAACCCGCGAAATCATGGACACCATCCGTGGTTACGCTGCTGAAGACGCCACGGTTATTTTCGGTACGGCTTACGACGAATCCATGGGCGACAGCCTGCGTGTTACCGTTGTGGCTACCGGTCTGGGTCGCAAGCAAGCGCGTCCACAGTTGGTACAAAACAACGAAGAAGTGTTACGTACAGGTACGGACAACATGCCTGTCATCGGTGTGGATTACGCCAACGCCGACGTGCCAGCGGTCATCCGTAACCCACGTAGCCAAGCCTCGGCCCAGGTGCGTGCTTTGGAGACAGCCGGTATGGATCACTTCGATATTCCGGCGTTCTTGCGCAAGCAGGCTGATTAAAAATCAAGTTCGGCGATTACCCGAGTCGCCAATTTGATTTCTCCCACGACTCCCCCTGAGCGTCCGCGTTCAGGGGGTGTAAGTGCTTTGTTATGTCGGGGTGTTTGACGTTTGACAATCGCGCAGGTCTATAAAAAGCGTATAGTGGATAACCCGCATTACGGTTACAATAGTCTTTGCGAACAATACTTTACAAATACAAGAACAGCCATGCTTCGTCAGCGCACCATCAAAAATGTCATCAGTACCAAAGGGGTCGGCCTGCACTCCGGTCGTCGTGTCGAGCTGACACTGCGTCCCGCTGCGCCTGACACGGGTATTGTGTTTCACCGTATTGACTTGCCGGAAATCGTGGATTTGCCTGCGCAAGCCGATAAGGTCGGTGGCACGCGTATGGCGTCGGTGCTGATCAAGGACAATGTCCGGGTTTCAACTGTAGAGCATCTGATGTCCGCCATTGCTGGCCTGGGCATTGATAACCTGCATGTGGACCTGACGGCTGAAGAAGTGCCCATCATGGATGGCAGCGCAGGCACGTTTGTGTATTTGTTGCGTTCGGCAGGCTTGCAAGAGCAGGAAGCTGCCAAGAAATTTTTGCGTGTCCTCAAACCCATTGAAGTCTCCGAAGGCGAGGGTCAGGACATTAAGTGGGCTCGTCTGGAGCCCTATGAAGGCTTTGCCCTTCAGTTTTCTATTGATTTTCACCACCCGGCTATTGATGCAACCGCCAATTTTGCCGAGGTGGATTTTGCGCATGACTCGTATGTGAAGACTATTTCGCGTGCGCGTACCTTCGGGTTCGCCAGTGAAGTGGAAGCTTTGCGTGCGGCTGGTCTGGCCCGTGGCGGCAGTTTGGACAATGCCATCGTCATGGACGAGTACCGCGTCCTGAATAGCGACGGTCTGCGTTACGAGGACGAGTTCGTCAAGCACAAGATTCTGGATGCGATTGGCGACTTGTACCTGATTGGCAAGCCCCTGATTGCGCGCTATGTGGCGTGCAAATCCGGGCATGGTTTGAACAACCAGTTGGCGCGCGCCTTGCTCGCCGCCCAGGATAGTTGGGAACTGGTGACTTTCGAGTCCGCCGCCAGTGCGCCCCATGCTTTTTCCAGCGAGTGGAAATTCGCTTGATACGCGCTTAGGGTCCCGATCTTGGTGTTTTGTTTAGCCGCGATGATGACGCAACAAGCGTTCGATGGCTTCAGCCAAGGGACCTTGCGGCAATGAGTCATGCAGCTTTTCAAATGATTCCAAGGCCCGCTCGTCCAGGACTTGTACCTGGCGTGCGGGCTTTTCTGTCACGCTTGCAAACAAATGGGCTTGCACGTGGACCAGCGCCTCGCTAATGTTCCAGCCAGCGGCATTCATATGTCGCGTCACAGTAGGCAAAAGCTGACGCAGCTTGGCCGCATGCGCCGCGCTGGGAACTGCCAGCGTCAATTGCTGTCTGTCTATACGAGCAACTTTACAAGCCTTGCCCAAAGCAGGTGGCAAGGCTTTATTGACATGGGTCTGTGCCGCCATTAGCTGCCGGGCCATTTCCAGTACCTGGGAACCTTGCTGGTCGTTGGCCAGCCAACCCAAAGCGTGGCTTTGCCCGCTACTGCGTTTTTTCGCGGCTGAGGTAAAAGGGGGCTTCCAGGTCATGTTCGAGGTTATACGAGAGTGGATCAACATAAAGACTATACGTCCTTAGATGCTAAAGCCAAAGGGGTGCGCCGTACGGTGATCGCCCTGGTGGCTCTGGTATCGCTGGGCGTTTCCGCTGGCGCAGGCGCTTTGGTGCAGTCGCACTGGGGTGATCGCGGTGGCGTCTTGCTGGATGCGGGTATGGCTCAAAGCCAGGCCGCCGCCATGCAGGATAACGTGACCCGTCTGGCTGAAAAAGTGGGCGGTTTGCAGGCCAAACTGATTGAGATGGACGGCGTTACCAAGCGCGTGGCCAAAGCAGCCGGAATCGAATACACCGATCCGGAGCTGGCTGGTGCCATGCCAGTCCAGGATCTGGAAGTCATGGACAGCATGGACGGCGCTGATCTGGTCTGGAACGCGGATCGCCTGGGTGAGCAGTTGGATAATCTGGCCAAACAGATGTCCGAGCAGCAGGACTGGTTCCAGATGCTGGACACCGTGCTGACCGAGCGCTCCGGCAACGAAGCGCGTCTGCCCAATTACCGTCCCGTCGATTATGACGAGGTTGCTTCCTCCTTCGGCTGGCGTCGCCACCCGATTTCGGGTCGCCATGCCTTGCACGAAGGTCTGGACTTCCCGGCTCCCAAGGGAACGCCGATTTATGCGGCTTCCGGCGGCGTAGTGTCTGAAGCCCGTTACATGACGGGTTACGGCAAGCTGGTGGAAATCAATCATGGCAATGGCATGAGCACCCGATATGCCCATGCGTCCTCAATCGTTGTTAAATTAGGCGACGTAGTAGAGAAAGGGCAGTTGATCGCCCGAGTCGGGTCTACGGGACAGTCTACCGGCTCGCACCTGCATTTTGAGGTGCGCATGGCGGGACAGGCCCTGGACCCCAAGCTTTTTCTGCCTGCGCGTGAGTACGTAGAACAGCAGATCGCGCAATTGGATTCGGACAAGTAGTTCCGTCTCGCAGCATGTGCGTTAAACTGATTGTTTGCTTGCGCATCCCTTTTAACCAGAGATAGGCTCGAGGCACAGATTCAAGCCCTTGCGGCCTCGCCTACATTGACGACACAAGAATGGTTTCATTGCTGAAAAAGCTTATTGGCAGTCGTAACGACCGACTGCTCAAACAGTACCGTAAGCAGGTCGCCCAGATTAATGCTCTTGAGCCTTCTATTCAGGGCCTGAGCGACGAGGCCTTGGCTGCCAAGACGCAGGAGCTGCGCCAACGTGTTCAGGATGGCGCCTCGCTTAACTCGCTCTTGCCCGAGGCCTTTGCCATCGTGCGTGAGGCGGGTATCCGTGTATTTGGCATGCGCCACTTTGACGTGCAGATGCTGGGCGCGATTGCCTTGCACAACGGCAAGATTTCCGAAATGCGTACGGGTGAGGGTAAAACCCTGACCGCTACCCTGGCCGTGTACCTGAATGCACTGTCCGGCAAGGGCGTGCACGTGGTGACAGTTAACGATTACCTGGCACGACGCGACGCCGCCTGGATGGGCCGTTTGTACAACTTCCTGGGTCTGAGCGTGGGTGTCGTGGTTCCCCAGCAAGACAATGCCGAGAAGATTGCCGCCTACCAGGCCGACATTACCTACGGCACCAATAACGAATTTGGTTTCGACTACCTGCGCGACAATATGGAATACCGCGCCGAGGATCGCCGTCAGCGCGGTTTGTCCTACGCGATTGTCGACGAAGTTGACTCCATCCTGATCGACGAAGCCCGTACTCCGCTGATTATCTCCGGCCAGGCCGAAGACAATACCGAGCTGTACGTGCGCATGAACGTGGTTCCGCCCATGCTGACCCGCATGACGCAAGAGCCTCGTCCCCACGAGCCCGAGCCCGAAGGCGACTTCTGGGTCGATGAAAAGGGCCAGCAGGTTCATATTTCCGAAGCCGGTCACGAGCGTGCCGAGCAGATCCTGACCGAAATCGGTCTGCTGCCAGAAGGCGAATCGCTGTACGAGCCACGCCACATTTCCCTGATGCACCACCTGATGGTCGCCCTGCGCGCCCACAACCTGTTCTTCCGCGACCAGCAATACGTGGTCCAGGACGGTGAAGTGGTGATCGTGGACGAATTCACGGGCCGCTTGATGGCGGGTCGCCGTTGGTCCGATGGCTTGCACCAAGCCGTGGAAGCCAAGGAAGGCGTTCGCATTCAGAACGAAAACCAGACTCTGGCGTCGATTACCTTCCAGAACTACTTCCGTATGTACGACAAGCTGTCGGGCATGACGGGTACGGCCGATACCGAAGCCTACGAGTTCCAGGAAATCTACAGCCTTGAAACCGTCATCATTCCACCGAATCGTCCGCTGGCCCGTAAGGACCAGAACGACCAGGTTTTCAAAACAGATGACGAAAAATTCAATGCCATTCTGAAAGACATTCAGGACTGCCACGAACGTGGTCAGCCTGTTCTGGTGGGTACCACCAGCATTGAAAACTCCGAGCTGATCTCCACACGCTTGAACGCCGCTGGCGTCAAGCACGAGGTGCTGAACGCCAAGCAACACGCCCGTGAAGCCGATATTGTGGCTGAAGCCGGTATGCCCGGCCACGTCACTATCGCGACCAATATGGCCGGTCGTGGTACCGACATTGTGTTGGGTGGCAGCATCGAGCGTCCGATTGCACTGGTTCGTGAAAACGAGTCCCTGAGCGCCGAGCAGAAAGAAGCCCAGATTCAGGCTATTCGTGCTGCTTGGGAGCCGCTGAACCAGCAGGTCAAACAAGCCGGTGGTTTGCGTATTATCGGTACCGAACGTCACGAATCCCGCCGTATCGACAACCAGTTGCGTGGTCGTGCCGGCCGTCAGGGTGACCCAGGTTCCTCGCGCTTCTACCTGTCGCTGGAAGATTCGCTGATGCGCATCTTTGCCGGTGACCGCGTGCGCGCCATTATGGAGCGCCTGCGCTTGCCAGAAGGCGAGCCTATTGAAGCCCGCATGGTGACTCGTTCCATCGAGTCTGCCCAGCGCAAGGTTGAGGCCCGCAACTTCGATATTCGTAAACAACTGCTGCAGTATGACGACGTGGCTAACGATCAGCGCAAGGTGATCTATGCCCAGCGTAACGAAGTGCTGGAGTCGGGTGACATTACCGAGACTATCAGCAGCCTGCGCGAAGCCGCTGTCAGCCGTCTGTTCCGTGAATACGTGCCGCAAGACACGATGGAAGAGCAATGGGACGTTCCTGGCCTGACCACCGCTTTGCAAAGCACCTTCCAGATTGATCTGCCCCTGGCTGAAATGCTGGAGAAAGAATCCAATCTGACCGACGACGATTTGCATGATCGCGTTATTGAAGAATCCCAGCGCTTGTTGCAAGCCAAGGTTGATCAAGTGGGTCAGCCTAACTGGGGCAACTTCGAGCGCTCCGTGCTCTTGCAATCCATTGATACGCAGTGGCGTGGTCATTTGCAGGCTCTGGATCACCTGCGTCAGGGTATTCATCTGCGCGGTTACGCCCAGAAAGACCCCAAGCAGGAATACAAGCGTGAAGCTTTCGAGCTGTTCTCCGACATGCTGGACCGTGTGCGTGACGAAGTGGTCAAAGTATTGATGACCGTGCGCATCCAGACACCGGAGCAGGTCGAAGAAGCCGCTGTTGAAGTTCCTGCCAACTCCAATGTCCGTTTCCATCACTCGGATTACGATGCTGCTCTGAGCGGCGAAGATCCTGGTCTGGATGAAATGGCCAGCGGTGATGTGCCACGCGTGGGTCGTAACGACCCTTGCCCATGCGGTAGCGGCAAGAAGTACAAACAGTGTCATGGACGTTTGGCCTGATCCTGATCGGGGTCATCCAGTCTGAAGGCAGCTAGTTAAAAACCTCATGAGTCTTGGCTCATGGGGTTTTTTCTTGGCGGTAGGGAGGCTAGTTCGTAAACATTGGGCTTGTTTCTCTCCCTTAAGCTTTTTTTGCCCTTGCTTCCTGATCCTGTGCTTCTGTTTGGGACTGCTTGGTTTTTGGTTCGGCCCTGCTCTGTTATCTTTCGGTTTCCGATCTTTTGCTCGTGGCTTATGACTTCCGCTACCAAGCTTTTTGCTGGTTTTTGTGAGCACCTTGTTTCAGATTTCTCCTGTTCAAACACGGCGGCACTATCAGGCGCAGATTTTTAGCTTTCCTTCTGTTTTTCTCTTATGACGACGTTTCCTTTATTGCAGCGCGTAGCCCTCGTTGGTGCCGGTGAGGTAGCCCGAGCTTACGGTGCCGCCCTGAAATCAGCCGGTGTACAGATTCCATTCCTGTTGGTGCGACGTGTTAGTCCTGCCGCCCAGGACTTGGCCGATCAGCTAGAGGCTCAGCTTTGCATGCAGGCGGATGCGCAGTGGCAAGAGCTGGATGGCGTCCTGTCTGCCGTGACGGGGACGCAGGCGGCTACGGTGGCGCGTGCCGTCATGCCGCATTTGACGGCGGGAACGCTGTATATGGATTTGTGCACAGCCGAGCCGCAAGACATGGAGGCGATGGATGTTTTGGCTCACCAGCACGGCGTGGAGCTGGCGGACCTGGCCATCATGGGCTCTGTGCCGTCTACAGGCGCTCAGACGGCTTTGCTGGCAGCCGGGCAGGGGGCAGGCAGGGCAGCCGCGTTCTGGCAGGCTCAGGGCGCTCCTGTGCGCATCCTGCCCGGACAGGCCGGGGATGCGATGCGTTTGAAGTTGTTGCGCAGCCTGATGACCAAGGGCTTGGAGGCATTAGGGATTGAAAACCTGATGCTGGCCGAACGTATGGGCTTGAGGGCAGAGCTGTATGAAGTGCTGGAGGATTTGAACCAGCGGGGCTTGCAGGACTTCATGGAGTCCTGCTTGCGCAGCCATCTGGTACATGGCGTGCGCCGTCGTGACGAGGTTCTGCAAGTGCGCCGTCAATTGGAATTGGCTGGGATTGAGCCAAGGGTGACCAATGGCGTGCTGGATTTCTTTGAGCACACGGCGCAGACCGAGTCACTCCAAAGAAGTCAGGCCGTTGGGACGCAGGAGAGTCTGGAGGTGTTTTTGGAAGAGGCCCGGCTGTCGTCCTCCCGGTCTTAATTGCTTGGAAGGACAGTTTGGCACTCCCGTCAGATGCTTCGCGTCTGAGCTTGAGCCAGCTTGTGGGATTGGCTATCAAGTTTTTCTCCCGGGAAGGGGAGAGAGCTTGTGCTTAATCAGATGAAGCAATCATGCTGAAAACCAACGAGCCCCCCGACACTTGGGTGTTCCAGTGTTCGGGCTTATCGGGACCAGAAAATTAAAAGACGTGATCTAGTCCCTTTGACGTAGATATAAAAAAAAACCGGCCAGGAGCCGGTTTTTTTAATCATGACTGCTGGCGATTTACAGCAAGAACACCGTCGCCAGTCCCAGGAACAGCAGGAAGCCCAGCGAGTCCGTCGCAAAAGTCAGCAGCACCGAGGAACCCACAGCCGGGTCATTGCCAAAGCGATCGCGCAGAATCGGGATCATCACGCCCAGCGCGGCGCCAATCAGCATATTGCCTATCATGGCAGCCATCATCACAGCAGCAATGGCAATCGAGCCGGAGATGAACCAGGCAAAGAATGCCGTCACGGCACTGCCACAGACGCCGACCAGAAAGGTCACCAGCAGTTCACGCTTGATCAGTGGGATGACGTTGGAGCCTGTGACACGACCCGTGGCAATGGCACGAATAATCATGGTCATGGTCTGGTTGCCGGAGTTACCACCAATACCGGCCACAATCGACATCAGGAAGGCCAGAATCACGATATGGCTGACGGTGTCCTCAAAGCGTGAGGCAATAAAGGAAGCCGTCGCGGCGGTACAGAGGTTGATCAGCAACCACGGTGCCCGGTTACGGATAGCCGTACGGATGGGCGAGAAAATGTCGTCCTCTTGCAGACCGGCGCGGGACAGGGCCTGTTCTTCCGAGTCCTCTTGCAGCACGTCCACGACTTCGTCAATGGTGACGCGGCCAATCAGGCGGCCTATATCGTCCACTACAGGGGCGGACACCAAGTCATATCGCTCAAACGCCCCAGCGGCGTCCGAGTCCGAATCCAGCGGGTTCAGCGCCAGATAGTCCGTGGACATAACCGTTGATACCAGGGTTTCAGGTTCGCTGACCAGCATGCGGGTCAGGGACAGGGTGCCTTGCAGTTTGTCGGCGCGGTCTACCACGAAGATCTGGTCCGTGTGGTCGGGCAGTTCCTGCAAGCGGCGCAGATAACGCAAGACCACTTCCAGGGTGACGTCCTCACGTACGCGCACCATGTCAAAGTCCATGATGGCGCCCACGGTGTCTTCGGGGTAGCCCATGGCTTCAATCAGTTGTGCACGCTCTTCGTCCGTCAAACCACGTTGCACGGCGGCCACCACATCGGGCGGCAAGTCCGGTACCAGATCGGCAATCTCGTCGGCATCCATATTGCCGGCGGCGGCGATCAGGTCTGCCGCGTCCATGGAGCGGATCAGGGATTCACGCGCCCAGTCGGCCACTTCCAGCAGCACGTCGGCATCGTGCTCGGCATCGACCAGTTGCCAGATAGCCTGGCGTTCCAGCTCGGGCAAGGACTCCAGAATGAAGGCAATGTCGGCTGGATGCAGATCGTTCAGGATGGTCTTGATTTCGCTTTCATGCTGGCGATGAATCAGACCTTCAAGCAGGTTGGAGCGGTCGTCGTCCTCGAACTGACGCTGGGCCAGCGACTCGACCACTTCCTGGCGTTTAAGGATGTTCTTCAGGCGATAGAGTGCCTGTTGCGCATCCTCGGGCTCCAGGCGGCGCGGCTTGGGAGTGTCGCTGGGCGAAGTAGGGGGTACCAGGTTTTCCTGCATAGGCCTGCCTGTCACGAATACTTAGAGAGGGGGCAGCGGGCGGCTGCGGCGCTCGTCATCGGTGGCCACATAGGTCAGTGTGGCTTCCGTTACCTTGACCGTTTCCAGTTGCAGGCGTTTGCGTTCTGCATACACTTCCACCGACACCGTAATGGAGGTGCGGCCGGTTTTGACGATTTCTGTGTAGAAGCTCAGCAAGTCACCGACAAAGACCGGCTGCTTGAACGTGAAGGCATTGACGGAAATGGTCGCCACACGGCCTTGGGCGCGTCGGGTTGCGGGAATGGCCCCGGCAATGTCCACCTGGGACATGATCCAGCCGCCGAACACGTCACCGTGAATATTGGCGTCTGTAGGCATGGGCATGACGCGCAGGGTGGGTGCTCCGTCCGGCAGCGAAGAAAGATTGCTTGAGGTAGTCACAAATACTCCCGTATTGGAAGAAGGGGCTGTGGGGCCGCTGTCTGCAGCGCACGACGCACGCCGTCAGAAATAGAACCTGCCATTGTAACGGCAAGCTTTGGGCCCGCTATGAAACATTTGTTAAAGCGTCAACGGTGTTGTGCCAGCCAATCCAGCGCCAGCTTGGCCCAGTAACTGGCACCAATGGGAATCAGGGTGTCGTTGAAGTCGTAGCTGCCGTTGTGCAGCATGCACGGGCCCATGCCGTGGCCCTGGCTGCGATGGTCGCCATCCCCATTGCCCAGCCAGACATAGCAGCCGGGCACTTCCTGCAACATGAAGGAGAAGTCTTCGGCGCCCATAGAGGGGCGGATATCCTGGCGCAGCTTGTCGGGGCCGACCAGCTCCTGAATGACCTGTGCGCAAAAGGCCGCTTGCTCAGGATGATTGATGGTGGGGGGGTAACGGCGGTCAAAGTCGAACTGGGCGGTACAGCCCAAGGCGGCACAGCTTTGTTCGCTGAGCTCGCGCATGCGGGTTTCGACCAGATCCAGCGCTTCGGTGGAGAAGGTGCGTACCGTGCCGCGCATGACGGCTTCGTTGGGGATGACGTTGTCAGCCGAACCGGCATGAATCTGGGTAATGCTCAGAACCACAGGTTCCAGCGGGTCCACATTGCGGCTGACAATGGTTTGCAGGCTTTGTGCCAGTTGCACGGCTGCCATGATGGGATCGGCACCCAGATGTGGCATGCCGCCATGTGCGCCTTTGCCTTCAATGCGGATTTCAAAGGTATTGCTGGAGGCCATCATGGCACCGGGCAGCACGCCAAAGGTGCCTGCTGGCATGCCGGGCCAGTTATGCAGACCAAAAACCGCCTGCATCGGGAACAGCGTGAACAAGCCGTCCTTGATCATTTCGCGTGCGCCGCCAAACCCTTCTTCGGCAGGCTGGAAAATCAGATAGATGGTGCCTGCAAAGTTGCGGTTTTCAGCCAGATAGCGTGCTGCGCCCAGCAGCATGGCCGTATGGCCATCATGCCCACAGGCATGCATCTTGCCGTCATGACGGCTTTTGTGTTCAAACTCGTTCAGTTCCTGCATGGGCAGGGCGTCCATATCGGCGCGCAGTCCTACTGATGGTCCTTCGCCGCCTGTACCCTTCAAAATGCCTACGACACCCGTGACGCCCAGGCCACGGTGTACAGGGATGTCCCATTTCTCCAGCCAGGACGCGACTTGATCGGCTGTCCGGGTTTCCTCGAAAGCCAGTTCGGGATAAGTGTGGAGATCACGCCGGATGGCCGCAATTTCATGGGACCAGGCGGAAATGGGTTCAAACAGCTTCATGATGCGGGCTTGTCCTTGGGCTTGAACAATAAAGTAGAGTAGAGTTAACCATAAATAAACACGTATTAGGTGACAAGCCCTTGGATACTCAGCAAAAACCTTGGCTCGAGCATTATCCCGCATCCGTGCCCCATGACATCCAGCTAGGAGCCGAGCAGACCTTGATTGACTGTCTGGATGCGGCGATCAAAAAGCATAAAGACAGGACCGCGCTGACCTTTATGGGGTATGACATTTCCTATGCTCATCTGGACCGCAGCGCCGATGCGTTTGCCGCCTGGTTGCAGGCACAGGGTCTGGAGCGTGGCAGCCGTGTCATGTTGATGCTGCCTAATGGTTTGCCGTTCCTGATTTGCCTGTTGGGCACGATGCGGGCAGGCATGGTGGGCGTCAACACCAACCCCCAATACACAGAACGCGAACTGGAGTTTCAACTGGCCGATAGCCAGGCGCAGGTCATCGTGATTCTGGAAACCTTTGCGCATGTGCTGGAACAAGTGCCAGCCGCCGTCAAACCGGCCCATGTGGTGTTGAGCACCGTGGGTGATCTGATGGGTTTCAAGGGCAGTGTCGTAAACTTTGCCGTGCGTTACTTGAAACGTATGGTGCCGTCTTACTCTTTGCCCGGTGCGCAGCGTTTGGAAACTGTGCTGGCCCAAGGCAGCAAATCAAGTGTGAAGCGTCAACAGGCCAAGCCTGATGATCTGGCGCTCTTGCAATATACCGGCGGGACAACGGGGCGCCCCAAGGGGGCGATGCTCAGTCAACGTAATCTGATGGCTAACGTCTTGCAGGTTGAGGCGGTTGGGTTCCCTGCATTGGGTGACTTCAAAGGCCCGGCCTACACCATGATGGTGGCTTTGCCGCTGTATCACATCTTTGCTTTGACCGTCTGCGGCTTGTTTGCCATGTATGCTGGTATGCATATGGTGCTGGTCATGAATCCGCGCGATCTGAATTCGGTTCATAAAGCCTGGAAGCGCAATCCGCCTGAAGTGGTGCCTGCGGTGAACACCTTGTTCAATGCCCTGGCCAACCATGAAAAATTCCGTACCTTGCCTTTTGCTCAGCTCAAATTGTGCTTGGCGGGTGGGGCGGCTTTGCAAAAAGCCGTGGCCGAGCGTTGGCTGGCTGTGACAGGCTGCCCCTTGATTGAGGGTTACGGCTTGTCGGAAACCTCGCCGGTTGTGGCGGTGAACTCCACGGACTCACGGGAGTACAGCGGCACGATTGGTTTCCCTTTGCCGTCTACCGATGTGCTCTTGCTGGATGAGCAAGGTCAGCCCGTTGCCATGGGTGAGCAGGGCGAGTTGGCCGTTAAAGGGCCACAGGTTATGTCGGCTTACTGGAATCAGCCAGAGGAAACGGCGAACGTCTTTACTCCTAATGGTTTCTTGAAGACGGGCGATATTGGTGTCATGGATCAGCAGGGGCGAATTCGTCTTGTGGATCGCAAGAAGGACATGATTCTGGTGTCGGGCTTCAACGTCTATCCGAACGAAATTGAAGATGTGGTCGCGGCTCACCCCGACGTGCTGGAAGTGGCGGCGGTCGGTGTGCCCAGCGAGCATAGCGGGGAAAGCATCAAACTGTTTGTGGTGAAGCGCAATCCATCCTTGACGGAAGCGGATATCAAACAGTGGTGCAAAGAGCGTCTGACGGCTTACAAGCGGCCACGCGTTATCGAGTTCCGGGATGAACTGCCCAAGAGCAACGTGGGCAAGATTTTGCGTCGAGTTCTGCGGGATGAGGCCGCCAAGCCCAAAGCGCAGGCGTGATTTGGCGGGTCGGGGAAGGGGGCGATTGCTCAGCTAATCGCCAAACTTGGCCTGCAACCCGACCTGCTTAAAAAAAGCGAGCCATTTAAAACGGCTCGCTTTTTTATCGGGTGATGGAGATCGGACCAGAAGGTCTGGTAACTAGCCCCGGATATATAGCGTTAAGGCTTGGGTTTGGTCGGACGCTGTGTCAGCGAAGGACGCACCATGCCCAGCAACTCATCGGCAATGTGGGCATTGCCTGCGTAGACGTGGCCACTGACGGGCCAAGACTCTTCCTGATACAAGTCCTGGCACACACCCTTGGCTTCACGCACCAGCAAGGTGCCAGCGGCAACGTCCCAGGGGGCCAGACCCATTTCCCAATAACCGTCGTAACGGCCGCAAGCTACCCAGGCCAGATCCAGTGCCGCCGCGCCCATGCGGCGTACGCCACGGCTGCCGGTAATGGCGGCGTTCAGGCTGGGCATGTACTGGTCGGAAAAGGAAAAGTCGCGGAATGGAAAGCCGGTGGCCAGGACCGAATCCGCCAGTTTTTTGGATGAGGAGGTTTGAATACGGCTGCCATTTAACCAGCTACCTACGCCGTACATGGCTGTAAACATTTCTTCGCGGCACGGGTCGTACACCACCGCAATGACGGGGGTGTCCTGGGCCAGCACGCCGTTATCCATCTGGGTGCCTGCCGGAGCGATCAGGGCGACCGAAACCGCGTAATGGGGGATGCCATGCAGGAAGTTGGTGGTGCCATCCAGCGGGTCTATATACCAGGTGGGACGGCCTGTATTCACGCCACCGCTTTCCTCGGCCACGATATCAATATCGGGGGTGCGTTCCATCAACACACTGATGCAGGCCTGCTCGGCTTCGTGATCGGCTTGCGACACCAGGTCGTTGTGCATTTTGTTGCTGATCACCAGAGAGCTACGGTCCGACGCATAGGCTTGTAAAATAGCGGCGGCGGCATGGGCTGCAGTAACAGCAGCGTCCAGGCAGGCGCTGAGCGGTAAACGTGACAATGGCATGGCAATCCGGTTTTGAAAAAAGAAAAGTCTGGAACAGGGACTTTTCATTGTACGTGTTTGTTGGTGTCAGTTTGATTAAGGCCAGTTTAAGGGGTTCAAGCGTGTGTGATGGTTGTTTTGGGCAAGAAAATTAATGGTCGCTGCTGCTTCTGAGCCCTTGGTGCCCGCCGTTCTGGAGTTCAACGATCACGGCGTGCCCGTCAGTGCGATCTATCAAGATAGCTACCATCCCGCCGATGGCCCCTTGGGCCAGGCCCAGCGGGTTTTTCTGCATGGTAATGGCTTGCCCGAGCGATGGCGGGGACGGCGTCAATTCACGATTTGTGAAACCGGCTTTGGTTTAGGGGCCAGTTTCCTGGCGACCTGGCAGGCCTGGCGTCAGGACCCGGAGCGTAGTGATCGTCTGCACTTTGTATCTGTAGAGGCCCATCCCTTCCGTCAGAGCGATTTGGCGATCTTGTACGCGCGCTTACCGGAGGAGTTGCAGGAGCAAGCCCAGGAATTATTGGCAGCCTGGCCTACGCTGGTGCCAGGTATACACAGGCTGGAGCTGAATGAGGGCCGCGTCACACTGACCTTGGCCTTTGGACAAGCCGAAACCATGATGCGTGAGCTGCAGTGCCATGCTGACGCGTTTTATCTGGATGGCTTTGCGCCCCGGGGGAATCCCTCGATGTGGTCGCGCTCTGTGTTGGGGCAGTTGGTGCGTTTGGCGGCGCCGGGGGCGACAGCGGCTTCCTGGTGTTGTGCCGGGCAGGTACGGCGTGATTTGACCTCGGTAGGCTTTGAAGTCGAGAAAGTGCCGGGAGCAGGTGGCAAATGGTGCACCATACGCGCCCGTTTGCGAGCACATCTTGGACGGCGTGGCAATTTGCCGGAGCAGCAGGGCCGGGTAGTCGTGATTGGGGCCGGTTTGGCCGGTGCGGCCTGCGCCTGGGAGTTGGCTCGCAAAGGTGTGCCCGTTCTTGTTTGTGATCCCGTCTTGAGTAAAGGCCTGGATGCGACTCATCAAGGCCATCGTCTGGCCGCGATCTCCCCCGTTTTTGCGCTGGATGACGCTCCCTTGGCTCGTCTAAGCCGAAATGCTGTGCTGCATGCCTGGCAGGGCTGGAAGAGCCTGCCGGAGGCGGCCCGTCCGCGTCGAGTAGGCACGCTGGTTTTTGGACAGGCAGGTAATAGCGATGCCGATATTCAGCAGGCGTTGGAGCATCTGGCCTTGGACACGGACTGGGTGCAGTGGCAGGATCGTGAACAAGGTTCCGCTCTGGCTGGCGTGCCCCTGCAAGGCGGAGGTCTGTTTTTCCCGCAAGGGATGGTGGTTGACCCCAGCGCCTTGGTCGCACATTTGCTGGATCATCCCTTGATTCAATGCCTGCCCGAACAGGTATTTCTGCAGACGACGCCAGAACCGGGGGTATGGGATGTTTGCAAACCCACCGGAGAAACGCTGGAGCGCAGCAATCGAATTGTGATTGCCGCCGCCGCTGACAGTGTGAGCGTGCTGCCCGAGGAGGTCGTGGCCGCATATCCTATGCCACGGCTGGCAGCGATGCAGCGTCTGGCCGGACAGATTACATATCTGCCTGCCGGGCAAGCATTGAGTAATGGTGAAGTGACTTTAAGCGGTCAGGGCTATATCCTGCCTGTTGGCCCTTACGGACAAGTTATCGGTAGCACCTATGAACGTTTTGGTGAATTTGCCCAGGTCAGCGCCCAGGGACATCAGCAAAATATTCAAAAAGTCTCAGCCATGCTGGCTGAGCCCGCCGATGTGGATATACCTGAACACGGCTGGGCCGGTTGGCGTTGTGCCTTGAGTGATCATTTGCCCGTGATGGGTTTTGTGCCGGGCCAGCCCGGATTGTTTATGGCTGCGGCTTACGGCTCACGAGGATTGAGTTGGAGCTTGCTGGCAGCCAGCTTGTTTGCCGCTTATTGTCTGGAGGAACCAGTTCCTTTGGAGCGGCGTCTGGAGCAAGCCTTAATACCCCGCTAAGGCCAGTTTTTCGATTTATTTCGGCGAAATTTGAAGCAACATTTTCCTTTGTAGCGCAAATACGTCAAAATAGTGGCCTTGTTAAGTAATCTTGAGCGTGACCCTGCGATCAGCATCGTGCCGTTCGCTCCACTCTGACGACGTGACACAATTGTTTAATCATCTGAGTTTGTTGACGACGAAACCGGCCCTGGCCGATTTCGCTTTTGTCGAAACCGATTTTGCGCTGCGCATCGAAGCCCATGCGCCGGGTGTTTTTCGTTTCCGCTGTATGCCGCTTGCCCGGCTGGATAATGAAAAAATCAGTCCCCGTGCTAAAGCTTTGAGCGACATGCTGCTGGCCCGCCATGAGGCGGTCAGCGAATTCCAACTGGAAGCGGCCGACTCTGGCTGGCGGATTGAGCAGGGCGAGCTTGCCTTGCACATCCAGGCCAATCCCTGGCGCTTCGAAATCCGCCGTGGCGAGCAACTGCTTTTGAGCAGTGCCGAGCAGCCTTTGACGCTTGTCCAGGAACCCGCTGCCTGCTGGCAACTGGATCTGGCTCTGGCCGAGGAAGACGCTCTGTATGGTTTGGGTGAAACCCTGGGCGAGCTGGACCGCCGCGAAGAAACCCTGGATAGCGACCGCCCGGACGACCGCAGCTTGCCTCTGCTCTGGAGTACGCAAGGGTGGGGCCTGTACATCAATACCTTTGAACGGGTCGAGCACGATCTGGGTCAGCAAGACCTGGATTGCTACCGCGCCAGTGTTCATGCGGCTGAGCTGGATTTCTTCCTGTTCCTGGGCGACCCCAGCGAGATCATCAACCAGTACTCCGCCTTGACGGGTCGTGCTGGGCAACCGGGTGTCTCGCCCATGGGCTTGTGGCTGGATGCGGCCCAAGCGCAGGACGTACAGTCCCTGCGTGATCTGGCCAACCAGTGTCGCGAACAGGGTATTGCTCTGGATGTGGCCGTATTGCCTGCGCCCGAGCCCTACGATTTCCAGCAAGACAAACCTGCTCTGGAGTGGAACCCGGCTCGCATGGCGGATCCGCGTGATGCTTTCTCCGCTTTGCAGAACGATCAGTTGCAACTGGCCGCCTGGACACGTCCTTGTGTGCTGGCGGGCACCAGTCTGTTTGAAGAATGGGAAGATCGCGGCTGGTTGCTCATCAATGATGATGACGGCTGCGCCTATGTCTTCCCCGGTGATGAGCTAAGCGGTGGCCGTGACTACGGCTTGCTGGATCTGACCCACAAAGACGTATTCCGCATGTGGACAGAGCGCCAACGCCAGATGGTCGACGACGGCCTGGGCGCGGTGCTGTGCAATGCCCGTTTTGATATTCCCGATGCCATTACCAGTCGTGGTGGTGAGTCTGGCGCTTTGTTGCGTGCGATTTACCCCGTGCTGGCGCGTCAGGCTTTGTTTGATGCCGTGGCCGGTCACAAGACGCCGCAAGAAGGCGTTGTGGCCAGTCGCGATTTGAGCCCCTCGTCTCAGCGCTTTGCCTGGCAGTTGGGTCCACAGGTTGAAAATACCTGGGCGGGTCTGACACAGTCCTTGAAGTCGGCTTTGGCAACGGGCAATAGCGGTGTGCCTATCCAAGTGCATGGCCTGGGCAATGCCGCCGCATCAACTAGTGAAATGACACCCGAGCTGTACCTGCGTTGGCTGGCGATGTCGGTGTTCTCGGCCAACTTCAGCTTGCAAGGTATTCCTGCTCTGCGTCCTGATGCCTTCGACGAAGAAACACAAGCGCATGTGAACCATTGGCTGGAATGGCGTTTCCGTCTGGTGCCTTATGTTTTGGGCATTATTGAAGACGCTGTCCGTACCGGTTTGCCGGTACAGCGCTCCATGGCACAGAGCTTTCCTGGTGATAGCCAGGCTCGCTTGTGGGATACCCAATATCTTTTGGGCCCGGCTTTGTTGGTGGCGCCAGTCTTGCAGCCCGGTCAAGAGATCGAAGTCTACTTGCCTGAGGGCGATGCCTGGTGGGATTTGAGCACGGGTTGGCGCTACGAAGGCGGCACCACCTTGACCATGACCGTGGGTCTGGATCGTTTGCCAGTCTTTGGCCGTGAAGGGCATATGTTGTGTCTGGGGCCTGTGGTCAAGCATACCTCCGAGTTCAACTCGGCCCGTTTGCTGGATGAAGTCTGGATGTTTGGCATGCCCGAGCACAGCCCGGTGGTGATGCGCAACAAGATTCGCGTCATGCAGATGCAGGGTTCCAGTTACATCAAGGGTCTGGAAGGCTTGAAGATTCTGCCGTCTGAAGGGCTAGAGGTTAAACGCCGCGGTGCCGAGGTTCGTATTTCTCGTGCCCGTTAAGCCGTAGACGAGTCTGATCGTCTTTGAATGCCTCCCGGCATTGGAGTCTGACTCCAGTATCGGGAGGCATTTTCTATTCATGGCTCGATAGACCAGGATGCAGATGTTCAGATTTTGTTTCTGAAACCGGAAAAAAGAGAGAGGCAAGGCCTGCCAATGCTGTTATTTCCAGGTTTTTCAAGAAAAAATGCGTTTTCTCCTATTATTTTGCATTTAGGGCTTGACGAGTCCTTGGAATCAGGCCATAATTTCATCTTTCAGTAGGGGGTCGTTAGCTCAGTCGGTAGAGCAGCGGACTTTTAATCCGTTGGTCGCGCGTTCGAGTCGCGCACGACCCACCACTAAACTGAAAACGTAGAAACAAGGCCGCGCTTAGCGGCCTTTTTCTTTGGGCGCTTGCCTTGCACAGCCAAGGTCACATCCGCGCATTGGCCGGTCGGAAATCTTGCTATACAGTGCAGCCCTCAGTATGGTTTCAATATTTCCTTGGGTTATATCTATCTGGTCATAGTCAAATTTGCTTTATGGTAAATTTCGCTTACAGCTCAGGCTTTTATAACTCGACTGACTAACTAGGCTGAGTTCATTTTGATTCGTCTTGAACACATCTCAAAAACCTACTCTTTGGCAGGCAAGACCGTTCATGCATTGAACGACGTTTCCTTGCAGATTCACCAAGGAGAGGTCTTCGGTATTATTGGTCGCTCGGGTGCTGGAAAAAGTACGCTGATCCGCATGCTCAATCTGCTTGAGCAACCCAGCTCGGGCCAGGTTTGGGTGCAGGACCAGGACATCACACGCTTTTCGGGTGCGCAGTTGCGCGCTTTTCGTCAGGGCGTAGGCATGGTGTTCCAGCATTTCAATCTGCTTCATTCCCGTACGGTTCTGGATAACGTCTGCTTTCCTTTGCGCTTGGCAGGGGTGGATCGTACCCAACGTCACGCTCGCGCTTTGGAAGTGCTGGAGCTGGTGGGCCTGAAGGACCATGCCAATAAATATCCCCGTCAGTTGTCCGGTGGGCAACAGCAGCGCGTCGGTATCGCCCGCGCCTTGGCAAATCGGCCACAGCTTTTATTGTGTGACGAAGCCACTTCCGCGCTAGACCCGGAAACCACGCAGTCCATTTTGCGTTTATTGCGCGAGATTAATCAGGAACTGGGCCTGACCATTGTGCTGATTACCCACGGCATGGACGTGATTCGTTCCGTCTGTGATCGCGTTGCCGTGATTGATGCGGGCAAGATTGTGGAATGTGGTGAAGTGCTGGATGTGTTCTTGCATCCCCATCACCCCACCACGCAGTCCTTGCTGAGCGAAAGCGGCGTGAATGCTGATGACTGGCATGCCTTGGCTGAAGGGGTCTCAGGCAGCGTGATGCGCTTGAGTGTGCGTGGTGTGGCGACGACCGAGCCTTTGATCAGCCGTATTACCAGCCAACTGGGTCTGAATGTCAGCATCCTGCAGGGCGCCATTGGCCGCATCAAAACCGAGCCTTACGGGCAACTGGTTGTAGCGGTGGAAGGCGATGCGCAGGCTAAAGCGGGGCTGGATGCCTTGCTGACTGAATTGAATGTCCAATTTGAGGTATTGCGGCCATGAACTTTAGCAATTTGGATTGGGCGCTAATTGGAGAGGCCACGGTTGATACCTTGTTGATGACAGGGATCTCGCTGGTTTTTACCGCCATTATTGGTTTGCCTTTGGGCGTGCTGCTGTTTCTGACCAGCCGCAAGCAGATGCTGGATAACGCCTGGATTTACCAGTCCTTATCCTTGGTCGTGAACATTTTGCGTTCCGTGCCATTTCTGATTTTATTGATTGTCATTATTCCGTTGACGCGAATCCTGGCCGGGACCTCCCTGGGAGTACAAGGTGCGATTCCGCCTTTGGTCTTGAGCGCTGCGCCGTTTTTTGCCCGTTTGGTGGAAAACGTGCTGCGCGAACTGGACCCCGGTGTGAATGAAGCCTGCCGTGCCATGGGGGCCAATTCCCGTCAGACCGTGTTGCTGGCTTTATTGCCCGAAGCGACCACAGGAATTGTGGCGGCCCTGATTGTCACGGCCATTGCTCTGGTGGGGTATTCGGCCATGTCCGGTGTGATCGGCGGTGGTGGCCTGGGTGACCTGGCCCTGCGCTTTGGCTATCAACGATATCAAACGGATGTCATGGTGGTTACCGTGACTATCCTGGTGGTGCTGGTGCAACTCCTGCAGGTGTTTGGAGACGCCATGGTGGCTCGTTTGAGCCGAAAATAAGTCCCGGCAGCGATCGTCATAGTCCTGCCTTTCTGAAACTGGAGTCGCTCATGTCTTTGAAGAAATTTGTTCCCGTTCTGGCCTTGTCCGTGTCGGCTCTGCTGGCCAGCGTGGCCCAAGCTGCCGAGACCCTGTCGGTTGCTGCTACCCCCGTGCCTCACGCCGAGCTGCTGGAGTTTGTGAAGCCTGCCTTGGCTAAAGAAGGCGTGAACCTGGATATCAAGGTGTTCACCGACTACGTGCAGCCTAACCAGCAAGTTGCTGACGGCCACATTGATGCCAACTTCTTCCAGCACAAGCCTTACCTGGATACCTTCAACAAAGAACACAAAACTGATCTGGTGTCGGTGGCCGTGGTTCACGTTGAGCCCTTTGGTGCTTACTCCACCAAGATCAAGAGCCTGGACGAGCTGAAAGAGGGTGCTCTGGTCGCTATTCCTAATGACCCATCCAATGGCGCACGTGCTTTGTTGCTTTTGCAAAAGGCCGGTGTTCTGACGCTGAAAGATCCTTCCAACATCCTGGCAACCTCGCGCGATGTGGACCAGAACCCCAAGAAGCTGAAGTTCAAGGAACTGGAAGCCGCCACCTTGCCACGCGTTCTGGCGGATGTGGATATCGCCCTGATCAACACCAACTACGCGCTGGAAGCCGGTCTGAACCCCACCAAAGACGCTTTGGCCATTGAAGGTGCAGACTCTCCTTACGCCAACTTGATCGCGGTAGCCGCCAAGTCCAAAGATGATCCACGCGTTGCCAAACTGATCCAGGCTTTGCATAGCGAAGACGTGAAGAAATTCATCGCTGACAAATACAAAGGCTCGATTGTTCCAGCGTTCTGAATCAAGTTTTGATACGCTTGCGTAGATGAGAAACCTCGGGATTTCCCGAGGTTTTTCTTTTTTTAAAACTATTAAATACAAAGAGTTGGCTTGCTTCGGGTAGGATAGATCAATGCTAGGGCAGGTCATGAGCCTGCGCTGACTTGGGAAAAACATCGAACTGGCTGGTTTCAGGCCAGTCCCTACAGAGGAGTGACGGATGTTCAATAAGAAAATGAAAACCCTGATGGCTGGCCTGACCTTGGCCTTGGCTTTGCCCGCTGGGCAGGCACTGGCACAACAAGGCAAAGAGCTGGTGGTCGCAACGGATACGGCGTTTGTGCCTTTTGAGTTCAAGCAAAATGGCAAGTACACCGGCTTTGATATCGACTTGTGGGATGCCGTCGCGAAAAAGGCCAATCTGAATTACCGTTTCCAGCCTATGGATTTCAACGGCATTATTCCAGGTCTGCAAACACGCAATCTGGATGCTGCGCTGGCAGGGATCACCATCCGGGACGATCGTAAACAAGTCATCGATTTCTCCGACCCCTACTATGAAAGCGGTCTGGCCATCCTGGTCAATACTGACAACTCTGCCATCAAGGCCGCTTCCGATCTGGAAGGCAAAACAGTGGCTGTGAAGATTGGAACAGCAACTGTGGACTTCATGCAGCGCTCGGTGCCGACCGCCAAGCTCAAGCTGTTCCCCAACATCGACAACGCTTTCCTGGAACTTGCGACGGGCCGTGTGGATGCTGTGGTGCACGACACACCTAACGTGCAGTACTACGCCCAGACGGGTGGCAAAGATCGTGTGAAGGTTACGGGCGCGGTCAAGAGCGGCGACTTCTACGGTATTGCTTTCCCCAAAGACAGCGAACTGGTTCCTGTCGTGAACCAGGCTTTGAAAGACATCCGTGCCGACGGTACTTACGACAAAATCTACCAGAAATGGTTTGGCAAGCAGCCTGATTAAACAGGTTTTGAGCTAAGCGCATGCCAAGCGGTGATCGCGTGTCGTAACGGATCACCGCTTTTATTTTTTGACGCTCTGTTGTGGGCGTTTATTCAAAGACAAAGGTAGCACTGTGACTTTTGAATGGGACGCTATCTGGGGGGCTATGCCTAGCCTTCTGGAAGGTACAAAAATGACGCTGCTCATTACCCTTTTGGGTTTGGTGGGTGGCGCTGCATTAGGTTTTCTGACTGGGGTGATTACCACCTATATCCGGGTGCCGGTCACCTGGCGCCGAGCTGCCCTGTTCGTGTTGGGCGTGTTCGCACTGGGCTTTTTGCTCAAGGGCTTGTCCTGGCTGATGGGCAACTGGCTGAGCTTTGTGCCAGCCTGGATCTGGAGCTCCATACAAGCGCTGATTGTTCTGTCTTTGCTGGGCTTTTTCAGGCGCTATCTGCTGTATGTGATCTCTTTCCTGTGTCAGCTCTATGTGCTGTTCATACGCGGAACGCCTATTGTGGTGCAGGTGATGTTCATCTACTTTGCGCTGCCCATGCTGGCTAATATCCGCATTGACGGACTGACGGCGGCGATCTTCACCTTGATGATCAACTCCGGGGCCTATATCTCCGAGATTGTGCGGGGTGCCTTGCAATCGGTGCCCAAGGGCCTGAAGGAAGCCGGGGAGGCCATGGGCCTGCCATTTCACAAGATTTTGCGGCACATCATCGGGCCGGTGGCGTTTCGCCGCATGATTCCGGCTATGGGTAACCAATGCATTATCAGCTTGAAGGATTCTTCGCTGTTTATTGTGATTGGTGTGGCTGAGCTGACCCGCCAGGGCCAGGAAATTATTGCCAATAACTTTCGTTCGGTGGAGATTTGGGGAGCGGTGGCAGTGATCTATCTGATCCTGACCGGCCTGATTGCCCTGACTCTGAAGTTGATTGAACACCGCATGAGGATTGTATGAGTATTGTCGAGTTCAAGAAGGTCAGCAAGCGCTTTGGGGACAATATCGTGCTCGACGATATCAGTCTGAATATTGATAAGGGCGAAGTGGTTGTGGTGGTAGGTCCATCCGGTTCGGGGAAATCTACTTTTTTACGCTGCATCAATAAGCTCGAAGACATTCAGGCTGGCGATATTGTGGTCAATGGCTTGAGCGTCAATGGCACGCCAGCCCAGGTGCGCGAGCTGCGCCGGGAAGCGGGCATGGTGTTTCAGCAGTTCAATCTGTTTCCGCAGATGAGTGCTCTGGAGAACGTCATGTTCGGTCCTGTCCATACGCGTGGCACAGGACGTGCTCAGGCCCGTGAGGAGGCCTTGGATCTGCTGGCCAAAGTCGGGCTGGCCGAGCGTGTGAATCATTACCCTAACGAGCTGTCCGGTGGGCAGCAGCAGCGGGTGGCAATTGCGCGAGCCTTGGCCATCAAGCCCAAGCTGATGTTGTTTGATGAGCCTACCTCGGCTCTGGACCCGGAGCTGCGTCAGGAGGTCCTGAAGGTCATGCAATTGCTGGCAGAGGAGGGCATGACGATGGTGGTGGTGACGCACGAAATGGATTTCGCGCGTCGTGTGGGCAGTCGCCTGATCTTTATTGATCAGGGTCGCATTGCGCATGATGGCCCGCCTGCCGAGCTGCTGAGCAATCCGCCCAGCCAGCGCCTGAAAGACTTTTTGCAGCATGTTGCCTAGGACGACGGTAAAGGTTTTGAGGCAGGCAGAGCAAGATAATAAAAAAGCCCTTCAGGGATTTGGCTGTTTGGCCAAGAACCTGAAGGGCTTTTTTTGAGCCTGCTCGCTGCAGTCTGACAGGCGGCGGGCTGGTTTTATCTAGCGGGTGTTACGTAGATAGTACGGGTAGCGACTACGCGGTTGGCGCCATCGGGTTTGATGCGAATGGTGACCTGGCGTGGTGTAAAGCCTGCAGGCAGCTCTGCGGAACCGTTGATATAGGCATAACGGCCCACGCTGACGGCCTGGCTGGGCAGATCCACATTACCGGAACGACCATTGGTGTAACGACCGGCCGCTACAAATTCCATGGTGCCGCTGAATTCAGCCTCTTTGCCCTTGTCCTGCATCAGCAGCACAAAATGGTTCAACTGACCGTCGCTAATGCTGAATTCGGCGGCACGAATACCGGGCGAGGTTCCGCGTGGGTCAGGAGGCATGGCATCGGCAAACAGCGCGATGTCTTTTTCCAGCTTGGTGACCATGGCTTGCAGATCGCCAGTCTGTTTGTCCAGCTTGCCTTCTTTCAGGCTGACTTCTTCCAGGTCGCGGCTGGTTTGGCTCAATTGGCCTTGCAGGCGCTGCTTGTCAGCATTGGCGCTGTTCAGGTCGTAGTGCAGTTGTTCCGACTGCTCGACGGTCAGACGGGTGGGGCCATAGCTTTGCTGCAAGAACAGCAAGCCGCCTGCTCCTAGTGCAATACCGGTTAACAGCAACACAAACCAGCGTGGAATGCGGCGTTTTCGGCGGCTGGAGCCGTAGGCGGTGGGTTTGAACACGGTGCGTTTGGAGGAACCAAGCATGAGAACAGACGTTCCTGTCAGACAAGGGACTCAGGCAAACCAAGTCCTGATTACAAAACCCATTAGCATAGACGTCATTGGGGCTACGGAGGCGGGATAGCTGGCTTTGTTGCCCTTTGTTGTGCTTGGAAACGTCTGCCAGCTAGCCGGGAAAATATCAGTTTACTGTGAGGGTGCTAACGATTCCAAGTGTTGGTTTAACTGGGCCAAACGCTCGGGGGTGCCAACATCCATCCAGAAGCCTTGATGCAAGGTGCCCAGCACCTGGTGACGATCAATCGCGGCGTAGAGCAAAGGAGCCGCTTTGGCAGGCTGGTCTTTGGCCAGATCTGCAAACAGCTCGGGTTTGTAGACACCGATACCGCTCAGGGTGGCACTGCGGGCACCGGCAGCGGTTTTTGCGCACAGATGCAATTGTCCATCCTGCATCCCGAAGTCGCCTTCAGGGTGGTGAGGCGGATTGGGGGTCAGGATGAGCCAGGCTTGCTCAGGGCCTTCCCGCAAGCGCTCAGCCATGGCAAAGGCCTGGGCGGGGTCCCAATCGGACCAGATATCGCCATTCATCAACAAGAAAGGCTGGTCCTGGAAAAAATCCAGTGCCTTGGCAATGCCACCAGCAGTTTCCAGTGCCGATGATTCTGGCGAGTAGCTCAGACGCAGCCCCCATTGGCTGCCGTCACCCAGCGTGGATTCGATCTGCTCACCCAACCAGGCGTGGTTGATGATGACGTCACGAAAGCCTGCCTTGGCCAGCGCACGCAAGTGCCAGACGATCAAGGGTTGACCACCCGCTGGAATCAGCGGTTTGGGGCAGGTGTCGGTCAAGGGGCGCATGCGCTCGCCTCGACCGGCCGCCAGAATCATGGCGCGCATCAGACCGTCATGCCCAAAACAGTTTGGCGACCTTCGAGGCGATTGAGCAGGCGCAGCAAGCCGTTGAAACACTCGTAGCGGCTGGCGACTTGATGCACATAGCCCAGCAGGCGCGGCATGTGGTCCAGATAGTGGTGCTTGCCGTCGCGTAGCGACAAGCGGGCAAACACACCCAGAATACGCAGGTTGCGCTGCAGGCCCATCCATTCGTACTGCTGATGGAACACCGCAAAGTCGGCGGGTACGTCCAGACCGGCTTCCATGGCGGCCTGCCAGTAGCGAATCGCCCAGTCCAGTTGCTGCTCTTCGGTCCAGGTGACGCGGGCGTCCATGACCAGGGAAGCGATGTCATACGTGATCGGGCCAGCCAGGGCGTCCTGATAGTCAATGACGCCGGGTTCGGTCTGGCCGGGCAGGGGCATCATCAAATTAGGGCTGTGGAAATCCCGATGCACGAGTACAGTAGCGCTTTGCACATTGGCCTGAACCAGCTCGGCAAAGGTTTTGCGCAGCATTTCCTGATCTTTCTCGCTCAGCTCAAACTGGCGATGCTTTTGTATGTACCACTCCGGGAACACTTGCAGCTCTTCCAGCAGGCGCTGTTCGTTGTAAGGAGGCAAACCGGTGGTGTCGGCCTGTTGCAATTTCACCAAGGTCAGCAAGGTGCTGCGGTACAGTTTGTCCAGTTCGCTTTGCGGCATGGGGTTTCGCAGCGCGTTCTGAAAATTGTCCTGGCCCAGGTCGCTGAGCAGTAAAAATCCTTGTTCGGTGTCGGCCGCCAGAATTTCGGGGACATGAATGCCAGTCGGTGCCAGTAGTTCGGTGACATGCACAAAGGGTTTGCAGTCTTCAGTTGCCGGGGGAGCATCCATCAACACGACGGTGCGATCCTGGGCCTGCAGACGAAAATAGCGGCGAAAACTGGCATCGCTGGACGCTGCGTGCAGGCTATCCAGATCCAGCCCGAATTGGGCTTTCAGGGTGTTTAGCCAGGTGATGGCTTGCTGCAAACGAGGGTCGGTAGCGGCAGAAATAGAAGCAGACATAAATAGAGGGAAGCAGAAGATCGTAACGGATTAGTGTTTAGCAGTGCCGCTAAACGGCAGGCTTAACTATAATACCGGGTCGCCAGGGTTTTTCACCTGGTACGAGCAAATGCAGGACACAACTGGAGGCGCAGTCTTAGTGCGAGTTGCGGCGTGGTACATCGTGTTGATGATGACAGGCATGGGGATTGCCCAGGCTCAGTCGTCCGTGCGTCCGTCTTTAAAGACGTCCCCCGGTTTGCAAGTGCGCAAGCTCCAGGAAGAGGATATGGCCGTCTACTTGATAGGCGACCAAATGAAAACGCTGGAAGACGGCACCTTGCGTCTGGAAGGCGGCGCCCAGGTACGGCGTATTGATTCTGTCGTCAAAGGCGACCGGATCGACTATCAGGAAAAAACCGGCCTGGTTGAAGTGCGTGGCAATGGTCTGATCATGCGCGATGGCGCTTTGGTGCGCAGCCCGGAGTTTGATTACAACCTGGATGCGGATACGGGGCGCATGTCGTCCCCGGAGTTCTGGCTGGGCGCCACCGGCGGCAGCGGAACCGCGACGCAGGCTGATATTCTCAGCTCCAACCATATGCGTCTGTCCGATGTGAATTATTCGGGTTGCCCGTGTCCCGAGCCTGCCTGGTACATCCAGTCACCCAAGGTGGATCTGTATTCCAAGGAAAACGAAGGGGTGGCGCGCAATGGCGTCTTGTACTTCAAGGGTGTGCCCCTGTTGTATTCCCCCTACTTGACCTTCCCGCTGCGTAAAGAGCGCAAGTCCGGTTTCTTGCTGCCTACCTATGGCATGACGACCCGCGGTGGTTTGGACCTGAGCGTACCGTACTACCTGAATCTGGCCCCCAATTACGATGCCACGCTGACGCCGCGCCTCATGAGCAAACGGGGTGCGATGCTGGGTGGCGAATTCCGTTACCTGGGTGATAGTTTCTCGGGCGAGTTGACGGGTAATTACCTGCCTGATGACAAGGAGCTGGGCTATAAGCGCTGGTTGTTCATGGGGCAGTATCGCCAAAACTTGCCCGCTAATTTCTATCTGAACGCAGACATTCGTCGTGTCTCGGATGATGACTATTTTCGTGACTTCAGCAGTTTCGGCCTGAACGACTCCACGATTCAGGATCTGGCCAGTACTGTCACTCTGGGCTGGGGCGGTTCCAAGTATTTCCGTTCTCACGTCAGTGCGACGCGCTATCAAACCTTGCAGGACTCCTCTACCTGGTATCGACAGCCACAGTACGACAAACTGCCCGAATGGTATTTGGGTGCAGCCCGTTATAACTGGGGTGGTTTCGATGTGGTCAGCGATAACTACGCGACCCGGTTCCGTATGCCGTTTTACAGCGGTAATCTGAGCGAGTTCGACAATATGCGCAGCACACGTCTGGCTCCAGACGGTACGCGTTTTTCGTCTTACACGACGGTGGCTTATCCTGTCGTTCGTCCAGGCTGGTACATCACCCCTAAAGCAGGCTTGCACATGAGCCAATACCAGACCGACTGGTATGTAGGTGATCCCAATATGGCCAGATTCGCTGATCGTGCCCGCACGCAAAGCCGTGTACTGCCGATTTTGTCCGTCGACTCGGGCATGACCTTCGAGCGCGAGACGACCTTGTTCGGCAACGACTCCATCCAGACTCTGGAGCCACGTGTTTACTATCTGTATGTACCTTACCGGGATCAGTCTACGCTGCCCTTGTACGACACCAGTCTGGCCAGTTTCAACTTCGCCCAGGCGTTCAGCGAAAACATCTTCTCCGGTGGTTGGGACCGTATTTCCAATGCCAACCAGGTAACGGTAGGTTTGACTTCGCGTTGGCTGGATGCCGATACGGGCTATGAGCGTCTGGTGCTGCAAGCGGCCCAGCGTTTGTATTTTGATAAGCAAACCGTTACTTTGAGCGATGAAAAAGCGCGCACCAGTACCCGTTCCGACTACCTGGTCGGTGCCAGTGCCGCCTTGACCAACACGTTCTCGGTGAACTTTGATGCTCAGTTCAACCCGGATGAAAGACGCCGTAACCGTTTGGCTTCCGGTATTCGTTGGCGTCCTAAACGCCTGGCAACACTGGGTGTGAACTATCGTTATGAGCGTGACCCGCGTCAGGTTGTCGATCCTACCTTCACGCCACTGGAAGAGGATCATCGCGGTAAAGAATACGTTTCCATGACGGGCCAATGGCCCTTGAGCAACAAGCTGTATGCCGTGGGACGTTACGATTACTCCATCCAGGAAAGCCGTGGTACGCAAACTGTGATGGGGCTGGAATACAAAGGGGACTGTTGCTGGGCAGCGCGTGTGGTCATGCAACGCTATGCTGTTTCGGCTCGGGAAACCAATAAAGCCATCTACTTCCAGTTGGAGCTTTCCGGTCTGGGCGGGATTGGTAACGACCCTATCAAAATGCTGCGTGATCGCGTGATTGGTTATGAACCCATCTCGGAACCCGTACAGGAAAAAATGATTCATGAGAGGTATGAATAATATGCGTTTCAGCTTGAAAAACCGTACCCTGTCATTGGCCTTGATGGCTGTAATGGGTCTGGGCACGGCCCAAATGGCTCAGGCGCAGTCCAAGCCCGCTAGCAGCAATAAAGCGGTCAAGGCCGCTGCTCCCGCCGCCGCTACCGCTCCACAGTTTGTGGATGGGATTGCTGCCGTGGTCAATGACGAGGTCATTACTTTGCGCCAGGTGGATCAGGAAGCGGCCCAGGTGCTGGAGCAGTTAAAACATCAGAAAATCCCTGCGCCTGATCAGGAAGTGTTGCGCAAGCAGGTCTTGCAGCGCCTGATCAACGAACGTCTGGAACAGCAAGAGGCGCGTGCCATGGGCATTTCGGTAGGCCCGCAGCAAGTGGACGAAGGCGTGCGCATGATCTCTTCGCGTAACGGCATGAGCGAAGCTCAATTGCGTGCCGAGATCGAGAAAAATGGCATTAGCTGGGCACAGTACCGTGACAATCTGAAGCAGGAAATCCTGCTGGATCAGTTGCGTATGCGTGCGGTCGACAGCAGCATCAATATTACCGATGCCGACATTGATATTTACTTGCGCTCGCAAGGCGGTGCAGGTCTGGGCAATCTGGGGCAGTCCGCGGCACAAAGCCAGGATGCACCTGTAAGCCTGGCGCAGATTCTGGTGCGTGTGCCTGAAGGTGCGAACTCCAGTGAAGAAGCCCGTTTGCGTACCAAAGCTGAAGGCCTGTTGGCCCAGGCTCGTTCGGGCGCGGACTTTGCCGGTTTGGCTGCTTCCAGCTCGGATGGTCAGGAAGCGCTGAGTGGCGGTGTGATGGGTACCCGTCCTTTGTCGGACTGGCCTGATCTGTTCGCCCAGGCCGTTCATCAATTGGCCCCCGGTCAAGTCTCCAACCTGATCCGTAGTGGTCAAGGTTTCCATATTCTGAAGGTGCTGGAGCGTGGTGGTGCCGCGCCAAGCAATACCTCGCCTGTAGCCAGTGCGGCATCGGCTCAATCGGGTCCCATGATGGTGACTCAGACTCATGCCCGCCATATTCTGGTCAAGCTCTCCAAAGTCATGACCTCCGAGCAGGCACGCCAGCGCATTGAGCAATTGCAAGTGCGTTTGCGTAATGGCGAGTCCTTCCAGGATCTGGCCAAGCGCTACTCGGAAGACAGCAATGCTCCACAAGGTGGCGATCTGGGTTGGCTCTCGCCTGGCGAGACCGTGCCTCCGTTCGAGCAAGCCATGGACAAGTTGCAGCCCGGTAACGATACCGCTGTGGTGGAATCCCAGTTTGGCTGGCACCTGATTCAAGTGATCGAGCGCCGCACTCGCAATATGGAAGGCGAGTACAAGCGCATGCAGGCTCGTCAGGCTTTGTTCCAGCAACGTGCTGAACCTGCCTTTGAAGACTGGCTGAATAGTCTGCGTGGTCGTGCGTATATCGATAACCGTTTGGACCCTGAGTCCAGCACCCGCCGTCGCTAAGGATAGGTATGGCCCAGCATCAGGCGCGCAAGCGCTTTGGACAGAACTTCCTGGAAGATGAGGCCATCATCGACCAGATTATCCGTGCGATTGGCCCTCGGCCTGTCGACAATATGGTGGAAATCGGTCCGGGCCTCTCGGCCCTGACCCGACCACTGACTCAGGCGCTGGAGCGCTTGCGTGTAGTTGAGATTGACCGTGATCTGGCCTCCCGGCTACGGAACAATTACTCACCCAGCAAGCTGGAAATCATTGAGGCAGATGCGCTCAAAGTAGACTTCGGGGCTTTGGGCCCGGACCTGCGTATTGTAGGGAACCTGCCCTACAACATTTCCAGCCCTTTGCTCTTTCATCTGTTGGATCACGCGGAAGCCGTTGTTGATCAGCATTTCATGTTGCAGCGTGAGGTTATCGACCGTATGGTCGCCAAACCCGGTTCCTCAGATTACAGCCGCTTGTCGGTGATGTTGCAGTCGCGCTATCGCATGGTTAAGTTGTTTGAAGTGCCTCCCGAGGCATTCAACCCACCACCGCGTGTGGTGTCTGCGGTCGTGCGCATGGTGCCCTTGGCGGCAGATCGTCCCCAGGCGCGTGATGCGCGTGTGTTCAGCCAGGTTGTGGCTCGGGCCTTCTCGCAAAAGCGCAAGATGTTGCGGGGTGGTCTGGGTGACTGGGCAGCTCATATTGACTGGGAGGCGCTGGACATTGCACCTACCAGCCGTCCGGTGGATTTGTCCTTGGAAAAGTACATTGCCCTGGCTGATCACCTGATGGATAAGGGCGTCATACAAGCCTCCTGATAGACAAAACTCGCTAATAAAAAACACCCCAAAATCGGATATTGATTCCGTTTTGGGGTGTTTTTCATGGTGGCCCATCTTCAGGCCATGCATCGCTGAAATGCTCAGTTACTCTTGACCTAGTCTGCTGGGGAAAAGCTCCGTGCGCTCATGCTGCGTTCAAGGCTCCTAGCCAAAGAACCAATAGCAGACCGCAATTGAGGCCAGTACGCCCGCCAGATCAGCAATCAAGGCGCAGGAAACTGCATGGCGGGCGCGTTGTATCCCTACTGCACCAAAATACACCGCCAGGACGTAGAAGGTCGTTTCTGTACTGCCTTGCACGGTGGCACCCAAGAGTGCCGGGAAGCTGTCTACACCATGGTGCTGCATGGTCTCAATCAGCAGAGCGCGAGCCGCACCCGCGGAAAAGGGTTTGACCAGGGCGGTGGGCAAGGCGTCAATAAAGCGTGTATCCAGGCCTGTCAGATTCACCAGCCAGCGGATCATGTCCAGTACGATATCCAGCGCGCCAGAGCTGCGTAGCACGCCTACCGCGCACAACATGGCAGCCAGGTAGGGCAGCAGATCCCGAGCGACAACAAAGCCTTCCTTGGCCCCTTCTACAAAGGTTTCGTACAGCGGGATCTTGCGTCGCCAGCCCATCAGCAGGAACAGCCAGATAATCGACAGTAACGTCAGATTGCCCATCAAGGAGGAGAGGGACTGGATAGCTGCCGCGCCCAGCGTAGCCAGCAAGGCCATGAAAGAGCCCAGAATCAGCGCAAACACCCCAAACCAGAGCATCAGCACGGGATCGAATAAGCGCAGACGCTGCACCAGGGCCACACTGAGCAGTCCAGCCAGCGAGGACGCGGTGGTGGCCAGCAGAAT
This sequence comes from Alcaligenes sp. SORT26, assembly GCF_017377875.1. Classification (GTDB taxonomy): domain Bacteria; phylum Pseudomonadota; class Gammaproteobacteria; order Burkholderiales; family Burkholderiaceae_B; genus Alcaligenes; species Alcaligenes parafaecalis. The sequence goes on from NZ_CP070975.1 coordinate 3,874,555, forward strand.
GGGCAGGAACACCATCGTGGGGTCCGGCGCACCTTGTTGGGCTCGGTACATGAAGATACTGATAGGGATCAGCGTCAGCGATGAGGCATTCAGCACCAGAAACAGAATCTGGGCGTTGGTGGCGGTGTCCGGATGCGGGTTCAGTGTCTGCAAGGACTTCATAGCCCGCAAACCGATAGGCGTGGCGGCATTGTCCAGGCCCAGGCCATTCGCGGCGAAGTTCAGCGTGATCAAGCCCAGGGCAGGGTGTCCTGCTGGGACACCAGGCATCAGACGGCTGAATAGCGGCCCCAGTAAACGGGCCAGGGTATCGATCAGCCCGGCTTTTTCGGCGATCTTCAGAAAACCCAGCCACAGGGTGAGCGTGCCGAAAAGCAGCAGCATCAGTTGCACGGACAGAGCAGCCATATCGAACAGGCTGCGCACCATCTGCGCAAAAATTTCGCTATTTCCCCCTACCAGCCACTGGTAAAAGCCGCTGACAGCGGCAATCAGGAAGAAAGACAGCCAAAGAGTATTGAGCATAGTGTTGGCAGTAAACAGGGCAGGGAAAAGCCAAGCTAGATTGTCGCAGAATACAGGCGGGTTTTAACGGCTACGGTATGTAAGGGTGGCGGCACAAATAGTCGCAAAGCAGGATTTGGGCAGGTTCGTGCTAAGTTGGGAAGCTATAAAAAAAACCGGCCTGCTAAGGCCGGTTCTGTCTGCTTTAATCCACGCGTCCTTTGGACTGGATCAGTTCAATCTTGTAGCCGTCCGGATCTTCCACAAACGCAATCACGGTGGTGCCGTGTTTCATGGGACCAGCTTCGCGTACGACCTTGCCGCCGCGAGCCTTGATGTCCTCACAGGCTTTGTAAGCATCAGGCACTTCCAGCGCGATGTGGCCGTAGGCATCACCCAAATCATAAGAGGGGGTGTCCCAGTTGTGGGTCAGCTCCAATGCGGCGGCTTCGGATTCGTCCTGATAACCCACAAAGGCCAGAGTGAAGCGGCCGTCCGGGTAATCGGACCGACGCAGCAGTTTCATGCCCAGCACTTCGGTGTAAAAGGCCAGAGAACGGTCCAGATTGCCGACACGCAGCATGGTGTGCAGGATACGCATAAGGTAGAGCTCCTAGAGTTCAACCTGCCTTAAAGCAGGGGCAGGGTGCCTGGATCATATTGTCGTAGCTGATTGCGCGCATTGACAAAATCAGGGTAGAGGGTCTCGACCAAAGCCCAGAACTGGGGGCCGTGATTCATCTCTTGCAGATGCGCGACTTCGTGAGCGACGACGTAATCAATAATGGATGGGTGAAAGTGTATCAGGCGCCAGTTCAGCATAATGGTGCCGTCACTATTGCAGGAACCCCAGCGTTTGGCCGGGGCAGCCAGACGCAGTTTGCGGGCACTTAGACCCGATAGATTCAGATAGTGATTCAGGCGCTGTTCAAACCAGAGTTTGGCCTGCTTCTGCAGCCAGGCCTGGGTCAGTTCCTGTACACGCTGCGGCTCGGCACCGAGAGGCAAGGGCAGGCTTAGACGTTGACCCTGCTCGGCTTGACCGGGCAGACCCTCAAAGTGAGTCTGCTGAATTTGCGGGTTCAGGCTCAGACGGATAGGCACGCCCATGAAGGGCAAGGTATCGCCGTCCACCCACTGCAGGCTTTGCAAGGCAAGCTGCTCGCGGCGTTGCTGATATTCATGCAGCTTGCGCAGTATCCAGGCGCTTTTGGTGTGCAGTACTTGCTCGGCCTGGCTCAGCTTCACCCAGGAGGGGAGAGCGACCGTCAGGCCACTGTCGTTGATGGTCAACCCCAGAGTCCGGCGGCGGGAGCGTTTGAGCTGATACCCAATGGTGTGACCATTCAGCTCAACGTGTTGCCACTGCACGCCCTCCGGCAAGGTCTCGGGCCGGACGGTCAAGGCGCTTTTGGGGGGCAGAGCAGAACCGGCGGGCGGCTTTTCTTGCCGCTGCGCCGGATGGGGAAAGGCCGTGTCAGGAAACAGAGCCAGTTGCGGGGGGACCGTCATAGCGTTCCGGATTCAAGACGCGCATTTCGGTTTCAATCCATGTCTGTACGCGTTGGTTGACTTCTTCAGGGGTCAGCCCGGTGGGATCAATGGGAGGACCAAAGGAGATAGTAACCAAGCCCGGCGTCTTGATAAAGGCATTGCGACGCCAGCATTCGCCCGCATTGTGCGCCACGGGAATAATCGGCGTGCCGGTACGACTAGCTAGTAAAGCACCCCCCATCTTGTAGCGGCCGGTAGAGCCAGGAGCGGTACGAGTACCTTCCGGGAACAGCAAGGGCCAGCGGCCTTCGTCAATGCGTTGCTGCCCAACTTTGATGACCTGCTCAAAGGCATCCCGGCCCTTGGCGCGATCAATAGGAATCATGCGCAGCAAGGCCAGACCCCAACCGAAGAAAGGGACTTTGTGCAGTTCGCGCTTGTACACAAAGCAGACCTGACGCGGCATGTAGGAGGGAAAGAACAGCGTTTCCCAGGCTGACTGGTGCTTGGAAAGGATAATGGCTTTACCATCGGGCAGGTTTTCCCAGCCCTTGGTCTGCCAGCGTATGCCCAGGATCGTGCGCGCACCCCAGACAGCCAGACGCGGCCAGCCGGTGGTGAAGCGATATCGCATATCCAATGGCAGCGGCGCAATCAGCACGCAGATAAAGGCGTAGGGGATAACGGTAATCAACAAAAAGAGTTGATAGAGTGAAGCGCGAATAATGCCCATATCAGTTTCCGTGTAGCCATTTGTCGACAACAGCAGCCAGATCGGCCTCGACGCGTGTGCCGTCGGGCAAACCGCCTTTTTCCAGTGTCCGCATGCCTTTGCCGGTTTGCACCAGCCAAGGCGCACAACCTGCTTCGGCGGCGGCCTGCAGATCGCGCAAGGAATCGCCTACCGAGGGTACGGTTTGCAGATTCACTTCATAGCGATGCCCAATGTCGCGAAACATGCCGGGGGCCGGTTTGCGACAGGTGCAGCCATCATCCGGGCCGTGCGGGCAAATAAAGATGGCGTCGATAAAGCCACCCAGCAAGGCCAGTTCACGACGCATCTTGGCGTGGATGGCGTTCAGCGTGGTCATGGAAAACAAACCACGCGCCAGACCGGACTGGTTGGTGGCAATCACCACCTTCCAGCCGTTTTCGGTCAGACGGGCCAAGGCCTCCAGACTGCCTGGAATGGCCTCCCACTCCTGTGGGCTTTTGATAAAGGCATCGCTGTCATGGTTGATGACACCGTCCCGATCAATAATGGCAAGTTTCACTAGTTAGCCAGCCTGGAAAGATCTGCAACCTGGTTCATCAGTGCATGCAGCTTGGCCAGCAAGGCCAGGCGGTTGGCACGGATGGCAGGATCTTCGGCCATGACCATGACGTCCTGGAAGAAGTTGTCCACGGCACCACGGGCCTGGGCCAAGGTGGCCAGGGAAGCGTCAAATTCACCGGCTTCAAACTGGGCCTGGGCTACGGGTTGCAATTCCTGAATCTTGGCGGCCAGTTCGCGTTCGGCAGGTTCGACCAGCAGCTTGTCGTCCAGCGTTGCCAGTTCGCCTTCGGCTTTCTTGAGCAGATTGCTGACACGCTTGTTGGCAGCAGCCAGGCTCTCGGCTTCAGGACGTTGGGCAAAGGAGGCGCAAGCCTGGATACGGGCGTGAACCTGTTCCAGCGGTGGACGCAGGGCCAGCACAGCATCTACCACGCTGCGCTCGTAATCGTTGCTCAATTGGTTGCGATAGCGCTCGTAGATAAAGGTTTGAACTGCATCTACGGTGTCTTCGGCCAATACGCCATCCTTGAAGAAGGATGCAGTGGTGTTCAGCAGGGTATCCAGACTCAGGCTATTGGCCTTCAACTGGGCACCGGCTTGCAACTGTTCGTAGGCGCTGATCAGGCCCAGAGCGGCACGGCGCAGGGCGTAGGGGTCGCGTTCGCCAGTAGGAGCCAGACCAATGCCCCAGATACCGACCAGAACCTCGGCGCGCTCGGCCAGGAACAGGATGGCTTGGGTCAGGCTGGCTTCTGTGACAGGCTGGTCCAGACGGTGACGGTATTGCTCGCGAATCGCCAGCACGATGTCCTCGGGTTCGCCATCACCTTGGGCGTAGTACGCACCCATCACGCCTTGCAGCTCGGGGAACTCGCCCACCATATTGGAGTTCAAGTCCGCCTTGGCCAGAAGCGCGGCACGACGGGCGTGCTCTTCATTGGCACCCAGTTGCTTGGCAATGTAGCCAGCCACGGATTGCAGGCGCTCGATACGGTCCAACTGCGAACCCAGCTTGTTGTGATACACGCTGCCAGCCAGCGTAGAAACACGCTCGGCCAGGGTTTGCTTGCGATCAGTCTCAAAGAAGAACTGGGCGTCCGCCAAACGGGGGCGAACCACGCGCTCGTTACCTTCGATGATATTGCTGGGATCGTCCACCTTCATATTGCTGACAATCAGGAAGCGATTGGTCAGCTTTTGTGTGGCGGGGTCAAACAGCGGGAAGTATTTTTGATTCAGACGCATGGTCAGAATCAGACATTCGGAAGGCACTTGCAGGAATTGCTCGTCGAACTGGCCCACGTACACGGTGGGGTATTCAACCAGAGCAGTAACTTCGTTCAGCAGCGCTTCCACTTCGGGATCGTCGCCCAAGGTGGAGTTCAGGCGTTTGGCTTCAGCTTCCAGATCGGTGCGAATCTGTTCGCGGCGAACCTCGAAGGAAGGAACCACCCAACCTTGCTCCTGGACTTGTGCGGCCCAGCTATCGGCATCACGGATGTCGAAGGGGGCATCACACATGAAGCGGTGGCCGTGTGTCTGACGACCGGCTTGCAGACCCAGGGCGCTGATCGGCACTATTTCCGAACCCCACAGGGCGATCAGGCCATGCGCAGGGCGCACAAAGCGCACGCTGCTGACGCCGTCAGCCAATTGGTAGCGCATCACTTTAGGGATGGGCAGGTGGGTAATCGACCATTCCAGGGCTTCTTGCAGGCCGTCTTTCAGAGCCGCACCGGTCGCAATACCGCTAGCGTACAGGTAATCCTGCTTGCCATCGGATTCGCGCAGCAGGTCGCTGGCTTTCAAATGCTCCAGACCTTTGGCGGCCAAACGCTTGGCCAGAGCCGGAGCGATCTCGCCGTTGGCATCCAGGCCAATATGGGCGGGCATCAGTTTTTCGGTGTAAGGCTGATCTTCGGCTTGCTGGTAGGCCGCGCTGAACCAGGCCGCCAGGCGGCGTGGCGTCGCGTAAGCGCGCACTTCGCAGTTCGGGGCCAGCAGGGCCTGTTCGCTCAATACTTTTTGCAGACCTTCGCTAAAGGCCTGCCCCAGTTGTTGCAGTGCTTTGGGGGGCAGTTCTTCAGTGAACAGTTCAATCAGCAAAGGCTGTGTGGTGGAGGCGTTCATTACTTGGCCTCCGAGGATGTGTTGCTCAGCATGGGGAAACCTAGGCGTTCGCGGGAGTCGTAGTAGGCCTGTGCGACCGCGCGGGACAGATTGCGGATACGGCCAATATAGGCAGCGCGCTCAGTCACACTGATGGCGCCGCGGGCATCCAGCATATTGAAGGTATGGGCAGCTTTCAGCGTCTGCTCGTAAGCGGGCAGGGCCAGCGGCACTTCAATGATGCGCTTGGCTTCGGCTTCGTAGTCGTTGAAATGCGCAAACAGCATTTCGGTGCTGGCGTGCTCGAAGTTGTAGGTGGATTGCTCCACTTCGTTCTGGTGGAACACGTCGCGGTAGTAAATGCGCTGGCCGTTGTGACCTTCGGTCCAGACCAGATCGTAGACGCTTTCCACGCCTTGCAAGTACATGGCCAGACGTTCCAGACCATAGGTGATTTCGCCCGTGGTCGGCGTGCAATCCAGGCCACCTACTTGCTGGAAGTAGGTGAACTGGGTGACTTCCATACCGTTAAGCCAGACTTCCCAGCCCAGACCCCAGGCACCCAGTGTCGGGTTTTCCCAGTCGTCTTCAACAAAACGGATGTCGTGCGCTTTGGGGTTGATGCCCAAGGCTTCCAGCGAGCCGATATACAAGTCCAGAATGTTTTCAGGTGCGGGCTTGAGCACGACCTGAAACTGGTAATAGTGTTGCAGGCGGTTGGGGTTGTCCCCGTAACGCCCGTCTTTGGGGCGGCGCGAAGGCTGCACATAGGCAGCGCGCCAGGGTTCGGGGCCGATGGCCCGCAAAAAGGTTGCCGTATGAGAGGTTCCGGCACCGACTTCCATATCGTAGGGCTGAAGCAGAGCGCATCCGTGCTTGTCCCAGTATTGCTGGAGCGTAAGTATGATTTGCTGAAAGGTGAGCATGAGCAATGGCCAGTAAAGCGAGAATCTGCAAAATTTTTCTATTTTAGCGTGAACTGCGCCCTTGCAGCAGAAAAGCACCCGCAATGGGCTATTTTGGCCGTCCGGGCCATGGGCAAGGCCGCTGTGTACCGGGCGGTCAAGTTGTTTTTAGACGTATCATATGCGTTTGTCCAAATACTGCTTATTTGCTGACCTGATCTTGAAACAGAATCTCGGGCAGCAGTCTAAAGGAGGCTAGGTCCATGAGTGAACTTGTCACGATTGAACGTATCGGCAAGGTAATGTTGATTACCTTGAACCGTCCTGAGGCACGCAATGCCATCAACCTGGAAACCGCGCAGGCGCTGGCCCAGGCTCTGGATGAGTTCGATGCTGACCCCAGCATTGCCGTGGGCGTGCTGACGGGTGCGAATAATACGTTCTGCGCCGGTATGGATCTGAAAGCCTTTGCCAAGACAGGCCAGCGCCCCTATGTAGGCGACCGCGGCTTTGCCGGTATTTGCGAGCGTCCACCTGCCAAACCTCTGATTGCCGCCGTGGAAGGCTACTGCCTGGCCGGTGGTTTTGAAATTGCCCTGTCCTGCGACCTGATTGTTGCCGCCAATAGCGCCAACTTTGGTTTGCCTGAAGTCAAACGCGGCATTGTCCCCGGATCGGGCGGCATGGTGCGTTTGCCCAGCCGTGTGCCTTATCACATGGCCATGGAAATGGTGCTGACCGGCGGTATGTACCCCGCAGCCCGCATGGCAGAACTGGGTCTGGTCAGTCGTCTGGCCGAGCCCGGCAAAGCGACCGAGCAGGCTCTGGCACTGGCCGAGCAGATCGCCGCCAACGGTCCTTTGGCCGTGCAAACCGCCAAGAGCATTATTTCCCAGTCGCGTGACTGGCGTCAGTCGGATTTGTTTGATCTGCAACGCCCTCGTATCGCTGGCATTTTCACCTCTGCAGACGCCAAGGAAGGCGCGACGGCCTTCGCTGAAAAGCGCGAGCCTGTCTGGCAGGGCAAATAGTTTCCCCTTGTTCATCCCGTTTTTTATATAGACGCCACCATGACCACGATCAAAGAAGACGATCTGATTCAGTCCATCGCTGATGCGGTGCAGTTCATCAGTTACTACCATCCCACCGACTATCTGGTGCATCTGGCTCGCGCCTACGAGCGCGAGCAGAACCCGGCGGCCAAAGATGCCATTGCCCAGATCCTGACCAACTCGCGCATGTGTGCCGAGGGGCACCGCCCCATCTGTCAGGACACCGGGGTGGTCAACGTATTCCTGAAAGTGGGCATGGGTGTGCGCTTTGATACCACGCGCTCCTTGCAGGAGCTCTGTGACGAGGGGGTACGTCGCGGTTATCTGAACCCGGATAACCCGCTGCGGGCCTCCATCCTGAACGACCCCTTGTTCACGCGCAAGAACACGCGCGATAACACGCCCTGTATTGTGAATGTCGAACTGATCGCTGGGGATCAGGTCGACATTCAAGTCGCAGCCAAGGGTGGTGGTTCGGAAAACAAGAGCAAGTTCGTGATGCTCAACCCCAGCGATTCTCTGGTTGATTGGGTACTCAAGACCGTTCCTACGATGGGCGCTGGCTGGTGTCCTCCGGGCATGCTGGGTATTGGTGTGGGCGGCACTGCCGAAAAAGCCATGCTGATGGCCAAAGAAGCCCTGATGGAAGACATCGATATGTACGAGCTGCTGCAACGCGGCCCGCAAAGCAAGCTGGAAGAGCTGCGTATCGAGTTGTACGAGAAGGTCAATGCCCTGGGTATTGGCGCTCAAGGTCTGGGCGGTTTGACGACTGTGCTGGACGTGAAGATCAACACCTTCCCAACCCATGCCGCTTCCAAGCCAGTGGCCATGATCCCCAACTGTGCAGCGACCCGTCACGTGCATTTCTCGCTGGACGGCAATGGCCCAGCCGAGCTGACACCTCCACCGCTGTCGGCCTGGCCTGATATTCACTGGGCACCGGATTACAACAAGTCCCGCCAGGTGAACCTGAATGAATTGACTCCTGAAGAAGTGGCTTCCTGGACGCCAGGTCAGACTTTGCTGCTGTCGGGCAAGATGTTGACTGGCCGTGACGCCGCTCACAAGCGTATTCAGGACATGCTGGAAAAGGGCGAGTCCCTGCCTGTGGACTTCGCCAACCGCGTGATTTACTACGTGGGCCCGGTTGATCCTGTGCGTGATGAAGCCGTTGGCCCAGCAGGCCCAACCACAGCCACTCGCATGGACAAGTTCACCGAGATGATGCTGGCTAAAACCGGCCTGATCTCCATGATCGGCAAGGCCGAGCGTGGTCCAACCGCGATTGAAGCCATCCGTGCTCACAAGTCGGCTTACCTGATGGCCGTGGGTGGTTCTGCATACCTGGTGTCCAAGGCCATTCGCAATGCGAAAGTGGTGGCCTTTGAAGACTTGGGTATGGAAGCCATTTACGAGTTTGATGTCCAGGATATGCCTGTGACGGTGGCTGTAGACTCGCAAGGCGTGTCGGTTCACAACACCGGCCCTGCTGAGTGGCGCAAACGTATTGCAGAGATCTCTTTGGTCGCTGTGTAAGACGTGAAGCGGGAGGCCCAGGCTTCCCGGCTTTGTCGATAAAAACCCGCATGAGTGTTTCTGGACTGCTTGTAAAAGCAGCGTCAGCACAACATTCAATGCGGGTTTTTTTGTGTCTGGTGTCGCCTGTTCAGGACTTGCTCAGCAAGCCGCGCAGCAGCAAATCCAGTGCTGCCAGCCCTTTCACCAGACGGGCATCGCCATCCTCCCCCTGGGCAATCCAGAAGGCGGCTTCGGCCAGACTGCCGTAAATCAGGGAAGCCAGGGCGTGGGGGTCTGCCTGTTCAATACGTCCTTGATCCATTAGCGTCTGAATCAGACCTTCCATGGAGCTCACGCAATACTGATGCGATTCGGGTGAGGCTCCCCCCAATACGGCCTTCGCATCACACAAGACAATGCGCTGCATTTCCGGCTCCAGTGCCATTTCCAGATAGGCATGGCAGCGGCGCACAAACCCTTCCCAGGCATCGTCGGCATTGTTTGAAATAGCCTGCAGACGTTCATCCATTTCCGCATCAATCTGATCGACTACCGCGGCCAGCAAACCTTTTTTGTCACCAAAGTGGTGGTAGAGCGCGCCGCGTGTCAGGCCCGCCTGAGCTGTCAATTCGTCCATGGATGTGTCGGCATAACCACGTTCTGCAAAGAAAGTGCGGGCGGTGGCGAGCAGGGTGGCGCGGGTTTCTTCCATCTCGGCGCGGGTACGGCGTGCCATAGTTTCTCCTTACATACGGATTGAATGTATATTTACATGCATGGCGTATGTATATATTATTTAAACATACGCCTTGTATGTATTGTCGATGCATCACCGTGTCGTGGCAAGCGGGCGTTCACGGAGAATGTAATGGCTCAGCCTTATCGAGAACTTTTTGCCGCGCCTGGCACATGGGGTTTTGCCCTGGCCGGGCTGCTGGCCCGGATTCCGCTGCCCATGATAGGGATAGGAATCATCACCATGCTGTCGCAACTGCGCGGCAGCTATGCCTTGGCGGGGGCGGTGTCCGCCTCTTTTGTATTGAGCTATGCGCTGGTGTCGCCGCAAGTGTCCCGTTGGGTGGACCTGCGTGGGCAAAGCCGTGTCCTGCCGCTGGCAACGGCCATTAGTGTGTTTGGTCTGTTGCTCTTGCTGGGGGCGAGCTGGTGGCACGCGCCTGACTGGACCTTGTTTGCGGGCGCGGTGCTGGCCGGCTTCATGCCCAGCATGTCGGCCATGGTACGTGCACGCTGGACGGCGATTTATCGTGGTCAGAGTCGTTTGCAAACAGCTTATTCGCTGGAAACCGTGCTGGATGAAGTCACCTTTATTGCCGGGCCGCCTTTGTCGGTAGGTTTGGCGGTTCTGGTGTTTCCGCAAGCGGGTGTGCTGGCTGCTGCGCTATTGCTGATTGCGGGTGTGTTGGCTCTGCTGCTCCAGAAGGGGACTGAGCCACCGATTCAAGTGCAGGAGCAGGGCAGTCGCCCTTCGGTCCTGCGTCTGAATAGTGTGCGCCTGTTGGCCTTGTTGATGCTTGCCATGGGTGTAATTGTAGGCACCGTGGATATTGTCAGCGTGGCCTTTGCCAAGCAGATGGGGCAGCCGGGGGCAGCCAGTCTGGTGCTATCGGCTTATGCCCTGGGTTCTTGCGTAGCGGGTCTGGTGTTTGGTGGTTTGAAGCTGAATATTCCTTCGCACCGCCTGTTGCTGTTGGGCGGTTTGGCCACCGCCGCCACGACTCTGCCTTTATGGCTGGTGACCAGCGTGACGCAGTTGGCAGGGGCGGTCTTGCTGGCCGGTCTGTTCTTTGCTCCCACCATGATTGTGGCCATGTCGCTGGTCGAGCGTGTGGTGCCCGAGCAGCAATTAACCGAGGGCATGACCTGGCTGCTGGCTGGTCTGAATATCGGTGTGGCCATGGGTGCCGCCGCTTCGGGACAGATGGTGGATCAGGGCGGAGCCAGTTCCGGCTTTATGGTCGCGCTTTATGCCGCTGCCCTGATCGTCTTGCTTGCCTTGTGCAGCCATCAAAGTTTGCGCAGGCCTGTAACGGCTCGTTCCTGTGCTGTTTAGCCTTCTTTCCTTGAATATTTAGCGATGAACACTTCTTCTCTACCCATGGCCGGGCAGCCCGGCAAACGGCAGTCCTGGTTGGCGGTTAGCGCTGTTGGCTTGGCCACCTTTTCAGTCGTCACCACGGAAATGCTGCCTGTAGGTTTGTTGACCTCCATTGCAGACAGCTTGCAGACCTCGACGGGGACGGCTGGTTTGCTGATTTCCTTGCCTGCCTTATTGGCCGCCTTGTTTGCGCCGTTGGTGGTGCTGGTTTCAGGCGGTGTGGACAGGCGCCGCATCCTGTGTGGCTTGCTGGCCTTGTTGGTGATGGCCAATATTGCGTCTGCCCTGGCTCCCAGCATCGCCTGGATGCTGGGAGCCCGTGTTCTGGTCGGCTTTTGCATGGGAGGGATCTGGGCCATTGCGGGCGGCTTGGCCTCTCGTCTGGTTCCGGCTCAGTCTGTGGGTTTGGCGACTTCGATCATCTTCGGTGGGGTAGCCGCGGCTTCTGTCCTGGGCGTGCCGCTAGGCGCCTTGATGGGCGAGCTGGCTGGATGGCGCTGGGCTTTTGGCGGCATGGCGGTGCTCAGCGCTTTGGTGTTGATCTTCCATCTGGCCGTGATTCCTCCTCTGTCCGTGACACGTTCGACCACATGGCGTCAGTTCACAGAGCAATTTGGCAATCGGCAGTTATGGTTCGGTTTACTGCTGACCTTGATTCTGGTCGCGGGGCATTTCAGCGCATTTACCTTTGTGCGTCCTCTTTTGCTGTCCGTTTCCGGCATAGGATCTGAATGGATAGGAGCCTTGTTGTTTGCTTATGGAGTGGCCGGGATTGCAGGCAATTTCTTGATCGGGATTTCGGCGGCGCAACGTACTGAAGCCAGCTTGATGGCGATTGCGTTGGGTCTAAGCATCACTGCTTTGCTTTTCTTGACAGTGGGGGCTTCACCGCTGGGTGGGGGTGCAATTTTGCTGCTTTGGGGGCTGGCTTATGGCGGGGTGTCGGTCGGGCTGATGAGCTGGATGATGAAGGCCGCTGCCAACGCGCTTGAAGTGGCCACCGCTTTGTACGTTGCTGTCTTCAATATCGGCATAGCGCTTGGCTCCTGGCTGGGCGGGCAGACGGTGGATGCTTATGGTTTAAGCGCGAATTTGGGGCTGGCTGGAGCGGGCTCGTTTGTTGTGTTTTTGCTGCTTTTCGGAACAATTTTGCAGCGAAAAAATTGAGCAGAAAAATCGAGCCCGGGCTGATTTTTCCGGATTAGCCAGGGCGCAAGCGCGGGTTATTGCTTATTGGAGTCTTGAAGGAGCGCTGCGACGATGTCTGTCAGAACTCCTTGAAATATTCTGTACATCGTTATGTTGTACGGTATAGGGATGCTTTCTGGCTGACCTCCCCTTATGGGCACACAACGTCGGTATGGGTGGTCTTAATTAAGGGCCTTGTATGACGCAACTTCAGCGCTCCATAACTATTCCGCAGCTCAACCCCACAATTTGGAACACTCTTGAGCTCGTGCGCTTACGCCAAACTCCCTGGCACAAGAAACAAGCCGTTTTTGAACAATTACAGTCGCTGGGATTAGTCCAAGCCATCCCGCAAACGACGCAAACTCCTTCTCCCTTTCCTGCTCCCCTGATCGCCATGTTGACTGAAGAAGGGCGGCAATTGCTGGAAGCCCGATCCAATCATCAAGAGGCCTTGATCAAGCTTCTGGATGCTTGATCCCTTAGTTTGAGCTGGCTTGGCTGGCTTGTCCCTCGCCGGGCAAGCCCGGCCGCTTGCCCTCTTTGAAAACGCGCCGGGTCCGTGACGCCTGGACTGAAAACTGTATAATGCTGTTTTTATATACAGTGTTTCGATCATGGAGCTATCGCGCAAACTCGAAATTCTGGCCGATGCGGCAAAGTACGATGCCTCTTGCGCCAGCAGTGCCGCGCCCAAACGGGATTCCCGTGGGCGTACGGGCTTGGGTGCCAGTACCGGTGCCGGTATTTGCCATAGTTTTACGCCGGACGGGCGCTGTGTGTCGCTGCTCAAAATACTGCTGACCAATTTTTGCCAGTATGACTGCCTGTATTGCGTGAACCGGCGCTCCAGCAACGTGCCACGCGCGCGTTTCCGGCCTGCGGAAGTGGTGGATCTGACGCTGGATTTTTATCGGCGCAACTATATAGATGGTCTGTTTCTGAGCTCGGGCATCATACGAAGCTCGGACTACACCATGGAGAGCCTGGTCGAGGTGGCGCGCTCCCTGCGCGAAGATCACCATTTTCGTGGCTACATCCACCTTAAAACCATTCCGGATGCCGATCCGCATCTGATCACGCTGGCTGGTCATTATGCAGACCGACTCAGCGTCAATATCGAACTTCCTACAGATGCGGGGCTGCATCGCCTGGCACCCGAGAAAAGTGGCCACACGATCAAGCGGGCGATGGGGGTGATCCGTCTTGCCCAGGAGCAAGCGCAGGAAGAAAAACTTCCCAAGGTACCCGCCGGGCAAAGCACGCAAATGATTGTGGGTGCGGATGCGGCGGATGACCGCAATATCTTGCAAACGGCGCAGAATCTGTACGGTGCCTACAAGCTCAAGCGGGTGTATTACTCTGCGTTCAGTCCTATTCCGGATAGTTCGTCGGCGCTTCCCGCACAGCCGCCACCGCTTCTGCGAGAGCATCGGCTGTATCAGGCCGATTTCTTGCTGCGTAGCTACGGTTTTCGGGCTGAGGAGCTGTTTCAGGACAAGGGCGATTTGCCCTTGGATATTGATCCCAAATTGTCATGGGCCTTGTCCAACCGGGCCGTATTTCCGGTGGATCTGAACCGGGCGCCGGAGCGCCTGATTGCTCGTGTGCCCGGCATTGGTGTCCGTAATGCCAAGCGTTTGGTCGAGTTGCGTCAGATGCGGGCTATCCGGTATCAGGATTTGATCCGTTTACGTTGCTCCATCAAAACATTGCAGCCCTTTGTCGTGGTACAGGATTACCGTCCTGGTCTTGCCGACGCGACGTCCGACAAATTGCGGCGCATGCTGTCGACCAATCCGCAGCAATTGAGCCTCTTATGAGCACGCTCTGTTCGCCGGCCGGGTTTTTTCCTGACGATGGGGGGCGAGCATGGTGAGCTTGCAGGTTGACGGCGGCTATAGCGCCTGGCGTGAGCAAGCCTTGCGCGCTCTGGCGGCAGGCTGGTCACCAGAGCAGCTTTGCTGGACTGAAAAAAGCCAGGAGGCGGGTGCGGCCAGCCAGCAAATGGGCTTGGATTACGAGCTGTCTCCTCCTGTGTCCTCTATGTCCTTGCGGGAGCCGCAGGTCTGTGAGCCGAGCGCCGGGTTTGCCGTTCGCATTTCGAAAGGGCTGAGCGCCTTGCTGCAGGATGCCGCCTTGTGCCGTACGCCGGAGCGCTGGGCCTTGCTCTATCGCGTGTTGTGGCGTTGGCATCATGGTGAGCGCAGTGTGGCGTCTGTGGCTGACGAGGATGGGGCCCGCTTATATGAAATGGCGAAAGCCGTGCGCAAGGAAAAGCACGACATGATGGCGTACGTACGGTTTCGCCATTGCGGGCAGGGCAAGCGGCCGGAGTATTGGGCCTGGTTCGAGCCCGAGCACGAGGTGCTGGAGTGGATTGCCGACTATTTCTCCAAACGTATGGGGAGCACCTCCTGGTGCATCGCGACGCCACAGCGTGTGGCGCTGTGGGATGGTGAAAACTTGCAGCTGCGTGATGCGCCTGACAATGTGGATGAATTACGCACCGGTCCGTCGGACGATCAGGTGGAAGCCTTGTGGTTACGTTATTACCGGAGCATTTTTAATCCTGCACGTCTGAATGAAACGGCCTTGCAGCAGAGCATGCCCGTGCGATTCTGGAAAGGTTTGCCTGAAGCAAGCCTGATTCCCGCCATGGTCAGTGAAGCGCGTAACGGGGCGCGGCGAGTCGGACAGTCTGGTCTTGTTGCTCGGATGGCGGGCAAGTCGGTAGCGGTGACGGCTGATTCTGCCCAGCCCGTCCGTGGTGAATTGTCTGTGCTGGAGCGTTGCCGGCGATGTGGTCTATGGGAAAACGCGACGCAGGCCGTGCCGGGAGAAGGCCCGAAAACAGCCCGCATGATGTTGCTGGGCGAGCAGCCGGGTGACCATGAGGATTTGGCTGGCCGTGTTTTTGTCGGGCCAGCCGGGCAGGTTCTGGATCAGGCCTTGCAGCGTGCAGGACTTGACCGCGACCAGCTGTATGTAAGTAACGCCGTTAAACACTTCAAATGGCAAGGGCGTGGCAGGCAGCGTTTGCATGTCAGTCCGTCCTCGGCTGAAGTGCAGGCATGCGGACATTGGTTGCGGGAAGAGCTGGCGCAGCTTGAGCCTGCCGTCATCGTCACCCTGGGAGCAACTGCCCTGACGGCCTTGCTGGGCCCGCAGGCGCGACTGGCTGATTTCCTGTCCAAACCCTTTTTGTGGGGCCAGACGTGGATTATGGCGACCTGGCATCCTTCCTATGCCTTGCGCGTAGAGAATGCCGCCCGGCAGGAAGAAATAGTCAGTGGCATTGCCCAGGCCTTGCAAATGGGGTGGCAGCTGGCGACTGAAGTTACGGCGGGTGGCGTTTGAAAGCGGACACTAGGGCAGCCGCCGGATCTCCTGGTCTTGCACTGTGCTCAGTAATTCCTTCAAGCTGCCTTGGGTCAGCTCAAGTTCAGGGGCCAGATCGGCCAGCGGAACCAGTACAAAGGCACGCTCGTGCATGCGAGGATGTGGCACGATCAGCCGTTCCGTATTGATCTGTTCTTGTCCGTACAGCAGCAAGTCCAGATCCAGGGTACGGGGTGCATTACGGTACAGGCGCGTGCGGCCGTGCTCTTGTTCGATGTGTTGCAGACGGTCCAGCAAATTTTCGGCAGCCAGAGTGCAGGTGAAGCGGACGACTGTATTGACGTAATCCGGACCACTGGAATCGACGGGAGCCGTGCTGTAGAAATGGGCCAGCGTCAGATCCTGGATGCCAGCAGTAGCGGCCAGTTCAGCCGCTGCTGTTTCCAGTGTCTGTCGTGCTTCGCCCAGATTTGCGCCCATCGCGACATAAACGGTGGTACTGCCTGGAATCACGATTCGCTTCCACCTGCTGCATTACTGCGCTTCGCATTAGAGCGACGGCGACGGGTACGACGCTGACCGCTGCGTGAGCCGGTGGCAGTGGTGCCAGCGGGTTTACGCACGGCAATCATAGTGCTGCGTTCTTCATCGCCTGCATCGGCCAGATCCATCCACCACTGTGCTTGCACGCTATCCACCTCTTTGGCTTCGGCGCGTAGTTGTAAAAAGTCCACAGCAGCGCGGAAACGAGGTTGTTCCGTCATGCGCCAGATGGCGCGGTTGGCGATGCGTTCAAAACGGGGCTGCATGAACCAGATTTCGCGCATATCCGACTGGAAGCGCTTTTGAATGGGCATGATGCGGCTTTGCTTTTCCAGGACCAGGTCTGCAGCTTCCAGCAAGGCTTGCTGGGGATGCATGTCCTGAGCACTGCGTCGTTCCCACTCTTGCTTGACCAGCTTCCAGAGCAGGCAGGCATAGATAAAACTGGGGCTGACCGACTTGCCGGAACGTACACGGCTATCGGTACGGGCCAGAGCCATATCCAGAAATTCAGATCCACCGGGCAGACGTTGAACTGGCTCCACCATAGGCAAGAGCTTGCTGTGCAGACCTAGCGCTTGCAGGCGCTGGATGCAGTCCATGGCGTGGCCGCAGTTCAGCAGCTTGAGTGTTTCGTCAGCCAGACGGGACTCGGGCACGTTCTCGATCAGGCGCGACAAGGAACGAATCGGCGCGTCGGTCGCAGGCTCGATGGTGGCATCCAGCTTGGAGGCAAAGCGCACGGCACGCAGCATGCGGACCGGGTCTTCTCGATAGCGGGTTTCTGCATCACCAATAATGCGTACCTGACGGTCTTTCAGGTCAGCAACACCGTTGTGGTAGTCGATGACGGTTTCGGTCAGGGGATCGTAGTAGAGCGCATTCAGCGTGAAGTCACGACGGGCAGCATCGTCTTCGATGGTGCCGTACTCGTTGTCGCGCAGGATGCGGCCATGTTCGTCGGTTTGCTTGCCGCTGTCGTCGGCCCGGAAAGTCGAGGTTTCGATGATTTCCTGGCCAAACACCACGTGAACCAGGCGGAAGCGGCGGCCAATGATGCGGGCACGACGGAACAGGGGGCGGATTTGCTCGGGCGTGGCGTTGGTCGCCACGTCAAAGTCCTTGGGCTCCAGGCCCACCAGCAAATCGCGCACTGCGCCGCCCACGACATAGGCTTGATAGCCTTCGTGGTTCAGGACCTCGCACACTTTGATGGCATGGCGCGAGACCAGACGTCGGTCTATGCCATGTTCTTCCCGTGTGTAGCGGCGTGGCCCTTTGGGACGCGCGCTTTTGGCTGGTTTGAGCAGCCGGTCGACAAATGTTTTTATTGTTCGCTTGAGCATGCGTCTGATTTTACGATTTGCTGTCCATCATGTCAGCGAACAAATCGATGACGACCCAATTACGCTCGGTAGCCACGGCACGCAGCTTGTCGCTGGGGTTGGTGGCTACGGGGTCCGTCACCACTTCCATCAGGGGCAGATCGTTGGGCGAATCGCTGTAGAACCAGCTACGTTCAAAGTCGGCCAGGGATTTGCCCATGGTTTGCAGCCATTGCTCTACACGGGTGATCTTGCCGGCCTGGAAGCTGGGCACACCGCTGATCTTGCCGGTGTAGCGGCCATCTTTCATTTCTGGGGTGGTGGCGATCAAGTGGTCCACGCCCAGCGCGGCGGCAATGGGGCGGGTCACAAATTCGTTGGTGGCGGTCACAATGGCGACCAGATGGCCTTGTTCCTGGTGCTTGGCCAGCAGTTCGCGGGCAGCCGGGCTGATCGAGGGCAGGATCACGGCCTGCATGAACTCGTCCTGCCAGGCCAGCAGCTCTTCCTGGCTGGCGTTGGTCAAGAGGCCCAACATGAATTCGGCCGATTCCTCGGCCGTCAACAATCCTTGGTTATAGCGATCCATCAGGTCTTCATTCAGACGGATGGCTTCAGCGGGGTCACCGACGCGGCCAGTACGGGCCAGAAAGTCAGCCCACTGGTAATCGCTATCCAAAGGAAGCAGGGTGTGGTCCAGATCAAACAGGGCAATAAAAGAAGAAGCAGTCATGACTCAACTAGAAGATTGGGTCTGGCTATTGGCCAGAAGTTCTTTGAGCAGGGGTAAAGTGATCGGGCGTTTCTTTACCAGTGAATAGTTGTCCAGAGCATCGATCAATGCGCTCAGGCGGTTCATATCGCGATCGTAGTGAGTCAGTATCCAGCTCAGCACTTCCGCTTGCAGTTGCAGGCCACGGGCCGCAGCCCGCTGTTGCATGGCTTCGGCCCGGTGGGCGTCCGACAGGTATTCCAGTCTGAACACCAGGTCCCAGCCCAGTCGTGTGCGCAAGTCCTCGCGTACTGACATGGTTTTGGGAGCCCGGTCGCCGGAGACCAGCAGCGTGAAGGCGTCGGGCCGGGTGGCCGACTCGCGCCAGCGATTGTACAGTGCAAATACGGCAGCCTGTCCGTGCTCGTCAAAACGCTCGATATCGTCGATGGCCAAGAGGCTGGGAGGAGCTTTGTCATCCGTGGCGATGTCAAAGATGGGCTGGGAGGGAGTATCTGAACTAAAATAGCGGCTGTCGTCTTGACTGGCCATCGCCCGCAGCAGATGTGTTCGACCTGCGCCGGGCGGTCCCCACAGGTAAACCGCGCGTCCTGGACTGCACTGACGCAGAGCCTGCAACGCAGCCTGATTCGCTCCGGCAACAAAGTTGTCCAAAGAGGCAGGCGGTGCTGGAGATATATCCAGAATCAGTTGCTCGGTCATGTGTCGTACAATTTCGTCCAACTCGCAATTTTCACATATCCCACGGCTTTTCCCATGAAAAACACTACTTCTGTTTCCTTGACCTACCGCGATGCAGGCGTGGATATCGACGCGGGCGATGCCCTGGTCGATCGTATTAAACCACTGGCTGCCAAAACCATGCGTGCAGGCGTCATGGCTGGAATCGGAGGCTTTGGCGCTTTGTTTGAAGTGCCTACCCACCTTAAAGAGCCCGTTCTGGTGTCCGGCACCGACGGTGTTGGTACCAAACTACGCCTGGCATTTGACTGGCAGCGCCACGACACTGTGGGTATAGACCTGGTGGCCATGAGTGTCAACGACATTCTAGTCCAGGGCGCAGAACCCTTGTACTTTCTGGATTACTTTGCCTGCGGCAAGTTGTCGGTCGACACCGCTGCTCAAGTGGTTGGCGGCATTGCCAAGGGCTGTGAGCTTTCCGCTTGCGCCCTGATCGGTGGTGAAACGGCAGAGATGCCCGGCATGTACCCCGAAGGCGAATACGACCTGGCCGGTTTTGCGGTGGGTGCGGTGGAAAAATCGCGCATTATCGACGGCAAGTCCATTGTTCCCAGTGACGTGGTTCTGGGCCTGGCTTCCAGCGGCGCTCACTCCAACGGCTACTCCCTGATTCGCAAGATTCTGAAGCACGCCAACGCCAAGCCTACCGACGAGCTGGATGGCCGTCCTTTGGCTGACGTGGTCATGGAACCCACCCGCATTTACGTGAAATCCGTGCTGGCTGCCTTGGCTGCCCACGGTGCGGACATCAAGGGCCTGGCTCACATCACCGGCGGCGGTTTGCTGGAAAACGTGCCACGCATTCTGCAAAAGCACCTGACTGCCCGCCTGAAGCGTGATTCCTGGACCATGCCTGCCTTGTTCCAGTGGTTGCAAACCAACGGTAACGTGGCTGACGAAGAAATGTACCGCGTGTTCAACTGCGGTATCGGCATGATCATTATTGTTCCTGCAGACAAGGCTGAAGCCATCAGCGCAACCTTGTCCGAGCAAGGCGAAACCGTCTACCAACTGGGCGAAATCGTTGAGCGTCAGGAAGGTCAGGCACAGACCGAAGTGGTTTAAAAACCCCGGATCTTTCCGTCAGTAAAAAAGCCAGCTCATTGAGCTGGCTTTTTTTATTCCTGTGACCTGCTTTGAATTGCCCTGTATTACCGCATCGAATCTGATGTATTTGATTTTCAAATAAATATTATATGGATTTGATTATGTCGTTTTTCGAGCTAATCCGAATTTAAGTATTACTCGTACATTCCATAATGTTCCCCGAGCAGCAAGGCTCCTACAGTAGCGACAAGAACGTAGAAATTTTAGCTGAAATGTTAGAAGCAATTTCTGAGGGGAAGAAAATGGAGCATGTCGATTTATCCTTGAAAGACCCGCATCCTGCCTTGCACAACGAGGATCTGGCGCCTTTACCGCGACAAAAGCGCTTGTGGGGCTGGTTCGAGATTTTCAACGTGTGGTCTAACGATATTCAAAGTCTGTTTGGCTATACCTTGGCCGCCACTTTGTTTATTTCTTATGGCCTGAATGGTTGGGCCGTGTTTGCCGGCATTTTGCTGGCCGGTTTTATTGTGATGGGGCTGGTGAACCTGAGTGGTAAACCCAGTGTGCTGTATGGCGTTCCCTATCCCGTGATTGCCCGTATCAGCATGGGTGTGAAGGGCGCCAAGTTTCCTGCCCTGGTGCGCGGGATTGTGGCCATCTTCTGGTACGGCGTGCAGACCTACTTTGCCTCCACGGCTCTGGCTCTGTTGTTCAATGCCTTGCTGGGACACCCCGGCGGTGCCTTGTTCCTGGGCCTGGATTGGGTGGGTTGGCTGTCTTATGTCGTGGTCTGCATTCTGCAGTTGGGCATTTTCCTGATGGGCATGAAGTGGATTACGCGCTTCCTGAACTGGGCAGGCCCTTTGGTGTATTTGGTGATGTTCGCCTTGCTGGCCGTGATTTGGTACAAGGCGGGCAGTGGTCTGCTCGATAAAGTGGGTGAGATCTTTGCCGGTAAAGGTTCTTACGAAGGAGGCCCCTTGATGGCTTTTGGCGCAGTTGTAGGCACCATGGTGGCGTACTTTGCCGCCGTCGTGATCAACTACGGCGACTTCTCGCGCTTTGTGAAAGATGAGCGCAGCATGCGTATCGGTAACTTCATGGGCTTGCCTGTCAGCTTGGCCGTGTTCTCTTTCCTGGCCTTGTTCATTACCGCAGGTACGGCTGTGCTGTTTGGTGAAACCCTGACCAACCCCACTGATATTGTTGATCGTGTCGATAGCCTGGCGTTGACGGTGATCGCGGCCTTGACCTTCTTTGCCGCAACCGTGGGGATCAATCTGGTGGCTAACTTCATTCCACCGGCATTTGACTTGGCTAACCTGAAGCCCGAGCTGATCTCTGCCAAGATGGGCGGCATTTTGACCGCCGTGATTGCCTTCTTTATTGGTGCCTTGTGGCTGCCTTTGATCAGTGCCATCGGGATTACCGGCTTTGTGGACACCTTGGGCGCCTTGCTGGCCCCCTTGTACGGCATCATGATTGTGGACTTCTACCTGATCCGTAAACAGCGTGTAGTTGTGGCAGATTTGTTCAGCTTGAAAGAAAGCGGTACTTACTACTTCCAGAACGGCTGGAACAAACGTGCGATGGCGGCTTTCTTCCTGGCTGCGGTGTTCTCGGTGGCGACCGTGTGGGTGCCCGCACTGGCGAAGTTGGCGGGTTATGGCTGGCTGATCGGCGCCTTGTTGGGCGGCGTATTCCAATACGTGGCCATGCGCAGCAAAGTCTTGCCAAAGCTGAGCAGCGCTTCGGTGTAAAAACCGTCGTTCGGTTCAAAAATGGTTTCTTTGAGCGGCCCCTTGGCAGTCGGATACGATCCGGCCGTCAAGGGGCCGTTTCCACAAGCGAGTCTTCTACGTGTGTATCAAGCTGGCCAGATCTGGCGTGCCGCTTTCACAATCTGCTCGGCGGCTTGCGGGTTCTGGCAGTTGAATTGCAGGCGCTCGGGTTCGGAGCGCAGCCAGGTCAATTGACGCTTGGCCAACTGACGAGTCGCGGCAATAGCTTGTTCGATAGCCAAGTCCAGGCTGACTTCGCCGTCCAGATACGACCACAGTTGCCGATAACCAACACAGCGAATAGAGGGCAGGCCGGGATGCAAATCAGGGCGCTGGTACAGCTTCTCCACTTCCTGCAGCAGCCCTTGCCCGATCATGTCGTGATAGCGAGCCGCAATACGCTTATGCAGCCAGGATCTGTCCTCCGGCTCCAGGCTCATGGTGATGTATTGATGGCTCTCTTCTTGCGGCTGGGCTTTGTCCTTGAGCCAATCGCTCATGGTCTTGCCGCTGATATGGAAAATCTCCAGTGCACGTTGGATGCGTTGGCTATCACGGGGTGCCAGGCGGGCCGCGGTCACAGGGTCAATGCGAGTCAGCTCTTCATGCATGCCCGGCCAGCCGATCTCCTGAGCCCGTTCATCCAGTTGCTGGCGAATGGCAGGGTCGGCCTGCGGCAAGTCGTTCAAGCCTTCACGCAAGGCTTTGTAATACAGCATGGTGCCGCCGCACAGCACGGGGTAATGCCCGCGTGCCTGAATCTCCTGAATCAGTCGGGTGGCGTCGGTGGCGAACTCCGCTGCCGAATAGCTTTCTACCGGGTCGCGAATATCCAGCAAGTGGTGGGGGATAGCGGCCTGTTCCTCGGCGCTGGGCTTGGCGGTGCCAATGTCCATGTCACGGTAAATCGTGGCCGAGTCCATCACAATCACTTCAATCGGCCAATGTTGGGCCAAGGTGTGCGTGGTCGCGCTTTTGCCGCTGGCGGTTGGTCCAGCCAGGCACAGAATGGGTAAATCGTTCATTGTCCACGCATAAAAAGTTTGTCCAGCTCGCTGAGCTTCCATTGGAACCAGGTGGGGCGGCCGTGATTGCACAGGTCGGCCCGGTCAGTCTGTTCCATCTTGCGAAGCAGAGCGTTCATCTCGGGGATGCTCAGGCGGCGGTTGGCGCGCACGGCACCGTGGCAGGCCATGGTGGA
Source organism: Alcaligenes sp. SORT26 (assembly GCF_017377875.1). Lineage (GTDB taxonomy): Bacteria > Pseudomonadota > Gammaproteobacteria > Burkholderiales > Burkholderiaceae_B > Alcaligenes > Alcaligenes parafaecalis. Next base: position 3,897,436 of record NZ_CP070975.1, read on the forward strand.
GAGCAGTTCATTGCGTTGTTCGTCCAGATGGCGTGATGAGCCTACCTGGGCCAGATCGCGCAGCACGGCACGGGCCAGGGATTCGATATCGCCTTGAGCCAGGAGGGCAGGGACGGCACGCACGGCCATTGTGGTGGGGCCTGCCGGGTTCAGGCTCAGGCCCAGGTCGGCCAGGGTTTCCTGATGTTCATCCAGCAGGGCGATATCGCTTTCCGAGCAGCTAAAGACTACGGGGACCAGCAAGTCCTGGCGAGGCAGCTCACGACCATCCAGCGCCTGTTTTAATTGCTCATAGACCACACGTTCGTGAGCGGCGTGCATGTCCACCAGAATCATGCCCTGGCGGGTTTCCGACAGAATGTAGATACCGTGCAATTGGCCCAGTGCCATGCCCAGGGGAAATTCGTCGGTCGCGCTATCCGTGTCGCTTTGATAGCTGGTGACGGGGGTGTTGCTAGAAACAGGCTCAATCGGCCGATACATGCTTTTCCAGTCTGCACCACCACCGGAGGGCTCACGCATGCTGAAGCTGGATTGCCAGCCTTGTCGAGCCGGGTGGCTATAAGGCATGGCAGGTTCACTGCTGGTGTACGGATTGTTGGCAGAGCCCGGAGTCTGCGAAGGATAGGGGGACCCAGGCATTAGTGGCTGAGCAGCACCTTCAGGCAAAGGCATGGCGGCAACAGGCGTCTCCCCGGCCATACTGCCTTGCGCCAAGGTTTGTCCCACGGATTGCAGCACAAAGCGGTACACGGCACCGCTGTCACGGAAGCGAACCTCGTGCTTGGCGGGGTGTACGTTCACATCCAGCGTGGATGGGGCAATGTCCAGAAACAGGGCATAGGCAGGCTGGCGATCCCCATGCAGCACATCGGCATAGGCACTGCGTATGGCGTGCGACACGGTGCGGTCACGCACAAACCGGCCATTCACAAACAGGAATTGCTTGTCTCCACTGGGGCGAGCGTGAGCGGGGTGAATCACCAGGCCTCGCAAGCTGATCAGACCTTGCTCCTGGGCGACGGGTAGGCTTTGCTCAATAAATTCTTTGCCCAAAATATCCAGCAGACGTTGTTCCAGCGTGCCGCTGCGCCAATGGCGTTGGGGCTTGTCGTTATGGAACAGACGAAAAGCGATCTGCGGCTGTGCCAGAGCAATGCGCTCCAGCGCAGTAACGCAATGACCGTACTCCGTGCCTTCAGTGCGCAGGAATTTGCGACGGGCGGGGATTTCATCAAAGAGCTGGCGTACATCAACATGCGTGCCGATCTGTCCGGAAGCAGGTTGCGGTTCGCCTTGGCCCAGCGAATATTCCCAGGCGTGGGAATCGTCTTGCGTGCGCGAGTTGATCGTCAAACGGGCGACGGAGGCAATCGAGGGCAGAGCCTCTCCCCGAAAGCCCATGGAGGCTACAGATTCCAGCTCTTCCAGCGAGCGAATCTTGCTGGTGGCATGTTGCAGCAGCGCCAGGGGCAATTCTTCCTGCGTGATGCCGTGGCCATCGTCGCTGACAGAGATACGGCGTATGCCGCCGCCGTCCAGACGAATCTCGATGGCACTGGCTCCGGCATCAATCGCGTTTTCCAGCAATTCCTTCAGGACAGAGGCCGGGCGCTCGATAACTTCTCCGGCTGCAATTTGGCTTACAAGCAGGTCTGGGAGTGGGATAATACGGCGTCTTGATGACATAGGGCGACTGGCCTTGTGTGTATTCAGGGTTGAACGCAGCAAGTTCAACGGGTTTCAAACGGTAGCGGCTTATTTTAACCGCTTGCTCTATGGTGTCGGTCTGGCCAGTACCGGACTGGCGGGTTTGTTATTTTGGTGTGGAACTATGCCCGATTTACTCAGCATGATCCTTCATATTGACCAATACCTGGGTGTGTGGGTCGAGCAGTATGGAGCCTGGATTTACCTTGTTCTGTTCTTGATTATATTTGGCGAGACCGGGCTTGTGGTTTTGCCATTCCTGCCAGGTGATTCCTTGCTGTTTATTGCCGGAGCCTTCGGGGCGTCGGGCATGCTGGACCCGGTGATGCTGGGTGGCTTGCTGATCGTGGCAGCCGTGCTGGGCAATACCGTGAACTATCACGTAGGGCGGTATATAGGCCCGAAAGTCTTTACCCAGGAATCCCGATTCCTGGATCGCCGTGCTTTGGTCAAAACCCATGCGTTCTATGAGAAGCATGGCGGCAAGACCATCGTCATTTCCCGCTTCCTGCCCTTGTTCCGTACCTTCGCTCCTTTTGTGGCCGGTGTGGGCCATATGAATGCCATGCGCTTTCAGATGTACAACATTACCGGTGCGGTACTGTGGATTTGCAGCTTGATTACCCTGGGCTACTTCTTTGGTAACGTGCCTTTCATCAAGGCGCATTTGAATACCATCGTGCTGATTGGTATTGCGGCTGCTGCGGTGCCTGTTGTAGCTGGGGCCTTGTGGAAGATCTTCAAACGCAAAAGCAAGGGTGATGCGGCTTTGTAGGCTTTGAGGCTGCATCGCTTGGCTGTTAAAGGCCAGGAAGAGGACGCTAGAAGGCGTCCTTTTTTTCGAGTATCTGTTAGGTGAAGTGCTTGTTAGTGGGAGTAAAGGCTGCCGCAAAGTCTGGGTTCAGGTGTTTAAGGTAATCCATTGGTGCTCTTCGCATTCCTGGAGTCGCCGCCCCTGCTTGAGCACACTACAAAGAATGCCTCAGTTTTCTTGAGGGGGAGCAGCTAGTCTGCAGGCGGGATTCTGGCCCGTGCTGCGCACGGGTTCCCTTGTCTCTTGAGCGATCCAGGCGCCCCGTGAACTCGCGCGATAGCTCGTCCCCCGGACGAGCTATAAGCGTCGCGCTCAAACAGCACGGGGCTTGCATCCTGGATAGCTCAAGAGCCTGCGGCCAGAGTCCTAACTCGCCTTCCGACTAGCTGCTCCCCCTCAAGAAAAAGCCACACCAGTTAGCGCTCAAACAGAGCGCTGCTCTCTCAGGGTATCCCCAGAGGCTACAAACGAAAAAAAGCGCAGCAAAAAGTTGCTGCGCTTTCTTCAAGAGCCACCAGGCTGATATTTAACTACGGCTAGCCAGTGCCGGAAATTCAGCAAAGTATCCGCGAATTCCTGTCAGGATGGCTTGTGCGATCTTGTCCTGATGCGAGGAACTGCGCAGCAGACGCTCTTCTTCCGGATTACTGATGAAGGCGGTTTCGATCAGGATGGACGGAATGTCCGGAGCCTTGAGCACAGCAAAACCGGCCCGCTCAACACTGCGTTTGTGCAAGCGGTTGATCTTGCCGATTTCGCCTAGCAGGTGAGCACCCACTTTGACGGAATCGTTAATCTGCGCGGCTGTAGACAGGTCCAGCAGAATTTGAGCAACCTGACGGTTATGGGAGCCGAGGTTCAGGCCACCGATCAAGTCGGCATCGTTCTCTTTCTTGGCCAGCCAACGGGCCGCCGAGCTGGTTGCACCGTTTTGGGACAAGGCGTAGATAGACGAGCCTCGCGCACTGGGTTTGATCCAGGCGTCAGCGTGAATACTGATGAACAGATCCGCTTTTACTCGGCGCGCTTTTTGTACACGCACTTGCAGCGGCACGAAGAAGTCCGAGTCGCGCGTGAGATAGGTACGCATATTGGGCTGGGCATCGATCAGGCGCTTCAAGCGTCGGGCGATGTTCAGCACCACGTCTTTTTCACGTGTACCGCCGGGGCCGATTGCACCGGGATCTTCACCACCATGACCGGGGTCCAGCGCAATCAGCAAGGGGCGATTGGGCGTGCCGGGTGTGGCTGCAGGCGAAGGAGAGCGCGGTGGGGTGGTAACAGGCGGTGGTGTTCGAGCGACGGGCGGCAAAGTCTGCCCTTGTACCGTAGGCACAGGAGCGTCGGGCGAGTTCTGAGCCAGGCTTTCCAGTACGGATGCCAGGGGATCGTTGTCGTCCTGAATTTGCAAAGCCAGCAGCGGGTCTTGGGCCACGCGAGGGTACAAGTCCAGTACCAGACGGTACTTGTATTCACCCACGGGCTTTAGCGTAAAGATCTGGGGGGCGACGGGTTGCTTCAGATCCAGCACCATGCGCACAACGTCGGGGCGGTTCTGGCCCACGCGAACGGAACGGATATAGGGATCGTTAGGACGGACCTTGGAAACCAGCTCTTCGATGGTGCGGTTCATGGTCAGGCCCTGGATATCCACCACCATGCGGTGCGGATTCTCCAGCGTGAAGTGCTCGGCCTTGAGTTCGCTATCCATCTCCAGGGTGACGCGTGTGTATTCGTCTGCTGGCCAGGTACGGACAGCCACAATCGTGCTGGCGTGCGCCAGTCGTGGGATGACAGGGAGCAGGAACAGGGTAGTGGCCGTGGCGACGAATCGGCGACGGGCCTGGCCGGCTGGGGCTACTTCTGCTGGCTGGGGGCGAGTGTCGTAATCCATAGCGTTCCTTTGGCGCTGCGTGCATCCAGGGTGGCCAAACGACCGTCACCACAATAATCCAGGTGTAAATCCAGATCGGGCTCGGGCAATAAATCCCCTGCTTTTTCGGGCCATTCGATCAGCACAACAGCATTGTCTTGCAAAATATCGCGAAAACCTGCGTCGACCCATTCTCGTGGATCGCTAAATCTATAAAAATCAAGGTGATAGAAGTATAAGCTAGAAACTTTATAACTTTCAAGTAAAGCGTAGCTAGGACTTTTGATACGACCGGTAACGCCGCAAGCCCGCAACAGGGCTCGAACGAAGTGGGTTTTACCGGCGCCCAGGTCACCATGAAGATGAATTCGGCCACCCGTCGGCACTCCGGACACCTGGCCGCTCAGTAGCGGGGCAAGGCGCTCGGCCAAGGCCGTGGTGGCGTCCTCGTCAGGCAAGGACAGGGTTAAAGCTTGCGGATTCATAGGCTTGGATCAGGTAGCGAGGGATAACCACAGTGGAATGGTCAAGCCCGCTAGTATAGTGCCGATCGACATGGTCAGCGCGACCAGACGGCTATCGGCTCCCATGCGGGCAGCCAGTACGTGGGCAGAAGAGGCCGTGGGTAGAGCGGCAAATACCAGTAACATCTGGCGCTCCAGTGCGCTCATATCCAACACCCAGGCAATAGCCAGTGCGGCAACCGGCAGCGCCAGCAGCTTGATGGCCGTAATCCAACTGATCAAGGCACCTGCCTGACGTGACCCTTGCAAGGATAAGGTGGCGCCTACACACAACAAACCGATGCCCAGGGCACAAGCACCCAGTCGGCTAAATGCCAATTGAAGGGGGGCGGGGACAGAGAAACCGGCCAGATTCCAGGCCAGGGCTGCCACCGTAGACAAAATCAATGGGTTTTTAAGCAGCTCAATGGCAATACGGCCTTGTTGCCCCCGTGCCAGCACGGTCACCGCCACCATATTGGCCATAGGCACAGAAAAACCCACCAGCAAGGCCATGACGGCCACGCCTGATGGCCCGGCAATGGCGCTGGCCAGGGACATGCCTAAATAAGTATTGAAGCGGAACGCGCACTGGGTCAGGGCGGCGTGCTGCAAGTGTTCGGGCTTCAGAATGGGCAAGGCCAACCAGGCTAATGCCGTGCCGACCGCTATCAGGGCGGCTGCCGCGACTAAGAGCGGCCAGGTATCACCCAGGTTCAGCGGGATGCGAGTAATGGAATCAAACAGCAGGGCTGGAAACAGCACGTAATAGACCAGCTTTTCGGCACCCAGGAAAAACTCCCGGCTGAAATGGAAGCGATGAAGCAGTAAAGCGCCCAATGCGATCAACAGAAAATCGGGCAGGATCAGCGGGAATATTGTGGCCATGATGACGGTAAATAGAAGCAGATATAGGTATATCCCCTGTGGGTCTCTGCTTTCATAATTAACAATTGTTGAGGATTAGCTGCGCTATTATTGGTGAGTTCCCCTTACCCAGGGGATGGATCTACAAAAAGACTAAAGAGGAGATGTTCCCATGATAGAGAAGTTTCCCAAGAAATTTGCGCTGCTATCCCTTTGTGCAAGTTTGTCGGTAATTGGTACAGCTACCGTTGCCCATGCTCAAGCTGATTATCCTAATCAGGCTATTCGCGTCATTGTTCCTTTTGCTCCTGGTGGCTCCACGGATATTGTGGCGCGTATCGTCACCAAAGGGATGAGCGAGGTCCTGGGCCAGACCATGGTTGTGGAAAATAAAGGCGGTGCCGGTGGTGCGATTGGAGCGGCAGAAGCGGCTCGCGCTAAACCCGATGGCTATACCTTGTCGATTGCCACTATCTCGACTCTGGCAGTGAACCCCGCTTGCCGTCCTAATGATTTGCCTTACGATCCTTTGAAAGACTTTGTGCCGGTCAGCAACTTTGCGAACCTGCCCAACGTGATCGAGGTCAATCCCAAATTCCCGGCACAAAACTTCAAAGAGTTTGTGCAACAACTGAAAGACAATCCCGGCAAATACTCCTACGGTAGCTCGGGCACGTGCTCGGTGCTGCACTTGTTTGGTGAAGCCTTCAAGCTGGAAACGGGCACCGATATCGTGCACGTTCCGTACCGTGGCGCAGGCCCGGCTGTGACGGATGCGGTGGGCGGCCAGATCAATGCCATGTTTGATAACTTGCCATCCTCCATGGCCCAGATTCAGGCGGGTAATTTGCGAGCCCTGGCGATTGCCTGGCCCGAGCGTCTGCCTGCTCTGAAAGACGTGCCAACTTTGGCGGAAGAGGGTTACCCACAACTGAACAGCCCGGCCTGGTACGGTCTGCTGGCTCCTAAAGGTACGCCTCCTGAAGTCGTCGCCAAACTGCATGCAGCCGCTGCAGAGGCCTTGAAAAAGCCCGAAATCATTTCGGCTTTGGAAAAGCAGGGTGCAACACCCTCTGGGAATTCGCCTGAAGAGTTCGCCAAGGAAATCAAAGAGCAGTACGACTGGGCTCACGACGTGGTCAAGAAAGGCAATATCAAGCTGGAATAAGCCTTTGGCGTTTAGCGTCACCCATAAAAAAACCGGCCTTTTTAAAGGCCGGTTTTTTGTTTCTGCAACTAAGGCTTAGCCGCGATTGGCTTGCAGTACGGTCAGTGCAGTCATATTGATAATGCGACGCACGGTAGAGCTGTAAGTCAGGATGTGCACCGGAGCATTAGCACCCATCAGGAAAGGACCAATAGCCACGTTGCTGCCTGCGGCGGTTTTCAGCAAGTTGTAGCTGATATTGCCTGCATCCACGTTCGGGCAGACCAGCAGGTTGGCCGAGCCTTTCAAGGACGAGTTAGGCAAAGTGCGGCTGCGCAGGGATTCGTCCAGCGCGCAGTCGGCGTGCATTTCGCCGTCTACTTGCAGGTCGGGTGCCTGCTCCTGAATCAGCTTCAGGGCTTCGCGCATCTTGGGGCCGGAAGCCGCCGAGTCCGAACCGAAGTTGGAGCGCGACAGCAAGGCAACCTTGGGCTCCAGGCTCAGTGTGCTCAACATGCGGGCCGCTTCAATCGTGTATTCCGCAATTTCCTGTGCGTTTGGGTCGTCGTTGACGTGGGTATCCGTCAAGGCAACCGTGCGCTCGCCCAGCAGCAGAATGTTCATGGCGGCGTACACGCTGGAGTTGGGCTTGCGGCCGATCATCTCGTCGATGTAACGCAGGTGGTTGTGGTAGGAGCCGATCGTGCCGCAGATCATGCCGTCGGCATCGCCCAGGTGCACCATGGTCGAGCCAATCAGAGTCAGGCGACGGCGCATTTCCACGCGAGCCATTTCCTTGCTGATACCGCGACGGCACATTTTTTCCCAGTACGTTGTCCAGTACTGGTGGAAACGGTCGTCGGACTCGGGGTTGGTCACTTCCACATCCACGCCCAGACGCAGGCGCAGACCAAATTTCTTGATGCGGGACAGCAGCACGGCAGGGCGGCCAACCAGAATCGGGTGAGCCAGCTTCTCGTCCACAATCACTTGCACGGCACGCAGAACGCGTTCTTCTTCACCTTCCGTAAAGACGATGCGAGCCTTGCCGCCTTCGCGTACCAATTGCTTGGCCACCGCAAACACGGGTTTCATGAACGCGCCGGAGTGGTAGACGAACTGCTGCAACTTGGCGATGTAGCCTTCCAGGTCAGCGATAGGGCGGGTAGCCACACCTTCTTCCATGGCGGCCTGGGCCACGGCAGGGGCGATACGCACGATCAGGCGTGGATCGAATGGCTTGGGAATCAGGTAGTCGGGGCCAAAGCTTAGACCGTACCCACCGTAGGCAGCGGCCACGGCTTCGTCTTGCTCTTCTTCAGCCAGGGCGGCAATGGCGCGTGCAGCCGCTTTTTCCATGCCACGGGTAATGGTGGTCGCACCCACATCCAGCGCACCGCGGAAGATGTAAGGGAAGCACAGCACGTTATTGACCTGGTTCGGGAAGTCCGAACGGCCAGTTGCCATGATGACGTCATCGCGAGCGGCCTTGGCCACTTCAGGCAGAATTTCGGGGGTGGGGTTGGCCAGTGCCATCACAAAAGGACGGTCTGCCATTTTTTGCAGCATTTCAGCTTTCAGCACGCCACCGGCGGACAGACCCACGAACACGTCGGCATTTTCGATCACATCAGCCAGCTTGCGGGCTTCGGTTTCTTTGGCGAAACGGGCCAGTTCAGGCACTTGATGGCCGGGGCGACCTTTGTAGACCACGCCATCAATGTCGGTGACCCAGACGTTTTCTTCAGGCAGACCCATGTCCACCATCAAGTCCAGGCAAGCCAAAGCGGCTGCACCGGCACCGGAGGTCACAACCTTGATCTTCTTGATGTCTTTGCCGACGACTTTCAGGCCGTTCAGGAAGGCAGCCGTCACACAAATGGCGGTACCGTGCTGATCGTCGTGGAAGACGGGGATATTCATGCGTGCGCGCAGCTTGCGCTCAACTTCAAAACACTCGGGTGCCTTGATGTCTTCCAGGTTGATGCCACCAAAAGTCGGCTCCAGACCGGCAATGATGTCGACCAGCTTGTCAGGGTCGGTTTCGTTGATCTCGATGTCGAACACGTCCAGACCAGCAAACTTCTTGAACAGAACGGCCTTGCCTTCCATCACGGGTTTGGAGGCCAGCGCACCAATATTGCCCAGACCCAGCACAGCCGTACCGTTGGAGATCACACCCACCAGATTGCCACGGCCGGTGTAGCGGAAGGCATTTTGCGGGTCGATAACAATTTCTTCACAAGCAGCGGCCACACCGGGCGAATAAGCCAGGCCCAGATCGCGTTGGCTGACCAGGGGCTTGGTGGCGGCAATCGTCACTTTGCCGGGAATCGGGAACTCGTGATAATCCAGTGCAGCTTGTCGATCTACGGGTGAACTCATAGTTTCCTCTTGCTCAGGCGTCAAACAGGTGTTTGGTGGAATCTGGGAATGGCGTGGGAAGTAGGCACCAGCGCCGCTTTTCAACAAGTGTAGATAATTAAACAGGCCAGGGTATTAGGGCTTATTATTACCCCATTAGTAAATACTTATAGTTAAAGGCAAAGGCTTGGAAACAAACGATATCGCCCATAGGTTGGTGCAACGGCTGAAGCTGCGTCACCTGGCATTGCTGATCGAGATTGATCGCCTGGGCTCGCTCACCAAAGTGGCTGATTTGATGGCGATGAGCCAGCCTGCCGTCACCCAGGCGCTGGCCGAGGTCGAGCAGGTTTTTGGCACTCCGCTGTTTTTGCGCTCCTCCCGTGGCATGGAGGCAACACCGCAGGGTCAGATCGTGATTTCACGCGCTCGGGCCATGGTGCAGGATATGGAGTTATTGAGCCTGGACTTGCAGGCGCACAGCATGGGGCGGCAAGCCCATTTGCGTTTGGGCGTCATTCCTTTGGTGTCCGGCAAGCTGGTTTCCACTGCCTTGCGAGCCACTCGCCCCCAAGGGCAGGTCGTGTCTGTCAGCATTACTGAAGGACTGACAGAGACCCTGCTGGAACAACTGCGCGATCACGCCCTGGATGCCGTAGTAGCCCGCAGTTCCCCCGAATTGAATATGAAAGGCCTGCGTCATGAGGCGCTATACGCGCAGCAACCGCGCCTGATTGCCAGTCGAGAACTGGCAGGTCGACTGGGGCGGCGCAAGCTGGACTGGTCACAACTGCAGGATCTGGACTGGATTCTAGGGCCGCGCAATACGCCGATGCGGCGGCAGGTGGCGAACTTGTTTTTACGGGCAGGTTTGCTGGAGCCAGTGCCCAGCGTGGAAACCTCGTCTCCCAAGCTGATCGGTGAGCTGATCGTGAACCACCCTCGTGCGGTGTCTGTGGTGCCGACCGAAATTGCTGAAGAGCTGGTGCGCGTGTCCGGGGTGGCAATCGTGCCGTATTCCTTCGAGTGGGGCTTGTCGCCCATCGCCTTGTTTACGCGTGAGGCTGGCCCGCAGCGACCGGTGGATAAGCTGTTTGCCCAGGAGCTGAAACGGGTGTGTACGGACAAGACGGTGCCCTTGGAGCGGGGGGCTTTTTTCTACTAGTATCGTTCTGTCTGTTGCGGGCTAATTACTAGTGTCACATCGTGAATGCCCCATGCCGAGGGAGCCGGACGAGATCTCGAAGCAGGATGTCATACCTGCCCAGGAAACCGAAGCAGCTCAATGGCAAGAACCGCCCCCCATTTTGATGTACAGGAGTCTGGGAGGGGGCGGTGTACAGCGGCCTGCTTATTGAGGCCTGGGCTATGCAAGCAGCGGCTTACTGATTGACATACCAGATCGCCTTGGTTTGCTGGTACTGATCCAGTGCCTCCATTCCCTTGTCTTTGCCGCCAAAACCGGACAGTTTGAAGCCGCCAAAAGGAGCGGTGATGTCGCCTTCTGAAAAGCCATTCACCGAGACTGTGCCCGCTTTGATCTTGCGCGAGACACGTTGTGCTCGGCGCACATCAAGGGTGTAGATGGAGGCGGCCAGGCCGTATTGGGTATCGTTTGCCAAGGTGATCGCTTGCTCTTCTGTCTCGAAGGTAGTGACGGCCAGAACGGGGCCGAACACTTCTTCCTGGAACAGGCGGTCTTCCGGGGTAATGTGATCGAAGATAGTGGGTTCGATATACCAGCCACTGCCCAAGTCACTATGAATACGCCCGCCATGAACCAGCTTGGCATTTTTTCCGGGGTTTTCCAGAAAGCTGGCCACTTTTTCAAAGTGCGCTTTTTCTACCATCGGTCCGATAGACACATCCGGGTCCGTAGGCAAGCCCACTTTCCAGGAGCCCAGCCCCTGTTTGAGTTTTTGCAGCAGTGTGTCTTTCAGGCTGCTGTGTACGATCAGGCGGGAGCCGCAACTGCAGTTTTCGCTCATGTTCCAGAATGCGGCCGCCAGGATGGAGGGGACCGCTTCGTCCAGCAGGGCATCTTCAAAAACGACCTGGGGGCTTTTTCCACCGCATTCCAGCACGACTTCCTTCAGGTTGCTTTCTGCGGAGTATTTCAGGAACAGGCGACCCACTTCGGTGGAGCCGGTGAACGACACAATGTCCACGTCCTCGTGCCGTCCCAAAGGCTCCCCGACTTCCTCGCCTGTGCCGGTGATCAGGATCAGTGCCCCTGCGGGGATGCCTGCCTGATGTGCCAGCTGTGTCATGCGGTAGGCGCTAAGACTGGTCAGCTCGGACGGTTTCACAATGACCGAGTTGCCGCACACCAGAGCAGGAGCCACTTTCCAGGCGTACATCTGGGCTGGGAAGTTCCAGGGCAGGACGGCAGCCACCACCCCAATGGGTTCTTTTGTGATCAAGCCCAGCGCGTCTGAGCCGGTTGGGGAAATGCGGCCAAAGCATTTATCAGCCGTTTCCGCATACCAGCTGAAGGTATCGATGGTGGCGGGCATGTCGGTGTTCAGGCATTCGGTGATGGGTTTGCCTGCATCCACGCAATCGAGTGCGGCCAGTTCCTCGGCATGTTGCTCCAGCAAGGCCACCCACTTGAGCATGATCTTTTTACGTTCTGCCGGAGACAACTCAGACCACTCACCGGACTCAAAGCTTGTGCGTGCGGCAGCGACAGCCGCTTGTACATCAGAGGCTTGGCCAGCAGCGATTTTGCCAATCACGGCCAGGTCGATAGGGCTGATGTTATCGAGCAGGGCCGAAGCCGTGGTTTGATGGCCCGGAATCAAATGGGAAGCGTGCAGCTTTCCGGCGCGGGCCAATTCAAAGACAGTCTCTTTCTGCGTGGGCATTCAAGCCTCCTGTTCTACTTGGTAAGCGTTGATCTGGGCCAGGAAGTCGTCGCGTTCCTGCGCTTCTACCGGCAGCAGGGGCAAGCGCACCGAACCGACATCAATGCCGTGACGCACGCAACCCAGTTTGGCTTTCTGGTTGTAGTTGCCGGACTCCATGGCGGCAATGGCGGGCAGCATGGCTGCCATCATGCGACGTACGCTGTCCCAGTCCTCTTGCTCGGCTGCCTTGAGCATTTGAACTTGCTCGGCAGGAAACACATTGGCCCCGCCGCTGATCCAGCTGCGCACGCCCCAGAACAGGAAGTCGGCCGCTTGGTCATCGCAGCCGCAAACAACCTGGAAATCTGGCAGATTGGCATTGACCATGGCCACCACTCGGCTGAAGTTGCCGCTGCTTTCCTTGATGCCCACAATGTTTTTGACCTTGGCCAGTTCGTAGACGGATTCCAGCTCAATTTGTATGCCGATGCGTGCCGGGAAGTTGTACATGACGATGGGCAGCGTGGTGGCTGCCGCCACTTCCTTGAAATAAGCCACCACCTCATTTTGACCCGGCAAACTGTAGGGTGTAGGGGACAGCATCAGGGCTTCGTAACCCAATTCTTCGGCTTCACGAATCCGGCTGATGGCTTCGGCAGGTGACATGGAGTTCACGCCGGCAATCAGTGTGGTGCGACCACGGCCGGTTTTGGCAACAATCTCCAGTACGCGGCGACGCTCCTGTGCGCTCAGCGCGTAGTATTCGCCTGTGGTACCGCAGGCCACAATTCCTCCTACGCCAGCTTCAATAAAGCACTCAACCAGACGCTCCAGAGCGGCTTCATTTAACTGGTTGTTGGCGTCAAACGGGGTAACGATAGGAACGAGAATGCCGTTCAGATTCATGATGTCTCCAGATTATTAATAGTTGATCTATCGGTTTATTCAATGACTTTGCGGGTGAAGGTGCTGAGGTAAGCCATCAGCGTTTCGGAGCCCTGCAAAGCCATGTCGGGATTTCCGTCCTGGATTCCTTCAGCCAGGGTCAAGTGGGCTTGAGCCCCGGCTTCCAGGTCACCTTCATATTGGTAGGCGTACCAGAATCGTCGGCACTGAACGATCATGGGGGTGACCGCCTGCACAGCGAAGGTATTGCGACAGGCCTGGTGGATGACTTCGTCCAGATGCTGGTCGGCCAACATATAGGCGTCTATATCTTTGGCATTGGCGGCGTCGACCATGGCCTGGGCGTGGCCGAGCAAGGTGCTGCGCTGGGCTGGGGTCGCCCATCGGGCAGCCCCTTGCACAATCAAGCGCTCCAGAACCCGTCGCGTTTCAATCAGAGTCAGGTGTTCAGCCACACGGATTTCACTGACACGCAGACCACGGCGTGGCTGCTGCTCAATCAATCCCAGGGCCACCATACGCATCAGGGCTTCACGTAAGGGGGTGCGTCCCAAACCTGTCATTTCCACCAGATCACTTTCCACGATGGCCTGACCAGGCTCCAGTTTGAGTGTGGCAATTAACTGCTCAATCGCCTGGTAGGCGGTTTCAGCGGCACGAGAAGAAGGGGTGGGGGCGCTACTCACAGAGACTCCAATATAAAAATGGCGTTAAAAACCGGATACTTGCTGAGGCAGCCAGGTTGCAATCGCGGGGAACAGGGCGACGATCAACAAGGTCAGCAACTGGGCAAGAATAAACGGCACTACACCTCGACAAACTTGTCCGTATGTCATGTCTTTCGGGGCAATGGACAGGAGGTAGAAAATAGATGAAGCCAGGGGCGGTGTCAGATAACTGGTTTGAATGACAACAATCACCATGACGCCAAACCACAAGGGGTCCAGCCCGGTCGCCACAATAAAGGGCAGGAAAAGCGGAACGCAAATGAGCACGTTCGCTGTCCAGTCCAGTACAAAGCCCAACAGAAATACGATGCCCAGAAACAGGATGATCGTACCTGTGCTGCCCAGCCCCAGATCGCTGGTGAGCATTTGCACCAGCTTGGCACCACCGTTGGCGGCAAAGGCACCGGTAAACATGGTACCTCCGGCCACAATCAGCATGATCATTGCCGTAATGCGCACCGTGATCCGCAAGGCTCCACTGAAGACTTCCCAGTTGAACTGACGGTAGAAAATACACAGAACAGCGGCGGCAGCAGCACCCAAGGCAGCGGCTTCGGTGGGGGAGGCTATCCCTTTCATCAACGAGCCCAGAACGGCGATGATCAGCAGCATCATGGGAACCAGACCACGCATCGTAATACTGATTTTTTCACCCAGGGGTCTGCGCATATCCTCGTCATCGGCGCGAGGCCCCAACTCAGGTTTGAGCGTAGTGGCGATCAGGATGTAAGCCACAAAGAGCGTGGTCATCAACAAGCCCGGAAAGAGCATGGCAGCAAACAGCTCGCCAACCGGAACCTGGGCCAGGGAAGCGTAGACCACCGCAACCACCGAGGGGGGAATCATGGTGCCCAGGGAGCCCCCGGCGCAGATCGTTCCCGCGATCAGCGAGTTGTTGTAGCGAAAGCGCTTCATGGCCGGGATGGCCATCAGCCCCACCATGATTTCTACCGCTCCAACCACACCTGCCGCAGCAGCAAAGGTGGCTGCCATGGCGATCGTGGCAATGGCCAGCCCGCCCGGCAGTCCGCCCAGCCAGAGCTGCATGGTGCGAAACAGGCGTGCAGCAATGCCTGACCGCTCCAGCAGGGCCCCCATCAGGACGAACATGGGAATCGCTGACAGGATATGGTTGGTGGCCGCGCCGTACAAAGCGCCATACATCTGGTCAAAGACCATGGGGCCAAAGGCGTACCAACCGGCCAGAAAGGCGGGCAGGATCAACGCAAAAGCCACGGGCATGCCCTGAAAAATCAGCAGGAACAGCGCAGGGAACATCAGTCCGGCGATCCATAAATTCATGGGTTCACCTCGACGTCAGCAGGGCTTTGTTCTTTGACTGCACAGCGCAGGCCATGGGCAAGCAATTGCAAGGTAAAGGCAACCAGACCAATCGCAATGCAGGCGTAGAAGGGCCACATGACCGGCGCCCAGGGGCTGACCATTTCGACCTCGTTCAGCTTCCAGGCCATCCAGGCTTTGTGAATGCTGACTTTGCTTAAAACGGCAAAGAGGGGAAACAGCACCAGCAAATACAGGACCAGGTCTGAAATGTGAGCAAAGGACCTGGGCAAGTGCTTGCGAACCACATCAATGCTGATGTGTTCGTTCTGACGCATCACCCAGGCCATGCCCAGCAGAAAAATAGCACCATTCATCATGTAGGCCACATCAAAGGCCCAGACGGTAGGAGCATGAAGGACATAGCGGGCAAAGACTTCCCACACCATGGCAGCGACCAGGATTGCCGCTGCCATTTCAGCCAGCCGAGAGCTTGCAAGGGCGATAAAGTCGATCAGTTTTGAAATAGGCTGCAGCATGGCAGCTCTCCTTCAGAAAGTGGGACTTAGTCTCGGATCAGGTAATTGCTTTCGCTGCGCCAACGGTTCAGGAAGTCATCGTAATCAGTCAGCAAGTTCTTCATGTAGTCGTTGCCGGACTGGGCTTGCGCATCGGCTTTCTTGTGTACCCAGTCATTACCGGCATCAGCCAATTGTTTGATGAAGGCCGGATCCAGGGTGATCACTTCATTGCGCCCTTGGCGATACTTTTCCATGGCTTTGATATCGGCGTTGTAGAAGTAATCCAGAGATTGGTGGGTGGTCAGTTCGGCAGCGGCCTCGATCAGTTTTTGCAAATCGGCCGGTACCTTGTCCCAGGTTTCCTGCTTTAGGACCACTTCCCACATGAAGGTGGGCTGATGCACCCCTGGCACCACAATGTATTTGGCAGCCTGATGAAAGCCTTCGGGGGTGTTGGAGGAGGGGGTGGCCCATTCCACTGCATCGACCCCTTTGCGTTGCAGCAGGGTGTAGGTGTCGCCAGGAGGAACCACGGTGGGAACGGCACCGAAATAATCTTTCATCACGTCGGCCCAGGCGCCGGAAGTGCGGTATTTCAGCCCTTTCAAGTCCTCTGCATTCCGAATAGGGGTGTTGGAGTGGGCCATCACCTCGGTCGAACCCAGGCCGACAATCATGGTTTTGAGCCCGTTTTTGGAGCGCAGCTCCTGCAGCTTTTCCTTGCCACCACCTTCATACAGCCAGACACGATAGGCATCAGGCCCCATGCCGCCCGGATAGCCCGCAAAAATCGCATTGGCTGGATCCTGATTGACCAGGTAACTGGAGGTGGAGTGCCCAGCTTCCACGACGCCGGTTTCGACGGCTTCAAACACCTTGAGGGCAGGAACAATGACCCCCGCTCCAAAGGGCTGGATTTCAACCCGGTCACCTGTCATGAGCTTCACATTCTTTGCGAAACGCTCCAGGAAGTTCTGATAGAAGGGCGATCCTTCCGGTACGGAAGTGGGAACGCGCCAACTGATGTCAGCAGCCTGTACCGAGGCCATACCGCACAACAAAAACAAACCAGCAATTCGTGAAGCACCAAGTTTGGATTTCATATTTGTCTCCGGTGGTTTTTTTATAGTCCAGCTCTGTCATAGGCCTGTGGCCAGGGCGAGAGCATGGAAATCATCTTAATATTTTATAAATATATTAACAACATATTTAGATTGGGGTTTGTCCTAGAAGGGGCCGTAGATGGCTTGTGGACTGGCTTGGAGTTTTTTTCAGGCCTTGGCAGGGGATGGCGTTGCCTTTTTGATGCCTGTTTCTGGATGTGGTTTCGGGTTTCGCAAAGAGGGCTGAAGCAGTACTGGTATAGCTCTCTTTGTGTTTTTTTGAAGCTGCTTGAGGCGCTTCATGCGGCCCTTGGAATCCTTTCGCGCCTGCGGTCTAGCTGGTACACTTTGCGGCTGCTTTTCTGAGAAGCGCGCAGTAGCGGGATTGGCTTGTTGAACAGGCCCTTTGCTGTAGCACTTCCGGCTGCACTTGCCAGGAAAAGGCTTGTTTTTTTACGCACAGAACAAGGCAGTCAATCTGCCTTCATGTGCTGTAAAGCCTGAATTCCTGCGGTGTATGTGGCGTCTGGCCCGCTTGGGCCCACTCCACAGAAAGCCCACCGGGCCCATAGTTAAATGGATATAACTTTCCCCTCCTAAGGGAAGATTGCAGGTTCGATTCCTGCTGGGCCCGCCATCGTATTTTTAATCGCACCGTTCTCTTGGCTCCTTGATCTTGGGGCTGCGGGGCGTGCGCACAAGCAGCTTAGTCATGACACTCCAAGGTTGGAAACGCCGCGCTTTTTACGTGGGTTTGTTTGAATTTTTCGCCATAGTTTTTTCTTCTTTCCTGCTGGCGTATTTTGCCGGGGGCGAGGCTTCTGAATCTGCTCCGATTGCAGTGGCTATTTCCGTGATCGCGATTATCTGGAACTACGTGTTCAACACGGCGTTCGAGCATTGGGAATCCCGCCAGGCCATTAAAGGCCGCAGCCTGTTGCGCCGTAGCGTGCATGCCATCAGCTTTGAGGCTGGCTTGGTGATTGCCATCGTGCCTTTGTATATGTGGTGGTATCAGGTTGGCTTGATGGAAGCGCTGCGTATGGAAGTCGCCATTCTGGTGTTCTTCCTGATCTACTCGTTTATCTTTAGCTGGACCTTTGATCGAGTGTTTGGCTTGCCAGCCAGCGCGGCTTGAAGCCCATCGCTCAATAAAAAAGCCGCGTAATGCGGCTTTTTTGTTTTCTATAGTCACTCCGCCTGAGCGTCCCGACGCGCCTGGCAGATGCGTCCATGATGCACATCTGCCCACTTCACCAGCTCTCGCATGGGCACCAGAAAGGATTGCCCCAATTCGGTCAGCGTGTACTCCACGCGTGGCGGTACTTCTGCGTACAAGGTCCGTTGTACAAAACCATCAGTTTCCAGACGCTTGAGGGTGCGTGAGAGCATTTGGCGGGAAATATCGCCGATTTCTCGGCCCAGCTCGTTAAAGCGCAGGGTGCCCGGTGCCAGGGATTCCAGGATCAGCAGGCTCCATTGGTCGCCAATTCGATCCAGTACATCCCGTATGGGACAGGGTTGTTCAAATTCTTCCTGTATTGGGCTGGAAGCCAGTACTGCTGCGCTTGATGAGGACATGTGTCATCGCCTTCTGGGGTTCAATAGTCACTTCCATGTGACCTGGTATGGCTTGCGTGACTTCTTGTGGACTGTCAAAAAACTGTCTAGCATCACACTTAATGGTCTACTTTATAGACCAAGTCTTAATTTGAGCACACAAGGAGCTGTTATGTCTCGTATTGCATTGATAGGTGCTTCTGGCGAAGTTGGTTCGCGCCTTTTGAAAGAACTCTCGGATCGCGGCCATACGGTGACAGCGATTGCTCGCCATACTGAAAAAATTGCCAGCCTGCCCAATGTCACGGCTGTTCAGGGTGATGTGAATGATCTGGACGGTTTGATCGCGCTACTGCAAGGTCACGATGTGGCGATTAGTGCAGTTCGCTTTGCGTCTTCAGACCCTTCCAAACTGATCACGGCGGTTCGTGCTGCCGGTGTGAAGCGCTATCTGGTTGTGGGTGGTGCTGCCAGTCTGGAAGTGGCTCCCGGTCAGCGATTGATTGATCAGCCTGCTTTCCCGGACGCGTACCGTACCGAGGCCTTGGGTGGCATTGCTTTCCTGGATCAGTTGCGTCAGGAAAAAGAGCTGGATTGGACTTTCCTGTCCCCATCGGCTGAATTCGGCCCAGGTCAGCGCACAGGCAAGTTCCGTGTCGGCAAAGACAGCCTTTTGGTCTCGGACCAGGGCAGCAAGATTTCTTATGAGGATTACGCCATCGCTTTGGTGGACGAGATTGAACGTCCAGCCCATTCGCGCCAGCGATTCACCGTAGGTTATTGAACAAGGAGTGGGACTGATGAAAGGTTTAATCCGATGGGTATCTCCAGTGTTATTAGCGGGCTCTTTCTTGTTGAGCACAAATGCAGTGTTGGCTGCCAATTCGCCGACTCGTGATGTGGCTCAGGAAGAAAGCAATCGCAAGCTAGTGGTCGATTTTTACGAGAGCTTCTTCAACAAGCATCAGGTGCAGGAAGCGGCAGCCGTGGTGGCCGAGGACTACATCCAGCACAACCCGGAAGTGCCGGACGGAAAGGCGCCTTTTGTGGGTTATTTTGGTGGCTACTTCAAAGAAAACCCGGAGTCTCGTGCGCGGATTGTGCGTAGTGCCGCAGATGGTGATCTGGTCTATCTGCATGTGCACTCGACCAATGGCAAGGCCGATCGCGGACAGGCGGTGATTGATATTTTCCGGGTGCAAGACGGCAAGATTGTGGAGCACTGGGATGTGATTCAGGCCGTGCCGGAGCAGGCTGCCAACAGCAATACCATGTTCTAAGGTCGCTAGTTCGGGGTGATGCGCTGCCCCAGTGCAAAGAGGACTTATGTGTACGCCAGATAAAAGACCCGCCATCACTGGCGGGTCTTTTTGATGAAGGGGCCGTTAAACAGGGTTCTTTTTGGGGCAAGCGTTTTTGCGGTGGTTTAGCAGGGTTGTAATCCCGAGTCGCCTAAGCCGTCTGCATCTTGATCTTGGCTTCGCGTATCGGCAGATTGACGATGGCAGCCAGTACGGCCAACACAATATCAGCCCACCACATCCAGCTATAGTCGCCAAAACGAGTCAGGGCAATGCCACCCAGCCAAGCACCTAGAAAGCCGCCGATCTGATGCGAGAAAAGGGCCAGACCGAACAGGGTAGCCAGATAGCGCGTGCCAAACAGCTTGGCAACGATATTGGCCGTTGGGGGTACGGTGGCCAGCCAGGTCAGTCCCAATCCGATGGCGAAGATATAAAACACCAGATCGGTTTTAGGCATCATCAAATACCACAGGATCAGCACGGCGCGAGAGGCATACATCAGCGCCAGTACGTACTTGCTGCGCCAGCGGGCAATGCAGGAGCCAGCGGCAATACTACCGAAGATATTGGCCAGACCGATCAAGGCCAGTGACCAGCTTGCCACCGAAGGCGGCAGTCCGCACAGGTCAATCTCCCCCGGCAGGTGGGTGACCAGAAACGCAATATGAAAACCGCAGGTGAAAAAGCCCAGGCTCAACAGCAAATAGCTGCGATCTTTCATGGCGCTTTTGACTGTCTCGGCCAGGCCAGGGCCGCTGGGAAGGGGAGCGGGGATTGGGGCAGCCGCCGCTTTGTTAGTCTTGCCGCCAGGGCTTAGTTTGCGGATCAAGGGCAGGGTCAGCAGGGCGGTCAGGGCCAGGACCCAGAAGGTGGACATCCAACCCACCCAGCCGATCAGTTTTTGTACAACGGGGGCGAAGACAAATTGCCCGAAGGAGCCGCCTGCATTGATCAGGCCTGAGGCCTGGCCGCGTGCATGGTCGGGAATGCGCTGGGCGGCGGCACCAATCAAGGTGGAAAAGCTGGCTGCTCCCGAGCCGAGGTTGGCCAGCAGGCCCAGCGTCAAGGTCAGGCC
Source organism: Alcaligenes sp. SORT26 (assembly GCF_017377875.1). Classification (GTDB taxonomy): domain Bacteria; phylum Pseudomonadota; class Gammaproteobacteria; order Burkholderiales; family Burkholderiaceae_B; genus Alcaligenes; species Alcaligenes parafaecalis. The sequence continues at coordinate 3,918,041 of NZ_CP070975.1, forward strand.
CAGGCCTGAGCCAATAAACGGAGTGACGGCGCAGCCCAGAGCCAGAATCAGGAGGCCTGCAATCAGTACACGGTCTGGACCCCAACGATCCGAGCAGGCACCGGCAATGGGCTGAATGGCACCCCAGGCCAGTTGGCCGACGGCCATTGCAAAGCTGATGGACATAATGCCCATGCCGGTTGCTTTATCAATGGGGCCGACGAATAGACCGAAGGATTGGCGTATCCCCATGGTGACCATCAGGATGCCAGCAGCAGCCAAAGTCACCGTCATGACGGCGGGCTGGCGCAAGGATTGAAACATGGGGTCCCCTCTTATTATTCAGGTTTGAATTATCTGGCGAAATGCCAAAGAGGTGCAATCACCTTGTCTTGTGAAAAGCGATTGGGTGGACAGTGTTGTAGGGCGCCGTGATCCAGTTCCAGTTGCAGGAGGTTGTTGTTGTGGGCTGTGCGTGGCAGGAAGTGTAGGGCGCAGAACCAGGCTGTTTACTGCGGCGTTTGATGGTTCAAGCGAGCGAGGGACATAAAAAAAGACGGAGCTATTAGCCCGTCTTTTTTGTACTTGTTGCTCAATAAGATCAGCTTTTTTAAGCTCAACCTTTTTCCAGACCCGCTTGTACTGGTCGTGCTCCCAGCTTGTCGATCAGAACCTGAGGGTTGATGCCCAGCAAATAGCCGCGTCGGCCGCCGTTAATGTAAATGGTGTCGAACTCCAGCAGTTCTTCTTCCAGCCACACAGGCATGGCCTTGCGGGTGGCAAAGGGCGAGGTGCCGCCAACCATATAGCCAGAGTGGCGCTGGGCTACATCTGGCTTGCAGGGGGCGATCTTTTTCGCGCCCGTCTGACGGGCCAGATTCTTGGTGGAGACTTCACGGTCACCGTGCATCACGATAATCAACGGCTTGGCGCTTTCATCTTCCATGATCAGGGTCTTGGCCACCCGGTGCAGGTCCAGACCTAGCTGGGCTGCTGCTTCCATGGCTCCGCCGTGATCGACATAGTCGTAGCTATGCTCGGTAAAGGAAATGCCATTTTTACGTAGCCATTGCGTGGCGGGTGTTTCGCTAACGTGTTTTTCTTTAGCCATATCTGGGTAGGGCGCTCAGGCGCGTGGGTGATGGGCTGCGTGCAAGGCTTTCAAGCGCTCACGTGCCACATGAGTATAAATCTGGGTCGTGGAAATGTCGGCGTGCCCCAGGAGCATCTGCACGACGCGCAAGTCGGCACCGTGATTCAGCAAATGAGTTGCAAAAGCATGACGCAGAACGTGCGGGGACAAGGGGGCCAAAATCCCGGCCTGGGCAGCGTACTTTTTGACGATCAGCCAGAAGGATTGGCGGCTCATGCAGGTGCCACGCGCGGTAATAAAGACAAAGTCGCTGCGTCGCTGGCCCAGCAAAGCCGGGCGGGACTCCTGCATATACCGCTCGATCCAGTGCATGGCTTCTTGGCCCAAGGGAACCAGTCTGTCCTTGCCGCCTTTGCCCTGATCAATGCGTAGCACGCCGTCGCTCAGGCTCAGGTTTTGCAGGGGGAGCTCAGTCAGTTCAGTGACGCGCAAACCGCTGGCATACAAGGTTTCCAGCATGCAGCGATCACGCAGTCCCAGGGGATTATGAATGTCTGGTGCTGCCAGCAGGCGCTCTACCTGCTCTTCGGACAAGGTGTGCGGGACGCGCGGGGCCTGACGGGCACTGCTCAGTTCCAGGCAAGGATCATCCTGACGCATGCCTTCCTGTACCGTCCAATCGTAAAAGCGGCGCAAAGTCGCTAGTCTGCGGTTGGCGGTGCTGGCTTTGCTGTGGCCGGACTGGCTGGCCATCCACTCTCGTAAATCAATCGCTTCTAGCTGCTCCAGCGGCTTTCCCCCGCGCTCTTGCTGAGTCCATTCTTCCAGGCGCTCCAAGTCCTGCCGATACGCTTGCTGCGTGTTGGCGGCCAGGCCATCCTGCAACCAGAGCATGGTGATGAAATCGGAAATCAGACTGGCTTGCGTCATGGGAATGGAGGCGTCATAAAGCCGGGTTTCAGAGAGCTTTAGTACAGGGAAACAGGGCGAGAAAGTCATCATGCTATCACTCCAGCATGATGATCTTCATTCAGTAGATAGGGTGTCCTGCGCTATATACCTATATATATTTCCTGATTATACTAATTCGTTACACCCGTCCTGGAGGAGAAAACAATGTTTAAACGTGTCGTATCGGTAGCCGCCTTATCCCTGTTCCTGCAAGGCACCGCCCAAGCCGATGAGTTGGTGGTGGCCGCTGCTGCCAGCCTGACCAACGCCTTCAAGGAACTGGCCGGTCAGTTTGAAGCAGAGCACCCCGGCACTAAAGTGCTGACCAGCTTTGCCGCATCGGATGTCTTGTTGCAGCAGATCGTCAATGGCGCTCCTGTGGATGTGTTTGCGTCGGCAGACCAGAAAGCCATGAACAAGGCCGAGGAAGCCAAGGCCGTTGATCCCGCTACTCGCAAGAATTTTGTGCAGAATCAGGTTGTGCTGATTGTGCCTAGCGACAACCCCGCTAAAGTGACTAACGCTGGCGATCTGGGCAAGCCAGAAGTCAAACGTGTTGCTCTGGGTAATCCTGCTGTGGTGCCGGTTGGCCGCTACACCCAGGCTGCTCTGGAAAAAGCCGGTCAGTGGGATGCGGTCAAACAGCGCGAAATCCTGGGCCAGAACGTGCGTCAGGTGCTGGATTACGTGGCCCGTGGTGAAGTGGAAGCCGGTTTCGTGTTCGCAACCGACGCAGCCATCATGAAAGACAAAGTGGAAGTGCTGGAAGTGCTCAAGACCACCGAGCCTGTTACTTACCCGATCGCTTTGGTTCAGCGTGACGGCCGTAACGACAAGGCCCAGGCTTTCCAGGATTTCGTCATGTCCGAGTCCGGTCAACAAGTGCTGGCAAAATACGGTTTTGCCAAGCCTTGATAGATAGGATTTTGATAGCAGGATGACTTCACTTTGGATTCCCTTGTGGTTATCGCTTAAGGTCGCCGGTTGGGCGACCTTGTTCGCCTGCGTGCTGGGCATAGGCATTGCCTATGCCTTGTCGCGCTGGCGGTCGCGCTGGTGTGACCTGCTCGACTCCATTCTGACCTTGCCCATGGTTTTGCCGCCCACCGTGATCGGCTATTACCTGCTGGTCTTGTTGGGGCGACGAAGCGCTGTAGGGCAGTGGCTCTCCAGCATGGGGATTGAGCTGGTCTTTACCTGGCAGGGCGCCGTCATTGCCGCAACAGTCGTCGCCTTTCCCATGATTTTGAAAGCGGCTCGTGCAGCTTTTGAAGACGTGGACCCGCGACTGGAAAATGCAGCCAGCGTCTTGGGCCTGAAACCCCTGGCCATTTTTTTCCGTGTCAGCCTGCCTTTGGCGGCGCGTGGCATTATGGCGGGTGTCTTGTTGGCCTTTGCCCGTGCATTGGGCGAGTTCGGGGCCACCCTGATGATTGCAGGCAGCATACCTGGGCGTACCCAGACTATGTCGATTGCCATTTATGAAGCGGTGCAGGCGGGCGAGGATCAGCAAGCCTTGGTGCTGGTCGCTATCATTTCGATTACCTGCGTGCTGGTTCTGTGGAGCACCAGTGCTTTGTCACCGCGCCATGTACGTCGTAAAAGAGGGATGTAATGAGCCTGAATGTACAGATTCAACGCACTGTGGTCAGCGAGGCCCGTCGTTTCGAGCTGAATATACAGATTCAAACCGAGGCCCGGCATATTGCCTTGTACGGGCCGTCGGGCTCGGGTAAATCCTTGACGGTGCAAAGCGTGGCCGGTTTGTTGCGTCCCGACCATGGCCGCATCCAGATTGGCGATCAGGTTTATTTTGATTCTGAAAAAGGCATCAATCTGAAACCGCGCGAGCGTCGGGTGGCCTATCTGTTTCAGGATTACGGTCTGTTCCCGCATCTGACAGCGGCGCAGAATATCTGCTTTGGCCTGAACACGGGCTTGTTCAACCGCTCGGTGCGGGACATGCCTGCGGCGGCCCAGCGTTGGGTAGAGGCGTTTCAGTTGGAGTCTGTGCTGAACAGCTATCCTGCCCAGCTATCGGGCGGGCAAAAGCAGCGTTGTGCTCTGGCTCGAGCCTTGGCAATCAAGCCACAATTGCTGTTGCTGGATGAGCCTTTGGCGGCCCTGGATCAGGATTTGCGTGCCCGTTTGCGGGCCGAACTGGCTCAGTTGCAAAGCCAGATCGATATTCCCACCATTTTGATCACGCATGATCCTGAAGATGCCAGGGCCTTGGCCCAAGAGGTCTACCGCATTCGCGATGGACGCATCATAGAGCGCTGTACCAGCGCTGATCTGGAACTGGCTACAGCGTAGCGATCATCACGCTGGAGGCTTTGAACAGCGCATAGGCGGATTGGCCTGCTTCCAGGTGCAAACGCTGTGTGCTGTCCAGGGTGATGCTGGCCGTCACGGTCAGCCCTTGAGGCAGTTCCAGACGCACTTCCGCATTTACTGCACCGGCGATGACATCGGTAATCTTGCCGGGCAACTGGTTGCGGGCGGACAGCGAGTCGCGCGTATCGCCAGTACCAATCATGATCGAGGACGCTTTCAGGAAAGCCAGTACTTTCTGTCCTTCGCGCAGGCCCAGGTTTTCCGTGCTTTCTCGTGTGATGGACGCCACGACAGTTTGGCCCTGGCCAATATCTACATGAATTTCGTCGTTGACGGCACCCGTTTTGATCGTGGTAACAACACCGGGTAGTTGGTTGCGAGCAGAAGTTTGCATGATCATGGTTTGGAGTAACTCCATCTGAGTGGCCACTGAAGGCATTAAGCGACCGATACGGCTCATGAAACGCTGATGCAGCCGGTCGTAGGTTTGGTACAGCTCCAGCAATTCAACAGCCTTGGGCGTCAAGGTGGCGCCACCGCCACGGTGGCCGCCAGTACTGCGCAGCACCAGTGGCTCGCCCGCCATATTGTTCATGATGTCGATGGCGTCCCAGGCCGCTTTGTAGCTGATGCCAATATGGCGGGCAGCGGCAGAGATCGAGCCCAGCTCGGCAATGGCGGCCAGCAAAGCCATACGACGGGCGCTGCCCCAGGTATGGTCGCCCGTGCGCAGCGACAGGCTGCCGGTTAATTCGGTATTGGGAGTGTGTGAACTAGACATGGTGATAAGTGTAAGGGCGAGAGCGAGCTAGGGATAGAGCGCCGGTACAATGGCCGGATCAGCGCTGCTGGCCGTTCTGTTTTCTTGCAACCTTAACTGGTTTTTTCTATGTACGACACCCCCACTGTTTCCATGGCTCAATTGCAGGAGCTCAATAGTGCCGAGACGGTCGTCCTGACCGTGAACAAGCGCTATGCCCGCCGTTTGCTGGGCCATTTGTCGGCCCGCCTTGCCGGAGCAGGGGGGACGGTAGCGGTTCCAGAAATTGTGCCCTTGGGGGCTTGGCTGGGGCAGGCCAGCGACCAGCTTTGTTTTTCCGAGCAATGGCAACCGGCCGCGCATCAGATGGATCGCTTTGCCGCCTTGCAGCGCTGGGAACACAGTATTGAGCAGTGCGAGGAAGAGGGCTATTTCCTGGACGTTGGGCAGGCGGCGCGTCTGGCCTGCGAAGCCGATGCCTTGCTGGATGAATGGAATATTGTATTAAATCCCGGCGAAGCCAGCGTGGACTTCGAGCGTCTCTTGCAGTGGCGTGCGCATTACCGACAAAGCCTGGAGCAGGCAGATCTGGATGACGCGAATCTGGCCGCTGGGCGTGTGCTGAACGCGGTCAGGGCCGGAGCCTTGCACATACGTCATCGTCATATGGTGCTGCATGGTTTCCACGAGTACTCGCCGCGCTTGCAGGCCTTATTAAGTGGCTTGCAGGAAATGGGGGTAGAGATTTTGCGTCTGGAGCATGAAGAGGCTCCGGCAAATCAGGTACACCGGGTGCAGGCGCAAGATGCCGATACCGAATGGCGTTTGGCCGTGCAGTGGGCTCGTCGTCAAGTGGATGAGGACCCGAAGCGTACGGTCGCCATTGTGGCCGCGCAGTTGGAAACACAATTGCCGCTGGTGCACCGCTTGTTGCGACAGGCCATGCAGACCGATCACGGTGCTTTGCCTTATAACGTGGCCGCTGCCCGATCCCTGGCAGAGTGGCCGGTCGTCGAAGCGGCCCTGGCCTGGTTGAAAGCCCTGTTTACGTTGGCGACCAAAGCGCAGGCAGAACCGGCCATGCTGGGCGAGGCTTTGCGTCTGGGGGCGTGTCAGGCCGAGCAGTCCGAGGCCGGAGGCCGTGCTCGTATTGATAAGGCCTGGCGCGACAATCGCATCACGCAAGTGAGCCGTAAAGAATTTGCCGATATGCTCAGCCACCACACGCCCGAACTGGCCTTGGCCTGGGGCAAGGCGATGGAGCGTTTCGAGTCTGTGTCAGCCGGTGCTCAAGGTGTGGATACCTGGGCCTCGGTCATGCGGCAGTGTCTGGAAGCCTTGGGCTTTCCGGGCTCCAGTAGTCTGGACAGTGCCCAGTTTCAAACCCTGGAGGCCTTGGAAACCCTGCTGCTGCAACTGGCGCAGCAAGCACCAGTCTTGGGTCGCATCAGTGCTTTGAAAGCGCAAAGTGCCTTGGCTCGCATGGCCCGTGAAAACCTGTTCCAGCCGCAACGTGATCCTCAATCGCGTCTGGATGTGCTGGGTTTTCTGGAGGCTGAAGGCGGGCGCTGGGATGCAGTCTGGGTTCTGGGTCTGACGGACGATATTTTGCCTGCGGCTGTCAAACCGAATCCCTTGATTCCAGCCCAGGTGTTGCGTCGGGTGCAGGCTCCTCGCAGTACACCGGAACGAGAGCTGGAATGGGCGCGCTGGATGCTCGCCGCTTTGCTGCGCTGTGGAAATCAGGTTTTGCTGAGCGCACCTTTGCATCAGGGGGAGCAAGAGCTCAGGCCCAGCCCCTTGATTGTTCATTGGCCGGTACTGGATATGCCTTGGGCGGTGCAGGCCGAACAGGCCGTTGCGCAAGAGGCTTTATTGGATGAGCAAGGCCCCAGCTTGCGCATGGAAGAGCGCATACGTGGCGGGATCAGTGTGCTGGATACACAGGCTCGTAATCCCTTGTGGGCTTTTGTGAAATTCCGTTTGCACGGACAGGCTTTGCCGGATTACGCCCGTGTGGGTGACATGAATACGCGTGGCATGTTCTTGCACCGTGCTGTCGAATTGTTCTGGCTGCGAGTGAAGGATCAGGACAGCTTGCATGAGTTGATCGGCGAGGGCTCCTTGCAGGATGTGGTGCAAGCCTGCGTCGATCAGGCGGCTCAGGAAGAGTTGGCAGATTATGGCCCGGTGCTGCGCAGTCTGGAGATGGAGCGTGGTCTGGCGGTGTTAAGTGAGTACACCCATCAAGAAGCCCAGCGCCCCCCATTCGCATTGGGGGCGACGGAGCACGAATTGAGCTGGAACCGTGGTCTGCTGCGCTTGAATCTGCGTCTGGATCGCCTGGATGATCTGGCCGATGGCGAACAATTGCTGATGGATTACAAAACCGGCATAGGCGAGCTGCGACCTGATAAAGACTGGTTGCGGCCTAGACCCGTAAATCTGCAACTGCCGTTTTATGCGGCTGCCTTGCAAGACGAGGGCAGAACTGTCAGTGGTTTGGCCTTTGTGCGCTTGCATGCCCGTCAAGTAGGTTTAAGCGGTTTGGCTGCTCCCGGCATGGAGATTGAAGGCCTGACCGAATTGGAAAGCGCGCAGCAGTGGACTGCACAAATTGCCCAGTGGAAGCAGGCGGTGGAAGGTCTGGCTGATGAGTTCCTGCAAGGGCAGGCAGCCAATCAGATCTGGAACCGCAACGATTTGCTGTATTGCGATGTTTTGCCCTTTTTACGTTTATTCCAGGAAGACCTCCAGGACAATGGAGGAGAGGTGTAATGCTGACAGCCCCTAGCGATAGCCCAGCCCGTGCACGGGCGCTGGACCCCGAGTCCTCTTTTCTGGTGCAGGCACCCGCAGGCTCGGGCAAGACGGAATTACTGACTGACCGCATTCTGGCTTTGCTGGCTCGTGTTCAGCGGCCAGAAGAAATTGTGGCCATCACCTTTACCCGCAAGGCGGCGGCTGAAATGCACGCTCGTGTACTGGAAAAACTGGCCGCGGCGGATCAGGAACGCCCAGCCGAACCGTACCGGGTGCGTAGTTGGGAATTGGCACGTGCCGCCATGCAGCGCAATCAAGAGCAACAGTGGGATTTGCTGGCTTACCCGGCTCGTCTAAGTATCCGTACGATTGACTCCTTATGTGCGCACCTGGTGCGTGCCATGCCCTGGATTACCGGCTTGGGCGGCGTGCCCGCCATTACCGACAAGGCTCAGGAGCACTACGAAGCCGCCGCTTGGGCCACGTTAGAAATGGCTGAAAGCGTACCCAGCGTGGCGCGTTTTCTGGAGCATATGGATGTCAACTTGCTCCAGGCACAGGCACTGTTGGCCGGTATGCTGGCTAGCCGGGATCAGTGGTTGCCCGCGGTAGGTCAGGGCGGTGATGTGGCGCTTTTGCAAGACAGTTTGCGCGAGGTGGTAGAGCAGCAGTTACAGCAATTAAGTGACTGCCTTCCCCCCGGCTGGGCGCGAACCCTGGCGCCCTTGGCCTGCTTTGCGGCATCGAATCTGGAAAGCGGTGATGTGTTGGCCCTGGCAGATTGGCAAGGCGATAACTTGGCCCCAGTCATGGACGATTTGCCGCGCTGGCGCGGTTTGGCCGCCTTGTTGCTGACCGATAAGGGCGATCTACGTAAAAGCCTGACGGTGCGTAATGGTTTCCCACCTAAAACCGCTCAAAAAGAAATGCTGACCGAATGGCTGGGCAATTTCCTGGGGATGGAGCCCTGGATTTCGCGCCTGGCCAGTGCCCGCTTGTTGCCTGCCCAGTATTCCGAACAGCAGCAAGAGGTGCTCTCTAATCTGATTCAGGTCTTGTGGCTGGCTGCGGCGCAACTGAAGCTGCGCTTTGCCGAGAAGGCCGAGGTCGACTTCACCGAGATCGCCCAGCGTGCGCTGCAGGCTTTGGGCGATGCCGACGAGCCGGGCGAATTGTTGCTGCGCATGGACAGATCCATACGCCATTTGCTGGTGGACGAATTCCAGGACACTAGCCAGTCTCAAGTGCAATTGCTGGAGCGCTTGACCAGTGGTTGGGAGCCGGACGACGGGCGTAGCCTGTTCTTGGTGGGCGACCCCATGCAGTCCATTTACCGCTTCCGCAAAGCCGAAGTGGGCTTGTTTCTGCAGGTCTGGCAAGCCAGATGTCTGGGTGAGGTAGAGCTGGAGCCGCTGAACCTGAGCAATAACTTCCGCTCGCACCCGCGTTTGGTGGAGTGGGTGAACAAGGTGGGGGCGCAACTGTTCCCGGCTCAACCTGACCCGGATCTGGGCATGGTGACGTATGAACATTCCACGGCTTTCAAACCTGATATTCCTGAATGGGCAGTGCAGTTCCATCCTTCCTGGCATTTTCGGGTTGCGCGTGGTGAGGATGCGGTGCCTTCACAGCAAGCAGCGCAGGAGCGGGCTGTCGAGGAAGCAGTGCAATGTGCGGCGCAGGCGTTGGAGCGTTATCAGGAGAGCGAACATCCGGTAGCCATCCTTGTGCGGGCGCGCTCACACTTGCATGGTCTGGTACGCAAACTGGGCGAGCAGGGCATACCGTGTCGAGCGGTAGAGCTGGAGCCTTTGCAGCAGCGTCCTGTGGTGGCGGATTTGGTGCAGCTAGTGCGTGCGCTGGCGCATCCGGCTGATCGTCTGGCCTGGCTGTCTGTGTTGCGTTCTCCCTTGATCGGTTTGCGCTTGGACAGCCTGCATCGCCTGTGTGCCTTGCATCCGACGCAGACCCTGGCCGAGCTAACACACAATCAGGATTTTGAAGACTGGGAGCCGAATGAGCGTGCCCGTCTTTTGTTTGCCTGCCAAATTCTGCTGGACCGGGGTAATCGCAGTGGTTTGATGCCTTTTGCGGGCTGGGTGCAGGAGTGCTGGACGCGTTTGGGCGGGTCGCAGGTGTACCCAAGCCTGGCCGATCAGGCAGATGCGGAACAAGTCTTGCGGCTGCTGGAAGAGCTGTGTCCGTACGGGCCGCCCGATCAGCAGCAGTTGCAGGCCCGCGTGGAATCCCTGTACGCCACGCCGCAAGGCACGGGCAAGGCCGTGGAGGTGATGACGATTCACAAATCCAAAGGCCTGGAGTTTGAAACCGTCATCTTGTTTGGTTTGCATAAACAGTCTGCTGCGGACTCCGAGCCCTTGATCCGCCTGGAGCATAGCGCCGAGCGCCTGATTCTGGGACCGATCAGTCATAAAGGCAGTGAGCAGCGTGACCCGGTCTCGCAGTTTCTGGCTGCACGGGAGCGTATCCGGGCGGAGCAGGAAAGCCACCGCCTCTTGTATGTGGCCTTAACCCGCGCTCGTCAGGAACTGCATTTGTTTGCAGAGCTGAGCATCACTCAGGATAAAGGCCTGCGTGACCCGGATGGTCGCTCTTTGTTAAGCCGTGTCTGGCCGGTACTGGTTCAGCCGGAAGCCCCCGTCTGGCAAGCCGAGCAAGGCGTGTTGCAAGAAAATGCAGGGCAGAGCTCTGCCGCCTTGTTGCAGCGTGTCCTCAGCCTGCCTGCAGCGCCTCCCGAGCAGTTGCAGGCAGCGACTTCGCAATATCAAAGCTGGCAGTGGTCTTTGGACACGACCCACGAAAAAGCCATTGGGACCGTTGCCCACGACTGGCTGGAAAAGCTGGGGCGTGAAGGACTGGAGCAATGGCCAGTAGAGCGTTTGCAACAAGGCCGCAGCGTGATGCGCCGTCAATTGTTGCGAGCCGGGGTGCCTGCCAACTATCTGGATGAGGCGGCCCAATCCTTGTTTGAGGCGATTGCCGCAACCGTACAGACCGAACGGGGCCGCTGGTTGCTGGGTGTTACCCGTGCGTACCGCGAATGGTCTTTGCTGGATGTCAGCGGTCGGGTGTCGATTATTGACTTGGCGATTTCCCAGGAGGATCACTGGCTGGTTGTGGATTACAAGACCGGACGGCCTGCCGAGCATGAAAGCCAGGACGATTTTGCGGCGCGCATGCTGCTGCGTTATGCACCGCAATTACAGCGTTATTGTGAGCAGGTGCAGGCTCTGGATGGACGCCCCGCGCAGGCTGCGCTTTATTTCCCGAGGGCCGATCTTTGGCTGCCGTATTAATGCTACACTACTGGTCGGCGGGCCCCTCCGCATGGTTCGGCGGTGAATCTGGTCAGGTCGGGAACGAAGCAGCCACAGCCGTGCAGAATCAGTGCCGGAGTCAGGCTCGCCACTTCATTTGCTTATCGGGTTATGCGCGCCCGGTCTATCTGCTTCCCTTCAGCACCGAATCCGGTACACTTTTCCTTTCGCTTATTTGTATTGATGGTTCACGCCGTCCGGAATTCGCATGACCTATCTCGTTCTGGCCCGCAAGTGGCGCCCTCGCTCCTTTGACACCCTGGTTGGTCAGGACCACGTGGTGCGCGCACTGACGCACGCTCTGGATACCCAGCGCCTGCACCATGCCTGGCTGTTTACAGGCACACGCGGCGTGGGCAAGACCACCTTGTCGCGTATTCTGGCCAAGTCGCTGAACTGCGAAACCGGCATCACCTCCAAGCCCTGTGGCGTTTGCCGCGCTTGTACGGAAATTGATGCTGGCCGCTTTATTGATTATGTAGAGCTGGACGCTGCCTCCAACCGGGGTGTGGAGGAAATGACCCAGTTGCTGGAGCAGGCGGTCTACGCCCCCAGCTCGGGCCGTTACAAGGTCTACATGATTGACGAAGTTCACATGCTGACCGGGCACGCCTTTAACGCCATGCTCAAGACGCTGGAAGAACCGCCAGCGCACGTCAAATTCATTCTGGCGACCACGGACCCGCAAAAAATCCCGGTCACAGTCTTGTCGCGCTGTCTGCAATTCAATTTGAAGCAGATGACAGTGCCTGCGATTGTGGGCCACCTGCAAGACATTCTGACCCAGGAAAAAATGCAGTTCGAGCTGCCCGCCTTGCGTTTGCTGGCGCAGGCAGCCGATGGCTCCATGCGAGATGCTTTGTCGCTTAGCGATCAGGCCATTGCTTATAGTGCTGGCGATCTTAGCGCTCAGGCCGTGCAAGCCATGTTGGGCACCATTGATCAACGCCACCTGGCGCAATTGCTGCAAGCGCTGGTCGCTTACGATGCGCAGGCCATTATGGGTGTGGCCGATGATCTGGCCTTGCGTGGTCTGTCTTACTCGGGCGCTCTGGCTGATCTGGCAACCTTGTTGTCCCGTATCGCCATCGAGCAACGCATTCCCGGCACGATTTCGGATGATGATCCCTTGGCAGCGGCGGTGCGGCAATTGGCGCCTACGCTCTCGCCTGATCATGTGCAGTTGTTTTACTCGGTAGCCGTGCATAGCCGCCAGGAGCTGTCTTTAGCGCCTGATGAGTACGCCGGTTTTGTGATGGCGTGCTTGCGTATGCTGGCCTTGTTGCCCGAGCCTGTCTCGGCCTATGTGCCACCGCCAGCAGGGCCTTCGGGGTCTGATACTGCTGGTGCTAGTGCTAGTGCTAGTGCTGGTGCTGGTGCTGGTGCTGGTGCTGGTGCGGCTCAGGCTGCTCCCGCTCCTGCGACAACTCCAGTTGCTTCAGTGGCTGCTTCTGCAGTCCCTGTTGATGCCGCTGCTTCTGCCGCGCCTGTACAGAAAGCTGCGCAGGGTGCCCAAACAGAGCCGAGCACGCAAACGGCACATGCAGTGCAAACAACTCCGCCTGTGTCTGATCCACAGGCTGCGTCTCAGCAGGCACAAGCCTCTGCCCCTGCAGACGCTCCGGCCGCTGACTCTGCTAGTGCTCATGCAGCCCAAGCAGCGCCTGTCGAAGAATCCATTCCTGCGGACGACGATTTTGTCCCTGCCTGGGAAGATGCTCCTGAGCCTGCCGGTGCAGGGGTCAGCTATGACTCTTCAGAGTCTGCCCCAGCGGATGCAAATTTTGACGCCCGTTCCGCGACCAGTCAGCCTCAAGAAGCTGCGACCGCAGTTGCTGACAACAGCGCTGTTGAAGCCGCCCAAGCGCTATCAACGCCTTCCGCTCCGTCAGCCCAGCCAGCCGCAGAGTCCACCTCCGCAGGCCAGGTAGACTCCTCTGCCGACCCTGCCGCAGAACCTTCCAAAGCTCAGGGCAAGAGTAGCGCTCAACCCCTGATGTCTTCCCAGGCCCAGGCTGCCACTCGTGTGGAGCCCGTGGCAGAGGACGCTTCCGCTGCGGTAGCGACTCAGGATGGCCAGCAAGAGCCCGCCTGGGTGTCCGAGGGCATGGACGAAGAGTTCGAGAATTATCAACCCCTGGATATGGACGCGGCCCTGGCCGAAGAAGAGGGCGATGTGCCCTCCGTGTCCATGTCTGATCGTTTCATGCCCGACACCGAACTGGGTTTGCCCGTACCGCAAAGCGGCTCGGACAGCCCCCGTGTGGTGCGTCTGGGTGGGATGAAAGCAGAGACCTGGCCCGATGTCGCCACCAGTCTGCCATTAAGTGGCTGGGCCGCTGAACTGGCTCGTCAAAGCGAATGGCTGGGTGTGAAAGGGCAGGAAATTCACCTGCGTGCCAAAATCAAGGCCACTGAAGGCAGCCAGGGCAAAGCGCGCTTGCGCACCGTCTTGTCGGAATACTTTGCCCAGTCCATTCAGTTGGTGATCGAATACGGGGATACCGGTGATGCCACCGCGCATGCCGTGGAGCAGGCCAAGCTGGCCGAACGCCAACGGCAGGCTGAAGAGCAAGTTACCCGGGATCCCTTTGTCTTGAGCCTGATCCAGGATTTTGACGGTAGCGTCAAAGCAGGGTCGATCAAGGCAACTCCTTTGGTTCGGGCCGCCTGAAATGGCCCCTTGTCAATTTAAATCAATCAGGAAAACCAAACCATGATGAAAGGTCAGATTGCCGGCTTGATGCGCCAGGCGCAGCAAATGCAGGAAAACATGAAAAAGGCCCAGGAAGCCTTGGCCGAGATCGAGGTCGAAGGCGTTTCCGGTGGTGGTCTGGTCAAGGTCACCATGAACTGCCGCCATGATGTGCGCCGCGTCTCTATCGACCCCAGCCTGCTGGAAGACGAAAAAGAGATGCTGGAAGATTTGATTGCTGCTGCCTTTAACGATGCACAGCGCAAAGCCGAGGCAACTTCGCAGGAAAAAATGGCGGGTGTGACCGCTGGCCTGCCACTGCCACCCGGTATGAAGCTGCCGTTCTAATGAACGAACCGCAGATCGCTGAGCCCGAACCGCTTCGGGCTCTGATCCAGGCTCTGCGTCGGCTACCCGGTGTGGGCGAGCGTAGTGCTCGCCGCATGGCCTACCACTTGTTGCAACACGATCTGGTAGGCGCCGACCAATTGAGCCGCGCTCTTGAACATGCCACTACGGCATTGCAGCACTGTCAGCGCTGTAATGGTTTCACTGTTCAACCTATCTGTGAAACCTGTGCCAATCCCCGCCGTGATCCGGCGTTGTTGTGTGTGGTGGAGACGCCTGCTGATCAAAACATGATCGAGGCCACGCATGGCTATCGAGGCCTTTACTATGTGCTGATGGGGCGCTTGACGCCGCTGGAAGGCATAGGCCCGGATGCCTTGCAATTTGACCGCTTGCTAGAGCGAGCTGGTGATGGCCAAGTGCAGGAAGTGATACTAGCGACTAATTTCACCGCAGAGGGCGAAACCACCGCCCATCATCTGGCGGAGATGCTCAGTAGCCAAGGTTTGAAAGTGACTCGTCTGGCCCGCGGTGTGCCAGCGGGAAGCGAACTGGAGTATGTAGACCCCAGTACCATTGCCTGGGCGCTAATGGAGCGTCGCGCCACCTAATCAGGTTTGACCGCTTAGTGGACAAGGGGGGGACACCCCCTTTTGTTTTTAGTATAAGTATTAAACCTAAAAAGTTAATGACCAACAACAAGAAGGGGATTGCCATGAAACTGACACGTCGTCATGCACTCAAACTGGTTGGAGCATCGGGACTGGCGCTGTCCTTGCCAACTCTGGCCCGTGCGCAAGAAATCGAAAAAAAGAACATCACGATTGCCGTCGGTGGCAAAGCGCTGATCTATTACCTGCCTTTGTCCATTGCCGAGATCAATGGCTACTTTGATGACGAAGGTCTCAAAGTCAAGGTGGCGGACTTTGCCGGAGGCTCCAAAGCCCTGCAAGCCGTCGTGGGCGGTAGCGCCGATGTGGTATCGGGTGCGTTTGAACACACTATCAACTTGCAGTCCAAAGGGCAGATGTACCGTGCCTTTGTGCAGCAGGGGCGTGCACCGGCCATTGTTCTGGCTGTGTCCAACAAGACGATGCCTGACTATAAGTCGCCAGCCGACCTGAAAGGCAAGAAAATCGGTGTGACTGCACCGGGTTCCTCGACCAATATGATGGTCAACTTCTATCTGGAACAGAACGGTCTGAAACCGTCGGACGTGGCCTTTATCGGTGTAGGCGCTGGCGCCGGTGCCGTGACCGCCATGCGTACGGGTCAGATCGATGCCATGGCCAACCTGGACCCGGTTATTGGCACCTTGCTGAAAGAAAACGAAGTCCGCGTTATTGCTGACACGCGTACCGTTGCCGACACCAAGACCATTTTTGGCGGCAATATGCCTTCGGCCTGCTTGTACGCGTCTGAAGAATTCATCACCAAGAACCCGAACACGGCTCAGGCTTTGGCCAATGCCATCGTGCGTGCCGACAAATGGATTCAGGCCAATGATGCCGAAACCATTGCCAAGACCGTGCCTGCTACCTACCTGCTGGGTGACGTAGAGCTTTACAAGCAATGTCTGGACGCCAATAAAGAAGCGCTCTCGCCCGATGGCCGCGTAGATGCAGATGGCCCCGCTACCGCCTTGAATGCACTGGCCGCTTTTGTGCCGAATCTGGACGCATCCAAGATCGATACCAGCAAGATCTTTACCAACGAATTTGTCGACAATGCCAACAAGAAGTACCCCAATGTCTGAGGCAGCACTTTCCTTAGACAACATCAGTTGTGTGTTCGCATCGCGTGATGGCAAGGGTACTTACACCGCCGTCCGTGATGCCAGTCTGAACATTGCGCCAGGCGAGTTTGTATCGGTTGTAGGGCCAACAGGCTGCGGCAAGTCCACGCTCCTGAACGTAGGGGCAGGCTTGCTGACCCCTTCGTCAGGTGAAGTGCGCGTGTTTGGCAAACCCCTGGAAGGGGTGAACGAGCGCGCTGGCTACATGTTCCAGGGCGAAGCACTGATGCCCTGGCGCAGTGCCGAGTCCAACGTGATGGCCGGTCTGGAGTTTGCCGGTGTCCCGCAGGACGAAGCCCGCGCCCGTGCGCAGGACTGGCTCAAGCGAGTTGGCCTGGGTGGCTTCGGGGATCGTTACCCGCATCAAATGTCTGGCGGCATGCGCAAACGCGTCATGCTGGCTCAGACCCTGATTCGTGATCCCGACATCATTCTGATGGACGAGCCATTCTCGGCGCTGGACATTCAGACCCGTCAATTGATGGAAAACGAAGTGCTGGAGATCTGGATGGCGCAGCGTAAAGCCGTGCTGTTCATTACGCACGACCTGGACGAGGCCATTGCCATGAGCGATCGGGTGGTGGTTCTGTCGGCCGGGCCGGGCACTCATCCCATCGGCGAATTTCATGTCGATCTTCCACGCCCTCGCGACGTGGCCGAAGTACGCAATGACCCCCGCTTTGTCGAATTGCATGCGGCAATCTGGGCCGTCTTGCGTGATGAAGTTCTGAAGGGTTATGCCCAGCAAAAGCGTGCCTGATATGTCTAAATCTATTACTCGATCCAAGCTGGCCCTGCGTGGCTGGCAAATCTCGCTGCTCATCGTCATTCTGGCTGCCTGGCATTTCTTCACGCTGGACCCCAAAGTGGCTTTCTTCTTTGGACAGCCACTGGAAGTGGTCAAGGTGATCTGGGCCTGGTTCGTCACCAATGGTGATATTTACCTGCACCTGGGCGTGACCCTGAGCGAAACCCTGCTGGCCTTTGCCATTGGTACGATTGCCGGTTTGGCTTGCGGTCTGTGGCTGGGGCTTTCGCCCCGCGCAGCGGCCTTGCTGGACCCGTACCTGACAGCGGCCAACTCCATGCCTCGCGTGATTCTGGCGCCTATCTTCGGCATGTGGTTCGGCCTGGGTATCTGGTCCAAGGTTGCCTTGGCAGTGACGCTGGTGTTCTTTATCGTGTTCTTCAACGTGTATCAGGGTGTGCGTGAAGTCAGCTCCACGCTGCTGGATAACGCCCGCATGTTGGGTGCCAGCCGTCGTCAGTTGCTGCGCCATGTCTACATTCCTTCGGCTACGAGCTGGGTGTTTTCCAGCTTACACACATCGGTCGGTCTGGCCTTTGTGGGGGCTGTGGTGGGGGAATACCTGGGTTCAGCGAGTGGGGTCGGTTATCTGATCCTGCAGGCAGAGGGCACGCTGGATGTGAATACGGTGTTCGCCGGTATTGTGGTGCTGACCGTTTTTGCGCTGATTCTGGATGGTCTGGTCAGTGTGTTTGAAGATCGCCTGCTGGCCTGGCGGCCTCAGGGTGGCGGTACTGAAAAGCTCTGATCGTATGCCTGAGCAAGTCATCGACTAGTTTGGCTATGCGTTGAAAAACCGGCTCCTGCTTCAGGAGCCGGTTTTTTTTTATGCTTGCCCTTCGTAGTAGGAGCAAGGAAACAGTTAGGCACTTAAATAGATAGAAAAAGATCCGGGAATGCAGGGGCATGCTTTTTCCGTGTGATAGCAGTACCGACAAAATGCTATAGAAAAAGGCCGTACCGCGTGATCGGTGGGTTCAAGCAGTCTCAATACATCGTGGTTTTGTTGTCAGACAAACGGAGATGGAGAGTTGAACATGGAAAAAAAGCATGATTACAACGCAATCGGCAGCATATACGAGGAGTTCAACCGAACCTCACCCGCCCGCTTGGCGGAGGTGGCAACCGTGGAGCAATTGCTGGGAGACGTGAGCGGCAAGTCTGTGCTGGATCTGGCCTGTGGCTATGGCTTCTTTGGGCGTGCTGCTTATGAGCAGGGCGCAGACAGGGTGGTGGGGGTAGATATCTCGGAGAGCATGATTAATCAGGCCAAGGAAATTTCCCGACAACAAAACGAAGATATCGAGTTCCGGGTGGGAGATGTATTGGAAATGGGTGTGATCGGGCAGTTTGACCGGGCCATTGCGGCTTTTCTGTTCAATTACGCACGCTCGGTGCAGGAGCTGGAGCAGATGTTTCAGGCGGTGGCGGATAACCTCAAACCCGATGGTCGTTTGGTGGCTTACACCGTGAACCCGGACTTTCAACTGGGAAAAGAGGATGTGGCCAAGTACGGTTTGAAAGTGCTGACCGAGGAACCGTACCACGAGGGTTTTCGGCATACCGCCCATTTCAATGTGGGGCCACCGATCCAGTTTACTTATCATCGCTGGGGCAAGCAGCACTATGAAGCTGCTCTGAAAAAAGCAGGCTTTCGATCTTTTCGCTGGCAAGCGCCGCTTGTTACCCGGCAGGCACTGGACGCCTATCCGCCCGGTTTCTGGGATAACTATGGATTGAACTGTCCCCAAATCAGCTTGTTGTGTGAGCGCTGAGAGAGGATGTAAATGCTGTTTTAGAAGAGGTGATAAGCGAAACCCGAGCAGGGTGTAGATCACTTTTCAGGAAGAGGGCGTTTTTTGGGGCTTTGCATGGTGCAAAGCCCCTTTCTATATCGCTATGGCCCGGGACTCAAGCCTGCTGGCGTGCCTGCTGAATCAGGGCGTCCAGTTTGATACCGTCAGCGGTGAACTGGCGTATGCCTTCGGCCAGCTTTTCAGTGGCCATCGCATCCTGGTTCAAATCCGTACGGAAGGTGATTTCATTGCTGGCCCGCCATTCTGGCGCAACGGCCTTGGCGCGGGCTACATCCAGCATGGCAGGAACTTCACCCTGGGCTGCATCCAGCTGGCCCAGCAGATCCGGGCTGATGGTCAACAGATCGCAACCAGCCAAGGCCTTGATCTGGCCGATGTTACGGAAGCTGGCGCCCATGATCTCCGTGGGGATGTCATAGGTTTTGTAGTATTCGTAAATGCTGCGTACCGAGCGCACGCCGGGGTCGTTCTCGCCCTGATTGGCGCTTTCGTCCCAGTCCTGACCGGCAGTCTTCTTGAACCAGTCGTAGATACGGCCCACAAAGGGCGAGATCAGGGTGACTTTGGCCTGAGCGCAGGCAATGGCTTGCGGCAGACAGAACAGAAGGGTCAGGTTGCAGTTGATGCCTTCCGCTTGCAGCGTCCGGGCGGCCTGAATGCCTTCCCAGGTGCTGGCCAGTTTGATCAGCACGCGTTCGCGGGCGATACCGGCTTTTTCGTAATGCTGGATGATGTGGCGGGCGCGCTCGACGCTGGCCAGGGTGTCAAAGGACAGGCGGGCATCCACTTCGGTGGAGACGCGGCCGGGCACAATGTCCAGAATCTGGCGGCCAAAGGCAACCAGCAGCAAATCGCTGGTTTCAGCCAGGCTGGCGTTGGGGTGGTCGGCGATGACGCGATCGAGCAAGGGGCGATAGGCCGCCTGCTGGACAGCCTTCAGAATCAGGGAAGGATTGGTTGTTGCATCGGTAGGGCGATACGCGCGCATCGCTTCAAAATCGCCCGTGTCGGCCACTACGGTTGTGCACTGGCGCAGAGAGTCAAGCTGAGTAGTCATGTCTGTTACTAGTCCATCGCAAAGCCATCAAACCAATCGATTACTGTAGTCGATTTCCCATGGTTTCGCGCCTGATTTCAGTGTTATTGCCGAGAAACTACCGGAAGATGGCTGTTTGAGCATATAATCAGAAGGTTTAATATTAATTTCAGAACCGGGGTTTTTAACGTGCTGCCGTCTTTATTTCCTGAGGAGTCCCGCACTATCACTAGTGCTATCCTAGCCCTGGCGGATGGAACCCTATTCAAAGGGGTATCAATCGGTGCCGAGGGGCACTGTGTTGCTGAGATCGTTTTCAATACAGCCATGACGGGCTATCAGGAAATCCTGACAGACCCAAGCTACAGCGGTCAGATTGTTACGCTTACCTATCCGCACATCGGTAATACCGGTGTCAATCCAGAGGACTCCGAATCCACCAAAGCCCATGCTGCCGGGCTTGTTATTCGCGATTGTCCCGCTCGCCTGTCCAACTTCCGCTCCACCCAGTCTTTGCCTGACTACCTGAAAGCTCAGGGCGTTGTGGCTATCTCGGGTATCGATACACGCAAACTGACCCGCATCCTGCGCGAAAAAGGCTCCATGGGCGCCTGCATTTTCGTGGGTGACGATGCCGAGCGTGCGCTGGAACTGGCTCGTTCTTTCCCTGGCCTGAAAGGTCAGGATCTGGCCAAAGTGGTCACCACCGATAAATCCTACGACTGGTCTGAAGGTTCCTGGGAATTGGGTCAAGGCTTTGGGAAGCCTGCAACAGACCGCTTCCACGTGGTGGCCTACGACTTTGGCGTCAAGGCCAACATCTTGCGTTTGATGGCAGACCGTGGCTGCAAAGTTACCGTCGTGCCTGCGCAGACACCTTTGGCGGATGTGCTGGCTTACGAGCCAGATGGTGTGTTCCTGTCCAACGGCCCTGGCGATCCGGAGCCTTGCGATTACGCCATCGAAGCCTGCAAGGGCTTGCTGGAGCGCAAGCTGCCTGTGTTTGGTATTTGTCTGGGTCATCAGATTCTGGGTCTGGCCGTCGGTGCCAAGACCTTGAAAATGAAGAATGGCCATCACGGTGCCAACCACCCTGTGCAAGAACTGGCCAGTGGCCGTGTGTTCATCACCAGCCAGAATCATGGCTTTGCGGTGGATGCCACAACCCTGCCAGCCAATGCCAAGGTTACGCACATCTCTTTGTTCGACCAGAGCCTGCAAGGCTTCGAGTTGACAGATCGCCCCGCGTTTTGCTTCCAGGGTCACCCCGAAGCCACTCCCGGCCCGCGCGATATTGCCTCGCTGTTCGACAAATTCATCAGCCTGATGGCTGCTCACCAGGCCAATAAATAAATCGCACTATGCCAAAGCGTTCAGACTTAAAAAGCATTCTTATCATTGGCGCAGGCCCGATCATCATTGGTCAGGCTTGTGAATTCGACTACTCGGGAGCTCAGGCGTGTAAGGCCCTGAAGGCCGAGGGTTACCGGACTGTGCTGGTCAACAGCAACCCGGCCACCATCATGACTGACCCGGATACGGCCGATGTGACCTACATCGAGCCCATTACCTGGCAAGCGGTCGAGAAAATCATTGAAAAAGAGCGTCCCGATGCGCTCTTGCCCACCATGGGCGGCCAAACCGCGCTGAACTGCGCGCTGGATCTGGCCAAGCATGGCGTGCTGGAAAAATACGGTGTCGAGCTGATCGGTGCCAATGCAGCCGCCATTGAAAAAGCGGAAGACCGCCTGAAGTTCAAAGACGCCATGACGTCCATTGGTCTGGAGTCCGCCAAGTCCGGCGTGGCCCACTCCATGGACGAAGCCTGGGCGGTTCAAAAGCGCATTGCGGAAGACATCGGCACAGCCGGTTTCCCCGTGGTTATCCGCCCCAGCTTCACGCTGGGTGGTACAGGCGGTGGTATCGCCTACAACCCGGAAGAATTTGAAACCATCTGCCGCCGTGGTCTGGAGGCATCGCCTACCAAAGAGCTGCTGATTGAAGAGTCGCTGCTGGGTTGGAAAGAGTTTGAAATGGAAGTCGTGCGCGACCGCGCCGACAACTGCATTATTGTGTGCTCCATTGAAAACTTGGACCCCATGGGTGTGCACACCGGTGACTCCATCACCGTGGCTCCTGCCCAAACCCTGACCGACCGCGAATACCAGATCATGCGTAATGCATCGATCGCCGTATTGCGTGAAATCGGTGTGGATACCGGTGGCTCGAACGTACAGTTTGCGGTGAACCCCGATAACGGTCGCATGATCGTTATCGAAATGAACCCACGTGTGTCTCGCTCCTCGGCCCTGGCTTCCAAGGCAACTGGTTTCCCTATCGCCAAGATCGCTGCGCGTCTGGCCGTGGGTTACACCCTGGACGAGCTGCTGAACGAAATTACCGGTGGTGCTACCCCCGCTTCGTTCGAGCCCACCATCGATTACGTGGTCACCAAAGTGCCACGTTTCGCCTTCGAGAAATTCCCTCAGGCCGACTCGCGTCTGACCACCCAGATGAAATCCGTGGGTGAAGTGATGGCCATTGGCCGCACTTTCCAGGAATCCTTCCAGAAAGCCCTGCGTGGCCTGGAAGTGGGTGTAGATGGCCTGAACCAGAAAACCACCGACCGCGAAAAACTGCAGGTCGAGCTGGGCGAACCCGGTCCAGAGCGTATCTGGTACGTGGGCGATGCCTTCGCTCAAGGTCTGACTCTGGACGAAGTTCACAACCTGACCAAGATCGACCCCTGGTTCCTGGCCCAGATCAAAGAGATCGTGGACATCGAACTGGCTCTGGAACAAAAGACGCTGGCCGATCTGGACCGCGACACCTTGTTCGGTCTGAAGCGTCGTGGTTTCTCCGACCGCCGTCTGGCTTTCTTGCTGGATACCGTGGAATCGGAAGTGCGCAAACTGCGTCACCAACTGAACGTGCGTCCTGTCTACAAGCGTGTGGACACCTGCGCGGCCGAGTTCTCCACCGATACGGCCTACATGTACTCGACCTACGAGGAAGAGTGCGAATCCAATCCTACGGACAAGAAGAAGATCATTGTTCTGGGTGGTGGTCCTAACCGTATTGGTCAGGGTATCGAGTTTGACTACTGCTGCGTGCACGCTGCGCTGGCATTGCGCGAAGATGGTTACGAAACCATCATGGTCAACTGCAACCCCGAAACGGTTTCTACCGACTACGACACTTCCGATCGTCTGTACTTCGAGCCTCTGACTCTGGAAGACGTGCTGGAAATCGTCCACATCGAAAAACCAGTGGGCACCATCGTTCAGTACGGTGGCCAGACTCCTTTGAAATTGGCACGTGCTCTGGAAGCCAACGGTGTACCTATCATCGGTACCAGCCCGGAATCCATTGACGTGGCCGAAGACCGTGAGCGCTTCCAGAAGCTGCTGACCAAGCTGGGTCTGCGTCAGCCGCCAAACCGTACCGCCCGTACCGAAGGCGAAGCCATTTCTCTGGCTGCCGAAATTGGTTACCCACTGGTGGTGCGCCCAAGCTACGTGCTGGGTGGCCGTGCCATGGAAATCGTGCATGAACAGCAAGACCTGGAGCGCTACATGCGCGAAGCGGTCAAAGTCAGCAATGACTCGCCTGTGCTGCTGGATCACTTCCTGAACAACGCCACTGAAGTCGACGTGGATTGCCTGGCCGATGGCGAGCGCGTCTTTGTGGGCGGTGTGATGCAACACATCGAGCAGGCAGGTGTTCACTCCGGTGACTCCGCTTGCAGCTTGCCTCCTTACTCGCTCAGCGACGAAACCGTAGCTGAAATCAAGCGCCAGACTGCACTCATGGCCAAGGCCTTGAACGTGAAGGGCTTGATGAACGTACAGTTCGCCATTCAGGACGGTGATGTTTACGTGCTGGAAGTGAACCCACGTGCTTCGCGTACGGTGCCTTTCGTCTCCAAGGCGACTGGTTTGCAGTTGGCCAAGATTGCGGCTCGTGCCATGGCCGGTCAAACCCTGACCGAACAAGGTATTACCGAAGAAATCACGCCTCCTTACTACAGCGTGAAAGAAGCCGTGTTCCCCTTCGTGAAGTTCCCTGGTGTCGACACCATTCTGGGACCTGAAATGAAGTCCACCGGTGAAGTCATGGGCGTGGGCACCTCGTTTGCCGAAGCCTTCGTGAAGTCGCAGATGGCTGCCAGCGTAACCCTGCCTACAGGCGGTCTGGCCTTCATCAGCGTGCGTGGCCAGGACAAACCACAAGCAGTTGAAGTGGCTCGTGGCCTGATCTCGCTGGGCTTCAAGGTTGTGGCTACCCGCGGTACCGCCGCCGCTATCGAACAGGCTGGTCTGGCTGTTCAAGTGGTGAACAAGGTTACCGAAGGTCGTCCGCACATTGTGGACATGATCAAGAACGGCGAAGTTTCTCTGGTCATCAATACGGTTGAAGAGCGTCGCAACGCTATCGTTGATTCGCGTACAATCCGTACACATGCGCTGGCTGCCAACCTGGCCTACTACACCACCATTGCCGGTGCGGTAGCGGCTGTTCAAGGCCTACAGTATCTGCGTCATGGCGATGGCTTGAAGGTTTACGCGCTTCAAGAGCTGCACGCTCTGCTCGCGAAACACTAAGTCGTACCATGCCAGAAAGGCGCACCTAAGTGGTGCGCCTTTTTTTGTTCTTGCATCAACAAGACCAAGCCGTCGTATTGGGGCAGCATGCAGGCTACAGCCTGTCAGGCGTAGAAGTTTTCTTCTTTGGAGATCATGTCGTGAAATGGTTCATTCTTGCCTTATTCATTGTGTGCACGATTGTGGTGCACTTCAGGGGTCGAGTCAGGCACCGGTTTTCCCGCCAGTTGCTGGACCATTCCACCTTCACGGCACCTCTGAACGTCTTCATGTACGGTTTTTCGGCAGTACCGAACGAGCCGTATCTTGATCTGAAGCATTTTCCCGAGCTGAACAAGCTGCTGGAGCACTGTGACGAAATCCGTGCCGAGGCCGAGCAACTGTTTGGCGAAGGACATATCAAGGCTTCCGACAAGTACAACGATGCGGGCTTCAACTCCTTCTTCAAAACCGGCTGGACGCGTTTTTACCTGAAGTGGTATGACGCCGACCACCCCTCAGCCCGCGAGCTGTGCCCGGTGACGACCAATCTGCTCAAGGATATTCCGTCCATCAAGGCGGCCATGTTTACCTCCTTGCCGCCGGGTGCCCGTTTGCCGCGTCACCGCGACCCTTATGCCGGTTCGCTGCGTTTTCACATGGGCTTGATGACGCCAAACAGCCCGGATTGCTACATCGACGTAGACGGCCAGACCTACTACTGGCGCGACGGTGAAGCCGTGGTGTTTGATGAGACCTTTATTCACTACGCTGAAAACAAGACCGATCAAAACCGTATCATCCTGTTTGCCGACGTAGAGCGCCCCATGCGTTACCGCTGGGCGCAGACTATTAACCATGCGGTGGGTGGATTCTTGTTGCGTGCGGCAGCCGCTCCCAACCAGGAAGGCGACCGCACGGGCGGTATCAATCGTATTTTCGGTACGGTTTACGCCGTGCGCCGCTTCGGCAAGGCGATCAAGAAAAAGAACGAAACCCTGTACTACATCCTCAAATGGATTTTGGTATTGGGTATCGCTGCCTTGATCTTCCTGTAAAGCGCGGCTGACAATGCAAACCGTCTTTATCACCGGTGCCAGCAGCGGTTTGGGTAAAGCCCTGGCCCAGGAATATGCGGCTCAAGGGGCCAGCCTGGGTTTGCTGGGACGGCGTCAGGAAGAGCTCCAGGCACTGGCCGACAGCCTGCCCGGCGAGCATCGTATTTACGTTGCAGATGTGCGTGACAGAGACGCTTTGCATCAAGCTGCCCAGGATTTTTTACAGTTCACGGGGCAAAAGATTGATGTGGTTATTGCCAGTGCAGGCATCAGCGCTGGCACCTTGACGGAAGAAACCGAAGACTTCGCTGTCTTCAAAGCCATTGTGGATACGAATCTGCTGGCTATGGTGGCGACCTTCGAGCCCTTTATCGGCACCATGAAAGCGGCAGGCGAGGGCACTTTGGTGGGTATTGCCAGCGTGGCAGGTATTCGTGGTTTGCCCGGCGCGGGTGCTTACAGTAGCTCCAAGGCAGCAGTAATTGCGTATTGCGAAAGCTTGCGTCTGGAGCTATCGCTACACGGCGTATCCGTTGTCACCATTACCCCCGGCTATATCCGCACGGCCATGACGGCGCATAACCCATACTCCATGCCGTTCCTGATGCCTGCCGAGGACTTTGCCCGCAAAGCCCGCAAGACGATAGAGCAGGGCATTTCCTACCGGGTGATTCCTTGGCCGATGGGTATTGTGTCCCGTCTGATGCGTCTGCTCCCCAATTGGCTCTACGACCGCCTGGCCCGTGGGGCACCGCGCAAACCGCGTTTGAGGAAAGACTCCTGAGCTTGCCTGGAAACAGGCCGCTTAGCGTTGCTCGTCCAGCGCCGTATTCAGATGTGGTAACTGCCCCCATTGCGTACAGGTCCAGTTCAAGGCTGCATCAATGCTGAAGAAGTTCAGGCTGGTATTCAGAATTGCGTGAGTGCGTTTCGCATTTAGCGGCTGCTGGTTCAGCTTGCGCCAGACCATATCAATAACGCCACCGTGTGCAAAAACCAGCAGGTTCTTGCCTGCATTCTGCTGGGACAGTTCTTCAAAGCAGCTCAGTATCCGCGTCTGGAACTGGCGTAGCGACTCACCACCTTCTACTGCGTAGTCGATATCCACGGTGTCATCTGGCTGGTCCGGGCCGTGGCGACCGGCAGCATCCCATGCCTGGCCTTCCAGTGTTCCAAAGCCGCGCTCACGCAGTCCTTGGGTTTGTTGAATCTCAATATCCCAGTGCTGACAGGCTATTGCTGCCGTTTCCGAGGCGCGTTGCAGATCACTGCTGATGACGGCGTTCACAGGCATGTGAAATGCCGGGGAGCTTAAATAGCTTTGCAGGGCACGGGCCTGCTCGCGGCCGGTCTCGTTCAGTTCTATATCCTGCCAGCCTTGTAAACGGCGTACGGCATTCCAGGCGGTTTCACCGTGACGGATCAGACAAATAGACGTACTCATGCTCGCAACCATCATTCAGGTAAGGGATCGGACCGCCATAGGCAGGCTGATTGTCTATTGTAATCGGCCAGTCAAGAGCAGGCAGATAGAGAGGGTATATACCGCATATAGCGCGAGCATCGACGCTAAAAGGCGGTCTGAAACCTCTATTGCTTAGACCTGTGTTGGGGTTTACCGCGTACTGCCTTATTTTCAGGTGCCTTGTTGAGTCTTTCACGTTTAAAATCATGCCTCAACGAATCAGCCAGTGAACTATTGCCTGCTGCGCTGCCGTATATCGAATTCAGCTGTATTTCTTTATTCCTTTTCTGGAACCCCCTATGTCTCAGTCTTACTTTCCGCGTTGGCGCCGTGTATCCGGCAGCGAACCCGGTGCGGTTGTGCAGCCCGACGAATGTCTGGCCACGCCGCAAAACATTGCCATGGGCGCGCAGCATGTGGTGGCCATGTTTGGCTCCACCATTCTGGCCCCCCTGTTAATGGGTTTTGATCCCAATCTGGCCATTTTGATGTCCGGTATTGGGACGCTGATTTTCTTCGTTTTTGTGGGTGGCCGTGTTCCCAGCTATCTGGGTTCCAGCTTTGCCTTTATCGGTGGTGTGATCGCCGTAACCGGTTATGCCGGTAGCGGGCCCAATCCCAATATCGGCGTGGCTTTGGGAGCCATTATTGTCTGCGGTCTGGTCTATACGCTGATTGGTGTGCTGGTCTGGGTGTTCAATGCCCGTACTCAGGGCGGTGCGGCGCGTCTGATCAACCAGTGGATGCCTCCCGTCGTTACCGGCTCGATTGTGGCCGTGATCGGTCTGAATCTGGCACCGATTGCAGCCAAAGGCGCCATGGGTAGCGGCACGTTTGATTCCATGATGGCTTTGATGACTGTGCTGTGTGTGGGTGGTATTGCGGTCTACACCCGTGGGGTGGCCCAGCGTTTGCTGATTCTGGTGGGTCTGGCCCTGGCCTGCGTGCTGTACTGGGTCTTTACTAACGTCATGGGCTACGGCACTCCGATCAATTTTGCTCCCGTTGCGGCGGCGGACTGGCTGGGTCTGCCCAGCTTTGCAGCGCCTGTGTTCCAGGCTCACGCCATGACGGTGATTGTGCCGGTGGCCATTATTCTGGTGGCCGAGAATCTGGGCCACATCAAAGCGGTTAGCGCGATGACCGGGCAGGATCTGGACGGTTACCTGGGTCGCGCTTTTGTGGGTGACGGTGTTGCCACCATGTTGTCCGGCTCGGTAGGTGGCACAGGTGTGACAACTTACGCTGAAAATATCGGCGTGATGGCGGCAACCCGTATCTATTCGACGCTGGTGTTTGCCTTTGCTGCCGTGATTGCGATTTTCCTGGGCTTCTCGCCCAAGTTTGGCGCTGTCATCCAGTCCATTCCCGGCCCGGTGCTGGGTGGCATGTCTATTGTGGTGTTTGGTCTGATCGCCATTGCTGGTGCCCGTATCTGGGTGGTCAACCAGGTGGATTTCAGCGATAACCGCAACCTGCTGGTGGCTGCCGTGACCTTGATTCTGGGGGCAGGTAACTTCTCCTTGCAGTTTGGCGTGATCCGTCTGGATGGTATCGGTTGTGCCACCTTTGGTGCCATCTTGCTGCACGCCTTGTTGCGAGGTCGGGGCCAAAGCCGGGCCTGATTCGCTCAAGGCTGATCAATACTGGCCTGGGCTATAAAGGCCCAGCCAGTATCCGCATGACTGCTTGTGACAGACGGTCTATCTGGCAGGTTTCTGTCTTTTTGTACAGGGGTTTTAGGGGCTTGCTATTTTCAGGCAGTTTGCCGACAATAGATCTCACACCCCGGTTCTTCGCGGGGTTTTTTTCTGCCGCAGAATTCTTCTGTGTCAGAAAAGCCATATTGGGGCAGCCGGCAGGTTTGGCTTGAGCAGTGTGTTTGAATGTACGCTGTAGGGTCAGCAAGACTTTCAAGTCGGCCGATTCAACCTGTTTGATTGTTTGCCCCATCATCGTTATCCCCCTATTTTCCAGGCGCTCCTGCTACGGAGCGTCTTTTACTTGTTGAGCAGGAATACTATGTCTGCGATCCCATTGACTGCGCAGGGCGCACAACGTTTGCAAGTCGAATTACACCGCCTCAAGACGGTGGAACGCCCGGATGTGATTAACGCCATCGCTGAGGCGCGTGCTCAGGGCGATTTGTCCGAGAATGCGGAATATGATGCCGCGCGCGAGCGCCAGGGCTTTATTGAAGGCCGGATCAGCGAACTGGAAGGCACTTTGTCCAATGCCCAGATCATCGAACCCGCAACGCTGGATGCCGAAGGCCGTATCGTGTTTGGTGCCACGGTCGAGATCGAGGACCTGGAGTCCGGTAACACCGTGACTTACCAGATCGTGGGTGATGTTGAAGCCGACATTCGTGCCAACAAGATCTCTATTTCCAGCCCTGTTGCTCGTGCCCTGATTGGCAAGAGCGCTGGTGATGTGGTTGAGGTGAAGGCACCGGCCGGTATTCGTGAATACGAAATCCTGACCATCAACTACGTTTGATGCCGCCTCAAACAGCAGGCCTGGCCTGCTGTTGATGCAAGCGCGCAAAAGAAAGGCCCCTGTACATTGTGCCGGGGCCTTATAATTTACGGCAGTTTAGCGTTTGCCCGAACCGCCCAGTCCGCGACGAGCACCGGCCCGCAAGGACATGGCGCTGCCAGGACGGTTGGTGTTGCTACGTGGAGCAGCAGCCGGTTTGACCGACGAGAATTTCTGAAGGCTGCGTGGAGCGGCCGACGCTTTTTTCTCTTGGGTGCTAGTGCGTTCTGCTTTCATTTCCGCACGGCGGGCACGTTCTGTGCTGCGAGTACGCTGGACACCAGAGGCAGCCAGTTTTTTGGGTGTGTAGGGCTCCGAGGCCTTACGCACGGCACGGGTAGGTTTTTCAGGCGCTCCCATCAAGACTGGGGGGCGTTCAATATTGGGTCTGTAGATGGTCAGGATTTTGCCCAGATGATGAATAGGGGCAGCATCGAGCGCATCGCAGATTTGTTCTAACATGGTCAGACGGGCCTGACGGTCATCACCGGCCACACGGATCTTGATGAGCTGGTGAGCCTGCAGGTGGACGGTGATTTCTTTGAGCACCGCCTCGGTCAGGCCATTGTCTCCAATCAGGACAACTGGGCGCAGAGCGTGAGCAGCAGCACGAAGGTCGCTGCGCTCATGAGGTGTAAGGTTGAGTTTTGGCATAAAGAGATTGTACGGGAATGGCCAAGAAAAAATTCTCTAAAGAGTGGGTTCAGCAGCATATAAATGACCCTTACGTCAAATTGGCGCAACAAAAAGGGTATCGCGCGCGTGCGGCCTTCAAACTCAGTGAAATATTGGATCTGGAGAAGATTCAGGTTCAGGGCAAGGTGGTGGTGGACCTGGGGTCTACGCCGGGTAGCTGGTCGCAGTTAATTCGGGAACGCATGGTCGGTCACGGCGGCGTGCTCAATGGCCGCATTATCGCACTGGATATCCTGGAAATGGAACCCATTGCCGGTGTGGAATTCATGCAGGGCGACTTTCGCGAGGACTCCGTCCTGGAGCAATTGCAAGAATCCTTAAAAGGTGCAGCCGTAGACCTTGTGATTTCGGATATGGCCCCCAACTTGTCTGGTGTGGCATCGGCTGATTCCGCCCGTATCCAGCATTTATGCGAGCTGGCACAGGAATTTGCCCTGCAGCATCTGACCGATGAAGGTGTGCTGATCGTCAAAGCCTTCCATGGAAGCGGGTTTTCCCAGATCGTGGAATCGTTCAAGCAGAATTTTGTCAGAGTCGTCGAGCGTAAACCCAAGGCTTCGCGCGATAAATCCGCCGAGACCTTTCTTGTTGCCCGAGGCTTGAAGGGCAGGTAATTTATGACTTGCCGGTCTTCGAATCGGGTAGAATGAACTATGTATGGCGCTTGTTCAGCTATGTGTAAGCATAGTGGGCAAGTTATCGCAATCGCAGGAGATTGGCTTTGAACAATTCGTTTTCCAAAGTCGCGATCTGGATGGTTATTGCGCTGGTGCTGTTTACTGTTTTCAAGCAGTTTGACGGCCGGCCACCAGCCACTGATGGCGTCACTTACACACAATTCATGAATGATGCCCGCTCCGGCCGCATCAGCAAGGTAGATATTCAGGGCGATACCCTGCATGTCACGCCGGATTCTGGCCGCAGCTACTCGCTGACGTCCCCCGGTGACCTGTGGATGGTGCCTGAACTGGTGAAATCCGGTGTGCAGGTATCGGGCAAAGCCCGCGAAGAGCCTTCCTTCCTGACCAGCCTGTTCATCTCCTGGTTCCCCATGCTGCTCTTGATTGGCGTGTGGGTGTTTTTCATGCGTCAGATGCAAGGTGGTGGCAAGGGTGGGGCATTCAGCTTCGGTAAATCGCGTGCGCGTTTGCTGGACGAGAACACTAACCCAGTTACCTTTGCCGACGTTGCCGGTTGCGACGAAGCCAAGGAAGACGTACAGGAACTGGTGGATTTCCTGCGTGACCCGACTCGCTTCCAGCGTCTGGGTGGCCGTATCCCCCGCGGTATCCTGATGGTCGGCTCGCCCGGTACTGGTAAAACCTTGCTGGCTCGTGCTATTGCTGGCGAAGCCAAAGTACCTTTCTTCAGCATTTCCGGTTCCGACTTCGTTGAAATGTTTGTAGGTGTGGGTGCTTCCCGTGTTCGCGACATGTTCGAGACCGCCAAGAAGCAATCGCCTTGCATCATCTTTATCGACGAAATTGACGCCGTAGGCCGTCAGCGTGGTGCTGGTCTGGGCGGCGGTAACGACGAACGCGAACAGACTCTGAACCAGTTGCTGGTTGAGATGGACGGTTTTGAAACCGGCCAAGGCGTACTGGTCATTGCTGCTACCAACCGTCCTGACGTTCTGGACCCCGCTTTGCTGCGTCCTGGTCGTTTTGACCGTCAAGTGGTTGTCGGCCTGCCTGATATCCGTGGTCGCGAGCAGATTCTGAAAGTACACATGCGCAAAGTGCCTTTGGCTCCCAACGTGGACGCCGTGGTGCTGGCTCGTGGTACGCCTGGTTTCTCCGGTGCTGATCTGGCCAACCTGGTTAACGAAGCGGCCTTGTTCGCTGCGCGCCGTAACGGCCGCACCGTGGATATGCAGGACTTTGAACGCGCCAAGGACAAGATCATCATGGGTGCAGAACGCCGCACCATGATCATGCCCGAGGAAGAGCGTCGCAACACCGCTTACCACGAAGCCGGTCACGCTCTGGTGGCTTGCATGCTGCCCAAGACTGACCCGGTTCACAAAGTCACCATCATTCCTCGTGGTCGTGCTTTGGGTGTCACCATGCAATTGCCGGAAGGCGATCGCTACAGCATGGACAAAGAGCGCCTGTTGAACATGATTGCCGTGCTGTTCGGTGGCCGTATCGCTGAAGAAGTGTTCATGAATCAAATGACCACGGGCGCATCGAACGACTTTGAGCGTGCCACGCAGATTGCCCGCGACATCGTGACTCGCTACGGCATGACGGACTCCTTGGGTCCTGTTGTCTACGCCGAGAACGAAGGCGAAGTGTTTCTGGGCCGCAGCGTCACTAAAACGACGCACGTGTCCGAGGCCACCATGCAAAAAGTGGACTCCGAGATTCGCAAGATTATCGACGAACAGTACGCGGTTGCTCGCAAGCTGATCGAAGATAATATGGACAAGATGCATGCCATGGCCAAGGCCTTGCTGGAGTGGGAAACCATTGATGCCGACCAGATCGACGACATCATGAAAGGTTTGCCACCACGGGCTCCACACGTGCCCAACAGCAATGACAACACACCCTCCGATGGCTCTACGCCACCAGCCGCTGGTCCTAGCCCAGCCGATGACAAGGGTGCCGCGGCGACAACGCCGGTTGCTTAACTTACAACATAGGCCACGCCTATTTCATGAATTACCCTGAGTGGTCTTGTGGGCGCTTCCAGTTTGGGCTGGAGCGCCCTTTGGTTATGGGGATTGTGAATGTCACCCCAGACTCCTTTTATGACGGCAATACACACAATGATTTGCCTCGGGCGCTGGACCACGCCCGTCAATTAATCGCCGAAGGCGCAGACATTCTGGATATTGGTGGCGAATCGACTCGCCCCGGTGCCGAGCCCGTTTCTTTGGAACAAGAGCTTGAGCGTGTCATCCCTCTGATCGAGGGTTTGCGTGATAGCGGTGTGGCCTTGTCGGTCGATACCTTCAAACCTGAAGTCATGCGCGCCAGCCTTGCCGCCGGTGCGGACATGATTAATGACATCTACGCCTTGCGCATGCCCGGTGCCATCGAGGTCGTCAAGGACTCCAATTGCGGTCTGTGCATCATGCACATGCAAGGCGAGCCTCGCACCATGCAAGAGCAGGTTCACTACGATGATGTTGTCGTTGATGTACGTCATTTTTTGCAACAACGATGTGACGCCATAGTGAGCGCAGGGATTCAATCCGAGCGTATCATGCTGGATCCCGGCTTTGGCTTCGGTAAAACAGCGGCACATAATTATCAGTTGCTACGGGATTTGCAGCAGGCGGCAGTGCCTGGTTACCCCTGGCTAATCGGCTTGTCGCGCAAATCCATGATTGGCCATGTCACGGGGAAACCCGCCAGTGAGCGTTTGATTGGCAGTCTATCGGCAGCCCTTGCCTGTGTGGCACGGGGCGCAAAAATTGTCCGTGTCCATGATGTAGCCGCCACGCGCGAAGCGCTGGATGTGTGGAACGCGGTTGAATGTGGAGTCTCTGAATGAGCGATCGTAAGTATTTCGGCACCGATGGTGTCCGCGGTGAAGTGGGTGGTCCAACCATTAACCCCGAATTCGCCCTGCGTTTGGGTTACGCGGCCGGGCAGGTTCTGGCTGCCCAGTATGAAGGGACAGGTCGCCCTACCGTGGTGATTGGCAAGGACACGCGTATTTCCGGCTACATGCTGGAATCGGCGCTGGAAGCGGGTTTGTCGGCCGCCGGGATCGATGTTTTGCTGGCTGGCCCTGTGCCTACGCCCGCTGTGGCTTATTTGACGCGTACCCTGCGCCTGACGGCCGGTATCGTGATTTCCGCCTCGCACAACCCGTATTACGACAACGGTATCAAGTTCTTCTCGGCTCAAGGCACCAAGTTGCCTGACGAGATCGAGCTGAAAATTGAACAAGCCATTGACCAGCCCATGCATTGGGTGAAGTCCGAGTCCCTGGGCCGCGCGCGTCGTCTGGCTGACTCGGCAGGTCGTTATATCGAATTTTGCAAGAGCGCCTTCCCGAACGATTTGAACCTGAACGGGCTCAAGATCGTGGTGGATGCCGCTCATGGCGCGGCTTACAACATCGCTCCGCACGTGTTCCGCGAGCTGGGTGCAGAAGTTATTGCCGTGGGTGTTCAGCCTGATGGTTTCAACATCAATCAGGAAGTCGGTGCCACCTATCCCGAGAAGCTGGCTGAAGAAGTACGCAAGCACAGTGCTGATCTGGGCATCGCTCTGGATGGTGATGCAGACCGTCTGCAAATGGTGGATGCGCAGGGTCGTATCTACAATGGCGATGAACTATTGTATCTAATTGTTGCTGATCGCCTGCAGACTCAGCCCGTAAAAGGCGTGGTTGGCACGCTCATGACCAACCTGGGTTTCGAGAAGAAAATGCAGGAATTGGGCGTGGAATTTGCCCGCGCGAAAGTGGGTGACCGCTATGTGCTGGAATTGATGCAGCAAAAAGGCTGGGTCTTCGGTGGTGAAAGCTCGGGACACTTGTTGTGTCTGGAATGGCACACCACAGGCGATGGCATTGTGGCCGCCTTGCAGGTCTTGACTGCGCTGTGCCATAGCGGCAAGAGCCTGCCCGAATTGATGGATGGTTTGAAGATGTACCCGCAAATCATGGTCAACGTGCCTTTGCAGCCGGGCCAGGATTGGAAAAATCATGCAGGTTTGCAACAGGCTACCCAGGAAGTGGAGCAAATGTTGGGCGACCGTGGTCGAGTCCTTATTCGCGCATCGGGCACGGAGCCTAAGCTGCGGCTGATGGTGGAAGCGGAAGAGGCGGATCTGGCTCAAGCAGGTATCGATACCTTGCTTGCAGTGGATTTAATGAAATAGTAATGTGGCTATCAAATACCTGAAACATTGTTTGTGCATGATGCACGAAAGTGTTTGGAGTCATCACGATGCTAAATCTTGAGCGCGAACGTACTGAAGTGGATTGGGGAAATACTTGGGCAGGTCATACCGTTGGAGGCTTGGCCTTGCGTCTGGCTCGTACCCAGACAGAACTTGAATGCCTTCAGCGCTTGCGTTTTCAGGTTTTCACCCAGGAAATGAACGCCGTCTTTCCAGACCAGCATAATGGTCTGGATATTGATCGCTTTGATCCCTGGTGCGAGCATTTCATGGTTACCGAGCCCGAGGAAAACCGGGTTGTCGGAACCTACCGCTTGCTGACCCCTGAAAATGCCAATAAGGCGGGCGGCTATTACTCTGAGTCCGAGTTTGATATCAGCGCCCTGGCTGCATTGCGGCCCAGCCTGGTTGAGGTGGGGCGCTCCTGCATCCATCCCGATTACCGTAATGGCTCGGCCATCATGATGCTGTGGGGTGGAATTGCCGCCCTGACGCGTGTGGGTGGCTATCGCTACCTGCTTGGTTGCGCCAGCGTCAGCCTGCGTGACGATGGGGTCACTGCCGCTGAAGTGTGGCGTGTGGCTCAAAAGTCCATGCAGGACAATAAGCACATCCCGCATGTGCAGCCTTTGAATCGCTACCCGGTCGAACGCCTGAATAGTGATTTGCCAGCGCGTATTCCACCGTTGATCAAAGGCTACCTGAAGTTGGGAGCCACGATTTGCGGTGCGCCTGCCTGGGACCCGGATTTCAATACAGCAGACTTCCCGGTCTTGCTGGATCTGGAAGCCATGGACGAGCGCTACAAGCGTCACTTCGGCCTGGTCTGATTGCCAGTGGCGTAGTGCCAAGGGTGTGGGCTGAAACAAGGCCCTCAGATTAAAAAAGAACCCCCGAAAGTTGGATAGCTATCCAACTTTCGGGGGTTTTTTATGGTTTGATGGGCAGCAAGTCAGCAAGTCAGCAAGTTAGTAAGCAAACCTTGGCGATTCCAATGGGACCGGATCGCGAGAGCAGCAGCATCCTTGGGTTTCCTGTGCCTGAGCCGCATTACGCATCCCGAACAAGCTTAAGAAGCCGAGTCTGGCTCGGCATTCTTAGGCTATACAGGGCAGGGGCTTAAACCAGTTCCAGGCTGAACTCGTTCAGCTCGGTTTGCCAGGCCTGTACTTCGGCCAGCAAGGACGCCTGGGACAGAGGATGGCTAGCCATCCACTCATGATCCAGATGGATCTGGACGGTTTTGCCGCGCATTTGCAGGCTCAGTGGCAAGGTATCCCTGTCTTCACGACGGCGCATCAGCATGACGGCCAGGCGCAGGCTTAACAAGGTCAGCCACCAGGCGTTATTGCTTTCAAAGCGCTTGAGCTTGCCCAGCTTGCCCTGGTGACCCAGACTCAGGAAACTGAGCAGCATCTGGTCGTCGTTGGAAAAACCGGGCATATCAGCATGTTCCAGCACGTACGCCGTGTGCTTGTGATAGTCCGCATGTGCAATGCTCAGGCCCACTTCGTGCAGATCAGCGGCCCAGCCCAATTGGCGTTGCAGCTCTTGCACTTCTGGCGATTCAGGCAGCTTCAACTGCGCAAAAAACTGCATGGCGGCATCGTGTACACGATGGGATTGGCGCGTGTCGATCTGATAACGCTTCATCATCTGCTGAACCGTCTGGTCGCGCTGATCGTGTTCCGATTCGCGGCCCAGCATGTCGTAGAGCACCCCGACACGCAGCGCGCCCTCACCAGGCAGCATCTGGCGAATCTTCAGTTCCTGGAAGGCTGCCATCATGATGGCCAGACCTGCCGCCAGCACGGGCGCACGGTGCGGCTTGATGCCGCTGAGATTGCGCATGTCCACCTTGCCGTCGTGCACCAGACGTTTGCGCAGCAGCTCCATGCCTTCCAGCGTAATGCCCTTTTTGGACATGCCATTTTCTTGCAGGATGGCGATCAGGCCTTTCGCGGTACCGGAGGAGCCATAGGCTTCCTGCCAGCCTGTCTTGCGATACTGACGCGTAATGCCTTCCAGCTCGCGGCGGGCCGTCAGAATGGCATTGCTCATGCGCTCTTCGGTGATCACGCCATCGGAGAAGAATTTGTCGGTATAGCTGACACAGCCCATGTACAGGGAAGACAGCAGCAAGGGCTTGAGGCCTTTGCCAATAATGACTTCAGTCGAACCACCGCCAATATCAATCATCAGACGGCGATTGGGGGAGGGGGGCAGTTCGTTGCTGATACCGGAGAAAATCAGGCGGGCTTCTTCGTGGCCGGAAATGACCTCGATAGGAAAGCCAAAAGCTGCTTCGGCCGCAGGCAGTACTTCGCTTAAATTGCGGGCCACCCGAAAGGTGTTGGTGGCCACGGCGCGAACACGATTGGGGTGAAATCCAGCCAGACGTTCGTTAAAGCGTTTCAGGATGACTACCGCGCGTTCGATGGCATCGGGGCTGATGTACTTGTCGGGGCCCATGCCAGCGGCGAGTCGGACGGATTCATTTAGCCGGTCAATGGTGTAGATCTGGGCATGACCGTTGTGCTGAACCACTCGTCCAATGGATAAACGAAAGCTGTTGGAGCCCAGGTCCACAGCGGCAAGAAGTTGTTCCATGAGGCATCGCTCGGGATGATTACTGTGCGATTATAAGGACATTAATCATGGGTTTTGTTACACGAACCGGAAAATTAAGAAAAGTTAGACGAAAGCATCTTCAGAAAGGCGATGTGGTATTTGAAGGCAGCTTCTGAGGTGGTGATTTAGACTTGAATTGACCCTGGGTCATAGAGCTGTAACATTCATGTAGTAAAAGTCTCACGATCCCATCTTCTTTGGCTTTTTAACGACCTCACCATGCTGCCTTCTCCAGATTCAACCTTGCTAAACCGTGAGTTGTCCTTGCTCAAGTTCAATGAGCGAGTGCTGGCCATGGCCGAAAATTCGACCACGCCTTTGCTGGAGCGCTTGCGCTACATCTGTATTGTCAGTTCCAACCTGGACGAGTTTTTTGAAATTCGTATCTCCAGCCTTAAAGAACAGATTTTGCAAAATCCTCATCAAGTGGGGGATGATGGATTTTTGCCTCAACAGGCTTTTGACAAGGTGCAGGCTGCCGCCCACCAACTGGTCGAGAAACAGAATGACCTTTTGATGGATGAGGTTTTGCCTACCTTGATGGATGAAGGCATTGGCCTGTTGCTGACCGCGTTATGGACACCTGCCCAGCGCGAGTGGGCCTATCAAACCTTTTTGCGTGATGTCATGCCTTTGCTCACGCCTATCGGTCTGGACCCGGCGCACCCATTTCCCCGTGTTTACAACAAAAGCCTGAATTACATCGTTGAGCTGAGCGGCGAGGATGCGTTTGCCCGTACCGGTACGATTGCGATTGTGCAGGCACCGCGCGCCTTGCCTCGTGTGATCCGCGTGCCAGACGATATTGCAGGCATTCCACAGGGCTATATGCTGCTGACTTCCCTGATCAGCGTGTTCGTGGGCGAGTTGTTCCCCGGCATGGATGTGAAGGGTTGCTATCAGTGGCGCGTGACCCGCAACAGCGATCTGTTTGTGGATGAGGAAGAAGTCACCAACTTGCGCGCCGCCTTGCAGGGCGAGCTGTCGCAACGTAACTTCGGTGCGGCTGTGCGTCTGGAAATCGATCGCTCCATGCCCGAGCGCCTGGAGCGATTTTTGCAAAGCGAGTTTTCGCTTGATGTGCCCGATACCTATCGTGTCAGCGGCCCGGTCAATCTGACGCGCCTGATGCAGTTGTGCAATGTGCCGGATCGCCCGGACTTGCTGTTCCCGGATTACCGCGCGCCGATTCCCGCGCCCTTTGATTCTTCTTTTGAGTCCCCCGCACAGTTCTTTGAGGCCATTGCCCGCAAAGACCAGTTGCTGCATCACCCTTACCAGTCCTTTCAGCCTGTCCTGAGCTTTTTGCGTGCCGCCGCGGCCGACCCGGCTGTCGTGGGCATCAAGCAGACCATCTACCGTACGGGTGAAGACTCGGAGCTGATGAATATTCTGCTGTCAGCCGCACGCGCAGGTAAAGAAGTGACGGTGGTGGTGGAGTTGATGGCGCGCTTTGACGAGCAGACCAATATCAACTGGGCCGCCAAGCTGGAAGAAGTAGGGGCACACGTCAGTTATGGGGTGGTGGGGCACAAGACCCACGCCAAGATGGCCTTGGTGCTACGCCGTGAAGGTGGCCTGATTCGTCGTTATGGCCACTTGGGGACGGGGAACTATCACCCGCGTACCGCTCGCCTGTACACGGACTTTGGTTTGATTACGGCCAACCAGGAAGTATGTGAAGACATGGATAAAGTGTTTTCCATGTTGACGGGGCTGGGGGCCTGGCGGCCATTGAAGCAGTTGCTGCAATCGCCTTTCACCTTGCATGACAGCATGATGGACCGGATTCAGGCAGAAACGGAACGAGCCTTGGCGGGCAAGAAAGCACGCATCATGGCCAAGATGAATTCCTTGCTGGAACCCAAAATCATTCAGGCGCTTTATGA
Source organism: Alcaligenes sp. SORT26 (assembly GCF_017377875.1). GTDB lineage: Bacteria > Pseudomonadota > Gammaproteobacteria > Burkholderiales > Burkholderiaceae_B > Alcaligenes > Alcaligenes parafaecalis. The sequence continues at coordinate 3,957,486 of NZ_CP070975.1, forward strand.
CGCCAGCCAGGCCGGGGTCAAGGTAGACCTGATTGTGCGTGGTGCTTGCGCCTTGCGGCCTGGGGTGAAGGGTTTGTCGGAAAATATCCAGGTGCGTTCGATTATCGGCCGCTTTCTGGAGCACTCGCGTGTGTTCTATTTCTACAATGGCGGCCAGGAAGAAGTCTTTATTTCCTCCGCAGACTGGATGGATCGCAATTTCTTCCGCCGGGTGGAGCTGGGCGTGCCGGTACTGGATCGCAGCCTGAGAAAACGGGTTATTGCCGAAGCCTTTACCTACGCCTTGCGTGACAACCAACTGTCCTGGAAAGCCAACCCGGATGGCACTTATAACCGTATCCGTAGTCGTGGGGCGCCGTTCAACCTGCATTTGAATATGATGCAGCGTCTGGGCGGTGTGTGAAATACAGACTGTCATGAACGTGTCACATAGCCTGTTTACTATGACGACACATACAGGGTGGGCCTGTGATCTGACTATCATCAAGAGGGTTTCTCGATGTTAAAACGTGTATTCAACAAGGTAAGTATTGCTCTGGCGTTCAGCGCTTTTGCGGCTACTGCCACAGCAGCAGACGTAACCGGTGCCGGTGCGTCGTTCCCTTACCCAATTTATGCCAAGTGGGCGGCTGAATACGCCAAGCAAACCAATAACCGCGTTAACTACCAGTCGATTGGTTCGGGTGGTGGTCAGCAGCAGATTATTGCCAAGACTGTCGATTTCGGCGCTTCGGATGACCCAATGAAGGTCGAGACGCTGGAAAAAGAAAACCTGTTGCAGTTCCCCGCCGTGATTGGTGGTGTGGTTCCTGTGATCAACGTCGACGGCATCGAACCTGGTCAACTGAAACTGTCCGGCAAAGTGCTGGGTGACATCTACCTGGCCAAGATCACCAAGTGGGACGACGCTGCCATCAAGGCACTGAACCCCGACTTGACTCTGCCTAACAAAGACATCGTTGTGGTTCACCGCTCTGACGGTTCGGGCACCACCTTTGGCTGGACCAACTACCTGTCCAAAGTGTCCCCAGACTGGAAATCCCAGGTTGGTGAAGGCAAGGCTGTGAAGTGGCCTACCGGTCAGGGTGGCAAGGGTAACGAAGGTGTTGCCGCTTACGTGCGTCAGTTGCAGAACTCGATCGGCTACGTTGAATACGCTTACGCCAAGCAAAACAAACTGTCCTGGACCCAGTTGCAGAACAAGGACGGCCAGTTCGTCCAGCCTGGTCAGGAAAGCTTTGCTGCCGCCGCTGCGAATGCAGACTGGGCCGGTACACCTGGCATGGGTGTGATTCTGACCGAAGAGCCTGGTGCACAATCCTGGCCTATCACTTCGGCTACCTTCATCTTGATGCACAAGGTGCAAGACAAGCCTGAAAGCGGTAAAGAAGTGTTGAGCTTCTTTAACTGGGCCTTTGACAACGGTGCTCAAGCCGCTGCCGATCTGGACTACGTTGCACTGCCTAAAGACGTGACCGACAAGATCAAAGCGGCCTGGGCTGCGGAAATCAAGTCCAAAGACGGCGCAGCGGTCTGGAAGTAAGATTCGTGTTCAAATACAGGTCAGTTGTAAATTGATCTTGTGAGACGGCCCACCACTAGGTGGTGCCGTCTTTATTATGTAAAAATTACGGTTTTGTCTTGGACGCACGGCGCGTGACCTGATCGTTTTTTCGGACTCAAGCAGCCTTGGCTGTTACAGAATCCGTAAATCGGTTGCAGTGCGTTTGTCCCATTCCGGCCTGACCCTTCATCTGTCTACATGAAATCAAATCAGAACGCCTTTATGGACGGCATTTTCAAGAACATGACGCGCTCGTTTGCGTTCCTCGTGTTCATATTGCTGGCTGCCATCTCTATTTCCCTGATCTATGGAAGCCGGGAATCCATTGCCGAATACGGTTTCTCTTTTCTCTGGACGAATAACTGGGATCCGGTCAATAACGAATATGGCGCACTGGTGCCCATTGCCGGTACCTTGCTCACTTCCCTGATCGCACTCTGTATTGCGGTGCCGGTCTCTTTCGGGATTGCGATGTTCCTGACGGAACTCTCGCCAGCCTGGCTGCGTCGTCCTTTGGGAACGGCTATTGAAATGCTGGCCGCCATCCCTTCCATCATTTATGGCATGTGGGGCCTGTTTGTTTTTGTGCCCCTGTTCCAGCGCTATGTGCAGCCCAGCCTGATCTCTCTGTTTGACGGGGTGCCTTTGCTGGGTCAGATCTTTGCGGGCCCTCCCTTCGGGATTGGTGTGTTCACCGCCGGTCTGATTCTGTCCATCATGGTGATCCCCTTCATTACCGCGGTGATGCGTGACGTCTTCGAGCTGGTTCCTCCCATGCTCAAAGAATCTGCTTACGGTCTGGGCAGCACGACCTGGGAAGTGATGTGGCGTGTGGTTTTGCCCTTCACCAAGAACGGGGTGATTGGCGGCATCATGCTGGGCCTGGGGCGTGCTCTGGGTGAAACCATGGCCGTTACCTTTGTGATTGGTAACTCCTTTAACTTGCCCAGTTCGCTGTTTTCGCCGTCGAACTCGATTGCGTCGGCACTGGCCAACGAGTTTAACGAAGCCGGTGGCATGCAGAAGTCTGCCTTGCTGGAGCTGGGTCTGATCCTGTTCCTGATCACCACAGTTGTATTGGCGATCTCCAAGTTGCTCTTGTTGCGTCTGGCCAAGAACGAAGGCACGTCGCGCTAAGGATCACCTACCATGTTTGATAAAAAATCCGCAATTAGTCTGAGCAACCCGATCTACAAACGCAGGCAGGTGTTTAACCGCCTGATGCTGGGTGTGTCTTTTGCTGCTTTGATCTTTGGCCTGTTCTGGCTGTTCTGGATCATCTGGACCCTGATCGAAAAGGGCAGCAGTGCCATGGCCTGGTCCTTGCTGCTGGAAAGCACACCGCCTCCCGGTGGTGAGGGTGGTCTGCTCAATGCCATCGTCGGTAGTGTCATGATGGCTGGCGTGGGTACCCTGATCGGTACGCCTATCGGCATTCTGGCGGGTACTTACCTGGCTGAATATGGTCAGCGTGGCTGGCTGGCTCCGGCAACCCGCTTTTTGAACGACGTGCTGCTGTCGGCTCCGTCCATCATTATTGGTCTGTTCATCTACGCCGTATACGTGGCCCAGGTGGGACACTATTCGGGTTGGGCGGGTGCCTTGGCACTGGCTATTCTGGTGATCCCCGTGGTGGTGCGTTCTACCGACAATATGCTGATGCTGGTTCCCAACGGTCTGCGTGAAGCGGCTTCGGCTTTGGGCTGCCCCAAGTGGAAAGTGGTGATGGCCATCTCTTACCGCGCAGCCTTGCCTGGTATCGTGACTGGCGTTCTGCTGGCCGTGGCTCGTATTGCCGGTGAAACCGCACCGCTGTTGTTTACAGCCCTGAACAACCAGTTCATGTCCTTGAACATGAACGCACCTCTGGCTAACTTGCCAGTGGTTATTTTCCAATACGCTGCCAGCCCTTTCGAGGACTGGAACCGACTGGCCTGGGCGGGTGCAGTTCTAATCACCTTGCTGGTGTTGGGTATCAATATCCTGGCCCGCAGCCTTTTCCGCCAAAAATAACATTTTCACGGAGCGCCCTTGTCGGCTATCGCTATGAGTCAAATTATTACCCCCGCCGAATCGATCAAGATTGAAATCAAAGACTTGAATTTCTACTATGGCAAGTTCCATGCCCTGCGCAACGTGAACATGTCCATCAAGGAAAAGAAAGTCACGGCCTTTATCGGACCTTCGGGTTGCGGTAAATCCACCTTGCTGCGCACGCTGAACCGCATGTACGAGCTGTACCCCGGCCAACGTGCTGAAGGCGAAATCCTGCTGGACAATGAAAACCTGCTGACTTCCAAGCAGGACATTTCCCTGATCCGCGCCAAAGTGGGCATGGTGTTCCAGAAGCCCACGCCGTTCCCCATGAGCATTTACGACAACGTGGCCTTTGGCGTGCGTTTGTTCGAGCGCCTGAGCAAAGGTGAAATGGACGAACGTGTGGAATGGGCCTTGTCCAAAGCCGCACTGTGGAATGAAGTGAAAGACAAGCTGCACCAAAGCGGTAACGGCCTGTCTGGTGGTCAGCAGCAGCGTCTGTGTATTGCCCGTGGTGTGGCGATCAAACCTGAAGTTCTGCTGCTGGACGAACCTTGTTCGGCACTGGACCCGATTTCTACGGCCAAGATCGAAGAGCTGATTGCGGAATTGAAAACGGACTACACCGTGGTGATCGTGACCCACAACATGCAGCAAGCTGCTCGTTGCTCGGACTACACCGCGTATATGTACCTGGGCGAGTTGATGGAATTTGGTGAAACCGACCAGATCTTCGTTAAGCCTGCTCGTAAAGAGACTGAAGACTATATTACTGGTCGTTTCGGTTAATCAGACGGATGCAGGCAAAGCTGCCTCGCGGCGCTTTGTCTGGAGTTTGATGAGAGCCATACTTCCACATCGGGGCAGTCGTTCCTCTGTGGCAAACACCCCAATCGCTGGATTTATGTCCAATGATTGGGGTGTTTTTTTATCCCTTGGCGCGGTTATGCGGAGTTGGCTCCGGTAATGGGAGTAGCGATGGTCTTGAGTCGTGCTGCTTGTAGACGTGACCTGATTCAGGCGAGCGACAATTGACAGCCAGCAGCCAGCAGCCAGCAGCCAGCAGCCAGCAGCCTGCAATCCCCCGTAGACTGTTCGCTTACTGGCTCAACTTGCGTAAAGCATGGCGTATGACTTTGCCGGTGGTCGTCATAGGCAGGGCATCCACAAATTCGATCAGCCGTGGGTACTCATGTGCAGCCACCCGGCGCTTGATGTGCTCCTGAATCTCCTTGACCAGCGCTTGTGATGGTTCGACATCCTCTTTCAGCACAATAAAGGCTTTCACCACTTCAGTGCGCTCCGGGTCGGGCACGCCAATGACCGCGGCCATCGCGACAGAAGGATGCCCCATCAGGCCATCTTCAATCGGGCCTGGGCCAATGCGGTAGCCGGAACTGGTGATTACATCATCATCCCGGCCTACGAACTGGATATAGCCGTCCTCGTCCTGCATGCCTTTGTCGCCCGTCAGCAGCCAATTGCCCACGAATTTCTCATGAGTCGCCTCAGGTCTTTGCCAGTAGCCCAGAAACATCACCGGATCGGGAGTTTGCACGGCAATATGGCCTTCGACCCCGGCTTTCTGAATTTGCCCCTGATCATCCACAATCGCGACCTTGTGCCCAGGCACCGCCTTGCCGATCTTGCCTGCCTGACCGGGAAACCAGGCCGAGCAGGAGGACACGATCATATTGCACTCGGTTTGCCCGTAGAACTCGTTGATGGTGATGCCCAGCTCCTGTTTTGCCCAATCCAGCAGTTGTGCGCCCAGTGACTCCCCACCGCTGGCAATGGATTGCAGTTTCAGAGGCCATTGCTCACGCGACCATTCACTGCGACGCAGCATCTTCAGGGCGGTGGGCGGCAGGAAGGTATGCGTGACGCCGTGTTCGGACATCAGCTTCCAGGTGGCTTCGGCGTCGAATTTGGGGAAGCGGTAGGCCAGAACGGGTATGCCGTGATGCCAGGCGGGTAACAGCACATCCAGCAAGCCGCCAATCCAGGCCCAGTCAGCGGGCGTCCACATCAGGCCTTCGCCTGTGGGCAGAAAGTTGTGCGACATTTCCACGCCGGGTAGATGGCCCAGTAGAACGCGATGCGCATGCAAGGCACCTTTGGCTGAGCCCGTGGTGCCGGAGGTATAGATCAGCAAGGCAGGGTCGTCAGCACGGGTATTCAGCGTAGAGGGGGCAGGGTTGGGGTGCGCCTGGATGGCTTGCCATAGGGACAGCGCTGGGTCTTGATCGTGTCGGCTATCACTTTGATAAAGGTGCTTGAGTTGCGGCAGGTGCTCCCGCAAAGGCAATACCGTATTCAGTCCCGTTTGATCGGTAACGATTGTGCTGGCACCGGAGTCACTCAGGCGATAGCGCAAGGCATCCGTGCCAAACAGGGTGAATAAAGGCATGGCAATGGCGCCGATCTTGTAGGTCGCCAAATGCGCCAGGGCAGTTTCCAGACCTTGAGCCAGAAAAATGGCGATACGGTCGCCCGCCTGTATGCCTTGAGCTTGCCAGGCGGCGGCCAGCGAATCGGACCAGCTCTTGAGTTGATCGAAGGTGTAGCGTTTGACCTGACCATCGGGCAGTTGCTGGATCAGGGCCAGACGTCCGGAACCATCGGCCCATTTGTCGCAGGCGTCTTGGGCAATGTTGTAGTGCTCGGGGATGGACCAGTGAAATTCCGAGTAGCTTTGTGAGTAAACAGAATCAGCAGACAGCATGGGAGGCACTTTTTCCAAAGGTAAAACAGACCTCCATCCTAACGCTTATGGCGGGATGCCCCTATCCGGGCTAGTCAGTAGAGAGGCGAGTAGGGAGATGGAAAGAAGGCGACGCTGACTGGACGCTGAAAGTGACAGGTAAGAAAAACGGCGCTGGGGGGGCGCCGTTTTTCGTCCTGCTTTACTGCAACTGCCTGTACGACAACTGCTTTACTACAACTACCGACTTTTACTGCTAAAAGAACTGCATGTTGTCACTTCAAACGACTAACTACTGTTGCGAACAGCGACTGCTCAGGGAAAAGTGATAGAGATGCCCTCAGGTCCAAGGATTACTTGGCTTCCTTCGTGGCGGCATCACGATGTTGCTCGTGTCCTTCACGGTGACCACGACGATGCTGGCCATCGGTCTTGCGTTCCACCACGGTAAAGGCGCCGTTTTCACCTTCGGAGCGGACGCGGACGACTTTCCCGTCTTTATCCACGACCATGGCCATGATGTGATCACCACGCTGGTGCAAGCTACCTACCTTGGTGTAGCCCGCGTCTTTCAGGCGCTGGTAGGCAGGACCAATGTCTTTGACTTCATCCGCGGTCAGGGGTTTGTGGTCGCGGGCCTGACGTGTTTGTTTCTGGGCGGTTTGTGTTTGGGCCGTGGGGGTCGCTTCCTGGGCAATGGCAGCGGTGCCGCCCAACAGGCTGGCGCTCAACAACAAGGCGGAGAAAAGGGAAGTGCGTTTCATGTATAGCTCCTTCATGTAATCGAAAAGTAGTGCTGTCAGATTCCTGGGTAGCTTCCTTTTGAGTGGGGAAGGTTTGTTTGCCCTGTCAGCCTGGTGCCCATTATGAGCAAGCGGCTCTGAATCTAAACTGAAGTCGCTGTTCATGTTATGTTCATCCGCAGCTTGCTATATAAGGGGGGCGTGATCTTTTGATCCCTCTTTTTTTTCTGCACGTACCGGTTCCCATGATGTCCTTGAAACGATCTGCACTGCTTGTGTGTCTGGCCGCGGTTCTGACCGCCCTGATGCCACAGGTAGGAGCCCGCTCTCATGATGATGCCCCCGCCTGTGATACACATCGGCGGGGCGATTCGTCCTGGGAGACGCAAGAGCGCCCGGACTGGTCAGGGCATGAGTATTGGCGTGATGAGGACAATGACAGGCGGGACGAGGACTGTGAACGCCGCCCGCCACCACCACCTCCGCCGCCTAGAGATCGTTTTGGGCCTAACCCTGATTGGCCCCCCGGACCGGCGTATCGAGGCCATGATCAGGCCCGTGAGGCTGTACGCCGGGGTGAGGCCTTGCCCTTGAGGGAAGTACTGCGGCGTGTCCGCGGTGATTATCCTGGCCGGGTGCTGCGAGTGCAGTTTGAATATGATGATCACTTTGAGCTTTGGGTGTACGACATCCGCATGCTGTTTGACGACAACCGTCTCCTGCGACTGAAAGTAGATGCCTTGAGCGCCGAAGTGCTGCTTGTGCGTGGCGTTAAGCGTCCGCATTCCAAAGGACATTGATATGCGGATACTGGTTGTCGAGGACGAACCCACTCTGGCGGCACAATTGCAGCAGGCCCTGGAGCGGGCCGGTTATGCCGTGCAGGTAGCCCATGATGGTGAACAAGGCCACTACCAGGGTGAAGTCGAAGCCTTTGATGCGGTTGTGCTGGATCTGGGCTTGCCGGGGATGGATGGCGTATCGGTATTGAGGCGCTGGCGTGCATCGGACATCAATATGCCGGTGCTGATTCTGACCGCCCGTAATGACTGGCACGACAAGGTGGAAGGCATGGATGCGGGGGCGGATGATTATGTGGCCAAGCCCTTTCACATGGAAGAGCTGCTGGCCCGTATGCGTGCTTTGCTGCGTCGTGCGGCGGGGCAGGCGAATCCGCGCTTGCAATTAGGTGAACTGGAGCTGGATGCACGCTCCTCCTCGATCAGTTGTGCGGGTATGGTTCTGGCCTTGACCAGCCATGAATATCGCTTGCTGGCGTTCATGATGCATCACCCCGGTCAGGTCCTGTCACGTACGCAATTGACCGAGCATATTTACTCTCAGGACTTTGAGCGCGACTCCAATACCATCGAGGTTTTCATTGGTCGTCTGCGCAAGAAATTGCCACCGGGCTATATCGAAACGGTGCGCGGAATGGGGTATCGCCTGGTGGACCCGCAAGCATGATTGCGCTTCGCGGTCGTACCACCCTGGGTTCCTTGCGCAGTCGATTGCTGCTGGGGACCTTGGCCTGGATTTTGCTCAGCATTATCTTGGCCGGTCTGGGTTTGAACCGCTTGTTTCAGGACCACGTATATCGCCAGTTTGAGCAGCGTTTGCAAACGCATCTGGACCAGATCATGGCTGACGTGAATCTGGACAGCAGCGATGGCGTAACTTTGCAATCACGCTTGAGCGATCCCTTGTTCGAGCAGCCTTATTCGGGCATGTATTGGCAAATTGCACGTCAGGAAGCGGGCAGTAATCAGTGGACAGTGGCCTTGCGCTCGACCTCCCTGTGGGATGAAGCCCTGGATGTGAATGCGCCTGATACGCCCAATGGCGTCTTGTCGCTGACAGGCCCCGAAAAGCAGCGTCTGGTGGTGCTGCGTCAGGAGCTGGACGAGGTCAACGAGAAAGGCCAAAGCTTGCAGATCATGGTGGGCGGTAATCGGGAATTGTTGGCCGAACCTCTGGCCCGCTTTGAGCGGATTCTGTTTCTATCCTTGGGTGGCTTGGCACTGGGGCTGATTCTGGCCGCCGTGTTGCAAGTGGTGCTGGCTTTGTATCCCCTGCAATTACTGCGCCGCCGTTTACTGGATGTGCAGGAAGGACGAGAACCGCAGGTAGGTGGCAGCTTTCCTAGTGAAATTCAACCTTTGGTGGACGACTTCAATGCCGTGCTCAGTGCCAATGCAGGCATGGTGGACAGGGCGCGTGCGCAGGCCGGAAACCTGGCCCATGCGGTTAAAACACCGTTGACGATTATGGGTAATGCCGCAGAGGCACAAGACCCGCATCTGGCGGGCCTGGTAAGCGAACAGGTAGCCTTGGCTCAGCGGCAGGTGGATCATCATCTGTCACGTGCACGGGCGATGGCGGTACGGGCAATTGGAGTACGTACTGATGTGGCGACTTGTCTGCAATCCCTGTGTCGAGTGATGGGGCGCTTGCATAGCGACAAGCAGATTCATCTGGAGCTATCCGCTCAAGACCTGGTCTTTAAAGGTGAAGAGCAGGACCTGCAGGAGATGGCCGGTAACTTGCTGGATAATGCCTGCAAATGGGCGAGCCAGCATGTCTGGTGTCAGGTATGGCAGCAGGACAATGTGCTGCATCTGGTGGTGGAAGATGATGGCCCCGGTCTGGACCCAGAGCAGTTGGAGCGTGTGTTTGGCCGTGGTCAGCGGGCCGATGAACGTCATCCGGGCTTTGGTTTGGGCTTGGATATTGTGCGCGAACTGGCGCGTAGTTATCAGGGACAAGTGCAGGCCAGTGCCTCGGAAAAAGGTGGCTTGCGTCTGGATTTGACCTTGGCCAGTTAAAACGCCCGGCAGAGCGGGCGCTTTTTTGGCTGTGTGGTCTGTGGAAAGAGGCAGACTAGTTCCAGGGGCCGCCGTCACCGCCCAGACTGTAGCGACCGGCACCAATCAAACCTACCGTTAGAGCACCAATCAGGAACATGCCCTGAAGCTCCAGAGCCCAAATACCCTGGGCATTAAAACTGCCAATCTGGTTGCTATGGGCCAGTAACAGGGCGATGACCATGTTCATGGCTACAATCAAACCACCCGCGCGGGCGTAGAAACCCAGAATCATCAGGACGGGAGCGATCACTTCGCCTATGTATACGCCCCAGGCCAGAAAGCCAGGCATATTATTGGCGATCAGCATTCTTTCGATGCCACCAATGCCATAACGTATCTTGGCGATGCCGTGCAGCAGGATCAAGATACCGACCGTGACACGCAGCAAGAGTTTTCCAAGATCATCACGAGACATACAGACGCTCCATTATGTAGTGGGACAGGAAGGTGCGTTATTGTAGAAGACCGGGTTCTTAAAAGTATGACGGAGCATTTACATGACACAACAGCAGGCTGTCGCAGCAGAACTGGCCCCCAGCGGGGTTTTGCGTGTTGCCATGAATTACGGCAACCCCGTCCTGGCCCAACGCGGTGCCACTGAGCAGTCACCCAAAGGGGTGTCGGCAGATCTGGCCCGCAGCGTGGCGCAAGAGCTGGGTTTGAGTGTGCACTTTCATGGCTATGACGCCGCCCAGGCGGTGGTGGAAGCTGTGTACAAGGATGAGTGGGATTTGGCCTTTTTGGCGATTGATCCCAAGCGTGCTGAAAAGATCCGTTTTACAGAAGCCTATGTGCATATCGAAGGCACCTATCTGGTGCGTGCCGATTCGATCTTCCAGGCGACGGATCAACTGGATAGGCATGGGGTCTGCATTGCAGTGGGGAAAGGGGCGGCTTATGACCTGTTTTTGAGCCGTAACCTGAAGCATGCCGATTTGGTGCGCGCTACGACCTCGGCTGCGGCCATTGATCTGTTTGTAGAGCAGGAACTGGATGCCGCTGCCGGTGTGCGCCAGCCTCTGGAACGCTATGCCAGTTCACGCAGTGGTCTGCGTGTTTTGCCGGATAGTTTCACTGTGATTCGTCAGGCGATGGCCGTGCCGTCGGAACGGACCCTGGCCCATGCCTGGATCGAGGCGTTTATTGCCCGACAGAAAAAAGAAGGGATGGTGGCGCAGTTTTTGGCCGATAGCGGCCAGGCCAATGTCACGGTGCCGGAATAGGCTGAAGACGCGTATTCAGCTCGTCTTGCAGAGCCTGTCTGAACAGGGCCTGTGCCTTGCCCACCTCCTGTCCTTTGGACTGCAGCAGATAAATTGGCAAGTCCAGGCCATTGCTGCCAGTCGCGAACTGGATGCGGCTCAAGCGCCCCGACTCCAGTGAGGGGCCCAGGCATGACAAGGGCAGGTTCGCCCAACCCAGTCCCCGCTCCACCAGTTCTAGCGTCAGGGAGAGGTTATCTGTCTTCCATTGGCGCAGACTGAGCATGGATCGGTCTTTGCCTATATCGTCGTCGGGGCTGGTGATCACAATCTGCCTGTAGGCCTTCAGATCTTCCAATGGCCGGGGGTTATCTTGCAGCAAAGGATGGCCCGGCGCGGCGACGGCGCTAATGGTTTCTGTCCATAGCGATTGCACAATCCCCACGCTTTCCAGTTCCAGCCCCCCATAGGCGATGCACAGGTCCAGCTCACGCTTTTTAAGAGCCTTGACCAAGGTGTCTTGCGGCGCAGTCCGCAGCTCTATGTCCAGGCCGGGATAGCGTTGCTCCAGAGCTTGCAGGGCAATCAAGGCAGGCTCGGGGTTCACATCACACACAATGCCAAGACGTAAATGGCTTTCCAGCCCACCCGATAATTCCTGCAAATGCAGGCGCAGACTTTGCAAGCGACTGCTGATCAGTTTGGCATCGGGCAGCATGGCCAGCAGCTCTGCCGTTGGGACCGGCTCACGGCGGCTGCGATCAAACAGGGGCAGGTCCAGTTCGGCCTCCAGATTGGCTACCGCCATGCTGACGGCGGACTGAGTGCGGCGCAAGGCGCGTGCCGCGGCGGAGAAGGAGCCGTGTTCGACCACGGCGAGCAGCAGTTCAAGATGATCACTGGTAAGCATGGCTAAACCATAAGTAAAACTGATGGAATCTGACTTTTTCTAAAAGCTGTACCCCGGATAATCATCCTTTCGGACATTTTGATCAAGGATATTTATCGTGCAGGGATGGAAAAGAAGAGTGGTCTATGTAGGTATGTTCGAGCTGTTGGGCATGATGGTGGCGGCTGTCGTGCTAGGACACTTGAGCGGGGCGGGGGCGATGGAGAGCGGTGTGCTGTCTTTCATGATCAGTACGTGCGCGGTATCGGTGAACCTGTTTTACAACATGCTGTTTGAGGCTTGGGAGCGTCGTCGCCAGATTCAGGCGCGCACCTTCTGGCATCGGGTGCTGCATGTGGCCGGATTTCAGATCGTGCTGGTTTCCTTGCTGATTCCGCTGATCGCGTGGTGGCTGGATGTCAGCCTGTGGAAGGCATTTCTGATGGAAGCGGTGCTGTTGGCTTTCTTTCCCATCTTTGCATTCATCTACAACTGGGCGTTTGATTCTATTTTTGGCTTGCCCAATTCGGTCGGGATCAGTTCCAGCCAGGCCTAAGCGGTAGTGGCCCAGTGGCTGCCAGGACCCGTGTCGTCGCAGCCAGCTCATTGATTCAGCAAAACAAAAAGGCCTTGCAGATTGCTCTGCAAGGCCTTTGAATTTTTTGGTCGGGGCGATAGGATTCGAACCTACGACCCTCTGGTCCCAAACCAGATGCGCTACCAGGCTGCGCTACGCCCCGACTAAGCAAAAAATTATATCTCGTGGCGATGAACTTGGCAAGCAAATGCCCACCACAAAAAAGGGCTTGAAGGTATTTATCGGGAGTCAGCTAATTTTCAGCGCTGTAAAGATATGTTTTTATCTTTGGCTTAAATATTTCAGGTGCTTATAGTTAAGTGGCAAGCTGATAACAAAGCATGTGTTCTTTGTTGTTTTCCACACGAGTAGCATTTATGCACCGGGGGTTGGCAAAGACGTTGGGGGCGAATGCTGCTCATCAGTTTTCCAAAAAGGAGAAAGCACGATGAGCCAAGTTTTACAGGGTGGAATACTGACACGGCGGCACTTTCTGACAATGGTCGGGTATGCCGCAGGTGGTGCGGCCATGTATCAGGCCATGATGCGGCTGGGCCATGCGGCCGAAGGGAGTTACGACGGCCCTATCCGCCTGGAAGGTAAACCCAAGCCCGGGACTTCTGTCGTCATTCTGGGGGCTGGTCTGGCGGGTATGGTGGCCGCTTTGGAGCTGCGCAATGCAGGCTACAAGGTCAAGATCCTGGAGTTCCGGGAGAAAGTAGGCGGGCGAAATTGGTCTTTGCACGGCGGAGACAGTTTTACCGAGCTGGGCGGAGCCAAGCAGGAGGTGAAGTTCGACAAGGATCAGTACATTAATCCCGGTCCGTGGCGGATTCCCTTTCATCACAGAGCCTTGATTGATTACTGCAAACGACTCAAAGTCCGGCTGGAGCCCTTTGTCCAGTACAACTACAACGCTTACTTGCACAGCAGTAAACATTTTGATGGCAAGCCGCAGCGCTTTCGCCATATCCACGCGGACTTTCAGGGACAGGTGGCCGAGCTGCTGTCCAAGGCCATCAATACCCAGGCGCTGGATGCACCCATGTCCAAAGAAGATCAGGAAAAGCTGCTGGAGGCTCTGCGTAGCTGGGGAGCGCTGGACAAGAACATGGCTTACGTTAAAGGTCATGCCAGCTCTGATGTGCGCGGCTTTGAGCGGGACCCAGGCGGTGGCTTGAACGCCGAGCCCGTTTTTTCCGAGCCTCTGGCTCTGGCCGATATTGTGCGTTCCAGCGTTTGGCACAATATGGGCATTCACGATCTGTATGAATTCCAGCAAACCATGTTCCAGCCTGTGGGCGGTATGGATCAGATCGGGGTGGCGTTTGGTAAAGAGCTGGAAGGGCTATTTACCTTTAATGCCAAGGTCACGGCCATCAAGCAAAGCGATGGCAAAGTCACGGTGACGTATACCGATCAGACCAAGAACGAGGAGCATAAGGAAACGGCAGACTGGTGTGTCTGCACCATTCCGCTGTCCGTGTTGAGCCAGATCGAAGTCGACTCCAGCAAGGAAATGCGGGCAGCTATTGACGCTGTGCCGTATGCGCCATCGGTCAAGATCGGCTTGCAATTCAAGCGACGCTTTTGGGAGGACGATGAGGCCATTTACGGTGGCATCAGCTATACGGATCTGCCCATTACCCAGATTTCTTACCCCAGTGGCGGGATGAATGCCGGGGGCAAGGGCGTGTTGCTGGGGGGCTATATGTTTGGGCCTAGTGCGACAGAATGGTCCTCGCTCAGTCCTGAGGATCGCGTCAAACATGCGCTGGAGTATGGCGCGCAGATTCACCCTCAATACAAGGATGAGTTTGAAAGCGGGGTGGCCGTGGCCTGGCACCGCGTGCCGTGGACCTTGGGTTGCTACGGTTTATGGACGGATCAGACCCGCAAGGCGCATTACAACAACCTGTGTCAGATAGACGGTCATCTGGTGCTGGCTGGTGAGCATGCATCCTATATCAACGCCTGGCAGGAGGGGGCGATTCTGTCTTCCCTGAATGCGATTACGCGCTTGCATAGCCAGGCTGTGGGTAATCAGCAAGCCGATTCCAAAGGAGCCCAGTCATGATGATGCGATCTTTAGCGATACTGCTGGCTTCTGGCTTTCTGACTGTCAGCTATGCCGATACGGCGGTGGTGGGAGGTGACACCCAGGTCTTTACCCAGAAAACGGGCAAGGAGTTGTATGAACAGGTCTGTGCCTCTTGCCACATGCTTGATGCCAAAGGGGCGACAGGGGCGGGGACCTATCCTTCCCTGTCCAAAAATCCCAAGCTGGGAGCACCGGCCTATGCCGTGTTCATGGTGACCCAGGGCAATCGGGCCATGCCGGGTTTAGGTGGTTTGATGAATGACGAGCAAATTGCCGAGGTGGTTAATTATGTACGCTCGCATTTTGGCAATGAGTTCAGTGACAAGGTCACAGCCAAGGATGTAGCGGCGCAACGGCCCAAAGACCATCAGTATGTTGATCTGAACTGATAAGGATCATGGAGAGGCAGGGCCGGGGCTTCAGGCTCGATAGCCCTGCTGAATCCACTGCATGCAAAACAGGAAGATAAATATTGCTACCGGGATAGGCAGCAGGGCGAAAAGCCGAATACCCAAACGGCGTGCCTGCCCACGCAGGCCGCGCTTGTAAACATGGAGGCTGATCAGGCAAGCGGACAGGGGGAACAGAAAGACGGGCAGAATCAGAAATAGAGTGGGCACGGTCAGCAGGCACAGCAGCCAGGCAAGACTGCTCAAACCTATAATTCTTGAGTCGCTCATTTCGGATTCCTGATCATGTTTTGCGCCTAAAGCATAAGGTACTTGAGGTGGCAAACGGATGTTGCTGGTGGGGGAGGTATCAGACCCAGGCGCTGTCTGGTGAAACAGGCTAATTGAAGGTTGCTCGTGGGTGAGCAGCAAATGAATCCGGCAGAAAAACAAGCCTTGCCCGATAAGCGGGCAAAGAAAAAGGCTTAGTTCACTGTGTAATGAACTAAGCCTTTAATTCTTTAATGGTCGGGGCGATAGGATTCGAACCTACGACCCTCTGGTCCCAAACCAGATGCGCTACCAGGCTGCGCTACGCCCCGACTAAAGACAAGCATGATAGAACGGATTTAGCGCTTCGTCAAGCGCTGCACGCTCTGATTTAACGCTTTTGCAGGTGAGGCAGGGTGTAAGCCTGCTCATGGTAGGCCCAGCTAGGCCAGAGCACGTGAGCCAAGGCTTCTTTAGCCAGTGCTTCGTCAATCTGCTCCAGCGCGTCGTATTTGTCCGGTGCGGTATAGCGATACTGGCAAGGCGGCAGGTGGGGCATCAGCACAGTCAGGATGTCGCCTTTCAGATAACCGTAGTTCTCGAAGTACTGCATCATGGCCCGGTCGCTGTCTTGCTGGGTCAGGTCACGCCCAATCATGGGGTGTTCGCTTTCAATTCCCATCAGGGACAGCAAGGTGGGGGCCATATCGATCTGGCTGACAATGCGGTCGTCCTGGCGGCTGGGCACGCCTGCTCCCAGAATCAGGGCAGGGATATGGAAGTGGCGCAGGGGCACCAGATTGGCGCCGCCGACGCGGGAATCGTGATCGGCCACAATCAGGAATACGGTGTTGTCCCAGTATTCAGATTCACGGGCTTTCTTGAAAAAGTCGCCAATGGCCCAGTCGGCATAACGCACGGTGTTCTCGACTGTCGCAGGATCGCCGTCAACCTGAATGCGGCCAGCAGGATACTCCCAAGGTGAGTGATTGCTGACGGAAAAAGCCAGTGTCAGGGTGGGCTGTTCAGTGTCCTGGCTAAGCAGTTGGTGCAGTTTGTTGAACATGTCCTCGTCGCTGGCACCCCAGGTGCCGACAAACTCGGGGGATTCAAAGCTGGACTGCTCATGCAGCTCATCAAAGCCATTACCCAGGAAAAAGCTCTTCATATTGTCAAAGTGGGCTTCACCGCCATAAATAAAGCGCGAGCGGTAGCCTTGTTCCTTGAGCAACTGGGCCAGGGTGAAAAAGCGGGTTTGGGAGCCGGGCAGGCGCAGCACTGCATCGGCCACGGTGGGCGGGAAACCGGCGGAAACGGCTTCCAGACCGCGCACAGAACGGGTGCCCGTTGCGTAGGCACGACGGAAGTTCCAGCCCGTTTCAGCCAGCTTGTCCAGTTCCGGGGTCAGGTTTGCGCCGCCCAGATTGCTGACGTATTGTGCGCCCAGGCTTTCTTCCACAATCAGAACCAGATTGGGCTTGCGTGTACCTTTCTGGGCGGGTGTTTGGCGGTGCAGAGTGGGCAGATTATCCGGCCCGGCGGGCAGGGATGCAGCATCGCGCACAATCTGGTTCATTTCCGCTGCATCCATGCCGCCGTAAATGTCTTCAGCAGAGCGCTCGTTTTTCATGCTGTAAATGGCGTAGGCCACGTTGTACAGCGAGTTCAAGGGCAGGGTGTTGAGCATGCTGTCGCTGCTCCAGGCCACCGATGAAGGGTTGATGGGGCGGTGCGCCAAGGTGCCGCGTATCGCCAGGGCGCACAAGGCGGCGCCGACCAGCATCCAGATAGGACGCAGCCACCAGCTCATGACCGGATCGGGGGCGATATGCCCAAAAATAGACCAGCCTGAATAGACAATCAGCCCCAGCCCGATCAGGGCGATACCAATCATCAGTTTGTAGCCCTTCCAGAGCATGCCCATCACTTCCTGAGGGTGCTTCAGGTAATCCACGTACAGGCGGTTTGGACGGGTGTCGTATTCAATAATGAATTGGGGCGTGGACACTTCCAGCAAGGTCAGCAGGAACCAGGCGAAGGTAAACCAGAGAGCCGCTACCGTGGTCATCACGGGGAAATGTCCCACCCAAGGGGCCAGCAGCACAACAGGAGCACTTAAGGCGGCAATCATCAGGGCGTCAATACGCAAGCCACCTATCAGAATCGGCAGCAGTCCTCCCGCCTGACGCACACGTGGCCACTGCCAAAAGGCAAAGGCCAGCCTGAACGCAGTCAGCAAGATCAGGGCAGAGGGAATAAAGACGTAAACAAGATGGCGCATAAGAATGTGGTCCTGGGCCGACCCATACGCCACGGACGGTGGCACTGGCATCGAATTGCACGATTGTATGTCAGTTTAATAAGCAAACTATGTCGTTAAACGGACAGGGTCTGAACGGGGGAAGCGTTCCAGGGGCCAGGTAGCGTTCAAGAGCAAAAAAAAGAGCAGGCTGCTTGCTAAGACAGCCTGCTATTAAGGAGGAGCTAAAGGGGCCCAGCCCTGAGCTCAGGGCTGGGGGCAGGCTTAGGCAACGCGTTGGCTGGGTTCCGTGCGAGAACGGAATTGGCTACGTTGCTGTTCGCGCTGGGCGTAGGCTTTGAGGTGACCAGCATCTTTGACATGGCCATAGCCACGGATCAGATCCGGGTAGTTCAGCCAACGCTGCGCCACTTCCAGATTGTCTGCATCCAGGTGTGCGCTGACTTCGTTCAGGTCGGCCAGATAGTCTTCAATGTTCTGACGTTCCTGACGACGCTCCTGGGTGTAGCCAAAGATATCCAGCGCCGAGCCACGCAAACCACGCAGACCGGCCAGAATCTTGAACAGGCTTCGGGTCGAGGGGCCGAACTTGCTCTTGATAGGCTGGCCCTGGCTGTTCTTGCGACCTAGCAGGGGTGGAGCCAGATGGTATTGAATCTGGTAGTCCTTGCCAGGCTCACCCGCAAATTGGGCACGCAGCTTATCCAGGAAAGCCGGGTCGGTATAAAGACGGGCGACTTCGTACTCGTCCTTGTAGCTCATCAGCTTGGCCAATTGCGTGGCGGCGATACGGGTCAAAGGCAAAGCCTTGTCCTGATCCAGGCGGGACTCACGCTCCATGACGGAGGTGATGGCATCACGGTAGCGCTTGGCCCAGGCCGGATTCTGATAGGCGCTCAGGTGTTCTTCCATGCGCTTGATCAGGGATTGCACGCTTTCAGGGAAGGCAACGGCGCGAGCCTTGGATGTGGCACCTTCCATCAAGGCTTCAATCCCTTTCTCCGCCGCCAGGCGGCCCCACTGGAAGGCTTTGCGGTTGGCTTCAACGGACACGCCGTTCAGCTCAATGGCGCGCAGCAGGCTGTCCATGTGCAGAGGAATCCAACCACGCTGGAAGGCATAGCCCAGCAAGATGGGATTGGCATAGAGAGCATCGCCCATGACGTGTACGGCCAGGGCGTTGGCATCCAGATAGCGGATATCCTGGCCCACAGCGCTTTCAATATCTGTGCAGGCGGTTTGCAGTGGGAATTGCCAGTGCGCGTTGCCAATCAGATCCGAGGTGGGGCTGGCTGCCGTATTGATAATGGTGTGCGTGCGGTCGCGACTGACGCGGCTCAGTACATCGGTGGAGGCGCTAACCAGTGCATCGCTACCAATCAGCAAAGAAGCCTCGCCGGTAGGAACGCGTGTGGCATGCAGCAAGTCAGGCTGGCGAGCAATTTGTACGTGGCTCAACACGGCACCGCCTTTCTGTGCCAGACCGGCCATGTCCAGTACGCTGACGCCTTTCTGTTCAATATGAGCCGCCATGCCCAGCAGGCCGCCCACCGTGACCACACCAGTTCCACCAATACCCGCGATCAAAATGCCGTAGGTCTTGTCCAGGCTAGGTAGCTTGGGCAAAGGCAATTCGGCCAGATTGAAGGATTCCAGCGAGCGACCTTGCGCTTCCGGCTTGCGTACTTGCGCCCCTTTCAGGGTGACAAAACTGGGGCAGAAACCGTTAACGCAGGAGAAGTCCTTATTACAGGAGGACTGGTTGATACGACGCTTGGAACCCATAGGGGTGTCCAAGGGTTCTACGGACAAGCAGTTGGACTTGACCGAGCAATCCCCGCAGCCTTCACAGACCGTGTCATTGATAAAGGCGCGCAGGGCAGGGTCAGGATACGTGCCCTTTTTGCGACGGCGACGTTTCTCTGTGGCGCAGGTCTGGTCATAGACCAGGATGGTGGTGCCGGGTATTTCACGCAGCTCGCGCTGCACGCGGTCCAGCTCATCCCGGTGATAGATGGGGGGATTGCCCGCCAGGGTCAGACCCTTGAATTTTTCGGGTTCGTCGGTCACGACCACGATCTTGCGGGCGCCTTCCGCATGCACCTGGGCAATCACATCGGTGACTTTCAAAATCCCGTCTACGGGCTGGCCGCCTGTCATGGCGACGGCATCGTTATACAGAATCTTGTAAGTGATATTGGAGTTGGCAGCAATCGACGCACGAATCGCCAGTACACCCGAGTGGAAGTAAGTGCCATCGCCCAGGTTGGCAAAGACGTGCTTTTCATCGGTAAAGGGTTGCTGGCCAATCCAGGCTACCCCTTCGCCACCCATATGGCTGAAGGTGGACGTGTTGCGATCCATCCAGACCGTCATGTAGTGACAGCCAATCCCGGCCATGGCGCGCGAACCTTCAGGCACGCGGGTAGAGGTATTGTGCGGACAGCCCGAACAGAACCAGGGTTTGCGCTCTACGCTGACGCGCGGCATGCGGGCTTCACGGTCCTTGGCGTCCAGAATGGCCAGACGGGCCTGGATGCGGGCTTGCAGCTCCTCAGGCAGGTCCATGGTGCCCAGGCGGCGGGCAATCGCGCGCGCAATAATAGCGGGCGACAGTTCACCTTGCGGGGGCAACAGCCAGGGCGAGCGCGACAGAGACCATTCGCCACCGCCGTGTTCGGTTTCATCGAATTTGCCGTAGACCTTGGGGCGTACATCGTCGCGCCAGTTATACAGCTCTTCTTTCAGGGCGTATTCCAGAATCTGGCGCTTTTCTTCTACCACCAGAATTTCGGACAGGCCTGTGGCGAACTGGCGGGCGTCCTGCCCGTCCAGAGGCCAGATACAGCCCACTTTAAATAGTCGGATGCCTAGCTCGGCACAGAGCTCGTCGGACAGGCCCAGATCGGCCAAGGCCTGGCGAGTATCCAGATAGGCCTTACCGGCCGTCATGATGCCAAAGCGGGCGTCGGGCGAATCAATTTCGACACGGTTCAATTTGTTGGCACGCACATAAGCCAAAGCGGCGTACCACTTGTGGTTCATCATGCGGGCTTCCTGAGCCAGCGGAGGATCAGGCCAGCGAATATTCAGGCCGTCAGCCGGCATGTCCTCGATTTCGGGCAGGACGATTTTCAGATTGTCCGGGTCCAGGTCGACCGAGGCGTTCGATTCCACCACTTCGGTGACGCACTTCAAGGCCACCCACAGACCGGAGAATCGGCTCATGGCCCAACCATGCTGGCCGAAGTCCAGGTACTCCTGTACGTTGGCCGGATACAGCACGGGGATACCGGCGGCGGCAAAAACGTGATCGGACTGGTGGGCGACGGTGGAGGATTTGGCGCCGTGGTCATCGCCCGCCAGAACCAGCACGCCGCCATGACGGGCACTACCGGCCGAGTTGGCGTGCTTGAGCACGTCCATGGAGCGATCCACGCCGGGGCCTTTGCCGTACCACATGGCAAAGGTGCCGTCGAAACGGGCATTGGGGTAAAGATTGGTTTGCTGGCTACCCCAAACGGCGGTAGCGGCCAGGTCTTCGTTCAGCCCGGGCTTGAAGACGATGTCGTGTTCTTTCAGGTGTTTGCTGGCTTGCCACAGAGCCTGGTCTACGCTCCCTAATGGGGAACCCCGGTAGCCAGAGATAAAGCCGGCGGTATTCAGACCAGCGCGCTGGTCGCGTTCCTTTTGCAGCATGGGCAAGCGCACCAGCGCCTGTGTGCCGCTCATATAGGCGCGGCCCTTGGTGACAGTGTATTTGTCGTCCAGGGACACGGATTCCAACATGGCCTTGTAAGGTTTGTTGAGTGGGGCATTCATGAGTTTGTCTCCTGCAAGAAGGATGGTTTTCGTGCAAGTTGTTGTAGTTTGTTCTTTAGTCTAGGGCAGCTTTTTGTTATCGTAAAATCAAATTTACGTGTACCTGATATCTGAAAAACGGATGGCTATGAAACACGAAGTGACCTTGAGACAGTTCCGCTATTTCATCGCTGCGGCCGTTAGTGGGCAGTTCTCGGCGGCGGCTCAGGCGGAGAACGTATCGCAGTCGGCAATCAGCAATGCGGTGCAAAGTTTGGAGCGTCAGCTAAATGTGGCGCTGTTCGAGCGCTTGCCGCATGGCGTGGAATTAACGCCACAGGGGCAGGCGTTTTTCCATCATGCTCACCACGTTATTGATGCCGTCAGTGATGCGCTGAATCATGCGGATTTGCGCCGTCAGAATATCGAGGGGCAGATTCGGGTAGCAGCGGGGTACACAGTGCTAGGGTATTTTCTACCCGACCTGATCAGCCGTTTCAAGCACAGTTACCCCAATATCGATATCGAGCTGGTGGATATGGAACGCCCTGAAATGGAAGCGGCCCTGCAAAGCGAGCGTATCGATCTGGGTGTTGCTATTTTGTCGAATATCACCGATCTGGCCATGTATGGGCATCATCGCTTAAGCAGCTCGCGCCGTCGTTTATGGGTGTCGGATCAACATGCTCTGGCCAATGAATCCAGTGTTTCACTGGGGCAGGTCAATAACTATCCCTTTATCTTTCTGACGGTGGATGATGCCGACACGGCCGCCAGGCGGCATTGGGGACTGCCTGGCTTTCCAGAGCGAGTGGCAATGCGGACGCGTTCACTGGAAGCCGTGCGAGGTCTGGTGGCTTATGGCTTTGGGGTGACGATTTTGTCCGATATGGTTTACCGCCCCTGGTCCCTGGAAGGCAAGCGCATCCATGCTATCGGGATTAGTGACCCGGTGGAGTCGGTGGAGGTGGGCTTGTTATGGCCGAAAGGGAGGGAACCACAAGGTTTGGTGGCCTTGTTCCAGCGCTTTTTGATCCAGGCCTGTGATCATGATATGGCCCGCGCCGGCATGGGTAGCCGACGCGGTGGGGGACTGCTTTGAGTTCGGCTTAACTCGGCTCAAGGCACCAGGGCCAGACCAATACGGAATTGCGAAGAACGATCGCGGTAGCCCAGCATGGTTTCGGCATAGCCCGAGAAGTACTGGCCATAGAGATAGCCATTCATGTTCAAAGGCGTGCGCTTTAGTGGCCAGGCAATCGAGAACTCGTGTGTGTTGCGGCTACCTGCAGCTTTGTTATACATACCGGACAGGACCAGCCCGTTGTCCTGGGCATAGCGCAGATTCCAGTCGTAACGGCCACGGTAGTGTGCCCAGTCGGCGTTTTCGCCCATAAACACATAGTGTTTGATACGTGGAGCAAACGTCAGCGTTGCACCGTGATCGAAGCGGTAATTGAACTCGGGCTGGATGAAGACTTCGTTCATGGAACGGGAGTCGTCGCCGGCCTTGCCGTTGGACGCGTGTTCATAACCGGTTGCCAGGCCCATGAACAGACGTTTCTGCTCGGATTCCCAGATGGAATCCTTGCGCCAGAAGAAGCTGGGGCGGTAAGTGGTGTCCACAAATGGCTTGGAGTCTGCGTGCAGATCCCACAGGGCTGTTTGTGTATAGCCAATATAGAAGTGGTCGTAGAACTTCGGATTGCTTGGGTCCGACGGCGAGTGCAGGCGGTACTTGAAGCTCAACTGGAAGCGAGCATTCGTGCCGCCTTTATTGCCACCAATAAAGTAGGTTGGGTCGTGGGCCGAGATCGCGTTGCTGAAGTTCTCGAAACTGGAGCTCGCTGGGCGCAAACCCTCGCCGCTATTAATGGCGGGGCCTTCAGCTTGTGCCCCGGCAGCAGCAGCCTGTGCGTAGGGCAATTCAGGATCAATGACCCGAGGATCGCTACCTGCGCCCGCATTAATTACCGGCGCGGTGGCGGGGCGTGACGTAATCGGGCTTTGGCCTTGCGAGTTGGTATCCAGCGCCAACATGACCCGCTCGCCTTCAATATTGACGGCTTGCAGGCCGGTCAACCCATTGGGGACCACAGCCCGCCAGCTATAGGCGGTGAAGTTGTTGGTGGGGATGGACGCTCGCGGTCGGGGGGTAACCAGTTCAGCCAGACTTCGGATGACGTTGCCGTCATTGTCACGCCACTGCAACACCAGATTTTGCGGGGCGGTCCAGCTCATCAAGCTGCCCGTGTCGTTGTAGACGATGGCATCAATATTGACGCTTTCGCCTGAACTGGCCTGTACTTGGCGCAACTGATACGTGATACCGGCTTGTGCGGTATTCAGGATGGCGCTCAAGAGTAGAAAGGGGGCCGATAAGATTAAAGAGTGCTTACTTAATTTCTTTGCTGTCGGCATGAAAAAGAGATCCAGAAAAACGAGTTAATCCGTACACGACTGTACCATTTGCGACTAAAAATACTACTTATAATTATTTTTCTTACAGTATTGACACTCTGAATGGCTTGCTGCTTATCTAAAACGGCTTTTCAGGCTAGAATATTCGATTGTCCTTTTCGGCCCTTATTTTCCTCCAAAATTCGGCCATGGATTAAGTCCTTGTTTATACAAGATCTTGATTTTCAGGACCTTGCATTGCCCAGTTTTCTCTGGCGATGCCATCAGAACCGGCGGGTGTAGCTCAGTTGGATAGAGCACAGGCCTTCTAAGCCTGGGGCCGGGGGTTCGAACCCCTCCACCCGCGCCAATCTTATTCCTTTTCTTGCGCGGTTTGCGCCTGGTCTGTCAGGATCGCAGTAGCGTTTTTGTGCGCTCCGTTTCTCTTGTTTATTACCATTTAACTATCTGTTTTTACAGCGAAATTCATTGTCGCGGCAAGGGTCTTTGCTGCCTGCGGGAAGGCTGTATATTGCCCGTCCTAGGCATAACCCTGAGGCGGTGCTGTTAGTAAGTATGGTGTAAGTGTCGGG
Source organism: Alcaligenes sp. SORT26 (assembly GCF_017377875.1). Classification (GTDB taxonomy): domain Bacteria; phylum Pseudomonadota; class Gammaproteobacteria; order Burkholderiales; family Burkholderiaceae_B; genus Alcaligenes; species Alcaligenes parafaecalis. The sequence goes on from NZ_CP070975.1 coordinate 3,981,883, forward strand.
CTCTAATGTTCACCGCATAGACGTCGGCAGGCGTCTTCATAGCGCCGTTTTCAGCCTTTTCGGGCTGGGCCGGTTCAATAAGATACGCCAGCAAAATAAGGCGTTCAGAACAATGCGGAGACAAACTATGCAAGACCCCCTTGTAGGTCGAATTTCGGCCAATCCTCGCTATCAGAATCTGGTCAAGACCCGGCTGCGGTTGGGCTGGATACTCACCATCGTCATGCTGGTGGCTTACTACAGCTATATCGGCATTATTGCTTTCGACAAGGAATTGTTTGCAGAGCGTCTGGGTGATGGCGTGATGACGCTGGGTATTCCTATTGGTTTTGGTGTCATTGTTTTGGCGGTTGTCATTACCGGCATTTATGTCTGGCGCGCCAATACCAAGTTTGACCAGATGGCCAAGGAAGTCCTTGAGGAGGTGCGTAAATGAAGCATTCCTATCTTCGTTCCGGCCTAGCTCTGGGCCTGATGTTGGCTAGCCCCGCCTTGCTGGCGGCGGGTGGCGACCTGGGCGAGCTGCAAAAGCAGCCGACCAACTGGACTGCCATTGGCATGTTCGCAGTCTTTGTGCTGGCGACCTTGTGGATCACCAAATGGGCGGCTGCCCGCACCAAGTCGGTCTCTGACTTCTACACGGCAGGTGGCGGTATTACAGGCTTTCAAAACGGCCTGGCCATTGCCGGTGACTATATGTCTGCGGCTTCCTTTTTGGGTATTTCGGCTGCGGTGATGATCAACGGCTATGACGGCCTGATCTACTCTATCGGCTTTTTGGTCGGCTGGCCCATCATTACTTTCCTGCTGGCAGAAAAGCTGCGCAACCTGGGTAAATTCACGTTTGCCGACGTGGCAGCTTATCGCTTCCGCCAAGGTCCGATTCGCGCCTTTGCGGCTTCGGGCACGCTGGTTGTGGTTCTGTTCTACCTGATTGCACAGATGGTGGGTGCAGGCCAGTTGATCAAGCTGCTGTTTGGTCTGGAATACTGGGTTGCCGTGGTGCTGGTCGGTGTGTTGATGATGGTCTACGTGCTGTTTGGCGGTATGACAGCCACGACCTGGGTGCAGATCATCAAGGCGGGCCTGCTGCTGTTCGGCGCTTCCTTCATGGCCATCATGGTATTGGCACAGTACGGTTTCTCTCCTGAAAAACTGTTTGCCGCTGCCGTGCAGGTCAAGACCGATGCCGCTATTGCTGCGGGTAAAGATGCGGTTCAGGCCTCCACGATTGGTCAGGCCATCATGGGCCCCGGCAACTTCATCAAGGATCCCATCAGCGCGATTTCCTTCGGTATGGCTCTGATGTTTGGTACGGCTGGTCTGCCACACATCCTGATGCGCTTTTTCACCGTGCCTGATGCAAAAGAAGCACGTAAATCCGTGTTCTGGGCAACGACCTGGATTGGCTACTTCTACATCCTGACTTTCATCATTGGCTTTGGCGCTATCGTGCTGGTGTCTACCAATCCCCGCTTCCTGGAAATTGGTGGCGACCTGATTGGCGGCTCCAATATGGCTGCCGTGCACTTGGCTGATGCTGTGGGTGGTGACGTGTTCCTGGGCTTCATGTCGGCAGTGGCATTTGCCACGATTCTGGCTGTGGTGGCTGGTTTGACCCTGTCGGGCACTTCCGCTGTGTCGCATGACCTGTACTCCACGCTGATCAAAAAAGGCGAAGCCACGAACGAGGAAGTGATGCGTGTATCGCGTACCACCACCTTGATCCTGGGTGTGGTTGCGGTGCTACTGGGCATTATTTTCGAGAAGCAGAACATCGCTTTCATGGTGTCCCTGGCCTTCGCGATTGCCGCTTCGGCTAACTTCCCGGTCCTGTTCCTGTCCATTCTGTGGAAAGGTTGCACGACACGCGGTGCCACGATTGGCGGTTTCCTGGGCCTGATCGTTGCCTTGCTGCTGACCTTGCTCTCGCCATCGGTGTGGGAAGCCACGCTGGGTAATCCTGCTGGTTCGGCTCCGTTCCCTTATGCCTCGGCTGCCTTGTTCTCCATGCCTTTGGCCTTTATCGCGATCTGGTTCTTCTCGATCACCGATAGAAGTCCACGTGCCGAGATTGACCGTGCTGGTTTTGAAGCTCAGTCGGTACGTTCCGAAACGGGTGTGGGTGCTGAAGCCGCGTCTTCGCACTAAGCCATGCTGACAGGCCGGGCTTGATCGCCCGTGCCTGGCCCTGATAGTGAAAGGGCACAAAAAACCCGGTGTGATTTCAATCACACCGGGTTTTTTTTATGGCAGTCCTAACGGCAGTCCTAACGGCAGTCCTAACGGCAGTCCTAACGGCAATGCCGCCTATTGGATGGCTTTATACCTGATCAGGGGCTGTTGCTTGGGGCAGGCCATCAAAGCGCTCGTAAAAATAGGCTGCCGCTTCGGGGGCTTGTTCGTCTTCCGCACGCAAGGTGGACAGGATATAGCGCTCGGCTTTGCCGCAGACTTGTCGATAGACATCTCGGCACAGCTCGTATGCCTGCTTGCCTGCCCAGCCTGCTGGCAGTAATTCAATAGGCAATTGAGGGTCGTGCAACTGAATACGGCGGAACTCGTGGATCAGCAAGGTGCGAATCACGAAGGCCAGTTCGTCGTTGTAAGACTGGCCCGCATTTAACATCGCCAGTGCTGGCGCAAAGCGTTGGATGAACTGCCCATAGCCGTTGGCAACCTGAGCCAAGTCCCAACTGTCCTGGATCAATTGGGACAGGGGGCGGGTCTGGGGTAATTGGGACGGCTCCAGTTTGCCTACATACACCTGAGATTGGGCCTGTGTGGCTTGCAGGATGTAATCCAGAATCGTGTGATCCGGGTTCGGGTGCAGGAACGCGGTGGGCGACAAGGCACAAAACCCTTCCCACAGCAGTTCTTTACGCAAGTCGGCCCGTTGTTTGGAATTCATCATCAGGCTGGGCATGCTGAAAATCAGTGTCCATTGCCCGTCCCAGGCCAGATAGGTCGGGGTATAGATGCGCTGATAAGCATGCTCAAAGCGCTGGCTGGCTTCGGGGCGCAAGGTGTACTGGCTGCGTCGCCCTTCGCGCTGTGCGCTGAGCCAGCCTTCTTCGGCCAGCCTGTACACACTGGTGCGCACCAGTCGGTCGCTGATCCCGAAAGGGGCCAGCAACTGGATCAAGCTACCCAGCCAAAGTTTGCCGCCATGCGGGCGAATGACGTCGCCAAACAAGGTCATGACCAGGGACTTGGCACGGGGAGGGCGATTTTCCAGATGGTGGGCGGCCCAGTGGGCCAGGTCGGAATAAGAGAGCTCGGACATTGTTTTTTTAAAGGCGCTCAAGGCTGTATAGGGACGGCACGCCTATCTGTGTAGACCGTTCAAGCGCTTGATTATAAAGGGTGGGTGCGCAAGCGGATTGAAAGATTGTGCAAGCTAGGGGCTTTCTTGAAGCTTGCAGGAGTTTTATACGCACCGACACTACAAATAAGGGCTGGCCAGCCAGATCAGGCGGTTGCGCAAGCGCTTGCCAAAGCCAATCGAACTTAAGGATTCCAGGGTGACCGCTTCGGCTTCCTCAATTTCCAGATCAATCAGGTTTTGGATTTGGCGGGCGGTGTCGCGGCTGTAGATCTCCACATCCAGCTCGAAGTTCAGACGCAAGCTGCGTGGGTCCAGATTGGACGAACCAATATAGGACCAGACGCCATCAATCGTCATCAGTTTGGAATGGTTGAAGGGGCCGGAAGCGCGCCAGACTCGACAGCCTGCGCGCAGAACCTGGTCTAGCTGGGCTGTCATGGCGTAGTTGACCAGACGCAGATTGTTTTGCCCTGGAATCACGATATCTACCTGGATGCCACGGCGGGCAGCCGTATTCAAGGCGCCCAGCAGAATCTGGTCGGGCAGAAAGTAGGGGGACTGGATGCGGATATGGCGTTGAGCAATGGCAAATGCACCTTGCAGCATATGGTGCGTGCTGGCCATGAAGCGGTCTGGGCCAGACGCAATGCAGCGTGCCGGTACGTGGGGCCGGGGGGCGGGCGAGGAGCTGGCATGCCAATAAGCAGGGGAGAGATCCTCGCGGGTCGTAAATTGCCAGTCGTGGCGGAAAGAGGCCAGCAACTGCATGACGGCGGGGCCCTCCAGGCGGAAATGCGTGTCCTGGGACGGTTTGCCGTCGCTGTATTGCGCCATAAAGGATTCGCGCAGATTCATGCCGCCTGTAAAGCCTACCGTGCCATCCACAATCAGCAGTTTACGGTGACTGCGCAGGTTGGCGTAGGGCATGCGTAAAAAGCCCAGGGGATTGGTCATGAACAAGGCGCAGCGTATACCTTCACGACGCAGGGCCCGCACAATGGGTGTGCGTGAGTATTTTGCGCCGATGGCATCGACCAGAACGCGAATCTGCACACCACGCTGGTGCGCGCGGGACAGGGCACTGACGAATTCGCGCCCCAGGCGGTCGCTATCAAAGATATAGCTTTGCAGAGCGATGGTGCTATGGGCTTGCTCAATGGCTTCCAGCATGGCGGGGTAAGCCTGATCGCCCCCCACCAGCAGGCGCACATTATTGCCGTTGCGCAACTGGCTGCGGCTGACCCGGTCACCCAGAATCTGCAAGGAACGGAAAGGCGCGCCGACCAGGGCGCCAATATCCGAGACGGGGGGATGCAGATAGGTAACCTGCTCATAGAACACGTCTGCGCTGTGTTCCAGGCGGCTTTGCCTGCGTACGCGGTTGATGCCTGCGATCAAATACAGAAACGGCCCCAGGAGTGGCGACATGATGATGACGCCTACCCAACTGATGGCGGCACGGACATCATTCTTGGTCATGGCGGCATGAATCGCCGCCGACGCGCCCAGTATCACGCTGAGTGCCAGGGCCAGATGCGGCCAGTAATCGTGCAGCAGGGAGCGCAGATGTATCAGATGCTCTTGCATGGGGTCAGGTGCTACGGTTCTTGTCGGGCAGGTCCGGACGTTGATAAAGGCTGTGCATCCAGGACGGGTTGGGTTCGCCCTTGGCCGCAAGCTGCTGCATGCGCGAGGGGGAGCGCCATACGCCACCACCAATGCCAGGGGAGGGCTGGACGCCATACCAGAACCACTGACCGTCTTCGTCTTGCGCGAGCCAGTCCCAATGGGCAGGAGCCTGATCCCAGCAGGGAAAACCGAGTGTCATCAGCAAACTTCCAGAAAATGGGACAGATTAGAGTATAAGAAAGCGTGCTTTTGTGCCAGTTTCTATTACTGAGATGGCGGGCTGAAAAGCCTGCGGGAAGGGCGGCGGAATGCGTTGAGGCCTGCGTGCATGAACTGGAGGGTGGCTAGCCATTGCGTCAAGGCTTGCTGCGCCTGGGGTTCACAATCAAACACAGTTTATTGTCCAGCCTGGACTTGTGCGGGGGTGTGCGAAGGTGCCAAACTTGCTACGATGAACAAACGCAAAAAAGCCCGCTACGTGGCGGGCTTTCAAGTATGTTCTTTTCCATTTCCTGGTTCTGTCACCGATTAAGGAGAACTGCAAAACCTTGGAAGCGGTAAATTTCTGGGGTGACCGATGGGGCTCGAACCCACGACAACCGGAATCACAATCCGGGACTCTACCAACTGAGCTACGGTCACCACTGTTTACTGCTTTTTTGCTTCCAACCGACTTTAGGGTGGGCTGCGAAGTAAAAAATGTATTCTAGCATGAATATTTTAAATAATGCAACAGTCATGCAAGAATGCCTCGACCCTCAGTCTTGCCCCGGTCTTGCCGGTCGTGGTGTGACTCAGGTTTAATGATTTCCCCTCGTAATAGCAAGGAAGCGCGAAATGTCTCAATTATTCGTCGTTCATCCCGAAAACCCCCAACCCCGCGCATTGGCTCAAGCGGCCGAACTATTGGCTAAAGGAGGGCTGTTAGCCATTCCTACCGATTCCAGTTACGCCGTTGTCGCCCGTCTGGACGATAAGTCCGCGGCAGATAGCCTGCGTCGTTTGCGTGGCCTGGATGATCGTCATCATCTGACCTTGCTGTGTCGTGATCTGGCCGAGATCAGCCACTTTGCCAAAGTGGACAATCCGCAGTATCGCTTGTTGAAAATGGCGACCCCCGGTCCTTGGACTTTTATTCTGGAAGCCACCAAAGAAGTGCCACGTCGCGTGTCGCACCCGTCGCGTAAAACGATTGGCATTCGGGTTCCGGACCAGAAAGTAGCCCTGGCCTTGATGGAACAAGTGGGCAGCCCACTGATTTCCACCACGCTGATTCCTGAAGGCGAAGACGAACCCTTGAACGATGCCCAGGAAATTCTGGAGCGTTTTGCGCACCAATTGGCCGCGGTGGTCGATGGTGGTCCTTGCCCCTTGCAAGCCACTACGGTGATCGATTTGACGGGCCCCACGCCCGAAGTGCTGCGTCGTGGTTCGGGTGATCCTGCCACCTTGGGCTTGTCCTGATCCCCTGGCTTGCACAAAATTCGCGTCCAGGTGCGTATCCGTGTTTCAATTCTGAACCTTGGGGCAGCACTCGCTGTCCCAATCAGACGGGCTGATTGTGCAGGTGACTTATCCCCTTGAATGGCGAGAGGATAAGTCCCCGGCCCGGACCAAGGATCACCATGGACTCTTTTATACAGACCTTGACGGTCTATGCTTTGCCAGTCATTTTCGGTATTACGCTGCATGAAGCCGCTCACGGCTATGTGGCACGCATGTTTGGCGATCCCACGGCCATGCTGGCCGGTCGCATCAGCCTGAACCCACTGCGGCATATCGATCCTATCGGCACGATTGTGGTGCCCGCCGTTCTGCTGCTATCCAGCGCCATGATGGGGATGGGTGGCATTTTGTTTGGTTGGGCCAAACCCGTGCCTGTGGATTGGGGCCGGTTGCGCAATCCCAAGCGCGATATGCTGTGGGTGGCCCTGGCCGGACCCGCCTCTAATATGGTGATGGCTATCTTGTGGGTTCTGTATGCCCATTTGATGGTCAAGCTGGGGCAGGGCGACAGCCGTTTCTGGATGGGTATGGCCATTGCCGGTGTACAGGTCAACCTGGTCTTGATGGCACTGAATCTCTTGCCTTTGCCGCCTCTGGACGGCGGGCGCATTGTATTTAGTCTATTGCCTAATCGTTTGGCCTATCATTATTCTCGTATCGAGCCTTACGGCATGGTCATTTTGATCCTGCTGATGTTTACCGGCGCACTTTGGACCCTGATGAGGCCTTTGATTGCGCTGGGTGAAGGCGTGTTGAAATGGTTCTTATGATTTAACGGCTTATCCGTTAAACTTGTGAGTCATTATTTTTTTGGGCTGTAGGGCCTTAAACCCGGAGATTCATCTCATCATGGCAAGTTCGGACTCTGCTATTTCCAATTTTCAGGGCAGCATGGTTGCCCTTGTTACACCCATGGATCCCAATGGGGGTCTGGATTTTGCCGCTTACCGAAAGCTGATCGACTGGCACATACAAGAAGGAACCCGTGTGCTGGTGGTCGTTGGAACCTCGGGCGAATCGCCTACGGTGTCGGTTGATGAGCACGCTGAGCTGATCAAGATCGCGGTTGAGCATGCCGCTGGGCGTGTTCCCGTGATTGCCGGTGTGGGTGGCAACTCCACGCGCGAGGCGATCGAGCTGTCGCGTCACGCCCAGGAAGTGGGTGCTGATGCCGGTTTGTCGGTGGTGCCTTACTACAACCGTCCTACTCAGGAAGGCATGTATCAGCACTTCCGTGCGATTGCCGAAGCGGTGGACCTGCCCCAGTTCCTGTACAACGTACCTGGCCGTACTGTTGCCGACCTGCAGAACGACACCGTGCTGCGTCTGGCCCAGATCCCCAACATCATTGGTATCAAGGATGCAACGGGAGATCTGGCGCGCGGTGGCCTGCTGCTGCGTGATGCGCCTGAAGATTTCATCGTTGTTAGCGGTGATGATCCTACTGCGGCTTCCTATATCTTGCTGGGCGCCAAAGGCAATATCTCCGTGACAGCCAACGTGGCTCCACGCTTGATGAGCCAGTTGTGCCAGGCTGCCCTGGATATGGACGTACCCACGGTACGTCGTTTGAACGCCCATTTGGCAGGTCTGAACAAGAACCTGTTTGTTGAGGCTAACCCCATTCCCGTGAAATGGGCCGTTGCAGAAATGGGCCTTACTCAGTTGGGATATCGTTTACCATTGACGCCGTTAAATGCACAGCATCACGAATTGCTGCGTCAATCTTTGAAACTTGCGGATCTTCTTCCATGATTGCTAAGCCAGTTAATAAAAGCCTGATCGGGCTGTCCCTGAGCCTGTTGGTGCTGTCGGGCTGCTCGACGATGGACCAGATAATGGGCCAGGGCGAATCGGTAAATTACAAGAGTACGGTTGCAGGCGATCCCCTGAGCATTCCCCCGGATCTGACCCAGGCTAACCGCGATGCGCATTACCGCGCTCCAGAAGGTGCTACGTCCTACTCGGTCTACGCACAAGGTCAAAACGCGCAGCAGGCCACCGGCGGAGCAGACAAGGTTCTGCCTCAGTCCGATGCCATCAAAGTGATGCGTGACGGCGATTTGCGCTGGTTGGTGGTGGACCGCCCTGTTGAAGATCTGTTCCCCCGCATCATCGATTTCTGGGGTGATCATGGTTTCACCATTCAGTCCCAGGACCCTCGTGCTGGCCTGATCCAGACCGACTGGGCTGAAAACCGCGCCAAGATTCCAGAAAGCTGGATTCGCAGTGCCTTGGGCTCCATCATTGACCAGGTCTTTGACAGCGGCGAACGTGATCGCTTCCGCACCCGCTTTGAGCGCGTTGGCAACAAGACCGAAATCTATGTGTCCCACCAGCACATGGAAGAAACACCGACGGCAGACGGTTCCGCCTTTAAGTGGGTGTTCGCTAAAGAAGATCCAGGCCTGAATGCAGCCATGCTGGCTCGCATGATGGTCTTCCTGGGCTCCGACATTGAAACAGCACGTGAACAAGTGGCTAACGCCTCCAAGGATCCTGCTGGCGTTCAAGTCCAGGCTTCGGACAAGGGCGACCAGGCCGAACTGGTGCTGAACGAATCCTTTGACCGTGCATGGCGTCGTGTTGGCGTAGCCATCGACTCCGCTGGCTTCTCGGTGGAAGATCGTGACCGTTCCGCTGGCGAATTCTTCATCCGTTATCTGGATTCGGATACGGGCGAGAAGATCGAACAGCAAAACATCATTGGCCGTATCTTCGGTAGCCGTAACACCGCTGAAGCTACACCGTTCCGCATCAAGCTGAGCGCTCAAGGTGCGGGCACACGTGTCTCCGTGCTGGATCAGCAAGGTCAGGAACAGACTACGGCGACAGCCAAGCGCATCATCAATGTGCTGTCCACCAATCTGCGCCCCGGCAACTGATTGTTTTGATTTGGCCCTCGGGCCGTCTGGAAAAAGCCCTGGTTTCATGCCAGGGCTTTTTTTATGCCCGAAATTCGCCCTGATATGGTTTGGCGCCAAGCCTTGCCGCTTTCTATTTATTTTTGTGAGCAGAGTGAATCTTTATCGAACAGGGCTGGACTTTCTCTAAAACAGTAAAGATAATAGGAACCATTATCATTTAATCTCTTTTAGGGAGTGGCCCATGCTGAAATCGTTTTACCGTAACGGTTCAAGTTTTTGCCTGCGTATGCTGCGTGGCACACAAGCCTCTGCTCACGCTCCTTCAGAACCCGGTGCACGCATGCTGGCCATGATCGAGGCCTTGCCGCGCCGCCGTCGCGAAGCCTTTGTGCTGCATCGCTTCGAGGGCCTGAACTACAAAGAAATTGCTGCGCGTATGGGCACCAGTCCGCGTGTGGTGGAACACTATATCCGCATGGCCATGCTGGCTTGCCGTCATAACCCAGCGCCGGTCAATCGGGTGGACGGGGCTGTGCCGCGCCCGGCTGGCTCGTATGTCTCAGGACGAGCACATGCAGCATATTGATGAGCAGGCCTTGAGTTGGCTGCTCAAACAGCACGATCCCAAACATCAGGGTGATGCTCGCAGCCAGTCTGCGTTTCGTGCCTGGCTGTCCATTGATCCCGAGCATCAGGCTGCTTTTTTGCGCTGGAAGCTGGCGTGGGAAGCGATGGACGGAATCAGCGCTGAGAACCTGAATCGCTTGCGTGCCGACTCTCAGCAAAGTGGTGTATTGACAGAGCAAGGCGGCTGGCGTCAACGACTGATGAATGCGTGCGTGGACGCCTGGTCTGCCAACCCGGCCTTGCGCTTTGCCTTGAGCGGTGCGGTGTGCCTGCTTTTGGGCGTGGCGGTTCTAGGCAGTGTTGGCAGTTATTTTTTATAGGGTCAGGCTCTGAGGTCTTGGCCTTTAGCCAGATCGGCCCAAGGCGAGCGTAGATACTGCGCGGCTTGATGAATACGCTCATCCAGATCGGGAGAAGCCAGCCGGGGAATCACCCCCAGGCAAGGGCCAGGCATATAGTCATGCAGAGTCTGCAAATTCTCCTCGATATAAGCCATCTCTGGACCGATGCAATTGGCGACCCAGCCCAGCAAAGCTAAACCGCTTGCGCGTATGGCCTGGGCTGTCAGCAAAGCGTGATTCAAGGCTCCCAAACGCAAACCGATGACCAGCACCACAGGCAATTGCAAAGCCTGTGCCAGATCCTCTCCCGTTCGCCCTTGCCCCAGCGGCAGCATGAAGCCTCCCACACCTTCGACGATCATGTAGTCGGCCTGTCCGTTCAGTTTCTGGATGTTTTGCTGAATCAGTGTGAGGTCTAATGAGATGCCTGTTTTTTCAGCAAGTACGTGAGGTGCCGCTGCCTCGCGAAACAGATACGGAGTCAGTTTCTCTTGATCCACTTGGACGCTGGAGTGTCTTGCCAGTGCGTCCACATCTTCGTTGTGCAGACGGCCATTCCGTTCCGCTGCGCCCGATGCTATCGGCTTGATGCCTAGCGTACGTGCACCCTCCCGTCCCAAGAGGTGAAGTAGGGCTGAGCTGACCAACGTTTTGCCGATTTCGGTGTCTGTTCCCGTGACAAAGCAGGCCCTCATGCGAATTCCTTCAGCAGATGAGCCAAACCACCCAGCAAGTGTTGGACCTCTGTTTCAGTCCATAGATAGCCGGGCATCAGGTAAACCGTATTGCCAATGGGGCGCAGCATCAGCCCCTGTTGCAGAGCCGAGCGGTAAAAGCGTCGTGCAAAGCCCTGGTGATCGTAGCGGGCCGGACCTGCGTCCAGTTCAAAGGCCCAGATCACGCCACAACGTCGTAGATGCTGCATTTTGGGATGACGCTGCGCCAGTGCTTGCAAACCTTCATCAATGTGTTGTCCCAGCGTGTTTTGCAGCTCATACACGGGGTACTGACGGAACAGTTCCAAGGTAGCCAGAGCCGCGCGGCAGGCTAGTGGATTTCCGGTGTAGGAGTGTGAGTGCAGAAATCCACGGCGCAGGTCCTGGTCGTAAAAACCTTGGTAGATGGCAGGGGTAGACAGCACGACTGACAGGGGCAGGGCACCACCACTAATCCCTTTGGACAGGCAGAGCAAATCCGGCCAGATGCCAGCTTGTTCACATGCAAAAAAAGTACCGGTGCGTCCGCAACCTACGGCAATCTCATCCAGAATCAAATGCACTTGATAGCGATCACACAGGCTACGCACACCGCGTAAGTAGTCGGGGGAATGCATTCTCATCCCGGCGGCGCATTGCACCAGCGGCTCCAGAATGATGGCGGCAATGTCCTGATGCGTATCCAGAATCTGCTGCAGCGATAGCAGGGCTTTTTCGGTGACTAGCGTTTGTTCTTCCGGACTTTTGGCTTGGCGCAGATCCGGGCTGGCGGCTGTGTATTGGGCGCTGAGTTGAGCACCATAATTTTCACGGAACAAAGGCACATCCGTTACGGCTAAAGCTCCCATGGTTTCACCGTGATAGCCCTGCTCAATGCCCACAAAACGCTGCTTGTACTCCTGGCCCTGGTTGCGCCAGTAATGCAGACTCAGCTTGAGTGCGATCTCCACGGCGGAGGCACCATCACTGGCATAAAAAGCATGGCCTAAATGATGGTCGCTCAAGGCGGCTAACTGCTCGGACAACTGCACGACTGGCTCATGCGTCAGACCGCAGAGCATGACGTGATCCAATTGTTGCGCCTGATCGCGAATAGCCTGCACCAGATGCGGGTGGCTATGTCCAAACAGATTCACCCACCAGGAGCTGATCGCGTCCAGATAGCGATTGCCATCGGCATCGTAAAGCCAGGCACCCTGAGCACGCTTGATAGCCAGCAGCGGCACACCCTGATCGTGATGCTGCATTTGCGTGCAGGGATGCCAGACGGCCTTCAGGCTGCGTTGGGCTAGAGGGGAGAGGGAGTTCGGATTCATGGCAAATCACCGTAAAGAATGGGCGGCTTCATGCAGAGCCTGGACCAGTTTTTCAATGTCCTGATGGCTGTGGGCGGCAGAGAGAGAAATGCGTAAGCGGGCTTGGTGACGAGGTACGGTGGGCGGCCGTATAGCGGGAGCCCAAATGTCTTTTTGCAGCAAAATTTCAGATAGCTGCACAGCAGGCTCGACCTCTCCAATCAATAGGCTTTGCACTGGCGTGTCCGAAGGGGCCAGATGCCAGGGCAAGTCCCGGCTTAAGGTTTGCAGGGTTTGAATGTTCGCTTTTAGGGAGGCGCGTTGTGGCTGGGCTTGCTTGATCAGTTGCAGGCATGCCAGCAAAGATGCGCAATGGGCCGGGGCCAGGCCCGTGCTGTATACATAGCTGCGTGCAGATTGGGTAAACCAATCCGCCAATGGGTTAGAGCAGGCAATAAAGGCCCCGCCTTGTCCGGCAGCCTTGCCAAAGGTGCCCAGATAAATCAGGCGTCGGCGCTGTTCGGGGCGAAGCAGGAAATGCTCAGCTGCCCCGCGTCCGTTCTCCCCCAGAATGCCCAGGCCGTGTGCGTCGTCCAGATACAGCAGGGCGTCATGACGTTCACACAGATCAAGTAGCGTATCAAGGGGCGCGATGGTGCCATCCATGCTGAACAGGCTGTCTGAAATTACTAGTTTGAAGCCCGTGCCTGGACGACCTAGTAAATCGTCCAGGCGCTCCATATCGCGGTGAGGATAGACCCGTAAACGGGCACCAGACAGACGGCTGGCGTCAATCAGGCTGGCGTGGTTGAGCCGGTCACAAAAAATAGTGTCGCTAGCTCCTACTAGAGCAGGAATTACCCCCAGACTGGCTTGATAACCACTGACAAACAGGCGGCTACTTTCAAAGCCACTCCATGCTGCCAACTCTTGTTCCAGTGTCTGGGCAAGCGGGTGATGTCCGCAAATCAAGGGGGAGGCAGTGGCTCCGGCGACGCTGTGGGCCTCTAGCTGTTTGAGTTGCGGGTGCTGGCTAAGGCCCAGGTAATCATTGCCAGCAAAGTTCAGCAGGACCTGGCCATTGCGTTCAATCTGCGCGTTGGGCAAGGGTAGGCTAATAGCGCGCTGCCGCCAGAGTTGCTTGGCTTTTAAAGCCGCTACTTGCTGGTCCACATGGGCAAGAAAAGCGCTCATGAGTGCGACGCCCGTAGTTGGACCGGCAGGCTGTTCCAGCCACGATAGGCAGGCAACTGAATACGTTGTCCCTGGCCTGGTTGAAGGCGGGACAGCAGGGGGAGAGTTCGTTGCAGGGTGAGCCGGGCTTCCAAATGCACCAGGCCTGCTCCCAAGCAATGATGAATGCCGTGGCCCATTGATAGTTCGGCCTGGTTGTCGCGGCTGAAATCCAGCTCGTCCGGGTCAGTAAAAACTTTGGGGTCCCGGTTGGCGGCACCTAAGAGCAGAAGCAGCAACTGCCCCTTGCGCAAGTGCTGACCGTGCCAATGCTGGTCACGCATCAGACGTCTGGCCGTGTATTGAATCGGGCTGTCGTGACGCAAGACCTCTTTAATGGCTGCGGGGATGTTTTCAGGCTGTGCCTGCAGGTGCCGCAGCTTGCGTGTGTCGCCAAGTAGAGTCTGAAAGAGCGTGCTAAGCAGATGCCGAGAGGTTTCATAGCCTGCGAAGAGCAACATACAGGACTGCGCCAGACGTTCGCGCCTGCCGTGCAGGGACAATTGCTCATCCTGCAAAAGCCGCCAAACCAGACCGCCTTCGCACAGATTGGACGTGGTGCTCAAAAAATCAGCCATATCCAGCAAGGCGTCCTGGGTGTCCATCAACAAGGGGAGATCAGGGGTTGCTTGCCCTATAAATCGCGCCAGTTGCTCGGACCAGTCCTGGAACACGGACAAGGGTAATGCCTTCAATCCGAGTACATCCATCATGACCAAGGCGGGCAAGGGGCGGCAGAGTTCATCAACCAGATCCGCAGGACCATGCTGCAGCTTTTCTTCCAGATTCAGAAGGATCTGCGTGACGCGGCTATCAATCGTGCCATGCAGGGATTCCAGTGCTTTGGGGCTAAAGGCAGCATTGACGACGCGTCGCACGCGGGTGTGACGGGGGCGATCCAGAAAAACCAGCGTTCTGGCCATCAGGCCTTTGAAAGCCTGCAGGCGAGGGGAGGGAGCGGCACCGGCTTGAGACACCCATCCTCCCACACGTCGCACACTTAAATCGGGATGGCGCAGGGCGGTTTGTACATCCTTATGTCTGTGAACCAGCCAGGCCCCACCACAGAAATCCGCATCCCACACCAAAGGCGGCCCCTGATGGAGGCGGGCATAAGCCGCATAGGGGGACGCAAGATTGAAATCGCCAAACATGACACTGTTTCCTGAAGATCAAAGCCAGCGCAGGCTAGCACTCGATCTGGAAAGAGGCAGTCAGGAGATTGTGTCTATTAATTCTTTCAGTGTGTTTTGCCGGATTTAGGTCGAATTTGATGTCTTCTGGTGTCTATAGATGGAAGTTGGGTAACTATTTTTTACAATAAATTGAAGTAGTGGAGCCCTGGTTTCAAGGTCTTGTTCTGCCCGGAGAAATAGAAAAACCCGGCTCAAGGCCGGGCTTTTTTTCTGCTTTCAGGATTGCTGCTTCCAGGACTGCTGTTTGATAGACAGCCTGATGATAGAACAGGTCAGGTGCCGCGCTGTATAGCAGCCAGTATTGTTTCTGTGAAAGCCACGGCTCTTGATTTCAAGCGTATGGATTCGAGTGCTTAGTTATCCATCAACGGGCATCCGAAGCGGTAGGAAGGGCTTCATTTCCCAGCTTTGCTGGTTTCCGTTGTGGCAGCTTCCCGTTCAAAATGAAGTACGCCAACAGACCAATCACCAGCCCCCAGAATGCCCCGCCAATCCCGAACAGGGTGATATTCGCGGCCGAGGCCAGAAAGGTAATCAGCGCCGCTTCACGCGATTTGGGTTCGGCCATTGCGCCAGCCAAACTGCCGCCAATCGTACCCAGCAGAGCCAAACCAGCCAGAGTGGTGATGAATGTTGCGGGGAAGGCCATGAATACGGCGGCCAAGGTCAATCCAAAGATACCGACCAGAATATAAAAAATACCTGCAGCAATCCCGGCGATCCAGCGTTTGGAGGGATCCTGATGTGCTTCCGGTCCTGTACAGATGGCGGCGGTAATGGCGGCGACGTTCATGGCATGAGAACCAAAGGGCGCCATGATCAGTGAGCCCAGGCCAGTCACCCACACAATCGGGTTGGCACTGGTGCGAAAACCATCGTTACGCAGAACCAGCATGCCTGGCATATATTGGCCAGTCAGAGTGATCAGAAACAAGGGCAAGGCCACGCTCAGCAAGGCATTCAGCGTGAAGACCGGCATGGTAAATACAGGGGCTGCCAGCTCCAGCTTCAGGCCGCTCAGGTCGACACGATGCTCCAGCAGGAGAAAGGCCAGACCCAGGATCAGAATCCCCACCACGGCATAGCGTGCAGAAAAGCGTTTGATGATCAGGTAGGCCAGAATCAGCAAACCAGCCAGTTTCGGGTCCAGCGTCATGCTGCCAAAGGCCCCAATCCCGAATTGCAGCAGAATCCCGGCCAGCAAGCCTGCAGCAATCCCGTTGGGAATCAGACGAATCAGGCGCTCGAAGTAGGATGACAGGCCCAGCACGACAAAGGCCGCCGCTGATATCAGATAGGCTCCGATGGCTTCTTCGTATGGCGTACTAGCCAGGGCGGTCACCAGGAAAGCGGCCGCAGGGGTAGACCATGCCGTGATGATAGGTTCATGCGAAACCCAGCTTAAAAGCAGGCCGGTCACACCGACACCAATCGAAATCGACCAGACCCAAGATGCGGTCAGTTCCGGGCTGAGCCCGGCGACTTTGGCGGCCTGGAAAACCAGAATAAAGGTGCCGCCGTAATTAACGATGACCGAGATCAGACCAGCCACGATAGGCGGGATCAGATCACTGATTAAATAGGATGAGGACGATCGAGAGGTAGACATAGTGCTCAGCGCTTTCCAAAAGGAGAGATGACAAACGAGCACTATTTATAGCGATTAAATGGACTGGCCTGATAGGACGCTTTCAGGGTGTAGGGCAGACCACTTTTGAATTCGGCAGGTGCCTGACTACAGGGAGTGGGGTGGGTTACGTGATTTTTGAGTGTGGCCCGAGCTGGATTGAAGCGGGGCTGCAAAGCCACCAATGGTGGCTTTATGACGAGTTGCTCGTCTTGTGAATCGCATTTTTCATGATAGTACTTTTTGCTGCTGTATGGCGTGAATAATGCTGCCACAGCCACAGCCACAGCCACAGCCACAGCCACAGCCACAGCCACTGCTACTGCCCCAGCCGCAGTCAGCGGATGTATCAGGCTTTCGATTCCTGAGGTGTCAGAAATAAAAAAGCGGGGCAGCCTGCAAGCTGCCCCGCTTTTTTCCTGAACTCGCCAGAGCTAGTGGCTTAGTGCTCAGTTTTCCTTGAACTGCAGCCAGCCGTCATCCAGCCAGGCATTCAGCATTTCCAGTTCGTCCTCATCCAGTTCTGCAAATGCGTCGCCAGAGGTGGGGAGCTCGCGTTGATCAGCCAACAATTTCAGTGCCGGGCTGGCCGGGCAGGGGGCCACTTCACCGTTGATGTACAGCTCATCGCCGCGATACATCATGCGCGAGCAGCGGTCCAGCACCAGACGACCTTCGGGCAGATCAGGGTCATGTAAATCAACCGGATCTTCCGCGATGTCGAACCAGCTATTGCTGGGCAATTCGGTCAGCCAGACACCCAGGAAGCGAGAGGCCAGTGCCTCATCAAAACGAATGGCGTTCAATGCATCCAGCGACTTCTGAATCAGATTTTCTGGCAGGGCGGCGGGTGTGCTGCTGGCCAGAGCATCCGGGTCGGTGTAGCGGTTTTGCAGGGATGCAGGCATGTCGATGGGTGGGTCTGCATACAGGCCAAAGCCTTCATTACTGGCAGCAGCCAATTGATCCGACGCGGCATCCATCAAGCCACGCGCCAGCGTTGCCTGGGTGGGTGAGCGAAAGCCGATGGAAATCGTCATGCAGTCGCCAATCGCAATGCCGTCATGCGCGACATGGGGGGGCAGATACAGCATGTCGCCGGGTTCCAGGGTGAACTCTTCTTCTACCTGGAAATTGCGCAAAATCTTCAAGGGAAGGTCAGGCACCAGGCTCAGGTCTTTTTGCTGGCTGATGCGCCAGTGACGCTTGCCGTGGGCTTGCAGCAGGAACACATCGTAGCTGTCGAAATGCGGGCCTACGCCACCGCCGTCAGAAGCAATGCTGATCATGGCATCGTCCAGACGGGCATCGCCAATGAAGCGGAACTGACGCATCAGGGCAGCGGTATTGTCGTCATGCAGATCCACGCTTTGTGCCAGAGCAGTCCAGTTGGGCTGCGAGGCGGGTGGCAACTCGTCAAAGGGCCCGGTTTCCATCTCCCAGTCCTCGCCGTCATGAATGATCAGGCGCGATTCGACCTCTTCACGCGTTACCAGCTCGCGGATATTGTCTATGCTCAGCGAGTGCTTGAAATTAGGGATGGCGCCGCGTATCAATAAAGGTTTGCGTTGCCAGTAGGTTTGCATGAACTCATGCGCGCTGATGCCGCCCAAAAGGGTCAATGGCTGGTCGATATTCATGGACTGCCCGAACAAGAATTAAATTAGCCCGTAGCTTAACTGATCCGGCCTGTCCCGGTGTATGGCTAGCCTGCGTATCAGGCGTATCCAGCGCAAAGAATCCAGAGAAATATTCACGAAATAGAGTGATTGATTCACGGTGGACAGGCTGAGAATGATGGATTGTCTATCTGCTCGCCAACGGCCCTCGGGAAACTGCATAAAAAAGGGAGCCTCCTGGGCTCCCTTCCGGACTGTTTACCCCGCCTTCATATCCTTTTTCCAGCGATACAACAGGTCCAGTGCATCCCGTGCGCTTAGCTCATCCACATCCAGCTGCCTGAACTGATCCAGCAGTTCCAATGCTTGATCAGTCGTAGGATCGGGCTCTGCAACCGAGGTTTCAGGCGCACTGCCCGCATTGAACAAGTCCAGTTGTGCGCTAGGATCATTCTGCGCTTCCAGACGGCTCAGTTCACGGCTGGCCTGACGAATGACCGCAGAGGGAATACCGGCACGTTGTGCCACCTGAATCCCGTAACTGCGGCTGGCCGGGCCTTCCTGAACTTCATGCAGGAACACAATGCCTGAAGCCGATTCAGCCGCGGCCAAATGCACGTTGGCGGCTGCGGGCAATTCGTTGGGCAAACGGGTGATCTCGAAGTAGTGCGTTGCAAACAGGGTCAGTGCCTGATTGTGGCTGAGCAGGCGATGTGCAATCGACCAGGCCAGGGCCAGGCCATCATAGGTGGAGGTGCCCCGGCCGATTTCATCCATCAGTACCAGGCTGTAAGGGGTGGCACCCGCCAGAATGGCCGCGGCTTCGGTCATTTCCATCATGAAGGTGGAACGGCCACCGGCCAGATCATCAGCCGCGCCGATACGGGTGAAGATACGGTCAATCTGCCCAATGCGGGCGCTGCTTGCCGGTACAAAACTGCCAATGCGGGCCAGCAGGGCAATCAGGGCCACCTGACGCATATAGGTGGACTTACCACCCATATTCGGGCCGGTAATCAGCAACATGCGGCGCTGGGCATGCATTTCGCAATGGTTGGGTGTGAAGCGCTCGATGCTGTGCTCCACCACGGGGTGGCGACCGGCTTCAATCCAGATGCCTGCCTGTTCTGTCAGTTCCGGGGCGATCCAGTTGTTGTCCAGGGCATGCAGGGCCAGGGAGGACAGGGTATCCAGTTCGGCCAGCGCACTGGAGCACAGGGCCAAGGGGCCCGCATAGCTTTGCAGCTTGTCCAGCAGTTCGTCGAACAGGAACTTCTCGCGGCTCAAGCTGCGGTCCTTGGCGGACAGAACTTTGTCTTCCCATTCCTTCAGTTCGGGCGTGATGAAGCGCTCAGCATTTTTCAAGGTCTGGCGGCGACGGTAATCATCGGGCACCTTGTCGGCCTGACCGCGGCTGACTTCAATAAAGAAGCCATGCACACGGTTGTATTCGACACGCAGGGTAGCAATGCCGGTGCGCTCGCGTTCGCGGGCTTCGATCTTGACCAAGACATCGCCGCTGTCGCTGGCCAGGCTGCGCAACTCGTCCAGATCAGCGTCGTAGCCGTCGGCAATGACACCCCCGTCACGGATCAGCAAAGCGGGTTCGGGGGCGATGGCCGTGCGCAGCAAGGTGGCCAGCTCAGGGTCCAGGGCCAGATTCAATAAATGGGCATACAGGTGTTCAGACTGCCCAAAGCTCTGTTCCAACTCCTGGCGCAGTTCGGGCAGAGTAGCCAAGGCGTCACGCAGGCTGGCCAGTTCCCGAGGACGGACACTACGCAGCGAAATACGCGTTGCAATCCGTTCCAGATCGGGGAAGCGGCGCAGGGCCTGACGCAGCACGCCTAAAGGGTCGCCCGCATTCAGACTGGCTGTTTGCTGAGTCTGAAAGAACAGCGACACGATATCCTGGCGCTGTTGAACGGCTTGGTTCAAGCGCAGCGGATGGTGCAGCCAGCGGCGCAGCAAACGGCTGCCCATGGGGGTCTGGCAATGATCCAGGGTGGAGAACAGCGTCGGGCTGGTTTCACCGCTAATGGTTTCCGTGATTTCCAGATTCTTGCGGGTGACGGCATCCAGCACCAGAAAGTCCGAGCTGTGCTGAACGCGAATGGCCGTGATGTGAACCAGCGATTGGGATTGCGTGCTGCCTACATAGCGCAGCAAGGCACCGGCGGCCGCGGTGGCGGCGGGCAAGTCGTCCAGACCAAAGCTGGCCAGGGAATCCAGATCGAAATGGTCCAGCAAGGTTTCGCGCGATCCGTCCTGGGCGAAGTGCCAGTCTGGCAAGGTATGGCAGCTTGCTTGCGGCAATTCAGGGGCGGGGCGCAGGGATTCGGGGTAGACCAGTTCTACCGGGCCGATGCGGTTCAGTTCCGTGTCCAGCATGTCTGGCTCGCACTGGCTGACCAGAAATTCGCCACTGGCCAGATTCATCCAGGCCAGCCCTATCATTTCTTGACGCTGAACTTTAATCAGGGTGCAGGCAGCGATCAGACGGTCTGCCTTGGGAGGCAACAAGGCGTCGTCAGTCAGCGTACCGGGGGTGACCACGCGCATGATCTTGCGCTCGACCGGGCCTTTGCTGGTGGCGGGGTCACCGATTTGCTCGCAGATAGCGACGGATTCGCCCAAGGCCACCAGACGCGCCAGATAGCCTTCCATGGCATGAAAAGGTACACCTGCCATGGGGATGGGCTCGCCATTGGAAGAACCGCGCTTGGTCAGCGTCAGGTTCAGCAGGCGCGCACCGCGCTCGGCATCGGCGTAGAACATTTCATAGAAGTCTCCCATCCGATAGAACAGCAGATGCGAGCCAGCTTCAGCCTTGAGCTGAAGGTATTGACGCATCATGGGCGTGTGGGCGGACAGATCGGCAGCAGAAGTCATGGCGCAGTACAAG
This sequence comes from Alcaligenes sp. SORT26, assembly GCF_017377875.1. Classification (GTDB taxonomy): domain Bacteria; phylum Pseudomonadota; class Gammaproteobacteria; order Burkholderiales; family Burkholderiaceae_B; genus Alcaligenes; species Alcaligenes parafaecalis. Next base: position 4,002,772 of record NZ_CP070975.1, read on the forward strand.
TCAGGGAATTCAACAACAAGGCCGCCCAAGAGGCGGCTGAGTCGATATTGTAGCGAGGGCAGTCAAGTGGGGGATAGGGAAGTGCGCTAATTTGGCCTGCGCATTTGTGCGTATGGACTTGAGAGCGGTGTGGTTTAGGTGAAATGTGGCTTCAAAAGAGGCTCAGAGCAACAAGTCATCACGCTAGCATGGAGGCGGCTTGTGGTTTTAAGCCAGCCGGAATAAGGAATTCGATATCTTTGGTTTACAACAGGCCTTGTGAGGCCATTTGGTTTGCCTGGGTTTCCACGTAGGCACAGGCCTTGAGTAGTTCATCAAATGGCAGCCCGTCGCCTAGCAGGACTTGGTCTTCTTGCATGGCAGCATAATCTTTCTCCAAGGCAGTTTTTGCCTCTCCCATGGGAATGAGACTCAGATTTCCGCTGGTGGCGTTGATGTAGTCAATCACTAGCCCTTGCACGTCTTTTTCAATGAAAAATAAGGACTTGTGCCGGGCTACCGCTGTAGCAATGTCTCTGGCTGCAATGGCTGTATCGAAATACGGACTGCGGGCGATGGCGGCAAGGTCATGCCAATGGCGGGCATAGCGTTCACCACGGATACGGCCTTGTGCGCAGAAAACATGGACTGCGGTCGCCTTTTCCCAGAAAGTTCGGCTAACACTCATGACGCGGGGGGAGGCGCTAGGGAATGAGACATCAGGAAGATGCGTGGCGACATCGCAATGGACGGTGTGCACCTCATTGGGCTCCCCAGTTGCACGGCCACCAAATTCCAGGGTGATGGTGGGTTTGATATAGCCTGTTCCCTCCACCAGTGCCGGGTAATGCAAGAGCAGTTTGTCTTGGCTTGGCCCCGTAAGCTCCAGGTGAGCATTGATCTGTTCTTGTGCCAGAGCCTCTTGCAGGACGGGTAGGACATGGTCCTTGATCCAGTCTGGTAAGCGATGTCGTACTTCTGTAGTCCATCTGCTTGCCTGGCTACGGCTTGCGGGCAGTTCGCCTGTTTCCCCTATGAGATCAGGGATCAGTTTGCGGATGTCGTAAGTCAGGTCTATATCTTCCGAGAATCGGTCGATGATGTTGTAAACCTTGGAGAGTGAGGTCCCGCCTTTAAAGGTCAGATTATTGTGCAATGTGGAGCTGAACAGGGCGTTTAGTGTCCACACGACCCAGATATCTTTTTCCAGAAGATGAGCGGGGCGGCCTGATTCCGTACGAGCGAACTCCAAGGCTTCGCGTTGATCGGCCCTGCTGAGGCTGAAAAAGGTTTCAGTCACGCAGTGTCTCCTTGCCTATGGCACACGCCATCCAGCTAGGCAGACTGGCACGGCTTGCAATCAAGGTTTGCCATTCAGAGTTTGGTAGGCTGCGGCGCAAGGAGGCAAGAGACTCGCTAACGTGTTCAGGGCCCATCCAGGCCAGGGCGCGCACTGCCGCACCGGCTGGACGTGAGCCTAGTGCTGTCATCCAGGGTGGAGCATGTTTAATGAGCACCTGTGATTTTCCAAGGGTAATTTCGCGGCTCTTACCAGAGGTCAGGTAGATGTCGCGAACAGGAACTTGCTGGGTCAGTCCTAAGGTATTGGCCGCATTGGCTCCATGGGAGACCATTTGTTCGCCATTTTGCTCTGCCAAGGATTGGATTACTTTGGCTGGGGAGGGTGTACGAACACCAAACCGGCTGGCGATCGGAGCCACATAAGCTCCGCGCTCTATGCGTAGCAATGATCCTGCTTTGCACAAACGGGAAAAGGCTTGATCAATCGCGGCACGACTACCCAAGTGTAGAAACTCTTTGGGCGATAGCACCGCTCCCTCGGGAAGGGCTTGGGCTTGCAGAAGAATAGTTTCGGGTAGGGTAGTCATAGTTTTGCCTTGCATGTCAGAAACTATACATCAACTTCTAACATTATAGCAATTGAGACGTGTCGGATGATAGAGAGGTGCTTGTCATTCAGGTCTGAAGCGGATGTGATTTCCTTGCCTTTTGTTACCAGTCGATAATAGAATTCATTCTCATTTAAGGTGTCTCCCTTTGGCTGGGTCTACATCACTTTATCTGCCAGTGGTTCTGATCCAGTAAACAGCCGCTTGTACGTACCTGAGTGTCTTTGGACAGGGCTTCGGTTCAGTCCGCCTTGAGCATGGTTGCAGACCGGAGAAAGGCACTTGGCGTGCCAATTTACAAAATAAATGTCCGGAAAATGGGCTCTCAAACGTCTTACTAAGGAAGGCCTCTAAAAAGGACCTCTTGCCGTGCCCTCTTTGCTGCATCGTTTTAATGAACGCCTCTTGTGTTTAGCCTGATGGCGTCGGGTTTGTATCGGTGTGACTCGGTGGTTTGACACGCATTCCTTCTTGACCACTATTACTTTTTTGATCACCTGCCACGCATGATCCGGCGGGTGTAGATCTACGGTTTTAACGGGATTATTTATGAAGTCCAAAGCAGTAAAGCGCCGCTGGGCGTTGGCCATTGTGGCGGTGCTGGTACTGGGGGCGCTGGCCGCGCAGGCCGGGCGTTCGTCCGAGCAGTTTGAGACGGTATCGGTGGAGCAAAGCGATATACGCGCCACCGTTGCAGCAGTAGGCACTTTGAAACCCAGCCGCTATGTGGATGTGGGCGCGCAAGTGTCGGGACAGATTACGGCTTTGCCAGTTGCGCCGGGCGATCAGGTTGAGCAGGGCCAGTTGCTGGTGGAAATTGATCCCAGTGTGCAACAAGCCACAGTGGATGCAGGCCGAGCTTCTTTGGCCGCGTTCCGCGCCCAGTTGGCCGAGCAGCAGGCGCAGCTTTTACTGGCGCGTCAGCAGTTGACTCGTCAGCGTCAATTGGAGCGCCAGCAGGCCAGCCGTCAGGAAGATATTCAGATTGCGCAAGCCAATCTGGCGACGTCGCAGGCTCGGGTAGCGCATGTGCAAGCGCAGATGGAGCAGACCCAGGCCACGCTGAAAGCCGATGAGGCGCGCTTGGGCTACACGCGCATTTATGCACCCATGAGTGGCACGGTCATTGGCGTACAGGCTCGTGAAGGCCAGACGCTGAATGCCACGTACCAAACCCCCAATATTCTGCGCATTGCAGACTTGAGCACCATGACGGTGTGGACCAGCGTGTCCGAAGCCGATATTCGTCGTATCAAACCCGGTATGACGGTCACCTTCACAACCTTGGGTGAGCAGGGCGAAACTCAGGCGCGTCAATGGCAGGCCAAGGTTCGTCAAATCATGCCTGCGCCGGAAGGTAGCACTCAGGATGAAAGCACGGCAGCGGCACCGACGGCCACGCAGGCCATCATGTATACGGTGCTGTTTGATGTGGACAATGAAGATGGCGAGTTGATGCCGCAGATGACGGCTCAGGTGTTGTTTGAAATTGATCGTGCCGATCAGGCCTTGCTGGTGCCTTTGGTGGCGTTGCGCCCCGATCCTGCTCGCGGTCCTGACGCTTTTACGGTGCCAGTGCTGGAGCGTGGCAAGCTGCAGGAAAAGCCGGTTGACCTGGGGGTGCGCAATCGCCATCAGGTGCAAGTCGTGGAGGGGCTGGCTAAAGGAGAGCAGGTTGTTTTGGCAGTGATCACACCTGAGCGTGGCTGGCGGTGGTTGCAATGGTAGGGTCTGCGCCTCCTTTGATTGAGCTGCGCGACATTAACCGTATCTATGGCGGTCCGCCCAGCACCAAGCCTGCTGTGCAAGTTCTGTTCGATGTCAGCCTGTGTATTGAGCCGGGTGAGTTTGTAGCGATTGTGGGGGCCTCGGGCTCGGGTAAATCGACGCTGATGAATCTGCTGGGTTGTCTGGATAAACCCAGCAGTGGCAGTTATCTGTTTCAGGGCCGGAATGTTGCGGATTTAAGCCCGGACGAGCTGGCCCAGCTACGTCGGGAAACCTTCGGTTTTGTGTTTCAGGGCTATCACCTGATTCCCACAGAAAGCGCCAGTGAAAATGTCCAGATGCCCGCCATTTATGCGGGTATGGATGAGGACGCACGTGCAGCACGGGCTGCAGAATTACTCAGCAGTCTGGGACTGGCGGACAAGCTGGATAATCGGCCGAATCAGTTGTCCGGTGGCCAGCAGCAGCGGGTGTCCATTGCTCGCGCTCTGATGAATGGTGGCCGTGTCATTCTGGCCGACGAGCCGACAGGGGCACTGGATTCGCGTAGTGGTGCAGAGGTGATGGCCCTGCTGCGCAAGCTGTCAGACTCCGGGCACACCATTATTCTGATTACGCACGACCATGACGTCGCTGCGATGGCAGACCGGATCATTGAAATCCGTGACGGTTGCATCCTCTCGGATAGTCGTCCTGAAGGGGCCCAGGAGAGTCAACCCAAGCAGCCCTTGCCGCAGCCCGAGCATCGACGCTCGCCCTGGTTTTCAGAAATCAAGGATGCCGCCCGCAGCGCCTTGCGCAGCATGTTCATCAACCGTCATCGCACGGCCTTGACCTTGTTAGGCGTGATTATCGGGGTGGCCTCGGTCATCGTGATGCTGGCGGTGGGCGAAGGTGCCCGCCAACGGGTCATGGATCAGATGGGCACGATGGGTACCACGATTATTTATTTGAGCAGCTCATCACCGCCCAACGGGGTGGCCAAGGGGCAATTGACGGAAGAGGATCTGGAGGCGATTGGCGAGCTGCCACTGATACGGCGCGTCATGCCCGTGATTGGGGATCCGATTACCGTGCGGCGTGGCAGTGTGGACCGGCAAGTCTATGTGTTTGCCGCCAATGAAACCATGCCGGACATTCACCGCTGGCAACTGGCACAAGGCCGTTATTACACCGATGCCGAGGACCGGGATCTGGCTCCTTTGGTTGTCTTGGGCTATCGCGCTGCCAAGCATTTCTTCCCGGATATGGAGGTGCCCTTGGGTCAGCAGTTGCTGATCGGCAATTCTCCCTTTGAAGTGATCGGGGTGATGCAGGAACGGGGTGCCGACTCGGGCGCACAGGACTATGACGATATGGTGTTTGTGCCCTATCACGCGGCGCGTGCTCGTGTGTATCAGGCCCAGACACAACCGGATTACGTCGTCATTGATGCGCAGGACAGCTCCACTGTTCTGGAGGCAGAACAAGACATGCGCCAGTTACTGACGCAGCGTCACGGTGGCCGGGAAGACTTTTCTATTGGTAATGCAGCGGCTCGCTTGCAGGCTGAAGCGTCTACCCGTCAGGCCATGAGCATGATGCTGGGCCTGATTGCTGCTGTCTCGCTGGTGGTGGGCGGTATTGGTGTGATGAATGTGATGCTGATGACGGTGCGTGAACGTACGCGAGAAATCGGCATACGCATGGCCACCGGTGCGCGGCAAAGCGACATCATGCGGCAGTTCCTGACGGAAGCTGTCTTGTTGACGATTACGGGTGGTTGCCTGGGTGTATTGGTGGGTGCTCTGGTGGGCCTGGGTTTGATTTTTGGTGGGGTGGATGTGGTGTTTTCCTTGCGGGCTGCCTTGGGCGCCTTCGGCTGCGCCGTTGCGACGGGCATGATTTTTGGCTATATGCCAGCACGGACGGCGGCCGCTCTGGACCCCGTTCAGGCCTTGGCGGGGGAGTAAGCATGGCTCATTACCGATGGATTCTGGGAGCCTTCAGCGGCCTCTTGTTGCAGGCGTGTACATCGCTGTCCTCTGATCTGGAAAAGAGCACACCCAGCTTGCCGCTGGCGTATCAGCAGCAGGGCAAGACAGCCGCCAGTCCGGTCACGGCCAAAGTAGAGGCGCAGTGGTGGCGCGCCTATAACAGTCCGGCCCTTAATACCCTGATGCAGGAAGCGCTGGATGACGTGGCGGTGCTGCGTCAGGCGCAGGCCCGTATCTTGCAGGCCCAAGCCCAGGCGCGGATTGCCGGTGCCAGTTTGTTGCCTGAGTTGCAGGGAAATCTGTCCGCCCAAAGAGATGCGCCGTTTTCTTCCAGCCATGGTGACAGCCGTTCGCAGTATGTGGCCGGTGTGTTCATGAGCTACGAGCTGGACTTGTGGGGACGCAATAGTGCTCAGGCCAATAGTGCCTTGTTCCAGGCACAGGCTGCGGAGTACGAGCTGGATGTACTGCGTGTCAGCGTTCAGGCTCAGGTGGTGCATTTAAGTCTGCAAACCATGGGTGACAAGCAGCGCGTGGCGATTGCCCGTCAAAACCTGGCCGTTGCACAACGCTTGTTGAGTTTGCTGGAAGCACGTTTACAAGCAGGGGCCGCCTCACCGCTGGAGCTGGCTCAACAGCGTCAGTTGCTGGCGTCTCAGCAACGTAAATTATTGGTGCTGGAAGAGCAGGCCATACGCACGCGGGTGGAGCTTACAAGCTTGCTGGGTCGCACCGAGATTCTGCCCGAACCGCAAGAGGATATTGCCACTTTGCAGGTGCCGGTGCTGGATGCGGGATTGCCGTCGCAGCTCTTGTCGCAGCGTCCTGATATTGCGCGTATTGAGTCCCAGTTGTCCGCTGCCCATGCGGATGTGCATGTGGCTCGTGCTGCCATGTATCCCAGTCTGACTCTGGGTGCGCGGGCAGGGGCATCGGGTAATCATTGGGAAGAAAGTTTGCGCCATCCCGTCTACAGCCTGATCAGCGGGCTGGTGGCTCCTATCTTCAATGCAGGCCGTCTGGAGGCGGGCAAGGATTTAAGTGACGCCCGTTTGCAGGAGTGGCTGGCTCAGTATCGTCAGACCATTGTGCAGGCCTATATGGATGTCGAAGGTGTGCTGGCGCAGTTGCATAGTCTGGATGCCCAGGCGCAGACGATGGAACTGGAATGGGAGCAAGCCAGGCTGGCGTTTCAACTGGCCGAAGCACGTTATCGCTCCGGCTCGGAAACTTTGCTGTCTTTACTGGATGCGCAGCGTACTTTGTACGCCGCTCAGGATGTACGCGTCAGCTTGATGCAGTCGCGTTTGCAGTCCCGCGCGGCGCTCTTCCGAGCGCTGGGCGGAGGCTGGCAAGCCGGTTCAGGCGGCCTGGCTGATCAGGGGACGGTGGCAGAGGCTGGGGTCTAGCAGGTTGGCAGCCGCCTCATCCAGCAGGATGTGGGTGTTGGCGTGCTGTTTCAGTGCTGTGAAAGGCAGTTCAGGCGTGATACCGCCTTCCTGATAGTTCAGCATGGTGCGAGCCTTGTGCTCGCCCGTCACCACCAGGGCAATTTCACGGGCGCTCAGAATATCGGCAATCCCCATGGTGATGGCCGATGCAGGCACTTCATCCATGGAGTCAAAAAAGCGGCTGTTGTCGATGCGAGTGCGCTCGGACAGGGCGACCACGTGAGTGCGGCTGTCAAAGGGTGTACCGGGTTCGTTAAAACCGATGTGGCCATTGGTGCCTACGCCCAGCAGTTGCAGCGCAACGCCACCACAGGCAGCAATCCCGGCCGAATAATCCTGGCAGTGTTGCTCCAGCTCTGTGGTCAGGCCATTGGGCAAGTGCAGACGCGCGGTATCAAAGGGTAAAAGGCCGAACAGGTGCTGGCGCATGTAGCAGGCGTAGCTTTGCTCGTGCGTTGCCGACAAGCCTACATACTCATCCAGATTGAAGCTGTTGATCTTGGAGACATCCAGCCCATTGGCGCGCACGTCCTGTACGAAACGGGCGTACACGGGTTCCATGGTCCCTCCCGTTGCCAGACCCAGCGTTGCTTCAGGATTTTGACGAATAATGTCCTGGAGGCGGGCGCTCAGGTGGGCTGCAATGGCGGCGGAATCGGGGAAGACTAAAAACATAATCTTGTTCTTCGTATGGGCTGATTAAGTTGAAAAAAAACTTCGCCGCAAGCACGGCGAAGTTTGATCTTCCGAAATTCTAATGGGACAAAGACGTAACGTCAGTTTTTTTTTGCAAGCAAGTGACACCTTTTAGACATCTTGTTTGCCGGTCTCTCCCAGGAAACCACCACTTTGACGTGCCCATAAACGAGCGTACAGACCACCTTGTTCCAGCAGTTCCTGGTGGCTGCCCTGTTCGATGATGCGGCCCTGATCCAGCACAATCAAGCGGTCCAGTGCGGCAATGGTAGACAGACGGTGAGCAATGGCGATCACTGTCTTGCCGTGCATCAGGGTGTTCAGGCTTTCCTGAATAGCGGCTTCCACTTCGGAATCCAGCGCGCTGGTCGCCTCATCCAGTAACAGGATGGGGGCGTCTTTCAGCATCACGCGGGCAATCGCCACACGCTGACGCTGACCCCCAGAGAGCTTCACGCCACGTTCGCCCACATGGGCATCCAGACCTTCACGACCCTGACGGTCGTGCAGTTGCGGGATGAAGTCAGCAGCGGCAGCACGATCTACGGCCATATGCAGCAGTTCGTCACTGGCGTCGGGGCGACCATACAGGATGTTGTCGCGCATGGAACGGTGCAGCAGGGAGGTATCCTGCGTCACCATGCCAATCGCGGCACGCAAGCTGTCTTGGGTGACATGGGCAATGTCCTGGCCATCAATGCGGATGGTGCCGCTATCCACATCATGGAAGCGCAGCAGCAAGTTGACCAGCGTGGATTTGCCCGCACCCGAGCGTCCGATCAGGCCAACACGCTCGCCCGGCTTGATCACCAGATTGAGCTTGTCGATAACCTGACGGCTTTTGTCGCGGTAGGCAAAGCTGACGTCCTGGAATTCGATACGGCCTTGCTCGATCTGCAGGGGCTTGGCATCGGGCGCATCCACCACGGTAGGTTCTTGCGTCAAGGTGTTGATGCCATCCTGAATCGTGCCCACGTTCTCGAACAGATTGGTCAGCTCCCACATCAGCCAATGGGAATGGCCGGACAGACGCAGTGCCATGGCAATGACGGCTGCCACGACACCGGCGGTGGACTGATCAATCGACCACAGGTACAAGGCCAGACCGGCCGAGCTGATCAGCAAGAGCGTGGCCAGCACATGGTTGGCCACTTCAAACATGCTGATCAAACGCATCTGGGCGTGGCCCGTTTCCTGGAAACGGCGCATTGCATTCTTGGCGTGATCTGCTTCACGACGCGTGTGGGCAAACAGCTTGACGGTATTGATATTGGTGTAGGCGTCGGTAATGCGGCCTGTCATCAGTGCACGGGCGTCAGCCTGGGCTGCACCGACTTTACCCAGACGGGGCACAAAGTACACGCAGGCCAGTGCGTAGCCCACCAACCAGAACAGGAAGGGCAGGATCAGCAGGAGGTCAAAGCTGCCCGCCAGAATCAGGATACCGATCAGGTAAGCGCTCATGCCCACGACCACTTCCACGGCCATGAACAGGGTTTCACGCACCGCCAGAGCGGTTTGCATGATCTTGGTGGTGATGCGACCGGCAAACTCGTCCGCGTAAAAGGACATGCTCTGGTTCAGCATCAACTTGTGAAACAGCCAGCGCAAGCGCATGGGGAAGTTGATGGCCAGCACCTGGTGCATGACCAGTGTATGCAGGCCAATCAGCACCACGCTGCCCAGCAGAACCCCGGCAATGGTCAACAGTGTGCCGCCTTGCTGACTCCAGAATTGGGCCGGTTCAATAGAGGGCAGCCAGTCCACGATATAGCTGAGCAGGGCGAACAGCATGGCCTCGTAGGCCGACAGGCCAATAGAGGTCAGTGTCATCAGGCCAATCCAGCCGCGCGAATTTTTCGTGCAGGACCAGATGAAGGCGAAAAAGCCTTTGGGAGGGGTTTCTACTTGTTGTTCGGGATAGGGATTTAATCGACGTTCAAAGAATGACAGCACCGAATGGGCTCCAGCGGACGGCCTTAAGGATGAGAGGCCGTTTAGACAGATAGAAAACTGCTTCTGGGGTATGGAAACAGCAATTTTTGATGGTAACGCAGACGCCCAGATCCGCTGAAGAAAACCTGATAAAAACACAGTCTTTGTGTCTTGAAAGTGTCAGATATTGACCACGGTGTACGTTTTTGGGGTCTGGAAAAGAACATCCAGACCCCAAACAGAGAACGGCAGTGACTTCTTGAAGATAAGCAGGCTTAGTAAGCCACCACCTGACCGTCTTTACGCGGGTCGGAGCCGCCCACGTAATGATTGCCCTGGCGCAGAATCAGTTGTGCACCACCAAAGGCGAACACACCGCTGCCGGGTTCAACGACGACTTCATGACCGCGATCGCGCAAAGCTTGAACCAGAGCGGGATCGAAAGTAGGTTCTACCGCGACGCCACGGCCACCTGTCACGCGCCAGCGTGGGGCATCGGCGGCGGCTTGCGGGTTCTGGCCGTACAGCAGAACACGCAGCGCCATTTGCATATGGCCTTGCGACTGGAAGGGGCCACCCATCACACCAAACGACATTTGAGGCGTGCCATCGGCATTCATGGCAAAGGCGGGAATGATGGTGTGCGAGGGGCGCTTGCCACCGGCCACTTCATTCACATGACCGGGGCGCAGGGTAAAGCCATGACCGCGGTTCTGCATGCTGATGCCGGTGCCGGGAACGACCACGCCGGAACCAAAGCCCATGTAGTTGGATTGGATCAGGGAAACCATCATGCCGCTGGAGTCGGCGGCGGTGACATAGACCGTGCCGGAGGGGCCAGGCAGGCCATGTTTGGGATCGCCCGCCTTGTCCATTTGAATCAGGGCAGCGCGTTCGCGCAGATAGGCCGGGTCCAGCAAATGCTCGGGCTGATGAATCATGTGCTCCAGATCTGCGTGGTGCTCGTACAGATCGGCAAAAGCCAGCTTCATCGCTTCAATGCTCAAGTGCACCGTGTCGATATGATCCAGCGGCTGCTGGCCGATACCGGCCTGTTCCATGATGCCCAAGGCCATCAAGGCGGCCAGACCCTGACCATTGGGGGGGATTTCATGGATGACAGATTGCGCAAAGGGATGGCTGATGGTGCCGCACCAGTTCGCGCGGTGTTCGGCCAGATCCTGCTCGTCCATGGCACCGCCATGCAGGCGAGAAAAGTCGGCAATGCGCTTGGCCAGTTCGCCCGTATAGAAGTCCTGACCTTGTGTGGCGGCGATACGTTCCAGCGTATTGGCCTGATCCTGATTCTGATACCACTGACCGGCTACGGGGGCTTTGCCATCACGCAAAAAGGCTTCGGCAAAACCGGGTTGATCGCCCAGGCGCTGACGACCCAGTTCCCACAAACGCGCGATCACGGGCGAGACCGGGAAACCTTCGCGGGCGTAATGAATCGCGGGGGCGGCGACTTGCTCCAGACTCAGGCGGCCCAGCTTGCTGGACAGCTCGGCCCAGGCAGAGACGGCACCGGGAACGGAGACACTTTCCCAACCCTTGTCGGGGATGGCAGCGTGACCTTTGAAGCGGTCCGGTGACCAGCCACGGGGCGAGCGCCCGGAGGCGTTCAAGCCATGTAATTCTTTACCGTCCCAGACGATGGCAAAGGCATCGCTGCCTATGCCGCAACCCGTGGGCTCGACCACCGTCAGGGCGATGGCGGCCGCCAGAGCGGCATCGACCGCATTGCCACCGGCTTGCAAGATACGCAGGCCCGCTTGTGCGGCCAGAGGGTGAGAGGTGCTGACCATGTTCTGGCCAAGTACCGCAGAGCGGGCGGACGGGTAGGGGTTGTTCCAGTCCATACAGGTGTCAGTCTTGTTCATTGAATCTGTATTCCAGTCAGTTGGATCAGGCCTTGCCAACGTGCGCTGTCCTCGCGAACCAGAGAGACAAACTCTTCTCGGCTGGTGCTGCGGGGTTGGTCCACGCCCAATGTTTGCAGGCGCGAGCGTACTTTGGGGTCCTGAATGGCATGTGTAAAAGCCTCATAAGCTTTGTCACGGATTTCGTCGGGCAGGCCTGCGGGTGCGTACAGACCAAACCAGGTCACTGATTCATAGCCCGGCAGGCCGGACTCTTGAAAGGTAGGCAAGTCGGGAGCCAGCGGCGAGCGCTGTTGGCCGGTTACCGCCAGGGCGCGCAACTGGCCACTGTTTACATACGGCATCCCGGTGGGGATGGCGTCCAGTAAAACATGGATGGAGCCGCCCAGCATATCGTTAATGGCCTGACCGGTTCCACGGTAAGGAACATGGGACATGACGATATTGGCCTGATTCAAAAAGGCCTCGGTGCCCAGGTGCACGATGGTGCCATTGCCACTGCTGGCGTAGTTCAATTCATCGGGGTGGGCACGAGCGTATTCAATCAGTTCGGGTAGCGTTTGTGCGGGGACTTTCGGGTTCACCAGCAAGACGCTGGCGGCATCACCCAGATGGGCGATGGGGGTGAAGTCTTTTTCTGCATCGTAGGGCAGGGACTTGTACAGATGCGGGGCAATGGCGTGGGTGCTGCTGGTGGTGAACAGAAGGGTGTAGCCATCGGGCTTGCTGCGAGCCACTTCACCTGAACCAATTGTGCCGCCTGCGCCCGTGCGGTTGTCCACAATGATGTTGGCGTTCATCGCTTTGGCGGCGCTTTCGGCGATCAGTCGGCTGATGACGTCGGTGGCACCGCCGGTGGGGAACGGCACAATCAGGCGAATGGGACGATCCGGCCAATCGCTGGCATGGGCAGCCACGCTGCTGACAGCCAGCACGGCACCTAACAAGGTTTGGGCAAGACGACGCCAGGGCTGGCGTGTCGCAGGGGGCTGCTCTGTGTTCAGGGCTATGCTGGTTGGGCTCATGGCTATCTCCTCAATCAAGAGATGATAGGAAAGGCAATGATGCCGAACCAGCAACAAATAAGCAGGTCAGTGTTGCTATTTTGGCAAGGCTAGCGGGTCGACTTCAAGCTGTGGCAGCAACTCGTCCAGAAAGCGGTGAACAATAGAGGGCAAGCGGCGGCCAGCCAGGGCCTGCACTTCGATTTGGCGGTTCAGCAAACCGCGTTCATGGATGAAACTGGCTTGCAGCAAACCTTGCTCAATCAGATGGCGGGCGGACAGCAAGGCCGATACAGTCACGCCTGCGCCGGACAAGGCAAATTGATGCAAGGACTGCATATGGTTGCTGCTGAACACCGGGTCCAGACTCAGGTTCTGCGCACTGCAGGCCACATCCATCATTTGCCGCACGGTGGTGTCCGGACCGGGCAAGGCCAATGGGTGGGCCAGGAGGCTTTTCAGGCTGATGCGTTCGGTGCGGGTGACGGGGTGACCGGGAACAGCCAGAGCCATTACCGGGGCATCGCGGCGGAACAAGGTCTTGATGTCTTTTTCAGCCGTTTGGGTGAACTTGATGCCTATATCTATCTGGCCACTTAATAACAGCATGGTGATGCGGTGGGGGGGCAGTACGTCCAGTTGAAAACGTATGCCCTGATGCTTCTGACGGAACTGGGCAATGCACAGGGGCAGCAACTGAGCCGCCAGACCTTCAGAGGAAGCAATACGTATCAAGCCGGTTTGCAGTCCTTGCAGAGCGGCAATATCGTGCAAGGTGCGCTCGGCATCCATGGCGCTGCGGCGCGCATGGGCCAGCAAAAGTTCACCTGCCGCGGTCAGGTTCATGCCACGGGCATGGCGTTCAAACAGAGCCATGCCCAGGTTTTCTTCCAGCCCGCTGATCTGGCGGCTAATGGCAGACGTGGCCACATGCAAATTGCTGGCTGCCTGCGAAATAGAGCCACAACGCGCTACTTCCTGGAAGTAGCGCAGTGCCGTTTCTTGAAGGTGACGTGGGTTCATACCAGACTGCCGCGCAGCTCGGCGGCAATCTCGTAGGAGCGCAGGCGCTTCTTGTGGTCAAAAATATTGGCGTTCAGCATCAGCTCGTTTGCGCCCGTCAGTTGGATGAAACCCTTCATCTGCTCAAGCACTTGCTCCGGCTTGCCAATGGCGGTACAGCTCAGCAAGGAATCCAGCAGATGTTGCGCCGGTGGACTGCATTGCTCGTAATAGTCCTGTACGGGCGGTGGCAATTGGCCGGGGCGACCACTGCGCAGGTTTACAAAGGACTGTTGCCAGGAGGAGGCCAGCAGCTTGGCTTCGTCTTCCGTGTCGGCGGCAAAGACGTTGTAGCCCAGCATGACGTACGGCTTTTCCAGATGTACGGATGGCTGGAACTGACGGCGGTAAACCTCAATAGCATCCATCAACTGAGCAGGTGCAAAATGCGAAGCAAAGGCATAGGGCAGACCCAGAGCGGCCGCCAGTTGAGCCCCGAACAAGCTGGAACCCAGAATCCAGACTGGCACATTCAAGCCTCGGCCTGGCACGGCCATGATGCGGTTGCGCGGTTCGTCGGACATGTAGTCCATCAACTCCAGCACATCGCGCGGGAACTGGTCGGGGTCGCTGTTCAGATTGCGGCGCAAGGCACGGGCGGTTTCGGGGTCAGAACCGGGGGCGCGGCCTAAACCCAGGTCGATACGACCGGGGTAGAGAGAGGCCAGTGTTCCAAACTGTTCGGCGATAACTAGCGGCGAATGGTTGGGCAACATGATGCCGCCTGCGCCCACGCGGATACGGCTGGTCTGGCTGGCAATGTGCCCGATCAGCACCGATGTGGCCGCGCTGGCAATACCGGGCATGCCGTGGTGTTCGGCCAGCCAGTAACGGTGATAGCCCCATTGCTCGGCATGACGGGCAATGTCCGCCGAACAGCGAAAAGACTGGGCCGGGGTGGAACCCTGAACAATAGGGGACAGGTCTAGAACGGAGAGCGGATAGCTTGGCGTCATGGCATCAGATTCAAATTGGACTCGGGATATAGTCGATCCATCGTTAGGCAGCGTCAAGTAAACCCATAGCATAGGCAAGGATGTTCAGATGAAAGAAACCAGTCGTCGCACCGTCAATCATTACCAGGACCATGCGCAGGCCTATCGGGACGGCACCTGGGATCATGACGTCAGCCAGAATCGTCAGGCCTTGTTGAGCGCCATAGCGGCACAGGGGCCTGTGGATATTCTGGATCTGGGCTGTGGACCGGGTCGGGATCTGGTGGCGTTTCAGGCAATGGGCCATCGCCCTGTTGGTCTGGATGGTTGTGCCGCCTTTGTGGAAATGGCCCGTCAGCAAACCGGCCTGACAGTTTTGCACCAGGATTTTCTGGATTTGAAACTGCCCGCCGCCGCCTTTGATGGCGTGTTTGCCAATGCTGTTTTATTCCATATTCCAAGCGCAGAACTGCCGGGTGTGCTGGCTGCTTTGCGGCATAGCCTGCGACCAGGGGGAGTCTTGTTTGCTTCGAATCCACGTGGCGAAGGACAAGAAGGTTGGCATGGTCAGCGCTATGGCTGTTACTACAATTGGGAGCAGTGGTCACAGCGTCTGGAGCAGGCGGGCTTTGACTATATTGATCACTTTTATCGTCCGACTGACAAGCCGCCACAAGAGCAACATTGGCTGGCTTCTCTGTGGCGCGTACCGGTCCCCGAGTGAGCAAAATGGTGAATCGCTGACCTGGGTACTTAGACGATTGTTTTATATAGGGATTTATTGTTAATACAGGGGTTTTCCCTATTTTTATGCACATCTTTTGTGGATAAGCCTGTTTCCGGTCGCCTGGGCGAGTCCTGGGGAAAAAAATGGTAAAGAATTGTCGATTCTCTGATCAGCTATTTTAAGTGCTTGATTCAATTGCCTTAAGTGCAGTGATTCACGGTTTATCCTGTGACTTGTCCACATTTTACGGGGATAAGCTGGCGCTTATTTTCCGATTTGGCTGTTTTCTATTCGCCCTTTTTAAGTGTTTGATACTTCAGCCTGTTTTTCTGATTTGCCCAGTTTTTCCTATGAGCTATCCACAGTTTTCGGGGATAAGATGGAGTGCTTGTCCAACTTGGGTTCGGGCCCGTCCCAAGGCTATGATGCGCACTAGCAATGTTTACCCTTAGCGGCCAGTCCCTTCGGTGCTTTGCCCTTTAATTGAGGAGATTGAAACGTGGAAAAATTGCAAGTCTGGATGACAGAGTTTCCCGCCGTGGTCGCGATTGCGCTTAACGTCGTGATCGCTTTGTTGATTCTGATTATTGGCTGGTGGCTATCGGCCGTCGCTGGTCGTGCGATCAAGCGAATGGCGGCTCGCTCTCCCCGTGTGGACCCGACCATTGTGCCTATGGCTCAGTCCGTCACGGTCTGGACGATTCGCATCTTTGTGCTGATTGCGGTACTGGCTCGTTTCGGTGTGCAGACCGCCAGCATTATCGCGGTGCTGGGTGCTGCCGGTTTGGCGGTAGGTCTGGCTTTGCAGAACACGCTGCAAAATATCGCTGCGGGCATCATGCTCTTGATGCTGCGCCCTTTGCGTGCCGGTGAGTTCGTGTCGGTCGTCGGTAAAGGCGACGGCACCGTGCTGGAAGTGGGTTTGTTCCTGACCCGCTTTGAGCAAGTGGATGGCATTCAGTTCACCCTGCCCAATAGCCTGATCTGGGGCAATCCCATCATCAACTACAGTCGCAACCCGACCCGCCGTTTGGACTTTGGTGTGGGCGTGCGTTATGGCGATGATCTGGACCTGGCCATCAAGCTGCTGCAAGGCTTGCTCAATGAACATCCCAAGGTGCTGAAAGACCCCGCTCCTTTGGTCATGGTCATGGAGTACAAGGACAGCGTGATCACGGTTAATTTGCGCGCATGGATCAATGCAGCAGACTTCTGGGATGCCCGTTTTGATCTGTACCGCCGTGCTGTTCAGGTATTGAATGAGGCTGGTTTGCAGACTCCAGTGCCTGTACGAGAAATCGTGCAAACGAGTGGCGAGAAAAAGGCCGCTTAAGTCCTGGGTTCAGGGTCTGATTTCCAGACCCTGAACATGATCTTGTCGGGTTCAGGCCCGTGCGATTCTGATCTAAAATAGAAATGCCCCAAGCCTTGCTTTTAGCGGCTTGGGGCATTTTTTCGGGTTAGTCAGCATTGGGTTTGTTTCAGGTTTCACCCATACTGTACTCTTTGCTTTCGCGCTGTTTTTCTAGCTGCCCACACGATGTTTCTGATCGACGAAAAAATCACGGTACGACGCCTGGAAGTTCTGCTGGCCTTTTTGGAAGCAGGTACGATTGCGCGCGCCGCCGAGCAACTGGGCACCAGTGCCGTCAGTGTGCATCGGGCATTGAAAAGCCTGGAAGAAGGCTTGCGCTGCCCCTTGTTCTTGCAGGAAGGGCGCAATCTGGTGCCACAGGAGTCGGCCCGTGAACTGGCCGAGGCGGCTAAAGAAACCATACGCACCTTGCAGCATGGCATTGATGCTGCTCGTGAAGCCGGAGGCTATTCCTCGGATCAGTTGCGCATTGGCTCCATGTATTCGCTAACGATTCGTCTGGTGCCACGTCTTTTGGTGGAGCTGAAGGTCCACAAGCCTTTATTGCAGATTGATCTGGTCCTGGACTCTAACGAGAAGCTGCTGCAAAAGCTGCGGGGCGGTCATATCGACGCGGCCTTGATCGAGCTGCCGCAAGAGCAGCCGGATGATCTGGAAGTGCTGCCCATTTTTGATGATGAGCTGATGTTTGCGGCTCCTATGGATTGGCAAGGCGCGGACTCGTCCGTGGTGGATCTGGAGCGCTGTTCCAAGGAGCGCTTTGTGTCGTTGACTGATGACTTTGCGACAGGTCGGGACATGCAGCGCATGTTGGCCAAAGCCGGCTTCGATGCCGATATTGTGATGCGCACCGGAGACATCTTTTCCTTGATGAGCCTGGTTAGCGGAGGGGTGGGATGCTCACTTTTACCTGCCCGTGCCAAAGAAGTTTTCTCTGACAAGATTCAGTGGCTAAGTCTGGAGCCGCAGTATCAACATTCGCAACGCATTGGCCTGGTTTGCATGAAGTCGCGCGAGCGCAGCCCGAATGTCTTGAGCTTGTTGCGGGCCTGCCGAATCGTGCGGACTCAGCTAGAAAAAGAAGGGCAGAAATCGGCCTGATCTATCCCGCCCATCTGGATAACCAGCGCTGCAACCCGTCCAGGGTTTGAAACTCGTCCACACTACGCGCCGGAATCTCCGGATAGCGCTGATTCCACATGGTCGCCAGGCTGCGCCCCGGTCCAATTTCCAGCACTACATTTGGCTGTCGTTCTTCAATCTGCTCCATGCAGGAATCCCATTGCATGGTTTGCATGATCTGCGCCGATAAAGCCTGCGCTGCGGTGGCGGCGTTATGCACCCAGACACCGGCATTGGTCGGCCACGGCACCTTTGGGGAAGCCAGTTGGCTTTGATTGAGCTGCTCTTGAAAGGCTTGGGCCGCGCTGCTCATCCAATGGGTATGGGATGCAATGTTCACGGCCAATGGCGTGCAACGAGCCCCTTGTTCCTGAGCGAATTTCTCCAGCGCGGCGAGCTGACTGCGGGGGCCTGCACATACGGCACTATCGGGGCCATTGCGTATCGCCAATGCCGCGCCGTGTGTCTGGCACCATTGTTCAATGGTCCGAATTGAAACCCCGCTGATCGCCAGCATGCCACCGTCTTGTCCGGCTCCAGCCTGGTCCATCAGGGCGGCTCGTCGGCCAGCCAGTTTGATGGTGTCGCTGGCGGATAGAACGCCCGCTACTGAAGCGGCAGCCAGTTCGCCAATGCTATAGCCTGCTACGGCCACCAGCGCTTGGGAAGAAGATTGCAGAGCAGGAAGCTGTTCTTGCAGTTCCTGCCAGGCCGCCAGTGCGCATGCCGTCAGCACGACTTGAGCATGAGCGTTGGTACTGGCCCACTGGGCATCGCGCATGGCAGCACGCCAATCGGGGACATGCAGTTGCTCCTGCATGTGCAGCAGTAAAGGGTGTGCCGGATTAATCCAGGGCAGCATCTGGGCGTGCTGCATGCCTTGCCCGGAAAACAGCAGGGCGATTTTCATAGTCAGGCTCCAGTAGGGCGGCGCTGGCTGGCGCAACCGGGTGCATAGGCTTGCAGACGGTCCAGCCAACAGCAGGCCGACAAGGTATCGGCTGCGCCTCCGGGGGATAAGCGGCGTTCCATGAATGCCTGATGCACAGCTTGTGCGCGCTGCAGGGCATCCGGGGTAAAAACACTGCCTTCCTGCAGATACTGCGCGGCGCAGCGGCGCGCGTAGTGTAGCCCCTCCAGTCCGCCACGATGGGCCAGATTACTATCGTCCAGGATCGCCATAACAGAAAAGAGAGTATGCAAACCCACGGTCTGCAACTGCTGTTCTGCCACTGGTGTGCTGTGCGGAGACAAAGTTTTGACAGCGACTTGCCAGGCGGGCCAGGCCGTTTCAAACAAGGTGGGAAAGCCCTGGGCTGCTTCCTGGTTCGCGCCTTGCAAGCCATAGCGGCGTACCGCCCGTCCGCCCGGCAGTGCGGACGAAGCTTGCAGGCTGCGGGCCTGTAAAGCCGCCCCCCATAATGTGTGAAGTTGGTCCCGAATCGTGGCGGGAGTCAGGGTGCGAAAAGGAAGGCAGGCGCCTGCGGCTGCGCACAACAAGCCCAGCATGAAGATAGCTCCACGATGGGTATTGATGCCCCCCGTGGCTGCCTGCATGCGAGCCTCCGCTGCAATCCCGCGAGTTTGCAGTTGGCTGAATGGAACACGCTGTTGGCCCAGGGCCGCCATGTCGGTGAAGTAGTGGCGCAAGGCAAACAGACTGCGATAAAACGTGCTGGCATCCATATCGTCGTGGCTGCCGCTGTCGAGCAAGGAAACCAGCCCCGGTTTTGGGGCAAGAATCAGTTCGTCATACAGCGCCAGAACGGCTGCTCGACCTACGGCCGCGCAGCTCCAGGAACGGGATGGATCGTTGGAGTCCTGGGTAGCAGGCCGCTTGGCCAATGCCGTCTGTTCAATGACATCAAGCAGCATGGGAAGACTCCAGAATGGGGGCGTGCTCGGGCCAATCCGAGTGTGCCTGAATGCGTAAACCATGAGTGCGTTTGATCAGGACTTTGCTGCTGGCACCGCTGCGCCACTGTTGCCACTCGCGCCAGGCAATAGCGTCGTCGTTGGGAAACAGCAGTTCGCCATCCAGACGGGGCAGACCTGTGATGTCACCGGCTTCTGTCAGTATCTTGACCAGACGATCTGCCTGCGTGGCACTTTGCACGGGCAGCATCAAATCCAGATCCGAGCCTTCACGTACATAGCCTTGCCCGGTGATCAATTCCCAGCCGTAGCTGCCATAGACCTGTGCCATGCAGCCTTGTACCTGCAATTGCTGGCATAAGCTCAGCCAGTCTTGCGCCAGGGAAACGGGCAGTAAAGTCTGGGCCTCATGGGCGGGTGGGAAACCTCCCCACGCCAGACTGAAGGCGTGGGGAACGATCAGGGATAGACGCTGCCGTCCCCAATCCGTGGGCAAAGGAATCCCTGCTTGAAGTTGCCCGCTGCGCAGTTCGCCCGCTTGACGGCTGACTACCAGCGGCCACCCTCTGGCCTGCCATTGGCGCAAGCACTGACAGGCATGGCTGGCAGGTTCCAGATCAGCCAGCACTTGTTCCCATGCGATGCTTTGCAGGGTGATCAAGTGGTGACGTCGAACGGGCAGCGGGGCTGTCATCAGGATGCCTGCAAGACCTGTTCAATGATCTGGGCAGCCAGACGGCGGCCACCGCGTTCGGCACCATCAATGGCGCGGTGATCCTGATCATTGGATTGGGTCAGTGCCGCACGCAAGGAGGCACGTAACTGTTCGGGGGAGGTACTGTCCCAGACAGATTGAATGCCACCCATCGCCACGTAGTTGCCTACGCCGGGCGCAAAGACCGGATTGGATTGCGCCAGCTCTTCCAGCATGGCTTCGGGCAGCTTGGTGACGCGGGCCATGGCTGGAATGCGCATGACGCGAATCTCGGCTTCGGGCAGGGCATAGCAGGCATCAGCAATCAGACCGGAGGTGATGAAACCACCGGACAGGGCCTGGTCGTACACCAGCCCAATAACCTTGTGACCCTTGCGTCGGGCCAGATCCAGACACATGCCCAAATGGGCCATGGCGCGATTGATGCCCAGCAGTTCATCGCGGCGGCGCAGTTGCTGGCCTTGGGTATCGACCAAAAGCAGCAGGCTGCGGCCAGGATGGTTCTTGATGGTGTCCAGCACGGCCTGTGCCTGGGTCAGTGCCAGGGCGACGCCGATGGGGGCGTGTTCGGTGGTGCCGATAACGGCCAGGGTCTGGCCATCAAACTCGGCATTGCCCTGCAAGAACAAATCCTGTTCGGTAATGCTGTGCTGCGTATCGAACAGCGATTGCACCAGTGTTTCCCATTTCATGACAGCGCCTCCTGGCTGCGTAATGCTTTGACGGCTGCAGCGTCCATCTGCCCGACTTGATCGCTTTGTTCCAGCCCCAGCGCTTGCCACAAGGTCTGGGCCTGATTCTCGGTGTGATCCCATTGCTCCACAGGCAGCAGGGCCGCACGTTGTGTCAGCAACTGATGCTCTTGTTCCAGCTCTTCCAGGGTGACGGGGCCACGGGCCGGGTTTTTCAATCCTTGTATGGCAGCGGCGCGGAAAGCGGCCACGGTATCGGACACCAGATCGTCGCAATCCGCCGTTAACCAGCGGTGTTTCCCGCCACTGGTTTGCCAGACCAAAGCGCGGTCTTTGGAGTCGTATTCTTCGACTCCGTGGGAGGCTTCAATCACTTCCGGGCCGGACATGGCCAGACGACCCACGTCACTCATGATCAGGTGGTTGGTGCAGCGGGCCACAATACCCATGCCACCAAAGCAACCGTTTTGCCCGCCTACCAAAGCAAGTACCGGCACACCCGCATTACGCGTATCCAGCAAGGCGCGCATCACTTCGGAGACGGCAATCAAACCGGCATTGGCTTCGTGCAAGCGCACACCACCGGACTCCAGCAGCAGCACCACAGCAGCAGGGCGGTCGATCATGGCTCGGCGCAGCAGGCCAACCAGCTTGGCACCGTGGACTTCACCCACACCGCCGCCCATGAATTCGCCTTCTTGTGCCGCCACATACACGGTCTGCCCATCCAGCAAAGCATGGCCGATGGCCACGCCATCATCAAAGGAAGAGGGCACACCCAACTGCGCCAAGTGAGGGCTGCTCAAGCGCTGGGCAGGGGGCAGCCATTCGTGAAAGCTGTTCGCGTCAAACAGAGCCTGGACGCGCTGGCGGGCAGAACATTCCAGATAACTGCTCATGACTGTGTTCCTTGTGCTTGACTGCGTGCCAGCGCTTCGCTGGCGGCCTGATCCAGACGCAGGCTGACGACGGCAGGGGTGGCCCCCATATCGTTGATGTCAAAGTGGATACCGGCCAGCGGATGGCGCTGGTGAAAGTCCCGCACCACCGCATCCCAGATCGTGGAGAAACCGCGCGCTGAGGTATGAATGTGGATGGTGCATTCTGGGCTGTCCTTGGGCTCGGCCAGCACCTCCAGATTGCCCGAACCGACGACGCCAACCAGCACAGGCTGGAAGGTGCCAATGGGCTCTTGTCCCTTGAAACTGTAGGCCAGGGTTTCCAGGCCGTGAGGAATGTTTGTCATCGTGATCTCCTAATGCAAATAGCGTGGCGGACCATTACCAGTTACGGAAGCGTGCCGGGGGTTGATACAGCCCACCGGAGGCTTGAACCAGATCCCGCATGCTGCGTGCGGCCAATAGATTGCGTGTGGCCTGGCGTGGGTCTATGCCCAGATCCTGAGGGCGGCGGATGATGCCGCGATCGCGCAGGTTTTCCACCATGCGGGCATCGCGTCCCAGACCTACTTGTGTGTAGCCCGCAACGCCGCGTATGGCTTGCTCGCGTTCTTCGTCGGTACGGCACAGCAACAGATTGGCGATGCCTTCTTCAGTCAGGATGTGGGTGACATCGTCTCCGTACACCATGATGGGAGGCAGATCCATGCCGGTCTGTTCTTGCAGAGTCCAGGCATCCAGAGTGTCCACAAAAGCGGGGGTCATGTGTTCGCGAAAGGTTTCCACAATTTGCACGACCAGCTTCTGACCACGTGGCGTACCGGCTGCACCTTGACGTCCGGCACGGGCTTGTTGACCGGCCTTCAACCAGGCCGGGCTGGCGTGGCGACGACCGCGTGCATCCGCACCCATATTGGGGGCACCACCAAAACCGGCAATACGGCCCAGCGTGGCGGTGGAGCTATTGCCATGCAGGTCGATTTGCAAGGTGGAGCCGATGAACAGATCGCAGGCATAGTGGCCTGCTGCCTGACAAAAAGCGCGGTTGCTGCGCATGCTGCCATCCGGGCCGGTGAAGAACACATCGGAACGGGCGCGCAGATAGTTTTCCATGCCCAGCTCGGAGCCGAAGGAGTGCACCGATTGCACCCAACCGGCTTCAATGGCCGGGATCAGGGCAGGGTGGGGATTCAGGGCCCAGTGCTGGCAAATCTTGCCTTTCAGGCCCAGCGATTCACCGTAAGTGGGTAGCAGCAATTCAATGGCGGCGGTGTCAAAACCGATGCCGTGGTTCAGGCGTTGTACGCCGTATTCCGCATAGATGCCCTTGATCGCCATCATGGCCATCAAGACCTGGATTTCGCTGATCTGAGCGGGGTCGCGGGTAAACAGCGGTTCAATAAAGTGCGGGCGTGGAGCGGGCACCACGAAGTTCACCCAGTCGGCGGGAATGTCCACGCGCGGCAGGCGGGTGGTCTTGCTATCGACCAGCTCGTTGACCTGGGCGATGACAATGCCGCCGGAAAACGCGGTGGCTTCCACAATGGCCGGAGTGTCCTCGGTATTGGGGCCGGTGTACAGATTGCCGTGCTCATCGGCGGCCTGGGCCGCGATGAGCGCGACATTCGGGGTCAAGTCTACAAAGTAACGGGCAAACAACTCCAGATAGGTATGAATGGCACCGATGTTCAGCCGTCCTGCCGAAGCCAGCCTGGCCAGGCGCGCACCTTGCGGGCCGGAAAAGCTGAAGTCCAGGCGGTTGGCAATGCCTTTCTCAAACACATCCAGATGCTGGGGCAAAGCCAGCACGGATTGCACCATGTGCAGGTCATGAATCTGCGCTGGGTCGACTCCTACCAGTGCGTCGGCCAGAAAGTCGGCCTGCTTCTGGTTATTGCCTTCCAGACATACTCGATCTCCTACTTGTAATACGGCTTCCAGCAAGGCGCTGGCTTTATCCGTGCTGCATATTTTGCCTTGCAAAGAGTCTCCCAGTGCGCGGCTGGCACGTTGCAGTCTTTGCTGGCGGGCTTGATTCTTAAGATTCCAGTTGCTGTCCGTCATTGGGTTTCCCTGTCATACCTCTGTCGATGTGATCCGTTAAATAAGCTGCCTGACCCTTCAGGATCGCAGTTCAGGCAGCGCGATAGTTAATGTGCCCAGGCGATGGGCAATGCGGGTGGCCGCTTCCAGCAGCAGGTCGTCCTGCCCGGGGCGGGCGGCCACTTGCAGTCCCAAAGGAAGCCCGTGATTGCCAAAGCCGATGGGCAAGTTGATGCATGGAATGCCCAGCGCCGTCCAGGCACGACACAGCACCGGATCGCCGGTGGTGTCGCGCGTGGGGGCCTCGCCTAAAGCAGCCGCACTCAGGATCAGGTCTGCGTCGCCGAAGATCAGCTCGGGATGGCGCTTGACCTGATTGATCAGACCTTGGGCCTGGATCAGTTCGGCGGGCTGGGTCTGTGCGCACTTGTCCAGATAGGTTTGCAAGGCAGGCGAGAGCAGTTCCAGGTGCTGCTGGCGTTCATGGCTTAAATGGGCCAGTACCTCAGCCCCCATGACGGCTTGCTGCGCGTAGGTCAGTTCGCCAAACAGCTTGTCCTTGTCGCTAAGCTGAACCTCAAACTGGCCATCATCCGTTTTCAGATGGCCGACGCTTGCTTCCAGTCGATCACGCAGATCCTCGGCAATATCCTCCCACCAGGGTGTGTGCAAAAAGTTCAGGCGCAAAGGGGCTTGCAGCAGGACTTGCGATACTTCTGGTGTACTGCGCAGTGCGTTGAAAACACGGCGCACATCCTCCAGACGCTGGCCCAAAATCCCCAGGGTATCCAAAGAGGGGCTGATGGTTTTCAGCCCGCTGCTGGGTAGGGCTCCAAAGCTGGGTTTGAAGCCGTAAATACCGCAGAACGTGGCCGGACGTATGACTGAGCCGGCCGTTTGTGTGCCCAAAGCGACGGGCACTACATTGGCGGCCACCGCCGCCGCAGAGCCCGACGATGAACCGCCCGGCGTGTGCTCCAGATTCCAGGGATTGCGGGTTTTAGGGGGGCTGAACAGGGCAAATTCCGTGGTCACGGTTTTCCCAAAAGGCACCGCTCCGGCAGCTCGCAATGCCTGCACAATGGCGGCATCCTGCGTGGGGCGGTTGTCCCGGTAAATGGGCGAGCCATAGGTGGCTGGAGCATCGGCGGTATTGATCAGGTCTTTGATGCCGACCACCAGCCCCTTCAGGGGGCCGGTGCTCTGCGCTTGATCCTGGGCAACACGCCGTACCTGCTCCTTGTCCAGATGGGCAAAGGCCTGAATCAGATCCTCAGTTTGCTCATAGCGGGCAATGGCCGCTTCTGCCGCCTCCTGGCTGGATGTCTTGTTTCGGGCAGCGAAATCAGTCACAGACATGGCGGGTCCTTAGAGCGTGAAAGGAGCAATAAGAATAGCAATCGTCAAAATGACGGTGCCAATCAAAAAGGCTACGACGGTAAAGCCCATCACTTGTCGCACATTCAGGCGGGCAATGGCCAGTACGGGCAGGAGCCAGAAGGGCTGGATCATATTGGCAACGGCTTCACCAAAGGCTACGGCCATGGACATCAGACCCAGATAGGCGGGACTGTCCTGACCAATCGCCAGAGCGGACTGCACGGCAATCGGGCCTTGTACCCCCCAGTGCCCGCCACCCGAAGGGACAAACAGCGAGATGATGATGGAGGCGATGAAGGTCAAAAAGGGCAGGGTGTACTCGTTGGCGCCGGTGACCAGGGCCGAAGACAGGATCTCTTCCAGCGCACGGCCGCCATCCATGGGGATATAGGCCAGCAAACCCATGATGCCGCCGTATAGCGGATATTGCAGAATCAGCGGACCAGCGGTCTTGGCGGACTCGACAAACGCTTTGATAAAGCGGATAGGGGTCCAGTGCAGCAGGGCACCGGTCACGGTGAACAGCATGATCATGGATGAGATGTTCAGCGCAAAGCCGCTGCGCACGAAGTAGTACATACCCGCGGCAAAGAACAGCACATTCAGAATCCACAGGTTTTCCAGCTTTTCAGCGGGGGTCTTGGGCTTGTCTTTGGGCAGGTCTTTTTCAATGTCAGCAAAGACGGCTGGATCGGGCGGCAAGGCGTAGTCCGGCTCCATGCGCCAGATGGTCAGAAACAGCAGAATGATCAAGGCTACAACCGGAATCCAGCTATAGGGCTGGAAGATGGTCAGGCTGAAAGGCACCGTCATGCCCGTCAGTTGATGGATGACGTTGATGGGACTGCTTGGGTCGGTATTGGCCAGGGCAATAGAGCTGGACAAACCTTGAGTCCAGAGCAGATAGCCCATATAGCCCGAGGCAATCAGATACCCGAAATGCACATTGGGCAGACGACGGGCGACTTGTCGGGCCACCAGCGCACCGGCCACCAGACCCAGGCCCCAGTTCAGCAGGCAGAAGATCGAGCCTACGGCAAAGCACAGCAGGGCACCTTCAACTTGAGTGCGGGCGCGGGACGCCAGCCAGATGATGGCGCGTTTCAAGGGTGGTGCTTCGGCCAGGGTGTAGCCCGTCACCAGAATCAGCACCATTTGCAGAGCAAAAGTGAAAATGCTTTTGGGGCCCCATACGCCGCGATACCAGGCATCCACCATTCCTCCTGGGGTGGCGCCATCGACAAACAGGGCAATCAATCCAACAACCAGCAAACTCAGGATGACCGCAAATAAATACGGGTCGGGCATCCATTTTTCTACGTAACGCACGCAGATATTGGTGAAACGGGTTAGCAAGTTTGGCCTGGGTTTGGCCGAGATGGTAGCAGTGGTGTTCATAATGAACTTATCCTTGTTTTTGTCTCCCCGACCTGGCTAGTGGGTCGGCTTCTGGATTCGGATGCTGGATACACAGTCCCGCTAGCGCGTACTCCTCGGTGTTGACTGTTGCCTGTATCTCGCCTTCCTTGTTTTTATGGCGTGCCCCTTAGGGGGCTTATCGTTGTGCCCACAAGATAGCGACAGGCCCGGCAGGGGATCAATAAAGCAAATGTCGGTTTATTTACGCGAGGCGAAACGATGGCGCGTTAACCCTAGGGAGATAAGGGTGTGCAGGCGTTTGTACAGGCGGCTTTGGGTATAAAGCGGGCTGTTTTCTTGAAGGCGGGGGTATTTAACTAAAACGAACTGATTAGAGGATCAGTTGGAGGGGGGAGGTGCGAGATATAAAAAAGCACACAGGAAATTCTGTGTGCTTGAGGGGGAGATATTGCAGACGTCCAAGTAAGGAGGCGTCCGCCTTATTTAAAATTTGTCGGCCACTGAATCCAGTGCATCGCGCAGTAAACCGGCAATTTCTTTTTGGCGTGGTGCTGGCATGCGCTCGGTAATGGCGGTGACACTCATGGCCAGAATCGGGCGGCCTTTATGGTCGCACAGGGCACAGCCCACACCCAAGGCACCACGTACCGCGTAGTTGCCGACGACCGAGTAGCCACGAATACGGGTGTTGGTGACCAGTTGGCGCATCTCGCGTTGAGTCATGCCGCCGTACTGGTCAAGCTGATTGGCATTGCGCTCGATAATCTGTTCGATGGCCTCGTCGCCCAAGGTCGCCAGATAGGCCATGCCACCGGAACCCACCCCTAAAGGCTGGCGTTTGCCTACATAGGTCGCCAGAATCTGCACCGGGTAGGGGCCGATTTCGCGCCACAGGCTGATGGAGTCATCACCATCGCGTCCCACCAGAAAGACCGCATCGCCGGTAAGCTGAGCCAGCTCCTGCATGATGGGCTGCATGATGGTGACACGCGGGTCCAGTCCAAACAGGCCCTGATCCTGGCGCGTGGCGCTGTAACGGCGGCTATGGCTGCTGTTTTGCACCAGACCGTGATCGATCAGGGCGGCCAGCAGTCTATAGATCGTGGGGCGCTGCAATTGGGTGGCGCGCGACAGGTCAGTCACGCTCAATCCTTTGCCTTGATGATTTTGCAAAGTCTTGAGCACCAGCAGGCCGCGTTGCAAGGTACGCGGCCCGGCCTGATCCTGCGGTTCTACGGTCTCGGGAGTGTTCATGCTTGAAAACAGCTAATGCTTACCGAAAAGTAACTCAGTAAGAATATACGCCAGCCGAGAAAGTGTCCACTGCGTGATCGCTCATTAAAGACAATGCCCGCTGGGTGCAGCGGGCATGGGGGACAGAGCCGTTGAGTGCGGGCTTTAGCGGTGTTCCGGGCCTGCCGACTCGTCCTTGCGCTGTTCGGGGATGGGGTGGCCCGCCGTTTTCGCGGTCTTGATCATGGCGGTACACAGGCCGCGCAACATATCAACCTCGTCCAAACTAAGCTGGGCACGTCCGAACAGGTGCTGCATGCGGGGCACCAGCTTCTTGGGGTGTTTGGGGTCCAGAAACTTGACGCTTTCAATGGCCTGCTCCCAGTGCTGCAGCAAGGCTTGCACCTTGGCCTGAGGGGCCAGCTCTTTACCGGGATCTGCTTTACCGTCGGTATTAGGCAACAAGCTGGCACCGCTTTCGGCCAGTAGGGCATAGCGCAATTCCCAGGCAGCCAGTTGCAGAGCCTGGGCGACATTCAGGGAGCTGTACTCAGGATTGGCCGGAATATGGCACACATACTGGCACTGGCTGATGTGATCATTGGTCAGGCCCACACGTTCGGTGCCCAACACAATCGCGACCGTGCCTGCATGTTGGCGCAGGTGTTCACGGCTCAGTTCGGCAGTCTGGCGAATATCCGCGGCCGGTGGTCCCAGGTAGCGGGGGCGGGCCGTCAGGGCGAATGCCAGGGTGACGGGTTCCAGTGCATGCGCCAGGGTAGGAACAATCGTTGCCCGCTCCAAAACGTCTACGGCACCGCTGGCCAGCGAGATTGCCTGAGGGTTTTGTGCAACGTCCGGGTCCAGCGGGTCGACCAGACATAAGTCGCCAAAGCCCATGGTTTTGATCGCTCGCGCTGCTGCGCCCACGTTTCCAGGGTGGCTGGGTTGCACCATAATGAAGCGAACCCGGTGAAAATTATCATCAAATGCCGATGCTTGCGTCTGAGTCATTTAAAATAGCTACTTTGAAGCTACGCTTCCTGTGTCTGCTCACGCGATTTTGCCCTGCAACAGGGCACGCCAGGCAGGCTCAATTATTGTTAAAAAAACGGAATTTCCATGCACCCGATGCTCAATACCGCCATCAAGGCGGCTCGCCGTGCCGGCACCATTATCTCTCGCGCCAGTCTAGACCTCCAGCACCTGTCGGTTGCGCGTAAAGGCCCTAAAGATTATGTCACGGAAGTGGATCGCGCAGCAGAGGAAGCCATCATTGAAGTGTTGAGCGAAGCCTATCCCGACCACGGTTTCATTGGCGAGGAAACGGGCGAGCGCCCACCGCTGGAACCCGCAGGCGAAGGCACTCCTGAATACCAGTGGGTGATTGATCCGCTGGATGGCACCACCAACTTTATCCACGGTTTTCCTTGCTACGCCATTTCGATTGCATTGATGCACCGCGGTCAGGCTGCCCATGCCGTTATTTATGACACCACCCGCAACGAGTTGTTTACTGCCAGCCGTGGGGGCGGTGCTTTCCTGAACGATCGCCGTATTCGCGTGTCGGGCCAGACCCGTTACCACGACGCCTTGATCGGTGCACACGTGCCAGATTCGGGCGCAGGCGTGAAATCCACCTCCCCATTTGCCGATATGCTGGCCGAATGTGCGGCCGTGCGTCGCGTGGGTGCAACGGTTTTGGATCTGGCCTATGTGGCTGCCGGTCGTCTGGATGGCTTTTGCGCCGTCAACCTGAAACCTTGGGATCTGGCTGCCGGCACCTTGCTGGTGACTGAAGCCGGTGGCCTGGTGGGCGACTTTGAAGGCGAACAAACCTGGAAAGAAACCGGCAACGTGATTGCCGCCAGTCCGAAGATCTTTATTCAGATGCTGTCGCACCTGCAAGATTAAGAACCTAGACCCCGGCACTGCCGGGGTGTTCTTTTAATCACAGCGCCAAGGAGCTGAGATGGAGTGGTTGATGGACCCGACCGCCTGGGTCGGGTTACTCACACTGGTAGTGCTGGAAATTGTGTTGGGCATCGATAACCTGGTGTTCATTGCAATTTTGGTCGACAAGCTGCCCCCCGCGCAGCGCGATCGGGCTCGTGTGCTGGGCCTGTCGCTGGCCTTGCTGATGCGCCTTGGCCTGTTGACGGTCATGTCCTTCCTGGTGCAGTTGACCGATCCTTTGGTGTCCGTCCTGGGCCTGGATTTCTCAGGCCGTGATCTGATCATGATCGTGGGCGGTTTCTTCTTGCTGTTCAAAGGCACGCTGGAACTGCACGAGCGTATTGAAAACCGCAGTGCCCATGCCTCCGGTTCGCGCATGTATGCCAGCTTCTGGGTCATCGTGGCGCAGATTGTGGTGCTTGATGCGGTGTTCTCCATCGACGCGGTGATTACCGCTGTCGGCATGGTGGAACACCTGCCCATCATGATGGCCGCGGTGGTTATTGCGATTGGCATCATGCTGGTGGCCTCCAAGCCCCTGACGATTTATATCAACAGCCGACCCACGGTGGTGATTCTGTGCCTGGGCTTTTTGTTGATGATCGGCTTTTCCCTGCTGGTGGAAGGCTTTGGCGTTCATGTACCCAAGGGTTACCTGTACGCAGCCATTTCCTTCTCCATCCTGATCGAAATGTTCAACCAGTTGGCGCGGCGCAAGTTGCGTTTGCTGCAAGCGGGTCGCCCCATGCGTGAACGGACGGCCGAGGCTGTCTTGCGTATGTTGGGCAAACGCCCGGCCTCGGGGGAGGCCACGACTGGGCCGGATTTGCCCGGCAGTGGCGAGCAAGTGGTGTTTGGTCAGGAAGAACGCAATATGGTCAGCGGCGTGCTGACCTTGTCCGAGCGCACCGTGCATTCGGTGATGACGCCGCGTAACGCCATTACCTGGGTCAATATTCAGGACTCTCCGGAAGTCCTGCGCGAAAAAATGACGCAGGAACCTCATAGCATGGTGCCGGTCTGTCGCGGTTCGCTTGATGAGGTTATTGGCATTGGTCGAAGCAAAGAGTTACTGGCAGACCTGCTGATTCATGGTCATATCCGTGTGGACCAATTACGTCAGCCGGTCTTTGTGTATGAGTCCATCGGGATTTTGGACCTGATGGAAACCATCAAGCAAAGTCGTGGGCAGTTGGTGATGGTCACTGACGAGTTCGGCACAATTGAAGGGCTGGTCACGCCTCTGGATATTTTCGAGGCAATTGCGGGCGATTTCCCCAGCGAGGATGAATCCCCCGATATCGTCCAGGAGTCTCAGGATCACTGGCTGCTGGACGGCTCTACCGACTTGCATCATCTGGAGCAAATGCTGGGGGTAGATGGTCTGGTGGACGAAGAGGAAGAATATGCCACCCTGGCGGGCTATCTGCTGACGCGTTTTGGTCAGTTGCCCAAGGTGGGCGATGTGTGTGTTCTTGAGCAGAGCGATGCGGTTTATCGCTTCAAGGTTGAAGAGCTGGAAGGGCGTCGTATTTCCCAGGTCAGCCTGGAGCGCGTGCCCTACGATGATGAACAAATCGATCCGTTCCTGGCGTCTTAATTTTTATTGGCTTTGATTCACGCAACATGACTGAGCAAACTATCTATCTGCTGAAAGCCCTGTTTCTGGGGATTGTTGAAGGCATTACGGAATTTATCCCGGTCTCCAGTACGGCACACTTGCTGATTCTGGGCTCCTGGATTGATTTTTCATCGGGTGATGCCAAGGTGTTCGAGGTCGTGATTCAGTTCGGTTCGATTCTGGCCGTGGTCTGGATTTTCCGCGCCCGCCTGATTCAACTGATCATGGGAACCTTGCGCGGTGACCGCACCGAGATGATGTTCACGCGCAATCTGCTGATTGCCTTTTTGCCCGCTGCAGTGATTGGCGCTTTGACAATTCAGTATGTAAAAGCGCTGTTCCATCACCAGATTGTGTTTGTATTCACACTGGTGTTGGGTGGCCTGCTGATGTTGTGGGTAGAGCGCAAGCCGCAGTATGCGAAAAATACGTCCGAGACGGATCAGGGTGAAACGGCGACCTCACAAAAGGCCACCGCCTTTGCTTTGGAAGAAATCACCTGGAAGCAGGCTTTGGTAGTGGGCTTTGCGCAATGTGTGGCGATGGTGCCCGGTACGTCGCGCTCTGGCGCCACGATTATTGGCGGTATGCTGGCGGGTATTCAGCGCAAGACTGCCACGGAGTTTTCTTTCTTCCTGGCTATGCCCACCATGTTGGCCGCCACAGTGTATGACCTGTATCGCAATGGTGCGTCTTTAAGTGCTGATCAAAGCACCGCGATTATTGTGGGTTTTGTTGCAGCGTTTTTTAGTGCGCTGTTCCTGGTGAAGGCGGTGCTGCGTTTTGTGTCCAGCCGTACTTATCGTCCCTTTGCCTGGTATCGCATTGCGCTGGGCGGAGTACTGTTTGTGTGGCTGATGACGTAGCCCTTTGCCGCTATAAAGGTTTCGAGATCCCCGCTTGGTTGACATGCCTCCGGGGATTTTTTATTGGGCTGTTCTGAAGGGAACTTGAACCTAATTGGCTGGAGACGGAGTCACACTTGCTGAGGTTTCAGCGTCTGGCACTGATCCTCTTTACCCCATTGGTGCAAGCAAAGTTGCGCACCTTCGATGCTGATATAACCGCCACGTTTGGCACTGTCAGATTCGGCATCCCAATCCGGCAACACCCAACGGCGCACTGGCTCAAAGCCGGGAATATCATGCACTGCCGGTCTATGTGTATGGCCATGCACCATGGCGTGCACAGGATGTGCCTCGCAGGTCGCAACAATAGCCGCTGGCTGCACATCCATAATCTCTTTGGACTTGTATTGCTTGCCGCGCTGGCTACCCGCACGGGCTGAGTCGGCAATGCGCTGGCGCAGGCTCAAAGGGCAGGCCAGATACAGCTTTTGCAGCCAGGGTTTGCGTACCCAATAGCGAAAGCGTTGATAGGCCAGATCGTCCAGGCAATACTCATCGCCGTGCGACATCAAAACCAGACCGGCAGAGGTATCCAGGATTACTTGATCGGGCAATAGCGTGGCGTGGACATGACGGGCGTAGGTCTGGCCCAGCAGGAAGTCGCGATTGCCGCGCATGAGATAAAGCGGGTGCTGCTGCGCAAACGTACGCAGCGCCTCACTGACTTGAGCCAGCCAGGGAGCAGGGTGGGCGATTTGATCGTCACCAATCCAGGCATTGAAAATATCACCGCCCAGAATCAAGGCATTGGCTTGATGCTGGGCGGAGTGCAGAAACTGCAAGAAATCCTGGACGGTGTCTGGATTGTCCGGACCCAAATGCAGGTCCGCGGCAATCCAGATAGTGCCCGAAAGCGTGAGCTTATTCGACAAGCGTGGCTTTTTCCAGAACGACGTCTTCAACAGGCACGTCTTGGTGGAAGCCCTTGTTGCCGGTGCGCACGGTACGGATCTTGTCAACGACATCCATGCCTTCGATCACACGGCCAAATACGGCGTAGCCCCAGCCATTGGCGGTAGGAGCGGTGAAGTTCAGGAAGTCGTTGTCAGCGACGTTGATGAAGAACTGAGCCGTGGCCGAGTGTGGGTCGGATGTGCGAGCCATGGCCAGGGTGTACTTGTCGTTCTTCAGGCCGTTGTCGGCTTCGTTCTTGACAGGTGCGTTGGTGGCTTTCTGCTTCATGTCGGCCTCAAAACCGCCGCCCTGGATCATGAAGTTGTTGATCACGCGGTGAAACACGGTGCCGTCGTAAAAGCCGCTGGACACGTAGTCCACAAAGTTGGCTACGGTGTTAGGGGCTTTTTCTGCGTTCAGTTCGATCAGGATAGTGCCCTGATTCGTCTGCAGTTGGACGCGTGGAGAGGTGCTCATAGAAGTGCCTTCAGAAGAAGTGGAAGAATCTGCTGCCATAGCCGGACTGCTCATCATAGGCATAGCCATACAGGCAGCAATAAGCAGGGTGCGCAAGCCGCGAGCCTGATCACACCATTGAAATGTGCTTGCAAACATAAGATAGGGACAACCCAGTCAAGGAAAAATCTTATTGTTGCAGAATTTTGCCCGTTTGTTGTGCACGC
The DNA here is from genome assembly GCF_017377875.1 of Alcaligenes sp. SORT26. Classification (GTDB taxonomy): domain Bacteria; phylum Pseudomonadota; class Gammaproteobacteria; order Burkholderiales; family Burkholderiaceae_B; genus Alcaligenes; species Alcaligenes parafaecalis. The sequence continues at coordinate 4,036,834 of NZ_CP070975.1, forward strand.
TGGGCGGCTTTGGGCACACCACTGGCGGCAGCCTGACGGTAGGTGTCATTTGCCAGCATCAGTTGCACTTCACCCATATTGGCGCGCGCCAGCGCATAGGATGGATCGGCGGTCAGGGCCATTTTCAGGGCTTCCAGAGCCAGATCCAGCTTGTCTTGCGCAATATATTCAGCCGCCAGATTATTCCAGGGCTCGGGCAGCTCCGGGTAATAGGTGGTCATGTCCTGATAAATGCCGATGGCACCGTTGTGGTCGCCACTGGCCGACAGGGCACGTGCTTTCAGGAACAGCAGTTGCACGTTGGCACCGGGCTCGCCACGGTTCTTGCGCTGATCCAGTTGCTTTTCAATGGCCTGCAAGGCGTCGGCATGACGGCCCTGCGCAATCAGGGTGCTGATGCGCTGGCTGACTTCCGTTGCGCTGAGCGGCAAAGAAGTATCAACACTGGGGGCCAGAACGTCCAGCGCACGGGCCAGACCTTTCCAGCCACGTTCAGGTTCGGGGGCAATATCCAGCAGCGGATCGTTTACCCGCGCACTGGGTGGGGGCAAATCGGGCAGGGACTGAGCACTCACGGAGTGACCGAAGGCCAGCAAAAGGGCCAAGGTGCAAGGAGCGAGAAACCGAGTCCGTCTAGGTGTACTGAACACAGAGGGGGCGCCTATAAAATCTGGCTTGAAGACCAGGAAGGTTGGTAGATTGCTGCCTTTAACGAGGTCTGCTTGCTATACTTATTGACCATCATTCTAACCTTGCCTCTTGCCGGGCGGGAAATACGGAACCTAAGCCAAGGGCAATCGTTCTGGCACAAGGTTCCGATTTTATGACGATTACAGGCCATGTTGCGCATTTATAACTCGTTATCACGCTCTAAAGAGGTGTTTTCTCCGGTTGAACCGGGCCACGTACGTATGTACGTCTGTGGCATGACGGTGTACGACTTCTGTCACCTGGGACACGCCCGCATGCTGGTCAGCTTTGACATCGTGCAGCGTTGGTTGCGGGCGAGCGGCTATCGCGTCTCCTATGTACGCAACATTACCGATATTGATGACAAGATCATCCGCCGTGCCGTCGAGCGTGGGCAGCTCATGTCTGAAGTCACGAACTTCTATATTGATGCCATGCATGCCGACGAAAAGGCATTGGGTGTACAAAGCCCGGATTCAGAGCCGCGTGCCACGCAGCACGTCCCCGATATGCTGGGCATTATTGCCAAGCTGAAAGAAAACGGCCTGGCCTATCAGTCCGAAGACGGTGATGTGAACTACGCTGTGCGTCAGTTCCCCGGCTACGGCAAATTGTCGGGCCGCTCTCTGGACGATTTGCGTGCCGGTGAGCGTGTCGCCCTGAATTCGGCCAAGCGCGATCCTCTGGATTTTGTGCTGTGGAAGTCGGCTAAAGAAGAAGAGCCTGCCGAATCCAAATGGGAGTCCTCCTACGGTCTGGGCCGTCCAGGCTGGCATATTGAATGTTCGGCCATGAGCAAAGCCCTGCTGGGTTTGCCGCTGGATATTCATGGTGGTGGCCCGGACTTGAAGTTCCCCCATCACGAAAACGAAATTGCTCAAACGGAAGGCGCGTTTGGCGGTCAGTTGGCCAATGTCTGGATGCACTGCGGTCCCTTGATGGTGGACTCGGAAAAAATGTCCAAGTCTCTGGGCAACTTCCGCCGTATTCGCGATACCGTGGCTCCCGATGGTCTGGTCGACGAAGAAAGCAACTACACCGCCAATCCGCGTGAAGCGGAAATGCTGCGCTTCTTTATTGTGCGCAACCATTACCGCAGCATGCAGAACTACGCGCCAGACAATCTGCGCGATGCTCAGCAAGCGCTGGACCGTCTATATCAGACCCTTCAACACGTTCCTGCCGCCGAAGTCCAAATCGATTGGACTCAAGGCCCTGCTTTGGCTTTTGCCGAAGCCATGAACGACGATTTCAATACCGCTGGTGCTGTTGCCGTTCTGTTCGAGCTGGCTGGTCAAGCCAACCGCGACAAGGATGCGCAGGCCGCCGGTTTGATGCGCGCTCTGGGTGGCGTGATTGGTCTTCTGCAAGTGGACCCTGCTGTCTACTGGCGCGCCAGCACACGGTTTGGCCAGGCGGCCAGCGTGGCTGGGGCTGATTCCTTGAGCGACACCCAGATCGACGAATTGCTGGCCGAGCGTGCGCAGGCCAAACAGAACCGCGACTTCGCGCGCGCCGACGCGATTCGCGAGCAGCTTAAAGAGCAGGGAGTTGAGCTGGAAGACCGGCCAGGTGGAGCAACACAATGGCGCAGGGCCTAAGCGGCGTTCAATCCGGCCCTCAAGTTCGTTTGGTGGGCAAACCTGATTATTGGGACGACGCGTGCGCCCAGTTGATGAAGCGCGACCGTATCCTGCGCAAGCTCATTCCCCAGCACGGCGATTACTGGCTGCAACATCAGGCCCCGGCCTTCACCACTTTGGTGCGCTCCATCGTGGGCCAGCAACTGGCTTCGCGTACGGCGGACCAGCTTTGGCGCAAGCTGCTGGACGGCTGCGGGCAAGCCCTGTCGCCCGAGCTTATTCTGGAGCTGGGGCACGAGGCGCTAAATGGCTTTGGTCTGCCCAAACGCAAAGCCGAATACATCGTTGATTTGGCGGCACACTTTGATGCTCGTAAAATCGACCCCCAGGCATGGCAATCCCTGTCTGACGAGGCTGTCATTGCAGACCTGTGCGCCATTCGTGGCGTGGGTCGCTGGACGGCAGATATGTTTCTGATTTTCAACTTGCACAGACCCGATGTTCTCCCTTTGGATGATGCGGGCCTGCTCAAGGCAATCTCTCAGCACTATTTCAGCGGCGAACCGGTCTCCCGGTTCGAGGCGCGTGAAGTTGCTCAAGCGTGGGCACCGTGGTGCACGGTGGCTACCTGGCATCTGTGGCGCAGTCTGAACACAGTTGCGGTACGATACTAAATTAGGCCTAAACCTTAAGAACCGACATGCGAAATACATTCCTGGAATTTGAGCAGCCTTTGGCCGAGCTCGAAGGCAAAATCGAAGAGCTCCGCTATGTGCAATCTGATTCCGCTGTGGATATTTCAGAGGAACTCAGCCGTCTGCAGCAAAAAAGCCAGACGTTGGCCAAGAACATTTACGCCAAGCTCACGCCTTGGCAAACGGCCTTGGTTGCTCGCCATCCACAACGTCCATACACACTGGACTATGTAAACCAGATCTTCTCGGACTTCCACGAGCTGCATGGCGATCGCATGTATGCGGACGACCTGGCAATTGTGGGCGGTCTGGCCCGTTTCAACGGCACACCGTGCATGGTCATTGGTCACCAGAAAGGTCGTGATACCAAAGAGCGCGCTCGTCGCAACTTCGGCATGCCGCGCCCGGAGGGCTACCGCAAGGCTCTACGCCTGATGACCCTGGCTGAAAAATTCGGCATTCCCGTTTTCACCTTTGTGGACACCCCTGGTGCCTACCCTGGTATTGGCGCGGAAGAACGCGGCCAGTCCGAAGCGATTGGTCACAACCTGTTTGCCATGGCCAAGCTGCGTGTACCTATCATCTCCACCATTATTGGTGAAGGCGGTTCGGGCGGCGCTTTGGCAATTGCCGTGGGTGACGTGGTCTCCATGCTGCAATACTCCACCTACGCCGTGATCTCGCCCGAAGGTTGTGCCTCGATTCTGTGGCGCAGCGCGGACAAGGCGCCTGTGGCGGCTGAAGCCCTGGCCATTACCGCTCCCCGTCTGAAAGAACTGGGTCTGGTTGATCGCGTGATTAACGAGCCTATCGGTGGCGCACATCGCGACCCCACCATGATGGCGCGTCAATTGGGCCGCGCCCTGGCCGATGCCCTGCGTCAGGTCTCGGGCCTGACTACTGAACAACTGCTGGCGCAGCGTATGGAACGCCTCTTGGCCTACGGTCGTTATCAGGAAGTTCGTGCCTGATCCTCTGCCTTCCAGTCAGTTGGGGGGCTTTAGCCCCTCACCCCTGCTGCTGGAGGCGCTTGATCACCACCTAAGTTTTAAAAACGGCGATAGCGTCGCCGTCGCCTTAAGTGGTGGTGCGGACTCGGCAATGCTGGCGGTACATGCCCACCTCTGGGCCAGCCGCCGCAAAGTCACACTTCATTTTTTTCATATCCATCATGGCCTGCAGGCCCTTGCCGATCAGTGGCAATGGCATGTGCATGAGCTGGCGGCCCGCTTGCAGCGGCCCTGTCACAGTTTGCGAGTGCAGGTGCAGTCTCGCAGCTTGAGTGCCGATGGTATGGAATCAGCGGCGCGGGATGCCCGCTATCAAGGTCTGGCAGAACTGGCGCAGTTTGCTGGTTTGCAGCATGTGCTGCTGGCCCATCATCAGGATGATCAAGCCGAAACTGTCTTGATGCGTTTGCTGCGTGGCACGGGAATCACCGGCCTGGGTGCGATGGCACCGCATATGCAGCGCGATCATCTTGATTACTGGCGACCTTGGCTGGATCAACCGCGATCTCGCATTCTTCAAGCCAGCCATGACTTTGCCCTTGCCACTGGCTGGCACGCGGTACAAGACCCCACCAATATCAATCCCGACTACACCCGTGGCGCAGTGCGCGATTTGCTCACGCCTGTGCTGGATGCCCGCTGGCCGGGTTGGCAGGGCCGTCTGCAACGTCAGGCGCAGCTAAGCCGGGAAACACAGGATGTATTGGATAGCGTGGCTCGTCAGGACTGGCTGACGTTGCAAGCGGATGAGACCGGACGCAGCTTCAGCTTGAGCGCCTGGCGTCAGTTGGAGCCTGCCCGACAAAGCATGGTGATCCGTTATTGGTTGCAAGAGCAGGGCGCTGGACTGCCTACTCAGGCGCGTTTGGCGGAATTATTACGCCAGTTGCGCAGCGTACACGCCCAGGGTCACGACAGAAATCTGATCTGGAAACATGGACAAAACCTGATCCGCTGTGTGCGGGGTCGGGTGCAGATTGAATCGGTGGATTCGATCAATCAGAAAGACGGACTGAAGACCGATCAAGCAAGTAAGTAGTTTGGGGTGGCCTGTGGCAGGAGCGTGGGCTATGGTGTTGAGTCGACAAAGTATGTGTTTTTTTGCGCTGGCATGTGGTAGAGCCTGCGCTTGGGGCACAGAAAGTCGTTAGAATAGTTGGGTTTTGTGTCTATCCCAGACCTTAGCCCTTTGATGCAGAGTAAAAGATGTCCCTGATCGTACATAAATATGGCGGCACGTCGATGGGCTCGATCGAGCGCATCCAGAATGTGGCGCGTCGGGTTGCCAAATGGCATGCCGCCGGGCACCAAGTTGTGGTGGTTCCTTCGGCCATGTCCGGTGAAACCAACCGTTTGCTGGGCCTGGCCAAAGAACTGAGCATTCAGCCTGATCCGCGTGAGCTGGATATGCTGGCTGCCACGGGCGAACAAGCCAGTAGCGCTTTGTTGGCCATGGCTTTGGCTGCCCAAGGCGTTCCCGCCCGCAGCTACGCTGGTTGGCAAGTTCCCGTCAAGACCGACAATGCCTATACACGTGCCCGCATTAGTTCTATTGATGACACCCGCATTCGCCAGGATCTGGACGCAGGCCGTGTGGTCGTTGTGACCGGCTTCCAGGGTGTGGATGATGAAGGCAATATCACGACCCTGGGTCGTGGTGGTTCGGACACTTCCGCAGTGGCTGTTGCCGCTGCCATGAAGGCCAGCGAATGCCTGATCTATACCGATGTGGACGGTGTCTACACGACTGACCCGCGCGTGGTTCCAGAAGCCCGTCGCATGAAAGTGCTGTCCTTTGAAGAAATGCTGGAAATGGCCTCTTTGGGCTCCAAAGTTCTTCAAATCCGGTCCGTGGAATTTGCTGGCAAGTACAAGGTGCCTGTGCGCGTCTTGTCCTCCATGACCGACCCCATGATTCCGCTCGAAGAAGAAATGTCTTCGGGCACGCTGATTACTTTCGAGGAAGACCAAAAAATGGAAGCTGCCGTTGTCTCTGGCATCGCCTTCAGCCGTGATGAAGCCAAGTTCACCCTGCGTGCCGTACCCGACACCCCCGGCGTGGCCTATTCCATTCTGGGCCCCATCGCAGCGGCCAACATCGAAGTCGACATGATTTTGCAGAACCTGTCGGTTCAAGGCACCACAGACTTTTCCTTTACCGTCAGCCGTAATGACGCGCTGCGCACCAAGGAATTGTTGATGAACCAGGTTGGTCCTGCTGTGGGCGCTGGCGAAATCGTGTTTGACGAAGCCGTGTGCAAAGTGTCCATCGTCGGTATCGGCATGCGTAACCACGCTGGCATCGCCAGCTCCATGTTCCGTGCCTTGTCCGAAGAGGGCATCAACATCCAGATGATCAGCACCAGCGAGATCAAGACCTCGGTCATCATTGCCGACAAGTACATGGAACTGGCTGTACGTGCTCTGCACAAGACTTTCGAGCTGGATCAGGAAAAATAATCCCTTTTGCTATTTGCATTGGTTTTTTATAAATGCTATAGTAGCTTCTTTCCTAGAGCTGGAGACGTGGCCGAGAGGTTGAAGGTACTCCCCTGCTAAGGGAGCATACGGCTTATACCCGTATCGAGGGTTCGAATCCCTCCGTCTCCGCCAGCTAGAAAATAATTAAGCCCTTGTTTTCAAGGGCTTTTTTATTGCCTGTTACTTTGCCAGCTGTCGCTTGGACCGTTTGCATGCGGTCGGTGTTTTGAAATTATGAGCATCGTCAGTGGACATGTAGCGCCATCTGGACAGGGTTGCAGCCTCTTCAAGTACAAGAACAAAAAAAATATTTGTTACTTTTTTATCCCTGTCTCCACAGGCTGGCTTGAGCGCGGCACCATAGGCATAGCATACGTTTAAAACGGCACGTAATTTCCAGAGCGCAAGGCTTTTCAACTCAAGACTGTTGAGGACTGAAAAGGCTGTGTTGTTTTTGGCACAGGCAAAGAAAAGCAGCCAGTCCCGTGCTTACAATCAAACAATGTGTTTTGCGTCGTTCAAGACGGTAGTCTTGTTTTTTAGGGCGAGCGATGATTAAACGAGTCCTCTGTATCTGTGGCATAGCCTTGATGGGCTTGCCGTTTTTGGCGTCTTCGACTGAGCTGGCCTTGGATGAGCAGGTCGTGACTCGTTATGTGCAAAGCCTGCGTGATATCTTGCCGGTTCTGCAAACCGTAGAGCGTAGCGAGCCGGTGTGGGATGGTGGTCTGCCAGACGGTTTGCCGCCCATGCTGGATGTGACGCAGATGGAGCGTGGTTCGGACCTGTACCGCCAATTGAACAGCCTGACGCAAAAGCATGGCTTTGTCAGCCTGGATCAATGGAGCAGCCTGGGTCAACAGATCTGGTTGACTCGCCTCTATATTCAAGAGCGTGAAGATCTGGACTCGGTCTATGAGCAACTGGATGTCCTGGAAGTGGCCTTGCGTGACAATGCCCGTCAATATTCCACGGCCGAGCTGGAGCAATTGATGCGCACCTTTCAGACCAGCAAAAACCATATCCTGCGCTTGATTGCGACTCGTAGCGACGTGCCTCCCGTACAAGCACATTTAGCCGAGCTGGATGCAGCGCTGGCCTCCCTGGAATAAGGCAGTCAGTCAGGCTGTTTGCTGGCATCAGGCGCTGCAATAGCGCCTGTTTAGATTTTGTTACCAGCAATATTGTCCATTTGTCATAATTTGACGCTTCTTTTCTGAGCATGACAGAAGGAATCGGGGATAATTGCCGTCTAATTGAAATCTAGTGGGAAGACTGGAGCGTCATGCGTATCATCTTGATTTTGTTAGGGGCTGCAGTATTGGCTTACCTAATTGCCAAAGGCATACGGCAACTGATGGTTGAGCGTCGTCAACTGAAAGACAAGACGCAACAGCCACGTAAAGGAAGCCGTGATGAGCACTGATAAAAACCCCTTAATGAAACTGGCCGCCGGGTCCAAACCGGCAGGTGGCGCTACTTACTCCAAGGGACTGGCGTTCCTGGGTAGTGCCGTTGTTATTTTCCTGATCCTGATTGTGGCCTCCATGGGCTCTTTCTTGCAGGTCGACCAGGGCGAGCGTGGTGTCGTGCTGCGTAACGGTAAACTGGTCCGCGTGGCCGAACCTGGTCTGGACTTTAAAGTGCCGTTCTTCGATACCGTACGCAAAATTTCGGTACGTGATCATACGGTGCGCATGCAGTTGGAAGCGTACAGTTTCGATCAGCAGTCTGCCTCCATGGTGGCCTCGGTCACTTACCGTGTTCCTGAAACCGACGTGGCTCAGTTGTACTCCGAGTACGGTTCGCTGGAAGCGCTGGAAGCCCGTCTGCTGGAGCGTAAAGCCCTTGACGTGATCAAGAACGTGTTTGGTAAATACACCGCAGCCCAGTCGATTCAGAACCGTGAAAAACTGGGCGCTGACATCAACGAAGCTATGCGTGTGACCCTGGAGTCTGCCCCGCTGCAAATGATGGGTGTGCAGGTTGAGGAAGTGTCCTTCTCCAAGGCTTACGAGCAGTCGATTGAAAACCGTATGTTGGCCCAGGTTCAGATTGAAACCACCCGCCAACAAAAAGAAACGGCTTCTATTCAGGCTGAAATTCAAGTGGTGCAGGCTGAAGCCGAAGCCCGTGCTCAGCGTGAGCGTTATATGGCCGAAGCCGATGGTATTCGCCTGCGTGGTGAAGCTGAAGCCAAGGCTATTTCTGCCAAGGCCCAGGCATTGGCCCAGAACACCAATCTGGTCAATTTGAATGCGGTGGAGAAATGGGACGGCAAGTTGCCAGAAAGTCTGGTTCCCGGTTCCGCCATGCCATTTATTGGACTGCGTTAATCTCTGAGCAGTCACTGACCTGAGCAGGTTTTCTTCGGTAGCGTTATGGCACACGTAGCGCTACCGTTTGTTTTTCCAAGGAGTAATACGGATGAATGAGGATATGAACCCTGTTCCACAAGGCGAGGGTACAAACCAACTGGTCAGCCTGCGTAATCTGACGCTTATCATTTACGCGCTGTACATTTTGTCCATGTTTGGTGGTATCACCGCCTTGGTGGCCATCATCATCAACTACATCAAGCGCGATGAAGTCCGGGGGACCTATCTGGAGTCTCACTTTGACTGGCAAATCCGCACCTTCTGGTGGGGCTTTGCGGGCGTTGCCGTGTCCTTCTTGCTGATGGCCATTCTGGTTGGTTTTGTGACCATCGCAATTGTTGGCGTGTGGATTTTGTACCGCCTGATCAAAGGCCTGCTGGCCTTGAACGATGGCAAGGCAATTGCCTGATTAGCTCGGTCTCGAATCCGACTGAAAAAGGGCCCGCCGTCCTGCGCGGGCCTCTTTAGGCGGCACTCCGAAGTGCTGCCGAAATGCCCGGCTGAAATGGGCAGAGCTGCTGAAACCCCAGTGGTAGGCAATTTCCGTGATGGTCTTGTCAGAACAAGCCAGACGGTGCAAATCTTGCTCCGCCCCTTTCAGGCGCATGGACCACATCCACTTGCTCAATGTATCCGGTTCGCCTTCCCAGGCCCTATGAACCGTGCTGGCTGTCAGGTTCAGACGCTTGGCGATCTTGCTGATACTCAACTCCGGATCGTGCAGGTTCTCCAGCACGTAGGCTTTGATCCTGTCGCATCGTAGCGAAACACTTTCGTCTTTCAAAGACAGGCTGCCCATATTCTCGGCCAGTGTCGCGACCAGAATGCTGACCAGACCATCTGCCACAGCCATATCCACAACAGGTCCGCCAGCCGGTGGGCTAGCCATCAGCTCGGTGATCATGCGGGAGAGCAGCCGCGCCGTCCCCGATTGAGCCGTGGTGATTTTGCTGGCTGTCATGTCCTCGGCATTGCGCAATCGTTTGCGTAAGAGCGAGCCGGGCAAAGAGAGCACGTACTGCTCAAAGTGATGGTCAAACAAGAGTTCGTAAGGCCGTGTGGAATCGTACAGGGCCAACTCGCCGGGCTTAAGGCGTGCAATTTTTTGATCCTGAACCAGTTGACCCGCTCCGGCTAATTGAATACTGAGCAGAAAAACATCTTCTGATGCTTTGGAGATTTGCTGCGGGGTACGCAGTACGGTTTGGGCGGTCGAGGTGATGCGCGACAGGTTCACCTCTGCCAGCTCCCGGCGTGTGATAGCACCAAAAAACGGGTCTGAGGAGCGGTGGGGGACGGCACATTCCAGTTGCACATACGCCTGGTTGACCGCCTCTATCCAGTAGGGCGCTCGCCGGATGGCGGGAACTGCCGTGGTGGACCATTGCTCCATTGATGACCTCTCCGTCTTGGATCCCAAGACTGATGGCAGGGGCTGCCATCAGCCGATCCGACTAAGTATCGGGCAAGATCTGCGGTTTGAGCCAGACCAGAACGAGCGCCAGGTGACGATATTTTCCGACCAGGACATCGAACTGATGCATCTGGTCGGGAAGGCGTCGTGAAGAGGAGGGCCGCCAGTGGGTCTGTTTGGACCTGCTGTGCTGGAGCTTAAGACGGCTCTTGCAGCAGCATGTGGTCCATACCTTGAGGCTGATTGCCTGTGATTTGAACGCTGGCATTCTGTATGGGCGTATCCGGGGTTTCCGCTTTGAGTACGCTTTTTGAATGCACGCGAGTCATGGGCTCGCGATGCCCCAAATCCAGTATCAGTCGAGTCGCTTCGGGTTTGGAGTAGTGCCCGACAGGGTCGTTAATGGCCTTGGCGTAGGCAATTTCTTCCATGTTCAGGTCGGCAATGATCAAGCCTTCCGCATCATGTGGCAGATAGGGAGCCAGCGTACGCCCATCGGGGGAAAAAATCATGGAGCTGCCGCCACCGACTTTCAGCAAATCCGCATTGTGCTCACCCACTTCCAGCATATCCAGCGTCTCTTGGGTGACTACGCTGCTAGCCGCGATGGTAAAACACTGACCTTCCACCGAATAGATTTGCGAGGCAGCCATGTTTACCTTGGCGCTAAGAGCATGGGCCTGATCGCTGTACAGCGAAAACGAGGGCCAGGCGGCCAGGTGAATGGCTTCATGCTGGGAGTACAGCGCGTATTTGCTCAAGGGGGACAAATGCTCCCAGCAGCACAGGGCGCCGACTCGGCCTAGTTCAGTGTCGGACACAATCAGGTCACGGGCATAGCCCTCACCGAAGACGGTGCGTTCTACATGCGTGGGTTTTAGCTTGCGACGCGACCACAGCATTTCGCCCTTGTCGTCGATCAGGCATTGGCCCAGATACAGGCTGCCGCCGCTGCGCTCGCTATAGCCCAGGGCAATGAAGATGCCCAGGCTACGTGCAGCTTCTGCAATGCGTCGGAACTCGGCGCTGTCCAGCGACAGCGAGTTGGCAAAGTAGCGTGCGCTGTACTTCAGGGACCAGGCTGGGGCTCCCAGCCACACATGAAAAGGGTAGCCAGGCAGCCAGGTTTCACCAAACACGATCAGGTCGCAGCCTTCATCGCGAGCCTGGCGAGCCAGCTCAATAGTCTTGTCAACGCCGACGGCCAGATCGTAGTTGGGGGAGGCCGCTTGTACCGCTGCTGCCCTGACGATTTTTCTTGTCTGCATACATCCTCCGTGTCGCGGTATCCGCGATCCTGATCGCTAGACCGTGCAGATCAGGTGCACGGCCTTGATGGTTTGCGTCAGTGTAGGAGGGGGCGTTGCTGGTGAATTGACTGGCAGGCGCAGAATGCTTGACTGAGAGACGCAAGCGCAGGGGCCAGAAAAGGAGCCAGAGGGACGTGGCCCAGGCTCAGGGGAGTGTTCTGCTAAAGGGTATCTGCTTGCTCAGACCGGCTGCAGGGAAAAACTGTATTGCACCGTCAGCCCAAGGCCAACAACCCACAGGATCAGGGGCACAGGCCGCATCAGCAGGCTGGGAATCGTGCGCAGGATAAAACCGATCAGGCGGGTGAACAGCCAGAGCAAAGACGGCGATTGATCTTTTTCCTTCATGTAGATCATGCCTTGCGACAGCAGAAAGGACTGGGACAGGTAGGCAGCGTAAAACACCATGCCCAGGGAAAAAGCCAGCCAGTAATACAACATGCTCATAGGATGCAAAAAGAAAGGGGACGGCGCATTATATCGGTCTGTAGCAGCTATGATCGTATTTTTGGCCGGGCGGTTGGTCGGCTGGGTGCAGGCTTTGGACGAGGCAGGTATGCAAAATATTTATTCTATTGATGGCCTGGTGCCCGTGGTTCATCCCACGGCCTATGTTCATCCTACCGCTGTACTGATTGGTGACGTCATTATTGGCGAGGGTGTATATATCGGCCCCCTGGCCAGTCTGCGCGGAGACTTTGGCCGCATCATCATGAAGGCCGGTTCCAATATCCAGGACACCTGTGTCATCCACGGGACGCCTTATCAGGACACCGTCGTGCACGAAGACGGGCACGTTGGACATGGTGCCGTGCTGCACGGCTGCGTCATTGGCCGTAATGTGCTGGTGGGTATGAATGCCGTGGTGATGGATGCGGCAGATATTGGTGCAGACAGCATTATCGGTGCGATGGCTTTTGTGAAGAAAGGCATGCAGGTGCCCCCACGCAGTCTGGTGGCGGGTTCCCCGGCTACCGTTGTCAAAGAGCTGGATCAGAAAGCCATTGATGGCAAATTCTTCGGTACGCGCATGTACCAGCGTCTGGCTCAGCGTTCCCTGGCAACGATGCAGCGCGTGGAGCCTTTGACGGAAGTGGAAGCGGACCGCCCGCGTTTGCGTGAAGATCAGATTTATCCGGTGGATAAATAAGGCTGCTCTGTTTATCTTCAGGCTGCTTGTCTGCGTAGTGCAGTTTGGTCGTGAAGACGGTCGAGATACGCTTGATAGGTGCAGCCAGACGCAAGTTCTGCCCGCGTATTCCAGGCAATAAAAAACCCCTTGAGGGCCGGATGAGAATCCAGCATCAAGGGGTTTTTCTATTCAGTGCTGATCAGCAGGAGGGCGGCATAGGCCCTCCTCACATTGCTGTTCGACTCCGAACCTGTCCTGCTTATTTGCCAGCCGCAGTCAAGGCTTGTTTCCAGGCTGCGATCACGGTTTCGTACTCGGCAGCGGCTTTCAAAGGATCAATATTGGCAACTTTGATCTGATCCAGGTTAGGCAACTTGGTCAGCTCGGCCACATTGATGTCGCTGCGGGTAGGACGGCGGAAGTTCTCAACCAGCTCAGCTTCCTGGACTTCTTTGGACAGTAGAACGTCGACCAGCTTGCGGGCCGCTTCCTGACCGTTCTTGGGGTTCTTGATCACAGCCACGCCTTCGGGGGCGATGAAAGTACCGTCTTCAGGGTAGATCAGCTCAATGCCTTTCTGGCCACCAGCCACGTAAGCGTAAGCCGCGTATTCCATGGTCACGCCCAAGGGATACTCACCGTTAGCCACGCTCTTGTAGACCTGGCCCGAACTCTTGGACACGATCACGTTGGCTGCCAGCTTTTGCAGGCCTTCAGCGCCGTACAGTTGGTAGATGCCGTAAACCTGGTCGTAAGCACTGCCCGACGAGGCTGGGTCACCAATAATGACTTTGCCTTTCCATTGCGGATCAAACAGGTCGGACCAAGTCTTGGGAGCGGCCAGGCCTTTCAGTTGGCGGTCGTTGGCCATGATGACCATGACGTGGGCATTGGAGCTGGTCCACAGGCTGTCCTTGCCGTGGAAGGCTTCAGGAATGGCCTTGTTTTCGGGCGATTCGTAAGCCTCGAAGTTCTGCTGGAAAGCGGCCATGGTGCCGTAGCCAGTGCCCCAGACCACATCACCCAGCGGGTTTTGTGATTCGGCTTCGATACGCTTCATCAAGGCGCCAGCGCCCGAGGTCACTTGTTGAATGGACAGGTCAGAAGCCGTCTTGCGAGCGATTTCCAGCGCCGTATCAATGGTTTGCACATTGTTCGGGGTGTACATCACTGCATTGGCGGCCAGAGCGGTACCGGACAGAGACAGGGCGCCGACACTGAGGGAGAGTGCCAGACCAGTTTTCAGAAAACGTGTAGTCAGCATAGTGAGCCTTTTTAGATTAGCGGCTGGAAAACAGATCCAGCTTGAGAAAACGGATAGCCAGATAAATCGGCACCAGAATCACGACCATCAAGATCACCCCGTAAGCCGACGCGCGGGCCAGAAAGCCAGCGTCGATCTGACGGAACATCTGGATGGGCATGGTCTCCATACCACCGTAATACAGCACGATAGTGGCGGAAATTTCAGCCAGCGAAGTCACCCACATCAGAATGGCCGCGCCCAGAATGGCGGGCTTCATCAAGGGCAGAACAACTTTGAAGAAACTCTGGAAGGGACTGACACCCAGATTGATGGAGGCCTCTTCGATAGAGTCGGGAATGTTGTAGAGCGAGGCCGAAGCCGAGCGGATGGAGAAGGGCACTTTACGCACAAAGTACGCACCGGCCATGATCACCCAGGTGCCGGTCAGCACCAGCATGCCGCTGTTGTAGGTCTGAATCAGGGCAATACCCAGCACCGTGCCGGAAATGGCCAGGGGCAGCATCACCATATAGTCCAGGGCCGTCACCACGAACAGGCGTTTTTTCACGATCAGGTAACTACAGACGGTCGCAAAGCAGGTGCCTGCAATGGTGGCCACACTGGCCAGCATCAGCGAGTTCAGGATGGGCTCAGGGGCGTAGCGCAGGGCACGCTCCATATTGTCCAGGGTGAAGGTGCCGTATTGCATGACCGGACCGCTGGCTTTGGTGAAGGCACCGATCAGCACGATAAAGGCGGGGATCAGCGAGAAAGTCACAAACAGAACGGCGCCCACGGTCAGCAAGATACCGGCCAGACCTTGAGCACGAACCGGGCGTGGTGCACGGCCTTGCTGCATCTGGAAGGTCTTGCGCTCCAGTACCCGCTTCTGAATGAACAGCACCGCACCGACCAGAATTACGGACACCACGGCCAGCACACCTTGCATGGTGGGGTTGCCGCTCATTTCGGACAGGAAGGTGGTGTAGGTCAGCGAGGACAGCACATCAACCTGACCGCCCAGAATCATGGGGATGGAGAAGTTGTCCACGGCCAGCGTGAACACAATCATGGCATTGACCAGCAGGGCAGGCATCAGTACCGGGAAGGTCACGCTAAGCGCACGTTTGAAGTTGCTGGCACCCAGGTTCACGGCGGCTTCTTCCAGCGTGCCGTCAATGGCTTTCAGCGCAGCCAGCATGCCGATATACACGTAGGTGTAATCGTTCAGAATCAGCACGTAGGACATGCCGAACCAGCCATAGAAGCTGGGCAGATCAATCCCAATGCTTTCCAGCGCCAGACGCACCACGCCGTTATTGCCCAGCAACATCAGCCAGGCCTGCGAGACGATGATGTCCGGCAGCACAATGGTGGTCAGCGGCAGAATTGCCACAATGGCTTTACCGGGGAAATCGTAGCGGGCCACCACATAGGCCAGGGGAGCGCCCAGCAGCAAGGTGCCGATGGTGGAGATCAGCCCCAGCTTGATGGTGTTGAAGAAGGCTTCTACGTAGCGCGGATCGCTAAAGAAGGTTTCAAAACCGTGCAGGCTGGGTCGACCCGAGGCCGGGTCGATAATGCTTTGATAGAACAGAGAGGCGAGTGGCCAGACGACCCAGAAGAACAGCACCACCAGACAAACCAGGGCGGGCAGGAACCAGGGAGAACGAAGGGCCAGGGGTCTTGCAGCAATAGCCATGGGTCTTACGCCTCGACCAGACGACATTCAGGGCTAAAGCTCAGGTTGACCGAGCTGCCTGCAGACAGATGCGGGTCCTGGGCGGCAGCAACGTCGACAATGATTTGTTTGCCGTCGTTCAATTTCAGGCTGTATGCCGTTTTGGTACCCAGGTACTGGCGGGCGACGACCTGGGCAGGAATGCTGCCTGCCTGGGCTTCGGTATGCAGGGTGATGTTTTCAGGACGTGCCGCCAGCAGCACTTGGCCAGCAGGAGGCAAGTTGTTCACCAGAATGTGTCCGCCCGCAATGCTGACGGTGGTGTGGCCCGCTTCCACATGCACGCCCAGGGTGTCGATCAGGTTGGCAGCACCAATAAAGTCGGCGGCGTAGGCGGTGCGTGGGGTGGCATACATGGCTTCGGGGGTATCGAGCTGGTCGATACGGCCCTGACGCAGCAAAGCAATGCGGTCCGACATGGACAGGGCTTCTTCCTGATCATGCGTCACAAAAATCGCCGTGATGTTGGATTCCTGCTGCAACTCGCGAATGACCTGGCGCATCTGAATACGCAGCTTGGCATCCAGGTTGGACAGTGGCTCATCCATCAGTAGAACGCGGGGCTCAATGACCAGGGCGCGGGCCAGGGCCACACGCTGGCGCTGGCCGCCGGACAGTTCTGCCGGGTAACGCTCGCCCATGCCGCCCAGTTCCACGCGGTCCAGGATGTAGGCTACTTTTTTCTTGATATCGCTGCTGCTGACCTTGCGAATCCGCAAGCCGTAAGCCACATTGTCAAACACGGTTTTATCGGGGAACAGGGCGTAGTCCTGGAACACCATGCCGGTCTCGCGCTTGTGGGCGGGCAGGTAGGTAATGTCTTCCTTGTCCAGAAACAGGCGGCCTTCATCGGGGATGATGAAACCGGCAATCATGCGCAGCAAGGTGGTTTTTCCGCAGCCGCTGGGCCCTAATAAAGTGAAGAACTCGCCATGCCGGATTTGCAGGCTCAGTTCATTGATGATGGTATTGCTGCCGTAGCGTTTAACTACGTGATCGATGTGGATTTCTGCCATGGGGATAGATCAGCCTGGGACTGAATAGTGCAGGTAAACCGCGCATCAAGGGGGCGGTTGCCTAGGCTTTAAAAAGAAGTGGTTCAGCGGCCATTAGTGACGCAAACATCACTGTGGCGTGAACACGAACATTAATTACAAGTTAATGACAAGTTTTATAGGAAGTTGCTATCTTAGCAGCAGGCCAATGCTTGTAGTTTTAATTATCAGGCGTCTAAGTCCAGCCCAAAGGCTGATCTGGCCGGTCTTGCCCAGTGACCAAGCAAAAAAAAATTCGTTGGACAAGCATCATATTGCGATAATCAGGTGGTAGTAATGTGTCTTGCTTTTTCCGCTAAAGCGGTCTAGTGCGGGCCGGGGTTTCTTGTGTCAAATAAAGGCCCTTATAGTGAGTTCCAAAAAGAATGATAGTTTCTTGCAGGGCGCGGGAATGGGAGAGGGACATAAAAGAGCAGGTTTTCATCCTGTTTAATCAGGCGTGGAACACGCCTGTACTTGCGCATCCGAATTTGTAGATGGTGTTCCGGTGTTGTGATGAAACACACACCGGGCCGGAGTGGTTGTTGGCGTAGATCCGAGCGGTGCCGCTGGCTAGTCCATCAGTAAAGGCGTGGCGCCTGTTTCGTTGAGAGATCCACCCACATCCGGGTAATGCATGTCGTCAGAGATCATAGAAGTTAGTTATTTAACTGGAGATTGAAGATGCGACTAGGTGTATTAAGCCCCCGGGGGACCGGGGAAAAGAGGGTAGCGGCCACGCCCGATACCATCAAGGCTTACCGCAAGGCGGGCCATGATGTGATTATCGAGGCGGGAGCCGGACAAGGTATTGCCAGCTCGGATGCCGATTACGAGGCCGCAGGCGCAACGATAGGAGATCCTTATCAAGCCACCGTGCTGCTGGTCGTAGGCCCGGCTGATGTTGATTCGGCGCGTTTGCGTGCCGAGCATGTGGTCGTCGGCATGCTGGACCCGTACGAGAGCGAGGGTCTGGACAAGCTGGCTTCTTCTGGCTGCCAGGCATTCGCCCTGGAGCTGATCCCGCGTACCACGCGGGCGCAAAGCATGGACGTTCTGTCCTCGCAGGCCAATATCGCGGGTTATGCCGCGGTGCTGAAAGCGGCCACTTTATATCCCCGATTCTTTCCCATGATGATGACCGCGGCGGGCACCGTCAAAGCGGCCCGTGTCGTGGTGCTGGGCGCGGGTGTGGCGGGCTTGCAGGCGATTGCGACGGCACGTCGTCTGGGGGCGGTAGTAGAAGCCTCCGATGTGCGTCCTGCCGCGCGTGAGCAGATCGAGTCTCTGGGCGGCAAGTTTATTGACGTGCCCTACGAGACCGACGAAGAGCGCGAAGCGGCGCAAGGGGTAGGCGGTTATGCCCGTCCCATGCCTGCTTCCTGGTTGCAACGGCAGGCGGCGGTGGTGGCGGCACGTTGCGCCCAGGCCGACGTCATCATCACCACGGCCTTGATTCCGGGGCGTCCCGCTCCGCGTCTGATTGCCGAGGAAGTGGTGCAGTCCATGCGTTCCGGCTCGGTGATTGTGGATCTGGCGGCGGCACGCGGCGGTAACTGCGCGCTGACTGAAGCCGATCAGATTGTGGAAAAACATGGCGTGACCCTGGTGGGCGAGACCAACTTCCCGGCCCGTGTGGCGGCGGATGCGTCTGCTTTGTATGCACGCAATATTCAACAGTTCCTGGGCCTGATGCTCAAGGATCAGTCTGACGAGCTGCATATCCCTGCGGACGACGACATTGTGAATGCCAGCCGTGTTGTACAGGGTGGCAAACGACTCTTTCCACAGCAGGGAGCCTGAAGTCATGGATATTATTTCTCCCCTGGTCATTAATCTGATCATCTTTGTGCTGGCCATCTACGTGGGTTACCACGTGGTCTGGACTGTAACGCCCGCTTTGCATACGCCTTTGATGGCGGTGACCAATGCGATCTCGGCCATCATTATTGTGGGCGGGATGCTGGCAGCGGCCCTGACCGAAAGCCCCTGGGCACAGGCGATGGGCATTATTGCCACCGCGCTGGCCTCGGTAAACGTGTTTGGTGGCTTTCTGGTTACCCGACGTATGTTGGAAATGTTCAAAAAGAAGGGCGCTAAAAATACGCCCAAGGAAGGGCAGTCATGATTTCCATGAATACCGTTACCTTGTGCTATTTGCTGGCCTCGGTGTGTTTTATTCAGGCCCTGAAAGGCTTGTCTCATCCGGCCAGTTCGCGTCGCGGCAACTTGTTCGGCATGGTGGGGATGGCCCTGGCCATTGCGACCACGGCCGTGCTGATCTACAGCCTGGCTCCTGAAGGCAAAGAGCTCTCTGGCCTGTTGCGGGTTCTGATTGGCCTGGTGATTGGTGGCTTGCTGGGCACCATCATGGCTCGCCGTGTCGAGATGACCAAGATGCCGGAACTGGTAGCCTTCATGCACAGCATGATTGGTCTGGCTGCAGTAGCCATTGCGATTGCCGTCGTGCTGGAGCCCGTGGCCTTTGGCATTGGTTCTGCCGAGGTCGGTCTACCTATGGGTAACCGTGTGGAGCTGGCTTTGGGCGCGCTGGTCGGTGCCATTACCTTCTCTGGTTCGGTGATCGCGTTTGGCAAGCTGTCGGGCAAGTACAAGTTCCGACTGTTCCAGGGCGCACCTGTCACCTTCAAGGGTCAGCACATGCTGAACCTGCTGCTGGGGCTGCTGGCCTTGGCTTGCGGTGTGATCTTTGTGACGACTCAGGCATGGTGGGCCTTTGGTGTGCTGCTGGCTCTGTCCTTCCTGTTGGGCGTGATGCTGATCATCCCGATTGGTGGTGCGGATATGCCTGTGGTGGTGTCCATGCTGAACAGCTATTCGGGCTGGGCGGCAGCGGGGATTGGTTTCTCCCTGAACAACTCCATGCTGATCATTGCCGGTTCGCTGGTGGGCTCCTCCGGTGCGATTCTGTCCTACATCATGTGCAAGGCGATGAACCGTGCCTTCTTCAACGTGATTCTGGGCGGTTTTGGTGCCAATCCGGAAGCGGCTGCGGGGGGCGCGGATCAGGGCAATCGTTCAGTGAAATCCGGTAGTGCTGAAGATGCTGCTTTCATGATGAGCAATGCCGAGTCCGTGGTGATTGTGCCTGGTTACGGTTTGGCCGTGGCCCGTGCTCAACACGCCTTGAAAGAGCTGTCGGACAAGCTGACCAGCCAGGGTGTGAATGTGCGCTACGCCATTCACCCGGTCGCCGGTCGTATGCCTGGCCATATGAACGTCTTGCTGGCTGAGGCCGAAATGCCTTACGAGCAAGTCTTTGAAATGGACGACATCAATAGCGAGTTTGCTCAGACCGATGTGGTGCTGGTTCTGGGTGCTAATGACGTGGTCAACCCGGCCGCCAAGAATGATCCAGCTTCGCCGATTGCAGGCATGCCGATTCTGGAAGCCTACAAGGCCCGAACCGTGATCGTGAACAAGCGTTCCATGGCCGCCGGTTATGCCGGTCTGGATAACGAGCTGTTCTATATGGACAAGACCATGATGGTGTTTGGCGATGCCAAAAAGACCATCGAGGATATGGTCAAAGCGCTGTAAGACCTTCGCGTCATTGCGCTGAAAGTAAAAAGCGCTCTGGTTCCTTGCGGGCCAGAGCGCTTTCTTGTTGAGTGCAGAGTCTTAGAACTTGGGGCCGGAGCGCAGTTGTTCGCACATCTTGTTGCGTTGCTCGACAGTGGCTTTTTCCAGATCCTGACGACCACGATTCAGACCTTGGTCAAAGGCTTTGTCAAAATCCTCGTCACTCAAACCCATGCTTTGAATGGACGACTTTTGCTGTTTTTTCATCTCTTGCAGTTGATCTTGGCTGTAATCACCGCAAACTTCGGCGGCAGCGTGCATGGCACCACCCATTTGAGCCAGTTGGATGGCCGGGCCGCTGTCCTGAGCGTAGCTATTGGCGCTGGCCAGGAGAAGGGCCGCTAAAGGCAAAAGAAGTTTTGTGCGCTCAAACATGGTCAATCCTGTCGATTAAGAAAAAGCCCGTCCAGACTGTGCAGGCTATCTATTGATTGAAGGCCTGTGTGTTTCCCGTCAGGCGGAAGTCGCTACTTTACACCGCTAGCCCGTCCGCTGTTGAGGGGGGTGAAGGTGCACGCATTATTATGTGCTGCTTTACGTGAGGCGGCTTTGATCTGCTTGCCTCTTGAGGCAAGAGCGCGGAGCAGGGAATGACAGGCAAAGAAAAAGCCCTGATGACGATGTCATCAGGGCTGATCTTTTCAGAGTCTCATCCATTGGGTTTGACCCCACGAGTTCTAACTCTGGTCGCTGATTCCGGTAAGGAAATCAACTTGAATATGGCGCGGCTGGCAAGATTCGAACTCACGACCCCTTGGTTCGTAGCCAAGTACTCTATCCAACTGAGCTACAGCCGCTAAAGAAGTGAAACTATAGCAGACTATTTATACGCATGACAAGCCTGAAAGGCGTTTTTCTTAAAATAAATGCGATTTTTTTTGAAATGATCAGAAAATAAGGCTTTTACAGGGCGTGAGAAGCAGAGTAATACGGATTTAACCTGGCATCGAGTAGGGTTTTTGGTCTGTGGTATTTACGATCGTACTCATTGATGCAAGAGTGGCTTGCTGGTTCGGGGATAGAACCAGTAATCTTCGTGTCGGATGTGCCAAAGTCCAGAGTTATGATGCGGTTGCGATATGTCGATTAGCCGCAATTTGTCCGCATCAGGAGTGACAGGCATGGTTCCATTCGGGTTAAGTCCAGCACAGTTTCAGCTACGCTATAAGCGCTGTCTGGAACGGGCTTCAACGCATTTCATTACTGAGCTACGTGCCTTGTTCACGTTGCCTGTGCCGGACAGTGTGGTGGATGCCGAGGTACAAATCTTCTTTGGTGAAGATGGCCTGGAAACCCCGTCGGCATGGATTTACTACAGCGGCGAAAATAATAAAGTTGATAGCAGCGACCCTTCCATTTTTCCCGGTAGAGCCATGGAGCTGTCTCTGGGCTTGGAGAAGATGGATGCCTTCCACGAAGACTATTTTCTGGACGAAGACTTTGATGGCCTGAGCATCGCGGCTAACACCACTAAAGCGTGGTTTGCAGAATGCTGGTGGAAAGCGGGTGGATGGAGCTATGCCGTTCCCGTGACGGCATGGGTGCACGATGGCTTTGGGGACGGTGAGGGGCTTGAGTTGTCAGAAAGGCGATAAGGCCGTGCAGGAGCAGTTCCTGACGACATAAAGGGCTACTACTGCTTATTCTGTTTCTTCGTTCAAGCCTGCTCGTATTGTTATTGTGGGTGGGGGCTTGGGCGGTACCTGACAGGGTAGTGGGTCTTGTTCCTGTCCGTTGCCCGAGAGTAGAAAGCAAAAAAGCCATTTCCGAAGAAATGGCTTTTTTACTGAATATGGCGCGGCTGGCAGGATTCGAACCCACGACCCCTTGGTTCGTAGCCAAGTACTCTATCCAACTGAGCTACAGCCGCTAAAGAAGTAGAAATATAGCACGGCTATTTTTACTTGTCACCACAATATCCAGAATTTTTACGTAAATAGTCTTTTTTATGGTTTTTGTCGGGAGCAAGAAGGGCAACAGGCATCCGAAATCAGGCTTCTCAGCAGAGATGGTACGGCTATCGTGTGGCGGCTTTCAGAGGCTCGAATCAGAGGCCGACAATGCGGGTGCAAAGCCAAATCCTCAAACAGTCCATGCGGGATGACTTGCCCCGCAAGGAACAAAGTCGCATTATTACGCCATTGTTTTGGAGCCCAATGTAATGGATCTGTCGAAAATTACCTGCACTGAAGATTTCCGCCTGGCGGCTAAACGCCGCGTGCCCAAGATGTTTTATGACTATGCCGACTCCGGCTCCTGGACGCAGGGCACTTACCATGCGAACGAGCAGGATTTTCACAAGCTGAAATTCAAACAGCGCGTAGCCGTCGATATTGATCACCGCAGCTTAAGGACCAAGCTGCTGGGCCAGGATGTTGCCATGCCTATGGCCATTGCTCCTACCGGTTTGACCGGCATGCAGCACGCCGACGGTGAAATGCTGGCGGCGACGGCGGCTCGGGATTTTGGTATTCCTTTCACCTTGTCCACCATGAGCGTGTGCTCGCTGGAAGACGTGGCCCAGGCCACTCGCGCCCCGTTCTGGTTTCAGCTCTATGTGATGCGGGATCGCAGCTTTATCGAAAACCTGATTGCACGGGCCAAAGCCGCTAACTGCTCGGCTCTGGTGCTGACTCTGGATTTGCAAGTGCTGGGTCAGCGTCACAAGGATATTAAAAACGGGCTGACTACGCCTCCACGTCTGACCATTCCTAATCTGCTGAATCTGGCGACCAAGCCCTACTGGTGCCGCAAGATGTTAGGCACGCACCGTCGCAGCTTTGGCAATATCGTCGGTCACGCCAAGGGTGTGTCGGATCTGCGCTCCTTGTCGACCTGGACGGCCGAGCAGTTCGACCCGACCTTGAACTGGAAAGACATTGAGTGGATCAAGAATGCCTGGGGCGGCAAGCTGATTGTGAAAGGCATTATGGATGCAGACGATGCCCGTTACGCCGTCGATAGCGGGGCGGATGCCCTGATTGTGTCCAACCACGGTGGCCGTCAGTTGGATGGCGCACCTTCTTCAATCTCTTGCTTGCCGGCAATCAGCAAAGCTGTGGGCGACAAAATTGAAGTGCTGGTAGATGGCGGTGTTCGTAGCGGTCAGGATGTATTACGTGCCCGTGCCTTGGGGGCGCAGGGCGCCATGATTGGTCGTGCTTTCTTGTACGCCTTGGGTACAGCAGGGCAGGCGGGCGTGGCTCGCCTGCTGAAGTTGATGGCTAATGAACTGGACGTGTCGATGGCCTTTTGCGGCCGTACCGATATCAATCAGGTAGATCGCTCTATCCTGTTGAATCCTGATATTTTCGACCGCCCCGGTTATTGAAGACCGGTATGCAAGGGCCCTGGCTGGACCGGCAAATGACCGCGTCCGTGGGGCCCATTCAAATCCAGTACAGGGCCAGCAGGCACAATCCCGCTCGGGTTCAGATGACGGTGGCTGCTGTAGTAGTGAGTCTTGATATGATCCAGGCTTACTGTGCTGGCCACACCGGGCATCTGGTACAGCTCCAGCATGTAGTTCCACAGATTCGGGTAGTCCATCAGACGGCGCAGATTGCATTTGAAATGGCCGACATAGACCGGATCAAAACGAATCAGGGTGGTGAACAGACGCCAGTCGGCTTCTGTCAGACGTGTACCGGTCAGGTAACGCTGTTGGGCCAGCCGTGCTTCCAAACCATCCAGGCTGTCGAACAGAGCGTGAACTGCCGTGTCATAAGCCGCTTGTGAGCGGGCAAAACCGGCTTTATACACACCGTTATTGACGGTGTCATAGACATGGGCGTTGATCTGGTCAATTTGCGCCAGCAAGTCGGCTGGAGCCATATCCAGTTCTCGCGCTCCCAGGCTGTCAAACGCCGTATTGAAAATACGGATGATCTCGGCAGACTCATTATTGATAATCGTGCCGCGCAGCTTGTCCCATAGCACAGGAACTGTAATCCGGCCTGTAAATTGCGGGTCAGCCTTGGCGTAGAGTTGATACAGAAACTGGGCGTCCATCACCGGGTCAGGCACCACGCCCTCTGCCGGTTCAAAGGTCCAGCCTTGCTCGCCCATGATGGGATTGACCACAGATACCGAAATCAGTTTTTGCAGCCCTTTCAACTCGCGCATGATCAAGGTGCGATGCGCCCAGGGGCAGGCTAGCGAGACATACAGGTGATAGCGATTGGCCTGGGCGGGCTGGGCTGCCTGACCATCGGGACCGGGGCCGCCATCGGCGGTAATCCAGTCCCGGAAGGCAGACTGGGCACGTTGAAACGTATCGGACGTTGTGCTACTGACAGGCTCTTTGCTATGCCATTGTCCATCTATCATCATGCCCATCTGTGTACTCCGTTTTAGCCTTTCAGCTTGATTGCAATTTCAGCGATATGACGGCCCTGGAAGCGGGCACCGTCCAGCTCGTTCTGGCTGGGTTGACGCGAACCGTCGCCCCCGGCAATGGTGGACGCACCGTAAGGGCTGCCGCCAGTGACTTCAGTGAGCAGGGTCTGGCCTGCAAAGCTGTAGGGCAGGCCCACCACGATCAGGCCAAAGTGCATCAAGTTATGAATAATGGACAGCAGCGTCAGCTCCTGCCCGCCGTGTTGGGTAGCGGTAGAGGTAAAGGCCCCACCCACTTTGCCATTGAGTGCGCCGCGCGCCCACAGGCCACCGGCCTGATCCAGGAAGCTGGCCATTTGCGAGCTGATGCGCCCAAACCGGGTGCCGGTGCCCACAATAATGGCGTCGTAGTTTTCCAGGTCGGCAATAGTGGCGACGGGGGCGGCTTGATCCAGCTTGAAGTTCGCTTTCTGGGCCACCGCTTCCGGGACCAGTTCAGGGACACGCTTGATGTCCACCGTCGCGCCAGCGCTTTGCGCGCCTTCGGCAACCGCTTGAGCCATTTTTTCGACGTGGCCGTAGGCGGAGTAATAGAGAACCAGGACTTTTGCCATTTGAACTTCTCCAGAAAAGCGATCAACAAGGAATCGAACGGGGCAGCGGCCTCAGGACCTGGCCTGGGCGCGCTTGCTAAAACGATCATAGTCGGGCCAAGCCCGCTATGACAAACCGTTGGGCGATTTGTTTTGTGTCAGAGTCTGTCTTGCCGTGGGCAAGGCCACGGCAGGCAGAATCAAGCGGGAAGCAGGGCGTAGGTCGTGGTGGCGTGGGCCGCCAGACGGTCTTGTTCGTCCAATAGCTTGATATCACCGAACACCATGCTTTTGCCACGTTTCAGAACCTGGGCATGGACCAGCACATCGCCCTGGCTGACCGGGCGCACAAAGCTGGTATTCAGCGATACGGTGGTCATGGGGCGGAACTCGCCCAGACTTTGGCTGACAGCCAGCACCATGGCGGTATCGGCCGCTGCCATATAGACCTGGCCGCAAACCACACCCGCTACATGGGTAAGCTGCTCAGAAAAGGGTAGTCGCAAAACCACACCGTCCTCGGCAATACGCTCTACGCGCAGCTTCAGGGCTTGTACCCAGGGGGCGAAAAGCGTGTCGAGCAGGTGCTGAGCTTGTTCTTGGGTCATGTCTATCAGCCGCAGTAAATCGAGGTAATCCGGTTTTGTTCATCGATCCGAATGCTCAGGCGGGTGGGATCGTAGTCGGTGGTGTACATGCGATCTGGAGCCAGTATGCGGGCTTGGGCGGCACCGGCTTGTTTCACCAGACGCTCGACCTGGCTTTGGCTGGCGGTCTGCCCGACTGGGTTCAGGGCGTCCGCATTGCACACGCCGCCAGAGGAATTGCTGAACGAAGATGTCGAGCCAGTTTGGGCGCTATTGCCTGTGGCGGTGCAAGCGGCCAGCAAAACGGCGGGAAGGACGCTGAGTAGTACGGAGAGTCGCATGAGAAATCCTTAAAAGCAGCTAGGAAGCATTCAGCTTGAAGGATTAATAATACCTGTTCTAGGCGGGGCGTTTAAGGCTTGTTCAAGGCACTTTTTGCGGCTGCTTTGCCGGTTTTGGCCGAGACCGCCGGATGTTGGGCAATGCAATAGCGCAAGGGGGCCTTGGCCCAGGCTCCTGCATAGTCCACACCGATGCGTGGACCAATCTGGATTTGATCCAGTGGCAGGGCGGGTGCGTCCAGCCAATGCAAGGTGGGGACGCAAGCATCGGCCCCGTTATAGCTTTTGTCGATTCCCAGCCCCTTGCACAGACGGCCCGGGCCTGACAAAGAAGGGCCGCCTTCTGGCGAAACCCACTGGGCTGCACGCAAGAGCACCGCCGTGCCGTCGCCTTCCACACCGCTGACCATATTCATGCAGTGGTGCAGGCCATAAATCAGATAGACATAGGCATAGCCTGCCGGGCCAAACATCAGTCGGGTGCGCTCGGTAATGCCGCGGCGGCTGTGGGCGGCCTGATCTTCCGGCCCCAGATAGGCTTCTGTTTCGACAATGGTGGCGCAGCGCTGGCCGCGTTCGTCATTCACAACCAGGGTTTTGCCCAGCAACTCCAGGGCGACGTAACGCGGATCGCGGGCAAAGAACGTCCGTGGCAGGTAGAGCGCAGACTCAGTCATTTCCGGGAATCCGCTCCAACTTGTTCAACCAGGCCTGTTGTTGCTCCTTGGGCAAAAAGGAGGAGCGCAGGCTATTGGCTGCCAGAGTACGCAAATCGGCTTCCTGCAAATTCAGGGCCTGGGCGGTTTGCATATAGTTGTCCAGCAGATAACCACCAAAATAAGCCGGGTCGTCCGAGTTCACACACACGTTCAGGCCGCGATCCAGCAAGTGCTTCAGATTATGCTGGTGCAGGCTGTCAAAGACCTTGAGCTTGATATTGGACAGAGGACAGACCGTCAGGGAAATGGCGTGGTCGATCAAATATTGCATCAGGGCCGGGTCGTCCTGGCTGCGTACGCCGTGGTCGATACGCTCTACTTTCAAAAGCTGAAGGGCGTCCCTCACGTAGCTGGCCGGGCCTTCCTCACCGGCGTGGGCGACCAGTCGGAAGTCCAGCTCGCGGCAGCGGGCATAGACTTTTTCAAACTTGGCGGGAGGATTGCCCTTTTCCGAGGAATCCAGGCCAATCGCAATCCACAGGTCGGAATACTGATTGCGTAAGGGCAGGGCGGCTTCCAGGGTGGCAAAAGCGTCGGCTTCGCTCAGGTGGCGCAGGAAGCTCAAGATCAGATAACTGCTGATCCCCAGCTCGGACTTGGCCTGGCGGGCGGCACGGGCGATCCCGGCAAACACGGTTTCCATGGCAATCCCGCGTGCCGTGTGGGTTTGCGGGTCAAACATGATTTCAGTATGGACAATGCCATCGGCCTGGGCGCGCAGAAAGTAGGCCCAGGTCATGTCAAAGAAATCCTGCTCGGTAATCAGCACACCGGCTCCGGCGTAGTACAGATCCAGAAAGGATTGCAGGTCGGTAAATTGGTAGGCGGCGTGCAGGCTGGCCTGGTCGGGATAGCGCAGCGTAATGTGATTGCGCTGGGCCAGCTTGAAGATCAAGTCCGGTTCCAGCGTGCCTTCTATATGAAGGTGCAGTTCGGCCTTGGGCAGTTGGCGGGTAAATTCGCGTAAGGAAAAAGCGGAATCAGACACGGGGCGCTCCTGGTAGGCAGACTATGCGCCCCATTATACGAATGGCAATAGCTCGGGGGTCAGTTGTCCTTGCCACGCAAGGCGGCAATCGCCAGAAAGAGCCAGGCCAGAATCATGGCTACCCCGCCAATGGGGGTGATCGCGCCTAGCCATTTCACGCCGCTAAGCACCAGAATGTACAGGCTGCCGCTGAAAATCAGTACGCCAGCCAGCATCAGAATCGCGCTGCGGGACTGCCAGGCTGTATTCAGTTGCGAGCTCAAAGCGGCGATCAGCAGCAGACCCAGGCCATGCAGCAATTGATACAGCACGGCAGTGTGCCAGGTCGCCAAGGCCGATGCGTCAACCATGGCGCGCAGGGCGTGGGCACCAAAAGCGCCCAGGCCTACGCCCAAGGCCATAATCAGTGTGCCCAGGCACAGGATGGATCGTGATTTCATGTCTTTCCTTGCAAGTCGCTGCAGTCGCAGCGCGGAGGGAGGCCAGTGCTATTATCGAATAAAAAAATTGGCTTTGTCTGCAAGGAGACAGCATGCAAGAAATAGCCCCGGTCGCCCCTGATGCGCAAGACGTCGTGGTGGCTGCCTATCGCTATCAGTCTGGCCAGCCTGCACAGGCTTTGGATATTCACCACCTGCCTGCACACGACCCCTTGAAGGACGGCTTTATCTGGATTGGTTTGAAAGACCCCAGCGAGGTAACCTTGCGCCACCTTGGCGAGCAGTTGGGGCTGCCAAGCAATGCGGTCGATGAGTTGATCGTTCCTCATCGTCGCCCCAAATGGCTAGAGTTCAGCAATTGCCTGATTGTGGTGGCAGTGACCTTCGGTTTGAAGGATCTGCGTCCGGTTTTTGGTACGACCCAGATTCTGATCGCCCAGGGTTTGTTGCTGACCGTACGGCGTGGCTCCAACAGCAGCTACTTACAGTTGCGCTCCCGCCTGGAGAGCACACCGGCTCTACTGGTTCGAGGTAGTGATTTCGTGGCTTCGGAGCTGCTGGATTTGATTGTTGACCAGTACCAGACTTGTTTGGAGCAATTTGAAAAAGCGGTGGAAGCCATTGAGCAGCAATTTCTGATTCTTGGTTTCAAGGAGAACGACGTACGGCGTATTTATCGTTTGCGGCGCGATTTGCTGCGTGTGTATAACGCCGTGACGCCTTTGGCGGAGCTAAGTCGTCGCTTGTCACGCATTGAGCTGGCTTATGTGGATGCAGAAAGCCGGGCGTATTTTGGGGAAGTGGCGGACCGTATTACCCGCACGTCCGAATTCATTAACAGTCTGCGGCAAGCTTTGGCTTTCGCGTTTGAAGGTGGCTTGATGATAGGGCAGATGCAGCAAACCGACACCACCCGCAAGCTGGCTGCCTGGGCCGCTATTTTGGCTGTGCCGACAGCGGTGGCGGGGATTTACGGCATGAACTTCAAGTTCATGCCCGAGTTGGAGTGGACGATGGGCTACCCCCTGGCCCTGGGCCTGATGGGGAGCGTTTGCGGCTTTTTATACTGGAAATTCAAGAAGGCCAAATGGCTCTGACGTAGGACAGCAATAG
The DNA here is from genome assembly GCF_017377875.1 of Alcaligenes sp. SORT26. Classification (GTDB taxonomy): domain Bacteria; phylum Pseudomonadota; class Gammaproteobacteria; order Burkholderiales; family Burkholderiaceae_B; genus Alcaligenes; species Alcaligenes parafaecalis. The sequence goes on from NZ_CP070975.1 coordinate 4,066,270, forward strand.
GCCGAGCCGGGGCCACTATCAAGGAGGCGTGATGGATCTGAAACAGCAGTTACAGAATCAGGTGCCGGATTTGATTGATGACGATCTGTTTGTCGAAGACCCGGTTTTACAGATCTGGTACAGAAAGCTGGCGTCGACCAAGGCCCAGGCGGGTCTGGCCGATTATGGTCGCAAGCTGGGTTCGGCATACTGGCGCGAACAAGGGGCCTTGGCGAATCGACAGCCACCGCAATGGCGTGGCTGGTCGGCGCAAGGTCAGCATATTGATCAGGTGGATTTTCATCCCTCCTGGCACCACTTGATGAGTCTGGGTATGGAGCAGGGCCTGCATATCTGGCCCCATCAGGCGCAGCCCGGTCAGCATCTGGAGCGGGCAATCGGTTTTTATATGCACGGTCAGATCGAGGCGGGCACCCTCTGCCCCCTGACCATGACGCGCGCCGCCGCTCCTTTATTGCAGGCGGACCCCTTTCAGGAGTGGGCGGCTCAACTGGACCAGACTCAGTACGACGCGTCCAGTCAGGTGATGAGCCAAAAACAGAGCGTGCTATTGGGCATGGGCATGACGGAAATGCAGGGTGGCTCTGATCTGCGCGGATGTACCACCGAAGCCCACCCTGATGGCGCTGCATTTCGTCTTTATGGGCATAAATGGTTTTTCTCCGTGCCGCAGGCTGACGGGCATCTGGTACTGGCTCGCGAGCACGAACAGTTTTCCTGCTTCTTGATGCCTCGCTATACCGAATATGGCTTGAATCGCCGCTATATACGCAGGCTGAAAGACAAGCTGGGTAATCGCTCCAATGCCAGTGCCGAGATTGATTTTGACGGTGCCCTGGCCTGGCGCGTGGGGCAGCCCGGGCGCGGCATCGCCTTGCTGGCCGGAATGGCCGCCCGAACCCGTATTGATTGCGTGCTGGGCAGTGCGGCCTTGATGCGGCAGGCACTGGTGCAGTCGCTTCATTACTGCCAGCATCGGGTTTGCTTTGGCAAAGCCTTGATCGACCAGCCCTTGATGCAGGCTGTCCTGCTGGATATGAGCCTGGAAAGCGAAGCTGCCACGCATCTGGCTTTGTTTCTGGTGGATTTGCAGGAGCGTGTTGATGATCCCGTCGCACAGGCCGTGCTGCGTATTCTGTCCCCCGCTGCCAAATTCTGGGTCTGCCGTCGCGCCATAGCCCTATGTGCCGAGGCCATGGAAACCTGGGGTGGCAATGGCTATATCGAGGAGGGGCCCATGCCGCGTCTTTTGCGGGAAGCCCCCGTCAACTCCATCTGGGAAGGTTCAGGCAATATTATGTGTCTGGATGTGCAGCGTGCGCTAGGCCAGGAGGGTGTGTTCGAGGCCCTGCAGACTGATTTGCGTGCCCGCTGTGGAGACGATGCCGAGCTGGGCCGGGCGGCTCAAACCTTGCTGGATACCGTATCCCAGGCTGGAGGCCGGGTCTGGACACAAAAACTGGCCGTCTTGTACCAGGCCTGTCTGATGCGCCAACTGGCCCCCGATGCTGTGGCCGATCTGTTTATGGCCCAGCGTGTGCAACAGGGCCCGTCGGCGGTATTCGGGCTGGAAGGCGTAGAGCAGAGTGACTGGTATCTGCACCGTGCCTGGCCCCGCCTGCAAACCACCTGAGCAGAGCCTGGCTACTAGGGACATTGCTCTGGACAGGCGGTGCGCAGTATCTATAATTTGTTAGCCTTGTTTTCCGCTACCTGCCTGGAGTGTTGTCCGCATCATGACTGTGTTTTCCTTGTCCGGCTTTTCTTCTTTGACTCGGCACGCAGCCGTTTGTGCAGGTCTGACGGCGGTGATAACTGCCTGGGCCTTGCCTGTTCAGGCGCAGGACTTTGAGCTGACAGGGCGTGTGGTGCGGGTTGCTGATGGCGATACGCTGACGATTCTGGGACGCGACAACAAGCAGCAGCGTGTGCGTCTGGCCAGTATTGATGCGCCTGAAACCAGCAAAGACAGCCGTCGCCCCGGTCAACCCTTTGCGGTGGCCTCCCGGCGCTTTCTGTCTGATCTGGTATCGGGCAAACAACTGACCTTGTCTTGCTACGAGCGTGATCGCCATGGCCGTGCCGTGTGCGATGTGCCTTTGGACGATGGCGAAACCGCTAATCAGAAACTGGTGCGTGCCGGTATGGCAATGGCGAACCGGGAAAAGCGTGGCCGCTTCCTGCGTGACCCGCGCATTGACGGGTTGGAGCGCGAAGCCAAAGAGGACCGCGTTGGCATCTGGTCCGAACCCAATCCTGTGCCGCCATGGAAATGGCGCTATGACTGCTGGCAGCAAGGGCAATGCTAAGCCCCTTGCGGCGGATCGGGCTGGCTCTGATATGTACCGCACTGGCCGCATGCTCCAACCCTGTTAACAGCCCTTATCACGAAGAAAGTGCAGCGGAAAATACGCTGTACAGCGCGTTTACGACCCGTTCGCCCAATCACCTGGACCCGGCTTTGTCCTATTCAGGGGACGAGACGCCGTTTACCTATTCGATTTACGAGCCTTTATACGGTTACCACTACCTGGATCGGCCGTATCGCCTGATTCCCAAAGCGGCTGCCGAGCTGGTTGACGATCCGGTGTATCTGGACGAACACGGCAATCGACTGCCTGCAGATGCGCCTGGTGAGCAGGTGGCGGTCAGTCGTTATGACATTCCCATCAAGCAAGGCATTGCCTTTCAACCGCATCCGGCCTTTGCGCAGGACGAACAAGGGGAGTATCGCTATTACCCCATGCGGGCTCCCGACTTGAATGATGCTTTCAGTATTACGGACTTTGCCTATACCGGTTCGCGGGAATTGACGGCCCATGACTACGTTTACGCCTTCAAACGTCTGGCCAGCCCGCGTTTGGCTTCGCCCGTTCTGGGCGTCATGGCCGAGCATATACGGGGTTTCAAGGAGTTCAGCGAAGAGCTGGCGCAGATCGACAAGCAGGAACCTCGTCCGCAATGGCTGGATTTGCGTCCTTATTCCTTGCCGGGCGTGAGAGCCCTGGATAAGCACACGCTGCGCATCGAGGTAAACGGCAAATATCCGCAATTCAAGTATTGGCTGGCCATGACTTTTACGGCCCCCATGGCCTGGGAAGCCGAGCGGTTTTACAGCCAGCCGCGTATGGCGCAGCACAATCTGACGCTGGATAGCTGGCCGGTGGGCACCGGCCCATTCATGCTGACCGAATCCTTGACCAACCGCCGCCATGTCTTGAGTCGTAATCCTAACTATCGGGGTGAGCCCTATCCCTGCGTAGGTGCCCCTGGCGACCAGGAGGCAGGTTTACTGGCCGATTGCGGCAAACCCATGCCTTTCCTGGACAAAGTGGTGTTCTCTTTGGAGAAAGAGGGCGTGCCTTTAATGGGCAAGTTCCTGCAAGGCTATTACGACATTCCACAAGTGGAGCGGGGTGAGTATGGGGTCGCCATGACCGTCGCTGCACAGGACTCGGTAGATAAAGCCAATCTGTACCAGGAGCGAGGTTTGCAATTGCGCACCTCTCCTGAAGCGCAATTGTTTTATATGGGCTTTAACTGGCATGACCCTGTTGTCGGCAAAGGCGATACGCCAGAGCAGGCCGAGCAAAATCGCAAGCTGCGTCTGGCGATCAGCATTGTGTTCGATTGGGAGCAGTACGTTTCCATTTTTATGAATGATCAGGGGCAGGCTGCGCATAGCCCTTTGCCGCCCGGCGTGCCCGGTTATCAGCCATTGCCTCAAGGGGCTAATCCTTACGTCTATACCAAAGACAATGGCGTGGTGAAACGCCGCAGCCTGGACGAGGCCCGCGACTTGTTGCGCCAGGCCGGTTATCCCGATGGGCGAGACAGCCGCAGCGGCAAACCCTTGATTCTGTATTACGACTCCATGATGGGCATGGGTTCGGATGCCACCGTGGACTGGATGCGCCGTCAATTGGCCCAGGTGGGTTTGCAATTGGAAGTGCGTGCGACCGACTACAACCGCTTTCAGGACAAGATGAAACGTGGCGCAGCACAGATATTCCTTTGGGGTTGGGTGGCGGACTACCCGGATGCAGAAAACTTCTTCACCTTGCTGTACGGCCCACAAGCCAAAAAAGACTTTGGCGGAGAGAATGCGGCCAATTATCAAAGCGCCGAGTTTGATCGTTTGTACGAGCAAATGCGCTTTCTGAATGATGGTCCCGACAAAGAAGCCGTAGTCCAGCAGATGATTCATCTGGTGCAGCATGATGCCCCCTGGATGTTTGGCTACGTGCCCAATGCGGGCGGGGCCTACCAAAGCTGGGTGCGTAACGCCAAGCCGTCCATGATGGTGCGGGATGGCATTCAGTATTACCGCATCGATCCCGAACAGCGCGTGGAGCAGATTGATCGCTGGAATCGCCCCGTGTGGTGGCCTGCTATTCCGGTGGTGCTGCTGGTGCTGATCCTGTTCTGGATGTTGCGCTCGCAAGCGCAGGCACGCCGTCGACAAGTGGCCCTGCGCAAGGAGAAAGACTGATGTTTTCCTATATGCTGCGGCGCATTCTGTACGGCGTGCTGATTCTGATCGGGGTCAATCTGCTGACCTTTGTGCTGTTCTTTGCGGTCAATACGCCCGACGATATGGCGCGTTTGTCTATTGGTGGACAGCGCGTCAGCCAAACCGCGATTGAGAACTGGAAGGCCGAGCGTGGTTATAACAAGCCGCTGTTTTATAACGCTCAGGCTGAAGGTTCCAAAACGCTGACCGATACGATTTTCTATGAACGCTCCGTCCCCTTGCTGCGCCTGGACTTTGGCTTGTCCGATCAAGGACAAGACATTGCCTATCAAATCAAGCAACGCATGGGGCCTAGTCTGGCGCTGGCCCTGCCTACTTTCTTTTTAGGCTTATGGGTGTGTATCAGCTTTGCCTTGCTGATGGTGTTCTTCCGGGGAACACGGCTGGATTTTTCTGCCGTTGTGCTCTGCGTGGTGCTGATGTCCATTTCGGGTCTGTTCTACATCATTGCCGGGCAGTGGATGTTTGCGAGGGTGCTGCGCTGGGTGCCGTTTTCAGGTTGGGTGGAAGGCATGGATAACTGGCGCTTCCTGGTCTTGCCCGTACTGGTCGGGATTCTGTCCCGAGTCGGGGCCGAGTCGCGCTTTTACCGCAGCCTGTTTCTGGAAGAGGCCAGCCGCGACTATGTGCGTACCGCACGTTCCAAGGGTTTGGCGGAATCGACCGTGCTGTTCCGCCATGTCTTGCCCAATGCGCTTTTGCCCATCCTGACAGGCACGGTGTCAGCCTTGCCCTTGCTGTTTATGGGTAGTCTGATTTCCGAGTCTTTTTTTGGTATTCCGGGTCTGGGCAGCTTCACCATTGATGCCATCAATGCCCAGGACTTTTCCATTGTGCGTGCCATGGTGTTTTTAGGATCGATGCTTTATATCGCCGGTTTGATTCTGGCGGATATCTCCTACACCCTGGTTGACCCTCGCATTCGTTTCAGTTGAGCCCGCCATGCCACAGTTCGTCTTTCTCTGGACCGATACCTTTGTGCTGGCACTGTTTCTGGCGATGGCGCTCTATACCTGGCGCGTCGTCAAACGTCCTGCCTTGCGCTCGGCCTGGGCCAGCGTGGCGCGTACACCGTCAGCCATGTGTGCCGCCGTATTCCTGATCTTTTTCCTGTTGATTGGCCTGCTCGATTCCATTCACTATCGGCCGATTTTGCCCGCAGCGCCGGGGCAGGAAGCCAGTGCGCTCAGCTATGCGCCAGTCGCCCGCTCGGCACTGGATGATGTGCTGAAAATGGCTGGCCTGACCGAGGTTGAAAAAACCTATTCAGCCCCTTTGGCGCGCTTTCAGTTGACCAAGGAAAGCATGCTGATAGATGGCAAGCCCGTGCGGGACTTCCCGCGTTTGGTGAATGCCGGGGTAGGCATGGATACAGCGGCAGAGCATCAACAGGACATTCTGCACTTAAGTATCAAGGGTCTGGCATGGGGGCTGGCAGCCAGTCTTGTGCTGGCGCTTTTGCTGACACTTTGGGGGCGTAAACAGGCGATGGAGCCAGGCTGGGGCGCCGCCTGGCGTTACTGGTGGCAGGGGCAAGGTCTGGTGAGCTGGAGACTGGTCTGGTTCAGCGCTTGCGCCTTGATGATCGTGCTGTGTCTGGTCCTGAGCCTGAGCGCGAATTATTACGTGCTGGGTACAGACCGCACCGGCAATGACATTATCTGGCAGGCCCTGAAAAGCGTGCGCACGGCTCTGGTTATCGGCACCTTGACCACCTTTGCCATGTTGCCGCCCGCGATTATTCTGGGTTTGGCCGCGGGCTACTTCCGGGGCTGGGTGGATGATGTCATTCAGTATATCTACACCACCTTGACGTCCATACCCGGTGTTTTGCTGATCGCCGCTTGCGTGCTGATGATGCAGGTCTACATCGACACGCACCCCGATAGCTTTGATACCGTGGCCGCCCGTGCCGACCTGCGTCTGTTCATGCTGTGCCTGATTCTGGGGCTGACTGGCTGGGCTGGTCTGTGCCGCCTTTTGCGTGCCGAGGTCCTGAAACTGCGCGAGCTGGACTATGTGCAGGCCGCTCAGGCCTTTGGTGTCGGCCATTTGCGCATCATGTTCCGTCACCTCCTGCCCAATGTGATGCACATTGTGCTGATCACCCTGATTCTGGAGTTCTCCGGTCTGGTGCTGTACGAGGCTGTGTTGTCCTATCTGGGCATAGGCGTGGACCCCAGCATGCCATCCTTCGGACGCATGATTGATGCGGCCCGCAGCGAACTGTCTCGCGACCCCATCATCTGGTGGGGGCTGGCCGGGGCCTTTGTCATGATGCTGGGGCTGGTTCTGTCTGCAAACATCTTTGCTGATGCGGTGCAAACGGCCTTTGACCCTCGCACCCGTCGTTTCAAGACTTTGCGAGTGCGTCGTACAGAAGGAGCCAAGGTATGAGCCAGCTTGACAGTGTCTCCGCCGTGAAGCCTTCAGCCACGCCTGCTGTTTTGCATATCGAAAACCTGGAACTGCGCGTACAGTCCGATGCCGGTATCCAGAGTGTGGTGCGTAACTTGTCTCTGGCTGTTCAGCGAGGTGAAACCTTTGCCTTGGTTGGCGAATCCGGCTGCGGTAAAAGCATGACGGCAATGGCAATCTTGCGCCTGCTGCCTGAAGCGGCCTGGATGCAGTCCGGCAGCATTGCTTTGGGAGGGCTGGATTTACCGCCATTACCCGAGCAGCAAATGCAGGATGTACGCGGCAAGCGCATCAGTGTGATTTTTCAGGAACCGTCCACCAGTCTGAACCCGGTCATGTCCATCGGGCGGCAGATTAGCGAGGTGATCCGGCGTCACGAAGTTGTCCCCGCCGGGCAGGAGCGGGCAACGGCGATCAAATGGCTGGAGCGTGTTGGTATTCCCGGTGCCGCTCAGCGTTACGACGACTTTCCCTTTCAGTTTTCGGGCGGGCAAAAGCAACGCATCATGATTGCGATTGCCCTGGCTGCCGAGCCTGATCTGCTGGTCGCGGATGAGCCAACCACCGCTTTGGACGTAACGGTTCAGGCACAGATTTTGCAGTTGCTGGCCGATATACAGAAAGAAATGGGCCTGGCTATTTTGCTGATTACCCACGACCTGCTGCTGGTGCGACAGTACGCCGACTATGTGGCTTTGATGCGGCACGGGCAAATTGTGGAAGCGGGCTTGGCAAGTCAGTTTTTCCTGCGACCTACTCATCCCTACGCCCGCGAGTTGCTGGACGCCATCCCCACCTTTGAAAAGCGTGGACGTCCCTTGTCCCGCGCCATCGCACCGATTGAGGCCATTGCCCCGCGCAATAGCGGCAAAGAATTGGTTCTGGATATCCAGAGTTTGTCCGTTGCCTATAAGCAGGCTGGCTCCTGGTGGCGACGTTTGCCTGTGATCCCTGTGGTCCAGGATTTGAGCCTGCAACTGCACAAGGGCGAAACCCTGGCTTTGGTTGGTGAGTCTGGCTGCGGTAAAAGCACTGTCGCGCGCACCTTGATGCGTTTGCTGGATCATCAGGCGCAGATCAGCGGACAGGTGCAAATGCAGGGTCAGAATGTCTTGCAAGTCAAAGGCAAAGCGCTGCGGCAATTGCGTTCGCGACTGCAGATTATTTTCCAGGACCCTTACGGATCGCTGGACCCGCGCATGATGGTGGGGGACATTCTGCTGGAAGGCCTGAGCGCACTGCGCCCCGAGCTGGACACCAAGACGCGCCGCAAGCGAATTGAAACTTTAGTGGATCAGGTTGGTCTACCCAAGAACTCCCTGGATCGCTATGCACACGAGTTCTCCGGCGGTCAGCGTCAGCGCATTGCAATCGCACGAGCCTTGGCAGTAGAGCCCGCCGTCCTGATTTGTGATGAACCTACTTCAGCGTTGGACGTTTCCGTACAAGCGCAGATTCTGGATTTGATGCGCGAACTGCAGATGGAACTGGGTCTGGCTTATTTGTTCATTACTCATAATTTTGGGGTGGTGGAATATCTGGCCGATCGTATTGCTATCATGGCCAAGGGACGCATTGTGGAGCAGGGTAGTGCGCAGCAGGTTCTGTTCCATCCCCAGGAGGAGTTGACCCAGCGTCTGCTGGCCGCTGTTCCTCGTTAAGCCCCACCACAAGCCGGGGTAGCGTTAATTAGCCCGGCACTTCTATGCCACAATACGGCGGTCTGTCCGCCCATTGATACACACATTATGAGTCTGAAGGTTTTTGATCTGGAATGCGAACACGCCCATGTGTTCGAGGGTTGGTTTAGCTCACGCGAAAGTTACGATGAGCAGATAAGCCGTGGGCTCTTGTGTTGCCCCGTCTGCGATAGCCACCAGGTCAAACGCAAGCTGTCGGCACCACGTATCAATGTGGGGGCGCAAGAAAGTATCAGTGCGCCGGTCAGTAGCACCCCCGTGCCAGCGCCCCTGCCTTCAACCATGCCGACCGAAGAGCAAATGCGGGCGATTCAAGGCCAGCTTTTGCAAGAACTGCGTTCGGTCATTCGCAAGTCGGACAATGTGGGCACCCAGTTTGCTCAGGAAGCACGTCGCATGCACGAAGGCGATATCGAACCGCGTGCCATACGTGGGCAGGCCACGGTGCAGGAGTATCAGGAGCTGGCCGACGACGGCATTATTGCCATGCCGATTCCTGACTTTCTGGACGATGATCGTCTGCAGTAATTGCCTGCGTCATTTCTTTAAGCCGCCGATGCAAAGTGCTGCGATGCAGCCCCAAGGCACGCGCGGCCTGTGAAATATTCCCCTGATGCTGTTCCAAAGCCTGCTGCACGGCTGCGTACTCCTGTTCTTTCAGGGTTTGCGGCTTGGGGGCGGCAGGAAGGCTTGCTTGCTTCACGATGATATTGCTGGCTTCCAGAGCCGGGGTCGGTAGTGGAGCAGGATGCTCGGCACTCAAACATGGCAAGGCAGGCAGGTCTTGCGATAGCCAGAGTCGCCCAGGATAGTCCTGCACAATAATTTGCAGTAGTACCGATCGTAGCTGGCGGTAGTTACCCGGCCAGTCGTACTCCTGTAGCGTGAGCAGAGCCTCCGGGTGTAATTGAGGAGCTGCCTGACCCTGAGCCAGTACCGTCAGCTCTTGGGAAATATAGTCGCCCAAATCGCTACGCTCTCGCAGGCTGGGCACCTTGCAGATGTAATCTTGCAGCCGGAAATACAGGTCGGCGCGGAAACGTCCGTCGCGCACCAGAGTTTCCAAGGGTTGATGGCTGGCGCTGATTAGCTGGAAATCCAGTCTGTGCGTACGCTCCGAGCCCAGCGCTTGAACCTCGCGCTCTTGCAGAACCCGTAACAGGCGGCTTTGCAGGCCCACTGGCATATCGCCAATCTCATCCAGAAACAGCACACCGCCATGAGCCTGACGTAATTTACCGGCATAGCCCTGACGACGAGCCCCGGTAAAGGCACCGGCTTCATAACCAAACAACTCGGCTTCAATCAATGTTTCGGGCAGGGCAGCGCAGTTAATGGCCACAAAAGGGCCGGACTGGGCCTTGTTACGGCGATGCAGCTCCCGCGCCATACGTTCCTTGCCGGAGCCGCTGGGACCGCTTAGCAAGATGGACAGGCCCATTTGCATAGCTCGCAAGGCGGATTCCAGCGCATTTTCCTGTTGAGGCGAGAGTTGCGGGGTCTCCGCAGTCTCGGTTTGAGTTCGCGTTTGAGTCTGAACGCTGCGGGCAGGCGCCTGAGATTTGGTCGCCGTACTCAGGTGCAGCGTTGTCGGTCTATTCGTATTCTTGGCCTGCTCCAGTACAGCATTCAGATCCTGGCCTGGTAGTTCCTGCCAATCGTGTCGCAATAAATGGGCTGCCAGCTCATCGGCAGCCACAATCATGTCGTCTTCCAGAACAAGACGACCGCTAAAAGCGCTATTGAGCAGGCCGGGGTCGGTATGAAGATGCAGCAGACGACGCGTAGGTGTGCACAGCGATTCCAGCATCTGACGGCTGATCTGACGAGCGTATAGCTGTGCCAAGTCCAGCGCGTAGTGATGCTCCAGTTCCGACGGCCCGGAAATATCCAGCACACCAATAATCTGACCATAAGGGTCGTAGATGGGGGCGGCGTGGCAGCTCAAAATCCGATTGTCCGGCAGATAGTGTTGGCTACCGTGAATCTTGATGGGCTGCGCGCAAACCAGTGCAGTACCAATTGCATTCGTACCGCGATGATTCTCCGCCCAACTGACGCCAGCTCGTAAGGCTACCTGCTCCGCCCGCTGTAAAAAATGCGGGTCGCCCGCCTGTTGCAGCACCGTACCTTGTGCGTCGCACAGTAAAACCAGACTGCGATGCGGGTGTACCAGCGCCGCCAGATCCTGCACCGCCGCAGAGGAGTGGTGCATCAAGTGGTGCTGCTGTTCCAGTAACTGTCGCAGTGCCCCCTGGCTCATGTCGCGGGGTGCGGCACTTAACTCCGATTCCATCGTCTGACAGCGCTCCCAGGACTGACGCCACATGGTTTCGTTGGTTTGCGGGCAAAACGAAGGTAGAGAAGTCATGAGTGTGCTCCGGGAGGGGTGTCGCATTCTGCGACAGTGCTCGCGTTTTGCGACAGTAGCTGTCGCAGCCTGCGACTGGAGGTCGTTCCATTATGGAGGCGGGCAAGCCCAGGAGCGAGTCGGGACAATCGCTACTTAGTTTGGCACGTTATTTGCTTTAGTTAAAACAGGATAAAGGCACCCCTAACCTTTCTCTGCGGTGCACGCCTTGTGACACTGAACTAAATCAATAAGGAGACATCATGAATCTGTCCGATCTCAAATCCATGGGCCTGGATCTGGAATTTCCCTTCAAATCCCGTTACGACAACTACATTGGTGGACGTTGGGTGCCGCCGGTCGAAGGCGAGTATTTTGATAATGTTTCGCCTGTAACCGGCCAGGTGTTTTGCCAGGTAGCCCGCTCGGGTGCAGCGGATATTGACCTGGCTCTGGATGCCGCGCACAAGGTGCGCCACCAGTGGGCGAATACTCCGCCTGCCGAGCGCTCTGCTGTTTTGCTGCGCATCGCCGACCGTATCGAACAAAATCTGGAACGCCTGGCGGTGGCCGAAACCATCGACAACGGTAAACCTATCCGTGAAACCCGTGCGGCCGACTTGCCCCTGGCGGTCGACCATTTCCGCTACTTTGCCGGTTGCCTGCGCGCACAAGAAGGCAGCATTTCGGATGTGGACAGCACCACGGTCGCTTACCACTTCCACGAGCCTATCGGCGTCGTCGGCCAGATCATCCCCTGGAACTTCCCGCTGCTGATGGCCGCCTGGAAACTGGCTCCCGCCCTGGCGGCTGGTTGCCCCATCGTCCTGAAACCGGCTGAGCAAACCCCCGCTTCCATCCTGCTGCTGATGGAAATCATCGGTGACTTGCTGCCTGCTGGCGTACTGAACGTGGTCACCGGCTACGGTAAAGAGGCAGGCCATGCCTTGGCTAACTCCAAGCGTATCGCCAAAATCGCCTTCACCGGCTCCACTCCTGTTGGCCGAGAAATCCTGCACGCAGCGGCTGACCGCCTGATCCCAGCAACGGTAGAGCTGGGTGGCAAGAGCCCCAACATCTTCTTTGAAGACGTGATGCAGGCCGATGATGCTTTCCTGGACAAAGCCCTAGAAGGTTTGAGCATGTTCGCCCTGAACCAGGGTGAAGTTTGCACATGCCCATCGCGCATCCTGATTCAGGAGTCCATCTACGAACGCTTTATTGAACGCGCCGTAGAGCGAGTCAAACGTATTCAGACCGGCAATCCGCTCAACGCCGGGACGATGGTGGGCGCGCAGGTTTCCGAGAAACAGATGGAACGCATCCTGGGCTACATCAATATCGGTCGGGAAGAGGGCGCACAAGCGCTGACCGGTGGCGAACGCAATCGTCTGGGCCAGGGCCTGGATAATGGCTACTACATCAGCCCCACCATGTTGCTGGGTAAAAACAGCATGCGTACCTTCCAGGAAGAAATCTTCGGACCGGTGGCTGCGGTGACCACCTTCAAGGACGAAGAAGAAGCCATCGCCATCGCCAACGATACCGAGTTTGGCTTGGGTGCTGGCGTCTGGAGCCGCGACGGCTCGCGTGCCTACCGTGTAGGCCGTGGTGTTGAAGCAGGTCGAGTCTGGACCAACTGCTATCACCTGTATCCCGCTCACGCCGCTTTCGGTGGCTACAAGCAATCCGGCATTGGCCGCGAAACCCATAAGATGGCCCTCAATAACTACCAGCAAACCAAGTGTCTGCTGGTCAGCTACAGCCCGAACGCCCTGGGCTTCTTCTGATCTCTTGATCTATTCGTAGTGTTGTCAGACCTCCCCCCATGCAATATGGGGGGATGCCCTTCTTGCGCGCTTGCTATGTGTTTATCCCAGAGGGCCGCAAGGAATCTCTTCGATCATCCATAAGGAATACGCACAATGACAGTCTCGGAATTCTTTATCCCCTCGCACAATATCCTGGGCCCCGGCGCGCTGGATCAGGCCATGCCGATTGTCGGGAAAATGGGCTTCAAAAAAGCCTTGATCATCACCGATGCCGATCTGGCCAGGCTGGGCATGGCGAAGTTGGTAGCCGATAAGCTGACCGCGCAAGGCATCAATACCGCGATTTTTGACAAGGTGCAGCCTAATCCCACCGTGGGTAACGTGAATGCAGGCCTGGACGCCTTGAAAGCACACGGCGCAGACCTGATCGTCTCCCTGGGCGGCGGCTCCTCCCACGACTGTGCTAAAGGTGTAGCCCTGGTCGCCAGCAACGGCGGCAAGATTGCCGACTACGAAGGTGTAGATAAATCCGCCAAGCCGCAACTGCCACTGCTGGCTATCAACACCACAGCAGGCACAGCGTCGGAAATGACACGCTTCACCATCATCACCGATGAAACCCGCCACGTAAAAATGGCAATCATCGACCGCCACATCACACCCTTCCTGTCAGTGAACGACTCCGACCTGATGGAAGGCATGCCCGCATCGCTAACTGCGGCCACCGGCATGGATGCATTGACTCATGCGGTCGAAGCCTACGTTTCCACAATCGCCACCCCCATCACTGACGCCTGTGCGGTGAAAGTGGTAGAACTGATCGCGAAATACCTACCAACTGCCGTGCGCGAGCCACACAACAAAAAAGCCCGTGAGCAAATGGCCTATGCACAGTTCCTGGCAGGGATGGCATTCAATAACGCTTCTCTGGGCTATGTCCACGCCATGGCGCACCAGTTAGGTGGCTTCTACGACCTGCCGCATGGTGTCTGTAATGCTCTGCTGTTGCCGCATGTGCAGGCTTTCAATATGCAGGTGGCAGGGGAGCGCTTGAATGAAATCGGCAAACTGCTATCGGATAACAATGCAGATCTGAAAGGCCTGGATGTCATCGCGGCGATTAAAAAACTGGCCGATATTGTGGGGATACCGAAGTCGTTGGAAGAGCTGGGCGTGAAGCGGGAGGATTTCCCGGTTCTGGCAGATAACGCGCTCAAGGATGTCTGTGGTGCGACTAATCCGATTCAGACGGATAAGAAGACCATTATGGGGATTTTTGAGGAGGCGTTTGGGGTGAGGTAAAGCTCTTCCTTTCTTTAGGTTGGATCAGGAGTTGCTAGAAGGAGTAGTGACTGCTTTCGATCCAAAGCAGTCAGCCAAACTATTAACGAAATGGCTAACGGCCCGCCGCAGGCGGATCGGCTAGAGTGCCTGTTTAGGAGATAAATCAGCCAAAAATTGAAAATGCTGCGACCAGCATCCCAATCAACCACCTGCAACCATATCTTTCTTTTTGCAGCAGCCGTTTCTTTGAGGAAAGCTAAAATAGCCTCTTCACGGAATTTATTGACGTATTAGTTGAAATATCGTGTTCCGCCCGTGATTTTGTTCTTCTAATGAGATGCGCAAGGTGCTGTCTATATTTTTATTCAGTGTATTTACTTTGAATTTGAGGTTCTTCCACATCTAACGCTACACCGTTCGGAGGTTAAAAGCGTGGCGAGTTATTTGTTCGAGTAGAAAACCTCTTATGTTTGGAAATTACGTTCAACGCGTTTTAGAAAATGCTGAACAACAAATTCCTCAAGTTGATTTATTTTGTTATTAACAATATTTGCCAAGGATTTTGTTTCAAATTGCTCGGGGATATATTCATCCCTAATATTTTGATCTCTACTTGCGATAAACCAGTAAAATTCTTTATCTTCTGTAAACCCCATGTGAAACTTAAGGTATACATAGGACATATCCTTATGCTGCGCTAAGCTATCGGAAGGGTTAAATATCATACATACAGATTTATTCCAAGGACGATTTTTAGAATATTTTATTTTTAAACCACTGTTCTCAAGAGAGAACATCATCTCTCTATCGCTATTAAAAACTTTGAATGACCCTATGTCTTTGCTAATTAAGCTTTCAAAATCTGGAATGAAATCTGAAAGCTTTTCTTTAAGTAGAGCCATGCATTCTGATATCTCTCTTAATCTTATATTTGTTTCTGACTCTTCCCTTTTTGAGTCGATATAAACTTCACTGCTATTTAATTGAGTTGCAAATAAACGAATTGATTCTTTTATTCCTTTTTTCTCGATATTTTTCCTGGCTTCGATGAAATCAATTTCATCTCGGATGTTGCTAACATTAGAGATGAGTTCGAAGATATCAGGGCGTTTGCTCGGAGTTTGGCTTGTGCAAGAAGTAACAATACTTTGCACTAAATTTGCATATTCTTTAGAGGTATAGGGTTTTAGGTGAGTGCCATTTCCACCTAATGTTTCATAATTATTTGGAGGGTTTTTCCCTGCGAATATTGCCCAGAGAGTTCTACCTAAACTCCAAATATCTCCAGGCCGATGATTTGGATCTGGATAGGAGCTTGCCCATTCGGGTGGGCGATATCCTTGAGAGCCTACGCTCCCACCTTCAGGTGTATGCCGCTCTTCATCACATGTATTAAGCCAAAGAGACAATCCAAAATCAGCAATTACCGGATCATTATTATCATTAAGCAAAATATTTTGAGGTTTGATATCTCTAATGGCAAGGCCATCTTCATGTAGTTCTTTGATAATCTGTAAAACTTTTAAAAATGAGTCTATTTTATAAAGCGCACTATACCTATGGCTCTCCGGGGTTAAAAATTTACTTCGATAGGTCCCATTTTCATAGAATGGCATGACATAGAAAGGTTTTCCATCATGTAAACCATGATCTTCATATTTAACGCAGCCATCAATACTTGAGATGCTTTTAACAATTTCGATCTCACTTAGAAATCGTTGATATCTTTCGCCTTTCAAATCGTCGCTTTTATATAATTTAAGAGCGTAGTTTCCACTAGAAAAGTCAGATGAAACTCGATAAATCAAGCTATTTCCTCCTTGAGCGAAGATGCATTCGTCTTCACAATTCCAGTTGTTAGTTCCTTTGAATATCATAAAATCTACCGGTTATCGATTTGGTGAAAGAGGGCCTAGTTATATTAAATGATCAAAAAAAGAGCCTTATCTTTCTTGTGAGAATTAATTCAACAAAAATAATGAGAATGAGCAGTGGTAAGTAAATATTTAAAGCAAACCTAAAAATTTCGAGATTGGAACCTGCTATGAGTCGTCAAAGACCAATGATCGAATGACTGCTCGTGGCCGATTGCAGATTGTCGTGAAGTATGTCTACCACTTGGGATTAATCTTTACCTCATCCCCGGCATAGCACAAGAATGCCCCCCATCCACCGGCAGACAAACCCCCGTAATAAACCCCGCCGCATCCGAAGCCAAAAACACCGCTGCATTCGCAATATCCCACGGTGTCCCCGTCCTCTTCATTGGCACTGCATTAGCCCGCTGCTCCTTGATATGTTCAATCGAATCATACTGAGCCGCAATTTGCTGATAAACCAGTGGTGTATCAATCACCCCCGGCAAAATGGCATTCGCCCTTATTCCCTTATCAGCAAACTCCAATGCCGTAGCAACAGTAGCCTGATTTAGTGCCGCCTTAGACGCGTAATAGGCGAAGTAAGAGTAGCCACTCCAACGGATTGAAGCCAGGGAAGATATATTAGTAATCACTCCCGAGCCTTGTTTCAGAAAATGAGGTAATACAGCGCGGGTAGTTCTCAGAATAGATCCGACGTTAATATCCATGGTCTTTTGGAATAGGGCATCGTCTATATCTAGTGGGCCACCAGCGGGTGCAATTCCCACGTTGTTATGCAGGACGTCGATTTTCCCGAAATGTTCTAGTGCTAAAGCTACTGTCTTTTCCACTGTCTCGGTATTACAAACATCCGCTTCCAAAGCCAGCGCTTCCCCACCTTCCCCAAGAATATGATCCGCGCTGCGTTTAGCCGCCGCTAAATCCTTATCCACACAAACCACCTGCGCCCCAGCCCTGGCATACGCCACCGCCGCCGCTTTCCCGTTATTCCAGTCCTCTAAAGGCGCGCCCGCCCCAAAAACCAATACTGTTTTGCCTTGCAGGCTTTGCGTGAAAACGGCGGAGTCGTGTTGCTGTGTCATAGCCATATCTCTTACAGAAAACCAATCGAAA
This sequence comes from Alcaligenes sp. SORT26, assembly GCF_017377875.1. GTDB lineage: Bacteria > Pseudomonadota > Gammaproteobacteria > Burkholderiales > Burkholderiaceae_B > Alcaligenes > Alcaligenes parafaecalis. The sequence goes on from NZ_CP070975.1 coordinate 4,083,321, forward strand.
TCCAGGGGAAGGCGACTACAAAGACCAGGCCAATCAGCAGGGCCAGCATGTAGCCCCAGATTGGTCGTATGCCTTCATCCGGGTTGACGCGGGCGATGGCGCAGGCGGTGTAGTAACCGACACCGAATGGTGGTGCGAACAGGCCCAGGCCCATGGAAAGGATCACGATCATGGCGTAGTGCACGTCATGCACTTCCATGACTCGGGCTATGGGGAAGAGCAGGGGGCCAAAGAGCACGATGGCGGGGATGCCTTCGAGCAGACTGCCCAGGATGATGAATGCGATGACCGACACCACCAGGAAGCCGGTTCGGCCACCGGGCAGGGTTTGCATGAACTGGGCCAATTCGCGCGAGAAGCCGGATTGCGTCAATGCCCAGGCCATACCGGAAGCGGCGCCGATAATG